>CAVOWT010000001.1:0-989515 GCA_963700235.1 uncultured Acidimicrobiaceae bacterium
GGAGCGCCTGAAGAATGCTATCGGCCGACACGTCGAAAAGGATGCGGATCTCTAGTGAGGGTATGTCGGTGACGGATGACTGTGACGAATCCAGGGGCAGCATCGGCAGAACAGTTTCCGATGTACTACAGAGCCGATCCCTAGCACTAGACCGGATGTCAGCCGGGGAGCTCGGAGTTCGGAAGTGCGGCGTCGGTATTCATCTACCTGGTCGAGGGGTGGTTCGCCCAGGTAGATCAAATGCTGTCTTCTGCTGAATCATGTCGTCGGCGTCGTTCGATCTCGAATGCGAGGGTAAGTAGGGCGGCCGACCGGGGGTTGGCGAGATCTTGGCCGGTGTGTTGTTCGAGTTTGCGAAGGCGGTGGTGGATGGTATTGCGGTGGACGTAGAGCTGTTCGGCGGCTGCCTGAGCGGAGCCGTGGTGGTCGAGCCAGGCCTCCAAAGTTTCAAGAAGGACGGCTCTCTCTTTGTCGGGGAGCCCGGCGAGTCCGGCCAGAGTGGTCTGGGCGAGGTGGTTCATCACCTCGGGGGCGCCGACCGCGGCGGCAGCAAGCAGATCCCGGTCGAAGAGCGTGATGCCACCATGGGGGAGCGTGCTGGTGAGAGCGATACGGGCCAGGGTGAGGGCTTGGGGAGTGGCGCGCAGGTCGCTGTAGGGAGGGCTGACCCCCACGCGTCCAGTCGCACAAGCCGAGAGGGCGTCGGCGAGTCGGTCGAGTTGGGCGGCCGGTCCGGGGAGGGAGACTACACCGATCTCGACGTCGGGCAGCAGCCGCCAGGCAGAGGTCAACCCGACATCGCGCAGGGCTTGCTCACCTCGTGAGAGGGCATGTCGGCCGATGGCGGGAACCTCGGCGGCGACCACGACGAGCGGTCCGTTGGGCGGAAGCCGGAGGAGTTCGGCGGCTTCCCATGGGTTGGTCGCGGCCAGATGACCTTCGAAGAGGGCCTGGAACAGCGCCGAGCGTTGTTGCTCAGCGGAGAGGGCCTGAGCGGCCGCTTCTTCTCGGTAACCGCGGCCAGCTCCTGGCTATAGGTGTCGAGGACCTGCCACATTTCAGAACCGGCTTGCAGCACGATCTCGGTACCGGCGCCCACACTCCGAGCAGTGTCGGCCACTTGTTCCCACATGAACCGGGCGGCGACCCGGTAGGCCTCCAAGATGGCGGCAAGGGGGACACCCGCCGCCGCTCGTTGCCGTCCGTTCTCTCTTGATTCGGGGGAGGTCGTGGCCGGGTTTCGGCCGAGGCTTCCCAGGATGGCTTGGAGATGGACCAAGCTGGTGGCCCGCAGGGTGTCATCGTCGACGACACCGCTTCGGTAGAGCGGGACGGCCGCCTTGATGGCGGCGGTCATCTGGTCGGCGAGTTCGTCACTGCGTGTCAGCAGCCGCCGGGCGATCGACTCCACCTGCTCATTCCTTTGTGCTGCGTCACGATCCGAGCCACTCATGCGCTCACCCTAGCCAGCCCTCATCCGGCTAGTCGTTGTGCATGTGCACAATAGAGAGCCGAAAACCGGTCGTCGCTGCACAGTGACATCGGCCGTCTCGTTCGCCAGACTCGACCCAACAAGGTACCGAGAAAAGGAAGCCGATCATGTCGACGATTGACGAGCACACGAGCGACCAGATTGCCCAGGCCAACGCCTCGGGGCGGACGCCCGTGGTGTTCATCCACGGCCTGTGGCTTCTGGCCAGCAGCTGGGACCGGTGGGGGGTGGTCTTCGACGAGGCCGGTTACGCCCCGGTTCTGGCCGGCTGGCCCGATGACCCCGACACCGTCGAGGAGGGCAACGATCAGCCGGAGGTGTTCGCCGGCAAGACCGTCGGTCAGGTAGCCGACCACTACGGCGAGGTCATCGGCGGCTTGGAGAAGAAGCCGGCGGTGATCGGCCACTCCTTCGGCGGTTTGCTGACCCAGATCGTGGCCGGTCGGGGGCTGTCGGCGGCCTCGGTCGCCATCGACGCCGCCCCCTTCCGTGGCGTGCTCCCGCTGCCCATCTCTTCGTTGCGGTCGGCCAGGCCGGTGTTGGGCAACCCGGCCAACAGGCATCGCGCCGTGCCGCTCACCTACGACCAGTTTCGCTACGCATTCGCCAACGCGGTCAGCGATGAGGAGGCCCGCCAGCTATACGACACCTTCGTCGTGCCCGCTTCTGGGGTACCCCTCTTCCAGGCCGCCGCGGCGAATCTCAACCCGTGGTCCGAGGCCAAGGTGGACACGCAATGTCCCGATCGCGGCCCGCTGTTGCTGGTTTCGGGCGAAAAGGACAACATCGCCCCCCGGGCCATCTCCCAGGCGGCCTACAAGAAGCAGCTCAAGAACCCTGGTATCACCGAGTTCGTCGAAGTACCAGGACGGGGCCACGCCCTCACGATCGACAGCGGCTGGCGCGAAGTGGCGAACCTCGCCTTGGCTTTCGTCCGGCGCTTCGTGTAACAACGGGAGCGTCGTCGCACGATCCTGACGTGACGGCCATGGTGCTCTCAATCCCGTTGGCCAGTACGCCTGCCCCGGCGTCCGCCCACGCCATCAGACTGGTCCGCACATAACTCGCCCGAACTAGACGCGGCCGGATCAATCAACAAAGCGTTGGCCAGGCTGCTGGCCGGAGGGTCAGAAGTCGTAGCTACGCGCAACAGCCCTCGCTAATACGCGGCTGTGCCGGCCAGACCCGCTTGATAGCCCTGAGCCTTCGATGCTGGTGACAACACCGACCGCTACCTCTGGTGGCCGGGGGCTCGTCTGGCTTCCCACGTCGGTCTCGACCGCCTGATGAGCTACGGACTTAAGTATGACGACCTCTTTCAACACACCCTCCTCGGCACGCTCGGTGGGATAGGAACGACCTCGGAGCGGGGCACAGATCAACAGACCGAGGCCTCTCGCCAACCGGCTTCATCCCATAGTCATCCCATAAGACCGCGCAGTACGACCAGGTACGACGCGGCGGCCAATTGGGCAAGACCCGCTCAAATGGGTTGGGGCGCCTCCAGACACCGCCAGACAGGGACCGGGACCCCTCGTAATGGGTGGTACGCAACCCAGACGAGTCTCCATATGGGGGCTTTCTGTGTAAATGCCGGATCCCACCGGCCGGGGTTGTCGCAAGCATCTGAACCGGTAACGACCGTTCAGCGAGGGATTGCGGCGTAACGCCTCGTATCCTGGAGGGCCGCCCATCTTGCGAGCCAATGGTGAGTAGAACTGGAGCGAAGGTCGGGCTGGACCTCACGCTGCGTTGGGGTGGGCGGCTCCCAGGCCCCGGAGGAGCGTGTCCACCACGAGGTCGGCAGCCTGCGCTGCAGTCAGGTCGGGCAGCTGTTCGGCGGCTTGAAGCATGAGTAGGGGCAGAACCCCGTTGATCCAACCAGGTGGAAGGTCTGCTCGCAGCAGACCTTCGTCGACTGCCCGCATCAGGAACGTGTCGACCTCTTTGACCAGCCGGCTTCGGTGTTCGGTCACTGTGCTGTCGGCGAGGACGGATCGCATGACGACTGGCCAGGCGCGGTTCACCGCAATGATGCCTTCTACGTAGAGGTGGAGAGCCACAGCGACCGGAGCCTCATGCAATCGAGCGTTGTCGATCGCGCGCTCGACCGCCTCGTAACGAGCCGAATGGACCGCTGCTAGCAGCTCCTCGCGAGTCGTGAAACGGCGATAGATGGTCCGCCGGTCGACGTTGGCTGCCGCCGCAATCGCAGCGATGCTTGCCGACGGATCGTCCGCAAGAAGGCGCGCACTGGTGCTCAGAACAAGTTCCAGATTTCGCGTGGCGTCTGATCGCATGGTCGCATGATAGGTGACTGTGAGGCACTAATACGCGGTAAGACCCCAGAATCATGGTGACTAGTTGACTAAATGTCGCAGAGATGCGACACTTCCTGAATCAATCGCCACCAAGCTTCGAGCCTGGATCGGAGCGGCCAACGAAGGAGCAAGGAGGAAACGATGGCGAAGACCTGGCTGATCACAGGAGCGTCCCGCGGGTTCGGACGACAACTCGCGGAGGCAGTACTCGACGCTGGAGACCAATTGGTGGCCACAGCTCGCCAGCCCGAACAACTCGACGACCTTGTTGCCGCACATGGCGAGCGAGTCCAAGCAGTCGCGCTCGACGTCACTGACGCAGCCGCGGCCGAGGCGGCCGTGAAAACAGCGGTCGAAGCCTTCGGCGGACTCGACGTAGTCGTCAACAACGCAGGTTATGCGAACAGCGCGCCCATCGAGGAGATGACCGAGGATGATTTCCGGGCTCAAGTCGAGACGAACCTGTTCGGGGTCGTCAACGTGACTCGAGCAGCGCTACCTGTCCTCCGCCAACAGCGATCCGGGACCTTCGTGCAGTTCTCGTCCATCGGCGGGCGAGTCGGAGGCACGCCGGGGATGGGGGCTTACCAAACCGCCAAGTTCGCGGTCGAAGGCTTCTCTGAAGTGCTCGCAAACGAAGTCGCACCGTTTTCGGTCAGGGTCATCATCGTCGAACCGGGCGCTTTCCGCACCGACTGGCAAGGCTCGTCAATGGAGCTCCACCCGGTCGGGCCTGACTACGAGCAGACCGTCGGGGCCCTCAACAGGTACCGGAGCGAGAACAACGGCAACCAGCCCGGAGACCCCGCAAGCGCCGCGAAGATCATCATCGATGTCGTCGGTAGTGACGACCCTCCGCGCCGTCTCATCCTGGGCGCCGACGCCCTGATTTCGGCCCAGCAAGCTGCCGAGGCACGAGCCGCCGAAACCGAAACGTGGGCTGAAGTGAGCCGCTCGGCTGACTTTCCCACCGCATAAGGCCCACACGTCATCCGTCGCTAAGAAAGCAACCCACTAGGAGCAGAGCAAATGACAACCAAGACCTGGCTGATCACCGGAGCATCAAGCGGACTGGGACGTGCGCTAGCGGAGTACGTTCTCGCACAAGGCGACCGAGCCGTCATCACCGCCTCGTCACTCGACGCGAACACCGAACTCGCATCCAAGTACCCCGACACGGGCCTCGCGTTGCGCCTTGACGTCACTGATCCCCAGCAGCGAGCCGACGGAGTCGCCCAAGCCGAAGCGCACTTCGGCGGCATCGATATCCTCGTCAACAACGCCGCCATCGACTTCATCGGAACCCTCGAGGAACAGGAAGAGAAGGACATCCGCGCACAGTTCGAAGTCAACTTCTTCGGCGCCGTGGCCTTGACTCGTCTCGTGCTGCCCGGCATGCGCAAGCGACACACCGGCACCATCGTGAACGTCACCTCCATGGACGGGCAATCGAGCCTCGCGGGAAACGGCTACTACTCTGCCAGCAAGTTCGCGCTGGAAGGATTCACTGAGTCGCTCTGGCAGGAGATCGAACCGCTCGGACTGCAGGCCATGGTCATCGAACCCGGTTCATTCCGTACCGGTATCGAGAAGCGGACCAAGATCTCAGGAACGGCCATCGAGGACTACACCGGAACCGCCGGCGCCCTGTTCCGGACGACAGAAATCACCCCTGACATGTTCCCGGGCGACCCCGACAAGGCCGCGCAGGTCATCTATGACGTCGCAAGGTCTGAACAGGTCCGCCACTGGGTCGTGCTGGGGAGCGATGCACAGCGGAGAATCACCGCCAAGCTCGACCAGCTGCGGGTCGAACTCGACGCCGGCGAGGAACTCGCAGCGAGCACGGATTTCCCCGATAGCGCTCACCTCGCCCTCCTCTAGAACTTGATCCGGTCGGGTCGTCTCGGCGGTCGACCCGACCGGATCACCATCGGGCGAACTAGTAACAGCGCGGTGCCCACCACGAAAGCCCTGAAGCGCCGCGTCGGCGGCGACAACCCCCGCGATGTTCAGCATCGACAGCGAATTGAGGTAGTGGAAATGGCGACCACAGCGGCCATAACGATTGGCGTCACAGTCGATGCCGCACCAGTCGGAGTGACGCCCGCCACGAGCCGCAGGTGAAAGTGCAGCGACGTCTACCCGTCACCGCCCTGATCGCCGTCGCCCTGGTGATCGTGTTGGTGTCCTCCGACTTCTACGCGAGCCGGTTCTGGCTTGACCATCCCGCGACGACAGCCACTCTCGCCTCACTCGGTGTCGTGCTTGTCTCAGTCACCGTGATCGAAGCTATCCTCAACCGACGATCCGAACGCAGGTGGCGCCTGCTCGCACAGTACGCCCTATTGGAACTCGCCGAGGCCGCGAGAGATGCCTGGGTCGTACTGCTTCACATTGTCGACGCCGATGCCAGCGGCGAGTTCGCTGACCCCTCTCGTGTCACGAGCGTCCTCGATTCGTCCGAGCGCGCTCCTGTCTTCAGGCACAAGCTCGAAGAGCTCCTGAAGAATCCCTCCACGCGCCAGGAACTGCAGGAGTCGCTCAGCCAGACGCTCGACCTGTCCCGCCAGCTGCTCAGCCGTTGGGGAGCCGTGCTAACCGGATCATCCAGCTTCTCCGAACTGTTCGACCGTCATATCGAGATGATCGGTCGCATTCACGGCCTGTGGTATTTCCTGGCACATGGGACACGCCGTGGAAGCAGATTTAGGGCACCGGGAGGTGCTCATAGCGACGACTGGTTTATCGACAACCTGCTGTCGATGACTCGGATCGCGATCCGTCTCGAGGATGAAACGTGGGCGATCGCCCTTCGTGTGGTGCCACCTGACTGGTGGGACATGCGAACAGATGAACTGGCGGCGCCGGCGCACGGTACGCAGCGATGACCTGGGTAGTCGTCCTGCATCGCCGGAAATGAGTTCGTCGTGGATCGAGGGGATGATGAGCTTGCCCTGGCGGAGCAACTCTCCTTCGAGCATCTGCACCCCGTTCCCGGATTCGATCTGGAACCCGGCCACCAAAGGAGCCATTGATGAACATCGACACCCACGCTGCGCTGTTGATATTGGATGTTCAACAGGGCCAAGTCAGCGCGGTCAAGGCAGACGAATCGCCACTCATAGTGAATATCGGTCGCGCAATTGAAGGAGCACGGCTTCAGGGCATTCCGATCTTCTTTATTACCCTCGAATTCCGAGACGGCCATCCAGAAGTAGACCGACAGAACCGCATGGCTGGCGGATTGGCTCAAGCCGGGGCCTTCAAGCGTGGGAGCGAAGAGGCGACCATTTATCAAGCCCTGGCACCCCAGGATCAAGACATTGTTGTCCGCAAAGTACGAGTAAGTGCTTTCTCAGGAAGCGATCTCGAGATTCTACTCCGGGCACAGGGCATCGACACTCTGATTCTGACTGGCATCAGTACAGGTGGCGTTGTTCTTTCGACCGTCCGCGAGGCAGCGGACAAGGACTTTCGCATCGTTGTCCTCGCTGATGGTTGCTTTGATCCAGACCTTGAAGTCCATGCTGTACTGACCGATAAGATCTTCCCTCGGCAAGCTGATGTTCTGACCGTTGCCGAGTGGGTTGATCGCATCAGTGAGACATCGAGCGGCACTGCATAGCAGACGGGACAGGACTTCGAGAGTGCCGTGCCATCTCGCGCTGGTCGATGCGACGATGAACGCGAGCAGTACCCCGAATACGGAGGTGGCGAGGTCAGCTTGCTCCTCAACGGGCAGGGGCGGTACTGGCCGGCTATCCAGCCTGGGTAGCGAGGGCACCCCCGGCGACGGGCAATTGCTCGATGGGCCGCGTCCGCAGCGTTTGCCCGGCATGGTGTTAGCCAATCTCTTGGAACCTGAGGATTGCCTCTATCCGTGGCTCCTCTCGCGGGCCGACTCGTGATGCGGGGAGCTGGAGGACGATAGCCACCCTGGGCCGAATGGAACAAGAACCGGCCTCGGCGTCCTCATCCATATTCATCCCATAAAACTGCGTAATACGACCAGGGACGACGCGGCGGTCAATTTGATAAGACCTGCTCAGGAGGGCCGAGACGTCTCCAGACGCCGCTAGACAGGGACCGGGACCCCCTCGTAATGCGTAGGTCAGGAGTTCGATTCTCCTCCCAGGCTCCAGTTCAGAGGTGGTGGCTTCAACTTCCCCCGATTCAAATGGTTCGCCCAAGGAATGCCCGAGGGGTGCCAGGCGCACTGAAGTTCAGCCGATGGCTTGTGTGACCGAGCTCCGATCCATTCGGCCTCCGTGGCCACCATCGTTGACTGCGACAGGTTGGCAGCGGCGATTGTTAGTCCAAGGCCGACTCCGTCATAGTCTCCGATCCGGTCCGCAGCGAGACGCTGGAACGGTTGGAGGAGTCGGTCTCGGCCAAGGTCGATGATGCCGATCTGACTCCCGATGAGCAGATCGGATCGGCCGTCCGTGACCCCGTGCGATCACCCAGATCTGGAACCCATCGGCGGAAATGACCTTTCTCGCGTCGGTGGCCATAGCGTGAGCCTACGAAGGCGGGCAAAACCTCCCGGTCACGGCACTAGGTGTACGGTCTGTGGTGACACGACGGGTAGTCCCGTAGCCGTGTTGGGTTCTGCTTCGACCACTGGCAGCCTCCGGGAGCGTTGCTCCGGACTTTGGTAGCGCTGGCTTGGCAGAGTGATTCACGAGACGCCTGGTTCGGGCAGGACGACCGTTACGGTCTTGTCGCCCCGTACGGGCTCGACGCCTCTTCAACGAGAGGAGCCGCGCCGTGACGACGGTTCTCGACAAGCCCCAATCAGCCAGCGAGGCATCGGGGAATCGACGGTGGTGGGCGCTCGGAGCGCTCGCCCTCGCCGTGGTGGCCGTGGGTGTGGACGGCACGGTCCTGAGCGTGGCCCTGCCCACGCTTTCAAAGGTGCTGCACGCGTCCGAGTCGGATCTCCAGTGGTTCTCATCGGGGTACTTCCTCGTCCTGGCCGCAGCGATGCTGCCGGCTGGTCTTCTGGGCGACCGCTACGGCCGCAAGAAGGTCCTACTCGTCTCCCTGACGCTCTTCGGGATCGGATCCGCCGGATGTGCCTACTCGACCTCGGTGGGTGAGTTCATGGTTGCCCGAGTGCTCATCGGGCTCGCCGGGGCCGGATTGATCGTGATGGCCTTCTCTGTGCTCACGGTGCTGTTCAGCAAAGAGGAACGGCCGAAGGCAGTGGGGGTGATGGCGGGGGCCACCTTCGTGGCGTTTCCAATCGGTCCCATCCTCGGTGGGTGGCTGCTCAGCAACTACTGGTGGGGCTGGGTGTTCCTAATCAACGTGCCGGTCGTCGTGATCGCCTTGGCCGCCGTCGTGAGCCTGGTGCCAGAATCCCGCGCTTCGAAACGGCCCGGACTCGATGTGGTCGGGGTGGCGTCCTCGGCGGCTGGATTGGTGATCCTGACCTACGGGCTGATCAAGGCCGGTCAAGACGGTTGGGGAAATGTCTATGCCTTGACGATGATGGTCGGGGGTGCGGCATTGCTGATCGGGTTCTTCGCCTGGGAACGCTGGCTGACCAACCGTCCCGGCGGTCAGCCCATGCTCGACTTGACCTTGTTCGACTCGGCCTCGTTCACCTGGGGAGTGATCCTGGCCATGCTCCCGATCCTGGCCATGCTCGGCATCCTGTTCACCATGCCGCAGTTCTTCCAGGGTGTCCTGGGGACCGATGCCATGGGTTCGGGCCTGAGGCTCCTGCCCCTCGTCGCCGGGCTGATGATCGGTGCCGTCCCCGCGGCCCAGGTCGTCCTGCGGGTGGGCGCCAAGGTAGCCGTGGCGACCGGTTTCGTCCTACTTGCTGTCGGGCTCTTCGTGGGATCCACCATGAGTGTGGGTTCGAGCGGCCTCTTTGTGTCGGTGTGGATGTCGGTTGCTGGCCTCGGGACGGGACTCGCCATGGCCACCTCCATGTCCGCCGCGTTGGTCGAACTGTCGGAGGAGAAGAGCGGGGTCGGCTCGGGGGTCATGCAGGCGGTCAACAAGACCGGGGCTCCCCTGGGCATCGCCATTCTCGGCAGTGTGCTGAGTGCCGGCTATCTCGCCCGACTCGATCTCGTGGGCCTCCCCAAGGCCGCCGCGGCAGCTGTCCGCCAGAGCGTCTTCGGCGGCGTGGCGGTCGCCGACCAGCTCCATTCACCGGCGCTGCTTGCGTCGGTACACCGAGCCTTTGTGCACGGGATGGACCTGGCCCTCCTGGTCTCTGCTGGGATCGCCGTGGCCGGTACGGTTCTCACACTTCTCTTCCTGCCTAAGTCGAATGTCTCGGTGGAGTACGGACAGCACGGCACGGACACATGAACGTCCGATGAAGGGGGTCTTGCGACCCAAGTGGGTGCTGGCCGTGGTGTGCGTCTCCGCGCTCATCGTGAACTTGGACAACACCATTCTCAACGTGGCACTGCCCACCCTGGTCCGCAAGCTGGATGCGACCTCGAGCGACCTGCAGTGGATCGTTGATTCCTACGCCATGGTCTTCGCCGGCCTACTGCTTGTTGGTGGCAGTCTGGCCGATCGGTTCGGGCGCAAGCGCCTTTTCCTCATCGGCCTCGCCATCTTCGCCGGGGGATCCGTCGGTGCCGCGTTGTCCGGATCGGTCGAGATGTTGATCGGATGGAGGGCGGTGATGGGGGCGGGCGCGGCAATGACGATCCCCTCGTCCTTGTCGATCCTCAACGATATCTTCCGTGAGCCGAAGACGCGTGCCCGGGCCATCGGCGCCTGGGGTGGGACCATCGGTCTCGGCATCGCGGTCGGCCCAATAGCCGGTGGGGTGCTGCTGGCGAACTTCTGGTGGGGTTCGATCTTTCTGGTCAATGTCCCCATCGTCATCGCCGGGTTTCTGGCTGCACTGTTCCTCGTGCCCGACTCCAAGAACCCGTCGGCCGACCCTGCCGACTCGGTAGGGGCATTCCTGTCGATTGCCGGGATGGGGATGATGCTGTGGGCGATCATCGAGGCTCCGACGAAGGGCTGGACGTCAACAGAGGTGCTCGGCGTCGGAATCGCCAGCCTCGCGGTCCTCGCCGCGTTCGTCGGCTGGGAATCTCGCAGTAACCATCCGATGCTCAATCTCCGGTTCTTTTCCGATCGTCGATTCTCCATCGCTGCCGCAGCCGAGCTGCTCGGGACCTTCGGGTTACTGGGAGCGCTGTTCCTGCTCACCCAGTTCCTGCAGTTCGTTCTCGACCTGTCGCCCCTGCAGGCCGGTCTCCGCATCCTGCCCATGGCTGGTGTGTTGGTCGCCAGTGCCGCCCTCTCTCCGCTCCTTACTCGCGCCATCGGGGTGAAGCTCACCGTTGCCGCCGGCCTGAGTGCCATCGCCGGTTCCTTATGGCAGATCTCGGCCGCGTCGACACCGGTCGCCACCTACGGCAGTTTTCTGCCCGGGCTTCTGCTCGTCGGTCTGGGCGCCGGCCTGCTTATCCCCACGGCGACCAACTCTGTGGTGGGATCGGTCCCCCGGGGCGATTCAGGTGTCGGATCGGCCGCCAACGCCGTTGCTCTCCAAGTCGGTGGTGCTCTCGGTGTCGCGGTCATCGGAAGCCTGCTTTCCACCCGCTACCAGGATCGCATCACCTCCGCACTCGGCGGCCATCACGTGCCGGCGGCCGCCGCACACGACATTGTCGGCTCCATCGGGGGAGCGCTGGCTGTTGCAACGAGCATCGGGGGAACCACCGGAGGGCAACTGGCACAGGCAGCACGCGCCGCCTTCATGAGCGGGACCCGTCAGGCTCTGGCCGTCGCCGCACTCGTGGCGGCCGGGGGTGCGCTCCTCGTACTTGCCCGTCTGCCATCACGGCCGATCGAACAGGAGCCCGAAATCGCGGACTCGACCACAGACGCCCGGAGAGAACCGCGGCCATCGACATCCTCACGTGACTCGGCCGCACGCGTTGGTGTGCCTACGTCAGATTGAACCAGTGATCCGAAACAGCACCGCCAAATCAGCAGTCTGAAAGGGCGGTTCACGGTCGCCACCACTGGAGCCAGGAGGCCGCTACACGAGGTTGATACGAGGATGACTCGGTCGACCTCCTCAAGTTGCCGGCAAATCTCCTCGGCACACTCCATCGCCCCCGAGTCGTTGAAGCGGGCCGGGTTCAAATCGACTGCTACTGAAGCGATCCCTCGATCCGAGAGGCAGTCCTGAACTCTGACCCACCCGGTCGGGCCCTGCGTGCATCCGTGGATCAGTGCCACTGACGGTTCTTGGTTCACAACTCACAGGGTAAGGGCGGAGGTCCCGCACCGCCGGGCGCGCGTCGGTTATCGACCGCCGCGGCAGGAGCTCCGTGGATCGGCGAGCAAGTTCAGGAATTCCTTGACGACACTCCCACCTCCTGACCAGGATTGGCGCCATGACGAGTCGGAGCATCGAACCTGACCAGCGGGGAGGTGGCGTTCTCAGCGAATGGGAGCCGAACGGCTATTTCCGTGTAGGTGAGTTCTTGTCACACGGTGATTGCCGCCGGTTCATCGAGGCGGCTCAACATCTTGTCCGCCAGGGACAAGGTGCCATCATCCGGTACGAGGGCAATCTGGCCGAGGCGCTTCCCAAGGAACGAAGGGTGTCCAAGCTCTACCGCTTCCACAGAGCAGAGCCAGAAACTCTGGACTCCATCACCGCCGAGGCTCTCTGAACGAAGAACAGACGCCTCACAACCATCACGGTTCTCCCTCGACGGGGCCTCGGCCTCCATGGGTACGGGGACCGTCACCGGCGGGCGGCTCAGGCGGAGTCCAATGTCCGTAGTCCTCAGACGGGGCTGGGCACGCTGAAGTCGGTGTTGGTGAGGCGTACCGACTCCTGCCACAGTCTTTGGGCGAGCTGGGCATTGCGTGCAGCTTTGGAGGGCTTGGCAATCTCCGGGTAACCCTTGGTGTGGATCAACCCGTCGGGACCCACGTAGGAACCGCCAGGTATGTCCTCGGTCGCCGCATACAGGGTGGGCAGGGCGCCGTGTTCACCGTCTTGGGTGATGGGGCGGAGGAACAACCTGTTCAGTGCTCCCTGGAAGCCTCCAACGTGGCTGATCAGATTGGTCTTGGCCACGCCGGGATGGGCGGCCACGGCTCGGACCGTGCTGCCGGAACCCGTGAGCCGTCGTTGCAGCTCGGCGGTGAACAGGATGTTGGCCAGCTTCGACTGGCAGTACGCGCCCAGGGGGATGTACCTGCGGCTCTCCCAGTTCAGATCGTCGACCTCGACCCTCCCGATCTTGTGGAGGTCGGACGAGACGGTGACGACGCGGTCGGTGATGTGGGGCAACAAGAGGTTGGTCAGCGCGAAGTGGCCGAGGTGGTTGGTGCCGATCTGGAGTTCGAAGCCGTCGACGGTCCTCCCCTCGGGCACCATCATGATTCCCGCGTTGTTGATCAAGAGGTCGAGCTCCCCGCTCCACGAGGCCGCGAACTCGCGGACGGAGGGCAGGTCAGTGAGGTCCAGATGGCGAACCTCGGTGCGCCCGGCCATGGTGCTGGCGGCCGCTTCGCCTTTGGCCACGTCGCGGACGGCGAGCACCACCGTGGCCCCGGCACGGGCAAGTTCGCCGGCGGCGATGGCCCCGATCCCGTTCGACGCACCCGTCACCACCACCACGCGGCCGGACAGGTCGGGCAGCCGGATGGTTGTCCATCGTTGTTTGGCCATGTTGGTTGCTCCTTCGGTCTGGTGCGTTCCCCAGGTTCGGACAAGCCGCCGCCACGGTGGCTCTGAAGTACAGAGACCACGATGAGGCCTTGCCTGGCACTTGACTCGACGAAGCGGGAGTCGTCGTTCGGGACACTGAAGGCCGCTACCGGCTCACCGAATGGGGTCAAGGTCTGTCCGAGCCCCTTTATGCCATCGCACGCTGGGCCGCGCCTCTCATGTCGGCGCCCATCGGTGACGACGCCTTTCGCAGTCCTTGGCTGGCGCTCCCCGTGGCCGTGATCTTCAGTGGTGTCGACCCACGTCGGCCCCGACTCACCGTCGAGATCCGGGCCGGAGACACACCCGTGACGATCGAGTCGAGAAGCGGAAGGGTGTGGGTCGAACCCCGATCCGCACAGTCCCCGGATCTCGTCCTCACCGGCCCGCCCGATGCCATCGTGGGTCTGCTCATGGGGGCGCTCGACGCCGCCGGTGCCGCCCAGCACGGCGTCACGGTCGAGGGTGACCTCCAAGAACTCGAGAATCTTCGGACCCAACCAGGATCGGTGGAGGTCGTTCCGGTGGATGAGTGACTACCTCTGAAGCAACCAGTCAGCGGTGTTCGCATCGGCTCGGCGGCGCCGACCGAGAGGGCTGAGCACGAGCGATCCGCAGAAGACCAGGCTCGCTCCCAGGATGAACAGTGCCTCCACCGAGAGCCCCGTAGTCGGCAGTTCCGTTGGATCGCCGGCGCCAGAGACCGAGCCGGCGCTGGACGCTCCGGCGACATCGGAGGTGGGTTGGCTCCCCGCCGAACTTGTCGGCGAAGGGGTCGACACGGAGACAGCGCTGCTGGCCGGGTCTTGGTGAGCGACGACGGGGATCGTCACGACGACTGCACCGCGTCCCCTCGCACTCACTGCCCTCACCCGGATCGAGGGTCTGGTGACTCCGATCTTGAGAGCGTCGATGTGACACGTCCCAGGACCGGAGGTGAAGGAAACGCAGAAGTGGCCTCCGGTGTAGGTGGACGCCAGGTAGTACAGAATCGGAGAGCCGCCATTGGAGACGGGTGGTTCCCACGAAACGGTTGTCCCGCTGACTCCGGCAATGGAAGTCGCATGGACTGCGGTGGGCGGCCCGGGTGTCGTAACCGCGGCCGATGCTTCGGCCGACATGGCCACGGACCAGAGAGCGACCGCGAACAGGGCACCGGCCACCACTCCCATCAATCTGGTTCGTCTCATCGTGCCCCCTGCCTTTCGGCCGGGAACTGCTCGGTCCTCCCTGCCCTAGACGAGCCCCGGCCAAGCCGAAAACGCTCTCTACAGCTCAGCTATCAGGATAGGGAGCGATACTTGGACAAGGCTGAGAGGGGCCGAGCGGAGGCCCGAAAGCCCGGGGGGACCGGCATGGTCCCCCCGGGCTTCGTGCTCTGCTCCGAGCTTCCTGCCCTGCTCAGGGCCCGATCCAGGAGAGCCGAGGCAGGTCGTAGTAGGCGACCTCGCTGCCCACCCGGTCTCCCGTGTCGTCCGAGAACCGGAGGTGGATGCGGAAGAGTCAGGAATAGCCATCTCCGCACCGGCGCCCGAGAGGGCGAAGCCCAGATCGGAGTCGTCCGAACCCCTGCCGGAGCAGGGCGGTCAGCCGGCGGAGAACTCTGCGATCAATCGCCAGGTGTCTTCGGGAGCTTCCTCCTGCGTGAAGTGTCCGGCGTTCGGGACCAGCGCCTGGTCGAGGTGAGTCAATCCTGCTGACCGCAGGCCGTCCAGGTAGTCGTCGATCCGGCCGCCCTCGTGCTCACCCCGCAGGTAGAGCACCCGTGTCTCCGTCGGCGCCTTGTTGTCGGCCTCGTTGTTGGCCGCGGCGTCGTGAGTGAACGTGCGGTACCAGTTGAATCCGGCGGTGAGGGCGTTGTCGGTGGCGTAAGCCTGGGCGTAGACGGCCCGTGCTTCGGTGGTGATCTTCGACGGATCGGCCGAAATGGCGTCATAGAAGTAGGCAAAGTACTGGCCTTGATGTCCCTGCACGAGCGTTTCGGGTAGGCGCGGGATGGAGTGGAAGGCGAAATGCCAGAGATAGGGATTTGTCAGCACCTGCTCCCAGGGGTCGATACCCGGTATCACCACATCCATGATCACCGACCGCCTGATGTTCGGAAACATCCGGAGGTAAGCGTAGGTGATCATGCCGCCCACGTCCTGTCCCACCAGGGTGAGATCCTTCAGCCCCATGGTCTCGATCAGGCTGTGCACGACGGCGGCCATCTGGCGCTTGGAGCCATCGGTAGGGTCACCCGTCGACTCGCCGATGCCGGGGAGGTCGATGGCGATCGCCCTGACCTGCCCCGAGGCCGCCGCCATGATGTGCCGCCAGCTGTACCAGGTCTCCGGCCAGCCGTGCAGGAACAGGAACGGGGCGGCTTCGGGATCTCCTGCTTCGACCACATGCAACGATGAGTCCGACACCTTGACCTGTCGGTGCAGGAACGTTGGTTCAAGAGGCACGGTCTCAGCTTGCCAGCTCGCCGGCGACAGTCGTTCAGGCTTGACCCTCTCCGGCCGGCCCTGCGCCGATGCCTGGCGCTCCCGTGGCAGGGGCAATAGCGTGGCGAGGTGGCCGACGACCGCCATCAGGGTGGCCGGGCCGTCCCGGTCGGCAACGATCGAGCTGGTGACTTCGACGCCAGCTACGAGGGCACGCCTCCTTGGGACATCGGGCATCCGCAACCGGCCTTCACCGAGCTGGCGAGTTCGGGTTCTGTGGCTGGGCGGACCCTTGACGTTGGATGCGGGACGGGAGAGCACGCCCTCCTTGCCGCTGAGCTCGGGCTCGAAGCAACCGGGGTCGACCTGTCGCCCAGGGCCATTCGGCTCGCCCAGCTGAAGGCCAGCCGACGGAATCTGGACGCCCGGTTCTTCGTAGCCGACGCGCTGGAGTTGGAGAAAGCTGGAACGCAGTACGACACCGTCTTGGATTGTGGATTGTTCCACGTCTTCGATGACCGGGATCGGGCGTGTTTGGTACGGAACCTTCATGCGGTACTCGTTCCCGGTGGTCGCTATTTCATGCTGTGCTTCAGTGATCTCCAGCCGGGCGACTGGGGTCCGCGGCGAGTGAGCAGGGCAGAGATCGAGTCGAGTTTCGGCGACGGTTGGTCTGTTGACGCCATCGAAGCTGCCAGGCTCGAGATCACTATCGATCCACAGGGTGCACGGGCCTGGCGCGTTGCCGTCACTCGGCTCTGACGGTTCGCGGGGCGCGCCCGGACCGGGTATAAGGGACGCCCGGTCCCCCTGGGGTCTCAGGCGATCAGGTGTTGTCCGAGGAACTGGAGCGACGGCGGCTCCTGCGAGAGGAAGAACGGGTCGGTGTGGCAACCGGCGGCGATGACGACGGTCGACGATGCAGGTAGTGCGTCAGACAGCGCGACCACGCCGGCGTGGAACGGATCGTCGGATCCGGACGCTATGCGAACGGGTGTTTCGGCCAAGGTGTCGACGTGAGTGACGGCGTCATAGGAACGGAATGAGTCTGCCGATGCGTAAGCACCGGAGTTGGCACTCCTCGCCTCGTCGTAGTCCGTCCAGATGGCCGGGCTGATCGCTGCCACCGCCGAAATCAGATCCGGGTGCTTCTCGGCCAGGAGGATCGCCCCATAGCCTCCCATGGAGATTCCCATGGTCCCGATCCGCTGGGGAGGAGAGCCGAGGCCGAGCCTCTGACACATCGGAATCAGCTCGTCCACGAGCATGGCCATGGGGTCGTCCCCGGGGTGAGGGTTCCAATAGCCACCCCCACCATCCACGGTCACCATGGCCATGGGGACAAGTGGGTGCCCGTCGACGTGGAGGGCCACTGCTTGTGCAGGCGTCATGCCTGCCACTGCATCGGTGTGATTTCCGCCGAAGCCGTGGAGCATGACGATCAGGGGCAGCGAGCTGCCCTGGCCGTGTCCCGGCGGGTGGGCAATGGTGTAGCCGACCGTTCGGTTTCGTGCCTTCGAGAAGAAGGAGCCGGACACCGACGGCCCCGGTGTGGAGAAGGCGAGCGGTGGAGAAGGTACCGAGCACGCCCCGTCCAGCTCGTCGAGCCTCTGTTTGCCCGGAAGAACCCCGTGCGAGACCAGCTCGAAGCCGGCGGCCCCGGCGACGACTACGCCGGCGGCACCACCGAGGGCGACCTTCAGGAACTTTCGGCGGTCGATCTTCGACCCCTCAGGAGTGCTCTCGGGCGGCATGTCGGCAGCTTCTCACGACCCGGAGGTCGGAACGGTGCCCCACGGTCCTTCCAATTCGCCACTCGGGTCGCGGGGGGTCGCTGCGGCGTCGGAGCTCGCTAGCTGGGGTCCGTGTTGACGATCATCACGCTGCAGGGACAGCGCTGGGCCACCTTGTTGGGCACGCTTCCGAGCACAAACCGCTTGACTCCGCTGGTGCCTTTGTTCCCAACCACGACGACGTCGGCGTTCAGGGATTCGGCCGCATCGATCAGTGCATCCGCTGGATCGGAGGTTCCCGGATTGTGCACCTCGGCGGACACTCCCTGACGGTCGGCCTCGGCCAGCAGGGCCCTCTCGAAGCCCTTGACGCCTTCGCGAGCCTTGTCGATGGTGAGCTGACCCGTCTTGGATTCGGTGTAGCCCGCCTCGACCGCCGGGTGCACGGCGTGGACCACGTGGAGTTTGGCACCGGTGTCCTTGGCCAGACCGAGGGCTTCCGTGACGGCTACGGCCGCCCGTTCCGAGCCATCGGTCCCGACGACAATCACGTTGTATGGCACCGCATCAGCCTCCGCCTCGTTGGATGTTCTGGCCAGAAGCTACCCACTGATCCCGAGCGCCGCAACGAGGTCGGGAGCCGTCCGTCGCCAGGGCGGCCCCAGGTGGTCGACCGGGCCGAATGCAACCTCAGCCCGGAGGCGCCACCAAGCTGTTGGTCGTGGCCACAGTCCCGAACCACGATGCGCTGGGCTTGGGATGGCGGGAGAATGTCTCCCGATCGACGCTGTGGAGTCCGAATTTGGGCGCGAACCCGTGGGACCATTCGAAATTGTCGAGCAGGCTCCACACGAAGTACCCGCGTATGTCCACGCCGTCGTCGAGAGCACGCCGCACGCCACGCAGGACTTCGGCCAGATAGGTGATGCGTTCGGCGTCGTGATCGGTGGCGATCCCGCTCTCCGTCAGGAGCACGGGCACGCCGGTCATTGCTGCTGCCCGCCGGGCACAGTGCTCGACTCCCTGCGGCCAGTACTCGTATCCCATCTGGGTCGTGGGGACCCCCGGCTCGTTGGGAGCCTGGCCCTCGGGGCCGAAGTGCACACGCGAGTAGCACTGGACCCCGATGAAGTCGTCACCTCCCGTGGCCCGGAAGAACCTGTCCTCCAGAACCTCACGGGCCGCCTCGAGCACACCTTCGCCCCCCGGTTCTGCCACCATCTCGTCCATGGACAACGTCAGACCCACGGGAAAATCGCCGGGTCCCGACCGCAGGGCGTCGACGCCCAGACGGTGTGCTCGCACCACGGCCTCGTTGATCGCCAGGTGTCGGGCAAAGGTGTCCTCCACCCCGGGTGACGAAGATCCGAGGTCGTATCCCCTGACGCCGATGAGGTTGAGCTCGTTGATCGTGCAGGCCCAGCCGATGAGATCACCGAGGTGGGCTCCAGCCCGGGTCACGAAGCGGGAGAATGTCTCCGGGGCGTCGACGGCCTCCCACCCGCCGCGCCTGGCCAGCCAGGTCGGGATGGTGAAATGGTGGAAGGTGACCACGGGGACGATGTCCCGCTCGCGGCATGCCGCGGACATGCGGCGGTAGTGGTCCAACGCGGCGGTGGAGAACTCTCCCTCGGCAGGCTCAATTCGGCTCCACTCGAGAGAGAACCGATAGGCACCGAGTCCCATGGCCGCCACGAGCTCGACATCTTCGGGCCACCGATGCAGCGAATCACATGCGTCCCCGCTCGACTCGGCATAGCCGGCGTCGGGGTCGTGTTCCCGTTCCCACGAATCGTTGTTGACGTTGCCACCCTCGATCTGGTGGGCGGCGGTCGCAGCGCCCCAGAGGAAGCCAGTGGGGAAACTGAACTCAGCCGTGGCGGGGTCGGCTCGGTCCACGACCGGCCACTGTAGCGTCGTCGGCCTGGCCGGTCGGGAAGGAGTCGGTTGGTGCGTACCTCGATGTCAACACCGCGGGCTGACCGCCCTCGACCTCGGGAATGACGGTCGGTTGGTGCTGAGGGGACGGCGGTAGAACCCCTGCAGTCGCTACGGCCATGCATCAAGGGTAAAGACGATGGAGATCGTACAGACAGGGCCGAATGGCACAACCCCCGCCCGCGATCGGGTCAGTCCGGGGTCACCGCGGACCCTGGGTCGCGGCTGATCGCCTCCGGTCGCCTCGTCAGGATGGGTCCGACGACGGCCAAGGTGGCTCCGGTCTCATCCATCACGCGTCATGAGGTGCCCCGGCTGCCGATCGAGCTCTGTCGGCGTGCTCGTGTGCCCGGTAGGTAGTTCTCGAACCATTCCCCGGCCAGTTGGGCGACCTCCTCGATGGCTCCTGGCTCGTCGAATAGGTGCGTGGCCCCGGGCACGACCGCCAGCCGGTGTCGGCAACGAAGTTGGTCGGACGCCACCCGATTGAGCTCGAGAACCTCGCCGTCCGCTCCACCCACGACGAGGAGCGTCGGGCAGCGCACGAGAGGGAGCTGAGTGTCGGCAAGATCGGGTCGACCTCCCCGTGACACCACGGCGCGGACCGGGTCTCCCCGCGAACCTGCCGCCCATATGGCTGCCGCCGCACCAGTGCTGGCACCGAAGTAACCGCGAGGCAACAGCCCGACTTTTCCTTGTCTGCGGATCCAATCGCTTACCTCCAGCAGTCGGGTGCCCATGAGCTCGATGTCGAAGACGTTGCGGCGATCCGCAGCTTCGAAGGGGGTCAGAAGGTCGAACAGGAGTGTCCCCAAGCCCCGCTCGTGGAGGGCACTCGCCACCGATAGGTTGCGTGGGCTCAGCCGGTTGCTTCGGCTTCCGTGGGCGAAGATCACCATCCCTCGCGCCGCGGCTGGCACCTGAAGGACCCCTCGGAGCTCGACGCCGTCGAGAGGGATGGTCACTTCCTGATCCATGGGTCGTCCCGCGTGGGAACCGGGGTGCTCGCCGGCGCCCTCACGGAGTAATGCGGCGACCTCTTCGTCCGATGTCTGTTCGAAATCGCGGTACCAGCGGCCGACGGCAACGAAACGAGAAGGTGTTGTCAGACTCACCACCTGGTCGGCGACAGCTTGTACATCCGCGACTGTCTCCGATGGGGCCACGGGCACGGCCAGGATGATGCGACTCGCGCCTCTGGCCCGGGCGATCTGCACAGCCGTTCGCGCCGTCGCCCCGGTGGCCAGCCCGTCGTCGACGATCACCACCGTGCGCCCCTCGATGGCGACAGGCGCTCGATCTGCCCGGTACTGTCCGATCCGGCGGTTCAGCTCGCTGGCGCTCGTCTGCCTCCACCCGGGCCAGGTCCCGTTCGGTCAACCCCACACCCTCTACCAGGGCGGTGTCGATCAGGCGGATCCCACCTTCCCCGATGGCTCCGAATCCGAGCTCGGGATGGAAGGGTAGGCCCAGCTTGCGCACCACGATGACGTCGAGTGGTGCCAGGAGCGCCCGGGCCACCTGGGCGGCCACGGGCACACCACCCCGGGGTAGCGCCAACACCACGGGTTGTTCCCGGCGAAGGGGAGCGAGTAGGCCCGCCAGCCGCCGACCGGCATCGGCCCGGTCGGCGAAGACGATCTCGCGCTCGCTCTGGCCGACGCCCCTCATCTCACAGTCCCGCGGGAAACGGTTCGGGCGGCTCTCCACGGCCCCACCGCCCCCTGCGGACCAGGTCCCGAGTTGCCGTGTGACGGGGCGGAATCACGGCCGGCCCCGACGCTCGGAGGTGCTGATCGATGAACAAATCTGTGTTCATAGTTCCAGCATGAGCCCTCTCGCAGCGGGCGACCAGGGTAGGAAGACCCGGGGCCCGTCGACGGCAATACAGAGAGAAAGCTGACTATGCAAGTGTATAGTCAGCTTTTCGAAGGTGGTGACCGGTGGCAACGGCAGCGATACGCACGGACGGCCTGACCAAGCGTTACGACGGGGTTGCCGCCCTCGACCACCTGGACCTCGAGGTCGCCCGGGGCGAGGTGATCGGATTCCTGGGCCCCAACGGAGCCGGAAAGACGACCACCATCCGCCTGTTGCTGGGGCTCATCCAGCCCACGGAGGGGCGCGGCGCCATCTTCGGGTTGGACTGCCAGCGCCAGCCCGTCGAAGCCCACCGGCATCTGGCCTTCGTGGCCGGGGAGGCCAACCTCTGGCCGTCATTGACGGGCGCCGAGACGCTCCATCTGTTGGGACGGGTCCAGGGTCGGACGGACACGGCCTATCGCGACGAACTGATCGACCGGTTCGAACTCGATCCCACCAAAAAGGTCCGCGCCTACTCGAAGGGGAATCGGCAGAAGGTCGTCCTGATCGGCGCGTTGATGGTCCGCCCCGATCTGCTGGTGCTCGATGAACCCACCAGCGGGCTCGATCCGCTCATGGAGCAGGCGTTTCGCCACTGCATCGGCGAAGCACGCGGAACGCGGCCAGTCGGTCTTTCTCTCGTCCCACATCATGAGCGAGGTGGAGGCTCTCTGCGACCGTGTGGGGATCCTCCGGCAGGGAGCGCTCGTCGAGATGGGCACGCTGGCCCAGATGCGCCACCTCAGCGCGCTGACCGTCGAAGCGACCTTCGACGGCCCGATCCCCGACCTGTCCACCGTGTCCGGAGTGAGCTCGGTGGTGATCGAAGGCCCCGTGGTCCGCTGCCAGGTCCGAGGGTCGGTCGAGCCATTGTTGAAGGCCCTGGCCGGCTGCCGGCGTCACCCGTCTCGTGAGCCGCGAGCCTTCGCTCGAGGAACTCTTCCTCGCTCAGTACGGCGGCGAGGGCCGGCCCGATGAGGCGGATCACGTTGCCCCTTGAACTAGCCGTCCGGCGGCAACGTCTCTCGTCCTCCGGCCGTTCGCCCCGCACCGTCGTCGCCGGCCAGACGGCTCGGAAGGCCGTCCGCTCCGGGATCATCTGGGGCTACATCTTCGGCATCGCCATCGCCTCTTCGGCCATCAGCTACACGACGATCTACAAGACCCAGGCCCAACGGAACGCCCTGGCCACAGCGTACGGCTCGAACAAGGCGACGAGCGCCCTGTTCGGACCGGCTCCGGGCCTCCAGACCGTCGCCGGCTTCACCGTGTTCAAGATCTCCATGACCCTGATGATCCTGGGTGCGGTCTGGGGCCTGCTCACCAGCACGAGGCTGCTGCGGGGCGAGGAGGACGGCGGTCGTTGGGAGCTCCTGCTCACCGGCCAGACCACCCGCAGGGGTGCGGTGGTCCAGGCGTTCGCCGGGTTGGGGTGCCGGTGTCTTGGCGCTGTGGGCACTGGCCGCGGTGATCACCATCATCACCGGCCTGGACTCGAAGGTGGACATCGCGGCCGGTGCGGCCTCTGTACTTCGCTCTGGCCATGGTGGCCACCGCCATCATGTTTCTGGCCGTCGGAGCCCTTACCAGCCAGCTCGGTGCAACCCGACGCCAGGCCGCCTCCTACGCCGCCGTGTTCCTCGGTCTCGCCTACGCCGTGAGGATGATCGCCGACGCCGGCGTGGGCCTCCACGGCCTCATCTGGGCCTCGCCCCTCGGTTGGGTGGAGGAGCTCCATCCGCTCACCTCCCCCCAGCCCCTGGCCCTGGTGCCCATCACGTGCTTCACCGTGGCAGCGGCCGTCATCGCCGTAGGCCTGGCCGGTCGGCGTGACGTGGGCGCGAGCATCGTGCCGGACCGTTCCACGAGCCCGCCCCATCTCCGGCTCCTGTCCGGTCCCACCGGCCTGGCCATGCGGATGGTGCGTCCGACGGTCATCGGATGGTGGGTGGCGATCGCTGTGTCGGGTTTGCTGTACGGGCTCGTGGCCAAGTCGGCCGGGGCCACGATTTCGGGGTCCTCGGTCCACAGGGTCTTCTCGAAGCTCGGCGCCGCCGGGGACAGGCGCCGATGCCGTACTCGGCGTGTGCTTTCTCGTGCTGGCCGTCCTGGTGGCCTTCGTCGGCGCCGGCCAGCTCACCGCAGCGCGTTCGGAGGAGTCCGACGGCCGGCTCGACCACCTGCTGGTCCGTCCGGTGTCCCGCACGTCGTGGCTCGGCGGCAGGTTTCTTGTCGCCGTGGCGGTACTCCTCGTCAGCGGTGTGGTAGCGGGAGCCTTTGCGTGGTTCGGGGCCGCCAGCCAGCACGCCGGGGTGAGCGTCGCGACGCTGCTGGAGGCGGGTGTGAACCTGGTCCCGCCGGCCGTGGCCATCCTGGGCATCGGGGTGTTGACGTTCGGGATTCGCCCTCGGATGACGTCGGTCGTCGTCTACACGCTGCTGGGCTGGTCGCTGCTCATCGTGATCGTGGGCGGCATCGGTGCCGTCAATCATTGGGTGCTCGACACCTCGGTGTTCCACCAGATGGCCTCGGCTCCTGCCGTTTCGCCGCGCTGGGAGGTGAACGGCATCATGATCGCCATCGGTGGTGCGGGCGCGCTCCTCGGCGGATTGGCGTTCAAGCGGAGGGATCTGGAGGGCGAATGAACACCGACCCCGAGGACTCCACCGCCGTGGCGGTGACCCCGTATGAAGGAACTGTGGCCTTCGAGGATCTCACGGCCCGCGGCGCGAATCCGCGAAGCGGCATTGAAGCATTTCGCCGAGGAAGGCTACACGGGCGCCACGATCCGCCGTATCGCGCAGACGGCGGGAGTGTCGCCCGGGCTGTTGCGACATCACTACGGCTCCAAGGAGGCACTTCGTCAAGCATGCGATGCCTACGTCTTCGACGTGCTGCACCGCCTCAACCAGCAGATCCTCGAAGATCCGAGTAGTTCGGCCGGTGGCGGGCAGACATCACAGCGTGTCGGCCGGTACGTGACACGGGCGCTGGCCGACGGGTCTCCCACCGTGGGGGAGATCTTCGACGAGATGGTCACCATGACCGAGCGGTGGCTGGCTCGTGCTGACGAAGCTCGCCCCGACCCGCCGGTGATCGACCGGAGGGTCCGGGCCGCGCTCGTGACGGCCATGAAAGTCGGCATCCCGCTGCTCCACAACCACGTGTCCCGAGTGCTGGGCACCGACATGTTCGGGCCGGAGGGCGACCGGCTCGTTGGCCTGGCGCTGATCGACATCTATTCCCACCGACTCCTCCTCGAGGAGGACGCCTCCGCCGCTGCGGCCAGGTTCGATCCGGGCGGGGAGTAGCCATCTGGGACATTCGGCCCTACCCGGTCGGCAACGGGATGGCCAGGATGGAAGGGATGAGCAATCTCACCAGCGAACCGCCGGTCATCGACCGCGTGGTGACGACAGCGGTCGAGGTGGATGGCGTGACCAAGCGGTTCGGCACGACCTTGGCTCTCGACGATGTCTCCTTCACCGTCGAAGCGGGAGGGGTTTTGGCGCTGCTCGGACCGAATGGTGCCGGCAAGACCACGCTCATCCGCGTTCTGACGACCCTTCTCGTGCCCGACAAGGGACGTGCGCGGATCGGAGGACTCGACGTACAGGACGACGCCACGGCGATCCGATCCATGATCGGGCTCGCCGGCCAGTTCGCCACGGTCGACGAGCTGCTGACCGGAAGGGAGAATCTCGAACTGGTCGGTCTTCTCTACCACCTCGACAAGTCGGAGTACCAGCGGAGAGCCGAAGAGGCACTGGAGCGGATGACGCTCGTCGAGGCGGGGGACATGCCGGTAAAGACGTATTCGGGTGGCATGAGGCGCCGCCTCGACCTGGCGGCGAGCCTCATCGGTCAGCCGCCCGTGCTGTTCCTCGACGAACCGACGACGGGCCTTGATCCCCGCACCCGGAACGACCTGTGGGACTTCATCGAGGATCTCGTGACCGATGGTACGACGGTCTTGCTCACCACCCAGTACATGGACGAGGCGGAACACCTGGCTGACAGCATCATCGTCATCGACACCGGGCACGTCGTTGCGCAGGGGACCGCCGACGAGCTGAAGGACCATCTGGGCGGCAACGTGCTGGAGATCCGGGTGTCGGAGGTGACCGACATCGAGCGCGCTGCCGCGTTGATCGCCGACCTCGGGAGCGTTCCGCCGCGGCTCGATCTGGATCTGCGACAGATCAGCCTTCCGATCATGGGGGGCGCCAAGGCGCTCATCGCGGCCGGACGGGCCCTTGACGACGAGGGCATCGCACTGGACGACCTCGGGATCAGACGTCCTTCGCTCGACGATGTGTTTCTGGCTCTGACCGGGCACGAGACGGAGCCGGACGCCGACAAGATCGGCGTCGCTCCTGGAGGCGGTTCCAGCGGTGACTGATCTGGCGACACAACGGCTGACCCAACCGTTGCCCTCACTCACCCCGAGGCTGGCGCTTCGTGACATCAAGGGCGTCACCAAACGCAACCTTCTTCGGATCATCCGCACCCCTCAGCTGCTGTTCATGTCCATCGTGCAGCCGACCATCATCCTCTTGTTGTTCCGGTACGTCTTGGGAGGCTCCATCAAGATCCCCGGCGTCGACTACGTCGACTACATCGTCCCCGGGATCTTCTTGGAGGCGGTACTCATCGGGGGTATGACGACGGCGCTGGCTCTGGCGCAAGATCTTCAGGCGGGCATGATCGACCGATTCCGAAGTCTGCCGATGGCGCGTTCGGCATTCCTCGCCGGCCGGACGTTCGCCGACCTCTGCCGCAGTGCGCTGGCCCTCGCCTTCATCGTCGGCCTCGGACTTCTGGTCGGGTTCCGGTTTCACAACGGCGTCGGCGCCTGCGCCGCTGGGATCGCGCTGATCCTCTTCTTCGGCTATGCCTTCACCTGGGTCTATGCGGCGGTGGGGCTGGCTGTGAAGGACCCCCAGACGGCCCAGATGGCCGCCATCGTCCCCATGTTCGTTCTCTTCTTCGCCAGCTCGGCGCTGGTGCCCGTCCAGTCCATGCCCGGCTGGCTACAGCCCTTCGCCCAGAACCAGCCGGCCACGGTGGTCATCAATTCGGTACGGGCCCTGTTCGAAGGCGGACCGCTGTTCCACGAGCTCTGGCAGGCAGTGGCGTGGTGTTCGGCCATTCTCGTGGTCTTCTTCTTCGTATCGCTCAACCTCTATCACAAGGCCTCCGCGTAGCCATGGCCGCAACAGCCGGGTGCAAGGGTCCTTCGGCCCTGTCGCCCGGGCCTGAGATGAACCACGATCGGAATACGGAAGTTCGGACACAGATGGAGGTTGCGTGATGATCGTGGAGCTGTCGGAGCCGCTTGCGGAGGAACTCCGGGACACCCTGGGACAGGTACTCGGTGACATGAGCAGTGAGATCGCCGACACCGACAATCCGGCCTACAGGAGAACCCTGGAGTCTCGCCGCCAGCTTCTCCGAGCCGTCTTGTCCCAGCTCGACGGCTCAGACGCCACCATCACCGGCGCCCCTGGACAGGATCCACCCACGTAGGTGGATCCTGGATCGAACCAGTGGGTCCGGCGAGATCTGCCTGATCCCGCCTGCCTCCGGTGCACGGGGCATCCGGTAGATCAAGTCGTCCGCTCCGCCGGGTGTCAACGTCTCCGTCGAGACCAGGCGGAGCGGTGAGCCCGGGCGTGGCTACGCCACCGGCACCGTCAAGGCCGGGGCTCTGCTCTCGCTGACGATGGTGCCGTCGCGCATCTCGATGATGCGCTGGGCGTGGGCGGCCACATCGGGCGCATGGGTCACGAGGATGATGGTCACTCCCGAGGACCCCAGGCGATCGAGCAGTTCCAGAAATCGTGTCGTCGACACGGAGTCGAGGCTTCCCGTGGGTTCATCGGCGAGGAGGATCTTGGGCTCGTTGGCCAGGGCCCGGGCGATCGCCACACGCTGACGCTCGCCGCCCGACAGTTCCGTGGGCAGACGATGCTCACAGTCACTCAGGTCGAAATCGGCCAGAAGCTGGCGCGCCCGACTCTTCCTCTGGCGTGCCGACATGTGCAGGCCGAACATCGGGAGCTCCACATTGGAGAGGGCGGACAATTGGGGCAGCAGGTTGTGGAACTGGAACACCAGCCCGACCTCCGTCCGGCGGTAGCTGCTCGGGTCGTGCATGCGGGCCAGGTCATGTCCCGCCACCGTCACCGAACCCGAGGTGGGCGAGTCGATGGCGGCCAGAAGGTGCAGGAGCGTCGACTTGCCACAGCCGGAGGGACCGGTGATGGCCACCGTCTCCCCGAAGGCCACGGTCAGGTCGATGCCGGCCAGAGCGGTGACCTGGCCCGGATAGACGCGGGTCACGTCCTTCACGTCTACGGCCAGGAGATCGTCACTCATAGCTGAGGGCCTGGAGTGGGGAGAGGAGCGCTGCACGGGTGGTCGGGTACAGGGCACCGATGAACGTCATGGCGAGGGCGGTGAAGAGGGCCCTCCAGAATGCTCCCTGGGTGAAATTGGGATGCAGGATGCCCTTGAGCGCAGGAAGCTGGGACAGACCGGCGGCAACCGCGAAGGACAACCCGACACCGATGGCGGCGCCGAGGACAGCGAGCAGAAGGCTCTCGCCGAGGAGTAGGGAGACCGTCCGGCGCCGGGTCCAGCCGATGGCCCGCAGCAGGCCGAACTCACGGGTTCGCTCGAACAGTGAGAGGAGCATGGTGTTCCCCACGATGACGGCGCCGATCAGGATGGCCAGCACCGTGCTCCCGTTCACTGCGGCCCGGAGGTACACCAAGGTTTGATCGGCCCTCCCGAACTGGGAGGCGGTGCGGATGGTGGTGAGCTCCGGCTGGTCATAGGCGACACGGGCCGCCACGCTGGCGATAGAGGCACCCGGGGTCACCTTTACGAAGGCCAGGGTCACGATACCGGGGAGACGGTTGTACCCCTGGATGGCCGGCAGCGGGAACATCGCTCCTGCGTCCCCGAACGAATTCCCCGTCGAGTAGATCCCCGTGACCGTGTTGGTCGTTCCGTTGGCGCTGAACCGATCGCCGACGTGGAGGCCGAAGTTGGCCGCCGCCCTCCAACCGAGCATGACCTGGTTGGTCGCCGTGGCCGAGTAGGGCAGCCCGGCCACAAGTTTGACGCCGAATGCGGTGAGGTCACCGGGGTTGATGCCGATCTCGATGAAGACCGGGTTGTCGGCGTTGAGATCCTGCGTCTCGACCAGGACACCGACGGCACTGGCCACCCCCGGTGTCTGACCGATCCGAGCCAGCTCCTGCTTGTCGATGGTGCTCGACAACGTGCTCGAAGCCCCTTTCTGTGCCACGGTGAAGTCGGCTTTGCCCACCGAGATGATGGACGCCGCCGACTGCTCGAGACCGCTGCTGGTGACGTCGAGAGCCACCACCGCCATCACGGCGATGGCCACGGCGAATGCCAGGCTGATCGATCGTGCCTTCTTCCTCCACAGGTTGCGGAGGATGAGATCGAAGAAGGTCATCAGCGGTCCTCTGAGGGGATCCGCTTCGTATCGTGCACGCGATCTTCCCCCCAGCTCTGCTCGGGACGACTCCTCTTGCGGTCGTCATAGAACATTGTCCCCGGTTCGGACGCGGGGCTCTAGGGACTTTCGGCCTCAATTCCGATGCGGGACTGGACGCCGCCCGTCCTTCTGCCCGCCCGTCCTCAGAGCGTCAACTGTCGACGGTCCCCCGGAGAGAGCTCGACCACCTCACCGTCCAGGCCGACACGCACTGCCCCCTCGCCGGAATCGGAGATGTCGAGCGTGAACTGACCGTCGGCGACGGTCACGTTCATCCAGCGCCGGCGATAGCAGATGTCGAGCGAGAGGCTCCGGACCTCTGTGGGGAGGAGGGGATCGAACCAGATCACGTCGTCGCGGGTCACAATGCCCAGGTAGCAGCGCTGCACGACGTCCACCGTGCCCGCCATGGCGCCCAAATGGACACCCTCCCCGGTGGTACCACCCTGGATGTCGTCCAAATCGCTTCGCAGGGCGTCCTCGAAGAACTCCCACGAGCGCTGTCGGTCGGAGCGGGCCAGTACCCAGCTGTGCACCACCCGGCTGAGTGTGGACCCGTGCGAGGTCCGTTGCAGGTAGTAGCCGATCGATCGGGGGATGGTCTCGGAATCGAACGGATACCCGAGCCGTTCGAAGATCGAGCTCGAACGCGTCGGCCGAGAGTAGATAGAACAGCATGAGCACGTCGGCCTGTTTGGAGGCTTTGTAGGCATTCGGCGTGTCACCTTCCTCCTCCAAGAGGCGATCGAGCCGCGAGATGTCGGGATAGCGGTCCCGGTAGGAATCCCAGTCCAGCTCGGCCAGTTCCTCGTACCCCTCGAACTGGCTGATGACGCCGTCTTCGTGGAAGACAATTCGCATCTTGCGGCTGACGTCGTCCCAATGGGCGATTTCGGCTTCGTCCAGCGAGAGGCGGCCGAACAGTTCGCTTCGCCGGGGCTCCGGCAGGAGATCGACCATGTCGAGTCCTCGGCACAGGACCCAGACCGCCATCACGTTGGTATAGGCATTGTTGGCCAGACCCGGCTCCGCGGCCCCGACGTAGCCGTCGTGGTACTCGTCGGGACCCATCACGCCCACGATTTCGTACCGGTCGAGCGCGGGGTCGAATCGGGCGATGCTGGCCCAGAAGCGGCAGACCTCGAGGATCATCTCCGCCCCGTAGTTGGCCATGAACTCGATATCGCCGGTCACCTGGTAGTACTGCCAGACGTTGTAGGCGATGGCCGCGTTGATGTGCCGTTGGAGATGCGACGCGTCGGGCAGCCAACGACCCGACAGGGGGTTGAGGTGGACGACCTGTGCCTCCTCGCGCCCGTTGCTGCCGCTCTGCCAGGGATACATGGCGCCCCGGAAGCCGGCCTCGTGGGCGGCCCAGCGGGCCTCCGGCAATCGCCGGTACCGGTACAGGAGCAACGAACGCACCAGCTCCGGGAGGTGCAGGTTGAGATACGGGAAGATGAAGAGTTCGTCCCAGAAGATGTGCCCCCGGTAGGCCTCGCCGTGGAGGCCCCGGGCCGGTACGCCGACGTCGAGGTCGACAGTATTGCGGGATGTCGTCTGAAGCAGATGGAAGATGTGGAGGTGGAGGGCCAGGCGCGTCTCTTCGCCATCACCCTCGACCTCGAGCGAGAAGCGCTTCCACAGGTCGTCCCACTCGCCGATGTGGGCGTCGAGGAGCGAGGTGAAGGTGCCCTGTCGGCCGTTCCACGAGCACGCTTCGGTCAGCGGATCGCTGATCGAGCGGTCCTTCGAGGTGAACAGGCTGACGGTCTTCTCGATGGTGATCGTCTCGAGGGACGTGACATCGATGGACAGTTCGTGAGCGATGAAGCCGGGTTCTTCGATCACCCGGAGCGGGGGGTGGACCGGAGTCCCGGCCCGTACGACCCGGGTGGTGGCCACTTCCGCGATGCTCACATCCGACTGACTGGTGCGTGCGGTCAGGGCGATGGCACCGCTGACGGCACGGGTGTTCACATCGACGAGATGGTTCTCGTCGAACTGGCGGTAGCGGGCCACTCCGCCATTGGAGACCCGCCCGTCGATGCCGGATCGGACCGTAAGGCGACCGGACCAGTTTTCGGCGCACAGAAGGGTTTCGAGGCCGGCCCTGTGGGGGTCGGACATGCTCACGAAGCGACGTTGGTCGACACGGGTCACACGCCCGGCGGCGTCCTGCAAGCGCAGCGATCGGGTCACGATGGCCCGGCGAAGGTCCAACTCCTGGCGGTAGTCGAGGAGTTCGACGTCGCCGACGTCGAACCAGGGGCCGTCGTCGATCTGGAAGTTGAGCGGGAGCCAGTTGGGAACATTGACGATGCTCTCGTTCTCGACCGTCCTGCCGGCTATCGGCGTGACCCGACGGTTGTAGAGCCCGGCCACGTAGGTACCCGGGTAGTGGACCCTGTCGGCCGTCGCCTCAGGAGCCGCTCCGCGAGTGGCGAAGTGGCCGTTTCCGAGCGTGCACAGCGCTTCTCGCAGACTCTCGGACGAGGGATCGAACCCGTCATACCTGAGTATCCATTCGTCGACTTCCTCGGGCGCCGGGCTCGTACTGTCGTCGGGCTGCACACTCACGTCGGGCCGTGGACGACGTCGGACGGTAATTCGAGCTCGGAGAGATCATTGACCGCGACATCCGCACCGTGGTCGATGAGATCACGGCCGTCAGACGTTCGACCGATACCTACGACGAAGCCGAAGCCACCCCGCCGGCCGGCCTCGACGCCGGCCAGGGCGTCCTCCACCACACCGGCACGGATGGGGGTTACGCGGAGTCGTCGTGCCGCGGTCAGGAAGATCTCCGGGTCGGGTTTCCCCGGCAGGCTGAGGGCCTCGGCGTCCAGGCCGTCGACGATGGTGTCGAACAGATCTTCGATGTGGGCCGCCGTAAGGATCGCCCTGGCATGTCGGCTCGACGAGATCAGGGCTGTCCTGACGTGGTGCGCTCGCAGACTTCGCAGGAAGGTGATCGTCGATTGGAAGAGCGTGACTCCCTCCTCGGTCACGGCCCGCTCGAAGTCGAGATCCTTGAGGTTGCCAAGCGCGCACACCGTGCCGTGCCCCGGTGGATCCGATGGTGCGCCTCGCGCCAGCGAGATGTGACGGGAGGTGAGGAAGCTCTCGACACCGTCATAGCGGGGTTTGCCGTCGACATAGTGGGTGTAGTCGTCTTCAGTGAAAGGCCGAAGGACCTCGTCGCCACGGTCCGACCGACGGCGCAGAAAGTCGTCGAAGACGCGCTTCCAGCATCGCTCGTGGACGCGGGCCGTGTCGCTGACGACACCGTCCATGTCGAAGATCACCACATCGAGCCGATCGATCGGGAAGAGGATCATTCGTATCGCCTCTGAGGTGGATGACGCATACCCATGGGCCAAGTCTCTTCCGTAGGGCAGGGCAACGCCAGGGCCGTTGGTCATAGAAGTCAGGGTAAACCGCCCTTCCATCTCGGGGTGGCGATCCGGGCGGGGCATTGCCGGATGGCCGAGCCTCACTGCTCGTGACCTTCGGCCCTGTTCTCCGGCCAGATGAGCGTGGATGGTGGACCCATGAGGCTCGGCCAGCGGGGATCCCGTCGATCCGGTGTGGATGAACCCGGTGTGGATGGGGATCCGACCCGTGTCGTCGAGACGCATATCTCGATGCTCTTCTTCGTGGGCGGACGGGTCTACAAGATGCGGAAGCCCGTGCGATTCGGCTTTCTCGACTTCCGCCGTCGGATCGACCGCCGGAAGGACTGCGAGCGCGAGGTGACGCTCAACCGGAGATTGGCTCCCGACGTGTACCTCGGGGTCGCCGATGTCGTACTGGAAGGGGAGCCGATCGACCACATGGTCGTCATGCGACGCATGCCCGAGGCCCGGTGCCTGGCTGAGCTGGCCCGACAGGGGGCCGACCTCGATCCCTGGTTGCGCCAGGTGGCGGAGCTGTTGGCGTCCTTCCACAGGAGCGCCGAACGCTCACCGGAGATAGCGGCGGACGCGAGCGTTGAAGCCTTGCGCAGCGTCTGGCAGGAGAGCTTCGTCGAAACCTCTGCCTTCGTCGGGAGCATCCTCGACGACGCCACGGAGGCCGAGATCCGTCGGCTCGTCACCCGTTGGCTCGATGGACGCAGTCCGTTGCTCGACGCCAGGATCGCCTCGGGGTGTGTGTGCGACGGCCACGGGGACCTTCAGGCGGAGGACTTGTTCTGTCTCGACGACGGAGTCCGGATCCTCGACTGTGTCGAGTTCTCCGACCGGCTCCGTCATTGCGATGTATGCGCCGACGTGACGTTTCTGGTCATGGATCTCGAACGGTTGGACCGCGCCGAAGCGGCGATCCGACTGCTGGGCCTCTATCAAGAGCTGGCCCATGACCGGTTCCCCTGGACGCTCGTTCATCACTATGTGGCGTACCACGCGTACGTCCGGGCCAAGGTGGCCTGCCTGCAGTCGGCGCAGGGGGCTGAGGGCGCCGGAGCAGAGGCGAAACAGCTCGAGAGCCTGGCGCTCGACCACCTGCGACGCGGTCGGGTGAAGTTGGTGCTGGTGGGAGGACTGCCCGGTTGTGGCAAGTCCACCCTCGCCGCCGGAGTGGGGGCCGCGACCGGTTCGACCGTGCTCCGCTCCGATGCCATCCGCCGGCGTGTGAACGTACGCGTGGCGGAGGTAACCGATAGCGATGCCGGTGTGCCCGGTTACCGCCAGGGTCGCTACCATCCGATGGTGACGGCAACCGTCTATCAGGAACTGCTCGGCCAGGCCGAAGCGCTCCTCGGACGGGGAGAGTCTGTCGTACTCGATGCATCGTGGATCGCCGGCTCCTGGCGCGAGGAGGCGAAGCTGCTGGCCGATCGCACCTCGAGCAACCTCATCGAGATGCGTTGCGTTGCCACTCCGGAGGACGCAGCTGTCCGGGTGACCCGACGCCGGGCCGAGCAGGACGACCTTTCCGAGGCCACTCCCGAGGTGGGTGCGGCCATGGGGCGATCGATGGAACCGTGGTCCTCTGCAGTCGTCATCGACACGTCGGTGCTCGGGCCGCCCGAAGCGGTGGCACTGGCGCTGGATGCACTCGAGTAGTACCAGAGGTTTGGCGGCGATGGCGAAGCCGGGCCCTAGGCACTGACGATCGGTGTCCCTTTCGAGCACAGCGACGGCGCAGCCGTAGGCGCGTGTCATGAGAGGATCGACCCGTGCTCTTCGTGGTGGTGCTCCTCGCTGCGACCTACTGCGTGGTGAACGGTGTACACGACGCGGGCAATGCGATTGCTGCTCCGATCGTGACCGGCGCCATGCGCCCGGCGCCGGCGGTCGTGGTTGCTGCGGTCTTCCACGTCATCGGCGCCCTGGCCGTGGGAACGGCCGTGGCCGCCACCATTGCCGGTATCGCCATCGTCCCGGCCGATCGCATGCTGGAGGTCTTGGGCTCCGCAGTGCTCGGAGCCCTGGTGTGGAGCCTGATCACGCTGCGTTGGGGCCTCCCCTGTAGTTCCGGCCACTGTCTGGTCGGAGCGCTGGCCGGTGCCGCGCTGGCCGAGGGCGGCGTCGGTGCCGTGCATTGGGGTGGCCTCGACGGTCTTCACCCTGTAGGGGTGTTCGGCTCCCTCCTCTGGCTTCTCTTCTCCTCGGCGATCGCGCTGCCGTTGGCCATGGTCGGCATACGCCTGGCCCGGCGCTCACTCCGTCGAGCCCGCCGCACGGTCGAGGGGCCGGTGCAATACGGCGAGGTGGTGGCCTCAGCCGGACTGGCCTTTGCCCACGGCTCCAATGACGCCCAGAAGACGATGGGTCTGATCACCGCGGCACTGGTGGCCGGAGGGCACCTTTCGCATTTCGCTGTCCCGTTCTGGGTGGCGCTCGTGTCGGCCTTGCTTCTGACGTTCGGCACCCTGCTCGGCGGCTGGAACGTGGTCCGCACCCTCGGCAAGCGCATCTACCGCATCCGGTCCCTCGACGGCATGGTCAGCCAGGGGACCTCGGGCGTGATCGTCCTGGCCGCCTCGCTCGCCGGCGCACCGATCAGCACCTCCGATGTCGTCGCCCCTGCCGTCGTGGGCGTGGGATCAGGGGAGCGTTGGCACCACGTACGCTGGGCCGTAGCCGCCCAGATCGGGCTGGCGTGGTTGGTTACCCTTCCTGTCAGCGGAGGACTGGCCGCGCTGTTCTTTCTGGTCTGGAGGTGGGTCGGGTGAGAAGGTGGTTCCTGCCGAAGACGCCCGATCTGCTCGGGATGCTGGCGAACCAGGGTGAGATCACGATCAGAGGCATCGACGCGTTCAGCGCATGGGCGAAGGGGGATCGTGCCCAGGCCGATGTAGTTCGCGCCGCCGATCACGAAGGCGATCTGGCCAGCCGTGAGGTACTGACCCAGGTGCGGGACGCCTTCGTGACGGCGATCGGACCAGAGGACATCTACGAGATCTCCGAGCGCCTCGACGCCGTGCTCAATGCCGCCAAGAACCTGATCCGCGAGGCAGAGCTCGTGAACATGGACCCCGATCCCCCCATGGCGGAGATGGCCGACCTGATTGCGCTCGGTGTTCGAGACCTGGTGCGAGCATTCCCCGACCTTTCTTCCCATCCGGATCGGGCCACCGAGTGCGCCGACGCCGCGGTTCGCCAGCAACGGTCCCTCGAACACGTCTACCGCAGGGCCATGTCGGCGCTTCTCGATGTCGCCGACATCCGTGAGGTGACGGGGCGGCGTGAGCTCTACCGGCGCTGTGCTCGGATGGGTGATGGCCTCGAGGGAGTGGCCCACCGGATCTGGTACGCGGTGGTGAAGGAGGGATAGGGAAGGCGGTCCTGCTCACACGTCCGTGGCGCAGGATTCCTCACAGGGACGACGTGTGATGAGGCTCCGTGGAAGGTCCCTCGCCGGTGATCCTGAACTTACGTCCGCTGACAAGGGTCGGTTCGACCCGCACCAGGCGGAGGTTCCGTTGCATGGTGGGCCACGGGTCCAACAGAAGGGGTCTCCCGTGGGTGTGGTCCGGCCCGTCGCCGACCGACGAGGCCAGCCCCCGAAGCAACACGCTCCAGTAGCTCCCGTCGAGCGGCTCCTCGGCGTCGACCTCGAAGGCCACGACGGTGTCCGTGGTGGCGGCATCGAGTTTCGAGCCGGGGAGGGTGGGGAAGAGCACCGACTCACCGGACAGTACGAAGTGGACCGGAAGGATCACCGGGAGCGCGTCGATGCTGGCGGCGATCCGACCGAGTGACGCCTGACTCAGGTACTCATAGCACTCCGGCTTCGTAAGCGCCGTTACGTCGGAGAACTCGTTTGCCCACATGGTGGCAGGATGCCTCTCTGCCGGCATCACATCCAGGGCCAAAGGTCCCAATGTGCGCCACCGGACGATCAGGCCGCAATCGCCCCGCCGATCACCGTGACACGTTGGCCGGAGGCGTGTGTGCCCCGTCGGGCCGGTGTCGTGCTGCTTCTTCCTCGGCCCTGGCGCCCATGAGGACGAAGAGTCCGATGAGCACCAGCCAGAAGTCGTAGAAGAACCCGACCACGATCATGGCCAGTCCCAGGTAACGGGCCACTCGTCCGGCCACGACCGTCGCCTCGAGATTGCTCCGGTGTCGTGCCAGTGTGGCACGGAGCACCCTCCCGCCGTCCATGGGGAGGGCAGGCAGGAGATTGAACGCCCCGAGCAGCAGGTTCAGCCAGCCCAGCCGGGCCCACCAGCTGCCGACGAACAGGGTCGGTGGCCACACGTGGGCACCCAGCACGACGCCTCCGGTGAGGAGGATCAGCCCGATGGCGAGACTCGACAGAGGGCCGACGATGGCCACAGCCAGCTCGTCCCCTGGTGCCTCCGGCATGGCGTCCACCTGGGAGAGACCTCCGAGGGGGAAGAGGACGATTCCGATCACGCGGGCCCCGCGTCGTCGGGCGACGATGCAGTGAGCCAGCTCGTGGAGCACGACCGACGTGAAGAGGGCCACGATCCAGACCAGGCCCGTGGCCACACTGTGCGCTCCCTCACCCCACTCGACGGCCACCGCAAAGGCGATCAGCAGGAAGAACGTCCAGTGGAGGCGGAGAGGGATCCCGGCCACACGTCCGATGGGGAGGCTGTGGCCATGGCCGGCGACCGGTGTGTGCGGGCTCGTCCGCCTAGTCCCGCCAACTCGTCCCTGGCCGCTTCGGGGTCGATCGTTCCCATCGGTCACCTGTCCAGATTGTTCGACCTGCTCACGCCGGTCCAGGGCCGAAGGTCACGAGTTCGACGGCGTGCTCAGGTGACGCGGTCCCGAATGGCCGCGTCCTCACCAGCCGGAGCCGTTGGCGAGGACGGCAGCTCCGTTCACCCGGTCGTGGGCCAGGTCGGAGAGCGCCTGGTCGGCCTGGTCCAGTCCATAGGACACGGTGGAGACTCGCAGGTGGATGCGGGCTGCGATCTCGAGAAAGTCATGGCCATCGAGCCGGGTGTTGGCGGTCACACTGCGCAGCGTCCGCTCCTGAAAGAGATCCTTCTCGTAGTCGAGGGTGGGGATATCCGTGAGATGGATTCCGGCAATTGCCAATGTTCCGCCGCGGTCGAGGGCTTCCAGGGCAGGGATCACCAACGTTCCCACCGGTGCGAACAGGATGGCGGCATCGAGCGGTTCGGGGGGCGGGTCGTCGGCGTCTCCCGCACTGGCCGCACCGAGCTCGAGCGCCAGCGCCCGTGCCTCAGGTGCCCGGGTCATGACATGGACGCGGGCGCCCTCTGCCATCGCCACCTGAGCGGTGAGGTGGGCCGACCCACCGAATCCGTAGATCCCGAGCCGGCCACCCGGCGGAAGCTGCGACCGCCGAAGGGCCCGGTAGCCGATGATCCCCGCGCAGAGGAGCGGCGCCGCCTCCTCATCACTGAACACTTCGGGGATGTCGTAGGCGAACCCCTCGTCGATGACGGCATACTCGGCGTATCCCCCGTCCACATCCCAGCCGGTGAAGCGGGGTGCCACACACAGGTTCTCCCGACTATCGAGACAGAATCGGCACCTTCCACAAACGCTGGCCAGCCAGGGGATACCGACGCGATCGCCCAGGCTGAATCGCACGCAACCCGGCCCCAGTTCGTCTACGAGACCCACCACCTCGTGACCCGGGACGACCTGAGCGTGCTTCGGGGTGAGGTCCCCCTCTGCGAGGTGGAGATCGGTGCGGCACACGCCGCAGACCCGCACGTGTACCCGCACCTGACCGGGACCCGGCACGGGGACGGGCCGTTCGATCTGTCTCAGGGGCTCGGAGTCGATGGGTCCGGGTCGGCCGACCGCCCATGCCTTCATGGTCTGGACGGTCACGATCGATCGCGAAGTACCAGAACGGGACAGTGGGCATTGGCGACGCAGTGTTCGCTGACCGATCCCAGCAACATGCCGGCGAACTCACCATGACCTCGGCTGCCGACCACGAGGAGGTCCGCTCCGTGTGACGCCTTGACCAGCAGGGGGGCCGGGTGGCCCTCGAGGACGACGGGCTGGATGGTGACTCCGGGATGCTCGTTCCGCACCGGTTCGAGAGCTTCGTCGAGCGCCTTCGCCGCGTCCTGTTCCGGGTCGTACTCGGAGGGGACCGGAAGCGACCAGCCGTAGCTGGTCGGCCATTCCCACATCATGAGGACTTCGAGTTTGGCTCCGGTGAGCTCCGCTTGATGGGCGGCCCACTCCAGCGCAGCGATCGACGGCGGCGAGGCGTCGATCCCTACGACGATCCGGTGGGTGGTATCCGGCTGCGAACTCATGGTGGTGTTCTCTCCTTCGACGAGGCTGATGTGATGCTGGGGTCGGAGCGGATCCGACTGTTAGGCCCTGTTTCCCGGTGTATTGCCCGCCTGTGGGTGATCCTTGGGAGCGTCCGGTTCAACCAGGGTCCCCCGTGTACCTTCGATCAACTCGAGGGCATCCTCGAGCCGGCCGATCATGGCCTTCTTCCCAGTTGCCTCCACGAACCGACAGACGGCTTCGACTTTGGGGCCCATCGAACCGGCAGGAAACTGTATTCCCCGAAGCGTCGCCGGGTTCGTCTTACGGATCGCCCGCGCCGATTCGGTACCGAAATCGCACTCGACTGCGGCGACATCGGTGAGCAGCAGGAGGGCGTCAGCGTCGAGTTCGCGGGCCAGCAAGGCTGCCGTCAGATCCTTGTCCACCACCGCCTCGGCGCCGTGCAACGACCCGTTTCCGTCCCGGTATACCGGTATCCCGCCGCCCCCGGCGCAGATGGCCACCGCCCCTTCGGCCATGAGCAGGCGAATGGTCGAGATCTCCATCAAGGCCTGCGGTTCGGGCGAGGCCACCACACGTCGCCACGCTCCACCGTCCGGCCGAATCTGCCACCCTCGCCGTTGGGCCAGACGCCGCCCTTCCTCTTCGCTGTAGACCGGACCGACGAACTTCGTCGGATGTTCGAAGGCGGGATCATCCGGGGCCACCAGTGTCTGGCAGATCAGGCTGACCACGCGACGTCCGGGCAGGGCGTTCTCAAAGGCCTGCAGCAGGAAGTAGCCGATCATTCCCTGGGTCTGGGCCCCCAGCACGTCGAATGGATACGGGTGGGGAAGGTCGGGGTCACTGGCGCTCTCCAGCGCCAGCAGCCCGACTTGTGGACCGTTGCCGTGGGTGACGACCAGGTCGTGATGGCGGGCCAGCGGGGCCAGGGCGTCGACGGCAACGAGGACGTGCTTCTCTTGGACCTCGGCCAGGGGGACCTCCCCGCGCTCGAGCAGCGCATTGCCCCCCAGGGCGACGACGAGCCGCACCTCAGTCGCCTACGGTCGCCACCATGGCCGCCTTGATGGTGTGGAGGCGGTTCTCCGCCTGGTCGAAGACGATGGATGCCGGGGACTCGAAGACCTCATCGGTGACCTCGAGGGCGGTGAGGCCCCACTTGTCGAGGAGTTGCCGACCCAATTCGGTGTCGGAGTTGTGTATGGCAGGGAGGCAGTGCATGAACTTGGTCGCCGGGTTTCCGGTGGCCGCCACGAGCCCGGCGTTCACCTGGTAGGGGAGCATCTCGGTGATGCGTTCATCCCAGTCGGCCGCCGGCTCACCCATCGAGACCCAGACGTCGGTGTACAGAAAATCGGCGCCCTCGACCGCAGCCATGGCATCGTCGCCCACCGTGATCCGGGCGCGGGACGTGGCGGCCAGCTCCCCCGCCACTGTCTGGACGGCCCGTGACGGCAGCAGGGACCGTGGTCCGGCGATTCGAACATCCATTCCCAATAACGCGCCGGTCACCAGCAGCGAGTTTGCCGTGTTGTTGCTGGCGTCTCCCACATAGCAGAGGACTACCTCCTCCAGAGGCTTGTGGGCATGGTCGCGGATGGTCAGCACGTCGGCCAGCATCTGGGTGGGATGCCACTGGTCGGTCAACCCGTTCCACACCGGAACTCCGGCGAACTGTGCCAGTACCTCGACGGTTTCCTGGGAGAAGCCGCGGTACTCGATGCCGTCGAACATCCGACCCAGCACCCGGGCCGTGTCCTTCATGGTCTCCTTGTGGCCGATGTGGGATTCCTCCGGACCCAGATAGGTGACGTGAGCTCCCTGGTCGTGGGCGGCCACCTCGAATGCGGACCGGGTCCGGGTGGAGGCTTTCTCGAAGATGAGCGCAATATTGCGCCCGGCCATCCGCTGGCGCTCTGAGCCGAGGCGCTTCTCCTTCCGTAACTCCTCGGCCAGGTCGACCATGAACAGGAACTCGCGGCTGGTGAAGTCGGCTTCTTTGAGCAGGCTTCTCCCTTTCAGATTCATTACTCTCAGTCCCCTTCGACTATGCCGGATCGCGCTGGATGGGACAGGTCATACACCGCGGCCCGCCCCGACCTCGTCCCAGCTCACTGCCGGCGATCGAGACCACCTCGATGCCGTGCTTGCGGAGCATGGTATTGGTGGCCACGTTACGCTCATAGCCCATCACCACGCCCGGGGCGACGGCCAGGTAGTTGGTGCCGTCGTCCCACTGTTCGCGTTCGGCCGCCCGGATGTCCTCGTCGGTGGTGAGCACGGTGACATCGGAGACCTTCAGCAATTCCGCCAGCGTGTCCCACAAATTGTGATTCCGGCTGACAGCCAGTTCACCCGGCCTCTCTCCGTCGGTGACGGTCCAACTACGCAGGCGCCGGTCGAAGTAGGGGTAGAGGACGAACGTTCCCTTGTCGACCATGGACATCACCGTGTCGAGATGCATGAAGGCGTGTGAACGGGGGAGCTCGATGGCCACCACGGTGGTGGCCTGTCCGGCATCGAAGAGGGCGCGGGCCACTATCTCCACGGCCATGGGAGTGGTGCGTTCGCCCATTCCGATCAGCACGGCACCGTTACCGAGGACGTGGACGTCACCGCCCTCGATGCTGGCCGGCTGGTACGGGCGGTCTTCGTCGCCGTAGTACGTGATGAAGTCGGCGTCGGCGAACATCGGGTGGAACCGGTAGATGGCGCGGGTGTGGAGCGACTCGCGCTGGCGGGCCGGCTTGGCCATCGGATTGACCGTCACCCCCCCGTAGATCCAGCAGGAGTTGTCCCGTTGGAAGAGATGGTTGGGAAGTGGCGTGAGCACGAAGTCGTCGGCCCGCAACATGTCCCATTTGAGACTGCGGGCCCGCAACGGCTGAAGATCGGCCTTCAGGACCCCGCCCACCAGGAACTGGGCCAGCGCCGCGCCGTCGAGGTCGTCGAACAGCCGTCGGACCGGCCCGACCAGGGGTGGGCCCAGGATCTCGGGGGTGCACACCCGGTCGAGGACGAAGGCCCGCCCTTCGGGAAGGTCCAGTGTCTCGGCCAGCAGTTGGCCGTAGAGGTGGACCTGGACACCTTTGTCCCGGAGTGCCTCAGCGAAGGCATCGTGCTCCTCTTTTGCCTTCTTGGCCCACATCACGTCGTCGAAGAGCAACTCACCGATGTTCTCTGGTGTGAGCCGGGACAACTCGAGCCCCGGCCGATGCACGATGGCCTGACGCAGCTGGCCGATCTCGGATGCCACGGCGAAGGTCATGGTGTCACCTCGACGTGCTGGACGGTGGAGGGCTCGGACACTTCTGCATGGGCCGTTCCGTTGGTCGCACCTGCCACGACGGCCTCGGGGACGAGCTCCACCGGCTCGACCGACTCACCGAGTCGCTGGCGTCGGGCGTTCAAGAAGGCATAGAGGATGAGCCCGGCCAGGATGACGACGAGGGCCTGATACACCACCTGGTATCCCGAGGCGAAGGTCACCCACATCGAGAAGAGGACGCTGGCACCAGCGACCGACAGGTCCCGGGCCAGAAGCCACCCGTTGACCGTGCGGCGGCGGGAGACCAGGTAGGTGAGCTGGGCGATGGCCGACATGAAGTACGGGATGGCCACGGTCACCACGGTGAGGTCGACAAGGTACGTGAACACGGTCAGTCCTGAGCTGGTGGTGTAGCGCCACAGCATGAGGAGCGACGGCAGTGCGGTCCCGACCAGGATGCCGAACCAGGCGGTGCCCTTCCGGTCCTTCCACGCGAAGGGCCTGGGGAACATGTCGTCCTGGGCCATGGCCCGCGACGTCTCGGTGACGATCAGGGTCCACCCGTTGAGTGCCCCGATGCCGGAGACCACGGCGATGGCGGCGATGAACTTTCCGGCCCAGGCCTCATGGGGGAAGATGGACTGGAAGGCGTTGACGAACGGTGAGCCGGTGTTGGTCAGCGTGTGGTGGGCCACCAGCCCCATCACCACCGCGGTGACCAGCACGTAGAGGACGGCGCTGAGTGCGGTTCCGAGCAGTGACGCCCGGCTGACGTTGATCCGCGGGTTCTTGACCCGCTTGGCCGTCATGGCGGCCGCCTCCACGCCGATGAAGGAGAAGAGGGCAACGCCGGCGGCGATCCCGATGGCGCTGTACAGGCTTCCACCCGAGGCGTTGAAGGCCCCGAAGTGGCCACTCTGGACGAAGAACCACCCGATGACGCCGACGAACAGCAGCGGCAGGAACTTGAGTACCACGGTGATGTTCTGGAACCAGGCCATCTGGCGGATTCCCACCAGATTGATGATCGCCGGGACCCACAGACCCACCATGGCGATGCCCCAGTTCTCCATGCCGGAGATGTGGGCCCAGCCGAACAGGGCGTCGACGTAGAACACCCAGGACGAGACGATGGCCGCGTTTCCGGCCCACGACTGGATCCAGTAGCACCAACCGACCAGATAGCCGGCGAAGTCGCCGAACTCGTGCTTGGAGTACGCGTACAGCCCGCCGTCGCTGTTGGGCACCCGTTTGGTGAGCTGGCCGAACAGCACGGCCAGCAACATGGCGCCCACGGCAATGACGCCGAGGACGATGATGCCCATGGTGCCGGCCCCGGCGATCACAGCCGGCATGGTGAAGACCCCTGTGCCGACGATGCTGCCGATGACCAACCCGGTGGCCGAGGTCAGTCCGAGCGCGTGAGCCTTCTCGCTGTTCCGCCGCGACAGTCGTTGGTCGGGTGGTGTGGGCTGAACGGGCGCCGCCGGCTGATCCACCTCCGGCCGATCGCTGGTGATTGACATCGGGACTCCTTTCCGTGGGAGTCCCTTCGACTCCGGGGGTGCCGTCTACCTGCACGGTACGGAAAGGAAAACCGGTGCAGTAGGGGACAAAGTCCCATACGCGATGAACCCCATCTGACATTGTCATGAACCCCGGCGGTTCGCTCAGGGGGCCGACCTAGTGGGCGAGGGGCACCTGCCAGATGAGGACGGTCCCACCACCGTCCGGGCTCTCGATATCGAACTGGCCGTGCAGTTTCTCTGCCCGGCGCCGCAGATTGCCCAATCCGAGCCCCGCGGTACCCGATCCGGACTTGACCATCCCCGATCCATCGTCGACGACCCGCAGTCGGCATTGGCCGTCGCCCACGCTGATGGCAACCGTGGCTCGGGTGGCCTGGGCATGGCGTCCCACGTTGGTGATCGCCTCCCGGATGACGGCCAGAAGGTGCTCGCAGATGGCGTCGGACACGGCCGTGTCGACGGGACCGTCGAATGATGTCTGGACACCGAAGCCGACGACGGGCCTCAACTCCTCCAGCAGGGTGAGGACGTTGTCACGGACGCCCCGGTCCAGTCCGTCCGACCCGAGCTCGAAGATGCTGGTCCGGACCTGTCGGATGGTGTCGTCGACGTCGGCGATCGTCCCTTTCAGACGATCCGAGATGGCCGATGCCAGAGCCGTGCCGGCCAGGCTCTGCAGGGACAAGCCGATGGCGAAGAGCCTCTGGATGACCGTGTCGTGCAGATCCCGGGCCAGGCGGTCACGTTCCTCGTAGATGGCGACCTCTTGGACGCGCGCATGCAGCCGGGCGTTCTCGATGGCGATGCCGGCCGTGACGGCGAGAGCACCGATCAGGGCTTCGTCGTCGCTGGTGAACTCGGACCAGCCGATCTTGTCGGTGAGGTAGAGATTTCCGTAGACCTCGTCCCGGACCTTGATCGGCACTCCCAGGAACGAGGTCATCGGAGGGTGATCGGGCGGGAACCCGTAGCTCTCGGCGTTGTCGCCGAGCCGGGCCAGCCGCAGTGGCTTCGGATCGTTGATCAGGAGACCCAACACACCTCGACCAGTGGGGCGGGTTCCTATCTGTACCTCCACCTCAGGTTCGAGACCGACGGTGATGAACTCCCCCAGCGCGGTCCCTTCCTCGTTGAGCACGCCCAGGGCCCCGTAGCGGGCGTTGGTCATCGAGCGGGCCTCGTCGACGATGTGGTGGAGCAGTGTGGGCAGGTCGAGGTCCCGCTCCAGAAGGAGGGTGGCTTCGAGCACCCGGCGGAGCTTGGCTGGATCGTCGATCGAGTGATAGGGCACGGTGCCTCCGATTGACACCAGGCAGCTAAGCTGGCCTGCGACGTGGTGCTTCGCGCATGCTAGCGCCATTCGGGGCGTGGTCATCGCAAGGCGGTACCTACAGCGGCCCCGGCCGCATTCGGAGATGTCACTGGGATGAGGACGAGCGGTTGAGTATCAGGGTTTTCCTTCTCGACGATCATGAGATCGTGCGCACCGGGCTCCGTTCGTTGTTCGAGTCCGCCGACGGCATCGTCGTGGTGGGAGAGGCGGCCACTGTCGCCGAGGCCCTCGATCGCATCCCCCCCACCCGTCCTGATGTGGCCATTCTCGATGTGCGGCTGCCCGATGGCAGCGGCATCGAAGTCTGTCGCGAGATCCGGTCGAATTGGCCGGAGATCGCTTGTGTGATGCTCACGTCCTACGCCGATGACGAGGCGCTGTTGGCCGCCATCCTGGCCGGCGCGGCCGGCTACGTGCTCAAGCAGGTGGGTGCCTCTAACCTGGTGGACGACGTACGACGGGTGGCCGAAGGGCAGTCCCTGCTCGATCCGGCACTCACCGAGCAGGTCCTCCAGAGGATCAACCAAGGGCCCGCAGAGGACCCACTGTTGACAAAACTCACCCCCCAGGAGCGGCGCATCCTCGATCTGGTCGCGGACGGGCAGACCAACCGCCAGATCGCCGGCGAGCTGTTCTTGGCCGAAAAGACGGTGAAGAACTACGTGTCCAACCTCTTGGCCAAACTCGGCATGGAGCGTCGGACGCAAGCCGCCAGCTACGCCACGCGGATCAACGAGCGGTCGGCACAGGCGCACCGCACAGACGCCACCGGAACCTGATGGTCTTCGGCCTCCCGTGGGGTCCCGGGCTGCTGATTGCCGCCTAATTCAGGGGTAGCCCTCGGGACCGGAGTGCTTGTTCGAGCCGGTGACGCTCGTGTTGTGCCCCTCCGAAGAGGCTGGGATCACAGTCGATTCCGAGTCGCCGCGCCTGGCGGATGAGCGCGGCGTCGTAGGCCACCTCGTCGGTCAGAGCCGTCGTGGCCCCACCTTCGTCCGGCCGCGACTGTCGGTTCAACAGCACCTGATGCCGACGCTGCACGAGATCAGCCAGCGCCTCGCCGTTCGATGGCGCGGCGCCCGACCGTTCCCGTTCGTCGAGCACAGCCTCGAGGAGATCGGCATACAGGGATTTGGGACGTATCAGAGCATCGTCTTGCGATCCGACGGCCTGACCGGGGGTGGACACTGCAGGAGAGTCGATCTCACTGATCCTCTCTACTTCGGCGGACCACGGCTTCGGCGGAATCGTACGCTGAACGAAGGTCCCGTATCAGCTGCTCGAGAGTGAGCCGAACAGAGCTGAGATTCGACTCAGCAGCTTGGCCCAGCCGGGATCGGGCCGCCAGGTAGGCGTTCTCCGTGGTTTCGAGGCCCTTGCGAATCTCGTCCCGGACATCGAGATCGGCCAGATCCATCTGGACCATGAGGTCGTCGATCTTCGACCGCCATTGGTCGAGCACCTCTGCGAACTGCTGGATGGTTCGACGCTGAACGTCGGCGTCCACCGTCGACTCCTCGGTGCTCTGCTCTTGTGCCGTGGTATTGGGCATCCTGGCCTCCTCTTCTCATGTGACCTGCGTCAATGGTGAAGAGCTGGAGCATCTTCGGATAGGGCCAAACGTCCCGAGTGGCAGGTCGTGCATCCACGGGGCCGAGTTCGGCCCGGGACCTTCGGCCCTACGGATCGCGGGACCTTCGGCCCTACACCTGCGCAGCGCAACGGAGTCCAATGGGTAGAGCGGCATGTGGGTGCCGTACAGCCGAGGAGGAAGCCATGAAGAACTCGAACAGCCATCGCCATCAGCCCTCGGGGAATCGGCGATCGAGCAGCCTGGCCCTAGATCCTTATCTCATCGAGGACATTGCCATGACCGCGGGGGAACTGGAGCGGGGGCGCAGCAGCCACATCTGGGTCATCGAGACCCGATAACGATTCACTCGAGAGCAGCGAAAGGATCCAGTCATGCCAACCGACGACCAAGTCGAGAGTCAAAGCGATCGGCGTGAGATCGTGGTGGGCGTCGACGGCTCAGAGCACTCTCGACTGGCGTTGAAATGGGCATCCGACGAAGCGAAGCGCCATGGTTCGACGCTTCGGATCCTGCATGCGCAACTCAGCGATCACGAGAACGTGCCGAACTGGTACGAACCGGGTTCTTCGGCCCTTTCGGCCGGGCAGGCCGTCGTCGACGATGCGTTCGGACTGGTGGCCACCCGCCACCCTTCGGTGGCGGCACACGCCGAGGTTGTCGAATGGCCGCCCTCGCTCGTGCTGACCATCGCTAGCCGGTCGGCCGAGCTACTGGTGGTGGGGGCACGGGGCAAGGGGGGCTTCGAAGAGCTTCGTCTGGGTTCGGTGAGTGATCAATGCATCCAATACGCCCACTGCCCGGTGGCCGTGGTCCATGGAGATCCCGATCTGACACCGCGGCGTGCCGTCGAGCCGCGCATCGTCGTCGGCATCGACGGCTCGCTCGGATCCACACGGGCCCTGCGGTGGGCTCTGGAGGAGGCGAGGATTCGCTCGGCGTCGGTCGAGGCCATCTATGCGTGGCAGTACCCACCGATCGGGACCTTCGTGTTGGGTCCCCGTCAAGGCTTCAAGACGGCCGTTCGCGAAATCATCGACGCGGCCACAGAGGACGCACAGAAGTGGGCGCCCGAGGTTCCCATCGAAGTCGTCGATCGTTTCGAGGCGACGGTTCCGGCACTGCTCGACGCATCCGAGGGGGCCGAGCTCCTCGTCACGGGTTCGCGGGGTCACGGAGGCTTCAGCGACGCGTTGCTGGGCTCGGTCGCCCACCAGTGCGCGCGTCACGCCAAGTGCGCCGTGGTCATCGCCCGCCCGCACATCGTCGAAGAGCATGCAGGAGGAGCGGAGAAGGTGGTGCAGATGCATCGGACCGTCGAGCCGTCGACGGGGGACGATCGTCCTGCCGATTCGGCCGCGTCCGGTCTCGGGGGCCCGGGGGCCCAACGCGGGTTCGACCTGGTGTGAGAGAGGAAGGTGGGGCGCATGAGCCAAGTTGGTGATCTGGGACGTCGAGTTGCAGAACGACGCCGCGCCCTCGGCCTCACGGTGGACGAGCTGGCCACGCGGTCAGGAATGAGTCCGACCTACGTCCGCGCCGTCGAGTCGAGTCCCTCGCCCCAACCGTCCCGAGCGGCGCTGTGGCGGTTGGCCGCCGCCCTCGAGACATCGGTGGACATCATCACCGGTGGTGGGATGGAGGCCCCGCCGGGGCGGACCGATCCCTCGGACCGACCGACACTCGAGCCATTGACCATCGGCGAATGCGAAGCACTGATCGCTCCAGGGGGGGTCGGTCGTGTCGTCTTCTCCGACGAGCGGGGACCGGTGGCTCTGCCCGTCAACTTCCGCGTGTCGGAGGGCGACATCGTCTTCCGGACCGAGCCCAATGCCGGATTCGTAACCAGTCTGGCCACGGGTGACGTCTCGTTCGAGGTCGACCATCTCGACGAGACGCTGACCGAGGGTTGGAGCGTGCTGCTCACGGGGAAGAGCCATGTGATCGTGGACCCGGGCGAGGTCCGCCGAGCCCAATCGCTGGCCATCGTCCCCTGGGCCGCGGGAGACCGCGATGCCTATGTGTGCCTGGTTCCCCGCGAGATCACAGGGCGTCGCATCAGGAAGCGATCCGGCGGTGGGTGACGAGGATCGTCCGGGTGGGTCGAACGACTGGCTCGACCGCTATCCGCTGGCCCTGGCAGGTGACGTGGAGACGATGACGGGGGACATCGTGCACCTACGTCCCATCCGGCCGGACGACGGTGATGGCCTGACCCAATTCCACGAGGGACTTTCGGCGCAATCGGTCTACCGACGGTTCTTCTTCACGCACCCGAGACTGTCCGCGGCCGAGACGGACCGGTTCACCCATGTCGACTACCTCGATCGCCTGGCCCTCGTGGCCGAGCACCACGATCGACTGGTGGCCGTCGGTCGCTACGAGCGAATCCCCGGGACAGCCGAGGCCGAGGTGGCGTTCGTCGTCGCCGACGAGTTCCAGCATCAGGGGATCGGAACGATCCTGCTCGAGCGTCTGGCCGGTGCCGCATGGCAGAATGGGATCGAGGCCTTCTCCGCCCAGACCCTTTCGGAGAACCGTGACATGCTCGAGGTGTTCATGAAGTCGGGCTTCCACGTGACGACCGGCACCGAGTATGGAACGGTGAGCGTTCGATTCCCCATCCGGCCCGATGACGCCTATCGGTCGGCGTACGCGGGCCGTCACCATGGCACCCCGCCCGGACGAGGAGGTGCCTCATCGTGCTCGTCGTGAGCGGACCGACGGGAGGGCACGAGCACGACGGCGAGGGTCATCCCGAGCAGCCGGCCCGAATCGCCGCCGCCATGGCCGGCGTCGACGACCTCCACCTGGGGACCGATCTCAGGATCGTGGCGCCGCGTGTCGCCGACCTGACCGAGCTCACTCGGGTGCACGACATCGGTTATCTCGAAGAGCTGGCCGCTTTCTGCGAGGCCGGGGGTGGCCAACTCGACCCCGACACGTTTGCCGCCGCCGATTCGTGGTTGGCCGCCCGGCAAGCGGCCGGGGCCGGATTGGCAGCAGTCGATGCGCTGAGGGACGGAAAAGGAGATGTGGCGTTCGTGGCGGCGCGTCCACCCGGCCACCACGCCTTGCCGGATCGAGCCATGGGGTTCTGTCTGCTGAACAACGTCGCCGTCTCGGCGGCTGCACTGGCATCCGAAGGAGAGCGCGTGCTCGTCGTCGACTGGGATGTTCACCACGGGAACGGAACCCAGGCGATGTTCTGGGAGGAGCCGAACGTCCTGTACGTATCGACGCACCAGTCGCCACTCTTCCCCGGTACCGGCCAAGCGCGGGAGATCGGTGGCTCCGGTGCCCGAGGCCTGACCGTCAACATCCCACTGCCCGCCAAGGCCACCGGCGATATCGTCCGCCAGGCGATGGAAGAGGTGGCCCTCCCCGTCATCGATGAGTTCGCGCCGAGCTGGGTGCTCGTCTCCGCCGGATTCGACGGCCACCGGGCTGATCCGCTTGCCGACCTGGCTCTGTCGAGCGGCGACTTTGCCGAACTGGCCAGAATGACGGCTGCTTTGGCCAACCGATCCGGGCGACTCGTCCTGTTTCTCGAAGGAGGATACGACCTGTCGGCGTTGCGGATGTCCGTGGCCACCACGCTGGGGACACTGGTCGGCGGCATCTACGAGCCTGAAGGCCCGACCTTCGGCGGTCCGGGATCAGAGCTGGTGGAACTGGCCCGCCATCAACGCCGCGAGGCACTCCGACTGGCCGCGGAAGAATCGGTCGGCGAGGGTCGGTTCCGGTGACCGGGGTCCGGACCATCGCCGTAGGCTTCGACGGATCGCCTGATGCCGATACCGCAGTGCGCTGGGCCATGGATGTTGCCGGCCAGACCGGTGCCGACGTCGCCGTCGTCCATGCCGTGGGTCTGCTCGAACACTCCGCCGACCCGGCGTTGGTCGTCAGGCTCGGGGAGACGGTCGGTGACATGGCCACCGAGCAGGGCCTCGATCATGCGCGGGTCCACTGGCATCTTGTCGACGGTGACCCGTGTTCGGCCCTGCTCCGGGTGGCGGACTCTCCCATCGGCGCCGACCTCTTGGTGGTCGGTTCACGTGGGCAGGGAGCACATGCCGGGCTCCTCCTCGGCAGCACCAGTCACGAGCTGGCCGAGCATGCCACCATTCCGCTGGTGATCGTGCCGACCGGGGAGTGAGCGGATCGCGAGGGACCTCGTCGCCACTGATCTGGGACGACGGGTGGGAACCTGCGTATAGGCACAGTGCTCATGGGCGGCTCCCCCGGATGGTCGGCGGATTCGGCATGACCGTGGTTCCGGACCGGCACCAGGTCGGCGCCTGATCGCCCACTCGGATCTGTTGGGGAGCGTGGCAGGTGATGGTGACACGGCCCTGCTCGGCCCGAACCCCGAGGTGATTCCCCCCGAAGCAGATCCGGAGGCTGAGAGCGGTCCACCGCTCCGGCAGGCAGGGATCGATGGTGAGGGTGCCTTCCGTGGCCCTCAGACCGAGGAATCCGAACGCGAGCGCCTGCCAGACTCCTCCCATCGTGGCCAGGTGCAGTCCATCCGCGGTGGTACCGGTCACGTCGTCGAGGTCGAGCCGTGCCGCCAGCCGGAAGAGTTCGAGGGCCTGCTCCGGTCGACCGGCCCGGGCCAGCAGGGACGCGTGGATGGCGGGGGAGAGCGAGCTGCCGTGGGCCGTCCGCGGCCCGTAGAAGTCCAGGCACGGCGTCAGTGACCGGCGCGCCACTTCCGATGGCAGGAGGTGGTGGAGCATGAGTACGTCAGCCTGTTTGATGAGCTGGGACCAGGCCACGCGCTCTGCGCCGAGCACCATGTCGACGGCGAGCGGCGGCGGTCCGACCTCTGCCATCAGCAGCGGCTCCAGGTCGAAGTAGCCGGCGAACTGTTCGTAGATACCTCGTTCGGGATTCCAGCCGTCGATCAGCCGGTCGGCCAGGTCTCGCCAGGCCTCGGCTTCATCTCCATGGCCGGACTGCGCCACGAGCTCCGCCCCTCGACGGAGATTCCAGCGGGCCATGACATTGGTGAAGGCGTTGTCGTTCACGACCGGGTGGTACTCATCAGGCCCCGTCACTCCGTCGAGGTGACCGCCATCGCCGTCGGTCCTCACCCGGCTGGCCCAGTACCGGGCCGTGTCCACCACCAGGTCCCGCCCGGCTCCGGACAAGAAGGAGGCATCGCCCGTCCACGCCGCGTAGTGCGCCGCGGCCCAGGCGACGTCGGCCACGATGTGCTCTTCGTGCGAACCCGTGGTGATCGGTACCAGTTCGTTGTTCCGTCCGCGGACCGACGTCGGCGTCACGTCCCTTCCGTCGTCCGCCGACTCCCAGGGAAAGCGGGCGCCGGACATGCCGCGGGCCCGGGCCGCAGCCCGGGCCGCGGGGAGGCGCCGTATCCGATAGTCCAGTGTGGCCCGGGCCGCCGCCGGTCGGATGGCGGCCAGAACCGGCAGGACGAAGACATCTGCATCCCAAAAGACGTGACCGGCATAGGCGGTCCCGGTGAGGCCGCGGGCGCCGACCGCAGACTCGCCGACGTCGCCGGCCGAGCTCAGAAGGTGGAACACGGCGAAGCGAGCTGCCAGTTCCGCCTCCGGATCCCCCTCGATGACGACCTCGGCATCGTCCCAACGGTGGGCCCACTCGGCGCGGTGGTCGGCGAGGAGCCGATCGAAACCTACCGCTTCCCCCTGCTCGAGCCGACCACGCGCCTCTTCGACATGGTCCGGACCGTCGGCACCGGCCGACCATGCGACCAATCGCTCGATGTCTCGACGGGCTGGTGTCGTGATCACGCGATCGCGTGCCACCACCGCGATCTCGACCCCTCCCTGACGCGTCCTCGCCTTGGCCATGTCGCCATCGTCGCTGCTCTCAAATTCGGTCCCGTCCGTTGGTGGTCCGAGACGATCAGCTGAGTGGAGATGGACTGCGGCCCCCTCGGCGCGAAGGGCCATGATGTGGGCCGAGGTAGCGGAGACAAAGCGCATCGAACGGCCTCCGGTGCCGGAGCTGATGCGGACGAGTGTCCCGCCACGCAGGTCGAGCAGGCGATGGTCGCGGTACCGGCGGTCAATTCCGGGCCGCTCGAGTCCGGCCCAATTGGGTCCAGGGAGCAGTCGGCCTCCGGAGGTGTAGACGCCGTTCACCAGAAACAGTGGTGTGGCGCCCGGACCGTCCTCGTCTCGGGAGCCTCGCACCCCCGCCAGTCCGTTCCCCAGTGTGCCCAGAGCCTCCGCCACCCGTTCCTCGGCCCGGGTGGCCGGAAGTGGAACCACCCAGGCCGGGTCGAGATCGATGTTCGGGACGCGGAGCACCCGGCGCCGGGCCAGCTGCTCGTCGAGAAGCTCGATGAACCTCGGGGGGCCGCCTCCCAGGTGGAGCACCTCACGGGCCGTGCCGGCCGGTTCCGACTCGACCGAGACGGCGACGGAGCGAGGGAAGGCATCTGGCGTGAACGGTCCGAGCCCGGCCGTGTCGATGGTGCCGACCGGTTGGCCGGCGCCGACGAGTATCAGACCACCGGTGATGCCCCGCTGGGTGAGCCACCCGGCGGCCCAGCGTGCCGGGTCCGACTCGTCCGCCAGTCCGATCGCCTCCCGACCACCGGTCCCAGCCGACACGGGGCTGGGTCCGTCCGCGTCCACGACGAAAACCTTCCCACCTCGTCGGCAACAGATGTGCAGCCGACCCTCGCCATGCGGTCTGGCCCGGAGCACGTCGTCGACAGCGTCGATGGGGGAGTCGGTGATGATGGCCACATGGACACCGGTGGCGCAGGTCAGCTCTACTCGTTCTCGCAGCTGCGACGCACCGATCTCCTCATCGGGGGCGATGGCGCCCTCCCAATCGAACACGATGGCCTCGAAGGTCTCGTGGAGAGGGTCCTCGGGTCTGCGTCCGTGACGGCCGGGGCCCAAGAGGGCGTCAGCCACCGTCAGTCGTTCGCCTGGTCGACGAGACGCAGAGCTGCTGCCCGACCGCAGAGACCCGCCGTACTCCGTCACGGCGGACCCGCCCTACGTTCGTGGGCGGAGGTTGAAGCGACGACCGGTGAGGATGTCCGGGCGGATGGTCAGCACCTTGTCGCCCGGCTGCGGAACGAGGGGTGCGGCCGCGGCGCCGAGCTCGCTGTCGGTCGGCGTCTCGATCAACGTGGCCAGGCCACGGACGAGGACGCTCCACGCCCCTCCAGCTTTTCCGTCGACGTGGTCGACTTCGAAGGCCACAAGCTGACCGGCGGCAGCCTGCGAGACGTAGCCGGATCCCATCCGGACCAGAACGTGGCTCTCGTGAAGGGTGAAGTTGACGGGGATGACGACCGGGGCCTGGTCCGTCGCAATCCCGAGTCGTCCGACCCACCCCTCTTTGGCCGCCACGGCCAACAACCGTTTGCACTCGGCGATCGGAAGCACGGTCGAACCCTTGGCGTCGATCCACATGCCGCCAACTCTGGCACCGATGCGGGACCCGATCCAGGGTCTTTTGACCTATCTGACGGTGCTGCTGACACGGGTCGGCAGGAGGGTGCGGTACCGGGGACCAGGTGCGATCCCGGTCCAGCCATGGACCTTTGGCCCTGCCGACAGCGTCTCGCCTCCCTCACAATGACAGGGCGGAACCGAGTCCGAAAGAGAGGATCGATGGCTGAGACAGAGGATGCGCGGGTGGAACGGACAGAGCCCGCGGCTCCCGGTGGTGACCGCACCATGGCCCGCATCGTGGTCGGCGTGGACAGTTCACCCGGGGCGAAGCAGGCCCTCGACTGGGCCGCGGCCGAGGCCGAGCGGAACGGAGCCGACCTGATCATCGTGGGAGCGTGGGAGTACGGCGGATTCGGTGGGAACGTCCTCACCGAGGAAGAGGCGCGGCTAGTCATCGAGCACGCGGCGACGAGTGTGGCCGACCGCCACCCTGCCGTGACCGTCAAGCACCAGCTCTGCAAGGAACCGGCCTCGTTCTCCCTGATCGAGGCCGGTCTGGGTGCCGATCTCCTCGTGGTCGGGTCGCGCGGTTTCGGAGGGTTCCGAGGCCTGCTGTTCGGATCGGTGGGTCAGCACTGCCTGACCCACGCTCCGTGCTCCGTGGCCATCATCCGTACTCCCGACGAGGAGGCCCGGACCAGCGATGCGGGGACCCACCCCCACCCGATCGTGGCCGGAGTCGACGGCTCGCATGGATCGGATCTGGCGCTCGACTGGGCCGCCAGCGAGGCCTTCCGGACGGGCGCCGAGCTCGACGTGGTGGGGTCCTGGGTGTTCCCAGGCAGTTCCGGGTACGTCTTCGCCGCTGATGTGGGTGTCCCCGAAGCTGCCCGACAAGTCGTGCACGAAGCGCTGGCGCGTGTCGCCCTGGTAGCGCCGGAGGTGGTCGTCCGAGGCAGGACGAGCGAAGACCCACCAGCCGTTGCCCTCGTAGAAGCCAGCCGGGGTGCAGGACTTCTGGTGGTCGGTTCGAGGGGGCTCGGTGCCTTCCGGGGCCTGCTGCTGGGATCGGTGAGTCACCATCTGGCCACGCACGCCCACTGTTCCGTCGTGGTGGTACGGGGTCAGTGACGGACCGGACCGGGCGCGATGTCGATGCCCGCCCGCTGAGGTTGGTCCGAGACAGGCCGGCGTTAGAGTCGGTCAGGATTGCAGAGAGAACCCGGTGTCGTGGGCAGTGATCGACCTGAGGGCGTCACCCTGAGCGGGCCCGGTCCGTCGCGGCTCGACCACGTACCCACGGAGCGAAGAGCCGGCGCCCGACACCGCTGGGCCACGCTTTCCGTGTTGTGTGTCACCCTGCTCCTCATCAGCCTGGACAACACCGTGCTGAATGTGGCGCTGCCTTCGATCGTGCGGAGCATCGGTGCCAGCTCCAGCCAGCTGCAGTGGATGGTCGACGCCTATGCCGTGGTCTTTGCCGGTCTCCTGCTCTCCCTCGGGGCGCTGGGTGACCGGGCCGGCCGGAAGTGGGTGTTCATGGCCGGGCTGGTGGTCTTCGGTGGTGGGTCGGCCTTCGCCGCCTGGTCGGGAAGCCCTGACCGTCTGACACTGGCTCGGGCCGTCATGGGCGTCGGAGCGGCCGCCCTCATGCCGTGCACGCTTTCGATTCTCACCAACGTCTTCACCGCGGAGCGGGATCGGGTGCGGGCCATCGGGATCTGGTCGGGCACCACCGGACTCGGAGTGGCATTCGGTCCCATCTTGGGCGGATTTCTGCTGGCCCATTTCTGGTGGGGTTCGGTCTTCCTCGTCAATGTCCCGGTCGCTCTGGTCGGATTGATCGCCGCCATCTGGCTGGTGCCCAACTCGAAGAACCCCGCCTCGTCCCGCCCGGACCCGGTCGGTGCCGGCCTCTCCATCATCGGACTCGGATTGCTGCTCTGGGGCATCATCGAAGCTCCGGGACGAGGTTGGTCCTCGCCACTGATCATGGCGGCACTGGCCGGGGCGGCCGTCACCATCGTCGTGTTCGTGATTTGGGAGAAGCGAATCGACCACGCCATGCTGCCGTTGCGCTTCTTCTCCAGTCGTCGTTACAGCGTGGCTATCGGTGCTCTGGCCCTCGTACTCTTCGCCCTCCTCGGGATGTTCTTCCTGATGACGCAGTACCTGCAATTCGTGCTCGGGTTCAGTCCTCTCGAGGCGGGCGTACGGATCGCCCCGGTGGCCCTGGCCCTGCTTCTCATCGCCCCACTGTCGGTCACCGTGGCCCGCAGGGTGGGCACCAAGTTGGTGGTCGGCTCGGGAATGGCCCTGATCGCGGTGGGACTCGGGGTCCTGTCGAGGACCACGGTGGCCGGAACCTACAGCGACTGCATCGGTCCGTTCGTCGTGCTCGGAATCGGCGTGGCCCTTGCCCTGGCCCCCTGTACCGAGTCGGTGATGGGTTCGCTCCCCATCGCCGAGGCCGGAGTCGGCTCGGCCACCAACGACACCGCCATGCAGATCGGTGGAGCACTCGGGGTCGGTGTTCTCGGCACGGCGCTGACGTTGCGATACCAGCACCTGATCGCTCCTGTCGTCGCCCATGCCGGTGTTCCGGCATCCATCCAGAGGCTGATCGAGAGCTCCGTGGGCACGGCGCTGGCTGTGGCTCAGCGTGCTCCGGCCGAGCAGAGCAAGGCTCTGGCCGTGCTGGCCCGACAGTCGTTCGTGTCCGGCATGGACCTGGCTCTCGTCATCGCCACCGTGGTGGTGGCGCTGGCCGCCGTGTTGGTCGTCCTCCTGCTCCCGAACCACGGGAGCCAGGCCCACGGGTGATACCCGGGACGCTGAAGCACCGGGTGTGGGACCTCGCGTTCTTTAGGGCGTGCACCGTGTAGGAACGGATCCGCCGGGCCGAAGGTACAGGTTAACAACCTGCCGACAGCCCGGATCTCTCTGCCGGCCCTACCAACTGCCCAAGGAGTCGGAGAACATGAGAAGCGTGCCGCATACCCATGAGGGGCCCACCGTCAACGCCAGGCTGTCGAAGCAGGGCGCCGCCTCGGCGGCGGAAATGCTTGGAGCTGCTTCCCCTTGTCTTGGATCGGTGACAGCGCCATGACCGTCACCACCGCGGCTGAAGAGGCCGCCCTCGGATCGGGCCTGGCCACGCTGTGGCAGCGGCACCGCCAGACCAGCCTGGACCGCATCTCACTCCTCGAAACGACCACGGCCGATCTGCTGCGGGCCGAACCAGATGCCGACGCCATCGCCAGGAGCGCCACCGCCGCGCACCAGCTGGCCGGTTCGCTCGGCATCTTCGGATTCGACGCCGGCAGCCGGGCCGCACTGGAGGCAGAGTTCCTTCTTCGGGAGCAGGAGGTGGACGGGCGCCTGCTGGCGGAGGCGGTGACGGCCCTCAGGGCCTCGGTGGAAGGAGTCGGCAACGCGGTGGTGCCTCAGCCCACCACCGCAGGTGAGGAACACTCGACTTCCGACGTCATCGTCCGCCTCGTATCGAACGACGCCGACCTCGTCTCGCGGTTGACGGTGGAGGCGGCTGTCGTCGGTCTCCTGGTCGTCCCGACGGTGGAGTTGGGGTCGTTGGCCGCGGGTGTGACGCCGACCACCGTGGTCGTCATCGACGACGACCCGCAACGACGATCGACGCGTCGCGACCTGTTGCGGGACGTGGCCGGTCTGTCCGGCCGGACGGACGTCATCGTCCTGACCGATCGCGATACCTTCGAGGACCGCGTCGAGCTGGCCAAGCGTGGTGCCGCCGGTGTGCTGCCTCGGACCCAGGGGGCTCGGCAGACGGTCTCGTTCCTGGCCGAGGTGATCGGTCGGCGCCGACCGGATCAGTCATCCGTGGTGTCCGTCAACACGGACGCCGGCCTGAGCGGGTGGCTCTCCGAGGCGCTCGATGCCACCGGCTGTCTACTGGCAAACTGCGACGATCCGTCATCGTTGTGGGAAGTACTGGAGCACCACGCTCCCGACCTGGTTGTCATCGGTTCCGAAGGACCGGAGCTGAGCGGTGCTGACCTGTGCCGGGTGCTTCGATCTGATCCCCGTTGGCACCATCTCCCTGTGGTCATGGTGGGAAAGCGCGGTTCGGTGGATCTCGACAGTGCGCTCGAGGCCGGGGCTGACGACTACCTGTCCGTAGCCATCTCGGCGCGGGACCTCGGTGCCAGGTTGAACAACCATCTCGTACGCAGCCGGTCGGTCCTGAACCGCAGCGACACCGATCCGACGACGGAGACGGGGAATCGTCCCGCCACCGAGCGCTCGCTCGACCGTCTCTTCGGACTTGCAGCTGGAAGTGGCCGTTCGTTCACGCTGGCCCTCGTCACCGTCGATCGGTTCGATCAGATCTGTGAATCCGAAGGAACTGCCACCGGTGACGCGGTGCTCCGCCGACTCGGCACCCAGCTCGTGGGCGCCTTCGGCGGGCAGGACGTGGTCGGAAGATGGACCGGCGACGGGTTTGCCGTGGGAATCCTCGAGACGGAGAAGGCCGAAGCGTCCGAGCAGGTCACCCACCTGCTCCGAGCGCTTTCGGCCGAGGGGTTCCCCACCACCTCGGGCCAACGCGCCTTCTACACGTTCAGTGCAGGGGTAGCGGGCTCGCCTGCTGACGGATCGAGCCTGTCCTCGCTGGAGCGAATCAGCGAAACGGCACTGCGGCGGGCCAGGTCCGGCGAGAACTCCGTCCTCGTCTCCGGTGAACGTGCCCCGGATCAGGCCAGGAAGGTCGTCGACGTCGTGCTGGTCGAGGATGACGACTCCGTGGCCGACATCATCGAGAATGCCCTCACGTTGCGCCACCACACCCTCACCCGTTTCAGCGATGGGGCGGAGGCGGCCAAGGAGCTGGGGGAGAAGCGGGTGAAGGGACGGACCGTTCTGCTGGACGTCGGACTTCCCAGCCTCGACGGATTCGGAGTGCTCCAAGTCTTGAAGAGCCACGGCGTCCTGGACGGGACGCGGGTGATCATGCTGACGGCGCGCTCGAGCGAAGCCGAAATGCTCCGCGCCCTCGGCTTGGGAGCGATAGAGCACATCACCAAACCGTTCAGTGTCCCGTTCCTGTTGGGTCGCCTGGACCAGGTGCTTCCAGGGGTGTCGGCATGATTGCGGCCACGCTCATCGTCATCATGCTGGTTGTCATCGGCTCAGCCATCCTGGCCGTGCTGACCACCGTCGCCGTGAGCAGTCTTGTGCAGGCACACCGCATCCGACGGGAACCGTCGGTCGAGCCGGCACGACTGGCCCTGGTCGCCGCCCTGTCCGGCGACGACTCGAGGGCCATGGAGCTCTTCCCCGGTCTCGACCGGTTCTCACGGCGTTCCATCATTGCTACCATGCTGGATCTCGCCCCGTCGGTGAAGGGTACGTCCCGGCTCGTACTCGTATCCCTGGGTGAGCAGATCGGTGTCCTCGAGCAAGCCCGTCGGGGAGTGCACGGCCGGCGATGGTCCGTCCGCCTGTATTCGGCCCGCGTGCTCACGGCCTTCGGCGTGGAATCAGAGTCCCTGTTGGCCCTGTTCTCCGACAGGGCTCCCGAGGTCCGAACCCAGGCCGCCACATGGTGTGCAGCCACACCGAGCAGCCAGGGGATCGCCTGTCTGGTCGCCCAACTCGCCGACAGGGACGGACAGTGCCGATTCGCCGCCCAGGATGCGCTGATCCGCATCGGACTGCCCGTCTTCGAAGCCCTCATGGGGGCATTGGACTCTGCCAGTGCGGAGGTCGCCGTCCGGATCCTGATCGTTGCCGCCGCCGTCGGCGACGAGCGATCGTTCGGGCGGGTGGAGGCTCTGGTCTCCGACCCCTCCTCGGAGGTGCGGGCACTGTCGGCCGCCGTGTTGGCCAGCACGGGAAGTCCCGAGGCCGGCTCGCTGCTCGTCACCCTTCTCGACGACGACTCGGACGAGGTGGTGTTGGCCGCGGCCGCCGGACTGGCCCGCCTCTGCTATTGGCCGGCGGCAGCCAGTGTCGAGCGTGTGCTCAGCCACACCTCCTGGGAGCTGCGCCGGCAGGCCATCGTGACCTTGAGCGCCTTGGGGGCGCCGGGTTTGATCCTCTTGCGGGCGCAGGCTTCGGATAGAGGACCGGCAGCGGACATGGCCAGCCAGGCCCTACAGCAGCAGACCCTGTCGGCCAAGGAGAAGGCAGCATGACCTCGTCCCTCGATCACCTCTACCGGGTGTTCATCGTGCCGGTGACCTACGTGGTTCTGGCCTACTTCGTGGCCCTTGGGCTCTTCTATCTCGTGCTGTACATCTCGGCCGCCATGGAGATGCACCGGTACCTGCGCGAAGTTCGGGCGGAGAAGTACAGCGAGATTCTCTCCTCCGAGATAGCACCGTCCATCTCGATGCTCGTTCCGGCGCACAACGAGGAGCCGAACATCACCGAGAACGTCCGCGCCCTGCTCACACTGGCCTACCCTCAGTTGGAGATCGTGGTCATCGACGACGGCTCGACCGACGAGACGCTGAGCGTGTTGATCTCCACCTTCGCTCTCCTGCCGATCCACCCCATCTACGACCGGCGGATACTCACCAAGCCGGTCAAGGAGATCTACCACTCGCAGCAGTTCCCCAACCTCATCGTGGTGTCGAAGGAGAACGGAGGAAAGGCTGACGCCCTGAACGTCGGGCTGAATGTCTCGAGCAGCGAGCTGGTGTGCGCCATCGACGCCGACACCATCCTCGATCCCGACGGCCTGCGGCGTCTGGTGCGTCCCTTCATCCGCTCGGATGACGTGGTTGCGGCCGGTGCCACCATTCGCGTGGCCAACGGCTGTACGGTCACGCGGGGTCGCCTGGCCTCCGAACGAGGGCCGCACCGGGCCGTCGCCGGCATCCAGGCGGTGGAGTACCTGCGTGCCTTCCTCTTCGGTCGGCCCGGCTGGAACCGACTGGGCGGCAACCTCTTGATTTCCGGAGCGTTCGGTCTGTTCCGGCGCCAGAGCCTGCTCGAGTGCGAAGGCTACGTCAAGAGCGTCGGCGAGGACATGGAGCTCATCGTTCGGCTCCGTCGACACGGCTACGAGACCGGTCACCCGGCGCGCATCGAGTTCGTCCCCGACCCGGTGGCGTGGACGGAGACGCCGACGACCCTGAAAGAGCTAGGTCGGCAGCGGGAACGGTGGCAGCGAGGATTCTCGGATGTCATGTGGCGCCATCGTCGGCTCTGCCTGAATCCCCGATACGGGGTGCTGGGCCTGGTCGTCTACCCGGCCTTCGTCCTCTTCGAGTGGATGGCGCCCATCGTGGAGGCCATCGGTCTGGTCGTCGTCGGTGTCGGGATCGTCCTCGGCCAATTGTCACCACTGTTCGCCATCCTGTTCTTCGCGTTGGCCTGCGGACTGGGAACGTTGCTGTCCATGCTTGCTCTGATGCTGGAAGAGCTTTCCTTCCGTCGGTACGGTCGGGCCCGCGACCGGGCGCTCCTTACCGTGTGGGCCGTCCTCGAGAACTTCGGCTTCCGGCAGCTGACCGTGGCCTGGCGGCTCCGTGGCATCCTGAGCTTCATCCGGGGGAAGAAGTCGTGGGGAAGGCAGAATCGCAAGGGCTTCATCCCCGCCGACAACCCGGCGGCCTCGATCACCTTCATCCCCGGCCCGGCCGCCCCGGAGGGCATGCGACAGGGCGTCAATGCCTTCGGCGCGGCTCCGGTGGTACTGGCTCCCGTCACGACCGAGCGGACCCGCAGCCCGGTGTGAGAACGCCCATCTTCGCCGATGGCCGACGACGGCACCGCACCCATGGTGCCTGCCTGACGCCCTAGCCGCACCCGCCCAGCTGCCTCCCCGGACTCGGGGGCGGCCCGCGGCGGCGATCACACGTAGCCTCCAGTCCGGAACGGCCCCCCTCGTCGCCGCGGGCTGTTGTCCCCTCACTACTACCGATGGTAGTAATGCCCCCGGAAAGGAGGTGGTGAGGGTGCCGGACACCGGAGTGGAGGCGAGCGCACTTCCTTCCACGGTCGCCGGGGGGACCGCCCTGACGTCGGGGCCCCCGCCGGTGGATCGGCAGCGGACCTACCGACTGGTGCTGGCCACCGTGTGGTTGCTCGACGCCCTCCTGCAGCTCCAGCCGTTCATGTTCACGCGGGGGACCGACGGGCTCAGCGGCATGTTGCACGGGATGGCCGTCGGCAACCCCGGTTGGATCGCCCACACGATCACGTGGAACGGATCGATCGTCTATCACCAGCCGGTGGTGACCGACGCCGCGTTCGCCGGCATCCAGTTCCTCATCGCCTTCGGCATCGTCTACCCGCGCACGTGCAGGCCCGCCCTGGCCCTGTCCATCGTCTGGTCCGTGGCGGTGTGGTGGTTCGGTGAGGGACTGGGTGCCATCCTGTCGGGGGGCGCCACGCCCTTCGGCGGCGGCCCGGGCGGCGTCCTCTTCTACGCCCTGCTGGCCGTGCTGCTGTGGCCCAGCGGGGGCTCGGACCGGCCGTTCGTGGCGGCCCGGACCGTGGGCGAGAAGGCGGCCAAGTCGGTCTGGGTCGGCATGTGGCTGCTGCTGGCCCTCCTGTCGGTGGTGGGCTCGGGCCGCTCACCGCGGGCGCTCTACGACCGCGTGGCCGTTCTGCACCATGGTCAGCCGGGTTGGCTGGCCCACATCAACCGATCCACCGAGTCACTGTTCCTCCACCACGGGACGACGATGGCCATTCTGCTCGCCGTCGTCTGCCTCGTCGTGGCCTCCGGCGTGCTCATGCCCCCGAAGGTCACCCAGATCACCGTGGTGTTGGCCGTGGTGGTGTTCACGCTCATCTGGATCGCCGTGGAGTCGGTCGACGGCGCTGCGTCGCCCACAGGGGAGGCCTGACCCGGCATGGTCATGTCGACACCGTCGTGGCTCTACTACCTCTTCGGCGCCCTCATGCTGGTGGTGGCCGCCTACTGCTCCACCCTTCTGATCCTCGGCGTCGTCACCGACCGACCGGCGGGCCGGGACGTCGAGATCTCCCACCTCTTGATGGGGGTGGCCATGGCCGGCATGTTCGTCCGCGGCTGGTCCTTCGGGCCCAGTGCGATCTGGGAGCTCGCCTTCTCGTTGTTGATGATCTGGTTCCTGGTGGCCAGCGTCCAGTCGGTGCAGCGCTACGGACTCCACCTCCCGCACGCGTCGATCCACGCCCTGATGAATTTCATCATGCTGTTGATGTACTGGTTCCCCGCGGGAGCGGCACTTTCAGGATCGATGTCCATGTCCGCGGCGTCGTCGGGCGGCAGGCTCGATCCGGGGCTCGCCCTCGTCCTGGCCTTCGTCCTCTGTGCCTCGGCCGTGTTCACCCTGGCCTCGCCGGTCAAGGGTCGGACCCATTTCGGCAGTCACGCCCCGGCGTACGCCACGAGCGGGTCGGTCGGGTCTTCGTCGGGCGACAGACCCCCCGGCGGGGCGGTCACACCGGCCATTGCCGTCGACGAGGTGGTGGCCACGCCGTGGTTGGTGGACATCAGCCACGTGGTGATGTGCGTGGCCATGGCCTTCATGCTCATCGTGATGACGTAGGCGCCCGTCCCGTTCGTTCCGGCTGGCGCTGGAGCTCATCGAGCGAGCGGCGGAGAACGGCCACCTCGTCTGGCGACAGGGTGCCGGCGAACTGGACGAGGGCCGCCATGGGGTCCTGGCCGTGGGACAGAGCTTCGTGCATGAGCACCGCGGTATGGGCACCCTGGGTGCCCACGGCGGAGAACCGTATCGACCGTCCGAGCTTCCTCCGGTGCACCAGCCCCTTGTGCACCAGACGGTCGAGGACCGTCGCCACCGTCGTGTAGGCGTGCTCAGGAAGGACATCGGCCACCTGACGACCGGTGAGCTCGTCGTCGTGCTCCCAGAGGATCGTCATCACGCGCCGTTCGAGTTCGCCGACCCGGGCCACGCCGCAGGTGCAGGCGTCACAGGTGCAGGGATCACAGGAACACATCGGATTGTCGCAGGTGGTCTTCGGCATCGGTGCCCTCCGGATCCCTACTGTACGGGATTCCGTGCCGTCCACATCCGGGTGTCGCGACGCGGCGGGGGCGGGCGGTGGTCACACCCGGGTGGAGAACAGCTCGTCTCCCCAGTGCTCTCCCGGGGCGATCCCCGGAGGGCAGGCGAACAGCGCGCTACCGGTGTGCTGGGTGTACTCGTTGAGGGCATCGTCGGCGCCCAGTTTCTGCTGCAGGGTCACGAACTGGCTCGGGTCCTTCATGAAGGCGATGAAGAAGAGGCCACCCAACAGCGTGCCCAGCACCGGATCGATCCCGTCGGTGTAGGAGTAGCCGCGACGCAGCAGGCGCAGACCCCCGTTCTCCTCCGGGCTGGCCAGTCTGATGTGGGCCCGGGCCGGAATGACCGGTTGGGCCTGGTCGTTCTGGGCCCCGAAGTCCGGCGTCGTGGACTCGGTCCCTCCCGTCAGCGGAGCGCCGGCGGCCTTGGTCCGGCCGATCACGTCCTCCTGCTCACCGAGGAAGCTCCGGTCCCAGTTCTCGATGAAGATGCGGATCCGACGGGCCACGAGGTAGCTGCCGCCGCGCAGCCAGGCCTGATCCGACTCCCTGCCCACCCAGACGTACCGGTCGACGAGCTCGGTGTCCTGGGCCTTGATGTTGCGGGTGCCGTCCTTGAACCCCAGCAGGTTGCGCGGTGTCGCCTCAGCGGTACTCGTCGTTGAGGTCTTGCCGAATCCCAGCTCCATCCAGTTGAGGGCGACCACCCCCATGCCCAGGTGGGCCAGGTTGCGCACTGCATGGAAGGCCACCAGCGGGTCGTCCGAACAGGCTTGGATGCAGAGGTCGCCGCCGGAGTAGGCCGGATCGAGGTCCTCGTTCGGAAGCGCGGGCAGATCGACGAGGGATGCCGGTTTCTTCGCGGCCAGGCCGAACCGCTCGTCGAAGAGCGAAGGGCCGTACCCGACGGTGACGGTGAGGTTCGACACCGGCGAGCCGATTGCCTCCCCGGTATCGAGAGGCGGCGCCTCGGGGTCGTCGTCCTCGCCGACCAACTGGCCCGTCGTCATTCTGGCCGCGGCGTCGCCCCAACGGGCCAACAGGCCCCGGAGGTCGCCCGCACCGGTTCCGTCGAGGACGTCGAAGGTGGCAAAGGCCAGCCGATCCTGGACCGGGGTGATGATCCCGGCCTGGTGGGGACCGTGGAAGGGGACCGTCGACGACGGCAGCGGTGCGGTGGCGGCCCCCGCGACCGGGCTGCCGACGGCGGCTCCGGCGGCCACCCCGGCCACGCTGCCGAGGGCCGCTCCGGCGCCGGCCAGTCCGAGGCCCCCCAGGACCTGTCGCCGTGACAGCGCCCGAGCCGGGCCGGCGGGGTCGCCCTCCTCCGTGGAGCCCCCGGGCCCCGGGACCGGTCGCCCGTGGCCTCGTCCACCCGGCATCGCTACGCGGAGCTCTCTCCGGGGCGCACGGGACCTGGCCGGACGGGTCGGAGGGGAGTCCGACCGGGCACGGCCGGACCCGAGGCCGGATACGGGCGGGAGGGGCGAGAGGGATCCGACATGGCGTGATGGTATCCCTGGCTTGTGGTCCAGAGCCGTCGGCGGCGTCTGGTCGCCTGTCGCTACCGACCGGAGAAGTAGAGACCGACGGCGGTCCCCTGGGTGGCCTCCGGAGGGTCGACGCACCGGTCGCCGATGCCGGCCAGGAAGGTCGCGAAGGCCGGCGATCCGTCCAACGGGTTCACCCCACCGTCGAGGGTGGCCACATGGACGAAGCTGACCCCGTCCGACAGTCGGGTGGCGACGTAGCGGAACCCTTCGGGGTGCGTGTCGGCCAGCTCGGCGAAGACGGCGCGGATCAGGCGTTCGTTCTCGTCGGCGCGTTCCGGGCGGGTGGTGTAGCGGACGACGACCGATGTCGTCATGGTGGACCCCCGTTCAACCTGCTGGTCGTACCCGTACGCGGTTGTTGCGCGGCTCGTGGGTCAACTCGACCAGGCCGAGCTCCTCCAGCAGGGGCGGGAGGTACATCCCGAACCGGCCCCGGTACCCGTTGCGCTGTCCGTACCAGCCGCCGACGGGATTGTCCGGCGATCGACCCCACGCCTCGACGGTGCCCTCGGAGGCGGCCTTCTTCTCGTCGGCCGCGCCCAGCGGGACCCAGTCCGGCTGCGACCGGAGCCAGTCGTGCAGATCGTCGATGGCGCGGAGCAGGTAGGTCAGCCGGGTCGAGCCCACCTGGCACACCAGCAGGGGAGGATCGGCCTCCTCGTCCCGGTACATGGTGTAGGTCGACGACCCCGGTGGGGTGGTGAGGGTCCACGGGTCGTCCCTGGTGCCTGCCGCCGTCACCGGGGATCACCGACCGGGAATGCGTACGCGGTCATGACGCTCACGTCAGGAGGGCCCGGGTGAGGTGTCGGGACCGGGGACCCCTCCGGACGCCGCAGTGGCCAGGCGGCTCAGGTAGTGGTCCCACCCCTTGGTGTGGTCGGAGACGGCGTCGGCGGGTAGTCCGCTGTGGACCAGCTGGACCCGCGTCTTGTCCCCCTCGGGTATCAGCGTGATGGTCATCGTGGTCGATCCGGCCGGTATGGGATGGTCGGGCTCGTCCCACCCGAAGGTGAACACCACCTTTTCGTTCGGCACGACCTCGACGAACCGGCCTGCCGACTGGTGCTGGCCTCCGACGTTCACCCGGTACACACCCCCGGGTCGGGGATCGAGCTCGGCCTCGGTCCCCATCCACTCGGTGTGCCTTACCGGGTCGACGAGGAAGGGAAAGATCGTCGCCGGTCGGGCGTCGACGAGGATCTCGCGTATGAGATCGGCCATGTTCAGCTCTCCTTTTTCTGTTCGGTGGATGGTGGGGCTGCGGCTCGTTCCGCCGCCTCGGCCGCGTCCCGCAGGCGCAGCAGGCCGTCGGTCCAGTACTCGTCGAGGAACCGGCGCAGTCGTGCCATCTCGCCCTGATCGGCCCGGTACAGGCGACGGGTCCCGTCACGGCGCTCGGTGATCGAGCTGGGCCTCCCGCAGGACGCCCAGGTGTTGCGAGACGGCCGAGCGGGTGATCTCGGCGAAGTGGGAGGCGATGTCGGTGGCCGGGAGTTCGTCGGACCACACCAGTCGGAGGATCTCCCGGCGGCGAGGCTCGGCCAGGGCCTTCAGGGCGGAGTCCATCCGTAGATAGTAAGCAGGTGCTTACGTAAGTGTCAACTCACAGAAGTAGCGCGCCTGCCCTGGACGGGAGGCCGGAAGCCCGCACCGACACCACCAGACCGGCCCGCTCCGGCGTTAGCATGTCGCCGACCATGAGCGTTCCGTCGGTGCACACGTCGGTGGACCTGTCGACGGCGGATCGGGCGGACGGCGAGGCGGAGGACGCCACGGTCGACCCCGACGGCGCCGGGACCGGCGGTTCGGGATCCGCCCACAGGGGGGTGTGGCGGACGGCGGGACCGCCGGCCCTCTCGATCACCATCTACCTCGTCCTGGCCTTCGCCCTGTTCTGGCCCATATGGGGTACCCACCCGACCGCCGTGTCGGAGTTCGGTGGCGACCAGTTCGCCACCATGTGGTTCCTCCAGTGGGTTCCCCACGCGCTCCAGCACGGGCTCAATCCGTTCTTCTCCCAGTACGCCAACCATCCCTTCGGGGTCAATCTCCTCACGAACACCAGCGTCGTCCTCCTCGGCCTGCTGGCCTCTCCCGTGACCTGGCTGTGGGGACCGGTGGCGTCCTTCAACGTCCTCATCACCCTGGCCATGCCGGCGTCGGCCACGGCCGGCTACTTCTTCGCCCGCCGGTGGGTGGCCTGGCCCCCGGCGGCCTTCGTGGCCGGTCTCCTCTTCGGCTTCGGCCCCTTGGAGATCGCCCAGAGCGCGGGGCACCTGAATCTCACCTTTCTCGTGCTGCCGCCGCTGATGTTCCTGGTGCTCGACGATCTCGCCGTGCGGCAGCGGGGCCGTCCCTCCCGATGGGGCGTCGTACTCGGGCTGTTGGCCTCGGCTCAGTTCTTCGTCTCCAGCGAGGTGCTGGCCTCGACCATCGTGATGGGGACCATCGGACTCCTACTGGCGGCCCTGTTCGGCCGGAGGCAACTGCGATGCCACCTCCGGTTCCTCGCCATCGGTGCGGCCTGGGCGGCGGGAACGGCCGTGGTGCTGCTGGCCTATCCCCTGTGGTTCGCCCTCCGGGGCCCCGGCTCGATCAGTGGCGCCATCCAGCTGGCACCCCAGGGCTACCGGGCCGACCTCCTCGGGCCGGTGGTCCCCGACTCGTTGCAGCGGTTCGCCCCTCACCACCTGGCCACGGTGGCCGACCATTTTGCCAACAGTGCCACCGAAAACGGGTCCTATCTGGGCATCACGCTGCTCGTGGTGCTCGGCGTGGGGACCGTCGTCCTGTGGCGGCGCTCGGTCGTGGTCCGCGTGGCCGCACTGGCCGGTGCGGCGGCGTTCGTCATCTCCCTCGGGGCCGGACTGGTGGTCAAGTCGAACCCGCCGAGCTCGGCCTCGGGCCTCCCCTTGCCGGAGCGAATCTTCACCAAGGTGCCGGTACTGGCCAACACCATCCCGGCCCGGTACGCGGTCTACACGGCCCTGATGGCGGCGCTGCTGCTGGCCCTGATCCTCGACCACCTCCATGCGGTGGCCGGGGGGCGGGGCCTCCACCGGCACCGGTCCGGTGCCGGCCGCCATCGGAAGCTGCTGGCTCTGGTCGTGCCGCTGGCCGTCGCCGTCGTGGCGCTCCTTCCGCTGTACCCGGTCACGCCGATGCGCCAGATCCGCCCTCTCGACATCCCGGCCTACTTCACCTCGGCCGGGGTGGCGGACATCCCGACGGGAAGCGTGGCCATGCTGTACCCGTTCCCTTCGAGTATCACGCCCAACGGTCAGGCCTGGCAGGCCGTGGCCAAGCTCTCGTTCATGATGCCCGGGGGCTACTTCCTCGTCCCCTCGGGTCCCTCGCGGGCCATCGCCTACACGCCGGCGCTCGGGTACACCCGGTCCACCCTGACCGCCCGGGTCCTCACCCGACTCGAGACCGGGCAACGGCCGGGTCAGACACCGGCGCTCCGGAGCGCCCTGCTGTCCCAGTGGCGACGCTGGAAGGTGGACAGCCTGGTCTGTTTCCCCGAAGGTGAGTCCGATCCCCGGGCCGTCGTCCAGTTCTTCACCTGGCTGCTCGGCCGGTCGCCGTCCACGGGGGCCGGCGGTGCCTACACCTGGTACCGGCTCCTCCGCTGACCACCTGGTCCGGGGGGAGGTCGGCGCCGAAAGGGGACCCGATGATCCGGGTGTATGCCCGGCTGTGTAGGGTGAATCAATGGCCGACCAGGCGCTGTTCTCCGATCTGGCGATGGAGTACATGCCGGCCCTCGATACGGCCGCGCTGCGGATGACCCGCAACTCGGCCGACGCCGAGGACCTGGTGCAGGAGACCTATCTGAAGGCCTACCGTGCCTTCGCCAGCTTCGAGTTGGGCACCAACCTGAAGGCCTGGCTCTACCGGATCCTCACCAACACCTACATCAACACCTACCGGGCCAAGAAACGCCGGCCGGAGATCGCCGACGTCGAGGACGTCGAAGATCTGTACCTCTACCGGCACCTGTCGGGGGACCAGGCCGCCGGCCTCGGACGCAGCGCCGAGGACGAGGCCCTCGACCGGTTCACCGACACCGACGTGAAGGCGGCCATCGAGTCGCTGCCCGACACCTTCCGGATGGCCGTCCTCTTGGCCGACGTGGAGGGGTTCTCCTACAAGGAGATCGCCGAGATCACCGATGTTCCCATCGGAACGGTGATGAGCCGGATCCACCGTGGAAGAAAAGCGCTGCAGAAGGCGTTGGTCGATGGTGGAAGTACACGGGGCCTCGTCGGGGCGACCGACCGAGCCAGGTAGGGAGAGCGCCACCAGTGGGAGACAAGGACGTAGCGGGCGGACCGGTAGCAGAGCCGGGGCAGGAGCCCATGGCCGGGTTCGTCGGCTGTGACGAGACCATCGAGCGTCTGTACACCTATCTCGACGGCGAGCTCACCGAGCAGCGCCGGCTCGAGATCACCCGGCATCTGGACCTGTGCGGGCCCTGCGTGGGGGCCTACGGCTTCGAGGCCGAGCTGCGCAAGGTCATCGCCAGCCGCTGCAAGGACCGTGTGCCCGACGAATTGATCACGAGGGTGGCGGACGCCCTGTCCGAGGAGCACAGCCGACAGAGCAATTAGGTGCGACCCGTCCTGGCCGGGCGCAGGTACCTACACTGGTCGGCGTGACAGAAACCGTGAGCCCTCCTCGCAACGGGGGGGCAGTGGCCTGGGATACCGCCGAACGGGTGGCCGGCTGGGTCGGTGGCCGTAGCCGGATGCCCGCCCCCTACCGCCCGGACCTCCTCCAGCTCGACTTCGAAGAGCTGACAGCCGAGGCCGAGGAGCTCGTGGCCGAGTCCACCGGGCTCCGTTCGTCGTCCGGCCCGGCGAGGGCCAGGGTCACCGACCGGGCCGGGTGGGTTCGAGCCAACGTGGCCAGCTTCCAGCGGTTGGTGGGACCCCACCTCGATCGGCTGGATCCCAGCCGGGTGGTTCCGGCCAACCGGGTCACCGAGCGCCTGGCCGGACCCCTGGCCTCGGCCGGAAGGGCGGCGACGGGAACCCAGATGGGTCTGGTGCTCGGGTGGCTCTCGACCCGCGTCCTGGGTCAGTACGACCTGCTGCTCACCGAGGATGCGGTCGAGGACCAGGACCTGGTGTACTTCGTCGGCCCCAACGTGGTGGCCCTCGAGCAGCTGCACGGCTTCGAGCCGCGCCAGTTCCGACTCTGGTTGGCGCTGCACGAGGTGACCCACCGTTGCCAGTTCACGGCCATCCCGTGGATGCGGGAGTACTTCGTCTCGCTGGTGGAGGAGGGCATCGGTTCGCTGGAGCCGGATCCGTCCCGCTTCGCCGAGGCCCTCCGGCGCATGACCGACGAGATCCGGGCCGGGCGGAACCCACTGCGCGACAGCGGAGCGCTCGGTCTTGTCGCCACTCCCGAGCAGCTCGAGGGCCTCCATCGGATCCAGGCCCTGATGAGCCTGCTGGAGGGGCACGGGGATGTCACCATGGACCGGGCCGGGGCCGCCGCCATTCCGAGCGCGGCGCGGTTCAGCGAGGTGCTGCGGCAGCGGCGGAAGCAGACCAGGGGCCCGGCCCGACTGCTCCAGCAGCTCATCGGGATCGAGGCCAAGTTGCGCCAGTACGAGGAGGGCGAGCGGTTCATCGCCGCTGTCGAGGACTCCGGTGGGCCGGAGCTGTTGGACCGGGCCTGGCGGGGTCCCGAGTGGCTGCCCTCCCTGGTCGAGATCCGCGAACCGACGGCCTGGATCTCCCGTGTGGGGTCGACCCCGGCGCTGTCGGGCTGACCGCCCCGGCCGCGTCGTGACCGGCGAGCTGGCCGACCCCAGCCCCGAGCGGTTGGTCGGGCGCTGCACCTTTCCCACCCCGGGCACGGCGCTGGTGTGCGGGGTCTCGGGAGGGGCCGACTCCCTGACCCTGTTGGTCCTGGCCGTGGCGGCGGGCTGCGCGGTGACCGCGGTCCACGTCGACCACGGGCTCCGCCCCGGGTCGGCCGACGAGGCCGATGTGGTGGCCGACGCCTGTCGCCGTTTCGGGGCCGCCTTCCGGTCCGAACAGGTGGTGCTCCCCGACGGACCGAACCTCGAGGACCGGGCCCGACGGGCGCGGCGGGCCGTCCTCGGCCCCGACGCCGCCACCGGACACACCGCCGACGACCAGGCCGAGACGGTCCTGGCCAACCTGCTCCGGGGGGCGGGCGTCAACGGGTTGGCCGCCATGCGGGTCGGCCCCCGCCATCCACTGCTCGGCCTGCGGCGAGCCGAGACGGTGGCGCTCTGCCGCCAGTTGGGCCTGCACCCCGTGGCCGACCCCAGCAATGACGACCCCCGGTTCCTCCGCAACCGCGTCCGTCACGAGCTGATTCCGCTCTGCTCCGCCATCGCCGCCCGGGACGTGGTCCCGGTGCTGGCCCGCCAAGCCGGCGTCCTGGCCGGCGACGCCGACCTCCTCGATGCGGTGTCGTCCCTGATCGACCCCGAGGACGCCGATGCCCTCGCCGATGCCCCCGACCCTGCGGCCCGTCGCAGCATCCGGGGTTGGCTACTCGGCCAGGGCGGCCATCCACCCCCACTCGAGGCCGTGGAGCGGGTGCTCGAGGTGGCGCGCCACGAGCGACGGGCCACCGAGGTTCCCGGGGGGCGGCGGGTGGCCCGGGCCCGGGGACGGCTCTTCCTCGGACCCGTTGAGGCCGGTACCCGGGCAGCCGGGGTGCCCGGGTCTGAGGCTCCGGTACAGTCGCACCGTGGTCACCGCTGACGAAGGGGCCTCCGACCGCCCCGACGGCCTGGAGGCGAGTCCCGACGTCGGGACGGTGATCGTCTCGGAGGCGGACCTGCAGACCCGCATCGCCGAGATCGGTGCGCAGATCACCCTCGACTACGCCGACCGGCCTCCGTTGCTGGTCGGGGTGCTGAAGGGTGCCTTCATGTTCATGAGCGACCTGTCGCGGGCCATCGCCCTGCCGGCGGAGGTGGACTTCATGGCGGTGTCGTCCTACGGGAGTGCCACCCGCACCTCGGGTGTCGTCCGCATCGTGAAGGACCTCGACGTCGACCTGGCCGATCGCCACGTCCTGGTAGTGGAGGACATCGTCGACAGCGGCCTCACCCTCAGCTATCTCCAGCGCTACCTTCTGGCTCGCAGCCCGGCCAGCCTCGAGGTCTGCGCCCTGTTGGTCAAGGACGGCCAGCAGCGCACGGAGCTGGACCTTCGGTATGTCGGTTTTCACATACCACCGGAATTCGTGGTGGGATATGGCCTTGATGTCGATGAGCGCCTGCGCAACCTCAAGGCCATCCACGCCTACGCGGGCGACCTCTCCTAGGGGCGACCGACCTCCGGTCGTGCCGTCCCGGTGACCGTCGACACCTCGCGGATCGAGCGGGCCATCGCCGAGCTGCTCGAGGCCCTGGGTGAGGATCCCACCCGTGACGGCCTGGTCAGGACCCCGGAGCGGGTGGCCAAGATGTACGCCGAGCTCTTCGCAGGCTTCGGCCAGAATCCGGCCGACCACCTCGAGGTGACCTTCGCCGCCGACCACGACGAAATGGTCATGGTGCGGGACATCCCCTTCGCCTCGTTGTGCGAGCACCACCTCATCCCGTTCATCGGCAAGGCCCATGTGGCCTACATCCCCGGCGACGACGGGCGTATCACCGGGCTCTCCAAGCTGGCCCGACTGGTCGACGGCTACGCCCGGAGGCTCCAGGTGCAGGAACGGATGACCACCGAGATCGCCGATGCCATCGAAGAAGCCCTGGTCCCCAGGGGGGTGCTGGTGGTCGTCGAGGCCGAGCACCTGTGCATGTCGATGCGCGGCGTCAAGAAGTCCGGCACGTCCACGGTGACCTCGGCCGTGCGGGGCCTGTTCCGCAGCGATGCCTCCACCCGGATGGAGGCCATGCAGTTCGTCCGGGGCCGCTGAAACGTGCCCGCCGGCCGGTCGCGGGCCCGTCCGGCCTGGTTTACTCTGTGTCGTCATGCCCATTCCGACGCCCGAGCACCGACCCCTGGTCATGGCGACCCTCAACGTGACCCCGGACTCGTTCTCCGACGGCGGTATGTGGTTCGACAGGGAGCGTGCCGTCGAGCGGGCCGAGCAGATGATCGCCGAAGGCGCCGACATCGTCGACGTCGGGGGCGAGTCCACCCGGCCCGGTGCCGAACCGGTGTCGGTCGACGAGGAGCTGCGGCGGGTGGTCCCGGTGGTCGAGGCGCTGGCCGGCAAGGTACGGCTCTCGGTCGACACCACGAAGGAGGAGGTGGCCGTGGCTGCCATAGCGGCCGGTGCCTCCCTGATCAACGATGTCTCCGCCTCGCTGTGGGAGGTGGCGGCCCATCACGGCGTCGGGTGGGTGGCCATGCACCGGAAAGGGAGCCCCACCACCATGCAGCACGATCCCCACTACGAGGACGTGGTGGCCGAAGTGGCCGGCCTCCTCTTCGAGCGGGCCACCACGGCCAGCGCGGCCGGGGTCGACGAGGTGTGGATAGACCCGGGCATCGGCTTCGGGAAGTCGGTCGACCACAACCTCCGCCTGCTGGGATGCCTGGCCGACCTGGTGGCCCTGGGGTACCCGGTGATGGTCGGCACCAGTCGCAAGAGCTTCCTCGGCGCCCTGGCGAGGTCCCCGGGGCAGCCGGCCCTCCCCGTCGCCGACCGGCTCCCCGGCTCGTTGGCCACCGCCACCTGGGCCATGCAGCAGGGGGCGGCCATGGTGAGGGTCCACGATGTGGCTGCCACGGTCCAGGCGGCCAGACTGGTGGGACCCGGCGTTCCGCCCAGCCCGGGCCGGAACGGATCGAAGGTCGACGCGTGAAGGGGAAGTGGGCCGCGGGCATCCCGCCCCGCAACTTCACCTGGGTCATCAAGGACCGCCTGGCCATGAGCGAGCGGCCCGGGGGGTTCGCCCCCAACCACCGCAAGGTGCGCCGTCAGGAGGAGATCATCTGGCTGCAGGTCCAGGGGTTCACCCGGGTGGTGTCCCTGCTGCCGTCGTCGCACAACCTCCGGGCCTACGAGGAGAAGTCCATGGCGAGCGTGCATTTCCCCCTGCCCACCTCCGGCGACGCCCGGGCCGCCCTGGCCGACCTCTACCGCGACCTGCACGGCCGGTTGATCAGCGGGGAACGGATCCTCGTCCATCAAGAGGAGTTGGGCGACCGGATCACCGGCGTGGTGGCCGGGTACCTGTTGTGGTCGGACCGCCTGCAGAGCGGTCCCCAGGCCATCACGGTCCTCGAGCACATGACCGGTCATCCCATGGGCCCGAGCGGTCGGGAGCTGGTTGCCTTCGCCGGCCAGCTGACCCCGGAGTCGGTGCCCCCGTTGACCGGGGACGCGCCCGAGGCCGGGTGACCACGCCCCTCGGGCCGCCCGTCACCGAGCCGGCTCCTGGCGACGGGGACCTGATCCAGCTGCGGGGTCTCCGAGTGGTGGGCACCCACGGGGTCCTCCCCGAGGAGAAGTCACGGGCGCAACCCTTCGAGATGGACCTCGACCTCTCCGTCGACCTGTCCCTGGCCGCCGGGAGCGACCGGCTGGCCGACACGGTCGACTACGCCGCGGTGACGGCCTCGGCCGCCGCCATCGTGTCGGGGACGACCTCGTTCGAGCTGCTCGAGGCCCTGGCCGCGGCGGTGGCCCGGGCAACCCTGGCCGCGGACCTCCGGATCACCGCCGTCACCGTGCACCTGAGGAAACTGCGGCCACCGTTGCCCGAGGACATCGACACCGTCGGGGTCCGGCTGTCGCGCCGCCAGTGACCGTCCCGGTGGCCGAGCCGCCGAAGGTGCGGGCCTTCCTTGGCCTCGGTTCCAATCTGGGTGATCGCTGGTCCCACCTGCGGCGGGCCGTGGACCAGCTGCGAGCGGGGAGCCGGGTTCCGGTGACGGCGGTGTCCCGGGTCTACGAGACCCAACCGGTGGGCGGTCCCGAGGATCAGGGTCCCTTCCTCAACGTCGTGGTGGAGCTGGCCGTCAGCCCGACGGCCGATCCCTACCGCCTGCTCGAAGAGTGCCGGCGGCTCGAAGCCGCCGCCGGCCGGGTGCGTGCCGCCCGGTGGGGACCGAGGACCCTCGACGCCGACGTGCTCTGGATCGACGGCATGGCCCTCGACGACCCCGAGCTCACCGTGCCCCATCCTCGCTGGCGCCAGCGCCGGTTCGTGTTGGCGCCCCTGCCGCGAGCTGGCTCCCGACCTCGTCGACGAGGAAGCACTGGCCGTCGCTGGTGGCGAGGTGGCAGTCGTGGGTACACTGTGAGGAGTACTCAGATTCTCTGACGCGAACGGCACCCTCCGGGGGCCGGAACGTACCAAAGGGGTCTCGTGACCACATTCCGCACTGTCGGACCAGGCCGGGCCGGTCGCTCGTTGACGGCGGCACTCACCGCCGCCGGCGGATTCCGATGCCTGGGCGTGCTCGGCCGCCACGACCCGCCCCGGCATGCCGCCGGTGCGGTCGATCTGTTGATCATCGCCACTCCGGACGACGCCGTCGAGCGGGTGGCGGCGATGGTGGATCCGGTGCCGACCACCGCCGTCGTGCACCTGTCCGGATCGCTCGGCCTCGACGTCCTTCGAACCCACCCTCGGCGGGGGTCCCTCCATCCCCTGGTACCGCTGCCTGACGCCGTCGTCGGTGCCGAACGCCTTCGTTCGGGAGCCACCTTCGCCGTGGCCGGTGATCCGGTCACAAGGGACATGGCCCACGCGCTCGGGGGCCGTCTGGTCGAGGTCGAGGACGCGGACCGCGCCGTCTACCACGCGGCGGCATCGATCGCCGCCAACCATCTGGTGGCCCTGATCGGGCAGGTGGAACGGATCGCCGGCAGCGTCGGGCTCCCGCTCGATGCCTTCGCCGGCCTGGTGCACGCGGCCACCGACGACGCTTTGGCGCTCGGCCCCAGCCGGGCCCTCACCGGCCCGGCGGCCCGGGGGGACTGGGACACCGTCGAGCGCCACCGTGCCGCCCTGGCCGGGCTGGCTGGTCATCGGACCGAACTGGCCGCCTACGACGCCATGGTCGGCCTGGCCCGGAGGCTCTCGCTGGATCCGACTGCCGGCGGTTCACCCGGTCCCGCGGCACCCGCCGCCGGCCGGGCCGAGCCGCTCCCCCGGTCACCGGGTGCGCTGGCCCCGGGCGATGTGGGGCAGGTGGCATGAGCACCGTCTTCGTCGACGTCCCCGCGGCCGAGGCCACCCTCGGAGCCGTTGCTCCCCCCGTTCCGGCCACCACCGACCGACCCCGGGTCATCGAGACCATCGCCGCCTACTCGGAGACGCTCGATGCCATCCGCCTGTCGGGTCGGACGGTCGGGGTGGTTCCGACCATGGGCGCCCTCCACGAGGGACACCGGTCGCTCATCCGGCGGGCCGCGGCGGAGTGCGACGTCGTGGCCGTGTCGATCTTCGTCAACCCGACCCAGTTCGGTGACCCGTCCGATCTGGCCAACTACCCGCGGTCCCTCGACGCCGACCTCGATGCCATCGCCACCGCCGGGGGGCGCCTGGTGTTCGCACCCTCGGTGGAGGAGATGTACCCGGACTCCCCCGGCGTCGCCCCGACGTCGGTGACGGTGCCGGCCCTCGGCACACGGTGGGAGGGAGCGGCTCGCCCCGGCCACTTCGACGGGGTGGCCACCGTGGTGGTCAAGCTGCTCTCCGCCGCCGGTCGGTGCCGGTCCTACTTCGGGGAGAAGGACTTCCAACAGCTGGCCCTGGTGACCCGGGTGGCACGCGATCTGGCCCTCCCGACCCAGGTCATCGGCTGCCCGACGGTGCGCGACCACGACGGCCTGGCCCTCTCCAGCCGGAACGCCCGGCTCTCGCCCGATCAGCGCCGATCGGCCCTGGTACTCTCCCGGGCCCTCCGGGCCGGAGCCGCCCTCCTGTCGGAGGGGGCCTCCGATCCCTCCGAGGTGGAGGGTCTCATGGAAGCGATCGTCTCACTCGAGCCCGAGGTGGTCCTGGACTATGCGGCCGTGGTCCATGCCGACGACCTCGAGCGGGCCCGGTCGTTGGTGACGAACCGGCCGCTGAGGCTGTTGGTGGCGGCCACGGTGGGTCCGGTCCGACTGATCGACAATCTCGATCCCCGCCGGGGTCGCTGACCACACCGTGGTCCACTCGGAGCTGGCACCGGGCACGCTCGACGTGCTCGTCCTCGGCAGTGGTGTGGCCGGGCTGTCTGCCGCCGTCCGACTGGCCGCCCCCCTCTCGCCGACCGGTTCAGCGTCGGGGACGGCCTCCGGCGGCCTGCGGGTGGGCGTCCTGACCAAGGCCGAGCTGTCCCAGTCGGCCACGCGTTGGGCCCAGGGCGGCGTGGCCGCCGTCCTCGGGGGGGACGAGGACTCCACCGATCTGCACCTGGCCGACACGCTGGCGGCCGGAGCCGGACTCTGCGATCCCGACGCGGTCCGGGTGCTCGTCGACGAGGGTCCCTCCCGGGTCAACGAGCTCATTGCCATGGGCGCGGTGTTCGACCGGCAGCCGGGCGGCGCCCTGGCCCTGGCCCGCGAGGGGGGCCACTCCACGGCCCGCGTGGTCCACGCCGGGGGCGCGGCCACCGGAGCCGAGGTCGAGCGGGCGCTGGTGGATGCCACCCGCGACAGCGCCGCCGCCGTCATGGAGGAATGGTTCGCCCTCGATCTACTGGTCGAGGGGGGTCGGTGTCGCGGGGTACTGGCCCTCAGCACCGACGGTCGGCTGGTCGAGGTCCGGGCGGCCCGGACGGTGCTCGCCACCGGGGGCGCCGGCCAGCTGTTCGCCGTCACCACCAATCCGGCCGAGGCCACCGCCGACGGCCTGGCCATGGCCCTGCGGGCCGGGGTTCCGGTGGCCGACGTGGAGTTCATGCAGTTCCACCCCACCGCCCTCCACCATCCGGCCATGCCCCGCCCCCTGCTGTCGGAGGCGCTGCGGGGGCACGGGGCCCTGCTGCGCGACGCCGAGGGCGAGCGCTTCGTCGACGAGTTGGCGCCGAGGGACGTGGTCAGCCGGGCCATGGCCGAACGGATGCGCGTCCAGGGCGTCGAGAGCCTCTGGCTCGACGCCACCGGTCTCACCTCCTTCGAGGCCCGGTTCCCGACCATCTCCGCCTCGCTCCGGGCCATCGGCCTGGACCCCGCCTGCGACTGGCTGCCCATCGCCCCGGCCGCCCACTACCTCTCGGGCGGGGTGATCACGGACCTGTCGGGGGCCACGGCGCTGCCCGGGCTGTGGGCCGCGGGCGAGGTGGCCTGCACCGGGGTGCACGGCGCCAACCGCCTGGCCTCCAACTCGCTGCTGGAGGGCATGGTGTTCGGGGCCCGACTGGCCGAGTCCATCCTGGCCGGCCAGGAGGGACCGACGCCCACCGGCGTGATGGGAGCACTGGATCCTGACGCCGGCGAAGGGGTGGGTCCGACCGAGGCGGCCCCGTGGACCGCGACCCGGACCGGTCAGCCGCCGGCCGAGGCCGGCACCTGGCCCGACGTAACGAAGACCCGCGAGTCCCTGCAGCGGGTGATGATCGAGGGCGCCGGCGTCGTCCGCAGCCGCCACTCGTTGGACTCGGCCGGCGCCACCGTCGACGCTTTGGCCACGGTCATGGGCGACGCCACACCTGCGGACCGGGCCCACGGCGAGCTGGCCAACCTGGTCACGGCAGCCCGGAGCCTGCTGCGTTCGGCCTCCGTCCGCCACGAGACGCGCGGCGCCCATGCCGCGGAGCGACTTTCCGGAGGTGTCCGAGGCGTGGCGCCGCCGCATCGTCCACGGTCGTGACGGGGTGGCGATCGTCCCCGGGCCCACTCCGTCTCCACGTCGCCGCGACCGTTGAGCCGTTAGCGCTGTGCCACCGTCGTCACCGATCGGGTCCAACGCGGTCGATCCGCCCCGGGCGGCCGTCGTCGACGCCGTCAGCCGGGCCCTGGCCGAGGACGTCCTGCCTCTGGGCGACCTCACCGCGGCCCTGGTGCCGGCCGAGGCCCGTTCCTCGGTCGCGATCGTCAGCCGGTCCGTCGGCGTGGTCGCCGGCCGGGCCTGTGCCCTCGAGACCTTCTCGCAGATCGACCCCGATGTCGACGTGGAGTGGCGCATCGACGACGGGGGACAGGTGGGCCCGGGTGACGTCGTGGCCACGGCCCGGGGCCCCCTCCGCTCGATCCTGACGGCGGAACGGACGGTGCTCAATTTCCTCGGCCACCTCTCGGGCGTGGCCTCGCTCACCCGGCGGTACGTGGAGACCGTGGCCGAGGCCAACCCGGACACCCGCGTCCTCGACACCCGCAAGACCACCCCGGGCCTCCGGGCCCTGGAGAAGGCCGCGGTCCGGGCCGGCGGCGGCTACAACCACCGGGGGAGCCTGTCGGATGCCGTGCTGGTCAAGGACAACCATCTCGACGGGGTTTCGATCACCGAGGCCGTGGACCGGGCCCGACAGCTGTGGCCGGGCCGGACGGTGGAGGTGGAGTGCGACCGGCTGGCCCAGGTGGACGAGGCCGTCGCCGCCGGTGCCACCCTGGTCATGCTCGACAACATGTCGCTCGACCAGGTGGCCGAGTGCGTCCTGCGGCTCCGGGCCGACGGGGTGTCGACCCTGGTCGAGGTGTCCGGGGGCGTCGACCTGGCCATGGCCCCCCTGCTGGCCGCGGCCGGTGCCGACCTCATCTCCGTGGGGGCGTTGACCCATTCGGCTCCGGTCCTCGACCTCGGATTCGATCTGTCGCCCCTCGGCCGCGGCAGGGCCTGACCATGTTGCTCGCCATCGATGTCGGGAACACCGAGACGGTGGTGGGGCTGTTCGCCGACGACGCCAACGAGTCGTCGGCCGGCACCGGGCCCCGGGACGGAAGCGAGCCGACCGGACTGGCCCACCACTGGCGCCTCTCCACCGTGGCCGAGAGGACCGCGGACGAGCACGCCCTGTTGCTCACCCAGCTGCTCGACCTCGACGGGCTGGACATCGACCACACCGTCTCTGGCATCGCCGTGACGTCGTCGGTCCCGCTGGTCACGGCCAACCTCCGCCTGATGGTGGCCCGGTGGTTCGACGTGCCGTCGGTGGTCCTCGAGCCCGGCGTGAGGAGCGGGATGCCCATCCTCTACGACAATCCCAAGGAGGTGGGGGCGGACCGGATCGCCAACGCGGTGGGTGCCCATGACCTGTTCGGGGGTCCCTGTGTCGTGGTCGATCTGGGCACCGCCACCACGTTCGACGCCATCTCCGCCGCCGGCGAGTACCTCGGTGGGGCCATCACGCCGGGGGTGGCCATCAGCCTCGATGCACTGTTCGCCCACGCCGCCGCACTCCGTCGGGTCGAGCTCATCGAACCGCGCAGCGTCATCGGCAAGTCGACGGTGGAGTCGATCCAGTCGGGGGCGCTGTACGGTTTCGCCGGCCAGGTCGACGGATTGTGCCGCCGGTTCGCCGCCGTGCTGGGAGAGTGCACGGTGGTGGCCACCGGGGGTCTGTCCGAGCTGATCTCCCCCTATGCGGAGGAGATCGAGTACGTCGAGCCCTGGCTCACGCTTCACGGACTTCGGATCATCTTCGACCGCAACTCGCCGGGTCCCTCCTCGTCCGGCTAGGCCCGGCGTCCGGGTCAGACCGGAGCTTCGAGGGCCAGGCGGGGTCGGCGGACCGGGGGTTGGTGGTCCCACAGATCGGCCAGGAGGTCGTCCCGGGTGGCCTGCAGCGAGATGTCGTCCCACCGGTTGACCTGTTGCCGCGGATCCTCGGCGAGGTCGTAGAGCTCGCCCTCGCTGCCGTCGTGTGACGTCCCGGGGAGGTAGGCCGAACAGACCCAGTGGTCCCGCATGAGGGTGCGGAGGTGGACGTCGGTCCCGAACAGCTCGCTGTCCCACTCGGTCAGCACCCGCTCGAAGCCCCGGGCGTCGGCCTCGGCGTCGTCGGCGGGCAGGGCGCCTCCCTGCATCCAATCGGGCGGCTCGAGCCCGGCGATGGCGCAGAAGGTCGGGGCCAGGTCGACCAGGCCCACCGGGCGGGTCACCACCCCGGGGGCGACCGAGCAGGACGGGGCCGGCCGCCAGACCAGGGGCAGGCGCATCAGGGCGTCCACGTGGTAGGGGCCCTTGAAGAGCAGGCCGAAGTCACCCTGCAGCTCGCCGTGGTCGGTGGTGAAGACCACGTCGAGGTCCTGGTCCCAACCGCGCCCGGCGATCCGGTGCAGGACCCGGCCGACGGCCTCGTCGATGAGCTCGCACTCGACGGCGTTGCGGGCGTTGACCTCGCGGACCTGGTCGGGGGTGAGGGTGGCCGGCACCCAGTCGGCGGGAGCCTCGTAGTTGGAGACCAGCGTGCCGTCGTACCAGAGGCGCCAGTGCCGGGGCTTGGCGTCGAGGATGGCCTCGCGCCGGGCCCGGTCGGCGGGATAGCCGTCCGGAAGGGGGACCTCCCGCCAGTCGATGCGGCCCACCTCGGACTGGGGCGGATCCCAGGGATGGTGGGGGTCGGGGAAGCTCATCCAACAGAACCAGTCCTCGTCGTCCCCGAGGGAGTCGAGCCAGGCCATGGTCCGGTCGGCCACCCAGTCGGTGTGGTAGATCCCGCGGTCGACCGGGTTGACCTGCACCTGGGGTGCACCGGTGTCCCCCCCGCCCGCCGCGTTGACCTGGAGGGATCCGTCGAGGGCGGGGTAGAAGCCGGCCAGCGCCTCGGGATGCTCGCTCATCATCCAGCGGGCGTAGTGGAGGGGTCCCATCACACCGTGGGTGGCCAGCTCCAGGTGCTCGAATCCCCGGTGGAGCCCGCCCACCGGCTCGGTCCCGGTCAGGGCCATCGAGTTCTCGCTGAATCGGAAGAACGGGTCGAGGAACGGCTCGAAGTGGGCCTTGCCGACCAGCGCGGTCCGGTAGCCGGCCCGGTGGAGCTCGAGGGCCACCGACGGGGCGTCGACGGGCAGGGGCACCCCGTTCATCCAGACGCCGTGGGTGCTCGGGTGCTGTCCGGTGAGGATGGTCGACCGGGACGGCATGCACACCACCGACTGCGGGTGGGCCCGCTCGAATCGGATGCCTTGGGCCGCCAGCCCGTCCACGACCGGGGTCCGACCGATGGTGGCGCCGTTGCACCCCAGTGTGTCGTAGCGCTGCTGGTCGGTGGTGACCAGGAGGATCTTCCGGCCCATCAGGCGGGTCCGGGTCCGAACCGTGCCGGAAGGGCTTGGAGCCCCTCCCGCGCCGCACCCCCGATGACCAGGGCCAGGGGGGCCGGTTCGGCGTCGACGCTGTAGACCACCAGGCAGGTGTCGGCTCCGAGGTCGAGCACGTCGATGGTGCTCAGGTGCTCGGCGAACAGGGGCGCGGTGATCCGGTACTGGAGCCGCCGGAGGGTGGGATCGACCGTCACCAGGTGTTCGGGCATGGGGAGGCCCGATCCGGTGACCACCACCCGCTGGTCGCCCTCGACGGTGCACGAGTCGATACCGGGGAACCATTCGTGCACCCGCTCCGGCGCCCCGACGACGGCCCAGGCCTGGTCCGGCGGGCAGTCCAGGCGGACGTCGTGGCGGACGCTTCCCCGTTTGGCGGTCACCTGGTCCCGTCGCGCCGCGGGCCCGTGGCGGTGTGTCCCTGCTCCGTGGCGTCCATGGCCAGACCGACGCTACTCAACCCTGCCGTCTGCGGCCGGTGCGGTAGGCCCACGGGTCCATCATCAGCCCCTAACACCTCCGTCACCGATCGCACATGCCGGCGGGCGAGAACAAGGGGTGCAGCCGGAACCCCCGGCCCTGACCAGGAGGAAGCCCACCATGTCGCACATGATCCCCACAGCCAAGAGAGTGCTCGTCGGCGTGGTCGCCGTAGGAGCGCTGTCGCTGGGAGCGGCCGGTGCGGCCGGTGCCGCGCCGCCACCGGAGCCACCGCGACGGCCACGGGTGGAAAGCACTTCAACTGCGCCAACGCCACCAAGGTGCTGGACCGGATCCAGTCGGCCGAGACCCACATCGCGGCCGGTCTCCCCAAGTTGACGGCGGCCCAGGCCAAAGCGGCCGCCGCCGGCCAGACCAAGCGGGCCGCCAGGTTGCAGAAGAGGATCACCAGGTACGAGAGCGCGGCCTTCAAGGCCCGTCTGGCCGAGATCTCCCAGAAGATCGAGACGAAGTGCCAGGTGGCAGCCCCGTCCAGCGGTTCGGTGGGCTGACCCACGGAGGGTGGCGATGGGGCCGGCGGCGGGGTGGGCCTGTGCCGGGCTGACCGGGTTCAGGCGGCGGGAAGGTCGTCGACCAGAGAGTGGGCCAGGTTGGAGAAGCCCGCGGCCAGCCCGGGTGACTGCTCCGCCACGGCGGCCGAAGCTTCCTCGGCGTACCGGCGGGCCACCACCACCGAATCTTCGATGGCCCCCGACTCGGCCACGATGGAACGGGCCTTGTCCCGCTCCGGCTGGCCCAGTGGTTGACCCAGCAGGGGGCTCAGTTCGGGCCCGACCACCGGGTCGGCCAGGGCCAGCAGGACCGGGAGGGTGTACACCCCTTCGGCCAGGTCCTGCCCGGCCGGCTTCCCCAACTCGGCCTCGGTCCCGATCACGTCGAGGATGTCGTCCCGTACCTGGAAGATCATCCCGAACGACCGTCCGAAGGAGGTGAACGCCTCCACCTGGGGCCGGGGCAGGCCTCCGGTGAGGGCCCCGATTCGGCACGAGGTGGCCATGAGGGCGGCCGTCTTGCCGGCGATGGCCCGGCGGTACTGGTCCTGGCTTCGGTTGGGCTGGAACGCCGCGTGCACCTCGGCCACCTGCCCCTGGCACAGTTCGCCCAGGGTGGCTGCCAGCAGGCCGGCGATCTCGGTGCCCAGACCGGCGGCGATCTCGGCCGAGCGGGCCAAGAGGAAGTCGCCGGCCACGATGGCCACCAGATTGCCGAAGCGGGCGTTGACGCTCTCGACGTTGCGACGGACCGTGGCCTCGTCCATCACGTCGTCGTGGTAGAGCGAGGCCAGGTGCACGAGTTCGACGGCCACCGCGCCCAAAAGGTCCTCCTGACCCGACTCGCCGGCCCCGGAAGAGGCGGTGGCCAGGGCCAATACCGGGCGCAGCCGCTTCCCCCGCGGCCAGAAGGTGGGTGGTGACCTCGTCCAGGAAGTCGTCGCCCGTGACCACGGACTCCACGAGCAGGGGCTCGAGGCGCCCCAGCTGATCTTCGAGTGCGGGAAGCCCAATGAGCTCGACGACGTTCACTTCCTACAGACGATAGGCCAGGATGCCGATGGCTGAGAAAAGGGAAGGTAAATCGGGTATGTGCGGGTGCGGGTGGCACCTGCACCTGTAGACTTCGGTTCAGTTACCGACCGCGGATGGAGGCGGTGGATGTTCGAACGATTCACAGACCGGGCTCGTCGAGTTCTTGTGCTGGCGCAAGAGGAGGCGCGGCTGCTCAACCACAGCTTCATCGGCACCGAGCACATCCTCCTGGGCCTGATCCACGAGGGTGAGGGTGTGGCGGCCAAGGCGCTCGAGTCCCTCGGGGTCTCGCTGGAGGCGGTCCGTGAGAAGGTCGAGGAGACCATAGGCCTGGCTGGGACGGCACCTACGGGGTCCCCGCCCTTCACCCCCCGGGCCAAGAAGGTCCTCGAGCTCTCGCTGCGTGAAGCGCTGCAGCTCGGGCACAGCTACATCGGCACCGAGCACATGCTGCTGGGTCTGGTCCGCGAGGGCGAGGGCGTGGCCGCACAGGTCCTCGTGAGCCTGGGCGCCGATCTCCCCCGGGTCCGGCAGCAGGTCATCCAGCTGCTCTCCGGCTATCAGGGCAAGGAGTCGGTGGGCGCCGGTGCCCCGGGCTCGCAGTCCTCGGACGCCCCGACCGGTTCCCCCGTCCTCGACCAGTTCGGCCGCAACCTCACCGCTCTGGCGCGGGACCACAAGCTGGACCCGGTCATCGGTCGAGAAAAAGAGATCGAGCGGGTCATGCAGGTGCTGTCGCGCCGCACGAAGAACAACCCGGTGCTCATCGGGGAGCCCGGCGTGGGCAAGACCGCCATCGTCGAGGGCCTGGCCCAGCGCATCGTGGCCGACGACGTACCGGAGACCTTGACCGGCAAGCAGCTCTACACCCTCGATCTCGGGGCCCTGGTGGCCGGCAGCCGCTATCGCGGCGACTTCGAGGAGCGGCTCAAGAAGGTCCTGAAGGAGATCCGCACCGCGCGGCGACATCGTCCTGTTCATCGACGAGCTCCACACCCTGGTCGGTGCCGGCGCGGCCGAGGGGGCCATCGACGCCGCCTCCATCCTGAAGCCCATGCTGGCCCGCGGCGAGCTGCAGACCATCGGTGCCACCACCATCGACGAGTACCGCAAGCACCTGGAGAAGGACGCGGCGCTGGAGCGACGCTTCCAGCCCATCAAGGTGGAGCAGCCCAACGTGGCCCTGACCATCGAGATCCTGAAGGGACTGCGCGACCGGTACGAGTCCCACCACGCCGTCACCATCACCGACCAGGCGTTGGTGGCCGCGGCCAATCTGGCCGACCGCTACCTGGCCGACCGTTATCTTCCCGACAAGGCCATCGACCTGATCGATGAGGCCGGCAGTCGCCTGCGCATCCGCCGGATGACGACGCCGCCCGCCTACAAGAAGCTCGAGGAGGACATCACCCGCCTGCGGGCCGACAAGGAAGCGGCCATCGAAAAGCAGGCCTTCGACCAGGCCAAGAAGCTCGCCGAGCAGGAGAAGGAACGTCTCGACTCCAAAGAGGCCATGGAGGCCGAGTGGCGTGCCGAGGGGGTCGACCTCTTCGACGTGGTGGACGAGGAAGTCATCGCCGAGGTGTTGGCCAACTGGACGGGCATCCCCGTCTACCGGCTCACCGAGGAGGAGACGGCCAAGCTGCTCCGCATGGAGGACGAGCTGCACAAGCGGGTCATCGGTCAAGAGCCGGCCATCGCCGCCCTGGCCCGGTCGATCCGCAGGACACGTGCCGGCCTGAAGGACCCCAAGCGACCGAGCGGTTCGTTCATATTCCTCGGCCCCACCGGAGTCGGGAAGACCGAGTTGGCCAAGACGCTGGCCGAGTTCCTCTTCGACGACGAGGACGCCCTGATCCAGTTGGACATGTCCGAGTACATGGAGAAGCACACGGTGAGTCGGCTGGTCGGCTCGCCCCCCGGCTACGTCGGGTACGAGGAGGGCGGTCAGCTGACCGAGGCGGTCCGCCGCAAGCCCTTCTCCGTGGTGCTCTTCGACGAAGTGGAGAAGGCTCACGCCGACGTGTTCAACACGCTGCTGCAGATCCTGGAGGACGGTCGCCTGACCGACGCCCAGGGTCGCTCGGTGGACTTCAAGAACACGGTGCTGATCATGACGTCCAACCTCGGTACGGCCGACCTCCGCAAGTCGTCGGTGGGCTTCGCCAAGACGTCGGAGGCCGTGACCTACGAGCGGATGAAGACGAAGGTCAACGAAGCCCTGAAGGCCCACTTCCGGCCGGAGTTCCTCAACCGCATCGATGAGGTCGTGGTGTTCCACGAGCTGTCGAAGGTCGAGGTGGTCGAGATCGTGGACCTCATGATCCAGCGGGTCTCGAACCAGTTGGAACTGCAGGGCCTCAGTCTGGTCCTCACACCACCGGCCAAGCAGCTGCTGGCCGACAAGGGTTACGACCCCCAGCTCGGGGCGCGACCGTTGCGCCGGGCCATCCAGCAGATGGTCGAGGATCCGCTGTCGGAGAGGATCCTGTGGAAGGAGTTCCGGGTGGGCGAGACCATCCTGGTTGACGTCGAGACCATCACACCGGAGGCGGCAGAGGCCTTCGACGTGAAGGGTGCGCCTCCGCTGATCGCCGGCGAGCAACAGCTGACGTTCACCGCCATCGAAGGAATCGAGCCGCCGCCGCCGGTGGAGTTGGCCGGAGCGGACTCCGCCGCCGACTGAACCAGGGGGCCGATCCCGATCGGTCCGGCCTGAGCGCCGAACACTGTGCGAAACGCCCCGCCGATCCGGTGGGGCGTTTCTCATGCCCGCATGCCCGTCGCTCCCATGGCCCTGCTCCGTCCCTGCGGCAGTATGAGTTCGACGGGCGGCAGCACCGGTTCGACGGACGGCGGTATCGGTTCGACGGGCGCCAGCGCCTTCGTGTTCCGTTCTCGGGAATAGCTATATGACGTATACACAAAATGTATGGACGATATAGCTATAACGAAAAACAGTAACGGCACGGTGCCGGCAGGGCCGACCATGTGGTGTCCGCCGGCTCCGTAGGGAGACCGGTCACCCCCTCCGGCACACCCAGTCCCTACCATCGGGCCCATGGCCAAGACGGCAAAGCGACACCGCTGCATCGACTGCGGATCTACCACCGCCCGGTGGGCCGGGCGGTGCCCGACCTGCGGGGAGTGGAACACCCTGGTGGAGGAGGGGCAGCTGGGGACGCTGGCCCAGGCGGTGGATGCCCTGGGCCTGTCGTCCATGCCGGTGCCCCTGTCGTCGGTGGACGTGTCCGAGGCCACGGCCGTTCCGACCGGGGTGGACGAATTCGACCGGGTGCTGTCGGGCGGTCTGGTGCCCGGCTCGGTGACCCTGGTCGGCGGGGAGCCGGGGATCGGCAAGTCCACGCTCCTGCTCCAGGTGCTGGCGGCCCGGGCCGCGGCCGGGCACCGGGTGCTGCTGGTCTCGGCCGAGGAGTCGGCCCATCAGGTTCGATTACGGGCCGAACGACTGGGTCCCGTCCCTCCGGGGCTGCTGATTCTTCCGGTCACCGATGTCAGTGCCGTGATCAACGCCGTGGTCGAGTGCCAGCCCGACCTGGTGGTCATCGACTCCATCCAGGCCGTGGCCATCGGTCCGGCCGTCCCCGGCGAACGCCGCGCCTCCGGCGTTCCGGGCAGTGTGACCCAGGTGCGCGAGTGCGCCGACCAGTTGGTCGGGCTGGCCAAGTCCCGTCAGGTGGCCACGGTACTGGTCGGCCACGTGACCAAGGACGGCTCGTTGGCCGGACCCCGGGCCCTCGAGCACATGGTGGACACCGTCCTGAGCTTCGAGGGCGACCGCCATCACGCGCTGCGGCTCCTCCTGGCCGTCAAACACCGGTTCGGTCCCACCGGTGAGCTCGGGCTGTTCGAGATGGGTGACAACGGCCTCGACCCGGTCGACGATCCCGGCCGGCTGCTGCTCGGCGACCGACTGATCGGGGTGCCCGGTGGAGTGGTCCTGCCTGCGGTACAGGGGCGCCGCACCCTGTTGGTCGAGCTCCAGGCCCTGGTGATCCCCATGGGCCAGGCCCAACCCAAGCGATCGGTGGTGGGGCTGGACAGCGGGCGCATGATGATGACCCTGGCCGTGCTGGCCCGCCATGCCGACCTGCCGGTGCTGGGCCTCGATGTGTTCGCATCGGTGGCCGGGGGGATCCGGGTGACCGAGCCGGCCGCGGACCTGGCCGTGGCCATGGCCGTGGCCTCGGCAGCGACCGGCCTACCGCTCCCGCCCGACCTGGCCGCAGTGGGTGAAGTCGGACTGGCCGGTGAGATTCGCCAGGTCACCAACCTGCCCCGGCGCCTCGAGGAGGCGGCCCGCCTCGGGTTCGACAGGGTGGTGGTGCCGGCATCGTCTCCCCCGGACCTCCGGGGATGCAGCTGGTCCGCGTGGACACCGTCATCGACGCCGTCACCCGGTTCTTGACGGAAAGCGTGGCCGACTGATCTGCGGGCAGGGCCCTAGGTGGCACGGCCAGGTACCATTTCGACTGTGACCGCCCGCCAGAGCTCGCCACTCAGTGACGCCCTGGCCATGGCGGCCCCGGGGCAGCCGTTGCGTGACGGGCTGGACCGGATTCTCCGGGCCAAGCGCGGCGCCCTCGTCGTGGTGGGAGACGGTCCGGGGGTGCTGTCCATCTGCTCGGGCGGATTCCTGCTCGACGCCGAGTTCAGCCCCCAGCGGCTCTCGGAGCTGGCCAAGATGGACGGCGCCATCATCTTGGCCGCCGACGCCTCCCGGATCGCCCGGGCCAATGTCCACCTGATGCCCAAGGCCAGCATCCCGACCTCGGAGACCGGCACACGGCACCGGACCGCCGAGCGGGTGGCCCGGTCCATCGACGTGCCCGTCCTGTCGGTGTCGGCGGCCATGTCGGTCATCGCCGTCTACCGCAACGACCTGAAGCACACCGTGCAGCCCACCGGCTGGCTCCACGACCGGACAGACCAGGCTCTGGCCACCATGCAGCGGTTCCGGGTCCGGTTCGACGTGGCCCTCTCGGGGCTCTCCATGCTCGAGGTCGAGGACACGGTGTCCGTCGGCGACGTGATCGGCGTGGTCCAGGCGGCCGAGATGCTCCTGCGCATCGCCGAAGAAGTGGACGGCTACCTGGTGGAGCTGGGTGACGACGGCCGGCTGGTGGGTCTGCAGTCCACCGAGCTGGTCGACAGTGTGGCGCCGGCCCTGCGTCTGGTGGTCCGGGACTACTGCCGGCTCCCGCCGGTCAAGGGCAGAGATCGGCTGGCTGTCGTCCACCGTGTCCTCGAGCAGCTGGCCCATCTCTCGTCCGAGCAGCTCGCCGACGCCCAGCAGGTGGCCGATATCCTCGGACTGGCGGGGTCGTTCCACGACACCGACTCCGGTGTGGAGCCACGGGGCTACCGCATACTGTCGCGGTTGCCGAGGTTCTCCGACGTGATCATCGAACGGATCGTGGACCGCTTTGCCAACCTCCAGCAGATCATGCGGGCCTCCCTGAACGAGCTCGAGCAGGTCGAAGGAGTGGGCGAGACCCGTGCCCACTCGGTCAAAGAGGGCCTGGCCCGCTTGGCCGAGGCCAGCATCTTCGAGCGCTACCAGTAGCGGAGCCCGTGCTTCCGGGGGCATCGTGGCGGGTGTGGCCGGTGCTCCCACAGACCCCGCCGCGCACCCGGCCACACACCCCGCGGTAAGGACAGCCGCTGCCACCGTGTACCATTGCGTGCTCCCTACGCAGCCCCGATCGAGCTCACCAGCCCGGGACCTGCACGCAACGCCAGGAGGAACGGTGTTCGACATCGGTGACAAGGTCGTCTATCCGCACCACGGCGCGGCAGTAGTCGAACGACGCGAGACCAAAGAGGCGTTCGGCAAGAAACAGGAGTACCTGGTGCTCCGGCTGGCCTACGGGGACCTCACCCTCATGGTCCCGGCCGACAACACCGAGGGCGTCGGCCTGCGCGAGGTGATCAACGACGAAGAGGTGGAAGAGGTCTTCGCCGTGCTTCGCAAGAAAGAGGCCCGGATGCCGACCAACTGGTCGCGCCGCTACAAGAACCACTCGGAGAAGCTGCGCTCGGGGGACATCTACCAGGTGGCCGAAGTGGTCCGGAACCTCTCGATCCGCGACAAGGACAAGGGGCTCTCGGCCGGGGAGAAGCGCATGCTCCAGCGGGCCCGTCAGATCCTGGTGTCGGAGTTGACCTTCGCCCTCGGGGTCGACGAGGAGACGGCCGAGGTCCGCCTCAACGAGGCGCTTCCCTGAGCCGAGCGGGCTCCGTGTGGGCCATCGTGGTGGCAGGCGGGTCGGGTCACCGCTTCGGGGGGCCCAAACAATTTCTCCAACTGGCCGGTCGCCCGGTGGCGGCCTGGGCGGTGTCGGCGGCGCGCACGGCCGCAGACGGGGTGGTGCTGGTGGTTCCCGACCCGTCCGGTGATGCCCACCGTCCCGTCGACGACGCCGAATCCCAGGCGCCAGTCGATGGCGGTGCCGAAGGGGGTGCCGATAACGGGCCCCGGGGCTGGGGGGCGGACTGCGTGGTGACCGGTGGCCCGTCGCGGGCCGATTCGGTCCGGGCCGGGCTCGCCGCCGTGCCCGACGACGCCACCATCATCGTCGTCCACGACGCGGCCCGCCCGCTGGCCTCCCCCGCTCTCTTCGCCGCCGTGGTGGGCGCGGTCCGAGATGGCGACGCCGAGGGCGCCATCCCGGTACTGGCGGTGTCGGACACCCTGAAGCGGACGTCGGGGGATCTGGTCGGGTCGACCGTCGATCGCGACGGGCTGGTCACCGTCCAGACCCCTCAGGCCTTTGCCGCCGCCACCCTCCGTGCCGCCCACCGTTCCGGGGGCCAGACCACCGACGACGCCGGCCTGCTGGAGCAGCTGGGGGCGCCGGTGCGGACCGTGCCCGGCGAGCCGTGGAATCTGAAGCTGACCCGGCCCGAGGATCTGGACATCGCCGAGGCGCTGCGGGGGACGGTCACGTGGTGACCGACGGCCCGCCGGCCATGCGGGTGGGCCAAGGACTCGATGTGCACCGGTTCTCCGACCGCGTCGACCGTCCGCTGATCCTCGGTGGGGTGACCATCACCGGGGAGGGCGCCCGGGGTCTCGAGGGTCACAGCGACGCCGACGCCGTGGCCCACGCCATCGCCGACGCCATCCTGGGCGGAGCCGGGCTCGGCGACCTGGGCCGCCACGCACCGGACACCGATCCCCGCTGGAGCGGGGCGGACAGCATGGAGATCCTGGCCGACATGGTCGCCCTGGCCCGTCGGGCCGGCTGGACGGCGGTCAACGCCGACTGCACCGTGGTGGCGGAGCGACCACGGCTGGCCCCCTTCGTCGAGGCCATGGCCGAGCGGTTGGGGGTGGTGCTGGGCGCGCCGGTGAACATCAAGGCCACTCGGGCCGAGGGGCTCGGCGCCCTGGGCCGGGCCGAGGGCATCGCCTGCTCCGCGGTAGTGCTGCTGGCATCCCTCACCGGACCGGAGTCGAGGGGGACATCCCGATGAGCCCGGGCAGGTCTGGCGCTGCCGGCGGATCCGGTGGGGGCCGGGGCCGGGGCCGACCCGGGGCAGCCCGTGGCGGTACACCACCGACAGGCTCACCACGTGGTGGCGGCCGAAAGGGTGGCCCGGACCAGGGTAAGGGCCGGAAGGGGACGAGATCTCCGGCGGGGGCGGCCCGCACCTCCACCCAGGGTGCCCGATCCCTGGGCCGCCCGGACGGCCGCAGGACGCCGGCGTCGCCCGGGCTCGGTGGCGGCCAGGTCGAGGGGCGCCAGGCCGTGCGCGAGCTCTTGAGTGCCAACCGGCGGGCCGTCACCTCGCTGCTGATGGCCGAGGGGATGGACGCCGCCACCATCCTCGACGAGATCGAGGCGCTGGCCTCGGCCCGGCGGGTCCGGGTGGAGTACGTGTCCCGCCGCCGCATCGACTCGGTGGCCAGGACCGAGGCCGCACAAGGGGTGGTGGCGCTGGCCCGACCGGTGGAGGAGACACCGTTGGAGTCGCTGTGTGGCCCTTCGCGGCGTGGACGGGTGCCGTTCCTGCTGGTTCTCGACGGCATCACCGACCCCCACAATCTCGGATCCCTCCTGAGGAGTGCCGAGTGCGCCGGGGTCACCGGCATCGTGCTCCCGAGGCACCGGTCGGCCCATCTCTCCCCCACGGTGGCCAAGGTGGCCGCTGGCGCCATCGAGTACCTCCCCATGGCGCTGGTGGCCGGGGTGCCGACGGCGTTGCAGAAGCTGGCCCAGCTCGGGGTGTGGACGGTCGGACTCGTGGCGGAGGCCGAGCGGGCCCTCTACTCGCTGGCGCTCGGCGACCAGCCCGTGGCACTGGTGCTGGGTTCGGAGGGGGCCGGGCTCGCCCCGCTGAGCCGGAAGCGGTGCGAGGCACTGGCATCGATTCCCCAGCACGGAACGCTCCCGTCCCTCAATGTGGCCACGGCCGGGGCCATCGCCTGCTTCGACGTCGCCCGCCAACGGGTGAGCTGACCGGGCCCGGCCCGGCGGCGTTGTGTCGATGTGGACCCGGCGGGTAGAACCGGTGGCACCGGCGAACGGGACCGGAGCAGCCCACACCAGGGCGAGGGAGCCAGGATGAGCGAGCGCGCCGACGTGATCGTGGTGGGGATGGGGCCGGGCGGGGAGGATGTCGCCGGGCGCCTGGCTGAGGCCGGTCTCGACGTGATCGGCGTGGAGGCGGAGCTGGTCGGAGGGGAGTGCCCCTACTGGGGCTGCGTCCCCTCCAAAATGATGATCCGGGCCGCCGACCTCCTGGCCGAAGCCCGACGGGTGCCCGGGATGGCCGGTGCGGTCACGGTGCAGCCCGACTGGAGCCCGGTGGCCCGTCGTATCCGCCAGGAGGCCACCGACTCGTGGGACGACAGCGTGGCGGCCAGACGCTTCGAGGACAAGGGCGGGCGCCTGGTGCGGGGATGGGGCCGGCTCGAGGGGCCGACGACGGTGGCGGTGGGCGACCGGGTCCTCGAGGCCGGAAGGGCCGTCGTGGTCAACATCGGCTCGCGGGCGTGGATCCCGCCGGTGGCCGGGCTGGAGGGTCTTCCCTACTGGACCAATCGGGAGGCCGTCGAGACCGAGGAGGTGCCGGGCTCGTTGGTGGTGCTCGGCGGCAGCGCCGTCGGCGTCGAGTTGGCCCAGGTATTCCGGCGCTTCGGGGCCGAGGTCACCGTGATCGAGGTCGGGCCGCAGCTGCTCGGGCTGGAGGAACCCGAGACCTCGGCACTGTTGGGCGAGGTGTTCGGATCCGAGGGGATCGATGTCCGTGTCGGGGTGGACGTCCGCTCGGTCCATCACGACGGCCGACGCTTCGCCGTGGAACTCGGTGCCGGTCGGCCCGTGGTGGGCGAGCAGCTGTTGGTGGCTGCCGGCCGCCGGCCGGATCTGGCCCAGTTGAACGTGGCCTCGGTCGGGCTCGACTCCTCGGCCCGGTCCTTGCCCGTCGACGACCACATGCGGGTCAAGGGGGTGGACGGGCTGTGGGCGATTGGGGACGCCGTGGGCGAAGGCGCCTTCACCCACATGTCCATGTACCAGGCGGACATCGTCGTGAACGGCCTCCTCGGGCACCAGGTGGTCCCGGCCGACTACCGGGCCGTGCCGCGGGTGACCTTCACCGATCCCGAGATCGGTTCGGTGGGGCTGAGCGAGGAGGCCGCCCGTGAACAGGGGATGCAGGTTCGGGTCGGGATCGCCCAGATTCCCGGGTCCGCACGGGGGTGGATCCACAAGGCCGGCAACCAGGGCTTCATCAAGCTGGTCGAGGACTCCGAGCGCGGCGTCCTGGTCGGGGCGACGTCGGTCGGCCCGACCGGCGGCGAGGTCCTGGGCCTACTCACGCTGGCCGTCTACGCCGAGGTCGCCACCACCCGCCTCCGTCACATGATCTACGCCTATCCGACCTTCCACGGCGCGGTGGAGAGTGCGGTCAAGGACCTGCTGGCCGAGTGAGCCGATCGTGCGGCATCGGCGTCCCTGCGGCCGAGCCGGGGGAGGAACCGACGCTCAGGCGGAAGGGCGGGCCAAGGTCAGCAGGAACTCGTCGCCCTGCGAGCGCCACGTGGCCTCCACCACGAAGCCACACTCGTCGAGCTCGGTCTCCAGGGCCTCGGACGAGAACTTGGTGCTGATCTCGGTGAGCATCTCCTCGCCGGCGTGGAACGTGAGTTCGAGATCGAGGTCGGCCACCCGGATGTCCTGTTGGTGTGACGACCGGAGATGCATCTCGATGCGATGGTCGGCCTCGTTCCAACGGGCCACGTGGGCGAACCGTTCAGGATCGAAGTCGGCCCCCAACTCGCGGTTGAGGACGAGCAGCACGTTCCGGTTGAACTCGGCGGTGACGCCGGCGCTGTCGTCATAGGCGGCGACCAGACGGCCCCGGTCCTTGATCAGGTCGGTTCCGAGCAGTAGTCGGTCGTCCACGGTCATGGCCTTGGCCAGCTGGACGAAGAACGTCCGACGCTGTTCGGGATCGAGGTTGCCGATGGTGCCACCGAGGAAGGCGAAGAGCCGTGTCCCGTCGGTCGGCAGGCGATCGAGGTGGTGGTGGAAGTCGCCGACCACGGCGCTGACCACCACGCCGGGGTACTCCTCGGAGAGGGCCGTGGCCGCCTCCCACAGCGTGGTGTCGCTCACGTCGAGGGGGACGAACCGGCGCAGCAGCCCGGTGGACCGCATGGCGTCGAGCAGGACTCGTGACTTCTCACAGGTGCCGGCGCCGAGCTCGACCAGGGTGTCGGCCCCGGCCCGCCGGGCGATGTCCCCGGCATGGGCGTCGAGGATGGAGCGTTCCGATCGGGTGGGGTAGTACTCGGGCAGGCGGGTGATCTCGTCGAACAGACGGCTGCCCCGGTCATCGTAGAAGTAGACGGGTGGCAGGCTCTTGGGGTCGCCGACGAGCCCGGTGCGGACGTCCCGTTCCATGGCCTCCCGCAGGTCGTCGCCGGTCAGGTGGACGTCGATGGTCGGGGGGATGACGTCATGCATGGGCTCAGCGCTCCTCAGGCTGGTGGACGTACGGTGCGACCCGTCCCTGGGTCAGACATTGCGGGCCAACCGCAGGCCGGAGAAGGCCCAGCGAGCCGAAGGCGGGAAGAAGTTCCGGTAGCTGGGTCGGATGTGGTCCGGCGGCGTCACGCACGAGCCGCCCCTCAGCACGTACTGGTTGACCATGAATTTTCCGTTGTACTCGCCGACGGCCCCTGCAGCAGGCTCGAACCCGGGATACGGCCCATAGGCCGAGGAGGTCCACTGCCATACGTTCCCGAACAGCCCCGAGCCCCCCGGGGTGCGGCCCACCGGGGTGGGATGGAGCTTGGTCTGATCCAAGAAGCTGCCCTCCCGCGACTGGCCGGCCGCGGCGACCTCCCACTCGGCCTCGGTAGGGAGTCGACATCCGGCCCAACGGGCGTAGGCATCGGCCTCGTAGTAGCTCACGTGGCAGACCGGTTGGGACGGATTGACCGCCGTGGGCCCACCGAGGGTGAACTCGCTCCAGACACCGTCCTCACGGGACCAGTACAGGGGGCTCTCCCAGCCCTCCGACTGCACCGTCGCCCATCCGTCCGAGAGCCAGAACTCGGCGCGGTGGTAGCCGTCGTCTTCAATGAAGGCCAGCCACTCGCCGCAGGTCACGGGGTGGTCGGTGATGGCGAAGGATCCCAGGTACTCCCGATGGCGGGGGAGCTCGTTGTCGAAGGAGAAGCCGGTCCCGGTGTGGCCGATGTCGACGGTGCCCTCGGGATAGTCGGTCCACCTCGGCGCGCCGGCGGCCTCGGGTGCCGGCAGACGGATCGCGTCGTAGGCCGGCAACAAAGGGTTCCGGGACAACACGTGCTTGATGTCCATCAACAGGAGCTCTTGATGCTGTTGCTCGTGTTGAATGCCGAGCTCTACCAGTTCGAGCCACGGTGCGGGGGCCGAACCGGCCAGAAGGTCGGCCATGGCTTCGTCGACATAGCTGCGGTACGAGGCGATCTCCCCGATACCCGGCCGGGACACCAGGCCCCGGTCGTGGCGGGGGTACCGGGCTCCCACTCCCTCGTAGTACGAGTTGAAGAGATAGCCGTAGTCGGGGTGGAACACGCGGAAGCCGGTCAGGTTCGGCAACAGCAGGAACGTCTCGAAGAACCATGTGGTGTGGGCCCGGTGCCATTTGGTGGGACTCACGTCGGGCATCGACTGGACGGTCTGGTCCTCAGGCGAAAGCGACGAGGCCAGCGACTCGGTGAGCGACCGGGTGGCGAAAAAGCGGTCGGTGATGGTCAGGTGGTCGCCGGACATCAATAGGTCGGTCATACCGCTCCTCCCGGTCTGGGTGGGATCGGTTCGACACGATCCCAGGTCCCTGGGAGGAGAACTTACCCGGAAGTGCTGAGTTCTACCGCGGCGACCGGTAGTCCCGGCCCACCTCGCCGAGCCCTCAGGCGTGAACCCACCGGCCACCGGGGCGCCCGTCGCCCCTGGCCCGGGTGTTGTCGACGGCATCCGGACCCCGCTGGCGTCACGGGTCGGTCCGTTCGTGCGAGCCGTCGGCCGGGCTCGGTTGGGCTGCGGTCGGGGCGGAAGCCTCGGCGGGGTCCGCCCGGGGCCGGGTCAGGATGATCTGCACGGAGGCCACGACGAGCACGACCAGGGTGACCACGCGCTCGCTCCGCCCCACCTCCCTGAAGAAGGCGTAGATCTGGATCGATCCCGCCAGGGCCTGGGCGATGAGGGCCAACGCCACCGCCCGCATCCCGACGACCCGGTCGGCGCCGGCCGGCCCGTCCTTGGTGCGCACCCAGGCGGCGAAGGCGATCAGTACTGCTCCGATGGTCCACACGAAGTCGTAGTGGCCGGTGTCGGCCACGCCTCTCGCCTGTTCGACGGCGAACGCGGCGTCGGCGACGGCCATCGACAAGACGCCGATGCCGATGAGGATCCACATGGCGTCGGGCTTCCACCCCAGCAGCCCGTACACGCCCAGAACGGATCCGATCAGGAGGATGTCGAGCACGGGATAGCTGAAGTCGACGACGGTGGCCAGCCAGCCCTGTGAGCTCTCCTCAGCCACGGGCTGCACGACGAGAGCGAAGCCGGCCACGAGGACGAGCAGGGTGACAGCGATCCCGTCCATCCATCGGTGGAGTTCGAATCGACGGACCCGGACGCGGATCAGCGTGACGATGCCGACGACCATCAGCGGGTACCAGAGCAGCCACAGGACGTCGGCAAACGTCGGATACGGAGCCGGCGACCGGCCTCCGTAGACGATGCTCCACGAGACACTCCCCACGAACCACAAGGCCATGGCCGAACCGAAGGCGAGCCAGGCCCGACGGGCTGTCGGCTCGTAGGCGGCTCGAGCCAGAACCAGGGCCGCCGCGGCTCCGAGCACGAGATCGTGGAACCAGAGTTCATAGATGGCGGACGGACCGCCGATCCAACGCAACTCCCGTGCCGCCTCGAGGGCGGTCAGGACCGCCAGGAGCGCCCACACATAGGCCAAAACGGCCGGGGGCGAGTAGAGCTCCCCCTCGGCATCGACGCGACGCTCTTCCCTCCATCGCTGGCGTTGACTCCGGATCCGGTTCACAAGACTCCGTTGCGGGGACAGTCGGCGCGGCTCGGCCGTAACCGGTTGGGCGACGGCGGCTGGTTCACGACATCACGTCGGGTGGCCTACGACATCAAATCAGGTCGCGTCCCCTTGGCCAAAGCCACGTCGAAGGGGGAACCGCCGGCCCCGCCCGGCGCTAGGAAGGCCGGCCCCGCCCGTGGGACCGCCCCTTTCGGGACGGAGGCGTCGTCTCCCGAGGCAGCGGTGGAGGGACGAACCCTAACGGAGAGCACACAGATCGCTCACACACCGGGCCGAAAGTCGGGGGGAGGGGCAGGAGACGGCTCCTCGGACTCGGGGTGTCCCACCGCACGGTGGGCATCCCTCGGGGGACCGCCAGAACGAAGGAAGGCAGGCGCCATGAGGAAGTCGACCGGTCTGGCCGCACGATGGAGAGCACTCGGTCTGGCGTCACGCCTGTGGTGGGCGGCGGTGGCCTCGGTGGGGACGGCGGCAGTGTTGGTGCTCGGCTCCCTGGCGTTGTCGGGCCCGGGTACCGGCGCCTCGTCCATGGGACCGGCCACCTCGGCCGTCACCCAGCCCGTGGCCACCCACGCCTCCTCGTCGGCCGCCTCCGGTGCCGTGGGAGCCGACGGGACGATGGGTAGTTCGGATAGTTCGGATAGTTCGGGTATCTGCCCCAACGTGGCCGACACCACGGTGATGTCCGACGGAATGGTCATGGCCCCGGTTCCGCCCGGACCCCCGACGGCGGCCCAGCAGGCGGCGGCCAACCAGCTGGTGGCCGAGACCACGTCGGCCTTGGCCGGCTACGCCAGCCTGTCGGCCGCCACCGCCGCCGGGTACGTGCCGGCCACCAACCCCGCCGGCTACGTCGTCCACTACGCGGACTGGCAGACGGTGCGGTCGGGGGACGTCCTCGATCCCTCCCATCCCTCCGCCCTGGTCTACGCCAACACGGTCTCTGGCCCGGTCCTGCTCGGCGCGATGTACCTGGGTGCCGGTCCCTGCCAGCCCGGTCCGGATGTGGGTGGATCCCTCACCCAGTGGCACGCCCACGACAACCTGTGTCTGTCTCCCGCCCATCAGGTCGTGGGCAGGACTACGAGCGGCGGATCCTGCTCGTCGGGGGTGCACAACACCAGTACCTACTTCATGCTCCACGTCTGGACGGCCCCGTCGTTGGCCTCCGGCCACCAGTTCCAACCCGACCTGACCAAGGCGGAGATCGCTCCGATCGTCCGGTCGGGCCAACCATGACCGCGGAGCGGACGGTCCGGTTGTCGCGGCTGACCGCACGGACCATTCAGATCGCCCTCGGTTGCTTCTGGCTTCTGGACGGTGTGCTGCAGCTTCAGCCCAAACTCTTCACCACGGCCTTTGCCCACGACGTCCTTCTGGCCTCGGCCGCCGGCCAGCCGGCCGTCCTGTCCGGCACCATCACCCATCTAGCCGACCTGATCGCCGTCCAACCCGCGCTGGTCAACGCCCTGTTCGCCGGCGTCCAGATCCTCATCGGGATCGGTCTTCTGATGAGGGAGACCGTCAAGCCGGCGCTGGCCGTGTCGATGGCCTGGGCCCTCGGCGTGTGGGTGGTCGGCGAGGGACTCGGAGGGCTGCTGGCCGGGTCGGCGCTGCCGCTCACCGGCGCTCCCGGCGCAGCCCTCTTGTACGCCTTCCTGGCCGTGCTGGTCTGGCCCGCATCGGTGGAACGTCGGGAACGGGCCGGGCACAGCGCGGGTCCAGAGGGGTCACCGGCGGCCGAGGGCCCTCTCGGTCCCTGGGCCGGACGGGTGGTCTGGGCCTCCTACTGGATGGGAATGGGCGTCTTGTGGCTGCTCCCGTCCAGCCGGGCGAACGGTGCCATCCCGGGGGCCATACGGAGTGCGGCATCAGGAGAGCCCGACTGGTTCGGCCACCTGGAGACGGTGGCCGCCCACGCAATCGCACCGGCCGGCAGCGCACCGGCCGTCATGGCCGCCGTCTTGTCATTCGCCATCGGCCTCGGACCCCTGATCATCCGTCGCTACGGCCCGTTCCTCGTAGCCGGCGCCGGTCTCTCCCTCGTCGGGTGGGTGTTCGGGCAGGCCCTGGGTCAGATGCTTACCGGCGTGGGCACCGATCCGAGTACCGGCCCGTTGGTCATCCTCTTGGCCCTGGCCGTCTGTCCGTCGGTGGCCGTGACCGAGGCCGGAGTCCCCGCCGCTATCGACCTCACCGGGGCCGTCGACGCCCCCGGGGCCACCGCCCCGCCGTTCGCCTCCCGGCCGCGACCACGGGAGTGGGCCTCCAACCTGGCCGGTGAGTGATCGGGCGGCTCCGGTGACGGCGACGGAACGGGCACCCCGCCGTTCCTGTGGCGTCGCTCCGGACTACCGGAGCACCCGCTTGCACTCGTCGAGGCTGGTCTGTCCCAACCGAACCTTGGCGAAGGCATCCTGCAACAATGTCTGCATCCCGTCGGCGACGGCGGCCAGGGCGATGGTATGTGCGGGGGCGCAGTCCAACACCAGCGTTTTGAGCTCGTCGCTCATGACCAGCACCTCGTGGACGGCGAGTCGTCCCTGGTAGCCGCGCTGCCCACACTCTGCGCATCCGTTCGGCCGGGAAAGCAGGATATCGGCGTCGGGCTCGTCGATCAGAGACATCAACCGCAGCTCCGACAGCTCCTCAGGGCTGGCCGGCTCGGTGATCTTGCATCGGACGCACAGCTGACGGAGCAACCGCTGGGCCACCACACACTCCAACGCCGACGTGACCAGGTACGGCTCGAGTCCCATGTCGATCAAACGGGTGGTACTCGATGCCGCGTCGTTGGCGTGGAGTGTGGACAGGACCAGGTGACCGGTCAGCGCCGACATGGCCGCGATGCGCGCCGTTTCGAGATCGCGGATCTCCCCGATCAGGATGATGTCGGGGTCGGACCTCAGCGCCGCCCGCAATCCGGATGCGAAGGTGTAGCCGACCTTGCTGTTGACCTGTGTCTGCTTGATGCCGGCCACTCGATACTCGATCGGATCCTCGACCGTGATGGTGTTGCGGCTCGGTACGTTCAATTCGTTCACGGTGGCGTAGAGCGTGGTGGTCTTCCCAGAGCCGGTGGGGCCGGTGACCAGCACCATGCCCCACGCCCTTCGGAAGGATTCCTGATACGAGTCGAACGCCCCGGGTGCGAATCCGAGTCGGGAGATGTCGAGCAGCTCCTCGTCCCTTTGGAGCAAACGCAGGACCAAGGATTCTCCGTAGATGGTCGGGAGGCTGGCCGCCCTGATGTCCACCGACACTCCGCGGGCGACAATGGAGACACGCCCGTCCTGAGGTCGACGGTGGTCCGCGATGTCCATTCCTGTCATGATCTTGACCCGACTGAGGATGCCGGCCTGCAGCGAGGGTGGCGCGCCAGTCACATCGTGGAGGATCCCATCGACCCGGAACCGGACCCGAAGGCCCTGTTTGGTGGGTTCGAGGTGGAGGTCAGAAGCGCGTTCGTCAACGGCCCGCCTGAGCAGCTGATTCACGAACGTGATGATGTGGCCTTCACCCTCGGCCAGGTCCACGTCCGGAGAGACGTCGACGTTCGAGATCTCCCTGGTGCTCGAGGCCTCGCTCGATCGGTCCACGTCGGACCGGGCGTCCGAAAGATCGTCGCTCTCCACGACCACGTCCAGCTTCTGGAAACCCTGTTCGATGGCCTGACGGAGTTGGCCTGACGAAGCCACCACCACGCGAACCGGCAGGGAGGCCATCATCGTGAGATCGTCGATGGTCTGGATGTCCCGAGGGTCGGAAACAGCGACCACGACGGCATCGTCCTCGAACCCCACCGGAAGCACGCCTCGGGACCAGCAGAACGCCTCTGGGATCTGGCCCAGCGCCGCCGGATCGAGGGGGTCGAGGCTCAGATCTCGATAGGGCAGTTCGAACATCGTGGCCAGGGCACCGGCCAGGTCGGCCTCGTACAGGACCCCGTTGGCTACCAGGATCTCCCCGAGGCGCTTTCCGGTCCGTCCCTGCTCCTCGAGAGCCTGTTCGACCTGCACGCCGGTTGCCAGGCCGGTGGCGATCAGATGTACGCCCAGGGGTGCACGCTGGCCGCCCGAGCGATACTGCACTTCTCGGTCGTCCGTGTCGTCACCTCTGTCACTTGTCGCGGTCCCTACCCCTGGTCGAGCGTAGCCCCCGAGAGTCGTCGCCCCGGGGTGGGTGGCGGAATGAGCTTCACCGGTCACGACGACGGGGTTGCTCGTGCTGGTGACTGCGCCCCTCAGCGTGGGCTACATGCCTGCCCAGGTGCCCAAGCGGCCACAGGCTCAAGGTCTGACGGAATTGCGTCGATTCCATAGCCATGGATTCAGTTCTCAGGGTCGATCCCCTTGTCGCGACCGGGACCTTGCTCCCTGTGCGACGTCAACGCCGAACCGAATAGGGCTGGCAACCATGGCGTCGCGACGACCATCGGGCACCGGGTCGGCGGGCTGGCGACACCACATGTGGCTGCTGGCAGCGGTGGCGCTGGTCGGTATCGGCACCGTTGCATCGGTGCTGGGCGCGCAGGCGGTGGCGCGGAGTGAAGACCAGCGATCGCACCTGGCCTTCGTCGCTTCATCGACGGAAATCGGCACCAGCCTCAAACTCGCCCTTCAGCATGAACAGGACCTCGTCATTCCCACGGCCGCCTACTTCGCTCGGAATCCCGACGCATCGGAGACCGAGTTCCTGCAGTGGACGAGCTCGGTCCGCGCCTTGGAGCGGTATCCGGAGGTTCTGGGCCTTGCCGAGTTGGCCATGGTCCCGGCGTCGCAGCTCGGTGCCTTCGTGGCACGGGAAACGGCCGATCCGACCAGTCCACTGACATCCAACGGCACGTACCAGGTCACGCCCCCCGGTATCCGTCCCTACTACTGCCTGGCCACCGTCACGGAGTCGCGGGCACCCTCGACGACCCCACCCGGTCTCGACTATTGCACCACCGAGCTGGGCGCCCCGCTCTTGAGGGCCCGCGACTCGGGTCAGATCGCGTATGTGCCGTACGGAACGGGTAAGGATGCGGAACTGGTATTGGGGACGCCCGTGTACCAAGGCGGGGGCGTGCCGTCGACGCTACAAAGCCGTCGCGAGGCGTTCATCGGCTGGACCGGCATATCCATCGTGCCGAAGGTGATATTGACCTCCGCCCTGGTGGACCATCCCTCTACCGCGCTGGCCTTCCGCTTTCACAGCAGCAACTCGACCATCACCTTCAGAGCAGGCTCGGCACCAGCCGGTGCCCAGTCGACCACCATCGCCCTCAACAACGAATGGCAGGTCCAGGTGTTCGGAGCGATGAGCGGGAGCGGGATGTTCGCCAACTCGAATGCGCTCACGCTGTTGGTGGGTGGCATCGTGGTCAGCCTGTCGTTGGGCGTCCAGCTCTATGTGCTGGGAACCAGCCGCCGCCGCGCCCTTCAGCTGGTGCGGGAGCGTACCGACGAACTCCATCATCAGGCCTTCCATGACTCGCTGACCGGGCTACCCAACCGTGCCCTGATCCTCGATCGGGCCGGGCAGATGCTGGCCCGTTCTCGACGGGAGGATACGCCTGTGGCGGCGTTGTTCCTTGATCTCGACGACTTCAAGGACATCAATGACACCCTGGGCCACAAGGCCGGCGACCAGCTGCTGACCGCCGTGGGAACCCGGTTGGACGCCGCCCTGCGCGAAGGGGACACGGTGGGACGCCTGGGTGGGGACGAGTTCATCGTGCTGGCCGAGGGCGCCTCGCTGAAGGGAGGGGCCGAGGTGTTGGCCGATCGGATCCTCGACGTGCTGAGTGGCCCCTTCGAGATCTCCGACAGTGATGCCCCTCTGGGCGTGACGGCCAGCATCGGCATAGCCCAAGGCAATCGGGCCACTCCCGACAAGCTGTTGCGAGACGCTGACATCGCCCTCTACCAGGCCAAGGCGGCCGGCAAGCACTGCGCCGTGCTCTTTTCTCCCGCCATGCAGGAGGTCGTGGACGATCATCGCCACCTCGAGGTCGATCTACACGCTGCCCTGGAGGACGAACAGTTCTTCCTGCTCTACCAGCCGACCGTCGACTTGGCCACGGGAGCCTTCACCGGCGTGGAGGCGCTCATCCGTTGGCACCATCCCGAGCGTGGCACCGTGGGGCCCGACGAGTTCATTCCCGCACTCGAAGCGAGCGGCCTGATCGTTCCGGTCGGTCGGTGGGTGCTCGAAACGGCGTGTCGACAAGGCGCCGTCTGGCAACGACAGGGTCACCGGATCACGATGTCCGTGAACGTCTCCGTCGTGCAGCTCGAACGGGACCAGATCGTCGACGAAGTACGCGCCGCTCTGGCCACCAGCGGCCTGGACCCGACCATGCTGGTCCTGGAGCTCACCGAAACCGCCCTCATGCGCGACGTCCAAGCCACCCTGATGCGACTCAATCTGCTGAAGACGATCGGTGTAGGTATCGCCATCGACGACTTCGGGACCGGCTACTCCTCGCTGGCCTACCTCCGGCAGTTTCCCATCGATCTGCTGAAGATCGACCGATCGTTCGTGTCCGGCATCACCGAGTCGTCCGAGTCCGCCGCCATCGTCCACACCTTGGTTCAGCTGGGCAAGGTCCTCGAGCTCAAGATCATCGCTGAGGGCATTGAGAACGACCGTCAGCTGGCGCAGCTCAGAGCGGAGCACGTCGACATCGGGCAGGGCTTCCTGTTCGCCCGACCCCTCGACGTGGACGATGTCGGTGGCCTCCTGAAGGTCGCCCCTCGGGCCGCCACGGGTCCTCGGGTCCTTACGTGAACTGGTAGGACGCGGCGGACAGTCACGTGTCCCGGCCGGTTATCGGGTGGCCTGTGCGCCCCGGCCTCACGACGGCGCCGGACGAACGACAACCCTCTGAACTGGACCTCTGGAGCCGGCGGTGGGAATCGAACCCACGACCTGACGATTACAAGTCGTCTGCGCTACCAACTGCGCCACACCGGCCCGGTGCCGGGGTCTGCCCGGTGCCGATCGCATTCTACGGCCCATCCGAACGGCTCCGAAGGGACGGCCGGTATCGACGGGGCCGCGATCCGTGACGATCGGAAACACTTGCTTGTGTACCGAGAGGTTGGCAGGCTGGCACGCAGTGGCCCAACCCCCCGAGAAAGCAGCGCGGCCTGCGGCGGCCTCTGGCGGGCGTGGCCGGGCGTTCCCCATCGTTCGGGCCCTGATCGTGCTGGCGGCGTTCGTGGCCGCCACGGTTTTGCTGCTCGGCGTCATCCATCCGACATCGGAATCGACGGGGAGCTCGTCGTCCACGGCCACCACCCGTCCGCCTCACTCGGTCGCCACCACGACCACCGTCCCTCCGAGCAAGGTTCCGGTCCTCGTGGCCAACGCCTCCGACGTCACCGGCGCCGCCGCCGCGGTCACGACCAAGCTGCAGACCGGTGGCTGGGACCTTCTTCCGCCCACCAACGCCTCGGCCCGGGTGACGACCTCGAACGTCTACTACGTGGCCGGCCAACAGCATTCGGCCGAGGCCATCGCCGCTTCGCTCGGGCTCCCGGCCAGCGCGGTGGTTCCCTACACCACATCTGCTCCCATCGCCTCCATCGAGACGGCCGAGGTGTTGGTGGTGGTCGGGCCGGAATTGGCCGCTGCGGCCGGGCCCGCCACCTCGTCCACCACCGGCTGATCGACCCACGATGGTGGAACGAGGTGGCTCGTGACGTCAGATCCCGTTCCGGCCGTGCGGTCGGCGTTGGCCCCCCTGTTGGTACGGCCGGCCGCCACTGCCGTGGTGACCGATTTCGACGGCACCGTCTCGCCGATCGTGGAGAACCCCTCCGAGGCGCGACCACTGGACGGCGTGGCGGAGACCCTGGCGTCGCTGGCCCGTCGTTTCGCCGTGGTGGCGGTGGTGTCCGGCCGTTCGGTGTCGTTTCTGGAACAGCGCCTGGTCGTCACCGACCCGGAGGCCGTCGGCGACCCGGCGTCGACCGGACCTGCGCATCGGGTCCAGCTGGTGGGGCTCCATGGGCTCGAACGGCTGGGGGCGGATGGCCGGATCACGGTTGAGCCGGAAGCGGAGCGTTGGCACCATGTCGTCATCGACACCGCGGAGAGGCTGCGACACGGCGCACCGGCCGGGGTTCTGGTCGAACCGAAGGGTCTGGCGGTCACGGTCCATTGGCGACATGCTCCCGACGCCGTCGACTGGGTGGAGTCGACCGTCGCCCGGGAGGTGGAGCGAACAGGGCTGGGCGCCCATGGCGGGCGCTTTTCGGTCGAGCTTCGACCTCCGGTCGACGTGGACAAGGGTTCGGTCATACGCGGCCTGACCGGGTCGTGCGAGGCGGCCTGCTACTTCGGTGACGACCTCGGCGACATGCCGGCCTTCGAGGCCTTGGCGGCCCTGTCCACCGAGGTCGGGATGCGCACCGTTTCGGTGGCCGTGGTCGATGACGAGAGCAACCCCCTCGTGGCGGAGTCGGCCGACGTCACCGTGGCGGGCCCGACGGAGGCCCTGGCCGCCTTGGCCTGGTTGGCTGCAGCTCCGACGGGTGGTGCCGGCAGCTGAGGCTCGGGTGCGGAGGGTTGCCGCTCCGGTCAGCGGGCCGCGTCGAGCTGGTCGCGGAGCCAGTCGGAAGGATGACGGGCCCGGATCAGCCTTCGGAGCCTCTCGGATGTCGTGGCCCGCTGGGCGGCGTCCATGTCGAGGGCCTCGGCGATCACCGCCGCCGTCCCGGACACGTCGAACGGGTTGATCTCCAACACGGCCGGTGCCAGTTCGTCGAAGGCCCCGGCCTCTCGCGACAGGGCCAGCACCCCATGGCGGGCGTTGATCAACGGACCCTCCTTGGCCACCAGATTGAGACCGTCGCGGACCGGGTTGACCAGCAAGACGTCGTACCGGGTCAGAGCGGCGAGTGACCGCGGGTAGTCGTCTTCGACCTCGAGAACAATCGGCGTCCAGTCCGGCGTCCCCCACTGCAGGTTGATCCGGGCCACCGTGGCCTCGACCTCGTTCTGGTAGGCCAGGTATTCAGGCAGGCCCTGCCGGGTGGGATAGGCCAGGGCCACGAAGACGACCCGTTCCCGACGATGAGGTTGGACCTCCAACAGCTCCTCGAACGCCCAGAACCCTCGCAGGAGGTTTTTCGACAGCTCCATGCGGTCCACTCGGACGATGACCTGGCGGTCCGATCCTCCGACCTGTTCTTCGATCCGGACCAGAGCCCGGGCCACGGCCGGATCCACCACCGAGGCCGCCAGCACGTCGGGATCCGTGGCCAAGGGGGAGACGAAGGTGGGGTTGGCCGTCGGACTGGTCCCGGTGGTTTCGGCCACCATGGCCAGTCCGGCCCGATAGGCCGACGCCCAGCGGTGGGTGTGAAAGCCGCAGGCTCCGAAACCGGACATGGCGGTGAGCAGCTCCGACCCCACCGCAGTCGGCAGCATCCTCACCACCGAGGGATCGGCGAACGGGGTGTGGGAGAAGTGGGCGGTCCGCAGATCCGGCCGCAACCGGGCCAACTCCGCCCCCATCAGGGCCAGGTGGTAGTCCTGCACCAGCACGCGCCCTCCCTCGGGGGCCACCTTGGCCACCCGTTGGGCGAAGAGCTGGTTCAGCTGGCGATAGGCGTCCCAGGCTTCGAGCCAACGGAGATCGGCCCGTGGACGCCGGGCGGCGTCGAAGAGGTGGTGGTGGCAGAACCACAGCATGGAGTTCGACACCACGTTGTAGGCCATGTTGTACACGTCGGGTTCGGGCTCGACCAGCTCGATCCGAATGCCCTCGTCGGCCATGAGCCCGGCGGCGGAAGCGATCCGGTCCGCCTCGTTGAGGGTGGAGGCCACCCAGGTGGCGTCCGTCCCGACCAGGAGCGGCCGAAGGGATCCGGCCAGGCCGCCGGCGGAGGTGCCGGCCACGGGGCGGTCGTCCTCGAGATGGAAGGCCAGCGGTCCCCGGTTGGAGACCAGCACCGTGTCGGCCAGCGATCCTTCGCCGGTCGAAGTGGAGCGCTCGGCAGTTGACACTCACGGGACGCTACCCGTTGAGGGGTCGCGCATGGCAATGCGGGCGGGGACTTGACAAGTTAGTGAGTGACCAATCACAATAGCCAGATGATGGTTCCGAGCCGGCAGACCGCAGGGGAACGGCGCACTGCCGTGTTGGCCGCCGCCATCACCGAGTTCGCCCGAGCCGGTTACGCCGGCACCTCCACCGAGGACATCGCGGCCCGGGCCGGCATCTCCCAGCCCTACCTCTTCCGCCTCTTCGGCACCAAAAAGGACCTGTTCGTGGCCACGTATGACCTGGTGGGCCTCCGGATCATCAACGAGCTCACCCGGGCCAGCGAGGGCCTCGAAGGGGAAGCGGCCAAAGAGGCCATGGGCGATGCGTACCTCCAGTTGATGCAGGACCCCGAGATGCTCCAGGTCCAGCTGCACGGGTTCGCCGCCGCCCCGGCCGACCCCGACATCGCCCGATCCTGCCGGCGCACGTTCGAGGTGCTCCAGGACGTCTTCTACGAGCGGACCCACATGAGCGACGACGAGCTCCGGGAGTTCTTCGCCATGGGCATGCTCATCAACGTCATGTCGGCCATCGACCTCTTGTCCGTCCCCGAGCCGTGGGCACAGAACCTGTGCCAAGGCCCAGAAAAGACCCAGGCCATCAAGGCCGCCACCCAGGCCCTCGACGCACGGCACCGTGCCGACCGGGCCGCTGACGCGGAGGTACCCGCATGAACAAGCCGTTCACGGTCCCACTTTTTTTGCCCCACGTAGCTAGTGATCAATCACAAACTAAATGGGCCACGGTCCGCCGGGACCGCTTCAGGGCGGGACGGCGCAGCCGTGCCGCCGCCACGGTGATGGAAGCGGACGCAGTCGAGCACTCTGCAGCCTCGAACGAGGCCACCCGACCCACCACTCGCCCGGCGCGCGGTCGGGCCGTCTGGGCCGTGGTCATCACCGGAATGGCGCTCTTCATGGCATCCCTCGACAACCTGGTGGTGTCGACGGCCCTTCCCGTGATCCGCCAACATCTCCACGCCGGACTCTCCGGGCTCGAGTGGACGGTGAACGCCTACACCCTGACCTTTGCCGTCCTCCTCTTGTCGGCCGCGGCCTTGGGCGAGCGCTTCGGCCGCCGAAAGGTGTTCGTCCTCGGTATCGCCGTCTTCACCGGTGCCTCTGCGGTGGCCGCCCTGGCTCCGAACATCGGAGTGCTGGTCATGGCCCGTGCCGTCCAGGGCGCCGGGGGGGCCATGATCATGCCCCTCTCCCTCACCTTGCTCAGTGCCGCCGTCCCGCCGGAGCGTCGCAACGCAGCCCTCGGGATCTGGGGGGCCATCGGCGGCGCCGCCGTAGCCCTCGGTCCGCTGGTCGGGGGGGCCGTCACCACCGGATGGTCGTGGCAGTACATCTTCTGGCTCAACGTGCCGGTCGGGCTGGTGCTGATCCCTCTGGCCTGGTGGAAGCTGTCCGAGTCCCGCGGGGCCCGATCCCGTCTCGATCTGGTGGGCGTGCTGTCGGTCAGCGTCGGCCTGCTCGGCGTGGTCCTCGGACTGGTACGGGGCAATGCCCACGGCTGGACGAACAGCTCGGTGTTGGCCTCGTTCGCCATCGGGGCGATGGCGTTGGCCGGATTCGTGGCCTGGGAGCTCCGGTCCGACCATCCGATGCTGGACATCCGGCTCTTCCGCCGCCGGGGGTTCGCCTCGGTGAACGTCACCGCCATGCTGTTCAGTTTCGGCATGTTCGGGGCGATCTTCTTCCTGGTCCAGTTCCTCCAGACGGTCCAAGGTCTCTCCCCGCTGGCCGCCGGGGTGCGCATCCTCCCGTGGACCGCCATGCCCATGCTGCTGGCCCCGGTGGTCGGAAACCTGGCCGAGCGATGGGGTGGGAAGCCCCTCGTGGTCACCGGTCTGATCCTCCAGTCCATCGGACTGGCCTGGCTCGCCACCGTCACGACGCCTTCCACCCCCTACGCCGATCTCATCGTCCCCTTCCTGGTCTGTGGCATCGGCATGACGCTGTTCTTCGTGCCCCTGGCCTCGTTGGTGCTCGGCGCCGTGCCCCGGCACCTCGAAGGCATCGCCTCGGGCGCCAACGCCGCCTTCCGTGAACTGGGCGGGGTGTTGGGCATCGCCGTGCTGGGCGCCATCTTCAGCTCGCACGGGAGCTACGCCTCGGGTCAGGACTACGTCAACGGCATGACGCCGGCGGTGTACGTCGGGGCCGTGGTCGTAGCCATCGGGGCCGGCGCCGCGCTCTTGGTCCCCGGCCGCCGGCGCAGCCGTTCCCCGGTCGCCGCCGATGCTGTGGACCTTGTGCCCGAGCTGGCGGGGACAATCGCCGTGACCGGCCCGTCGCTGGCCGGGGCGGGATTCGAGGACACCGGAGACGAGCGCAGCGTGACCGTCGGTGCCCGCCGGCCCCTGTGCGCCACGGCCCGCACGACAGCGTGACCCGGACGCCGGGTGTCCCGGCGGGTCCGTCCTCAGTCCGGTGTGATCAGTGGGGCACGGGCCAACGCGGCCCGAAGGATGTCGGTGGCCTGGGGACGGAGCTCGGAGAGCGGCCGGTTGCGGTGGACACGCACACCGAGGTCGACCTGCGTGATGGATCCCACGCCGAAGATGGAGGCCACGTCGATCAGTAGGGCCAGTTCCACCGCGTAGCCGTCGGCGAGCCCGCACTTCTCGAGTACCCGTCGCGGGGCGGCGGTCTCACCGGCCAGCGGTTGTTCGATGGAGGCGAGATGCGGGAAGAGCAGGTCGATGACGGGCCTGGCCATCAGCTCGGTGACCCGGCCGCCTCCGTCGGGAGCTCCGTAGAGCGGTCGTTGGTAGTGCCCCTTGACCAGCGCCACCGATTCGTGGGCCAGCAAGGGGCTGAGCAGGCCGGTCACGAAGCCGGAGTTGAAGTTGGAGACGTCGGCATCGAGGAACGCCACCAGCTCGCCGTCGGAGTGGCGCAGCCCGGCCCGCATGGCCTGTCCCTTGCCGCCGGTGGGAGCGTCGGCCGGAATGACGCGGGCACCGGCCTTGCGGGCCAGATCGGCCGTCTCGTCCACCGACCCGTCGTCCACGACGATGACTTCGTCTACCAGGTGTGCTCCGCCGCCGGCCCGGGTCAGATCGGCCATGATCGACTCCACGATGGGGCCAACGGTGGCGGCCTCGTTGCGGGCAGGAATGCAGACGGAGACCCGACGATCCCCCTTCTGCTCGACCAAGGTGGACACATCGAGCCGGCCCCGGGGATACCACCCAGCGTCGTCGCCAGAGGTGCGCACCGTCGGCATCCCGCCATCATCGCTCACGCGGACAGGGCGCGTGGAACGGGTGCCGGGCGTGCGACCTCGGGTGCCACACCGCCCCCGATTGACGTGATGCCCTTGGTTCGACCAAAATAGAGGGCATCATCCAGAGCAGCTGAGGGACCGGGCCCATTGACGCTGCGGCAACCAGAGCGAGGAGCCGGTCTGTCAAGGCAGACCGGACTTCGTACCAGGTGCCAATGCCCGAGCGATGAGGAGACCACCGTGGACTTTGTATCCGGGCTGTGCTGTCGGGAATGTGGACGCGCCTACCCTGCTGAGGCGCTGCACGTATGTGACTACTGCTTCGGACCTCTCGAGGTGACCTACGACTATGAGGGTGTCGCCGCCACGATGACCAGGGAGCGGGTCGCCTCGGGTCCCCGCACCATCTGGCGTTACGCCGACCTCCTCCCGGTGCGGGACGCCAAGCCGGTGGACCTGGGCGCCGGCTTCACGCCGCTGATCCGAGCCGACCGCCTGGCGGCCGAGCTCGGTTTGGGCGAGCTGTGGATCAAGGACGACACGGCCAATCCGACCGGGTCGTTCAAGGACCGGGTGGTGTCGGTGGCGCTGACCAAGGCTCGCCAGCTCGGCTTCAAGATCGCTGCGTGCGCATCGACAGGCAACCTGGCGAACTCGGTGGCGGCCCACGCGGCCAGGGCCGGCATGGAGTCCGTGGTCCTCATCCCGCACGACCTCGAGACGGCCAAGGTCACCATGACCTCTGTCTACGGTGGTCGGGTCATCGCCGTCGAGGGGAGTTACGACGACGTGAACCGGCTGTGCGCCGAGCTGACCAGCGAGCAGCCGACATGGGCGTTCGTCAATGTCAACGTGCGCACCTACTACGCCGAGGGTTCGAAGACCCTGGCCTTCGAAGTGGCCGAGCAGTTGGGATGGCAGACGCCCGACCACGTGGTCGTGCCGATCGGGTCGGGGAGTCAGCTGACCAAAGTGGCCAAGGGATTCGACGAGCTCTGGAAGGTGGGTCTCCTCGACGAGGAGCCCCACGTCCGTATCTCCGGAGCCCAGGCGGAGGGCTGCTCGCCGGTTGCCACTGCCTACGCCGAGGGCACCGACGCCATACGTCCCGTCAAGCCCGACACCATCGCCAAGTCCCTGGCCATCGGCAACCCCGCCGACGGTTGGTACGCATTGGACGCCATCCGCACGTCCGGCGGCGCTTGCGCCTCGGTGACCGACGAGGAGGTCATCGAGGGCATACAGCTACTGGCCAGGACAGAGGGAATCTTTGCCGAGACCGCGGGCGGAGTGACCATCGCTACGCTGGCGAAGCTGGCCGCCCAGGGAGTGGTCCGCTCCGACGAGCGGGTCGTCGCCCTCGTGACCGGCCACGGTCTGAAGACGGTCGAGGCCCTGACCGGATCGGTCGGGCCTACGGCAACCATCGCCCCGAATCTCGAGGCCTTCGACGAGGCGATGGGCGTAGAATAGGAATTTGCACAACAAGTTGGTCGCGAGGAGCACAACATGAGCGTCAAAGTCCGTATCCCAACGCAGCTTCGTACGCTCACCGGGGGCGTCGGGGAGGTCAGCGTCGAAGGTTCCACGGTGGGCGAGGCACTGAAGGCGCTCGATGCTGCCCACGAGGGATTCGCCGAACGGATCTTCGATGACAGTGGTGGCCTCAGGCGATTCGTGAACGTATTCCTTGCCGACGAGGACGTGCGGTTCCTCGACGGCCTGGCGACCCCGGTGCCCGACGGCCAGACCCTTTCGATTGTGCCGGCCGTCGCCGGAGGCTGACCGGCAGCAGAGCCGGAGGCTGACCGGCAGCAGAGCCGGAGGCTGACCGGCAGCAGAGCCGGAGGCTGACCGGCAGCAGAGCCGGAGGCTGACCGGCAGCAGAGCCGGAGGCTGACCGGCAGCAGAGCCGGAGGCTGACCGGCAGCAGAGCCGGAGGCTGACCGGCAGCAGAGCTCAGGCCCCGAGACCTCGTAGGAGGAACTGGCAGATCTCCGCTGCCGCCTCGGACGCCGGGCGCGGGAGCGGCTGGGCTGCCCGAACCGACATGGCCCCGTAGATCTGCTGGCCGATGAGGTCGATGGCCCGGTCCGGGTCCAGCGCCCGGAAGATGCCCGACTCCACCCCGTCCACATAGAGATCGCTGATCAGCCGGGCGACGTTGAGCCCGATCAGGGCCAGCTCCGTCCCCACCGCCTCTCCCCCTTGGATGACCGTGCCTTGCGTGAGCAGCGCCAGTCGGAAGAAGGCGGGGTTGTCGTCGATCCGATCCAACAGGGCCTCGACGAGTCGCTCCAGTCGGTGGGCCGGCTCGTCGTCATGTTCCCAGACCTCGGCGATGGCATCCAACAACTGCTCGTGCATGCCCTTCAGGCAGGCCCGCAGCAGTTCGTCCCGATTGGCGAAGTAGACGTATACCGTCGACCGGGCCACTCCGGCGGCGGCGGCGATCTCGTCCATCGGCACGTCGGTGGTGCCGCGTTCGCCGAAGAGTCGACGGGCCACGTCGATCACCTGGTCCCGCCGGAAGTCCCGGATGACCTCTTTGAGGGTCTCGGCGGGCTGGCGGCCCGGCATCAGGCCGACAGGCGGGCCGCGGTGGGGAAGCTCACGGGTATGTGCTTCACGCCGCTGATGAACGCCGACTGGAGGCGTTCGACCTCACCGTCGAGGGCAATGTCGGGCATCCGGTCCAAAAGGTGCTCGAACATGACCCGGATCTCCATACGGGCCAGATTGGCCCCGAGGCAGAAGTGGGGACCTCCGGCACCGAAGGCCATGTGGGGATTGGGGTCGCGGGTGATGTCGAAAGCCTGCGGATTCTCGAAGACGGTCTCGTCGCGGTTGGCGGAGATATGGAAGAAGACCACCTTGGTGTCCTCTTCGATGTGTTGATCGCCGAGATCGAAGGCACTGGTGGTCTGACGTCGGAAGTTCATCACCGGGCTCACGTAGCGGAGCATCTCCTCCGTGGCTGAAGGCAGCAGCGAGCGGTCGTTGCGGAGCATCTCCCACTGATCGGGGTGGTCGAAGAACGCCGCCATCCCACCCGAGATGAGATTGCGGGTGGTCTCGTTGCCGGCCACCGTCAACAACAAAAAGAACAGCTCCAGCTCGACGGAATTGAGTTTCTCACCGTCCAAGTCGACCTCGGTGAGCACGCTCATCAAGTCCTCGTGGGGGTCGATCCTCTTGGCCTCGAAGAGGGCCGAGGCATAGGCGTAGAGCTCCATGGCGGCCTGCTGGGGGACCGATTCGTCGGTCTGGTACTCGGGATCGTCACTGCCGATCATCCGGTTGGACCAGTTGAACATCCGGTGCCGATCCTCGTTGGGGACACCCAACAGCTCGGCGATTACCACCAGAGGAAGCTCGGCAGCCATGTCGGTCACGAAGTCGGCGCTCCCCTTCTCGATGACCGAGTCGATGATGTCATCGGCCGCAGCGTTGATCCGATCGTGCAGCTGGTTGACCATACGGGGGGTGAAGCCCTTGTTGACCAGACGTCGGTAACGGGTGTGGAGGGGGGGATCCATGTTCAACATGAGCATCTGTTGCTGGGCCAGATCGTCGGGGCCGAGGTCCCAGAGGAAGGTGGCCTGCTTGGAGGACGAGAAGTGTTCGTAGTCGCGGTTGATCGTGGTGGCCCCGGCATGGGATGTCACCGCCCAGAAGCCGGGACCGTCCGCCTCCTCCTGCCACCACACCGGAGCGTTCTTGCGGAGGAAGGCGAACCACTCGTGGGGCACGTGGTCGGCGAAGGCCTTGGAGTCCAACAGGTTGATGTCGTCGAACGTGATACCGCTGATATCGATCTCGCTCTGTGCCATGTCGGATGGTCCTTCCAGTCTGTCGGACGCAATGTCCGACGGACTGGATCGTACGTCCGATGCGAGGAGACTGTCAACGACTGGGAGGTTGGAGAGGTCGGACCATCACGGCCATGTCGGGCCGTGGCCGGACCGAGTCGGGGTGCAGGATGCCGGCCAGCGTCTCCACGCCGTCCACCAGGCGGGGGCCTGGTCGTACGAAGGCGGCGTCGGCGTCCACGGCCCAGACCGGGACCCCCGCGGGCAGACGTCCCGAACCGACGAGTCGGCGGGCCAGTTCCCGAGCCCCGTCCAGACGGTAACCGCAGGGCGCCACAACGAAGAGGTCGGCTCCGGAGGAGCCGACGTCGGTCCACGCCACCCGGGCCGAGAGTGCGCCGGCCCGGCCCAGGACGCAACGACCGCCGGCCGCCGTCACCATGTCGGGCACCCAGTGTCCAGCGCTGAAGGGCGGGTCTGTCCACTCCAGCACGGCCACAGCCGGTCTATCGCGTCCGGCCGCGGCGCCGGCCACGTCCTCGAGGCGCCCCCGTAGCTCCGACACCAGGCGTTGAGCGGCGATGGTGTGGCCGGTGGCCCGACCAACGGTCTCGATCGAGTCCAGTACCTCTTCGAGGGTCATCGGGTCGAGGGTCAGAACGTCGGCCCGACACCCCAGATGGTCCAGGGCTGCGTCCACCTCGTCGACGGCGACGGCGCAGACCGCGCAGAGATCCTGGGTCACGATCAGATCGGGGTCGAGGACGGCCAGGGCCCCCTCGTCCAGGGTGTAGAGATCCTCGCCCGCGGCCATGCGGGCCCGCACCGCGGCGTCGATCTCCGACGGCGTGAGATCGGCCGGCAGTGCAGTCGTGGACACGACGGTGCGCTGTCGCGCCTCCTCGGGGAAGTCGCACTCGAAGGTGACGCCCGAGACGTCGTCACCTGCCCCCACGGCGAACAGGATCTCGGTGGCGGAGGGCAGCAGCGACACGATGCGCACCGCGCCACGGTAGCAATCGGTCTCCGGCCCGTCCCGGCGCCCCATCGGTCGGCGGGGGCTCAGCCATCCAGCGGCTCAGCCATCCAGCGGCTCAGCCATCCAGCGGCTCAGCCATCCAGCGGCTCAGCGACTCCAGTCGACGGCGCCGTCCATGACGACCCGGGGCTCTTCGGTCAGCACGAACTCGAGGTGGTCGGTGTCGAGGAACTTGGGCAGGTCCTCGAACATGGCCGGGGAGTCCACCTCGCTCATATGGGCGTAGTACCCGTCCATCGACGCGAACCACTGGACGGTCACGCCGTCGTATCCGGACCGGTCGTCGTCACCGCGGTAGTCGTCGAGTGGTCGGGGGTTCTGCTCGTAGCGGATCACATGGCTGCCGCACTTGCTGGTGGCGATCAGAGGTCCGTGGTTGTTCTTCCAGTAGTCCTGGAACTCCTTCGGACTCATCCCCTCCCGGCGCTTCAGTAGACAGGTCAGCTTGATCATCGGCAAGGTCCTCTCGCTGGTGGTCGGCCATTCGGGCGGTGGGTCCCACGGCTCCGGTCGCGGGCCGGAGCGACGCTCAGGAGGCTACCTGGGCGCAGAAGAGATCGGTGACGTACGGCATGGCGATCGGCTGGGGCAGCGCGGCCCCGAAGGACCCGACCTGCTCGAGCAGGTTCCGCCGTTCCTCCTCGGGCAGGACCTGGACGTAGCTCCGCGAGGCCACCTGGTCGACGAACGTGGCCAGCTCCATCCGCTGGACGAACGGGAACTTCGTGCGCTCGACCGGCCCGAAGGTGCCGGACCGGTCCACGACGGGTCCGAAGTCCATCCCCACCGGATACGGGGCCGACGTGTCCCACTTGCTGATCCGCACCAGCTCGTCGACCATGGGATCGGTCTCGTCCCTCTCGTTCCAGATGAGCGCCAGCCACCCTCCGGGCCGGAGGATCCGGGCCACCTCGGCCAGGGCCACCGGGGCGTCGAACCAGTGGAAGGCCTGTGCCACCACGACCGCGTCCACGGTGGCGGTGGCCAACGGGATCCTCTCCGCCGTGGCCCCCACGACCGGCACTCCCGGGACCACCTGTGCGAATACCTCGCGCATCGAGGGAGACGGTTCCAGGGCGATGCACGCAACACCGTACGGGTGCATCTGGCGGGTCAGCTTCCCGGTGCCGGCGGCCAGGTCGACCAGCCGACGGCCGGGGGCCAGTCCGATGGTGGCGGCCAGATGGTCGACCGCTTCGGTCGGGTAGCCGGGCCGCGCCCGCTCGTACACGTCCGAGCCGGTCTCGAATCCCGCCCGGCCCAGGCGGGACCGATACGTGGCCCCGGCGTCGCTGTTGGTCATGCAGCCGACTCTATTGACGGCCACGGCACGACGGCCACCGATCCCGTCGGACCGGCGCCGATCACGGCCCGGCCCCGCTGGATCGCCGAGGGAGACGGCCATCAGTTAGCGTCGGAAGATGACCGTTGCCGATGCCGGTGGGTCCGACCGGCCGGACCAGAGCCCGCACTCCGCCGACAGCGATGGCCACGGGGCTGCCGGTCTGCGGCACCCCTCGCTTCCGCCCCACGCCCCGTCGACACGCCGCCGACGCTGGACGAGCGCGGCCATCCTGGCCGGGTGGAACTGGATGGCCCGACACGGAGCCACCGGACCCGACGACCGTCTGGCCCGCCGGTTCGGCGCCTTCGGGAGCGGGAGCTGCCTGGCCTTCCCACCGGGGGCGGTGTTCGGGGAACGATGGGTCCACATCGGCCAGGACACCCTGGTCGGCCCGTACGTGAGCATCTCGGCCGGAATGGTGCCGGGCCAACAGATGGTCACCGATCCCGTGGTGCGCATCGGCGACCGGTGCATGATCGGCCGGGACAGTCACATCGTCGGGCACTTCGAGATCGACATCGGCGACGACGTCCACACCGGTCCACACGTCTACATCACCGATCAGAACCACGGCTACGCCGATCCCGACGAGGTCGTCCACGCCCAGTGGCCCAGCGACATCCCCGTCCACATCGGCACGGGCAGCTGGCTCGGCGCCGGGGTGGTGATCCTGCCCGGCACCGTCCTCGGGCGCAACGTGGTGGTGGGGGCGGGAGCGGTGGTCCGGGGCTCGTTCCCCGACCACTGCGTGATCGCCGGCGTGCCGGCCAGGATCGTCCGGCGCTACGTGCCCGGTTCTGGGTGGGTCGAGGGAGCGGCGGACAAGGGGTCTCCGGCAGGGACGCCCGACGCCGCCTCGGCTGGCGGCGGGCTTCCGGCGTCGGGACCGGTGGACCCCAACGCCTCGGGCACGCCGACGGGTGGGGTGCTCTCTGCCGTACCCGGTAGGCCCAGTCCGTAGCGGCGGACCACGTCGGTGGCCTCCGCCCGCCCGTGCTCGATCAGGGCCTCGGTCGTGGAGAAGTCGTCGAAATCGCGGGTCCCACCCTCGCTGCCGCTGCAGACGATCACCTCGACACCAGGGGGGAGTTGGGCCATGTCGCGGCTGAAGCGGGCGTGGATGGAGATCAACAGGGCGTTGAGCATGGCCTCCACCGGCCGCCTCGGCGAGGTCGGGGTGTAGACCGGCGGGGAGCACAGAAGCACCACGATCCGTGAGGCTCCCCCCTCGATGGCTCGGCGGACGGGGACGTTGTTGACGACGCCTCCGTCGATGAAGCGCTCCCCGTCGATCTCGACCGGCGGGAAGATGGCCGGTACCGCCGACGAGGCCAGGACCGCCTCCACCGCCGGCCCGTAGGTGAACCATCGCTCGCGGCCGTCGGTCAACGAGGTGGCCACCACTTCGACCGGTATGACGGCATCCTCCAGCCGCTCGAAGCCGATCCCGTCCTCGATGACCTTGCGGAGCCCGGTGTTGACGTAGACCGAGTCCCGCTGTTGCAGGTAGAGCCAGGGTCCGTGCAGACGGCCCTGAGGGTAGACCGCCTCGCGGGTCAGGCCCCGCCAGATCTCGGTCATGCGCTCGACGCCCCGGCGGGTGGGATCGCCGGCGAAGGCGACACCGTTGACCGCCCCCACCGACGAACCGTAGATGCGGTCGGGCACGAAGCCGTGCTCGGTGAGCACCTGCAGCATGCCGACCTGTGTGGCGCCGCGGGTCCCTCCTCCGGCCAGGACCAGTGCGGTCTGCGAACGGGGTTCCGGCTCCTCGCCGACCTCCTGTTCGGCCAGCCATTGCGCCCGTGCCGCCGCCCCCCGTTGCAGGATGAACCGGATGACCAGTACCAGCAGGATCAGCGAACCCACTACGAACAGGGTGAAGACGATGTCGAAGAAGGTGTCGGCGGCCACGGGCGTCATCGCTTGAGAGGCTACCGGTGACCCCCATACGAGGCCTCGGCAGGGGATGACACACCCTTGCGTCACACTGGGAACATGCTGGTGATGGACGTGGAACGAGTAGACGAAGTACCCGACGGGGTGACGGGGAGCGGGGCCGTCCCGCATGGGCCGCGCCGTCGTTCGTCGCCACCGTTGGGCAGCGGCGCCGGCCGTCGCCACCATCCGGGTCGCTGGGAGCCTTTGGCCGGCCCTGACCTGCTGGAACGGGTGCGCAACACCGGTCGGCCCCGGCCGAACGCCGATCCCGATCTGGTCCGGAGGCTCCGGTCAGGTCTCGAGGCCGGCCTGGCCGCCTCCGCCGGATCCGGCCCGGACGCCTCCCCGGTGGCCGGGGCCGTCCCGGACGGCGACCGACGGGCGGCCGGTCCACGGCTGGTGGTGACCAAGGACCGGCTCACCCGGGTGCTGGCCTGCGAGGCCCACTACGTGGCGACCGAGTTCGGCGAGCGTCCGCTGTCGGTGGCGCTGGCCTGTGGGGCCATCGTGGACGTCCTGTTCCGCCAGCTGATCACCGTGGGCACCGTCGGGGACCCCATGGCCGATGGTCTGGCCGCCCTCGCCGTGGACGATCATCAGCGCGCCCTGGTGTCGTGGGTCGAGCACCTGCCGCATACCGAGCGGGACGAGCTCCGGGCCGAGGTCGAACGTCAGGCCGACGGCATCCGGTCCCGGTGGCCGACACTCGATCCGGGCTGGCTCCCTCGGACGCAGGTGGCCATGCGGGTGCCCCTGGCTCGCGGCGCCGTCGAGCTGTCCGCCCGGGCCGACCTGGTCATCGGCCGCCCGGCCCGCGACGTGGCCTCGGTGGCCATCATCGAGGTCAAGTCGGGGGGCCGCCGGATCGAACACCGCGCCGACCTCCACTTCTACGCCCTGATCGAGGCCCTCCGCAGCCCGGCCCCTCCGTTCGTGGTGGCCACCTACTACACCCGGACCGGCGAGCTCGACGTGGACCCGGTGACCGAGGACCTGTTGATGGGTGCGGCCCGCCGCACGCTGTCGGGCGCGCAGCGCCTGGCCGGCCTGGCCCTCGGGGCCGAGCCGAGTCGTGAAGCCAGCGTCCTCTGCGGACGTTGCTCCCTGTTGTCGGCGTGCGAGGTGGGTCAACAGCGACACGACCACGAGGTGGCACCTCCCTGGCCCTCGGTGGGCCGATGAGGCCGCTCGTGGACGCCGGGGAGGCTCTGGTGGCGCCGCCGACACTGTCCGTCGACGCCGGGCGCCGGGCCGGCATGGCTCAGCAGCTGACCGCCGATATCGGCTCCGTGATGGCGGGGTCGCCGTCCGGTGGACCACTGGTGGTCTCGCTGCCCGTCCTCCGGCAGGCCCGGAACCGGCCCGAGTCCGTGGCCGACAGCGGGGAGCCCTTTGCGTGGAAGCCGGCCTTCGTCCGGAGATCGCTGGGCCTGGCGGCGCTGGATGCCTGTGCGGCCGGTCGCTTCCGGACCCCCGGCCAGGCGGTCGGCCCGGTGGCCGGGGCTTCGGTGGCCAGGTGGGAGGAGACCGGGTGGCGCACCTTCCACTGGGAGCCGTGGTTCGCCGGGTTGGCGCCCGGGGCCCGGGCCATGGTGCTGGCCGAGGCGGTGGGCTGGGCCACGGCGGTCTGGTCGTCGTTCGACTGGGAGGTGATCGGCACCCGGGTCCAGATCGGCGGTCTGGACGACCAGTGGAGCTGCCCGGCACCGGGCGGGGTCCTCCTCAAGGGCCGGTCCGAGCTCAGTGTCCCGCTGGGTGCCGGAGCGGTGGCCCTGGTGTCGGTGTCCAGCGGCTGCCCGGGGGAGCTCTGGGCAGAGGAGCTGGCGTACCTGGCCCTGGTGGCTGCGCTGCGCCGGCCATCCCGGCCGGTGCCGGCCCGTGTGCTCGGACTGTGGCTGGACGCCGGGGCCCAGTGCCACGTGGAGATCGGCGCGGAGATCCTGACCGACGCCGCCGCCCGCGTCGTCTCGACGGTGACGGCCATGGTGGAGGCCAGGGCGGCCGTGGCGGCCTGACTCGCCCTCCGGCTCTCCTGTCCCGTGGTCAGAAGAGGGACGCGGCGGCGCCGCGAGTCGGGTTTGCCCGATGCCGTCAGTGGGATGGCCTCGACCACCAGCAGCTGACGGGGGATCTTGTAGCCGGCGATGTGGGCGCGGCAGTGCGCCTGCAGGTCCTCGAGCGTCGGCGGGGCCGAGGCGCTCCTCGGCTGCGCCACCACCGCCACCCGCTGCCCGAACCGCTCGTCGGGGATCCCGACCACGATGGCGTCGTACACACCGGGGTGGGTCTTGACGGCCGCTTCGACCTCTTCGGGGAAGATCTTCTCGCCTCCCGAATTGATGGATGCCGAACCCCGGCCGTGGACGGTGATGGTGCCGTCCGGGTCGACCGAGGCCAGGTCTCCTGGGATCGACCAACGTACGCCGAGGCGGTCGACGGGAAAGGTGGCCTCGGTCTTGGCCGGATCCTTGTAGTAGCCGATGGGGATCCGTCCCCGGCGGGCCAACCGCCCGATCCGGCCGTCTCCCGGGGTCAGGGGGACCAGGTCGTCATCGAGTACCGAGGTGTCGTCGTTCATGGCGAAGCGCGGACCGCTGGCACCGTCTCGGACCGCGCCCTGGGCCCCACTCTCGCTGGACCCGAAGTTGTCCAGGACCATAATGTCGGGAAGCCGCAGCTTGAGCTCGTCCTTGACCGTCTTGGACAACATGGCCCCGCCCGATCCCACCACCACCAGGGTGGAGGTGTCGTAGGCCCCGGGGGGAGCGGTGGCCAGCGCGTCGACCAGCGGCCGGGCCATGGCGTCGCCGACCAGGCCCACCGACACCACGCCCTCGTCACTGATGAGGCGCCACAACGCGTCGGGGTCGTAACGGTGACCGGTGAAGAGCACGGCGGTGCCGCCCATCATGAAGGCGTTCCACATGACCCACTGGGCGTTGCCGTGCATGAGCGGGGCCACTACCAGCATGACCACACGGGCGGCATCGTCCGGGTTGAGCCGCCCGGCCAACTCCTCGGCGGTCGTGACCGGTTCCGCGCCCCACCCACCACCCCCCATGGCGGCGAAGAAGATGTCCTCGTGGCGCCACATGACCCCCTTGGGCATGCCGGTGGTGCCGCCGGTGTACAGGATGTAGAGGTCGTCGGGCGAGCGGGGCCCGAACGTCCGGTCAGGTGCGGCGGAGCCCAGGGCCGACCCGAACGACGCGGCGGTCAGCCCGCCGGACTCCGCTCCCGACCCGTCCTCGATCATGATCAGCTGAGGCCGACCGCCGGCCGCCGGCTCCCCGTCCAGCGCTTCGGTCACCAGGGGGGCCAGGGCCCGTTCGAACACCAGGACCTCGAGTTCGGCGTTGTCGATCACGTAGCGCAGCTCCGTGGCCGTGTAGCGATAGTTGAGGTTGATCGGCACCGTCCGGGACTTGTAACAGCCGATCATGACCTCCGCCCACTCGGACCGGTTGTAGGCGAGGATGCCGACATGGCCGCCGGTCCGGATCCCTTGCGCCTCGAGGTAGTGCCCGAGGCGGTTGGCCCGCTCGTCGAGCTCCCGGTAGGTCAGCCGGTCCGGCCCGGCCACCAGCGCCAGGCGCCCCGGGACGGTGTCGACGACCACCTCGAACAGGTCGGCCAGGTTGAATCCCCGCTCACGCATCGCACTCTCCTCGATTGGGACCGGATGGGTGCGGGTCCCGTAACATGCTGCCGTCGAACCGACACTCTGTACCACGCCCGGCCCCGGCCCGGCGCGGAGTGTGGAGCCCAGCCAGCCAGAGGAGCACCGTCGTGAGCAACGAACCCAACCCGCCTCCGGGGATCGTCGGCCGATCGGCACTGGTCACCGGAGGTGGCAGCGGCATCGGTCTGGGCGCGGCAGCCCGCCTGGTCCGGGACGGGGCCCACGTGACCATCTGCGGTCGCACCGAGGAGAAGCTCCGCCACGCCGTGGGCGTGTTGGAGGAGGCCGCCGGGCAGGCCGCCGCCACCCCGACGGCCGGAGGCACCGCTGCCTACCTGGTGGCCGACGTCACCGTCGAGGAGCAGGTGGCCGAAGCGGTGGCGGTGGCGGCATCGGAACGGGGACGCCTCGACATCCTGTTCGCCAATGCCGGCGGGAGCCTCCACATGGGGCCCGTCACCACTGCGGCCGTGGACCAGGTCCGGGCCACGGTGGACCTCAATCTCATCGGTACCTTCCTCTGCATCAAACACGCCGCCCCGCTGATGGCCGCCGGGGTGGGGACCGGTGTCGACGGGGGGCCGGCCCCGGGCGGGTCGATCATCGGGATGTCCTCGGGGGCCGGGGGATTCCCCCACCGGTACCTCTGGGCCTACGGTGCGGCCAAGGCCGGCGTCGACACCCTGTGCAAGTGTGCGGCCGAGGAGCTCGGCCACACCGGCGTCCGGGTGAACTCGTTGCAGCCCGGGATCGTCGACGACGAGCTGATGGCACCGATCACCGCCGGCGGCCCCCTGCTGGACCAGTACCTGGACCAGATGCCCATCAGCCGCCTGGGGAGCGTCGACGACATCGCGGCCGCAGTCCGGTTTCTGGCCGGACCGGAGTCGGGATGGATCACAGGGGTGAACCTGGCCGTCGACGGTGGGCACCATCTGCGCGGCGGGCCCAATTACGGGTTGCTCTTCGGCGAGTAGGGCCGTCGTCGCCGCCGATGCACTAAGACAAGGGCATGGACGGCGAGATGCCACTGCTCGTGGCCGCACCCGACAAGTTCCGAGGCACGGCCTCGGCCGGCGAGGTGGCAGAGGCCATGGCCCGCGGCGCCTCGCCCCTCGGATGGTCAGTGCGTCGGATTCCGCTCTCCGACGGGGGGGAGGGGCTCCTCGACGCGCTGGCGGCATTGGGCGGGGTCCGCGAGCGGGCGGAGGTCGAGGGCCCGCTCGGCCGGCCGGTGGTGGCCGAATGGCTCCACATCGGCGACGTGGCCGTGGTGGAGATGGCCCAGGCCTCGGGGTTGGCACTGGCCGGAGGGGCGCAGGGAAACGACCCCATGCGGGCCACGACCCGTGGTACCGGTCAGCTCGTCGTGGCCGCAGCCTGGCGGATCGCCGGCACCGGCACCGGGACCGGCACCGTGGTGGTGGGACTGGGCGGGTCGGCCACCACCGACGGGGGCCTCGGGGCCCTGTCGGCCATCGAGGAGGCCGGTGGGCTCGGGAACGTCGAGCTGGTGGGCGCGTGCGACGTCGGGGTGGGATTCCTCGATGCCGCCGCCCGGTTCGGTCCCCAAAAGGGCGCCGACCAGGCCCAGGTCCGTCGGCTCGAGGGCCGGCTCGACGATGTGGCCCGGACCTACGAGGACCGGTTCGGGATAGACGTCCGGAACGTGGCCGGTGCCGGAGCGGCCGGCGGGCTCGGTGGCGCCATCGTGGCCCTGGGAGGACACCTCCGTTCCGGCTACGAGGTGGTCAGCGGGCTCGTGGGACTCTCGGCGGCCCTGCGGAGCAGCCAGATGGTGATGACCGGCGAGGGCGCCTTCGACGCCACGTCACTGCTCGGGAAGGTGGTCGGTTCGGTCCTCGGCGAGGCCACCTCGTCGGGGATTCCCGTGGTGGTGATCGCCGGCCAGGTGACCCCCGAGGCGGCCGACGCGGCCCGTGCCGCCGGAGCGTCGGTGGTGTCGCTGACCGAGCGGTTCGGCGCCGAACGGGCCGTCGGCGACACCGTCCGGTGTATCGAGCAGGCCGTGGCCGAGTTCCTTTCTTCGAACGGCACGGGACAGGGCGCAGGGGACCGGGCCTGAGCTCGCGGGGACCGGGGCGGGCGGGGATATCGTGCAGGGTGGCGTCGGGGATCTCGGGGAGACCTGGGACAGCGGCCCGCCCCATCCGAACCGGAGGCCGGCTCCGGTGCCGTTGAAGTCGGCCGTACCACCGGTCAGGACCACCCACACCAGGACGACGCACCGGCCCCATCCGGGCGCACGAGGACGAGGAGCATCGATCATGGACCAGCCGACATCGGGGACCCCCGTCGTTCCCGCCGTAACCCTCAACGACGGCCATACCATCCCGCAGTTGGGCTTCGGCGTGTTCCAGATCCCCCCCGAGGAGACCGCGGCCGCCACGGCCCGGGCTCTCGAGATCGGCTACCGGCACATCGACACCGCCGAGATGTACGGGAACGAGAAGGAGGTCGGCCAGGCAGTTGCCCGGTCGGGTCTGGACCGCTCGGAGGTGTTCGTCACCAGCAAGCTCAACAACGGCTTCCACCGTCCCGACGACGCCCGCAGGGCATTCGACGCCACCCTTGGTGCCCTGGGCTTCGACTACGTCGATCTGTTCCTGATCCACTGGCCGCTCCCCACGCTGTACGACGGTGACTTCGTGTCCACCTGGAACACCCTCATCGAGTTCCACCGGGACGGACGGGCCCGTTCCATCGGGGTCTCCAACTTCCAGCCCCATCATCTCGACCGGCTCCGCCTCGAGACCGTCGAGGTGCCGTCGGTGAACCAGATCGAGATGCACCCCTATCTGACCCAGGACGGCCTGCGGGAGTACGGGCGCCAATATCACATCGCCACCGAGGCCTGGTCGCCCATCGCCCAGGGCCTGGTCCTCGATGATCCGACCATCACGTCGGTGGCGGCCCGGGTCGGGCGCACCCCGGCTCAGGTGGTGCTCCGGTGGCACATCCAACGAGGGGAGATCGTCTTCCCCAAGTCCGTGACCCCGGCCCGCGTGTCGGAGAACTTCGCCATCTTCGACTTCGAGCTCGACGCCGACGACATGGCCGCCATCAGCGGGTGCAACCGCGACGAGCGGACCGGTCCTGATCCCGACACCTTCGACTACGTGCCGGCCTGAGGCCTCCACAAGTTACCGATCAGTACCCGACCGCGGGGAGTAGAACGTGTGTTGTCGGAGTTAGCGAGCGTTGAAACGCGCTGTCGAATGGCGGGCGCAGCACAGGTCCGCAACGCCCACCGGAACCAGGGAGCGACCTCGGTCCTCCAGTCGACGCGGAGCTGTCCACGATGCCTCTCATGGGACGAGCGAGTATCACCGGCATCGGAGGGTGGCTGCCCGAGCGCGTCGTGGACAACCGGTACTTCGTCGAGTACCTCGACACCACTGACGACTGGATCACCACGCGCACCGGTATCTCCAGTCGGCGCTTCGGGGGACCGACCTCGGCCATGGCCGTCGCCGCCGGCCGGCAGGCCCTGGACCATGCCGGCCGGCGTCCCGACGAGATCGACCTGCTGGTGCTGGCCACCTCCACACCGGATCAGGTCCTGCCGCAGACAGCGGCGGTGGTGCAGGACCGGCTCGGGCTCCGGTGCGCGGCCTTCGACATCAACGTGGCGTGCACGGGGTTCGTCTACGCCACCGCCGTCGCCGCCAGTCTGACCCGGAGCCATCGGCGCGTCCTGGTCGTGGGGTCCGAGCAGATGGAGCGGATCACCGACCCCGACGACCGGAGCACCGCCATCCTCATGGCCGACGGTGCCGGTGCCGTGGTCATGGAACGGTCGGACGCCGATCGGGACGATGTCTGGGCCGACCTCGGATCCGACGGGTCGCTGCGAGACGCGCTCTATGCCGACCACGGCGGTTTCATGGTGATGCGCGGGTCCGAGGTGTTCAAGAACGCCGTGCGCTTCTGCTCCGAGTCGGTGCAGCGCCTGACCGACGAAGCGGGTGTCCCGGTCGACCAGGTGGACCTGTTCGTACCCCACCAGGCCAATCAGCGAATCATCGAGGCTGTCATCCGCCGGCTGGGGATTCCCGAGGACCGCTGTGTGTCCATCGTGCGTGACACCGGCAATACGTCGGCGGCCTCCATCCCCCTCGCCCTGACGGCCGCGGTGGGGTCGGGGCGCCTCGGCCCCGGGGCGATCGTGGTGATGGCGGGGTTCGGAGCCGGTATGGCCTGGGGGTCGGTGCTGATCCGCGTGGCGCAACCCGGGACCGACCAGACCACCTAGGGGCCGGTGCCACCAGGGGCCGGCTCCTCCTCGAGATAGGACCCCGGCGATCCGGCACCCACCTCGGCCATGGCCACGTCACCCACCTCGGCCAGTCCCTCTTCGACCTCCATGGCCGGGGTGTGCATGACCGTCGACTGCCCCGAGCCGCGCATCCAGGAGAACACCGCACCGATGAAGCACATGACGGCGGCCAACACGAAGGCCAGGCGCAGACCGTGGCCGAACGGCCCCGAAATCAGGTGGGGGAAGAAGCTGCGGCCGGTGAGGTAGCCGGCGTGCACCCCGGGCTGGGACAGCAGGTGCGAACCGAGCAGCTGGTGGATGGGGTTGATGCCGAGGAAGGCGGCGAACAGGCTGCCGATGGGGGAGAGGTGGGAGATGGCCCGGGCCGGTGCACTGGGGATGCCCTGGGCCGTCAGTCCGCTGAACAGGGCGTGGGGCAGGGTGGCGGCCAGCCCGAGGGTGATGATGGTGAAGAAGAATCCGATCGACAGGACGCTGGCCGAGTTCTGAAAGGTGTTCAGCATGCCGCCGCCGGCGCCGCGCTGGTTGGGGGGAAGGCTGTTCATGACAGCGCTGGTGTTGGGGGCCGCGAACATTCCCAGCGACAGCCCGAACAGCAGGAGCATGAGGGCGAAGAGGGGGTAGGGGAAGTCCGTGGGGAGCGCCTGCAGCCCGAGCAGGCTGCAGCCCGTCAATACCATCCCGGCGGTGGCGAAGGGGCGGGGTCCGTAGCGGTCGGCCAGACGGCCCGACAGCGGACCGGACACGAAGAAGCCCACCGTGAGCGGGACCATGTAGATGGCGGCCCAGAGGGGGGTGCGTTCGAAGCTGTACCCGTGGAGGGGGAGCCAGATCCCCTGCAGCCAGATGATCAGCATGAACTGGAGGCCACCGCGGGCCAACGCCGCCATCAGTCCGGCCAGGTTCCCCATGGCGAAGGCCCGACTCTTGAACAGATGGAGTTGGAACATCGGTTCGTCCACGTGGTGCTCGATGACGACGAAGCCGATCAGCACCACCAGTCCGCCGACGAGGCACGACAGCACGAACGGGCTGGTCCACCCCATGGTGTGGCCCCCATAGGGCTGGAGCCCGTAGACGATGCCGGTGAGGATGCCGACCAGCCCCACGGCGAAGGCGATGTTGCCGATCCAGTCGATGCTGGCCTTGATCCGGACCCCGTTGTCGTGGAGGCGGAGGTAGGCCCACACCGTTCCGAACACGCCGAAGGGAACCGACACCAGAAAGACCAGACGCCATTCGACCGGGGCCAGCAGACCGCCGAGGATCAGACCGATGAAGGAACCACCGATGGCGGCCACGCCGTTGATGCCGAGGGCGAAGCCCCGCTCATCGGCCGGGAAGGCGTCGGTGATGATGGCGCTCGAGTTGGCGAAGATGAAGGCCCCTCCGACCCCCTGGCCGACCCGCATGACGATGATCCACAGCGCCGCCGGCGGTCCGGTCATCCAGGTCACCGAGAGGAGGATCGAGAACGCGGTGAAGATGGCGAAGCCCAGTGTGTACATCCGCACCCGGCCGTAGATGTCGCCGACCCGGCCGAAGCTCACGACCAGTACCGAGGTGACCAGCAGGAAGCCCATCAGGATCCAGAGGAAGTACGACGTGTTCCCCGGCGACAGCGGATTCAGGTCGATGCCCCGGAAGATGTCGGGCAGGGCGATCAGGAGGATCGACGAGTTGATGGTGACCATGAGGATGCCCACGGTGGTGTTCACGAGGGCGATCCACTTGTAGTTCTTCGACTCGACGATCGACGGCATTCCGGCTCCTCGTGGGTCCCGACCGGCCCCGACGCCGACGCCGACGTCCGGGTCGGGATCGGGGGATCGGATATGCGACAGCATACTTGTTTGCCTGTAACTAACTATAATGGGCCGGTACAGACGGCGGATCAGGGGGAGAGACGATGGCCACAGGCACGGAGCGCAGGACCAAGGAACCGACCGGCACGGGCGCGGTGGAGGAGGCCACGGGGCTTCGGGTGGCGCTGGTCCGGATCCACCGTCAGCTGCGGGCGCGGTCCGGCTCGGACATCACGCCGTCCCAGTCCTCGGCGTTGGCCCGCATCGAACAGTCCGGCCCGATCCGTCAGGGCTCGTTGGCCGAGCTGGAGGGGACCACGCCGGCCACCATGAGCCGGGTCATCGACAGCCTGGCCGTCCGTCGACTCATCGAGCGGATTCCCGATCCGCTCGACGGGCGCGCCAGCCAGGTGCGGTTGAGCCCCGAGGGGGGCGCCCTGTTGCACGAGCTCAGGGCGCGGAACACCGAGGCCCTGCGCGGCGCCTTGGACCAGTTGAGCGGGGAGGAGCAGCTCGTGATCCGCCAGGCCATCCCGGTGCTGGAGCGACTGAGCGACCTGCTGCACTCCTCCGACCGGACCGCTTCCGGTTGAGGGACCGTCCACCGGATCCCCTACGGTGGGGGCGGTGAGCGAGTCTTCCCCCACGGTGGCTGAAACGGTGGCTGAGCTGATCGTCCAGTGCCTCGAACGCGAGGGTGTCTCCCACGTGTTCGGGATCCCGGGCGAGGAGAACATCCACCTGGTGGACGCGCTGTCCCGCTCCCCCATCCACTACGTGCTGGTCCGTCACGAGCAGGCCGCGTCGTTCATGGCCGAGACCTACGGCCGCCTCACCGGCCGGGCCGGTGTGTGCTCGGCCACCCTGGGCCCGGGGGCCATCAACCTGCTGCTCGGAGTGGCCGACGCCACCACCAACTCCACGCCCGTGGTGGCCCTGAGCGCCCACGTCGGCATGAACCGGAGCTACAAGGAGTCCCACCAGGGCGTGGACCTCGTGTCCATGTTCGTGCCGGTGACCAAGTGGGCGGCGCTCGTGGCTACCCCGGCAGCCGCGCCGGAGATGGTCCGCAAAGCGTTCAAGCTGGCCCAGACCGAGCGGCCCGGAGCGGTGTACCTGGCGGTGCCCGAGGACGTGGAGAAGGCGTCGGCCCCCCATGACGCCCGACCCCTGGAGGTGAACGTGCCACGTCCGGACGAGCCGTCCCGCCGCCAGGTGAGCCGGGCTGCCGCCATCCTCGAGACGGCCGTCAACCCGGTGGTGCTGGCCGGCCACGGGGCCACCCGGTCCGGGGCCGGCCCCGCCCTCGTACGGTTCGCCGAGGCACTGGGCGTGTCCGTGGCCACCACGTTCCACGGCAAGGGAGTGTTCCCCGACGACCATCCCCAGGCCCTCGGGGCCATCGGCTTCATGCGTCACGACTATGTCAACTTCGGATTCGATCAGGCCGACGTCATCGTGACCGTCGGGTACGAACTGCAGGAGTTCGACCCGGTGCGCATCAACCCGCGCGGGGACAAGGAGATCATCCACATCCACCGGTTCCCTGCCGAGGTCGACCGGCACTACAACGTGTCGGTCGGGCTTCAGGCCGACATCGGCTGGAGTCTCGATGCCCTGGGCGCCGCCGTCGACCGCCGGTTCGACCCGCCGGCCGGCGGCCCCAACATCCGGGGGTTGCTGGCCGAGGAGCTGGGACGGGGCCGGGCCGACGACCGGTTTCCGCTGGCCCCGGCCCGCATAGTGGCGGACACCCGGGAGGCGCTCGGGCCTGACGACATCGTGCTGGTGGACACCGGGGCACTGAAGATGTGGATGGCTCGGCTGTACCCCACCTATGCCCCGAACACCTGTCTCATCTCGAACGGGCTCTCGACCATGGCATGGACGGTGCCCGGAGCCATCGGCGCCAAGCTGGCCCGACCGGCTCACAAGGTGCTGGTGGCCACCGGTGACGGAGCGTTCCTGATGAACTCCCAGGAGATCGAGACGGCCCGGCGCCAGGGCATCGCCATGGTCATCCTCATCTGGGTGGACGACGCCTACGGGTTGATCAGCTGGAAGATGGACCTCGAGCTGGGCCACGACGTCGACACCACCTTCGGCAACCCCGACTTCGTGGCCTATGCGGAGAGCTTCGGCGCGGTCGGCTATCGGATCAGCCGGGCCGAGGAGCTGCTGCCCACCCTTCGGGCAGCACTGGCCGCCGACACCGTTTCGGTCATCGCCTGCCCCGTCGACTACTCGGCCAACCTCGAGCTCATCCGGTCGTTGGGGGAGCTCGACGAGTCGCTGTCCTGACCGTTCGGACACGGGACCGGCCGTGTCCGCACCAACGGTCCTCCACCCCGTCGTTACCTGCTCGGTGGTGGGGTCCGGTGCTCTCCCGCCTGACGTTCCACGTCGCGCCGGTCCTCGCCGGCCCATCCGCTCGGGGGGTCGCTGGCCGGAAACGACTCCTCCACCATCTCGTCCACCCGGTCCTCGTCGTGACCCGTTCCCGCGCCGTCGGTCATGGCTCGCCTCCTCGCCGGTGCCTGGTCTCCCGAGACTATCCGCGGGCCGGTGGCCGGGTCCGGACGCGGGAGTGGCCCCCGGATCAGACCGTGCGGTCCGATCCGGAGGCCACTTCTTGCCGGGTGACCGGGGCGGGTCCTACCAGAGGTTCCCGACTCGCCGGTGTTGCGCCATCACCCGAAGTTGTTGCGGGTCCCGTCGGCGTCGATGAGGGCGTAGCCCGGACCGGTGGGTGAGACGATCATTCCCACCGCGGTCTTTCCGGCACTCCCTCCCGATCCGTAGAAGACGGCGTCCCCGAAGGTGAAGATGCCGCCGTCGGAGGCCACCAGCCAGTAGCCGTTGCCGTCCCGGGTCGAGGCCATGCCCATGATGGGCTGGTTCAACCGGATGTTCCCGGTCGACCCGTGGAAGACGGCGTCGCCGAAGGTGAAGATGCCGCCGTCGGAGGCCACCAGCCAGTAGCCCTGGCCCGTAGGCGTGGAGGCCATGCCCACCACCGGCTTGTTCAACCGGATGTTCCCGGTCGACCCGTGGAAGGCGGCGTCACCGAAGGTGAAGATGCCGCCGTCGGAGGCCACCATCCAGTAGCCCTTGCCGTCCGGGGTGGAGCTGATCCCCACGATGGGCTGGTTGAGGTGGATGTTCCCCGTCGATCCGTAGAAGGCGGCGTCGCCGAAGGTGAACACACCGCCGTCGGAGGCCACCAGCCAGTAGCCCTTGCCGTCCGGGGTGGAGGCGATGGCCACGATGGGCTGGTTGAGGTGGTGTCCGGCCATCGACCCGTAGTTGACGGCCGACCCGTAGTCGGTGATGGTGCCGCTCGGGGTCACGATCCAGTAGCCCTGGCCGTCGGCGGTGGCGGCCAGGCGGTCACCACCGGCCAGTCCCGTGGAGGGGTTGACCGTCAAGGTGAACGACTGGTTGGTGGTGCCGTAGCTGTTGGTGGCCAGCAGCGTCAACGACGTCACACCGGCCGAGGTCGGCGTGCCCGAGATGGTGGCCGTGCCGTTGCCGTTGTCCTTGAACGACAGCCCGGCCGGGATGGTCCCGCTCCAGCCCAGTGAGGGGGCCGGGAAGCCACCGGTGGTCACCGTGACCGAGCCCGGGACCCCTTGGATCATGGCGGCCGACCCGGCACTGGTGATGCTCGGACCGGCGTCGACCACGATGGCCAGGGTCTGGGTGGCCGTGGGACTGATCCCGTTGGTGGCCGTGATGGTGACGTCAGTGGTGCCGGCTGCCGTGGGCGTGCCCTCGATGAGGGCCGTGCCGTTGGTGGCGGCCACGAAGGACAAACCGGCCGGCAGCGCTCCCGCTTCGGTCAGGGTGGGCGTGGGACCGCCGGTGGTGGCCACGGCCACCTCTCCGGCCTGACCCAGGTTGAAGTCCTCTGTGGAAGGGCTGGTGATGGCCGGTGGTCCTGACGGCGGCCACCGTGATGGTCAACGCCAGTGTGGCGGTCGAACCCGAGCTGTTGGTGGCCGAGATGGTCACGGGGTAGTTGCCGGCGGCGGCCGTGGTCGAACCGCTGATGGTGGCCGAACCGGTGGCCGGGCTCGGTGCCACAAAGGTCAGACCGGCCGGCAGCGTCCCCGCTTCGGTGATGGTGGCGGCCGGGTACCCGGTGGTGGTCACCGTGTAGGTGCCGTTCGATCCGATGTAGAAGTCGGCCGTGGCCGGACTGGTGATCGTCGGGGCCCCCGAGTTGGTCAGGGTGAAGGCCTGGGTCGTCGTCCCCGAGGCGTTGGCCGCCGAAATGACGATCGGGAAGCTCCCACCACTTCCGGCCGCGGGCGTCCCCGAGATGGTGGCCGTTCCGTTGCCGTTGTCGACGAAGGTGAGGCCCGACGGCAGGGCGCCGGTCTCCGACAGGGCGGCGGAGGGCTCACCGGTGGTGTAGATGGTGGTGGTGAACGGCGCCCCCACGATGGAACTGGCCGAGTTGGCACTGATGATGGTCGGGGCGACGTGCTCGGTCAGGACCAGCGATTCACCGGCGGGGATGCTCGTCCAGTCCGAGAGCTGGCCACCGTAGGCCTGGCCGAAAGCGGCCGTGCCCACCAGGGTGCCGGCCGGCGCCGTGGCCGGCACCTCGACGGCGGAGGTACCGGTGTTGTCGATGGTCACTGTGCCGTTCTGCTCGGTGGCCTTCACCGTTCCGGCCTTCTCTGCCGCCGACCACGCCGACTGTTCGGCCAGGATCTGTGCCTCGGAGGTGTCGTTCGTCTGGTAGAGCGGCGCCGAGGCGTTCTCGTAGGACTGGTATTGCGACAGCATCGAGTCGAGTGTGGTCAACAAGACGTACCCGTTGGTGGGATCGGTCCCGCCGATCAGGTCGGTCTGGTGGGCGTACCCGACCCGGGGGTCGTTGTTCAGGATGTGGCTCATCATGATGCTGGTCACCCCGGCGATGAGCTGGGCCTCGGTGGCCGGAGTGGCGATGCACGTGGTGGACGACGTGTCCGTGCAGTGACCGGTTCCGCCGCCCGCGCCCAGGGAGACGCCGTTGTCGACATAGAGCGTGTTGTACTCGTCGAGTTCGTCGGTCCAGGTCGAGGCGTTGTAGTAGATGTTGCTGGGATAGCGGGGCGCCGAAATTGCCGCCCCCAGCGAGTACTGGGCCGTTTGACGCGAGGCGTCGGTGGCGAACGTGGTGACCCCGACGTTGGCCAGTGCGGACGGCATGTTGGGGTTCTCGATCCCGGAGTGCTCACCGGTGATCACCGTGGCCGGGTCGAAGTTGGTCAGGTGGTTGGCGGCGGCGAAGGCCTGGTCCCAGCCGATCTCCGTGTCGATGGAGCTGTCCGTGGTCCCGCTGGTGGCCGGCTCCCAGCTGCCGGCGGCGCTGGAGCAGTCGATGCCGGGGTTGGTGGCCGTCGGGAACCCCGCGGCGGAACCGGGGGCCACGCCGGGAGCGGTGGCCCCGGTGTCGGTGAAGCTGTAGGTGGGAGTGGTCCCGTTCTCCGCCACCTGGCCGACCAGGCCGTAGGTGGTGGCGCCCGGGTTCTCGCGGTAGATGTAGTAACCCCAGAAGCCCGTGCCGGTGCCGGCGGTGTGGTCAGCCTCCTCTTGGGCCAGTGTCGGGCCCGGGGTGACGCCGTCGGCACCCACGCCGTTGGTGGCGTCGGGCCAGCTCAGTGTGACCGAGCCGTCCGCACCCACGGTGACGGTCTCGGCCGTGGAGGGCTCGGACTCGCCGTAGGCGGTGGCGGCGGTGATCTCGTAGCTGTAGGAGCCTGCGGTGAAGGTTCCGCCGCTGGCGTTGGCCACCACGCTGGTGAGGGCCTGGGGCTGCCAGACATTGCAGCCGAGGAACTGGTGCGACCAGGTGTGGGTGGTCCAGTTGAAGTCGGCCTGGTCGGCCAACAGGGCGTTCACGAAGGCGGCGTCGTTGGGCATGGTGCTATCGACGGCCTGCCCCGGGTCGGTGTAGGTGGTCCCACCGGAAACGGTCGATCCGTTGCAGACGGCGTTGGTCTCGTCAGCCGCGGTCGGCGCCGTGCAGGCTCCGACCCCGTTGAAGGCCAGGTTCAACTTGATGCCGGTGCTCTGCTCCCAGGCCACCACGTAGGCGACGTCGGCGGCACTCATCTGCACGTCCGGGGGTGTGTCGGCCGGATTGTTGGCCACCCCGGCCGGGCAGGTGTAGTCGGGAGGATCGGTCGCCCCGGGGGTGCACTGGTAGGTCGAGCTCCACTCGTTGTCGTTGATGAAGACGTCGTCGATGTCCTGGCCGAAGTAGTTGCGCGACAGGCCGAGGTGGGTGTCCATGGTCACCCAGTTGATGACATTCGGTGCCAGCAGCTCCCACTGGACGCTGGTGGCGTTGTAGTCGAAGTTGAGGCTGAGCTCCGACACCCCGGCCTGGGCGTCGCCGCTCGGGTGCTGGTAGACGCCGCCCAGCGACTGACCGGCGGCGTTCTCGATCCAGGGTGTGAAGGCGGATCCGGTCACGAAGGTGGCCGGAACCCCGTACGTGCCGGTGCCGAAGGGCACGGTGCCCTCCAGGCTGGGCAGGCCGGCCAGCCCCGCTGCGGTCAGCGTGCCGTTGGTGCTGTCCAGCGTGGTGGATGCTCCCGCCGCCGCTGTCTGTCCGAGGGCGGGTGCCGGGTAGGCGTAGCCGTCCACCTGGCGCACCTGGTACGAGGACTCGTAGGAGTCCAGCGCGGTGAGTTGTCCGGCGGCGAAGGCCGACGGCCCGTCGGCGAAGACCACGCCGTTGAAGTTGCCGACCGTGCCCGAGGTGAGGGCGGGAAGCGTCACGGTCTCGGCGCCGTAGGTGCCGGTGGTCGTGGCCTCGGTGTAGGGCACGCCCTCGTTGGTCAGGGCCGCCTCCCACGCCGCGGTGGTGGGGTCGCTGGACCCGCTGCCGATCAGCAGGACGTTGAGGTTCATCTGTGGCGGGGCTGCGGCTTCGGCCGATGCAGCTCCCATCGAAAGGGACGTGGCGACGACCATGGTCACCAGCGCGGCAGTTGTCACCGCGTTCAATGCGGACCGACGGAACTTCCTCATGGAATTGGATCTCCTCGCGCGGCTCCTGCCCAGTGCTCGCCGACGCTGTGAGCACCGTAAGCCCGAAACGCGCAGCTGCCTACCCTGCACTGTCTCCTCATTACCCTGCTCTTTGGACGTCGGTTCCCGGTCGATAGCCGGGATCGCCGACAGTGACGCCGTTTTCCCGCCCCGAGGGGGGTCCCTTACCCGCCCCCGGGGCCGGCGCTCCGGTGCATGCCGGAGCACCCGGGCCCGGGTTCCCCGGCCCAGCCCGTTCCCGGGCTCCTCAGCTCCGTACCCGTCCGGCCCGGGCGGTTAGTCCCAGGGTCCGGCCCGGCTCGACCGAGGGTCGCGGCCCCCTGTTTCAGGGGTCACCGGTCGTTGTACCACCCCTGGTCACCGAGTCGAGCCGCCAAAGTCGGGGGTGTTCACCGTGCACCCGCGTCCTTACTCTCGTACCAACGATGACGTACGAAGAACCTCCCTCCAACAAAACCAGGGCGACGGCGCGCGCTAGTGCGGGCGGTGGCGGACCATGGACGTAGCACTCCTGACCGAGGGCACCTACCCGTACAAGCCGGGTGGTGTCAGTGTCTGGTGTGACCAGCTCGTGCGCGGGCTGGCGCCGCATCGGTTCACCGTCCACGCCATCACCGCCTATGCGGACAACCCCGTGATGTGGGAACTGCCCGACAATGTCATGGGCGTACGCACTGTTCCGCTGTGGTCCGAGGCGCCGACGCCCGGACGCTCGGTGCGCCGTTCCTTCGCGCTCAGCGCCGCGTTCGAGCAGCTGGCCATCTCCATCGCTCGCGCCGACGGGCGTGAGATGTTCCTCGACGCCCTCCATCAACTCTTCGACATCGCACAGGAGACACCGCTGGCCGGTGCGCTGCGGTCCAAGGAGTCGCTCGCCGTTCTGCTGGGGGCCATGCAGGAGTCGGGGATGGGCGAACGCCAGTCGACCGGTGGTGCCGAGCCGCCGACCGTCCTCGATGCCAGCGTGGCCCTCGTCCACATCGACCACCTGCTCCGGCCGCTCTACGTCCCACCGCCCGAGGCCGACCTGTGCCATGCCGCGTCCAACGGCCTCTCCGTTCTGATGGCTCTGGCCGCCCACTGGTCCGACAGGACGCCGCTGGTGCTCAGTGAGCACGGGATCTATCTGCGCGAGCGGTACCTCTCCTTTGGGCACCGCGAGTTCTCGTTTGCCGTCCGGTCGACCATGCTCCGCTTCTACCGGCACCTGACCTGGGCCGGGTACCAGATCGCCGATACCATCGTTCCCGGGAGCGAGTACAACCGTCGGTGGCAGGAGGCCAATGGCGCCGCGGCCGAGCGCATCCGCCCCGTCTACAACGGGGTGGATGCCGCCGAGTTCGTCGGCAGCTCCACCGAACCGGACGTGCCCACGGTGGTCTGGCTGGGTCGGATCGATCCCCTGAAGGATGTCGAGACCCTGATCCGGTCCTTCGCCCTGGTGCGCCAGGCGCTGCCGACGGCGCGCCTGCGGATCTTCGGGGCCGTCTCGAAGGAGAACGCACCGTACCTCGAGCGCTGCATCGCCCTGCGCGACGAGCTCGACCTGGAGGACTCCGCCACCTTCGAGGGCCGGGCCGACTCGGTCGTGGAGGCCTATCACTCCGGCCACGTCGTAGTTCTGACCAGCATCTCGGAGGGCTTCCCCTACACGCTGATCGAAGCCATGGCGGCCGGCAAGGCCACCGTGGCCACCGATGTGGGCGGCATGCGAGAGGCCACGGGTACCGCCGGCCTGATCGTCCCTCCCCAGGACCCCGAACGCACCGCGGCGGCGTGCGTCCGCCTGCTCATCGACACCGAGTTCCGTCACTCGATCGGCCGCGCCGCCAGAGCCCGGGTCCTGTCGATGTTCACGCTCGAGCAGAGCCTGGCCCTCTTCGGAGACGTCTACCGCGAGGCCACCGGACAGATGGCGAGCGCCCAGGTGATCAAGAGCGACTACGACCAGGCCCTGCACGCCATGAGTGCCCTCACCGCGGTGGAGTCGTCATGAGCGGCCCGGCGCCCGAGCGCGTCGAGGCGGAAGGAGTCGGATCGGCAGTGGATGCCGACGACGGCATCGCCGCCTGGGTACTCGGTGATCTCGATCTGGCCGCGGCGTGCTCCTCGGCCGTGGAGCCGCTGGAGATCGCGGCCCGTCTCGAGACGCACGGAGTGAGCAGTCAGGTGGCGGCGGACACCTTCGGTCTGGCCGATGTCTTCGACGCCGCCGACGCCGTCTACCGCTCCGTGCCCTTCGATGACGTCGACCCCCCGGTCCCTCCCGTCCAGCCCATGGGTGGGCCCCGTGACCTCCTCCGGGGGGCGCTCTACGCGCTCCCCGCCCTGTTCCTCCCCGTCGTGGTCACCGGCTTCGGTCTGCACATCAGCTGGTGGGTGCTGCCGGTGGGTCTCACCGTGGCGTGGGGCACCACCCAGGCCGCCACCACCGTCGCCTGGGCCCTGCGAGGCCGACACGACTCCCGGAGTGATGCACTGGTACCGCTGACCTCGGTCCTGATCGCCGCCCTGGCGTGTGTGGCCGTCGGTTCGGTCGCCCTCTGGCTGTTGGGCGGCAGCGAGACCAGCGTGACGGTGGCCATGGGAATCACCCTCTACATCGCGGCCAGCGGGATCCTCGTGTTCCAGAGCTCCGAGCTCCTGCTGGCACTGTGCATGGTGCCCGCCTCAGTGGGATCACTCCTCGCCCTCGGGTTCACCCACGTCGACGTCAGCCATCGGACCGCGGCGTGGTCGGTGGTGGTGACCGTGGCCCTGGCCGTCCTGGTGGCCAACCGCCACCTCGGCTCGAGGGGCTGGCGGCGTCCGGCCCTGGGCCGGGCCGACCGGACCCGTGCAGCCATGTTCTTCATGTACGGCACCGGTTGCGGGCTCCTGCTCTCCGTGTACGTGGCCCTGGCCGGCCAGGTCGACGGGAGCGGGGATGCGCTGCTCATCGCCGTCTGGCCCCTGCTGCTGACGCTCGGACTGATGGAGTGGCAGCTGCGGTCGTTCCGGAGCCGGGCCGGAGCCGCGCTCGGCTCCAGCCACGATCTCTACGGCTTCGGCCGCCGCGTCACCGCCGCCCTACGGCGATCGGTGGTGTTCTACGTCGGCGCGCTGGTGATCCTCTCGGCCGTCGCCGTCGTGGTGGGCCACTTCCGCCACGCCACCTCGGTGCCGTTGCTGGTGGCCGCGGTCGGCACGCTCGGTGTGGCGTTCTTTCTCGCCCTGTTGGTGGCGGCCTCGGGCCGGATCGACATCGTTGTGGGCTGCTGGGCCGCGACCTTCGTCGTCCTCGCCGCCGACCTGGCCGTCATTCGGATCGTCCAAGGTCGCGTGACTCCGACGGCCGGGCTCATCGCCCTCGTGGCCTCGGCCGCCGACGCCATCATCCTGCTTTCCGTTCTATCCCGCCCGGTGCTCAAGTCACCGCTCAGCTACTGACCATCACCCAAGTGAGAAGGAACTACATCCCATGTCCATGACCGTAGCGATCACCGGTGCCGACGGATTCATCGGCTCCCATCTCACCGAGACCCTGGCGCGGTCGGGCTATCACGTCCGGGCCATGGCCCAGTACAACTCCTTCGGATCGTGGGGTTGGCTCGAGTCCCTGGACCCCGAGACACTGGCCTCCATCGACGTGATGTCCGGCGACGTCCGGGACCGCAACTCGGTCCTATCGTTGATGACCGGAGCCGACATGGTCTGCCATCTGGCTGCGTTGATCGCCATCCCCTACTCGTACCAGGCGCCCGGTTCCTATCTGGACACCAATGCCGGTGGCACGCTGAACGTGCTGGAGGCCGGTCGGACCCTGGGCACGCCGAGGATCGTCTGCACCTCGACCAGTGAGGTGTACGGCACCGCCCGGGTGGTTCCCATCACCGAGGACCATCCCCTGCAGGCCCAGTCGCCCTACTCGGCTTCCAAGATCGCCGCCGACAAGCTGGCGGAGAGCTACCACCTGAGCTTCGGGCTCCCGGTGGTGACCCTCCGGCCCTTCAACACCTACGGCCCCCGGCAGTCGGCCCGGGCCGTCATCCCCACCGTCATCTCGCAGCTGGCCGTGGGCAAACGGGAGATCGCCCTCGGCTCGTTGACACCCACCCGCGACTTCAACTTCGTGGCCGACACCGCACGGGCCTTCCAGTCCGTGCTCGAGGCTCCCGTCGGGGACGTCGTCGGGAGAACCTTCAACGCCGGCTCCGGAACGGAGATCTCGGTGGCGGACACCGTGGTGCTCATCGCCCAACTGATGGGAGCCGACGTCGAGATCCGCACGGACGAGGAGCGGATCCGCCCCGAGCGCTCCGAAGTGAACCGGTTGGTGTCCGACAGCACCGCCCTCCGACAGGCGGCGTCGTGGAAACCGGAACACACCTTGACCGAAGGGTTGACCGCCACCATCGAGTGGTTCACCGACCCGGACAATCTCCGCCACTACAAAACCGATCAATACAACGTCTGACTTCATTACCGCAGAGGGGCAAACCATGAGCAACGTGAGCACCACAAGACGAGAAGCTGCTGCCAAAACCCACCACGTGGTGATCCTGGCCGGGGGCAAGGGCGTCCGTCTGCGGCCGTACACGACGACCATCCCGAAGCCGCTGGTCCCCATCGGGGAGCAGTACTCCATCCTCGAGATCGTGCTGCGCCAGCTGGCGTCGAGGGGCTTCTGCCATGCCACCCTGGCCATCGGCCACCTGGGTCAGCTGATCCGGGCCTATGTGGGCGACGGTTCGCAGTGGGGGATCGAGGTCGACTACGTCAACGAGGAGTCACCCCTGGGCACCATCGGGCCCGCCCTGATGGCGCTCGACCGCCTGCCGGAGCACTTCTTGCTCATGAACGGCGACATCCTGACCGACCTCGACTACGCCGATCTGATGAACCAGCACATCGACGGGGGCGCCCCCCTCACAGTGGCCACCTACGAGCGGGTCCATCACGTCGACTTCGGTGTACTCGAAGTGGTCGATCGGAAGATCACCAACTTCACGGAGAAGCCTCCGATGACCTACTCGGTCAGCATGGGGATCTACGGCGTCAGCAAGGCGCATCTCGAGCGGTACACCCCCGGGTTGCCCTATGGGTTCGATGAGCTCATGCTCGATCTCATCGAGCGGGGCACGCTGCCGGCCAGCTACCGCTTCGACGGGTTCTGGCTCGACATCGGGAGGCCCGACGACTACGACCGCGCCAACCGCGAGTTCGAGATCCTCGGCCCGCGGCTGCTTCCCGGGCTCCGCCGATGAGGTACCTGCTGTTGGGAGCCAACGGATTTCTGGGTACGCAGGTGCGGCGGGCCATCGAGCAGACCGACCGTGCCCCGTACCTGGTGGCGGTGAGCGGTCGTCACGCCCCGCTGCCATCCACGTCGCCCATGAACCACTGGAGACAGATCGACCTGGTCCGGGCCTCGATAGAGGAGTTCGCGCTGACTGCTCGACTACAGCAAGCCCGACGCCGTCATCAATTGCGTGGGGTGCACGGCCGGCTCGGTCCACCAGCTCGAGGCGGTCAACGTCTCGGTGGTCCGGAAGCTGTTGGAGGCCCTGGCCCGGACCGAGCCCGTCCCGCTGATCCACATGGGTTCATCGGCCGAGTACGGATCACAGCCCGATGGCATCGCCATCACCGAGGGTGCCATCGCCCGACCGGTGGGGGACTACGGCCGGACCAAACTGGTGGCCACCGACCTCATCACGGACCGAGTGGAGCGGGGAGACGTCCGGGCCACGGTGTTCCGGGTGTTCAACCCGGTCGGTCCCGGCGCCCCGGCCAACTCCCTGGCCGGCACCGCGGTCCGCGAGATCAGCCTGGCGCTGCGCTCGGGCTCGAGCTTCGTGACCCTGGGCCAGCTCAGCTCGTTCCGGGACTTCCTGGCCGTGGCCGATGTCGCCAGTGCGGCGATCCGGGTGGCCCACGCCGTCGACGACTTGCCGTCGGTACTCAATGTCGGCCGAGGGGTGGCGATGTCATGCCGTTCCATGGTGGAGCTCCTGGCCGATGCGGCCGGCTTCGACGGAGACGTGTTCGAGTCGGCCAGTGGTTCACCCCGGTCGGGCCCGGTGTCGTGGCAGCAGGCCGACATCTCCCGCCTGCGCCGTCATCTCCACTGGGTGCCCACCACCTCAATCGCCGAGGCCGTCACCGACCTCTGGCAGTCGGGAGCGTAGAGACATGTGCGGAATCATCGGAGTGACCGGCGCCGACGACACCCTGTCGCTGCTGATCGAGGGACTGAGCCGGCTGGAGTACCGCGGGTACGACTCGGCCGGCGTGGCCCTCGTGGCCGACGACGGGCTGTGGCGGCTTCGGGCCGCCCAGGGCACCCATTCGGTCAAGGATCTGCGGACGGCGGGGTCACAGGAGCCGACTCGGTCAGGAGGTGGGATCGGTCACACCCGTTGGGCCACCCATGGCCGGCCGACCACGGGCAACGCCCATCCCCACCTCGACTGCACCGGACGCCTGGCCCTGGTCCACAACGGGATCATCGAGAATCACGCCGAGCTGGCCCGGGCCTTGGTCTCCGACGGGCACGTGCTGGTGTCCGAGACGGACTCGGAGGTCCTCGTCCACCTGGTCGAGGAGGAGTTGGCCGGCGGTCACCCCCTCACGGAGAGCCTGCGACGGGCCCTCCGGCTGGTGAGAGGGTCGTTCGCCGTGGCCGCCATCGACGCCGGCGAGCCCGACCTTGTGGTGGCCGCCCGTCGCGTCTCGCCGCTCATCATCGGTGTGGGGGAGGGGGCGACGTACCTGGCCTCGGACATCCCGGCGCTGCTCGGCCTCACCAGGTCGCTGTTCGCTCTCGAGGACGACCAGGTGGCCGAGCTCCGACCCGGATCGGTCGAGGTGACGAGCCTGGACGGTGAACCCGCCAGTCCCACCGAGCTCACCATCGGCTGGGACCTGGCCGCTTCCCGTCAGGGTGCCTACGACGACTTCATGACCAAGGAGATCCACGAGCAACCTGATGCGGTGGCCGACACCCTGGCCGGACATCGTCGACCGGACGGTTCGCTGGTCCTCGACGCCGCCACCGGCCTGGGCCCGGAAGATCTCCGTACCGTGGAGCGGGTCCGCATCGTCGCCTGCGGGAGCAGCTATCACGCCGCGCTGGTGGCCAAGTACGCCATCGAGGAGTGGGCCCGTCTCCCCACCGAGGTCGACGTCGCCAGCGAGTTCCGGTACCGCCGGCCGATCCTCGACCACCGTACGCTGACCATCGGCGTGAGCCAGTCCGGTGAGACCGTCGACACCCTGCAGGGGCTGCGCGAGGCGCGAAGCCTCGGCTCCAAGGTCGTGGTCATCTCCAACGTGGTGGACTCCTCGATGGCCCGTGAGGCCGACGGTGTGCTCTACACCCAGGCGGGCCCGGAGATCGGGGTGGCGGCCACCAAGACCTACCTCACGCAGATCGTGGCCCTCGAGCTGTTGGCCCTGGTGTTGGCCCAGGCCCGCCAGACCATGACCGCGGCCGAGCGCGACGAGATGATGGACCAGATGTTGGGTCTGCCCGACGTCCTCGACAAGGTGCTGGAGCGGACCAACGACGTGGCCGAGGTGGCCCGGGAGCTCGTCGGGGCCCGTGACTTCTTCTACCTGGGTCGCCACGTCGGTCATCCGGTGGCCCTCGAGGGAGCCCTCAAGCTGAAGGAGATCTCCTACCTCCGGGCCGAGGGGTATCCGGCCGGAGAGTTGAAGCACGGACCGATCGCACTGATCGAGCCGGGCACCGTCGTGGTCGGGGTGGCCACCCGCAGCCACCTGTGGGAGAAGATGTGCTCCAACATCCAAGAGGTCAAGAGCCGGGGGGCGACCATCGTCCTGGTGGGCAGTGACGGTGACCATCAGACGGCCGACCTGGCCGACCACATGCTGTGGGTGCCGGCCGTGGATCCGATGCTCTCGCCGGTGGTCGATGCGCTGCCCCTCCAGTTCCTGGCCTACTGGTTGGCCCAGGCCCACGGCCACGACGTCGACCGTCCGCGGAATCTGGCCAAGACGGTGACGGTGGAGTAGGTGCCAGGGTCCTCGGCCGCGGCCCGGTCCACCATCAGGGGTGGTTGAGTGTCACCCCTGGTACGTAGGCTCGTCAGCATGGCCAACGGGCGACCGCAGCGTGACCGCTGATGCCGAACCGCGGCCGGTGGTCGGTCGGCCTGTCCCTCCTGTTGATCGGTGCGTCCGCCATGACGTGGCTCTTGCTACCCTCGGCGTCCATCGAGGATCATCCCGCCACCGTGTCAGCCCGGACGACCGATTTCGTCCAGCAGTTGGCGATCCCGGCCTACGCCGACCCGACCGCCAACCCGGGCACGTGGGACCAGTTGACCGGTGGTGAGCCCGGCGCCATCGGAATCATCGTGGCCAACGTCGACAGCGGTCCCGGCTCCCGGTCGGATCCGGCGTGGGCGTCGGTCATCCAACGGGCGCGGGCGGCCGGCACCACCGTGCTGGGCTACGTGGACACCGGCTATCTGGGCAACCCGTCCGAGGCCAATCCCGCCGGCCTCCCGACCCGGTCGGGCCCGCGTGACGTGGGCACCTGGCTCAACCAGGTCGAGGCCGACATCGACGACTGGTACGCCTTCTACGGCGCCAACCTCGGTGGGATCTTTCTGGACCAGACCACCAGTGAGTGCGGACCCCTCCCCGGATCGAACATCTATGCCGACGAATACCGGACGTTGACGGCCTATGTGAAGAGGACCCACCCCGGCGCCATGACCGTTCTCAATCCGGGAATCGCCGTGCCCCGGTGCTTCGATAACGCGGCCGACGTGCTGGTCACGTTCGAGGGCAGCTACGCCAACTACGTCGGGACGCCCGGATCGCAGGGAAAGGCCTACCAACCTCTCGACTGGGCGCCCAGCAGTCCGGACAAGGTCTGGCACATCGTGTACGGCGCCGACTCGTCGGTGGAGATGGTTCATGCCATGGCTCTGGGCCGGAGTCGGGATGCCGGGTACGTCTATGTCACCGATGCCGGTCCGCCCAACCCCTTCGGGGTGCTTCCCCCGACCGACTACTGGTCGGCCGAGCAGGGCCACCGGTCCCCGTAGACCGGGGCCGGTCCGTCGGCTCAGCGGGCCGGACCGGCGTACCGGGTCCCGGCCGCCTCAGAGGGCCGAGGCCCTGAGCGGAGCCTCGTCGTCCCCGTCCTTGTCGTCGCGTTGCGACAGCACCGACGCCAGTTCGAGTCGACCGTCGATCCCCAGCTTCCGATAGGCCTTGGCCAGGTGGCCTTCGACCGTCTTCAGCGTGACGAAGAGCTCGTCGGCGATCCGCTGGTTGGTCTGGCCTTTGGCCGCCATCCGCACCACGCGCAGCTCCGCCGGGGTGAGCGACTCCGGTCCCACGTAGCCGAGCCGACGAGGTCGTGCCCCGGCGGCCCGAAGTTGGTCCCCCGCCGCCTCCAACAGCTGGTGGGCACTGCACAACGAGGCCAGACTGGCACCTCGGCGGAGCACACCCCGCGCCTCCTCTTTCATGTTCCGCGCCACCAGGGCGGTTCCGAGGTCTACCAGGGCCTGGGCGCTCTCGAGTCGGGCCGGAGAGGGCTCCAGCACCGCCACGGCCTCGGCCAGTATGGCCGTGCGCTGCTCGAGATCGGGAGTGGCGGCGGCCGATGCCCGCAGGGCCGTGCCGATGATGCGTGCCGTTCCGAACGAGCGGGCCAGGCGCAGGTTCTCCGCCGCCAACCGTCCGGCTTCTTCCCACTGCTCCTGGGCCGAGAGCACCATGACGGCGTCGGCGCGCCACGAGATCAGCGCCGGACTGAGGATCCCGGCCCGGCCGGCCTCGTCGCCGGCGTCGACGAAGTGCTCGAGCGCCGATTCCATCCGACCCTGGGCCACGTTGAGACGACCGAGCTCGATGCGGGCCCAGGCCCGGAAGAAGGGCAGGGCGTTCGGGTCCGTTGGGCTGGTCGAGTCGAGCAGCCTCTCCGCCTCGTCGATCCTGCCCTGCTTCACCAGTACGTCCAGATGGCCCATGGCGAGCCGACGCAGTCCGGATTCGTCGAGTCGGGTCCCGAGTGCCTCGGCCTGTTGGCAGTTCTCCTCCGCTTCGACCAGTGACCCCTGCCAGAGGTGTGACACGGCGGCCAGCGTGGCTGCACGTCGCTGGGCCGGGAGGGATTCGCGTCCCTGATGCGTCGCCAGTGCACTCTCGAGGTGGTCGTCCACGTCGGCGAACCGGTCGGCACAGAGGAGACCGAAGACGGCCATGATCTGGACGCGACCGGCCACACGGTCGGATCGGACGAACTGGTCCGGATCGAACGCCTGCTCCAGCTTGGCGGCCAGCTCGTCGGCCCCGATGGAGGGGGCGGTAAGGGCGTCGTGGACGCCGAGGACCGATCGGGCCAGAAGGGGGATCCGGTCGTCGTCGTCACCGGGCTCGGTGAGCAGCACCCGGAGCCTCTCGAGGTCCTCGACCCGGTCGTCGGTCCAGTCCGATGCTGCCTGGAGTGCCAGTTCGAGCTCGATGCGAAGGTTGCGGTCCACGGGGTCGAGGTAGGTGCGCATGTCCCGTAGGGTGGCCGCGACCTCGTTCCTGGACTCCGGCCGGTGGGAATGGTCCTCGAGCAGATCCACCCCGACCCTGATCAGCGCGGCATGGTCGGCCCCGCCGAGCTCCAGAGATCGCTGGAGATAGGTCAGCGCCGACGGACCGTGACGCGCCAGCTCGGCCGAGGCCAGATCGAGGTAGAGGTCGGCGCCCCGATCGGAGGGCGGGTACTCGGCCAATGCTCGTTCGAGGCACCGGAGCGCCAGATCGACGTGTCCGGCCTCGAGGGCGCTGCGCCCCATGCGCTGCAGCCGGTGGGCCACCTCGACCTGCCCGGCCGGTTCGGTGGCCAGCAGGTGATGGGCCACGGCTGCGTCCTCCGCCCCGTGCTCGTCGAGAATCTGGGCGGCGCGGGCGTGGAGCTGGGACCGTCGGCCCGTCGGAATGTCGTGGTAGATGGCCCAGCGGATGAGCGGCGACGAGAACCGGAACGGCCTTCCGGGTTGGAGGAGCTCCATCTGGGCCGCGGCGTCGGCGGCCCGCTCCGCCGCCAGTGCGTCGATCTTGGCCAGATTGCGGGCCACGGTCGGGTCGGCCTCGTCGCCGAGGATGGCACAGGCCTGCAGGAGATCGGAGGCGGCCACGGGGAGCTGGCCCAGCCGACTGAGGACGAATTGGGTGATCTTGGGCGCCGGCACCCGTTCGATCCGGTCCGCCATGGCCGCGGTCGGGGCCACGCCCACGCGGACCAGGGAGGGCAGCAGAGCCTTCAGGAAGAACGGTGATCCCCCGGTGGCGTTGTGGCACGCGGTCACGAACGCGGCGTCGGGCACCTGTTCGAAGAAGCCCGACAACATGGTCCCCACACTCTCGGCATGAAGCGGCTCGAGGATGAACTGACGCGTCTGGGGCTCGGTGAGGAGCCCGTCTATGGGACGCAGGCCGATACCGGGGTGGAGGTGCCGGGCACTCACCAGTAGCCAGATCTGCTGGTTCTCGAGCCGTCGGACCACGTAGTTCAGGACGGCCACCGTCTCCGGATCGGCCTGGTCGGCGTCGTCCACCACCAGCAGCACGGGTGCCAGCTCCCGCAGGCTGACGATCAGCCGGTGGAAGAGGGCGCTCACATCGCCGAGGTCGGACCGGCCGGTGCGAAGCGCCTCCAGCCGTTGTGCGATGAGGTGGGCCTGCTCGACCGCCGGGTCGTGACCGTCGGCCATGACCGCGGCCGACTCGACCAGACTGCTGAGGACGGCGTGTGGATTCTGGCGCTCCACGTTGCCGCCGCGGGCTCGCAGGACGAGGCATCCGGCCCGGCTGGCCGCGTCGGTGGCGGCATTGATCAGCGCCGTCCTTCCCGATCCCCAGGTCCCCTCGATGGCGATACAGGTGCTGGGCACCTGCAGGGAGCGACTGAAGATGGCCTCGAACTCGGCGAGGAACTCACCCCGCTCGAACAGGCGTGGACCCTGGTGACCCCGGGCCCGGCGATCGGGGATCGACGGTTTCCGCTCGGCTAGGGTCATGGGGTTCCCCTGCGATCTCCCGGGCGCAGACAGTGGGAGCAACGGTACGGAGAATGGCCGGCCCAGCGCTGGTCCAGTCCCCCTTCCATCGGGGCATCACGGACGCCGAGGGTCGCTCGAACATTGGTTTTCGGTACAGCTCTTGGCATTGGAAGCAGCCCTGCCTGCTGGATCTCGTGCGCTATTGCAATGGGATGAAATGGTGCGGAAAGCCGCACAGGCGCTCTCTTCCTGTGGCCGTTAAGCCACACAGTGCGCCCGACAAGCATGGTACGGCATGGGCCGGACTTAAGGCAATGGTCGGAGAAGAGTGCACCGAGTGCCCGTGACCTCCCGCACCGTGCTCAGGACGTCGAGCAAGCCCGGCTCAGGACGTCGAGCAAGCCCGGCCCCGGGCTACGAGGTATCCGGAATGGTTGGGCACGCCCCGTGTTCGAGTCGGCACCCTTCGTGCCCGTCGACCGGCCGGGACGGTCCCTACCCACCGGGCCGGAACGGGCGGTCAGTCGCCGTTGAACCTGCCCCCCGGCGACTCCATCGTCGATACGGTCCGGTTGTGAGCCTTGCTCCACGCACCGGGCGTGTTGGTGGCGCGTGCCTTGGCCACGATCTCCTCGATGGCCCGGGCCCGACGCCGGGCCTCGGCCGCGGCCCGACCGGCCACCTCGGCCGCCTCGACCATCTCCGGAGCCTCTTGGGCGGTCTGCTCTGCGATCTGCTTGGCTTTCGCTGCCGCGTGGGCCGCCTCCTTGGCCGCCTTGGCCGCCTCGGCCGCCACCTGGGCGGTCTTTTGGACCGCCTGGCGGGACTCCTCGGCCTTGAGGGCCGCGGTCTCGGCTCGACGCTCGGCATCGCGGGCCGCTCGCTCCATACGGGCCGCGGTCTGTGCGGTGTCGGCCGCGGCTCGCATGACCTGGGCCATGTCGGTCACGACCCCGGCGGCCCGGGCCACGTCCTGCCACGCCTCGGGTGTGCCGAGCGACTCTGCTCGTGCCACGGTCTTTTCGGTCTCCTCGGCCCAGTGGTTGGCGATGTCGCCCTCCTTGGCCGCGGCGACCGTGTCCGTCACCTCGGCCTCCTCCACATCGGCTTCCTCCGATTCGGCTTCAGCGCCGGCGTCGGGGGACTCGGCGGTCGGGGTGTCGTCTCCGACGGGGCCGAGGGGGATCGTGGCCGAGGACCGCTCGGCACTCACCGACGATGCCAGAACGGTGAACGTGCTGGTCGGTTCGGGGGTGGTGGGAGGCTGGTCGTCGGGACGGGTCCCGAGGGCCCCTCCCTCCTCATGGGCCAGAGATGGCGGAGTCCCGAGCAAGGGGGTGAAAGGGGATGGTGCCGGTTCCGCGGGCCGTGCCGGCGGGGCGGCGTAGACGGGCTGGACGCCCGAGGCGGCCTCGGCCGTGGGCGGCGTGAAGGGTTGGGCCGGCGGAAGATCGATGACCGTGGTGTTCGGGGCGAGGGTGGCGTCGACGTCTCCGTGGGGTTCCGGGGTCGATGCGGCCGTGGGCTCGTCCTCCGGCTCGGGTGCGTCGATCCGCAGGGTCTGGCCGGTCAGATGGAAGCCGTCCCAGTAGCGCAACAGGCCGGCATCCAGCGAGTCGGGGTACCAACCGGGCACCGAGTCCTCGTCCATGGTGACGGTGGGCCCCGGCGGTGTGACCGTCTGGTTTACGGCGGCTCCCTCCGCCGGCGCCGCGTTGTGCTGGGATTCGCTCGAATAGAACTGCGCGAACTCGTCAGACGGTGCGGGAGCGGTTTCGTCTGCTGCCTTGTTCTTCCGTGTAAATGGTCGCAAGTCCATGTTTCCTGTTTCGTCACCCCCGGGGACCACCTTGAGCGGTTGACCGTCCGGGCGCCTGACCCCCAGCGTAGAGCACCGGTTCCGGGGGGTTCATTCGGCCGCCGGACCGGTGAACGTTCGGTCTGTCACCGGGGCCGGCCGCAGCATTCGCTATTGCACCGACGGGCGCGCCGACCGCCGACTCAAGGTGGGCCGCCTATGTGCCGATGTCGCCGAGGTGAGGGGTCTCGGATCATCGCGTAGACGGGAGTCGATGATCGAGGTGCCCGACCTGGGTCTGGACGGCGTGCCGACCCTGGCGTTCCAGCCCGCGGTGGACCTGGCCTCCGGACGCCTGCTGGGATTCGAGGCCCTGCTCCGATGCCACGACTCCTCCGGGCGGAACATCCCGCCCAGTGTCGTCATTCCCTGGGCCGAGGCCCACGGTCACATGAACGCGCTGAACGAGTGGGTGCTGTCCGAGGCGTGCGCGCAGGCATCGCGGTGGCCGTCGGACCTCCAGTTGGCCGTGAATTGCTCGGTCTTCCAACTCCGTCGGGGCACGGCCGCGGTTGCCGCCGCCTCCGCCCTGGAGCGATCGGGGCTGAACCCGGACCGGCTGACCGTCGAGGTGACAGAGATCTCCGTGGCCGACGACGAGGCCGCAGCCGATCTCGAGGTCATGACCAAGCTGGGGATCCAGCTCACCGTGGATGACGTCGGCACGGACTCCTCGATTCTCGAGAACCTCGGGGACCATGTCGTGAACACCGTGAAGATCGACGCCTCGCTCATCGCCGGCCTCGATCCACCCGACGGGAAGAGCCGGGCCGCCGTGGAGAAGATCATCGAGCTGAGCCGGTCCACCGGTCTCTGCACGGTGGCCGAGGCCGTCGAGACGGCCGGCCAGGTGGCGGTGCTCCGCGAGCTCGGGGCCGAGACGGCTCAGGGCTACTTCTTCTCGGTTCCCCTCTCGGCCGAGGAGGCCCACGCCTTGGCCACGATGAATCCTGCGCCCAGCTTCGCCCTGTCGGTGCCGAACCCGTCGGCCGTGCCGGATCTGCAGGATCCGGATCCGTCCTGACCGGGTGACCCTCGGGTCGGGCCTGCACGGCACCGACCGCTCCGGGCTCTCCACGCTCTCCACGGTCGGGTGATCGGCGTGAGCCGGGTTACGATGGCCACCGCCGGCCCCACTCGACGGGCATCGGCAGGTCACGGCTAGGGGGATGTGGGTGCAGGGCCGTATGCGGGCGTTGATCGGTATGGTCGGTCTGGCGTTGCTCACCACCTGTGTCGGGGCGCCGACGTGGGCGTGGGGAGCGGCGAAGGGGATCGGCGGGGGCGGGCAACGGCACGTCCCGACGGCCACCGTCCGGGCGTCCTTCACCGGGCACGGATCCATCGACCAGGCCTATCTGCTCGGAGGCACACCGGGGTCCACCGCCGTACTGGTGGACGGCCAGGGCCATGACGTCGGGAGCGGCCAGATCGATCAAGCGGGGAGTCTCATCGTGCGAGATGTCGCACCGGGCCCCGGGTATACCTTCCGCACCGCGGGGGCCGGACGCGTGGCGTCCACTGCCCGATTCCGCGTCCTCTCGACCTCGGACACGCCACCCGAGTCCTTCTACCGCAACCAGCACCTGTCGGTCGGGCTGAACTACATCACCATGCGGGACGGGGTGTCGCTGGCGGCGACGGTCAGGCTCCCACCGGGGAAGACGCTCGCCGACGGCCCGTTCCCGACCGTAATCGAAGAGTCCGGGTACGCCATCGCCGCCCCCCACAGCCTCATCGACGCCGAGCTGCATCTGAACGGCGAGAGCACGTCGGACCCACTCGTGCCGGACTCGGCCACCGTGGTGGGCTCGTTGGTGGCCCCGCTGTTGGGGTTCGCCACCATCAGCCTCCAGATGCGGGGAACCGGGTGTTCGGGTGGAGCCTTCGACCTGTTCGATCTGCCCACCACCTACGACGGGTACGACGCCGTACAGATCGCCGCCGCCCAACCCTGGGTGGCCAATCACAAGGTGGGAATGGTGGGAATCTCGTTCTCGGGCATCTCGCAGATGTTCGTGGCCGGTACCCGGCCCCCGGGGTTGGCCGCCATCGCCCCCATGAGCCTCACCGACGACCTGTACTCGACCGGCTTTCCCGGGGGCATCTTCAACAGCGGGTTCGCCGGGTCGTGGCTCGCCCAGCGTCAGGCCGACGCCGAGCCGGCGCCGGCGGGGGGTGAGGCGTACGCCAAGGTGTTGATCGAGGACGGGGACAAGCAGTGCCTGGCCAACCAGGCCCTCCACGGCCAGACCCAGAGCTTCCAGACGTTGTTGCAGCAGGCCAGCCACTGGGACCCGTCGCTCTACGAGCAGCGGGCCCCGTCGACCTGGGCCAAGCGCGTCGACGTACCCGTGTTCGTGTCCGGGGCCTTTCAGGACGAGCAGACCGGTGGCCAGTGGCCGTCCATCATCGGCGACCTGTCCCACGACCCCGACGTGTGGGCCACCATCACCAACGGGACGCACATCGACTCGCTGGGGCCGGGCACCATCACCAGGTGGCTCGAGTTCCTCGATCTCTACGTGGCCGACCAGGTCCCCACTCCCTCGTCCACCCTGACGACGCTGGCGCCCGAGCTGTACGAAGAGGCTGCGGGTGCGCCGTCGGGGCCGGTGTCGCCGGTCGGATACACAGACGAGCCCAACCTGGCTGCCGCCCGGGCCGCATTCGACCAGCAGCCCCGGGTGCGGGTCCTGTTCGACAACGGGTCCGGCAGCGCGGGCCCGGGAGCCATGCAGCCCGTCTGGAGCCAGGATTACAGCTCGTGGCCGCCGCCGCAGGCCAGGGCCACGACCCTCGCCCTCGGTGCCGGCGGCTCACTCGGGCGGCGCCAGCCCGTGGGCGGCACGGTCTCGTTCAACCCTGATCCCTCGGCCCGTCCCGCCGACGACCTCCCGTCCGGCAACGTCTGGTCTGCCCTTCCCCCCTACCAATGGGCCCCGGTGACCGGTGCCGACGGCCTCGGGTTCGTGTCGGCGCCGCTCACCCACGACGTGACCGTGGTGGGTCCGGCCAGTCTCAATCTCTGGGTCGAGAGCTCTGCGGCCGATACCGACCTGCAGGCCACGGTGTCGGAGGTGCGGCCGGACGGCAAGGAGCTGTTCGTGCAGACCGGCGAGCTCCGGGCCAGCGATCGAGCGCTCGATGTGACCGCCTCGACCGCCACCGACCCCGTCCCCACCTACGCGGCATCGACCGCCGGCCCGCTGCCGAGCGGCCAGTTCACCGAGGTCCGAATTCCCATCCTGCCCTTCGCCTACGCCTTCCGGACCGGCTCGAGGATCCGGGTGACCATCACGGCCCCGGGTGGCGATCGACCGGCATGGCAGTTCGACACCTATGCCACCGCGGGAACGGTCACCGACACCATCGGGCTCGGGAGGCCCCATCCGTCGGCGCTGGTCCTCTCGGTCGTGCCCGGGGTGACGCCGCCGGACGCCCAGCCGGCGTGCCCGTCGCTGCGCGGCCAGCCGTGCCGCGCCTACGTCCCCGCCGGCAACGGGGGATGAGGACTTCTCGGACGCCAGGTCGCCGTCGGAGTACGGCCGGCGACCGCCCGGACCCGCGGCGTCTCAGGTGGCGAGCGACGCCTCGAGGGTGATCTCCGGCACGCCGGACAGGGCCCTGCTCACCGGGCATCCGGCCTTGGCCGCCGACGCCTTCTCCTGAAATCCCGCGTCGTCGATACCCGGCACGCGTCCCACCGTGACGAGGGCGATGGCGGAGATGGTGGGGGCACCGTCGACCAGCCGAAGTGTCACGGTGGCGTCGGTGTGCACCGAGTCCGGGGGTGTACCGGCCTGGGCCAACAGGTTGGAGAGGGCCATGGAGAAGCACGAAGCGTGGGCCGCGGCGATCAGCTGCTCGGGGTTGGCCCCGGGTCCGTCCTCGAATCGGGATTTGTAGGAGTACTCGCCCGAGATGGTGTCCCCGGCCGTGAACGTCCCTGTTCCGGTGGGTACGTCCCCCTTCCACTCTGCGCTTCCTCGTGCCGGCATGTCGTCTCCTCCGCTGTGCTCGTCGGTCTGGTCCTTCGCCCTCACCGTACCGGTGGGTGGCTCCTGAGCGACCGGCGCCGCGGGGCGTCGGCCCCGGTCCGGTCGGGCCGCCGGTTGGTGTGGGAGCCGGCCCGTGCTGGCTAACATCACGAGATGGTCGAGGGCAAGATGGGCTTCCGACGGATGGATGAGGGTACCGACGAGGACTTCGCCCTTCTGGCCGCGGTCCACGAGGAGAACGTCCGGGCCCTGCCGGGGCTGCTCTTCGGGATGATGGGCGATCTCACCGCCGACGCCGCCTATCCCGTGGACCGGCTCGAGCACAGCCTTCAGTGTGCCAGCCGGGCGTGGCGCGACGGGCGGGACGAGGAGTACGTCGTCTGCTGCCTGCTGCACGATGTGGGTGAATCACTGGGACCGTTCAACCACGGTGAGGTGGCGGCGTCGGTGTTGAGGCCCTTCGTCTCGACGGCCAACTACTGGATGCTGGCCCACCATCCCGTCTTTCAGGTGTATTTCATCGGCCAACACCTCGGGATGGACCCGAACGAGCGGGAGCAGTTCGTCTCCAGCCCCTTCTACGACCAGACGGTCGAGTTCTGCGCCCTCTACGACGAGGTCTCGTTCGACCCCGACTACTCCAGTGAGCCACTGGCCACCTTCGAACCGATGGTGCGCCGGGTTCTCGACCTCGAGTGGTCTCCCCCTCGCTGAGGGATCGGGATGTGACCGTGCCGGCTGCCACCCGTTCGGGATCCCGCCGTCTCGTGACCGGCATGGACAGTCGGGCCGACCCGGAGTGACCGGTTCCAGGGTCGGTTAGCGGGATGACCCGAGACGGGTCAGGGTAGGTACACCGAGTGCATCCGGAACCCGGTGCCGAAGAGACGACGGCGGACAGCAGCGTTGAGGTGCGCGCCTCCGCATTTCGCCGGTTCTGGCCGATCATACGGGCCGTGCTGGCCCTCGGCATTCTGGGACTGGCCGTGTGGATCCTCTCCTCGCACACCGATGAGCTCTCCGGCCTGCCCCAGGCGTTCGAGACCCTCAACTGGTGGTGGGTCCCCATCGCGGTGGCAGCGGAGGGGATGTCCTTCGTAGCCTTTGCCGGTATGCAGTACGTGCTCCTGCAGAGCGGGGGGCTTCGCTCCCCACGGGGTTCGTTGTTGAAGATGACCTTCGCCTCGCAGGCCATCGCCAACTCGCTGCCCGGCGGCAACGCCGTGGCCGCCGCCTACGGCTTCCGCTGGTACCGGCGGTTCGGAGCCGATACCACGCTGGCCACCTGGGGCACGGTCGGGACCATCGTGGCGTCAGCGGTGGCCCTGGCGCTGGTGGCCACGCTCGGGCTGGGGTTCGCCGCCAGCGAGGGGGCCTCGCTGGACCTCATACCCGGCATCATCGGTGCCCTGCTGGTCACCATCCTCATCGGGGCCCTGTTCGTCTACGAGAAGCCGCTCTTCAGCGCCCTGACCCTCGCCATCCGGATGTCCCAGTGGGCGGTCGGCCGGCCGAAGGGCGATCTGGAGACGCACATCACCCGCATCACGCACTGGGTCAGCTCGGTGAGGCTCGGCTGGCGCCAGATCGTGCGGATCCTGCTGTGGGGGACGGCCAACTGGCTGTTCGACTGTTCCTGCTTCGCCTTCATGTTCCTGGCCGTGGGCGCCCCCATCCCCTGGAAGGGGCTTCTCCTGGCCTACGGGGCCGGACAGTTGGCAACGGCCCTGCCCATCACCCCCGGTGGGCTCGGTGCCGTCGAGGGGAGCATCACCATCGCCCTCGTGGCCTTCGGAGGCGATCAGACGAGCACGGTCGATGCCGTCCTCTTGTACCGGATCGTGAGCTTCTGGCTCGTGCTGCCGATCGGTTGGGCCCTGTGCGGCCAGCTGGCTCACGAAGTCAGACGTGGTCGCTGGAGCCGGCAGGCACTGGCCGCTCCCGTCGATGCCGGTCCGGTCCGGGATACGTCGACCGAACCGCTTCCCGACCCGAGCGAGGTGTCGTGAAGGGCTCGAGGTCGGCGGTCCACCTGGCCGGGTGCGTCCTGGCGGCGTGCCTTCTGGTCGGCTGTACCTCCGTACGCAACAGTCTGGGCACCTCCGACAGCTCCTGTTACATCGCCCTGCCCACCGCGGCCCGGTCGGTGGGCCCGCACAGCAAGCTGGTGGGAGTGCACCAGTTCACGGTGAAGTCGTTGAGCCACAAGACGCCCGCCGTCTTCCGCCAGTTGGTGGTGGGGAAACCGTCCTCACAACGCCTCTGTGTCATCGCCTACGTCGGGACCTTCACGCGGTCTTCGGTCGAGAAGCCCTTCGGACGGACGTCGGGTCGGCTGGCCGTGGTCGTGACGGAGGCCCCTTCCAACCGACTGCTGGGAACGGTCATCTTCCGTCATGCGCCCCTTCAGTTCGAGCACAACCACATCGGGTGAGTCACTGTGGCCCCGGACCGTCCCGGTCCGGGGTTTCCGATGTGCCCCACCGGTGCCACCGTGGCACCGGGCCGACCGGCTGCCGTCGTCCGGAGTCACTCCGATGGTGGGAACATGGTGCAGGAGGCGGGCGGACACCGTACAGTCCGCCGACTAATCTCCTCTCGGTGGTTCCCCTCTCCGACAGGCCCGGTCCGACCACGACCACCTCGTCCAGCAGCTCCGCCCGCCCGTCAGGCGCGCTCCCGACGGATCGGCCACTGCCGCCGTACCAGCCGGTTCCGGCTCCGATGGCGGCGTAGCGTTCATGGTGGTCACCAATTCGGCCCAGCAGCAGAGGACCGGCTTTCGACGACGTTCCGCTGAGACCGGGGCGGGCAGAGGCGATCGGATGTGGAAGCTGGTGGCCGTGGCCGCCATGCTCGTGCTGATCGGTTTCATCGCCTATGTGGCCACACGACCCCGCACGCCCCGTCCGGTGGCGTATCCGGTGACCCCGCCGGCGACGCTGCCCATCGGTAGCGCAGCACCGGCTTTCGTTCTCCCTCGTCTGGGCGGCGGTCAGCCGGTGACCCTGGCCGGTGTCCTCGGCCGACCGACCGTCGTCAACTTCTTCGCCTCGTGGTGCAAGGACTGCCAGGCCGAACTGTCGGCGTTCGCCGCCTTCTCGACGCACACCTCCGGTCGGGTCGCCATTGTCGGTGTGGACTCGAACGACTTCGACGCGGCCACCGCCCAGCGCATGCTGGCGGGTGCGGGGGCTACCTACCCGGTCGGGGTCGACAGTGACGCAAAGGTGGCGACCTCGTACCTCCTCACTGCGCTGCCGGTCACGTACTTCCTCGACCGGGACGGTCGGGTCGTCCATGCCGCCTTCGGGGCGCAGACGCTCTCCTCCCTCGAGCACTGGGAAAAGGTCCTTGTCGACCGGTAGGTTCCACCGTGACTAGTGAGCCGGTCGAGGGCCCGACGACGTCCTCGAGCAGCGAAGGGGCCGGGCGCACCGTTCGATCGCCTCTGTCGGAGAAGGAGCGTTCCGCCGCCTTCGCCACGGGGAAGGTGTCGATCGACAGGTCGGCGGCGCTGCGGGCCGGCTCGGTGCCGGTGCCGCGCAAATTCGTCCTTCTCGTCATCGCGGCGTTCGCCCTGCTCGGCGTGGGGGGGATCGTGGCCGAAAAACTCATCGGCAACGCCGGGGTCGGTGCCCTCATCTCGACACCCGTGACCACCTTGGCCGGCACCGGCGGTGCGGGGACCACCACGGGTACCGGATTCGGCACGCCGAGTCCGACGGCCCCCGCCACCCCCTCCTCCCCCGATGCGCCGGCGGTGAACGCATCCCCGGGCGCGGTGACCGGCCTGACCCGGTTGGCGGGCAGGGCCGCTCCGGCTCTCTCGCTGCAGAGTCAGAGTGGCGCACCGTGGACCTTGGCCGGTGCCAAGGGGAAGGTGGTGGTGCTGACCTTCTTCAACGCCGAGTGCAACGACGTCTGCCCCGTGCTCAGCAAGGAGATCATCGAGGCGGACCAACTCCTCGGCGCCCGCAGAGCCGATGTCGACTTCGTAGTGGTGAACTCGGATCCGCTGGAGACGTCGCTGGCTCCGGTTCCACCTGCGCTGAACCAGACGGGACTGAACGGGGTCGCCAATGTCACGTTCCTCGACGGGTCGCTCTCCGACCTCAGCGCCGTCTGGAAGGCGTACGGCGTTACCGTGGCCGTGGACAACACCAATCGGGTGGTCACCCACAACGATGTCCTGTACTTCATCGGTCGAACGGGAAGGCTGGAGCTGAGCGCATCCCCGTTCGCCAATGAGAACTCCCTCGGCATCTACAGTCTGCAACCGAGCGTCATCCACACATTCGCCCGGGGGATGGCCGATGCGACCACCGGCCTGCTCAAGGGGAAGTCATGACGGACGAAATCGCCGATCAGACCGGTCCTGAGGACCCCTTCACCATCGGGGCCATCATCGCCCAGACCCCGGAGCGGCCCGTCTGGTTCAAGCGGACCTGGGTGCTGGCCGCCGCCGCCGTGGCTGTCGTCGCCATCGCATCCGTTGCCGTCGACCTTCCCAGTCATACGACGGTGGCCACCGACACCGCCGACCAGACCAGCATCATGCAGCAGATCAATGACGGCATCGACGGCTGCTCGTACGGCGTGAAGGAGACGTTCACCATCTACCAGGACCTGAGGAAGGGGTCGCTCAGCTCCTCGAACCGGTCGGAGGTCCCGGCCATGATGCGCGACGACCAGACCGCCTGCTCCTTCACCAGCAGCGACATCTACGACCTGTCCAATGTCGAGGGGACGGGCACACCGGCCGGCAAGAACATCGGCAATGTGGTCAACGTCGTGACGCTGTGGGCGACATCCGATGCGCTCGGGGCCATCGAGGACATCCAGTCCCTCTACAGCGATCCGGGCGACGGGTCCGCCCTGAAGAACCTTTCGAAACAGGAAGGGGCGTTGGCCAGGGACCGGGCGACGGCCGACGCCGACGTCACTGCCGCCGACCGCATCCTGAAGGCCAACCTTCCGATGCCGGACCTCCCCGACCTGCCCCGGCTGGCGGGCACGAACTGAGGCCGTCGCCACCGGAGTGACCCTGGCCGGCAGCCCGGGGCCGGCAGCCCGGGGCCGGCCGCGTGGACCGCAGGGCTAGGGGGACGGACGGTCGGGTCCGAGCGTCCGTCCCCGGATCCGCTCCTGGCGCACCAGATGGTGGAGCTCCTCGTCAGGGTTCTCCTCGGACTGCAGCCACCGGACCAGGTTCCAGTAGACGACTGGGACGAAGGCGCAGGCGGAGACGAACCACATCACCCCCGTCGTCAATTGCTGGTCGGCCGAGAGACTGAGACCGGTGCCGGCGTGGTGGGGATAGGCCTGATACCACGAGCCGTGCGACAGGCCCACCAGGTAGGCGAGGATCCAGATCACCCACATCGAGATGGCCGCCAGTGCCACCCGCGTGGGACGGGTCGACCTGGGTGTGAGGGGGGGCGACTCGACCAGTTCGAGCCAGAGACCGACTCCTACCGCGATCAGGGTGGCCGCCTCCACCAGGGACAGCCAAGGGTGGTGCTCCAGGGCGTCGACGGTCAGCGGCGTCCGCCAGAGGATGGCACCGGCCAGATAGAGGGAGGCGAAGGCGATCGTCCGCCACGCCTCCGGATGTCGTCGTCGCCCCTCCGCCAGACGGTCGACGGACCTCGAGGGCTCGACTGGGGGCACCCTCTGCCCGTCGTCGTCGACGCGTTGTGGCTCGGATGAGGCCAGACCGAGCAGCGACCAGGGGGATCCGATCACGACCGCCGCCGGGACCACGATGGCCAAAAACGAGAATTGCAGAGCTTCGACGAACTCGTAGTGACGGGCCCAGAGGGACAACGGGGGGACGAGCCAGCCGACGAGCAGAAGCCCGGCCAGGCCCAGGACCATCCGTCGGAGCGTCCTGGGCGGTTCGGGTGAGGGTGGCCGGGACCGGTCCGTCTCGGTCCCGGGGCTCACCTCCGGTTCGTGCGGCGCTGGAAGAAGCCCCAGAGCAGGACGACGAACAGCGTGCCCAGCGGGATGGCGACGGTCAGGACCTCGGGTCCGATGAAGCTGTCGGTTGCAATGCTCATGGGCCGACCAATCTCACTGTCGCTCTGGGGACATAGTACTCGGGAACTCGGTCTGGGTGCCCACTCAGATCAGATAGAAGAACACCCAGAACAGGGCGCTGATCACGGCCATGAACCCGAAGAAATAGGTGCAGGACTCGACGTTGGCACGGAAGAGCTGAGCCGCCGGGCCCGTCGACGTGGCCGGCGTCCCCTCCTCCGGAACGAGCCGGCGGAGCCTGATGCACAGGGCCAGGTTGGTCTCGAGCCAGTAGGCGCCGCCGAGCAACATCATGATGTTCATCACGGCCCAGCCGATGAAGCAGGAGGCGTAGCCGCTCGATCCGGGGAAGAAGGGCAGCTGGGTGAGTTGCCAGATCTGAAGGCCGACAGCCAGCAGGATCCCGGCCACGGCCACCCATCCGCTCACCTCCCAGTCGAGCACGGAGCCCGATCGCATGCGCCACTGCCCGTACATGGTGAGCAACGCCGAAGCCAGGACGACAGCGAAGATGGCCCAACCGATGCCGGTCGGGGCTGTGACCCCACCCGGACGCCACAGCGTCCCCGAGTTGTTCGACTTCAGGTAGAAGTAGGCGAAGGCCAACGAGGCGAACAGGAAGGTGAACATGCCGATCAGCAGGCGCCCGCCGGTCCAGTAGGAGCCGACGGCGGCCCGCAGTTCGAATTCGCGCTCCTCGGGAGTCTCGGTGAAGAGGGGCTTGTCGGCGTTGGTCGTGTACAGGGGAACGTCAGAGGTATCGGTCACCGCGTTGTCTCCACTCACTGGGCAGGCGGACGGGGATCTTCAGCCACACTGGCCGGGGAGGAGGCGGCCGCGGCCACCAGGTCACCCTCCCCGAGATCGGCCACGGCCGGAGCATTTTCCTCGCTGTAGTGGTACGGGTCACTGAGGACCACGGGAATGCGTTCGAAGTTGTAGTAGGGCACCGGGGTCGGGGTCTGCCACTCGAGCCCCAGCGAGTTCCACGGATTGTGGGGCGAAGGCGTGGGCTTGATGAAGATCGACCATACGAAGTTGGCGATGAAGACCAGGAACGAGGCACCGAGCAGGAAGGCACTCACCGAGGCGAAGTCGTTGAGGGCCTGCAGGTTCTGTGCGTACTCGAAGACCCGTCGGGGCTGGCCGAGCAGGCCGATCAGGAACATCGGGAAGAAGGTCATGTTGAAGAAGATGAACATGGTCCAGAAGTGGATCTTCCCGAGCTTCTTGTTCATCGTCTTTCCGGTCATCTTCGGCAGCCAGAAGTAGAGCCCTGCGAAGAAGGCGAAGATCAGTCCGCCCATGATGGTGTAGTGGAAGTGGGCCAGGACGAAGAAGCTCCCGTGGACGGTGACGTTGACCGGCACGTCGGAGAGGAACACACCCGTCACCCCTCCGATCAGGAAGTTGAAGAACACGGCGAGGCAGAAGAGCATCGGAACTTCGAACCTGATCTTGGCCTTGTACAGCGTTCCGAGTCCCACCAGAAAGATGAACCCGGTCGGGATGGAGATCAATTCGGTGGTGAGCATGAACAGGGGGCGCATGTCCGGGTTGATCCCGCTCTGGAACAGGTGGTGCTGCCAGACGAAGAACGACAACAGCGCCACCCCCACCATCCCCGCCGCCGCCACCTTGTAGGCGAACAGTGGTTTTCGGGTGAACACCGGCAGCAGCTCTGCCACGATGCCGAACCCGGGCAACGCCATGATGTACACCTCGGGATGCCCGAAGAACCAGAACAGGTTCTGCCACAGGAACGAGCTGCCTCCGTGCTCGGTCACGTAGAAGGCCGTCTGGGCCGTGTGGTCGAGTATGCCGAACAGGCCGGCGGCGACCAGGGTGGGCGTGGCCAGGGTGAGCAGGGCACACGTGGCCAGGATCGACCACACGAAGATGGGGATCCGGCTCCAGGTCATGCCGGGGGCGCGGTAGTTGATGATGGTGACGGCCAGGTTGAACCCGGCGGTCATCATGCCCACGCCGATGACGGCGAATCCCACCAGGTAGGACATCATGCCCACGCCGGCCTGGGTCTGCAGCGGGGCGTACCCGGTCCACCCGGTGGGGAAACCCCCGTAGAACAGGGCCGAGAGGATGACGAAGTAGCCGGCGCTGAACACCCAGAAGCTGAACGCCTCCACCCGGGGGAAGGCGGTTCTGCGTGCACCGATCATGAGCGGTATCAGCCAGTTGCCCAACGGCCCCACGATGACCGAGGTGGCCATCATCATCATGATGGTGCCGTGCTCGCTGACCACGGCGATGTAGGTCCCGGGGCCGAAGACGTGGGTGGTGGGGGAGAGCAACTCGGTCCGGATGGCCATGGCCAGCAGGCCGCCCGTGAAGAAGAAGGTGAGGACTCCGATGACGTACTGGAGCCCGACCACCTTGTGGTCGGCGGTGTACCGGAAGTACCTGGTCCAGCTGGTCGACTCGTAGTCGGGCCGCGGTTCCAGGCCCACCATCTTGGCCAGGGGATAGTTGAGGGCGCCGATCCCGAGGAGCCATCCGAGCACGCCGAGGAGGAGGCCACCGGTGACGGCGATCGAGTTGGCCCCGCTGTTGGCGATGTTGGTGTAGCCGCTGGCCACGACGTTGCCTAGCCAGTGGCCGAGCAGGTAGCCGAGCACGGCGCCGACCACCGCCGTACCGAGGTGCTGGCTGAACCAGCCCGGCCGGGCCGGCAGGCCCTGGAACCCGCCGAGGACGGGTGGCGTCGGATCCGGGTAGACGACTTCGGTCTCTTGTTCTTCGGCGAGCGTCATGGTCTGTTCATCACCCCGGTGGAGTCGGCTTTCCTGGAACGGCCCCATAGACCTCTGCATTGCTGTAGGGATCGACGTTGTCGGGATAGTACCCACCGTCGGCCCCGTTGGCGTCGGGGACGTAGGTCCAGGCGAACGGGGGCAGGTTCTTGGTGTTGGCCGCGGTGGCGAACTGGGTGGTCTTGGCCCAGGTGTAGAAGGCGGACTTGGAGACCACCTTGCCGTAGTTGAACATGGCGCCGTGCCACAGCCCGCAGAGCTCGTCGCATCTGACGGTCACACTGCCGGTCTGGCGGGTCGTGGCGAACGCCACGTTGTCCAGCTGGGGATTGGCGTCGGCCTTGATGCTCAGCTGGTAGGCCCAGAAGTCGTGGATCACGTCGAGTGAGGTGACGTGGAAGGCGATGCTCGTATCGTTGGGAAGGACCAACTGCTGGCTCTCGAATCCGCCGAAGGTGGGATAGCGATAGGTGAACTTCCACTGCTGGGCGATGACCTGCACGGGCAGGATGGAGGCTGAGGTCGGGGTCCAGATCGGGTTGGGGCCCTCGCCTCCCCCCGCTCCGTCGGTGGTGATCAGCTCGACGGTGCCGAAGACGAACAGGCCGAGCACGATCACCGTGGTGGTGACGATCCAGCCGACCTGTACCCCCAGGTGGGAGCGGGCCTGAGCTCCTCCCACCGGCTCGGGGGCGCCCTGGCGGGTGGCCCGCCACACGATGATGGAGTAGGCGAGGTAGACCCACACGGCGATGAGGACGGGCAGGGCGATGAGGAGGAGGATGTTGAAGTCGAACTGGTTCTCCACCGCCGCCGACGTCATGGCCCCGGGCGGGACGTGGGGACCGACCAGGATGTAGAAGAGCGGATCCAGAATGGCCGACAGGACGGCCCAGATGGCCACCATCCGCCAGATGTGGCGGGGCTCGTTGTGCTGCGGCCCCGTCACCGCTCCGCTCACCGGCTGATCGCCGGTGACGCCACTGTCCGGGCTGTCGGGACTGTCGGGGCTGCCTCCGTCAACGGTCACGACACGACGTCCAGGAATCCGCCCATGTAGCCGACCGTGCTCATCGGCCCCCCGTTCCCGTACAGCCAGCCCAGTCCGCAGGGCACGAAGCACTGCCAGGGATAGTTACCCGGGCCGGGCGTCACGAAGGAGGCTTTGATGATGTTCATGGCCGAGCTGGGGGCCGAACACGGGGCCTGACTGCACACGTTGCTGGCGTTGGGCGAGACGCCGATCAGCGGGATGTTGATGCCAAGGGTGGGGATGGCGAACGTGTGCCCGACCCCGTTGCCGGTGTTCGAGTTGTAGGCGGAGAACGTCTTGCCGTTGTAGGTGGCGACGTGTCCGATGGTCCCTTGCACCAGTCCCCACTGCTGGTTGCGGAGAGGGCTTCCCGAGTCGAACTGCTCGATGGTCAGGTTGATCCGGGTGTGGGCCGGGACCTGCCAGATCGTGGAGTGGATCCACTGACCCTGCGGATTCTCGACCAGGTACGAGACCCAGGTCGGGTGGTCGCCGTAGCCGTTCCCTATGGACCCCACTGTCTGGACGGTCAGGTTCACGGGTGCACCGGCGGGTTGGGCCGAGGTGAAGTCGACGGTCGGGGGTCCGGTGAGCAGGAAGCCCAGCACGCCCCAGACGGCGAAGCCGGCGGCTACCACGAAGAGACCTATGACAATCGAGAGCCTCCCCCCAAATGACATGGTGTACTCCCCGGCCGGACCGCTATCGATGGAAAGGATCGGTCACCCGAAGGTTTCCAAACGTCCTGGATGGGGCCGACAGTATGCCGACCCGACGGGGACGTCAAGCACCACTTCAGGAACCACCGAGCGGGCGTTTCTCGACGAGTTGGGAGCCCTCTGCCCCGCCGGCCCGGGGGGTCCGGAAGGCGGAGGGCTCCATGGCCGGGCCCCGGTGCGACAGCCGTTCGAGAACCCCGGAGAGGGAACCCTCTTGGTCGATGGCCCGCTTGATGATCACGATGAGGGCCGGCACGGCCCAGAAGTCACCGCAGACCCAGAGGATGGCGGCGCCGATCTGCTGGTCGGCAAAGGGGGACAGCGACACCCCGGGGACATGGGCGTAGACCGAATACCAGCTCGTGGCGCTGAAGATGCTGAGGGCCATGGCCAGCACGAACATGATCACGTTCGTGGTGATGATGGCCCCGGCCTGCCAGAGGGGGCTGGCTTTGAGCCGGAACGGGTGCGACGGGATGATCTGGAGCCAGAAGAGCACGCCGGTGACGAAGAAGCTCCCGTGCATCAACCAGATGTGTACCGGCTGGTTGTGTTCAGCCAGGTCGAAGAGGGCCGGAACATGCCAGGCCACCATGACCACGTTGAAGGAGATGAGTGCGAACCAGGGTCCGGTCACGACGCGCCCGAACGCCTTTAGCGCGCCCGACCAGCTCCCGAGCATCACGGAGCGGCCCACCTTGCGGCGGATGCCCACCGGGAGGGCGAACAGGAGAGGGATCCAGGGCGCTCCGAGGACGATCAGGATAGGGGCATAGAAGGCGATGAGCAGATGTTCGATCATGTGCACGAAGAAGTAGTCACCGGCCCAGTAGTCGATGGGCGAGTCGACGGCCACGAGGAGCAGGCCGAGTCCCCCGTAGAAGGCCAACGAATGGACCCGGCGCCGGTGGGTGCGCACCGGATCGGAGCGTCTCCGGAGCCTGGCCAGCCCCACTTCATGGGCCAAGACGGTGATGGCCACGACGATCACGAAGGGGTCGAAGGACCAGTTCTGGGTGATGTAGTGCATCACCTGCCTCCTCTACCCGGTGCGGCGATGTGGACCCGCGTCACGGTAGCCCGCCCGCCCACCGTCAGCTCGAGGATCCGTACTGGATGGCCACACCCGAGGTCTGGACGCGATGCCATCCGTCGCTGTCCAACGCATCCACGTGGAGCGTCGACTGGTCGGCGATCAGGGCTTCGATGGTGCCGTCGGGACCGTCGACGACCGCCGACGTGCCCCCGGGTGGCGTGGGCAGAACGTCCCATCGACCACCGGATGGATCGACGATCGAGGCCGTTCGCCTCCCCCCTGCTCCGCCGGTGACGACCACCAGCCCACCCGTTGCCGTCACGCCGGTCGACGAGGGGCCGGCCGGCAGGCGTAACGGCGCGGAGACCGTCCACGTCGACCCATCGGCGCTCCACAGGGCGAAGAGGCTGTGGGGCGTTCCCTTTCCGGCGCTCACGAGTGCGGTGACACCGGCCGGGGTGTCGAGAAGGCGGATCACCCGGGTCGGCCCCGATACGTTGTCCGGCAGCGGCGGCCCCACCGAGTGCCACGATCCGTCCGAGGACTCGAAGATCCCGGGTCGGGACCCATGAGCACACGCCGTACCCACGACGGGATCGCCGTCGGTTCCGTAGGTGACGGCGCTCAGCCCCGTGATCCCGCACCTCGCCGACGACGGGTACGAGGCCAGCTTCCGTGCCGATGTGACCGTGGTCCAGGTTGTCAGACCACCCCCGTCGGTCACGACCCGCCCCCCGTCGTCGCGGAGGAGGGCGAGGAATTGATGCGCACCGGAGGAGGCCAGGGCGTCGGGTACCGGCGCCAGACCCCCGGGCAGGAGACCCTGCGACCAGGTGGCTCCCAGATCGGCCGTCTGGGCCAGCGGAGAGAACAGGAGGCCCTGTGACGGCTCGAAGCCGGCCGTGACCGTGCCCGATGAGCCGATCGTGGCCACCAGTCCACCGTTGCTGGCCACCCCGGGGGGCGTGGCCAGCTCCCACCGGGAGGATGTTCCCGACCGGTAGAACATCTGCCAGAAGGTGTTGGTCGGATCGTCGAGATGGCCCATGGGCATCACCACCCACGACGTCCCCGGGCCGGCCGTCGAGCTTTCCAGCGGGGTCGGCAGCACGGCCTCCGCCGGCGGAGACACCCCCGACGGGGCGTCGGTCGGCGTGCACGCAGCCACGACCGTTGCCGAAAGGACGATCGCTCCCAGCACGAGGACGATCCCTGCCCTGTTCGGGAGCGAGCGTCGCACGCCCGTTCGCCCCGATCGCAGGGTCACGACTGGACGATGTGCCGCACTTGACCTGCCAGGAGCGCCGAAAACGAGGACTTCGTCGTCGACGAGCCCTGGCCCGGATCGGAATCGAGAATCTCTCGGTCCCGACCCTTCCCGTCGATGATGTACACGATGTCGCTGTGGGCGACCATGGCCCCGGCCGGGGTCACCTCGGACTGCTCGCCGTAGTCGATCCACACCTTCTCGAGTGCAGGCAGCGATCCGGTGAGGAAGGTCCAATTGGCCAGCTGATCGAGCCCTTCCTGCTTGTCGAACGCGGCGGTGAAGGCGGTGGTGTGGTACAGGGGATTGTTCACCACGGCCACGAGGTCGACGTCGCCCGCGTCGCCGCCGAGCATCTGGTCGGTTATCCGCAGCTCCTGGGCGATGAGCGGGCAGTCGGTGGTGCACACGGGGTCGAGGAAGGTGAGCACCACGACATGACCGGCGAGTGACTTGAGCGAGACCTGGCGACCGGTCTGGTCGGTGAGCGTGAACGGGGCGGCCGGTAGGTCGACGATGTTCGGGGTTCCGTCCGCGGCCTCCGTCACGATGGCGTCGGCGTTGGGGCTGGTGGCGGCCAGGGCCATCGGGGCCGCCCCCAACAGCACGACCCCCACCGCCCCGATGGCAGCGAGGGATCGCCACAGGTAGGAGGGGCTGAGCCGGCCCAGCCGCCCGTTGGCAGCGGCCACCGGAGCCTCGACCGGGGCCGGAGCCTCCGCCTCCCCCTGTGCTCCGGCCGCGGCCTGCCGGGTGGCGACAGCCGGTTGTCTCACGACGGCGAGGTAGGCCGTGATGAACAGGGCAGCCATGGGGATCATCGAGTTGGGGTCGGTGCCCACGCTGCCGAGGAAGCCGAAGTCCTGGACGAGCACCCAGTCGGCCAGGCACAGGCCGGCCCCGACGATCACGCCGAGGCGAAGGAGGCGCCGCCTGCCGCTCACGAAGGCCACCCCGATGCCTAGCAGGAGCACCACGACGATGAGGTTGACCACCCAACCGTGGGCGGCCTCGAACGAGCCGAAGGACCGGACCCCCGAGGAGAGGACGGATGGCTGGGGAACCCTGGCCATCTGGTGCACCACCGCCGTCAGGGTCCCCGGTGCCCCGGTGGGGCCGGCCCGGCCCGACCAGAATCCCCGACCGGGCCACGCCTGGAGGATGCCCATCCCGATGAAGAACAGTCCGATGCCCTTCATCAGACCCTTCCCCAGCTTGTCCGACTCCCAACGGGAGTCCGGCAGGGCCACCAGCACCCCGGCCACGACATAGCAGAGGGCGGCTCCCGGGGTACCGAGCAGCCAGCTGCTTCCCGGTGCGAAGATGCCGCCGAACGCCTCACCGAAGACCCATACGACCAGGCCCCAGGCTGCGCTGGCCGCACCGGCCGACCGTGACCAGCGGCCGCGGGGGGCGACCAGCAGGAACATCCCGATGCCGACCTGGATCCAGATGGTGGCCGCCGCTGCCGATACCGGATGGTCGGACCAGATGGTGGCACCGACGTTGACCAGGTGCTGCACCCACCCCGGGGACGACGTGGCCGCCGGGGTGAGGACGCCGCTCGGAAGGTCCTCCGGCATGGTGCCCTTGACCTGCAACAGGCCGTCGAATACCCACAGCACCCCGAAGGTGATCCGCAGGAACTGACGGGCCACCGGTTCCGGGTACGACCATGGTGGCTCCGCTACGACTTCGAAACTGCCGGAGGCCACCGCCCGACGGTGCCTCATCGTTCGGATCACGTTCCACGCCAGGATCAGGACCACGACGAGTATCAGGACGATCAGGAACTGATGGCCGAGCGTCGAGCGGAACGCAGCCGTGATCGTCGGATTGGCGGCCCCCGCGGCCTGCCCCTTTCCCCTCATGTCACCACCGCGCTTCCCCGGGGGCGAAGACCCCTCGGCCCGAATCCGTACGGTGGGTCGTGTGGGCTGACGGAGTCACGGGGATGATTGTAGGTTCCGCCCCCGAGGTCTCCCCGGCGCCCCCGGGTCCTTGTGGGGCCCCGCCGTGACCGGGGCGACGTACGGGGTCCGCCTCAGGGGGTGGACCCCGATTCAGGCTCGGCCCGCCGGGCATCCGCCTCGGCCGCCGCCAACTTTCGCTGTTGCTGCTGCCATGCCTTGAGCATCTCGACATGCTCGGGCGCTACCACCTTCGGCTGGGAATCGGCCCGCTTCCTCCCGCGCCTCTGGTGGAGGAGGTTCCACCACATGTAACAGGCGAAGACGGCGAACAGTGGCCATTCGAATACATAGGCCCAGCTCAGCTCGTTTCCGCCCAGGGCCCGCTTCACCTCGAACAGGAACGCCCCGATGCAGAGGATCAGCCCCCCGGCAAGAGTGAGGTGAAGTTTGACCGCCTCCGAACCGGTGAGACGCGTGTTCCCTCGATCCTGCGTCGGTTCGGACGGCTCGGGCGCATCCACGGCGCCCACCCTACCGGCGGGAGGACGAAATCTTCGGTGCGGCCAGCGTGGGCACGCGGACGCACCGAGGGCGGATCAGTGCTTGGTCAGGACGTCCACGGCCATGATCACGAAGAGCAGCGTGAGGTAGGTGATGGAGAAGCTGAACAGCTGCATGGCCGCCTTGGGGGTCTCGCGCCACCGGAGCCGTAGGGCGAGCGCCACGAACACGGTCCCGAGGAGGGCGGCCGATACCAGATAGACGGTGCCGAGGTGCCCCACTACGGCCAAGAGCAGAGACACCGCCACCAGCAGCACGCTGTAGATGATGATGCCACGGACCGTGCGCTTGAAGGTCGCCACCGCCGGCAGCATGGGAACGCTGGCTGCCTGGTAGTCCTCCTTGTACTTGAAGGCCAAGGCCCAAAAGTGTGGAGGGGTCCACACGAAGATGATGGCGAAGAGCACGACGGGTGTCCATGCCAGGCTGTCGGTCACCGCCGCCCACCCCACCAGTACCGGCACCGCACCGGCGGCGCCACCGATGACGATGTTCTGGCTGCTCGTGCGCTTCAGCCACAGGGTGTAGACGAACACATAGAAGAGCGTGGCCGAAATGGCCAGGACGGCCGACAAGAGGTTGACCCAGGCCCACAGCTCGGCGAAGGCCACCACCTCGAGACTGACGGCGAAGACCAGCGCGTTCCGGGGCGTCATGGCCCCGGTCACCAGCGGGCGGTTGCGGGTGCGGTGCATCAGCTTGTCGATGTCACGGTCGACGACCATGTTGATGGCGTTGGCCCCGCCGGCCGCCAGGGCACCGCCCAGCAGGGTGGCGAACATCAACCAGACGGGCGGAATGCCCCTTTCGGCCACGATCATGGTGGGAAGCGTGGTGATCAGGAGCAGCTCGATGATCCGCGGTTTGGTGAGGGCCACGTAGCCGGCCACCCGCGTGCCGAGGGATCGGCGGGCCGCGGGGACCAACGCGGGGAGCTCCATGGGCGAGACACTATCCCCGGGACTCGAGGGCTGTAGGCACGGCGATGCCTCCTCGTGGCGTCCTTCGCCCGAGCGTCGGTCGCTACTATGGATCGCTCCCCGCCCCGTGCAAACCCCCCACGGAACCTCGCTCCGATCCCCGGAGACCGGAGGACCGGTTCCGTGCCATCCGACTCACGGCCCTCACCGTCGTCCCCTTCGATACGAGGTCAGCACCTTGTCCCTCGACAGCTACCGTCGCCGGGCCATGAGAGTCGCCCGCATCGACCCGTCGGCCCATCATCCGCTGCCGTCCCCCGTCGGTCTGGTCGTGGCGACGATCCTGGCCGTGGTCGTCTCGCTGGCGGCCGACGCTCTCGTCACCTTCACCGGGACGAGGGTGTTCCCCTCGACGGTGGGATACGTGCATTTTCGTTTTGCCGATTACGCGACCCTCACCATCATCGGTGTACTCGTCGCCGGTGCGGCCTGGCCCATCGTGGTCCGCATCTCTCCGTGTCCACGGTGGCTCTTCATCCGACTCGCCGTCGTGGTGACGCTCGTCCTGTGGCTTCCCGACCTCTATCTGATCGTACGGGGCCAGCCCGTTCGTGCCGTGGCCGTACTGATGGTGATGCACCTCGTGATCGCCGTGGTCACCTACAACCTGCTGGTTCGGGTCGCACCCCCGGGGCACGACGACCCGCCGGATCCCGGGGCGGCGACGTCCGGCACCGGGCGGGTCGGGTCGAGTCGGCTTGTCGACGGGGAACCCGGGATACGGGCCGACCGGTTCACCGAGCGCTCGGCCCGCCGATGGGCGTGGGCGCTCACCCTCCTTGTAGGCCTGGAGTTCGTCGTGGGCATCGTGACCTTGGTCTACGTGCCGACGGGAAGATCCAGTGGCTGGCTGCCGGAGGTAGGAAGGACGGTCTACCTCGCCCACGCCGCCCTCGGCTTCCCTCTCGCCATCGCTGCAGGGGCATTCCTCCTACGTGTCAGGGGATCCACGCGCATCTACCTGCTCAGCGCATGGATCGGCGGTGTCGGAGTCGGGGTCGCCGGTGCCGGCGGTCTTCTGACCGTCGCTCACCCGCTGCGGCTCGTGGGCCTGGCCCTGATGTTCGTCGGATCGGTGGTGGCCGGATTCGGCTACCTGCTTCCGGCCTTCGACCGGCTGACGGAGGGCGAGCCCGTTCCGGAGGACGACTGAGGGTGGGCGTCTCCGGCGAGGCGGGCGAGGACCGCCGGGCCCCGGTTCACAGGGTGGTCAGCCTCCTGGCCATGTCGATATACGACTTCGGGACCGGCCTCGGCCCCGCGGCCACGGTGACGAGCGGCAAGGAAGTCGTCTGCTCACTGATGGACGCGACCAGCGCGCTCGGGCCGCCGGCGTGGGCGATGTCGAACGCCTCGATGCCGAGCCTCGTGGCCAAAAAACGGTCGGACGCGGTCGGCGAGCCGCCCCGCTGCACGTGACCGAGCACCGTGAGCCGGGTCTCGAATCCCGTGAGGGCCTCCAAGCTGGCGGCCACCCTGGCGCCCACCGACCCCTGGTCGGCGATCAGTCCGTTTTCGAACAGTGCGCCCTCGGCCACGACCACGACGGAGGAGTTCGACCCGGAATCGTGACGTTTCCGCAGCCTCGAGGCTAGCTTCTCCAGGCGAGTCGGCTCCTCGGGAATGCAGATGGCATCGGCCCCCGCGGCGACCCCTGAGCAGAGGGCGAGCCAGCCCGCCGTGCGACCCATCACCTCCACGACCATCAGTCGGTCGTGGCTCTCACCGGTCGTGTGGACCCGGTCGATGGCCTCCGCCGCGGTCTCGACCGCGGTGGCGAATCCGATGCAGCTGTCGGTGCCTGTCACGTCGTTGTCGATCGTCTTGGGAACTCCGACGATCTGGACGCCGGCCTCGGCGATCGACAGGGCCGAAGTCAGCGTGCCGTCCCCGCCGATGACGATGATCCCGTCGAGACCTTCCCGTTCCACGGTCTCGAGCACTCCACGGACGCCGCCCTCGTGCTCGTCGGGGTGGTAGCGCGCTGTGCCCAGGATCGTTCCCCCGGTCTGGAGGATCCCCCTGGTCCGCTCATTCGTGAGCAGGCCTCCGTCACCTTCCACCACGCCACGCCAACCATGACGGAAGCCGACGATCTCGTCGCCCGAATTGCTCGCGTTGCGCACGATGGCGCGAATGGCGGCGTTCAACCCGGGGCAATCGCCTCCTCCGGTCAGTAGGCCGATGCGCATGTGCACTCCTCCTTCCGTCACCCGGTCATCACAACATCGTCGGCCCCGACACCGGCCTGCCACCGGTGGCGGCGCGACCCGGCCGTCGGGCGACCTATGAGCCAGTGTCGGCCAGGTGGTCACGGCATTTCCAGGGCCAAAGGTCCTGAACGACCGGTGGGTTCAGCTGTGCTGAGTGTTTCGGGAACTCATGACCACGGAGGGACCGTGGCGGCTGCCTGGCGGCCGGCCCCGCTCCGGCCGCGCTCCATGGCTGGCCAGAGGATTCCCTCCGCCACCCCGTTCCATGGCGCCCCTGGCCGCCTCCACAGGCTCGAGCTCCGGGCCGGAGTTCAGGACGTTTGGCCCTAACCCGTCGGCGCCTGGTGCGAGACCATGGATGGGAGGAGGGGCCGACCGGTCCCGTGACCGAAAGAGGGTGGCTGATGACCGTACGAGTAGCCGTAAACGGCTTCGGGCGGACGGGGCGATCCTTCCTACGGGCGGCCCTGGCCTCGTCCCGCGATGTCGAGATCGTGGCGGTCAACGACCTGGGCGCACCCGAGGCTCTGGCCCGGCTGTTCGCCAGGGACTCCGTGCACGGACGGTTCCCCGAGGAGGTGACCGTGGACGGAACGGACATGGTCGTCGGTCGGCGCCGGATCTCCATGCTGGCCGAATCCGAGCCGAAGGCGCTGCCCTGGCGTGAGCTCGGCATCGACGTCGTCATCGAGTCGACGGGTCGGTATACGGGTCGCCACAAGGCCGCCGCCCACCTCGAGGCCGGCGCCACCAGGGTCCTGATCTCCGCTCCGTCGGCTGACGCCGACGCCACGTTGGTGATGGGTGTCAACGAGGAGCAGTTCGATCCGGCCCACGACTTCGTAGTGTCCAACGCCTCGTGCACGACGAACTGCCTCGCCGTCCTGGCCAAAGTGCTCGATGACGCATTCGGCATCGTCGACGGTTTCATGACGACGGTGCATGCCTATACCGGCGATCAGCGCCTGGTCGACGCACTCCACAAGGATCCGCGGCGGTCGCGGGCCGCGGCCGTCAACATCGTGCCGACGACGACCGGCGCGGCCCGTGCCACCGGTCTGGTGCTGTCGAGCGTGGCCGGAAAGCTCGACGGCCTGGCCCTCCGAGTTCCGGTGCCGGACGCGTCCATCACCGATCTGGTTGCCAACGTGGCTGCCACTCCGAGCGTGACCGAGGTCAAGGACGCCTACCGGGCCGCGGGCGAGTCCGGGCGCCTGGCCGGGTTGCTCGAGTTTTCGGACGAGCCACTCGTCTCCTCGGACATCGTAGGCTCCTCGGCCTCGTGCGTCTTCGACTCGGAGCTCACCATGGTCCACGGGAATCTGACCAAGGTGCTCGGGTGGTACGACAACGAATCGGGCTACTCGACCAGGTTGGTCGACATGGCCGCCCTCCTGGGTGGTTCCCCGTCTTGAGCCGGACCCCGCACGAGGAGGGGGAGCGCCCTGACGGCATGTTCCAGGTGCGCATTCACGGGCGCGGCGGCCAGGGAGTGGTGACGGCCGCCGAGATCCTCTCGGTTGCCGCCTTCATCGAAGGCCGTCACGCTCAGGCGTTCCCGAGTTTCGGATCCGAGCGGATGGGCGCACCGGTGGTCTCCTTCTGCCGGATCGACGATCGTCCCATCCGCACTCGGGAGCCGGTGATGGAGCCGGACGCACTAATCATCCAGGATGTCTCCCTCATCCACCAGGTCGACCTGTTCGCCGGGCTCCGATCCGAGGGGTCCGTCCTGATCAACACGTCGCAGGGCCTGGAGGGGCTCGGCCTCGCCTCGCTGACCAGCCGATTCCGGGCAGATCACCTCTGCTCCTGCCCGGCCACGGAGCTGGCGCTCGAGCACCTCGGTCGGGCGTTGCCGAACGCGGCGCTGCTGGGCGGGTTCGCCGCGCTCACCGGCGAGATCACCCTCGACGCCGTCGGCCAGGCCATCCGCCAGCGCTACCCGGGCACGGTCGGCGAACAGAACGTGGCCGCAGCCGAGGGGGCCTATCGGTGGGTCATGCACTCACGGTCCGAGGTGGTCCATGCTTCGCCAGATTGAGGGCTCCCGAGGCGTGGCCGAGGCGGTGGCGGCGTGCCGGCCCGAGGTGGTGTGCGCCTATCCGATCTCGCCCCAGACCCATATCATCGAAGCCATCGGGGTGATGGTGAAGTCGGGGACGCTGGCGCCGTGCGAATTCGTCAACGTCGAATCCGAGTTTGCCGCCATGTCCGTTTCGATCGGCGCCTCGGCGGCGGGAGCCCGTGCCTATACCGCTACGGCCAGCCAGGGACTGTTGTTCATGATCGAGGCCGTCTACAACGCGGCCGGCCTGGGACTGCCGATCGTGATGACGCTGGCCAATCGGGCCATCGGGGCCCCGATCAACATCTGGAACGACCACAGCGACGCCATGGCCGTGCGGGATTCGGGGTGGATCCAGCTCTTCGCCGAGACCAACCAGGAAGCCGCCGACCTCCATGTCCAGGCCTTCCGACTGGCCGAGCAGCTCTCGCTCCCGGTCATGGTGTGCATGGACGGATTCATCCTCACCCATGCGGTGGAGGGAATCGACGTTCCCGACCAGGCGCAGGTGGATGCCTTCCTCCCCCCGTACCAGCCCCGCCAGGTGTTGGATCCCGACCACCCCGTATCGATCGGTGCCATGGTCGGCCCGGAGGCATTCGAGGAGGTCCGCTATCTCGCCCATCTCCGTCAGATCGACGCCCTGGAGGAGATCCCCGCTCTGGCCGCGGAGTTCGCGGAAGTGTTCGGGCGCCAGAGCGGGGGCCTGCTCCGGTCCTATCGGACGGAGGATGCCGAGACGATTGTGGTGGCACTCGGGTCGGTACTGGGCACGATCAAGGACGCGGTCGACATTCGACGGGAGGCCGGCGACCGGGTAGGGGTGGTGGGAATCACCTCCTTCCGACCGTTTCCCCGAGACGCGGTCAGAGAGGCGCTCTCGTGTGCCCGCCGGATCGTGGTGGTCGAGAAGGCGTTCAGCATCGGCTTCGGGGGTGTGCTGTCGACCGATGTCGCCATGGCCACCCACGAGGACGACTGCTCCCTCCGCACAGTGGTGGCCGGCTTGGGCGGCCGGCCCATCACCCGGCGGGCCCTGAAGGAGATGCTTACCGCCGCGCACCGGGACGAGCTCGACCCGCTGTCCTTTCTCGACCTCGACCACCAGGTGGTCGAGCGGGAGCGGGCCCGGATGTCGGCGAACCGACGGTCGGGACCATCGGCGGAGAACATCCTTCGTGACCTCGGGACCGCGTCGCGGATCGGTTGAGGTGGACCAGTGACCACGCAACCTGTCCGCTTCTACCAGGTGGGGAGCTTCGCCGTCGGCAATCGCCTGCTCGATGACGACGACCAGACGGTCCAGTCCGACCCGCAGCGCAACAACTCGCTCGACTCTGGACACCGCGCCTGTCGAGGATGCGGCGAAGCCCTGGGGGCGCGCTACGCACTCGATGCTGCCATGAGGGCGACCCGGGGCCAGCTGGTGGCGGTCAATGCCACCGGCTGTCTCGAAGTCTTCTCGACACCGTATCCGGAGTCCTCGTGGCGTATCCCGTGGCTTCATTCGCTGTTCGGCAACGCGCCGGCCGTCGCCACCGGTGTGACAGCGGCGATGAAGGTCAAGGGGAAGAGCTCGGTACGAGTCATCGGCCAGGCGGGTGACGGTGGAACGGTCGACATCGGGTTCGGCTGTCTGTCTGGGATGTTCGAGCGCAATGACGACGTGCTCTTCATCTGTTACGACAACGAGGCGTACATGAATACCGGGGTGCAGCGCTCGGGCGCCACACCGCCGGCGGCGCGTACGGCAACGACGGAAGCAGTGGGCGACGAGCCGGGCAACGTCTTCGGGCAGGGCAAGGACGTCCCCCGGATCGCCATGGCCCACGGCATCCCCTATGTGGCGACGGCAACCGTCGCCGACCTCCACGATCTCGAGCGCAAGGTCGAGCGGGCCATGCAGTTCAGCGGGGCACGGTACCTCCACGTCCTCGTCCCCTGCCCGCTCGGATGGGGATCGGACCCGAGCGACACGATCCGGGTGGCGCGCCTGGCCAAGGAGAGCGGGCTCTTTCCCGTCTTCGAGGCCGTCGACGGTGAGATCACCACGGTGTCCCCGATACGCCACCGGACGCCGGTCGAGGCCTACCTGTCGATCCAAGGGCGCTACGCCCACCTCTTCGGCCAACATCCTCGTACCGACATCATCGCCCGCATCCAGCAGATCGCTGACGACAACATCGCCAGGTACGGACTCGATGACGATGCCACCGGTTCGCCAGAACCGGGGTCCTGATGGAGCTCCCCTTCGCCATCACCCTCGACGTCGGCTCGAGCCACGCCAACAGGACCGGCTCCTGGAGGGTCACCCGTCCCAACTACGTCGACCGCCTGCCCCCGTGCAACAATGCCTGCCCGGCCGGTGAGAACATCCAGCAATGGCTGTACCGAGCTGAGCCCGGCGATTACGAATCAGCCTGGCGCCAGCTGGTGGAGGACAATCCCTTTCCGGCGGTGATGGGGCGGATCTGCTACCACCCCTGCGAGACTGCGTGCAATCGGGCCCAGCTGGATGAGGCGGTCGGAATCAACTCCGTCGAACGGTTCCTGGGTGATCTGGCCCTCGAGCGGGGGTGGTCGCTCCCCCCGACGAACTCCGACAGCGGGAAGCGCGTGCTGGTGATCGGCGGCGGCCCGGCCGGTCTGAGCGCCACCTATCATCTCCGACGCTCCGGCCATCACGTGCGCCTGGTCGATTCGTCGCCGATGCTCGGTGGGATGATGCGCTACGGAATTCCGGCCTATCGGCTCCCTCGGTCAATCCTCGACGCCGAGATCGACCGCATCATCGCCCTCGGGGTGGATGTGCAACTGGACCACACCGTTCGCGACATCGAATCCGAGCGCACCGACGGCGGCTTCGACGCCGTGTTTTTGGCCGTGGGCGCCCAACTGGCGAGGCGTATCGACATCCCGGCGGGCGATTCCTCACACGTGCTCGACGCCATCTCGCTCCTGCACGGCGTGGCCGAGGGCGACCCACCGATGCTCGGCCGCCGGGTCGTCGTCTATGGGGGAGGTGACACCGCCATCGATGCGGCCCGAACGGCACGACGACTCGGCGCAACGGACCCGGTCATCGTCTACCGGCGGAGCCGCGAGCGGATGCCCGGTCACGAGGAAGAGCTCGAGGAGGCGCTCGGCGAGGGGGTCGCCATGCGCTGGCTGTCCACCGTGACCAGATTCGAGGACGACCGGATCGTGCTGGAGAAGATGCGGCTCAACGACGAGGGATTCCCCGAACCGACCGGTGAGTTCGAGGACCTCGGTGCCGACTCGCTCGTGTTGGCACTGGGCCAGGACACAGACCTCTCCCTCCTCGACAGGACACAGGGCATCACCATCGAGGACGGTGTCATCGAGATACGGCCGACCATGATGACCGGCGAGGACGGAGTGTTCGCCGGAGGCGACTCGGTGCCGTCCTCACGCACGGCGACGGTCGCCATCGGCCACGGCAAGCGAGCCGCACGCGGTATCGACGCGTTCCTGTCCGGCCACGAGCTCGTCGACCCCGCCCGGCACGATCTCGCCTCGTTCGACGACCTGAACACCTGGTACTACTCGGACGCCCCACGGCAGGAACGTCCCGAGCTCGATCGGGTGCGGCGCCACACCACCTTCGACGAGGTCATCGGGGGTCTCACCGAGGAGAACGCGCTGTTCGAAGCCCGCCGCTGTCTCTCCTGTGGCAACTGTTTCGAATGCGACAACTGCTTCGGAGTGTGTCCCGACAACGCGGTCATCAAGCTCGGGCCGTCCCAGGGTTACGAGTTCGATCTCGACTTCTGCAAGGGGTGCGGTATCTGCGCCCAGGAGTGCCCCTGCGGCGCCATCGAGATGGTCCCGGAGCAGATCTGACCCGGGCTCCGGAATCCGGCTGTGCGGCCGTCGAGGAAGCCTGCCGGTCGACGTCCTCGTGCCGATCGATGCCGGCCGGTCGGGGGCGTTCGTGGGCCGGTCGTGGGCAGCCGTGGGCTGGGCAGTCCGTGGGCACGAGGACGAGCCGAGCGATCGCAACCGTGGACCGACGAGCGTCGGCCCGGAGTCGTCAGCCCCGAGCGTCGGTGCCGGCGGGACCGCGTCCGAGCTGCTTTTCGACCTCCAGAACCTGGCGCGTGGTCTGCAGCACCGTGTCGGGATTCAGGCTCATCGAATCGATCCCGATCTCCACGAGATACTGGGCCATATCAGGATAGTCGGAGGGTGCCTGCCCGCAGAGTCCCGAGTGCATGTGATTGCGCTGGCAGCCCTCCACGGCCAGACGGATCATCTGCTTCACGCCCTCGTCGCGCTCGTCGTAGTCGAAGGCGACGATTTCGCTGTCGCGATCCACGCCCAGGGTGAGCTGGGTCAGGTCGTTGGAGCCGATCGAGAACCCGTCGAAATACGGAGCGAACCGGTCGATCAGGATCACGTTGTTGGGAATCTCGCACATGGCGTAGATCTCCAAGCCGTTCTCCCCCCGACGGAGACCGAGCTCGGCCATCCGCTCCAGCACCTGCTGGGCCTCGGCCACCCGTCGGACAAAGGGGATCATGAGCACGACATTGGTGAGGCCCATCTGTTCACGAACACGGCACATGGCTCTGCACTCGAGCGCAAAGCCTTCGGCGTAGGCGGGGTGGGCATAGCGGGAGGCGCCGCGAAAGCCGATCATCGGATTGTCCTCCACCGGCTCGAAGTCGGTACCACCGAGGAGGTTGGCGTACTCGTTCGTCTTGAAGTCCGACATCCGGACGACGACCGGCTTCGGCCAGAACGCGGCAGCGATGGTGCCGATGCCTTCGGCCAGACGTTCGACGAAGAAGTGCTCGCCGTCCGGGTAGCCGCGGATGAGCCGATGCAGGGCCTTGCGCTCTGCCGCATCCTTGACCCGCTCGGGATGGACGAGCGCCAGAGGATGCGCCCGTATGGACTCGCTGATGATGAACTCCATCCGGGCCAGCCCGACCCCGTCGTTGGGAAGGAAGGAGCTCTTGAAGGCGATGTCGGGATTGCCGAGATTCATCATGATCTTCGTCACCGGCCGGTCGAGATCGGCCACTTCGTCGCGGTCGACGCGATAGGGGACCGCACCCCGGTAGACCGAGCCGGTGTCGCCCTCGGCGCATGAGACCGTGACCATCGTTCCTTCTGGCACCGCCGTGGTGGCGTTCCCCACACCCACGACCGCCGGAATCCCGAGCTCACGGGCGATGATGGCGGCGTGGCAGGTCCGTCCGCCGCGATTGGTCACGATGGCCGCCGCAGTCTTCATCACCGGTTCCCAGTCCGGCGTGGTCGTGTCGGCGACCAGCACCTCGCCGGGCTGGAACTGGGCGAGGTGGGCGACGTTCTCGATCACCCGGGCCGGGCCTGACGCGATCCTGTTGCCGACCGAGCGCCCCTTGGCCATGACCTCCCCGGTGCCTTCGAGCACATAGGTCTCCAGGCTGGACACCTGGCGCTGTGATGCGACCGTCTCCGGTCGGGCCTGGACGATGTAGAGCTTGCCGTCCACGCCGTCCTTGGCCCATTCGATGTCCATGGGCCTCCCGTAGTGATCCTCGATCGTCACGGCGAAGTCGGCCAGCTCCAGTACCTCGGCGTCGCTCAGGCAGAAGGAGTCGCGATCTGCTTTCGGCGTAGGGACGTTGCGGGTGGTGTGCCTGGTCTCGCCGTCGACGAAGACCATCTTGACGGCCTTGTCGCCGAGCAGGCGTCGGAGGACGGCCCGGTAGCCGGCCACCAGCCGCGGCTTGTGGACGTAGAACTCGTCGGGGTCGACTGCGCCCTGTACGACGTTCTCGCCGAGTCCGTAGGCACCGGTGATGAACACGACGTCGCGGAAGCCCGACTCGGTGTCGAGGGTGAACAGCACGCCTGATGACGCCAGGTCCGAGCGCACCATCTTCATGACGCCGATCGAGAGCGCCACCTTGAAGTGATCGAAACCCTGGTCGACGCGGTAGTGGATGGAGCGGTCGGTGAACAGGCTGGCGAAGCACCGGCGGCAGGCATCGAGGAGGCTCTCTTCGCCCCGGATGTTGAGGAAGGTGTCCTGCTGGCCGGCGAAGCTGGCGGTGGGCAGGTCCTCGGCGGTGGCCGAGGATCGCACGGCCAGGCTGACGTCCTCGCCGTACTGTGACTGCAGCTGCCGGTAGCCGGCTCGGATCTCGTCGGCCAGATCGGCGGGCAGGCCCGCTCCGTAGACGAGCTCTCGGGCACGCCTGGCGCGGCGCCGGAGATCGGCCATATCGCTCGGGTCCAGATCGTCCAGTGCCGCATGCAGCGACTCTTCGATCTTGGCCTCTCTGAGCACGGCCCGATAGGCGTCCGCCGTGATGGCGAATCCGTTGGGTACCCGCACACCGGCGCTGGCGAGCTTCTGGTAGATCTCGCCGAGGGAGGCGTTCTTCCCGCCGACCGTCGGGATGTCGTCGATGCCGAACTCCTCGAAGAAGGAGACGTAGCTGGGATCGATCATGCCTGTTCCTCCTTGGGCGGATGACACATGCCGTGGACGGCCCGGTGACAGGGCGACCGGCGGCAAGAAACGACCTCACCGGGGGTCCGGGCACCAGACCTTCCTCCCTCCACCCTGCCGTACGGGGATCCGGCCCGGTAGGGCAGAAAGTCCCACAACGGCGAAGCGATCGGCGGTGAGTCCGCCCCGGGCTCCAGGGCCTCGTCCCTTTGGCGATCCGCCACCGAATCGGGGCCCCTCGATGCCGTAGCATTCGGCCCATGTACAGCGAGATCGCCAGAAACAAGCGGCGGAGCGCCATCTTCATCGGGTTGTTCTTCGTGATCTGGCTGGCCATCGGAGCAGCCTGCGGGTTCCTCTTCAAGGCGCTCTACCACCCGACCGCCGTCAACGGCTACGCCCAGTCACCGCCGACCCACTACGGCTGGAGCCCGGTCATCATCGGCATGGTGATCTGCGGCCTGCTGGCCGTCTGCGGGGTCCTCTACTCGCTGACCTCCGGCGCCGCCCTCGTACTGCGGGTCTCGGGAGCCACGCCCGCGGACCCGGCCAGGTACGCACAGCTGAACAACCTCGTCGAGGCCCTGGCCATCGGCGAGGGGATCCCCAAGCCCGCTGTCTACGTGATCGACGATCCCTCGCCCAACGCCTTCGCCACCGGGGTCAGCCCGGAGAAGGCGGCCATCACCTACACCACCGGGCTGCTGACCATGATGAACCGCGAGGAGCTCGAGGGGGTCACCGGCCACGAGATGAGCCACATCAAGAACCACGACATCCGTCTCCTGCTGGTGGTGGGCACGATGATCGGCATGGCTGCCCTCTTGGCCAGCATCCTGTGGCGGAGCGCGTTCTTCGCCGGTGCCGGCCGAGGCAGTGGCCGGGGCAACCAGCTGGTGCTGGTGATCTTCGTCGGTGGTGCGCTTCTGGCCGTCGTGGGATTCATCTTCGGACCCCTCATCCGCCTGGCGCTGTCACGACGACGCGAGTCTCTGGCCGACGTCAGCGGTGTCGAGCTCACCCGCAATCCGGCGGGCCTGCTGAGCGCTCTGAAGAAGCTCCAGCAGAACGACGTACCGTTCAAGAAGATGAATCACGCCACCGCAGCGATGTGCATCGACGATCCGCTGCAGCACCACGACGCCTGGTACCACCACCTGTACGACACCCACCCTCCCATCGAGGAGCGGATCGCCGCGCTCGAGAAGATCGCGTCGGGCCAGGCGGTCTGACCGGTACGCTCCGCCGATTGCCTCAGCCGGCGGGCGGAGGTCCTTGCTGGCCGGCGGCGGGCGGAGGCCCCTCGTTGCCTCCCGCCGGTGGAGGCCCCGAGGGTGTGGGACCGACCTGGCCCGGGCCAGAACCGGCAAAATTGACCTGAGGCACGGCGCGGTCATCTTCGTCGGTGGCGAAGAACGCCACCGCCTTGAAGCCGAAGGGACCGGCGATCAGATTGCGGGGAAAGGTCTGGAGACCGATGTTGTAGTCGCGGGCGCTGGTGTTGTAGTAGCGCCGGGCGTACTCGATCTTGTCCTCGGTGGCAGTCAGGGTTTCCTGCAGTTGGAGGAAGCTCTCGACCGCCCGCAGCTGCGGGTAGTTCTCGGCCACGGCGAACAGGGAGCGCAGCGCCCCGGTGAGGGCGTTTTCTGCCGGGGCGACCTGGTTGGGATCTCCGGTTGCTCCGGCCGCCACCGCGTTGGCCCGGGCCTTGGTCACCGCCTCGAATGTTCCCTGTTCGTGGGCGGCGTACCCCTGGACCGTCGACACCAGATTGGGGATGAGATCGTGGCGGCGCTTGAGCTCGACATCGATCTCGGACCAGGCCTCCTGAGTCCGGTTGCGCTTCTTGACGAGGCCGTTGAATGCGAGCCACAGGCCCAGGGCGAGGAGGACGACGATGACAATGACGATGATGAGCACGGCCATGGTGGAGCGGACCCCCTCGGAGTCGTTGTGGCTCGATCTCCTGTGACTGTACTCCCGGATGGCGGTTCAAACCTCTCGGACCGCCACAGCCTCCGGATCGTCAGAGCTCCGTGGTCCGGGCCAACCCCAGACGGTCGGCCGCGCTCCACAGATCGGCCTTGGCCCGAGGATCGGCGACCAGATCGATGATCCGCTGGGCCTGGGTGTGCTGACTCTGTCCGAAGATCTCAGCGCTGCCATGCTCGCTGACCACCACCGAGTGCTGGAACGAGCAGGCCGGAGCGGTCAGGAGCGGGACGATGTTCGAGGTATCGGTGCGGTCGTGCCACGAGCGCAGGCAGATCACCGAATGGCCACCCTGGGAATGGAGAGCGCCCTCGACGAAGTCGGGTTGGCCACCGAAGCCCGAGTAGATGGCGCCGCGTACGTAGCTGGCATTGGCCTGAGCGAACAGGTCGACCTGGAGGGCGGTGTTGATCGAGAGCAGCGCCGGATGAGTGGAGATCTGGGCGGGATCGTTCACGATCTCTGTCCTGCGCATGACCAGACGGGGGTTGCCGTCGGCCCAGGCGTACAGCTCGGGCGAGCCGAACAGGAACGAGGCGCAGATCTGCGCTCGCGGTCGAGGGCCCCGGCCTGTTCGAGGCCCAACACCCCGTCACTCACCATCTCCGACCACACTCCCAGCTGACGCTTCGAGCGAAGGTGGTGGGCGGTGATGTCGGGCACCTGGCCGATACCGAGCTGGATGGTGCCACCGTCGGCGGCATACCTGGCCACCTGCTCGCCGATGGCCGCCGATGTCTGGTCGGGCGGGCTCGTGACGGGGGACGGGAGCGGAGCATCCACTTCCAGGGCCAGGTCGATGTCGGCCACGTCGATCTCGGCATCCCCGGTGGTGTAGGGCATGTGCCGGTTCACCTGGGCGATGACGAGCCCACCACTCCGCCGGACCCGCTCGATGGCGGCCGGGAGGATGTTCACCTCGATGCCGAGCGACACCTTGGTCCCCCTGGGCGTCGAGGTGTGGATGAGCACGGCGTCCGGCGGCCAGATGGTGTCGAAGAGCCGGGGCACCAGCGAGAGCCTCATGGGGATGTACCCGAGGCGGGGATCGTGTCGGGCTCCGGGGCCGACGAACGGTGTTTCGGTGGTGAAGCCGGCCCGGCACGGCCACCCCGGCTGCGGGTTGAGCACAAATGCCCGGCAACAGGGAAGGGAGGTGTCGGCCAGGCGCACGAGCTCCCAGGGTGTGCCGAAATTGCCGGAGATGACCACAAGGGGACTCGGGCACCCCATCGCCGCCAGGCGCTCGGAGATGACCTGCTCGGAGACGGTGCGCATGATCGTGCTCATCCACCCGCCGGTTCGTGGCACATCGCCCCGTCGTCGAAGGCACCGCTGATCATCACCCTGTCGTGGCCGGCGCGGATACCGGAAGGCTAAGTCCGGGGACGGTCATGGAACAGGGCCGGAAGTCCCAGACGGGCCGGGAACCACCCGGACCGGGGCGGACGGCCGGATCGACCACCGACGGGACCGCCGCTAGATTCGCGCCGTGAGCACGGCCGGTGACGAAGATGCTTTTCCGGCCTTTGCCTGGGCCGTCGGCGAAGAGGGATCTGATCCTCTGGTACTCGCCGACGGAGTTCCTTATCGCCAGGACCAGTTCGCTCAAAGTGGCCACTACTCCCACACCGATGACGACCTTCGCTCGATTGCCGCGCTCGGCGTCACGATCGTGCGATACGGCGTGCCGTGGCGTCTGACTGAGCCGGAGCCGGGTCGGTACGACTGGACCCTCTGGGATCGGGCCTTAGCCGGATGTGGTGAACACGGCCTCGAGCCGATCGTCGACCTGTTGCACTTTGGACTCCCCGATGCCTTCGAGGGCTTTGCTGATGAGCGATGGGTCGACTCGTTCTGCCGCTATGTCGAGGCGTTCCTCCACCGCTATCCCGAACCCCGATGGTTCACGCCCATCAACGAGCCGGGCGTCACGGCGATCAACTCGGGTTGCATGGGACTGTGGAACGACCGCCTGGCATCAGGGCCCGATCACGCGCGCATCTTGGTCAACATCGTGTTGGCCAATCTGGAGGCACTGGCGCGTATCCGTGCCGATCGAGGCGGATGGTGGATCGGGGCCGAAGCATTCGACGTTCCGGTGCCGGTGGCCCCGCAGGCCGAAGCCGACGTACAGGCGCTGCGGGCCTGGACGTGGCTGGTCTGGGACCTGCATTTCGGGCGCGATCCCCTCCCCGGTTCGGCCCACCATCTCGATCCCGTCGACGATGCGGTGCTCGATCGCATACGGAGCCTCGCCGTGACCGATCACGTCATAGCCGGCCTCGACTTCTACCCGACTTCGTTGACTCCCGTCGGGGGCCCCGCCCCCGAGTGGTCGGTCGAACAGCAGGTGTCATGTGCAATCGACGAGTTCCGACGCTGGCACCAGCGCTACGAGGTGCCCTTCTGGGTGGCGGAGACCTCGAACTTGTCCCTGGCCGTCAGCGATCAGATTCCGTGGTTGCTCGCACTCACCGACGGACTCCGCGGACTCCGCCACGAAGGCCTGCCCGTACGTGGGCTCTGTTGGTACAGCCGGGGCGACCAATTCGACTGGCAGACCGAACTGGTCGAGCCGAAAGGGGCGGTGACCGAGGTCGGGCTCTTTGACGCCGACCGCCGGGCCAGGCCTGTGGCCACCACGTTCGCCGCGCCTTGCCTCCCAACCTCTCTGACGTCATAAATTGAGGACAGACGCCAGCGGGGCGTCCTCCGGCCGGCGTCCTCGGGCTGGCCCGATTGAACAGGCCGTTCGTCACACGCCCGGAACCCGAGATCGTCCCGGTCTCGGGTCTTCCCCAGTTTGGCGACAGAAGGGCCGGGTAGGGAGCAGACCATGAAGATCGGCTTCACCATGATGTGCGAGCAGTCGGGTCCGAAGGAGCTGGTGCGTGACGTGGCCATGGCCGAAGAGGCCGGCTTCGACTATGCGGTGATCTCCGACCACTACTTCCCATGGCTGGACGAGCAGGGCCATGCTCCCTATGCCTGGTCCGTACTGGGTGCTGCAGCCCAGGCCACCTCGACCATTCCGCTCATGACCTACGTGACCTGCCCGACTCGTCGCTACCACCCGGCCGTCGTGGCCCAGAAGGCTGCCACGGTGCAGCTCCTGTCCGATGGCAGATTCACCCTGGGGCTGGGGGCCGGCGAGAATCTCAATGAGCACGTGGTGGGCGGCGGCTGGCCCGGAGCGAATCGCCGTCACGAGATGCTGAGGGAGGCCGTGGAGATCATCCAGGACCTGTTCACCGGGCAGTACATCAGTCGTAGAGGCGATCATTTCGAGGTCGACTCGGCCAAGCTCTGGGATCTTCCCGACCAACGGCCGCCGATCGGGATCGCCATCTCCGGCCGTCAATCGGCCGCCATCGCCGGCGAGCTCGCCGACCTGGTGATCGCCGTGGAGCCCCGGAAGGAACTCCTCGGCTACTTCGCCGACGCCGGTGGGGCGGGGAAGCCGTCGTACGGTCAGCTGCCCGTGAGCTTCGACCCCGACGCGGGTGTGGGCCGGCGCCGCGCCCATCGGCAGTTCCGCTGGTTCTCAGGAGGGTGGAAGGTCAATGCCGAGCTGCCCGGAACGGCGGCGTTCGCGGCGGTATCCCAGACGGTCACCGAGGACGATGTGGCCGAACAGATCCCGTGCGGACCCGACGTGGACCGCCATCTCGACGCGATTCGCCGGTTTTCCGAGGCCGGATTCTCCCATCTGGCCCTGGTCCAGGTCGGGGGGGACCAACAGCCCGATTTCATCAAGTGGGCGGGCGAGGAGCTCCTACCGAGGGCGCGACAACTCTGAACACGGGGTCGCCAGTTCGCCCTTGACCATCCCTCCAATTGGCCTTTCTCGCTGGTGACAGCCCTAAAGGGCATTTGTGCGTCTGCCGATAGCAGAACATGATTCCGATCTCGGCGGAACATCATATTTCGGGCGTCTACACCAAGATGCTGATGGGTTTTCTGGCCGAGACCATGCCCACCGGGGACATTCAGGCCCTGTTGGCCCGAGCTGGCGAGACCCGGACTCTGGACGAGGTGGCCGACCCCGCCTCATGGAGTTCCTATGACCAGTTCAAGCGGCTCCTCGAGGAGCGATCCAGGCTGGATCCCGCCAGTCTCTACGAGCAGTCCGGGCTGGTGGGGAACTGGTTGAGGACTTGGGAACTGTCCCAGGTGGCACAGACGTTCGATACCCCGAGTGCGCTGCTGGCCGCCGGGTCGGCTCTCAACCCGCTGGTGCCGATCCGGCGCTATGACAAGACCGAGGTGGGGCCGAACGAGTGGATGATCAGGGAGTGGTTCGAAGACGGCTATGCCCCCTTTCCGGAGTTCTGCGACTTCGCAGCACTCCAATATGCAGTGGTCCCCGTCGTGTTCAATCTTCCCCCGGGCGATGTCATCGAAGAGGAGTGCCAGTGCCGGGGCGACGCTGTCTGTCTGTTCCGTTTGCGCTGGCAGCACCGCGATACGGACTCGTCGAAGGCGGACCGCTACCGCGTTCGCGCCGAGCTGTCCGAGGCTCAGCTCGAACAGATCCAGGAGATGATCACCAACCTTGCCTCCAACGAGTCGTACGAGGACGTCCTTCAGGGATTCGTTCGGTCCTCGTTGCGGACGGCCGTCGGAGCCGGGGGTGCACTGTTGGTCCTGGAGCCGCGGGCGGGGTGGTCCCGCAAGGTCTATTCCGAAGGGTTGACCGAGGTGGACGCGGAGTCGATGGCCGAAGACCTCCTGGCCGGGGAAGCGGTTCCGGACAAGGTCGTTGCCGTCGACGTGGCTTCGGCCCGCCGCCACTACGGCGTCTTGGCCATCAACGAAGGTGGAGGTGTCTTCTCCTCTCTGTCACAGTCCACGCTCGAGACCCATGCTCGGTTGGCCGCGGCTGCACTCGACACGGCAGACGCTCTTGACGAGGCCCGCCACCAGGCCAACACCGCTCAGGCGCTGTTGGATCTGTCGACGTCGCTGACGGAGATCGTGAGCACCCAAGCGATGGCCTCCAAGGTGGCACATGCGGTGCCCGACATCATCGACTGCGATCGGGCTGCGGTCTTCTTGGACTCTGCTGACGTGCCCAACGACGGAGTGCGGCTGGTCGGATCGACCGGGTACAGCGACGAAGAGGTGGCGCTCATTCGGTCGCAGGCATTCACTACCGCCCCGCACAACTCGCTCATCGACAACGGGATCGTCCATGGCACGCTGGCCGAATCCGCGAGCGCAGCTTTTGTCTCCGCCCCGATCGTGGTCGCCGGCGAGACGATTGGTTCCATCGTGGCCAGTGTGACCGCAGAGCCCGAACGCCTGACCGTCACCCCGAGGCTGGCCCATCGGCTGAAAGGACTTGCCGCACAGGCATCCACTGCCATCTCCAACGCCCGCCTGGTGGACCAGATCCGTGTCCAAGCGGTTCACGACGCCTTGACCGGACTGCCCAACCGAGCGCTCATCCTCGATCGAACCGATCAGATGCTGGCCCGCGCCCACCGATCCGACATTCAGGTGGCGGCCCTGTTCATCGATCTCGATGGATTCAAGGATGTGAACGATTCCTTTGGTCACGGGGTTGGGGACCAGCTGCTGCAGGCGGTGGCCGAGCGGCTCTCGCTGACCATGCGCCAGAGCGACAGCATCGGACGCCTCGGTGGCGACGAGTTCGTCGTCCTCGTCGACGGAAGCACCATGGATGCCGGACCTGAGCTGGTGGCTGAGCGGCTGCTCGAGGTACTGCGGGCTCCGTTCGAGTTCCCGGGCCTCCTGGGCAAACCGCTGACCCTCACCGCCAGCATCGGCATTGCCACCGGAGTCCGGCCCTCGGCCAGCGAGCTGTTACGGGATGCGGACATCGCCCTGTACGAAGCCAAGGCGGCCGGCAAGAACTGCTTCGTGGCGTTCGAACCCAAGATGCATGCTGTCGTCCAGGACCACCATCTTTTGGAGATGGACCTTCGGGAGGCACTGGCCGCGCACCAGTACCACCTCGTCTACCAGCCCATCTTCAACTTGTCCGGAGGCCAGACCACCGGAGTCGAGGCCCTGCTGCGCTGGGACCATCCGGTTCGGGGTTTGGTCCAACCAGACAACTTCATCCCCCTGCTCGAGGACACGGGGATGATCACCGAGGTCGGTAGGTGGGTGCTCAACGAGGCCTGTCGCCAAGGCGCCCGTTGGCACGCCAAGGGTTACCAGCTCGACGTGTCGGTCAACGTCTCGGCCCGACAACTCGAGACGGAGCAACTGGTTGAGGACGTACGTCTCGCACTGCACGCATCCGGGTTTCCGGCTTCATCGCTGATACTCGAGATCACCGAGACGGCGATCATGAAGCACGTGGCCGCCGCGGTGCCCCGGTTGGCCGCGCTCAAGGCCACCGGGGTCCGCATAGCCATAGACGACTTCGGGACTGGCTACTCCTCGCTGGCCTATCTCCAGCAATTCCCCGTCGACACTCTCAAGATTGATCGCTCATTCATCTCGGCCATGGCCAAATCGCCGGAATCTGCCGCGCTCATCCGTACGTTGGTGCAGCTGGGCAAGACCCTGGGACTCGAGACCCTGGCCGAAGGGATCGAGGAGCGGGAGCAGTACTCGCAGTTGGAACGCGAGCATTGCGATAGCGGGCAGGGCTATCTGTATGCCCGACCTCTCGATGTGGACGCAGTGGAGACGTTCGTGGCCGGTCGCCCACGAGTTTCCGATCGGGCCCCCGACGCGACTGATGTACGACTCCCGACCAGCTACGGATGATCCCAGGGATCGTGCTCAGCTCACGAGCCTGACTGCCAGGAAATCGGCCCGCCGTGGAAGCCGGTCGTGGCCAGAAGCCGCTCTTCCGGACGCGAACCGTTCCACAGGGTGATCTTCAGCTCGGCCGGGACGTACGTCTCCGGATTCGGTTCGAGCCTCAGCCACGCCACTGGAGAGTGGGGACTGGCGGCTGCCCCTGCTTCCGTCAGCGCTTCGGTTACGGCCGCGGCCGTTTGGGCTTCGAGGTACTGCCAGACCACCGAGTGCATGATCACAAAGACCGTTCCCTCGGCTCTGGTGGAGAGCTCGTGCGGAACCCATGCAGCCGCATCTTCCTCGTCGACGATGACCGCCGCCTGGTGGGCTATCTCGAGGGCTTGATGGATTCGGTCGAATCGCTCATGAGGCTCCGGCCAGACATAGGACAACAAGGTCAAGGCGCCCGTCGCGGTGGTCGCATCGATCGGGTGTCTGTCACAACCGCGCCGATCGAGGATCGCGGCCCCCGGCGAGAAGCTCGGGGCTCCACCTTCCCAGAGGTCCGTGAACCGGAGAGGCGACTCTCGGGTTCCCCAGCCTTCGCCGTCCTGTTCATACCAGTACGAGTCCAACCGCAGATTCAGACCACCGCTCGATCCGATCTCACGAAGCCGGATCGGCATCCCTGTGCGGCCGGCGATGTCGAGGAGCCCGGACGCAAGAGCGGGCGACCGGCCCACCTCATTGGTCTGTGGCGGGAGAGCAAGAGCATCACCCGCTTCCTCCGGACAGCCATCCAACAACTCGACGATTGCGGCCATAGCGGCACACGCATCCCCGTCGCCCTCCGTCGACGGAAAGTGCGCAGCCAGAGCGGGTGAAGATCCATCGAGCGCCAGCTTGTGCATGCCGCCGAAGAATCGCAGCACGTAGGCATCCTCGAACGGTGCCCCGGCGAAGGGCGCCAAAGTATTCCAGGCCGGCCCGTCCACGAGAATTGTTGTCGCCAACTCGTCGCCCAGCCGGTCGTAGAAGGGCGATCCGAGGCTGCGAAATCCGGATCGCTGCAGTTCGATCGTCTTGATGAGGTTGGCCCTCAACTCTTGGACGGTCCTCATCGACGATGCCACACCGGCCACTCGGTCGTGCTCGACGACGGCACCGACGGACAAGACACATCGGCGTGTCCACCGTTCGATTCCATCACCAGTCCAGCATGAGCGAAGCGGATGGGGTGGTCAATCTTGACTGAATCAACCTGCTGGGTGAAATCGTCCGGAGGCGTGCTCCCTCATCCCCACTGGCCGGGCGTGTAGTCCCCCGCGGGCTGACGGGTGATGACGCTAAGGCGGTTGTAGAGGTTGATGAGGCTGATGAGGCACACCAGCGCACCGAGCTGGTCGTCGTCATAGTGCTTGGCCGCGTTGGCCCAGGCTTCGTCGTAGACACCGCCGCCGTCGGCGATTCGCGTTCCCTGCTCGGTGAGTTCGAGAGCGGCCCTTTCGGCTTCGGTGAATACGGTCGCCTCCCGCCATGCCGCCACCAGGTTGATCCGCACCGAGGTCTCGCCGCGATGCTCGGCATCCTTGGTGTGCATGTCGAGGCAGCCGGCGCACCCGTTGATCTGGCTGGCCCGGATCTTGACCAGCTCCTGAGTCACGTCTGGCAGAGTCGAGCCGGTGATCACCGCTCCTGCCGCGTTGATGTGCTTGGTGAATGTTCCGGCAGTGGCATTGCTGTAGAAGTCGAGTCGAGCGTCCATCGTGATCTCCTTGGGTAGGGGTGTCCCACTGCTATGACCCCGTGGGATGCCGAGATGTGACAGACCTCACGCCTTTTCACGTGCGACCCGAGCCGTCTACTGGTTCGGCCGAACTACATCTGAACTGGATCTGGTCATCCCGACGGTCCATAGAACAGCGCCTCGATGGCCTGCTGCGCTCGATGATGTGTTCCTGAACTCTTAAGGGGCGGCCTGACCAAGGTCCCGGGTTCCATTCCCGGACGGCCTCCCAGCCCTGACGCTCGGCGTGGCGCCCGCTGACAGCCGGTGAACCTGGACCTCCTGTTAACACTGGCGACCCAGAGAATGAATCGACGGGCCGTCATACTGAACACACGGGTCTGGACCGCGAGGTGCGGTCGTCCTTACGACCTTCGAGTCCGGCTCGGCGGTCTCCCCTCTGACCCTGCCCACCGACGGGATGACGGTGGGCTTCGACGCCACCATCGGAGGGGGCACGGGTGCCAACGGCATGACGCTCACCTTCGCCAGCCCGACGTCGACCACTCTGCTCGGTGAGGGAGGGGGCTCACTCGGCTACTCCGGCATCTCGGGTGTGGCGGTAGGTTTGGCCAACTTCAAACAAGGGGCCGACCCGTCGGGCAACTTCGTGGGGATAGCCGACGGTGGACCGGTGTCCGGTATCCCCAAGTGGGTGGCCATCAACTCGGGGATCCCCACCCTGCAGGGCGGCACCACCCACGTACAGGTGACGGTCAACGGCACCCAGCTCACCGTGGGGTGGGTGGGGTCGAGGCGCTCCAGAGATCGGTGGCCGACCTCCCGTCCACCGCCTACCTGGTGTTCACCGCGGCCACCGGTGGGCTCACCGACAACTTCGTCGTCCAGAACCTGACCGTGTCTCGATGACCGTCGCCCTCGCCGATCGTCACTCCGTCAGTTTGAACCAGAAATTGCCCCTGACCAGCGGAGGGAGTGGTGCCTGAGTTCATGAGATAAGCCACACCTGCAGGTTCGGATGTGTCAAGACATAAGCGACACCGAGCGGGAGGGTCGCTTCATGGACAAGGGCCGATTTGTGATCGAGACGCACCTGCGGACAGGCCGGCCGATCGCCGAGCTGGCTCGGGCCTACGAGATGGACCGCAGCTGGCTCTACCGGCGCCTGGCCCGTCAGCGACGCGACGGGGAGGCCGGACTCGAGCCGCGTTCCCGGCGACCCCACCGATCGCCGGGCCGGATCGTCGACCTCTACGAAGAGGAGATCGTGGCCCTGCGGAAGGAGTTGGCCGATGCCGGTTTTGACGCCGGAGCCGACACCATCCGCAGCCATCTGGCCCGCCGCCACCCCGACGTCCCTTCGACCTCGACCATCTGGCGGGTGCTGAAGGCCCGGGGCTTTGTCACACCCCAGCCCCACAAGAGGCCAAAGAGCTCCTATACGCGCTTCTGCGCTGAGCTGCCCAACGAGTGCTGGCAGGCCGACGTCACCCATGTCGAGGTGGCCGACGGGGTGGTCTACGAAGTGCTGAACATCATCGACGACCACTCCCGACTGTGCGTTGCCAGCAGGGTCTTCGTGTCCACCCACTCTTCTGACGTGGTGCGGACTTTGCACAGAGCCGCAGGCCAATGGGGCTATCCGGAGAAGCTCTTGACCGACAACGGAGCCATCTTCACCGCGTCCAAGGGCGGTGGGGTGGGTGACATGGAAGCCGAGCTGCTCTCGCTCGGCATCGCCTCCAAACACGGGCGTCCCTACCATCCCCAGACTCAGGGCAAGGTCGAACGCTTCCATCAGACCATGAAGAAGTACCTAGCCAAACAAGACCCGGCCACCACCAAGAAACAGCTCCAGGGCCAACTCGACCGCTTCGTCACCTCATACAACACCGTGCGCCCGCATCGAGCCATCGGCCGTCGCACGCCGGCCGAGGCGTTCGCGGCGAGGGACAAGAGCCACCCTCTCGGCCCGAAGATCGACAGTGCCGGATACCGGGTCCGCAATGACAAGGTCAACAAGAACGGCACGGTCACGCTCCGCTACCGGGGACGCCTCCACCACATCGGGGTGGGACGGCCCTATGCCGGCTGGCGCGTCGTGCTGTTGGTGGCCGGGCGCGAGGTCAAAGTCCTCGGAGCCGACGGGTCACCGCTCCGAAAACTCACCCTCGATACAAATCAGGACTACCAGCCCATGCCCTGAGCTGGTCGTCTACGATGTCGCGCGACATCGTTGCTTATGTCGCGCGACATCACAATGGCGGAGGGAGTGGGATTCGAACCCACGGAGGCTTGCACCTCACGGCTTTTCAAGAGCCGCGCATTTGTCCGCTCTGCCATCCCTCCGAGCGTCCGTCAGGGTAGTCGCCGTCCGGGCCGGCAGCCGGTTCCGACGGTTGTCGGTGACGCCCGACGGCGACGGCGGTGGCGCGGGTCAGGACTCCTCGTTCGACGACACCTCGGCCCGGAGCCCCTCAACCCACTCGCCGGCCTCGTTCCACGACGTGGCCGCCTCGCGTCGGATGGCGGGTCCGGCCGGGCCGGCGGCGGGATACGACCCGAGGAACTTAACTCCCGCCAGCTCGGCATGGAGATCGCGGAGGCAGTCGCTGACCACGGCGTCGGCGATATGGCCCTCGAAGTCGATGATGAAGCAGTAGTCGCCGAGCGCCTTTTTGGTCGGCCGTGACTCGAGCTTGTTGAGGTTGATGTTCCGCGCCACGAACTGCCCCAGGATGGCGTGCAGGCTGCCCGGGTGGTCGGCGTTCTGGAAGCAGGCGATGCTGGTCCTGTCGTGGCCGGTGGGGGCGGGAATGCCCGAGCGGGCCAGAGAGACGAACCGGGTCTGGTTGTCCGGGTGGTCCTCGACGTCCTCGGCCAGCAGCTCGAGCCCGTAGAGGGTGGCCGCCAGCCGTGGGGCGATGGCTGCGGTCGGTCGGGCCGACATGGACGGATCGTGGCGGCCGACCAGTCGGGCCGCCTCGGCGGTGGAGTTGGTGGCCACCAGCTCCACGGTCGGGAGCTTCTCGGTGAGGAAGGCCCGGCACTGGGCGGTGGCCATGGGAATCGACGCCACCCGCTCGACGTCGGCCAGAGCGGTCCCGGGCGGTGCCATCAGGTGGAGGTGGATGTCCAGCACCACCTCGCGCTGGATCCGAAGGTCGAACTCGAAGACCAGGCTGTCGATGATGTCGCGGACCGTACCCTCGATGGCGTTCTCCATGGGGACGAACCCCAGGTCGACGCGCCCTTCTTGTACGGCGTCGAGAACATCGGCCAGCGAACCCAACGGGCTGATGTCCGCCCACCGGTAGTCAGCCTCACCCAGCAGTGCCTCCTCGGTGAAGGTGCCCTCCGGACCGAGGAACCCGATGCGCAGCGTCGACCCGCTTCCAGGGTCCGGGGATGCGTCCGAGGCCATACCCAGGCAGGATAGTGAACATCATGGACGAACCCGGACTGCAACGCCTGCTCGCCGACGTGCAGTCGGGGTCCCTGTCGCCCGACGAAGCCGTCCGTCTCCTCCGCCGGCTTCCCTTCGCCGATCTGGGTTTTGCCAAGGTCGACCACCACCGCCGGCTGCGCCAGGGCCTGCCCGAAGCGATCTACGGGCAGGGAAAGACACCCGAACAGTGCTCCGCCATCGTGGGTGAGCTGCTCGGCTCCGGCGACGACCCGGTCATCCTGACCCGCGCCGATCACCGTCAGGTGGGGACGGTGCTGGCCGAGCACCCCGGGGGCGAATGCACGGTCACCGGCTCGGCCACCGGAGCGGATCGGACCCGGGGCGAACTCGCAGTCGGTGGTCTGGCGACCGGCACCGCGGCGACCGGCCCGCACGCTGGTGGTCACGGCCGGCACCTCTGACCTCCCGGTGGCCCGGGAGTGCCAGGCCACCCTCACCGCCCTCGGGCTCGGGCCTTCGGTGCTGGCCGACTGCGGGGTGGCCGGGATCCACCGCCTGTTGGCATCGGCTGACGAACTGGCCGACGCCGACGCCGTGGTCGTGGTGGCCGGCATGGAGGGAGCGCTGGCCAGCCTGATCGGCGGCGTCACGCCGGCCCCGGTGGTGGCCGTGCCCACCAGCACCGGGTACGGGGCGGCACTCGAAGGGGTGACCGCGTTGTTGGCCATGCACGCGTCGTGTGCCGCGGGCATCACGGTGGTCGGCATCGACAACGGGTTCGGTGCCGGCTGCGCCGTGGCCCGGATGCTCCCGTGACCGCCGCCGTTCCGGTCCCACCGGTCGGTCCCCACTCGATGGCCTGGTTCCACTGTTTCGCCGGCATCGCCGGGGACATGGCCCTCGGTAGCCTCGTCGACGCCGGTGCCGACGTCGACGAGGTGGTGTCCCTGCTCGAGCGCCTGCCCCTCGGGGGCTGGAGGCTCGAGGTCGAACAGGTGCTGCGAGGTGGGATCGCCGCCACCCGGGCGGTGGTGAGCGTCGAGGACAACGTGGTGGTGCGGACACATGCCCACATCATCGGACTGGTAGAGGAGGCCCGACTGCCCGAGCGCGTCACGCGTCGGGCGCTGGCCACATTCGCCGCTCTGGCCGACGTCGAGGCCCGGCTCCACCGGCGTCCGGTGGACCAGGTCCATTTCCACGAGGTCGGGGGACACGACACCATCGTCGACATCGTGGGCACGGCCGCCGCCGCTCGAGGTCCTCGGGATCGACGAGGTCCGGGCCAGCCCCGTGGCCACCGGGCTCGGCATGGTCCGGGCCGCCCACGGGATGCTCCCCAATCCGTCCCCGGCCGTGGTGGCCCTGCTCGAAGCCGTCCCGACCTGGGGGCGGAACGTGGCCGTGGAGCTGACCACGCCGACCGGGGCGGCCCTGTTGGCCGCCCTGTCGTCGGGCTACGGACCGATGCCTCCCATGCGGGTCACCGGTCAGGGCTTCGGAGCCGGCACGCACGAGATCGACGAGCTGCCCAACTGCACGCAAGTGGTCACCGGCGTCGGCATCGACCGACCGACCGGCGCGGACCTGGCCGAGGTCGACGCGTCCCGGAGCGCCATGCACGTGGCCGACAGCGATGCCGATGCCGGCCAACCGTTCGCCCTGCTCGAGGTCAACGTGGACGATGCCACCGGTGAACAGCTGGCCCATGCCATCGGTGTCCTGCTCGAGGCCGGGGCCTACGACGCCTGGCTCACCCCGGTGATCATGAAGAAGGGGCGGCCGGGTTCGGTGGTCAACGTGCTGGCCGATCCGGCCCGGGTGGGTGCGCTCCGGGACATCCTGCGGGACACCACCGGCACGTTGGGCGTCCGGATGACCACCGGGGAGCGGTGGCCGGCGGCGCGTTCCCTCGAGTCGGTGTGGATCGACGGCCAGATGATCAGGGTGAAGGTGGCACCCGGTCGGGTCAAGGCCGAGTACGAGGACGTGGCCTTGGCCTCGCGTCGTACCGGTCGACCCCTGCGTGAGGTGGCCTTCCGGGCCGAGGCCCTCTGGCGCGCCACGCGCGGCCGAACCGGATCACGAACCATCCGAGGGGATTGACGATGGTGGTGACCCAGCCTGAGGAGTCAGCCGGAACGGTCGAGGGGGACGCCGCCGGCTCTGGAGCCGTCCGGCCCGCGCCAACGCCACCCACCATCGGTCCGTTCGATCCGGTGGCGCTGGTGTGTCTTCAGATAGTGGTGCCAGTGACAGAGGCGGACCAGGTTGGCCAGTCGTGTCGGCCCACCCTGGCTGAATGGGTCGACGTGATCGATCTCCAACGCCTCACGGACGTCGCACCCCGGGACGGCGCACACCTGGTCCCGCTCGACGAGGGCCCTTCGGAGTCGACGCCGGAATGGTACGTCCGGCGTGGGCCACCGTCATCACGTCCACGCCGTCGGTGACCAGGACGCTCAGGATCGAGTCCACGGCCAGACGTCGGGCCACGTCGACCGGGATGGGCCCGATGCCCGGGATCTCGCAGATCTCCCCGGGCTCGAGATGACCGCGGACGAGGGCTGCGTGATCGACCCGGACGTGCAGCATAGTCGCCGGACCGGCGACGGTTCCCTTCGTCCCGGGGGCCCCGGTTCGGGGACGGGTGGAGCCGTTGCGGCCGCCGGTCGCGCCGGCATCCTCAGCAGCGGTGCCGGCCACCCCACAGGCTAAGAGCACGAGCGCATCGGCGGCCACGGCTTTGTTCGGCTCGTCGACCCCGGCCCGTCGGGCCTGGCGGGCCAGGCGATCGGACTGGTACTTGACCGCGGCCACCAGACGGGCGCCTTCGTCAGGGGTCAGACGGGCGTCGAGCCGAACCGCACCGTCGTCGTCGATCCAGTTGCGCAGGTAGCGCCGCCGGCGGATGGCGGCGTAGGTGGCGTTCTGGTCCTGGCCGCTGGCACGGACCCGCCGGCAGCGGAGCTTGAGCACGCTCATGGGCTGCTTCCCCGCCGCCTCCACCAGCTCCTGCTCGGCACCGGGGTGCACCACGGCGGCGCCGGCGATCTCTTTGACCTGGGCCTCGGACAGTCGTCCCTTCCGCATGGCCTCGTCGGTGGCGGGCAGCGATCCGAGCTGTCGTGCCGCCTCGAGGGCGGTGATGGCCGGCCCCATGCCGGTTCCGGTGGCCTCGGCCACGTGGGCTGCGGCCGAGCGGTGTCCCGTGCGGCGCCAGATGTTGGAGGACTCCACCCGGCGCGCGGCCAGAAGTTTGCCGCCGGCGGCCAACTTCTCGATTTCGGCGAAGACCTCGAGCAGTCGGGCGGCGTCAGGGCCGTCGACCAGTTCCGGATCGAATCCCGACAGGGCCGTCCGCAGGTCGTCGGCCACTCGCTGTAGCGTCTCGAACTTCATGAGGCGATGATGCCGGACGGGTGTGACACCGCTCCGACGGGTGGGGAGTAGGGAGTGGGGAGGGAGGGAGGTCAGGGTGGGCCGGGGTCGCGTCTCTCCCGGTGACCTGCCTGGGCGGTGGCCGGCGAGTACGGTCTCCAGCGCCGGCGGCTGACAGCTGTGGTCATCGCCCGGCCCCCCACTACGAAGGGACGTCGACACCATGCAACGCCCGGGCACCTGGACACTCGCCCTACTGTCGGTCTCCGCTCTCGGGCTGGCCGGCTGCGCCAGCTCGTCCAGCACCCCCACGACCACCGCGCCGGCGGCGACGGCGACCACGGCGACCACAGCGGCCTCCGGTCCGATCGCCACCATTCCGACCGCCGACCTCTCCCCGGCCGGCACGGCCGGCACCGCGCCCACCATCACCGTGCCGACGGGCGCACCGCCCACCCAGCTGGAGAGCTCGGATCTAATCGTGGGTACCGGCCCCAAGGCCAAGGCCGGCGACACCGTCACCGTCCAGTACGTTCTGGCCACCTACTCGTCGGGAAAGGAGATCCAGTCCTCGTGGGGGCAGGCTCCGTTCTCCTTCCCGCTGGGGGAGGGCCACGTCATCCCCGGCTGGGACAAGGGGGTGGTCGGCATGCAGGTCGGAGGTCGGCGCGAGCTGATCATTCCTCCCAGCCTCGGCTATGGCGACCAGTCGCCGGGTGCCGGTATCGCCGCCAACGACACCCTGGTGTTCATCGTGGACATGGTGAAGATCAACTGACGGGCGGCAGCTAGCGCGAGCCGGTGACGGCCAGGAGGGCCAGGGCCGCGGCCATCGACAGGGGCACGGTGACGACGCCCAACATCACGGCCCGGCGCAACGGGGGATCCGAGCCGGCCGAGCGGGCCGTGCGCCACCACAGGATCCAGGCCAGCGAACCGGTGACGAAGAGGTTCGGCCCGACGTCGAGCCCGACCAGGAGGGCGAAGGGATGGGGTGGCACCCGCGCCGCCAGCAGCGCGGCCGCCGGCAGGTTGTTGACGACCACTGTCGAAGCCGCCGCCACCACGGCGGTCCCCACGGCGTCGAGGTGTGAGAGCAGCGTGGCCGGACCTGACCAGGCCCGGCCGAGCGTACCGAGGGCGGTGGCCACCCCGAACAGGCCGACCAGGACCGGTGCCCCCAGTACACCGAGGACGTCGTCGAACCGCTCCCGGCCGCTCACCAGTCGGACCAGGACCACCGCCAGGCCGATGCCGGCCACCGGCAGGGCCGGCGACCGGAGCACCACCACCACCACGGTGACGGCCACCACGGCCACGACACCGAGCCCCAGGGTTAGCGGTGGTCCCTCGGCGGGACGGACGGCCTCCGATCGGGGGAGACGGGCGCGCAGGGATCGGTGCTCGACGGCGGCGACGGTGCCGCCGGTGAGCAGCACCGCCGCTGCCCAGGGGAGGGCCATGTGGGCGAGGAACTCGCCGCCGGACAGGTGGAGGTGCCCGAGCACGATGAGGTTCGTGAGGTTGGAACCGGGCAGGAGCAGGCTGCCGGCATTGGAGAGGAGTAGGCAGGCCGCCACCAGGGGCACCTCGCCCTGGCCCCGGCTCCGGGCCGCGTAGACCAGCACCGGGGTGAGGAAGACCACCGAGGTGTCCAGGTTCAACAGGGCGGTGACCCCGGCCACCAGCAGGCCGGCTCCGGCAAAGAGGGCGAGCCCGCTCGGGGCGGTCCGGGCCAGTCGGCCACCCGCCGCCGCGAACAGCCCGTCGTGATCGGCCACCAGGCCCACGAGGAGCAGTCCGGCCACCAGGACGAACGGTGGCCAGACCTGGGAGGCGGCCGATCTGGCGTCGTCGGCATCGAGGGCCAGCGCGGCCAGGGCACCGGCCACCCCGACACCGCAGAGCGCCCAGCCTCCGAAGCGGACCAACGTGCGGCCGTATCCGCGTGTCCGACAGGGGATCGGAATCGGGCATCTCCGACCAGCATGCCCGACGCTGCGGGTGGACCGCGCCCACGTGAGCGCGGTATCGGGTCGGTCGGTGGGGAAGCGGAGGCCATGGCCGCCGGATCAACCAGGGGAGGGCGGGAAGGCTGATCGAGCCGGGCGGTGACGGCGGCTAGTGGTGATTCCCGCCGGGGGACGGCCCCACCGCAAGCCGGTACACGTTCGTGGCCCGGGGTTCGAATCCCATGCGGAGGTAGAGCCGGTTGGCCGCGGCTCGGCTGGGGCGCGAGGTGAGGTCGACCGATTTGGCCCCCTCGGCTCCGGCCCGCGCCACCGCCGCGGCCACCAAGGCCTCGCCCGCCCCTGCCCCTCGGGCCGACTCGTCCACCACCACGTCCTCGATCCAGGCCAAGCGGCCGGTCGGCACCCGAAACACGGCCAGGGTCAGCGACCCGATGATGGTGCCGGCGCTGTCTTGAGCCACCAGGAGGATCGACGCTGCCGACCGCACGATCTCCACCAGCTGGTCGTGACCGGGTGGTGGAGACGACGACGAGAGCTGCGGCACCAGCCGCTCGAACGCCTCGACCAACTCGGGTGTCACCTCGGTGGCCTCGCCGACGGTGACCACGCCGGCCGATGGCGTGTTCACTTCCCCGTCGCGGCTGGAAAGCCGGTCGGCCCTCTCTGCGCTCACAGGGTGCGAGTGTAGCCAGCGCCGGGTCGTCGCCCTGGTATTCGACCGATCAGGTCTGCTCGGTCCCGCCGCGCCACATGGGCGAGCGCACCGAGTCGTAGAGCACCTCGATGGGCTCGCCGCGGAGGGCCGCGAACACGTGCTCTCCCCACCGCTCGGCCCCGGCCAGGGGAAAGGGGAGTGCGTCCAAGGGGAACCAACCGACATCGGCACATTCCAACGGGTGGGCCCGGAGCGTGCCGCCCACCGGTCGGCACTGGAAGACCAGCGAGTAGAGCGGTATCCGGCTGATGCCGATCCTCAGGCCGTCGAGCACAGCGATGAGCCGGACCACCTCGACTTCGATGCCGGTCTCCTCCTCGACTTCTTTGACCACCACCTCGGCGGCCGAGTAGCCGACGTCGGCCCAACCCGTCGGGTAGAGCCACACACCGGAGTCGGCTCGCTGCACCAGCAGGATCTCGCCCTTGTCGTTCCCGACCGCCGCACCGACCGCGACTTTCGGGGTCACGTAGCCGGGAACGCCCTTGCCCACGGACCCCAGCCACTCCTCGATGATGCCCTCGGCATCCTCGGCTCCTTCGGCCCCCTCGTCCGCGGCCACGCGGATATCTGCCGCCACCCGGAGCACCTCTTCGAAGCGCTCCTGTTCGTAGAGGGACTCGGTGAAGCCGAGCCCGGTGCGGGCGATGCCGGCCAGGGCCTCGCTCCAGCGAATCAGTTGTTTGTCGGAGGGGGCGGGTGCCACGCATGCGACGCTACCCGCTGCCAACCCCGGACGGCATCAATCGGGCACAATGGGATGTGACCGTACGCGAGGATTGCCGCCATTACGTCATGCAGACCACCGCTCACGAGGAGAAACTCGAGCGGTGCCGGGTGGGCGCCAACGAACAGATCCCCTTCGCCTGCCCCGAGGGATGCCTGTTCTACGAGCCTCGCAAGGTGTCCGGTGCCGGCTGGACCATCCGGAACAACGACGACACCTGAGCGGGCCGATCCGGTAGCCCTTAGGCCGCCCGCCCGCTCGGCGCCGGTCCAGCCTGCCGGCACTAGCTCTCGACGATGTCGCCCAACAGGTCGACCTGGACACCCTCGGAGCGCAGCCACTCGAGAGCGCGGTCCACGGTGGGGCCGTTCCCGTCGAGCTCGCAGATGATCCAGCCGTCGTGCTCACCCACGTCGGCCCGGCGGATATTGGGGACGATGTCGAGCTCTTTGACCATGCGGGCGATCACGGGTTCCCGCACCAGTTCGTCGGGAAAGGTCAACTTGACCCGGACCCCGATCACCGACGAGCTCCCGCTGCCGGCGACGACCCCGTGAGCAAGGCCGACGCAGACTCCGACTCCGACTCCGCGCCCGATGCCGGTGCACTGACCGTCAGCGCGTCATTCAGGTTCCCCGACCGGAATCCGTCGAGGTCGAGGGTCACGTACCGGTAGCCGGCCCGGTGTACGGCCTCGCACACCGCGTCGTGCCGCTCCACCACTGCGGCCAGATCCTCCACCGGTACCTCGATGCGGGCCGTGTCGCCGTAGTGCCGCACCCGAAGCTGCGTGAAGCCCAGAGTGCGGAGACCCGATTCGGCGTCGGCCACCATGCCCAGGGTGCGCAGGCTCACCGGGGTGCCGTAGGGAACGCGCGAGGCCAGGCAGGCCGCGGCCGGCTTGTCCCAGGTGCGCAGGCCGAGGGATCTCGACCAGGTCCGTACGTCGGCCTTGGTCAACCCGGCCTCCACCAACGGGAAGCGGGCACCTCGTTCGGCCGCGGCCCGCTGGCCGGGGCGGTGGTCGCCCAGGTCGTCGAGGTTTACGCCGAGGACCACGGTGGCAGCCCGGCCGGCCGGGTCCGCCTCGGCCAGCGGCGCCAGCGCGTCCATCAGCGAGCTCTTGCAGTGGTAGCAGCGGGCCCCGTCGTTGGTCGAATACGCCGGGTCGGCCAACTCGTCGGTCCGCACCTCGGCGAAGTTCAGGTCCCACTCGGCGGCCAGGGCCCGGCAGTCGGCCAGCTCCTCGCGCGCCAACGAGGGAGAGACGGCGGTGATGCAGCGGACCTGGTCCCGTCCGAGGGTATCGGTGGCCACCCAGGCCAGAAAGGCCGAGTCGGCACCGCCGCTGAAGGCCACCACCAGCGGCCCCATCTTCTCGAGGCCACCACGGAGCACGTCGAGCCCGGCCGCGGGAGCTGTCCTCATGAGTGGTCGGTCCGACGGCACCGGGTCATGCGTCCTCAATCATCGGGAGCCACCTGGGCCAGTACCTGTTCCACCGACCCCACCATGCCCGTCAGGAAGGGACCGAACTCGGCGAAGCGGGCCGAGCCCTCGTCGAAACGCATGGTGTAGACGCACTCCTTGAGGTCGTCGGGGTGGACACCGAACAGGGTCACGCCCCACTCCCAGTCGTCGATCCCCGTCGAGCCCGTGATCACCTGGATGATCCGGCCGGCGAAGGCCCGGCCCGCCGCGCCGTGTCCGTACATCATGGCCTTGCGCTCCTCGAAGGGCATCGAGAACCAGTTGGATTCCTCGGTCTCTCCCCGACGTTTGGACATCGGGTAGAAGCAGAAGGCGGTCATACCCTCGGGAGGAAGCGTGGGGTACAGCCTCGTCTGCTTCATCTCGTCGGGTAGCCCGGCGGCGTACTCGGACACCTCGGTCAGCGAGACATAGGAGCTGGCGACCACCAGCCCGGCCGCCTGCAGGTCCGACTGGAAGCGGCGTAGGCGCCACAGGTCGGTGCCGAGGGCCATGAACCCCAGGTCGGCCTTGTGGCCGAGCATGGCCACCGTCACCACCTGGACCTCGTCGGCCTCGGCCGCCTTGACCGCCTGAATCACGCCCTGGTGATTGCCCCCTGTCCCCGGTCCACCGGATGCCGGCCTGGGCGGCAGTTTGCAGAACAGATGGAGGACCCCCAGACCGACCGATGGGGTGAGGGGTGCAGTCACACCGGCAGTCTACGGTGCCGACCGGGGACAGAAGACGGGCGCCCCGAGGGCGCCCGTCTTCTGCGTTGCTGTACCGCTGGGTGGCGGAGGCCCGGGTGGACGGCCCTCGCTGCCGTCCGACTCAGAAGTCGTCCATACCTCCACCGGGCATGGCCGGCGCGCCCTCTTCGGGCTTGTCGACGATGACGGCTTCGGTGGTGAGGAACAGGGCGGCGATGGAGGCGGCGTTCTGGAGTGCGGACCGCGTCACCTTGACGGCGTCGATCACCCCGCTCTTGAACAGGTCCTCGTACTCGCCGGTGGCCGCATTGAGACCCTCGTTGGGCTTCTTCAGGTTGAGCACCTTGTCGACGATGACCCCACCCTCGAGGCCGGCGTTGACGGCGATCTGCTTGAGGGGCTCGGTGACGGCCCGGGCCACGATGCGGGCGCCGGTGGCCTCGTCGCCCTCCAACTTGTCCGCGGTGTCGAGGATGGCAGCCTGTGAGCGGAGCAGGGCAACCCCACCGCCGGGGACCACGCCCTCCTCGATGGCGGCCTTGGTGGTGGAGACGGCATCTTCGATGCGGTGCTTCTTCTCCTTCAGCTCCACCTCGGTGGCCGCGCCGACCTTGATGACGGCGACACCCCCGGACAGCTTGGCCAGGCGCTCCTGCAGCTTCTCCCGGTCGTAGTCGGAGTCGGTGTTCTCGATCTCAGCCTTGATCTGGTTGATCCGACCCTTGATCTCGTCATCGGAGCCGCCGCCCTCGACGATGGTCGTCTCGTCCTTGGTCACCACCACCTTGCGGGCCGTGCCCAACAGGTCGAGTCCCACGTTCTCGAGCTTCAGCCCGACCTCTTCGGTGACGACCTGGCCGCCGGTGAGGATGGCGATGTCCTGGAGCATGGCCTTGCGGCGCTCGCCGAACCCAGGGGCCTTGACCGACACGCTCTTGAACGTGCCCCGGATCTTGTTCACGACCAGGGTGGCCAACGCCTCGCCCTCGAGGTCCTCGGCGATGATCACCAACGGCTTGCCGCCCTGCATGACCTTCTCCAGCAGGGGCAGAAGATCACGGACAGCGGTGATCTTCGAACCGACGAGCAGGACGTAGGCGTCCTCGAGGACGGCCTCCATGCGCTCGGGGTCGGTCACGAAGTACGGGGAGATATAGCCCTTGTCGAAGCGCATCCCCTCCACCAGGTCCATGTCCATGCCGAAGGTCTGGGACTCCTCGACCGTGATGACGCCGTCCTTGCCCACCTTGTCGATGGCCTCGGAGATCATCTCGCCGATCTCGCTGTCGGCGGCGGAGATAGAGGCCACCTGGGCGATCTGCCCCTTGGAGTCTGTCTCGCGGGCGATGCCGCGCAGGCTGGCCACGGCGGACTCCACGCCCGCCTCGATCCCCTTCTTGAGGGACATGGGGTTGGCCCCGGCGGCCACGTTGCGCAGCCCCTCGTGGACCATGGCCCAGGCCAGGACGGTGGCGGTGGTGGTGCCGTCACCGGCTACGTCGTCGGTCTTCTTCGCCACCTCCTTGACCAGCTCGGCGCCGATCCGCTCGAAGGGGTCCTCGAGCTCGATGTCCTTGGCGATGGAGACACCGTCGTTGGTGATGGTCGGCGCCCCCCATTTCTTGTCGAGGACGACGTTGCGGCCTTTGGGGCCGAGGGTGACGCGTACGGCGTCGGCGAGCTTGTTCATTCCGCTCTCGAGGGACCGGCGGGCCTCCTCATCGAACGTGATCAACTTGGCCATCTGGTGTTCCTCCGTGTCGTTAGCACTCTGCACTGTCGAGTGCTAACAGCAAACCACGTGTGGGACCCGCGTGCAACCGCGGGCTCAGGCCCCGGTGAGCCACCGCGGGCCGGGTTCGATGGCCGCGATGGGCTCCGGGGCAGGTCAGAGCCAATTTCGGGGAACGAGATCTGCGTCGACCAGATTCCTCGCCTCCGCTGATCGCGCCCGAGGACGAGCCCGGAGCACCCCGTGACCTGCTAGCTCACTGTGAGTGACCCCAACTTGACTAGTCCTATCAGGTTACTCATGATAGGGCCGCAGGCTCTCAATTGGGCAGCTGAGAGAGGGGAATTACGTGGGGCAGGGTAAGCACACCAGACGACGGCAGAAGAGGCGCGCCGAACTGCGCGCCCGCGGTGCAGGCCGCAAAGGGGCCCTGGTCGTGGTGGTCACCGTGGTCCTGCTCGGAGCGGCCTACGGCGTCGCCGCCGGTGTCGTGGGCCCTGGGCTGCTGCTCTCGGGTGGCCAGACCTCCCAGGTCACCTGTTCGGGCCGACGCCTGGTCGTGGAGAACAGGACCAGTACCGGACTGGATCTGCGCTGCATCCCCGCCCACGCCGGACGATGGGAAGGACAGGGCAACCCCGCCGACGACTCCTCTTCCACCACGCCGACCTCGGATCCGTCGACGACCGACCCGTCGCCGACGACCGAGGCCAGCCCCCCGCCCACCGACCCCACCCCTCCGCCCACCTACACCCCGCCGCCGGCCGGCTCGTGGTGGGTGCCGCCCCTGGGCAACCAGCCATGGCAGTGGGAGATCGACCATCCTCTGGATCTCTCCAACGCCAGTGACATGGGTACCGGAGTGGATACCTACACCGGAGCGCCGGCCCCCAACCCGGTCATCTACGACATCGACGGCATCGAGAACCCCAAGTCGACGGTGACGGCACTGCACCAACTCGGTGACCATGTCATCTGCTACATCGAGGTCGGTTCGGCGGGCGACTACTACTCGGCCGCCGAGGAGGGTGTCGCCACGACCTACTACGACCAGCTGAAAGCGGCCGGAGACCTGGGAGACCAGCTGAGTGGCTATCCCGAGTACTTCTTGAACATCGCCAGTCCGACCACACTGTCGATCATCGAGTCGATGATCGACCAGCAGTGCGCGGCCAAGGGATTCGACGCGGTGGAGACCGACCTCGACGAGACCTACTCGGGCAGCGACGGGACCACCGGGTTCACCGAGACCAAGGCCACAGAAGAGCAGTACATGACCACGTTGGCGAACTACATGCACAGCCTCGGTCTGGGTTGGATCATCAAGAACCCCGATGACACCGGCGACAGCTACGCCTCCGACATGGAGCCACTGGCCGACGGCGTCCTGACCGAACAGTGCAACCAGTACGACACCTGCGGCCTCCTCAGTGCGTACCAGGGCCACAAGGCCGTGTTCAACGCCGAGTACAGCCTGGCGCCGAGCGCATTCTGTCCTGCCGACAATGCCGCCGACTTCAACGGGGCCCAGTTCAACGTCAACCTCTTCGGCGGACGGGTCCCCTGCCGGTAGGCGACGGCCACCGGCAGCTGCGTCGACATCCAGATGGTTAGGGCCTGCGGTTTCCGGACTTGCCTCCGCAGCCCTGTTCTCTACTATCTTTATCAAATAGATAGAGAATAGTGCCCGTCGATCTGACTCGGGCACTCGAGAGAGCGGGAGGTGGGACCGTGTCGCGCCAGACAGAGCGGAACGAGCGCTGCTCCCCGCCTACCTCCAGTTCCCGCGGCGGCGTCAAGGCGTCTGAGGCGTATGTACCTTCCTTCTAAGGTCACCCAGTCGTTGCGAGCCCTCTGCGTCCTCGAGGAGAACGCGGGCCGACCCGTCACCGGCGGTGAGCTCTCCGTCCTGGCCCGGGTTCCCCAGGCCGGACTGCACAATGTCCTGTCGGTACTCCGCCGGGGCCAGATCGTGCGAAATGTCCGCGGCAACAACGGCGGGTACATGTTGGCCAGGGACGCCTCGCTGATCTCCGTCGCCGACGTCATGGTGCTCTTCGGCGGATTCATCGATATCGGGGGTCGGCCCGTCCTCCCCGAGGAGACCAGCGACGTCGACCGGAGCATCGACGAGATTTGGACCTCCTTGAATGAGAGCTTCCGCACCTACCTGGCCTCGATTTCGGTGGCCGACATCGGCCGCGGCATCCTTCCCGTCGCCCGGGTGGGGGAGCCCCCCGTTCTCGAGGAGCAGTTCTGAGCTGATGGGTTCGGCCCACGGCCGGCGACCGCGGAGAGCGGTATCGGACCAGATCGTCGCCCAATTCCTCACCCTCCGTAGCCACATGAGGTAAATCGAAACGGATCTGGGTGACCCGCTTGACAGCTTCGTAGGGAATCCATATGTTGCACTTCAGCCGATTGACGACAAAACCAGTGGGTTTTATCGAGAATGCCAGGGGCCGCGGGTTTGCTTCGCCGGTCCTGGCGACGAATAAGGAGACACAACACATGAAGTCCTTCCTGCGTCTCAGGAGCGTGCGCATCGCGTCGGCGCTGGCCATCGCCAGCGGGCTGGCCGGCACGGTGGGTCTGGTGGCGTCGACGACGTCAGCCACCCAGGCCGGAGCGGATCCTGCATCCGGCGTCTCCCTCTATTCGGGTGTCGGCGCCGACGTCACCGAAGACGTGTTCGACGCAATCGCCGGCGTGGCTCCGACACCTGGCTCGGGGGCGACGAACATCAAGTACTACGCCCCGTTGACCAGCAGTGTCGCCACGGGGGCCAAGACCATTGCCTCCTACGACGCCAGCCCTGAGCCCGGCACGACGGTCACGCCCGGTTGCATCACCACCCGAACGGGCGGACCCTCCTTCGACCGTCCCAACTCCACCACGGCCGGTATCACTGCGCTGTTGGCCGCCATCAATGGTGGTAACTCATGGGAGAACTCCTCCGGTTCGTGCACGAACGCCGATGTGAACGTCGCCGGTCAGATCAGCTTTGCCCGGGCGGCCCGGGGCCCGAAGACGGGCGGGTCCACACTCACGTTCATTCCGTACGGACGCGATGCACTGGGCTTCCTGTACTACGACGATGGTGACGGGAGTTTGAATTCCTGACCACCGTCGGAGTTGCAGGCCCTTTACTCCAGCGCCACTGGTACGACCACCATCGACGGTCAGACCGTGTACGCCTGCTTGCCCATCTCCACTTCGAGCCCGGTGACGAACATCGAATCTGCCCTGTCGCTCAGCTCCACCCAGGTGGAGGCGGCGGCCACCGCTGCGGGCTGCAACGGCATCCAACAGAACAGCGGTGACTCGTTTTACGCCGCCGCCGTGGCTCTTCCCCCCGGCACCGCCAGCCACGCCGTTATTCCGATCTCGTCGGGCAGCTGGATCGGACAGGCCAACGGAGTGGGCTTCGACCGCTCCGTCGGTCGGCCGGGCCAACGGGGTCGACCTGGCCTCGGTGGACGCCCTTGGCCAGCCGTACACCGGTACTGCGCCGAACGAGGTGCCGAACACGACCTACTACCAGACCACGCAGTACGGCTACAACGTCTACACGGTGGTTCCTACGAGCCAAGCTGACCGGCTTCGCACCCGACACCGCCCTGGAGAATCTTTTCGTCGGCACCGGCTCGCAGCTCTGCCAGCGACCGAACAGGCCATCGTCAACAAGTTCGGGTTCGACAGTTTGACGGCGGCTGAGGGTACCTGCGGCTCGACCACCACCACCGGCGACACCTGATGGTCCTGGGCGGTACCGGCGTGTTTGTCGGTACCGCCTTGCCGGACCACTCCCTGTAACGACCTCGAATCAATCACGAAAGAGCGAAACAATGAGCAACCAACGTGGAACAGCAATTACCCGGCGAGTCCGCACTCCGAGGTTGGCACTGTCGGTGCTGGTAGCCAGTTGCTCGCCCTCGGGGCCACGGCCCTGACTGATAGTGGGCGTGGCGTCGGCGTCGACGCTGGACGGGTCGCCACTATCGCCTCGCCGTCCAAGACGCGCCGCTGACTCTGGAGGGTCGACCACCCTCTTCACCGTCACCCTTCCCGCCAACGCCGCCTGCGCGGTGACACGGCCAGCGACGGCTACCACATCTACAGTTATCTAGTTCAGCAGGGATCGAGTGTGGCGGCCGTCGTGCAGCCCCTCACCTTCACGACCCAACCCTCGGCTGGCTATGGCCTGCTCGACAGCAGTGGGACCTATTCGGGCCCGCCAACACCGCCATCACCACCGGCCAGGTCATCGGCATCCCCACCGACTTCGAATGGGAACCGCTGGCTAGTGGTGTCGGGCTCACCGGCCCCAATGGCCTGCTCTACAGCGGCTCCTCAGGCGTCTGGGAGGCCGGGTATCGCCTGCGCCAACACCTCGGGAGTCCTCACCGACTATTGGAACACCGAAGTCACCTTCACCAGCAGCCAGTCTGATCCCAACCATTTCGTTTGCGTCTGCCGGGGCCCCGGCCGTCACGCCTGAGGTGCCCTACACACTGGTGCTTCCGGTACTGGCCGTCGGGATCATCGGAGTGTCCGTTCTCCTCCGGCGGCGCCATGTCGCCGGTCGGGTGAGCGAGCCGACATCCGCCGTGTGATGCCGAGACCGTGTCGTCGGGACCACCCTCGGCCCGGCGGGCTCGGTCCGGGTCCCTTCGATAGGGTCCGCCGGGCCGGCCGGATCGAGCGGTGCTCGGTCCGGGTCGTATGAGCTGGAATCGGGCCAGGTCCATGGCTGACACCTTGATCCCGTCACTTGGCCCCGCTCCGGGGCGATACCGTCACGCCGCGCCACGCCCGAGGAAAGCGTGGAAGGACTGGTGGGCCGGCTGTTCCCAGGCAACCCGCACGAGCCTGCAGGTGGGGCTGCTTCTGCTGGTCGTGGGCATTGCCTACAACTACTCCCTCACCACCCTGCTCCAGAGCGCCGGCGAGGACACACCGCTGGCCTATGTGAGCCTGGTCCCGGCCATTGCTCTGGCCTTGGCGGCCGTCCGGGCCCGGCCGCTGAAACCAGAGCCGGATATCCACGACCGTCACGTCGATTACACCGTGGGACTTCCGTTGATGGCTGCTGCCATCGCCGTTAATCTTCTGCTGCCATCCCGTTGGTCGACGATGTTCTGGGTCTACCGGGTCGATCTGTTCACGTTGCCACTCTTCGTCGCCGGGGCTGTGGCCATCATCTTTGGCGTACGGGTCATGTGGCGCCAGAAGCTGGCCATCGCCTACCTGTTTCTGGCCTGGCCATACCCGTACCAGTCCGTTCTGCTGCGGGTGCTCGACGCGTTTACCAACGCCACCCTGTTCGGGATCGAGAAGATCCTGACTGTGGTCCACGTGGCCACCCCGGTGTCGTCTTTGGACAACACGCTGTTCAACGTGGTCCACGATGGACGCGCCTTTCCCCTCAGCATCGTGTCGGCGTGCTCCGGAGTGAACAGTGTGGTCGGATTCCTTCTGGTCGGTTCGGCGTTCGCGGCGATCGTCCGCGGCCCCCTGATCCGCAAGGTGGCGTGGCTGGCTGGCGGCATGGTGCTGTTGTGGGCCATCAATCTCGGCCGCATCACCTTCATATTCTGGTCGGGCCAGATGTGGGGGGAGTCGGTGGCCATCAACGTGCTTCACCCCTTCGTGGGCATGGTCACCTTCAGTCTCGGGGTCGTGATCATGGTGCTGCTGATCAAGCCCCTCGGATTGCATGTCGGCATCGGTGAGCCTCGACCGGCATCGGCAGCATCGGTTGCAAGCAACGCCTCGCGTCGTCCGCGTAGCCTTGCCGTTCCCAAGGTGCATCTGGTGCTGGTCGTGGCGCTGGTGGCCGCGGTGGTGCTCGGTGTTGCCAACTTCGGGCTCCGCAACTACAACCTGGTAGCCACGGCTTCAGGGGAGCCGCGCTTGGCGGCGTTTATCAATCAACCGGTAGTGCCGGCAGGGTGGAACGTTCAGCTGACCGCTACCTACGACTGGGCCAAGCCGCTCTTCGGTGACGATCGGTGTGGAACCGATACACGATGACCGCGGCACAGGGCGGCAACCTGCACACCAACGTCCCGGTGGTGGCCGACGTGATAAACACTCCGGATCTGAGCACATTCTCCGCTTATGGCGTCGAGAATTGCTACCAGTTCCACGGGTACGCACTTGCCGACGTGGCTCAGGTGGGCCTGCCCGGTGGTATCACCGGTCAGGCCATGTCCTATACCTCCCAGCAATTCGGGAGTTGGTCGATCGTGTACTGGATCGTTCCGGTAAAGATGGGACAGTCGAACGAACTACGAACGCGTGGTCCTCTATGTGCAGAACACCGGGGATGGGACGATGTGCCCGGTCTGACCAGTCGCCGGCATCCGGAACCTGTCCGGTTCGTTGACACCGTCCCAAGGTGAGGATGCGCTCATCAACAACCGGACATTCCTGGTGGCATTTGCCCGTGAACTCATCGACGCTCAGGCCCACCACGCCGCCCAGGGAGACTCTTCATCGTTCGTGGCGCCAATTGACGGCGCGCCACCGAACCGGTTCAACTCGAGCAAGGGCGGCACCAGTTCAGCGGGAAGGCAGCGCTGCTAGCGCGGCGTTCGAGGGCGTCGAAATAGTTGTAGTCGCGCTTGGTGATTCGATCGGGAACCTCCAGGGGGGCGACGAGCAGCCTGTTCCCGGGTGCTCGGCCCGATGCGATCGGGCACCTTCGGGGGCGTCAGATGCACCTGTTCCCCTCGGCACGGGTGATGCGATCGGGCACCCCCAGGGGGCGCCACAGGCACCCTGTCCCCCGGCACTCTGGTGATCGAGTTCAGACTGCTGCGACAGTAGTGCGTGGACCATCTCGATCAGTCGGCGGTGATTCGCCTCCTCGGCAAGTCGCCACGAGTTCGGCGCACGATCGGGCTGCGAGGCGGTCCCTGTCAGAACGGTCTTCGTTTTCCGTGACAACGGTGAAGAAAGCTCCGCTTCGATGTCGCGATGTCGCGGCCAGATCACTGCTCAAAGTGCTCATGTCAGTGTGGTGATGATAGATTGCCTATAGAGATACTAGATGATAGTAACCCGTTGGGCGCACAGGCGCTTATCGCCGCCTGGGGCGTCGCCACCGAGAGGCCCAAGAAAGCGAATCTCACGTGAGTGATGGGGTCGACGGGATCTGACACCAACTGGTAACGCGCCTTGACACAGCCAGGTGCCGACCTTAGCTTTGTCCCAGTATTTTACTAGGTTTTGTCATTTATGGGGCTGGGGCCCGAGACCGGCATCCGTCCTCGCGCCCACTTTAAGGAGCCATTCATGAGGCGGCTTCCCAGTTGCAGAAGCAGTGTTTCCGTGGGTCATGCCGTCGCGCCCAGGTCCCTCTGCTTTCTGACGAGTAGATCGAAATTCGGCCGCAACCACGATCGCGGTCGGTCGAGCAATCGCATTGGCGGAAGACGTGAGTACTCCCTCCGTGCCCAGTCCCGATCTCACGCCCTCTGAACCCGCGGGCCGCAAGTGCGTCCTTCCCGAGGACAGTCGGCGTCATCTCGGTGATGACCGCGCTTGGCGCATCATTCTGTCGGGCCTTGTCCTCGTGTCTCTCGTTGCTCCCACAACGGCGGGGCGGACTAGGCCTTGAGGGTCGGCGGCCATCACCCACCTTAATCAGACCACTCCCCTGGACTCGGGGGGTTCGGCGACGGAGTACGGGTGGAACTGCCGTCGGGCGCCAAATGTCCCGGCGACACCGCTCATAACGGGTATCGCGTGTACACCTACCTCGTACCGAAGGGTGTCTCGCTGACCACGTTGGGTCTCACGGGGAGCTTCCCTTCCGCGGCCACCAGCCGTACCCTACTACGGGTATGTCGCCGATAGGCGTGCTATGGCGCAACCAACACCGATGAGGACTCGGGCATGGTTCCAACCCTCCCGCCCGCGTTCACGTGGTCGCGCCTCACCCCGGGTGAGCTCTTTGTCAACGGAGAGAAGTCGGCTGTTTGGGAGGGCGGGTTCGTCTGCGCCAACGAGGACGGGACAGGTTTCCAACTACTGGAACTCCGAGATCGAGTTCACGGCCAGTTCGTCTGATCCCGGTGGGTTCACCTGGAGGGTCCTCCACCCACCGGCCAGCTCAATCGATCTCGCCAGGTGGATAAGTGTCGCCCTCATAGTGGTCGCCGTCGGCCTTGGAGCCACCGCTCTGATTCTCAGCCGCCGTGAGCGGAGGCAGGCCACGCCCGCCATCGGCGATGACGTCACCGTCGGCAGTCGAATCGGTGGGAGAGACCAGTGACGGCGGACTCCGTCGGCCCCTTGCCGACTCAGCAGAAACGTCGGATCCGAGCCGTTCCGGGTCCTGCCGATCGCGCCTTTCTGGGTCTGACGAGGTTGGCGGCACTCGGTGTGCTGGCGGTGATCGCCGCCATCGGTCTGTTCTTGTCGATCCAGGCCTTCACGGCCATCCGGGTGGCCAAGTTCTCGTTCTTGACCACCCAGGCCTGGGAGCCGGATGCCCATCATTTCGGCGTGGCCGGCATCCTCACCGGCACGATCCTCATTGCCCTGGTGGCGGTGGTCATCGCCGTACCGGTCGCGCTCGGGCTGTCCCTCTTTATCTCGGAGATCGCTCCCAACAGGATCAAGCGCACCCTGGTCTCGCTGGTGGATCTGATGGCGGCGATTCCGAGCGTGGTCTACGGCCTGTGGGCGTGGCTGTTTCTCGAGGGCCGCACCATCGGGCTCTCCCGGTGGATCTCGACCTGGTTCGGCTGGATCCCGATCTTCAAGGTGAACGGGGCCGATCCGACCAATCCGTTGGAGTCGGCCAGTGTCTACAGCGCGTCCACCTTCGTGGTCGGTATCGCCGTCTCCCTCATGGTCATCCCGATCCTCTGCTCGGTGATGCGGGAGGCGTTCTCTCAGGCTCCGTTGGGGGAGCGTGAGGGGGCCTACGCCCTGGGTGCGACCCGTTGGGGGATGATCCGTACCGTGGTCCTCCCGTTCGGCAAGGGCGGCATCATCGGCGGGACCATGCTGGGCTTGGGGCGGGCACTGGGCGAAACCATCGTCGTGATCCTCATCATCTCGCCCGTGTTCACCGCCAACCTCCACGTGCTCCAGTCCGGTGGGAACTCGGTGTCGGCCCTGATCGCCAACCTGGCCAGTGAGTCGTCGTCCTTTGGGACATCGGCTCTGATGGCCGCGGGCCTGTCCCTCTTCCTACTGACCCTGATCGTGAACTTCTCCGCGTCGGCCGTAGTGGCGCGGTCCCGCTCCGGTGCCGAGAGCGATCTCTGACATGGCCGTTCTCAGGAGCCGCTGACCACGCCGATGGAGCTTCGGGTGGCAACGGCCTCATCCCAGCCCCGGCGCAAGCTCGGAGGTGTTCGACGCGCGTCGCTGTTCAACTTGGTGGGGGCTGCCGCCGCCGGCATCAGCATCGCTCTGCTACTCGAGCAACTGACCGCCCTGTCGGGGCCGTTTGCTGTGGTCGTGGCCTACGTGGCCTTCCTCGCTCCTATGGGGTGCTCATTTCGTTGGCCGATGATGGGCCGGCCGTGCTCGACGGCGTGATGACAGTGCTGATGGCCTCAACCGCCGTATTGGCGTTCGGTGCGCTGGGTCTGGTCGTCGTGTACACGCTGGGCCGAGGGTGGGCCGCTCTGGTCCACGTCAACTTCTACACCAAGGACATGTCCACAGCAGGCCCGCTCGCTCCACTCTCCAAGGGCGGCATGGCCCACGCCTTGGTGGGAACGCTGTGGATGGTGGGGATCGCGGTGATCCTGACCGTCCCCCTCGGTCTGATCGCCGCGGTGTACCTGGACATGACCCGGAGCCGGCCCGCTCGTCTGTTCCGCACCATGGTCGAGGCCATGACCGCCCTGCCCAGCATCCTGGCCGGGCTCTTCATCTACGCCCTGTGGATCCTGACGCTCGGGAACGGGCGCTCGGGGCTGGCCGCGGCCCTGGCGCTCAGCGTGATGATGCTGCCCTACATCATCCGGGCTGCGGACCTGGCGCTGCGACTCGTCCCGGCCAACCTACGCGAGGCCTCAGCAGCACTCGGGGCTCCCAGTTGGCGGGGGGAGTGGCAAGTGGTGCTTCCGACGGCCCGCTCGGGTCTGGCCACTGCCGTGATCCTGGGAATCGCCCGTGCCATCGGTGAGGCATCACCGGTCCTGCTGACCGCCGGCTTCACGAGCTACATGAACGCCAACCCACTCCGTGGGGCGATGGTCTCGCTGCCGCTGGAGACACTCAAGCTGGTGCAGGCGGATGTTCCGGCTTACACCACCCGTGCATTCGGTTGTGCATCCTTTCTCCTATTGGTCATCGTGGTGCTGTTTCTGGTGGCTCGAAAGATCGGGGGTGGGGACCGGGCCACCTGTCGCCCCGCGGGCAGCGTCGTGTCGCCGAGGCATCGAGGCGTGATGTTGAACGGTTCACGCGTCGCGGTCTTTCCGCACCGGCGAGGGTGGCGTCGGGGATACACGCCGTAAGGGACGGAACATGACGGCGATTCGTCGACCTGCCACCATGCCGAGGAGGCTGAGATTCGCAACGATCATCCTGTTGGTCGGAGGCCTCATCAGCCTGTTGATGGCCGCGTCGCCGGCGGGAGCTGTCAGTTATGTGCCGGTCTCCGGTGAAGGTTCCTCGTGGTCGGCCAATGCCCTCAACCAGTGGATCGCCAATGTCCAACAGGACGGCATGCGGATCAACTTCACGGCCAACGGTTCGACCACGGGCCGGGAGGACTGGATCAAGGGGCTGACCGATTTCGCGGCTTCGGACATCCCGTTCCAGACCAACCCGAACGACGGTTCGGCGCCGGAGAGCCCGGTGGCCGGTAGCTATGCCTACATGCCGATCACGGCCGGTGGGACGGTCTTCATGTACAACCTCAAGATCGACGGTCAGCAGGTGACCAACCTCCGTCTGTCCGGTGAAAACATCGCCAAGATCTTCACCGACGTGATCACCAATTGGGACGATCCCGCAATAGCCGCCGACAATCCGGGTCTGAAGCTCCCCGACCAGACCATCGTTCCGGTGGTCCGCTCCGACGGCGCCGGTTCGAGCTACTTCCTGTCGCAGTGGATGATCAGTCAGTACCCCTCACTGTGGAACTCCTACTGCTCGAAAGCGGGACGTTCACCCGCCTGCGGCGCGACGTCGTTCTATCCGACGGTCTCCGGATCCTCGATGATCGCCCAGTCCGGTGACCTCGGTGTCTCCGGCTACGTGTCCCAGGGCTATGCCGACGGTGCCATCGGCTACGTCAATTACTCCTATGCCCTGGCCGACAAGTTCCCCGTCGCCCAGATGCTCAATGCCGCCGGCTACTACACCGAGCCCACGGCACAGAATGTGGCCGTCTCGTTGCTCCAAGACCAGGTGACACCACCGACGTCAACAATCCGGCGCTCTATCTCACCCAGAATCTGTCAGGTGTCTGGACCGACACCGACCCGCGCACCTATCCACTCTCGGAGTACGGATACCTGATCCTTCCGACCAAGGTCGAGGGACAGTTCACTCAGGACAAGGGCACCACCTTGGCCGCGTTCTCCTATTACGCCATGTGCCAGGGCCAGCAGTACTCGGCCCAACTCGGCTACTCGCCTATGCCGATCAACCTGGTGCAGGCGAGTTTCGACCAGATCGCCAAGATCCCTGGCGCAGACGTCCAATCCATCAATATCGCCAACTGCAACAATCCGACGTTCTCTCCGACGGGCGTGAATCTATTGGCCCAGACCGCCCCCTTTCCTCCTGCCTGCGACAAACAGGGTCCGCTCCAGTGCACGACCGGCACGGGAGGGGCGGTGGTCTCGACCCCGGTCAGCCCCGGCGCCCCGGAGGCGTCAACTCCGGGTGGCGCGGCAGCAGCCGCGGCAGCTTCGGGTGGCGCAGGAGCCGCGGCAGCCTCGGCCGCGGCGGCCGCAGCCGCCGGTTCGACCTCCTCTTCCGCGGCCTGCAACTCGACCACGGCCAATTGCTCCACGGTCAGCGGGCCTTCTGATGCGGCACCGACCGCGGCAACATTGACCCTACCGGCGAGCGCCGGCTGGTCCATGACTCAAACCTTGATGGTACTGATCATCCTCGTTGTGTTGGCACTCATTCTCATTCCGGGCCTGATGTCCCGACGGGCCAAAAGGCGGAAGCCGTGAGGCGTCACACTCAACGCCGGACGCGTCATGTTGTGGGAGGACGAGCGCGGACCAGGGTCGGTGGCGCAGCGGGCATCGTGCTCGTGCTGGTCGCCTTCGCCGTAATTCCGAACAAACTGGAGTCGGCGTTGGCGGATCCGAGTCCGCATGTTGAGTATGCGGGCCAGGCCGGCACGGTCACCGGACTGCCGTCAACCTCGTCTCAGGTCACGATGACCGAAGATGAAGCTGCCGGAAAAAACAGTCCATTCGCCGGCCTCAGTGTGACGGTCAACCAGACCCAGAACCTGGTGAACCAGGACGTCTCCGTCTCTTGGTCAGGCGCCGACGAAACGATCAGCGGTAGCCCCGGGGATTTCAACGGTGACTACCTCCAGATCTTCGAGTGCTGGGGCGACCCGGAAACGGTCTATCCCGACGACACCGGCGATCCGGGGCCGCCACCGTCACAGTGCGAGTTCGGCGGTGAGAGCAGCACTCCGACGACCTCCTATCCGATCCAGAACCTCGGCTATGAGTACTCGCGTGTGCTGTCGCAGAGCGGCTGGTCGACCGACAGCGCCCTCCAAGCCTGCACTGGTGGATCCTCGACGTCGGCGTGCACGTTGCCGGGCTATAGCGATCTCTACGCCGATACCAAAGACGGTTTCGTAGTCGAGCCATTCGACGCGGTGGACGGTACTTCCATCGGGCAACAGGCCGACTATGCGTACGACCAGAGCCAGAGCAACCCACAGCCCTTTTGGCTGGACCCCTACTTCAGTTTTGACACGACGAATGAGGTGGATTTCGCCCGGACCTTCTCGGGTGGCACCGGAAGCCAGCCGTTTCAGGTGGACACCGGCCTGGAGGCGCCAGGGCTCGGCTGCGGACAGGACATCGAACCGGTCGCTGGTGGCGGAACCAAGACGCCTCAATGCTGGCTGGTGGTGGTACCTCGGAGCACTGCCGCCTCGGACAACCCAACCGGTGTCTCGCCAAGCGCCGTGACGACGTCTCCGCTCACGCCCGAGGCGTGGGCGAACCGGATTGCGTTTCCCCTGCAGTTCAACCCGATTGGTTCGAGTTGCTCGATCAACGCAGCCACTGAAGGTATCGAAGGAAGCGAGCTGGCTTCAGAGGCCGCCGCCAGCTGGCAGCCAGCCCTTTGCAGTCAAGACAGTGGGACGTCGTACAGCTATCTGCAAGACACCGATGACCAGGCCCGTCAGAACCTGACGGACCCGACATATGGGTCGGTGGGGATGTCCGTCTTCTCAAACCCCATCGATCCGAGCCAGACCTCGTCCACCAATCCGGTCGTGTATGCCCCTCTCACATTGTCTGGCGTAGTCATCGGGTTCAATATTGAGCGGGTCCCGGCCGTTGACCCGAACGGAGAAGAGGATCCAGGCGAGTCCCCATTAGAAGGAAGCCAGATAGCAACCATCAACCTGACTCCCCTGCTGGTGGCCAAGCTGCTCACCGAGTCGTACAAGGGCCAGTTCGAAGAGATCTCTGCGGTGAAACCCGGCGCCAACTACGCGTGGGTTCAGAACAATCCCGAGAACCTGTTTTCGGACCCAGGCTTCTTGCAGTACAACCCGGAGTTCCAAGACCTCACGACCGTGGACCAGGTCGATGCCGGAACGCTGTTGGTCGAGGAGGCCGACTCCGATGCAGCATCCACCCTCTGGAAGTGGGTGCTGTCCGATCCGGCGGCCGAGGCATGGCTGGCAGGAACACCGACGCCCGACGGTCAGCCCGGCGGCATGTACGTCAACCCGAACTACACCACCAATCCGAGCTATCAGTTCAACACATCGGGTGCGACATTCGGCAGTCCGACTCCTGAGAGCTTCCCCAAGAGTGATACCTATTGCGAGAGTCTCAGCGGTGAGGACGAACCCCCGATCGTGACCAATACCGGGTCAGGACAGACCAAGCAGACGGCTCGTCCCCTGTGCATCCTCGACTGGTCTCCGTATGCGACGTCGATGAAGGCAGCTGCAAGGATGCGGCCGAGGCGGACGATGAAGCCAAGACGACCGACAGCCCAACGGCCACCTCAGCCGACGCGGCATGGGGATCAAACGGGCCACAGGCCGCCGTGCACGACGCCACCATGACGGCCACCGACTCTGCTTCAGCCGACCTCTCCGGGCTTCAGGCGGCAAGCCGAGCCGGTCCTGGGACGACCTCGACGCCAACCTTCATCACCCCCGATACATCAAGCATTCTGGCCGGGGAGACAAGCGATGACCAAGAGTGCGGTGTCCGGAGTGCTTCAGACCAATGTGTCAACGAACGTGTCCGGGGCATACCCGTTGACCATGCTCACCTACGCGGCGACGACTCCGGAGACACTGTGTTCGAGCGATCGTTCCAAGTATGCGAGCTTCATTAGGTATGCGGTTCAGGCCGGGCAGGTAAACGGGCAACAACCAGGACAACATCCCCCTGGATACGTTCCGCTGCCGACATCCCTGCAGAGCCAAGCCCTCGCTGCGACGAACACGATCCTCAACCCGCCGGTCGAGACGGCACCGAGTTCCACCTCAGGGGGATCGGCCCCTGGGAACGTCTCCTTTCCCTCATTTGCGGATGACGCGTCACCCGACGAATCGTCAACCGGAAGCCCTGCCACGACTCAGACTCCGAGTTCGAATGCTCGACGGCGGGTCATCGGTCCAGCCGCTCTTACCTCGGTGAGGACCCAAGGTGTTCCGATCGGCGGCTCCGCTGGATCCTTCCCATAGCGCTTCTCCTAGGGCTGGCGGCTGGACTGGTGGGCCTGGTCATGGGGCGATTCGGCCGTGCCGTTAAAGCACCCAGCCCAAACTCGGAGTCCCCAGTGAAGGGGCGAAGTTCCAGATGAGGATGCTCCGAGGAGGGCTTCGTCCTACCAATACAGATCAGTTGCCGGATCTTCCAATCCACCGTACCGAGACAGAGGGCAGCAAAGAACCATGAATCGCACACTCGCAGGATCTCAACTCCGTCGTCACCGCCACTCGGCAAGAAGATCCGGCTCCGGCGCCGACTCAAGCTTCGCCTCGCAGCCGTTGTCTCGATGGTAACCGGCGCTCTGTTCTTGTTTCTTGCCACCGGTGCCAGCGCGGCCACGATCAACGGCGCAGCCACCGTCACACGCCGACCAGCGGGTCGATTACTGCTTCACAGCCGCAACCTTCCGACACGATATTTGCGCTCTCCTTGCCCGCAGGCGCGGCGTGCTCTGGAAGCACCACGAACGGCGGCTACCAGGTGTACACCTACCTCATCCCCAGGGGGACCGGCATTCAGAACTCCACGGTCTCACAAGGTGCCCTTTCCAACTACGGGCTCTTTGACAGCTCGGGAACCCTGGTCGGACCGTTCAACGTCCCCACCAACGACATCGTCCCCACGCTGCCCATCGATCTGGAGTGGGGACCCGCCGTGACCGGTGACTCATTCCTCACGCAATTGTCGGCCGCGCCCGGCGGAGCATGGGAAGCGGGTGTGGCCTGTGCCAACGCCAGTGGAGCCGTCACCGACTACTGGGATGTCGATATCACGTTTACCTCCGTTCCCAGCACCACTGACCCAGATGGCTTCCAATGGGCATGGAGCGTGCCCGTCGGGCTCGACGTCGACTACGACTACGCCGTCGTCCACGACCACGACGGCTGGAGGCGGGCCCGCCACCACTGCCACGACGACGGGCGGGGGCGCCACCACCACCACCACCACCGGTGGGACTGCGGATCCTTCGTCGGCTGGCTCCAGCGGAGCCGGCGGAACCTCCGGTGGCCTCGCCTCCACCGGATCGACCGGATCGGGTGCCACGGGAGCTCTCGCCTTCACAGGGATGCCGGCGTCAGTGGTCAAGATTCTGGGCGTGGCTCTGCTCGGAATCGGGTGCGGACTGATGCTCCTCGGCTCGGGTGGCGGATCGCGACGCAGGTCAGCGCGAAATCTGGGGGGCTTCCTTCCGGTGACGCTCACGAGCAGTGAAGTCATCGATGGACGACCACCGGATGTGAGTGAGGCGCTGGCCCCTGCCCACCTGCGGCAAGGGGCGATTCTGGCGCGAGAACGGCGAGAACGAAGGCGACCAATGGTGAACTCAGGCGTGCAACGGGGCAGATCGCGTGACTTCACGTCGCACCGCGTGCAAGTTCCGCACGGACCAGGTTCCGATTCGCGGCATTTTCACCGTTGGTCATCGGCACTCTCGTTCTCCTGTTTGCCAGCGGCGCCCGTGCATCGACGATCAACGGCACCGCTACCATCACGACACCGACCAATGGGCAGCTGCCCTTTCCGGCCGCCTCGACGGCGGTGTTCGCCCTCTCGTTGCCCGCGGGCGCGTCGTGTTCTGGAAGCACGACCTCCGGCGGCTACCAGGTGTACACCTACCTGATCCCCCAGGGGACCGACATTCAGAGCCTGACGGTGTCACAAGGTTCGCTGTCTGACTACGGGCTCTTCGACAGCACCGGAACCTTGGTCGGACCCTTCAACGTCCCGACCAACGACACCGTCAGCACGCTACCCAACGATCTGGAGCGGGGGTCCGGCCGTGAGCGAGGACTCCCTTCTCCCTGACTTTTTGGCTGTTCCCGGTGGGGTGTGGGAGGCGGGCGTGGCGTGCGCCAACGCCAGTGGAGCCGTCACCGACTACTGGGACGTCGACATCACGTTCGCTGCGGATGGTAACGATCCCAACGGATTCGTCTGGTATGAGGGGGCGGTGTCGACCACGAGCTCGACGACCAGCACATCCACGACCTCCACCACGAGCGAGCCGAGTCAGCACGACCAGCACATCCACGACCTCGACCACGAGCGAGCCCAGCAGCACGACCTCGACCACGAGCGACCCCACCAGCACGACGTCAACCACGAGTGCGCCCAGCACGACCTCTACCACGGGTGATCCCAGCAGTACGTCGACGTCATCGACCACAAGCTCGACGTCATCCACGGCGTCCACGACATCGACCACGTCCGCCACCGGCGGGGCCTCGACCACCAGCACGACGACCGGCGGGACGCCCAATCCCTCGTCGGCCAGCTCGGGCGGCGTCGGCGGCACCTCGGGCGGAACCGGCTCGTCAGGATCGTCGTCGACCGGTTCGGGCTCGACGGGTGGAGCACTGGCCTTCACCGGTATGCCCACCTCCGTGGTCAAGATGCTCGGAGCGGGACTGCTCGGAATCGGGATCGGCCTGATGATCCTGGCCTCCGACCGCAGCCGGCGGCCACGAGCGTTGGCGTCTTCGAGATGGACTCTCTGGTGAGCGCGCCGCAGTCGGCATTCGATCGCGAGCGACTACTGGAGCCGGCGGTCGAGTGGTCCGCTCCTGAGTCCGAAGGGCGCGCGCCGCAGCCCTTCATCCTTCCGCCCGAGCCGATAGTGGATGCAGGAGCCTGGGACTTCGCAGCATTGGACGGCAGAAATTCGGCGGTCCCCGCTCCAGAGGAGGGCACTGAGCAGGATCCACCCTCGGAAGGTCGTCAGGATCTGGCCCTCTCCCACCCGCTGCTCTACCAGACCCGGTGTGCCCTCATCATGGTGGCCGTGCTCTCCATCGGACTGGTGGTCCAGCTGGCCTGGGTCAGCAACTGGATGCACCGCTCGTCGCAGGTTTCCTTGTACAACCAGTTCAGAAAGGAACTTGCCCTGGGCACCGGACCCACCGGAGCCAAAAAGCCGGAGCTCGCCATCGGGCAACCGATGGCCGTCATCCAGATTCCATCGATCGGCGTCAATCAAGTGGTGGTGGAGGGAACGACGGGTTCGGCCCTCGCCCTAGGACCCGGACACCTCCGGTCCACGGTCTTCCCCGGCGGCGTCGGAAACAGCATCATCCTCGGCCGCGCCTCTTCCTATGGAGGCCCGTTCGGCCGGATCGACGAGTTGAAGAGCGGAGCGACCATCACCGTGGTGACCCAGGTCGGCAAGTCGAAGTTCCGGGTGCTCGGCGTCCGGTATGCAGGAGGCAGTCCTCTCCGGGTGGCGACCACGGCGTCGCGCCTGACGCTCGAGACGGCCACCGGGCCCCGTTACGCACCGTCCGGTGTCGTGACCGTCTACGCCGAGAACGTGGGAACCCCGTTGGCGTCCCAGCGCCCGCCGGTGCACACAGTGCCGTCCAGCCAACGGCCCCTGGGGGCCGACACCGGGGCACTGTTGTCTCTTCTGCTCTGGCTGATCGGACTTGCGGTAGTCCTCGGCGCGGCCGTGTGGACCTGGCATCGCCGCGGCCACCTGCAGGCCTGGATCGTCTTCGGGGCGCCGCTGGCCCTCGTCTGGTTCTTTGTGGCCGACCAGGTCACCCGAGTACTTCCCAACCTCCTGTGACGAAGCCGACCCTCTCCCGTGCAAGGACCTGAACCCATGTCGATGGACGCCGCCACCTACCAGTTCCCACAGGCTCAGCCCGACGCGCCGCCGTTCGGCCAGGCCTCCACCCTCGAGGCCCGGGAGATATCGGCGTGGTTCGGTGACCATCATGTGCTGGACCGGGTGTCGCTGGTGATGGAGGCCAGGCAGGTGACCGCGCTGATCGGTCCTTCGGGCTGTGGGAAGTCGACGTTCTTGCGCATCCTCAATCGGATGCACGAGCTCACCCCGTCGGCCTCCCTGGCCGGCGACGTGCTCCTCGACGGTTCCGACATCTACGGGGTGGACAAGAAACTGACCGAAGCCCGCCGACACATCGGGATGGTGTTCCAGAAGCCCAATCCGTTTCCCACCATGTCCATCTACGACAACGTCCTGGCCGGGCTCAAGCTGACAGGAACCCGCAGGGATCAGGGCGAGAAGGACGACATCGTCCAGAGCTGCCTGACCAAGGCCGGCCTGTGGAACGAGGTGGCGAACCGCCTCCGCCAACCGGGTGGTGCCCTGTCAGGTGGACAGCAGCAGCGCCTGTGCATCGCCCGGGCGTTGGCCATCAAGCCCCGGGTCCTCCTGATGGACGAACCGTGTTCGGCCCTCGACCCCACCTCCACCCGCCGAATCGAGACCACCATCGACGAGCTGCGCAGTGAGGTGACCATCGTGATCGTGACGCACAACATGCAGCAGGCCCAGCGGGTCTCCGACTACACCGCCTTCTTCCTCGCCGAGCAGGGAACCCCCGGGTACATCATCGAACACGGACCGACCGACGCCATGTTCGAGGAGCCACAGGACCCCCGCACCTTCGACTATGTGAACGGACGTTTCGGCTGAGTCGACCTCTGCCCCCAGGGGCAGGCAGCAGGCCAGTTTCAACCTAGTGACCTGGTAGGTATACTTACTGGACGCAGAACCGGAGCACGTGAAGATGACTACTTCCACTGGAAACGAGGCGGCTCCTGCGTATACCCGTGCGTCTGTTCTGGCCTACCTCAAGGCCGCCGAGGAGGAACGCCAGCGGATCAGGCTGGCCATCGCCGAGGCCCGAGCCCGCAAGGAGCGGGCCATGGGCCGGGTCGACCGCCTCGGTTCGCCCCAGCAGGATTACCCGCTCCAGCCGGATCACCCGACCGGGGATGGGCCGGACGGGGTTCGTGGTCATCTGCCCACGGTGGTCGAGGGCGACGCGTCGCGCGAGCAGGTCCAGTGGTCGATGGCGACCAACGGAGTGAACTGGCTGCCGGCCGACTCGATCAACGGTGTGGCCCATGCCTGACCTGACCTACGCCACCCCGGTCGCCAGTCCACCCGGTGTCGATGGCTCGACCGAGTACATCCCCGGCGACGTCGTCCGCCAACTCGTGGCATGGAGCGAGAGGGACATCGACATGCTCCGCGCCGAGCTCGATGTGGCGTTGGCAGAGGCCGAGGCGGTCGAACGACGGCTCGCCCTTCTCGACCCGGGAGCGTCCCGGACCGGTACCCCCGCCAACCCGATGCCACCGTCCACCGACGGCCCGGCGGTCACCCCGGCGGAAGCAGACGAATGGCAGCCACTGGCCGGGTGGGTCGGCTCCGATCCCAGCATCGCCATGCCGACCGTTCCCGCCCCCGCAGTGTCCGATCCCACGATCGCGGTACCGGTTGTGCACGGCCCCGTCTCCTATCCCAGCATCGCCATGCCGACCGTTCCCGCCCCTACCGTCTCCGACCCGACGATCGCCATCCCGGCAGTCACGGCATCGCCTGCATGGACCGCCTATCCCCAACCCGTCTCCGACCCGACCGCCGTCGTCCCAGCCGTAACCGGACCGGCCGCGCCCGGGCCGGCCGGTCCCGAGTCGGCCGTGGCTCCAGCGTCGACCCCGTCGACCCCGTCGACCCCTCCGCCGGGGCCCACCGGTCCCGGCCGGACAGGCCGGACTGGTCGGACAACAGTGGTGTACCGCCCGCCGGCGTCCGACCTGGTCGAGATCGATCACTCAGGCAACGGGGGGCAACCGATCGACGATCAGATCGCCGCCGACCCGTCGCCACCGGCCACCCGGAATGACCTCGTGCGAGGTCGTGCCTCACTGGGCGATCGACTCCGGACCCGCTGGATGATGAAGGCGGGAATGGTCATCGCCGTCCTGGGACTTGTCTTCCTGAAGTTCGGCTGACGGTACAGCTTCCGGGCCGGACGGACTCCGGATCGGCCGGAATTCGCTAGCGTGAAACCGACGCCGATCCGAGGAGGGTTCACCATGGGAGCTTCAGAGGATGCCGAACGGATCGTTCGGGATTTCTGTGCCGCATTCGAGAAGCACGACGCCGAAGCGCTGCGCCCCTACTTCACCGACGATGTCGTCTATCACAACATCCCGATGGAACCCGCCGTCGGGATCGATGCCGCCGTCGCCTTCATCGAGGGGTTCTTCGGGATGTGCCAGAGCATGGTGATCGAGACCGTCAATCTGGCCGTGCGCGACAACCTGGTGTTGACCGAGCGGGTGGATACGTTCACGGTCGGTACCGTCGTGGCCCCGCTGAAGGTCATGGGTACGTTCGAGCTCCGCGACGGAAAGATCTGTGCCTGGCGCGACTACTTCGACATGGCCCAGATCACGGCCATGTTCTCCGCAGAGTCCTGAGCCGCCCCGGCCGATACCCGTCGGCGCCGGAATCCTGGGCTCGGACGACGTGCACGAGACGGCCAGACCGGTGGCGGTGCTCTTCGACATCGACGAGACGCTGGTCCATACCGGTGGCGCCGGTGCCCGTAGCTGGAAGGCCGCCTTCGAGAAGCTCTACGGCATCCCGGCCGACATCGGTGCCCACAGCTCGGCCGGCGAGACCGATCCCCAGGTGGCCCGGGCTACGTTCGCGGGCGTGATGGGCCGTGCCCCGAGCGACCAGGAGCTCGACCACCTCTACGTCCAGTACCTCCTGCACCTGGCCGACGACATCCCGGCCTCCGAGCACTACCGGATGCTGCCCGGGGCGGAAGAGACTCTGGTGGCACTCGGGGAAGCGGGTGTCCTGCTGGGTCTGGTCTCGGGGGCCATGGAGGGGGCGGCCCGCACCAAGCTCATTCCGGCCAGGCTCAACACGTTTTTCATCTTCGGTGCCTACGGCTCGGACTCTGCCGACAGGACCGAACCGACCGGCCTGGCCATCGAAAAGGCCTCCCGCCTTCACGCCCGCCTGGCGCCCTCCCAGGTCTTCGTGGTGGGGGACACCCCCCGGGACCTGGACGCGGCCAACGCGGTGGGAGCGATCTCGGTGGGTGTCGCCAGCGGCAACTTCTCCGTCGACGAGCTGGCGGCGGCCGGCGGGGACCACGTGCTCGGCTCGCTGACCGAGCCGTTCCCCGGCCCGTAGGGCCCCTCTCCTACGGGCCATCTCGGCGGCCCTCCGCGGTGCCGGCCCCGTCGGCCGCGGTGGCGTTGCCGCGGACGGGAGCGCGATCCATCATGTGCAGGTATGGAAAACACGCTCCCGTTGCCGACGCTGCTTTCGGCTGCCCTGGTGGCCTTCACCATCGAGTTCGACAACGAGTTCGAGCACCTGATGGTCCACCGATCCACGAGGATGACCTCACCCAAAGGTGCGGCCAGGGGTCCGTGGCTGGTGTCCCAGGTCATGTGGGCCAATGTCATGCGGTACGTCGACGCGGCGGGCGTGCGCGTCGACGAGCTGCACGCCCGTGCCCGGACCGAGCGCGATTCGTTGGCCGGTCTCCGGAGGTGGGGGTATGTCACCTTTGATCCCCCTCCGGCCGGGTCACAGAAGGCACCCGCCCTCGACGCCGTGGTGCGCCCGACGGCATCCGGTCGGAAGGCGCAGGAGCTGTGGCGGCCGCTGGCCGGGGCCATCGAGGACCGCTGGCGCGAGCGGTTCGGGATGGACAGGATCTACGCCCTCCGGCGGTCACTGTGCTCCCTCCTCGGCCGCATGGATGTGGAGCTGCCCGACTACCTCCCGGTCGTCTATCCCACGCAGAACGGGAAGGCAGAGATCCCCGCAACGCGGCCGTCGCCGGCCGGTGGTGGCGGGGGGGCTGACTCCGGATCCGATCTGTCAGTGTTCTTGTCCCAGGTGCTCCTGGCTTTCACCCTCGACTTCGAGAGCCGGACAAGGATCTCGTTGCCGATCAGCGCCACCACCCTTCGGGTCATGGACGTACAGGGGATCCGGGTCCGGGATCTGCCCGGTCTGACCGGCGTGTCGAAGGAGGCCAACAGCATGGCGTTGGGCTTCCTGGTGCGGAACGAGTGTGCGCTCACCGAGACCGATCCGGCCACAGGTCGGGGCCAGCTGGCCCGCCTCACGATCAAGGGCGAAAAGGCCCAACGCAAGTACCGACGGGTTCTCCGAGAGACGGAGCAGCAGTGGGAGGCCCGGTTCGGTCCGGAAGAGATCGGTAGGTTGCGCACGACCCTCGGCCGCCTGGTGGGCGACCAGCCGACGGCCGCGGCCTCACCGTTGTGGCGGGGCCTGACTCCTTATCCCGATGGTTGGCGGGCATCCGTCCGGTCGCCGGTCACGTTGCCGCACTACCCCATGGTCCTGCACCGGGGCGGCTTTCCCGACGGCAGCTAGGGATTCGGGCGCACCCCGGCGCGACCGCGGTGTCGGCATCTTGCCCACCCGGGACTACGGGGTGGCCGGCGGGCGGTCCGATACCGCCCCGGGCGCAACCAGCTCGATGGCGATGCCGTCCGGGTCACGCAGTTGCAGCGAGGGGTTTCCATTCTCCATCACCACTCCGGGGTGGGCGATGCCGATGTCGGCCAGGTGGTGAGCCCAGGCTTCGAGTTCCTCTCCGGTGCGAACGGCAAAGGCCAGATGATCGAGTCGGTCTGCGACCGGCGTCTTCGGCGAGGTCTGCCCCGGGCCGGGCCCCGTACCGGGAGCATTCGGCCCGGTGGTGAGTACGATCACCATCTTGGCGCCCCGGTGGCGCAGCGCCACGTATCCGGCGTCGCGGTCCTCGACCTGACGCTCCAGGCCGAGGGCGGCCATGTACCAATCGGCGCTGACATCGACGTCGGTGACGTTCAGCTGTGCATGCGAGAGCCCCGCGATCGGGGCCGGCTTTTGCAGGTGGTCCGGATCGGGCACCTGCCGATCCTACCGAGGGCGGGGTCGGGTCCCCCTCCGGCCCGGACACGCACCCGATGCCTTCCCCGGTGGTGCTGGGTCCCCGCCGCCAACCGCCGCGGTGGCACACGCCCGGCCCGTCCGTCACTTCGGCCACACCTCCGCTGCCATAAGATGCGCTGGTCGTATCCGTCTCTACCTTCTCGATCTGTGGTCACCACCCGTGGATCAGCGGAGGGCCGAGGTGAGGATGCGGCGAATTTCTGGTCCGGTACCTGAGAAGGTGCCTCCGACCAGGTAGGGAGAGGTGCGAGAGCGGCCGAATCGGACTCACTGCTAATGAGTTGACCTGGGTAACTGGGTCCGAGGGTTCAAATCCCTCCCTCTCCGCTGTGTGGTGTCGCGAGACATAAGCAACTCTGTCGCGAGACATCGTAGACACCGGTATCAGGACGGCGATCGTCGGGCCGCGGCCGATCAGGGTACGTAGGCGCCGAGGAACGCCAACAAGGCGTACCCGAACATGGTGACGGCGCAGAGCACGAGCACCACTACCTCGACCCGGCGTGACCGCAGCAGCGTGGCCGCCCCCATCAGTAGGGGGAAGGCGCTCAGCGCGTAGCGCTCGAAGGAGTCGAGGTTGGAACCCGTCGCCGCCACGGCTACGACGGCGAGGGAGAACAGCCCGTACGAGGGGGGCAGTCTCTTGAACACGATGACCAGGAGTCCCACCGTGACCAACACCCAGGGGAGGTGGAGGTCCGTTCCCACGTGGTGGACTCCGGCCAGGTTGACGGCATCGTGGTACAGCGTGACGAGGGGGTCCGTCAGGCCACCGTGGCGGGTCGGCTCGGTCTGCAGGGTCAGCGGACGGGTGAAGCTCCCGAACTCGGCGCTGGTCCAACTCAGATAGGCCAGCAGTCCGGCTGCAGGACCGAGGACGGCCGCGGTCCGAGCGGCCCGCTGGCCCCATGCCGTGCCCCGTAGGCCCCGGACCGCCTCGCACAGGGCCGGGATCAGGAGCAGGCACCCGATGGGCCGGGCGGTACCGGCCAGAAATCCGAGCCCGGCGGCGTAGAGCCAGCGCTGATGGCGAAGACAGGCGAAACAGACCACGGCCAACAGGATGAGGAGCGAGTCCGAGTAGCCCATCACCATCACGAAGGCCGCCGGCACCAGGTTGAACAGCCAGGCCGCGGACCTCGCCGGTTCTGGATCCCCGAACTCCGATCGGGCCAACAGGTACAGGGCCACCGTGGCCGCCAGCCCGCTGGCGTTGGAGACGAGGACGGTGACGGCGTCGACCGGGAGGAAGGTGATGTGGTGCAGTGCGCTGGCCAACGCCGGCAGCAGGGGGAAGAACCGGAGGCCCTGGGTGCCGACGGCGCGGTAGCCGTGGGTGGCCAGGTTGGCGTACCAGCCCGCGTCCCAGCTCAACAGGCCGGCATGGGCGTCGGCCACGGCCTTCGGGTCGGAGATGCGGAAGTGCGAGACCTCGAATTTGGCCACGGCCAGCGCGGCCAGCACGATGGCCCGGCCCGTCAGCCAGGGGAGCCACGATGCCGACGCCGCCTCGCGCCAGGCCACCTCGTCGCGACCCCCGGTGCGGTCTGTGGCCGTGTGCGTGTTCACGATGAGTTGCGCGCCTCGCGATCCAGGCGTCAGGGGTGCGGATGTCCGGTCCCCGGGCTGCGGGCTGGGCCACCCTAGCAAGGGGACGATCGACGGCCCATGGACCGCCGGTGTCGGAAAAACACGGTCCGGGCTGCCCCGTGTCCGCCCTCCGGGGTGACCGGACCACCGTCCTCAGCCGGTTTGCTGCGAGCCAGGGGTGCCCGGTGCCGGTACCCCGGTAGATTGTTCGGGTGGCCGAGCGGTATTGGATCGAGACGTTGGGCTGCCCGAAGAACCAGGTGGACTCCGACAAGCTGGTCGGTACCTTGATCGCCGACGGGTTCGAAGCGGCCGGGGCGCCGGACCAGGCCGACCTGGTGGTCGTCAACACGTGCGCCTTCATCGAGGCGGCGCGTCAGGAGTCGGTCGATACCGTCCTGGCCCTCTCCGATGCCCGTCGGGACGGGGCCCGACTGGTGGTCACGGGCTGCATGGCCGAGCGTTACGGCGACGAACTGGCCGAGGCGCTACCCGAGGTCGATCTGGTGGCCCCGTTCGGAGCCTCGCTCACCCGGTTCCCGCCGGTCACGCCGGAAACCACCCCGGCCGTCCCGGCCATCCCGGTTTCGGCCACCCCCGTGACGCTCATGGCCAAACCGGGGTCCCCCGGCCACCGCTCCCTGCTCCCGGCCTTCGACCTCTTGAACCTCGACCGGCCGCCGACGGAGGCACCGTGGTCGTACATCAAGGTTGCCGAGGGGTGCGACCGGAACTGTGGCTTCTGCGCCATCCCGTCGTTCCGGGGAAAGCAGCGGTCGCGCTCTACCCACTCCATCCTGGCCGAGGTGGATCAGCTCAACGGACCGGCCGGCAGGCTCCGCGAGGTGGTGCTGGTGGCCCAGGATCTCTCCTCGTTCGCCCTCGACCGGTCGAGGGGCCGGGTGGAGCCGGCTCTGGACGGGCCCGCCGTGGGCGGCGGCCGGCCCATCGTGGATCTGGTGGCCGCGGTGGCCGAGCGGGTCCGATGGGTCCGGCTCCTCTATCTGTACCCGTCCACCCTCGACGACGCCCTGGTCGAGGCCATCCTGGGCACCGGGGTCCCCTACTTCGACCTCTCGCTCCAACACGTGTCGAGGCCATTGCTCAAGCGCATGCGACGGTGGGGAGAGGGCGATCGGTTCCTCGACCGGATCCGGTCCATCCGCGCCGCCGACCCCACCGCCGCCTTCCGCTCGTCGTTCATCGTGGGCTACCCCGGGGAGACCGAAGACGATCACGATCAGCTCCTCGAGTGGATCGACGCCGCCCAGCTCGACTGGGTGGGCCTGTTCCCCTTCAGCCCCGAGGCAGGCACCTTCGCTGCCGGGCTCGACGGGCAGGTGGCCGGGGAGCTGGTGGCCGAACGACTGCGAGAGTGCAGCGAACTGCAGGACACCATCACGGCCCGCCGTCGGGAGTCGCTGATCGGGTCGACGATGGAGGTGCTGGTCGACACCCCCGGCGAAGGACGGACCTGTCGGGAGGCGCCCGAGATCGACGGGATTGTCCACCTTCCCGACCGGGTGCCGGCCGGATCCTTCGTCGACGTGGTGGTCACCGGTGCCGATGGCCCGGACCTGATCGCCGAGCTGGACGATGGTGCCGGGGCCCACCCGAGCCCGGCCCTGGCCGCATCGGTGGGGAGCACCCGATGAGCGACGGGGCGGTACAGGCCGGGTCCCCGGTGACCCGGGCCACCACCTTCGGGCCGTCGGCGCTCCTCACCCCGGCCAACGGCATCACCGTGCTCCGACTGCTCGCCACCCCGGTCCTCATCGCCCTGATCATGCTGTGGGGAGCCAGCTGGTTCACCTTCGTGTTCGGCGGGTTGCTGGCCATGTCCGACGGGATCGACGGCTGGCTGGCCCGCAAGCAGGGAGCCACCCGGTCGGGGGCCTTCCTCGATCCGCTGGCTGACAAGGTGGTCGTCCTCGGGGCACTGGTGGCCCTGGTGGCCAAGGGAATCGTGTGGTGGCTCCCCGTCGCCGTCATCGCCGTGCGCGAGGTGGCGATGAGCATCTACCGCTCCGTGGTGGGTCGTCACGGTGTCTCCATCCCGGCCCGAAATTCGGCCAAGCTGAAGACGCTGCTCCAGGACATCGCCATCGGCATGTGCCTGGCCCCGCCGCTGGCCGGCCACGACTCGATCCTGTCGGCCGGCATCTGGGTGGCCGCGGCACTGACGGTGTTCACCGGTGCCCAGTACTTCGTGGACGGCCGCCGCGCCGCCGGAGTCGCGCGCCGGGCGTGCCCCTCTCGTCGAGCCGGGTTCGGCCGACGGTACGAGCTCGGCTGCCTGACCGGCGATGCGGATCGAGATCGTCGCCGTCGGTACCGAACTTCTGCTCGGTCAGATCACCGATACCAACTCCACGTGGATGGGGGAGCAGCTGGCGGCCATCGGCGTGGCCTCCCACTTCCACCAGGCCGTCGGGGACAATCACGAGCGGATGGTCCTGGCCTTCCGGACCGCGCTGGCCCGGAGCGACGGGGTCATCGTGTGCGGGGGGCTCGGGCCGACCCACGACGACATCACCCGTGACGCCATCGCCGAGGTGATGAACGTGGGCCTCCGAAGGGACGAGGAGGTGGTGGAGAAGATCCGGACGATGTTCAGCGCCCGGGGGCGCGAGATGCCCGACTCCAATCTGCGCCAGGCCGACGTGCCCGAGGGGGCCACCATCATTCCCGCAGACCAAGGGGACCGCCCCCGGGCTGATCTGCCCCGTCGGGCACAAGGTGGTCTACGCCGTCCCCGGGGTCCCCTACGAGATGTCGGACATGTTCGAGCGGGCCATCGCCCCCGATCTCCGGCGGCGCATGGCCGAGGCGGGAGAGACCACCGGCGTCATCGCCAGCCGGGTCATCAGGACCTGGGGCATGAGCGAGTCGGGACTGGCCGAAACCCTGGCCGACTACATCGAGCGGCTCGACGTCACGCCGCAGGAGTCACCCGTCCCGACCGACCGGGCCGACGTACCGGCGCCGGCCACGGTGGCCTTTCTGGCCAGCGGCATCGAGGGCATCAAGGTCCGGGTCACCGTCCGGGCCGACGATGACGCCACCGCCATCGGTCGTCTGGACGCGGAAGAGGCGGTCATCCGGGCCATCCTGCACGAGGCGGCGGGGGACGTGGTCTTCGGCGTGGACGACGAGGCCATCGAGGACGCGGTGGCCCGCGTGCTGGTGGCCGAGGGCCTCACCTTGGGTCTGGCCGAGTCGCTCACCGGCGGGCTGGCCGCCTCGCGACTGGTCAACGTACCCGGGGCCAGTCGGTGGTTCCGCGGGTCGGTGGTCTCGTACGCCTCGGAGGTCAAGTTCAGTGTCCTCGGGGTGCCGGAGGGCCCGGTGGTGTCGGAGACGGCGGCGCGGGCCATGGCGGACGGAGCCCGCCGTGTCCTCGGGGCCGACGTCGGTCTGGCCGATGACCGGCGTGGCCGGGCCCGATCTCCAGGACGGCCAACCGCCCGGCACGGTGTTCGTGGGCGTGGCCCGTCCGGGTCACGAGACCTTCTCGCACGGGTTCAGGGTGCCGGGAGACCGGGACCGGGTCCGTCAGTACGCCACCATCGCCGCCCTGGACCTGCTCCGCCGGACCATCGGGACCTCCGACCCTGCCCTGAGGCGGGCATCGGTGGCGCTTCGGCCTCGGCTACGTGGTCTTGGCCGCGCGTGGCGGCCTTGGTGGTGGAGGTGACGGCAGCGGGTGTCGCCGCCGGGGTCACCGGAATGCCCACGGGCACGAGCTCGACCCAGCTCTCGCCGGGCTGCAGGGTCAGGGGCGCCCCGTCGGCGGTCGTGAGCGTGGCGGGCTGGGTGAGCGAGGCCCGACTCCACGTCCCGGCGATGGCGACACCGTTCCGCATGACCACCACCGGCCCGGTCCCGGTGGCCGTCACGTCCACCTCGTGGCCGCCCTCGCTGTTCTCCACCCAGGGTCCGGTAGCGGTGTGCACGGTCATGATGACCACGTTCGTGGTGGCGGTCTGGGACCCGTCGAGGAGCTTGTCGGGGGTGCCGGAGTAGGACCGGAGGTAGGTGTCGGTGGCGGCGTTCCACTGCCAGGTCACGTCGGAAGAGGACGAGAAGGGGATGTGGACGCTGGATCCCGAGCCGGCCACCGATCCCTTCGGGAGGGCGGCGGAGTACGTGAAGATCGGCGCCGGTGGCGCGGTGTCCGACGGGATCGAGGGCCCACAGGGTGGCCGTGTTGACGAAGGTCGAGTACGGCGCCACCCGCCCGGGCTGGTAGATGATGGCCGAGCCGTTGCCACCGCGAGTAGAGGTTCTTGTCGATGAGGGGGGACGACTCCATCAGCGCGATCACCGGGTCGATGCCGCCGGCGTGCACGAACAGCGGATGGGAGAGCTGGGAGAGGATGCCGGCGTCGGGCTCACGGGCGGAGCGCAGGTCACCGACCAATCGGGACCCCTGGCACTGGAACACGGCCAGCAGGCGGGTGATGGCGCCCTCGACGGGCTCCTCGAAGACGATGTCGGCCTGGTTGAGGCCGGACGAGGGCCGGTCGCCGGGATAGTTGCCGATCTTCACGCCGAGGGCCGGTCGGGCCGGGACCGCACCCCCCGGGGGCCGGCGCCCCGGTGAGCGGGCAGAGGGGCGATGGCGCGGTGGCGACCGTGGTGGCCACGGCCGCCACCTTGGCCGCCGGGGTGTTCTTCCCTCCGGTCACGAGGGCGGCGATGACGACGCCGACGAGCACCACGGCGACTCCGCCGAGCACGTAGTACCAGGTGCGGGAGTGACGATCCGATCCCGACGAGCGCTGTCGGAGTTCCCGGCGGGAGAGGACCGGGGGCCGGATCCGGGCTGTCCCGGAGGACGATCTGGGCCCCGGCTGGGGTGGCGACTGTTCGTCCGGCACTGCCCGAGGACGCTAGCTGGCGGCGATGGCTGCCAGACGGCGATGGCAGGTGGGAGTGGGCGGGCCGGTCCGGGGTCGTGCGGTGGCGCCGGCGACGTCCGGGCCCCGGGATCCGTCATCGAACATGCGTTCGGGTCTAGAGTGATCTCGTCGTACCGCGACACCCCGTGTTTGACCGGGGCCGGATCCCGATCCGACCCAGCCCGAGGAAGTGTCACACCCTCTCCGTAGGGTCGGCATGGTCAAGTGAACGACAGCATGGAGGAGAGTAGAAGACATGGAACGTGACAAGGCACTCGACATGGCTCTGGGCCAGATCGAGAAGCAGTTCGGCAAGGGTTCGGTCATGCGCATGGGGGAGAACCTGCACATGAACATCGAGGCCATCCCGACCGGAGCGCTGGCCCTCGACCTGGCCCTCGGCATCGGCGGCCTCCCCCGGGGCCGGATCGTCGAGATCTTCGGGCCGGAGTCCTCCGGCAAGTCCACGCTGGCCATGCATGTGGTGGCCGAGGCCCAGCGCAACGGCGGTATCTGCGCCTACGTGGACGCCGAGCACGCCATGGACCCCGTCTACGCCAAGGCCATCGGGGTCAACATCGACGACCTCTTGATCTCCCAGCCCGATACGGGTGAGCAGGCACTGGAGATCGCCGACATGTTGATCCGGTCGGGCGCCCTCGACGTGCTGGTCATCGACTCGGTGGCGGCGTTGACCCCGCGGGCGGAGATCGAGGGGGAGATGGGCGACACCCACGTGGGCCTCCAGGCCCGCCTGATGTCCCAGGCGCTGCGCAAGCTGACCGGCACGTTGTCGAAGTCGCGGACCATCGCCATCTTCATCAACCAGCTCAGGGAGAAGATCGGGGTCATGTACGGATCACCCGAGGTCACCCCCGGGGGCCGGGCCCTCAAGTTCTACTCCTCCGTCCGTCTGGACATCCGCCGCATCGAGACCATCAAGGACGGTGCCGACCAGGTGGGCAACCGGACCCGGGTCAAGGTGGTCAAGAACAAGTGCTCGCCCCCGTTCAAACAGGCCGAGTTCGACATCACGTTCGGCCGAGGGATCAGTCGGGAGGGCTCCCTGCTCGACGTCGGGGTGGAGCTCGGGTTCATCAAGAAGTCCGGCGCCTGGTTCACCTACGAGGGCGAGCAGCTGGGACAGGGTCGTGAGAACGTCAAGACCTTCCTGACCGAGAACCCGCAGTTGATGGCCGAGGTCGATGAGCGGATCCGTGAGCATCTGGCTGCGCAGAATGCGGTCGAGGCCGAGGATGCGTCCGCCGCCCTGCCCCACGACGTGGCCGACCTCGACCACGACGATCAACCCATCACCCTCAGCGAGTGACCTGAGCCCGTTCTCCCCCTCGGAGGCCGAGCTCGGATCACCAGCAGTGCAGGAGCGTGGTCGGGGCGACTCCGCCATCTTCGCCGGCCCGGGACGCCGTCACGCGTCCCGGGCTGCCGCGTTCGCGGGCCGCTGGTCGTGTCCGTCCGGTCAGGCGGCGTTCGAGGTGTCGGGCGCCGCGCTCGAGGCCGACCCCTTGGTGTAGACCGCCGTCCAGTTCCCCTGCGAGGGCTGGGAGGCGCTGGCCGGTCCTCGGCCGATGACCGAGTAGACGTTCTCCATGATCCGCAACAACGACGGGGTCACCTTCGGGATCGGATCGGGTACCACGTTCGGTGGGACGAGGGTGCTGTCCGACAGCGCCGAGACCCAACTGGCGTTGCCGGTGGCGAAGACGCCACCTCCGCCCGGGACGGTGAACCAGGTGATGTCGGAGTAGTTGTTCCCCCGGTTGGGCACGACGGAGTGGGCGATAACGTCCAGGTTGGTCGGGCTTGACGTCTTGGGGACATAGCGGTCGAACTCGCCCTGGACCACGCCGGGCAGCCGCAGATCGCTGGGGAGCTTGACACCGTCGAGGACCCACGACGATGGGTCGGTGAAGACCAGGTCGGCCTGGGCGTCGATGTCCTGGTAGGTGCTCCCGATCAGCTCGGACTCCGGACGCGGACACCGGAGCCTGGGGCCAGTTCACGGTGACCAGCCCGGGGTCCTGGGCCAGGATCGGGTCCTCGTTGGCGGCCTTGTAGCAGATCTGGTGTCGATCGGGGCCGAGCGGGGACGGCTCGAACCGGATCTGGCGGTAACAGGCGTTGGCGCCGAGGAAGGCCAGGTTGACGCCGGCCGCCAGCGCCGCGGTGGCGCCGTCCCGCATCTCCGCCGACCAGTACTCGTCGTGGCCCAGGCTCACCAGGGCCCGGTGGCCGTCGAGCAGTTGCGGCTGGGCGTGCAGGTCGACGTCGGTCCAGTAGGTGACGTCGAGGCCCATCCGTTCGGCCTGGTAGATCACGGGGAACTCGTTGCCGATGAAGTCGGCCGCCCCGCTGGCCCAGTCGTGGTCGTAGGGGCGGTCGAAGGAGACGACACGGGCCCGTTCGGTATAGCTCCCACCGGCCGGATCGTGGGTGAAGGTGAAGGTCCTATTGCGGTTGCCGTAGTAGAGGCTGTACCCGCCCCAGCGGTTGTAGGCCTGCCAGGTGGTGACGCTGTGTTGGATGACGACGGCCGCCCGTGAGCTGTCGTCACGGACGCAGAGGGGGACGAACTGCTGCTCACCGGTCGATCCCACCAGTTTCAACAGGTAGGCCCCCGGCGGCCAGTCGGTACTGATGGGCACGGTGATGGACGGGGCCCACTGGCACTCGATGGTGTTCGTGAACGGCAGGAGCGCCGGCGGCGGCTGTCGGACCCCCGGCACCTCGTCGGACCACCAGACCAGGCGACCACCGATGCCGCCGTAGTAGCCCATGCGGTACGCCTCGACGTGGAAGCTGGCCGCCGCAGTGTTCACGAAGAGCGTGACGGCGTCCCCCGTGATAGCGCTGACCTGGCTGGCGTATCCCTCGATGGAGCGGGGAGCCTGTGCCGTCGTGACCCACCAGAGGTGGCCCGGCTTGGCGTTCTCCGCCATGATGGCGCCCGATGCCGGGATCAACACCCCGTCGGCCGTCCGTGTCAGGAATTGGTCGGTCCGGGGCGCCACGATGGCCTGACCCGGGGCGATGGTCGAACGGGTTCTGATACTGGGGGAGCGGACGCCCAGGGTGCGGACGGCGGTCCGGTCGCTGGGGGCGGCCGGCCCGGACTCCTCGGCCGCGACGGCCAGGGCCGCAGCGGCGACCGCGCCTCCGGCCGCGGCGAGGCCGATGAATCGTCGCCGCGAGACGCGCCGCGAGCCACGGTGGGCTGGGGAGCTCTTGGCCGGCTCCGACTGGCTCGCGTCCCCCGGCGCGCCGCCTGAGCGGTCGTCTGTCACACGCCAACCCTAGTGATCGGACGGCGTCCGGCGGCGCCAACCGGACCCGGACGGCTGTGGCCAGGGCGTCTGGCCTCGGCATTCCCGGCCCGGTACTGGCGTCCGGATCGGACCCCGCTTACGCTCGGCTTGGCCTCCATACCGGCGTCGTGGTGACCTTGGGCCCGGTCGGCACTGTCTGGACGAAGCCGACGGACGAAGCCGACGGACGAAAGAGAGCAGGCCATGCAGTTCGGAATCATCCCCCCGGTGCGCCTGGGTGTCACCGCCGACCCCGACTGGATGACGTCGTTCGCCCGCCACGCCGAGGCGTGTGGTTTCGAGTCGGTGGTCCTGGTCGAGCACGCCGTGGTGATCTCGGACTACCAGAGCACGTACCCCTACTCCTCCTCGGGGAAGATGCCTCTGCCCGACGACTGCCGGATTCCCGATCCGTTGGACCTCATGGCCTATCTGGCCGCGGTCACCGAGCACATCATGCTGGCCACCGGGGTGCTGGTGGTTCCCAATCACCAGGCCGTGGTCCTGGCCAAGCGCATCGCCACTGTCGACGTGCTCTCGGGTGGCCGGGTCCGGATGTGCGTGGGGGTGGGATGGATGGACGAGGAGCTGTCGGCCACCGGCGCCGACCCCCGCACCCGTGGTCGGCGCACGGACGAGACCATCGAGGCCATGCGGGCGCTGTGGGCCGAGGCCGGTCCCTCCGGTGCCGACTTCGACGGCGACTTCGTCAACTTCCGCCACGCCCACTCGTTCCCGAAGCCAGTGCAGGCCGGCGGCGTGCCGATCCACATCGGTGGGCACAGCGAGGCCGCCGCCCGCCGGGCCGGGCGGCTCGGGGACGGCTTCCAGCCGCTGGGACTGGCCCCCGACGTCATGGTCACGCGGTTGGCCCAGGTCCGGGAGGCGGCTGAGGCGGCCGGCCGCGATGCCGAGGCCATCGAGCTCTCGCTGTCCGGCTACCTGCCCACCACCACCGAGCAGGACGTACTCGACGCCGAATCCGTGGGCGCCGTCCGTCTGGTGGCCTCCACGTCGATGACCGGCGACCTGGCCAAGCTGCACGACGAGATGTCGGAGTTCGCCGAGCGCTTCGGCCTTGTCCCCACCACTCCGTCAGGCACCCGCTGACCGGCGATGGCCGACGACCTTCCCCATCGGAGCTCGGACGAGGACGAGCTCCGGGCCTTGTCCGTCGCCTACGCCGACGCCGCCGACTCTCGGGACGGCGTCGCCATGGCTTCGCTCTTCGTGGATGACGGCGCCCTCGTGGTGCCCGACTATCCCGCCGACCTCCGCCCGGTCGTCACCCGGCGGGGCCACGACGCCCTGCAGCGCATACCCGAGGCCCTGCGCCGCTATCGGCGCACCTTCCACCTGGTGGGCAGCACGAGCTTCGTGGTGGACGGCGACCGGGCCACCGGTGAGGTCCAGTGCGTGGCCCACCACGTCGCTCCCGCCCAAGGGAGTGCTGGCGGCGCCGGCGGCCCTGAGGCGGTCGGGCCCGGGCCGGCCCGGGCCGGAACCGACACCGTATGGTTCATCCGGTACCGCGACCGGTACCGACGTTCCGGTCCGGACTGGAGGTTCGTGCGCCGCGAGCTCCACCTCCAGTGGGTAGAGGAACACTCGGTGTCGCTCCTCGCCCCTCCCGACGACGGGCCGTGACCGCCGTCCGGGTCAGTCCACAGGGACCGGTCGGGACGGGGGAGGACCGACATACCGGGCCGCCGGCCGGATCAGGCGGTTGTCGGCGGCCTGCTCCATGACGTGGGCGGCCCAGCCCAGGGTGCGGCTCGAGGCGAAGGTGGGGGTGAACATGTCCCGGGGAATGCCGCAGGTGTGCATGACCACGCCGGCGAAGAACTCGACGTTGGTATAGAGCTGCCGGCCCGGCTTGAGGTCGGACAGCACGTCGACCGCGGTTCGCTCCACCTGCTCGGCGAAGTCGACCAGGTCGCCCCCGAGCGATCGGGCCACGCCGCGGAGGAAGACCGACCGGGGGTCGTCGGTCTTGTAGACGCGGTGGCCGAACCCCATGATCCGGTCGCCCCGGAGCACGGCGTCGCGGATCCAGCCCTCGGCGTCGGCCGGGACGGCGATGCTGTCGAGCATGTCGAGAGCACGGCTCGGAGCGCCCCCGTGGAGCGGCCCCGACAGCGCACCGATGGCGCCGGTGATGGCGGCGGCCAGGTCGGCGCCGGTCGAGGCGATCACCCGGGCGCTGAACGTCGAGGCGTTGAAGCCGTGGTCGATGGTGAGGATGAGGTACTGCTCGACGGCCCGGATATGGTCCGCCGGGGCCTCGTGACCGAGCAGCATCCACAGATAGTTGGCCGCGTAGGAGAGGTCGTCACGCGGGGGGACCGGCTCCAGGCCGTTCCGGAGGCGATGGACGGCGGTGAGGATGGTGGGTACGACGGCACCGAGCCGGAGGGCCTGGGCCCGGAGCTGGGCGTGGTCGATGTCGAGGGTCGGCGGCCAACCCAACTCGGCCCCGAGGACCGAGACGGCGGTCCGGAGGGCGTCGAGGGGATTCCCGGCCACGGCCACCGAGGGCAGGAGTCCGGCCAGACCCGGCGGCAGGGTCCGGAGCTCGGCCACCTGGTGGGCGAACGCCGTCGAGGAGGGGCGGTCGGGGAGAGCCCCATCGAAGATCAGCTGCCAGACGTCCTCGAGGGACCGGTCGGCGGCCAGGTCGACGGCCGAGTACTGCCGGTAGTGGAAGAAGCCCTCGTCTCCGCGCACGTCACCCACCGAGGTCTCGGCCACGACCAGGCCCTCCAGCCCCCGCGGTGCGTCGGCGCCGGTGTGGTGGGCGGACCGGAGCTGCGCCACGGGCAGGAGATCGCGGAGCGACACCACGCCGACCAGGTCGCCGCCGTCGAGCACGGGCAGATGGCGGTAGTGGTGGTGGGTCAGACCCGACCAGGCGTCGTCGACCCGGTCGTGGCGGCCCAGGACGTCGGGGTCGGCGGTCATCCAGGAGCGGACGGGCTCGGTGCGGAGGTCCACCTCGGTGGCGTTGGCCCGCAGCAGGTCGCGCTCGGTGAGGATGCCGACCACGGTGCCGCCGTCGGTGACCACCACCGAGCCGATGTGGTCTCGGTCCATCAGCGCGGTGGCCTCGGTCAGGAAGGCATCGGCGGGGCACGTCACCGGCGGTGACGACATCAGATCTTCGACAGCGGTGGTCAACGGCTCTCTCCTCGGCTCTGCCGGCCCCTCCGGCGTTGAGCGACCGGGTGCCGGTCACCCCAGTGTGCCGGGTCGTCCCCAGTCTTGTAAAGATTGATCAAGTCAATATAAGGTGGCCCGGTGGACCGCATGCTGGAGAGCGACGAGGCGGCCCGGCGGCTCGGGATCAAGGTCAGCACCCTGTACGCCTATGTGAGCCGGGGCCTGCTCGTGTCCCACGCCGCCCCCACCGGCCGACGACGACTGTTCGAGGTGGACGACGTCGAACGCCTGGCCCGCCGTTCCCGCCAGGGCAAGACGGTGGAGACCCGCATGGCCACGGTGACCACCGGCATCACCCAGCTCACCGACGAGGGACCGCTCTACCGGGGGATCGCCGCCACCGAGCTGGCCACGCGGACGGCGTTCGAGGAGGTGGCCGAGTGGCTGTGGGACGGCTCAGGGGCCGATCCCCTCCGGTTGGGCCCGACGGTGGGTGGGGAAGGGGCGAGCGAGGACCGACCCGGTCCGTTCCGGCCCTGGTCGCCCTTGGCTCTCGGGCCGGCCCCGGCGATGGAGTCGGCGGACCGGATGCGGTGGGTGGTGGTGATGGCCGGTGCCGCGGACCGGCTCCGGTCCGATCTCCGGCCGGAGGTGGTCACGGCCACTGCCAGCCGTGTGGCCGCGTCCATGGTCGACGCCCTGGCCCGGCCGGACCCGGCGCCCGACCGTGTGCCGGGCCGGAGACACGGCGCCGGAGACACCGCGCTGGTGCTACCGGGCCGTCCGGACCGGACCGACTCCCTGGCCTCCCGACTGGCGGGCCGCCTGACCTCCTCCCCGGGGGAGGCGCTGGTCCGCGCCGTCAACGCCGCCCTCGTCCTGATGGCCGACCACGAGCTGGCGACGTCCACCATGGCGGTGAGGGTGGCCGCCTCCACCCGCGCCGACCTCTACGACGTGCTGCTGGCCGGGCTGGGCACCATCGCCGGACCCCTGCACGGTGGGGCCAGCCAGCAGGCATACTCGCTGCTGGTCGACGCCCGGCTCCACGGCGTGGAACGCGCCGTCAACGACACCCTCCGCTGGCGGGGCGTGCTACCCGGCTTCGGGCACACGGTGTACAAGCACGGCGATGCCCGCTTCGCCGTGCTCCTCGGCTTGTTCGAGGAGTGGGCCCCGGCGGAGGACGTCGAGGTGGTCCACGCCATCGTCGACCTGGCCCGCGACCACTCCATCCCGCCGCCCAACGTCGACCTGGCCCTGGCCTCGATGGCCTGGGCCACCGGGATGCCCGGCGATGCCGGGCGGACGCTGTTCACCGTGGCCAGGGTGGCCGGATGGGTGGCCCACTACCTCGAGGAGTTGGGCGAGCGCCCGCTCCGCTACCGGGCCCGCGCCGTCTATGCCGCCTCCCCGGGGTCGTCCGGTGGCCCAGAGGGCGCCGGGGGACCGGCCCGGTGAGGTCGGTCCCACCGCCTACGCTCGGACCATGACGCTCCCCGCACCCAATCCGGACCGAACCTGCCTGGTGACCGGGGCCTCCTCCGGGATCGGCGCCGAGATCGCCCGACAGCTGGCCGGCCGGGGCCACGGGGTGACCCTGGTGGCCCGCAACGAGGCCAAGCTCGCCGGCCTGGCTGCGGAGCTGGCATCGACCCATGGCATCCGGGCCGAGGTCGTCGTGGCCGACCTGGGTGACGAAGGATCCCGTTCGGCCCTGGTGGCCGAGGTGGCCCACCGGTCGCTGGCCGTCAACGTGCTGGTCAACAACGCCGGGCTGACCACCATGGGCCCCGTCCACAGGTCGGACCCCGGAGCGGAGTTGGCCCTGGTCCGTGTCGACGTCGAGGCGGTGGTGCACCTGTGCTCGCTGCTGTTGCCGGGGATGGTGGAGCGACGGAGCGGGGCTGTGCTCAACGTGGCCTCGACAGCTGCCTTCCAGCCCCTGCCCGGCCAGGCCGCCTACGGCGCAGCCAAGGCCTTCGTGCTCTCCTACAGCCACGCCCTCCGGGGTGAACTGCGACCCACCGGGGTCACGGTGACGGCACTCTGCCCGGGTCCGGTGGCCACCGGATTCGCCGAGGCGGCCGGCATGACCGACGAGGAGGCCTCGGCTTCGCTGCCCAGGATCATGTGGGAGCCGGTCGGCGAGGTGGCCAGGGTGGCGGTGGCCGGTCTGGACGCCAACAAGGCGGTGGTCATCCCGGGGGCCACCAACCGGGTCGCCTCGGCCTTCGCCTGGTTGGCCCCTCGGGGGGTGCTGGTCCCGATGCTGGCCAAGCGTCATCCCGCGCTGCACACCCGAGAGTCGTGAGGCGGCGAACGAGGCGGCGGCGGTAACAACGGCGGAGGGCCCTCAGCCGGTCGGTGACGGGGGGAGGGGGGCGGCGGCGGTGGCGGACGGGGCGGAGCCGCCCCAGGCCAGACCACCGGCAACGGCAGTATCGGCACGCCGGGCCCGGACCTTTAGCGAAAACTCGAGAATTCTCTGAAAATGTTCGGAGTGGGCCGGGCCGGGACCGTTCCTCCGGACTGTTCCCTGGTCAGCGCCCTGTGAGCGGCCTGGTCAGGGCCCTGGTCAGCGCCCCGGTCGGGCGCCCCGGTCGGGCGCCGCCCGTCACTGCGACCGCAGGAGCCGACCCGGTTTGGACCGCGTCGCGGCCAGGGCCGGACCGATGGCCAGCAGATTGGCGGCCACGAGAACGCCCACCACCAAGAGCCCGAGGAGCGCTACCGGCACGACGGCCACCGGAACCACCCCCACGTGGGAGGAGAACAGGATCCACGTGGCGCGGCCGGCGACCACCCCGAGGGGGACGCCGATGACGATGCCCACCACGGCCACTGTGGTGGCCTGCCAGCCCACCGAGGCCACCACCTGGCCGTTCTCACGAAGCCCAGCACCTTCAAGAGCCCGATCTCGCGGCGACGGCGCGACACGCTCACCACCATCAGGTGGGCCAGTGTGGCCGCGCCGAAGACGGTCAGGATGCCGCCGAAGAGGAGGGGGAAGTTGACCGCCTCCCCGAAGTTGATCAGGGAGGAGGGAGTGATGGGCAGGGCGGTGATCGACCGGTCGTCGTCGAGGTAGTGGGTCACGACGGCCTGACCGCGGGGGCCGGGGACGACGGCGGCCAGTATGCCCCCGTCCAGGGTGTCGTACAGCGCCTGACGGCAAACGGTCGCCTGGGGACCGGCGGGGCAGGCGGCCGCCCCGTAGCCGGAGATGGTGAAGATGGCGCCGGTTCCCAGGCCCACCACGCCCCCGAGCACAGGGAACGCCACCTTCGACACCACCCGGAACGGCGCCGTGCGCTTGCCGCCGGACGGCGTCAGCACGGTCACGTCGACCATCGACCCGATCCGGGCGCCGATCTGGCGCATGGTCGTGGCGCCCAGGCCGACCTCGTGGTCGCTGGCCGGGAGATCTCCGGTGATGTTCGAGAAGAGGAGGGGCCCGCGGAGCGACTGGCCGGCCACCGCGCCCACGTTCCGACCGTCGATGGAGACCTGGGTGGCCAGTCCGCGGCTGACGGCGGTCACCGCCGGGTCGTGCACCAGGCTGGACTCGAGGCCCGGGTACGCCTGCCAACGCTCCCTCCCCGACGCACGTGTGATTCCCAGTATCCCCAACGTGTCCGGGCGTTCCAAGGTGGCCAGCCTGCGGAGGCTCGCTGGTGCTAGCACCACCGGTGGTGTGGACACAGAGGCGGCCCCGCCGGCCACACCTCTAGGTCCGGGGCCCTCCGCCGACCCGGGCGGCCCCGGGGAACGGTCTCCGATCCGGCGCCCCACGCCGAGCCAAGTCGTGGGAGCTCGCCTGGGGTACCCGTTCGGCCACGGCCGTCGTCCGCAGTCGCTCACCCTCACCGTCCGTGGGGGGGGGTTGAAGAAGGTGACCTCGGCCAGGGGTGGCGAGTACACGTGGAGGCTGGTGGCGTCGGTTCCGGAACGGTTGGCCAGGTCGTGGACGACGGGCGGCCTGGCCCCCACCGTGTCCCCCCGGTGAAGTGCTCGGGCTCGAGACGGCTGCTCCGTCAGTGGGTCAGCGACGATCTCGATCAGCTCACCGTCGATGACGTGCAGGACGCTGCGGGTGGCGCCGTGGTCATGGGGCCCGAGACCTGACCCGTCGGGCCATGAGCCACACGTCGTCGTAGTAGGCCGTTGCCAGTAGGCGCTCCGAGCGGGGGGTGGAGGGATCGTCCTCACCGAGGGGGACGGGCGGTTGGACACGGGCGAAGCCGGTGGCGATGGCACGGAGGGCTCGAAACGACAGTGCCCCCAGTGGTTCTTCGTCCGGCAGATCATCCGGACTCCGGTTGGCCGGATGAACGGCACGACCGGACCGGCGAACCGAGGGGCGGGGTGTCTGGTCGATGGACGAAATGGCGGTGGGTGACACGTGGGGATCTCCAGTACGGACGAGAACAGGGCGGAAGGGCGCAGTCGCAGTGTGGTTTGTCGTTCCTGGGTCAGCGACAGCGTTCGTCGAACGCCGTGCGGCTCTGCTCGCCCCACGTGTCATTGACGTTCCGGGTGGTTCCACCGGGCCATCCTACAAAAAGTTGACTAATCAAGTCGACATTCTAGAGAATGGCGTGCGACGAGGGCAGTGACGAGGGCACCTCCACCATCCGGACGACACCGGGCCGGTCCGGGGCCCCGGCTCCACCCGTCCGTGGATCAGCCGGCCGAGGGAGGATCGGACGCTCCCGCCGTTCCCACCGCGTAGGCGGCGGCCGACCGGTTCACATAGTCCAGGACCTCGGGCTGCATCCGGTAGAGGCCCTTCCGGTCGTACCAGGTGGTCACGGCCGTGCCCAGGACCAGCCACAGGACGAGGCCCAGTCCGGTCAGGAGGAATCCCCTGGTGAGGCCGGCCGCACCTGTGGCATTGAAGTAGAGGATGGACCGGGTGCCGTCGAGGATCTGGCGGAGCGGCTCGAAGTTGGCCGCGAACTTCAGGATCCCCGGCAGGGCCTGCAGTGGGATCGTGCCGCCCGAGGAGGCCAGGGCGAGGTAGACGAAGACGAGTATGGCCACCAGCTGACCCAGATTCCCCAGCGCCGCGAACAGCACGAGCGTGCCCATGGCGATCACCACGGCCCCGAACGACAGGAACACCCACAGCAGTGCGACGTGGGAGGCATCCATGTTGAGCAGTCCGATGGCCACGAGCAACAAGAGTCCGGTGAGGACCGGCGGGATCGCCAGGGCCATGGCCCATTTGGCCAGCAGTGTCTGCCAGCGCGTGATTCGTACCGGTACCCGCTGCTGCCACCTCGGACCGACCTCGTTGGTGGCGTAGCCGAGCGCCCCGTCCACCGTGGCGTTGATCAGTGTCGCCCCCAGGAACCCGCACATGATGGCGAGCAGGGAGATGTAGAAGGCACTCAACCCGAGGGCCGAGTGGGGAGGCAGTGGCCGGTACTGGACGGTGGCCAAGGTGAACGGATTCGTCCGCAGGGCGGCAACGCTGGCATTGCCGGCGGGAGTGGTGGGCACACTGGCGGCCACGTCGTGCCCGACAGCCCGGGAGATGGCGACGAGCGCGGGCGTGGCCACCCCGGTGGCCAGGCTCACGCCCAGACTGCCGGCCCGGACATTGGTCAGGAGCCGGATCGTCGGCAGCGAGGGGGCGGGGCCGTTCGCCACCCTCACCCCGTAGAGATCGAGGGTCGAGACCGTGAGGTCGGAGGGAATGACGATGACGGCATAGGCGCCGTTCCGGTCCAGACGTGCCGTGGCCTCGGGCATCGAGACCGAGTCGAGTGACAGGCGGGTGGTGACCGCAGGTGTCTGATCGAGCGCGGCGACGACCTTGTTCCCGACATCGATGTGCTGCGAACCGACGGTGGCCCCGGTGTCCTCGTCGACGACCAGGACCGGAAGCCCGTGCAGATGCTCGGCCGGATCCACCACCGAACCGATGTAGATCAGCGTCATCAGGACGATGAGGACCGAGGTGATGGCGGCCACGGTGATCCACAGGGTCCGGACCCGGAGCAACCTCGATGCCCGCATGTCCGGCGGTGTGGGGGCCTCTGGTCCGGTGGTGGCGCTTGCGCTCACAGCTGATCCGCCTTCCCTGCGGCATCCTCGTCGATGGAGGAACCGCGGGCCTGTCCAGGGCCCCCTAGGTCTCGAGTATCCCGCCGGCCTGGGCATCTCCGGGGAAGACCGAGAACGCCACGGTACAGACGGCCGAGACCCGGCCCGTGCCCACGTCGATGATGTCCACGTTGGCCACGGCCCGGCTCCGACCGCGCTGGACGACGGTGGCCCGGGCCCGGGCCGGTCCGACGGTCAGGGCCGCCAGGTAGTGGATGGTGAGGTCCGAGGTGACGCAGGCCGACCCGGCCGGAGAACCGTTGAACACGGCCCGCCCGGCCACCACATCGGCCATGGTGGCCATGAGCCCGCCCTGCAGGCCGCCCCGTGGGTTGGTGAGCCGGGCGTCGAGGTCCAACTCGATGGTCAGGTCTCCTCCCGTGTCGGACACGTCGCGGAAGGCCATCTGCTGGATGAGATGGTCCCCGGCCGCCAGCACGCGATCGTGTTCGGCGCGGGCCCGCGCCCGGGCGTCGACCGAGGGAGAGGAGGGTGGTACCGCCGGGGGGGCGTCGACCTCCCCCTCCGTGGTCACTTCCCGACGGCGATGGACTTGGTCTCGAGGTACTGCTCGAACCCTTCGATGCCGTTCTGGCGGCCGATGCCGCTGGCCTTGTAGCCGCCGAAGGGCGAGCCGGCGCTGTAGTAGACGCCACCGTTGACCGAGACGGTGCCGGCACGGATCCGTGAGGCCACGGCCAGGGCCCGCTCCTCGGATGCCGAGGTGACCCCGCCGGACAGGCCGTAGATGCTGTCGTTGGCGATGCGGACGGCGTCGTCGTCGTCCTCGAAGGGGATGAGCACCAGCACCGGGCCGAAGATCTCCTCTTGGGCGATGGTCATGGAGTTGTCCACGTCGGCGAAGAGGGTCGGTTCCACGAAGTAGCCTTTCGGGAGGTGGGCCGGCCGGTGGCCGCCGGTGACCAGGCGGGCCCCCTCGGCCACACCCTTTTCGATGTAGCCCATCACCCGGTCCCGCTGCTTTGCGCTCACCTGTGGTCCCTGGATCACACCGGGGTCGGTGGGGTCCCCGTAGGTGACGCCCTCCATGGACACCTTGGCCAGCTCCACGGCCTCGTCGTAGCGGGACCGGTGGATGAGGGTTCGGGTGAGCATGGCGCAGCCCTGGCCGGCGTGCATGCACATGAAGCCGAAGAAGGCCATCTTGGTGGCCACGTCCCCGTCCTCCAGGATGATGTCGGCCGACTTTCCCCCGAGCTCGAGGAAGAGGCGCTTGAGGGTGGGGGCACCGGCGGCCATGATCCGTCGTCCCGTGGCCGTGGACCCGGTGAACGAGATCATGTCCACGCGGGGGTCGGTCACCAGCTGCTCGCCGATGAGGTGGTCCGATGACGGAACGATGTTGACCACGCCGGCCGGGATGTCGGTCTGCTCGGCGATGAGGCGGCCGATACGGGTGGCGCTCCACGGAGTGTCCGGCGCGGGCTTGATGACCATGGTGTTCCCGGTGGCCAGCGCCTGACCCAGCTTGGCGATGATGATCTCGAACGGGTAGTTCCACGGGAGGATGGCCCCGACCACACCGACGGCCTCTTTGACCACCTTCATCCGGCTGGGCTGGCCGAAGGCGTTGTTGTCGGGCAGGGGCCGCTCCCACTCGAACCGGTCGATCTCCGCCGCCGGCCACAGCAGGCCGTCCTCCAGAGGGGTGTCGAGCTGGGCCATGGTGGTGACCATCACCGGGGTGCCCACCTCGGCCACCAGTTCGGTCCGGAACAGCTCGCGCTCGCCCACGATGGCCTCGTGCAGCTGACGCAGGCACCGTTGGCGGAAGGCCCGGTCGGTGGACCACGCCGTCTCGTCGAAGGCCCGGCGGGCCGAGGCGATGGCCCGGTCCATATCGGCGGCGGTGGCGTCGGTGGTCTGGCCGATGACCTCTTCGGTGGCGGGGTTGATGTTGTCGAACCCGGTGCCGGAGGACGACTCGACGAGGGCCCCGTCGATGAGCATTCGGGGCTCGCTGCCCAGCTCGGACTGCGTCGGTGACGTGGCGGTGGTGGTCATGATCCTCCCCTGGAGTGGTTCCGCACCGGAGTGCTCCGGCCCGGTGTGGGCGTGGCGAGACACGATCAGCCCTGAGGTGTCGCGGACGCACTTTGCCCCCGGTCGAGATCCTATAGCGCGCCATCCGAGAGTGACATTTCCGACCGGCACGGCCCGACGTCAGGACCCCCGGTCGGGCCCGACGCCGGTGGGCGGACCGGTCCGGCCGTGACCGCTCCCGCCCGGTCAGACGATGCGGGAGTCGTGCCCCTCCCAGTAGGGCTCCCGCAACAGGCGCTTGAAGAGCTTGCCGCTCGGGTCGCGCGGCATGGTGTCGACGAACTCGACGGACCGGGGGCACTTGTAGGAGGCCAGGCGGTGGCGGCACCACTCCAGCAGCTCCTCCGGATCGGGTGGAGCACCGGCTCCGTCCGGCTGGACCACGGCCAACAGGGCCTCGCCCATCTCCTCGTCGGGCACACCGAACACGGCCACGTCGACGACCCCGGGATGGGCGGCCAGGATCTGCTCGGCCTCGCGGGGGTAGATGTTGACTCCACCCGACACCACCATGTCGGCGGCCCGGTCGGTCAGGTACAGGTAGCCGTCCTCGTCCAGATACCCGATGTCACCGAGGGTGCGCCAGCCCCGGCTGTTGCGCATGGCCGCGGTCTTTTCGGGGTCGTTGTGGTAGTCGAACTCACGACCCCCGGCGAAGTAGACCGTGCCGGCCCGGCCCACGGGGACCTCGCCGTCGTCTTCGTCCACGATGTGGACCTCGCTCAGGGGCCGGCCCACCGATCCGGGGTGGGCCATCCACTCCTCGGGACCGATGTGGGCGAACCCGATGTCCTCGGTGCCGGCGTAGTACTCGTGGATGATCGGCCCCCACCACTCGAGCATCTGCCACTTGACCGGGACCGGACACGGGGCCGCGGCGTGGACCACCCACTCCAGACTGGAGAGGTCGAACGACACCCGCTCCGCCTCGGGCAGCCGGAGCAGCCGGGTGAACATGGTGGGCACGAACTGGGCGTGGGTGACGCGGTGGCGTTCGATGGCGGCCAGACAGTCCCGGGCGTCGAACGACTCCATGACCACACAGGTGCCGCCCAGACGGTGGACGGCCATGCAGTAGACCAGCGGGGACGAATGGTAGAGCGGGGCCGGGGACAGGTACACGGTGTCACGGTCCATGCCGCGGGCGCCGATGCTCCGGGCGATGATCACCGGTGCCGATCCGGGGTCGCCCGGTGGGCCTCCCGACAGCTCCTTGCGCACACCCTTGGGCACGCCGGTGGTGCCCGACGAGTAGAGCATCTCGCGCCCCTCCGCCTCGTCGGGGATCGGGGTGGCGGCCGCCCGGCCGAGGGCCCCGGCGTAGGTCTCGAAGCCGGGTACCTCGCCGCCCACGGCCACCCGCAGCCGGATGCGGCTCAGGTCGAGCTCGGCCGACACGGAGGCGAGACGGCCGGACAGGAAGAAGGCGTCGGCGCCGCAGTCGTCGAGGATGTGCTGGACCTCGTGGCGGCGGAGGTGGCTGTTCACCGCGGTGTAGTGGAGCCCGGAGCGCTGAGCGGCCCACGCCACCTCCAGCAGGGCCGGGCTGTTCTCCATCATCAGGGCCAGGTGGTCACCGGTCCGGAGGCCGGCCTGGCGGAGGACGTGGGCCACCTGGTTGGAGCGCTCGCCCAGGGCCCGGTAGGTGGTGACCTCTCCGGAGCCGGTCATGATGATGGCCGGGTGGTCGGGGCGGTCGGTGGCCTGATACCCGAGGTGGTGCACCGAGGCGGACGAGTCGTATCCCGCCGTGCTCATCGGCCGGAGAAGCGGGGGGCCCGCTTCTCGAGGAAGGCCGCCGCCCCCTCGCGTGCGTCCTCGCTGGTGAAGATGGACCGGTTCTCCTGGGTGAGGCCCGTCCCGCCGCCGATCCGTGGTCGACGGCCCGCCGCATCAGCCGCTTGGTCAGCTGGACGGCCAGCGGTCCGTTGGCCGCCACCTCGGCGGCCAGGCCCGTGGCCGCGGCGGTCAGTTCGGCCCCGGGCACGACCTGGTTGACCAGCCCGGCCCGGGCGGCCTGCTCGGCGCCGATCAGCCGTCCGGTGAGCCCCATCTCCAGGGCCAGGGCCTGGGGGATGCGGTTGGCCAGCAGGGTCCCGCCGCCGGCCGGGAACAGTCCCCGCTTGACCTCGGGGAGGCCGAACCGGGCGTGCTCGGCCGCCACCACCAGGTCACAGGCCAGGACCATCTCGAGCCCACCGCCCACCGCCGCGCCGTTGACCGCGGCGACCAGGGGCTTGGCGTAGTGGCCCTCGAGGAATTCGGCCAGGACGCGGGCGCCGGCTGCGTCGGATGCCTCGCCGTTCCAGTCGTCGCCCAGTGCGGCCAGGTCCATGCCGGCGCAGAAGACCCGCTCACCGGCTCCGGTCACGACCACGGCCCGGACCCCGTCGTCGTCGAGGATCTCGAGGAGCGCCGCACCGAGCTCGGCCATCAGCGGGGGATTCAGCGAGTTGGCCGCCTCGGGTCGGTTGAGGGTCACGATCTCGACCAGGTCCACACGCTCCCGGATCACGAACACGTGGCACCACCCTCCGTCCCGATGGTGTCTCCCGAGGTGGTGAGCCGTGCGGTCGGGTCCATGGTGGAGGCTGCTCCTGTCGGGGCCTGGTGCCAGGGGCGATTGGCGTCGGCCCGGAATAGACGACTGCAGCACGACGTATGTGCCACTATGAGAATGCCAATTTCAGGGCACGAGGAGCGTACATGGACGAAACCCCGGATGCAGCCGAGCAGAGCCCGTTCGCATCGATGGACGCGGAGACGGCAGCGAACCCCCAGCAGATGTTCAAAGAGCTCCGGGACGCCATGCCGGTGATGCCGGTGGACGGCGTCGGCGTGGTCGTGACCCGCAAGGCCGAGGTGGACGAGGTGTTCCGCCATCCTGAGATCTTCTCGTCCAACGCCGATGCCGTCGACTTGAAGAACCGTCGGCCCATGATCCCCCTGCAGATCGATCCACCCGAGCACAAGAAGTACCGCAAGCTGCTCGATCCCATCTTCGCCCCCCGCCAGATGGCGCTCATCGAGGACTCGGTGGCCGAGACCGTCAACGCCCTGATCGACGGGTTCATCGACAAGGGCGAGATCGACTTCGCCAAGGAGTTTTCGGTCCCGTTCCCGTCCCAGGTGTTCCTGACCCTGTTCGGACTGCCCTTCGACGAACTGCCCCGCTTCCTCAAGATGAAGGACGGGGTCATCCGCCCCGAGGTCGTGACCGGTTCGACGTTCAACAGCGACGTGGCCACCGCCTACCAGCAGGAGACGGCCGACTCGATCTACGACTACTTCAACGAGATCCTCGACGTGCGGGAGGCCGAGCGGAAGGACGACATCCTGAGCCGCTTCCTCGACGCCGAGGTCGAGGGTGAGAAGTTGACCCGCGAGGACATGCTCGACATCTGCTTCCTGTTCCTGATCGCCGGCCTCGACACCGTGACGGCCACGCTCGACTGCATGTTCGCCTACCTCGCCGCCCATCCCGACCAGCGCGGCCAGATCATCGAGGATCCGACCATCATTCCGGCCGCCGTCGAGGAGCTCCTCCGGTGGGAGACTCCCGTGATGGGCGTGGTCAGGGTGGCCATCGAGGACACCGAAATGGACGGGTGCCCCATCCACAAGGGCGACAACGTGATGGTCATGATCGGATCGGCCAACACCGACGAGGCCGATGTGCCCGATGCCGACCAGGTCCGGTTCGACCGGGAGGTTAACCGGCACGTGGCCTTCGGCGGGGGTGTGCACCGGTGCCTCGGGTCCCACCTGGCCCGCCAGGAGCTCCGGGTGGCCCTGCGAGAGTGGCACCGACGCATCCCCGAGTACTCGGTGGCCGAGGGCCATGTCCTGCAGTTCACCGGCGGCATCCGGTCCATCGACTACTTCCCGATGGTCATCTCGCCCGTCGGCGCCTGAGGAACCTCGTCCGTTCCCCCGTCCGTTCCGACGTCCGTGGCCGGCGGCCGCGGCCCGACCCCGCCACGGAGACCGACCCCTGCCCGGTCTCCGACCATCCCTGAGGAGCATGCATGAACTGGAGCCAGCGATCCGCCATCGTCACCGGGGGTGCCGGCGGCCTCGGCGCGGCCACCGTCCGACGACTGACCGGGCTGGGCCTGCAGGTGGTGGTGTTCGACCGGGCCCTCGACGCCGGCCGGGCCCTGGCCGAGGAGCTGGGGAGCGGGGCGGCCGTGGGCGGCGACATCACCCGTGACGCGGACGTGATCGCCGCCATCGACACCGCCGCGGCCATGGCTCCACTGGCCGTCGTGGTCAACGTGGCCGGGGGAGGCATGGGCGGGCGGACCCTGTCGCGGGAGAACGAGCCCCTCGACATCGAGTCCTTCCGGGCCACCATCGAGTTGAACACCGTGGGCACCTTCAACGTGACCCGGCTCGCCGCGGCCCGTATGGCCTCCAACGAGGCCGACGAGTACGGCCAGCGGGGAGTCGTGGTCAATACGGCGTCGATCGCCGGCTACGAGGGCCAGACCGGTCAGGTGGCCTACGGCGCATCGAAGGCCGCGGTGCTGGGCATGAGCCTGCCCCTGGCGCGGGACCTGGCCCCGGTGGGTATCCGGGTCTGCGCCATCGCCCCGGGGACCATGGGCACGCCGCTCATGCAGAGCGCACCCGAGGCGCTCAAGGAGAAGCTGGTGGAGAGCATCATCTTCCCGAAGCGCATGGGCGAGCCGGACGAGTTCGCCCTGCTGGTCGAGAGCATCGTGGTGAACCCCTACCTGAACGGGGAGAACATCCGGCTGGACGGAGCCCTCCGCTTCCCGCCCAAGTAGCCGGATGGCGTGGCGCCCGGATCCGGGCCCACCGTCCACTCAGAGGATGTCGCCGGCCTCTTTGTGGCTGATGATCTGGTCCCAGTCCATGCCCAGCTCGAGGAGGATCTCCTCGGTGTGCTGGCCGTGCTCGGGGGCCGGGGTCAGCTGGTCGGCCGTCTCGTCCATCTGCACCGGGTTGGCCACCAGGTCGTAGGACTTGCCGTCCTCGCGGTCGACGCGGGACAGGTAGCCGTTGGCCTCTACCTGCACGTCGTCGGCGAGCTCGCTGGCCATCTGGCCCGGAGCCCACACCCCGGCCAGGGTGGCCAGGGCCTCCTTCCATTCGGCGAAGGTCTTCGAGGCGAAGGTCCCGTCGATCTCTTTGACGCACTCCTTGCTGTTCGTATAGCGCGCCGCCCCGTCGACGAACCGGGGGTCCTCGATGAGGTCGGTCCTTCCGATGTGCTCGCAGAAGTCGACCCAGAACCGGTCGGACTGCAACATCATGAGCGTGATGATGCGCCCGTCGCTGGTCTTGTAGTTGCCGACCAGCGGGTTGGGGGAGACACTCCGATTGAATTTCGGCATGGGATCGCCGCCGTAGAGACCGGAGGCCACGATATCGGGTGAGAGCTGCCACATGGCCAGGCCCAGCAGCGAGACGTCGACGATAGGGGCTTCTCCTGACGTGGCCCGCTGGAGGAGGCCTGCGGCGATGCCGCCGGCGATGGCCATGCCGCCGGCCAGGTCGCCGAAGGCGGGTCGGCCCCCGACCGGCCACTCGCTGTCGGCCGGGGTGAGGGCGTTGGCCACCGCACCGCGGGCCCAGTAGGTGGCGCCGTCGTAGCCACCCTTTTCGCGATCGGGCCCGTGCGGGCCCTGCCCGGTGCCCCGGGCATAGACGATGTTGGGGTTGACGGCCCGGATGGACTCGACGTCGATCTTCAATCGGCGGAGGGTGTCGGGCAGGAAGCTGGTCAGGAATACGTCGGATGTCTCGACGATCTTGTAGAGCAGGTCCCGACCGCCGTCGGTGCTGATGTCGATCCCGATGCTGCGCTTACCGCGGTTGGGCTGCTCGATGATGTAGTTGACGGCGCCGGGCCCCCCGGGGATCAACCCCATGGAGATGAGGCCGCGCTGCGGGTCGCCTCCCACGGGGTGCTCGACCTTGATCACGTCGGCACCCCAGTCGGCCAGCACCGCGCCCGCGGCTGGGACGAAGGTCCAGGCCGCTACCTCGAGTACGCGGAAACCGGCGAGTGAATTGGCCATGTGGGCGCTCCCCCTTGTCGTGAGTGTGGTTCGTTGGTGGATGCGGCCCGGAGCCGCCCCGGCACCCTAGGACGATCGGGAGGCGGACAGCAGGTCGACGGAGCGGGTGCCCCGCTTCCCGATGCTCTCCATGTTCCTCGACTGGATCGAGACGTCGTGCCCGGCCGCCCGCTGGCGCAGTGCGCCGACCGTGCAGTTCTCCTTGCCCCTGAGCTCGGTGAAGGGGTCGTAGTGGAAGTGCCGCATGGCGTTCAGGTGGGTGATGCGGTCGATGTCGTGGTCGGAGATCCCGTGTAGTCCCTTCATCAGGGACTCCGGGGCCGTGGGCCAGGTCGAGTCGGAGTGGGGGTAGTCGCACTCCCACATGACGTTGTCCATGTCGAGGAAGTCGCGGCTGGCCACACCGAACCGGTCGTCGATGAAGCAGGTCAGGATGTGCTGGTTGAAGACCTGACTCGGCAGCTGGTCCCCGAAGTCCTGCCCGGTCCAGGCGTGATGGCGGTCGTAGTTGTAGTCGATGCGCTCCAGAAAGTAAGGCACCCAGCCGATGCCGCCCTCGGACAGGGCCACCTTCAAGTCGGGGAACTTGCGCAGGACCGGCGACCACACCAGGTCCGCCGCGGCCTGCACGATGTTCATCGGGGTCAGGGTGATGAGGCAGTCGATGGGGGCATCGGCCGAGGTGATCACGATCTCCGACGAGGAACCGATGTGCATGCACACCACCACCTGCTCGTCACTGCACGCCTTCCAGAACGGGTCCCAGTGGTCGGAGTGGACGCTGGGCCAGCCCAGCTTGGAGGGGTTCTCCGAAAAGGTGACGGCGTGGGCGCCCTTGGCCGCGGTGCGTCGGACCTCGGCCGCCAGCACCTCGGGATCCCAGATGGCCGGGATGGGGCAGGGGATGAACCGGCCCTTGTGGGTCCCGCACCACTCGTCGATGTGCCAGTCGTTGTAGGCCTGCACCATGGCCAGCGCCACGTCTTTGTCCTCGGTCCGGGCGAAGGTCTGGCCGCAGAACTGGGGGAAGGAGGGGAAGCACAACGAGCCCAGCACCCCGTTGGCGTCCATGTCCTTCACCCGCTCGTCGATGTCGTAACAGCCCGGTCGGAGCTGATCGAACGACGTGGGCTCGAGCCCGTACTCCTCGCGTGGCCGGCCGGCCACGGCGTTCAACGCCACGTTGGGAAGGATGTTGCCCTCGTAGAGCCAGGCGTTCGTCCCGTCGTCGTTGGTCACGAACTTGGGGGCCAGATCGGCGTACTTGGCCGGAAGGCGCCCCTCGAAGAGGTTCGGTGGCTCGACCACGTGATCGTCCACGCTGACCATCACCATCTCATTGATCTCCATCGGGATCCTCCTCTTTTCCGGTCTCCAGCGCCGAGCGCGCCGCGACCGACCCTCGTTGTCTCGTCGGAAAGAATCATACCGACTGGGAGGATTGCCGTAGCCTCCGGCTGAGAACGCCGCTTTCGGTCGGGCGGCGGATCGATCCGTCCGCCCCGGTCAGGAATCCAGGCCGGCCAGGACGGCGTCGGTGTCGGCACCGAGCGGTGCCGCCCGTGCCTCCCCGGGGAGTTGCCACAGGGCCGGGGCCGCGGGGTGGCACCCCTCCATGGGCACGGCCGGTCCGGTCAGGCCCCCGGCCAGGTCGGCCATGGAGGCCTCGATGACCCAGGCGCCGTCGCTGTCGAGTGCGGCCGTGACGGCAGCCGACGCGGCCAGACCGGTCAGGGGATCGGCGATGGCGTCGCCGCAGAAGCAGGGACCGAGGTCGTCCCAGGCCACGAGGCCCCCGGCCACGGCGGCGTCGTCGCCGAACGCCACCCGGTCCCGAGACCCCGGGGAGTGGCCGTAGCCCGTGATGCTCAGCCACACCCGGGGCCGCCGGCTGAGGATCATCTCCTCGGGGTCGAGACCGAGCTGTTCGAGTGCCCGGGGGCGCGCCGCTGTGATCACCACGTCGGCGTGGGACAGGATCCGCCGGAGCTGCTGCCGGCCCGCCTCGGCCCGGAAGTCGAGGGCCACCGACTCCTTGCCTCCGTTGAGGAGCGTGTAGAACCCGGGGTCACCGTTCCGGGCCCCGTCCGGCCGCCACCGCGATTCGATCTTGACCACCCGGGCGCCGGCCCGGTGGAGCAGCCGGCCGACCAGGGGCCCGGCCCACAGCGAGGAGAGGTCGGCCACCACCAGGCCGGCCGGATCGGTGATGGGCACCGCCGATCGCAGGCGGCGGGTCCGGATCCCCGCGGTGGTGCCGCCGCCGTTACGACCGGCGTCGCCCGATGATCGGCGCTCGCCGAGGACGGCGAGGGGCAGGCCGAGGAGCTCGGCGCCGGAACGCACCCGGTGGCCGGTCAGTCGGGCCAGACCGGACGCCAGGGTGGGCCAGTCACCGGGATCGACGGGTCGGGAACGTCCGAGCAGGGCTGCGACCAGCTCCCAATCGGACGGGCGGGCCAGGGTGACGGCCGTCCAGCCGTCGGCGCAGGGCACGAGACGGGAGGCCCCGCCGCAGCTCACGTCCCCGCCCCGCCTCAGCCCGCCGGCGGCGGCCCGTTCGGCCACGAGGCCCAGAGGATCGACGGCCACCGGGCGACCCCACCGCTCCGTGCGGGTGGCGATGTTGTCGGCCCAGGCTCGCACCCCGACCAGCAGCGCCGCCGGCGGGCCCAGCCCCGGTCCCCCGGGTCGTCCGGTCAGCGCCATCAGTCCCGACTCGGCCCAGTCCGCGGCGGTCAGGCTCGACTGCAGGTCACGGTCGGCCATCGGTGCGTTCCCTCTACCGGCGGCCATGCCACGGTGGCGTGGCCGAATCGTTACCATCGTCGCATGGAGCCCCTTCGGCTCACCGGTCAGGAGTTCATCAGTGTGCTCGATGCCGGCGAGGCGTTCGAGAGGATTGTAGGGCTCGAGTGTGGTTCGGTCCTGGTCGAGGGCGACGATCTTCCCGACACGCTCGGGGCGCGGGCCATGCAGCGGCTGCGCATGGTCCCGGCCGTGGTGGTGGCCGTGGTGGCCGACCCGTCCCGGCGACCGGAGTGGTCCGACCTGGCCGTCGGCCCCGGCAGCGGGACGCTCGAGACCGCGCTGGCCACGGTGGAGGGCCACCCGCTGGCCGCCATCACCCTGGCCGTGCTGCTGCGGGGCGGCCACGAGCGGTCCGTTCCGGAGGGGCTGGTGGCCGAGTCGACCGCCTACGGCCTCCTCCAGGGCGGTCCCGAGTTCACGGCCTGGCGCCAACGGAACCCGGTACCCGACCGACCGCCCGAGTCCGGACCGCCGGTGCTGGTGACCCGGTCGGACGGTGAGCTCACCATCACCCTCAGCCGACCCCACGTGCGCAACGCCTTCGACGCCGACACGCGGGACCTGCTGTTGGCCGCCCTCCACGTGGCCGCGGTCGATCCCACCGTGAGCTCGGTGGTCCTGTTGGGGGCGGGCTCCTCGTTCTGCAGCGGGGGCGACCTCGACGAGTTCGGTTCGCGGCCCGATCCGGCGACGGCGCACCTGGTTCGCCTGCAGCGCAGCGTGGGCCGGGTGCTGGCCGAGGTGGCCGATCGGGTGACGGTCCACATCCACGGGCCGACGGTCGGATCCGGCATCGAGCTGGCCGCCTTCGCCCACCGGGTGGTGGCCGACCGGTCCACGCGCATCTCGCTGCCCGAGGTCCGCCTCGGCCTGATCCCCGGGGCCGGGGGCACGGTCAGCCTCCCGAGGCGGATCGGTCGCCACGCCACCATGCTGCTGGCGGTGGGTCTCCCGTGGATCGATGCCGAGACCGCCATCGGATGGGGACTGGTCGACGGGCTCGAGGGGTAGGCCTCGAGCCCTACCCCTCCGGACCGCATCCGCACCGCAGGTCACCGCCGACCACCGGCCGCCACGGGCCGCAGGCCGCCACCGACCACGGGCGATAATTGTCCCCCGAGGCCGGCTGTCGTTAGGGTGACCTTCGCTCGAACCTGACCTGGGACCTCCGTCATGAACATCGCCATGCTGCTCGACCTCGTCGCCGACACCTTCGGCGAACGCGTGGCCCTGACCGACGATCACAAGTCGCTGACCTACGAGCAGCTCCGCCACCTGGCCCGGTCGGCCGGCCGTTCTCTGAGGTCCGAGGGCGCGGCCACCCTGGCCTTCGCCGACGTGAGTTCGGCGGCGGTCCCCACCGCGCTGTTCGGTGCCGCCTGGGCCGGCGTGTCCTACGCACCGCTCAATTTCCGGCTACCGGTGGAGTCGCTGCAGGCCCAGACGGCCCGGCTGGACACCCCGGCCGTGGTGGCTTCGACCAGCCTGGCCGCCGAGCTCTCCTCCGGTGCGGAGGCCACCTCGGCATGGATGGCTCGTCTCGAGGCTGCCGGCCCGGCCGGCCCGGGCGAACGGGATGGGGACGGTGCGTTCGTGCCGGAGCCGGAACGGCCCGCCGTCATCCTGTTCACCAGCGGATCGTCGGGCTCGCCCAAGGCGGCCCTGCTGGGCCACGAGAACCTCATGGCCTATGTCATGGACACCGTCGAGTTCGCCGGGGCCGGGGAGGACGAGGCGCTGGTGCTGGCGGCGCCGCCGTTCCACATCGCCGGGGTGGCCGCCGTGCTGAGCTCGGTGTACTCGGGCCGTCGCCTCCTCCCGCTCCCGAACTTCACGCCGGAGGGATGGCTCGACCGGGCCCGGGACCACGGCGCCACCCACGCCTTCGTGGTGCCCACCATGCTGGCCCGCATCGTGCAGTGCATGGATTCCGATCCCTCGCGGCGGGTGCCGACCCTGCGGTCCATCTCCTATGGCGGGGCCCGTATGTCGGCCCCCATCCTCGAACGGGCCCTCGACCTCTTCCCCGACGTCAACTTCGTCAACGCCTACGGTCTCACCGAGACGTCGTCGACCATCGCCGTCCTCGGGCCGGAGGATCACCGTGCCGCGCTGGGCAGCGCCGAGCCCGAGGTTCGACGGCGGCTGGAGTCGGTCGGCCAGCCCCTCCCCGGAGTGGAGGTGGCCATCGTGGAGGAGAACGGGGACGCGCTGCCTCTGGGGGCCAGGGGACTGATCCGGGTGCGCGGGCCCCAGGTCAGCGGCGAGTACCTCGACTCGGCGGCCGGCGTCGACGACGGGGGGTGGCTCACCACCGGCGATGTTGGCTTCGTCGACCAGGCCGGCTATCTCTACGTGGAGGGTCGGGCCGACGATGTGATCATCAGGGGCGGCGAGAACCTCTCCCCGTCGGAGATCGAGGACTCGTTGCTGCGTCACGGCGCCGTGCAGGCGGCGGTGGTGGTCGGGGTGCCCGACCCCGAGTGGGGGGAGTCGGTGGTGGCAGCGGTGGTGCTGGATCCGGCCACGGGTGGGGATCCGACCGGGGACGTGACGGCCGAGCTGGTCGAGTGGGTCCGCGGGTCACTGGGGTCGCTCAAGGCGCCCGGTCGCATCGTGGTCTACGACGACCTCCCGACCACGGCCACCGGCAAGCTCCTACGCCGGGTGGTCCGCGACGAACTGACCCCACCCCCGGCCCAGTAACCGGCACATCCCGCCCTCCGCTCAGTCCGACGGCACCACCACTACCTTGCCGAGGGCCCGTCGCTGGGCCAGATCGTCCAGTGCCTGCCCGGCACGGTCCAACGGGTAGCGGGCCGAGATGTGCGGGGTGAACCGCCCGGACCGGTAGAGCTCGGCCAGCTCGGCCCGGTCCCGGGCCGCGTCGGCAGGCTGGTTGCGGTTGAATCCCTCCAGGGTGAACCCGGTGACGATCACACCCTTCAACAGCACCAGATTGAGCGGGATCCTCGGGATCTCACCCGAGGCGAAGCCCACGGTCACGAACCGACCCCCCCACCGCAGAGCCCGGAGCGCCGCTTCGGCCGCGGGGCCTCCGACCGGATCGACGACCACGTCGGCACCCCCGCCGGTCACCTCTTTGATCCGCTCCTTCAGGTCCTCGGTGGTGTACTCGATGGCGGCCACCGCGCCCCGGCTCCGGCACAGGGCCAGCTTTTCGGCCGTGGACGCCGCGGCCACCACCCGCGCCCCGAGCACCGAGGCCAGCTCCACTGCGGCCAGACCCACCCCGCCGGCGGCCCCGAGCACCACCACCCACTGGTCGGGTTGGACCCGGGCGAAGCTGCGCAGGGCGTGGAAGGCGGTGCGGTGGGCCACCCCCGACGCCGCCGCCGACACCAGGTCGATGGCCGGGTCCACCGGCTCCAGCGCGCCGGCCGAGACCGCCACCCGGTCGGCGAAGGCCCCGAACAGGACCGAGCCCATGACCCGGTCACCCACGGCCACGCCCTCCACCCCGGGACCGAGGGCCGACACCGTGCCGGCGAACTCGCTCCCCACGGTGAAGGGAACCGGGATGGTCACCTGGTACCGGTCGGCCACCACCAACACGTCGGGGAAGTTGGCCGCTGCGGCCGCCACGTCCACCACCACCTGGCCCTCCCCGGCCACGGGATCATCCACCTCGGCCACGACCACCGAGTCGGGCGGTCCGTACCGCTCACAACGGACGGCGCGCACGGGCGGCTAGGAGTTCCCGATGACGTGTTCGAGGTGGGCGGCCAGCTTCTCTCTGGCCTCGGCCCGCTTGGCCGGAACGTGCGCGGTCGGCCACAGGCCCGGGGAGGGTTCGTACTCCTTCAGCACCTCGCGGGCCACCGTGACCTTGTGGACCTCGGTGGGGCCGTCGACCACGCTCATGATGGGGGCCATCATCCACATGCCGCCGAACGGCATCTCGTTGGACACGCCCAGCGCCCCATGGGCGTGCATGGACCGCCACACGGCGTCGTGCACGACCTTGGGTGTGAGGGCCTTGATGGCCGCGATGTTCTTGCGGGTGCGCCGGTAGTCCTTGACCTGGTCGATCTCCCAGGCGGTGTACAGCACCAGCAGCCGGAACTGTTGGAGCTCGGCGTAGGAGTCGGCGATGTCGCCCTGGATGAATTGCTTGCGGGCCAGAAGGCTGCCCTGGGTCTCGCGGCTGAGCACCCGTTCGCACAGGAGGTCGAGAGCCCGCTGGCAGGTGGCCACGGTGCGCATGGCGTGATGGACCCGCCCGCCGCCGAGGCGGGTCTGGGCGATGACGAAGGCCTGGCCCTCGCCCCCCAGCAGGTTCTCGGCCGGGACCCGCACGTCCTCGTAGTGGATGAGGGCGTGCATGGCCTCGTCCTCGGACTCACCGGCCAGGCCGACGTGACGGGCCATGTTCACGCCGGGGGTGTCGGTGGGGACGAGGAACATCGACGCCCCCTGGTAGATGCTCACGTCGGGGTCGGTGATGGCCATCACGATCAGGAAGGCGGCGGTACGGGCGTTGGAGGAGAAGAACTTCCACCCGTTGATGACCCATTCGTCGCCGTCCCGCACCGCACTGGTGGTGAACTGCTGGGGGTCCGAGCCGGCCTGGGGCTCGGTCATCGAGTAACAGGAGAAGACCTCGCCGTTCAGCAGGGGCTGAAGGTACTTCTCCTTCTGCTCGTCCGTCCCGTAGTGGGCGATGATCTCCGCATTGCCGGTGTCGGGGGCCTGGGTTCCGAACACGATGGGCGCCCAGCTCGACACGCCGAGGATCTCGTTGAGCAGGGCCAGTTTGACCTGGCCGTACCCTTTCCCGCCGAGCTCGGGACCGAGGTGGGCGGCCCACAGATCGTGGTCCCTGACCTCTTGTTTCATGGGGTCGACCATGGGCCGCAACTCGTCGTCGAGCGGGTGGAATTGCTTGTGGGGGTAGAGGATGTCGAGGGGTTCGACCTTGTCCTCGACGAACTGGCGTGCCCAGTCGAGCTTGGCTTGAAACTCGGGTTCGGTAGAGAAATCCCAGGCCATCAGGTTTCCTTTCGCATCGTGGCTGTGGTGGTGGGGTCGGTGTGGTGCCGGGTGGACTTGGTGCTCGCCCGTCGCGCCGGTTCAGTCGCGGGCATCGGGGTCGTGGACTCCGAGGCCGGCGAGGAACCGCTCGTTGCACTGGCTGATCTCGTGCCGGGCCGCCACCGGGTCGGAGGCATGGGCCACGTACAGGGCCGCCCCCCGGCCCAGTGCGGCCAGCAGGTGGGCCAGCGGCTCGATGGGCTGGGGTTCGAGGACCCCTTCGGACACCGCGTCACGCAGGTAGCCGATGATCTGATGGGTGGGGCCGTCACCGCGCTCGGACAACGAGTTCCAACCGAGGACGGCCGGACCGTCGATCAGCACGATCTGCCGGTACGCGGGGTTCGTCGAGGCGGCGTCGAGGTAGACCTCGCTGTTGGCCCGGAACAGGTCCCAGGCGTTGGTGTGGCGATCCTCCGACCGACGCCACAGCGCCAGGGTGACCTCGCCGGCCACCTCCTCGTAGACCGCACGGAACAGGTCCTCTTTGTCCCGGAAGTGGTGGTACAGCGCTCCACGGGTCAGCCCGGCCCGCTGGACGACCTCCTCGGTCCGGGTGGCCTGGAACCCGTTGGCGGCGAACAGCTCCCGGGCCGCCGTGAGCAGGGCCTGGCGGGTGTCCCGCACGTGGGCGGCCCGAAGCCCGGAGCCGGGTTCGACGCCACCTCCGGCGCCACCGGGGGAGGGCCCGTCAGCGCTGTCGGAGGGACGCTGCACCGCCTGGGAGCTGGCCGCTTGATTCATGACGTATCCAACATACAGAATGTTTGGGCCGGCGGCGAGGGCACGGGCCGGGGCCAAGCCGACGGCCGGGTCCGGTCGGCGCGACCGAGGGGGAAGGAAGACGTGGACGAACTCGAGGGAAAGGTGGCCCTGGTCACCGGAGCCAGCCGGGGCGTAGGCGCGGCCACCGCCGTGGCCCTGGCCCAGGCCGGCTGTCACGTGGCCTGCGCCGCCCGGTCCACGCGGGATCAGCCCCAGCGCACCTCGGGCACCATCGACGAGACGGTGTCGAGGATCGAGGCGGCAGGACGGCGGGGACTGGCCGTCCCCACCAACCTGGCCGTGGACGCCGACGTGGAGGCCATGGTGGCCACCACCCTCGACCACTTCGGTCGTCTGGACATCCTGGTCAACAACGCCGCCATCACCTTCATCGGCGACCTCTCCATCCCGCTCCACCGGTTCGACCTGGTGATGCAGGTCAACATGCGGGCTCCGATGATCGCCATCCGTCAGGCCGCCCCGGCCATGCGCGCCGGCGGCGGCGGCTCGGTGGTCAACATCTCGTCGGTGGCCGCCCTGTACCCCCACCCGTCGCTGATGGCCTACGGCATGTCCAAAGTCGCCCTGGAGCGGCTCACCATCGACGCCGCCGCGCAGCTGGCCCCGGACGGTATCGCCGTGAACTGCTTCCGGATCGACCTGGCCGTGGCGTCCGAAGGGTTCGTGGCCAACACCCCCGGGGCCGACCACTCGGAGTGGGAGCCGTCCGAGGTGGCCGCCGAGGGCATCGTCTGGATGGTCCGCCAGCCTCCTGCGTACTCGGGCCGCAGGGAGAGCATGTTCGCCCTGCGCCACCGTGAGGGCATCATGGCGTCGCGGGTAGCCCACCCGGCCACGGTGGCGCCACCGGTCGAGCTCTACGACGGTCTGGCCGTGATCACCCCGACCGCCTTTGCCGAGCCCTATCCCGACGAGGCGGCCGGCACCACATGAGTTCCATCCCCCCGACCGTGATCCCCGACGACGAAGGAGCATGACACCGTGGTGAAGCCCACTGCAGAAGAGGAAGCAGCCATCGCCGCCCGTACCGCCGGGCTGGTGCGCGAGGAGCGACTCGGCCGGTGGATGGACGCCCAGGAGCTCCCGGGCCGCGGTGAGCCGGTGACCTCCACCTTCATCAGCGGAGGCGCGTCCAACGAGATCTTCGAGATACGGCGGGGCGAATTCCGTGCCGTGCTGCGCCGGCCGCCCCGGGTGGTGCCGAAGGGTCGGAACGAGACCATGTTACGTGAGTACCGAGTCCTGCACGCCTTGAACGGGACCGACGTTCCCCACCCCGAGGCCTACGCCGCCTGCAGCGACGACGAGGTGATCGGGTCGTCCTTCTACCTGATGAGCCTGGTCGACGGCTGGTCGCCGATGAACATGGACGGCTGGCCGGCACCGTTCGACACGGATCTCACGGCGCGCTACGGGCTGGGTATCCAGCTGGTCGACGGCATCGCCCGGCTGGCCCGGGTGGACTGGAGGGCCCAGGGCCTCGAGGGCTTCGGCAAGCCCGACGGCTTCCACGACCGCCAGGTGGACCGGTGGCTGGCCCACCTGAACGCCATCAAGTTCCGTGACATCCCCGGGCTGGACGTGGCCGCCGAGTGGCTGCGCAACCACAAGCCCAGCCACTGGGAGCCGGGCATCATCCACGGCGACTACCAGTTCGCCAACGTCATGTTCTCGCACGGCGCGCCGGCCCGACTGGCCGCCATGGTCGACTGGGAGATGTCCACGGTGGGGGACCCGCTCCTCGACCTGGGTTGGGTGATGATGGGGTGGACGGACCCGGGGGAGGACCGGACCAGGGGCTACGTCGACGCCACCGGTCTGCCCAGCCGGGCCGAGGTGCTCGATCACTACGCCACGGTCAGCGGTCGCAGCGTGGAGGAGATCGACTACTACGTCATCCTGGCCCGGTTCAAGCTGGCCATCGTGCTCGAGGCCGGGTACGCCCGAGTGGTGTCGGGCGAGGCCGACAACCCCAGCATGGCGGCGTACGAGCACGTGGTGCTCGACACCATGGCCTCGGCGGCCGAGTTGGCCTCGACCACGTCGCTCGGGAGGTAGGTGTCCCTTGAAGATCGGCATCTCCCTCGGCGTGTTGCGCCCGGCGGTCTGGACCGAGGTGACCATGGAGGCCGACCGGCTGGGCTACGAGTCGGTCTGGATGCCGGAGCACCTCGTGATCCCGGTGCAGATGGCCGGCAGCCCCTTCGCCGGGTCCGTCCATCCCCCCATCCCCTCCGATGTCCCCGTCTTCGACGTCTTCACCTACCTGGGCTTCCTGGCCGGGCGCACCGAGCAGATCCATTTCGGCACCCAGGTGTACAACATCGGCCTGCGGCATCCCTTCGCCGTGGCCCGCGCCGTGACCACCCTCGACGTGATCTCGGGGGGGAGGGTGGAGTTCGGCATCGGCGCCAGTTGGCTCGAGACCGAGTGGGAGGCGGTCGGGCTCGACTTTGCCTCCCGAGGCCGCCGGGTGGACGAATCCATCGGGGTCTGCCAACGGCTCTGGAGCGAGGAGCTGGTCGAGCACCACGGCGAGTTCTTCGACTTCAGCCCGGTGATGTTCGAGCCCAAGCCCGTGCACTCGCCGTGGCCCAGCCTGCACATCGGAGGTGACGGTCCGGCCGCCGTGCGCCGCGCCGCATTGGTGGGTGACGGATGGATCCCGATGAACCACACCCTCGATCAGATCCCGGTGCCGGCGGCCCGGATGGCCCGACTCCGCCACGAGGCGGACCGTCCCGGATCGGTCGAGATCACCCTGGGGGCCGCTGACGCCACCCTCGACGATCTCCGCCGTCATGCCGATGCCGGGGTGGGGCGCGCCCTGGTCAAACCGTTCCGGAGCACCAAGGACGCCCTCGACGGCATCAAGCGTTTCGCCGACGAGGTCCTCCCCCACATCCGTGGCCACCCGGTGGCCCCGCCGGCGTGACCGACGGGCCGGACCGGTGGCGCGGGGAGTGACCGGGTCCGGGGTCGAGCGTTAGGCTGCGCCCCGTGCGTATCGTCCTCGACAGCGAGCTGTGCACCGGCCACGGACGCTGCTACACCTTGGCCCCCGAGCTGTTCGACGCCGACGACGAGGGTCACAGCGTGCTGCTCGTCTCCGAGGTGCCCGACGGCCAGGAGGACCAGGCCTGGCTGGCCGTCCAGAACTGCCCGGAGCGCTGCATCTCCATCGAGGGGTAGGGGCCGACCGGCGTGGAGGTCTGGGAGTTGGTGGCCCGCGAGAGCATCCGCGACCTGGTGGCGCGGTACAACGCCAACGCCGACGCCGGGCGGTTCGCTCCGGTACTGGAGCTGTTCGCCGACCGAGCCACCGTGGAGATCGTGACCGCGGCCGGCGATGTGCAGCGCTACGAGGGACGCGACGCCATCGCCACCGTCTTCACCGGCACCAAGGACCGGTGGGACGCGGCCGCCGCGGCCACCGGTCGGGGTGGCCGGCACCACATCCGTCACTTCACCTCCACCCACCAGATCGATGTCGAGGATCGCACACACGCCAGTGGCCGGAGCTACTTCGCCGTGCTGATGCCCCACGGTCTCGACCACTGGGGCCGCTACCTCGACCGGTACGAGGAGCAGCACGGGAGATGGCTGTTCACCCAGCGCCGCGCCCTGCCCGACGGCCGGCGCGACGACGGTTGACCCCGGTTCGGCCCACCCGTCGGTCGGGGCCCACCGGTACCACCAACCGGTACGATCCGGTCACACGACGCGCATCGACGATGCGTACCATCCGGGAAGGGGCACCATGTCCGACACCACGCTGAGCGGGACGCCGGTGGAGTTCGATCCGTTTTCCGCCGAGTTCTTCAATGATCCCACCGAGCTGTACCGGCGGATGCGCGACGAGGCTCCGGTGTACCGCAACGAGAAGTACGGGTTCTACGCCCTGTTCCTCTACGAGGACGTCTGCACCGCCCACAAGGACTGGCCCACCTTCACCAGCAGCCACGGCGTCGACCTGTCCATGCTGACCAAGGATCCCGAACTGATCGCCCTGTACCGATCGATGATCATGATGGACCCGCCCGAGCACGACCGCATGCGGGCCCTGGTGAGCCGGGTGTTCACCCCGCGGGCGGTGAGTGCGTTGGAGCCGATGGTGCGGGAGGTCATCTCCTCCTACCTCGAACCGTTCGACGGGGCTGACCACTTCGACGTGGTCAAGGACTTCAGCGGCCCGTTCCCGGTCGAGATCATCTGTCGCATGCTCGGGGTGCCCGAGCGGGAGCGCCAGCGGCTCCGGCACGCATTGGACCTCATGCTCCACCGCGAGCCGGGCCAACTGGATCCGACCGAGGAGGGCGTCGCCGCCGGCATGGAGTTCGGCGCCTACTTCTGGGAGCTGGCCGGCGAGAAGCGCCGCAACCCCGGGGACGACATGATCAGCCGTCTGACCCAGGTGGAGGTGGACCGGGGCGACGGTCAGATGACCCAGCTCACCGACGAGGAGATCGCCGGGTTCACCGCCCTGCTCGGAGGAGCGGGTGCGGAGACCGTGACCAAGCTGGTCGGGAACGCCGCCGTGCTCTTCCACCGCCATCCCGACCAGTACCAGAAGGTGGTCGAGGAGACGGGCGCCATCCCCGCTGCGGTCGAGGAGGTGCTCCGGTACTTCCCTCCATCCCAGTACCAGGGGCGATTCAGCACGCAGGACACCGTCCTCAGCGGGGGCACGGTGCCGGCCGGCTTCCCCACCTTGTTGGTGACCGGTTCGGCCTGCCGGGACGAGCGGTTCTACGACCGGCCTGACGCCTTCGACATCGAGCGGCGCCCGAGCCTGGCCATCGGCTTCGGGTACGGCATCCACAGCTGCCTGGGAGCGGCCCTGGCCCGGATGGAGAGCCGGATCGCCATCGAGGAGTTGACGAAACGGTGGCCCCGGTTCGAGGTCGACGAGGCCAACACCGCCCGCGTCACCATGTCGAACGTGGCCGGTTATGCCAGCGTTCCGGTGCACAGGACCCGCTGAGAGCCCACCGGCCGGTGGACCGGCCGGGCCGGCCCCGGTTCCCGATCAGTCCTCGATGGTTATGGCCACTTTGGGGCAGGCCTTGGCCGCGGCTGTGACCTTGTCGCGTAGCTCCTCGGGAGGTTCCTCGTCGAGCACGTACAAGAAGTCGTCGTCGCGGACCTCGAACACCTCGGGGGCCGCGGCCATGCACAGGGCGTTCGATTCACAGAGGTCGAAGTCCACCACTACCCGCATGGTCGGAGTGTAGCCAAGGGTCGGCTCCCTGCCGGGCCGACGGAATGGGAGGGACCCTCGGTCAACCGACGCGGGGCTCGCGGGGGAGCCCGAGACCCATTTCGGCCACGATGTTGAGGTTGATCTCACTGGTGCCGCCGGCGATGGTGGACTGGGGCGACGCCGTCAGGTTGAAGGCCCACTCGCCGGAGGTGGCTCCGAGTCCGAGCACGTCGAGGGCCAGGGCGCTCAGCTTCTGCTCGGCCCGTCCCCAGGCCAGCTTGGTCATGCTGCCGTCGGCCCCGGTGGGCTGGCCACTCCGCATCCGCGCCAGCGAACGGTTGGTCATCCACCGCATGCAGGCGATGTCGGCGTAGATGGCCGCCACCCGCACCCTGATCTTCGGATCGCGGAGGGCGTCGGTGGCCCCGGGGTCGGACAGCAGGCGGTCGAGCTTGCGGGACAGCCCGAGGTGGAGACGGGCCACCCCGGCCCGCTCGAAGCTCAAGGTGGTCATGGCCACCGTCCAGCCCCCGTCGAGCGGCCCCAGCAATGCCGACGCCGGGATGCGGGCCTCGGTGAAGTAGAGCTCACCGAAGGTCTGGTCACCGGTCATGGTCCGGATCGGCCGGACCTCGATGCCGGGGGTACGCAGGTCGACGAGGAAACAGCTGATCCCCTTGTGCTTGGGGACCTCGGGATCGGTCCGCACGTAGAGCTGGCACCAGTCGGCGATGGGGGCGAGGCTGTTCCAGGTCTTCTGCCCGTTCACCACGAACTCGTCGCCGTCGGGCTCGGCGCGGGTCCGCAGCGAGGCCAGGTCGGAGCCGGCGTCGGGCTCGGACATGCCCTGCGACCAGATCTCGTCTCCGCGGAGCATGGGCCGGAGGAACCGACGCTGCTGGTCGGGGGTGCCGTAGGCCATGATGGCCGGAGCGATGTTGGACACCCCGATGGTGTTGATGGGCCCGGGGGCGGCCACGGCGCTCATCTCCTCGAGGTAGGCCAGCTGCTCGTCGATGCCGGCGTCACGGCCTCCGTACTCGGCCGGCCACGCCGGTGCGGCCCAGCCCGCGTCGGCCAGGCGGTTGTTCCACTTCCGGTACTGCTCGAGGTCCTCCCCGGTGGGCATGGCCTGACCCAGGCGGACGATCTCGTCGGTCACCTCGGCCTCCAGCCATGAGCGGAGCGAGGCCCGGAACTCCGCGGCAGGACCGGGGTCGGGTGCGCCGGCCGGCCGGAGCGCCGGCTCGGGGGCTAGGTCAGTCATGGAAAGGGCTCTCCTTGGCCGTGGTCGACCGGCCTCGGGGCCGTCGGATAGGTCGGTACTAGGTGGTGAACAGTAGTTTTTCCGGCCGCCCGGCCGTCACCGCTCAGGCATGGGCGGGTGAGGCCATGACTCCCGACAGGCACCACCCGACCATGTCGTCCTCGTTGATGACCCGCGGGGCCATCTGCACCCCGAGGATCCGCATGTCGATGACCGAAACCACGGTGTGGATCACCAGACCGGCCAGCACCGGCACGTCGATGTCGTGGCGGAACACCCCGGTGGCCACGCCGGCTTCGAGGATCTCGGCCACCATGGCCACCTGGGGGGTGAAGATGGCCGAGAACTCCTCGGTCCGGGTGTCGGCCAGGTGCCACGAGAACAGCACCATGCCGCGTGAGGACGAGTCGGTCCGCTCGGCCGAGCTGAACATGGTCCGGACCAGCACCCGCAACTTCTCGACCGGATCGGACTCGGTGGCGATGCGGGCCCGGATGTTGGCCACATAGCCCTGTACGGCCTCTTCGACCAGGGCCAGCAGCAGATCGTCCTTGGTGGCGAAGTACTGGTAGAAGGAGCGGAGCGACATGCCGGAGCGTTCGACCACGTCCTGCACCGTGAAGTCGGCCTTGCCCGTCTGCAAGAGGAGCTCGTTGGCGGCGACGATGAACTTCCCGCCCCGCGAGATGGCCTTCAGCCGCGCCTCTTTGAGGGAGTGCTCGACGGTGCGCACCTGCCACTGGCTCGGTTGAGTCATGGTCGCGACCGTAGCGGGTGGCTGTTTCGGGTTCGGTGCTTCACACCGGTACGCCCACACCCATCAGGCCGGCGAGGTTGCCACCCATGATCTTGGCTGTGTCCTCGTCGTCGAGGGCCTTCAGCTCGTCGACATAGCTGATGGGATCGCGCAGGCCTTCGGGATGGGGATAGTCGCTCCCGAAGAGGATGTGGTCGGCTCCGACCAGTTCGGCCAGGTCCGACATGTCGTCCTCCCAGAACGGGTTGACATAGATGTTGCGCCGGAATGCCGCTGTCGGCTCCTCGGCGAACTGGGTCGGGACCTTCTCGTAGGTATCGGCCAGATCGTGGAGGAGGGGCGCCACCCAGTTGGCCCCGTTCTCGACGGCGGCGATCCGCAGATCGGGGAACCGGCTGAGCGCCCCGTGGCAGATGAGGGCGGCCATGGTGTCGTAGATGGGGCGCTTGCCCTGGGCCATCATGCGGAAGGCGGACGGCCGGAAGGGGAGGAACTCGGAACTTTCCTCCCACCAGTTGGCGATCTCGGCATACCCGCTGTCCGACGCGTGCATACCGACGAGGATGCCGGCCTCCACGATGCGCGACCACACGGGGTCGAACTCGGGGAGCCCCGGCGAGCGTGTACCGCGGAGCCCCGGCACCGGTGCCGGACGGATCAGCACGCACCGTGCCCCACGCTCCAGCACCCACTCCAACTCCTCCAGGGCCCGGTCGATGATGCCCATGTTGATGACCGGGGTGGCGAAGATGCGGTCCTCGTAGGCGAAGGTCCAGGTCTCGTGCATCCACTGGTTGAGGGCGTGCATGACCGTGTGGATCAGTTCGGGATCGTCCTTCATCCGTTCCTCGATGAGGCTGGCCAGCGTCGGGAACATCAGGGCCCGGTCGATTCCGAGCTCGTCCATCAGCTCGATCCGCGGGGCCGGCTCCCGAAAGGCCGGCAGGCACCGGATCGGGTCGCCGACCAGCTCTCGGTAGGACTTGCCCTCCGGATTGCCGTTTCGGAAGTACTCCTCTTGTGCGCCCGGGGCGGCCACGACATCGAAGGTGGGATTGGGGATGTACTCGCTGACCTGTCCACGGATCATGATCTTGGTCCGCCCGTGGATGTCCACGTAGTCGATGGCCCGGGCATACCGCTCGGGCAGGAACTTGGTGAGGGCGTCGCGCGTCTCGTACATGTGGTTGTCGGCGTCGAAGACCGGGAAGTCCAAGGTTCGAGATGGCATGAGGTGTCCCCTCTGTGCGGTACTGGGCGACCCCGCTCGGCCTCGAGCGGGAGCGGACGGCCCGGCAGGACCGGTCTCGCATGATGAGAATCAAATTATCAGGGGCCCCCCGGGCGCTCAAACCGTCCCGGCCGACTGGCCTGACGCGCTTCGGGTCGGCCGGTCCCGGGGGAAGGTGGTGGAGGGTCCCCGTGCTATCGTTCGCCTCCGATCGAGCCACCGGCACGGGCGTGTGGCCATGGAGAGGCCAGGGGGTCCAGTCGTGAATCTCAAGCCAGGGCTGCGGTTGAGTAGTCAGGTTTGCGATGCCGAGGTCGTGGTCATCAAGGGCTCGGGAGACCACGAGCTGGCCTGTGGCGGAGCCCCGTTGGTCCCGGTGGGTGACCCCGCCGCCCACCGGGGGCAGGTTGCCGAGGAGCTGGCCGGCGGTACCCTGCTGGGTAAGCGCTACACCGACCCCGACGGCACGGTGGAGATCCTCTGCACCAAGCCCGGGACGGGCACGCTGACCTTCGACGGCCAGGCCCTGTCGCTGAAGGAGACCAAGGCCCTCCCCGCGTCGGACTGAACGGCGAGGGTTGCTTCACCCCTGACCCATCCCTACATTGTGGCGTGTCCCGTCGCGGGGCCGTCCCAACCTCGTAGCCATCCGGCAGACGGAGCGTATGAACATGGCCAACGTCCACGCCGTCGACCTCGCCCTTCTGGTATTTCGTTGTGCCATCGGGGCCGTGTTCATCGCGCACGGGGTGAACCACATCTTCGGTGGGGGCAAGATCGCCGGCACCGGCCGCTGGTTCGAGAGCCTGGGCATGAAGCCAGGTTGGCTCCACGCCTGGGTGGCCAGCATCACTGAGATCGGGGCGGGGGCGTTGCTGGTGCTGGGGCTGCTGACGGCGTTCGGAGGGGCCGGTGTGGTCGGGGTCATGCTGGTGGCGTGGATCACCAACCACCTGAAGAACGGCTTCTTCATCTTCCGTCCCGGTGAAGGCTGGGAGTACGTGATGGTGCTCACCGTGTCGGGGTTCTTGCTGGCCACGGTGGGCCCGGGCGGTTGGAGCATCGACAACGCCGCCGGCCTGACCACCCTGTGGGGCTGGAAGGGCCTGCTGATCGCCGTGGTGGCCGGGGTGGGTGGAAGCGCGCTGCTCCTGCTCACGTTCTGGCGTCCCGATCCCGCGCCGTCCGAGTAGCGACAGGCGTCGCCGTCAGGCGCCGGCGAGCATGGCAGGGGCTCAGTCGCGACGTCCGAGCATGTTGGCATTGGGTGCGGCCTTGGCCACCAGGTCGGGGATGACGGATCCGAGCTCGGCACTGTCCCATCGGTCGCCCTTGTCCGCCCCCGGGCCCGCCACCCAGCCTTCGGCCACGCTGATGTGGCCGCCGAACACGTTGAAGACCCGGCCCGTGATGTCCTTCGACTCCGGGCTCCCCAGCCACACCACCAGGGGGGCGATGTTGTCGGGGTCGTTGGGGTCGAACTGGTCCGGTGCGACCTCGGCGTCGAAGCCGCCTCCGAGGTTTTCGGTCATGCGGGTGAGGGCCGCCGGGGCGATGGCGTTGACTGTGACGCCGTAGCGTCCGAGCTCCATGGCGGCGATGATCGTGAGCGAGGCGATACCGGCCTTGGCCGCGCCGTAGTTGGTCTGGCCGACGTTGCCGTAGATCCCCGACGGCGAGGTGGTGTTGATGATCCGGGCGTCGTTGCTCTCCCCGGCCTTCGACCGGTTCCTCCAGTACTCGACGGCGGCCCGCATGGGGGCGAACGTGCCGCGGAGGTGGACCCGGATCACGGCATCCCACTCGTCGACGGTCATGTTGACGAGCATGCGGTCACGGAGGATGCCGGCGTTGTTGACCAGGACGTCGAGGCCGCCGAAGGTGTCGACGGCCGTGGCGATCAGCCGCTTCGCCCCTTCGGTATCGGAGACGTCGTCGCCGTTGGCCACGGCTTGGCCTCCCATGGCGGTGATCTCGTCGACCACCTGGCCGGCCGGTCCCTCGGACCGACCGCTGCCGTCGACCTCGGCCCCGAGGTCGTTGACCACGACCTTGGCCCCCTGGCTGGCGAACTCGATGGCGTGGGACCGTCCGATACCGCGCCCCGATCCGGTGATGACGACCACGCGTCCCTCGTTGATGCCGGCCATGTCTCTGCTCCTTTGCGTGCTGGTCGGGCCCGAACTGCCACGCCGGGACCACGCGGCCCGGGCCTCCCGGGCGGCGGACGACGGTATCAGACGTTCTTCGGCAGTTCCGAAAAGGGCGTGGTCCGGTCGCTGTTGGGCTCTTTCGGGAGACCGAGCACCCGTTCGCCGATGATGTTGCGCTGGATCTGGTCCGTCCCGCCGTAGATGGGGGGTGCCTGGGCCAACAGGGCCATCTCGGTGACGATGGGCAGGCTCGGCTCGTCGGTGGCCCGGGCCACCGCGGCCCGCCCCTCGCTGTCGTAGGCGTGGAGCATGCCCGAAGCGCCGGCGATGGCCAGTCCGAGATCCCGCGAGAGTCGCATGATGTGGCTCATGGAGAGTTTGGAGATGTTCGGCATCCCGGGTATGTCGCCCCCGGCCTCCTTGGCCGCCTTCAGGCGCAGACCGTTCATCCGTCCCAGCTCGCCCCAGGTGTAGAGCCGGGCCAGGCCCTGCCGTATGCCGGGCTCGGTGTGCTTCCCGTTCCGACGGGCCAGGCCCACGAGCAACCCGCTGCCGCCGCGCATGGCCTGGAGCATGGTGCTCTCACCCGAGTCGGCCCCCTCGCCGCGGCGGCTCGCCACGGGGCCGACGAAGGCTCCGGCTCGGCGTTCGAGGTCACCACCGACCGTGCCCGGGACGGCCACCCCGCCGGCGCCGTTCCCACCCCCCGAACCGAGCCCGGCCCGTTCGTTGGCCAGGGTCGTGTTGGCCGCGGCCCAGCCCTGGCCCACCTCCCCGACGACGGCATCGGCGGGGACCCGGGCGTCGGTGAGGAAGACCTCGTTGAACAGGGCCCGACCGGTCATCTCCCGCAGGGGCCGGACCTCCACGCCGGGCTGGACCATGGCCAGGGCGAAGTAGGTGATGCCCTGGTGCTTCGGCACGTCGGGATCGGTCCGGGCCAGCAGCATCCCCATGTCGGCCTTCTGGCCGTTCGAGGTCCAGACCTTCTGGCCGTTCACGATCCATTCGTCGCCGTCCCGCACGGCCCGGGTCTGGAGTCCGGCCAGGTCCGAGCCGGCTGAGGGTTCGGAGAACAGCTGGCACCACGACTGGCGCCCGGTCACGATGTCGCGCACGTACCGGTCGATCTGCTCCTGGGTACCGTGGGTGGCGATGGTCGGGGCCGCCAGCAGCAGACCGAGCCCGTTCGGGGCCCCCAGCGCGCCGAAGTCGGCGATGGCCTGGGCGATCCGGATCCCGTCGTTGCGGGGGACCCCCTTGCCGAAGGCGTGCCGGGGGAGCGTGGGGGCCGACCAGCCGGCCAGGCCCAGGCGTTCCCACCAGGCGCCGACGGTCAGATCGGGGTCCCACCGGGTTGCCAGCCAATCGGCCAGCTCGTCGAGCAGCTCGTCGGTGGATTCGGTGGTGGCGGTATCGGTCATGGTCTCCCCCGTGGCGGACGCGGCGGCGCCGCACACTGGACGGTAGCCGAAGGCCTCCGACCCGAGGCGGTCACCGCTGCGGTGTGCCATGCTCCACCCGCTGTCCGGGGCGGGCGCGGGCCGACCGGAAGGAGCACGTGCCCATGGCCATGGTCGACACCGTACGGGGACCCGTCGAGACGGCGGCCCTCGGCACCACCCTCATGCACGAACACGTCTTCGTCCTGACCCCGGACATGCTGGCCAACTACCCGGCCGGGTGGGACGAGGAAGAACGGGTGGAGGACGCCGTGGCCCGGTTGACGAGTCTGAAGGAGCTCGGTGTGGACACCATCGTCGACCCCACGGTGGTGGGGCTGGGACGGTACATCCCGCGCATCCAGCGCATCAACGAGGCGGTGGACATCAACATCGTGGCCGCCACTGGTCTGTACACCTACGACGTCCTCCCGTTCCGGTTCCGCTTCGACGACCCCGCCACGCGCCGTGACGGGTCCGAGTCCATGGTCGACATGTTCGTGTCGGACCTCACCGAGGGCATCGCCGGCACGTCGGTGCGGGCGGCCTTCCTCAAGTGCGCCATCGACGAGCCCGGCCTGACCCCGGGCGTGGAGCGGGTGATGCGGGCCGTGGCCCGGGCCCACGTGTCGACCGGTGCTCCCATCACCGTGCACACCAGTGTGCTCAACGCCGGAGGGACGATCGCCCAGCGGGTCCTGGCCGAGGAGGGAGTGGACCTGTCGCGCGTGGTCATCGGCCACTGCGGCGACTCGGCCGACATCGGCTACCTCGAGGGACTGGCCGACCGAGGATCGCTGCTGGGCATGGACCGTTTCGGCCTCGATGCGCTGCTGCCCTTCGACCAGCGGGTGGACACCGTGGCCCACCTGTGCCGCGACGGGTACGCCGACCGCGTCGTCCTGTCCCAGGATGCGTCGTGCTACATCGACTGGTTCCCCGCCGAGCTCGTGGCCACGGTCGCTCCCAACTGGCACTACGAACACGTCCTGCGTGACGTGGTCCCCGCCCTGTTGGAGCGCGGTACCGGCCCCGGCCACATCACCGCCATGCTGGTCGACAATCCCCGTAGGTACTTCGAGGTGCCCGGGCCGGCCGTCCCGTCTGCTTGAATGGCGGTCGTGTCCGACACGTACCGGCGCGTCCGGCTCGCCTCACGTCCCCACGGGCTGCTGGACAGCGGGAACCTCCACTTCGACGATTCGGCCCCGGTGCCCGAGCCGGCGGACGGCCAGGCGCTGATCCGGGTGCAGTACCTGTCCATCGACCCCACCATCCGCACGTGGATGGACGACGCCCCGGGCTATCTCCCCCCCATCGGCATCGGTGAGGTCGTGCGCAGCGGCGGGGTGGGCGAGGTGGTGGTGAGCCGGAGCGAGCGGTACCACCCGGGCGACCAGGTGTTCGGCATGCTGGGCTGGCAGGAGTACGCCGTGGCCGATGAGGGCGCCGCGGCCATGACCGTCCTGCCCCCGGGGGTCGAACCCACCATCGCCATCGGGGTGCTGGGCGCCACCGGCATGGCCGCGTATTTCGGGTTCCTCGACGTCGGCCAGCCGAGGCCCGGGGACACGGTGGTGGTGTCGGGCGCCGCCGGGGCCACCGGTTCGGTCGTGGGCCAGCTGGCCCGCATCGAGGACGCAGGATCGGTGGTGGGTATCGCCGGTTCGGCGGAGAAGTGCGAGTGGCTCACGGGTGAGCTCGGCTTCGACCACGCCATCAACTACCGGGAGGAGGACGTGGGCAGGCGCCTCGGCGCCGTCTGCCCCGACGGGATCGACGTCTACTTCGACAATGTGGGGGGACAGATCCTCGACGACTGTCTCGCCCACCTGGCCATGAAGGCCCGCGTGGTCCTGTGCGGGGCCATCTCCCAGTACAACACCGAGCGTCCGGTCGGTCCCCGCAATTATCTGAACCTCATCATCAAGCGGGCTCGGATGGAGGGCTTTCTGGTGCTCGACTATCTCGACCGGTTCACCGAGGCCCAGATCCGCATGGCCGGATGGGTCATGGAGGGCCGGATCCACCATCGCGAGCACGTGGTCGACGGACTCGACCACGTGGGGGACGCCCTCAACCTGCTGTTCAGCGGGGGAAATACGGGCAAGGTGGTGGTGAAGCTCTGAACCGGACCGACCCGGGGACCACGCCGGCTCCCCTGGCCTGCCTGGCGCCGGAGGCGGGCCGGGCCTTCAGCCGTCTGGAGGGATCGATCTGGGGTGTCCTGCCCCCGCCCCTCCTGATCCTGATCGATCAGCGGATCGGCCAGCTCCTCGGTGACGCCCACGGTCCCCGAACGGGGGACGAGGGACAGGACGCCCCCGGCCACGACCGACGGTGGCACGTGACCGGGTGGGCCACGTCCCCCCTCTTTTCGGCCGCCGACCGGGCGTGCCTGGGCTTCACCGAGCAGTTCGTCATCGACGTCGCCGGCGTCACCGACGCGCTGCGGGCGGACGTGGCTGAACAGCTCGGACCTGGATCGCTGCTCGACTTCGTGGTGGCCCTGTTCGCGCTGGACTACGGCCGGCGTGTCCGCACGACCCTCGACCGCCTGTTCCCCGGGTGGCCGGACCGGCCCGGGGGCCTCGCCGAGCCGTCGGTCGGGGCCGAGGACGAGGGCGGGCCCGCTACCGGGCGGACCGAGACGGACAGCGAGGAGTTGCTGGACCAGCTGGACGGTCTGTCGAGATCGGTCGCCCGCCTCGACGGCCTCGATGCGATCACCACCGAACTGGTACGCCTACGCGGGCGCGCCAACACAATTGCCGGCTCTGCCAGTCGACGCGCTCGTTGCCGGCGCTGGAGGCCGGGGCCGACGAGGAGCTCTTCGACACCACCGAGCGGTACGAGGAGAGCAGCCTGACCGAGTTCCACAAGGTGGCCCTGCGGTTGACCGACGCCGTCATCACCCTCCCCGGTGCCATCGACAGGTCCCTGGTGGCCCAGGTCCACCACTGTTTCACGGCGCCACAGGTCGTCGAGTTGGTGATGGACGTGATGCGGAACAGCGCCCAGAAGATCGCCGTTTCGCTGGCCGCCGACGATCCCCACGTGACCAACGGCTTCGAGCTTTACCAGCTCACCGAGGACGGCGAGGTCGAGTACCTGGCTTGAGGCCCCCGATCGGGGAGACTGCAACCATGGCATTCGGTCAAGCGCCCGGACCCCCGGCAACGGCGAGACAGCGGGACGAGCTGTTGACACTGCTGCAGGCGGCCGGCCACGTCGACTTCCGCGACGCCCGGGGGCCGATGGGATTCAACCAGCGCCAGGCCGGTGGCCGGTTCACACGGCAGGAGGCGGAGGAGCTCATCGCCAGCCTGCAGGCGGACGGGCCGGAGCCACCCCGACCGGCGCCGCGTCGATCGCCCACCCGGCCGATCCCGTCCGATCGACCTCTGCACCGGATCCCGACCGACCAGCTGGCGGCCGAGCTCCGACGGCGCGGCTGGACCGTCGACAAGGACGGGTAGGGAAACGAATCAGACCACCCAGCGGGCGCCGACGTCGACGAAGGGCGTGGCGCACGGTGGGCCCTCCGCCACCAGCACCTCGGGACGGGCCCGGGCATCCGAGGGGACGCGGACCAGCTCTGCGGACCGGGTGCCGTAGTCGTCGGTGTGGACGCACGCGGCCAGGGTGGCCGGGCGACGCACCACTTCGGGACCACCCGCCTCACCGTCGTCCGGCCGCAGGTCCGTCGGCACGGTGTGGTCGGACAGCACCGACCGGAGGGCGGGCCACAGTGGTTCTCCGTCCGCCTCTGCCGTCGTCAGCTGCGAACGGACCCGGTCGACCTTCGGCGAAGGGCTCCCGAGGGCCACGTTCTCGAGGATGTGGATGCCGGGCGGCAGCGAACGGACCACCGGATCTCGGTCGTCGGCCAGCTCGACATAGAAGAGCGAGGTTCGGTCTGCGACCAGCAGCCATGCCGGGTTGTACTGCCCGGCGTGGATCCGGCCGACCAACTCGGCCACCCCGTCCTCGGCACGGTCGTGGCCGGCCAACATCAGCGGAAGCTCCCCCCGCGAGCGCTTGGTCCGATCCGGCCCGCCCGGAGAGGGCCGGTTGGTGAGGCCCGACACCACGCCACCCTCGTTGACCGCCAGCCAGGTCCCTCCGGCCCGCTGGTCACGACCTCCCAACATGCGGGGTTCGGACTCCTGCAGCACGCCGAACGGCAGTGCCGGCCGGTCGAGTCGTTCGTCACGGTTGGCCGCCACCATCAGGGGGGACGAAGGGTCCATCTGCCAGGCGAACACGAGGAGGCACATCGCGGTCAGGGTACCGGGACGATGGGCCTGCCTCGTCGATGGGCCAGGTCACGCCCAACCCCGGTCGCCAGGACCGGATCAGGCCAGCTCGCCCATCCGGACGAACGAGTTCACGTAGTCGATCCGCAATGCATCGTGAGAGGCCCACCGACGGAAGCTGTCACCGGGGGGACCCCGACTGTCTGGTCGCGTGCGACCGACCGGGTCCGGTCGGCGTTCAACAGGCGTTCCACCAGCGGGGTCATGAGACCGAAGGCCGCCTCGGGTTCGTCGGTGTCCATCTCGTAGAAGTGCAGGTAGCGAGGGTCCTGACCGGTGACGTTCTCGTACGGGGTGATCATGGTGTAGCCGGGTACGGCCACCTCGGCTATGTGGCGGATGTGGACGAAGTCGCCCCAGTCCCGCAACTCCTGGGCCCGGTGAGGTTCGGAGGGCGAGATGAGGACCAGCGACAGGCCGAGGGTGGGGCGACCGGTGAGCCGTCCCTGGCCCGGGCGCCGGTAGTGGTGGAAGAGGTGGCCGCGCACCCCGTCGGGTGTGGAGGGGGCTCCGAACCGGTCGTCGACCTCATACACGGCGAGGTGGTCGAACTCGGGGATCCGACGGGGCAGATCCACCCGATGGCGATTGACGTTCCGCCACCAGGTGGCTCGGCTCACTCCCGGGTGGGCCAACAGATCCGCCACGCGACCGGCCACGTACTCGTCGAGAGGGTCGTCGGTCATCTCGAGATAGAGACCGGGCGTGACCCTGTCCTCCATGCGGTCGGGCCTACCACGGCGCCGCCATCCCCGTCAACGTTCGGGGTCCTCGGTGTGACGGGTACACGGGCCGACGGGTCCGCGGGTCGGCGGCCGCTACGGTGGACCGCCGGATCACCGGTCACACCGACGATGACCCCGTGGAGAGGATGCCGAATGGACGAGCAAGAGGCGGCCGAATTCCAGTTCGCCGGTCAGGACATACCGTGGCTGCTCCGATCGTGGGCCGAGTCACAACCCGACAAGGTGCTGCTGATCTGGGAGCCGCGCCGTGGCGGGTCGCGAACCTGGACGTACGCCGAGTTCTGGCGCGACGTCCAGAGCCTGGCCTCGGGCCTCGTCAACCGGGGGGTGACCAAGGGGGACAAGGTCCTCATCCATGCCGACAACTGTCCGGAGATGGTCCTGGCCTGGTACGCCTGCGCCACGGTGGGGGCGGTCGGTGTCACCACCAATACCCGGTCGGTCCGTGCCGAGCTGCAGTTCTTCATCGGCAAGACCGGGTGCGTGGGGGCCGTCACCCAACCGCAATTCGCGTCGTTGGTGGCGGAATCCGGTCCCGGTCTGGGCTGGATCGTGGTGACCGAGGACGACAGCGGTGAGCCGGGTACCGGGCCGGTCGGTTCGGATTCGACCCCTTCGACTCCCTCTACGCCGATCCGGCAAACTGCCCGAACGGGAGCCCGATCCCATGGCTCCGGCCGGCATCGTCTTCACCTCGGGCACCACCTCCCAACCCAAGGCCGTGGTACACACCCACGCCAACGCCCTGTGGGCCGGCCGGGTCGGCCCCACCAGCATCTCCATGGGGCACGACGACGTCTATCTGGTCTTTCTCCCGTTCTTCCATGTCAACGCCCAGAGCTGGTCGTTCTGGACCGCCCTGGGCGTCGGCGGGACCATCGTCCTGCAGCCCAAGTTCTCGTCGTCCCGGTTCTGGGAGGTGGTGGTCGACCATCGGGTGACCCATCTCTCACTCATCCCGTTCGTGTACAACGCGCTGGCGGGCCAACCCATCCCGGAACACTCGGTGAAGGTCGGGGTGTTCGGCCTGATCGTCCCGGAGCTCGAGCAGTGGCTCGGGTTCCGGGTGGTGCCGGCCTACGGCATGACCGAAACGGTCATCCACGCCACCAACGACAGCCCGGCACGGCTGTGCCCGAAGGGCTCGATGGGCAAGGCCACACCGGGCTACGAGCTGCTGGTGGTGGACCAGGACACCGGCGGGATCTGTCGGGACGGGCAGCCCGGTGAGCTCTGGGTCCGGGGGACCCGCGGTATCCAGCTCTTCCTCGAGTACTACGACAACCCCGACGCCATGCGGAAGAGCTTCACCGACGACGGTTGGTTCAAGACCGGTGACATCGTCCGGGTGGAGGGAAGTGGCAACTACTTCTACTGCGACCGGGACGCGGACGTGCTCAAGGTGGGCGGTGAGAACGTCTCGGCCCGTGAAGTCGAAGACGCATGCCGTCAGGTGCCAGGTATCGGTGACGTGGCCGTGGTGGCCCAGTCCCATGACATGCTCAGCGAGGTGGCGGTGGCCTTCGTCATCCGGGGCCCGGGGGCCGACGAGGACGACGACCGCTTGCAGAAGGCCGTCATCGAACAGTGTGCCGCCGTCCTGGCCGACTTCAAAGTGCCCCGGGCCGTCTACGTGGTGGATGAATTCCCCCGTGCGACGCTGGACAAGGTGGCGAAGAACCAGCTCCGTGACCGCGCTGCCGACCGAGCTGCGCTGTGCCGGGCCGGGCCGGGGCTGGTCCCGGTCCGGGATCGGTCCCGGGATCCGGTCCCAGGTGATCCGGGCCGGCTCAGAGGTCGAACAGCCTGGTCGACGCCTGGTGAAAGGCGTCCCGCACCGCGCCGGCGTCAATGGCCCGGTTGGGGTCGACGACCATGCCGCGGCCGACGCCCCACGCTTCGGCCAGCGTATCGATCGCCGACCCGGTGGTGACGGCCGCCGCTTGGAGGCAGGCGCCCGTAGCCACGTGTTCCGCGTGCTCCGGCACGGTGACGGGGCGGCCGGAAAGATCGGCCAGCACCTGGCGGTAGGCGGCGGAGCGGGCTCCACCGCCGAGGAGCAGGAGCCGGCCACGCCGCGGTCCCGACCCCGGCGTGTCCAGGGCGTCGAGCCCTTCGAGCAGCCCGCACACCACGCCCTCCACCGCGGCCCGGGCCAGTTGTTCGCGGCTGACGTCCGATCGGAGCCCGAGGAGGGCTCCGGTGGCGTCGGGTCGGTTCGGAGTCCGCTCCCCGTCGAAGTAGGGGAGGAGGACCGTCCCTCCGGCGCCGGGGGTCGATCTGAGGGCCAGCTGATCGAAGGCGGTCCAGATCCACGTCGAGCAGTCGGGCCACGGCATCGGTCACCTTGGTGGCGTTGAGGGTGCACACGAGCGGTAGGAAGCGGCCGGTGGCGTCGGCGAATCCGGCCACCGCCCCGGTCGGGTCGGCGACGGGCCGATCGGCGACGGTGAAGACCGTCCCGGACGTGCCCACCGAGATGGCCACATCGCCCGGCCTCAGGCCGATCCCGAGGGCCGCCGGCCATGTTGTCCCCGGTGCCACAGGCCACCGCCGCCCCTCGGTACTCGCCGACCGCCTCGAACGGTTCCGACAGCCCGGGGAGCACCGACGGATCGAGGCCGACCGAGGCCAGAAGGTCGGGCCGCCAGGCGCCGTAGGCCGGGGAGAAGTAGCCGGTGCCGGAGGCGTCGCCCCGGTCGGTCACGAATGAGCCGGTCAGTCGCCAGGTCAGCCAGTCATGGGGCAGAAGGACCGTTCTCACCCGGCGATGGGCGGCCGGGTGGCAGCGACGGAGCCACGCCAGCTTGGCCACGGTGAAGGCCGGTCCGGGGACACTGCCGCAGGCCCGGGCCCACACCGCCGCCCCGCCGTGACCGTTCGACCAGTCGGCTGCGTCCGGGGCGGCCTCGGTGTCGTTCCACAGCTTGGCCGGCCACACCGGGTCGCCGTCCTCGTCGAGGGCCACCATCCCGTGCTGCTGGGCGGCCACCGACATGCCGACGACCGAGCTGCCGGCCACCGACCGACCGCGCCGGCCGACCGAGGACCTCGTGGAGCATGCGGTTCCAGTGCCGACCACCAGTCGGTCGGGTCCTGTTCCGATCGGGGTGGGGTGGTCGGTCGGATGGGGACTGGTCCCGGCCCACAGCACCCGGCCGTCCTCGACGGCCCGGAGCTCGACCTTGGTGCTCTGGGTCGACGAGTCGACACCGACCACCGCCTGCACGGTCAGCGCGTGCCGAGCAGCAGTTCGACGACGAGTTGGTCGAGGCGCTCGTGGCCGTAGCCTCGGGCCGCCCAGCACCTCCAGATCGACGTCCTGCTTGCGGATGTCCTCGACGGAGGCGCCGGCGGGGATGGTGGGCTCGGCCAGCCCGTGGACCTGCGCGGCGGCCAGCGCCTCGCGTAGCTCGGCATCGTCGGCGAAGCGCCGGGCCTTCTCCTGCCAGGATCAGATAGGTGCGCATGCAACCCCGAGCGAAGTCCCAGACCCCCTCCACGTCGTCGGTGCGGTAGGCGTGGGCGTCGAAATGGCGCATGCCCTCCCAGCCGGCATCCTCGAGCAGCTTCACGAGGAAGAAGGCGTCCTTCACCCCTTCCGAGCCGAATCGGAAGTCCTGGTCGTAGCGGCCGATGCGTTGGGCGTTCAGGTCGATGTGGAAGAGCTTCTCGGACCACAGCGCCTGGGCCACCCCCTGGTGGAAGGAGAGGCCGGACATGGTCTCGTGGGCGAACTCGGGATTGACGCCGACCATGTCGCCGTGGTCCAGGCGGGAGATGAAGGCCAGGGCATGACCCACGGTGGGCAGGAACATGTCGCCCCGCGGCTCGTTGGGCTTGGGCTCGATGGCGAACCGGAGGTCGTAGCCCTGCTCGTTCGTATAGCTGCACAGATAGTCCACGGCTTCGGCGTAGCGGTCGAGGGCCAGCCGGACGTCCTTGGCCGCGTCGCACTCCATCCCCTCGCGGCCTCCCCACAGGACGAACACCTGGGCTCCCAGATCGACCCCGAGGTCGATGGCGGCCAACGCTTTGGCGATGGCGAAGCGACGGACCTCCGGGTCGTTGGCCGTGAACGCCCCGTCCTTGAACACGGGATGCCGGAAGAGGTTGGTAGTGGCCATGGGCACCCGCATCCCCGTCTCATCGAGGGCCTGCCGGAACTGCCGGACGATGGACTCTCGTTCGGCGTAGGACGAGCCGTCGGGGACGAGGTCGCTGTCGTGGAAGCTGACGCCGTAGGCCCCGAGCTCGGCCAGATGGTGAATCGAATCGACCGGGTCGAGGGCGGGCCGGGTTTCGAGGCCGAAGGGATCCCGTCCCTGGTTCCCCACGGTCCAGAGGCCGAACGTGAAGTGATCCGATGGCTGAGGCTGGTAGTCGACGGTCATGGACGTTCCTCCCGTTGAGGGGTCGCCTGCTGTGCATTCGGGCCACAGAGTCGTTGCCTGCCCCACTCTACGGAAAGTCGGCGGCCCTGGAAACCGGAAGGGGAGCGGCCCGTGGGCCGAGCGCGGCGCTCAGTCGAAGAAGTGGGTCCTCGGGCGTTCGAGAAGTACCCCGTCCACGACCATGTCCACCTTCTCGTTGTAGAAGGACACCAGGCCGGCGATGGGCAGGAGCTCGCGGGTGGGGAAGTCGTACGACCAGACCAGGTCCTCGTGGACGTCGCCGTCCACCACCACCGACCAGTAGGCCGTGGTGGTGCCCTTGTAGGGACACCGGGTCACCGTGGAGGTCGGGGTCAGGTGCTCGAAACGCACCTCGGTCCGGTTGAGGTAGTAGCGGGTGGGGAGGCCGGTCTCGAACACCATGACCGGGGAGGACGACTCGGCCAGTACCACCCCGCCCAGCTCGACCCGCACCGGACGGGTCGAGCGCAGGGCGTCGACTCGGGCGTAGGGATTGCGGGGGTGTACGAAGATCTCCTCGTCCTCTTCGTACCAGTGGTCGAGGGCATCCCAATCGAAGCGGATGGTGTCGAGCAGGCGCGGGTGGTCGCTCTCGACGACCAGGCGCCCCGCCGGCGGTCCCTCCACTCCGGTCGAACCGAGCCAGAACCACTGGACGTTGCCCCGTGGTGTGACCTCGGTGCGGCCATCGGTGACCAACAGCCCCTCGGCCACATCCTGCCGCGGTAGATAGAACTGCGGATAGTTGGACCACTCCCACACATAGAGGGCCCCGAGGGTGTCCACCACGACCTTGTCGTCGTGCACGGCGCGGATCCTTCGGGGGACCGATTCGATGCTGTTGATCCGGGCGATCGACCTCGGGTAGTCAGGCATGGTCCTCCTTGTCGGTGCGCCGTCGGACCGGGTGGCGGCGGTGAGCGGTATGCCGTGATCGTCGGCCCGCTACTTGCGTCGCCATCGCTCGAACCGAAACGAGATGTCGTTCTCCGAATCGGGTCTCCGCTCCCGGGTCCAGGAGAAAAGCGCCGTCGAACGCCGGGAAGAATTTCGTGCAGTGAAAGTCCTGGTCGAGCTGGGTGATGTACAGCTCATCAGCGTAGGCCAGCGACTCTTCATACAGTCGGGCCCCACCGATGATCCATACGAGCTCCCCGGTGTGCCCGGCGAAAAAACGCTGGAGATCGTCGACGGCACGAAACCCCGTCCGAAGCAGCTCCGACCCCGGCCGGGTGGTCACATAGTTGGTCCGGTCGTGCAAGGGGTGCTCGAACTCCTCGTAGGTCCTGAAGCCCATCACGATCAGGCCTTCGGCAGTTTGGCTCCTGAAATACTCGGCGTCCGACGGAAGCCTCCCCTGCCACGGAATGCCGTGCCCGTCTCCGAGGCCTCGTTTCACATCGATGGCGGCGATGAGTCTGATCATCGTCTCCACCCTACGACGGTTGTCGACGGAGCGGCCCGAACCGGCACGGCACAGAGACGCCGCCGGGCGTCCGAGTCGATCCGCCTGGCCGTGCTCGGTGCCACGTCTCGGCCGTCCTCTGGCTCGTCACGCCCACGTTCATGGTGTGGTCGGCCGGCGGGCGGTGCGAGTGACGAGGTCGCGGAGTTTCACCCGTCCACCGGTGCGCGAGCACGGCCCGCTGATAGATGCGGGCGGCGAAGATCGCCATGCCGACCGTCCCGGCGATGGTGATGAGCACCGAGGCGACGAATCCCCACCAGGCGACCTGGTTCAGCCCCACCAGCACCGGCATGCAGAACGGAGCCGTCGGGGGCAGATAGGCGAGGATCTTGAAGAAGAGGTCCGGCGTTGCCCGAGCTGGCCACGGTGATGGAGAAGATGTAGCCCAACAGGATCGGGATGCTGAGGGGAAGGGCGAGCGTCTGCACCTGGTCCTGGCGCTCGGCCGTCGAGCCGGCCGCGGCGTAGACCCAGCAGTAGAAGGCGTAGCCCGAGCACGAGCCAGAGCAGCTCGCACACCGAGGACCAGCGGGGCCGCGCCGTGCAGCAGGTCGGAGCCCACGGCGCTGGCGACGATCAGGGCGAACCCCACGATGAGGGTGGCCTGGCCCAGGGCGACCAGCCCGATGCCGAGGACCTTCCCACCCAGCAGCTGGATGGGGCGGACCGTGGCCAGCAGGACCTCGACGACCCGGCTGGACTTCTCCTGCATGACGCCGATGAGGATCCAGGTGTTGTACTGCGTGAGCATGAAGAACAGCAGCACCAGCCCGATCACCGACGTCGTCTTCGTCGTGCTCTTCGAGCTCGGGTTCGAGGGTGTGGACCGGGACCGGCTTGGCGCTGATCCACCTGGGCGGCCTGGGCGGGGGTGAGGCCGGCCGTCTGGTAGGCCTTCAGCACGCCGAGATAGCTCGGCGACGTCCTGGACGAGGCCGGGGTCGGCGGGGGAGTTGTCCGAGGTGGCGGGCCGGTTGAGCAGGAGCTGGCTGCCGTCGACGATGGCGAAGTCGATCCTGCCCGGAGCGCAGGCCGGCCTTGGCCGCGGCGAGGGAGGGCTCGGCCACGATTCTGACGGAGTCCTGGTTCTCGGACCCGGCCGTATAGACGAGTTTGTCGGTGTGCGGCGGCAGGGCGCCGACGACCCCCACCGTCTGGATGGTCGGTCCTCCGCTGCTGTGGAGCGTCGGGATGACGATGGCGGCGCCGACGGCGACGAGGATGAGGATGGTGCCCACCCGGAAGATGCGGCCCCGGACGCGCTCTCTGATCTCGCGCATCGCCACCATCCCGACCGACGCCCAGCGAGTCCTCCATGCCCTCGCGACCCCGGGGAGGAAACCGGAGCGGGGGGAACGTGGGCGTCCACCCCCGGACGGGCCGGAGTCGCCAGTGTTGTCGGCCTGGGCCTCGAGTGCCCGGCGATGACGTCGGTTCCTGAAGACCAGAACCCGCACGACGAGGACCGCAGCGGCCACGAGGACGACGAAGAGGAACTTCACGACAGGGCCTCCCGGAACACCTCGGAGAGCCGGCGACGCTCGAAGGAGAACTCGGTGACCCGACCCGCCCGCATGGCGGCCCGGAGGACGTCGTCGCTGTCGACCGTGGGCTCGAGGACCAGGCGGACGGCGCCGCCGTCGACCTCGGACACGGTGACGCCGGGCAGGCGCCGGGCCCAGTTGGGCGCTCCGGTCGCCGTCGACGCGGACCACGAGCCGTCGGGTTCCCCGCACCGTCAGCTCGTCGACCGTCCCCGACACGACCAATCGGCCGTGGTCGATGATGGTCACCTGCTCGCAGAGATCCTCCACCTGATCGAGCTGGTGGCTGCTCAGGAGCACGCAGCACCCGGCCCGGGCCTGATCGACGAGCACCTGGCCGATGGCGTCGATACCGGTGGGGTCGAGTCCCGACAGAGGCTCGTCGAGTACGAGCAGCTCGGGGCTGTGCACGAGGGCGGCCGTCAGCTGCACCCGTTGCTGGTTTCCGTGCGACAGCGTCTCGACCTTGGAGTCCCTCCGGTCGGCGATGTCGAGTCGCTCGAGCCAGGCGTTCGTCGAGGCAGCCGCCTGTGCCGCGCTGAGCCCGTGCAGCCGGCCCAGGTACTCGACCTGTTCGCCGACGAGCATCCCCGGATACAGCCCGCGCTCCTCGGGCATGTAGCCGAAACGGCGGCGCTCTGCCTGGCCCACGCGGCCCCCGTTCCACCGCACCGTTCCGGCATCGAGATCGGTGAGGCCGAAGATGGCCCGCATCGTCGTCGTCTTGCCCGCGCCGTTGGGTCCGAGGAACCCGACCACTCGCCCGGCCGGGACATCGAAGGAGAGATCGTCGAGGGCGACCACGTCCCCGTAGGTTCGGCTCAGGCCCTCCAGTTCCAACGATCCGCTCACTTCGGCAGGCTATTGCACGAGGTCGGCGCCTTCGGCGCCGTTGAACGAAGGTCCTGGGTACGGGGCCCCGGTCCTGGGTACGGGGCCCCGGCTCCGTCTGGAGGATGCCTAACCTCCGGGCACGCTAGGCCTGAGGTCTGCTGCACCCAGGGCCCGATTGAACTCTTTCAGGGCCCTCCGAACCTCGAGCTCGGCCACGTCGATCATCTTGGTGTTGGCCTCTGTCGGGCTGGCTTCGGCCACAGCCCTCACGACGCCGAGGCTCTCCCGTGCTGCGCCATACCGGGCATTGGCGTCGCGGATTCGATTGAAATTCTCCGGGGGGATCGGCATCGGCAGCTCGCTTCAATCGTCTGTGAGAGCTCCCCCAACTTAGGTGGGAACAGCGTCGCAGCGTCGCGAGCCGGAGACCTGCAACGATGTCAGCCCTTGGCCGATCTGGTCCCGTGGACGAGGCCGGAGCCTTCGAACAGCCTCTCGACGACGGCGACATCAGGATCCGGGGTGTACGTGACCACCGTCACCTCGTACTCGCCCCGGGTCCCGATTGCAGCGGCACCGACCGAGGGGTTCCCAGGCAGGTAGCGAAGGACGGAGCTCAGCCAGGAGTTCCAGCGGCCCAGCGTGACCCTCGGATCGGTAAGCGCCGACACGATTCCCGTCGGCACTTTTCCTGCCAGGGACGCAGGAAGCATGGTGGAGTCCACCACCTGCGGGATCCCGACAGGATCGAGCAATCGGATCGTCAGCACCCCAGTGCCCGGCAGACCGGCCAGGAGCTGACCGACCAGGAGGTTCCTCGCCTCCAAGAGCGCTCCGGTCGAGGGCGAGAGGATGATCGTGGTTCGGTATCCCACACCGGTGGCGCCGGCCAGCGCCACACCGGTGGCGCCGCTCTGTGTGGTTTCGGTGCCGAGAAGGGCCACGCCGGGCAACGTGGCCATTGCCCGGAGCAGGGCTGACCACAGTGCCGTGGTGGCACCGAGCGACTGCCCCACCAGGAGCAGCACGGCGCGGCCGAACGGGGTCAGCAGCGGCTCGTCGAGGGCCGAAATACCCGTGGACCCGGTCTCGAGCTCCTTTGCCAGCACCGCCGGATCCGTCGGCAGCTCGGCCACATCGAGAGGGCCAGGGGCCTGGCTTCCCTGTCCTAGGAACCCGCTCCCGCACTCGGATTGCGGGTTCGACGGCAGGTTGAATGCGCCGAAAGACGAGGCCTGTTGACTTTCCGGAGGGTCGTACGCCACCGAGGTAACGACCTGCTGGCTGCAGTACTGGCTGAGATTGTTGGCCCACTCCTCGGCGTTGACGGTGACCACCGCTCGGGCTCCCTGGAGTGCTGCGGACTCGGAACCGCCACGGGTCGGAGCGACCAGGTAGGACACCCGAAACTCTGACCGGAGCCACTGATCTTCCCTCAGGGTCGGCGACGGCTCGGCGGCAGCGGCCTTGCCGGCGAGGTGCCGCAACACCGCCGCCGCGGCACTGGGAGTCTGCAGGGCCGGAGTGGGCAGGAGTTGGAGTACGAGGATGACAACGATTGCCACCGCGCCCACAGCCGCCGCCGGCATGACGAGCCCTCCGACCCGCTTCGGTCTCGGACGAGAGGATGTCGGGGCGTCCGTACCCGACGACGTGGCCGCCAGCAGCCGCTCCCAGATCTCCTCCGCCTTCGGGGAGTCGGGCCCGGCGACGGACGATGGGCCCGCCGGGTCGGCCCGCCTGACGAGGACGTCGATGTGGTCGGCGGCGGTGTTCATTGTCGGTTCTCCGTGTTCAGGTGAAGGGCGATGGCATCGGCGACGGGTACGGCACCGGCGGCGAGGTCGTCCGAGTCGCCTGCTGCCGGGAGCACCCGTCCCAACCGTTTGCGGGCACGGTGAAGGCGGACGTGCACGACGTTGACCGAACACCTGAGGACAGCGGCGGTCTCGGCCACGGAAAGCCCGTCCCAGACCACGAGCCGCATGACCTCACGTTCGTTGGGGGGCAGCCGGCGCAGGGCAGCCACGACGTCCACGGCGGAGGGCTCTGGCGACCCGACCGGCGGACGGGGCTGACGGTGGATCCGATCGGCCAGGAGCAGGCGCCGATTGGTGCTTCGTCGGGTGTTCCTCACGACGTTGCGGGCGACACCGAACAACCACAGGCGGTCCTGCGGCGGATGGGGCAGCTCATCGATTCGCCGCCAGGCAACGAGGTAGACGTCCGACACCACGTCATCGATCTCGGACCCGTCCGGCGCCAGGGCCCGGGTGGCATAGGCGTAGATGTCGGTGAACGTCGATTCGTAGAGGGTCCGGAACCGACCCATTGGGTCGCCGGTCCGTTCTTCGACAGGGCCGGGATCCTCTATCCGGAGTCTCCGGCCAATCGTCCTCATGCCATGATCATGTCCGTCAGGAGATCGAGACTTACAGGGAAGTATCTCCCCTCGGTCGATGATTCCCCAGATCGCCGACCGGCCCTTGCCAACATCGTGTCTGACCTGCGTATACGCCCCTCGGGCTCGGGTCCCGGGCCGCTGCCGAGGGTTGTAGGGGCGCTGGAGTCACGAAGCGCGATCAGAACCGGCGTCAGCGCCTGCCCGGCCAACAGGTGATGACGTGGTGGTGCGCCTCCGCCTGATGCGTTGACGCCCCGTTTTCGAGACCTCACTCACCGCGGACGTTCGAACACTGCGGCGACTCGGCGTCCGCGGCGACGGGACCGGCCGACCGGGGTCACAGCTCCCGTCACGAGCGATTCGCAGGCCGTCGGCGTGGGCCACGATCAGGTCACGCGGTGGTAGTTTCGGCGGGCGTTCGCAAGGAGGAGAGCCGTGCGCTACCGGGACCGCTTCCTGTTCGACCTCCAGGGGTATCTGAGTGTGCCGGACGCTCTCCCGGTGGGGGCCGTCGAACAGCTCAACGGGGTCATCGACGAGATGGCCGAGCGCGAGATGGATGGTGGGGAGACGACCCATCGGTGGTTCGGCCTGCTGGGCCGGAGTCGCTTGTTTCGAGACCTGATCGACAACCCACCGGTGATGCCTATTCTCGAGGAGCTGCTCGGAAAGGAGTTCCGGCTGGATCACGAGTACGCCGACCTCATCCGCTCGGGGATGGGCCCGATCGGCTCGGGACTCCACGGCGGTGCGGTTCCCTTTCGTCCTGTCGAGTACTACTGGAGCGGCGACGGACAGCTCCACAGCGGGCTGGTCGTCGTGGCTTACAGCTTGAAGGACGTAGGTCCCGATGACGGTGGCTTCGCCTGCGTCCCGGGGAGCCACAAGTCCGCCTTTGCGTTTCCGGACCGCTGGAAGGACCTTGCTGACCCGCACCCGTGTGTTCGGAGTGTTACCGGTCCTGCGGGCAGTGCCATCGTCTTCACCGAGGCTCTGACCCATGGGACACTGCCGTGGGGTGGGAGTGACGAACGCCGCACGGTCTTCTACAAATACAGCCCGAGGTCTCTGGCGTGGTCGAGGACCAATTACGATCCGACCGAGTATCCGGACCTCTCCGAGCAGCAGCGGGACATGCTGAGGTCGCCCGGCATCGAGAGCGTGTAGCCGCGGTTCCGATGTGGGCTGGGCACCCCGCCACACCCCGCCACACCCCGGCAGATTGTTCCGTCCCCCGTCTCGGGTCGGCTGTCGGCGTCAGCTGGGATTGGGCACGGGCGCGGTCGGGGTGACACCAGCCGGGCAGGCCCGGGGGTCCCATTGCTGGAGTTGCGAAGTCGCCGATGACGGTGCGGCGATTGCTGTCACCGTCGGCGGGGAGGGCGCCAGCGGAGAGGAAGAACCGGTTGACCCTCCACTGGTTGGGGCCGACCGGGCATCAACGGCGAAGTGGGTGCCGGTGACCACCGTTACCTGGGCGCCGCCCGTGACCTGACTCGGGTCGTAAGCCATGATCACCGACCCCGACATCGAGCGGGTCACCGCCTCGGCTGCACCCTCGGTGGTCGAATCCTTGGAGCCGTAGTACACGACCGTTTCGGCCACGTCGCCCACCGGTGTGGCGTCACCCACGCCGGCGGTGTGGAAGCCAATCGCAGCGAATGACGCGGCGGTGTCCGCAGCTTGGTCGGGGGTGCCGCTTCCGTTCACCACCGACAATGTGACCGTCGACGGAGCGGGCAGGGGATCGCCGGTCATGGAATCCACGTTCGCTCCGATGCCGAGGACCTGATCGATGGCACTCTGGTCCTGCGACTCTGCGGGAAACTCGACGTCCCCATAGGGCCCACCGCCCTGGTAGACGTAGCTCCCGTCCGATCGGGCAGGGTCACTTACTTCGGCGACCGGCAGGGTGAGCTGTGGAACGGTGTTGATCGTGACGGAGTGGAAGGCCAGCACCAGGTTCGCTATGTCATTGGTCGGCCATGTCTGGTCGAACTGGATGTCACCACGGACCGAGTCGATCAGATTGAGATCGGCGATGGGGTTTCCGAGCCCCCTTTTGGATACGGCAGTGGCAAGAACCCGGAGGAACTCATGATCGCGTCGGATGCGAGCCAGGTCGCTCTGTGGCTCCTGAGTCCAATAGTAAGGATCGGCTGAGCTGTACCCGCTCTTGTATCGAAGGTGGCGGGCCCGGACCACCTGGAGCGCCTGAATCCCGTTCAGATGCACACAGGGTGCTGCTTGGATATTCAACCCTGAACTGCCCGTGCCGTGGGGAGGCGGTGGACCCCCCCAGTCGAACAGCGAGATCGGGAAGGCCATGTTGATGCCGCCCAGGGCGTCGACGATATTGGAGAACTGGTCGAAGTTCAGGGAGATGGCATGTTGGATGGGAATTCCGAAGTCCTCCTCGATGGCCGCCACGAGCTGAGTGAGTCCTTCGTAGAGCCCGGCGTCGATCTTGTTGGCTCCGTCGCTGCGGGCGTTGGGAATGAACAGATCACGGGGAATGGAGAGCAGGGCCAGACGGTGACGGGAGGGATCGGCGTGAAGAATCATGATCACGTCACTGTTGACACCATTCACCCCCTGTGAGCACAAGCCGTAGGCAGCGCTCTGCACCGACAGGGCGCAGCGGCTGGTGGACCCGACCATCAAGATGTTCTCCGATCCGAGTTCGGCTCCGGTGACAAACGCTCCATGCAATCCTTTCACCGTCACCCTTTGAAGATCGTGGGCCAGGTAGTAGACGTACCCTGCGCCGCCTCCGGCCACGACGAGGAGCACCACCAGACCGATTACGATGCCGCGGCCAATTCGTCGTCGCCTCCGGCCTCTTGCCTCCGTCCCACGCTGACGCGATCCTCTCGCATCCGGGCGGTTCGTGTCTCCATTCGATGAGTCCATCACCCGTCGGTTCGATGCGGTGCGGGTTCTGTTCGCGGTGTTGATCTGGTCGCCCAGGGAGCGCAACCGTTCCTCACTCGGCCGATCGTCCCGATCGTCCCGTCGTCGTCTCCCCGTCGTAGCCCTCGAGTTCACGTTCGACCAGGCGGCGCGGCCGTCACTCAGGATCCCGAGCCGTCCGACGGATTGGCATTGTGGGTGAGGATCAGGGAACCTCCATGAGGTGAGGACACTGCGGTGGGCGAGGCGGGCACGGCCACTGCGGCGCATCCCCCCTGGGCGTTGCAGTCGATATCGGGGACTCCTCCGACCTGTTGGGGGAGCGGCACCCGCTGCCAGGTCGTGCCGCCGTCAGTTGTCTCGGCCATGCCGGTCCCGCTCAGAAAACAAACATTGGCCGAGGTACAACTGACTGACGTCCAGTCGACTCCAGCGGTCGGTGTGCGCTCCAGCTGGAAGTTGGGCACGGTCACCACCGACCAGGTGGCCCCTCCATCGGTCGAGTGAAGAATCACTCCCGATGGATGGGACTTGCTGAATGTGGACGGACCGGCCCAGCAGTTCTGCAGATCGGGACACGAGATGCTGGTGCCGGCCCCGGTGATGCCGGAGATCTGGGTCTCCTGCCACGACTGCCCGTCGTTGGCCGTCCTCCATGCGTCGACGACGCTGTCGCCCGGCAGAATGGCGAGAGTTGCGACTACGACGCAGTTGGACACGGTAGGACAGGCCATCGCCGCATCCACCCCGTCGCTCTGCTGCACCTCGAATCCAGACTCTGAGCTGCGCTCGGGGAGAACCGTCGAGGTCCAATGGACCCCGCCGTCGGAAGTATGGAGGAACACCAGCTCTTGAGGGACCACGGGCGAAGTGACATCGTCGTCCACGTGGGCGACGAGACTGCAGATTTGGGGCGCGCTGCAGGACACGGCATCAACCGTCGCCGGCCAGTACGTCGTCTCGGCCGGAAGGTTCCCATAGGCAGGTAGCTGCTGGACATTCGGCAGGATCGGAACCGCATGAGCCGTCCAGGTCGCACCAGCGTCGGTCGTGATCAACAACTCGGGATCTCGCATCTCCTTGCCCGCAGCCGGATCACCGGTGGACGGGTCCAGGAGTCCGCCGCCGGCAGCACACCATGTAGAACTCACGCACGAGGCCAAGGTGGTGGTAGCCACTCCTGACGGAAGGACCGTGGCCTGCCAGGTGTGACCGGAGTCATGGGATACGTAGGTGGAGCCGGGCACCGATGCGGCAGCGCCACCCAAGCCGTAGCCGGTGGACAGAAAACAAGTCGGGCCTCCGCTGCAGTCCACGCCGACCACCGCGTCCGGGTTGCCTGTGGCCAGCTGGAATTGTGGACCCGATAGCTCGGCGGTGAGCTGCCAGGCTCTGGCCGGCACCCGAGTGTTCTGGACCACGGTCTTGTTCGGCCGGCCGATTCTCGAAGCCGCCATCCATGAACCGGCACCGACGACGGCCGCAGCCAGTGCCGTCACCAACGCCACCTTCACCCATCGCCGATGTGGCGCGGCCCCGAGTCGGTGATCGGCGATCACGGAGTCAATTCCCATCGCCGAGCGCGCTTCGTCGATCTCGTTCAGCGTGACCGGTGGCGCACTCTCATCGATGAGCCACCGAATCTGTTCAGCCAGGTCGGGCATCACACGTCACTTTCATCGCGGCACGTAACTTCTTGAGACCTCTGTCGAGGTGATTCTGAACACTGGTCACCTTGACCCCGGTACATTCGGCGACTTCTCGCATCGTCCAGCCGAACCCGTGTACCAGCACTACCGCCGTGCGCTGAGATTCGGAGAGGTCGGCCAGCGCAGGAGCCAGCGCCGGTTCGTACCAAGGCTCCGAATAATCGCGTCGGACGAAGATCGGTCGCTGCTTTCGTTGGCGAATCCGGCTCTGGCCCACCCGGTACAGGTACCCGATCGAGTTCTTTGTTTCGCAAACTCGCCCCCAGTGCTCCCACGCGTAGGCCAAGGATTCGGCCGTGGCCTCTCGTCCCCGTTCGGGTCCGTACGCGGCGACGAATGCTCTCCGAAGACGCGGTTCAGCCCTCTCCACGAACAGGCGAAATTCTTCGTCTGGGGTGTCGATCACTCAGCTCCCGCTCGCGTCTTCTACAGAGATAGACCGTCGAGGGTGGTGTTCGTACCACAAGGGATTCGTTTCAGGGAATCCCACGGCGGATCAGAGACCGAGGGGGCCGTCAGGAGGCGTCCCCCACGAAGCCCAGCCGATTCCGGAGCCGAGCCTGGCAATCCGGCCATTCCGAATCGATGACCGAATACATCGCCGAATCTCGCAGCTTGCCCTCTTCGCCGGGCACCCATGACCTCGACCAATTTCGCAAGATGCCCTCGAAATGAGCTCCAAGTGCTTCGATCGCTCTACGGGAGCGATCGTTTCGGGCGTCGGTCTTGATGTCCACCCGGACCACGCCCAACTGCTCGAAGGCGTGCTTGAGCAGCAGCAGCTTTGATTCGATGTTCAGGCCCCTTCGCTGGGCGGAGTGAGCGAGCCATGTCCATCCGATCTCAATCGCACAGGGGTCTGACCTCCCGGGCCAGGCTCGTGGATCCCAGTAGGCCGTGCACCCGACGGCGCGTTCATCGCTCACACGTATCTGGGCAAAGGGAGTGAGCTCGCCTGAGCTGCCTGCCGGAATTGGTAGTCGAGGTACCCGTCGACCTCGGGCCCGCGGGGAACCCCACGTGAGGCCGAACGAGCTTCGGTCCTCTTCTGCGGCCTCGGCCAACTCAACTGCGTGGTGCCGGGCAAGCGGCTCTAACCGCACGAGTTGGCCCTGCAGTGCCGGGACGTCGAGCATCTCGCTCATGGGGCCTCCTCATCGTTCCTGGCGTTGGCACCTTGCCGTTGGGCAGGTTGTCGGATCTTCGCCGGGCCAGGCCCCTCAGATCCTCTGGATGAACGCCGGCACCTTATCGCGGCCGTTCCCTCCGCTCCCAGATTCTGATCGTCCTATGGGCTGCTCGCCCGTGTACGCCGGTGGGTAACGGCGGCGACAATCAGCGACACGATGATGGGGTGGGGGGAGTCTCGGGTGCTGGAGGTCTGGGGTACGAACAACGTCGCCATATAGAACTTCCGGTCCGGTAATTCGAGGATGCGTGGCTCTCCGTCCAGATCGGTCCCGGCGACCCGCAGGCCGGCCCGGGCGATCATGTCGAGGTAGGTCAGGTTGAGCCCGAAGTCGCAGTAGTACTTTTCGGTTGCCGTCCGCCCGCGGTATGCGGCCGCCGCCCGGGTTCCCTCGCTGATGTTCACCGTCATCGTCTGGCCCGCCAATGAGCAGGACAAGGGGGTGACGAACAGCCGGGACGCGTACGGGTCGTATTCGGCGTGCTGGGCGTCAGCGAAGCCCAGCACGTTGCGGGCGAACTCCAGGACGACATGCTGGAAGCCCCCGCAGGTACCGAGCAGGGGCACGTCGTTGATCCGGGCATGTTCGATGGCGGTCAGTGCACCGTGCTGGCTCCGGTAGGGGCTGCCAGGCGCAATGATCAGGCCGTCACAGCCCTCGAGGATCTCGCCACCGCCCTCGGCTACCTCTTCGGTGCCCACCCACATGACGTCGGCCGACACTCCCTGTGCGCTCGACGCGTGTCCGATGGCAGCACCGGTGGCGATGTGCGGCTCATACGTCGACTGGTAGTCCCCGACAACACGGATCCGGACCACGATCCGACGCTAGCCGTACTGAGTGTGTCTACGGACCGTCGGTCGAATCACCGGGCCGTCCGGATGGGAGGCGCCCCGGCACCCCGCCGGTCCCGCCGTTCCGGTCAGGCGCCTTCGCTCACCGCGCTCCAGCGATCGCCGGGGACTTCGACGTGGATGATCTCCGGTGCGGCCGCCAGCCAGCGGGGCATCTGCTCCATCGCTGCCTTGAAGTGGTCCGAGTGCACATGGGCATCCCCTGCCTCGCGGTCCCGGTAGGCCTCGATCAGGACCCAGAGGTTCGGATCGTCGGCACTGCGGTACCAGTCGTACGAGATGTTCCCCGGCTCTGCCCGCGTGGACCGCGTGAACTCCTCGATGAGCGATGGGAAGTCGTCCGCGTACTTGGCACGCACCGGCTGCTTGACGACGATGAAGATCATGAGAACCTCCTGCGTGAGGGCATGGACAATGGGCCGGCGGTGAGAGGGATCACGACGCGTTCATTCCTCGAGTAGCTCGGGCTGGATGGTCACGATCCACTCGTAGAGGGGTTGGAAGGCCCGCCAGCCTGCCATCGGCGGTCCCACCAGGGGCGCGGTCTTCTCCGCCTGCTCGGTGTCGATGAGCACCGGGTCGCCGGCGGCCTCGGCCAGCAGCTGGGCCTGGCACGTTCGTTCCATGGTGATGAACCACCATGCCGCCTCGTCGACCGAGGTCTGCCCCACGGTGAGCAGTCCGTGGTTCGACAGGATCAGCGCCTTGTGCCGCCCCAGCGTATGGGCGAGGCGCTTCCCCTCCTCGAGATCCAGCACGACGCCGGTGTAGTCGTCGAATACCGCATGGTCGCCGTAGAAGGCACAGGAATCCTGAGTCAGCGGATCGAGTGGACGGCGGAGCGACGACCACGCCTTGCCGTGCACGGAGTGGGCATGGGCGGCCGCCACGACGTCGGGGCGGGCGGCATGGATCTGCGAGTGGATGGCGAAGGCGGCGGCGTTGACGGGCCAGTTGCCGTCGACGACCTCGCCCCGGTCGTTGACCAGTATCAGGTCCTTCACCCGGATGAGCTTGAAGTTCATGCCCAGTGGGTTGACCCAGAAGTGGTCAGGCCGTTCAGGATCTCGAGCCGTGATGTGTCCGGCCAGCCCTTCGTCGAATCCGAACTGTCCGAACAACCGAAAGGCTGCGGCGAGTCGCTGTTTGCGGTGCCTGCGTTCGTCCTCGACGTTGTCGAACGTCGGAAACCGTGGCGGAAGGCGATCTGAGGGCACGTGTGGCTCCTAGGGAGATGTCGGTCGGGACCCGATACCGCCAGAGAAGTCGATGGCGTCGCAGCCGGGGGCGGTGTCGGTCATGGGGTTGCTGCGGGTGGTGGCTTGTCGGTCACGAAGGTGGCGGCGCGATGGTGGAACCGCCAGGTGCCGCCCTCGTTGTGGAGCTTGTCGTGGTAGCGACCCACGAGCTGGATCGTCCAGCCCGAGTCGCCCAGGAGGAGGAAGACCACGTCACTGACGGCCGTAGCCTCGGTGTCGCTCCACTCGGCCACCACCGTGTTGAGGACGAGGTGGCGCTGAGGCCGCTTGGGCGCCCAGGTGGAGTAGGCGTGGCGGAGCGCTTCGTGGCCATGGTGGGAGCCCAACCCGGGGATCTCGACGCTTCCCTCGGGGCAGAAGGTGGCGACCACGTCCTCCGTGCGGCCATCGTCGAGCGCCTGGGTGTAGACGGCTATGGCCGAGCGGACACCCTCGGCCACCTCGGCCCGCGTCACCCGCCGGCCTCCGGGGGAGATGCGGGCGCTCCGGGCCCGATCACCATGCGCTCAGAGGTCGATGTCGGCAACGGGGCTCTCGAGGGGGTTCACGTTGACCGCCTGCAATGCAGGCAGCAGCTGCTCGTAGGGGAGGCCGGCCAGAAAGCCGTCGATGGTCCTCTCGAAGTTGGCGATCCCACCCTCGGCCCGTTCCGACAGGCGCATGTACTCGAATCCGCGGGCATGGAGACCCCGCTGCTGTCTCGGCAGATTGGAGAAGTCCTGCGCAGGAATGGGCGGCCAGCGGGGATCGTCGCACTCCCACAGCTGGGGTGGCGAGGGGGCCTCCGGCTCTTGGCCTTCCGGAAAGCGCGTGAGCGACCAGATCTCCATCATGGTCTCTTCGGGCGCCAGTGGGCGGAACCGGTAGGCCGAAGCGCTGCTGTACATGGGCAGCACGAAGTAGTGCGGGAAGCAGTAGCCCATTGGCTCATTGAGCCCCCGATCCTCGAGTTCGTTGAGATCGGGGATGTCTGATCCGCGATCCCGGTGCCAGTCCACCACGGCGTCGTTGAGGGCTCGGTTCCACGTCGACCTGGCCAGCGTGGGGTCGACCGGAAGCTCCATGTCCGCCAAGTTCTCGGCCACGCGTACGTCGTTGGCGTGCACCATCCCGGCCATGCCCTCGCTCATGGTGCGCAGATACTGGAGCTCGGCATCAACGAGGACCCGTGGATCGACGGGACCGCCGTTCCGCGGCGGGATCCGTCCTGTGATGACCAGCTGCGGGTGGGTCTCGATCACGTGGTACTGCTCCATGAACGCCTCTTGGGCCAGCTTCCAGTTCACCGGGAGGCGGCAGGCGTACCACCACTCGGCGCGCATGGACTCCACCTTCCAGGCGTCGAGGATGGTGGCGAACGGCTCGATGCAGTCACGAAGGGGTGGCGCGTCGCAGTCGAGGTTGATCCACGCACACCCGCCCCACACCTCGGCCCGAACCGGCGTGAGGTCGAGGTCCTCCGGCTGCAGGTTGTGCGCGGCGAACGTCTTGGACTGGGTCACGAAGGTGTTCTTGCCGTCCGGGCCGTAGCACCATCCGTGGAACGGGCAGATGAACCCGGACTCACAGGTCCCCCGGCCCTCGGCCACCCGGACGCCACGATGCCGGCAGGTGTTCTGGAATGCCTGCACCCCCAGGTCCTCGGTGCGTACCACGACGATGGACTGATCGAGGATCTGGTACTCGACGAAGTCGTGCGGCCGCGGGATCTCCTCGAGTCGGCACGCCATCTGCCAGACCCTGGCCCAGAGCAGGTCGGCCTCCATCTGGTAGAAGTCCGGGTCGTAGTAGCGCTCCTTCCGAGCCCGGTCCGGGAACTCCATCGAGTAGGGCACTGGCAATGCCGACCATCTCCGATCCACGGTCGCCACGCGGCCCCCTTTCCTCTCAGCGTGCGTTGGGGAGAAGTGTATACTCACCGGTCGACCGGTCGGTACAACTTTTGTGCCGCTATTCCAGGAGCGCAGGACGGGCACGCCTCCGGCCACGACGGGGGTCCTCTGCCCCGATCGCCGCGGAGGCTCATGACAACCGCTGAACCCGCACAGGACCAGCCCCCGGACCGGCCGGCTGCCGCCGTGGACGTGCTGATCGTCGGCGCCGGTATCACCGGTATCTACCAGCTCTACCGGGCCCTCGACGCCGGCTTCTCGGCGCTGGTGGTGGAGGCCGGCCAGGGTGTGGGGGGCACCTGGTATTGGAACCGCTACCCCGGGGCCCGCTTCGATTCGGAGAGCTACTCCTACGCCTACCTGTTCTCGAGGGAGCTGTTCGAGGAGTGGGAGTGGCAGGAGCACTTCGCCGAGCAGCCCGAGATCGAGCGATACCTGAACCATGTGGTGGACCGCTTCGACCTACGGCACCACCTGCGATTCGGTGCCGCCGTCGTGTCGGCCGTCTACGAGGAGCCGTCCGGGTCATGGGTCGTGACCACCGGCGACGGAACCGTGTACCGGACGCGGTTTCTGGTAGCCGCCACCGGCATCCTCTCGGTCCCCTACTTCCCCGAGGTGCCGGGTCGCGAGGACTTCCGCGGCGAGTCGTACCACACGGGACGGTGGCCGGCCGAGTCGATCGACGTGGCCGGCAAGCGCGTGGCCGTCATCGGCACCGGATCGAGTGGGGTACAGGTGATCCCGGTCATCGCCGACGAGGTTGCCTCCCTGACGGTCTACCAACGCTCGGCCAACTGGTGCACTCCCCTCAACAACCGACCGATCACCCCCGACGAGCAGGTCCAGCTCCGGGCCGGCTTCGAGGCGATGTGCACGATCCTCGACACGTCGCCGTCCGGGTTCCTCCACCCCGCCCACGATCGTCAGATGTTCGATGACCCCATCGACGACCGCCTGGCCTACTTCGAGACCATGTGGAACAGCCCCGGGTTCTCGAAGTTGACCAGTAACTACACCGACCTGACCGTGAACCACACCGCCAACGCTCTGTGGTGCGAGTTCATCGCCGAAAAGATCCGCGCCATCGTCAAGAACCCCGAGACGGCCGAGCGGCTGATTCCCAGGGACCATCTCTATGCGGAGAAGCGCCCCCCTTTCGTCACCGACTACTACGAGACGTACAACCGCCCGAATGTCTCGCTGGTCGACCTCAGGCAGACACCGATCGTGCGCATCACCGAGGGCGGGATCGAGACGACGGACGGAGAGCGGGAGTTCGACCTCATCGTGTGGGCAACAGGCTTCGACTTCGGTACCGGCGCACTGGCCCGCATGGGGATCCGGGGTCGGGACGGACTGTCCCTCGCCGACCATTGGGCCGAGGGTCCGAAGACCTTCCTCGGGCTCCAGACCACGGGCTTCCCCAACCTGTTCTTCCCCGGCGGGCCGCACGCCGCGGCTGGCAACAACCCGCGGTACAACGGCGACCAGGTGGACTTCATCACCGAGGTCCTCGTCTATCTGCGTACGCACGGTTACGACACCATCGAAGTGGATCCCGTGGCCGAGGAGCGGTGGACGGCGATGGTCGACACCGGCGCGGCCCAGTCACCGTTCGGGGAGAGCAGCTACTTCTTCGGCACCAACATCCCCGGAAAGCCTCGCAAGTACCTCCTGAACTCTGGCGGCCGGCCCAAGCTCTTCAAGGAGATCCGGAGAGTCTTCGACAGCAACTACAAGATGTTCAGGCTGACGGGGCCATCCGATTCCACCAACGTCGACCCCTGAGGGGCCCGGCCACTCCGGGCCGCTCAGACAGTGGCCACCGGCGTCAACGGGGAACCCACGATCCCGGGCAGCCGCAGCGGGGGAGCGGTCAGCAGGAAGCGGCTCCGCCCGTGCTCCCGCAGCCACGACGCCAGTTCGTGCAGATACCACATCTCGCCCAGGGGCACGCCGAGCCGGAACAGGCAGAGGTGGTGGATGGGGAGGAACGAGTGCCGGCTCTCGTCGCGGTCCCTGCCGGTCAGGCCCTCGACCGCGTAGTTGTCCGCCACCAGGGCGGCGATCTTGGAGTCGGTGATCCACTGCAGCAGTGACTCGTCGCGGGCGTCGAGGTAGCTGCACAGCGTGTGGATTTTCACCGGATCGGGGTCGCGGTTCCACTTGAGGACTTCGGTGGCGAACCCGGTGTGGAGCAGCAGGATGTCGCCGGGCTCGATGACGACCTCGTCGGCCGCCATGATCTCCTCGAGCATCTTCAGGTCCACGCCACGCCAGTCGTTCCCGAGGTGATGGGCCAGGTCGATGAGGACACCCCGACCCTGTACGCCCTGGTAGGCCATGTGCTCCAGGCCGAGATGGTGGGCGAAGCAGCGGTGGTCGCCGCCGTCGCCGGCGGCATCGGGCTCGGGTCCCACCAGGTCGATCCCGGCGCGGTACCCGTTGTAGTACACCGCCTCTTCGATCCCGTCGCCGTCGGCGTCGAACTCGGCGCCCACGTGGGCCAGCGAGTCCCACTGCGTCGAGTACTGCAGCGACAGGGTGACCACGTCGTCGGCCCACACATCCACGTACTTGGGGTTGCCCCAGTCCTTCATGGCGCTCATCCGGACGTTGTAGAAGGTGTCGGGATCACCCTGCATGTCCTCGGTCGGAGCGATGACCGGTGGCTGGCGCCGTTGGTTGAGGGCCGTGCCTCCCGGGAAGTCGAGCGGCAGGCTCAAACAGAAGCTGATGCCGGCCTCGACCTCCCGCACTCCTTCGAGCACCTTGTCCGGGGTGAGCAGGTTGATCCGGCCGAGCTCGTCGTCCTCGCCCCAGTCCCCCCACGTCGACCCCTCGGGGCGTTGCTTCCACCGTTGTGTCACGGCCACTTCTCCTTCTGGTCGCAGCACTCCGCGTCACGTTGTCAGCGTTGCCTGTACCGACCGGTTGGTCTACACTCCTGGGCGCAGGGTAACGCGTACGTTCCCGCCCGGTCGTCGAGATCTTGCGTCCCAGCGCAGGAAGGTCACAACCATGACAGCGAACCAACTTGTCGTGTCCGCCGACGGACACATCCTCGAGCCCACCGACCTCTTCACCACCCGCCTACCCAAGCACCTTCGTGACCGGGGGGTGTGGGAGGACGACTTCGAGATCGAGCCGCTCGTCGAGGGCGGGGCCCGGATCTTCCGGAGGCTCCACACGCCCGGGTTCGAGGGCTGGACGATCTCCCGGTACCGTCAGACGGGTGGGCGGATGCCCGAGGGCGACCCCGAAATGATCCTCGAGGACCTCGATTTCGATGGCGTCGACGTCGGGGTCATGCACCCGAACCTGTCGCTCTTCGGCCTGTACTCCGACGACCACGAACTGTCGCTGGCCCACGCCCGTGTGTACAACGACTACATCGTCGAGCGGTTCTCGCCGTACTTCTCACGCCTCGTCCCCACCGCCCCCGTCCCTCTCACCGACGTCGGCGATGCGGTGGCGGAGATCGAGCGCGTGGCCGCCGCCGGTTTCCGGGCCATCCTCCTGCCGGCCACGCCTCCCCTGCCCTACTATTCGCGGGACCTCGACCCGGTGTGGGCGGCGGCCCAGGCCAACGGGGTGCAGGTGTTCTTCCACACCCAGACGGGCGGGGTGAAGGTCAACGACCCCGAGGCCGTCACGCTCAAAGTGGTCATGGAGAACGCGGCACAGGTCAACCAGCCGGTGACCGACAAGTCGGCAGCAAAGCGGATGGTCACCCAGGCCATCTACAGCACCATCGTCCCCCAGCAGATCATCTGCCAGCTCATCGGCGGCGGCGTGCCCGAGCGGTACCCCGACCTCCACTTCGCTCTGATCGAATTCAACGCCCACTGGCTGGGCTCGCTGGTGGGCAGCATGGACAAGTGCTGGATCACCGGGATCGGACAGGACCCCGACTGGTGGCTGGGCGTATGGGACGAGACCCTGCCCCCTTCGGAACAGAGCAGCATGGCGCAGCTGTTCAAGCTGAACGAGAAGTGGCCGTACCCGCTGATGCCCAGCGAGTACGTCCGGCGCCAGTTCCACGTCTCGTTCCAGGACGACCCCGTGGCCGTGGCCTGCCGGCACATCACCGGGCTGTCGACCGTCGTGTGGGGCAATGACTACCCGCACGCCGAAGGCACCTTCCGTGGCAGCCGCGAGCTCATGGACAAGCTGTTCGCCGACGTCCCGGCTGACGAGAAGGCGGCCATGGTGGGTGGCACACTGGCCGGGCTCCTCGGTCTCGACGCGCGGATGGCCACGGCGGGATCGCGGAGCTAGGCGGAGCGCACTGGCACCCCACCCGGGGCACCACCGCGCCACCATCCCCAACGATGCGATGTCACGGCGATTCCTGATCCGGCGGCAGTGAAGGACGGTCTGGTGGTCAACGAGCACAGATTCGAGGGCCGGGTCGCGGTCGTCACCGGTGCCGGGCGCGGCATCGGCCGGGCCTACGCGATCCTGCTCGCCTCCCGAGGAGCCAGCGTCGTGGTCAACGACCTGGGTGGGTCGATGGAGGGGATCGGCGAGGATGCGGGGGTGGCGGCCGGCGTGGCTACGGAGATCGTGGAGGCCGGGGGAGCGGCCATCGCCGACGCCAGCGACGTGTCCACCCCCGAAGGTGGTCGGTCGCTCATCGATGCGGCAGTCGAGCGGTTCGGACGCCTCGACATCCTGATCAACAACGCCGGCATCATCCGGTGGGCCGGGCCCCCCGAGGCCGACGCCGAAAACCTCGCCACTCACCTCGCCGTCCATGTGATGGGGTCGTTCAACACGGCCAGGGCGGCATGGCCCTTCATGGTGGAACAGGGCTACGGCCGCATCGTCATGACCACGTCGTCGGGACTGTTCGGCCTGCCGGAGAATCTCTCGTACGCCACGGCCAAGGGTGGGGTGATCGGACTCTCCCGCAGTTTGGCCACCGCCGGCGCCCGGCACGGGATCAAGGTCAATCTCATCGCACCCGGCGCCGTCACCCGGATGGCCGGCCGCGGTGCCGATTCGGGGCCGACCGACGGCGCGGCGGTGTCCCCCTGGATGTCGCCCGATCTCGTCGCTCCCATGGTCGCCTTCCTCGCCCACGAGATCTGCCCGGTCAGCGGTGAGATCTACACAGCCGGATTCGGTCGGTTCGCCCGCATCTTCATCGCGTCGACCGAGGGGTACGTCCATGCCACGCCGGAGCCGACCATCGAGGACGTCGCTCAGCACTGGGCCGCCATCAACGACGAGACGGGGTACTACGTCCCCGCCGACCTCGTGGCGTGGTCGAAGGCCTCCATGGCCCATCTCTCCCCGAATGGTGGCGATCCCGTTGACTCCTAGCGGGCCCGCCACTCGCCGGGCGGTCGGCTAGGTACGGGCATGGACTTCTCGCTCAACCCATCGGAACAGGACCTCGTCGACCTCTGTCGCAGCTTCGCCCAGCGGGAGATCGCCCCTCGGGCACCACTGGCGTGGGAGGAGGCCCACTGTCCTACCGACCTGCTCCGCGAGATGGGCCAGCTCGGTCTGCTGGGGATGCTCATACCCGAGGAATGGGGCGGGATCGGCATGTCCACGGTCGGTTTCGTCGCCGCCATGGAGCAGATCGGCCTGGCCGACCAGTCCGTGGCTGCAGCCTGGCAGGCGCACGTCACCATCGGCTCCCTGCCGCTGTACCTCTTCGGTACCGACGCCCAACGAGAGCGCTGGTTACGACCGCTCGCCGAGGGGCGCGTGCTCGGCGCGTTCGGGCTCACCGAGCCCGAAGCCGGCTCCGACGCCCGCGGCATCCGCACCCGGGCCGAACGGCACGAGGGGGGCTGGCTCATCAACGGCCGGAAGACGTTCATCTCCAACGCCGGGACCGACATGTCGTTCGGGGTGACCCTGCTGGCCCGAATCGAGCCGTCCGGCGACCAGAAGCCGAGGTTCGGGAGCTTCGTGGTCGAGAAGGGCACGTCCGGCTTCACCATGGGACCGAAGATGCGGGGCATCGGCTGGCGCGGCCTCGATACCCGCGACCTCTACCTGGACGACGTCTGGGTTCCCGACGAGCAGCTCGTCGGTGATCCCAATCTGGGACTCAGCCAGTTCCTGCGTACCCTCGAAGTCGGGCGCATCTCCATCGCCGCCCTCTCCCTCAGCCTGACCCAGGCCGTGCTCGACCTGGCCACCGCCTATGCCCGCGATCGGGTGCAGTTCGGCCAGCCCATCTCTTCGTTCCAGGCCGTACAGTTCAAGCTGGCCGACATCGCCACCGAGCTCGAGGCGGCACGCTGGCTCACCTATCGTGCCGCCCACCTCCGCGACCAGGGCCGGCCCTTCCTCAAAGAGGCGGCGATGGCCAAGCTGAAGGCCAGCCGTGTGGCCGCGTGGGCGGCATCGGAGGCGGTTCAGATCCACGGCGGCCTCGGCTACATGCTCGAGACGCCTGTGGCCCGCTTCTACTGTGACTCCAAGGTGCTCGAGATCGGTGAGGGCACCAACGAGATCCAGCACTTGGTCATCGCCCGCGCTCTGGGCTGTTGAGCTAGACGGCAAGCAGGCGCCGGACGGCATCGGCGATGGTTTCGCGGTCGGGGAGCCAGGCCCGTTCGAGGTCGGGGGCGTACGGGGGTGGTGTGGCCGCGGCTCCGATCCGTTCGATGGGTGCATCGAGGTCCCAGAAGCCCTCTCGAACGACGACGGCGGCGATCTCCGCGCCGATACCGAACGGGACCACGGCCTCATGGGCGATAACGAGGCGACTCGTCTTGTGCACCGAGTCGAGGATCGTCGCGACGTCGAGGGGCGCCACCGTCCTCAGGTCGATAACCTCGACGGAGAGTCCCTCGTCGGCCAGTGCCTCGGCTGCGGCCATGGCCTCGTGGACCATCCGTGAGACCGACACCACGGTCACGTCGGTTCCCTGGCGCACGACCACCGATGTTCCGATGGGGAGGATGTAGTCGGGGGGCGCTTGCGGGCCCTTCATGCCGTACAGCAGCCGGTTCTCGACGAAGACCACGGGATTGGGGTCCTGGATCGCCGCCCGCAGCAGGCCGTAGGTATCGGCGGGCGTAGACGGCATGACGACGCTCAAACCGGGGATATGGGCCAGCAGTACTTCGAGGCTCTGGGAGTGCTGGCTTCCCGAGGAACGTCCGGCACCGAACTGGGTCCGCACAGTGAGAGCCATCTCCGCCGCACCGCCGGTCATGAACGGGAGCTTGGCCGCCTGGTTGAGCAACTGGTCGAAGCACACGCCGAGGAAGTCGAAGTACATCATCTCGACCACGGGGTGCATCCCGGCCATGGCCGCACCCACGCCCAGGCCGATGATGGCCGTCTCGGAGATGGGAGTGTCCCGCACCCGACCGGCGAACCGGTCGGCGAGACCCCGCGTCAGCCCGAACACATTGCCCCCGGCGGCGACATCGATGCCGGCTACGAACACCCGGTCGTCGGAGGCCAGCTCGGTCTCCAGCGCGGCGTGGATGGCGTCCATGGTGCGGTAGACCGGTGCATCGTCGGGTGGCTTCGGTGGTTCCACCGGTGCCGGTCTCGCCCGTATGACGAAGTCGCCCAGGGTGGCCGCCTGCGGGTTGGAGAGCCTGCGGGCGGCGTCGACGGCGTCATCGAGCGCCTGGCCCACCGACGAGTCGATGGCCTTGATCTCGTCGTCACCTGCGCCGGCGGCCCGCAACCGTTCGGCGTGGGCCGGCAAGGGATCCCGTGCCTCCCATGCGCTCACCTCGTCCGAGGACCGGTAGCGCTGCGGATCGCCCTCGTAGTGTCCGTGCCACCGGTAGGTCGTCGCCTCCACTACCGCGGGCCCGCCACTGGCCCGGGCCGCCCGGACGACGTCGGCCATCACCGATGCCGTGGCCACGACGTCATTGCCGTCGACGGCGAGATAGTCGACTCCGTAACCCGCGGCCCGCTGCTCGAGCGACGCCGCGTGTTGCGTCGATGCCGGGGAGAACTCGGCGTAGCCGTTGTTCTCGCAGAAGAAGATCACCGGCAGTTCCCACACGGCGGCGAGGTTCACGGCTTCGTGGAACGCTCCCTGGGCCGATGCGCCGTCGCCGAAGAACGCCACCGTCACGCTGCCGTCGGCTCGGAGGCGCGCCGCCGCCGCCGCCCCCACGGCGATGGGCAGGCCGGCGGCCACGATCCCGTTGGCGCCGAAGATCCCGAGTTTCGGGTCGGCGATGTGCATCGAGCCCCCGCGCCCGCGGTTGGTGCCCCCGTCCTTGCCCATCAGCTCGGCGAACATGCCCAGCGGGTCCAGGCCCTTGGCCAGGCAGTGGCCGTGACCGCGGTGGGTGGAGGTGATGGCATCCCCCGCAAGGAGGTGCCAGCAGGCGCCCACGGCCGTGGCCTCCTGCCCGGTCGAGAGGTGGACGAAGCCGGGGATCTCGCCGTCGCGGTAGAGCACGGCCACACGCTCCTCGAACCCGCGGATGAGCACCATCCGCCGGTACATCTCGAGAAGGTCGACCGTCGAGAAGGAGGCCGGGGGAGATGGGTCGGAGGTCACGAATTGTGTACTATACCGGTCGGTCGGTACAAAAAGGGAAAGCGCGATGATCGGTCAAATCGAGATCCCCGAGTCCTTCCCCGGCCCCGGAGCGGTCTCGGGGAAGCGTGTCGTGATCACCGGGGCCAGCCGTGGACTCGGCTCCTTGTTGGCCCATGCGTTCTCCCACGCCGGCGCGTCGGTGGTGCTGGTGGCCCGAACGGAGCGAGACCTGAAGGCCGTGGCCGAGCGGCTCCCCGGGCCTTCCCTGGTCCTCAGCGGGGACGTTACCGACGAGGACTTCAACGAGGCGGTGGCCGACGTCACGGTGGCCGAGTGGGGTGGCCTCGACGCCTGGATCTGCAATGCGGGGATCTCGCCCATCGTGGCCGGCCCGCGGCAGACCGAGGCTTCCGTCTGGCGCCGGATCGTGGAGGTGAACCTCACCGGCGCGTTCCTGGGGGCCCGTGCTGCGGCCCGGGTGATGGGCAGGGGCGGCCGGTTGATCTTCACCGGTTCGGTCCTGGGGGAGCGCCCGCGCCAGGGTCTGACCGCGTACAGCGCCTCCAAGGCGGGGGTGGTCGGCGTGGCCAAAGGCCTGGCCCTCGATCTCGCCCCCACCGGTATCAACGTCAACGTCGTTGCGCCCGGGTGGTTCGACTCCCCGCTGGCGGACGCATGGAAATCCAGCCCGGAGCACTCGGCCGCCATCACCGGTCACACGGCCCTGGGGCGGTGGGGGGCCCCGGCCGACCTGGCCGGTGCGTACCAGTTCTTGGTCTCCGACGCCTCCGCCTTCGTGACCGGCACCGTGCTCAGCGTCGATGGCGGCTACCTGCTGTTGTGACACCACAGCGACGGGTGGTGGCGATCACAGGGGCCGGAGGCGCACTCGGTGCCGCCGTGTCGAAACAGCTGGCCGGTGAGCCTGCCACGGACCTCGTCCTGAGCGACATCAGCGGGGCGTCCCTCGAGGTCACCGTGGGCGGACTGCCGAGGACCGAGGGGTCGGTGGCTACGGCGCTGGCCGACGTGAGCGACTTCGCCCAGGTCGAGTCGGTCGTGACCCTGGCGGTCGAGCGCTTCGGTCGGTTGGATGTCATGATCAGCAATGCCGGCGTCCTCTCGCCCAACGGCCGGATCCACAATCTGTCCACCGAGGAGTGGGAGCGCGCCTTCCGGATCAACGTCCTCGGCGCCGTCAACGGCGTGCGGGCCGCGGTAGCCGTCATGCGCCCGCAAGGATCGGGGTCGATCGTACTGACGGCATCGGTCGCCGGTCTGACCGCGTGGTCACATGCGGCCCCGTACTGCGCCACGAAGGCGGCGGTCATCCAGATGGCCAAAGTGGCCGCGGTCGAGTACGCACACGACGGCATCCGCGTCAACTGTGTGTGCCCGGGGACCTTCCTGTCGGCCATCCACGACGGTCTTCCGCCGGAAGCACTCGACGCCATGGCCAAGCGTCATCCCCTCGGGCTCGGGTCCGCTGCCGACCTGGTCGGTGCCTACTCGTATCTGGCCGGCGAAGCTTCTCGTTGGACGACGGGATCGACCATGGTTGTCGACGGTGGGTACTCCGCGCCGTGAGAGGACCTAGTCGGGTGGCGCGACGGTCGGGTTGGTGATGCCCCGCATGAAGATTTCGGCAAACGGCTCGGCAACGTCCCGAGCGGACAACCGCCCGCCGGCCTTCAGCCACAGGTACGTGTAGTTGTGCATCCCGAGCCATGCCATCGCCGTCAGCCTCGGCTCGAGGTCTCTGAACTCACCCGATTCGACACCAGCCTGCAGAACCGCTTCGACCCGTTGCTCGTACTTGCGGCGCCGCTTCCGGAACTGCTCGGCGCGCTCGCCGGTGAGTGCCGGGAACTCGTGGAGGAAGACCCAGACATGATCGGGGTAGCGATGGATCACATCGAGCAGCTCGGCACCGAGCATGGCCAACTGCTTCGATGGCGATCCACCGGCCTCGGCGACCCGGTCGGCACCGAGCATCACCTCGTCCATCACGCGGTCGTGGATGGCAGCCAGGAGCTCCTCCTTGGACCCGATGTAGTGGTAGAGCGCGCCCTTGCCGAGGTCGTTGGCCGCGCAGAGCTCCATGATTCCCGTGGCGTGGTAGCCGTGCCGGGCGAAGACAGGAGCTGAAGTGTCGATGATCACCTGGCGACGTGCTTGCCAGTTCGCTCTGCGCGGCGATTCGCCGACTGCGTCCGTCCGTGCCATCAGGGGCGAGGTTAGCGGGCCAACGACAGGAGAGGATGCTTCCCGATGAGGGGAACGACCATCTGCCGCGGGCCGACCGGTGGGGCTACGAGAGGCGGGAATGACCACGGGTGTGTTCGTGTCGAGGGATCGCTCAGGCAGGATGTGGTCATGAGGTCTCGGACATGACGGCGGCCCGGGCGATGCAGCCGGACATCAACTGGTTCGTCGTGCTCGCCCACCACGCTGCTCGCACGCCCGACAAGGCCATCACGGAGTTCGAGGGTCAAACGACGACGTACGGGGAGATGGCGGAGCGGGTGCGAATTGGCCGGTGGCCTGGCCGAACGCGGTATCGGTGCTGGCGAGGTCGTGGCCATCCTCTCGTACAACTGTCCCGAGTTTCTGGAGACGATCTTCGCCGCCAACTACCTCGGGGCCATCGCCATGCCGATCAATTGGCGGCTGGCCGCCCCAGAGGTGAAGTACATCCTCGAGCACTCCGGAGCCCGAGCGTTCGTCTGCGACGAGCCACTCGTCGATCTCGCCGATGAAGCGATGAAAGGCACGGACTACTCCATCGTGCGCGCCTGCATTTCGCAGTCGGCCACAGACGGATGGACGACCCTCGCCGACCTGCGCGGGCGCGCCGGGCACATCGGCGTACGCCCCGGCGGGGGAAGCCGATACCCACCGCCTCATGTACACGTCGGGCACCACCGGGCGGCCCAAGGGGGTCATGATCACCCACGCCAATCTGGCTTGGAAGAACCTGGCGCACATCATCGAGTTCGGCTTTACGAGCTCCGATCTCGGACTGGCCTGCGGTCCCCTCTACCACGTGGGAGCGCTGGACCTCACGACCACCTCGCTGATCGCCGCGGGGGCCACGACCATCATCCACCGTTCGTTTGAAGCCTCTGCCGTGGTGGACGAGCTCGAGCGATCGCGCGTCACCACCGTGTGGCTGGCGCCGGCGATGGTCAACGCCATCATGGCGCTGCCCGGCATCGAACAGCGCGATCTGTCGTCGGTGCGTGTGGTCGTCAACGGGGGTGAGAAGATGCCGATCCCCCTGATCGAGCGGCTCCGGCGCACTTTTCCCTCGGCCTGGTTCGCCGACGCCTACGGGCTCACCGAGACGGTCTCTGGAGACACGTTCCTCGACCGGCAGAGCATGGTGGCCAAGCTCGGGAGCGTCGGTCGTCCGTGCCTCTATCTCGAGCTCGAAATTTGGGACCCGGAGGGAACGCCGTTGCCCGCCGGGGAACGAGGAGAGATCGTCATGCGTGGCCCGAAGGTCTTCAAGGGGTATTGGAAGGACCCCGACGCCACCGCCAACGCGTTCACAGGCGGCTGGTTCCATACCGGGGACGTCGGAGTCCGCGACGACGACGGCTACCTCTACATCGTCGATCGATTCAAGGACATGATCGTGTCGGGGGGTGAGAACATCGCCAGCTCGGAGATCGAGCGCGTCCTCTATGAGCACGATGCAGTGGTCGAAGCGGCGGTGGTAGGTCGCCCTGATGATCGCTGGGGCGAGGTACCGGCGGCGTTCGTCGTCCTGAGCGAAGATGCAACGACGACGGCCGACGAGCTTCTCCATCACTGCCGAGCCCAACTCGCTCGCTTCAAGGTCCCTGCATCGATCACGTTCCTCGATGCCTTGCCGCGCAATCCCTCCGGAAAGGTCCTCAAGCGCGAGCTTCGAGACACGGTGTCGGACAGGGACCGGTAGGAGTTTCAGGCTCGGCACTCCATCGGTTGTCAAGGATCGGGTGTGCCCTCCAGGACCGCTGGGATGAAGAGGTCGAGGAAGGTGGCAAAGAGGTCCTCCGCGTCAACATCGACCCGAGCCGCCTGTACGAAGCCATCGGACGCGTTGAGCAGGATGGCGGCGATTGTCTCGACCGGAACCTTTGAGGAAATTCCCTGCTCGGCCCAGTAATGCTCCATGAACGATACGACGGTGGCACGATTCTGCCGACGCTGGTCGGCGGTACGTTCCTGCACGCCAGGGTTGCGGTATTGGTACAGGCTGAACTCGAGATTGAGTGCCCAGATCTCCTTGTTCCCGGCGAGCGCCTTCATCCAGGTCGCAGCAGCGAGTCGATTGTCATCGAGGTTCGCGCCTGCCTCGAGGTCGAGTTCCTCGGCGAAGGCATCGAGCACCTCGGTATTCACAGCATCCGAAACGGCGAAGAAGAGATCCTCTTTGTTGGCGAAATGTCGGTAGATCGCGCCACGCGTGTAGCCGGCTGCGTCAGCGATCTCATCGAGTGACGCACCTTCGAAGCCACGTGTCGCGAAGACGTGACGCGCCGAGGCGATCAGCGCGGCGCGGGTGCGCTCCATCCGACGCTCCGGTGTCCACTTTTCGACGGTCACGGCATCTCGACGGTCACGGCATCTCGTCCCCGGTTGACTTTCTGAATCGACATTGTATCCTAGATACAGATCCGTATCTTGGATACGCTACCGTTGCGAAAGGGCCACATGCTCTCTGTTCGTGGGCTATCGAAGGCCTACGGTCCGCACCAAGCACTGGGCTCGGTGGACCTGGAGGTCGGGAAGGGCGAGGTCACGGCGCTGCTGGGCCGCAACGGCGCTGGCAAGACGACGCTGGTGTCCATCGTCGCAGGGTTGCTCGTGGCCGACGCCGGGAGCGTCTGCATCGGGGGGATCGACGCGTGCTCCGATCCACGTCGAGCTCAGGCCAACCTCGGCCTCGCTCCTCAGGAGACTGGCGTCTACCCGACGCTCTCCTGTAGGGACAACTTGCGGCTCTTTGCGGGGCTGACCGGGATGGGGCGGGTCGAGAGCCGAAATGCAATCGATGAGCTGGCTGAGTTGCTCGGCCTCACCGAGCTGCTCGACCGTCGGGCCAAGGAGCTTTCGGGCGGCGAACGCCGCCGGTTGCACACAGCGATCGCCCTGGTCGGCCGACCGTCGCTCGTCCTACTCGACGAGCCCACGGTGGGGGCCGACGTCCAGACTCGCGCCCAACTGCTCGGCGTCGTGCGTGAACTCGCACGCAACGGCGCTGCGGTTGTCTATTCCACCCATTACTTCCCTGAGGTCGTCGAACTAGAGGCCTCTGTCGTGATCCTCGAGCGCGGCCACGTCCTTGCTCGAGGCAGCGTCAACGAGGTGATCGCCCATCACGCTGTCGGCATCGTTGAACTGGAGTTCGCAGGTCGAGCGCCGGAAATGGGGCGACTGTTCCCGGGCAACACCGTGACGACCAGTGGATCGAGCGTACGGATCGAGACCAACGACCCTGAAAAGACAACCACGGCAGTGCTCGCCAATCTCGATGCCCGGGCCTCAGGTCTGAGAGGTCTCCGTGTCTTGCAACCCAGTTTGGAATCAGCCTTTCTCCAGCTCACCGACGATCCGTCGACATCGGACAGGGAGGTGGTCGATGTCGCATAGGAGAACAGGCGCAATCCTGCTCCATGAGGTCCGACTGCTTTCTCGCGACCCACTGCCAATCATGATCCTCGTTGTCTTTCCACTTCTCCTGATCGCCTTCCTGAAGCCGATGTTCGCGCTGGCACTCACGACACATGGTCACCCCGGGGCGAACGGCGCCGAACAAGTGGTACCTGGTGAAGCCGTGATCAACGGCTTCTACATCGTCGGGATGACCAGTTTCGCCTTCTTCGTAGAGCACGGCTGGAAGACATGGGACCGACTCCGCGCCAGCAACGCAACGTCATCCGAGATCATCGTGGGCAAGGCCTTACCGTTCTGCTTCATCTCGATTGTCCAGTTCCTGGTTATCTTTGCCATCGGCGTTCCCCTCTTTCAGCTCCACAGTCATGGACCACTGGCCGCACTCATTCCTCTGGTTGCCGCGTTTGCCCTCTGCCTCGTGACATTGGGTGTCATGGTCACATCGCTCTGCCGTACGATTCAGCAGGTGAGCGCCTTGGCCTTCGGGGGCCTGGTCCTGTTCGGCGCTCTCGGTGGGGCGCTCGTCCCCTTGGAGGTGCTCCCGGGCTGGGCTCGTAGCGTGGCGCCAGTGACCCCCACCTACTGGGTCATGCGGGGATTCGGCTCCGTAATCCTCAACGGCCGGAGTCTTCCGGCGATCGTGCTTCCCTGCCTGGTGCTCACAGGGATGAGTCTGGCCTTCGTCGCCGTCTCACTACGTCGGTTCCGATTCGCCGACGCCAAGGTTTCCTTCTAGGACTGCGCCGAAGGACACGTCAGCTCGTTGGCCCGGGCCGGACCCCACTGCGGTCAACCCGGATCGGTGCACGTTGCCGCAGTCTTTCGGTCGGAGATCGATGTCGACACCGGTCGATGTCCCATCCGGTCGCGCAGATGGACCACATGACCCGTCGCCACGTCGCCACGTCGCCACGTCGCCACGTCGCCACGTCGCCGGTCGGCGGGAACGCCGGGTCCCGCGCATCCTTCCGGTGCATCGGTCAGACTGAGTGATGACGACGGCAGACGAGTAGAGGTGTCATGTCCAGACGCGGTGCTCGGGCACGGAAGGTTCCGCCCTTGGCGGTCCTGATCTACCTGGTGCTGGCGGCCGGTCTGTTGACCGCCTGCTCCTCGACGAACTCGACGGACACCACGGCGGGCGATTCATCGACACCCCCGATCCCGTCAGCCGCCTTCCGGGACCACACCGGAGTGACCGCCACTTCGGTCACGATCGGCAACGTCTCGACCCTGTCGGCCGGGCTGTTCACGGGCAGCCTGGTGGGCACCGAGGCCTATGCCGTCTATGTGAACTCACTGGGAGGGATCAACGGACGCAAGATCATCGTGTCGAGCGCCAACGATCAATTCCAAGGTGCACTCAACAAGCAGGATGTCCAGAGTGTCGTCCAGAACGACTTCGCCAGTGTCGGGGGGCTTTCACTCGAGGACAGCTTCAGTGAGCCGATCGTCGCGGCCGATCCCGGGTTCCCGGACATCACCGCATCGCTCGACCCGGCGACGGAGAAACTTCCGAACAATTTCAGCCCGATCCCCTCCTCGAACGGATGGGCCACCGGTCCGCTCCTGTACTTCAAGAAGCGGTATCCGACGAAGATCGACCACACAGCCTCGATCATTGCCGATCTGCCCGCCACGGAGTTGGCCTGGGACAACGAGAAGAAGGCGATGCAGCACCTGGGCTACTCGGTACTTCTTGATCCAGCGCTTCCGGCCACGACGACGGACTTCACCGCACAGGTGGTGGCCATGAAAAACGGCGGGGTCCAACTCCTATTCCTCGAGCAGGAGCCCCAAAACTATGCCTCCGCCATCTTTCGAGACCTCAACCAGCAGGACTTCCATCCGGTGGTGGTGCTGGGAGCCCCCTCCTACAACCCACAACTCGTCGGCAACGCCGGCGGACCCCATGCGGTCAACGGGGCCTACCTCGAGCAGACGGCCTCGCTCTACCTGGGGGAGGACGCAGACCTGATCCCGATGATCACCACATTCAATGCGTGGGTTCAAAAGGTCTCGCCGGGGTTTACGCCCGACTTCTTCACCCTGACCGGGTGGCTGTGTGGAGAACTGTTCGTCGAGGCCCTGCACAACGCCGGATCGAATCCGAGCCGTGGTTCGCTCCTACGGGAACTGCGAACGGTCACCGCCTTCAACAGTGGCAACCTTGCTCCGGTCAGCAACCCGGCAGGCAAGGTCCCCCCTACTTGCTATCTTCTGGGCCAGGTCAGTAACGGGAAGTTCAAACGACTCGACGACCCGCCCGTGACGGGCCCAACCAAAGGATTCCGCTGTGACGGGACCTACTACCGCTGACTGGCCCGTTCCCGCCGATCGGGGATACTCCTACTACGGGCCCATCGGTCTAACGAATGGGTGAGCCGAAACGAATGATGTTCCCGTCGGGGTCGGTAACGGACCCCTCTCGCTTGCCGTAATCCTCGTTCCGGGGGCCGTCGACTTCGAGTCCGGCCTGTGTCCATTCCTCTGCCACCCTGTCAGCGTCTTGACAGTGGATGTAGAGAGCACCATGACCCGGCAGCTCGCCCTCGGCAGGTTGGGCAAGATGAATTGTGAGGTCCCGATTCCGGTGAGCGAATGCATAACGGTGATCGTGTAGCGACACCTCAAATCCTGCCCTCTCGAACCAGGCAATCGAGCGAGTCATATCGGAGACGACGAAGATCGGCTCGAATCCCGTGGCCAGCCATCTTCCCGTCATGAGCTGCATCTGGCCGTCCCGCTGTCCATTCAGCCCGGCCAGGCAGTCGTGGCAAATTGGCAGGTCTGGGTGCGAGCGCAATCGGACCCACCAATCGACCGACATCGAGCAGCACGTACAAGTGACGGCCATGGCCGACATGGTAGATCTGCGCCTGCGCCCTACCGACCCGGCACTAGGTGACAGTCTTCGGCACCGGCTCGGCACCGGTACCTACAGAATGCCCTCAAGCTCGATGATGGCCTTGATGTGCTTGTGCTCGTGGGTACTTCGGCAGGTCTGGTGGGGGTCAAAGTGTATTGGAAGCATCCCGGCCGCTTCGGACCCCAACACGTCGTAGCGAACGCTGTCGCCCACATAGGCGATACGGTCAGGGGCAAGGCCAAGAGCGGACATTGCTGAGCCGAAGACCCTCGGATCGGGCTTCGCCAGCCCGGCGACGGCGGAGTCGGTGATCACGACGAGTTCGATACCTTCGCCAGACCCGATCTGGCCGATCCCGTGCTGCCGGAGTTGTTCCTCCGCAGTCCCATCCGAATTCGAGACGAATCCGAGCGGGACCCCATGGTCCGCCAGTCGGCGGAGCCCGGACTGCGAGCCCGGGATGGTCTGACGCCAGAGATTGATCGACGGTATCTCCCACAGAGCCAGTAGTGCGTCCAGCGCGGGAGACCGGTGCTGTGGTTTGACGCCCAGCGCCTCTACATAGCGGCCCAGATACCTGAGCTTGTCCTCTCCGTCACCCTGATCAATTGCCACAATCCCTGCGTAGTGCGCCCGCTCAAAGTCAGCGCGTTCCACAGGCACGTCGACGGCCATGAGCGCCTCGGTAACCAACAACCCATCGGGAATCAGAAACACCCCTCCCAAGTCGAGAAGTAGGGCCTGGATCGGCATGGCCCCAGTGTGTCACTGGCAAATCCGATGAACCACCCACTCAATCAGCCGAACGGGAACGAACATCGGCATCAGCAAGAATCAGGGAGGTCCGACCAGGTCCCAAGGGTTGCCCATGCAATCGAGGAAGACCGCCACCCGCCCATACGGTGCCGACCGTGGCTCCCGAACAATCGGCACTTGCGCAGAAACGATTCGTTCGTAGACCTCATCGAAGTCATCGACCTGGAGGAAGAACGCTACACGCCCACCAGCTTGCTTCCCGAAGACTGCTCTCTGTTCTGGACCGTCTGCCTGGGCCAGAACAATGCCGGTGTCAGTCCCCGCGGGTCGGACGACCACCCACCTTTTGGGCCGACCACTCTCACTGAGGGCTGGCGAGTCTTCGACCAGGTCAAAGCCAAGCACATTCACGAAGAACTCGATGGCCTTGTCGTAGTCGTCCACGACCAGGGTGACTAGGTCTAAGCGCATTGTCTGGTGTTGGCCCCGTCAGCCACGATGATTCCAGCGTACCCAGGGCCACCGCTGTGACCAAGGTCTAGGGCCGGACACGGGACCAAGCCACCAAAGAACGCCCGTCCACCGAGTGCCAACCCGGGTCGATAACCGCCGCCGCGCCGGCGATCCGGGGCGCGGGACCACTCGTCCATCACCACGGTTTGCCATGATTGTCGCATGGAACAGCGCATCAGTCTGGTCACTCTTGGCGTCTCAGATCTCGCCCGAGCCCGACGTTTCTATGAAGCCCTCGGCTGGTCGGATGCAGAGCAGCCCGATGACGAGGTGTGCTTCTTCCAAGCTGGCGGGTTGGTCTTTGGACTGTGGAGTGCCTTGGGCGGCCACGGTGCTCCGGGGATCGAGTTGGCGTATAACGTGCGCTCGCCTGAGGAAGTTACCGAGGTGCTGAATGAGGCCGTGGAAGCCGGTGGATCCATCATCCGGCACGCAGCCATTGCCGCCTGGGGTGGCACCACCGGAGCGTTCGCCGATCCTGACGGATATGCCTGGGAAGTGGCCTACAACCCACAATGGTCGCTCCATCCCGACGGCACCGTCCACATCTGAGTAGCTCAGTCCCGGTGGTGGAGACACCCTGGGCGATCTTCCCAGTCATCTGACATTCGAAGGATCGTGCATCGTTCTTGCGTGGGGCATCCTGAGCTCACCGATGGGTACGATTTCCAAATAGCTCGGGCAGCTGTAGTTGCGATGGTGGCGGCGGCGAATCAACCCTCGATCGTGCATCGCTGAGGTGTTACGACCTGGCGTGATGCCTACTCGGCAACCTAGGAACCCATCGGCAGAAAGAACTCGAGCTGAATGTTGTCCGGGTCCCGAAATGCGAGACCGGACCCGTATGATCGATCCAAGATCTCACCGTGCTCGATACCCAAGGCCTCGAGTCGTGCTGGCCAGGATTCGAGTTCTTCTCGACTAGCGCAACCAAAGGCGATGTGGTCGAGTCCGATTCGAGATTCATCGAACACGTCGCCCTCAAGCCGGTGCCGATTTGCGTGGATTGCGAACGTCGGGTCAAACCAGATCGCCGCTCGGAAACTGTCCTCGTCGATGACCGCGACAGGCGGCGACGCGAAGAGGCGCTCGTACCAGTCGATGCTTCGTTGGAGATCGGAAACCGTCAGGGCGTAATGATTGAAAGCTGGAAATGATGGCATGAGCTAACCCTATATATTCCCGTGTCTCGGTCACGCAGTAGTAGCGAACGATCGACGACCAGGGCAGTTCTCACCTCGCCAGTATGACCCGACAATGGACTCCCGGGACCGTCCCACCTTCCCGGGGTTCGGGGGCACTCCTCTGAGCCCGAGGCTGGTTTGGTGCAGCCTCATAGCTGGGATCTCAGCACGGCGATCTCGCACCCCGGCGAGGACGGGTCGAAGCCGTGCTCGATCAGCCATCGGACGGCTATCAGGCATCGCAACGACCACCACGCGCGGATCACATCGAGGTCGACGTCGGTGCCGTAACCAGCGACGACGTCGCCAAGGTGCTCCTCGTGTCCGAGTGTCAGGATGGCGATGTCGAACAAGGCATCGCCCTGGGCCGCATCGGACCAATCGATCACGCCGGTGATCTCGTCATCCTCGACGAAAACGTGGGCGATCTGCAGGTCGCCGTGCGTAAACACCGGTGTCCACGGCCGGAGCGCAGCCTCGGCGATCCGGCGGTTGCGCTTTACCAGGTCGGCGGAAAGGACATCGTTCGTGACGAGCCACTCACACTCGCCGTCAAGGCGCGACGCGACCTCGCCCTGGCTCTTGCCGGGCCAAGGAGGCAGCGGCGCGCCGTGCAGCATCCGCACAGCGGCACCCGCCGCGGCCCACGCCTCCGAAGATGCGGTAGAGGGCTCGCTGAGGCGGCCGAGCGCCGTCCCGGGGAGGGCGCCGAGCGCGAGCACAGGCGGTTTCCACCACAGGACCTCCGGAGTCGGGATCGGCGCCATAGCCATCGCCCCGACCTCGATCTCGGTGCGCGTTTGATCAGCGTCGATCTTCAGGAAGACGTCGCCGACACGCAGAGTGGCGCGCTCGTTGTGGGCGGAGACGACTTCAACCTCTACCTCGTCCAGGTCAGCCATCATTGCGGGATGTTCTCCAACGTAGCGTGGTCCAGTTCCATTGATCGGCGTTGGTGCAATCGGACCTGGGCCACCGACCCGGCGTTCCGTGGCAGGTGGGGACGACCCGAGCTAACTGCTGAGTGACTGACGGCTCAGAATACAAAGGGGATCAGCTTCTTGGTTGATCTCCTGTATTCCGGATAGGTGTTCGGAAAGAGGCGCTGCATCGTCTGCTCCTCGACGTTGGCACTGTGAACGAAATAGGCGCCCATCAAGACGACGGCAACGAGCCAATACCAGCTAATGGCCACCGATGTTCCGATAGCGGCGAGGATGATTCCCGAATAGATGGGGTTCCGGATATACCGATACGGGCCGGCCGTGACCAGTTCGGCATCCATTTTCTCGGACATCGGAGTGCCCCAGTTCCGCCCCAGGTTGACTCGTGCCCACACGGCCAGCGCCAATCCGACCAAGAACAGCACCGCTCCGATGGCCTGGAGTATGGGGCTGCTCACGATGGCGTGGTGACCTTTCAGAACACCAAAGCGAATGAGCAGATACGCGATGACAAATACGGCGATCCTCAAGCCGAGGAACTGTCCCATTCGTGACTGAGCTGCCCGCTTGGCGCTCAAGCCAGCTACCAGCCATGCCATCCAGAAGACGATCCACAGGCCGTAGATGACGTAATCGATGACGTGCATGGGCTCGTTGCCATGGTAACGGGGTCAACGTCGATCCAAGATGTTCTGCCGCCCAGCTGGCTGTGGCATCGCAGACTGGGCTCAGGGCCTTGGGACACGCTCGATAAGCGATCCGCTCCCGCCGTTCGGGGTCACTCTTGGGACAGAGCAGCAAGGGCATCGCTCACGGTCTAGCTTCAGCTTGAATCTACCGAGCACAGATCGACCATCCGCCAGAGGAGGGAGCTGCCATGCAAGCCATCACCGTTCGAGACCGCGATGCCGGCGTCGGCGGACTCTCCTTGACCGATCTGCCCTACCCGCACGCCGCCCAGAACGACGTCGTCGTACGGGTGCATGCCGCCGGGTTCACCCCCGGCGAGCTGGACTGGTCGGGGACCTGGGTCGACCGCGCCGGGCGCGACCGGACGCCGAGTGTGCCCGGCCATGAGCTGTCGGGAGTCGTCGTCGAGCTGGGGTACGGAACCACCGGCCTCAGTGTGGGCCAGAGGGTATTCGGCCTGAGCGACTGGACTTGCAACGGCTCCCTGGCCGAATACTGTGCGGTGGAGGCCCGCAACCTCGCTCCCCTTCCGGCTGACATCGACCACACCGTGGCCGCCGCCCTGCCCATCTCCGGGCTGACGGCATGGCAGGCGCTCATGGACCAGGCCCACCTCGCAACAGGCCAGACCGTCCTGATCCACGGCGCCGCGGGCGGTGTCGGTTCGATGGCGGTGCAGCTCGCTCGCGAAGTCGGAGCCGTCGTGATTGGCACTGGACGGACAACGGACCGCGAAACCGCCCTCGGATTGGGAGTGCATACCTTCTCGGACCTGGAGGCCGACAAGCTGGAGGATGTCGGCGAAGTTGACGTGGTGGTCGACGTGATCGGCGGCGAGATCCTCGACCGCTCGACCGCGCTGGTGCGAGCTGGCGGCACGCTCGTCACCACCATCAGGGCGCCCACATTCCAGCCCGAGGACGGACGCGCCATCTTCTTCGTCGTCGAAGCCGACCGGCCCCGGCTCGCGGACCTCGCCCAGCGGCTCAGGGACGGACGGCTTACACCGCTCGTCGGGGCAGTACGGCCGCTCACCGACGCGCCTGCCGCGTTCGCCCCCGGCCGGCGCATCCCAGGCAAGACGATCATCCGGATCACCGAAGGCGGATAGCAGGCCGAAGGGTGTGCCATTCGAGCCGTTGGATAGGCAGGTGATAACCGCCGCAGATCCGGCGTTCAGGTTCAGTCTCGACCCTATCGGTCTGCCAGACTTACAGAGTGCGGACCCGAAGACTCAACATGCAGCAGCGTATGGTCGTCGTCATCGGACTTGGTGTTGGTTTGTACTTCTTTGGCGGCTGGGTAACGACCCAGGGCGGCTCGGGATCAGGTTGGGTCGCATACGCCCCTCTATCGAATGCAGTCAACACGGCGAACCTTCCGGGGCCAGGCTTTCAATCATGGGTGCGCCTCCTCATCTGGCTCGCACTGATCGCAGCCTGGGTCGTGGTCGGAGCGCTCCTCCTTCGGTCACGACCTACCCAGGGTCCGTCCCATCCCGCTGAATGACGGGTGGGAGTAGGCCCCACCTACCCGGTGTTGCACGGATGTTGCCTGTGCCCAGGCTCTCGGCTTCAGTTGGATAGGGGCCGTACGCTGGTCGATCCGACGCCCTATGGGCTCAGTACTCGCGCTTGATCACGAAATACGAGCCTCGGATGGTCCCGGCCAATTTCGACTTCTGACGTGCGAACTTGAACGAATCCAACTCGGGGGGGATGTCCATGCCTTCGGACAGCTTGAACCCGACGGCCCGCTTCGGACTCGGTCCGTCGAGGGTATACAGGACGTTGATCGACAGCCCGCTCTCGTAGAACACGTAGGTCCAGCGGATGTTCTCGACCTGGAACGTCGTTGCCTCCAGTGGAGGCGACCCGATGACGATGTCTCGCTCCTCCTTTAGGATGCGGTGCACTAGGTCGATGTCCTTCTTTGCCTTGGCGGCAGGCTCAACCGTGAAGACGTGGTCGTACTTGTTCTTGAAGTAGCGAGCCTCGTTCGCTCGCAAGCCGGCCAGTGCAGCCGCCACAGGTGACGACTCCAGGCCGACGGTGGACACGTTGACGAAATCTACGGAGTAGCTCACGGGAGGTTCAACTTTCGGGAAGAGCGGCGAAATCATGCTTGGCCTGCCGATACCAGCCCATACCTTTGATCGGGTTCTTCCACCGCCCCTTCATGTCCCTCAAGGCGGCTTCGTGCTCCGTGTCGCCGTCAGCGACCACCTCCTTGAGATGTCGATCTTGCGCCTTGATCACCTCGTCCGCAGACGTGCCCCGGTGTGGAGAGTCGCATGGGCCACCAAGTTGCTCACATGTCATGGTCTTCATGACCTTCACTTCCTTTCACGGTTCTCTTTTCGATTTGCCAACGTGGTGTCGGCCAGCCGGGCGTCGTCATAAGTTGCAGGCGCACCGGACACCCGAGCCACGGCCGTCCCGCGCCGAGAACTAACGTACCGGCGTCGAAATCTGTCGCTTGCGTCCCAGTCACACGTTATTGACGTAGGAGACCTTCAAAATGTGACCAGCAGGCCTACGTCGGCGAAAAAACCTGGTGGGATCGCAACTCGGGGCAGACGAGGTGCCCACTGGTTCCTGGTTGAGACTTCATGGCAGATGCTGCGGCTTGTTCGTAGCGGTTAGAGGCAGTCAGGGGCCATTCCGACGAACGCTCTTGACGGACACGAAGACTCTGATGACGAGCAGTCCAAACCACATTCCACGTCCCACCCGAGTTCCGGATAGTGAGCGTCACCGTGCCCTTCTCCTGAAGTTGAGGCACGATCCAGGCTGGATAGTTTCGCTTGGCTCGACGGATGGCCCAGGTCCAGAGGATGCCGACATAGACAACGGCGACTGAGAGGACAATGACCCAGTCAGCACCACTCATCTTCTGATCCCTTCCAGTGGCTGGACTCCTCCCGATTAATCGACCGCCGGACGTGGATTCTGAAGCCGGGACCCACGAGTCCTACGGTGGCATGAGCGCCGTTGAGTGGCAAGGTGACAAACAGTCCACGACCAGGTGGTCAGGGTCACCTCTACCCACCGAAATCAGCTAGTCCATCGGAAGGATCCACTCCTCATGAAACTGAGTCCGACTGAAGCACGGGTGATCGGCAGCCTGGCCGAGAAGCAGTTGACAACGCCCCAGCAGTACCCCCTGACGATCAATGCCCTTGTCTTGGCGTGCAACCAGACGTCGAACCGCGACCCGGTGGTTTCCTACGACGACGGAACCGTCGAGCTGGCCCTGGCGTCGCTCAGGGAGTCCGGAGTGCTTCGCCTCGTTCACCCGTCCCACGGCCGCTCGGTCACCCGATACCGCCAAGTGCTCGACGAACGCTTCGGCCTTGACATTCGTAGCCTCTCCATTCTCGCCGTCCTCTTACTGAGGGGGCCCCAGACCCTCGGAGAACTGCGAGCACGCACGGAGCGGATGGCTGACTTTGGGAGCATTGCTGACGTCGAGACGGATCTGGACCGAATGGCCGGCGGCGACGACCCGCTCGTGGTCCGCCTGCCCCGGCGCGCTGGCCAAAAGGAGGAGCGCTGGGCAGAGACCCTCAGCCCGGCAGCATCAGAGCCGAGCGATACCACCGAGGTCACGAACCAACCCGATCGTGTTCATCAACGCTCCACTGGTGACGACCTCGCATCGTTGCGCTCCGACGTTGACGACCTTCGACAGGAGGTCAGCAGAATCGCTGCCGCCGTCGCGGAGCTTCACGCGGCCCTTGGCCTTTAGGCCCACAGGGCGCACACCAATTCGGCGTTCGGGGAGGTCAATGTCCCGATTGGGGTGTATGGGGGATTAGAAACTCCAGCGCGTTTGGCTGAACTCTCCTCCCTTGCCGAATCCAAAACCGGTCTTGGGCGCGACTCGATAGACCAGGACCTCTGCTCGTCGGATGGCGTCCCCGAGACCGGACCACGTTCCATCGGGTGCGGCGAAATGCGATCCATACTTCGACTCGTAGGTGCTGGCGATACGTCCAAGCTCGTCAGGGTCACTCACGCTGTCAGCCGCTCCTTCAATTACGAGATCGAGGCCGTCCAGAGTGTTTTGCCCCGTCGTGAGGACGCAATGACCGTTGGCGGAGAGGTTCTTCGCTTTGCGCTCGTTCGTACCAGTACAGAAGTACAAAGCGCCTTCGAGCCAGATTGCCAGCAGGGGTGTGACGTGCGATCGTCCATCAGGTCGAACTGTCGAAAGCCAATAGACCTCAGCGGTCGTCAGCTCATGCAGCGCCTGGGACCACTCGGTCGGCTTCGCATCCGGGCTGCTGAAGGCACCAATCAGCTCGGTATCTGGAACTGGTTCGGTCATATGCACTCCTTTTATCGACAGACGACCATGTGTTCCCGATCTGGAGGCCTCGCCGGGAGAAAAATCCTTCTCAACTGATGGGTCGTGCGAATCTTGAGCTCGCCACCTTGGGATCAAAAGGTAGCGCCGATCGATTTCGGGGCTACTCGGGATTTGCTGATAGCGCCCGTCACCTGCACTGACGTTCCCAGTGCCGATCAAGCTCCGCGTGAGGTGGCACAAGCGAACCCATGTGGGCAGGTAGGCGGTGGAACTCACGCCGGGTGACACGCAACGTCAGAGTGCTCGACCAATTCCGAGTGGGGCGGTGCGGCAAGTCCCTCGATCATCATCGGCAAGAGCGTGGCGCGGCGGGCAATTCCACCGTGACGCTGAAGCCGCCCGCGGCTCGTGGGGCGAGGGTGAGGGTTCCGTCGTGAGCTTGGGTAATGCTTTTGACGATTGCCAGGCCGAGGCCCACACCTGCGTTGTCGGTGTGTACGCGTTCGGTGCCGCGCTGAAAAGGCTCGACAAGCGTGGAAGCTGACTGCGGAGCGAGCTTCTCGCCGGTGTTCTCGACAGTGAGCACCACATTCCTCGGGTGGACGCTGGTCGTGATCCACACGGTGCCACGTTCGGGCAGATTGTGGACGATCGCGTTGTGCACGAGGTTCGCAGTCAACTGCAGCAGGAGAGCGTGTGAACCGACGGTACATGCCATGTCGTCCGAGGTTTCGATGCTGATGCCATACCTTTCTGCGAGTGGGAGGAGCGTTTCGATGGCTTCTTCGACAACGAGGGACAGATCGACGGGTTCTGGGGAGAAGGACTTCTGATCGGCGCGGCTGAGTAGGAGCAATGCTTCGGTGAGGTCGATCGCTCGGGTGTTGACAGCGTGGAGGCGGTCGACGAGTTCGCCTGTGTCGCCGGTCGGATCTTTGCGAGCAACGTCGAGCAGTGTGTGCGTGATGGCCAACGGGGTGCGCAATTCATGGGAAGCGTTGGCTGCGAATCTCTGCTGTTCGGCGATTTGTGCCTCGAGACGGGCGAGCATGGCGTCGAAGGCGTCGGCAAGCTCGCGGAACTCGTCTCGGCGACCCGGTAGCCGAATCCGGTGAGAGAGCGATCCGGTTGTGGCCGTGCGTGTGGCGTCGGTGATGCGAGTGAGGGGGGCGAGCATCCGGCCGGCGAGAAGCCACCCTCCCAGAAGCCCGAACACCACAAGAAACGCCACCAAGATGGCAGCGGCCGGAGCGAAGTGGCGCAAGAGATCGCCACGACCAGGCCTTATGAGGACCTGCTGGTGGTGGACAATGACGGTCTCGCCTCTGGGCACGTAGCGCAGCAGGAACAACCACACAGCGGCGAGCAACAAGGCGCCGGCAAGCAAGACGAAGCTGGCATAACTGAGGGTGAGTTTGAGGCGAACACTCAAACCAGGGGCTCTATCCACAGCCTCCTCCCTCGGGCTCGGTGTCTAGTTGAGCATCGATGCGGTACCCGACGCCGGCCACGGTGGCGATGATCGAGGGTTCGCCGAGGCGTTTGCGCAGCGCCGAAACGGTGATGCGGACGGCATTGGTGAACGGGTCTGCGTGCTCATCCCACGCTCGTTCCAGCAGTTCTTCGGCGCTCACGACACTGCCTTCGGCGCCGACGAGAACTTCGAGGACGGCGAACTGCTTCCGGGTGAGCGCGACGTAGCGACCGTCACGGAAGACCTCCCGTCGGAACGGATCCAGACGCAGGCCGGCGATCTCGCGCACGGGCGGCCTGTTGTAGGCGCGCCTTCGGTCGAGTGCTCTGAGTCGGAGTACGAGCTCTCGAAGCTCAAACGGTTTGGTGAGGTAGTCGTCGGCGCCGAGTCCAAACCCGGAGGCCTTGTCGTCGAGCCGGTTGGCGGCGGTGAGCATGAGGATCGGCATCCCGCTGGCGGAGGCGACGATGCGTTCGGCGATCTCGTCGCCGGAAGGGCCGGGAACGTCACGGTCGAGGACGGCGATGTCGTAGGCGTTGATGCTCAGGAGCGCCAGGGCCGTGTCGCCGTCACCGGCGATGTCAGCGGCTATCGCTTCCAGGCGTAGCCCATCGCGGATGGCTTCTGCCATGTAGGGCTCGTCCTCGACGATCAATACGCGCACTTTCACCTCATCCTAGGCACCGGGACATATCGTCGGCGTATCGAAAATCACATACGTGCTGGCAACGTCACGCTGGCTTGACTGGAGGCATGACCTACAACGAGCCGCCACAAGTAGCAGGCGGCAATTCCTCGGAATCGACACCCCGAGGGCCGAGTTGGTCGCATAGAGGAATCGTGCGCCCATTGCGCCTGTGGGCTGCCGCGGTTGTGGCCCTGGGACTCACCGTTGCCGGCTGCTCAGGCGGTGGGAAGGTCCCGACCGTCGGCTCGGGTGGGGGATCAGCTTCGGCGGGGACGGGGTCGTCGCTCGCCGACGCTGTGGCCTACTCCCAGTGCATACGCAGCCACGGCGTTCCGAATTTCCCCGACCCGGTGCAGACCCCAAGCGGAGGCTACGGGTACCGGACCTCCGGAATTGACCCGAACTCGACTGTGTTCCAAGGTGCCCTACAGGCCTGCAGAGCCCTGCCGTCGCCGTGGAACTCCACCGTCCAGGAGCTGTCCCCTGCCCAACAGCAGGCATGGTTGGACTGGGCCCGGTGCATCCGCGTCCATGGGGTGTCGGACTTCCCCGACCCGATGTTCTCGGGCCGCGAGGTGCACGACTCCGGCCTCCAGTCGGGTTCGCCGCAGTTGCAGTCGGCGATGGACGCCTGCAAGTCCGAGAAGCCATCCGTAGGTGGTCTCGGCGGATGACCGGCAACGGCAGGCCAGAGGTCGAGCAGATCGTTGCCCCCGCTCAGGGCGGGGAGGAGGCAACGTCCAACCCAGGGCGGGGCGACGGTGGCTGGCACCCAGCTCGCAGGTGCGAGCTCTCCGTTGGGACTGGGGGGAACGATGGTGGCACTACGGCCATCGATCTCGAGAGGGCGGTGAAGTTCGGCTGGTGTGCCGACGACTGCAGTTTCGGGGACTTCCCGGACCCCACCCCCGATGGGTCCCTCGTCCATACGAGTCGTATCCCATCGGCGCCAAATTGGGGTGCTCGGAGCATGACGGGCCTCCATGCCGCCGCGGATAGGTGCACCGCCATCGACTCGGGCGAGCTGGGTCTGCGGGTCCAGTGAAGCGGAGGACCTGGGTGCTTGCCGGAGTGACCCTCCTGGCTGTCGCCGTTGCCACCGGCGGAGTGGTTGTCATGTCCAGCGGGAAGCAGGTGACCTCTGCCGCACCGGAGCCGCCGCCGACCACGGTGAGAGTGGAAGCGCGGGAGCTGTCAGCCATGGTCTCCCTGAGTGCGACCCTGACCTATCAGGCGGGCCCGGACGGTTCCCCGTACTCCGTGATCAACCAGGCCAGCGGGACATACACCGAGTTGCCCGTGCCCGGCCAGGTGATCTCTCAGGGCCAGGTGCTCTACCGGGTGGACGACAGCCCGGTGGGGTTGCTGTATGGCTCGACACCTGCCTATCGGAGCCTGTCGGCCGGAGCGAGCGGCGCGGACGTGGCTGAGCTCAACGCGGATCTGGTCGCGCTGGGCTACGCCACGTCGGCTCAACTGAGTGCGACTTCCCCCTTCTTCGGGCCGTCCACCACCATGGCCCTGGAGAAGCTTCAGGCCGACCTGGGGGTGACCCAGAACGGCACGCTGGCTCTTGGTCAGGCCGTGTTCGAACCCACTGCTGTGCGGGTCACGAGCCTGTCAGCCCAACTCGGGGGCACCACCCTTGCAGGCCAAACGGTGATGCAGGGAAGCTCGACCACTCGCCAGGTGCAGGTGGCGTTGGACGCCTCGCAGCAGACTGATGTGGCGGTCGGGAACACGGTGACGATCACTCTGCCCAACAACCAGACCACCCCAGGTGTCGTCTCCTCGGTGGGTACGGTCGCAACCTGCCCATCGAACTCCGGGTCCAGCGCGTCCAGCTCCAGCTCCGCTACACCGGGAACCGGAACCTGCTCGTCAGGCAGCTCGGGAAGCAGCACCACACCGACCATAACTGTGGACGTCAACCCGTCCTACCCGGCCACGACGGGCACATGGGATCAGGCCCCGGTGCAGGTCACCATCACCACCGCCAGCGTACCCAGCGCACTGGTGGTGCCGGTGACCGCGCTGCTGGCCCAGTCCGGTGGTGGCTACGCCGTCGAGGTCCTCGGTGCAGGCGGGGCCAACCATCTCGTGGCGGTTTCGCTCGGACTGTTCGACGACGCCGACGGGCTGGTACAGGTCACCGGGTCGGGGTTGGCTGCCGGCCAGAAGGTGGTGGTCCCGGCTACATGACCTGCACCCTGCCACCTCAACCCGACGACCACTCCGTGGCCGTCGGCAACGGCCCGGTTACTGACGAGGCACATGTTCCGGTGCTCGAAGTCGCCGACGTGACCAAGAGCTATCCCGGCGAGCCACCCGTCCAGGCCCTGCGCAGGGTGAACCTCACCATTGCCCGAGGGGAGCTGGTCGGGATCGTCGGCCCATCGGGGTCGGGTAAGACCACACTGCTGCAACTGATGGGAACCCTCGACCGACCCACCAGCGGCCATGTACGGATCACCGGGCTGGACGTCGCCGCCATGGCTGATGGCGACGTCGCCTATCTGCGGGCCAGCCGGATCGGGTTCATTTTCCAACAGTTCTTCCTGGCCGAGCACTCCACGGTGTTGGACAACGTGGCCGATGGGCTCCTCTACGCCGGCATTCCCCTCAGGCAGCGCCGCCAGGGGGCCCTCGACGCCCTCGATCTTGTCGGCCTGGCCCAGCGTGCTCACGCCCGTCCCACCCGGCTCTCCGGCGGGCAGCGCCAGCGGGTCGCCATCGCCCGAGCTTTGGTCGGGCAGCCTGCCATAGTGCTGGCTGACGAGCCGACCGGCAACCTCGACCAGGCCACCGGCCACGCCATCCTGGCCCTGATCGACCAGCTTCACCAGGCCAAATCGACCATCGTGGTCATCACCCACGACCAGGCCATCGCCGAGCGCATGCCCCGCAAGGATCGAGATCCTTGACGGCCACATCGTTGCCGACACCGGCCCGGCCCTCGGAAGTGACCCCCGCCTTCGCCCGCCCGCTCAACTCCCATCCGTGCACCGCAGACTGCGGGCGGGCCCGTGAGTCAGGAGCCGTCATGACCGACACCGGCGACCTGACCCGGAGGCGGCTAGCAGCTGTCCGACCTGACCCGGCTCTCCACCGTCGGACTACGGACACGGAAGCTGCGGGCCGGATTGTCCGTTCTCGGTATCGCTATCGGCGTAGCCGCCATCGTGGCCGTCCTCGGCCTCTCATCCTCGTCTCAGGCCGGCCTGCTCAACGAGATCAGCCAACTCGGCACCAACCTGCTCACCGTCAGCAACGGCCAGAGCATCACCGGCGCCCCTGCCGAGTTGCCCATCACCGCACCAGCGATGATCGGCCGGATCCCCGGTGTGCAGCAGGTGCAGTCCACCGGGGCTGTCAGCGGCGCCAATGCCTACCGCAACCCCTACATCCCCTCGATCGACACCAACGCCTTGACTGTTCAAGCCGCATCCCTCGACCTCCTCTCGGCGGTCGCCACCAGCGTCGCCCAGGGCCAGTACCTCAACGCGGCAACCGCCCAAGAACCCGTTGCTGTCCTCGGCGCCGCGGCCGCGCAGCGCCTCGGGATCGACCGCGTGTACCCCGGCGAACGCATCTGGGTCGGCGGCGGCTGGTTCTACGTGGCCGGCACCCTCAAACCGGCTGTGCTCGCCTCTGCCATCGACTCCTCCGTCCTGGTCGGCTACCCCGCGGCAGAGAAGTACCTGGGCTTCGACAGCCATCCCTCCACTGTCTACCTCCGCGTCCAAGACGACCGGGTGAACGCCGTCGACAACCTTCTCGCTGCCACCGCCAACCCCGAGAACCCCAGCGAGGTCACCGTCAGCCAGCCCTCCTCCGCCCTGGTCGCCCAGGCCGACGCGAAAAGCGCCCTCAACGGCCTGTTCCTCGGCCTCGGCGCCGTCGCCCTGCTGGTCGGCGCGGTCGGTGTCGCCAATATCATGATCATCTCCGTCCTCGAACGCCGCTCCGAGATCGGCCTACGCCGGGCCCTCGGCGCCACCAAAGGCCATATCCGTACCCAGTTTCTGTCCGAAGCCGTCTTTCTCGGCCTCCTTGGCGGCATCGTCGGCGTTGCGCTCGGCGTCACGTCCACGTCTGTGTACGCCCACACCAAAGGCTGGACCACCGTCGTGCCACCAGAAGCCTGGCTCGGCGGTTTCGCCGCTTCCCTGATCATCGGCGCGGTCGCCGGGCTCATGCCGGCTCTGCGTGCCGCACGGATGTCACCCACCCAGGCGCTGTGGAGCATGTGAGCCCAAGGGTCTTCGACCGAGCCGTAACGAATCCCTAGCTCCTGTGGCGCAGATCGGTGGGCCGAGGTGTCAAGCATCAACCGGAACGGTGTCGAGTATCTACCGGACCTAGGTAAAGCATCCCCGGAACTGATTCCACCTGGAACTTCACAGATAGCTGGTGGGCCGTGCGAGTCTCGATCTCGCCACCTTGGGATTAAAAGTCCCCTGCTCTACCGGATGAGCTAACGGCCCGACGTGGAGCGTATCGGCTTGACCCCGAACCCCCCGGCGACCGATACGCTCGTGCCTGAACCGTCCGGACCGACCGGACCGGTGGTCGCCACATGAATGAGGCAAGGGCTCCGGTGCCTTCCGACCAAACAGAACGGGAGTTCGGCCGGTGACGGAACTGGACAATCCGGCATGGTGGGCTCTGACCGGATCCCAGAGCGGACTGGGCACGTCGACGTCGAGGGCGGCCCGGTACGACCCTGCCGTCTCTCCGTTCGGAGCCTTCGCCACCGAACCCGACGCGTCCGCCTGGGCGGATCTGGCCCGACTCACCGGTCCGGGTCAGACCGTGGCGCTGATCGGTCCGGACCCGGACCACCTCCGACCTCCGCCAGGGTGGACCGTGGAGTGGGAGGGACCAGGTGTGCAGATGCTCGGTGATCGAGTGGTGGGCGAACCGCTCGTCCGGACCGACGACGGGCCGGCCGCCGATCCCGTCACCCTCGGGGCCGCCGATGTGCACGACATGCTGGCGCTGGTGACCGAGGCCCGTCCCGGGCCCTTTCTGACCCGAACCGTCGAGTTCGGCGGCTATGTCGGTATTCGCCACCGGGACCGGCTCGTCGCCATGGCCGGCCAGCGACTGCGTCCCCCCGGCTATGCCGAGGTCAGCGCCGTGGCCACCCATCCCGAACACAGGAGGAAGGGCCTGGCCGAGCGGTTGATCCGGATCGTGGTGTCGGCCGCCACCACGCGGGGCGATGTCCCTTTCCTCCACGCCGCTGCTTCGAACACCAACGCCATCCGTCTCTACGAGTCGATGGGGTTCACGGTCCGGCGCACGGTCTGGTTCCGCTCCATGCGGGTTCCGCACCCCGGATAAGGGCGCCCGGCTTCACCCCCGGGAGCAGGCCGCGCCGATCTCCCGACTGGCGTCCCTCCACCCGGTCCGGTCGGTGACGGGGAAGAAGTCGCCCGTCGCCGGATCCTGCTCGTAGGGGGCGGGCGACGGAGCGCCCCCGGCCAGTTCGGCCACGGCGGCCACCAGTGCGTCGATGTCCTCCCCAGCGGTGCCCAGTCCGGCGCTGGCCCGCACGGCGCCGGGTATGTGCCGGTGGTCCCCACTGAGGACCTCGCTGCGGTAGGCGTCGACGGCGTCATCGGACAGGCCGAGGAGACGAACCACGTAGGGGTGGGCGCAGAAACAGCCGTGACGGACGGCGATCCCGTACTCTGCGCTCAGCCGGGCCGCCACCAGCGCATGATGCATGCCGGCCACCGTGAACGCTGCCACCGGCAACGTCTCCTCCGGCCCGTCCTCCCCGCTCGGCGGCGAGCAGCGTGGTCCGAGCAGCTGGACCCCGTCGATGGCGGCGAGGCCCTCGCTCATCCGCTGGGCCAGCTCCTTCTCGTGGGCGGCCACGGCGTCCCAGCCGATGCGCCCGAGAGCCTCGATGGCGGCATGGAGTGCCACGGCACCCACCACATTGGGTGAACCGGCCTCCTCCCGGTCCGGCGGCGCCGTCCAGATCACCTCGTCCAGCCCCACCAGGTCCACGGCACCCCCGCCGGCCAGAAACGGGTCACCGGTCTCGAAGAAGGCGCGCGGCCCTATCAGAGCGCCGGAGCCGAAGGGGGCGTACAGCTTGTGGCCGCTGAAGGCCAGAAAGTCTGCCTCCACCGGAAGCGGACGGTGCGGAGCCAGCTGGGCCGCGTCCACCACCACCCGCACACCGCGTCGGTGGGCCTCGGCGATGACGGCGTCCAGCGGAGGAAGCCAACCGGTCACGTTGGACGCCCCGGTGACGGCCAGGAGCGCCGGTGGCGGGCCATCGGCGTCGAGCGCCTGGCACACTGCCTCGACCGAGAACGTCCCACGGGTCGAGCACTCCACGTACCGGCGGGTGGCCATCCGTCCCCACGGCAGCAGGTTGGCATGGTGCTCGACCACCGTGGTGACCACCACGTCCTCCGGCCGGAGTCGCATCCGGTAGGCCAGGTGGTTGATGGCTTCGGTGGTGTTGCGACAGAAGATGGCCACGTCCGGACCGTCGGATGGGCGGCCGGCGAAGGACAGGACCGCCCGACGGGCCAGCTCGTAGGCCGCGGTGGCGTGGCGGGACCGGTAGCCCGCCCCCCGGTGCACGCTGGAGTACCAGGGGAGGAACTCCGCCACCCGGGCCGCGGCTTCGGGGAGGGCCTGTGTCGAAGCCGCCTGGTCCAGCTCGATGGCCGGTCGGTCCACCCCGTCGAGGCAGGGTACCAACAGTCCTGTTCCCACCAGCGACGTGAGCGCAGCACCGGCATTACCGTCGTTGCCGGTGTCGGCTGGCGGAGGAGGGACCACCGCTCCACCCTACGGGCCCCGGGTCCCGTGGGGATTACGCTGGTCGCCATGGACACCGAGCTGGCAGTGGACGTGAACCAGGTTCGGCCATGGGGTGTGGTCGTCGTCGGGGTGGAGGAGAGCGCCGGTGACTCACCAGAGGCCACCATCGACGAGGTGGACGGCATCCTCGACGCAGTGGAAGCGGCGCTCACCCGCCTGGACGACGGGACGTATCGGCTCTGCAGCCGATGCGGCACGACCATGGACGATGCCCGGCTGGCCGCCGACCCCACGGCGGCGGAGTGCGCCGGATGCGCGGCTGCGCCGGACGGGTCGACCTCGGATCCGGGTGACGGGGACCCGGTCGACCCGGGTTACGCGGCCCCGTCGTCCACGGCCTGATCCCAGGTGTAGTAGTAGCCGGTCGCCGTGTCGGGGGACCATGTGGTCAACATCGTGACCGACTCCAGCGATAGGCCGTGAGCCGGGCTCGTGACGACGACGGCCCCACCGAAGGACAGGGATCCACCGAACTCGTCGACGTCGTTCTGGAATCCGAGGATGTTGTCCCGGTGGATCCAGCAACCGCTCTGATCGGCCTCCGTGCAGTCGACGTTGATGCTCCCGAGACCGTCGTCGTACATCCACTCGTAGAGGGCGTCGCCCACGCTGTCGGTCAATGCCCAGTTCCCGACCCAGGCCGACACGGACACCCCGGCGATGCCCTCCGACGGCAGCGAGGGATCACTCTGGTCCTGTGCCGCCCCGGCCGCGACCTGATCGAGGCTGGCGAGCTCGCCGGCGATGGGGGTCAGACCGCGGTCCACCCGCTCGCAATCGACCATCACGAACAGCTGTTCGGAGAGCGTGAGCTGGCCGAAGTCGGTCGGCAGCTCCATGGGCCCGATCCCCTCCTGGGCCCGGGCGTTGTCGATGGCCAGCACGGTGCTGTCGATGCAGGCGTTTCCACTGTCCGGGGATCGGCACGTGGAGGCCAGATTGGGATCGGCCGGGATGTCGGCCGACGGTGGATCGGGAGCGGTCGAGGCGTAGTCGACGGAGGCGCTTCCCTGTCCCGTAGACGACGAGGATGCCGGCGTGGCGGCTCCGGCGGATGTGATCACCCGGCGTGACGGCGACGGTGAGGAGGCGGCGGGGTGGGTCACGGGCGACTCGGGCGCTTCTGCCGCCGGCTCCGGGGCCGTGGTCGGGGTTTCCGTCGCCGGCGCAGGCCCGGTGGTGGTGGGACTCGTCCCCCTGGGGGCGGCAGGAGTGGACGACGGGGGAGTGGTGAGACCAACCGGCCTGCTGCCGGAGATGTCGACGACAGCCACGACGATCACCACCACCATGACGGCGATCGACACCGGCAGCACCTTGGTGCGGAGCCGGGTGCCGCCGGACACGCCGGAGAATGACGGTCGGTCTCCTACCGGTCGGTTGGTGGGTCGTGGCTCCACTGGGTTCGCTCGTCGCCGCCGATGTGGGCAGTCCGCATGGAGGCGCTCCACGGACCGGCCGTCAGAACGTAACCAACCCAGCTGTCAGTGGGGTTGCCGGTCGGTGACGCCCAGGTGAATCTTGTGTGACCGACCAGATTCGAGCCGTCTGACCCCATCCTCGGTCAAAAGTGTCGCCGAGTTGACGTTCTATCTGTCGCCGGGCCGACAGACGGATCCTGTCGCGGGGCGCACACTGGTCCTAACGAGCCGTTCTCCCGATGAAAGGACCGGATCATGTACGTCGAAGGCACCAGGACCAGCGAACTGCAGCTCTCCCCCCTCGAGGAGTCAATGGCCAGGCGGTTAGAGGAGCGACCGTCACGGGTCAACGAGCCCAACAAGAGTGCCGAGGGCATCCGGTACGTGCTCCTCTGAGTTCACCACCCGAGCTGCGCTCCCCCCGGCGCGGTTCCTGACAGACCCCGGTCGACTCCCCCTGGACCGGGGTCTTGTCACGTCCCGGTGCGGGACACCGGGACACGGAGTGAGTGTCGGGCGGCACCGACAGGGGTAGACGCAGGGTGGCGGCCCGCCGGCCCGCACCGGGCTCATCAGGGCACCCGTCGGCGACCGTTTGAGGCTCCACCCGCTTCTCCTGCAGGCTGACGGTGGCAAAGGAGGGCACGATGGACAAGACGTTTCGAGCCGAGTTGCAGAAGAGTCCCAGCAAGGGCGGCTGGACGTACGTCGTGATGGAAGGGTCGGCTGAGTACTTCGGTACCAAGGGTCTGGTCAAGGTCAGGGGAACGGTTGACGGCCAGCCCTTTCAGAGTTCCTTCATGGCCCTCGGTGACGGCACCCACAAGTTGCCGATCAAGGCGGATATTCGGAAGAAACTGGGAAAGGCCGAAGGCGATACCGTCACCGTCCACCTCACGGAGCGGCTGCCAAGACAGGGGACGTCCTGAACACCGGGTGCCATCCACCTCCGGCCCCATCCCCGTCGGGCTGGTGCGGAAGTGGTTGATACACCCGACTGCTACAACCAGAACCATGACCTGTGATGCCAGATACCCGGACAGTCCGGCCCGCTGCTCGCTGCTGGCGCACCACGGAGGGAGCCACTGCTCGGCATCTCACGGGGTGATGTGGCCCAATGCCGAGCGTCTGGCCCTGCGCAAGGGTGCGAAGGTGAGGCTGGGGAGCCGGACCGAAGGCGTGGTGGTCCATGTCGATCGCGCCGGCACCCCGGACCGCTCGGCCGTCCTGCTCCTCGCCTCGGGCAAGGAGAAGCGGGTGACGCTCCGGACCGCTCCCTTACGGGTGACGGCAAGGAGATCAACGGCCGACGCTGCCCCATTCCGGCACTGCCTCGGGTGCGGTGAGGCGGTCCCGTCGACGGCCGAACTTCTCTGAACGGGTACCTCCCGTCACCGGGTGGCAACCGTCCCGGCCTGCGCCGTCTTACTTCTTGGTCTCCCAGAAGATCTTGTCGATCTCGGCGATCTGGGCCAGCAGTTCGTCGGCCACCGCCACGTCACTGGTCTTCTTGGCCTCGCCGGCCTTCTTCGTGGCCTTCCAGAACAGATCGTGGAGCTGCGGGTACTTCTCGAGGTGCTCGGGCTTGAAGTAGTCGGTCCACAGCACCCACAGATGCTGCTTGACCAGGTCGGCCCGCGCCTCTTTGATGACGATGGCCCGGGTCTTGAAGGCCTCGTCGTCGGAGTCGTTGTACTTGGTCATCGTGCCCTTCACCGACTCCGCCTCGATGCGGGCCTGGGCCGGGTCGTAGACACCACAGGGGAGATCGCAGTGGGCGTGCACTTCCTCGGGAGTGGACACTCGGTCGAGGGCGGTGAGGACATGGTCGACAAGACGCATGAGCGGAACTCCTTTTCGCAGGGTCATGGGCGGGCATCTGAGACAGACTGAGTCATGGTGCCGTGTCGGCTTACCTTACCCAGCTTCGTCGGCGGTCGAACGTGGGTCCCCGCGCCGGTCCACCGGCCCCACTGATGGCTCCGGGCTCGGGGCGCGGCGCTCGGGTCCGGTGGGGCCGGTGGGTGGTGGTGTTGGCCACCGCCCTGCTCGTCCGGCTGTACCGACCGCTCCGCCGGGTCGAGGTGGTCGGGGCGTCGATGGCCCCGGCCCTTCTGGCCGGCGACCGACTGGTGGTGGTGCGGCTCCCCTGGGTACCGCCCTTCGGGCCCAGGCCCGGACAGGTGGTGGCCGTGCGGGATCCACGGCGCCCCGACCGGGTGCTGGTCAAGCGGGTCAGCTCCGTCGAGAGCGGGCGGTTCGTGGTCGAGGGCGACGCCGCCCATGCCAGTACCGACAGCCGATCCTTCGGCCCCGTCCCGCGGTCGGCCATCCTCGGCCGGGCCGTGTACCGGTATGCCCCCGTGGGGCGGAGCGGCCCTGTCCCGGGCCAGCGGAGTACGATCGTGCCTGATGCCCAGCCCCGCCGATGACTCCAGCCGCACCCCGAAGAGCACCGACCTCGAAGGCATCGGGACGTGGTCCCTGGCCGATATCCGGTCCATGCGTACCGAAAGCCAACATGCCGAGCAGGCCCTGTCCTATCTCCGGAAGCTCATCCAGGGCCGACTGGACATCGTCCACACCTATCTCGAGCACCCCGGTTCGGACGCCCTCCGCGATCTCGGCACCCTGGTCAACGACCTGCCGGGGATCCTCTCCTCGGGTCCGGGCCGACCGTCCGGCGGCGGCCATCTGCCCCAGCTGCTCTCCCCCGACACCGAGGAGGCCGACCTCACCGCCGAGCTCGACGCCATCCTCGGGGCCGACGAGATCGGCACCCTCGCCGACATGGACATCGACCAGTTGACCGACATCGCCGGCCGGCTCGAAGTGTTGGAGAAGCGGGTGTCGGCCGACCGACGCGCCCTGCACGAGCGCATCGACGCCCTCCAGGCCGAATTGGTCGATCGCCACAAGACCGGCCGGGCCTCGGTCGACGGCCTCCTCTCGTGAGAGAACCGGCCCATACCGAGGGGGCTCAGTTCGTGAACGAGCTCGGCTCGTTCATCCGCGAGCAGCGGAGTTCGGCCCGGCTCTCGTTGCGACGGCTGTCGGAGCTGGCCGGTATCTCCAATCCGTACCTGAGCCAGATCGAACGGGGTCTCCGGCGCCCGTCGGCGGAGATCCTCCAACAGATCGCCAAGGCCCTGCGGATCTCGGCCGAGACCCTCTACGTGCATGCCGGCATCCTCGAGCGTCCCGACGGGGACACCGACCTGTCCCGGCACATCTTCGCCGACCACCATCTGACCGAAGAGCAGCGCCAGGCCATGATGCGGATCTACCTCTCGTTCCGTCACGAGAACGAGGATCAGGCCGTCGCCGACCTCGAGCATGCCCCGGCCGGGGGCGCCCCGTCTTCGGCCGGGGGCGCAGGCCCGACTGGTGCGGTCACCAGCCCCGGAGCCAACGGATCGGCCCCGCTCGCCGGCTGAACCAGGCCGACCGGTAGGCTGCCGGGGGCATGAGGCGTCTGGCTGTTCTTTCCCTGCACACCTCACCCCTGGCCCAACCGGGCACTGGGGACGGGGGCGGCATGAACGTCTACGTACGCGAGTTGTCCTCGGCGCTGGCCCGGACGGGTGTGGCGTGCGACGTGTTCACTCGTGCGTGGGCCGACGACCTGGCCGCGGTGGTCGATATCGAGCCCGGTTTCCGTGTCCACCACATCTCGGCCGGACCGCCGGCACCCATGGCCAAAGAGGCCCTCCCGTCCGTAGTCGAGGAGTTCGCCGACGGCGTGCTGAAGGCCATGCAGGCCTCCGAGGGCCTGGGCACGGAGTGGGACGTGCCCTTCGACGCCGTCCATGCCAACTACTGGCTGAGCGGGATGGCCGGTCACATCATCAAGCACCGGTTGAACCTGCCACTGGTCTCGACGTTCCACACCCTCGACCGGGTCAAGGCCGAGGCCAGCCCGGAAGAGGTCGAAGCAGACGAACCTCACCGCCGGGCCGAGGTCGAAGCCACCGTCATCCGGTGCTCGGACACCGTGCTGGCATCCTGCTCGGTGGAGGCGACCCAGATCTCCGAGCTCTACGGCGCCGATCCCTCCCGGATCCGGATCGTGGCCCCCGGGGTGGATCACGCCTTCTTCGGCCCCGGGGACCGCAGGCAGGCCCGCCGCGCCCTGGGTCTGCCGCCTCTGGGCCCGCTCCTGCTCTTCGTCGGTCGGATCCAACCGCTGAAAGGTGTGGCGGTCGCTGTGCGGACCCTGGCCGCCCTCCGGCGCGACCACCCTGATTCCCGGCTCGTGATCGTGGGAGGGCCCAGCGGGCCCCAGGGCGAGGCCGAACTGGCGAGGACGACGGCCCTGGTGGGGGAGCTCGGCCTCACCGAGCAGGTGGTGTTCGTCCCGCCCCAGCCGCACGAGCTGCTCTCGACCTACTACCGGGCCAGCGACGTCTGCCTGGTCCCGAGCCGGTCCGAGTCGTTCGGTCTGGTGGCGCTGGAGGCGGCGGCCTGCGGGACGCCCGTGGTGGCGTCCGATGTCGGCGGACTCCGCAGTCTCGTCGACCACGGGCGCACCGGCTACCTGGTCGAGGACCTGAGCCCCGAGGCCTTCGCGGCGTGGGTGCGCCAGATCCTGGCCGAACCGTTGCTGGCCGAGCGGCTGAGCACCGGCGCCGTCCTGCGGGCTCGTCGGTACACGTGGGCCCGGGCCGCCCATCTCCTGCGCGAGATCTATGCCGACCTCACCGCCGGCCGGCTGGTCGAGTGCTCGTGACCGACCGCTGGACCGGCATCCTCGGGCCCGAGGAGCGGGCGGCACTCTGCGCCGTGATCGACGAATGGGGCCGCCGAGAGTTGGCCGAGGGCGAGGCGGTCGTGGCGGTCGACCGCCAGGCTGGCGGCGACCCGGTGACCGGGGCGCCCCGCTGGTACCTCCGGCTGCGCGGCGACGAGAAGGAGTTCGTCACCGTCTGGCTCACCCTTCGCCAGCGCACCCTCCATCACGAGACCCAGTTCATGCCCGGTCCGGAGACCAACGTCGAGGCCACCTGGGAGTACCTGCTGAAGAAGAACGCCGATCTGATGGGCATGGCCTTCGCCCTGGGACCGGAGGAGGCCGTGTACCTGGTCGGTCGGGTCCCGGCCGAGCAGGTGGACGACCGCGAGCTGGACCGGATCATGGGGGCCTCGCTGGCCTACACCGACGAATGCTTCCCCACGGCCATGACCATCGGCTACGAGGGCCGCTATCGGCGCCGGCCCCCGTCGCAGCGAAGCGCGACGGTGTGACGCCGACGGCCTGACCGTCCCGGCGCGGGCACCGCACCCGGACGTGCGGCCTCCCATCGGGCGCCCCGGGGGCCGCTGGTAGCGTCTCCGCGCATGGCGCCGAGGCTTCTGATCGTGGGCGGCGGTTCGATGGGATCCGCTCTGCTCAGTGGACTCGTCGCCGGCGGCTGGGCCCCGGTGGGGGAGCTGACCGTCACCGATCCCGATCCCGCGGCACGGCGCCGTCTGGCCGAGCTCCACCCCGGCCTCGAGGTGGTGGACGGCCCTGTGGCGGCCGACTCGGCCGTGCTGGCGGTCAAGCCCGATGTGGCCGAGCAGGTCCTGCGCACCCTGGCCGCCGTGGGCGTCCGACGGGTGCTCTCCATTGTGGCCGGCCTGTCCACGGCACGGCTGGAGGCGGTCCTCCGCCCCGGGGACGTGGTGGTCCGGGCCATGCCCAACACGCCGGCCCTCCTCGGTGCCGGTATGGCCGGCATGGCGGGGGGAAGCGCGGCCACGGCCGACGATCTGGACTGGGCCGAGGGGATTCTCCGGTCGGTGGGCGACGTGGTGCGACTTCCCGAGCGCCACCTCGACGCGGTGACCGCCCTCTCCGGCTCGGGACCGGCATACGTCTTCTTCGTGGCCGAGGCGCTGATCGACGCCGGCGTGACGGCCGGCCTGACCCGCCAGGTCAGTCGGCAGTTGGTGGTGGGCACCATGCTCGGCGCGGCCCGCATGATGGCCGAGTCCGACGAAGAGCCGGGCGACCTCCGGGCCGCGGTCACGTCCCCGGGGGGCACCACGGCGGCGGCGGTGCGCACCCTCGAGTTCAAGTCGGTGCGCTCGGCCTTCATCGAGGCCGTGGCAGCCGCCACCGAACGGTCCCGTCAGCTCGGTCGATGAGACCGGGACCCGGGGCCGGATGGCCGGCTTGGGCCCCGGCCCGCCGCGGTGGCTGAGCCGGCGGCCGGGTCCGTGCCCCGCCCGGCCGACGCGCCGGCGGTGTACCTGCTCTCCGACTACGGCACGGCGGACGAGTTCGTGGGTGTGGTCCACGCCGTCCTCCACCGGTTGGCGCCGTCGGTGCCGGTGATCGACCTCTCCCATCAGGTCCCGCCGTTCGACGTGGCGGCCGGCGCCGCCATGCTCGTCCGCTCGGCGCTGCACCTCGGAGCCGGCGTGGTCATGGCCGTCGTCGATCCCGGGGTCGGCACCGGTCGGCGGGCCGTGGCCGTGGGCGTCGACTCCCGCGGGCCGTCGTGGCTGGTGGGTCCGGACAATGGTCTGCTGGTTCCGCTGGGCCAGGCGCTCGGCGGGATGCGGGCCGCTTTCGACCTCGATCCGGGGCCGAGGCACGACCGAGGGCCGACGGCGACCTTCGACGGGCGGGACGTGTTCGCACCGGCCGCAGCCCATCTGGTGGGGGGCGGTCGGCCCGGGGAACTCGGTCCGGAGTTCGATCCCCTGACCCTCGTCCCGCTGCCGTCTGTGCCGGTGGCGCGGCCCGAAGCCGACGGGTCGGGCGTGGTGACCGGTGTGGACTGGATCGATCGCTTCGGCAACGCCCAACTGCAGATCGGTCCCTCGACCCTGGTCGAGCTGGGCCTGTCCGTCGGCGCCGTGGCCTGGGTGACGGTGCAGCCCGCAGCACCGGGCGGAGCCGGCTCGGGGGCGACGGTTCGGGCCGGACCGTCCCGCCCGGCGCGTTGGGTCGGAGGCTTCGGGCAGTTGGACCCCGCTGAGCTCGGCCTGCTGATCGACGCCAACGGGCGGATGGCCCTGGTGCTGGACCGGGCGTCGGCGGCATCGGCACTGGGCGTCGCCGGTGGCGGTGGCACCGTGCGCATCGCCGTTGCGCCGCCGTCGGCCCCGGCGCTCTGAGCCTGGCGGCGGAACCACCAGGTCCCGGGTTTTCCGTCGTCCGGCCCGGGGTCCTACGATCCGGTGCGTGCCGCGTCGCCCGACCCCGCCCGCGCCCAGCCCGAAGGCGGGCTCGCCCGCTCCGGGCGCCCGCCGTATCCCCGAGGCCACCGTCACCCGGCTCCCCGTCTACCAGCGCATCCTCGAGGAGTTGCTCCGATCGGGTACCACCACCGTGTCGTCGGAGCTCCTGGCCGCTTCGGCCCGGGTCAACGCGGCCAAGGTGCGCAAGGACCTCTCCCTACTGGGCTCGTTCGGGACCCGGGGCGCAGGGTACGACGCCGCTTTCCTCATCGAGCAGATCGACCGGCAGCTCGGCCTGGACCGGGTGTGGAGAGTGGTCATCGCCGGCATCGGCAACCTCGGCCGGGCGCTGGCCAAGTCGCAAGGTTTCGCGGCCCGGAACTTCGACGTGGTGGCGCTGCTCGACACCGACCCGGCCATCATCGGCGAGCGGGTCGACGACGTCGAGGTGCGGCACCCCGACGACCTGCCCGAGATCGCGGCCGAGTACCCGCTGGCCATCGGTGTCATCACCACGCCGGCGTCTGTGGCCCAACGGGTGGCGGACACCATGGTCAGCGCCGGTGTGCGTTCGATCCTGAACTTCGCCCCCCAGGTCCTCGAGGTCCCGTCCGACGTCCTGTTGCGCTATGTCGACCTCAGTATCGAGCTGCAGGTCATGAGCTTCTACCAGTCCCGCCTGACCGACGTCTCCGAGGATGCCGGCATGCCGGGGATCCGCTCCGTGGGATTGACCGGCAACGCCACCGAGTGAGCGCCGGCCGGCGATGCCAGGCGCGCTTGTGGGCCTGGCCGTCGCCCACGATCATGGTCGTGATTGGCGGGGACTGCTCCCGGCCGCCATGCTGGACCCCCCCGGCGGCGCGCCGTGGGAGTCCGGTGTGATCCCGCCTACGCTGGAGGGGAGGACCGGAGTCCGCAGCGCCAACCCCGATCGAGGCTGAGTGACCACGTGAAGCACCAGAATCAGGTGAGGGACGAGGAGGCGACGACGTGTCGGTGATCGTCGTGGGCCTCGAACAGCGCCATTCGCCGCTGGACCTGCTGGAGCAGGTGGCGGTGACCGAGGGGGCCCTGCCCAAGGCTCTGGGCCGGCTGCGGGACCAGTCCAATCTGTCGGAGGCCGTCATCCTCTCCACGTGCCTGCGCACCGAGGTCTACGCCGTGGTCGAACGGTTCCACGACGGGGTGGCGGAGCTGCAGGAGTTCCTGGCCACCATCAGCGGGAGCCCGGTCGACGCGCTGGCCGAGCACCTCGCCGTGCGGTTCGACGACGACGTCACCAACCACCTGTTCACCGTGGCCGCCGGGCTCGATTCGGCCGTGGTCGGGGAGTCCGAGGTGCTGGGCCAGGTCCGCCGGGCCTGGGAGAGGGCACAACAGGAGCGGGTGTCGGGGCCGGTGCTCGGTGCGCTGTTCCGTCACGCCGTCGAGACCGGCAAGCGGGTGCGGTCGGAGACGTCGATCGCCCGGGGGATCACCTCGCTGTCGCATGGTGCCGTGGCCCTGGCGACGAGTCGCCGGCCGGGCGGACTCGCCGGGGCCCGGGTCCTCGTGGTCGGTGCGGGCGAGATGGGCGAGGGGGTGGTCCAGGCCCTGGCCGGCCATGACCCGGCCGCGGTGGTCATCGCCAACCGCACCGCCGATCGGACCGAGGCGGTCGTCGCCGGCCTACCGACATCGTTGGCCGAACGGGTCACCACGGCATCGCTCGAGAGCCTGGGGGAGCTCGCCGGCGCTGCCGACGTCGTCTTCACCTCGGTGGGGACGACCTCGCCGGTCATGGATCGTCCCATGCTGGAGGCGGCCGCGGCCGGCCGGCCGGACGACACCCCCCTGTTGGTCGTCGACCTCGGTGTGCCCCGCAACGTGGACCCGTCGGCGGGCGGGCTCGACGGCGTGGTGCTGGTGGACATGGATGTGCTGCGGGCCGCGGTGGCCGACGCCCTCTCGGGACGCCACGAGGAGGTGGAGGACGCCACTCGCATCGTGAGCGATGAGGTGGAGCGCTACCGGGTGGCGTCTCGGGCCCGCGACGCCGCCCCGATGGTGTCGGCCCTCCGGGCCCGCGCCGAGGAGGCACGACAGCTGGCGCTCGACCGTCAGCGGTCGCGGCGCTCCGAACTCTCCGACGCGCAGTGGGAGCAGGTCGACGCGGTGACCAGGTCGATGGTGGCCAAGCTCCTGCACCAGCCGACGGTGGCGCTGAAGGATGCCGCCGGAACCCCCCGGGGCGAGCGGCTGGTCGAGGCGCTCCGCACGCTCTTCGACCTGTAGCCGGTGGTCGGGCCGCCTGTGCTGTGACCGAGCGGCCGCTTGTCCGACTGGCTGCGCGTGGGTCCCCGCTGGCCCTCTGGCAGGCCCGCCGGGTGGCGACCCTGCTGGCCGCATCGGGGACCGACTCGTCCCTGGTGGTGGTCGAGACGGCCGGTGACCGCCGCGCCGACGTGCCCCTCGAGGATCTCGGCGGACAGGGGATCTTCGTCAAGGAGGTGCAGGCCGCCGTGGTCGACGGCACGGCCGACGCGGCCGTGCACTCGGCCAAGGACCTTCCGGCGTCGGAGGCGTTGGCCGTCCCCGGTCTCGTGCTGGCCGCGGTCCCCGAGCGGGCCGATCCCCGTGACCTCCTGGTCGGGGGGACGATCGACCGACTCCCGACGGGGTCGGTGGTGGCCACCGGTTCGGCCCGGCGCCGGGTGCAGCTGGCCAATCTGCGGCCCGATCTCACCTTCACCGGCCTCCGGGGAAACCTGGCCACCCGGCTGGCCGCCGTCGGCGTCGGGCCCGTCGCCGCCGTGGTGGTGGCCAAGGCGGCCACCGACCGGTTGGGTTGGTCTCCGCCGGCCGGCCTGTCCGTCCAGGTCCTCGAGCCCGAGTCGATGCTGCCCCAGGTGGGGCAGGGCGCGCTGGCCGTCGAGTGCCGGGCCGACGACTCCACCACCCGTGCCGCCCTGGCCTTGATCGATGATCCGGCCGTGGGGTTGCCGGTCCGGGCCGAGCGGGCGTTTCTGGCCGAGCTGGGTGGAGGGTGCACGCTTCCCGTCGGGGCCCACGCCGTCCGGGCCGGGTCCGACGGCGAGTCGATCACCCTGACCGGCATGATGGCGTCGGCCGACGGTGCGGTGGTGATCCGCCATGCCGCCGACGGCCAGCGACCCGACGCCCTCGGTCGGTCGGTGGCCCGGTACCTGCTCGACGATGCCGGTGGACGCGACCTGGGCGAATGGCTCCCGTTTCCCGCGGCCGGAAGCCCGAACGCCCCGTCGGCGGAGGAGCCGTGACGGTCTCGCTGGTCGGTGCCGGCCCCGGTGACCCCGGCCTGCTCACCCGGCGAGGCGCCGAACTGTTGGCCCGCGCCGACGTCGTCATCCACGATCGCCTCGTGAGCCACGAGCTGCTCGAGCTGGCTCCCCCCGGGGTGCGCCTCATCGACGCCGGCAAGTCGCCGGGGACGTCGGACAGCCAGTCCGAGATCACGGCCCAGCTCATCGAGTACGGCCGGACCGGCCAGAACGTGGTCCGACTGAAGGGCGGCGACCCGTTCCTGTTCGGACGGGGCGGCGAGGAGGCCGAAGCGCTCGATCGGGCCGGTGTGGCGTACGAGGTGGTGCCCGGGGTGAGCTCGGCCCTGGCCGCTCCGGCCGCGGCGGGCATCCCGGTGACCCACCGGGGCCTGGCCAGCTCGGTCACCGTGGTGACCGGCCACGTCGGGGACTCCGCCGCCGGTGGTGTCGACTGGGCCTCCCTGGGCCGGGCCGGGGGGACCCTGGTGATCCTCATGGGCATGTCCGAACGGGCCCGGATCTCCGCCGCCCTGGTGAGCAGCGGCAGAGATCCCGACACACCGGTGGCCGTCGTGCACTGGGGGACCACAGCCCGTCAGCAGGTGGTGCGGTCGACCCTCGACGGCCTGGCCGCGGTCGAGCTTCCGGCCCCGTCGGTCATCGTCGTCGGCCCGGTGGCCGGCATGGATCTCGGCTCGGGACACGGGGGCCTCGGATCGGGATGACCCGACTGCCACTGGACGGTCGCAGCGTGGTGGTCACCAGGACCCGGTCTCAGGCGTCGGAGCTGGCCGACCGGTTGCAGGGCCTCGGGGCCACGGTGGTGGAGCTTCCGGTCATCGCCGTCGAGGATCCCGGGGACGGGGGTCGGGAGCTGGTCCGCGCTGTGCACCGCCTGGCGTCAGGTGCCTACCAGTGGGTGGCGCTCACCTCGTCCAATGCCGCGTCCCGGCTGCTGGCCGAGCTCGGCGACCGCACGGTGTCGCCTTCGGTCCGGTGGGCGGCGGTCGGAGCGGCCACGGCCCGGACCCTGACCGACGCCGGCCGGTCCGTCGACCTGGTGCCCGAGATCTCGATGGCCTCGGCACTGGCCGAGGCGTTCCCGACGGCCGCGCCGGGTGGCCCGGGGCCGGGGGGAACCGTCCTCTACCCGCGTGCCGAGACGGTGTCGGGGTCCCTGGCCGCCGGGCTCCGGGCCAAGGGCTGGTTGGTCGACGAGGTCGTCGCCTACCGCACGGTGGCCGGCGATCCCGGGCCCGAGGCCGTAGCGGCCGCGGGCCGGGCCGACGCCGTGGCGTTCACCTCGTCGTCGACGGTGACGCGGACCCTCGAGCTCCTTGGACCCGGCGGATTGCCACCGCTGGTGGTGACCATCGGTCCGGTGACGTCGGAGGCGGCCCGGTCGGCCGGACTGACGGTGGCCGTCGAGGCGAACCCCCACACGATCGAGGGTCTGGTCGAGGCCGTCGGGGCCACCTTCGACGTCGTGGGGCGCTAGCCCCGGCGGGTGGCCCTGATCGTCCCTCCGGGCATTGCCGTATTCTGGGCCGGGTGCCGAGCGACCATGCCATGGGGATCGGGTCGAGAGCCGTCGGTCCCGCCTTTCCCGCCGTCCGCCTGAGGCGGCTGCGTTCCACCGGGGCCATGCGGCGTCTGGTGGCCGAGGCCCGGCTGTCGGTGGACGACCTCGTGGCCCCGCTCTTCGTGTCCGACGCGGTCGAGCAGCCCCGCCCGGTCCCCTCGTTGCCGGGCGTGGTCCAGCACACGGTGGAGTCCCTGGTCACAGAGGTCAAACGTCTGAGTGCCCTCGGGGTGCCCGGAGTCATCCTGTTCGGTCTGCCGCGGCCCGAACACAAGGATCCCACCGGGTCCTACGCCCGCCGGCCCGATGGGATCACCCAGCGGGCCCTGGCCGCGGTGCGGGACGCAGTGGGCGATTCGGTGGTGGTGATGGCCGACTGCTGCCTCGACGAGTTCACCGACCACGGCCACTGCGGCGTGCTCGACCCTTCCACCGGCGACGTCGACAACGACGCCACGCTGCCTCTCTACGCCGAGGTGGCGGCGGTCCAGGCCGCGGCCGGAGCCGATGTGATCGCACCGAGCGGCATGATGGACGGCCAGGTGGCTGCGGTACGGGCCGGCCTGGACGGGGCCGGGTTCCCGGGCACCGCCATCCTGGCCTACGCGGCCAAGTACGCCTCGGCCCTGTACGGGCCGTTCCGCGACGCGGCCGAGGTCTCCATCACCGACGGGGGCGACCGCGCCGGGTACCAACAGCAGCCCGCCAACCGGCGTGAGGCCCTGGCCGAGGTGGCCCTCGACGTGGCCGAGGGAGCCGACATGGTCATGGTCAAGCCGGCCCTCACCTACCTCGATGTGGTGGCCGAGGTGCGAGCATCGTTCGATCTGCCGTTGGCGGCCTACCACGTGAGCGGGGAGTACGCCATGGTCAAAGCGGCGGCCGACCGGGGATGGATCGACGGTCCGGCGGTGGCCCTCGAACAGATCACCGCGGTCAAGCGGGCCGGGGCCGACTTCGTCCTCACCTACTTCGCCGGCGAGTTGGCCGAGGTCCTCGGTGGTTGAACACGCGGCGTCACGGGCCTTGTTCGAACGGGCGAGTGCCGTGATCCCCGGAGGGGTGAACTCGCCGGTCCGTTCCTTCCGTTCGGTCGGAGGGAGCCCCTACTTCGTGACGCGGGGCGAGGGAGCCTATGTATGGGACGCCGACGGCAACCGGCTCCTCGACTTCGTGCAGTCCTATGGTGCGTCGATACTGGGCCACGCCGATCCGAGGGTGGTGCGGGCGGTGGCCGAGGCGGCCGAACGGGGCACCACCTTCGGCGCCCCCACCGAGGGCGAGGTGCTGCTGGCCGAGGCCATCTGCGCCCGTGTGCCGGGCTGTGAGCAGGTCCGGCTGGTGTCGTCGGGCACCGAGGCGGCCATGAGCGCGGTCCGTGTGGCTCGGGGCTTCACCGGTCGCAGCCGGATCGTCAAGTTTGCCGGCTGCTACCACGGTCACTCCGACGGGCTCCTGGCCGGAGGTGGAAGCGGGGTGGCCACGCTGGGCCTGCCCGACTCCGCCGGGGTCCCCGCCGGCGCCGTGGCCGAGACCGTGGTGGTCCCCTACAACCGGGTGCCCGACCTCGACGAACGGGTGGCGTGCGTCATCGTGGAGGCGGTGGCGGCGAACATGGGACTGGTGGCCCCGTCCGTGGGGTTCCTCGACGGCCTCCGGGCGGCCTGCGACGATGTCGGCGCGTTGTTGATCTTCGACGAGGTCATCACCGGGTTCCGACTGGGTGAGGACGGTGCGTCGGGTTGGTCGGGGGTCCGGCCCGATCTCTGGTGCTTCGGGAAGGTGATCGGCGGCGGGCTCCCGGTGGGGGCATTCGGCGGCCGGGCCGACGTGCTGGCCTCACTGGCACCGGACGGTCCCGTGTACCAGGCCGGGACGCTTTCGGGGAACCCGTTGGCCACGGCGGCCGGGCTGGCCGTACTGTCCGCCCTCGACCCCGCCTCCTATGTCGCGCTCTCGGCCAGGGTGGCCCGATTCGGGGAGACCCTGGCCGAGGACCTCACCGCCATCCTGAGGAAGTCCGGTCGTGTCGACGGCCGGGGCCGACCGCTCGAGGCCCAGGTGCCGGTGATCGGACCTCTGTTCGGGATCTTCTTCGTGCCGGCCGGCTCCGGCCCGGTCGTCGGATACGACGGTGCCGTGGCCTCGGCGTCGACGGGCCTCTACTCGTTGTTGTTCCGGGCCATGCTGGAGCGCGGCGTGGCATTGGCCCCGGGTCCCTACGAAGTCGGATTCCCTTCCATGGCCCATGGCCCGGTCGAACTCGAGCAAGCGCTCGATGTGGCCGGGGCGGCCATGGCCGACGCCCTCGCCCGTTGACCCCCGAGCTTCCCGACGGGGCGCCCACCATGGACGGTGGCGAAGCAGCCCCCCACGACGAAGTCCACGAGCACGGGGAACTGCACGGCGAAGACGCAGCACTGCTCGACGACGGGGTACCGCGCGGCGTCGAGCCCTCGAAGGTCCCCGAGGCCGATCTGTTCCGGTTCGAGGACGTGGATCGCCTCGACGACCGCCGACGCCGCCGTCGGGGTCGTCGGAGGGCACTGAGCCTCGTCTTCGGGTCGAACGGTATCGACATCATCGGCTCGGAGCTCGATCGACCGAGCTCCTGCCCTGGTCCGAAGTGGCGTCGGTCACGGTGGGGTCGGAACGGACGGGGCCCGACGCCCGAGTCGAGACCCCCCTCGAGGTCGTGTCGGGCTCCGGTCCGGCCCGGTTCGTGATCCATTCAGAGGGGTCCCTCGTCGTCCAGACCGACTCCCTCGAGGTGCAGCTGGCCCGGTGGCAAACCCCGAGCACGGAACCTCAGCTCGTGACCATCGGCGCCCTGGTCGCCGCCGTGGCCGACGATGCCCGTCCCGACGCCCCCCCGCTCTCCGAGCTTCCCGGGCCGTGGTCGGCCCCACCGGTTCCGTCCCTTCGCACGAGGACCCGACGACCGGCTCTCCTGGTGGCGGCGGTGGTGCTGCTCGTGGGTGCCGCCGGCCTGGCTGTCGGCCTGTCGACGTCGGGACGTGGCGGGCCGACGAAGCAGGCGACGGCCCCGGCCCCGACCCCGGTCTCCAGCGATCAGCAGCTGGCCCAGCAACTGATGCTCACGCGCAACGATCTGCCGGCCGGTTGGAGGGCGGCTCGGGACGAAGGCAACGATTCCAGCTCGCTCACCGTCCAGCGGGGCCAGGGTCAGATCACCCGGACACTGGCCCGGTGCATGGGGATCACCGAGGCGCAGGCCGCCATCGTCCTCGGTGGTCGGGCCGCGGACCAGACGGCGCAGGCGGCTTCCCCGATCTTCGTCGCCCCGACGTCGGCATCCCGACCCGGGTCGGCACTCGAGATGCAGACCACGGCCGCCATCGTCCGCTCGCACGGTGACGAGGAGTCCGACTTCACCCTCTTCGACAATCCCCGGTATCCCCAGTGTGTGGCCGCAGCTGCCGCCTCGCAGATCCAGCTGGGTGTGGACGAGACGACCGGGAGGAGCGACCGTCCCAGCTCACCGACGGTCTCGCCCGTCGACCTGCCCGGTCCAGCCGGCGTCCAGACGGCCGCGCTCATCGTGGCCTTCGACGTGATGGACGGATCGTCGAGCGTTCCGGTGGAGGTGGAGGCGATCTCGCTCGGGTCCCAGCGCATCGAGGGTCAACTCCAGGTGTTCGCCGTCGGTGGCCAGATCCCGAACGACGTCCTGTTGACTTCGGTCTCGGCCTTCCAGAGGCGCGTAGCCGACGGTGGTGCAGGCTCCGCAGTCTGAAGACCGGTTGAGCGGGCCCGGGTCGCCGGACAGTCGGGACGAGCCCTGGGTCAGAGGGTTCTGGCGCCGGACCGCGGTCTGGGTAAAGATAGGGACTGAGCGCCGGTGAGGGGGCATCCGTGGTCCCATTGTTCCAGGCAGATTCGGGTGACGGGCCCGAAAGTTCTTGCTACCGGAGGCCGGTGACGGCAGGATGACAGGACCGGTTCACAGTGAGGGGGAGCAACAGAGGAGAAGTTCATGACCGTCGGAATTACGGAGCTCCCTCCTGAAGGGATGCAACTCGGGGGTGTCGCGCTGGCGGGTGACACCGAACGCGGGACCAAGACCACCGAAGGCCTGAGCCTCCTGTTCACGACAGCCGGGATCACCGTGCAGGGGCCCCAGCCCCAGATCGAACGGCTCCTGGTGTGGTCCGGCCTCGACTCGGCCACGTGCCGGGAGAAGGTCGTCCTGCCGGACGGACGCAATGCCGCGGTCATGGAGCTGACCTCGGGTGGACAGTCGATCCGGTTCCTGTTCCCGACCGAGACGGTGACGCCCGGCCAGGCCGCCTACCTCGATCAGGCCCTCCCGCACTGGCTGGCCCGCTACAAGGGCGCGCCGCCGTCACCCGTGATGACCAACGGCTACGGAAACGACACCGGCAACGGCAACGGCCAGGACGCGGACGGGACCGCCGCCGGAGCCACACCCAACGGTGCACCGCCTCCTCCGCCGGTCGGTGCCGCGGGCGGAGCTCCGTCCGTGGCTCCGGTTGCTGCCGCCGGCGTTGCCGGCGCCGCCGGGGTCGCCGCCGGCATGGCAGCCGCACCGTCCTCCGGTCCGCCACCGCCACCCCCGCCCCAGGTCGCCCCGGGGCCGTCGCCCTCCGCCGGCGCACCGGTTGCCGATGCCCCTCCGCCACCCCCGCCCTCGGCCGTCGCCCCTCCCGCTCCCCCCGGTGGAGCCACGGTCGGCTCGCCGCTGCCCCCACCCCCGCCACCCCAGGCGTCGTTTGGCGCCCCGGCGGGATTCACCCAGGTTCCGCCGGGGACGCCCCCTCCGCCACCCGTCGGCTGGGAGACTCCGGGCGGCCCCCAGCCGGAGGGCTCGGCATGGGCCGGGCCGCCGGCGGGTGCCGCCACCGAGTCGGCGTTCACCGGGCCGAGCAAGCGGGTGAAGGGATGGCGTCGGAAGAAGGACACGGCGACCGAGGACGCCATCCCGAGTGCCTTCGATCCGTCCCGTCCCCCCTTCGAGGCGCCCGTCGATCCGGTCCCCCTGACGCAGACGACGCTGCCGCCGCCGCCTCCCGGGGGAGCGGGCAGCCCCACCGCGGTGGGACCGGTGGTCTGGAAGCCCCCGGTCGACCCGGTCACCGGTGAGGCCCTCTGGGAGGGCCAGCCCGGCGCCCCCACCGGCCCCGGACCCGAGGCCCCACCACTTACGGGCCGAGCCAAGCGGAGGGCGGACAAGGCGGCCAAGGCCGCAGCCGCCGGCGCCGCGGTGGCGGCGGGCGGAGCCGTGGCGGACACGTTCGCCGGACCTCCTCCGGCCACGATGACCCCGGGTTCCCCCGAGTCGACCCTGCCTCCCGGGACCCCGATGGCCACCGGCGCACCCGCTCCGCTCACCGAGCCGTTCGATCCGACGATCGGGAGCCTGCCCCCCTCCACACCGGGGGAGGGCTCGAGGACCCGGCCGCAGGCGGCCCGGCCCCGGCCAGGAACCGCCGGCTCTTGGTGCTACTGGTCGTGGCCCTCGTCGTGGTCGTGGCCGGCATCGCCTACTTCGTGGTCAAGCGCAACAACAACACCAGCACCACGTCCACCACGGTCTCGGGCCTGTCGACGGACGCAGCCCTGGCCGCCTCGATCAACCTCCGCCAGACCGACCTGCCGGCAGGATGGGCGGCCACCACGTCGACCGGTCAGGCCCGACCTCCGGTGGCCCCGGCTGCGGCCCAGGCGCAGGCCAGCCAGACCCTGGCCCAGTGCCTCAGCGTCCCTGTGGGCACGGTCACCGGCCTGTTCGCCGGCACGGGGCTGGCGGGACAGACCGCCTCGGCCACGTCACCGGTGTTCGAAAGCGCCGCCGATCCCACCGTCCAGATGCACTCCGTGACCCGCGTCATGGCGGCTGCGTCGCAGGCGGCAGCCCTGGCCGTTCCGTTCTCGAACCCCAACTTCGTGACCTGTTACACCGCCTACCAGACGTCGCTGGTGGCCGCCACCGACGCCGGGTCCACGGCCCAGGTGCAGGCGGTCAGCCTGGTCGCCCCGACCGGTGTCCGGTCCTTCGGCTACCTCACAACGCTGACCATACCCAGTCAGGGGAGCGAGGTCATCGGCCAGGCGTTCATGGTGGGTGGCCGCATCGAGTCGGTGCTGGAGCCCACCACCGCCGGTGTGGCGGTGCCCACTCCGGCCTTCGCATCGGCCTACAACGGCATGGCGGGACGGATCGGCCTGGCCGTCGACAAGTAGGCCGGGTCGACCCCGAACCGACGGCGGCACGCCAGAGGACCACGGCACGGCCAACCTTCCGACTGCTGTCGGGACAGAGGCGGATCAGGTGGCGTCGGGACGCATCCGGGCGATGGTGGCCAGGGCCCGATAGGCGGCCTCGGCCGGGCCGGTCTCGTCCGGTCGGAGCAGGTTGGCCATGATCCGGAGGATCCAGCTCATGAGGGGCTCCGACCGGATCCCCATACCCACGCACAGCTGCATGAGCTCCGGACGGCTGATCACCCGCACGAAGGCCCGGGCCACCCGGTAGTAGAGCCCGTAGCTGTCCTCGAGCCTGGCCTCGTAGCGGACCAGGGCGTCGATGCCGTCGCCGCTCAGGGCCTCGCCCAGTGACGCCGCGGCCAGTCGGCCGCTCTCGTAGCCGTAGGCGATGCCCTCGCCGTTGAACGGGTTGATCGATCCCCCGGCGTCGCCGACCACCAGCGTGGTGGCCCCTATCCGTGGGCCCACAGCCAGTCCCATGGGCAGCTTGCCGCCGGTGGGGGAGCCGCAGGCGGTGGCCGGCGAGAGCTCCCACTCGGCCGGGGCGTAGGCCACGAAATGCTCCATCAGCGTGGAGGTGTTCAGCCCCTTCCACCGCCGATCGGTGGCCAACAGGCCGACGCCGACGTTGACCCGGCCGTCACCCATCGGGAAGATCCAGCCGTAGCCGGGGACCACGCCACCGTCGGCGTCCCGGATGTCGAGGTGGGATTCGATGAACGGCTGGTCGTGGCCGGGGGAGGTGTAGTACCCGCGCAGGGCCATGCCCATCGGCTGGTCGCGGTCACGTGACGTGCCGAGGGCCCGGCCGAAGCGCGAGTTGGCACCGTCGGCCACCACCACGTAGCGGGCCCGGACCACGCGGGTGGCCCCGGTGGCCTTCTCCTTCACCACCGCTCCGATGCAGGACGGAAGGGAGGGCCCCGGTCCGATGGCGTCCGGCGGCCCGCTCGTCGACGATGGGCTCCACGGCCTCGGTGCCCTGCCAGACGGTGGCCCCGGCCTTGGCCGCCCGCTCGGTGACGATGGCGTCGAGGTCGTGGCGGGTCAACACGTAGCCGTAGGGAGGAAAGGTCGGGTGGTCGGGCCAGGGAAGGTCGAGGACGTCGACCGAAGGCATGGGCCCGGAGGCCGGTGTAGCGGTGGGCGCCGGCCAGGGACCCTTCGATGCCCATGTCGGCGATCTGGCGCACCGAGCGGGGCGTCAGTCCGTCGCCACAGGTCTTGTCGCGGGGGAACACCTTCTTCTCGACGACGGCCACGTCCCACCCCGCCTCGGCCAGCCAGTAGGCGCACGAGGATCCGGCCGGACCTCCGCCCACCACCAGGACGTCGTGGACGTGGTCCGGTCCCGGGGGCCTCCGACCGGCCGACCCGGCCGCGGTGCCCCCGGTCGGGCTGGTGGCGGGATCATGGGTGGCGGCGGCGTTCACGACCTCCAATGCTACGTGCGCTCCGACCCGGCCGGCACGCCCGGTGGTGGACCCCGTTTCCCGAGGGCGCTCCGGCTCCTTCCGATGTGCCTGGACAAAGGAGGGCGTGGTAAAAACAAGTTCCTGTGGACGATTACCTGCCAATTCTGGTCCTCCTCATCCTCGGGTTCCTCTTCGCCGCCCTCTCGTTCGTAGCCTCGTCCCTCATGGCCCCGACGAAGCGGCCGACGTCGGCCAAGACGGCGCCGTACGAGTGCGGGATCGTCCCCGGCATCGAGCCGCCGACCCGGTTCCCGGTCCGCTTCTACCTCATCGCCATGATCTTCATCATCTTCGACATCGAGATCGTGTTCTTGTACCCATGGGCGGTGATCTTCCACCAGCTGGGCTCGTTCGGCCTGGTCGAGGTGGTGGTCTTCGCCGTCGTGGTGTTCATCTCCTTCCTCTTCTTGGTGAGCAACGGGGCCCTCAGCTGGGGCCCGGCCAAGCATCTGGTCGGGGCCATGCCCTCCCGCACCTCGGAGTCGACCATCGCCCGGATCAGCGCCGGACCGGGGGGTCCCGGCCGTTCGACCCGATCAGCGGGGGTTGCCGTCCCGTCCCCGGGACCGACGAACCAGACGCCCCGACGACCGGAGAGCCGGCACCTGCGCCGAGCGGACCCGGCCGAGCCGCGTAGATCGAAGGAGGCCACGTCGCATGGGTCTCGAAGACCTGCAGCACAATTTCCTCACCGGTCGCCTCGAGGACCTGGTCAAGTGGGCCCGGACCTACTCCATGTGGCCGGCCACGTTCGGACTGGCCTGCTGCGCCATCGAGATGATGTCCGTGGGCGCCGCCGACTTCGACCTGGCCCGATTCGGCATGGAGGTCTTCCGGGCCTCGCCGCGCCAGGCCGACCTCATGATCGTGGCCGGGCGGGTCTCCCAAAAGATGGCCCCGGTGCTGCGCCAGGTCTACGACCAGATGATGGAGCCCAAGTGGGTGCTGTCGATGGGCGTGTGCGCCAGCACCGGTGGCATGTTCAACAACTACGCCATCGTCCAGGGCGTGGACCAGATCGTGCCGGTCGACGTGTACGCGCCGGGCTGTCCCCCGACGCCCGAGACCCTCATGCACGCCATCCTCACCCTCCACGAGAAGGTGCGCACGAACGACATCACCCACCGTCAGCCCGTGGCCCTGCGGGGAGCCGCCGACGGGCCCGAGGGGCAGCCGCGTGGACACGACGAGGGCGTGGACACCGACGACGCCCGTACGCATGCCGACGAGGCCACTTCGGGATGGACCCCGGACCGTCCCGACGCCGTCCACCTCGGAACACCCAAGCGGAACCCTGTCATCGCCCGCAGCGTGGGTGAGCCTCTGTGAGCACGGACGGCGGACTGGTGGACGCGGTGACACTCAGTGGGTCGGGCGGCGGTTCGTCGCGGGCGCCGGGCCGTCCCCATCAGGATGTGGTCTTCCCCACCCGGGAGCAGTACGTGGGCGTGGTGGGGGAGTACCAGGGGTCCGGCTTCGAGATGTGTGCCGACCTCTGTGCTGTCGACTACCTGGCCCATCCCACGCGCCGGCTGCCCGAAGGCGTGCGTCCGGAGCGGTTCGAGGTGGTCGTCAACCTGCTCTCGCTCAGCCAGGCCCGCCGGGTCCGGGTCCGGGTGCAGGTGCCCGAGTCCGACGCCGAGGTTGCCACGCTCTTCGATCTCTACCCGGGGGTTGAGGCCATGGAGCGCGAGGCCTACGACCTCTTCGGCATCGTGTTCACCGGTCACCCCGACATGACCCGGATCCTCATGCCGGAGGACTGGGAGGGTCACCCGCTCCGCAAGGACTACGGCGTCGGCCGCGTCCCGGTCCAGTTCAAGGAAGCTCCGGGCCCGAGATGAGCGACACCACGGCGACGTCTCCGGCCGAGGGCGCCGGGGCCGATGGACCCCACCCGGACTCGAACCTCCGGCCACCGCTCTCCGGCGACTCCTTCCTGAGCCCGGGTCCGGGCGGCGAGCCCGAAGGGCTGGTGGCCGAGACGTCGGAGGGCCCCCAAGAGCTCGAGCGGCGTTCGGCGACCGATCCGAGCCAGCTCCGGCGCGAGGTCGGTGCCGTTCTCCGGCTGCCCGAGGGGGTGGCGGTCGACCCGTCGGACATCGACATCGAGCAGTCCGACGACGAAACCATGATCATCAACATGGGGCCGCAGCACCCCTCCACCCACGGAGTGCTCCGACTGATGCTCGAGCTCGACGGGGAGACGGTGTTGCGGACCAAGCCGGTGATCGGGTACCTCCACACCGGCATGGAGAAGACCGCCGAGGAGCTGACCTACGTCCAGGGCTCGACCAACGTCACACGGATGGACTACCTCGCCCCGCTCCACAACGAGCTGGTGCTGTCCCTGGCCGTGGAGGCGCTGCTGGGTGTGGAGATGCCCCCCCGCTCGGACTGGATCAGGATGCTGCTGGTGGAGCTGAACCGGGTGTCCTCCCACCTCATGTGGATGGCCACCAACGGTATGGACATCGGCTCCACATCGATGATGATCTACGGCTTCCGCGAGCGCGAGATGATCCTGGCCTTCTTCGAGAAGACGACCGGGCTCCGGATGAACCACAACTTCATCCGTCCGGGCGGGACGGCGGCCGACCTGCCCGACGGTTGGGAGGACGACGTCACCATCATCTGCGACACCGTCATACCCCGTGCCGCCGAGTACGACGAGTTGTTGACCGGCCAGCCGGTGTTCCGCCAGCGCTCCGAGGGCATCGGCGGCCTGTCGGCCGAAGAGGCCCTGGCCCTGTCGCTCACGGGGCCCATCCTGCGGTCCACCGGGGTGCCCTGGGACCTGCGGCGATCCATGCCCTACCTCCGCTACGACGAAGTCGACTTCGACGTCATCGTGGGCACCTACGGCGACAACTTCGACCGGTACTCGATCCGGCTGAACGAGATCCGCGAGTCGATCAAGATCATCCGCCAGATCGTCGAGAAGATGCCGGCCGGCGACTATCGCGTCCAGGACAAGAAGGTGACCCCGCCGCCGCGTGTCCGGATCGACGAGTCGATGGAGGCCCTCATCCACCACTTCAAGGTGTTCACCGAGGGCTTCAAGGTGCCCGAGGGTGAGGTCTACGTGGCCGTCGAGTCCCCCCGGGGCGAGCTCGGGTGCTACCTGGTGTCCGACGGCACACCCAAGCCCTACCGGATGCACATCCGGGGCCCGAGTTTCGTGAACCTGCAGGGTCTGCCCCTCATGATGCGGGGCGGACTGCTGGCCGACGCCGTGGCCGTGTGCTCCTCGGTGGACCCGGTGATGGGCGAGGTCGACCGGTGAGCGAACGCGCCGCATCCACGCCGGTGGCGGGCCCGCCGGGCGGGGGCGCCGGTGGTGCCGGAACCGAGCCACCTCTCCCCCGAGGCCCTGTCCGAGGCCCGCCGCATCATCGCCCTGTACCCCGAGCCCCGTTCGGCGCTGATCCCCCTCTGTCACCTGGCCCAGGAGCAGGACGGCTGGCTCACCCCCGAGGGCATGAACGACATCGCCGGCCTGGTGGGCGTGACACCGACCGAGGTGCTCGGCACCGCCTCGTTCTACGACATGCTCCACACCGAGCCGGTGGGGACCCACGTGGTGGCGGTGTGCACCAACATCGCCTGCCTGCTCGGGGGGGCGGCCGAGCTGCTGGAGCACGCCGAGGCCTCGCTCGGGATCAACGCCGGGGGCACCACCTCCGACGGAGTCATCACCCTCGAGGAGGCCGAGTGCCTGGCCGACTGCGACCGGACCCCCTGCGTCCAGGTCAACCACCGCTTCGTCGGCGCCCAGACCGCGGAGTCCTTCGACGCCCTCATGGACGACCTGCGCACCGGGGCGCGCTCGGGTGACATCCCCCTGCACGGGACCCTCAACCGGGTGCGCCGGACCAACGGCCTCGAGGTCGGGCGTGAACAGCTCGTCTCGGAACGGGCCGCCATGGCCGAGGCCCAGGCCGCCCGGGCCTCGGCGGCCGAGCGGGCCAAGGGCGACACCGCTGGCCCGGGCGGGGGTTCGGCGTGACCATCACCGAGGCTCCCAAGATCGTGACCAGCCGGCTCGGCCACGCCGACTCCCACACGCTGGAGCGCTACCTGGCCACCGGCGGGTACGAGGGACTGCGCAAGGCCCTGGCCATGACCCCCGAGGCGGTGGCCGAGGAGGTGGACACGGCCAGCCTGCTCGGTCGGGGCGGGGCGGGCTTTCCCGCCGGCCGCAAGTGGGCCATGCTGCGGAAGGATCCGGTCACCTACCTGGTGGTGAACGGGGACGAGAGCGAGCCGGCCACCTTCAAGGACCACCTGCTGATCGAGCGCGACCCGCACCAGCTCGTCGAGGGTGTGGTCATTGCCGCCTACGCCCTGCAGGTGAGTCAGGTGTTCATCTTCGTGCGGGGCGAGTTCGCCCTCGGTCTCGAACGGGTCCAGGGCGCCCTCAACGATGCCTACGCCCATGGGGCGGTGGGTCGGGACATCTTCGGATCGGGGTTCTCCGTCGACATCGTGGTCCACCCCGGTGCCGGGGCGTACATCTGCGGGGAGGAGACGGCCCTGCTCGAGTCGCTCGAGGGCAAGCGCGGCTTCCCCCGCATCAAGCCCCCCTTCTTTCCGGCCGCCATCGGTCTCTACGGCCAGCCCACCGTGGTCAACAACGTGGAGACGATGTCCAACCTGCCGTGGATCGTCCTCAACGGAGGCGAGGCCTTCGCCGCGCTGGGCGAGGGTCGGTCCGCCGGTACCCGCCTGTTCGCCCTGGCCGGGCACGTCAACAACCCCGGAGTGTTCGAGCTCGAGATGGTCAAGACCACGTTCGACGATCTCATCAACGCCCCGGTGCTCGGAGGCGGCATCCCCCACGGCCGCGGTCTGAAGGCCTTCATCCCCGGAGGGGTGTCCGCGCCCTGGTTCGGCCCGGACCAGATCGAACTGCCCCTCGGCCAGGACGAGGTGGCCGCGGCCGGGTCCATGCTCGGCTCCGGCTCCATCGTGGTCATGGACGACCATACGTGCGCAGTGCGGGCGGCCTGGCGGATCACCAAGTTCTTCTCCCGCGAGTCGTGCGGCCAGTGCACCCCGTGCCGTGAGGGTGCGGGTTGGCTCGAGAAGATCATGGAGCGGATCGAGACCGGCCACGGACGTGACGAGGACCTCGACCTCCTGCTCGACGCGTGCGACAACATCGCACCCGGGTTGAGCTGGCCGCCCCAGCAGACCACCATCTGCGTGCTCGGGCCGTCCATCCCGTCTTCGATCGTCTCGGCCATCCAGATGTTCCGCGACGAGTTCCTCGTCCACATCAAAGACGGTGGGTGCCCCTATGCCTGAGTCGACCACCCCACCCCAGGGCAGCACCACCGTGGCCAACGTCACCGGCGACGCCTCCGTGGAGTCGGAGGCGGCCTCGCCGCCGGTCGAGACGGTGACGTTCACCCTCGACGGGCGGTCGGTCTCGGCCACCAAGGGCGAGATGCTCATCGCCGCCGCCGAGCGGGCCGGCACGTTCATCCCCCGGTTCTGCTACCACCCCCGGATGAAGTCGGTCGGGGTGTGCCGGATGTGTCTGGTCGAGGTCAGCGGCCCCCGGGGCGCCTCCCTGCAGCCCAGCTGCTTCGTAGAGGTCCAGGCCGGAGCCGAGGTGGTGACCGACTCCGACAAGGTCAAGAAGGCCCAGGACGGTGTGCTCGAGTTCCTCCTCATCAACCACCCCCTCGACTGCCCGGTGTGCGACAAGGGCGGCGAGTGCCCCCTTCAGGACCAGACCCTGGCCTACGGACCGGGCGAGACCCGCTTCGTCGAGGAGAAGCGCCACTTCGAGAAGCCCATTCCCATCTCCGAGCTGGTGCTGTTGGACCGGGAGCGCTGCATCCAGTGCAGCCGGTGCACGCGGTTCGCCGACGAGGTGGCCGGCGAGGCTCAGATCGACTTCATCGGCCGGGGCGAGGACCTCGAGGTCAACATCTTTCCGGACCTCCCGTTCGCCTCGTACTTCTCCGGCAACACGGTGCAGATCTGCCCGGTGGGCGCCCTCACCGCGGTGCCGTACCGGTTCGCGGCACGCCCCTGGGACCTCGACCAGGTCGAGTCCACCTGCACCACCTGCTCGGTGGGGTGCCGGGTTGCCGTCCAGTCCTCGTCCAACCGGGTCACCCGGCTGCTCGGGATCGACGCCGACCCTGTCAACCACGGGTGGCTGTGTGACAAGGGGCGTTTCGCCTTCGACGCCGTCAACAGCGACGACCGGTTGACCGAACCCCTGGTCAGGAAAGACGGGGCGCTGGTACCGACGTCGTGGCACGAGGCGCTCACCGCCGTGGCCGACGGCCTGACCAAGGCGGTGACCGAAGGCGGGCCCGAGGCCGTGGCCGTCGTGGGCGGTGCACGGCTGACCAACGAGGGCGCCTACGCCTGGGCCAAGCTGGCCAAGGGCGTGCTCGGCACCGACTCCGTGGACGCCCAGTTGGGCGACGGCCTTCCGGCCGAGCTGGTCCTCGGACTGCCCCGGGCCACCATCGACCAGGCTGCCGCGGCCGACACCGTCATCGTCCTCAGCGGGGACGTCCGCGAGGAGCTTCCGGTCTTGTTCCTGCGGCTGCGCTCCGCCGCCGTGGACGGGCACCTCGACCTGGTGGAATTGTCGCCGCACGCCACCGCCCTGACCGAGTACGCCGCCGCCTCCCTCCGCTACGGTCCGGGCGGGGCCACCGGACTGGTGCGGTCCCTGCTGGGCCTGGCCGCCGACGTGCCACCGGACGTCGAGCCCGACCAGCTGAACCGGGCCCGCGGTCTGGCCCGGGCCGGCGACGTCGTCGTGCTGGTGGGCCGGCCCTCGATGTCCGAGGCCGGTGCCCTGGTGTCCGAGGCCGCGCAGGTCCTGGCCGCGTCACTTCCCGGCGCCCGCTTCCTTCCTGCCCTCCGCCGGGGGAACGTGCACGGGGCCCTGGACATGGGCCTGGCCCCGGGCGTGCTCCCGGGCCGGGTCTCCCTCGAGGGTGGTCGCCAGTGGTTCGAGCATGCCTGGGGCTCGGTGCCGGCGCACCGGGGTCGGGACACCTCGGCCATCCTGGCCGCGGCGGCCGGTGGACCCGAGGACGGCGGGCGCGTCCGCTCCCTGGTGGTGCTGGGCGCCGACCCGCTGGGCGACTTCCCCGATCGCGGCCTGGCCCGCCGGGGCCTCGAGGGCGCCGACTTCGTGGTGGCGGTGGCCACCGCCCCGGGTGCCGTCCTCGACCACGCCGATGTGGTACTGCCCGCGGCCGAGGCCCACGAGCGGCCGGGCACGACCACCAACATCGAGGGCCGGGTCAGCCGACTGGGCCAGAAGCTGGTGCCGCCGGGCCAGGCTTGGCCGGACTGGATGATCGCGGCGGAGCTGGCCGTGCACCTCGATGCCGATCTGGGTCTCGACTCGGTCGGCGCCGTGTGGGACGAGGTAGAACGGTTGGCCCCCGCCTACCGCGGCATCACCCGTGCTGTCCTCGACGCTTCGGGGGCTGACGACGGCGTCGTCGCCCCGTTGTCGGTCAGTGCCGTCTCGATCGGAAGGCGGGGGGCCGTCAGCCCCCTCGACCCCATCGCCGTACCCGGGGTGGAGTCGGTGGAGCGTCAGGGGGCGCCGCCGCGGGCCGGACTGGCCGAGTCCCCGACGTCGTTCGTCGGCGACCGGGGGCGCCCCCGCGCCGGGGCCGTCGACGACGGACCGGCGCGTCCGTCGGTGCTGACCGGACCCATCGAGTTGGACGTGCCCCACGTGGTGCCGAACGACCGGTACTCGCTGCGCCTGGTGGCGTCGCGGGTCCTCTACGACCAGGGCGCGGCGGTGGCCTCGGTCCCCTCGCTGGCCGGTCTGGTGGACACCTCGCCGCTGCGGGCCAACCCGCTCGACCTCGACGAGCTCGGGGTGCCCTCGGGCGGATCGGTCCGGGTGCGTACGGCCGACTCGTCGACCGTCCAGACGGTGGTGGCCGACGCCTCGCTGGCCCGCAAGGTGGTGGCCGCCGACTTCAACGTCCCCCTCGACGAGGGCACCGTGGCCGACCTCATCGATGCCGCCGCACCGGTGGTGGAGCTCCGGATGGAGACGCCATGACCCCGCTCCTCACCGCGCTGCACCCCCTGATGGCCGCCGGCGACCCGCTCTACGCCAACGGCGTGGGCTGGGTGGTGTTCCTGATCGTCCTGATCAAGGTGCTGGTGGTCTTCGGAGCACTCATGGTGTCGGTCATGCTGATGATCTGGTTCGAGCGCAAGGTCATCTCGGACATGCAGAGTCGCATCGGGCCCAACCGGGCCGGTCCCTTCGGGATCGCCCAGACGATGGCCGACGGCATCAAGCTCTTCTTCAAAGAGGACCTGCTCCCCGACCAGGCCGATCCACTGGTCTTCAAGCTGGCCCCCTACCTCACCATCATCCCGGCCTTCCTCATCTTCTCCATCGTGCCCATCGGCGGTGAGGTCACCATCGCCGGTCACACCTTCGAGCTCCAGCTGGCCGATCCCCCCATGGGCATCCTGTTCCTGCTGGCCATGTCGGCCATCGGCGTGTACGGCATCATGCTGGCCGGCTGGTCGTCGGGGTCCAAGTACCCCCTGCTGGGGTCGGTACGGGCTTCGGCCCAAATGATCTCCTACGAGGCTGCCCTGGGGATGACGGTGGTGACGGTGGTGCTGATCACCGGGTCGCTCAGCACCCGCGCCATCGTGGACGCCCAGGCCCACCACTTCTGGCAGTGGAACGCCATCCGGCTGGGCGTGGTGCCGTTCGTCCTCTTCTTCATCGCCATCATCGCCGAGACCAACCGGCCCCCCTTCGATCTGGTCGAGGCCGACTCCGAGCTGGTGGGTGGTTTCGTCACCGAGTACTCCTCCATCCGCTTCGCCCTGTTCTTTCTGGCCGAGTTCATGAACACCATCACCATGTCGGCCATCACCGTGACCCTGTTCTTCGGTGGTCCCGACGGGCCCATCCCCCACATCCCGCACCTGTACTGGTTGTGGCCCATCCTGTGGTTCCTGGCCAAGACCATCGTCTTCTTGTTCGTCTTCGTGTGGCTGCGGGCCGCACTGCCCCGCCTGCGCTACGACCAGCTCATGGACCTGGGTTGGAAGAAGCTGATCCCGCTCTCCCTGGGCTGGCTGCTCATCGTGGCCGGGTTCGTGGTGGACGGGTGGTGGGGCTTCGCCATGGTGGCCGCCGTGGTCGTGGCCGCCATCGTCATCACCCGGGCCTTCGCCATCGGCTCCGAGCGCGAGGAGACCAGGGCCATCGTGCCCCCGGTCGGGGTCCGGCTGTGGAGACGGCCGTCCGAGCCACCTGCCGCACCTGCCGCACCTCCCTCACCTGCTGCCTCCCCGTCGAGCGAAGGAGGACTCAGCTGATGGCTGAACCCGAACCGCCTCATCAGCGACAGAACTTCCTCGGCGGGTTCAAGCTGACCCTCGAACACCTCGGCCGTCCGCCGGTGACCCGCCAGTACCCCGAGGAGAAGAGGCCGAAACAGCCGCGCCAGCACGGGCGCCACGTCCTCAACCGGTACGAGGACGGCATGGAGAAGTGCATCGGCTGTGAGCTCTGTGCCGGCGTGTGCCCGGCCGACTGCATCTACGTGCGCGGCCTCGACAATCCCCCGGACCACCCGGTGTCACCGGGTGAGCGCTACGGCTACGTCTACGAGATCAACTTCCTGCGGTGCATCCACTGCGACCTCTGCGTGGAGGCCTGTCCCACCGAGGCCATCACCGAGTCGAAGTTGATGGAGTTCTCCTTCACCAACAGGAACGACGCCATCTACACCAAAGAAGAGCTCCTGGTCGATGACGCGGGCAAACCGCGCCATCTGCCGTGGGAGGACTGGCGGGAGGACGACGACCTCCACACTTCGGGGTGGATGCGGGCCACCTCGCCGTCGGGGAGCGCCGAGTTCGAGGGACAGGTTCAGTGGTCGGGCGAACTCGGCTTCGGGGTCCGGGCCCCCGAGGGCGGCCAGTCCCTGCACCGGGACGACGCCACCACCGGTAGCCGCCAGCTGCGCGACACCCTCGAGCGCCATCTCGTCCCCTCCGACCTGCCGGCGGCCAAACGGGGTCCGCGGGGTGCCGTCGGCCGCATGATGGAGAAGGCGCAGCGCTTCGCCCCCGGGGCGGGCAAGAAGCACCGCGAGAAGGCCGACGCCGACTACACCGCGGCCAAACGGGCCGGCAACTCCGAACGGGACACGGCCGGTGCCGGTGACGCCCTCATTCCGGCACCGGATGATGCCGTGCCGTCGGAAGGGTCCTGATGGTCGGAGCGATCGGGGCGGTGGTGGCGGCGTTGTCGGGGTCCGGCCAGGCGTCGTGGGTGGACGTGGGCACCTTCGCCGTGGCTGCGGCCATCATCCTGGCCGGCGCCGTCGGAGTGGTGGTGGCCCGAAACCCTGTGCACTCCGCCCTCATGTTGGTGATGACCCTGTTCGGCGTGGCCGTCCTCTTCGTCCTGCAGCGGGACCCCTTCCTGGCCGCCGTGCAGGTCATCGTCTACGCCGGCGCCATCGTCGTGCTCTTCCTGTTCGTCATCATGTTCCTCGGCGTCGACCGCGAGGAGAACGTCGCGGCCGAGCCGCTGCGGGGGCAGCGCCCCTTGGCCATCGCGCTCGTGGTCCTCGGGACCACCGGCCTCCTCTTGTTGGGGCAGGTGTCCAAGTGGACCACCGGCGCACCCCACGTGGCCGGGATCGACGCCGGCAAGGAATCGAACGTCTACCTGCTCGGGAAGTCCGTCTACACCACGTACCTGTTCCCGTTCGAGGCCACGGCGGCCCTGCTGGTCATCGCCGTGGTGGGCGCGGTGGTGCTGGCCCGCCGCCCCCCGGCCACGACCAACCAGCCGGTCGAGGACGATGCGACCGAATCGGATGCCGCCGCCGATCCGTCCCTCGGCGGCGCCACCCCCGATGACACCACGGTGGGCATACCCGACTCGCAGGAGGAGGCCCGCTCATGACCATCAATGCCGGCTGGTACCTGGGCCTGAGCGTGGTCCTGTTCTCGATCGGCGCCCTCGGCGTCCTGATCCGGCGCAACGTGCTGGTCATGTTCATGTGCGTGGAGCTGATGCTCAATGCCGCCAACCTCACGTTCGTGACGTTCGCCCGCCTGCTGCACGACATCGGGGGCCAGGTCCTGGTCTTCTTCGTGCTGGTGGTGGCGGCCGCCGAAGTGGTGGTCGGGTTGGGGATCGTGGTGGCCATCTTCCGCCGCCGCGCCAACGCCACCGCCGACGACCTCCACCTGATGAAGGGCTGACCGGACGATGCTGCACGTGACCTTCCTCATCATCTTGCTGCCCCTGGTCGGCTTTTTGGTGCAGGTCCTCTTCGGCCGCCGCCTCGGAGACCCGGTGGCCGGCGCCGTGGCCACCGCCTTCATCGGGGCCTCGTTCCTCGTCTCCATCGGCGTCTACTTCGATCTGTTGACCGTGCACGCACCGGTGCGGACCTACACCCAGAACCTCTGGACATGGATACCCGTCGGGGACCTGCAGGTCGCGGCCCGCCTCTTCGTCGATCCGCTGTCGATGACCATGGTCCTCTTCGTGACCGGCATCTCCATGCTCATCCACCTTTACTCGATCGGCTACATGAAGGGGGACCGCGACTATCCGAAGTTCTTCCTCTACATGAACCTCTTCGTGGCCTCCATGCTGATCCTGGTCCTGGGCAGCAATCTCCTGATGACCTTCGTGGGATGGGAGGGTGTGGGGGCCTGCTCCTACTGGCTGGTCTCGTTCTGGTTCACGCGGGACTCGGCCGCCAGCGCCGGCAAGAAGGCCTTCGTCTACAACCGGATCGGTGATGTCGGGTTCCTACTGGCCATCTTCCTCGTCTTCGACAGGGTCCACTCGCTCGAGTACACGACCATCTTCGCCAACCTGGACCGGATCGGACCGGGCAACATCACCGCCATCTGCCTGCTCCTGTTGGTCGGCGTGATGGGGAAGTCGGCCCAGATCCCCCTGTTCCCGTGGTTGGCCGATGCCATGGAGGGCCCCACCCCGGTGTCGGCCCTGATCCACGCGGCCACCATGGTCACGGCCGGGGTCTACCTGCTGTGCCGGATCAATCCCCTCCTGCACGCATCGAGTGCCGCCGCCCTGACCGTGGCCATCGTCGGTGCGGCCACGGCCTTCGTAGCCGCCACCATCGCCTGCGCTCAGCAGGACATCAAGAAGGTCCTGGCCTACTCGACCGTGTCCCAGCTGGGTTACATGTTTCTGGCCATCGGTTGCGGGGCCTACGAGGCGGCCATCTTCTTGATGGTGGCCCACGCCTTCTTCAAGGGTCTGCTCTTCCTCGGCGCCGGCTCGGCCATCCACGGTCTCCACGACGAGCAGGACCTCAAGCGGATGGGAAACCTGCGCCGGTACATGCCCCTCACGTTCATCACCTTCGGCATCGGCTGGCTGTGTATCGCCGCCGTGCCGCCGCTGTCGGGGTTCTGGGCCAAGGGGGACGTGCTCGAGAACACCTGGTCCGCGCACCCGGCCCTGTGGGTGGTCGGTGTCGTGACCGCGGCCCTGACCGCCTACTACATGAGCCGTCTCACCGGCCTGGCCTTCTTCGGCCGTGACCGGTGGTCGGAGACGGTACCCATCGACGCCACGACCGACATGCCCGACGCCCACCACGCCGAGGGTCCCATGACCGAGCCGCACGAGTCCCCGCGGATCATGGTCCTCCCCCTGTGGATCCTGTCCTTCTTCGCCGCTGCCGCCGGGGTGCTGGCCCTGTCGAACGACCACGTGTCGCTGTCCAACTGGATCGACCCGGTGTTCGGCTCGAATCTCTACCAGGACCACTTGAGCACGGGCGCGGTGTGGGCCCTGTCCATCCTCGATGCCGTGATCGCCATCGCCGGGGTAACGGTGGGGCTCCGTCTGTGGATGGCCAAGGCGGACCGCCCCGCCCTCGAAACCGCGTTCCTCAGGAACTCGTGGTACATCAACGAGCTCTACGACGCGGTGTTGGGCCGGCCGTCGGAACGCCTGGCTGCCTTCAGCGCCACCGTCATCGACACCGAGGTGATCGACGGGGGGGTCAACGGCGTGGCCACACTGGTCCGCAAGTCGGGCGGTCTGATCCGCCGGACCCAGACCGGCTACCTCCGCAATTACGTGCTCGGCATCGTCCTCGGCACCGTCTTGGTACTGGCCTTCATGCTGACCCGGATGTGGTGGGGCTGATGGCCAACTCCCACTTCCCGTTCCTCACCGTCCTGGTGCTGGCGCCGGCCGTCGGCGCCGTCGTGGTCGCCCTGGTGCCGACGGAGTCGGTGGCCCGTCACTTCCACGAGGCCGTCGGCGCCCTGGTCGGCCTGTTCACGCTGGTGCTGTCGCTGGTCATCGTGGGCCAGTTCAAGGTAGGCGACGGTGGCTACCAGATGGTGTCCGACCACACCTGGGCCAAGCAGCTGGGCATCCACTGGTCCGTGGGCGTCGACGGCATCTCCCTGTTCCTGATCGTGATGACCGCGCTGCTGTTCCCGCTCACGCTCCTCGGGGCCCGGGCCCGACGTGATCCCCGTTCCTTCGTGGCCTGGATCCTGGTCATGGAGGCGGCCTGCCTCGGGAGCTTCGTCTCCCTCGACCTGGTGCTGTTCTTCTTGTTCTTCGAACTGACCCTGGTGCCGGCGTACTTCATCATCGGCGGGTGGGGTTACGCCCGCCGTGGCTATGCCGCCATCAAGTTCTTCATCTACACCTTCGCCGGCTCGGCCTTCCTACTGGTCGGCATCCTGGCCGTGGCCTTCCTCCACCAGTCCCAGACCGGAGTCCTCACCTTCGAGCTGCCGGCCCTCATGCACACCCACCTGTCCGGGACCGAAGGGGTGCTCCTGTTCTGCGCCTTCACGGCCGCCTTCGCGGTGAAGGCACCGATCTTCCCCTTCCACACCTGGTCACCCGACGCCTACAGCGAGGCGCCCACGGCCGGCGCGGTGTTGCTGGCGGCGGTGATGGCCAAGCTCGGAACCTACGGGATCATCCGCTTCGACCTCAACCTGTTCCCCCAGGCCACCCGGACACTGGCCCCGTGGCTGCTCACGCTGGCCGTGATCGGCATCCTGTACGGGGCGGTCGTGGCCTGCGCCCAACGCGACATGAAGCGACTGCTGGCCTACTCGTCCCTGGCCCAGATCGGCTTCATCGTGCTCGGGACGTTCGCCCTCAACAGCCAGGGGCTGACCGGCGGGGTCCTCCAGATGGTCAACCACGGCCTCATCATCGCCACGCTGTTCATCGTGGTGGGCTGGATCTACGAGCGGCGCAAGACCTGGCAGGTCTCGGCCCTGAAGGGCCTGCAGTCGCCGGCGCCCATCATGGCCGGTGTGTTCACGGTGGCCATGATGGCCTCCATCGGTGTGCCCGGTCTCAACGGATTCGTGGGCGAGTTTCTGGTGCTGATCGGAACCTTCGTGGCGCACCGGTGGTGGGCGGTGGTGGCGGCGATGGGTGTGATCGTGGCCGCCATCTACCTCCTGTGGGCCTACCAACAGGTCTTTCACGGTGAGCCCACCGAAGCGGACACGAAGACCAGGGACCTGGGATGGAGTGAACGGCTCATCGTGGCCCCCCTGATCATCCTCATCGTGTTCCTCGGCGTGTACCCGAGGCCGATCCTCGACCGGATCACCCCGTCGGTCGACCAGCTGGTGGTCCACGTCGACCAGGCCACCCACACCCGCATCCCGGCCGGTCTCGAAGCCGCCTCGGTCGACCGGGGCCAGACCGGGACGCACGTCGCGGAAGGGGCCCCCTGATGCCCTCCCTCCTCGTGGCCGCCACCACCTCGACGATCCACACCCCCCACGTGGACTACCTGAGCATCCTGCCCATGATCATCATGATGGGCGGGGCCGCGCTCTTGATGGTCGTGTCCTCGCTGTTCCGCAAGATCCTCGGGGTCGGAACCGGCACCCTGGTGGCCTCGGCCGTGTCGGTGGCGGCGTTGGTGGCCGCACTGTTCCAGTGGGACCAGGTGGCCACCCACGGGCCCAGCGTCACCGTGGCCGGCGCCATCGCCTTCGACGGATTCGACGTGTTCATCCAGATCACCGTGTCCATCGCCATGCTGCTCACGGCCCTGGTCGGCGACGGCTACCTCCGCCGCGAGGGTGTGGAGGGTCCCGAGTTCCACGTGCTGGCCATGATGTCGGCCTCGGGGGCCATGATGATGGGCGCGGCCAACGACCTGATCGTGGTGTTCCTCGGGTTGGAGATCATGTCCATCGCTCTCTACGTGCTGGCCGCGTTCAACCACAAGCGGGCCGAGTCCGGAGAGGCGGCCCTCAAGTACTTCGTGCTCGGCGCCTTCTCCTCGGCGGTGTTCGTGTACGGGATCGCCCTGACCTACGGGGCCACCGGCTCCACCAACCTGCCCCAGATCGCCGACTACCTGTCGAAGAACGTCATCGCCAACAACGGCGTGCTCCTCGGAGGTCTGGCCCTGCTGCTGGTGGGGTTCGGCTTCAAGATCGCCGCCGTGCCCTTCCACATGTGGTCGCCCGACGTCTATCAGGGCTCCCCGTCGCCGGTGACCGGCTTCATGGCCGCGGTGGCCAAGGCCGGGGCCTTCGCCGCCCTTCTCCGGGTGTTCGTCTCGTCGTTCGGCACGGTGCGCACGGACTGGCAGCCGATCATCTGGGGACTGGCCCTCCTCAGCCTGGTGGTGGGGGCGGTCGTGGCGCTGGTGCAGAAGGACGTCAAGCGGATGATGGCCTACTCGTCCATCAACCACGCCGGCTTCATCCTGTTGGGCGTGGAGGCCGCCACCACCCGGGGCGTGTCGGCCTCGCTGTACTACATCTTCACCTACACCTTCATGGTGATCGGGACCTTCGCCGTCATCACCGTTCTCGCCCGCGACGGCGACACCGGCCACCAGCTCAGCGACTATCGGGGGCTGGCCCGTCGCCAGCCGTGGTTGGCCATGGCCTTCGCCGTGCTGCTGCTGGGTCAGGCCGGCGTGCCGTTCACCACCGGATTTCTGGCCAAATTCGGAGTGGTCGGGGCCTCGGTGGCCACGCACGCCTACGTCTTGGCCGCGGTGGCCATGGTGTCGGCCGCCGTCGCCGCCTTCTTCTACCTGCGGGTGGCGGTGACCATGTACTCGCCCGTGGGCCCGGTCGCCGACCCGGTGGACACCGACGGGGAGCCCCCGGCCAACTCGGTCGACGGTGCTCCCGCCGGAGGGCCCCCTCCTGTCGGGGCGCCGGCCGACGGGGGACCGTTCGAGGGCGGCACCGACGACCGGGTCTCGAGCCTCCAGGTGCTGACCGATGCCGCCCCGGACGAGTCGGTCACCCGGCGGGGCGCGGTACCGGTCCCGACGCTGACCTCGGTGGCCATCGGGCTCACGGTGGCCTTCACCGTGGTGTTCGGCATCATCCCTGGCCCCATCCTCGACTTCGCCCACCAGGCCACCCTGCTGTTCACCTGAGCGGTCCGGCCGGACGACGGTCCCAACCCCGTTGCGCCTCCCCGGGGTACTGTCGACCGGGTCGGTGGCGGCATTCGTCGACGTGAAGGAGCGATCCATGGCCAAATCCACCGGGGCAGCGACGCAGGGCCCGACGGGTCAGCCCTCCAAGAAGTTCCTGACACGCGAGAACATCCGGATCGTGGCCGCGGCGGTGGCCCTGGTACTGCTGGTGGCCTTCGTGCTCGCCAACTCACATACGGTAAAGGTCGGGTTCGTCTTCTTCAGCGCCCGCATCAGCCTCATATGGGTGCTGTTGATCGCCGCCGTCCTCGGGGCCGTGGTCGACCGACTGGTGATCATGCTGAGGCGTCGCCGGAAGAAGGCGTCCGCCGACCCCTGACCGGTCAGCTCACCGGCGCCGCGGCCTGTGGGCCCGTCCCGAGGCCGAGTTCGGCCGGGGTCATGTCCAAGAGGGCGTCCACCGCCGCCGGCTCCACCGGGCGGGAGACGATGAAGCCCTGGCCCCGATCGCACCGCGCCGCTCGGAGACCGTCCAGCTGCGTCTGGTTCTCGATCCCCTCGGCCAGGGTCACCAGCCCGAGGATTCGACCCAGCTCCACCAGGGTCCGAACCAGGGCGTCACCGTCGGGGGTGCCGTCCATGCCGGCCACGAACGTCCGGTCGATCTTGAGCACGTCGACGGGGAACTGGCGAAGATAGGCCATGGAGGAGTAGCCGGTGCCGAAGTCGTCGATGGCGATCATCACCCCGACCTCCTTCAGGCGCCGGAGCCGGGCCACGGTGGCCTCGGCGTCCCGCATGAGGGTGGACTCGGTCACCTCGAGCGTCAGTTGGGACGGCTCGAGCCCCCCGGCGGCCAGGGCTTCCTCGACGTGATCGATGAACAGCGGGGATTCCAGCTGCCGCATGGACACATTGACGGAGATGGCTACGGGGTGTCCCCGGTCCCGCCACGCCGCGGCCTGGGTGCAGGCCTGGTGGAGCACCCAGCGCCCGACCTCCACGATCATCCCGGTGTCCTCGAGGGTGGGCACGAACTCGTCCGGTGGGACCACCCCCCGGCCGGGGTGATCCCAGCGGATGAGGGCCTCGACGCCACGCACCCCTCCGAGCCCGAGATCGAAGATGGGCTGGTAGGCGAGGAAGAACTGGCCGGCGGTCACGGCCGCATCGAGGTCCGATTTCAGCTCGAGGCGATCGACGGCCGCCGACTGCATGGCCGCCTCGAACAGGACCCACCGGTCCCTTCCCTCCGCCTTGGCCTGGTACAGGGCCACGTCGGCGTCGCGGAGGAGCTCCTGAGCGGACGGGCGGGGCCCGGCGGCGATGCCGATGCTGGCCGTCACCGAGATGGGGAGGCCTTCGTAGCCCTGGACGCGGAAGGGCTGACGGAGGGCCTCGCGCAGGCGCTCGGCCACCCGCTCGGGGCCGACGGTCAAGGACGCACCCTCGGCCAGGACCACGAACTCGTCACCACCGAGACGGCCCACGGTGTCGTCGGCCCGCAAGATGCCGGCGAAGCGCCCGGCCACGGCTTGGAGGAGGCGGTCGCCGGCCTCGTGGCCCAGCGAATCGTTGGCGTCCTTGAAGTTGTCGAGGTCGATGAAGTACGCGGCCACCTGGGCGCCGGTCCGGCGTGACCGGGCCAGCATCTGCTCGGCCCGGTCGAGGACCAGTTGCCGATTGGCCAGCCCGGTCAGGGGGTCGTGCACGGCGCGGTGGGCCAGCAGCGCCTCGAACTCCTTGCGCTCGGTGATGTCGCGGACGTTGGCGACGTAGCCGGCCACCGAGGGCCGGTCGAGTTGGTTCGAGACCACGGCCTCGACGTCCCGCCACGTGCCGTCGCGACAGCCCATGCGGAACTGGATCAGCACGTTGTCGGGTGACTGCTGGAGCGCGGTACCGAGCCGGTCCCTGACTCGCTGCCGTTCGTCGGGATGGACGATGTCGGTGGGGCGGGTCCCGATCAGGTCCTGGGGATCGATGCCCAGCAGCGGGCGGATGGCCGGGCTCACGTAGGTGCAGATTCCTTCCTCGTCGATCACCAGCGTGGCGTCGGAGGAGTTCTGGATGAGGGAGCGGAAGCGGTCCTCGGAGAGGCGGGTGGAGGCCTCGGCCCGCTCTTTTTGCTCCATGGTGGCCCCGGCCATGCGGATGATGAAGAACAGGATGAACGCTCCCATGATGGCCAAGGCGTTGGTCTGGGCCAGCGTGAGGAACGACGGGGCCAGGTGCAGCCAGATGGCGACCTGACCGACGGCGATGCCCAACAGGCTCCACGGGGCCGTGATCCGCCAGGCCGGGGACCCGGAGCGGGCCACGTTCTCGAGGGCCAGGAAACCGTAGGCCCCCGACAGCACCGGGCCCCAGCCGCTCAGGTAGATGACCGACGTGACGGCGGCGACTTGGATGGCCACCCGCAGGTGGAGGTGGAACCGGCTCGGATTGGTGTCGTAGAGGCGGTCGGTGCAGAGGCTCGAGACCGGGATGATGATGAAGAGCGCCAGCCACAGCCAGGCCGACTCCTGGGCCACGACGTGGAACCGCATGAGAATCAGAATGGCCACCAGCGCCGGCGGGCCCATCAGGTAGGCCAGCATGCTGGGGTCGAGGGTGCGCCCCACGGGGCCCCGGACGGTGGCGGCCTCGACCCGCGCCGACTCGGGCCCCTTCGGGCCATCGTCGCCAGGCGATGGAACAGCCGTCTTCAACATTGCCGCCCTGCTTTCGACCTCTTTCACTCCGGAGTATCGACGGCAACGCCGGCCGGCTTGAGCTGGCCGTGCGCCGGGGCACCGACCTGGGTGGGAGGATGGACGGATGAGGAAGTCGACCCCGGCCGAGCGGGCCGAGTTCGGACGTCAGGCACGGGCCAGGGTGCCGCGCTCCCGCCACGGGGAGTGGGCCCCTCCCATCCACCGGACCGATCCACTGGCCATCCTGGCGCTGCAGGCCACGTCGCGGATCCCCGAGCTCGTTCCCATCCGCTACGGACGCATGGCCGCGTCGGCCTTCGCCTACTTCCGGGGGGCGGCGGCGGTGATGGCTGCCGACCTGGCCACCGAGGAGCAGACCGGGCTCGAGGTGCAGTTGTGCGGTGACGCCCATCTCTCCAACTTCGGTGGGTTCGGGTCGCCCGAGCGCGAGCTGATCTTCGATGTCAACGACTTCGACGAGACCATCCCCGGACCGTTCGAATGGGACCTCAAGCGGTTGGCGGCCAGCGTGGAGATTGCGGCTCGGAGCCTCGAGTTCGACGACGACACCCGGCGCTCCATCGTGGCCGGCAGCTCGTGCTCGTACCGCCGGGCCATGCACGAGTTCGCCGGAATGCGGGACCTCGACATCTGGTACACCCACCTCGACGGTCCGGCCCTCGCCGCCCGCTGGGGCGACCAGGCCAGTCGCAAGCTGACGGAGAACTTCCGGAGGCGTGCGCTCAAGGCCCAGTCCAAGGACCACCTGGCCGCACTGGCCAAGCTGACCGTCGAGACCGACGGCGAGCTCCGTTTCGTCTCCGAACCACCCCTGTTGATGCCGGCCGAGTCGCTCTTCACCGACCTGTACTCCGGCCAGACGGTGGCCAATCTCTCCGACGCCCTGTCCCAGTACCGCCGCACCCTGTCCGGTGATCGGCAGCGACTGCTCGAGAAGTACGAGTTCGCCGATCTGGCCCGCAAGGTCGTCGGGGTCGGGAGCGTGGGCACCCGGTGCTGGGTGGCGCTGTTCGTGGGCCGGGACCACGGCGACCCACTCTTCCTGCAGATCAAAGAGGCGGAGGCCGCGGTGGGCGAGCCGTTCCTGGGCGTCAGCGAGTTTTCCCACCACGGCCAGCGGGTGGTGGAGGGTCAGCGTCTCATGCAGGGGGCCAGCGACATCTTTTTGGGGTGGGACAGTTTCCGGGGCGACGACGGCACCAGCCGCGATTTCTACGTCCGCCAGCTGTGGGACTGGAAGCTCTCGGTGGATGTCGACTCGATGACTCCGGAGGCCCTGGGCATCTACGCCGAGGTCTGCGGTTGGACCCTGGCCCGGGCCCATGCCCGATCGGGAGATCCCATCGCCATGAGTGCCTACCTCGGCGCCGGCGACCGGTTCGACGGGGCCCTGGCCCGGTTCGGCTCGTCGTACGCCGATCAGAACGAGCGGGACTTCGCCGCCCTCACGACCGCCATCGCCACCGGGGCGGTCGAGGCCCAATCCGGCGTCTGACGCCGGTCGGCGCCGACGTCGTCGCACTCAGGTTCCTGTGGGAGCTGGGTCCCAGCCGCGGGCCGGGTCAGAGTCAGAGTCCGGGTCGGTTCGGTCCTGACCCGGGCGGTCGGGCCGACCAGTCGACGGTGATCGGACGACTGAGGAGAATGCGCGGACGTCCGACCCGTGCGGGTCGATCGGTGGTCCACAGGGCCGGTGGGGCCAGGGTCAGTCCGGCCAGTCCGCGCAGCGCCTGGTCGTACCCCGACCGGATCCAGCCGTACCGACGCCAGCAGTGCTCGCGCTCGTCTTCGGGCACCGGCAGCAGGGGGTGCAGCCGATCCAGTGCCGCGATGTACTCGTCCCGGCCGATGGAGATGTCCGGGACCGGTTCGGAGATCCGGGCGATCAGCTCCATCAACCGTACCGGGGGCGGGAGGGGCAGACCCGCCGATCTAGCGATCCTCGTCAGTGTGGGCATCCCGTAGGCCAGGGCCATCATCGGGCCCTTGGACTCCTCGGTGGGGTTCGCCTCCGTGCTGAAGTCCGTGGCCGACATGAGGAGGGCGGCGGCGTCCAGCATCGACCCCACCGACGCCACCCACGACTGGTCGGGCGAGGCCTCGGGGAAGTAGCACAGGGCCGGAAAGGCCGTGTGGGTCTGGTCGAGCTCCAGCATCCAGCTCGCCGACGTCCTCCACAGCTCGGGATTGTCCAGCGTGCCGAGCCGCTGCAGATTGGCCAGGAGGTCGATGGGGGACGGTGGGGTGCCGGCGAAGGGACGGAGCACACTGATCCCCTTCTCGCGCTCGTGGTGGGCGGCATAGATGGTGGGGAGGTAGCTGATGAGCAGGGCCACCAGACCCAGGCCGATGGTGGCCTCCACGAACGTCAGCCAGATGCGGGCGGTGCCCTCGGGCTCGGCGAACCCCAGTGTGAACAGGGACGAGCCACTGATCTCGAAGGATCGTTGGGCGGTGTCGTGACTGATGCCCCAGAAGACGAAGGAGAAACCGAAGGTGACCGACAGCATCCAGACCAGCGGCATGCTGACCAGCGCCACCGGGGCGTACAGCGCCCGGAGGTTGTCCTCGCGCTCCTGGTTCCGCCACGGGTGGATGAGCAGCCGATCGGCCACCGCGAACACACAACGGGTCAGACGCGTGAACCCGTTGCGGGGCAGGACCACCGTCTCCAGGGCCGAGATCAGCACGGAGAGGACCACCACCATGCCGAACACGACGGCCACGATGTGGACGAGGATCATCGGATCGTGCCGTCGCTCACTGGGCCGCGATCAGGTAGCTGTTGTCGCCGATCAACCACAGTCCGACGATGAGGGCGAGGAAGATGATGACCTGATCGCGATGGCCGTCGATCCAGGACCGGAGCCCGTCGAGGCGCCGCTTTGAGGCCTCGGGGGAGCGCACGGCGTACAGCTCCATGACCAGGTAGCTGGAGGTGCACAGGAGGCAGAAGCCGACGAGGAGCGCGTAGGACCAGAGGGACGACACGTGGAGTTGGGCCACCGTGGCGGCCCCGGCCGCGATCAGCACCCAGGGCTGGAGGAGCACACCCATGCCGGCCGCGGCCCAGGTCGACAGGTGGTCGAGCTTGGCCATCCAGGCCGGGGGCTTGGTGGGTGTTCCGACCCGGGACCGTCGCCGGTAGGCGATCCACAAGAGGATCACCCCGAACAGGATCTTGGCGGCCAGGACGGCGGTGGAGGGCTGGCTGGCCGGCTTGGGGGGCTTGCCCCCGGTGACCAGGATCGTGGCGGCCACCACGATCACCAGGGAGAGCAACCACCCGACGATGAAGGCCGCCCCCTTCAACTGACCCCGGTCCGAGCTCAGGACGAGGATGAACCCGGTGATGGGGATGGGCTCGAGGGTGACGGCCAGACCGATGAGGATCAGGTCGGCTACGGGCACGACACCCCGGGTTCGGCATCAGCCATGGGACGGGGCCCCTGATGGGTCCCCGTCCCCGTCCCCGGCGGCCGGCTCGGGCCCCGTTGTCTTCCGATGGCCGAACCGCAGGTCGGACGGAGCCTCGGGCAACCAGGCGCTGGCCACATAGGCGGTCACCACGGCCACGATGACCAGGGGGACCACGCTGAGCCCGTCACTGGACAGGAGCAGGGTGGCGAGGAGGGTCGCCGTCATCGGGAGCTTGAGCATGACCGTGGCCATGGCGCCGATGCCCATGGCCACGCCGGGAACCAATGACAGTCCGGGGAGGTGGGAGGCGGCTACGCCCATGGCGGCGCCGATGAACATGGACGGGAACACCGGGCCACCGCGGAAGCTGGAGAGCGAGAGCCCGTAGGCGATGGATTTGCACGCCATCAGCAGGACGAGGGCTCCGACGGCCCAGCCGGACGCGTGCTTCACCAGGGTTGGGAGCGCGGACTGTCCGGAGAAGAGCACCTCGGTGAAGCTCTTTCCGCTCCCCTCGGCGAAGGCGATGGCCAGCCCGGCCACCCCCAGGCCGACCACCGGCATCAACACCAACATCCGGCGCTCGACGACGGGTTGGAGGGCCAGGGCCACCAGGCGGATGGCGGTGCCGAGCACCGAGGCGACCAGTCCGAAGGCGACGGCCCACAGGAACATGGCTCCCGTCGGATGGCTGAAGGGGGGCAGCCCGGGGATGGAGAGCGAGAACGTGCCGAACCCGGTCAGCGAGTCCAACCCCACGAAGATCAGCGTGCCGATGCCCGCGGCCAGCAGCCCGGGGACGAGCACCAGTCCGAGGACCGGCCCACCCAGCCCGGCCGCCTCCATGAGGAGGAACGCCCCGAGGATGGGTGATCCGAACAGCGTGCTGATGGCGGCGAAGCTGCCGGCCGAGGCGATGACGATGGCCGCCGTGGGCGGTGCGTCCTTGGCGGCCAGGTGGATGGCCAGCATGCCCAACCCACCCCCGATGGCGATCAACGGTGCCTCCGGACCCAACACCACGCCGAGGCTCAGCGTGGCCAGTGAGGCGAAGAAGACGCCGGGGAGCTCGATCGGCGTGGGCGACCCGCCGGCCTTGAATCCCTCGGCCGGCTTGTGTCCGGCCGTGCCGGGCAGGTATGTGATGGTGGCCGCCACCATGACACCGGCCACGGCCAGGATCGGCAGAGGCCACCAGACCGGGGTACCGGCGAACCCGAGCTGTTTGGCCAGCGACACGAAGATCCAATTCTGGAGGACGCCTACCAGCTTCAGATAGCCGTAGGCGATGGCCGAGACGGGGACACCGAGGGCGGCCGCCAGCGCCAGCAGCCGGATGTATTGGCGTGATCGGAGCAGGGCCATCGGATCCGACGGCGCGGTGGCGACCGGCTCGGCCGGGGTGGTGGGGGCCGGTGGGGTGGCCGGTGCCGGTGTGGCCGGTGGGGTGGCGGTCACAGGATCTCGTTCACCGGCCGGTGGGCGCTGGTCTCGGCGCCGGCCGTGCCCGGGGACCGGCGGTTCGAGCGCGCCGCCACGATGGTCGAGCCCTCGATGGTCACGGATCTCCTCCCGTCGCTTCGCATCCGTGTCGAGGACACTAGGTCGATTCCTGACCAGGTGGGGGGTTACGGACGACACGGCGCCGGGCGCGTCGGGCGGTTGGTGGTCGGTCACTGCATTGTCGAGGGTCGTCCCACTAGGGTTCATGGTCGTCCCCGATCAAGGAGTACCTCTGACCATGCTTGCGTACACATATCCCCTGCTCAGCATCTTCTGGACGATGCTGGAGTTCTTCCTGTTCTTCCTCTGGATCTGGCTCTTGATCGTGGTCTTCAGCGACATCTTCCGGAGCCACGACATGGGCGGGCTGGCCAAGGCGGTGTGGGTCCTCTTCGTGATCATCCTTCCGTTCCTCGGCGTCCTCATCTACCTGATCGCCCGTGGCGGCAGCATGCACGAGCGGGCCGAAAAGTCCGCCGAGGCCCAGCAGAAGGCCTTCGACGACTACGTGAAGAAGACGGCCGGGGCGTCGGGTGGCAGCGCCGACGAACTGGCCAAACTGGCCGACCTGAAGTCAAAGGGCGTCATCACCGATGCCGAGTTCGAGACGCAGAAGGCCAAACTGCTCAGCTGACCGGATCCGAGCCGGTCGGCACCCGGTGTCGACGGTTGACGGCCGTCCCCTTGCCCCAGGGCATGGCGGACGGCCGTCGCCGCGTCCGGACCAGGTCCCAACTCTCCTCCGGGTGCGCCGGTAAGGTGGCGTCGTGGCTCCCGAGGACCACGGCGGAGAGCCGCAGGCGGTAGACGAGGACCGGACGACCCGGAGCTCCGACGCTCCCACGGCCACGGCACCACCCCGCCGCCGCTGGCGGACCGTCGTCTCGTGGTTGCTGGTGGTGCTGGCCTGCCTGCTGGCCGTGGTCTCGGTCCTGGCTGTGTTCGTCCGCAACCAGCTGCTGAACACCGATGCCTACGTGGCCACCGTGGCCCCCCTGGCATCGAATCCCGCCATCCAGACCCAGGTGGCGAAGAAGGTCAGCCAGAACCTCATCGCCCACACCGACGTGGAGCAGCGGATCAAAGGCGCCCTGCCGGCCAAGGCGGGTTTTCTGGCCGCGCCCATCACCGGCAGTCTCGAGAGCTTCACCGACCAGCTGGCCCTCAAGGTGGTCCAGAGTCCCAAGTTCGAGAAGGCATGGGTCACGGCCAACCGGGTCTCGCACAAGCAGCTGGTGGCGGTTCTGACCGGTTCCGGCAACGGCTCGGTGTCGACGGCCAACGGCCGGGTGACCATCGACCTGTCCGCCGTGGAGGTGCAGGCCAAGAAGAGTCTCGATGCCAAGGGCATCACCGTCTTCGACAAGGTCCCCGCGGTGAAGGGGCTGAACTTCGTGCTGTTCCAGTCGGACTCCCTGGTCAAGGTCCAGCGGTTGACCAAGCTGTTGAACAGTCTGTCCATCGCCCTGCCCATCATCACGCTCCTCCTCTTCGCCCTATCCGTGGTTCTGGCCCGAAACCGGAGACGGGGCCTCCTGCGGGCCGCCACCGGCCTGGCGCTGTCCATGGCCCTCATTCTGGTGATCATCTCGGTGGGCCGGAACCAGTACCTCGACAGCCTCCACACCGGCCAGTCCCTGGCCGCCAACGCCGCCGTCGTCGACATCGTCACCTCGTCCCTGCGGGGCGGTGTGCGGATCATCCTGATCGTCGCCGCCGTGGTGGCCGTCCTCTCCCTCCTGGCCGGGTCCAGGCGCCTCCGGTCCTTCCTGGCCGGCAAGGGTGCACCGGACTGGATGACCGGGGGACCGGTCCGCGACTTCGCGGCCCGCAACCGCCGGGCGCTCCAGTGGACGATCCTGGTGGTGGGCCTGCTCGTCCTGGTGGTGTGGTCCGACCCCACCGCGCTGGTGGCCGTGGTGGTGGTGCTGGTCACCCTGGCCGTAATCGGTCTGGTGGGCCTTTACGCCGGACGCTCGCCGGCTCCGGCCGTGGCCGGGCTCGGTGCCGGGGACAAGCCGGACGCGCCGGACGCCGGGGACAAGCCGGGCGCCGGGGACACCGGGGGCACGGCCGAGGGGTGACGCCGGCGGCGGTGGCGGGGCCGACGGAACGACTCCCACCCCGCCACTGGTGGCGGAACATCGAGTTGGTCCATGCCGTAACCTACTTCGCCCCGGAGAGCCGCGAGGCGTGCCGGGCCCTGGGCCTGCGGGGCTTTTGGATGGGCTACTCGCGGCGCGGGCCGCTCCCCTCGGCGCGGTGGAGGCGGCCACCGTGACGGCCACGTTCTTCAACTTCCACCAGGCCATGGTGGCCAGATCGATCCCCGACGCCTGGGGTTTCGCCTCGTCTCCCGACGTGGTTCGGGCCCGGCGGTCGGGGGCCGCCGCCGCTCTCCGTCGTATCGATCCGACACTCGAACCGAAGGCCCGCAACCTCGTGACCTGCCGGCACCCGACCAACCCTGACCGGGGCCGGGTCGAGGGGGTGCGCCGGGTTCAGGCGGCCGAACCGGGTGACTCGGTAGCCCGGGACCGCTCCACCCCGATGGCCACGTCGCCGGCCGGTTGGACCCCCGGCGCGGCGTCCCGTCCGAGGTACCCGTCGTCCTCGACCCACGTGCCGAAGGACGAGGCGATGAACTCCTCGGTCTCCTGGTGGGCAGCCAGGTTCCGCTTTTCGGCCCCGGCGGCCAGCAGCCGGCCGAGCACGGGGATCTCCCACAGCGATTCGGCCCGCATGATGGCCATGACCACCGGGACCAGATGCTCGGCCGTGTCGAAGACGACATAGCGGGGCAGCCACTCCGGGTCGTACTTGGCGTTGAACCGCCACAGCGACTCGATCTGGGCGAAGCTCGACAGCTTCTTGAGGAACCAACGTTCGGCCCGTTGCACGGTGCCGTCACCCTTGTCGCCGGACAGGGTCGACCGCAGCGTGGCGAAGTTGAGGCTCAGCCCCTTGACGCCCTGCTCTTTCAGGTGCTCGATGGTGGAGACCAGGGCGAAGTCCAACAACCCGTTGGGATGCTCCGCCGGGTCGCGTCGCATCAGATCGAGTGAGTAGCCCTCGATCCCCGGCGCCGGTACGAACTGGCACATGGCTGCGGCCGATCCGTCCGGTCCGCGCACCACGGTGAGAAGCAGCCCCGTGTCCCTCGGGTCGAACACCCGGCCCAACATCATGGAGAATCCTCGCTCGTGCTCACCCTGGCGGCTGAGGCTCATGAGCGCCATGAGCTCTTCGGTGAGGGCGGCATCGAGATGGGCGGGATCGTGGAACGTGGCGGTGTAGCCGTGCTTCTTGATCCGGTTGTGGGCCTGACGCAGGCCCTTCATATCGCCGCCCTGCAAGGTGAACGACTGCACCTTCACCACCGCCTCGTCGCCGAGGTAGATGTTGTGCATGCCCGAGTCGCGGTAGACCGAGAGCCACTCCTCGCCGGCCCCCATGACCGAGGTGACCCAACCGTGGCCGTCGGCGAACCGACGGAAGGCGCCCCAGACCTGCTCCCGCTCGTTGCGGGGGCCGATCGGATCGGGGGAGATCAGGCAGACCCCTCCGTACACGGCGTAGGCCACCAGGCTGTCCCGGTGGAAGAACCACTGCTTGTCCGATCGCAGGGCGAAATAGTCGAGGGTGGAGACGCCGTGGCGCCGCACGATGTCGCGGGCCCGGAACTCGGCCGTCCGGCCCGAGGTCAGCCGGCGGTCGACCACCGGTCGGGTCAGGAGGAACAGGGCGATGGCCACGATGGACAGCCCGAGGGCCAGCAGGGTCGGGGCCAGAAAGCGGTCGGCTCTCCTCGGCAGCGGCACGGTCTGGATCCCGACCAGCCGTTCGGACACCGCCCACATCGCCGTCCACCACGGGATGGTGGCGTTGTGGTGGCGCCCGATGTGGATGAACAGCTCGATGGAGGCCGTGGTGAGGAGGGTGATCCCGACCAGCCCCGCGGCCAGGGCCACCAGCGCCGAGCGGAGCGAGGACCAGTCGGACGCCGATTGGAAGTCGCGACGGTTTACCAGGAGGAGCACCAGCACCGCCACGGCGAAGAGGGACTCTTCGAAATCGGCACCGGCGATGAGGTGGAGGACGATGGTCCCCGACAACAGGACGACCGACACCCGCCAGGCCCGTCTCTGGCCCCGCAGGATGCCGCGACCGAGGGCCACCAGCGCCAGTCCGGCCATGGCGATGAGGGCGCCGGCGGCCACGCTGGCCCGCAGGGGGAGGAACTCCAGCACCACGTGGAGCCGCCCCCGCAGGGGGGGTGTGATGGCGTCGATCAGGTCGACCACGCCGGCAAAGAGGATGGCGGCCGATGACCAGCGCCGGACCCGCCGGGCCCGCCGGTGGGCCTGGCGGAGGTCGGGCGCCGGCGGCCACGAGTCGCCGACGGGATACGACGCCACCAACGACGGGTGCAGACTGCGCACGTGTCGCCCCCGAGTGATCAGGCGCTCGAGCACGTTGGGTGAGGGCAGCTCGTTCCGGGCCACCAGCATCCGGACGTGCAGCTCGGCCCCGGTCTCGAGCTCGACCCAGCTGACCCGCTGATTCTGCAGGAAGACCGGAGGGAGGCCGAGCCGGCCCCGGTGCTCCTCCACCACCTCGGCGGTGGCGCCCACATTGGCGTAGAACCCCACCCCCAGGTGGGTGAGCTCCGACTGGAACGTGGCGGCGGTGATGAGCCCGGCGTACCCGCGACCGACCAGCCGTCGGCCGTCGTCCCGGGCCGTGTCGTTGGCCCCGGCCTCGGACTGCACCATCTCGAGGGCCCCACCGCCCAGGATCGACCACATCCTCCGGCTCAGGAGTCCGAGGACCAGTGCCAGCACGGCCAGCACCACCAGGGACACCAGGGCGGCGATGACGATCTGGTCACCCAGGTCGGCTTGGTGGGCGTGGCGGATGGCGCGCGCCGGAAGCCCCGAGCCCAGGTGGCCCGACACCCAGGGTGTGATGGCCACCCGCAGCAGAGCGGCCACCACGAAGGGAACGAGCAGCCACCAGGCGTACCGCCCCAGCCGGCGGTAGAGCGTGCGCGACACGACGAAACGCGACAGGGCAGAGGGGTCACTGAGGCGATTGAGCCCCAGCAGCCACGGGGCATCGTCGGTGGACTGGGCGGCCAGCGACCGCCAACCGCGTCCGGCCGGGGTGTGGCCGACGACGCCGGGTTTGGCGTCGGCGGCCGGGTCGAACTCCGTCTCGGGTCCGCTGCACCCCGACGCGTAGGCGTGCTCGCCCGGTTCGACCCGGACCACACGGACACCGGTGGCCGTCTGGAGGTGGAGGTCCACCGGCCCGAAGCGCTCCACGCCGGCGGCGGCGAGGAATGAGGCGGACGCGGGATCGGAGCCGTAACCCGGTTCGTGGGTCCCGGTCTGGCGGATGACCCGGCGCTCGTCCACGGTGAGGAACCGGGACAGGGCCTGGTCGAGGACCGGGTGGGCGTCGAGGGACCGGCGGGCCTCCTCCATCGGCGCGGCGCAGCCGGACAGATCGAAGAGATTGCCGGCGATGATGAGGATCCCGGGACCGTCCCAGGTGTCGAGGGCCCGGGCCAGCTGGGACGAGACGGCGGTGCTGGAGGTGGTGGCCTGCGGCGTGAGGAGGAGGTCGCTGACCACCATGACCCGGCGCCCCAACGGCACGTCGAGCCGGTTGCTCCCCGGCTCGGGTGAGAAGACCACGGACTCCGGTGGGGAGTGCGCACCGGCCAGGCCGAGCCCGTCTGGTGAGTGTGTGGTCGCAGTCACGGCCATTCCATCGTAGAGGCCCGCCGCCGGTAGGCTGAGGCACGCCGGAACGGGGGGTCCCCTGACGCCAGCCACGCCGAAACGGGGGAGTGATGCCAGCCGATACCGCAGGTGAGAGGGGTGAAGGGCGTTCCCGTCCGGTTCCCGTCGGCCTCGGACCACCGTCCGCAGGCGGCGGGCACCGGGTCGAGGCGGCCGGGCCGCCGACCGACCGGTGAGCCCGGTGACCGGCCCGGGCAACTGGGCCTGGCGGGACGGGCCGCTGGCGAAGCCGGGTGAGGCCGTGGTGTTCGACGTGGACGGCGTGCTCTCCGATGCCGTGGGCCGGCAGCACTTCATCGAGCGGGGACGGCGCGACTGGGACGCATTCTTCGAGGCCTGCGGGGACGACCCGATCATCGAGGAGCTGGTGCGGGTGCTCGAACTCCTGGACCGGCGGCTGCAGGTCATCCTGCTGACGGGTCGGCCCATGCGGGTCCAACCCCAGACCCTGGCCTGGCTGGAGCGGTACGGGCTGCGGTGGGACCTGCTCGTGATGCGGGCCCGGGGCGACTACGCGCAGGTCACCTGGTTCAAGCGGGACAGCGTGGCCGAGCTCCGATCGTTCGGGTTCGACCTCCGGCTGGCCTTCGAGGACGATCCCAACAACTTCGCCATGTTCCACGCCGAGGGGATCCCGTGTGTCTACATCCACTCGGGCTACTACGGGTAGGGGCGGCCGTCCCGTAGTCCCCGCTCAACCCGACGCCGGTCGCCGGTCCCTCCGGCGGCGCCGACCGGCCAGCAGCCACCCCGCCACCAGGCCTAACACCGCCAGCCCGACGGGCAGGAGATCGCCGAAGCGCACGTATACCGTCCACCCGACCCGACGGGCCAGCGTGGCCCTGATGATCTGTGCCGGGCCGAGCACCGACCGCTCGAGCAGGGTCCCCCGGTTGGTGATGGCGGCGCTGTAGCCGGTGGGCGCCGCCAGCAGGAGATCCCGGCCCTGCTGCACGGCCTGTACCTCGGCCGCGGCCACCTCCTGGGTGGGCACCTGGGCCGTGGCGTACGAGGAGGTGTTGGTGGGGACGATGAGCAGCTGGGCGCCGCTGCGTACCGCGGCCCGGCCCCGGTCGGCATAGAAGACCTCATAGGAGATCATGGCCCCGAGCGGAGCCGCCGGCGTGTCCATCAACCCGGTCCCGGTCCCGGGCACGGCGTCGAGGGGCACGGCCGAGAGGTTGGCCAGGTGGGAGAAGAAGCCGCGGTCGGGCACGTACTCCCCGAACGGAACGCGGTGGACCTTCTCGTACCTGGCCACCAGGGTCCCGTCCGGACCCCAGGCCACCATCTCGTTGCGGAAGGCGGTGGGGGAGACGGTCTCGGTCACCCCCACCACCAGTGTGGTCTGGAGACTGCGGGCCAGGCCGGAGAGCGCGCCCTCCTCGGGGGAACGGCCGAGCGCGGTCCCGAGTGAGACCACGTCCTCGGGCCAGAGCACCAGCTGCGGTGTGTGGCCACCGTCCTGTACCTGCAGGAGCTGGGTGGCCGACAGTTGGGCCGCCAGCACCACGGCCGGGTCGACCTGGGACTTCTTGAACCCCCGGGCCCCACCTCCCTGTACGGCGGCCGTCGACACCGTGCCCACCGCGGGCCCGCCGTCGGGGGCGTGGTCGGCGGCCACGGCCACCGAGACCACGGCGACGAGGGCCACCGTTCCGGTCAGGAGCAACGCCCCCAGACCGGCCATGGCCCCGGCGACGGTGCCCACCCGATCGTCGGTGTGCCCGGGATCGGACCGGGCGAACGTCCGGACCCGGGCTCCATCGCGGCCGGCCCGCACCACTCCCTCCACCAGTGCGCCCACGCCAACGCCCCCGAGGTAGACCACCGCGGTGATCCCGAGCGGCCCCCCCAACCGGGACACCCCGAGCACCGGGCCGCCGGCCTGGCCGAGGAACACGCCTCCGATGGGCAGGCCCCCGAGCGGCCACCGCATTCGCGCCGCCTCGGCCAGAGTCATGGCCGACGGGAAGGCCAGGGCCCGGGCCACCACCGGTCCGGCCGGAACGGCCAGGCAGGCCACCGCCATGAAGGCCGCCTCCAGGGCCATGAGCGCCAGCGCTCCCGGGATGGTGAACGAGCGCGCCCACATCAGGCCGGGCACGTAGCAGCCGAGCCCGGCGAGCCAACCGGCCCAGAGCCGGGTCCGGGGTCGGAGACCGGCCAGCCGCCACCAGAGCAGGCCGGCCGAGGGGAAGGCCAGGATCCACCATCCCCACGGGGGGAGGGAGAGGGCCAGCCCCACGCCCGAGGCCAGGGCGGGGAGTGCCACCCGGCCCCCAGCGGGTGTGACCATGTCGGTCCGATCGTGGGTCATGGAGATTCTCGACGGGCGCCACCGGGGAGTATCGGGCCCGTCCTCGTGGCCGGGGGCCTGTGGGACAAGGGAGGCCGGAGGGGCGGGGAGGGGCGGCTCGGGGCTCACGTGTCCGGGTCCTGGTCACCGACCGCTGCTGTGGCCTCGGTCGGTTCCACCACGGCGTCGATGGCCGGATCGCCGCCCCGGGCCGGAGTGGCGGCCCGGGGCGGGGCACCCTCCCACGAGGCCAGCACCCGACGGGCCGCGCTCCGTCCGCTGGCGATGCAGGCGGGGATGCCCACCCCCCGGAGCGCGGCGCCCGCCACGGCCACACCGGGAACGGTGTCGAGCGACTGCTCGATCCGTCCGACGCGGAGGAGGTGTCCCACCTCGTACTGGGGGAAGGCCCGGTCCCACCGTGTGACCAGTGCATCGAGGGGCTCGTCCCGGACGTCGAGCAGCGTGGCCAGCTCGGCCAGCACCGCGCCGACCAGCTCGTCGTCTCCGAGGCGGAGGTGCCGTTCATCGCCGAATCGCCCCACCGAGACCCGGAGCAGCTCGTCCCCGGGCCGGGCCAGGTGCGGCCACTTCCGGCTGAGGTAGGTGCATCCCGTGATCAGAGCCGGCCTCCCGTCCACGTCGGAGGTGCGCGGCACCAGAAAGCCGGTGCCGACCAACGGGGCCCCGACCGTGCCGGCGGGTAGGGACAGGGTGACCACGGCCACCGACGAGTAGCGGATGGCGCCCAGCATCTCCGACGCCACCGGTGCGTGCCCGGCCAACAGCCCGGCAGCCTCGATGGCCGGCACGGCCAGGATCACACCGTCCACCTCGAGGGGTCCCACCGGGCCGGCGCTCCGCTCCGTCATGTCCGCCGGGCCGAGGCCGAACCTCCACCGGGTCCGACCCGACCGACCCGACCGCGTCCGTTCGATGAGGTCGACCGGAGCGTCGGTGTGGATGGCCACCCCCCGTGACCGGAGGCCGAGGACCAGCGCGTCGGTCAGGCTGGCTGTGCTGTGACGGAGGGACCAGAAGCCCGGACCGGCCGGGTCGGTGTCCCTCTGACGGTCCAGCCGGCCGGCCAGGGCCAGCCGGCGCATGAGGCTGCCGGGTTGGTTCGATGCGGCGATCAGGACCGGAAAGGTGGCGGCGGCACTGAGCATGTCCGCACTCCCGGCGTGGATCCCTCCGATGAGGGGGTCGGCCAGCCGTTCCACCACCGGTCGTCCCAGTCGTGCGCCCACGATGTCGCCGACCGACCGGTCCCCGAAGGCCGTCCCGGTCCGCCGGTGGGGACCGACCAGGTCCCATGCCACCCGGACCGACTCGGTCGGACTCAGGATTCCGGACCGGGCCAGGGGCCACCACCGGGTGGGGATCCCGAGGTTGAGGCCGTCGGGCATGGGCCGGAGCCGGTGCCGGGCCCAGATGGATGCCCCCGATGCCCCCACCGGCACCAGTTCGTCGTCGAGACCGAGCTCGGTACAGAGTTGGGTGGCCTCGGGCCGTCGGGCCAGGAAGGCATCGGCGGCCAGGTCCACCTCTCGCCCGGCGAACGCCGCGGACTGCAGATTGCCTCCGACCCGACCGCTCGCCTCCAGCACGATGACCTCGACGGTGGGCGGTCGGTCGCCGTCGGTCCCGGCCACCAGCTCCCAGGCTGCAGCCAGTCCGGCGACCCCGGCACCGACCACGGCGATGGTCGGTCGGGCCGCTCGGCTCGGTCGGGAGGAGTTGTTCACGCCGGTGGGGTCGGGCCCGTCGACTCGGGCTCGGGATCCTCGGGACCGAGGGCCGCGGCCTCGAGGATCACCTCGGACAGGATGGCGAGGAAGCGGGGGTCGTCGTTGAGCGACCGCGTCCGGACGAAGCTCACCCCGGCAGACCGTGCCACCTGCACGGCTTCGATGTCGAGGTCGTAGAGGATCTCAAGGTGGTCGGAGACGAATCCGACCGGGCACACCACGACGGCGGTGGCGCCCTCCTCGGCCACCCGGCGGATCTCCTTCAAGAGGTCGGGCCCGATCCACGGATCGCTCGTCCTGCCCGCACTCTGCCAGGCCACTCCCCACGTCAGCCCGGGCCTCCCGTCCAGGCCGAGCAGACCGGCGATGTCGGCGGCCGACTCGGCCACCCGGTCGGGATACGCGTCCCCCTCGGCCACCACCCGGAGGGGGAGGCTGTGGGCGGTGAAGAATACAGCCGTCCGCCGTCCGTCGGCCTCGGGCAGTGACGCCAGGCACTCGTCGGTCCGGTCGGCCAGGAGCCGGGCCAGTCCCTCGGCCCGGTGCCACGAGGTCACCGTGGTGAGCCGCAGTGGCGGTGTCGCTGAGTCGGCCGCCTCCTTCGCCCTCCGCAGGTACTCGCCAGAGCCCAATGACGACTCGTGGGGGGTGAGCACGATGCCCACGACCCGGCTCACACCGGCACGGGCCAGTGACGCCATGCCTTCTTCGATGCTGGGTCGGGTGTACTTGGCCCCGTAACGCACGACGAACCGATCCGGGGCCGCGGCCGAGAGGGTCGAGGCCAAGCCGTCCACCTGGGCCCGGGTCCGCTCGGTCAGTGGTGACGTCCCCCCGATGGCCCGGTAGCGACCGACCAGCTCGTCGAGGAGCTCGGGCGTGGGCGGTCGGCCGCGCCGGATGGCGGTGTAGAAGGATTCGATCTCGTCGGGCGAGTCCGGCGTCCCGTGGGCCATGACCAGCACGCCGATGGTCGACGCCGCGTCCGTGGTCACGTCGCCGCCTCCACGCCGGCCCGGCCTTCGGCGTGGACCAGCGTCACCACCTGCTCGAGAATGCCCGGGTCGGTCTCGGGGAGCACGCCGTGGCCGAGGTTGAAGACATGACCGGGCTCGGTACCCGCCGCCCGCAGGACCTCACGGGTCTCGGATGCGGCCACGTCCCAGGAGGACAGGCACAACGCAGGGTCGAGGTTTCCCTGCACGGCGATGCCGGGGCCGATCCGGCGCCGCGCTTCGTCGAGGGGGACCCGCCAGTCGACGCCGATCACGGAGCTCCCGGCCGTGGCCATGGAGGCCAGCAGTTCGCCCGTACCGACGCCGAAGAGGATGGTGGGGACGTCGGGGTGGGTGCGCGCCAGCTCGGAGAAGAGCCGCGCCGTGGCCGGCAGCACCAGTTCCCGATAGTGGTTCGGGGTCAGGATTCCGGCCCAGCTGTCGAAGATCTGGACGGCCGAGGCCCCGGCGTCCAGCTGCGACCGCACGGAGCTCAGGGCCAGGTCACCGAGACGCTCCGCCAGTTCGTGCCACACGTCGGGCGCGCCGTGCATCAACGACTTCACCTTGGCGAAGTTCTTGGACGGGCCACCCTCGACCAGGTAGCTGGCCACGGTGAAGGGCCCACCGGCGAAGCCGATGAGCGGGACCTCCAGCTCGCGGGCCAGTATCCTCACCGCCTCCACCACGTAGGGCGTGTCGACCTCCGGTTCGAGGGACCGGAGGCGCTGCAGGTCCTGGCGGCGCTCGAAGGGGCGGTCCACGACCGGGCCGGTCCCCGGTGCCACGTCGACACCGAATCCGATGGCGGCCGCCGGCACCACGATGTCGGAGAACAAGATGGCGGCGTCGGTCCCGTAGCGGTCGACCGGTTGGCGGGTCAGACGGGCCACCAGGTCCGGCTGGGCGATGGCCTCGAGGATGCTGCCCGATCCGCGGGCGGCCCGGTACTCGGGCAGGGCGCGGCCGGCCTGACGCATGAACCAGACCGGCACGTGGTCGACGGGGAGTCCCCGGCAGGCCCGGAGGAATGGTGTGCTGTCGAAACGGCCCGGCACGTGGTCGCTCACCTCGACGGGCTCCGCCGACCTCAGGAGGGGGTCGACAGCGTGGTAGCCGGCGCTCCAGGGGCCGGCCCGTACGCCGGAACGCGGCCCGACGCGCTTGCTCTCGAGGATGCGGCCATGGCCCGAGTCTAGAAGAGCAGCCCGGCTGCGACCCGACGGTGACCCCGTCACGGCCGTGCGGCCGGGGGCATACAATAAAGGGTTCCCCTCGGCCGGACGGGGTAGGGAGATCGGAGGTGGGGTGGAAGCAGAGCAGCAGGCTGAGCAGGACTTCGTCGACCTGGCCTACGCCCGTCTCGACGCCATGCGGACCGACGCCAATGCCATGCTCGAAGGGGTCCTCGACCTGGGCAGGGGGGGGACGTTCCAGTCGCGTACCGAGCGCGACGTGATCGTCCGCACCAGCCTGGCCCGACTGGAGCAGCTCGACATCGGCGACCAGGCCCTGACGTTCGGCCGCATCGACCGCCTGCGTGACGGGCCCGACGGCAACGGGCCAGACGGCGACGGGCCGGACGGCAACGGGCCCAACCCCGATCTGAACGGCGACGGGGCCGCCACCGAGACGTTCCACATCGGCCGTCTCGCCATCCACAGCGCCGATCACGATCCGCTGGTGGTGGACTGGCGCGCCCCCATCGCCGAGCCGTTCTACCGGGCCACGGGACGGGATCCTCAGGGCCTGGTGCTCCGACGGCATCTCGCCCTCGAGGGACGACGGGTGGTGGGCCTCGAGGACGAGCGCTTCTCCGCCGCCGGCGTGTCCGACGTCACGGAGCCGATCGTTCCGCCGGACGGTCGGGCCGATGGCGAAGGCGGCGGCGGCGAGCTCATCGTCAGCGACCTCCCCATCGGTGGACCGGCCGCTCTGCTGGCGGCGTTGGACCGCGCCCGGTCCGGCCGCATGACCGACATCGTCTCGACCATCCAGCGCGAACAGGACGAGATCATCCGGGCCCCGCTCCCCGGGGTGTTGGTGGTCCAGGGTGGGCCGGGCACCGGCAAGACCGCGGTGGCGCTCCACCGGGCTGCCTACCTCCTCTACACCCACCGCTTCCCGCTCGAGCGGCAAGGGGTGCTGGTGGTCGGGCCCAACCCCTTGTTCCTGCGGTACATCGAACAGGTGCTGCCGTCGCTCGGTGAGACCGGCGTGGTCCTCTCGACCGTCTCCGGCCTGGTGTCGGAGATCCGGACGGCGGAGAACGGTCCGGCGGACGTGGCCCGCCTGAAGGGCGACGCCCGCATGGCCAAGGTGGTGGCACGAGCCGTCAGGACCCGCCAGCGGGCGCTGGCCGACGACGTCTCGATCCCGTATGGAGCACTGCTGCTCCGGCTCTCCCGCGAGGACAGCCGCCGCATCGTCGATGTCGTCCGACGCCGACCCGGCAGCCACAACGCCCGGCGCCGTCTGGTCGAATCGGCCGTGGCCCAGCTGCTGGCCGACCGGGCCCGCCAGACCCAGCAGACGCTCGGCGCCGGCACCCCGAGCCCGGTCATGGCCTTCCCGGGCTACGAGGACCCCTCGGAGCTGCCCGAGGACGAGTTCGACTTCGAGGACTTCTCCCGCAAGGTCCGGCGGGTCCCCGAGCTGGCCGAGGCGCTCGACAGGATGTGGCCCCGGCTGTCGCCGCACGAGCTCCTGCACGATCTGTTCGGTGCGCCGCCGTTGATCGCCGCCGCGTCCCGCGGCATCCTCTCCGCCGACGAGCAGGTCCTCCTGCGCCGACCCCGCTCGGTCTCGTTCGACGACGTGTCGTGGACGCCGGCCGACGCCGCCCTGGTGGACGAGGCCCGGCACCTGCTCGGCCCCCGCAACGGCAGCGCCGAGGACGGGGTGCGCAAGTACGGCCACATCGTGGTGGACGAGGTCCAGGACCTGTCCCCCATGCAGCTGCGGATGCTCACCCGCCGATCGCTGTCCGGTTCGATGACCGTGGTCGGTGACATCGCCCAGGCCACCGCGCCGTGGGCTCCGGCGACGTGGACGGACATCACGGACCACCTGCCCCGGCGCCGCCCGGTCCGATCGGTGGAGCTGACCGTCAGCTACCGCACGCCGGCCGAGGTGCTGGCCGTGGCCACCCGGCGTGTTGGCGGTGGCCGCCCCCGAGCTCACGCCGCCGCGTCCGGTCCGGCGCACCGAGGTGGAGCCGAGGACGGTGCCGGTGGTGGACCCGTCGGGATCGCGCCGCGGGGCGACCGTCGGGGACCTGGCCCGTACCGTGGCCGAGGTCTCCGCCGAGGAGGTGGCCGCGGTGAAGCCGGGTCGGGTGGCCATCCTCGCCCCCGAGACCTTGCTCGAGGTGCTCGCCGACGCGCTGGCCGCCGTGGAGCTGGCCGTCGTCGACGCCCGCGACATGCGTAAGGGGGGCCTGTCCGAGCCCTTGGTCCTGTTGGCGGCGGACAGCGCCAACGGACTCGAGTTCGACTCGGTGGTCGTCGTCGAGCCCGGCCTCATCGCCGGCGAGACGGCCCGGGGACTCCGCACCCTCTACGTGGCCCTCACCCGGCCCACCCAGCGCCTCAGCGTGGTCCATCTGGCCCCGCTCCCGGCGGCTCTGGAGGGCACCGGTTGAACCACCGGCCCGGGCCGGACGGCCCCGGGCGTGGGTCGGCCGTTCCGTACGGGGAGCGCCGGCCACCGGCCCGCCGACGTGGGCGACCGGTCGGTTCGGGCCGCCGATTGTAGACCGGGTCGGGCCCGGAACGGTGGCAATCCGGGGCCCCGACAACCACGGCCGAGGGCGGTCGGCCCGAGTTGGCCCCGGTGGCGAAAGTTCGACTAAAACTACGGCGTGACTCAGGCCCTCGCCGCCGAACCGGCGGCCCCCTCCCGCCAGCGCCACCGCCCCGACAAGCCCTCGATGCTGGCGGTGGGAGTCATCATCTGGCTGGGCTCCGAGGTGATGTTCTTCAGCTCCCTCTTCGCCTCGTTCTTCACCATCCGGGCCCACGCCTCCATCTGGCCCCCGCCCGGTACCCACCTCGACACCATCCGGGCCGGCATCTTCACCCTCATCCTGGTCTCGTCCAGTTTCACCATGCAGAAGGCCGTCTGGGACCAGGAGAAGGGGAACAGGAGGAGCGCCAAGATCATGGTGGTCGCCACCCTGGTGCTCGGCGCCCTGTTCGTGGCCAACCAGTTCTACGAGTGGGTGACGCTGTCGCACAACCCGGCCACCGATCCCACCCACACCGCATTCGGCTCGCTCTTCTACATCATGTCCGGTGTCCACGGGCTGCACGTCACCCTCGGACTGGTGGCGATGATCTTCCTGCTGGGCCGGTTGAAGGGCACCGGGGGAGACCCGGGGGAGACGGCGGCGTTCCAGGGCGTGAGCTACTACTGGCACTTCGTCGACGTGGTCTGGGTCGGCCTCTACGCCTGTCTCTTCCTTCTCAAATAGATGGGACACCGGATCCGCTCCGTGGTCGTGACCCGGTTCGTCGTACCCGTCGGCCGTGGTGGGAGGCGTCGCCGTCGTCGGGCTGCTCTCGTTCGCCCCGAGCTCGGCACAGGCCGGCAGCGGCCCGGCCGCCACGCCGTACGGGGTCCCCACCACGACCCTGCCCAAGCTGACCACCACGGCCACCACAGCCACCCCGATCGGCCAGCCCACTGCTCCGAGCGCGTCCAGCGCCATCGCCTACAAGGCGCCGTCGAACCAGACGGGTCTGTACTACGTCACGCTGCCCAAGTCGTTCGTGAACCCGGGTGCGGCGCTGTTCGCCTCCAACTGCTCGAGCTGCCACGGACCCGAGGCGCTGGGCACCACCCGGGCCCCGAACCTGCAGGGCCTGGGGTCGGGCACCGTGGACTTCTGGGTGTCGACGGGACGGATGCCACTGGAGGACTCGAGCGTCCAGGCCACGCGGAAGCCCCCCCGCTTCAACCGTCTCCAGACCCTCGAGATCGCCGCCTGGGTGCAGTCGCTGACCCCCGGCGTCGGAGTTGCGGTGCCGGTGGTGAACACGGCCAAGGCCGACCTCGAGGCGGGCGGAACGCTCTTCACCCTCAACTGCGCGGCGTGCCACACCATCACCGGGGCCGGTGATGCCCTCATGGACGGGGCCTACGCCCCCAGCCTCCATCTGGCCACCCCAACCCAGATCGTCGAGGCCATCCGGTCCGGTCCGGGCAACATGCCGCACTTCAGCGAGGGCAACATCACCAACACCGAGGCCCGGGACATCGCCTCCTATGTCCACACGGTCATCCAACACCCCTCGGACCCGGGTGGGGTCGGGCTCGGTGGGATCGGCCCGGTCGGCGAGGGCTTCGTCGGGCTGCTGGTCGGCGTGGGCCTGTTGATGCTCATCTGTTTCTGGATCGGAGAACGCACATGAGTGACGAGGCTCCCCGCCTCGAGGGTCCGTTGCCGCCTGCCGCCCTCGACGACGCCCATCTCCAGCCGTACGCCAAGCACCCCGAATGGGCCCAGGCCGTGGCCGCCCTGGCCATGGTGGTCGGCTTCCTGGCCTTCATCGCCTTCGGGATCGTGTACTGGATCGCCGCCAGCACCCAGTGGGAGGCGATCACACTGGGGGTCGGGCTCCTGGCCCTCGGATTCGGCGTGACGGCGTGGGGCAAGTACCTGATGCCCCAGGGGCCCTTCGTCGAGGAGCGGCACGAGTTCCACTCCACCGAGGCCGAGCGGGAGGCCATGACCGCGGCCATCACCCAGCGCGGCGGCATGGTGGTCAAGCGGCGCAAGGTGCTGGGCGGCCTGTTCCTGCTGGGCTCGACGGCCATGGGGATCGTCCTGCTCTTCCCGCTGCTCCGGTCGCTGGGGCCGAAGCCGGGGGACACGCTGTTCAAGACCAACTGGAAGAAGAACTCCCAGCTGGTGACCGTCGACGGTCGCGAGGTGACGGCCGCCGATCTCGACGTCGGAGGCGTCCTGACCGTCTTCCCCAAGGGGTTCCAGGGATCCTCGCCCGACCAGGTCATCCTCATCCGCCTGAGCGAGACCCTCCAGCCCCTGGCCCCGCCCGGCCGGACCGACTGGGGCGTCCAGGGCTATGTGGCGTACTCGAAGATGTGCACCCATCTGGGCTGTCCGGTCGGCCTCTACCAGGAGCAGACCCAGCAGCTGGTCTGCCCCTGCCACCAGTCGATCTTCAATGTGCTGGCTGGCGCGGTACCTGAGTTCGGGCCGGCACCCCGACCGCTACCTCAACTGCCCCTCAAGGTCGACTCGGCCGGATTCCTGCGGTCACAGTCGGGCTTCGACCAGGCCGTCGGCCCCGGCTTCTGGGAGCGCCCATGATCGACGAGACCATCGACAAGTCACTCCGCTGGGTCGACGACCGGCTGGGTGTGGCCAAGGGCGGCCGCACCTTCCTCGACAAGATCTTCCCCGACCACTGGTCGTTCATGCTGGGTGAGATCGCCCTCTACTCGTTCGTGGTGCTGTTGGCCACCGGGGTGTTCCTCTCGCTCTACTACGTCCCCTCGGCTCACGAGATCATCTATCACGGGTCCTACCGTCCCCTGGACGGGCAGCGGGTGTCCGAGGCCTACGCCTCATCGGTGGGGCTCTCCTTCGACGTGCGTTCCGGGCTCCTGATGCGGCAGGCCCACCACTGGGCCGCCGACATCTTCCTCGGCTCCATCGCCGTGCACATGGCCCGGGTGTTCTTCACCGGCGCCTTCCGCAAGCCGCGCGAGTTCAACTGGATCGTGGGCGTGACCATGCTGATCCTCGGCATCGTCAACGGGTTCCTCGGCTACTCGCTGCCGGACGACCTGGTGTCGGGCACCGGCATCCGGATCGCCTACTCCATCATCGAGTCCATCCCCCTGGTGGGGAGCTACTTGGCCTTCTTCGTGTTCGGAGGGAACTACCCGGGCAGCGGGGTGATCATCCCCCGGTTCTTCATCCTGCACGTCCTGATCGTGCCCCTGATCCTCATCGGGTTGCTCAGCGCCCACCTGGGGTTGCTGGTCAAACAGAAGCACACCCAGTTCAAGGGCAGGGGGAAGACCGAGCACAACGTGGTCGGGTCGCCCATGTTCCCCACGTTCATGGCCAAGACCACCGGCTTCTTGTTCATGACCACAGCCGTGATCTTCCTGCTGGGCGGCTTCGCCCAGATCAACCCCATCTGGCAGTTCGGCCAGTACGAGCCGTACCAGATCTCCTACGCCGTGCAGCCGGACTGGTACATGGGCTGGCTGGACGGCGCCCTCCGGATCATGCCCAGTTGGGAGTGGGTCGGTTGGGGCCACACGCTCCCGCTCGAGGTGTTCCTGCCGGCGGTGATCTTCCCCGGTCTCATCTTCAACATCTTGATCATCTGGCCGTTCATCGAGTCCCGGTATACCAAGGACCTGGCGTACCACAACCTGTTGGACCGGCCGCGCGACCGCCCCAAGCGCACCGGGGCAGGGGCGTCGATGCTGACCCTGTTGTTCATGGTGTTCTTCGCCTCGTCCACCGACGTGATGGCCAACTTCTTCCAGCTGCCGCTGAAGGACGTGCTGTGGTTCTTCCGGATCGCCGTGGTGGTGGCGCCGATCATCGCCTACTTCGTGGCCTACAAGATCTGCAAGGAGATGGTGGCGGCCGAAGGCATCGGCAAACGCAAGCGGGCTCTGGTGGTGTCCCGGTCCGCCACCGGCGAGTACACCACGGTCGAGTCGGCGCCCCGTCCCGGTGACGGGGTGGAGGAGATCGACGCCGTCCCGGTCCCCACCTTCATCGACCTGGTGCCCCCGGAGCTGGCCACCGGCGAGGGTGTCCGCCGGGTCATGCGCTGATCCGGCGCGCCCGTCGCCATTCGGTCGGAGCGCTGCTCACTGGTCAGCCAACAGGGGCGGGATCCGGTCGGGTGGCACGGCTACGACCGAGCACAGGCAGGTGTGGCGCACGACCCGCTGGTTCAGGATCTCCAGGCGTTGCAGGTCGGTCGGCGCAATGCCGGGGACACCGGCCAGGGCCGTCGACACGTACTCACTTCCGAGATCACCGACGTCGTCCGACCGACCCTCGCCGGTGAGCTCGTCGGCCATCCGGCGCTGGAGGGTCACCAGTTCGGCCTGTTCGCCGGGCGGCAGCGGGTGAGACCGGGCCAGCACCACGACGCCGGGTATACGCGTGACCAGGCTGTACAACTCGCTCTCCTCGATCACGTACCACACCGAACCCACCTGCGAGAGGGTGGCCGTGCGGTCGTAGCCGAACTGGTAGCCGAGCCCCTCGTCGACATAGACCTGCGCCCCCTCCCTGGCCAGCTGGTCGACGATGGCGGCGTGGATCCCTTCCACGGCGGCCCCGTAGGTGCGCAGCAGGACCTTCCCCCGCGGCTGACCCTCACGGTGCAGCTGCCCGAGGATGGATGCGGCCACCGGTTCCGCCGGCGTCACCGGCCCGTCGGCCGCGGCCACGGCCCGGGTCAGGCTGACGCTGGCCACCACCGTGACGGCGGCCAGGGCCCCGGCGATGAGGGCCATGGCCCACCCGCGGCGGGGGCCCCGACGGTCTAGAACCGTCTCGGCCACCACCACGAGGCTCAGCACCACCACGGTCGCCCCGATGGTGATGCGCCAGAAGAAGAGGTACGGGTAGGCCGCACCGGTGAGCACCGCCAGTGCCAGTGTGCCGGAGACGACCGACACCGCGGAGAGCTCGGCCAGGAGGCGAAGATCGTCGCGTCCCCGCCAGCGGGCCAACCACCACGAGCCGCCGACGAGGACCACCGGGACCGCCATCCAGGCCACCGACGAGGGTGAGGTGAGGGCGGTGAACCGGTTCACGGGATCGGGCCCGCCGAGCCACGGGGGCCGCCAGCGGAACTCCGTGGCCATGAAGCCGAGTGCCCCGCGGAGACCGAGCAGCTGCAGGTGCCGACCCGGGTCGAGCCCGGCGTAGAACCTGACCAGCCGAACTGTGTTGCCGGGGAAGTGCAGGGCCGTGTCGACGACCAGGGGTACGAACCACAGCACGGCCAGCACGATGGTGGGCGCCCGCCACAGGGACCAGCGACGCAGCGATCGGCCCGACCGGTGCTCGGCCACCATGAGGCGGGCCAGGGCCCATCCCCCGACGCCCAGTACCGGTATGGCGTAGCTGACGTGGGTCTGGACGAGGAAGGACCCCACGAAGGCCATGCCGGCCAGCCGTCGGGCCTGCCCCGACCCGACCAACGAGGCGTGCAGGAGCAGCAGGGCGAAGAACGGGAAGGGCAGGTACGGGTTCCAGAGCTGTTGGAGGATCCAGGGGCCGGTGGCCCAGTACGACAGGGTCACCACGGCCAGCCACGGGACCATCCGGGACAGCCCACCGGACTTCCACGAGAGCCTGGCCATCCACCCGATGGCCAGGCCCTGGAGGAGTACGTTGCCGACCAGCGAGGCCCAGGCCCGTTCCCCGTTGACCTTGGAGAACAGGGCCAGCAGGTAGTACATGGTGGGACCGGGGTGGCTCCACCCGAATCGGCTCCAGGGGCCGGTGAGCGGTGTGTCGGCGGAGAAGGTCCAGACGTCCCGGATGCGCAGGTCCAACGTGGCCTGGTCGCCGACGGGGACATAGACGCGGCCCCAGCGCTGGATGATCACCGTGATGACGGGAAGCAGGGCGACGAGGGTGAGGGCCAAGGCCACCGGCACCTGCAACCGGTCTCCGACCCGGGATGGGGCCCGGTCCTCTCCCGCCGGTCCGGCGGCATCCGAACTCGTCGCTGGCGCCGCGTCGTCGATGACCGGCACGGGATCAGGAGCGAGGGGGAAACGGGGGGAATCGACCGACCGAGTGCCCGTCCATCACGCCGAGACTGTAGGGGAGTCCCGGTAGGGGGTCAACGACGACCCAGGTCGACCGGTGACACCTCTAGGCTCTGCTGCGATGTCCAGTGGATTCCGACCCGACGATGCCGTGGCCCATACCCGTGACCGTTGGCCGGCGGACGTCCTGCCCCTACTGGACACCTACGCCCGGATCCCCGGCCTGTCCCCGGCCTTCGACCCCGAGTGGGAGGCCAACGGGCGCTTGGAGGAGACGGCTGAGCTCATGGCGGCCTGGGCCCGGGGTCGCGCCCTGGACGGGGCTTCGGTCGAGGTCGTGCGGATCCCCGGGCTCACCCCCACCGTCGTCGTCGATGTCCCCGCCACCGATCCCGAGGCCACCGGCACCGTGTTGGTCTACGGCCACTACGACAAACAGCCCCCCTTCGAAGGCTGGACGGGTGGCCGCGGTCCTTGGTCGCCCGTGCTCGAGGGCGAGTGGCTCTACGGCCGCGGCGTGGCCGACGACGGTTACGCGCTGCCTTCCGCGCTCGATGGCCCTCGAGGCCGTGCGGGCCGGGGGAGGCCGGCACGGCCGGTGCGTGATCATGGCCGAGGGCTCCGAGGAGAGCGGCAGTCCCCACCTGCTCGAGGTGTTGGCCCATCTGTCCGAACGGCTTGGTGCGCCCGATGTGGTCATCGCCCTCGATTCGGGCTGCCCGACCTACGAACGGCTGTGGGTGACCACGTCGCTCCGCGGCGCCATCAGCGGGACGTTGACCGTCCGGGTCCTCGAGCACGGCGTGCACAGCGGCTCGGCCGGGGCTGTGGTTCCCTCGTCGTTCCGCATCGCCCGTCTGCTCCTCGACCGCCTCGAGGATCCGGTCACCGGCGATCTGCTGCTGCCCGAGCTCCGGGTGGACCCGCCCCCGACGGCCCTGTCGGCCGCCGTCGACCTGGCCGAGGCCCGGGTCGCAGCCGGACTCGGGGCCGCCGAGTTCCCGGTGGTGGACGGTCTGGTCCTACAGGGGGCTGACGCCGCCGAGCAGGCCATGCGGGTGGCCTGGCGGGCATCGGTGGCCGTGGTCGGGGCCGACGGCCTGCCGCCGTCGGCCGACGCCGGTGCCGTGCTCCGGCCGTTCACCACCCTGAAGCTGGTCATCCGGCTCCCTCCCACCGCGGATCCCGACGCGGCCGGCCGGGCGGTGGCCCGGGCCTTGACGGCCGACCCGCCCTACGGGGCCACGGTGGAGTGGGACGCCGGCATGGTTGCCGGCGGCTGGTCGGCGCCGCCGCTGGAGGCGTGGCTGGTCACCGCCCTCGACGCCGCATCGACGGCCTGCTTCGCCAATCCCTCCGGCCGGCTGGGAGAGGGAGGGACCATCCCGTTCCTCGGCTGGCTGTCGGCCCGCTTCCCCGATGCGCAGATCCTGGCCCTCGGCGTGCTCGGCCCCCGCTCCAACGCCCACGGCCCCGACGAGGGACTCCATCTGCCCACGGCCGAGCGGATCACCGCGTCGCTTGCGATGCTGTTGGACGCCCATGCCGGGAGGCCCCGGCCGTAACCCGCCGCTCAGACGGTGCCGCTCAGACGGTGCCGCCCCGCCGGCTCTCTGTGGTTCCCCCGATGGCTGCCACGAGGAGAAGGGCCGCTCCGAGTGGGGCCAGCCACAGCCCGAAGACGAAGGTCAGTACGGTGAACAGCGCTCCCATGCCCAACAGGAACGGCCAGATGCTCGAACCGGGGAACGATTCGATCGTGCCCGCACCGGCGGCGATGTCGGCCGAGGCGTCGTCGTCCGGCTGGGGCTTCATGTGCTGCGACCACCACAGGTAGTAGGAGCCGGGTAGGAGTCCGAGCAGCGCTGAACCCGCCAGCATGGCGAAGCCCCCGTCGTCGTAGCTGGTGAACCAGTAGATGACGCCGATGATGCCGAAGAAGAGCCCGATGCCGGCCAGAAAGAGCCCATAGATCTTCACGAGGGCGCCCCCACCTTTTCGGGTTCGTCGGCCGGGGCCGACCGCTTGGACGGGGTGTGGATGGTCCGGTGCTCGGGATGGTTGTAGTCCCAGGTCGGACGTTCCGAGCGGATGGGGGGAGCTGGGAGTAGTTGTGGTGGGGTGGTGGCGAGGAGGTGAACCACTCGAGCGCGTGTCCGTCCCAGGGGTTGTCGCCGGCGGGGATGGGATTGCGCCACGAGATCCAGAGGTTGGCGAGAAAGAAGAGGAACGAAGCTCCGATGATGAACGCTCCCACGGTCGAGATCACGTTCAGGGTCGTCCATCCGTTGGACGGGAGGTAGGCCGCCACCCGGCGGGGCATGCCGTCGAGACCGACCACGTACTGGGGCATGAACGTGACCCAGAACCCGATGAACAGCCCCCAGAAGTGGAGCTTGCCCAAGCTCTCACGCAGCATCCGTCCGTACATCTTCGGATACCAGAAGTAGAAGCCGGCGAACCCGGCGAAGACGGCGGTGCCGATCAAGACCTGGTGGAAGTGGGCCACCACGAAGTAGGTGTCGTGGGTCATGAAGTCGACGGGTGGCGAGGCCAGCAGTACGCCGGTCACCCCGCCCATGAGGAAGGCGAAGAGGAATCCGATGGAGAACAACATGGGTGTCTGGAAGCTCAGCTGTCCTCCCCACATGGTGCCGATCCAGTTGAAGAATTTGATCCCCGTCGGGATGGCGATCATGTACGACAGAAGGGAGAAGAAGGGCAGGAGCACCACGCCGGTGGTGAACATGTGGTGCGCCCACACCCCCGTCGACAGGGCGGCGATGGACATGGTGGCGAAGACCATGCCCTTGTAGCCGAAGAGCGGCTTGCGGGAGAACACCGGAATGATGTCGGTCACCATGCCGAAATACGGCAACGCCAGGATGTACACCTCGGGGTGGCCGAAGAACCAGAAGAGGTTCTGCCACAGTACCGGCACCCCGCCACCCTGCACGGTGAAGATGTGGGTCCCGAAATGGCGGTCGCAGAAGAGCAGGACCACCGCGCCGAACAGGACGGGAAAGGCGATGAGGATGAGGATGGCGGTGACCAGCATGTTCCACGAGAAGATGGGCACCCGGAACATGGTCATACCCGGGGCGCGGAGGTAGAAGATGGTGGCGCACAGGTTCACCCCGGTGAAGATGGCGGAGAAGCCCGTGAGAGCCAGGGCCATGAGCCAGAGGTCGGCGCCGGCGCCGGGCGAGTTGGTGGCATTGGACAGCGGCGCATAGGCCACCCAGCCGAAGCTGGCCGCGCCGCCGGCCACCAGGAAGCCTGACATCATGGTGATGGAGCCGCCCAGGTACAGCCAGTACGAGAGGGCGTTGAGGCGGGGGAAGGCCATGTCGGGCGCGCCCACCTGGAGAGGGACGATGTAGTTGGCGAGGCCGCCGAAGGCAAAGGGACCGGCGAACAGGTACAACATGAGGCTGCCGTGCATGGTGAACAGCTCGTTGTAGGTCTGGAAGGAGACCAACGAGGACGTCGGGGTGGCCAGCTGGGCCCGAATGACCAGGGCCATGATGCCGGCGATGAAGAACAGTACCAACGAGGTGATCATGTAGCTCTTGCCGATCACCTTGTGGTCGGTCGACGTCAGCCAGTTGAGGATCCCGGTCGGGCCCTCGTGGTGGGCGTGCTCGGCATGGCCGGGCTGGGGACCCGGCCCGTGATGGTCCGGACCTCCGGGCTCCTCGGGGGAGACCAGGTCGGGTTCGATGGTGGTCGTCATGCGGATCCCTTGGGCGTGGACGGCGTCGGACGGGGCAGCGGCGGCCTGGTCATCGGATGACTAGGCATTGGACTGGGTGATGTGGTCGTAGGGGGGAGGATTGTTCTGGGCCCCGGAGCCGGAGCGGGGCAGTGTGCGGCCGGCCCGTACCTGGGAGGCGGCCCACTGGGCGAACGCCTGCGGGCTCACCGCCCGCACGCTGAAGAGCATCTCCGAATGATAGAGCCCGCAGATCTGGGTGCACTGCCCGTTGTAGGTGCCGGCGTGCAGCACGTTCAGGTCGAACAGGTTGGTCACCCCGGGGAGGGCGTAGCGGCTGAAATTGAAGTCCCGCACGTAGAAGCCGTGGATCACGTCGTTCGACACCAGCGTGATCTGCACCGTCTGGCCCACCGGCACCACCATCTGCGGTCCGTGGTTGTTGGGCCCGTTGGTCGTCTCGCCGGCCACGCCGACGTCGAGGTCCGGGTAGTCGAACCTCCATCCCCACTGGAATGCGGTGACGCGGATCTGTACGACCGGCTTGCCCGACGAGGTGATGGTGGCCGCGGTCGGCACGGTGGCATCGACCTTGTTCTCGGTGATGACGGTGAAGGCGAACAGGAACGCCACGATGAGCACCGGCACCACGGTGTAGATGACCTCGATCGGCACGTTCTCGTGGAACTGGCGGGGCATGTCGTCGGAGCGCCGCCGGTAGCGGAGGATGGTCCACAGGATCAGGAGGAAGACCAGGCCGCCGACGATGATGCCCGTGGTCATCATGCCCGAATAGAGCTTGAAGGTGTCCTGGCCCTGGGAGGTGGCCCCGCGGCTGGCGCCGTAGGACGGATAGAAGTTGCAGCCTCCGAGCACCAGGGGGGCGGCCACGGCCAGCCCCGCGGCCCATCGGCCCCAGTGACGTCGGGGGGCCGGGCTGCATTCCGGAGCGCCGTCGGCGCCGGACGGGAGCTGGTTGCCGACCTGGGAGGAGCGTCGGAAGCCGGTTGTGAATGCGTTCACGGCGATGACACTAGTGGGCACCGGCGCCAAAGGAGAAGTTGGCGCGGCACTTTTTTTGGCCTGGTGAACTCCCTGCTCACAAGGGTGGCCGCGGCCGGCCTACTAGCCGGTCAGGACCATGGACCCGGCGGCCCGCCCCCGGTCTCGCGGGCGGCCCACGAGAACACCCCGTGGGCCATGGTGGACGAGGCGGCGTCGGCCCGGCGGGTGAAGACGGTGCGGCGCACCTCCTGTACGCCGGGGTCGTCCGGGGCGGCCAACCAGGCCAGCTCGGCCAGATGGCCGGCCAGGCGCAGGGCAGTGTCCTCGGGCGACCGGGATCCGCCCGGTGCGTCCCCGTCGGGAGGGGTGAGCAGGGCCAGGGCCCGGTCGGCCAGGACGCCGGCGCCACCGGCCAGATCGGCCAGCTCGACGGCCAGGGAGCGCTCCGGCGCCGGCTTGAGGGTGGCCGGATTGCCGTCCCACCACCCGCCGTACTGTCGCCAGACCGTCCGCACGATGAACTCGGGCTCGTCGTAGACGGGTCGGAGATAGGGGCGCTCCATCAGATGGGCCGGCGGGTCGACCGTGTGGATGACCTCGTCCAGGCGGGCCCCGCTGTTCATCAGGGCCAAGGTCTGATTGACCAGGGATTCGAGCAGCGCCGCGGTGTCACTCAGAGCTTGGATCACCCGCTCCTTCCCGACCACCGGATAGCCGTGTCCGGGCAGGAGCACCTCGGGGCCGCCTCCGGGGGTGTCGTAGAGAGCCAGCATCTGGTGGAGGGCCTCGGCCCACTCCAGCGGGTAGCGCTGGACCTTCTGGGGATTGCCGGCATTGGGGGAGGCCCAGATGAACAGGTCGCCACAGCACAACACCCGGGCCTCGGGGAACCACGTCCAGGTGTGGTCGTCCGTCTCACCCTTGGCGTGGTGCAGCTCGGCCCTCACCCCGCCGACCTCGAGGTCGAGATGGTCGCGGTAGGTGCGGTCGGGATAGCGGTACTCCGTGGGCCACTCCAGGGACTCGATGTCGAACTGACGTCGGTTGATGATGCCGTTGTATCCCGCGGTCCTGATGTAGCGGTCGAATCGGGCCGGAAGGGCCTCGTGGGCCACCACCACCGGCTCCGGCCATCCGGCCTCGGCCGACTCCGCCGCCCAGACCGGTACGCCGAAGACGTGGTCGATATGGCCGTGGGAGTAGACGGCGGTGTGGAGGCGACCGGGCCGCCAGGCCCGGAGGGTGCGGTGGATCTCGGGGGCCATGAAGATGCTGCCGGTGTCGACCAGCACCAGACCGTCCTCGGTGTTCACGGCCGAGACGTTGGCGAACGACGGGACGAAGCTCACGTCGTCGGCCACCTCGGCCAGCCCCGTCGAGGGACTGAGCGGGTGGATCTCCGACGTGGTGACGGCCCCGGTCCAGAGGCGATCGGCCATCTCCAGCACGTCGGAGGGACCGGCCACGAGTTCAGCCGCCGGTCTTGTCGGGGCCGGAGGGAGAGGTGAATCGGCCGGCCAGACGACCGGCGCTACGGAGGGTCCGCTTGACCCGTTCCTCGGCCTCGGGGCGGTGCCGGGCCACCACCTGTCGTCCCGACGTCGCCGCCGCGGCGGCGGTCCGACCGGCCCAACGTGCCGCCGCTCCGGATGCGTCTCCCGATGCCGGTCCACCCGTGGTCCCGGCGGGTGAGGGCCGGGGCGGCTCGGGCTCCCCGTTCGAACTGCCGGCCGCCGTGGCCGTGACGTCGATCACCGCCGTGTCCGGTCGCCGTCGGACTGCGGCCGCCCGGTCGGGACGGGTGGCGTCGGTGAGCGTGGCCACCCGGATCAGGCCGACGGCCCCGAACTCCAAGACGATGATCCCTTCGATGTCGGGTCGGAGGGCGGGGATCACGGGGGCGACGGCCGCCATGGCCGCCACCACCACCACCAGGATCAGGTGGAGCCGGGGCGGGCAGACACGGAAGATTCCCAGGGGGCCCTGCGCGGTTACGGCCAGGACGACGAGGGCGGCGGCCACCGCCAGGAGCAGACCGCTGTTTCCGATGTGGACCGAGATGTCGACGAAGACGAAGGCCACGATGAGCTCGATCACCTGCAGCGACCAGAGCGGAAGCCAACGGGACCGCCCCTTGGGACGGCCTTCGGACAGGACGGGGCTTCCGGCGATCCTGTCGGTCATGGGCGCGCCTGCTGGGCTACGACGACGGACCCTGCTGGCCCTCGACGTTTACCTGCACGGCCGGGGGAGTGGCAGGAGGGTTGACGGCAGCGGGAGGGGCGGCTTGGGCCACGGCGGGCGGTGTCGGGGGGTCTTCGGACGATCCCTCGTCGAGTCCCTTCTTGAACTCCTTCTGGGCCGACCCCAGCGATCGGGCCAGCTTGGGAATCTGGGTCGAGCCGAACAGGACCAGCACCACGACAACCAGGATGATGATGCCGTCTACACCAAAGATCTCTGCGGGAGGGCCGAAGTTCACGATCGTGTCTCCTTCTATCGGCTGCTGACAACCAGGTTAGACCCCTTGGTCACGGGACGCTGCGCAGAGGCCGGCCTGCACTCTGGGAGTATTCGGCGCCACGGGCCGGCTGGATGACGGCTCAGCCGGCCAGGAACACGCCCAGGCACAGGGCGGCCACCGAGGCCAGGGCCCCGATGGCCCCCCAGGCGGCTATGGCCGGCCTCGATGTGGCCCGCTGGTGGAGGAAGACGGCCGCCCCGGCCACCACCACGACGACGATCTTGACGATGAGCACGGCCTTCCACGCCGACGAGGCGTCCTTGACCGTCAGGGCGCTGATGTTCCAGAACCCGGTGACCACCAGTACGGCGTAGGCCGGCCACAGAAGGCGTGCGAACGCCCGGGCCACCGTCTTCGGGGCGTCCTCGCCCAACGTCCGGATGGTCGGGAGCAGCCCGGCCACCGTGAACTGCCCGCCCACCCAGACGGTGGCGGCCAGCACGTGGAGGATCAGCCGGAACCCGCCGAGCCCGTCGGACAGGGAGGGGACGTTGTTTGCGGCCTGCGCCACCGCCTGGGTGACGGCCTGTTCGACCACGACGGCGACGGTCACCGTCGTGGGCCGGCCGTCGGCGCCGGACCGGTCACGTACCCGTCCAGTTGGGCTTGCGCTTCTCGGCGAAGGCGATGGGCCCCTCCATGGCATCGGCCGAACCGAACACCTCGGGCACGGCGGCGTTGTTGATGGCCCAGCCTTCGGCATCGGGGAGCTCGCCGGCCTGCTTCATGACCCGCTTGGACGCCCGCACGGCCAGGGGTGCATTGTCGGCGATGGTGCCGGCCAGGGCCAGGGCCTCCTCCATCAGCTTGTCGGCCGGGACGACCCGGTTGATCAGCCCGATCTCCAGGGCTCGCCGGGCATCGATCGGGTCCCCGGTCAGGGCCAGCTCGAGGGCGATGGCCGGCGGGATGCGCTTCGGCAGCCGGATGAGGCCCCCGGCCCCGGCCATGAGGCCCCGCTTGACCTCGGGAATGCCGAACTTGGCCTCCTCCACCGCCACTACCAGGTCACAGGAGAGCATGATCTCGCAACCCCCGGCCAGCGCCGATCCGTTGACGGCGGCGATCAGCGGCTTGGAGAACTCGCGTTGCGCAATGCCCCCGAAGCCCCCCTTGGCCCCCATGATCTCCCCGGCCTCCCCGGCGGTGAACGCCTTGAGGTCCATCCCGGCGCTGAAAGCCTTGTCCCCGCTGCCGGTGAGGATGACCACCCAGCAGTCGTCGTCGGCCTCGAGCTCGTCGAATGCAGCCGCAAAGGCTCTCGAGACGGCTCCGTTGATGGCGTTGCGGGCCTCGGGCCGGTTGATGGTCAGGATCTCGATGTGACCCCGGCGTTGGCGGATCAGCTCGGACATGGCGATCTCCCTCTCTGTGGTCAGCCCGTGGCCAGACGGTAGCGCGCCGGACCGGGACGCACGACGACGTGGCCTCCGACCAGACCCGGGACGTCGAGGTCTCCGACGGCCCGGATGACGTCACCGTCGGCTGCGGCCAGGGCCATGTGGCGCCCGTCGGGCAGCCGGGCGATCAACGGGGCGCCGGTGGCCTGTCCCTGGTGGTCACGGACCACCGTGGCGGCCACGATGGTGACCTCGGTGGGCTCGTCCACCCCGAGGGCAGTCTCGACCGCCGAGGCGTCGATCCGGCCCTGGGCCCCGACCGTGTCGCCACGCCGGAACCCACCGGGCGGCGGAGTCGATCCGTAGATGCCGAGGGCGTGCTTCGTGATAAACCAGCCGACCCCGGTGGTCATACCCAGCCGGGTCGGTGCCCCCCGCAGCAGATCGGTCATGGTGGCGATGGCGTGCGTGGTGTAGTTGTTCCCCGGACCACCGAAGTAGGGAAGACCGCCGGTGACCGACAGTCCACGTCCGTCGTCGGCGGTGATACCGAGGGCCTCGGCCGCGAGCTCGATGGCCGAGGGGAAGCACGAGTACAGGTCGAGCAGCTCGATGTCATCGATACCGACGGCACCGGCGCTCCCGCTCCCGCCCGCGCTCCCGCCCGAAGACGCAGTCGAGGCGGCGTGGAAGAGGGCGTCGCCGGCTGCGGCGATGGCCGGTGATCGTCCCGGGTCGGGCCGGGAGGCGGGGAACCGGACGTCGACGGCTTCGGCCCCCGACCAGACGAAGACCGCCCGGTCGGCGACACCGGCCCGACGGGCGGCGTCGAGGGAGCAGACCACGAGGGCCGCGCCCTGGTCCGAGCCCAAAAAGGCCGTCATGAGCTTGGTGTAGGGCTCGCACACGATGCGGTTGTCGGTCGACGGGGTGGCGATGGTGTCCGGATCATGGGACGTGGGGAACCAGGCGAACGGGTTGGTCGCCGCCGTGGCCGAGAGCGGCGCCAGCAGCCGGCCCATGCTCTGACGGTGAGCGGCGGCGTCGTGGCCGGCTCTCGAGGCCACCACGCTCTCGAACAGCGGGTACACGTGCACCGGAAGGGCCAGACCGATGGCCGATTCGGCCGGTCCGAGCCCGGGGAGATCATCACCGACGACGGGGTCCGGCGGTCCCTCGGCCGGACCGTCCTCCCGTGGCAGGCCGGCGGCCCGCCGGGCCCGGGACGACCGGATGGCCTCGGCCCCGGCGATGATCGTGACGCCCAACCGGCCCTCGGCGATGTCGGTGGCGGCCCGGTTGACCAACCATTGCGGGGAATTGCCCCCGATGGTGGTCACCTCGGTGGAGGCGCCGGCCGCACCGATCCGATGTGCCAGCTCGCGTGCCGGACCGCTCGCGGTCCGGCCCAGTACGTTGACCACCGAGAGGCGGTCGACGGCGGCACGAAGTGCGGGCACGTCGTCCAGTGCCGCCTCGCACGCCCGGGCCATGAGGTCGAGCGGTGTCACGAGCTCGCTCCGCTCGATCGACTGGCCCGAGGCCACCACGACGGGGACCCTCTCGGGATCGATGACGGTGCCGGTCATTCGGAGGGGCTCATGGGCAGGTGCGGGGCGCAGGACGTCCCGGGCCGCAAGCTACCATCGCCATCCGAGCACCACCGAGGGGCCGTGCCCGGCGTGTCCCCGATCGGAGAGCGGAAAGGTGGGTCGGTGTCCCCCAACCCGAAGCCAGCGTCGGCCCGAACGGCGGGCGGTACGGGTCTCCCCGCGGGCTTCCTCTTCGGTGTGGCCACCGCCGGGTTCCAGATCGAGGGCGGATTCAACGGACCCGGCCAGCCGGCCAACAATTGGCTGGCCTGGGAGCAGGTCGGTCGGGTGGAGCCCTCGGGGGACGCGGTGGGCTTCTGGGAGCACCCCGGAGAGGCTCTCGACCGGGCTGCCGACCTGGGCTGTGACAGCTTCCGACTCGGCGTCGAGTGGGCCCGGGTGGTGCCCGGTCCCGGCCAGATCGACGAGAAGGCCCTGGCCGGCTACGTCGAGATCGTGCGGGGCTGCGTGGACCGCGGCCTTGAGCCCCTGGTCACCCTCCACCACTTCACCCATCCGGCCTGGTTGGGCGAGGACCTCTGGCTCCGGCCCGACGCCCCCGAGCGGTACCGGTCCTGGGTGGAGGTGGCTGCCACGTCCCTGGCGCCGTGGGTCCGCCACTGGATCACCGTGAACGAGATCAACGTGCTCGCGGCCGGGTCCTGGCTGCTCGGTATGTTCCCGCCGGGTCGCACGCTGGCCGTCGAGGACGCCGCCGTCGCCACCGATCACCTGCTGTGCGCGCACGTGCTCGGCTACGAAGCCATTCACCGGTGCCGTCCCGACGCCATCGTCACCACCAACAACAGTTGCCTGACGGTCTACCCCTACGACCGCATGCTTACCGACGTCCTACTGGCCCGGAGCTCGGGGGTCGAGCGCCGTCAGGTCGGTGAGTGGCTTCGGGACCGCCGTCGTCAGCACGACGCCCTGGTTCCCCCGGCCGGCCTCTCCGAGCGGGTGTCGCGGGGTGTCGGTGCAGTCACGTCGACGTACCGGTCACGGCGCCACGCGCCCGGGTCGCCGGGTGCGGGACCGGGCCGCCTGTGGGGTGGCGCGGTACCCCGCAAGGCGGTGGACGCGGTCTACGACAGCCCCCACGACTGCACCCTCGATGTGCTCGGTCTCGACTGGTACGACCCGGCGGTAGGCCGACACTTCCGTCTGCCCGGCCATCGCACCGCGGGTGGGCGCAGCCCCCTTCCCACCCGGGAGTTGTGGGACGACGTACCCGATCCGAGCGGTCTCACCGCCTGGCTGTCGGCGCAACGCTCACTCGCCCCGGGCCTCCCGCTCTGGGTGGTCGAGAACGGGCTCTGCAACCGGGTCCGGGACGGTCGGGCCTATCCGCGCCTCGACGGGTGGGACCGACCCCGCTACCTCCGCCAGCACCTGGCCGCGGTCATGGCCGCGGTGGATGACGGCGTTCCGGTGGCCGGGTACTGGCACTGGTCGCTCGTCGACAACTACGAGTGGGGCTCGTACGAACCGCGTTTCGGGCTGCACGGCTTCGATCGGCGTGGCGGTGACGACGGCACGCGCTGGCAGGAGCGCGATGCGCTCGGGGACGACGCCGCCGGCACCTACCGCCGGATCGTGGCCGCGCTCCGGGCCGGCGACCGGTCGGTGCTCGGACCGGACTGATCCCGCGCGGCAGTCCGGGGACCCACCGGCTCAGCCCGCGGCCACCGCCCCCAGGTGGGTGAGCACCTGTTCGGCCTGGTCGACCATCTGGGCCACGATGCTGGCCGCCGGCATCAGCGTCTGGATGGCCCCGACCCCCTGGCCGGTGGGATAGCACTCGCGATCGGGGTCGACGTCCGACGTGTCCTCGTCGCCGCCGAGGTGGAAGGCACCGTCCTCCATCGACTTGGCCAGCTGGGCCGGAAACGGACTGAGCTGGCCGGGGTGGTCGTCGTAGTACTGCGTGTAGCGGTTGCGGACCACCCGCATGGTCTTGCCCGAGAAGGCTCGACTGATGGTGGTGCCATCCTCCTTGGTCCGGATCAGGGCGTCCTTGTACCCGGCCACCCCCCGGGCCTCGGGTGTGGCGATGAACCGGGTGCCGACCCACACGCCGTCGGCGCCGAGGGCCAACGATGCTGCCAGGCCCCGCCCGTCCACGATGCCCCCGGCCGCCACGACCGGGATCTCCGCCCCCACGGCGTCGACGATCTGGGGCACCAGGGGCAGGGTGGCCACAAGCCCGGTGTGGCCTCCGGCCTCGGTCCCCTGGGCCACCACGATGTCGCAACCGGCGTCGAGCGCCCGTCGGGCGTGGTCCACCTTGCCGCACATGTTCACGACGAGCACACCGTGGCGGTGACAGAGGTCGACCACTCCGGCCGGTACGCCCAGACCGGCCACGAACACCGAGGCCCCTCCGGAGATGATCTGCTCCACCTGGGCCTCGAGGTCTCCAGGCATGGCGGTCAGAAGATCCACGCCGAACGGTTTGTCGGTAGCCGCCCGCACCTCGGCGATCTCGGCCACCATCCGCTGGTTGTTCATGGTCGACGCCCCCAGGCATCCGAAGCCCCCGGCTTCCGACACCGCGATGACCAGGGGAGCGTACGAGACGCCCCCCATGCCGGCCAACATGACCGGATGTCCGATGCCGAGCATCTCGGTGAGCCTCGTCTTCATCGCTCTCTCCTCCGGTCCGTGGTGTCCGGGACTCAACGGGTCAACGGGCGAGACGACCGCTCACCGGCAGTGGGGCCGGCGCCCGACCTCCCGACGGCACCCTACCGGGGCTGGCGATGCTGGTCGGGTCTGCGCCTGTTGCCGGGGTTACCGGGCCGGGCCGGGGTCGGCGGGAGGTCGGGCCGGCCTGGTGCCGGGCATCTCCCTACTCACCCCGCGTAGGGGCAGTGGCGACAACCGGTGTGGCAGCACCGCGCTCGGTCCAACAGGTAGGAAGCCGTCATGACGAACAGTCCGCTGTCGGGGTCGAGGTAGCCGGGGTCGCCCCGCTCCACGGCCTCGGCGTGGGCCGCCAGGATCCGGGCACGATCGGGACGGTCGAGGGGCAGTCGGGCCGGATCGGGCTCGTACAGGGACCGGTCGGCCGGATGATCGGGCTCCGGTGTCGTCATGTTCGTGCGCGGGCGTCAGCCGGAGTCAGCCTGTGAAGCGGACCCGGGACTGAGCTGGGTCCGCGCCCCCCGAACCGGAGCGCTGCCGGCCGAATGCCTGCGCCGACGGCGGCTCTTCGAGTGGGCGTGCCTCGGTCGCCTCGAGGGAGGAGCCGGCTCGGCCACGACGACCTCGGCGGTCACCCCGGCGACCTGGCCAGCGGCCTCGCCCGGCGAATAGCTGGGCACGAAGTCCCGCTGGCGGACCAGGGCCAGCGATCCCACGGCGCCCACGAGGGCGATGACCGAGGCGATGGCCATGAGGTGATCGAAGGTCGAACTGAATCCGATCTTGTAGGCACTGATCAGCGCGTCCCTGACACCCGCGGTGGGAAGCGAAGCGGCCGCCTCCCGGACGCCGCTGCCGGAGATGGCGGTGTTCAGACGGGAGCCCCCGTGGGCCAGTACGGCCTGCCCGGCCGAGGACGTGGTGAGGGCGCTGGTCGTGTTCGTGCGGATCTGGCTGAGGAACACTGCCCCCAACCCGGCGATGCCCGTGGAGATGCCGACCTGACGGAATGTGCTGGACGACCCGGTGGCCATGCCGCTCCGCTCCGCCGGCACCACCGACACGGTGGCCGAGGCCAGGACGGGATTGGTGATGCCGACGCCGATTCCGGCCATGATGAAGCCCGGCAGCAGCACGGTCCACGCCGAGTCGGCCTGGATCCGCGTCATGAGGTCGCAGCCCAGGGCCACGAACAACAGACCCAGCCCGAGCAGATAACGGGCGTGGACCCGGACCGTCAGCTTTCCGGCCACCGGAGCCACCAGAAAGGCCAGCATCGTGAGGGGAAGGAACCGAACCCCGGCGGCGAACGGGCCGTATCCCAACACCTCTTGGAGGTAGAGGGTGAGGTACAAGAACATGGCGAAGATGGATGCGGACAGGGTGAAGGCGGCCAGCGAGACACCCACCATGGCCGGTCGCCTGAACAGGGACAGATCGAGCATCGGATCCCGCTGGAGCCACTCGGCCATGAGGAAGACGGCCATCAACGTCCCCGCCCCTACGAGCAGTCCGACGATGGTCGGGCTCGACCACCCCTTGGCATTCCCCTGCACCAGGGCGTACACCAGCATGAACAACGAGAGTGAGAAGCTGACGAATCCGATCCAGTCGATGCCTCGCGCCGTGGGGTCGCGGGAGTCCTGCACTTTGGCCAGGCAGATCAACACGGCGATCACGCCCAGCGGCAGGTTGATGAAGAAGATCCACCGCCATCCGACCCCGCTCGTGATGGCCCCTCCCACCAGCGGCCCGACGGCCACCGCCCCGCCCACCACGGCTCCGTAGACCCCGAAGGCGGTCCCGCGCTCCCGTCCCGAGAAGGCCTGGGCGATGAGGGCCAGCGAGGTGGCGAACATGATGGCCCCGCCCACGCCCTGGGCCGCTCGGGACAGGTTGAGCATGAGGGCTGACGTCGAGAGTCCGCACAGCAGGGACGACACCGAAAAGATGGCAACGCCGGTGGCGAACACGCGGCGCCGGCCGAACATGTCTCCCAGCACGCCGGCCGTCAGCAGGAACGCGGCCAGGGTGAGGGCGTACGCGTCCACCACCCATTGGAGGTCGGCGAAGGAGGAGTGCAGCGAGCTCTGGATGTCCGGCAGTGCCACATTGACCACCGTGATGTCCAACAACAGCATGAAGGTGCCGGTGCAGACGGCGATCAGCGTCCACCACTTCCGGTCCATCTCCACCTCCCTCGGGCCGGCACGTCGTCCATGCCGCCCTGGTTGCCGTGTATTCGGATGCCAGGAGCCAGTGCGTCCCCCGCCCCAGCGAATGGAGTGATACCGCGCCGTCACAGGCCACATGCGCCGGCTCGGTGGGCAGGTCCGTTCGACCGGGGCCGTATCGACAACGCAAATGTCTAGACGATGAGGCGCCGACGCGGCAATAGGTCGATCAGGCGCCAGGCGGCACTGGGTCGATCACGCGGCCCCCGGCAGTGGACTCATCTGGGCTCAGGTGATGTCCCGTCGGGTCAGAATGAGCGAGCCTACGGCGGCGAAGGCCAGGCCATAGAAGAGCATGAGCAGGGCCCCCTCCCACCAGTTGAAGAGCCCGTAGTCGATGCCGCGACCCCGTGTCAGGTTGGCCGCCGCCGTGGCGGCACCGGTGGGCACCCATCGCTCGGCGCCGTGGACCAGGCTGACCAGAATCCCCTCGAGAATGATGAACCAACCCAGTACCACGATGATGGCGGCGACCTGGTTGGTCAGCACGGACCCGACGCCGACCCCCAAGATGGCGAACAGGGCGAAGACCAGGATCATCCCCGGTGCCACGGCAGGGATCTGGTGCACCATGTCGGAGAAGGAGCCTCCCCGGGCGGCCAGTGTCAATCCGCCCCCGATCACCGTGGCCACGAGCATCACGACGGCCAACACGGCGCCGAGGACCGCCGCGGTCAGGAGCTTCCCCGCCACCAGGGCGGTCCGCACCGGGGTGACGAGGAACGACGTGGTCACGGTCTTGTGCCGGAACTCGGTCGTGACGATGAGGGTCCCGAGCAACAGTGCGAACAGGTACCCCTGAAATCCCGAGCCGACCAGGTTCCGGAGCTGCTGGGTGGTGTGCGGCACCGTGTACCCGGGCGAGACCAGCGAGCCCGAGTTCCCATTCGGTCCCTGGTCGGGCTTGGTCAGGAAGATGACCAGGATGAGCAAGGCGTTGATGATCAGGGCGATGCCGGTGAGGACCCAGGGCACGGCGGTGGTCCGCAGCTTGATCCACTCGGAGCGCATGATGGCGATCACGTCGGTCCCCCCGGCATGGGGTTCGGGCCGGCCCCCATGAGGCTGGGGTCGGCCGCATCGAACCCGTGGGTCAGCTGCAAGAAGACGTCCTCGAGGCTGCCCCGGTCGTGCACCAGCTCGTACAGGACGATCTGGTTCTGTGCGGCCAGGGGGCCGAACCACTCGGGAGTGGCGCCGGCGATGGCCAGGGTGTCCGCCCCCGTCTGGACGTAGCCGACGGGTATGGCGTCGAGGACGGCGCGGAGGCGGGCCATCTCGGGGGTGCGGATACGCATGCCTGTGGACGTTCCGGCCCGGTTGGCCAGCTCGGCCAAGGTGGTCTGCAGCACGAGCTTGCCGTGGGACACGATGACAACGTCGTCGACGGTCTCCTCCATCTCGGAGAGCAGGTGGGACGAGACCAGCACCGAATGGCCGACCGAGGCCTGGTGGCGGATGAAGGTGCGCAGCCACTGGATGCCCTGTGGATCGAGGCCGTTGGATGGTTCGTCGAGGATGAGCACCTCGGGCTCGCCGAGCAGGGCCGTGGCCAACTGGAGACGTTGGCGCATGCCCAAGGAGAACTTCCCCACCCGTCGGCGGGCGACGTCAGCGAGTCCCACCAGTTCGAGGGTCTCGTCCACCCGGCTCAACGGGATTCCGGCGCCGATGGCGACGGACTTCAGGTGGTCCTCGGCTCGGCGCGAGGGATGGAAGCTGGTGGCCTCGAGGACTGCTCCCACGTGGTGGATGGGATGGTCGAGCTCGACGTAGCGCCGGCCCCCGAAGGTGGCGGCCCCGTCGGTGATGGAGACCAATCCGAGCAGCATCCGGAGGGTCGTGGTCTTACCCGACCCGTTCGGACCCAGGAAGCCGGTGACCCTTCCCTCCGCCACCTCGAAGGTGAGGTCGTCGACCGCCCGTAGGGGACCGAACTGCTTCGACAGTCCGTGGACCTCGATCGCTGAAGACATGCCAGACGGTACCGCGACGGGTGCCAGAGGAGCGGTCATACGCCGGGCTGTACGTCTGGATTGCCCGCATTTCCCGCACCGCCCGCAGTTCCCGCATTGCCAGCATTGTCGCCGGGCTCACATTGCCCGCCGGTTTCGATGCCCGGCGGTGGGGAGGCTCAGACCTCGGCGTAGATGTCCGTGGGCAGCAGGAGTCCGATGGCCACGACGAGCTCGTCGTGCACCCGGCCCATGTTGCTCCACCCGTTGACCCATCCGACCAGAGCCGAGTACCAGACGTGGCCGAGGATTCTGGCGCGGTCACCGAGGTTGGGTGGATGGGGCTCCCCGATGGCCCGGGTGATGATCCGTTCCATGAGCACCGAAACCTGTTGCTGGCATTCGACGGCGGCCGGATCGGGAGAGGCGAGCGCAGTGAAGACCGCGCCCACCAGCTGTGGCTGGCGCCCCATGGACCGAAGGGCGCGGTCGAGGGCCTCGATCACGCGTTCGGCGGCCGTCTCACCGAGTGCCGGCTGCTGGGCCAACCGGTTGTCGAGCTGCTCGACCCAGTGGACCAGCGCCGCGGCCAGCAGGTGGTCCTTGCTGGTGAAGTACCGATAGACGGTGCCCATGGCCACGTCGGCCCGCGCCGCCACGTCGCGCATCTGGACCGCCTCGTAGCCCCCGTCGAGGCCCAGCGCCATGGCAGCGTCGATGACCCGTTGCCGCCGCGCCTGCTGGGCTCGCGTCAGGGCGCGCGGCACCGGACGGTTCGCCATGGGCTATCACCCTACTCTTCAGGGGTTTCTCCCTCATCTTCGGTGCGATTCGACCCGGACGGCCGTACCGGGGTCGGCCCCCGTCTTCATCCACCGCTCGCATCCGTCCAGCCCTCGGTACCATGGTCCGCCATGCCCCCTGCCGAGGATCCGGAGCTGATCGCCACCACCGACGGGCGGGTACCGGGTCGTCGCGGCCTGGCCACGCGGCAGCGGTTGCTCGAGTGCACCGCCGAGCTGTTGGTGGCCACGCCCTGGCGCTCGATCAAGGTCATCGACATCGCCCGCCAGGCCGGTACCTCGCCGGCCACCTTCTACCAGTACTTCGAGAACGTCGAGGCCGCCATCACCGTCCTGGCCGAAGAACTGGTCGAAGGGGTGGGCGTGCTGGCCGGACTGGTCGACGGCGACTGGTCCGAGGACGGCGGTTGGGGCACGGCGGTGGCGGTGGTCGAGGGGTTCATGGACTACTGGGAGCGAAACCGGGCCGTGTTCAGGGTGGTCGAGCTCACCACTGTCGAAGGAGACCTGCGCTTTCAGGGCCTGCGGGTGCGGGCGCTCAACGCGGTCACGGTCACGTTGGCCCGGGTCATCGCCACCCACGCCGAAGCCGCCGGCTCACCGGCCGGCGCCGACCCCATGGCCGCGGCGGGCACGATCATCGCCATGCTGGCCCAGGTGGCCGGGCACCGTTACGGTTTCGAGTTCTGGGGCATCAGGACGGCATCGTTGGTGGACAGCCAGGCCCGACTGCTCCACTGGTCGGTGACAGGGCGCCCGGCTCCGGCCGGGGCCCGGGTCGCCGGCTCCGAATCACCACCTCCCCGGACCGGTCCCGTCGTGGGCGGCGGCGCCGCATCGGCTCGTACCGCCCAGGTCAGGGCGGCGCAGGTCAAAGGTGCACAGGTCAAGGCGGCACATGTCAAGGCCGCGCAGATCGAGGCGGCAGAGAACGAGGCGACAGAGAACGAGGCGGCAGAGGACGAGGCGGCAGAGGACGAAGGGGCAGAGAACGAAGGGGCCGATGTCGAAGGGGCCGACGTCAAGGTGGCGGAGTAGGGGGTCTCGCCGTCTCGCCGTCTCGCCGTCTCGCCGTCTCGTCGTCTCGTCGGGTTTCAGCGCATCGCCACCGGATTGACCGGCGATCCGAGGGCGTTGGTGAAGGGCAGTGGGGTGGCGTCGAGCAGGAACTCGTACCTGCCGTCTGCCGCGCAGGCGTCGGCCAGTTCGTCGAGGAACCAGTTCTGGCCCTGCGTCATCCCCATCTCGACTAGGTGGAGCAGATGCACCGGTAGGTAGAGGTCGGGATCCTCGCAGGGATAGACCTCGAGTACCAGGGTGTCGGTGGCCACGGCGGCGACGTCTCGATCGTGGAGCCACTCGGCCGTGGCCACGGTCAGACCGGGAGTGGGCCAGGTGTACGCCATCAGATCCCGCACGGGAGGTGCGCCATTCAGGCCCGGTCGACCGGGGAGGGCCAGATGGGCCATCTGGCCTGTGCGGACCAACACGACGTCGCCAGGCTCGACGGTGACACGGCCCAACGAGCAGGCCGCGTCGAGGTCCTCGGGGGTGATCGGGTAACCGGCCTCGAGGATGTCCTTGTCCTGGGCCCGTGCCACATCGAGCAGGACCCCCCTCGATACCAGCGACGTGATCAGGTGGATGCCGAGCCGCCCGGCACCGGCGTCGGTCACCGTCGAGGCCGCAAAGCCGTTGTAGAGCGTTCTTCCTTCGGGACCTGCCCCGTAGGAGGCGTGGGCCAGTCCGTCCCAGTGGGTGGCGCACTGCATGGCCATGGTCACGACGTCCTCGGAGAAGGCGATCCAGCCCGGCTCGGGACCGAGGGCTTCGTTGACGCTGACCATCGTCCGGGTGGGGTTCACACGGCCTTCGACGAAGCCCATCTGGATGCCCTCGGCCGCCGACAGGGGCAGACCGAGAGCGAGGACGTCCCCGTCCCGTACCGAGGAGAGACCCCTCAATCGTGCCGTCCGGTCGATGAGGTTGAGGGTGCCGATCTGGTCGTCCGGGCCCCACCGGCCCCAGTTGGATACACGGGCGGCGACCTCGGTAAATGAGCTGGGAATGGACGGTGGCACGGGCACGGGCACCGCACTGTTGTACCTCAAAGGGCAAAAGTTTTTCGCCTGATCGGCCGATGAAGTGGGTGAGGGGCTCGATTGCAGGTGAGGAATCCGAGCCATGACAGGTAGCCAGTCGGCCCTGAGATTTGATCAGGGCCAAACGCCATCAGCCGTGTATCCGCAGCATCGCCGCTGGATGGCAGTGGCCTCGGTCGTAGTCGCCGGGGTTCTTCTGGTGGCGACCGGCGTGACGGTGGCCCAGGGTGTCCTGTCCACACCGAAGGCCGCAGCGGCCACCTCCACCGTGGCCGACGTCCAGGCCCTCTACGCCGAGGATCTGGTGTCGCGCATCAACGCCGAACGAGCCGCCCGCGACTCGCTCGATGTCAGCGTCCCCCAACTCCAGGTCGACCCGGGCCTGGAGGCCTACGCCCAGTCGTGGTCGGCACACCTGGCCGCCACCGGAACCGTGGCCGACCCGGCCCTTCCCTCCTGCAGCGGGGCGGCCACCCAGGTCTGCATCTTCGCCGCCAACTCCGGCGACTCCGGAAACGGCTTCTGGCCCGGCGACGGCTCGGACGGCATGAACGGCGAGTACATGGCGTCGGCCCCCCACCGCCAGAACGAACTCGGGGCCGGCTACACCAACGTCGGTGTCGGAGTGACGTGTAGCGGCGGCCAGGCCTGGACCGTCGAGGTCTTCGGCTACACCGTCGGGGACGAGTCCTCGGCACTGGGCCGCCAGGCCGCACAGAACGCGTTGCAGGGCCAACCCGTTCCGGCCAGTCCGGTGGTTGCCGGGGCCCCGTCCGGTGATCCCGTCTACTGCCCGGGTCAGACCATCGCCGCCGACGGCACGGTGACTGCCACCGGCGGCCAGTACCCCTATCCCTACCGTGTGCCGGCAGTAGTCGGCGAGCCGAACACCCCGGCTCCGGTCGTGGGGATGGCCTCGACGGCCGATGGCGGGGGCTACTGGCTGGCCCGCGCCGACGGCTCGATCTCTCCGCACGGTGACGCGGCCTCCTACGGATCGATGGCCGGGACCGCGCTGGCCGCTCCGGTCTCTCACATCGTGGCCACCCCCAATGGCGGGGGTTACTGGATGGTGGCCGGTGACGGCGGGATCTTCTCGTTCGGGGATGCCGCGTTCTACGGTTCGATGGGCGGAAAGCACCTCAACGCTCCGGTGGTGGGCATGGCTCCCACCCCTGATGGTGGCGGCTACTGGCTGGTGGCCAGCGACGGCGGCGTCTTCTCCTTCGGCGATGCCAAGTTCCAGGGCTCCATGGGAGGCCAGCACCTCAACGCCCCGGTGGTCGGGATGAGCGCCGACGCCGCCACCGGCGGCTACTGGCTGGTGGCCAGCGACGGCGGGATCTTCTCCTTCGACGCCCCCTTCTACGGTTCGACGGGCAATCTGCACCTGAACCGGCCGGTCAACGGGATGGCCTCCACGGCCGACGGCCTCGGCTACTGGTTCGTGGCCAGCGACGGCGGGATCTTCTCGTACGGGGACGCACGCTTTCAGGGCAGTGCCGGGGGCATGACCCTCAATGCTCCTGTCGTGGGCATGGCCACCAACGGCACGGCCGGCGGCTACTGGCTGGTGGCCAGTGACGGCGGCGTCTTCTCCTTCGGCGCCACCTTCTACGGGGCGGACTGACCGCACGGGGCGACTGAGCGCCGCCCCAACGGCCCCGCCGGGGAGTGCCGGCGCAGAGTGCCGACCCAGAGTGCCGACCCAGAGCGCCGACGCAGAGTGCCGATCCAGAGCGCCGACGCAGAGTGCCGACCCAGAGCGCCGACGCAGAGCGCCGACGGGAGTGTCAGCTGGACCAGATGATCGACTGCATCTCGGAGTAGGCCTCGAGCCCGGTGTCGCCACCATCCCGGCCGATGCCGCTCATCTTGAATCCACCGAAGGGGGCGTCCATGTTGCGCTGGGCGGTGTTGATGCCGACGTGCCCGGCCCGAAGCAACTTGGCCACGCGGAAGGCCCGAGGGGTGTCGCCGGAGAACACGTAGTCGTAGAGTCCGAATTCGGAGTCGTTGGCGATGGCGATGCCCTCCTCTTCGTCGTCGAAGGGAATGGCCACGACCACGGGTCCGAAGATCTCCTCTCGTGCCACCGTGATGTTGTTGGACCCGAGGACCAGGGTGGGCTCGACGTAGAACCCGGTGTCGAGGTGCTCGGGGCGACCGCCACCGACCACGATCTCGCCTTCCTTGCGACCGGTCTCGATGTAGTCCAGCACCCGTTGCTGCTGGGTGCCGGAGATGAGCGGACCCACGACGGTCGCCGTGTCGGTCGGATCCCCGACCTTCAGGAACCCGGCGAAGGTCGACAGACCCTCGACCACCTGGTCGAAGATGCTCCGGTGGACCACGGCCCGGGTCGGGGCCGTGCAGATCTGGCCGGAGTGGAAGGCCCAGGTCGAACCGATGGCGGTGACCGCACCCTTGATGTCGGCGTCCTCGAAGACCACCGCGGCGCCCTTACCCCCGAGCTCCATGAGGAGCCGTTTCATCGACGGACCTCCGGCGGCGGCGATGCGCTGGCCTACGGCGGTGGATCCGGTGAAGGAGACCATGTCCACGTCGGGCGAGGTGGTGAGGACCGAGGCCGGCTCGGGGCCCTGCGAGTTGACGATGTTGATCACGCCGGGGGGGAACCCGACTTCGTCGAGCACCCGGGCCAACTCGATGACGGCCAGCGGGTCCTGGGGGGCCGGCTTCATGATCACCGTGTTGCCCATGGCCAGGGCCGGGGCCACTTTGCCGGCCATGTTGGTCATCGGAAAGTTGTAACTGGCAATGGCGGCCACCACGCCGACCGGCTGTCGGTAGGCCAGGGCGCTGATGAGGCCGCCGGGGGCCAGGGGGGTGGCGGCGGACACCACCGGGGGGAGCATCGACTCCTGGACGTGGCGGATGTCCTGTGAGTATCGGTCGAAGCGGGCCGCGCTGACCGGCACCTGCATGCGGGAGCCCACCGAGGCGGTGGCGCCGGTCTCGGCGATGACCAGCGGTACCAGCTCGCTCTCCTTCGACCGAATGGCCGAGGCCGCCGCTCTCAACAGGGAGAGCCGCTCGTCGACCGGTGTGGCGGCCCACGCCGGAAAGGCGTCACGGGCCGCCCGGGCCGCCGCGCTGGCATCGTCGGCGGAGGCGTTGGGGGCCTGACCCACCACCTGTTCGGTGGCCGGGTTGACGATGTCGTAGGTACCGTCGCCAGCGTCGACCCACTTCCCGCCGATGAGCAGCTGCGTTTCGTCCTTGGTGACCTGACTACCCATGGATGGGCCCCTTTCGCGGTGGTGGATGATGCCGAGATTCAAATGGCACCGGTGGTGCCCGTAGAGCGCTCCGGTGATCGACGGTGGTGGTGAGCTGACGCAGTGTCAGCAGTGTAGGTCGCGCCCTCTCGGCCGGACAGCTCGGCGCTCGGGTCGATGGCTCGGTGATCATGTCACGTGGGCCGATGGGGGAGCGCGAGCCAGAAGGAGGTCGTCCGCTCAGACGCCCGCCGGCGTGGGATCGACGGTGACCGTGTCCACCCCCGACTTCAACAGGGTGCCCGGCAGACTGCCGGTGGGCTTTCCGTCGGCGATGGTTTCGACGCCGTTGACGAGGACCCGGACCACGCCGATGGCATCGGCCACGAGCCGCGGACTCCCCCCGGTAGATCGTTCACCAGGGTGGCCGGCTCCGAGCCCACCGTGTCGGGATCGAAGACGAACAGGTCCGCACACAGGCCCACGTCGATCCGACCCCGGTCGTGGAGCCCGAAGAGCTGGGCCGGCGCCTCGGTCATCAGCTGTACGGCTCGCTCCAGCGGGACCAGCTTCCGCTTGCGGAGGCAGTCCCCGAGGAACGAGGTCGGATAGTTGGACCCGCACATCCGGTCGAGGTGGGCCCCGGCGTCCGAGCCGCCGACCATGGCACCGGGGTTGTCCCACACCTTCACCCGGGCCCGCCACGAGGCGTCGTCGCCGTCGGAGGCCTTGGGCCAGAGGACGGTCCGGAGCTCGTCGGCGATGACAAGGTCGAGGAGCGCGTCGAAGGGGGGCTTGCCCTGTTCCGCCGCGATCGAGCCGACATCCCGCCAACTCAGTCCTTCGTTTTCGGCGGCAAAGGTGTCGCCGATGATGTAGTTGGCCCAGTGGGAGAGGCGGCGGAACACCCCGGCGCTCTCGGAGTGGGCCAACTCGTCGAGGTGGGTCCGCACCTCGGGATCGGCGAGCTTCTCCATGCGCTCGGGCACCGGGAGCCCCATCACGTCGCCCCACCCGGGGATCAGGAACAGCGCACAGTGGGTCCGGAAGCTCATGTTCATGGGCACCAGGGTGGGCATGGTCAGGGCCACGATGCGCCCGCCCGCCTCGGCCGCCCGGGCCGACGCCTCGAGCTGCCTGGCCGTCTTGTCCGGTGTGCGCGAGTCGATGGTCAACAGGTTCCAGTTGAGGGGCCGACGGGCCGTTGTGGTCATGGCCACCATGAGATCGATCTCTTCGTCCGAGAACGTGTCGAGGCAGCCGTTGGTGATGTATTCGAGCGTGGTGCCCGGGTGGTCGCGCACCACTTCGCAGAAGGCCAGCATCTCGCGGCGATCGGCGTTCCGGGACGAGATGGGATTGCCGTCACCATCCGAATGCGTTCGTGACTGTGACGACGAGAAGCCCAGCCCCCCCGCTTCGATCGACTCGGCCAGCAGCCGGACCATCTCGGCCACCTCTGCGTCCGACGCCACCTCGCCACCCCTCTCTTCGCCCATGACCCAGCGTCGCAGTGCGCAGTGGCCGACCAGAAAGCCCGCGTTGACCCCGAGATTCCCCTCGAGTTTGTCGAGGTACTGTCCGAAGCTGGTCCAGTCCCACGGCAGTCCGTTCTCGAGTGCCACCAGCGGCATGCCCTCCACCTTGGCCATCATCCGGCGGATGTAGTCGTGGTCCTCGGCCTTGATCGGCGCCAGGGTGAAGCCGCAGTTGCCGCCGATGACCGTGGTCACCCCGTGGAGATTGGACGGCGACGCCGTGGGGTCCCAGAACAGTTGGGCGTCGTAGTGCGTGTGGGGGTCGATGATGCCCGGGGCCACCACCAGGCCCTCGGCATCGAGCTCGGTGGTGCCGGCCTCGTCCACGACGCCGACGGACACGATTTTCCCGTCGCGGATTCCGACATCGGCCCGGCGGCCCGGAGACCCGGTCCCGTCGACGACCAGGCCGTTGCGGATCACATAGTCGAGCATGGTGACGTTCCCTCCGTGGGGTGGTACCGGCCGGTCGGCCGAGCGCCGGGTGTCGGACACAGAACTGACAGACCGTCAGTTTACGGCACACCGCCGCGGCCCGCTCCGCGAGGTCCGGGCCCCGGCCCTGGCCCAGTTGTGCCCACGTGGCTGCTCGTGTCCGTGGCTGCTCGTGTCCGTGGCTGCTCGTGATGGAGTCGGACGCAGGTGCGACGACAGGCGGATGGTATTTTCCGGGGATCCACCACTCCTGGTTCCAAAACCATCTGCTCCCGGCGGTCGTGCTCGTCCTCGGGGCCGGCCTGATCGTGAGGTTTGCCCACTGGATCGGAGCGCGCCGCCGACACTGGGTGGACGAGCAGATCCGCTTCCAGATCGAGTCGGGCCTGGTGGCCTCCGAGGCCCTCAAACGGTCCAGGGCGGTGAGCGAGGCGGTGGAGTGGGTCGTGGTGGCCCTCGTCGGCTTCATCACGGCCATCCTGGCCCTCGACCGCTTGGGCATCCCCCTCACCACCCTGGTGGCCCCGGCCACGGTGATCGGAATCGGCCTGGGCTTCGGTGCCCAGCAGATGGTGGGGGACCTGTTGGCCGGGTTCTTCCTGTTTGCCGAGCACCAGTTCGCCTTCGGTGACGTGATCCGGCTGTCGGTCCCCGGTCAGCCCACCGGCATCACCGGCACGGTGGAAGAGCTCACCCTGCGCGTCACCAAGGTGCGGACGGCGCAGGGGGAGCTGGTGGTGGTGCCGAACAGTGCCCTCCGGCAGGTGACCAATCTGTCCAAGGACTGGTCGCGTGCGGTCGTCGACATACCGGTGGCGGTGACCGAGGACCTGGCCCAGGTGACCGGCCTGTTGAAGGACATGTTCGCCGACATGTCCGCCGACCGTGAGTGGAGCGAGCTCCTCCTGGGTGACCCGGTCGTGGCCGGGGTCGAGACCATCGACGTGGGCTACGTCCAGTTACGACTCATCGCCCGGACCCTGCCCGGGCGGCAGTTCGAGGTGGCACGCGAGATCCGACTCCGGGCCACGACGGCTCTCCGGTCGGCCGGTGTCACCTCGCCGTCCATGTCGGACGGAAGCTCGTGACGGACGAGCGGACGGGGGCCGGTGGGACCGGCGATCCCCACGATCCTCCGCCCGCGCCCGCGCCCGCGCCCGCAGCCGGATCCGGTCCCGTGTCCGGAGCCCGTGCGCCATGGGACCAGGAACAGCCCGACCACGACGAGATCCGGCACAGCGCCCTGGTCGGGTTCATGTCGGTCCCCGTGGGTCGACGGTTCCCCCTGCGCCGATCGACGATCCTGATGGCCGTGGCCTTCGTCGGGCTGGCCACCGTGTTGTACTTCAACCCGCCCGAGAGCAACTCGACCCCGTCCGGGGGCGCCGTGGTCGGCGGGTACTACGTACCCGGAGCCACTCCGGTGAGTACCACGACCACGACCACCACCGTCCCCCCGACCACGACCACCAGTGCGCCCTCCACTACCACGACCCAGCCGGGCCGGTCCGTGACGTCGACTCCGACGACCACCACGGCCACGGCTCGAGGGGCCGGAACGGGCGGGGCCGGAACGGGCGGGGCCGGAACGGGCGGGGCCGGAACGGGCGGGGCCGGGTCGGGTACCACCACGACCACGGCGGCGGTGGGCGCTCAGTCCGGAGCGACGACCTCCACCTCGGGCACGGGCTGACTCGGTCCGCCTCTGGCGGTAGCGCTCGGTTCAGGAGTCGACGAGGGGGATGACCTCGCGGCCGAAGGCCGCGATCTGGTCGCACTGCTCCTCCACCGACCGGGCCGGGAACCGCACCTGCACCTGACCCACGCCGGCCGCCCTGAACGGCTGCAGGTAGTCGGCGATCTGTTCCCCGGACCCCGCCACCGTGCCCGGCGGCAGATCGAATCCGGCGGCCGGGGTACCGACGTGGAAGGGTGCGGCCAGGGCACCGATGTCGAGGGGCGCGCCGTTCCGGTACTCGCCGCGCATCCGATGGAGCTCGCCCAAGAGCTCGACGTTGGGTCCGAGCGACTGGGGCAGCCAACCGTCGGCGAACCGCGCCGTCCGGCGCAGGGCGGCCGGGGTCGACCCACCGACCCAGATCGGTGGACGCGGCGACTGGACCGGTCGGGGTTTGAGCCCCAGTCCCTCGGCCCTCCAGGTCGGCCCGTCCAGCACCGGGAACTCATCGACCAACCCGCCGGCCAGCCCGGCGATGGCTTCGTCGGTGACCGGGCCCCGGTGGTCGAACTCCGGCCCCAACTGGTCGAACTCCTCGGTGACGTGCCCGGCCCCCACTCCACAGATGATCCGGCCCTTGGACAGGGTGTCGAGGGTGGCGAACTCCTTGGCCGCCCGAAGCGGGTGGCGCAGAGCGACCACGTAGATGTGGGAGAGCAGCCGGATCTCCGTGGTGATGCCGGCCAGCCAGCCCAGGGTGGCGACGGTGTCGTACCAGACAGTGCTCATGGCCCCGGCCAGCCTCTCGGGGATGAACGTGTGGTCGCACACCCCGACATAGAAGAAGCCGGCCTCCTCACAGGCGCGGGTCACCGCGGCCAGCTCGTCGGGCCCGGCTGAGGCCTCCCAGGGCTGGGTGTAGATGGTCGACTGCGACTGGATCGGGAGCTGCATGCCGAACACCGTGCGCCCCTTGGGCAGGACGGTGACGACGTCGGCGGGTGGGGGGACGGACGAGGGGCTCACGCAATCACCGTACGCCGGAGCCGGTGGCTGCTTCGCCGATCGACTCGGCCAGCGACTCGGCCAGCTGGTCGTCCGTCCCGAACTGTGTGGCCAGCACGCGGGCCCGCTTGTAGGCCAGGTGAGCGGGGACCTCCCAGGTGAACCCCATGCCACCGTGCACCTGGATGCACGACCGGCCGTTGGCGATGGCGGCCTCGTCCGACAGGAGCTTGGCACCGGCGGCCGCCACCAATCCGTCGCCGACCTCGGGTTGGTCGACGGTCACTGCCGCCGCCTGCACGGCGCAGCGGGCTACCTCGGCTCGCACCGCCATGTCGGCACACAGGTGCTTGACGGCCTGGAAGCTCCCGATGGGCCGTCCGAACTGGCGTCGTTGCTTGGCGTACTCGACGGCCAGGTCGGTGACCCAGGCCGCCGCGCCGACCTGCAGGGCTGCAGTGAGGACGGCACCGTCCCTCCGCCACCAGGCCACGATGTCCGGACCGGCCACCGGTGTGCCCCCGGGGGGCGTCGGCACACTCCATACCGGGGTCAGGGGATCCATCGGTCGTCGGAGCCGGGTGCCGTGCACGGTGCGGGGGTCCACCGACACCACGCCCTCATCGGCCAGGACCAGCAGCACATCGAGATCGTCGAGATGCTCGATGAAGGTCGGAAGGGTGGGCGCGGCCGCGTTGGCGTGCCCGGCGTCGATGAGTCCCACGACAACCGAACCGGTATCGGCCCCGTCGATCAGGCCGGCGGCCAGGTGGCTGGCCACCAGGGGACCGGGCACCAGCGCCCGACCGAGCTCCTCGAAGACCAGAGCGGCCTCGGCCAGACCGAGGCCCACGCCACCGACGGACTCGGGCAGACAGAGATTGAACACTCCAGCTTCGCCCAGCCGTTGCCAGCCCTTGCGGTCCACCACCTTGTCGGCCAACTCGAAGGAGCGCAGGTGGTCCAGGGGGAACTGGCCCTCGCACAGCCGGCGAACGCCGTCGGCCAGATCGGTCTCGAATTCGGTCAGCTCGAAGTCCACCGTCGGCCCCCGTCTCTACGCACGGTCTCTTCGCATTCCGTCGCTCACGATCCGACCGGTGTGGTGGCCTTCGGCGCCCCGGCCGGCTCCTTGGGCAGACCGAGAATGCGCTCGCCGACGATGTTGCGCTGGATCTGGGAGGTGCCGGCGGCGATGGTCAGCGAGATACCCCGCAGCCAGTCCTCCACCATGACGGCCGACGGGAACGGTCCCAACCCGTCCACCCCGTCCACGTCGTCGGCGGCCAGGCCGGCCCGTCCGAGCAGCGAGAGGGAGAATTCGCCGAGCTTGCTGCGCGTTTCCGTGTAGGCCAGCTTGAAGAAGGTTCCCCCCACTCCGGGGATGCCCGTGCGGGCGGCCTGTGACACGTTGCGCTTCGTCAGTGCCCACAACGCGTCGAGTTCGGCCCGCAGGTGCCCGGCCTGTCGTCGGACAGCCGGGTCGGACCACGCCCCGGTGCGTCGGGCCAGCGCCACCGACGCCGCCAACAGCTCCATGGCCTCCAACAGGTCGCCGACGAACGCCGTCCCCCGCTCGAAGCTGAGGGTGACCATGGTCACCCTCCACCCGTCGTTCTCGTCCCCGACCCTGTTGCCCACGGGCACCCGGACCTCGTCCAGGAAGAGCTCGGCGAACTCGGTGGATCCGGCGATGGTGGCGAGGGGGCGGATCTCCACGCCGGGCGTGTCCATGGGCAGGATGAGCCACGAGATCCCTCGGTGGCGGCTGTCCTCGTCACCGGTCCGGACCAACAGCTCGCAGTTGTCGGCCACCTCGGCGTGGGAGGTCCAGATCTTCGAGCCGGTGACCACGTAGTCGTCGCCGTCCCGGACGGCCCGGGTCCGCAGGGAGGCCAGATCGCTGCCGGCATCGGGTTCGGAGAACCCCTGGCACCAGACCTCGTCACCGTTCAGGATGGGCGGCAGGTAGCGCTGGCGCTGCTCCAGCGTACCCTCGGCAATGACGGTCGGGCCGGCATGGAGGAGGCCGACGAAGTTGACCCCGACGTAAGGGGCGTGGGCCCGCTCGAGCTCCTCTTTGAAGATCAGCTCCTCCACCGGCGACGAACCCCGGCCGCCGCCTTCGACCGGCCAGTCCACTCCGGCGTACCCGGCGTCGAAGAGCAGGCGTTGCCAGTGCGTGTCGTAGGAGCGGCGACCGGGCCAGTCCGTCGGCGACGGCTTGGGCGGGAGCCCGGGCAGCGTCTCGGCCAGCCAGTGGCGCAGCTCGGCCCGAAACACCTGCTCGGCGTCGGTGTAGCGCAGATCCATGGAGGATGGGGTGGCTTACGCCCGGTGGGTCACTTGAAGTCGAGGTCGTAGAGCTTGATGGCGTTGCCCCGCACGATCTTGTAGACCTGCTCCTCGGTGAGATCCTTCATCTGCTTCTCAGCGATCTGGCGGGTGTTGGGCCAGGTCGAGTCGGAGTGGGGGTAGTCGGACTCGTAGGTGATGTTGTCCACCCCGATGGACTCGACGTTCTTGAGCCCGAAGGCGTCGTCGAAGAAGCAGCCGTAGATCTGACGGTGGAAGTAGGTCGACGGAGGTTCGGGCACGATGTCGGCCACGCCTCCCCACCCCCGGTTCTCCTCCCAGACGTTGTCGGCCCGTTCGAGGATGTAGGGGATCCAGCCGATCTGGCCCTCGGCATAGGCCAGCTTGAGGTCGGGGAACCGCACCAGCACTCCCGAAAACATGAAGTCCACCATGGAGTACGTGGCGTTTGAGTGGGTCAGGGTGGAGCCCACGGCCGGCGGTGCGTCCGCCGACGTCGAGGGCATCTTGGACGACGAGCCGATGTGCATGTTGATGACCGTGCCGGTCTCCTCGCAGGCGCGGAAGAACGGGTCCCAGTAGTGGTCAGGATCGTGTACCGACGGCAGCCCGAGGAAGGGTGGGATCTCGCTGAAGCAGACGGCCCGCACGCCTCGTTCGGCGTTGCGCCGCACCTCGGCGGCGGCCAGCTCGGCGTCCCACAGCGGAACCAGGGTGAGAGGGATGAGCCGACCTTTGGCGTCGGGACCGCACCACTCCTCGACCATCCAGTCGTTGTAGGCCTTCACGCACAGGAGCGCCAGCTCCTTGTCTTCGGCCTCGGTGAAGGTCTGGCCGCAGAATCGGGGGAAGGTCGGGAAGCACAGCGAGGCTTCCAGGTGGTTGACGTCCATGTCCTCGAGGCGGGGCTTCACTTCGTAGGAGCCGGGTCGCATGTCCTGGTAGGTGACTCCCCGCATCGTCACTTCGTCCCGGGGCACCCCGACTGCGGAGTCGACCCGGAGGAGCGGTCGCTTCAGGTCCTCGTAGTACCACCAGTCGGTGGGGAAGCCCTCGGAACCGGGCACCACGGTGAGCTTGCCGCCCACGAAGGTGATCTCTCCCATCGGGGCCCGCACGATGCGGGGCCCGACATCGTGGTACTTCTTCGGGAGGCGGTCCATCCACACGTTGGGAGGCTCCACCACGTGGTCGTCTACGGAGATGATCCAGGGCATGTCGGACATATGGCCGAGTGTATCGCCTGGTCTGACGGTCCATCAGGTGAAGCCGGCTCGGCCTCCGGCCCGGCCGGCCCGGTTCCGCCGGGCCCGGCTCCTCTCCTACGTCTCTCTTCGGTCCGTTCCGCCTGTTCCGGCCGTTCCGGCCGTTTGTCACACCCTCCTGTGACACTGGGTCCATGACGGCAGAGACCGGTGTCACGACCAAGGCGTTGCGCTCGGCCGTCGAGGTGGTGGGGTCCTTTGTGGCCTCCTTCGAGGCCGAGCGGTACTCGGGGCCCGACGCCGCCTCGCTGGTGGAGGTGTTCTCCCGTCTGGAGCGGCTGGGGGTGGCCGGCAAGGCCAAGGCCGCGGCCCGGGCCGCCCGGTGCCATCCCGACCTGGCCACCGGACACAGGACCCCGGCCGAGTGGCTGGCCGCCACCACCGGGGACTCCGTGGGGGACGCCGTGGGCCTTCTGAAGCTGGGGGACGCCCTCAAGGACCAGCCCGGGGTGGACGAGGCCCTGACCCGGGGGACTCTGGCCCCGTCCCGGGCCCGACTGGTCTCTGACGCCGTCAGGGTCAACCCCGCAGCCGAGGACGACCTGGTGCGGGGAGCCGGCACCGACACCATGCGCCAGCTGAAGGACCGGTGCCTGAAGGCCAAGTCCGAGGGACGCTCACCGACCGACGAGGCCGCCCACCACCGCCGACTCCACCAGGACCGACGGTGTCGGACCTACACCGACACCGACGGGGCCTTCCGGCTGGAGGCCGTCCTGGCCCCGGTGGCCGGAGCCGAGCTCTCCGCCGTCCTCGACACCCAGGTCGACCGCATCTTCCATCAGGCCCGACGGTCCGGGGTGCACGAGACCCCCGACGCCTACCGGGCCGACGCCCTGGTGGCCCTGGTCACCGGACGGGGCCTCCTCGGGCCGCCGACCAGACCGAGGAAGGGAGGCGGCACCACCACCGGCACCGACAGCACCGCTACCGGCCAGGGTGCCGACACGGAAACCGCTGGCACCGACAAGAACGCTGACACCGACAAGAACGCTGACACCGGCACCGACAGCACTACCGACACCGACACCGGTTCTGCCCCCACCGGATGCCGGTGCCGGGGCACGGGAGCCACCGTCCATGTGCGGGCCGACCTCTCGGCCCTGCGCCGGGGCCACCTCCTGGCCGGGGAGGTCTGTGAGATCGACGGGGTGGGCCCCATCTCCCTCGACCAGGCCGTCGACACCCTGGGCCGGGCCCTCTGCCACCTGGTCATCACCGACGGGGTGGACGTCACCACCATCTGCCGGCTGGGACGCAACATCCCCACCCCTTTGGTCCTGGCCCTGCTGGAACGGGACCGGACCTGTGTGGTCCCGGGCTGTGGGCAGACCAAGGGACTGGAGTTCGACCACTGGCAGGTGGACTTCGCCCTGGGCGGGGAGACCTCCCTGGACAACCTGGCCCGACTGTGCCGCCACCACCACCGGCTGAAGACCCACCACGGCTACCGCCTGGTCGGAGGACCGGGGAACTGGCAGTTCCTGGCCCCGGAGTCACCACCACCGACACCACGGAGGGAACGACCGACACGACGACGGTCCACCACCAACCCTCCCCCCACCGACCCCGGACCCACCCTGTTCACCGACCGGGAGTGACCCCCACGCCCCGGCCATCCTCGTCGTTCCGGAGACCGGCCCGAGCCGGAGTCCGAGGCCGAGGTTGGCTCTCTGTGCTTTCGATCCAGGTCATCGGCGATGCACCGTTTCCGGTGTGGCAATCCATAGCATGAGCCACGATCCCCGGAGGTCCGCGTGGAGGCAGTCGCGGATCCGAACGAAGCGGAGGTAGCACGTGGTTGCATTGGCTGTCGTCCTCAGCGTCGTCGTGGTGTTGCTGGCTGTCCTCGTGGCCGGGCTCTTGCGCAGTCACGCCGACATCCTGCGGGCGCTGCACGATCTGGGCGTGGGAGTAGGGGAGCCGGCCGCTGACGGGGGACGCGATCACCGGCACAACCAGACGCACGCAGGCGGAGCCGACTCGCACGGCGGGGATCCGGTCCGAGTGCCTCTGACGATGGGCCCACCGCTCCCCGGCGAACGCAGTTCGACTTCGGCGCCAACGGTCGTCGGAGTGGATCCGCGTGGCGATGCCCTGGCTGTGACGGTCACGGGGAATGACCATCTCACCCTGCTGGCCTTTCTCTCCTCGGGGTGCGCCACCTGTGCCGGATTCTGGGAGGCCTTCCGGGCTCCGGACCAGTTGGGCCTGTCGCATCGGATCCGACTGGTGGTGGTCACCAAGGGGCCGGAGATGGAGATTCCGGCCGAGGTGGCCGCCCAATCGGGTCCCGCGGTTTCGGCGGTGATGTCGACCGAAGCGTGGGGTGACTACGAGGTGCCCGGCTCCCCCTTCTTCGTTCTCATCGACGGTGCATCTGGCCGTCGCATCGGAGAGGGGGTGGCGAACCGGTTCGCACAGGTGGTCGAGCTGGTCCGGCGGGCCGAGGCTGACGCCAGGGTCTTCTCCCTCGGCAGCACGAGTCGTGGTTTCGCCCAGGGCCTCGATGGTCCGGAACGGGAACTGGACAACGACCGCGAGTTGATGGACGCGGGAATCATGCCTGGCGACCCGAGCCTCTATCCGACATCACTCGACGAGATCTACGGTCGCAGCTCGAGGGCGGAGCGACGGGAGGATGCCGAACCACCCTCGATCAGGAAGGCGGGCTAGAGCGTGGCGACTCTCAGGGGCCACGGGATCGCTGCGCCGCTGCCCCCAGGATTCGAGGGCCGGATCTTCATCCGGCCCACGGTCGGGTCCGAGGTCCCCTACCCGGTGGCGAACTTCGCCACCTTCGCCCTACCGACCCAGATGGGCGACTTCGGGGGAGGCGCAGTCAATCTGATGGGCTCGACCGACATCTTCGCCACGCTCTTCGAGTACGGGCCCGAGAGCCTCGGCACGCCCCTCTTCGCCCGACAGGGCATGCCGAGATCATTGTCCGCTGACGACTTCCGTCCCTATCTGCTGCGGCGCGGTCTGACCGGCCAGTCCGGTACCCAATGGTTCTTCACCGAGTCCGGACGGCCGTTCACGCTCTATGTGGTGCTCGGGAGCCACTCGCTGCGCAACCAGCTGATGCCAAGGGTGAACGAACTCATCGGCGGACTGTCGGTGAGTTCGTCCGGTGTCCCCACCGGCCCGTCGACCGGATTCGCCACCGCGGCCGGGGTGCCATGGAACTGATCGGTCCCTACCTGGCGGCGTGCGGTCTGCTGGTGGTGGCCGGGGTGGCCAAGGCTGTTCGTCCGGAGGACACGGCTCGGGCCCTGGGCACTTCCCTCCCACGGCGGTTGTCGCACCCTCGGCTGACCGCAGCCGTGCGGATCGGATCTGCCCTCGAAGCCCTCCTCGGGATGGTGGCCCTGGTCTTCCCTCGTCCCCTACCGGCGGCACTGGTGGCCCTTTCCTACGCCGCCTTCGCCGTCTTCGTCGCCTATGCCCGTTCGAAGGGTGGCGCCATCGCCAACTGCGGATGCTTCGGCACGCCGGACACACCGGCCACCTGGGCGCACGTGGTCGTGGACGGTGCTCTGGCGGTGTCGGCGGGAACGGTGGCTTGGGCGTCGTCCACCAGCCACCTGTGGTCCTTCCTCTCCCATCAACCTCTCTTCGGCCTTCCCCTGTTGGCGGCGAGCGCGCTCGCCGGTTGGCTGGCCTATCTGGTCATGGCGGTGTTGGCCTCGCTGCAGCAGGCCCGGAGCCTGGTCGGCATCTCCTTCGAACGGGGAGCGACAGACCGTTGAGCACCGGTCTGGTCGAACGGGCCTCGAGCTTTCTCGAATCGAAGATCACCCGCCGCAGCTTCATCAACCGCTCGGCCTACGTCGGAAGCGCGGTTGCCATCGGGTCCGGACTCGATCTCGTGCTCAAGCCGGGAACGGCCTATGCGCAGATCTGCAGCTGCGGCAACAGCAACTGTGACTGCGGTTCCACATGCTGTGCGGGGTTCACGGAGTTCTGTTGCTCGGTGAACGGCGGTTACAACTACTGCCCGACCAACACCGTCATGGGCGGGTGGTGGAAGGCCGATAACTCCTCCTACTGCGGCGGACCCCGCTACTACATGGACTGCAACGCCCTGTGCGGCTGCACCACGGGATGTGGGGACGGCTTCGGATTCTGCGAACCGGGGTGCGACGGAGTCACCTGTGGCTGCGGACCGAACGGCTGCAACTCCTATGTGACCGGTTGCTTCCAGTTCCGCTACGGCCAATGCAACCAGCAGATCGACTGCATCGGCCGGATCGTGTGTCGTGTGGTGGCCTGTGTCCCCCCGTGGGAGGTCGATCCGACCTGCACCACCACCAACGCCGAGGACGACGGCACCGCCGAGCAGAACGAACCGTGCTGGACGCCGGCCTTCCCCGCACCGCCTTGTTCGTCGCCGCTGACCAACTGCCAGACGGTGGGCATGGCGTCCAGCATCGATGCCGCCGGCTATGCCATCATCACCGGCTTCGGCAAGATGATTCCGTACGGGGACTTCCCGAGCGACGGTGACGAGTCGGGGGTGTCCCTGGCCCAGCCCATGGTGGGCATGACCCTTCGCAGGCCCGGTGGCTACTACTTCGTGGCGGCCGACGGCGGCATTTTCTCCTTCGGGGGTGCGCCGTTCTTCGGTTCAATGGGAGGCCGCCATCTCAATCGGCCCATGGTGGGCATGGCTGCCACACCTTCCGGCAACGGCTACTGGTGCGTGGCGTCCGACGGCGGCATCTTCTCCTTCGGCGACGCCCAGTTCTTCGGCTCGATGGGGGGCCAGCACCTCAACCAGCCCATCGTGGGCATGGCTGCCACACCTTCCGGCAACGGCTACTGGTGCGTGGCGTCCGACGGCGGCATCTTCTCCTTCGGTGACGCCCGGTTCTTCGGCTCCATGGGCAACCAGCACCTCAACCAGCCGGTGGTCGGCATGGCCCCGACCCCTACCGGCAACGGCTACTGGTGCGTGGCGTCCGACGGCGGCATCTTCTCCTTCGGCGACGCCCAGTTCTTCGGCTCGATGGGGGGCAGCACCTCAACCAGCCGGTCGTCGGCATGGCTGCCCCCCTGACGACTCAGGGCTACTGGCTGGTGGCCAAGGACGGCGGGATCTTCACGTTCAACACCGGCTTCTACGGATCGGCCGGCTAGTGGAAGTCCCACGAAGGAGGACTCTGTGACCACCTGCATCGCGTTACTGGCCGGCGCGACGGCCGTGGCGGCCGCGGTCCGATCCACGTGGTCGCCGTGTGGGCTGTCCATGCTCTCCACCATCACACCGGTGAGCGAGCGGTCCAAGGGCCATTCCTACCGATCGACGGCGACCTGGTTCATCGTCGGAGCCACCACAGGTGGCGCCACGGTGGGCGCGGGGATGGCCCTTGTGGCCCTGGTCGTCCGCGGGATCGGCCCGTCCCCGACCCAGGCCGGAGTGATCGCCCTACTCGCCGCGTTGGTGGCAGCCTGGTCCGACGCCGACATCTGGGGCGTGCATCTGCCCATTCATCGACGGCAGGTCAACGAGCGATGGCTCGATCAGTATCGGGCGTGGGTCTACGGCGCCGGATTCGGCTGGCAGATCGGGACCGGACTGTTCACCTACATCACCACCGCCGCGGTGTACCTGATGATCGTGCTCGGGTCCCTCACCGGGAGTCCGGTGGTGGCCCTCGTGGTGGGAACGGGATTCGGGTTCCTTCGTGGACTGGCCGTCCTCCTCACCCGCAATCTGGTCCGTCCCGCCGACCTGCTGGCGTTCTACCGCCGACTGATCGAGGTCGGACCGGTCGTGGGTCGGGCGGTCATAGGAATCGAGTTGGCCAGCGCCTTGGCCGTGGCGGCCTGGTTGCGAGCCCCGTGGGCCGTCGGCGTCGCCGGCAGTGCGACGTTGGTGGCGCTGCTGCTGCCGTCCTATCGACGACACCGGGGCCTGGTGGCCGGCGGGTCCTGCCCGGTGCCCTCGACCGGAGTGAACGCCGACCGGGCACCCGGCTCTGGTGCTCCTCCGGTGCGGCAAGGGACCGACGAACTCGTGGCCCGGGTCGCCGACGGATACACCGGCTGACCGCCCCCCTTCAGGACCGGGCCCAGCCCAGCACCTCCGCACCCGGTTCCCGCCGATAGTCCCCTTCCGTCCGGCCGCGGCCGGACGTGCCGACAGGGCGCCGGTGCCGTCAGTGCTGTTGGCCCGTCCACCCGCCGTCCGGCGGCGCAGACGGCGGGATGGAGGGGACGGGGCCTGGGCCTGATGGCCGCTCGGCCACCGCGTGAGCCTCGACCAGGGCGTCGGCGTCGGCGTCGGTCCCGCTCTTGGTGGCCTCGTCGGTCACCTCGGTGGCGCCGGCGGCCGAGTCGGGGTCGCTCCGAACGTCCGGCGCCGGGTCGCCGCCCTCCCCGCGTCGCCACGCCCGGAACGGGCCGATGCGGGCCAACAGGAGCGCCATCCCGGTGACGGCCAAGGCGACCCCGGCCCACTGGACCAGCAATGACCCGAGGTGGCCGTCCTCACCCAACCAGAGATGCTCGTCGAGGAATCGCTCGATGCCCCAGAGCACCATCCCCACCCCGAGGACGATGCCTGCCGGGGGAAGAAGGACCGGCGGAGGGTCTCCGGCGCCCGTCACCAGGGCGGGAACCGGAGCCGCGGCGCGCAGCCACCGTTCGACGAGGAGGAGGATTCCGAAGATGGTCAGGTCCTCGATGGACTGGAAGATCGGCACCGGAAGCCGCCGACCCACCTGGCCGGCGTAGTACATCCCGAACCACTGGTTGGTGGGATGACCCCCACCGGCCACCATCAACTGGGGCCCGAGCAGTCGACCGATGCCCCAGCACGCCATGAGCACCGGTGCCATGAGGTCGGCAAAACGGAGGCTCGGGAGCTCGGGGCACCGTCGTCGGGAGCTGACGATGGCCACAGGGACGGCGAACAGAAGTCCACCGAAGGACGAGAGGCCGCCCTGCCAGATGGCGATGACCTGGCTCGGATGGTTCGAGTAGTAGGAGAGATTGGACAGCACGTGGAGAGCCCGGGCTCCCACGATGGCGGCGATGATCACCCACACGAACATCCCGGTTACCCACCGCCACGGGTAGCCCGCCCTGCGGAGACGTCGCTCGGTGTAGCGGAGACCGAACCAGAACGTCAGGGCGAGACCGATGCCGTAGGTGTGGACCTCGAGGAACCACACGTGGAACGCGACGGGGATCGGTCTCATCGAGGAGGAGGTCGCATGATCGGTGAGCGCCCGATCCGAGCCAAGATCAGCGCCCATCCAGTATGCCCCACCCGCCCGGTATGGTGACATCGGGCCCCACCGCGGCCTGCACGCTGGACCAGCTACGGGGGAATGGATGCGAAACCTTGCGGGCGCTGTCGCCGTCGTGACCGGCGGGGGCTCCGGTATCGGACGGGCCACCGCCGGGCGTTTGGCCGAGGCCGGGGCCTCGGTTGCCGTCGTCGACCTCGACGGCGAGGCGGCGGAGCGGACTGCTTCGGGGTTCGGGGGGCTCGGACTACAGGCGGACGTGGGGCGGGCTGACCGGTGGCCCGGGATCGTCGACGCGGTGACGACCCACTTCGGTGGCATTGACCTGGCCCACCTCAACGCCGGGGTGATGACGGGCGAGGCCGACATCACGGCGCTGACCGACGAGGCCTATCGCCGGATCATGTCGGTCAACGTGGACGGCGTGGTCTACGGCGTTCGGGCCCTGGTACCGGCCATGTCGTCCCGAGGTGGGGGTGCCATCGTGGCCACTGCGTCGTTGGCGGGACTCATCGGCTTCTCACCCGACCCCATCTACTGTCTGACCAAACACGCCGTCGTGGGCCTGGCGCGCTCGGTGGTTCCCCAACTGTCCGCACACAACATCACGATCAACGCGGTGTGCCCCAGCATTGTGGACACGCCGATGGTCGGTGACAGCCGGGAACTGCTGGAGGCCAGCGGATTCCCGCTCGATCGATCCCGCCACTGTGTCCCAGGCCGTGATCGACCGCCTGTCCGGCGACGAGACCGGTGAGGCCATGGTTATCCAGGCGGGCAGGGAAGCGCTGGCCTTCCGGTTCGGCCGGCCTCCCGGCCCTCGGGCCGGCGGCACACGGGGTCAACGCCCTCCTACCGAGTTCGCGGCTCACGATCAGGCCTGACGAGTAGCCCGCAGCGGGCTTGCCCGAAAACCCGAAAACCCCGAAAACCCGCTGAACCGGGGACTCGGGGACTCGGGGACTCGGGGGCCCCGGCCAGGCCGACGATCCCGGTGGGAGCCGATCCGACCGCGAGCCGACGGGTCAGCCGACCCGGCCGACTCCGGCGAAGCCGTCGCCGGTGCGCACGCCGGTGATCCAGACGTGGGCGCCGGTGTAGGGCGCTTCGATCATCGAGCCTCCGCCGACGTACATGGCCACGTGCTCCGATCCGTCGGGGCCGTAGAAGAGCAGGTCACCAGGTTGGATGTCGGCCAACGGGATCTGCGTGGTGGCTGCGAACTGGGCCCCCGAGGTGCGGGGGAGGCTGATCCCGGCCTGGGCGAAGGACCACTGGACCAGTCCGGAGCAGTCGAAGCCCACACCGGGCGTCTCGCCCCCCCAGACATAGGGGACGCCAATCTGGCTCTCGGCGGCCATGATGGCGCCGCCCACACCGGCTGGAACCGGCGGCGGATTGGCAGAGGCCAATGAGACCGTCACGCCGCCGGCACTCTCACCGCTGCTCGGACGGGCCGGTGCCGCTTGGGCCTTCTGTGCTGCTGCCACCTTGGCGTTGAATGCCGCGGTGGCCGCGGCCTGGGCTGCGGCTGCGGCCGCCTGTTGCGCCGCGATCACATCGGCCTGGATCTGCGCGTCGACGCTGTTGAGCGTGCTCTGGTACTGGGCGGCCAGAGAGGCGGCCTGGCTCTCCGATGCCTGGAGGTTGTTGCGGGTGGTGGTGGCGGCACCCTGCTGTTGCTGCAGGGCCGCCTGTGTGGCCTGCAGCTGGGCCTGGGCCGTGTGCAGGTTGTCGATGGTGGTGGTCACGTTGCCGGTGGCGATGGAGGAGTACTCGGAGCGGATACCGGAGGTGTTCGGGTCCGACGAGAACATCTGGGTGACCTGGCTGTCGGTGCCGCTGCTGGTGTAGTCGGCGATGGCCTGGCTCCGGAGCTGCCCCTGGTCCTTGTCTACTTCGGCCTGATCCTTGGTCACCTCGGCCTGGTTGGCGGCGATCTCGCCCTGCAGCTGCGAGAGGTGGTAGTCGGCCGACTGCACTTGACCGGTGAGTGACTCCTCCTGTCCCTGGATCCCCTGCAGCTTGGCCGTGATGGAGGCGGCCTGGGCCTTGGCGTCGGAAAGTTGGTCGGCGGAGGCCGGCCGGGCGGAGGAAATCACCGCAGAGGTGACTCCTATTGAGGCGGCCAGTGCGAGTACCGCAAACACCCGTTTGCGAGGATGATTCCGGGGGGCAGGGGGTGCACTTGGCTCTGACGTCGAGTACAGCTCGGCGTGAGTCATATCGCTCTACTGTCTACTCCAAGTGACGAGGCGCCACAAGGTACCCCGCGATGGCCACACTTCTCACCAGGTCTTATTGTTGGATACCCCCTGTTCCCATGGGCGATCCCGGTCTTGGCCACCGAGTATGGACGACCACGGCGGATCCGATCCGGACCCACCAGGATGAACGATGAACGGCGGCACGGTAGGGTCATGAGCCATGGGCGAAATCATCGAATTTCCAAGCAATGGGAGCACAGGCCAGGGTTATATCGCCGTACCGGCCAATGGGTCGGAGTCGAGCTCGGGAATTATCGTGCTGCAGGAGTGGTGGGGACTCGTCGACCAGATCAAACGGACCTGTGACCGGTTCGCCGATGCCGGGTTCACGGCCCTGGCCCCCGACCTCTATCACGGGACCACGGTCCCGCTCACCGAGCCGGACGAGGCGGGGAAGCAGATGATGTCGCTCACGATGGACGCCGCGGCCAAGGACCTGAGCGGCGCCGTCGACGAGCTGATCCGCCGTACCGGTCGTCCCGGGGTCGGGGTCATCGGGTTTTGCATGGGCGGCGGCCTGGCGCTCGTACTCGGTACGCAGCGACCGGATGCGGTCAAGGCCATCGTCCCGGCCTACGGGTTGATCCCCTGGCCGGATGCCCAACCCGACTACTCGGCGTTGGACGCCGCCATCCTCGGTCACGCGGCCGGACAGGACGACTACTTCACCCCTGACGCGGCGAGGGAGCTCGAGGCGCAGTTGCGGGCTCTGGGCAAGGACGTCGAGTTCCACCACTACCCCGACGCCGGACACGCCTTCTTCAACGAGGACCGTCCCGAGGCGTATCACGAGGAGTCGGCCGAACAGCTGTGGGACCGCTCCGTGGCGTTCTTCCGGCGAACTCTGGGCTGAGCCGGTTGTGGCTGCTGCCGGTCTGGTAGAGGCGTACCTGATCCTGGGGCTGCGTCTGGGCCGTCACATCGACGGAATGGTGGACGCCTTCTACGGACCGCGGCGGTGGCTGGAGGTGGTCGACGCCGAACCCCTCCATCCACCCGAGCGCCTGGTGGTCGAGGCCAGAGCGCTGCTGGCCGACATCGACGCCGGCGTGCCCTTCGACGGGGGCGGAGACGGGATGGTCGGGGAGGGGGAGTCCGCCGCCCGCCGTCACTGGCTCCGGGCCCAGGTGCTCGGACTGCTCACCACAGCCCGCAAAGTGGCCGGCGAGGAGATCGCCTACGCCGACGAGGTGGAGTCCTGCTACGGCGTGCGTCCGACGCGCGTGGACGAAGAGGTGCTGTTGGAGGCCCACCGGCGGCTGGACGAGGTACTTCCGGGCACCGGACCCCTGGCCGAACGGTTGGTGGCGTGGCGCGAGTCCCATGCCGTTCCTCGGGACAAGCTCGGCCCGGCCATCGATGCGCTGGCGGAGGACCTGCGCCACCGCACCCACGTCCTGTTCGGCCTGCCCGACGGGGAGCGGGTCGAATTCGAGCTGGTGTCCGACGAGCCGTGGTCGGGGTTCAACTACTACCTCGGAGACCTGCACAGCCGTGTGGCCATCAACACCGACCTGCCGGTCCTCTCGACCGGGCTGGCCCATCTGGTGGCCCACGAGGCCTATCCCGGGCACCACACCGAGCACACCCGCAAGGAGGTGGGGCTGGTCCGGCGCCGTCACTGGTGGGAGGAGTCGATCTTCCTGGTCGGCACCCCGCAGTGCCTGTTGGCCGAGGGCCTGGCCGACCTGGGCCTCGAAGTCGTCATGGGCCGCCGACCCGAGTCCGTCGTGGCCGGCCATCTCCGGCCGCTCGGGATCCGGTACGACACCGAGGTGGTGGCGGCGGTGTCCGAAGCCGGTGAGGCCCTCGGGGCCGTGCGTCAAAACGCTGCCTTCCGTCTCCACGAGGACGGTGCCGATCCCGAGACGGTCAGCGACGAGGTGGCCCGTTGGGGCCTGCTCTCCCCGGATCGCGCCCGGAAGGCCGTCGAATTCCTCACCCATCCGACCTGGCGGGCCTATCTCACCTGCTACGTGGAGGGTCTGCCGCTCTGCCGCGACTTCGTGGACGGTGAACCGGCCCGGTTCGAGCGGTTGCTCTCCGAGCAGCTCACTCCTGACATGCTCGAGGAGCAGATCCGAGCCGACCGAGCCGAGCCCGTGGGTGACCGCACCTGACCGGAGGACCGCCGGACGGTCGACCGCGCTCACACCACATCCGGACGGTGGACTGGATCCGGCGCTGGACGCCGCCGCCTGCTACCTGCGAATCGGCGTGGCCAAGACCTCTTCCGCCGGGCCCGGACCGGCCCCGCCATTTGGCCGTCACCCCCCGGCGCCGTACGATTCCGGGCATGTCCGAACGCTCCCGATACCTTCCACGCCGCTCCTGTATGTCGTCACCCGGTTCCAACGAGCGGTTCCTGGCCAAGGCGCCCACGGTCCCGGCCGACATGAGCTTCCTCGACCTCGAGGACTCGGTGGCCCCGCTGGAGAAGGAGGCTGCGAGGGCCAAGGTGGCCGACGCCATCAAGAACCTCCCCTGGGACGACCGGGTCCTCTGCGTGCGTATCAATGCCTGGGACACCGAATGGACCTACGGCGACGTCATCGACGTGGTGTCCTCGGCCGGGGAGCGGCTCGACGAGCTGATGCTGCCCAAGGTGCAGACCGCGGCCGAGGTGGTGGCCCTCGACCTCCTGTTGACGCAGGTGGAGAAGAAGAGCGGCCTACCGGCCGGCCACGTCGGGATCGAGGCCCAGATCGAGACCACCCGGGGCCTGATCAACGTGGAGGAGATCTGCGCCGCCTCGCCCCGGCTCGAGACCATCATCTTCGGGCCGGCGGACTTCGCCGCCTCCATGGAGATGCCGGTCCTGACCGGTGGCGTATCGATCCCTGAGTACCCCGGCGACCACTTCAACTACGTCTTCTCGAAGATCCTCATGGCCGGTAGGGCCAACGGCCTCCAGGTCATCGACGGCCCCTTCCTCAAGATCCGCGAGCTCGACAGCCTGCGCGAGTTCTCCCAGCGGACGCGGGTCTTGGGCTACGACGGCAAGTGGGCCCTCACTCCCGACCAGGTCGGTGTTCTCAACGAGGTGTACTCGCCGACCCAGGAGCAGTTCGACCGGGCCTGGGACATCCTCGACGCCTACCGGAAGGCCACCGAGGACGACCGGACCGGCGCAGTCATGTTCGGCGACGAGATGATCGACGAGGCGTCCCGCAAGATGGCCACCAAGTTCGTGTCCCGGGGCGAGCGGGCCGGTCTACACCGCTCGGCGGGCTGAATCTCGAAGACGGGTCGCTCGGAGCCCGGGTCGACCAGGAGTCAGAACGTGAATTCGCGGTGCCACTCCTCCAGGACGGTGTAGTCCCCGTGGACGTCGACCGGACTGAGCGTCGGGCGGTGGTAGAGGGTGAGCTCGAGATCGGATGCAGTGCCACTCACGACGAGGTCGCTCCCCTCGAAGGGTGAATCGTCCTGGGTCCGACGCTCCACCTCGATGCGGCTCGGCGCCAGAGTGATCACCCACTCGGCACCCACGTCGGACGATCGGAGCGACAGGATCCGTCCGCTGCCGCGGCCGGAGTGATCCCGATTGGTGATGAGTGCGTCGAACACCTCGTCGATCCCGTCGGCGGCCAGCTCGGTCGAAATCGGGGTGCAGATCCCGCGGGCGGACTGGGCGTCGTAGCGGTGCACGGACAGCTCGTGGGCGGAGCGACGGGCTACCCACCCCGCCGTCTGGTCGAGCTCGAACCACGTCCAGGCCCGGGTCGAGGCCGGTGTGGCCTCGAACTCGGTGATGAGGGCCCCGCAGGCGTCGGCCACCCAGGGAACAAGCTGGTCGTCGGCGGGGGCATCGTGGAACGAGGGCTTGGGCCGGCCCGAGCCCTCGCACAGGACGTGGCTCCAGAATTCGCAGAACTCACCGACGTGGACGGCCAGGTTGCGCACCTCCCAGCCTTCACAGGTCGGGACCACGTCGTCCAACTCACCGCCCTCGAGCGCGAAGATCAGCATGCCGCACTCGGTCCGTATCGCTTCGATCAATGAGGAGTATTCCACGGGATCACGGTAGTCCGCTGTCGGCGGTGCGGGCCGGGTCCGGCGCGGTTGCCGGTGGTCAGGATCCGGCGTTGGCCACCAGACGCCGGGCGATGACCTTGAGGGCCAACGTTTCGTCGGCGCCCTCGAAGATCGACAGGACCCGGGCGTCCACGAAGTACCGGCTGACCGGAAACTCCTCCGCGTAGCCCATACCTCCGTGGATCTGCAGGGCCTCGCGGGTCACCCACTCGGCGGCCCGACAGACGTAGGCCTTGATCATCGAGGCCTCGAGGGCCCCCTCACCCTTCGACATCAGCCGGGCCACGTCGTAGGAGAACTGGCGTGCCGCCTGGATGAGCACCGCCATCCGGGCCAGTTTGGCCTGCGTCAGCTGGTAGTCGATGATCGGCTCTCCGAACACCACCCGGTTGCGGGCATAGTCGAGCGCCGCCTCGTAGGCAGCCTGCATGACGCCGATGGCCCGGGCCGCGGTCTGCAGCCGGCCGTTCTCGAAGCCTTGCATCTGGAGGTAGAAGCCCCGGCCCAGCCCCTCGGGACCGCCGACCAGATTGGCGTCGGGCACGAACCAGTTCTCGAACGCCACCTCGTAGGAGTGCATGCCCCGGTAGCCGAGGGTGTCGATGGCCCGACCCTCCATGCGCCCCGAGGTCCCGGCCGGCCGGCCTGCGGCGCCGGGCTTCTGGGTGAACAGGAAGCCGTGCCCCTCGCCCCGTGGCTTCTCCACCAGGAACAGGGAGAGACCCCGGTGGGCCCGGGTCCGGTCGGGATCGGTCCGTGCCAGCAGCATGAGCACGTCGGCCCGGGCCGCGAAGGTGCACCAGGTCTTGACGCCGTTGATGAGCCAGCCCCCTTCGGTGGGCACCGCCGAGGTGACCACGCCGGCCACGTCGGACCCGAAGTCGGGCTCGGTGACCGCCACCGCGCCCATGATCTCGGCGCTGGCCAGGCGGGGCAGCCACCACTGCTTCTGTTCCTCGGTGCCGCCGTGGACCAGGGCCCGGGTCAGGATCTCCGGTCGGGTTATCAACGAACCGCCGGCACCGAGCGATCCCCACGCCAACTCCTCGGTGGCCACCACCATCCCCATGTAGTCGGCCTCGCCCCCGGTGGCGAACCCGCCGTACTCCTCGGGGACCGACATACCGAATCCGCCCATCTCCGCCATGCCGGCGATGATCTCCTCGGGGATGTCGGTGTTGGCCCTGTGGATGTGCTCGGCCCGCGGGCGGATCTGGTCCTCGGCGAACCGGTGGAAGGTCTCCCGCACCAGCTCGAAGTCGGCATCGAGGTGACGGTCTCCCTGGCAGTCGGCCAGAGTGGCCAGGAAGGCCGGGTCGTGGAACGCGGCCACGAACTCCTCGGCCGGCGCCATCCAGTCGGCATCGGCACCCCACAGGTGGCCCCGGCCCACCAGACGGGTGGCCAGATCGGCCACGGCGTCGGCGGCGAAGGCGCAGGCGATGCGGGCCTCGGTGTCGCCGTGGGTCCCGTAGGCCAACAGGGCTTCGGCCGTGCGGACGGCGGCGGCGGCGTGGGCGATGTCGTAGGCCAGCACCTGGGCCGCATCCGGTCCACCGGCGGCGATGAGGGAGGCGATCCCCCCGTCGACCACGGACTGGGCCAGCGCCAGGGCCTCGCCCGCGGCCGGCAGGTCAGGGGCGGGAACGGGGTTGACGGTCACACGCCAAGGCTACCGGCCCGCTGGTCCCACCCTCTCAGCCGGCCGGTGGATTCACGTGCTCGTAGTCGCAGCGGTAGCCGTGAGTGCTCCGATCGCCGGGGGGTCGTCGGCGCGCACGAATTCGCCGTTGACGACCTTGCCGCCGGCTCGATTCAACCCGCCGGGACCTGGGCCACCACGGTGACCAGCGGGGGGAGCACCACGGGATCGTCGCCGGGGTCGACCTCGGTCAGCAGGCGCAGGTAGTCGGCGACCGGACCCGGACCGGCACCGGCGGGCGCCTCGGCCCAGGCGTCCACGGTGACCAGGCCGGCGTCACGGGCCAGCGACGGAAGCAGCGCTCCGATGTCGGGGTGCTGGGCGGCAGGCATGGAGAAGGGGTCGCCGTTGATCCGCCCCGCCGAGGTGATCGGCTCCTGGGCCACGACCCAACCGCCCGGACGGACGGAGGCGGCCATCCGGGCCAGGACCACCGAGGGATCCATGACGTGGAGCAACAGGAAGCGGCAGAAGGCCAGGTCGACCTGTTCGGGGAGACGAAGGTCCTCCCCGGACTGCGTGATGGCCACCACCTGACTGTGGGTCGAGGCCGTCTCGGCCACCTCGTCACGGGCCATCGGGTCGCTGTCCACGGCATAGACCCGGCCGTCGCGGCCGACGATCTCGGCCAGGGCCACCGACACGTCGCCACCGCCGGCCCCGACGTCGACACATGTCCAACCGGGCCCGATCCCCAGTCGCTCGAGCGCGGTGGCGAGCGGTCGCCGGTAGACGTCGTCCCGCAGGCCCCGGAGTTCCATCCGGCCAGGCTACCGGTCGGCACCACCCACTCTCCTTGGTCCCTCCTTGGCCTTTCCTTGGTCCCTCCTTGGTCACCGGACCCGGGCCGCAGCCTCCTGCGGCCAGTTCCTGCCCTGGCGTGGGGAGGGGCGAACGGGCCCCGACCACGGGTCCCGGGGGGCGCCCGAGCCTGTGCCCTGACGGGCCCCGCACCCGGTAACCTCACGGTTTGTGCGAGTCACCATGATGTTGTGCGACGCGGCCCAGGTATCCGACGGCAAGCTCTACGTGTTGGGCGGGGGCTGGAGCATGACCGGTCCGGACCCGGTGCCGTCGGCCATCGCCCTCAAGATCGACGTCGGCTGGCACGAAGCCGAGTCGGCCCACCACTGGGAGCTGTTCCTCGAAGATGCCGACGGAAGGCCGGTGCTGGTGGACACACCCGAGGGTGAACACCCGGTGGAGGTGCGCGGGGAGTTCACCGTGGGTCGGCCTCCCGGGATCCCCGAGGGCTCGCCCATCGACGTGGCCCTGGCCGTCAACCTCGGTCCTCTCCCGCTCAAGCCGGGCACCCGCTACACCTGGCGCATGGCCATCGACGGCGAGTCCCAGACCGACTGGGTGCTGGGCTTCACGACGCGGCCGACACTGGTCCGGGACTGACACCCGGTGACTGTCTTCGATCGGCCGTTCGGCCGGTACTTCGAGGAGTTCGAGCCCGGCGACGTCTACCGCCACTGGCCGGGGAAGACCATCACCGAGGCCGACGACCATCTGTTCTGCTTGATCACCATGAACCACCATCCGCTGCACACCAACGCCTGGTACGCGGAGCACGAGACGGTGCAGGGACGGAACGTGGTGGTGGGGAACCTCGTCTACTCGCTCGTGCTGGGGATGAGCGTTCCCGACGTCAGCGGCTCGGCCATCGCCAACCTGGAGGTCGAGTCCCTGGTCCACCGGGCGCCGACCTTCCACGGTGACACGGTCTACGCGGAGACCAAGGTCATCGACAAGGTGGCGTCGAAGTCGCGGGACGACCGCGGAGTGGTCACGGTCGAGACCAAGGGGTTCAACCAGCGAGGGGAGGAGGTGTGCTTCTTCCGGCGCAAGGTGATGGTCTGGAAGCAGGCCGCCGCCCCGTCCCGCCGGCGTCCCTACGGGGACGACGTCTGGGATTGCTAGGTCCGGACGGCACCGTCGGAACCCGTACCCGTACCCGCACCCGCACGGCAGGGCGGACGCCGCCATCGACGGGGGGCGCTGATCTGATCCGGGACCGGCGCCAGGTCGAGGCCATGGGTCGGGCTGTCGAGAGGTGGGGGACGGCGCTCGGAGGTGACTCCAGGCGACCCGAATTGCCGTGGCGGTCGACCCGTGATCCGTGGGCCGTGCTGGTCAGCGAGGTCATGGCCCAGCAGACCCAGCTGGCGCGGGTGGTGCCCGCCTACCTCGGGTTCATGGAGCGGTTTCCCACCCTGGCGTCGTGTGCCGGGGCACCGATGGGTGACGTGCTCCGGGCCTGGGAGGGATTGGGCTACAACCGACGGGCCCGCAACCTTCACCGGGCGGCCCAGAAGGTGGCGGCCGACCTCGGGGGCCGGCTTCCCTCGGACCTGGCCGGGCTGGTCTCGCTGCCCGGCGTGGGGGCCTACACGGCCCGCGCCGTGCTGGCCTTCGCCTTCGGGGCCGACGTCGGCGTGGTGGACACCAACGCCGGTCGGGTCCTGTCGCGGGCCGTGGCCGGTCGTCCGATCCGTCCCGGTGAGGCCCAGCGGCTGGTGGATGCCATGGTGCCGCCCGGGCGGGGATGGTGGTTCGGCCAGGCCCTCCTCGACCTCGGGGCCGGCACGTGCGTGGCCCGGTCGCCCCGTTGCCACCAGTGCCCCATCCGTCGCCGGTGCCGGTGGGCCGCCACCGGTCGGACCGGAACGGATCCCGCCGTGGGGTCGGCCGGGGTCTCGATGCCTCAGAGCCGCTTCGCCGGCTCGGACCGACAGGGTCGGGGCCGCCTGATCGATGCCCTGCGGCGGGGAGAGGTTCCCATCGGGGACCTGGCAGCGGTGGTGGGCTGGGAGGACGAGCCGGACCGACTGGACCGCATGGTGGCGGGACTGGTGGCCGAGGGGATGGTGGTCCGCATGCCAAGCGGCGTCCTGCGGCTGCCGTGATCACCGTGGCCGGCCGGCCACTCAGGTCGTCACGAACCTCACGATGTGGTCGTTGACCTGGTCCGGTCGCTCGACGTGGAGGAAGTGCCCGGCTCCTTCGACCACGACCATCTCCGAGCCCGGCGCCAGGAACTCGGTCACCGGACCGATGATGTCGACTCCCATGCAGCCGTCGTCGGCGCCGTGGAGATAGAGCGTCGGTTGTGGGGCGACGGTCCCCGAGGCCTCCTGGGCGGCCACGGCGGCGGGATCGTCGGGCGGCCCGGAAAACGTGGAGCGGTAGTAGCCGATGGCTGCGCTGAGGCTCTCCGGTGTGGCCAGGGCTTCTTTCACCCTCGCCGCATCCCAGGAGCCGTCGAATCCGGGTGACCAGTCCGCCCACAGGCGATCGATGAAGGCATAGTCCTCGAGCGAGACGGCGTACTCCGCCAGCGGCGTCTGGAAGAAGAACACGTACCAGCTGCGTCGGAGCTGATCGAAGGAGAAGAACCCGCCGGCCATGGATGCCTGGGGGGCGACAGCGGCAGTCACCAACCGCCGCCAACGTTCCGGCTGGACCGCGGCGGCGCCGTAGGTGGCGAAAGCCCCCCAGTCGTGGCCGATGAGTACGGCGTCGTCCCCGCCGGCCAGGGCCTGGTGCAGTTCGCAGGCGTCGAGGGCCAGCGTCCCGGTGTCGTAGCGGCCGTCCTCGGGCACCGCACTCGGGGCATAGCCGCGCATGAACGGCGCCACGGCGTGGAAACCGGCGTCGGCCAGACGGGGGAGGAGGTGGCGCCAGGTGTGGGCGGTATCGGGAAATCCGTGAAGGCAGAGCGCCAGCGGACCGTCGGGGGGACCGTCCTCCAGGTAGGCGAAGTCGGTGCCGTGGGCGGAGACGGTCTGGAGGGCCACGGGCGGAGGGTAGCCCGACGTCGACTCGACCATCTACTCGGGCCCACGTCGGGCCCACGCCGGGTCATCGCCGGGCCTACGCCGGGTCGTCGCCGAGCCTTCCCCGGGGCACATCCGGCCAACGGGAGATGGCCCCCGATGTCCGACTAGCCTGCTCCTTCGGTGAGGATCACTTACTTCGGTGTCCGTGGCTCGTGCCCTTGCTCGTCCGACCGCTATCGCCGCTACGGGGGAAATACGTCCTGCGTACTGGTGGAGGTGGTCGGGGAGCCTCCCCTGATCATCGATCTGGGGACTGGGCTCCGCGCCCTGGGTGACCATCTGTCGGCGCAACACGAGCGGAGCAGCGCCCCGTTCCGGGCCAATGTGCTGCTGTCGCACCTGCACTACGACCACGTACTGGGGCTGCCGTTCTTCTCCCCGATGCGACAGCCTGATGCTGTCATCGACGTCTATGGTCCCAGCCAACCCGGCACCGGCCTGGACGGTGCCCTCGCCTCCATGGTGCGGCCACCGTTCTTCCCGATCCACATGGCGGAGTTCCAGGGGTCGTTCCGATTCACCGAACTCGAGGGATCGGACGAGATCGCCATCGGTGCTGTGAAGGTGAAGGTTCGCACCGTCCCCCACATCGGGCGGACGCTGGGTTTCCGGCTCGAGGCGGATGGACAGACCTTGGTCTACATCTCTGATCACCAGGCACCGCTCGACCTCCACAGGGTGGAGCCGGAAGTCCTCGAGTTGTGTCACGACGCCGACCTCCTCCTCCACGACGCCCAGTACACCGAGGAGGAGTTTGCGGCGGTGTCCGACTGGGGTCACTCGACGGCGAACTACGCCGTCGAGGTGGCGCGTCAGTCCGGCGTGAAGCGACTGACCCTCTTCCACCATGATCCGGCCCACTCGGACGAGACCATCGACCGGATGCTGCTCGAGGCTCAGAAGCTGGCGTCGCGGGCGCCGACGATCGAGGTGAGTGCAGCCTCCGAGGGCTCGGTCGAGGACTTGGGCCGGAACTGACTGTGGGGTTCGACGTCGACGGCTTCAAGGACGCCATGAGCCGGTTCACGACCGGCGTGACCATCGTCTCGGGTCTCGAGCAAGGACGCCCGGTGGGGTTCACCTGCCAGAGCTTCGTCTCCCTCTCCCTCGATCCCCCCTTTGTGGCCGTGGCCCCGGCCCGCACCTCGACCAGTTGGCCCAGAATCGCCCGAGCCGGCACCTTCTGCGTCAACGTGCTGAGCGACCACCAACGGGACCTGTGCGAGGGTTTTGCCGTGTCGGGGGGTGACAAGTTCGTCGGCGTCGATTGGTACCCGGCACCGATGACCGGAGCTCCGGTCATCGAGGGGAGCCTGGCTTGGGTCGACTGCCAGGTGGAGTTGGTCCACGACGCCGGCGACCACGAGCTGATCATCGGCAAGGTCCTCGACCTGGGGACGAACGACGGGTCGCCCCTCCTGTACTTCCGGAGCAAGTTCGCTACTCTTGCCCGTCACATCGGGGATTGAGCATCCCCATCCGCTACGGATAGTGCCAGATAGGAAGGAAGACGTGGCCGAAATCAAAGAGTCGGAGGTCATCGCCGACGTCATCGTGGTGGAGCCCAGCGCCCACGGGGACGAGCGGGGACGGTTCGTGGAGACGTACCGCCGCAGCTGGTTCCCCCTGGGTCGCGAGATGACGCAGGCCAACCGGTCGGAGAAGCAGGCCGGCGCCATCGTCGGGCTGCACTACCACCTCCATCAGGCCGACTACTGGTATGTGCTCCGGGGCACGGCCCGGGTGGTGCTCCACGACTTGCGGCAGGGCTCGCCCACCGACGGTGCCACCCTGACGCTCGATCTCGACGGCGACCACGACCGCGGCCTGTTCATCCCGCCCGGGGTGGCCCACGGCTTCGCGTCGCTCACCGACCTCACCCTGTGGTACCTCGTGGACGGCTACTACAACCCCGACGACGAACTGGGCGTGGCGTGGGACGATCCGGCCATCGGAGCCGACTGGGGCCTGGCCGACCCGGTGCTCTCCGCTCGGGACCAGGCCAACCCGCTCCGGTCGGAGATCCATCCGGGCCTGCAGCCGAGGACCGGTCTCAGAACCTGAGGAGGCTTCGGGTCGATCGCCGGGCTCGATGAGCCGGGGCTCTGTCAGACTTTCATCCATGGCATCCCGATCCGGTCCCGAGCCGACGAAGACCGAGCCGACGAACGAGACCGACAAGGCCCTGGCTGCCGGCGAGTCCCCGGTTTCCCAGGTCGGTCTGCTGGGCTCCCCACGCACCGGGGTCCTCGTCACCGGGGGAGGGTCGGGAATCGGGCGCGAGACGGCACTGGCACTGGCCGAGGTCGGCCGACCGGTGGCTGTCTGGGATGTCGACGCCGCCGGCGCGGAGGAGACCGCCGTGCTCTGCCGCCGGCGGTCCGGGGTCGTGGTCGACTGGTCGGTCGTGGACGTCGCCGACACCGCGGCCGTCGAAGCTGCCGTCCCTCGGACGGAGCGCGCCCTCGGCACGTTGGGCGGTTGCGTCCACGCCGCCGGGGTGGCGGGTGCCATGCCCGTCGACCTCATCGACGATGACCTGTGGGACGCCACGCTCAACGTCAATCTGAGATCCGGGGTGATGATCGCCCGCATGCTCATCGAGCCCTTCCGCGCCGCCGGGCCCGGCTCGTCGATGGTGTTCATCTCGTCCATCGAGGGACTCTTCGGCAGCCACGTCCTGACGGCCTACTGCGCATCGAAGGGTGGCGTGCTGGGAGTCATGCGCTCGATCGCCCAGCGCTTCGCCATGGAAGGCTTCCGCGTCAACGCTGTGTGTCCCGGGGCCGTGGCCACACCCCTGCTGGCCCCGGCCTTCGAGCTCCCCGGGTTCCGCCAGCAGCTGGAGGAGAGGACACCGCTCCAACGGGTGTCGACGCCCGACGAGATCGCTCGGCCCATCCGATTCCTCCTGTCCGACGAGGCCTCCTTCGTCACCGGCACCCATCTCACCATCGACGGGGGTCTGACCTCGGTCACCGCCATCTGATTGATCGAGTTCTGAGAGTGGCGGACAGGCCACTCTCGGGGAGATGTGCCGGACCCGAGACGAGGCCAGAGGAGTCGACGAGCCCTCGTGGCCGGGGCCGCTTCGTGCCGGGCGGCCGCGTCGGGTTGAATAGTCGGGATGTGGATCGTCCTGGCCGGAGTGGCAGTGATCGCCGTTGCGGTCACCGTGGTCACGGTGTTCCGACGACCCAAAGCGGATGATCTGAGCTCGGTCCGGAGCTACCACTCGGCCTTGGGCACCATGGAGCAGTTCTCCGAACGCGGGGCGCGGTCGACGGCGGACACGCCCGGGCGCACCGTCCGGTCCGGTCAGCCCTCCGATGCTCCGCGGTCGTCACGATTGTCGGCTGCGCCGCCGGGGCCAGAGCCCGAGCCAGGGCCAGGGCCGGCGCCCCGGGGGTATCCCCCGCCGATGGGCCGTGCCGTCCCCCCGGTCCCGGTCCGGGGCAACGACGGGTTCCCCGACCCGGAGCGACCCCTGGTCTTTGACGACTCCGTGCCGCTGGACAGGGTTCGCAGCCAGGGATCGGCGGAGGAACCTGCGGGCGTCCGAGCCGACCGGGCCAAGCGTCACGCCCTCGAGTCCATGAACCACCGGCCAAAGCGGTTGACCTCGGTGCTGATCATCGCCGCGGTGATACTGCTGTTCGGGTCCCTGGCCTACGTGGGCAGCAGGCGGTCGTCCTCGAACCACGCGCACACCGCGTCGGCCACGGCTTCAACAGCCAGCTCGGCGTCCCACCGGTCGTCCTCGTCCCCGGTTTCGGATCCTTCCTCCGGCTCCGGCTCCGGCTCCGGCGACAAGGACAAGGACAAGGACAAGGACAAGTCCACTGCGACGACGCAACCGAGCCGCATCGTGGCCCTCACGTCGACCTCGACCTCGGCCACCTATCCTGTCGGCAGCACCTCTTACCAGGTGACCGTCGTGGCCACGGGATCGTGCTGGGTCGCCGCCACCTCGGTCTCGACCGGCTCCACCATCTGGGCCGGGGTCCTCCAGGCGGGAGCGGTCCAGGTCATCGCGGCCACGGGCACCGTCACGGTGCAGCTGGGCACCCCCTCGGCGTTCCTGACCCTCGACAAGGTGCCGGTGATCCTTCCCCGGCCGGCGTACTCCCCGTTCGTGGCCACCTTCCGGCCGACCTCTGCGACCACCCCGTCCGTCAGCACCCCAGCTACCGGTTCGACGACGACCACGGTGAACGCTACGACGGGCGCGACCTGACGGTCGCCAGGCCGAGGGCTTCGAGGATGAAGGCGTAGACGAAGGCCTCGTCCCTCCACGCGTCGTACCGTCCGGACGGGCCCCCGTGGCCCGCTCCGAGCTCGGTCTTGAGCAGCACCTTGTTCTCCGGATTGGCGGCCCGGAGCTTGGCCACCCACTTGGCCGGCTCCCAGAATCCCACCCGTGGGTCGGAGAGCCCGGCGGTGGCCAGAATGTCCGGGTAGCGCACCGGCCTGCCCCCCTCGTCTTCGGTGCGGACATTGTCGTAGGGGGAGTAGGACTTCATGACGGCATAGATGGCCGGGTCCTCCACCGGGTTCCCCCACTCCTCCCACTCGAGCACCGTCAACGGCAGTGTCTCGTCCAGAATGGTGGTCAGGCAGTCGACGAAGGGAACCTCGGCCACCACGGCCCGGAACAGCTCAGGTGCCAGATTGGCCACCGCTCCCATCAGCAGGCCCCCGGCGCTGGCTCCCCGGGCCACCAGCCGGTCCGGCGAGGTCCACCCTTCGGCGATCAGCGACCGGGCGCAGGCCACGAAGTCGGTGAAGGAGTTGGGTTTGGCCGCGAACTTGCCGTCTTCGTACCAGGAGCGGCCCATCTCGCCGCCGCCCCGGATGTGTGCGATGGCGAAGACGAACCCCCGGTCGAGCAGGCTCAACCGCAACGACGAGAAGGTGGGATCGATCGAGACCTCGTAGGAGCCGTAGCCGTAGAGCAGACACGGGGAGGGTTCACACGCTCCGGGTCCGGCGACGAGATCGGGCCGGTAGACCAGCGAGATCGGCACCTCGGTACCGTCGTGAGCCGTGGCCCAGCGGCGCTCGGTCCGGTAGCGGGCGGGGTCGAAGTCGCCGAGGACCGGCTGACGCTTCCGCAAGACCTCGAGGCCCGTCCCGAGATCGAGGTCGTAGACCGAACGGGGCGTCACCAGCGAGGTGTACTCGTAGCGGAGGGTGGTGGAGTCGTACTCGGGATTGGCACCGCCCCACACGGTGGAGGGTGACTCGGGCTGTTCCAGCGGGGTGGAGACGCCGGAGCCGGCGTCGATGACCCGCATCCGGGTCTCGCCGCCCTCGCGCTCGAATACCACCAGGTGCTCGGCGAAGGGGTCGACGCCGTCCAGCCTCACGCCCGGACGTCCGGGGATCACCTCGCTCCAGTGGTCCCGGCCCGGGCTGTCGTCGGGCGCCTCCATCAGCCGGAAGTCCTCGGCACCGTCGTTGGTGACGATGAGGAACCGACTCGATCGGCCTTCGGACGGGTCGCCGCGATCGTGGTCCACGCTGTACTCGACACCTTGCCGACGCGGCTCGATGACCAGGAACGGTCCCTCGGGTTCGTCGGCGGGCAGTGCCCGGTACTCCGAGGTGACCTTGGAGTCCAGGCCGACCAGGATGAACCGATCGTCCTTGGTCCGCCCCACCCCGAGGTAGAAGTGGTCGTCGGACTCCTCGTAGACCAGGGCGTCGGTGGCCGGATCGGTGCCGACCCGGTGCCGCCATAACTGGTAGGGGCGCATGGCCTCGTCGACCCGGACATAGAAGACGGTGGCGTTGTCGTTGGCCCAGGCCACGCCGTAGGAGGTGTCCTCGATGGCCTCGAACCCGGCGGAACCGTGGGGGTCGGCCGCGGCCAGGTCGGTGAAGCGCATGGTGTAGCGCTCCCCACCGGTGGTGTCGGTCGAGTACGCCAGCCAGCGGTGGTCGGGGCTGACGGCCAGATTGCCCACGGCGAAGTAGTCGTGCCCCTCGGCCAGGTCGTTCTCGTCCAGAAGGACCTGCTCACCCTCGACCGGGCCCGCAGGGTCGTCCGTCGAGGACGTGTCCGCCCCCGATAGGGGGACGGGACGACGGCAGTGGATCCCGTAGCTGCTGCCCTCGACCGTGCGGCCGTAGTAGAGCCAGGGTCCCTTTCGGACCGGGACGGTCAGGTCCGTCTCCTCGATTCTGCCCACGATCTCGTCGTAGAGCGTCTGTCGGAGCTCGGCCGTGCCGGCCATGGCCCACTCGGTATAGGCGTTCTCCGCCTGCAGGTGCTCGATGACCACCGGGTCGTCCTTGTCCCGGAGCCAGTACCAGTCGTCGAGCCTGACGTCGCCGTGGGCCTCGAGCCTGACCGGCCTCCGTTCGGGGACCGGCGGCGATACGGTCGACGGGCTGGTGCCTGGGGGGGCTGGGACTGCCATCCGACCAGGATGTCACGTCCGTCAGGCCGGAAAGACCGGTCCTTGCTCAGTCGGCGGCACAGGGTTGTTACTATCTGTATAGGGGAAATCGGCTGTCCGTCCGGGCGGCCTCCTAGGAGCGCACATGACGACCACCGGTCTCGACCTCGGAAAGTACAAGCTTGGGTGGTCCGACGAGGAAGATTATGTGTTCAAGCCCAAGAAGGGCCTGAACGAGTCCATCGTCCGCGAGATGTCGGAGATGAAGAAGGAACCGCAGTGGATGCGGGACTTCCGTCTGAGGGCGCTGCAGCGCTTCGAGAAGCGCCCGATGGCCGAGTGGTTCGCCGTCAACATGCCCGACCTCGACTTCGACGACATTTACTACTACATCAAGCCCACATCAGGGCAGGTCGAGGACTGGAACGATCTCCCTGACGCCATCAAGAACACGTACGAGAAGCTGGGCATCCCCGAAGCCGAGCGCAAGTATCTGGCCGGGGTCACGGCCCAGTACGAGTCGGAGGTGGTCTTCCACCGCAACCGCGAGGATCTCGAGGCGCTGGGTATCGTCTTCTGCGACATGGACACGGCGGTGCGTGAGTACCCCGACCTGGTCCGCAAGTACTTCGGGACCATCATCCCGCCCAACGACAACAAATTCGCCGCCCTCAACTCCGCGGTGTGGTCCGGCGGCTCGTTCATCTACGTGCCCCCCAACGTCGTGGTGGACCAGCCCCTGCAGGCCTACTTCCGGATCAACGCCGAGAACATGGGTCAGTTCGAACGCACCCTGATCATCGCCGACGTCGGATCCCAGGTGCACTACATCGAGGGGTGCTCCGCCCCGGTGTACACCTCCGACTCCCTCCATTCGGCCGTGGTCGAGCTGGTGGCCCTCGAGGGTGCCCGGATCACGTACACCACCATCCAGAACTGGTCCAACAACGTCTACAACCTGGTGACCAAGCGGGCCCGGGCGGAGGCCGAGGCCCACGTGGAGTGGATCGACGGCAACATCGGCTCCCGGCTCACCATGAAGTACCCCTCCGTCTACCTGATGGGGCCCAAGGCCTCCGGCGAGGTGCTCTCGGTGGCCTACGCCGGAGCCGGCCAGCATCAGGATGCCGGGGCCAAGATGATCCACGCCGCACCGGAGACGACCTCGACCATCATCTCCAAGTCGATCTCCAAAGACTCCGGCATCACCACCTACCGTGGACTGGTCCACGTGGACGAGGGGGCCAAGCAGTCCAAGAGCTTCGTCCGCTGCGACGCCCTGCTGCTCGACGAGACTGCGGTGTCCGAGACCAAGCCGTACATGGAGGTGGCCGAGCGGGATGCCCGTATCGGACACGAGGCCACGGTGTCCAAGGTCGGCGACGACCAGCTCTTCTATCTGATGAGCCGGGGATTGTCCGAGACCCAGGCCATGGGCATGATCGTCAACGGCTTCATCGAGCCCATCACGCGAACTCTGCCGATGGAGTATGCCGTCGAGTGGAGCCGACTCATCGAGCTGCAGATGGAGGGCTCGGTCGGCTGAAGCCGGATCCCGCGTGCCGGTCTCGGCCCCTGTCGGGGGAGAGGGGCGCCGACCAGCAGGGAGCCGGTCTTCAGGGAGCCGGTCAGCGGGGAGCCGATCAGAAGGGCAGAATGAACTCATGCCGATGAGGGAAGAGTGCAAGCACTTCCAGAGCCGCACCTACGACTCCGGGGAAGTGGCCCGGTTCTGCATTCTCGACCTGGCTCCCGAGGCTCCATGGAAGTGCCCGGACAATTGTCCTTCGTACGCACCCCGTCTGGCTGATGTGGGCTGGTCCCACGGGTCGCTCGTGGAGCCGAAGCTCGAGCCCATGCCCGACGTGCCCGGCGAGGAGGCGGCCAAGCTGCTCGACCAGGCCGAGGACATCATCAACGCCGTCGGCCCCGATGTCTTGGCCGACGTGCGCAAAGAGGACGAACGCCAGGACCGCAAAGACCAACGTTGGTGGCGCCGCAAGCGGTGAGCGGCCGGGGTGGAGCGCCTACCGGCCGGTGAACACCGCCGAGCGCTTCTCCATGAAGGCGGTCATGGCCTCGACCAGGTCGTCCGAGGCCAGGAAGCCGGCGTTCCATGCCGCCACGAACTCCAACCCCTCTGCCACCGAACGCACGTGGCCGGCTGCCAGCACGGCCTTGGTGCCCTGGACGGCGAGTGGTGAGTTGGCCGCGATCTCCTCGGCCAGGGCCCGGGCGTCGGCGAGCACCGAGTCCGGATCCGGACTGACCTGATTGACCAGGCCGATCGACTCGGCCCGAGCGGCCGTGATGTCCTTGCCGGTGAAAGCCAGTTCGGCCAGGTGACCTCGGCCGATGATGCCAGGGAGCCGCTGCAGGCTGCCCAGGTCGGCCACGATGGCCACTTTGGCCTCGCGCACCGAAAAGATGGCATCGGCGCTGGCCAGCCGTACGTCACAGGCGGCGATCAGGTCGACACCGCCCCCGATGCAGTAGCCGTGTACCGCGGCGATGACGGGTAGCTGGCAGTCGGCCACCGAGGTCACCGAGGCCTGCAGGCGGAGGATCTCGGTCCGGGCCGAGCCGGCCCGGGCCGCCATCGACGGGGGGGCGCCTTCGGCGGCTCCGGTCGGTCCGGTCGCTCCGGTCAGTCCGGTCATGGCCACCAGGTCGAGCCCCACGGTGAAGTGTGGTCCGCGGGCGGCCACCACCACCGCCCGAATCTCGGGGTCCGACGCGATGGTGCCCATGGCCCGGGGGAGGTCGTCCCAGAATGCCGGCCCCATGGCGTTCCGCTTTTCGGGGCGATCGAGCCACAGCGTGGCCACGTGGCCGTCCACCTCGATGGTCAGGACGTCGGACGAGAACGAGGCGATGGCCGAAGAAGCAGGCGGGGTCATGGGAGAAGCGTAGGCCCGTGGGGCCAGTGGGGTGGAGGCCGGGCGCTTTGGGTGGGCGGGTACAATGGGGGCCGAGGCTCGTAACCCGGGCCTCGTTGCGCGAGAGGCTGCCGTCCTGACCACCTTCACCACCGAATCCGCCGCCGCCCAGCCCGGGCCGGCCTGGCTCCGACAGCGTCGCTCGGATGCCGCCGCCACCTTCGCATCCTCTCCTCTCCCGAGCGAGAAGGACGAAGTGTGGCGGTACAGCCGCATCGACCGGCTCGACCTGGACCGCTTCCAGCCGGCTGCTTCCGTCCCCCTGGCTTCCGCCGACGTGCCAGGCCCGTCGCCCTCCGACCGGATCCACTCGCTGGTGGCCGGCCTCGGGCCCCGGTCCGCCCTGGTGGTGACCATCAACGGCGTCCTGGCCACCATCGGCTCCACGGTGAGCGACGACCTCTTGTCCGTCGGTCGAGCAACGGAGCACGCCCAGGGCGAGGCACTGCTCGGCTCGGTGGTCAAGGACCCCGGAGACTTCCTCCTCCTCAACGAGGCGTTCTCGATCGATCCCCTCGTGGTGGACGTGGCGCCGATGGCCACCATCGAGGACCCGGTGGTGGTGGTCCACGTGATCAGCGGGATCGGCGGCGAGGCGGTGTTTCCCCGCACGTTCATCCGCGCCGGGACGTCCTCCCGCGCCGGGGTCGTCGAGATCGTCGTCGACGTGGACACCGGGCTGTTGGCCGGCCTCCCGTCACCCGCCGCACCGCCCACACCGGCTTCGGGTGATGGTGGGCCCGAGCACCTGGTGGTGCCGGTGACCGAGATCGAGGTGGCCGACGAGGCCAAGCTCTCCTACGTCAGCGTCCAGTCGCTGGGCCCCGACACCTGGCAGCTGGCGCATCAGGGCAGCTCCATCGGAGCTGCGGCCACGCTGCAGAGCTTCGCCGTGGCGCTCGGGGCCAGCTACGCCCGTCTGCGGACGGATTCGGCTCTTCGGGGGGAATCCGGCGTCAGTATGTTGCGCGCCGCCTTCATCGGTCGAGACAACCAGATGCTCGATTTCCGGACGCTCCAGGACCACCTGGCTCCCCGGACCACCAGCGACCTGCTGTTCATGGGAGCCGTCGCCGACCATTCCCACTCGGTCTACAGCGGCCTGATCCGGGTTCGCCGGGGAGCGGTGCGGTCGGACGCCATGCAGACCAATCACAACCTGGTGCTCGACGAGGGCGCCCATGCCGATTCCGTGCCGAACCTCGACATCGAGGAGAACGATGTGAAGTGCAGCCACGGATCGACCGTGGGCCCTGTGGACGAAGATCAGCGCTACTACCTCGAGTCCCGGGGAGTGGAACCCGAGGTGGCCGAGCAACTGATCGTGGCCGGCTTCTTCGAGAACATCGCCGACCAGGTGCCGATCGCCGGCACGCGCCCGATGATCGGCCGAGCTCTGGCCGAGCGCACCGGAGTCAGTCGTGACTGACCCTGTCTCCGCCGACCCGGAAGGATCCGGACTCGTCCGACTGTGCCGCCGAAGCGAGCTGGCTCCGGGAGACGCCCGACGCTTCGACGTAGCCGGGCTCCGGGTGGCGCTGGTGCGCATCGGCGAGGACTTCTATGCCGTGGGGGACCGCTGCAGCCACGAGGACTACTCGCTGTCCGACGGTGAGGTGTGGGCGGAGGAGTGCGAGATCGAGTGCGCCAAGCACGGCTCCACGTTCGATCTGCGCACCGGCCAACCGTGCTCGCTCCCCGCCACCCGTCCGGTTCCGGTGTACCAGGTGGTCGTGGACGGAGACGACGTCTCGGTGGTGGCTCCATGAGCACCGGGGAGCTGTGCATCGAGGACCTCTGGGTCGAGGTGCCCGGGCGGGAGATTCTCCGGGGGGTGTCGCTGATCGTGCGGAGTGGGGAGGTCCACGCCGTCATGGGGCCGAACGGCTCGGGCAAGAGCACCCTGGCCCACGTCCTGATGGGCAGGCCGGGTTACCAGGTCACCCGAGGATCGGTCACCCTCGACGGCATCGACCTGTTGTCCCTCCCGACCTGGCAGCGCGCCCGCGCCGGACTGTTCCTCGGCATGCAGCATCCCATCGAGGTACCGGGGGTCTCGCTCCTGACCTCGCTGACGGCGGCCCGCAGGGCCGTGCCGGTCGATGGGGGCTACGGGCTCGATGGGGGCTACGGGCCAGACGGGGCCGACGGGGCCGACGGGGCCGACGACCGGGCCGTGTCCGTCGAACGAAGACTGATCGAAGAGGCCCGTCGCATCGGCTTCGACCCGCGATTTCTCGACCGTCCGCTCAACGTGGACCTCTCCGGTGGGGAGCGCAAGCGGAACGAGACGCTCCAACTGGGCGTGCTCCGGCCCCGATTCGCCGTCCTCGACGAGATCGACTCGGGGCTGGACGTGGATGCGCTGGGTGCGGTGGGACGGCGGGTGCAGGAGGCCACCTCGGAATGGGGGCTGGGCGTCCTGGCCATCACGCACTTCCGGAGACTGCTCGATGTGCTCCATCCCGACGTGGTGCACGTCCTCTCCGACGGTCACGTCGTAGCCACCGGCGGGAGCGAGTTGGCCGAGATCGTCGACCGGACCGGGTACGCCGCCTACGGCTGACCTGGGCCCTAGACGATCCACGAGGGCGGCCCCTCAGGGGTGACAGCGCGACCGCCTGTCTGCCCCCGGTTGCTAGCGTCTGCCCATGGCTCGCCGAGATCGTCGACGGGGGGGCGCCCACAGACCTTCGGGCAAAGCCGACAGCTCGCCACCGGGGCCCTCGACCGCTCCTGTTCCCGCCCCCTCCGGTGCCGCGTCGGACGACAGCGGCGGGGCAGTGACCGCCGATGCAATCCTGGCCGGTGGGGTGCCGGCCACCCCCGACTCTGGCGTTTCCCTGAGCCGGAAGGACCGCAAGGCGGCGAGACGGTCCTCCCGTGGGAGGGGCGGGGGCGGGAAGGGACCGGGCACCAAACGCAAGCACCGGTGGCTCGACCGGATGCTCCTGGCTGGCATAGTGTTGGTGGTCCTGGCCCTGGCGGCGATGGGTGGCGGCTACGCCTATGTGCAGTACCGCTTCCACCAGGTCACGAAGGTGACGGTCCGACACCTCAAGAAGGCGCCGGTGGGCGCGCCCTTCAACGTGCTCCTGATCGGGTCGGATTCCCGTGTGGGGGAGAGCGCCGCCAACGTGGCCCATTTCGGATCGGTCGCCGCCACCGCTGGCCAACGCAGCGACGTGGTCAAGATCGTCCACATCATCCCGGCCACGGGCCAGGTCAGCGTGCTCTCCATACCCAGGGACACCATGGTGTCGGTGGTCGGCAACACCAGCGAGACCGGCAAGTACAACCGGATCAATTCCACGTACAACAGCGGCCCCGACCAGCTGGTCCAGACCATCGAGGCCAACTTCGGCATCCCCATCGAACACGTGGTGCAGATCGACTTCGAAGGTCTGGAGGGCGCCGTCGATGCCATCGGTGGCATCCACCTCGACTTCCCGTATCCGGCCAAGGACGCCTACACGGGTCTCCAGATCACCCAGCCCGGCTGCCAGCTGGTGAATGGCGGCTACTCGCTGGCCTTGGCCCGTAGCCGGCACTACGAGTACTTAAAGGACGGCTACTGGCAGTACGACGGCACCAGCGACTTCGGTCGTATCCAGCGGCAGAACGCCTTCTTGAAGGCAGTGATCAACCAGGCCGAGACCAAGTACAACCCCCTCACCCTGAACGCGTTCGTGGGATCGGTGGTGCAGGGAGTGACTGTCGACTCCACGTTCTCCGTGAGCGACCTGATCTCACTGGCCCGCGAGTTCCACACCTTCTCCTCGTCGGCCCTGGCCACGGCCACGCTGCCCACCTACAGCCAGGAGTCGGCGGCCTTCAGCGCGCTCGGGCGACGTCCTGTACGTCCAGCAACCTCAAGCCGAACAGGTGATCACCCAGTTCCTCGGCCAGGCTCCCGACACCGTGTACCTCCCTCCCCCCGGGCCCTATGGCGAGGTCCCCACGACCACCACGACCTCGACGATTCCATCCCTGTCGGGTGGTTCGACTCCCAGCACGACCACCTCGTCGAGCACGACCACCACCATCGAGACCGACTTCGATCCCACGCCCTGCTAGGGGGCCCGCCGTCAGCAGGGCGGGACCGCCGCCACGGCCAGACGGTCAGACGGTCAGACGGGGGCACCGGTCTCGTCGAGACCTTGGGCCAGGGTGTTCCAGCTGAGCGTGGCGCACTTGATGCGCACCGGAAACTTGACCACGCCCTGCAGGGCGGCCAGCTCTCCCAGGGCGTCGACGTCGATCACCTCGGGCTCGAGCGACTCGACATCGCCACCGGAGCCGTCCGCTCCGTTGCCGGTGGACGGCAGGGTGGATTCGTGGATTGACATCATCCCCTTGAACGTCCGGATCAGTTCCCGGACCTCGGGCACGGGTTTGCCCTTGACGGCGGCCGACATCAGAGAGGCCGATGACTGGCTGATCGAACAGCCGGTTCCGGCGATCTTGATGTCCGACACCACATCGTCATCGACTTCGAGCGTCACCACGATCTCGTCGCCGCACAGAGGGTTGAATCCCTCGACCCTGCGCGCCGGCGGCGACTCCAGCTCGCCCCGATTGCGGGGGGAACGGTAGTGGTCGAGGATGATCTCGCGATAGAGGTCCTCCAGCCCCGGCATCAGACCGCGACCCTCTGGCCGGGATGGATGCCGATCCGGCCGCCCACGCCCTCATCGGTTGTTTGATCGGTTTCGCCGTTGGACCTCACGCGCCCAGGATACTGTGCCGGCCTCACGAGAAGAACGCTCCGGCCGCGGCGAGGGCATCGGCCAACGCATCCACATCGGATTCGTCGTTGTAGAGCGCGAACGACGCCCTGGCGGTGGCGTTGACGCCGAGGCGGCGCATGAGCGGTTTGGCGCAGTGGTGCCCGGCCCGCACGCAGACGCCGTACTGGTCGAGGATCTGCGAGACGTCGTGGGGATGGAGGTCCCGGTAGGCGAACGAGAGCACGCCGCCCCGGGCGATGGGGTCACCGGGTCCGAAGATTCGGATGTCCGGGCCGAACCGCTCGTCCAGCGTGGCCATGGCGTAGGCGGTCAGCGAGATCTCGTGAGAACGCACGGCCTCCATGCCGATCGCCTCCAGATACCCGACCGCGGCTCCAAGGCCGATGGCTTCGGTGATCGGTGGCGTTCCCGCTTCGAACCGCCACGGGATCTCGTTCGGCGTGAAGCCCTCCTTGCGGACATCGAGGATCATCTCCCCACCCCCGAGGAACGGTGGCAGCTCGGACAGCAACTCGCTCCGGCCCCAGAGCACGCCGATCCCAGTGGGACCCAGCATCTTGTGGGCGCTGAAGGCCAGGAAATCGACCCCGAGGGCCGTCACGTCGGTGGGCAGGTGGGGGACCGACTGGGCGCCGTCGGCCACCACGACGGCACCGGCCCGGTGGGCCGCTTCGACGATCTGGGCCATCGGGTTGAGTGTGCCGAGCACGTTCGACATGCACGTCACCCCGACCATCTTCGCCCCGTCCAGCAGCTGATCGAGTTCGTCGAGGACGAGCGTGCCATGGTCGTCGATGGGAATCCATCGGATCGTCAGCCCGCGCTCGCTGGCGAGCATGTGCCAGGGAACGATGTTGGCGTGGTGCTCCATCTCGGTGAGCACGATGGTGTCGCCGGCGTGGAGGTGGGTACGTCCCCAGGTGTGGGCGACCAGGTTGAGGCCCTCGGTGGCGTTCTTCGTGAAGACGACCTCCCGTGACGGGTCGGGGGCTCCGATGAACTGCCCCACGGCGTGACGGGCCGACTCGAAGCGCCGTGTGGCCTCCTCGGCGATGGCATAGACGCCCCGATGGACGTTGGCGTGGGTGGTCTCGTCGTACTCCCGCATGGCGTCGAGCACCTGGACGGGGCGTTGGGCCGATGCGGCCGAGTCGAGGTAGACGATGGGATGGCCGTGCACCTCCCGGGTGAGGATGGGGAAGTCCTTGCGGAGCGTGGCCACGTCGAGGCCGGTCCCTGTTTCCTTCAATGGCGCCATGCGTCGTACCCCTCGGTCTCGAGCGACTTGGCCAGTTCAGGTCCTCCCTCGGCCACGATCACGCCGTCGACGAGCAGATGCACCCGATCGGCCGCCAGTTCGTCCAGCATGCGCTGATAGTGGGTGATCACCAGCACCCCCAGGTCAGGTCGGGCCTCCCGTACCGTATGGACGCCACGGGCCACAGTTCGGAGGGCATCGACGTCGAGGCCCGAGTCGGTCTCGTCGAGGATGGCCAGCTCCGGTTCGAGAATGGCCATCTGCAGGATCTCGTTGCGCTTCCGCTCCCCGCCGGAGAACCCGTCGTTCAGGTGACGCTCCCCGAAGGCTGGGTCCATGCCCAACTTCTCCATCCACTCCATCATCATGAGGCGTACCTCGAGCACCGACATGTCCATGCCGCGGCGGGCCGAGAGGGCCTGGCGGAGGAACTGGATGACCGGGACCCCTCCGATGGCTTCGGGCTCTTGGAAGGCCAGAAAGATCCCGGCCTTGCCCCGCACGTCCGTCGGCCACGCGGTGATGTCCTCGCCGCGGAAGCGGATGGCGCCCGAGGTGACCTGGTAGGCGGGATTGCCCAACAGCACGTTGGCCACGGTCGACTTTCCGGATCCGTTGGGGCCCATCAGGGCGTGGACCTGGCCCGGTTCGACGGTCAGATCGACGCCGTGCAGGATGGGAGTGCCCTCCACCGATACGTGGAGGTCCTCGATCTCTAGGAGAGGACGGACGGGATCGATCCGGGTCGGTTCCGTTGCGGCTTCGCTGGGCACAGTCCGATCTTAGCCTTAATCCGTATTTTCTCCTACGGGAATAGGGATAATAAACGTGGCCGGTGGATGATTCCCCAATGATTCCACAGGTGACCAGGTCAGCCGGTACGGTAAGCGCCATGGCCGACCCGTGGAACTTTGCCGGCCCGGTGACCCAGCACGATGCCAGCGCCGGCGTGGTCACCCTGGTCGACGAGTCGACCTTCGCCATCAGCGGAAGCGCGGGGGACATGACGACGGGATCCGCCCAGGGCCTGTTCGTCCGGGACACCCGGCTGCTCTCCTCGTTCGAACTACGGGTGGACGGCGCCCGGACCGAACCGCTCTCCGCCGTGACCGATGCCCCCTTTTCGGCGACCTTCGTCTCCCAGTGCCTACCGGCCCTCGGTCGGGCCGACTCCACCTTGATGGTGTTCCGATCCCGCCACGTGGGCCAGGGCATGCGTGAAGACCTGAGCATCCGGAACTTCGCCGACGAGCCGGCCCACTGTACGGTCCAGGTCCTCCTCCGCTCCGACTTCGCCGATCTCTTCGCCGTCAAGGAGGGCCGGGTGGGCACGGAGCCCGACAACGGCGAACTGTCCACCACGGTGAATCTCGCCGACCAGGTCGGCCCGTCAGGAGCATCCACAGTCGTCTCCTCGTACCGGCGTGGGGGCGTGGTGCGCGGCGTCGAGGTCCGGTTCGCCGGTGTGTCCGCCCTCACCTCCAACATGGCCACGTTCGAGGTGGACATCCCTCCGAGGGGTGAGTGGGCCACATGCATCGAAGTGGGACCGGTGTTCGACGGGACGACGGTCGACCCGCGGTACCGGTGTGGTGAGCCCATCGACCGGGCCGCCCCCACCGAGCGGCTGGCGGAGTGGCGGCGCCAGGTGCCCCAGGTCGAGACCAGCCACCCGGGCCTGAAAGAGGTGATCGCCAAGAGCGCCGAGGACCTCGGTGCCCTCCGCATCTTCGATCCCGACTATCCCGAACGGGTGGTGGTGGCGGCCGGCGCCCCCTGGTTCATGACGGTGTTCGGGCGCGACTCGCTGCTCACCGCCTGGATGGCCCTGCTGGTCGATCCGGACCTGGCCCGCGGCGTCCTGCAGACGTTGGCCCGCTTCCAGGGAACCGACGTCGACCCCCGGCACGAGGAGGAGCCGGGCCGCATCCTCCACGAGATGCGCTTTGGGGACGCGGCCTCGCTCTCCCTGGGTGGAGGCAGCATCTACTACGGAACGGCCGACGCCACCCCCCTCTTCGTCATGCTGTTGGGGGAGATGCGGCGATGGGGGGTGGCCCGCGAGATGGTCGACGAGCTCCTGCCCAATGCCGCCCGCGCCATCGAGTGGATCGAGCAGTTCGGCGACGCCGACGGTGACGGGTACGTCGAGTACTCGCGGGCCACCGATCGGGGCCTGGCCAATCAGGGATGGAAGGACAGTTGGGACGGCATCCGCTACGCCGACGGTCGGGTGGCCGAGGCCCCGATCGCCCTCTGCGAGGTGCAGGCCTACACCTACGGCGCCTACCTGGCCACGGCCCATTTCGCCTTCGAGGTCGGCGACACAGTGACCTACGACCGCTTCCGGGCCAAGGCCACGCAGCTCAAGGCGGCGTTCAACCGGGACTTCTGGTTGGAGGAGAAGGGGTGGTACGCCGTCGGGCTGGATGCCGACAAGCGACCCATCGACTCCCTCACCTCCAACATCGGCCACTGCCTGTGGACCGGCATCGTCGACGAGGCCAAGGCCCATCGGGTCGCCGAAAAGTTGGTGTCGCCGTCGATGTTCTCGGGGTGGGGAGTCCGGACCCTGTCGAAGGACAGTGGCGGCTACAACCCGATCAGTTACCACTGTGGCTCGGTGTGGCCGCACGACACGGCGATCGTGGCGGCCGGCCTGGCCCGCTACGGCTACGACGGGGCGGCCCAGCGGTTGATCTTCGGGCTGTTCGATGCGGCCCAAGCCCAAGGAGGCCGGCTTCCCGAGCTGTTCAGCGGCCTCGACCGGGACGAGTTGAGCGTTCCCGTGGGCTATCCCACGTCCTGTTCACCCCAGGCCTGGGCCGCGGCGTCTCCACTGCTGTGTCTGCGGACGCTGTTGCGACTCGACCCTTGGATCCCCTACGGCAAGACGTGGCTCTCGCCGGACCTTCCCGAGGGGATCGCCTACCTCAAGGTGGCCGGCATCCCCCTGGCCGGGTCCCGGGTGACCATCGAGGTTGGCTCCGAGGTCCCGGGCGGCGTCTCCGTCACCGGGCTCCCCAAAGAGATCGAGCTGATCCGCGAGCCCAGGCGGCCGTCGACCGCGGTCTGATCGGCTCTGGCGTGTGGGCTCACCATCCGCGATCGATCCACTCGGCGAGATGCGGTGACTCAGCGCCGATGGTGGTGCCCGCGCCGTGGCCCGGCAGCACCAGGGTGTCGGCGCCGAACTCACTGAACAGGCGTCCTTCGATGGAGCGGATGATGGTCGAGAAGTCGGAGTGGTCGAACGACGTGTTGCCCGGCCCTCCCGGAAAGAGGGTGTCACCACTGAACAGCAGCGGCGTACCCTCGACCGAGAAGCACATCGAGCCGGGTGTGTGGCCCGGTGTGGCGACGGTGCCGATGCGCAGACGACCGATCTCCAGCACCGACCGGTCCTCGAGGAGCTGGTCGTAGGAGGGGAGCATCCCGGCGTCGGCACTGGTCACGGCCACGTCGATCCCGGCGTCACGCACGGCCTCCACCGCCTGGATGTGGTCCCAGTGCCCGTGGGTCTCGACCACCTGACGGACGCCGAGGGATCGGCACAGATCCAAGAGCCGGTCGTGCTCGTTGGCCGCATCGATCAGCAGGGAATCGCCGGTCGACCGGCAACGGACCACGTACACGTTGTTGTCGACCGGACCGACGACCACGCGGTGGACCTCCACCGCGGTGTCCTGGTAGTCGAGGATGGTGGCTGTCATGGTGAGGACCTCCTGGTGGATCGCTTTGCCGTCGGCCCGGACGGGCTCCTCGGGCTCCTCGGGCCCTCGGGCTCATCACCGCCCTCGGGGCCGGATCTCGAGACCCCGGCGCCCCTGGCGCCGGCCCCTGGTCAGCTGGGTCCAGACCAATCGGACGGAACCGGAATTTGCCTGGTCGGAGTGTAGTTGGCGACCTCCACGCTGCTGGTCAACATCGATCCCGGTCTGGTAGACAGACCCTTTAGACAATCGGGCATCGACCCAGCGCGGGGACCGATCGCCCAGGGGACGGAGATCAGGATGAATTTCGCCTTCAGCGAGGAGCAGGACGAGCTCCGCAAGTCGGTACGCCGGTTTCTCGATGACAAATCGCCCGAAACCGAGGTCCGACGGCTGATGGAGACCGTCGAGGGCTACGACCCGGCGGTATGGACCCAGATGGCCGAGCAGTTGGGCCTCCAGTCGCTCACCATCCCGGAGGAATTCGGAGGTTCGGGCTTCTCCTACGTGGAGCTCATCGTGGTGCTCGAGGAGATGGGGGCTTCCCTCCTCTGTGCCCCGTTCTTCTCCACCGTCGCCCTGGCCGCCAATGCCATCCTGACCTCCGGCGACCAGAGCGCCGCCGAGTACCTGTTACCCGGTATCGCCGCCGGTGAGACCATCGGCACCCTGGCCTTCACCGAGGACACCGGACGGTGGGACGCCGACGGCATCACCCTGGCCGCGGCCCCGTCGGACGACGGGTGGACACTGAACGGCCACAAGTCCTTCGTGATCGACGGCCACACCGCCGGGCTGATCCTCGTGGTGGGCCGCACTCCGGCGGGCCTCTCACTGTTCGGCGTGAAGAGCGACGCCGAGGGCCTCACCCGGACGCCGCTCCCGACCATGGACCAGACCCGGAAGCAGGCCCGACTGGAGTTCACCGACACCCCGGCCTGGCTGATCGGAACCGACGGGGGCGCTGAGCCCGGGCTGTCGAAGACCCTCGACCTGGCCGCCGTGGCTCTGGCGGCCGAGCAGGTGGGCGGGGCCCAGCGGTGCCTCGACAGTTCGGTCGAGTACGCCAAGACCCGTATCCAGTTCGGCCGGCCCATCGGAAGCTTCCAGGCCATCAAGCACAAGTGTGCCGACATGCTCTTGGAGGTGGAGTCGGCCAAGTCGGCGGCCTACTACGCCGGGTGGGCGGCCGCCGAAGACTCCGACGAGCTACCGGTGGTGGCCAGCCTGGCCAAGTCCTACTGCTCGGAGGCCTACTTCCATGCCGCCGCGGAGACCATCCAGATCCACGGTGGTATCGGGTTCACCTGGGAGCATCCCGCCCACCTCTACTTCAAGAGGGCCAAGTCCTCGGAGCTGATGCTGGGCGATCCGTCCTACCATCGTGAGCTCCTGGCCCAGCGCATCGGCATCTGAGTCAGAGACCGATGGATTCCGTTGGCGCCGGCGACGGCAGCGCTCCCGGCCAGGGCCGACCGTGCCCCCGACCAGCCGAACTGGCGTAGCGTTCCGGCGATGAGCAACGGGAGACATCTGACCGCCTGGCTCCTCTTGGGGCTGCTCACCGTGGTGGGCGCCGGTGGCGCCGTGCTCGGCGTGGTCCAGTCCCCCAAGACCGCCTCGCTCGACGCTGCCGTGGCCAACACCCTGGCGGCCCCCAACTACACCGAGGTCCTGACCGAGGTCACCCCGGAGGGGAACCAGACCGACTACCTCGTCTACCAGGCCCCCGATCGTCTGGGCGGCTACATCGAGAGCGGGAGCAAGCGCACCCACACGTACGTCTATATCATCGGCCCGCTCGAATACCAGAGCGTCACCGTGTCCTCCAGTGCCTCGACGGCCCATCTGTCCTTCTACAAGCAGGCCAGCCCGGGTGGCGCCAAGCAGAGCGACCCGGTCCAGCGGTACCTCACCTATGCCATCCCCAAGAACGTGAAGCAGTCGGGGAACACCTACACGTATCGAATCAGCGAACGCACCACGCAGGGCGGCACCGAAACCGGGACCCTCGCCTACACCGTCTCGGGGCAGTACATCTCGGAGTTCAGCCTCTCGCTGCCCCAGGGGTCGGTGAAGCTGATCGTCTCCCAGGTCGGTACCTCCCCACCGGTGGCCCTCCCCTCCGGCGCCAAACTGATCTCGGGCTAGCGATCCCCGGTGAGGGGCGGGTCATCGGGCTCGGTCCGGCTAGCCCGCTGGTCAGCCCGCTCGATGGCTCCTTCGATGGCCAGACGTAGCCGGCGGGCTCGGTCACCCGGGTCGGCGGCCTCGGTCAGCCATCGGACCACCACGAAGTGCCGGGCCCCCGCATCGACCATCGGCAGTACGGAGGTGGGGTCGACCCCGCCGGTGATCCACACCGGCCACGGCGCCCGTTCCACAGCCTGGCCGACGTAGCCGAGACCGGTGCCGGGCCGACCCGGTTTGGTCGGCGTCGGGACCACCGGGCCGGCCGAGATGTACTGGATCGGGACGGGCGAACCCGGTCCCCCGGGTGCCGGCGCCAGGGTGCCGATGGCTGCGTCCAATTCCGTCGGCGAATGGGTGGACAGGCCGATGATCGCTTCGTCGCCGACCAGACGCCGCGCCTCGATCGGTGTCTGATCGTCCTGCCCTACGTGGACGCCGTCAGCGCCGATCGAGGCGGCCAGGTCGGGCCGGTCGTTGAGGATGAACGGGGTCCGGTGGAAGGCGCAGACCCGCTGTACCACCAGGGCCCGCTCCACCAGGGCCCGGTCGTCGAGGTGCTTCTCCCGCAGCTGGACCACGTCCACGCCGCCCCGGATGCAGGCGTCGACGAACCGTTCGAGGTCGGGCCGGTCGGCAGTGCAGAGATACAGCCTCCGGTCGGCCAGACACCACCGGTCCGGGGTCACTTCCGTGCCTCAGCCCGACTTGGGCGCCTTGGCCTTGGCCTCAGCCTTCATCTTCTGTTTGTAGCGGCGCACCTTGGCCAGGGCCTCGGGGGAATCGATATCGGCCACCGAACGGAACGATCCCGTCGCCCCGTAGGGGGAGGCGACCTTCTCCCAGCCCGGCGGTCGGATGCCGAGCTGTTTGCCGAGTAGCGCCACGAAGATCCGCGCCTTTTGTTCCCCGAAGCCCGGGAGGGACATGACGTGGTCCAGCAGTTCCTTGCCGTCGGAAGCCGAGGTCCAGATGGCGGCGGCATCTCCGCCGTAGGTGTCGACCACGACCGAGCAGACCTCCTGCACCCGGCCGGCCATGGATCGTGGGAAGCGGTGCAGCGCCGGCCTCTCGCCGAACACCGCGGCCAGGGCGTCGGGGTCCATCGACGCCAGTGCGGCGGCGTCGAGACTCCCCCCGAGCCGCTCTTGGAGATCGAACGGTGCCCGGAAGGCCCGTTCCAGCGGGATCTGCTGGTCCAACACCATGGCCACGAGCAGGGCCAGGGGTTCGTCGGTGAGGAGTTGGTCGACGGCTTCGTCGCCGGTGATGCGGATCACCAGGTCAGGCTAGTCACGATCGGCCCGTCCGTGGCAAACCGCGGCTGGCCTCAGATCGGGAGGCTACGCCCGGCGAACGGCTCGAGGCCGGTCCGGTGGGCTCAGGAGTCCCACGGGTCGATGGCGCCCGGGTCGATGCCATACCGGTCGATGGCCTCGCTGACTGTGCCGTACGCCACGCGTCCCTCGGCGGCCAGGCCGTGGAGAACGGCCACGGCGATGTGGGCGGCATCCACCTCGAAGTACCGCCGCAGGACTTCCCGGGTGTCGGAGCGGCCGAACCCGTCGGTACCGAGTGACGTGAACCGACGGGGCATCCACCGCGCCACCTGGTCGGGTACCGATCGCATGAAGTCGGTGACGGCGACGATGGGTCCGGACGACTCGGACAGGCAGTCGGTGACGAAGGGCACGCGTTCGCTGGCCTCGGGATGCAGGCGGTTCCAGCGCTCGACGGAGATGGCGTCCTCTCGCAGCGATTTGTACGAGGTCACCGACCAGATCGAGGCGTCGACACCCCACTCCGCCTTGAGGAGGCGGCTGGCCTCGACGGTCTCCTGCCAGGCCGAGCCGGAGAACAGCAGGGTGGCCGCGACGGGCTGGTCCCCGACGGGCTGGTCCCCGACGGGCCGGTCAGGGCCGGACACTTCGTCGGGAACGTAGCGGTACATGCCCTTGATGGTCCCGGTGCGTACCCGCTCGGCCTCGGCCTCGTCGGTGGGCAGGGCCGGCATGGGGTAGTTCTCGTTGTAGAGGGTCAGGTACCAGACCCGGTCCTCGGGCTCGGGACCGGTCATCCGCCTGATGCCGTCCTCGACGATGGCGGCCACCTCGTAGGAGAAGGCGGGATCGTAGGCGGCCACGCTGGGCACGGTCGACGCCAACAGGAGGGAGTGCCCGTCCTGGTGCTGGAGGCCCTCACCGTTCAGGGTGGTCCGGCCGGCCGTGCAGCCGAGCAGGAAACCCCGGCCCCGACAGTCTCCGAGGGCCCAGAGGAGGTCGCCGACCCGCTGAAAGCCGAACATGGAGTAGAAGAGATAGAAGGGGATCATCGGCTCGCCCCACGTGGCGTAGGAGGTCGCCGCGGCGGTGAATGCGGCCACCGCCCCCGCCTCGCTGATGCCCTCCTGCAGTACCTGGCCCGAGGCGCTCTCGGCGTAGTGCAGGGCCAGTCCGGCATCGACCGGCGTGTAGCGCTGGCCTTCGGGAGCGTAGATCTGCACTTCGCTGATGAGGGACTCGAGTCCGAAGGTCCGGGCCTCGTCGGAGACGATCGGGACTATCCGGTCCCCGATGGAGGGGTCTCGGACCAGAGATCGCAGGAGCCGGGCGAACGCCATGGTGGTCGAGACCGCCTGGCGCCCCGAACCGGCGGACAGATCGGCGAAGCCGTCCGGCTGAGGGGGGGACAGGGGCTGGGCCCGGATCACGCGGCTGGGCAGGGGTCCACCCAGGGCCCGGCGGCGCTCGGCCAGATAGAGGGCGGCCTTCTCGTCGGGGCGAGGGCGGAAGTAGGGCGGAAGCTCGTCGTCCAGGGCGCTCTCGGGGATCTCGTCGTGGAGGAACAGCCGGTTCCTCAAGGTCAGGAGCTGGGCCTTGGTCATCTTCTTGATCTGGTGGGTGGCGTTCCGGGCCTCGATCTCCGGCCCCAAGGTCCAGCCCTTGATGGTCTTGGCCAGAATGGCGGTCGGTGCGCCCACATGCTCGGTGGCCGCCTTGTAGGCGGCGTAGAGCTTCCGGTAGTCGTGCCCACCCCGGGGCAGGGACTGGAGCTCCTCGTCGGTGAGGTGGGCCACCAAGGCCTGAAGTCGCGGGTCCGGTCCGAAGAAGTGCTCGCGGATGTAGGCGCCCGACTCCGTGGCGTACTTTTGGAACTCCCCGTCGACCGTCGAGTTCATCTTGTTGAGCAGGACGCCCTCCACGTCCTTGGCCAGCAGGTCGTCCCAGGTGCGGCCCCAGATGACCTTGATCACGTTCCACCCCGCCCCCCGGAAGAGGGCTTCGAACTCCTGGATGACCTTGCCGTTCCCCCGGACCGGCCCGTCGAGCCTCTGGAGGTTGCAGTTGACCACGAACACCAGGTTGTCGAGGTGCTCGCGCCCGGCCATGCCCAGGGCACCGATGGTCTCGGGCTCGTCGAACTCGCCGTCCCCCACGAAGCTCCAGACCCGGCTGGACGATGTGTCGGCCAGGCCCCGGGCACCGAGGTAGCGGCTCATGTGGGCCTGGGCGATGGCGTTGAGGGGCCCGAGACCCATCGACACCGTCGGGTACTCCCAGAATTCGGGCATCAGCCTCGGGTGGGGGTAGGAGGAGAGCCCGTTGCCGCCCACCTCGAACCGGAAATTGTCCAGCTGGTCCTCGCTGAGCCGTCCCTCCACGAAGGCCCGGGCATAGATGCCGGGTGAGGCGTGGCCCTGAAAGTAGACCTGGTCTCCCGGGGCCCCGTCGTCCTTACCCCGAAAGAAGTGGTTGAACCCCACCTCGTAGAGCGAGGCCGAGCTGGCGTAGGTCGACAGATGCCCGCCGATGGCCTCGGACCGGACGTTGGCCCGGACCACCATCACGGCGGCGTTCCATCGGATGTAGGCCCGGATCCTGCGCTCGAGATACTCGTCGCCCGGGAAGTCCGGCTCCTCGTCCGACGGGATGGTATTGACATAGGGGGAGGACACGGTGGCCGGAAAGTCGACGTGCTTCTGGCCGGCCCGTTCGAGGATCCTCATCAGCAGGTAGCGGGCCCGGGTCCGGCCATGGACGTCGACGACATCGTCGAAGGCGTCCAGCCACTCGGACGTCTCGGTCGGATCGGCGTCCGGTAGCTGATGGCTGACTCCGTCGAACAGCACCCACACATGCTCCCACTCGCGGGACGACAAGGGAAGCCACGGCCGGGCCACGGCCGGGCCACGGCCGTCGATACCTGTTGGTGTCGAGCCACCCCGCCGCGTCGGGCATGCTGTGCCGATGAGCACAGCGAATCCGACGACGCCCGAGCCGACCGTCGTGTACACGGATGGTTCGTGTCGCGGCAATCCCGGCCCCGGGGGATGGGCCTGGGCCGTCGACGGCGGACCCTCCGACAGTGGTGGCGAGGCCCACACCACCAACCAACGGATGGAGGTGACGGCGGTCGTGCGGGCGCTCGAGTCCCTCACCGGCCCGGTGCACGTGGTCAGCGACTCCACCTACGTCGTGAACTGCTTCCGCAACGAGTGGTGGGTGGGCTGGCAGCGCCGTGGATGGCGTACGGCCCAGGGCAAACCGGTGGCCAACCAGGACCTCTGGAAGGAGCTGCTGGCCCTGGCCCTCGATCCGGAGCGTGCAGTGACGTTCGAGTGGGTCAAGGGGCACTCGGGCCACCGGATGAACGACGTGGTCGACGAACTGGCCACCCGGGCCGCCGACCTCCAGTAACCGGGGACAGCGGTCCCGGCCCGTGCTCGGCGTGCCCCGGTCGGCCTCGTTTGGCTCCGGCACCGGCCTCCCGTAACCTGCTGGCATGGAGATCCCCGGAAGTTCAGCAATCGTCACCGGCGGCGCATCCGGCCTCGGTGAGGCCACGGCCCGCAACCTGGCGTTCCTCGGCGCCCGGGTCACGGTGTTCGACCGAAACGAAGAGCGTGGCAAGGAGGTCGTGGCCGACATCGGTGCCAACGCCAACTTCATCGGCGGGGACGTGACCGAGCCGGACGACTGCCAGAAGGCGGTGGACCAGGCGGCGGAGGGCGGAAACCTGCGCATCGCCGTGAACTGTGCCGGCACCGGTTGGGTGGGCCGGGTCATCAACCGGGACGGATCGCCCCACGATCTGCAGCCCTTTCAGTTCATCCAGAACCTGAATGTCATCGGCACGTTCAACGTGATGACCAAGGCCGCGTCCGTCATCGCAGCCACCGAGCCCCACGAGAACGGCGAGCGCGGAGTGATCGTGAACACCGCGTCCGTGGCCGCGTTCGACGGCCAGATCGGCCAACTGGCCTACTCGGCCTCCAAGGGCGCCATCGTGGGCATGACGCTGCCCGCGGCCCGCGATCTGGCGGTGGTGGGTATCCGGGTGCTGGCCATCGCCCCGGGGCTGTTCGACACGCCGCTGCTGGCCATGCTGCCCGACGAGGCGCGGGACGTTCTGGCCCAGTCGGTCAACTTCCCGAAGCGGCTCGGCAACCCCGTCGAGTTCGGCGCGTTGGTCGCCCACATCGTCACCAACAGCTACCTGAATGCCGAGGTCATCCGGCTCGACGGCGGAATCCGGATGCCGCCCAAGTAGATGCCGTCCGGCGACGGGCCAGGCCGCTGACGCCCGAGCGGGGAGCGGTGACGGTAGTGTCCCCGTCAGTGCCATGACCACCACCGTCTCGACATCTCGGACCGGGGAGGGCGGGTCAGGGGACGCCATCATCCGGACGTCGGAGCTCACGAAGATCTATGCCGGCTCCGACCTCCGGGCCGTGGACGGACTGGACCTGGTGGTCGGACCGGGTGAGATCTTCGGACTGCTCGGACCGAACGGGGCCGGCAAGACCACCACAGCCGGCATGTTGACCACCAGAGTCATCCCGACGTCGGGCTCGGCATTCGTCGGGGGGATCGACGTGGTGGCCCACCCGGCCCTGGCCAAGCAGATCCTGGGCATCGTGAGCCAGCAGAACACCCTCGACCGGCAGCTGACCGTGTGGGAGAACCTCTACTTCCATGGACGCCTCTTCGGCATCTCGGCCCGGGAGTCGAAACGGACGGCCACGGACTTGCTGACCCAGTTCCAGCTCGAGAAGTGGGAGGGCGCCTCGGTCTACGCCCTCTCGGGAGGCATGGCCCAGCGGCTGATGGTGGCCCGGGCCATCTTCCATCGTCCTGCCGTCCTCTTCCTGGACGAGCCCACCGCCGGTCTCGATCCACAGAGCCGGCTGGCCCTGTGGGATACCTTGCGGAGCCTGAACGCCGACGGACAGACCATCCTCTTGACCACCCACTACATGGAAGAGGCCGATCAACTCTGCGGGCGGGTGGCCATCATGGACCGGGGCAAGATCCTGGCCCTGGACACCCCAGCCGCGCTCAAACAGCAGGTCGACGCCGACACCATCGTCACCGTCACCGCCTCCGGAGATCAGGACGCGCTGGCCCGGGTGCTGACCGACGCCATCGACGGGGTGACCCGTACCCGTCCCATCGAGGGAGGTGTGGAGCTGCACGTGATGGGTAAGGACCGGCTCCTGCCGCGGGTCGTGACCGCGGCCGAAGAGGCGGGGTTCCCGGTGCTCGACCTGTCGGTGACCGAGCCCACGCTCGAGACCGTCTTCATCAACCTGACCGGAAAGGAGCTCCGCGACTGATGGGCATCGTCGAGGCGAGCCACCCCGGCACGGCGGTACAAACCACGCCCACACGATCGACCTTCGAGGCCGGTCGTGTGGCCCTGTGGGCCCTCATCCTTCGCGACCTCGTGGTCCTGCGCAAGCACCTGATCGAGTTCGTCATCCGGGTACTGGTCCAGCCGTTCCTCTTGTGCTTCGTCTTCCTCTACGTGTTCCCGAAGATCGGACAGGGCATCGGGGGCGGAGGCGGACCCCTGGCCGAGTCGGCCTTCGCCACGCTGTTGGTCCCGGGCGTGGTCGGGATCTCCATACTGTTCCAGGGCGTCCAGTCGGTGGCCCTGATCATGTCCCAGGAGTTCGGCTTCACCCGCGAGATCGAGGACCGGGTGCAGGCGCCGTGCCCGATCTGGCTCGTGGCCATGGCCAAGGTGCTGTCCGGTGCGGTGCAGGGACTGATCTCGGCCATCATCGTCCTGCCCATCGCCTCGGTCGTGCACGCCAAGGGTGTCGAAGCCCACCTCTCGCTCCACTGGTGGATCATCGTGACCATCGTCCCCTTGGCCTGCGTCACGATGGCCAGTCTCGGGTTGCTGCTCGGGACCAGCTTCGAGCCCCGCAACATCGGGTTGATGTTCGGGTTCATCATCCTCCCGGTGACCTTCCTCGGCGGCACCTACTACGAGTGGACGCGGCTGGCGCCGATCAAGGCCGGCGGGTGGCACTGGCTCCAGACCGTGGTCCTCGTCAATCCGCTCATCTATGTCAACGAGGGGATGCGGGCGGCCTTCACCAACGCGCCCCACATGCACCTGTACATCATCTATCCCGTGCTGTCCGGATTCCTCGCTCTGTTCCTCGGGCTCGGTCTGCGCAATTTCCGGAGGCGGGTGCTCTCCTGAGCCCTGGTCGGCGGTCGCGGGCGGCAGCGGTCCCGGGCGGCAGCGGGATCCGGCCGAACCTAGGCTGAGGCCGTGCCACCGAACGAGGACTACCTGCTCGACAACCGACAGTCGGCGGCAGGCGAGCGGCTGGCCGCCCTGGCTTCGCTGTTCGACCCTTCCACGTTCCGTCACCTCGACAATCTGGGAATCCGGGAGGGCTGGCGGTGTTGGGAAGTCGGTGCCGGCGGTCCTTCGGTCGCTTCGTTCATGGCCGAACGGGTCGGCGTTGGAGGATCGGTACTGGCCAGCGACATCGACCTCTCGTGGCTGGAGGGCGATGGCGGGCACGGCTTCGACGTCCTCCGCCACGACGTGGGGGCGGACGAGCCTCCCCCGGGACCGTTCGACCTGATCCACGCCCGACTGGTGTTGGTCCATGTGCGCCGTCGCCGCCAGGCCCTGGCAGCCATGGTGGACGTGCTCCGTCCGGGTGGGTGGCTGTTGGTGGAGGACGCCGATCCGGCCCTCCAGCCCCTGACCTGCATCGATGAGTACGGTTCCGAGCAGGAGCTCGCCAACCGGTTGCGTGCCCACTTCCGCACGCTGCTGAGCGAACGGGGCGCCGACACCGGATTCGGCCGCACGCTGCCCCGGATCCTCCGCCAGGCCGGACTGGTCGACGTGTCGGCCGACGCCTACTTTCCGGTGACCGGTCCGGCCTGCACAGAACTCGAGCGGGCCACCGTGCTCCAGGTCAGGGAGCAACTCGTCGCCGCCGGTCTGGCCACCGAAGATGAGATCGACCGGCACCTGGCCAACATCCACGCCGGCGGGATGGACTTCGCCACGTCGCCGATGGTTTCGGCCTGGGGGCGAGCTCCCGTCGTCGGCTAGCGGCGCCGAGGGTCGTCGGACCGGGCTCGGGGCGGAAGGCGCTCTCGGACCTGCCGGTCGGGGACCGGACTGAGGTCGGAGCGGTCGGCGTACCGGTAGGCTGGTGGCGCCTCTCGCATACGGCGTGAGCACTCCGACGGAGGTGATACCCACGACACCCGAGGTGATGGCAGAGCGAACGGCACCGGGGGACGTCGACAGGGGTAGTGGGGCAGGGACCACCTTTGATGTGGTCATTATCGGGGGAGGTCCGGGCGGCTATGCCACGGCGCTCTACGGCGCCGCGGCCGGCCTCTCCGTGGCCATGGTGGAGCTGGACAAGGTCGGTGGGACATGTCTCCACCGGGGCTGCGTCCCGGCCAAGGAGTTCCTCGAGACGGCGGCGGTCTACCGGACCGTCTCCGGATCCAGCCGGTTCGGGATCACTGCCGGTTCCGGGCCGATGGCGCCGGCCCTCGACTTCTCGGTCAGCCAGGCACGCAAGCAGGAGGTCGTCGACCAGCTCTTCAAGGGGTTGGCCGGTCTGCTGAAGGGCCGGGGCGTCACGGTGTTCAGCGGGAGTGGCACCCTCCTCAGCCAGCACCGGGTGCAGGTGGCCGGTAATGACGGATCGACCACGGAGATCGTCGGGAACGATGTGGTGCTGGCGGCGGGGTCCGTGCCCCGCACCATCCCGGGGTTCGATATCGACGGGTCGCTCGTCATGACGTCGGACGAGGTGCTGGCACTGGAGGAGCTGCCCGCGTCGGTGGCGGTGATCGGCGGAGGAGCCATCGGATGCGAGTTCGCGTCGATGCTGAGCGACCTGGGTTCCACTGTCACCATCTTCGAGGCACTGCCGAACCTCCTCGGCGGATGCGACGACGACGTCGTGAAGACGGTGGCCCGCTCCTTCCGCAAGCGTGGTATCGACATCAAGGTGGGTGTCCGGCTCCAGGGCCACACACCGGATCCGTCTGGACGGGGAACCGTCGTGACCTACAACGACGGCGAAAAACTGGCGGTGGACGCGGTGGTGGTGTCAGTGGGTCGCCGACCCCGCACCGAGGGACTGATCGCCGCGGGGACTGGCGTGGTGGTCGACGAGCGTGGCTTCGTCGTCGCCGACCGGACCATGCGCACCGACGCCGACGGTGTGTGGGCCGTGGGTGACGTGGTGGCGGGGACTCCCCAGCTGGCCCACGTGGGATTCGCCGAGGCCATCGTGGTCATCAAGAGCATCCTCGGTGAGCCCGTGGTCCCCGTCGACTACGACCGTGTCCCCTGGGCCATCTACTGCCACCCCGAAGTGGCGTTCGCCGGGTTGACCGAGGCGGACGCGCGCCAGGCCGGGATCGACGTGGTGGTCAAGAAGGACCCGTTCGGAGGGAACAGCCGGGCCCGCATCATCGGGGACACCGAAGGTCTGGTGAAGGTGGTGGCCGAACGGCGGCCCGACGGGACCACGGGCAGGATCCTCGGTGTGCACATGGTCGGTCCCTGGGTGACCGAACAGCTCGGTGCCGGGTATCTGGCCGTCAACTGGGAGGCCACCGCAGACGAGGTGGCCCAGTTCATCCAACCGCACCCGTCGCTGTCCGAGACATTCGGTGAGACGGTACTGGCACTGACCGGAAGGGGGCTCCACGTTGCCTGACGTGACCATGCCACAGTTGGGCGAGACGGTGACCGAGGGGACCATCACCAAGTGGTACAAGGTGGTCGGTGACCAGGTGGCCCGGGACGAGCCACTGTTCGAGGTGTCGACGGACAAGGTCGACTCCGAGGTCCCGTCGCCGGCCGAAGGGGTGCTGACAGCCATCCTGGTGGAGGAGGGGGACACCGTCGACGTAGGTGCCGTCCTGGCGGTCATCGGCGACAGCGCGGGCTCGAACGGCACCGGGCCAGTCGCCGGCGACGTTCCCGCCGCATCCGCGGGATCCGACGGATCGGTCGGTGTCACACCTCCCGACGGCTCCGGGCGTGACACCGGGGTCGGATCCCCGCTCCAGCCGGATACCGGCGACGCACGGGCACCGGCGGCGGCAGCGCCTGAACCGGTGGCAGCACCGGCAGCGGCGGCGGCAGCACCGGCAGCGGCGGCGGCAGCACCTGAACCGGCGGCAGCACCGGCGCCACGGTCGCCACTGAACGGGTCCGGCGAGGGCTTGGTCCTGTCTCCCGTGGTCCGCCGTCTCCTGACCGAGCACGACATCGATCCGGCCGGGGTCAAAGGGACCGGGCTCGGTGGCCGCATCACCAGGAGCGATGTCGAGGCAGTGGTGGCACGGGGTGCGGATTCCCCCGCCGATGCATCCGCCGCGCCTGCCCGGGTGCCGAGCATCGTCGACGACGCCTCGCCTACGTCGGCACCTCCCGCACCCGAGTCGGCGGCAGCACCCGCTCCTGCACCGCCCCGGTCGGTGGCACCGGCCGCGTCCACGTCAGCGTCAGCGTCACAGACTGCCCCGGAATCGCTGGCTCGGGACGAGATCATCCCCTTCACCAACATCCGGCGACGCACGGCCGAGCACATGGTGCGGTCCAAGGCCACCTCGGCGCACACCCTGATGGTCAAAGAGGTCGACTACGAGCGGGTGGAGCAGGTCCGACGGGCTCACGGTGAGCGCTTTCGGGCCGAGGAGGGATTCAGTCTGACCTACCTGGCCTTCGCGGCTCGGGCTGCCGTCGACGCCTTGGCCGACTTCCCCCATCTCAACGCCTCGGTGGGCGACGACTCGCTGATCGTCCACCATCACGTCAACCTGGGATTCGCCGTCGACCTCGACAACGAGGGCCTCATCGTCCCCGTGGTCCACAACGCCGAGGAGTTGAATCTGCGGGGCATGGCCCGTCGGATACGCGATGTGGCCGAGAGGGCCCGGTCCAAGCGGCTCAGTCTCGACGACATCAGCGACGGCACGTTCTCGATCACCAATGCCGGACCGTTCGGGACCCTGCTCACCGGGGCCATCATCAACCAGCCTCAGGTGGCGATCCTTTCCACCGATGGCGTGGCCCGGAAGCCGGTGGTGGTCGAACTGCCCGACGGGACCGAGTCCATCACCATCCACTCGGTGGGACTGGCCGCCATGACCTTCGACCATCGTGCTGTCGACGGCGCCTATGTGGCCCGGTTCCTGTCCCGACTGTCCGAGATCCTGAACGATCGTGATTGGGCCGGCGAGCTCTAGGCGTCTTGGCGTGTCGCTACCCGGTAGTCGAACCACCCGCCGATGAGGGCGCGCTGGCTGGGCCGGGTGCCCTACCGCGAGGCGTGGGCCATCCAGCGTGCCGTCACCACGCACGGAGCCGGTGACTACCTGCTACTGATGGAGCACCCTCCCGTCTACTCGCTCGGTCGACACGCCGACCTCGACCACGTGCTCGTGGATCCGGCTTCGGTCGGGGCCGACATGGTGCGGGTCGACCGGGGCGGAGACGTCACCTTCCACGGCCCGGGCCAGCTGATCGGCTATCCGCTGGTCGCCGTGGGCGATGGTCCCCACCGGGGTCGGGCTCACGTGCACGCCGTCGAGCAGGTGCTCATCGATGCACTGGTCATGGTGGGGGTGTCGCCGTCCGACGTGGGTCGGTTGGACGGCTATCCGGGGGTGTGGGTGGGCCTCGACGAGGATCCCGACACGGGGACGCCGGGCCCGCGGAAGATCGCCGCCGTCGGTGTCCGGACCTCTCGAGGTCGCGCCTCCCATGGGTTCGCCTTGAACGTGCGGACCGATCTGTCGATGTTCGAACACATCGTTCCCTGTGGGATCGCCGACCGGCCGGTGACGTCGCTGGAGGCCGAGGGGTTTCCGGTCACGATGTCCGAGGCCGTCGACGCGGTGATCGCCGCGGCCCGGCCCGTCTGGGGAGAGCCCGAGGACATCCAACGGGTGACCGACGGCGCCACGGCCGATCCGGTGACCTCCCCGATCGGCCCAGGGGAACAGGTGGTGGCACCCCCCGGGGCCGCCGACGCCGGATCTGACTCCGGACCGGCCGAACCTCTACCGGTCGCCGTCGCCTTCGGCCCCAGCCATTCCGGTGAGAGTCCCCTCCAGCGTCGTCTACGCCGGTCGGGCGTCGATCCGTCGGCGTCGGTGCCGCTGAGCCGGCGCAAGCCACCGTGGCTCCGGGTACCGGTGACCATGGGCCGTGACTACCTGGGGCTCCGCCGCGACATCCGCCAGCTCGACCTGGTCACCGTGTGCGAGGAGGCGGGTTGCCCCAATATCTACGAGTGCTGGGCCGACGGAACGGCCACGTTCATGATCAACGGGTCGCGTTGCACCCGGGCGTGCGGATTCTGCCAGGTGGACACCCGTCACCCGCTGCCCCTCGACGTGTCGGAACCCGGGAGGGTGGCCGAGGCGGTGGCCCGGATGGGAGTGCGGCACGCCGTGATCACCTGTGTGGCCCGCGACGACCTGGCCGATGGGGGGGCGACCGGATTCGCCGACACCATCGCCGCTGTCCGGCAGCGTTCTCCCTTCACGGCGGTGGAGGTGCTGATCTCCGACTGCAAGGGTGACGAGGACTCGCTCCGCACGATCTTCGACGCCCGCCCCGACGTGCTCAATCACAACATCGAGACGGTGGCCCGTCTCCAGCGGGCCGTGCGACCGTCGGCCGGCTATGCCCGCAGCCTGGGCGTGCTGGCCCGGGCCAAGGAGGCCGGGCTCACCACCAAGTCGGGCATGATCCTGGGGATGGGGGAGCAGGAGCCCGAGATCGTGTCCACACTGGCCGATCTCCGTGCCGTGGGCGTCGACATCGTGACCCTGGGCCAGTATCTCCGTCCCGGTGGCCGCCATCTTCCGGTGGCCCGCTACTGGAGCCCGGACGAGTTCGAGTCGCTGCGCCGGGCCGCCATGGCCATGGGATTCGCCCATGTCCAGGCATCTCCTCTGACCCGGTCCAGTTACCACGCACGCCAGGCCGCCACCGCCGCGTCGCCGGAAGGCGGGGGGGCCTGCGGTACAGCGGAGCCGCTGCCGGTCAGCCGGTCGGCCGGCGTCGTCGACGGCGCCGTCGGCGTCGTCAGCCGGTGAGCGCCCGATGAGCGGACTTTCCGACAGCGCCCGTAAGGCGCGCCACGAACGGATCGGTCGGGTTCGCGAACGGATGGGGTCCCTGAACGTGGATGCACTGCTCTTGTCCCATGGTGCCGACCTTCCGTGGCTGACCGGGTACCGGGCCATGCCTCTCGAACGTCTGACCATGCTGGTGTTGCGGGCCGAGGGGGAGCCGGTCCTGGTGGTCCCGGCGCTGGAGGCGCCGCGGGTGGCTGCCGCCGGTGATCTGTTCGTCACCGTGCCGTGGGACGACACGCAGGATCCCATCGATCTGGTCCTCTCGGTGCTGGTAGGCCCATCCACGGCTTCCGGCCGTGGGCTCCGTCTGGCCGTATCCGACCGCTCGTGGGCCACCACGGTGCTCGCCCTCCAGCGTCGACTGCCCGATGGGGTGTGGGTCGAGGCGTCGACAGTCACCTCGCCCATCCGGGCCGTCAAGGACTCTTCGGAGGTCGAGGCCCTGCGCGCGGCCGGTGCCGCTGCCGATCGGGTGGCGGCGATACTGCAGGCAGGAGAGATCGGCCTGATCGGACGCACGGAGGCCGAAGTGTCCGGCCACCTGGGCACGCTGTTGATCGACGAAGGTCACCAACAGGTCAACTTCGCCATCGTGGGCAGTGGTCCCAATGCCGCCAGTCCGCATCACGAGCCCGGGTCGCGGCTGATCGCACCGGGGGAGACCGTGGTCTGTGATTTCGGGGGGACCTTGGCCCTCGACGGCGACGTCGGCTACTGCTCCGACATCACCCGGACCGTGTTCACCGGGTCTCCACCTCCCGAGGTCGACGAGTGCTACGGCGTCCTGAGGGCGGCCCAGCAGGCGGCGGTGGCCGCCGCCCGCTCCGGTGTCACGGCCGAGCATGTCGACGGGGTGGCACGGGAGATCATCACCGGCGCCGGCTACGGCGATCTGTTCGTCCACCGCACCGGGCACGGGATCGGCATCGAAGAGCACGAGGACCCGTACCTGGTCGTCGGGAACGACCAGCAGCTGCTACCGGGCCACGCCTTTTCCGTGGAACCCGGCATCTACCATCCCGGCCGATTCGGTATGCGGTTGGAGGACATCGTGGTCATCGGAGCCGACGGGAACCCCGAGCCGCTCAACTCGGTCGACCACGGGCTGGTCGTGGTCGACGCATAGGTCCGTAGAGGAGGACTCGGATGGACCTCGGAATTGATGGCAGGTCGGCGCTGGTGGTGGCCGGCTCGCGGGGTCTCGGCCGGGCAGCGGCCGAGGCGCTGGCCCGCGAAGGCGTTCGGGTGATGTTGTCGGCCCGCAACGGAGAGAGTCTGGCCGAGGCGCAGCGGTCGATGAGATCGGCGGGTGCCGTCGTGGAGACGCAGGTGGCCGACATCACCGATCGGCACGCGCCAGTGCGACTGGTGGAGGCCACCGTGGAGGCATTCGGTTCCGTCGACATCGTGATCGCCAATGCCGGCGGACCTCCCCAGGGCCGGGCCCTCGACCTCGGCGATGACGAACTGGACCAGGCGCTCAATGCCAACCTGCTGTCGGCCGTGCGCCTGACCCGCCAGGCGGTTCCGATCATGCAGCGGAGCGGCTGGGGCCGCATCTGCTACATCACGTCGTACTCGGTGGTGCAGCCGGTGCCGACCCTGGCCCTGTCGAATACCGCCCGGGCGGGGCTGTGGGCCTGGGTGAAGACGGCGGCCCAGGATGCCGCGGCCGAACGAAGCGGTGTCACCCTCAACCTCCTCTGCCCCGGTCCCCATGCCACCGATCGCATGCGTGAGCTGGGCGGTTCCGGTCCGATGGGGGATCCGGCCGACTTCGGGAGCATCGTGGCCTTCCTCTGTTCCGAGCAGGCCCGTTTCGTCAACGGTGCCGCCATCGTCATCGACGGAGGTGCCACCCTGGCGCTCTAGCGGGTGGGCGGCGCATCGGGCCCGTCGTCGGTGCCGTCCCCGGATCTGCCGGCCGGATCGCGCGTGCGCCGCCCGGTCTCCCGACCTTTCCAGAAGCGGCGCTGGAGCACCAGGGCCACCACACCGACGGCGAGGAGGATGACCACGTTCAAGATCAGCTGCTCGATGGCCCCCTTGGCCTCCTTCCACTGATCGAAGGCCACCGACAGGCCAATGGCCGCCGCCGCCGGGATGGTGGTGACCGAGATGAACACGCCGATGAGGGCACTGGCCCGAGCTTGGAGAATGGAGACCACCCCCACGATGCCGGCGATGAACGCCACCACCACCGAGTACAGGTTCGGCTGGCTGATCAGGTCGGAGACGGGTCGGAAGCCCAGCAGGAAGTCCCGTGGGGCCTGGCCGCTCCAACGGATCACCCACGAGAAGATCAACGTCACGACCACGGCGATGCCGAACCCGGCACCCAGAGCCGCCAGCCCCCGCTTGACCGGCCGTGGGTTTCGCTCGGTGATCCCGAGCGCGGTGCCCAGTATGGCGTTGTACTCCGGCCCCACCACCATGGCCGCCACGATGAGGATCTGCGAGTTGGTGAGGATTCCCACTGCGGCGATGAGGCCGGCGGCGATCAGCAGCATGAAGAAGCTGATGGGATAGGAGGCGTTGGAACGGATGGTGGCGTCGACCACGTCCCACACCGGTGCGATCTCGCGATCGCTGACCATCTGCGTGATCATCTCGCGATGGGACCGGATGATGGCCTTCTCCGTCCGATCCACCGAGATGGGTCCTCGTTGGCGTGGGCCAAGCTCGCGGAGCTGGTGGATCACCTCGCTGGCCACCTCGGGCGCCAGGTCACACTCCACCACGTCGCCGTCGGGGTACCGGGCTGACCCTCGGAGCACCGTTACGTTGAGTGCTCCCGTGCTGGTGCCCAAGGCCTCCACGATCCCCGGCGTGCTCTCCGGCGGGCTGGACATGCGGACGTGGTACATGGGCCTCCTGCTCTATGTCGATAGGCCGTGCCGGCCTCGCTCGGGGCGGACCGTGCCGACCCCGCGCCCATGGACGAACGCTATCGACATCGCCGAGGGCGAGGGTGATCCGGCTTCGGTCCCACGGGGAATGCTGCGGGGCGGTTCGTATCCGCCCGGTGGCGCAGCTACCCGTTGCCCGGCCGTGAATTGACGGCCGCCACCGGGTCGAAGGCCGGGACCCCTCGCGGAAGCCCCTGATCGTCGAGGGGAAATGAGGGTACCGGTCGGGGTGCCGTCACCGGCGCGCTCCGCTTGGGTCTCCTGTCTCGCCGGGATGCCTGGACCCGGCCTGGCGCCGCGAACGTGGGAGCCAACGGCCGACCAGCTGGATCTTCGACCGGCGCGGCGAACTCGGTGGTGACCCCGCCGGCCCCGAACCTGGCTGCGTCAGGGTCGAAGTACCCCTCGCTCGCCGCCTTCCGTGTCCTCAGGTCGCGGTCGCGTCGGGCCCGCAGGACCAGGAGCGCCGCCAGCGCCACCACGGCGAACGCGGCCAGGCCGATCTCGATGGTCGTCACGCTGCTGCCGGTAGCCATGATCCCAGCGAAGGTCAGTGCGGTGGATTCCACCCCCACGATTTTAGTGATCGGGAATTGCTAACGCACCTATTTCTGCCTAGTTCTCCCTGTGGCCCGCCGCCCCGAGCGAGCTCAGGCCACGAAGTACTTTGCCGCCGGATGGTGGCAGACGATGGCGGTGGTGGACTGCTCGGGATGCAGCTGGAACCCCTCGCTCACCTCCACGCCGATGCGGTCGGCCCCGAGCAGTTCGACCACCTTGGCGTTGTCCTCGAGCTCAGGACAGGCCGGATAGCCCCACGAGTAGCGCCCGCCCCGGTACTTCTGGCGGAACAGACCGGTGAGCGTGGGCCCGTCCTCGTCGGCGAAGCCGAGCTCCTCGCGGATGCGCCGGTGCCAGTACTCGGCCAAGGCTTCGGCCATCTCGACACCGAGTCCGTGCAGGTAGAGATACCGCTGGTACTCGTCTTCGGCGAACAGGCGGGCTGCCTCCTCTGACACCCGGGAGCCCATGGTCACCACCATGAAGCTGGCCCAGTCGGGCTCTCCGGAATCCACCGGTCGGAAGAAGTCGCTGATGCACAGCCAGGGCTCCTCGGTCTGGCGGGGGAAGGCGTACCGCATGAGCTCCTTGGTCCGGGTCTCGTCTTCGAAGATGATCAGATCGTCGTGGTCGGCGTTGGCGGCAAAGTGGCCCCATGCCACCTGGGGGACGAGGAGCTGGGACGCCTTGGCCGTGGCCAGCTGTTCGCGGAGCAGGCTCCGGACCCGCTCCTTGAAGGCCGGGTCGTTCTCGCCCTGCTCCGGACGGAATCCCCACTGGTTGCGGAACAGGGCCGTCTCGTTGAGGTAGGTGGCCACGTCGTCGATGGCCATGCCCTTGGCCACACGGCTGCCGAGGAACGGTGGCTTGAAGGTGGGGTTGTCCATGGCCACCTCGGGGGACCGCGTCGGCAGGGTCTCGCCCCGCTCCCGGGCCTCGGCGGCAGCCTGCTTGCGCAGCTCGCTCTTCCGCGGGCCGAGGTCGCGTCCACCGATGGCCGTCCCGAACTCGGGGTCGTCCTCTCCCGACTTGGACAGCTCGACCAACCGGTCCATGGTCCGGAGTCCTTCGAAGGCGTCCTTCCCGTAGAAGAGCCGACCGTCGTAGACCTTGCGCAGATCGCGCTCGACATAGGTCCGGGTCAGGGCGGCACCCCCCAGGATGACCGGAATGTGGGAGAGGCCACGGCGGTTGAGCTCCTCCAGGTTGTCGCGCATGATGAGGGTCGACTTGACCAGCAGTCCGCTCATCCCGATGGCGTCGGCATTGCACTCCTCGAGGGCGCCCACCATGTCGGTGATCCCCACCTTGATCCCGAGGTTCTTCACCGTGTAGCCGTTGTTGGTCAGGATGATGTCGACCAGGTTCTTGCCGATGTCGTGCACGTCGCCCTTGACGGTGGCCAGCACCATGGTGCCCTTGCCACCCTGATCGGCCTTCTCCATGTGGGGCTCGAGATAGGCCACCGCCGACTTCATGGTCTCGGCCGAGCCGAGGACGAACGGCAGCTGCATCTCTCCCGAGGCGAACAGTTCGCCCACCGTCTTCATGCCGGCCAGCAGGAAATCATTGATGATCACCAGCGGCGTGTGCCCGGCGGCCATGGCCTCGTCCAGATCGGCCTCGATCCCGTTGCGATCGCCGTCGACGATCCGTTGCTCGAGCCTCCGCTCCACGGACCAGTCCGACCGGTCCTCCTTGGTGACGCCGGCTGAGGCTGAGACCCCCTCGAACAGGGCCAGCAGCTCGGTCAGGGGGTCGTACCCGTCGTGCCGGCGGTCGTAGACGAGATCGAGGCAGACCTGTCGGGCACGATCGTCGATCTTCGAGAGCGGCAGGATCTTGGAGGCATGGACGATGGCCGCATCCAGCCCGGCCTCGACGCACTCGTGGAGGAAGACGGAATTGAGCACCTGACGGGCGGCCGGATTGAGGCCGAACGAGACGTTCGAGAGACCGAGCACGGTGTAGACCCCGGGCAGCTCGGCCTTGATGCGCCGGATGCCTTCGATGGTCTCGATGCCGTCCTTCCTGCTCTCTTCCATGCCGGTGGAGAGGGGGAGGGCGAGGGCGTCGAACATCAGGTCCTGGGAACGGAGTCCGTAGCGCTCGACGGCGATGTCGTGGATGGCGGTCGCGGCGCGCACCTTCCAGTCGGCCGTCCGGGCCTGGCCCTCCTCGTCGATACACGTACACACCACGGCCGCACCGAACTCCTTGGCCAGGGTGAGGAACGAGTCGAGTCGGGTACCGGGACCGTCGCCTTCTTCGAGGTTGACCGAGTTGATCACGGCCCGCCCGCCGATCCACGACAGGGCCGTTTCCACCACGGGAGCCTCGGTGGAGTCGACCATGAGCGGTGCGGTGGACTGGGTGGCGAAGCGGGATGCCACCTGCTCCATGTCGGCCACGCCGTCGGCGCCGGTGTAGTCCACACAGACGTCGATGAGGTGGGAGCCCTCGGTGACCTGCTCGCGGGCCATGGCGACACAGGTGTCCCAGTCGGCCTCGAGCATGGCCTCACGGAACTTCTTCGACCCGTTGGCGTTGGTGCGTTCACCCACTACGAGGAACGAGGTGTCCTGCTCGAAGGGGACGTGGGTGTAGATCGACGCTGCGCCGTACTCAGGCTCCGGGTGACGCGGCGCCGGGGTGAGGCCCGCGCACGCCTCGACCACCGCGGCCAGGTGCTCGGGCGTGGTGCCGCAGCACCCACCGATCACCGAGATGCCCAGCTCGCTCACGAACTGCCGGTGGAACTCGGCCAGCTGCTCGGGCGTGAGGTCGTAGTGCATGGCACCGTCGACCACCGAGGGCAGCCCGGCGTTGGGGAGGCAGGTGATGGGCAGCTCGCTGTGGCCGGTGAGGTGCCGGAGCGGCTCGAACATCTCGGCCGGCCCGGTGGCGCAGTTGAGTCCGATCAGGTCGACACCCATGGCCTCGAGCGCGCAGAGCGCGGCACCGATCTCGGTGCCGGGGAGCATGGTTCCGGTCAGTTCGATGGTGACCTGGGTCTGGACGGGCAGATGCCGCCCTGCCGCTCTCATGGCCCGCCGGGCCCCGTTGATGGCCGCCTTGGCCTGCAAGAGGTCGAAGACCGTCTCGATGATGATGAGGTCCACGTTCCCCTCGATGAGGGCCGATGCCTGCTCCTCATAGGCGTCGCGCAGGTCGGCGTACCGGATCTGGCCGAGGGTCGGGAACTTGGTGCCGGGTCCGATGCTCCCCGCCACCCACCGGGGACGGTCCGGTGTCGAGAAGTCGTCGGCCGCGCCCCGGGCCAACGAGGCCGCGGCCAGATTGAGCTCGCGGACCCGGTGGGCCTGACCGTACTCCGCCAGTACCGGGGCGAATGCGCCGAAGGTGTCGGTCTCCACTACGTCGCAGCCCACCTCGTAGAAGGATCGGTGGATCCGTTCGACCGCATCGGGCCTGGTCACCACCAGCAGCTCGTTGCAGCCCTCGAGATCCGGACCGCCGAAGTCGTCGGCGGTCAGGTCGGCCATCTGCAGGTTCGTGCCCATGGCGCCGTCGAAGATGACCACCCGCTCCGAGGCTGCCTGCAGATAGGTGGAGGTCGGACGGTCAGGAGCGGTGGCCATAGCCCTTCAAGGCTACCGGGACCGGCCGGTCGGAGGGGCACGAAGGGCACGGTGGCCCGACCGTGTGAACGTGTTGGCGGTCCCAACCCGATGCGAGAAGGGCCCCGGCGCCTGTGGTTTAGCATCGGGCCGATGAGGTCGGCATGTTGAGGATCTACACGAAGACGGGTGACGACGGCACGACGGGCCTGCTCTTCGGCGGCCGGGTGGGGAAGGACTCGCCACTCGTCCACATCACCGGGACCGTGGACGAGGCCCAGGCTGCCATGGGGATGGCCCGGGCCGAGGCACCGCCCGGATCAGAGCTGGACCAACTCCTGACCTCACTGGAACGGGACCTGTACGTCCTGATGGCCGAGGTGACCACGGACCCGTCCCACCGGTCGAAGCTGAAGCCGGGGTCCACCCTGGTGACGGACGAGATGGTGAGCGCTCTGGAGGACGGGATCGACGGCCTGATCGCACGGATCGAGATGCCGACCGAGTTCGTGATCCCCGGTGCCAACCGGACGTCCGCGGCGTTGGACCTGGCCCGCACCGTGGTTCGGCGTGCCGAGCGGCTGGTGGTGGCATCGCCCATCGAGGGCTCCCTGGTGAGGCCGTATCTCAACCGGCTCTCCGACCTCTTGTGGGCCCTGGCCCGCTGGACGGAGGGCGACCTCCACCTGCTGGCGCGGAAGACCCCGCGGCGGTCCAAGGCCCCGGCGGACAGGATCGGCGAAGTCGGGACATCGACCGTCGCCGGGTCGGAGGGATCGCAAGGGGAGGGAACGAGTTGAACGTCGAGGCGGCAACGGCGGCAGACCTGCCCGCGGACCTGGTGGCGCTGGGAGTCCCGGTCTTCTTCCATGAGGACGGGCCGCAGGTCGCAGTCGATCCCGGGTGGCTGTCGGGCGGGGTCACGGTCCCCGCCACCCTCGACGCCGACTGGTGCACCCGACACGGCTTCAGCGGGAAGGTCGGCCAGACCGTCGCCCTCAATGCCTCGGCGTCGGCCGAAGGGTCCGGTACCGACGTGATCCTGGTCGGGCTGGGCCAGGGTGCTGCGATGAGCGGCGACCGCGGCCTCGAGTCCCTCCGCCGGGGCGCGGCCGCATTCGTGCGCGCCGTGGGCCAAGGGGGCGCGGCGGCGCTCGTGCTCCCCGCCAGCACCGATCTGTCCGCTGATCGGATGGGGGCGGCCGTAGCCGAGGGCGGTTCCCTGGCCGCCTACCGTTACGACGCCTTCCGAACCGGAGAGGATCCGGGCCGGCTGGGCACACTGGCCATCGTCGACCGGGCCGAGCGGACCGAGCTCGCCGACGGGGCCGACGGGGCCGACCGGGCTGACCGGGCTGACGGGGCACGGTTCGCGGCCGGGGTGGCCCGGGGCGCCCGGCTGGCCGAGTCGGTGGCCCTGGCCCGCGACCTCGTGAACGAGCCGCCCAGTTCGCTCACCCCCCAGAAGTTCGCCGACATCTTCGTCGGCCGCTTCGCCGACCGGGCCGAGCTGGCCGTGGAGGTGTGGGACGAGGACCGGATCGTTGCTGAGCGCCTGGGCGGGCTGCTCGGGGTGGCGCGGGGTTCGACACAGCCGCCACGGTTCGTGCGGGTCGAGTACCGGCCGGTCGACCCCGTCGAGGTGGGCGGCCGGGTTCCCCATCTGGCCCTCGTCGGCAAAGGCATCACCTTCGACTCCGGTGGTCTGTCGCTCAAGACGGCCGGGGGGATGGAGACCATGAAGACCGACATGGGTGGGGGAGCCGCCGTGCTCGCCGCGGTGGACGCCGCCGCCGCCCTCGGTGCTCGCATCCGCATCACCGCCTTCGTTCCGCTCACCGAGAACATGCCGGGAGGGTCGGCCACCAAGCCCGGTGACGTGCTCACCACCCGCAACGGCAAGACCATCGAGGTGCTCAACACCGATGCCGAGGGCAGGCTGGTCCTCTCCGACGGACTGGCCCTGGCCGTCGAGGCAGAACCCGACGCCATCATCGACCTGGCCACGCTGACCGGCGCAGCGGTGGTGGCGCTGGGCAAGGAGATCGCCGGCCTCCTGGGCAACGACGAGGAGCTTCTGGCCGAGGTGCACGCGGCGGGCGAACGGGCCGGCGAACCGAACTGGACCCTCCCACTGCCCGACGACTACCGGGGCCACATCGACTCGGAGATCGCCGATATGCGCAATGTCGGCCGTCCGGGGCAGGCCGGGAGCATCGCCGCCGCCCTCTTGCTCCGCGAGTTCGTGGGTTCGGTGCCGTGGGCCCACCTCGATATCGCCGGGCCGGCACGATCGGACGAGAACAACCGCTACCTGACCAAGGGCGGGACCGGGTTCGGCGTGCGCACCCTGGTGGCTCTGGTGACCTCGGACGAGTTTGCCCGGTCCCTGGTGCAGCCGGTCCGCCACTGAGCGCATCGGCCCAACGGGCGCAGTAGGTTCATCCAGATGAAGATCGCCGTGCTAGGAGCCGGTTCGTGGGGAACCACCGTGGCCTCGTTGGTGGCGCCCCGACACGACACCGTGCTGTGGGCCCGGAACACCGACGTGGCCAAGTCCATCACTGTCGATCATCTCAACACCTCCTATCTGCCCGGGTTCGAACTGCCTCGCCAGTTGAGGGCCACGTCCAGTCTCGAGGACGCCGTCTGCCATGCCGACCTGCTGATCGTCGGGGTGCCGACCTCCGGATTTCGGGGCGTGCTCGAGAGGACGAGGCACTGCATCCGTCCCTGGGTGCCGGTGGTCAGTCTGTCCAAGGGATTGGAGAAGGGTACGCATCTGCGGATGACCCAGGTCATCAAAGAGGTCGTGCCGGGCCATCCGGTGGCGGCCCTCACCGGGCCCAACCTGGCCCACGAGATCATGGCCGGCAAAGCGGCCGCCGCCGTCATCGCCACCGAGGATCTCGAGGTGGCCCGGGCCATCCAACAGGTGGTGACCAGAGGGCTCTTCCGCGTGTACCTCAATGACGATGTCGTCGGCTGTGAGATGGGGGGTGCGCTGAAGAACGTCATCGCCATCGCCGCGGGGATCGGCGAGGGCCTCGGGGTGGGAGACAACACCCGTGCCGCGGTGATGTCGCGGGGTCTGGCCGAGCTCACGCGGCTCGGTGTGGCCATGGGAGCCCAGCCGACCACCTTCGCCGGACTGGCCGGTATGGGCGACCTGATCGCCACCTGCATGAGCCCGAAGAGCAGGAACCGGCGGGTGGGTGAGCAGTTGGGCCGGGGCCGACGGCTGGAGGACGTCCTGGCCGAGCTGCACATGGTGGCAGAAGGGGTCATGACGGCGTCGGTGGCGCTGGAGCTGGCCGGGTTCCACCACCTAGACCTCCCCATCTGCGCCATGATCGACAAGGTGATCAAGGGCGAGATCGAACCGTCCGACGCCTACTGGGGTCTGACACCGGCCGGCCACGAGGACGAGCCCGGCTGAGCCGATCCTCCCCGGCTGGCCTCTCCGGCGGCCTGGAAGGCCACGGCCGGATGGAAATGCCAGGAGGCCAGCTGGCGCTCGATCTGTTCGCGGTCGTGACCGGAGGAGGCCAGGCCCTCGGCCAGCCGCCGAGCCCGCCGGCGCATCTGCTCCGGCTCGGGAAGCTGTTGTTCGACCATCCAGCGTCGGTGACTGGCCTGGAGCGGTACGGGCAGTCGACCGAGGTGTCGGAGCGGCAGCGGTGGGATCCGGGTGCGGACGGCCAGGCCACCGGGGCCGTGCGGGCGGGCCAGCTCGAAGGTGCAGAGGCGCTGGAGGGCCCGCCGGAAGGGCGAGTTCTTGCCCATCCGTTCACCCAGACCCAGCGAGCGCGCCGTCTCGACCAGGTCGAGGTCGAACCCGCCCGTGTGCATGTCCAGTCCGTAGGAGAGCCGTCTCAACAGCCACGTCGTCGACGGGCCCGTCACCGGCAACCAGTACAGCTCGACATAGCGGGAACATGGTTCGAGGCCATGGGGGTCGGCGACCGGGTCGACCCAGGGCACGATCCGCAGGGTCGGGATGTCGGAGCGGTCGATGGCTGAGGGTCTGGTTCGGGCGGTTGCCGCAGGGGCGACGGTGCGGGACGTCAGGGCTCCCTGTCGGGGGGCGGTGGTTTCGGACATCGTGGCTCTCCGGGGTCGAGGGTGGTTCGCATCTGTCCGGCCCACCCTGTCGCGATCGGCTTGCCCGGCACCTGTGCAGCCACCTTGCACCGGTGCCATCGTCACGAGTCAGCCATCAGGTCCTGAGCCGCCGGCGGGTCGGCCGGCCATCCACGTGGTGAAGGCGGCGGGGGCCAGGGGGCGGGAGAGGAAGTATCCCTGAACGGTCGGGCAGCCGAGCTCCGCCAGGTGCTGCCAGACCTCGAGCGTCTCCACCCCTTCGGCCACCACGGTGAGATCCGAGATTTCGGGCCAGCTCGAGGCAGGAGCACACGATGGCGAAGTTGCCTGTCGTCGGACTCCATGCCGGAGATGAAGGTCTGGTCGATCTTCATCTCGCTCACCGGCAGGTCCTTCAGGTAGGCCGGTGAGGAGTACCCGGTGCCGAAGTCGTCGATCGACAGACGTGGTCCCGTGTCCGGCGAGGTCCTCGAGGACGGCCAGCGCTCGTTCGGGTCGGTCATGATGGCGGTTTCGGTCAGTTCGAGTTCGAGGTCCGCCGCCGGAACCCCCGTCTCGGTCGGGGAGTCGGGACGACCCCGTGGGCGAAGCCCGCCTCGAGCAGGCACCGGGGGGAGATGTTCACCGAGACCCGCATCGATCAGGCCCGTCCCGGGCCACTGTCTGGATCTGTTCCAGGGCTTTGCGCAAGATGCACCACGTCAGCGGCCGGATGATGCCGGTTCGATCGGCGAAGGGGATGAAGTCGTCAGGCGAGATCAGACCGTGGACCGGGTGCTGCCAGCGCACGAGGGCCTCCGCTCCGGATATGCAGCCGGTAGTACACGAGGATCTGGTCCGGTTGTTGCGCCACTCGCCATCCTCAGGTCGCCAGCAGACTCAGTCGGGCCGGATCGTTCGTATCCAGCAGGGGGTCGAACTCCACCACTTCGCGCCCGTTCTGCTTCGCCCATGGAGCCCGGTGGAAGGTCCCGTTCCGGCCGGGTCCGGCCAGGTCAAGCCCTGCCGACTATGTCTTGCAATGCAAGATAGCTGAGAGTACCTTGTGGTGCATGGCTAAGCTGGATGGCCGACGCAGCCAGTTGCTGAGGGGCGTTCTCGACCCGGCGCCCTGGCGTTCCCGGTCCCCCTGGTTCCGGCGCTCGCTGGCGACAAGCAAGGAGATCAGATGAGCGTGGCCACGGTCGGTGATGTCGCATCTTCACGTGCCGCCGACAGCCACTGGGCCGTCGAGACCCACGGGCTGACCAAGCGGTTCCAGGACAACGTCGCCGTCGACGGGGTCGAGCTGCTCGTTCCCCGCGGCTGTGCCTTCGGCTACCTGGGACCGAACGGCGCCGGCAAGACGACCCTCATCCGGGTCCTGTTGGGCCTGACCCCCGCCGATGCCGGGACCATGTCCCTGCTCGGCTACCCGGTCCCACAGCACCGTGACCTGGCGCTGGCCCGTATGGGCGCCATCGTCGACGAGCCCCGATTCCACGGTCACCTGAGCGGCAGGCAGAACCTTCAGATCCTGGCCGCCGCCCGCGAGCCGGCCGCCCGGACCCGCATCGACGCGTCGCTCGAGCGGGTGGGCATTGCCCACCGCGCCGACGACAAGGTGTCCAAGTACTCCATGGGCATGCGCCAGCGCCTCGGCGTGGCGGCCTGCCTGCTGGGGGACCCTCAGCTGCTCATCCTGGACGAGCCGATGAACGGGCTCGATCCGGCCGGCATGCTCGAGATGCGCGAGATGATCCAGTCCCTGGTGGCCGAGGGGCGGACCGTGGTCCTGTCGTCCCATCTGCTCGACGAGGTCGAGCGGACGTGCGATGCCGTGGCCATCGTCGACCGCGGCAAGGTCATCCGGCAGGGGGCGATCTCCGAATTGCTGTCCGGCTCAGCCTTCGAACTGCAGATCGACTGCTCCACTCCCGACCGGGCCGCCTCCCTCCTGGCGGACCACGCCGTGGGGAGCGGCGTCGAACTCGGGCCGGACGGGCTGCGTGTCGGCCTGGCCGCGGGCACCGACCGGGAGGTCGTGGCCGAGGTCAACCGGCTTCTCGTCGAAGGGGGGATCGCCGTCTACCGGCTCCAGGAGATCCACGTCTCGCTCGAGTCCTGGTTCCTCGAGGTCACTACCCGATTGGGGGCGACGCCATGACCACCTCGACCGTCACCGCCGACCCGGCGCCGAACCCCGGCCCTCCGGCGTTCGACGGGGCCGCTCCCGACCACCGTGGCTCCTGGATCCCCAACGGCGCCATGATCGCCACGAGGATCATGGAGCTGTGGAGACGCCGGGGACTCATGATTGCTCTGGTCCTCGTCAACATCGGCATTCCGACGGTGTTTCTCGCCGTGCGGCTCTTGGCCCACGCCTTCGCGCCCCGCTCCTACGGGCCGGCCGGCGGCTACGACATCTTCACCAACCTGGTGGCCGGGGTGATGTTCATCTTCGGCTTCATCGTGGCCGCCACCCTCGGATGCACGGCCGGATCGGTCGATCTCACCGAGGGCATGTTCCGCCACCTGGTGGTGACCGGTCGTTCGCGGCTGGCCCTCTACCTGGCCCGGGTCCCCGCCGGACTGGCCATCATCGTGCCCATGGTGGCGGTCGGATTCACCATCGTCTGCGCGGTGTGCGTGTTCGCCGCGCCGACCCAGCTCGACTACCAGGGGGTCAGCGTGCCGCCGGGGCTCTCCCACTCGGCCTTCGAGAGCTGGGCCGGCGACCACGCCGACGAGGTCATCTGCAACTTCAACTACTCCGGTCAGATGGCGGCCGTGGTGCCGTGCGGAAACGGTCCCGGGGGGAGGGCCGGGTAGTCCGGGTGGTCACCGGGTGGCGTGGCTCCCCAGCCGACGTCAGCGGCGACGAACCGGGCCCAGGCCGTCACCATCGCCGACCAGGACTACTCGGACTACTCGGGCCACTTCCTCTCACCGTCGGTCTCCCTGATGGTGAAGGCGGGGCTGTGGGTCGAGCTGTATGCGGCCATAGGCTTTCTGGTCGGTCTGGGTCTGGCATCACTCATGGGGCAGCGGACCGTCCCGGTGATCCTGCTCATCGTGCTCGAGATCGTGCTGACGCCTCTGCTCTCGCAGGCCAAGATCGCCCACCTCGTCAACCTGCAACGTGGGCTGGTGGGGGTGGCCGCCACCCACCTCGAACCGGGCGGTCTGCCTTCGGCCTTCGGCGGAATGCACAACGGTGGACCGGGCACGGTGGCGGTGACCGAGTCCACCGCCGTGGCGGTCTGCGTGATCGTCGGATGGATCGTGGTGTGGACCGCCCTCGGTGCGTGGAGGATGGTCACGAGGGACGCCTGACCAGGCCCGTCGACCGGCCCGCGGACGACCCCGCCTCCCGCCCGTCTAGCCGGCGTAGATGTGCTTGTCGAAGGTCGTCGTCACCGTCTGGGCCTCGCCCAGACGGGGCAGCCCGAACAGGTCCTCGACCGAGGCCAGGGACGAGAAGTGGTTGTACGAGAACTTGGTCACCGTGAGGCCCGGGGTGATGAACGGCGAGATGAGGATGGCCCCGACCTTGCCGCCGCCGGGACCGCTGAGCCCGTTGTCGCCGCCCGAAGCAGCCGGACCCGCGGTCTCACCACAGCAGGCGGTGGTGTCGAGCGTGGGATCCTCGGCCTCGTCGAAGGTGATCTCGAGCAGGCCGTCCTTTTGGAACGCAGGTGAGCTGGTGATGATCGGCACCCACGTCTGCAGCCAGGTGTTGGTGTCGGCCACCGCCTCGTCGGCGGCCGACGGATCGCCCCCTGCCGCCACACCGGTGGTATTCGTGCACGGGGCGTCATGCCCGTCGTCGCACAGGTTCGGCGTGATGAAGCTGAAGTTCGGGGTGGTGGCGATCGACGCCAGGTCGGTGACCAGTCCGGTGACACCGGGGAGCGTGCCGGCCGGCATGTTCCCGCTGGTGTCGCCGAGCGGGACGACGTCCTGATCGCACTCGGATGCATTGTCGGTGATGGAGTGGAAGTAGACGAAGGGATTGTGGCGGGTGGCGTAACCGTCACTGGTTTCGGCGTCGAAGGCTCCGTCATGGGCGCCCGAGACCGGATGCCCGCAGGAGGTGCCGGTGGTGCCGTCCCTGGTCGGATCGTTCCCCATGTCCTCCATGTAGCCCTTCCAGGTCAGTCCTTCGCCGGACAGCTGGTCGGCGATGGTCTTCACCGCGGTGGGATAGACGCAACCGTCGCCCTGCTGGATCCCTTCCGCGTCCTGCCCGGCGCTGAAGTCGACGTACGAGCCGCAGTCGAGCTGGTTGTCGGTGTTCGGAGGCTGGCCCGAGACTATGGCGACGTAGTTGTCGTTGGAGAAGTGACCGGTGGCGTAGTAGTTCTCGAGGAGCGCCCCCTCACTGGGCAGTGTCTGGGCCAGATACGGATCGTTGCTGGGCGTCCCGAACGTGGCGCTGTAGTCGTTGTTCTCCAGCACGATGTCGAACACGTGACGGATGAGGGGCAATTTCGAGGTGATGTCGAGCGTCAGTGTCTGGTCGGTCGTGTTCTGCTGTCCATTGGTGACATTGGTGGCGACGAGATCGAGCGTGTATGCGGCGGCGGCGGCCAGAGGGGTCGGATCGGACAGCGTTGCCGTGCCGTTGCCGTTGTCGGTGAAGGTGGCACCGGGTGGGAGCGTCCCGGACTCGGAGATGGATGCCACCGGATTGGCCTTGGTCTTCACCGTGAAGTCCAAGGCCTTGCCCTGCTTGGCGTCGACGGTGCTCTTGTTCGAGAAGACCGGTGCCGACAGCGCCTTGGTCGCCGACGCCGGCGGCGCGTACTGGATCACCAGGGCCCCCACCCCCATGAGGACACCGGCGACGACAATATTGCGGGCCATGGTCTTGCGCACAGTCACTCCCCCTGTTCGGAACCCGTCGCCCCCCAAGCAGCGGAAACGCCGGCCGGCATCGCCCCACCGGCATCCGGCGGGTTCTCTCGACCGAGAGAGTCTGTGGTAACGCAGAAGTTTTGTCAATCACCACGCCAGAACCCCCTGGTGGCCCGGGAGTGCTGCCGTCTACCAGCTGCCGCGGTGCACGCTGTCGCCCAGGGTCCGTCGGGGCCGCGCCGACGACGAGGACCGTGGGTCGGGCTCGGCCGGTTGGCCCAGCAGGACGGCACCCAGCCATCGGAGCCGATCCGGGATGCCGAGCGAGGCCCGGAGTGTGTCCTCTCCGCGGAAGTTACCGAGGAACGCCGCGCCGACCTCGCGGTCGGCTGCTCCCAACAGGAGGTGCATGGTGGAGAAGGCGGCATCGACGAACCAGAAGGGAACGGTCCACTCGACCTCCTTCCCGTCCGGCCGCACCTTGTCCCGTTCCCGGTAGCGGGTCACATAGGCGGGGGGGTCGGAGAACACCAGGATGACCACCGGGGCCCGCGACAGACCGGCGTACCGCCGCGACCGGCTCCGCCACTCCTCGTCGGTCGTGGCCCTCCAATACCGGGCGGTCTGTTCGGCACCCTCGAGGACCACGAATTCCCGCCCCTGGGTGTGGCCGGCCGACGGTGCACGAAGTGCCAGCGTCAACAGCTCGTCGACCACCTGGTCGTCGAGCGGCCGGGCGGCGAAGTTTCTGGTCATGTGGCGGAGGGTGACGACCTCGCTCAGCTCCACGGACGCTCCATCGGGCGAAACGCTACCGGCCAGGGGGAGGTCCCGCCCCGACCCTGGCACCACCACTCCGGGCACGACGGGCCCCGAGCCCAGGCGGGAATGTTGACCCCGCTGGTAGTGTTTACGCTAGTGAGCAGAAGCGCCAGGACCGGACCGACCGGTCCCTGGCCGACGCAGAAGGATCGTGATCGCCGTGCCCACCTTCAGGGAGATGTTGGCCGAAGCCAAGGCGGCCGTTCGAGAGGTCGAACCGGCCCAGGCGGAACAGGAGATCGCGGCTGGTGACGCCGTGGTTCTGGACGTGCGCGAGCCCGACGAGTACGAGCAGGGCGCGCTGCCCGGCGCCGTGCACATCCCGAGGGGCACCCTCGAGACCTCCGTCGAGGGCCGGATCCCCGACAAGTCCAGCCACGTGGTCGTGTACTGCGCCGGCGGCACGCGGTCGGCCTTCGCGGCGCAGACCATGCAGCAGTTGGGCTACACCGACGTGGCGTCGGTCATCGGAGGGTTCAACCGCTGGAAGGACGAGGGTCGCGAATGGTCGGCCCCCCAGTCCCTGACACCGGAACAGCGCAACCGGTACCAGCGCCACCTGCTCCTCCCCGAAGTGGGTGAGACCGGCCAGCTGAAGCTGCTCGACTCGAAGGTGCTGCTGCTCGGAGCGGGTGGCCTCGGTTCTCCGGCGGCCCTGTATCTGGCTGCCGCCGGGGTGGGAACGCTCGGGATCATCGACATGGACGTGGTGGACGCGTCGAACCTGCAGCGTCAGATCCTGCACAACACCGACCGGATCGGCGAGCGCAAGGTCGACTCGGCCAAGAAGACGCTCACCCTGATCAACCCCGACATCAACGTGGTCACCTACGACGTGCGCCTCGGCGCCGACAACATCCTCGACATCATCGACGGTTACGACGTGATCGTCGACGGCACCGACAACTTCCCCACCCGCTACCTGGTCAACGACGCCTCCCTGCTCAAGCGGATCCCCGTCGTGCACGGGTCCATCTTCCGGTTCGAGGGTCAGGCCACGGTGTTCAACCCCTATGAGGGTCCCTGCTATCGGTGCATGATCCCCGAGCCACCGCCGGCGGAGCTCGCCCCCAGCTGCGCCGAGGCCGGCGTCCTCGGGGTCCTGCCCGGCATCGTCGGTTCCATCCAGGCCATCGAGGCCATCAAGATCCTGCTGGGCATCGGCGACACGCTCCAGGGTCGCCTGCTGGCCTACGACGCACTCGAGCAGACCTTCCGCACGTTCAAGGTGCACCGGGATCCCCACTGCCCGGCGTGCGGTCCCGATGCCGCTCCCATCGTCATCGCCGAGTACGACGACCTCTGCATGCCCCACGCCGTGGCGCCCCCGGCCGGCGCCTGAGGCCGCGGACCGCTTTTTCCCGAGGGCGGCCCAGACCGTAACCTGGGCTCATGGCTCCCAAGGCTCCTGACAGCTCATCCGAATCCGAGGACCGGCGATTCACCGACTCGGGTATCGAGATCCGTCCTCTCTACGGTCCGGCCGATCTCGAGGGTTGGGACCCCGATCGGCAGCTCGGGATCCCGGGGCACTACCCGTTCACCCGGGGCATCCGGGCCGACATGTACCGCGGTCGCCTCTGGACCATGCGGCAGTACGCCGGCTTCGGTACCGCCGAGTCGACCAACGAGCGCTTCAAATTCCTGCTGAGCGCGGGCCAGACCGGCCTCTCGTGCGCCTTCGATCTCCCCACCCAGATGGGCTACGACTCCGATCACCCCCGTTCCGAAGGGGAGGTCGGCAAGGTCGGAGTGGCCATCGACTCCATGGCCGACATGCGCCTGCTGCTGGCCGGGCTGCCGCTCGACAAGGTCACCACCTCGATGACCATCAATGCCACCGCCGCCATCCTCCTCCTCTTCTACCAGCTGGTGGCCGAGGAGACCGGGGTGGACCCGAAGCTGCTGGGCGGCACGATCCAGAACGACATCTTGAAGGAGTACGTGGCCCGGGGTACCTACATCTATCCCCCCCGCCCGTCGATGCGACTCGTCACCGACACCTTCTCCTACTGTGCCGAGCACCTGCCCGCGTGGAACACCATCTCCATCTCCGGCTACCACATCCGAGAGGCCGGATCGACGGCGGTGCAGGAGATCGCCTTCACCATCGCCAACGGCATCGCCTACGTGGAGGCCGCCCTGGCCGCCGGTCTCGACGTCGACGCCTTCGCCCCCCGGCTCAGCTTCTTCTGGAACGCCCACAACAACCTGTTCGAGGAGATCGCCAAGTATCGGGCCGCCCGGCGGATGTGGGCCAAGCTGATGACCGAACGGTTCGGGGCCAAGGACCCGAAGTCCACCCTCCTCCGTTTCCACACCCAGACCGGTGGGTCCACCCTGACCGCCCAGCAACCGGAGAACAACATCGTCCGGGTCACCGTGCAGGCCATGGCGGCCGCACTGGGCGGCACCCAGAGCCTGCACACCAATGGCTTCGACGAGGCTCTCGGTCTGCCCACGCAGCGCGCCGCCAAGATCGCCCTCCGCACCCAGCAGATCGTCGGCTACGAGTCGGGGATCGCCGACACGGTCGATCCGTTGGCCGGATCCTGGTTCGTGGAGTCGCTCACCGACGAGGTCGAGCAGGCTGCCTGGGAGTACCTCGAGCGGATCGACGCCATGGGTGGCGCCGTCGACGCCATCGAGGCCCAGTACATGCAGCAGGAGATCGAGCAGGCGGCCTATGCCTACGCCAAGGACGTCGACGCCCACGAGAAGATCATCGTCGGCGTGAACAAGTTCGTCGACGAGGAGCTCGAGCCGACCGATGTGTTCCCGATCGACCCCGAGCTCCAGCGCTCCCAGGTGGCCCGGGTCAAGCGGGTACGCCAGGAGCGGGACCAGTCCGCCGTGGACCATGCCCTGGCCGATGTCGGAGCCGCCGCCCGCGGCACGCAGAACCTGCTGCTGCCGATGAAGTCGGCGCTGGCGGCCATGGCCACGCTGGGCGAGGTGTCGGACGTGCTCCGGGGGGTGTTCGGGGAGTTCCACCCCAACGGCTAGGCCGGTGTCCTCCGGCCGGGCAGGCCGGTTCTGCCGCCGGCCCACCCTCTGGAGCGCCGGTGCTCGGTATCCGCCGCTCACTACTTTCAGTGGTCATCGATATCCTCTGAGTGACTGTCACACCCCCATGGTTCGATGTCCTCATGGATCTCGATGTCCTGAGGGAGGCGATCGATCAGCTCGGCGGTTCGGAGCCCTCCGCGTGCGCCGATACCCAGTCGATCGAGGAGCTTCAACGTCTGCTGGCCCGGCTCGAAGCGTTCGTCACCGAGTCGACGGCGGCCTTCGACGCCGCCCGCAATTGGGAGCCCGACGGCGCACGGAGTGCGGCCGCCTGGTTGTCCTTTCGGTGTGGGTTGCCGCGCGGTGAGGCCCGCCGCCTGGTTCGCCGGGGCCGCGGGCTCCGGCACCTGCCGGGCACGGCCGAGGCCTGGGCCAGGGGCGACGTCAACGGGGCCAAGGTGGACGTGTTGACGTCGCTCCGAACGGATGCCACCGAAGCGGCGCTGGTACGGGACGAGAAGCTGCTGGTCGACCAAGCCGGCAGTCTGCGCCACGACCAGTTCGTCCGGGCCGCCGCCTACTGGAAACAGCTGGCTGATCCTGACGGCACCGACGAGGACGGGGAGAGACGACGTACCCGGCGCGACGTGTTCCTGGTCAACGGCTTCGGGGACATGTGGTTCGGCAAGATGACCCTCGATCCCATTTCCGGCACCATCGTCTCGGACGAGCTGGAGCGGATCGAGAGGCTGCTGTTCGAGGCCGACTGGGTCGAGGCCCGCCGACGGCTCGGACGGGAGCCGAAGGTGACCGACCTCGCCCGCACCCCGAGCCAGCGCCGGGCCGACGCTCTGGTGGAGATGGCGGCGCGCTCGAAGACATGTCCTGCCGGCGGCCGCAGACCCGCTCCCCTGTACACCGTGCTGGTGGGTTGGGAGACCCTGCACGGAAGGATCTGCCAACTCGAGGACGGCACCGTCGTCCCGCCTGGCTCGCTCCTCGCCGGGCTGCACGAGGCCGACCTCGAGCGGGCAGTGTTCACACCCCGCGGCAGGGTGGAGATCAGCCACTCCAGCCGGCTCTTCGGCGGCGCCACGCGACGGGCCATCGAGGTCAGGGACCAAGAGTGCACCCACCCATACTGCGACGTGCCGGCGCCATCCTGTGAGGTCGACCACATCCAACCCTGGGCGGCCGGCGGGCCCACCACGCAGGAGAACGGACGGCTCCTCTGCGGTCGACACAACCGGATGCGTCACCAGCGCCCGCCGCCAGCGGCGGCGTAACCGGCGGCCCCTGTGGGTCGCGCCGCATATCGGAGTTGGAGGCTGCGGATCAATCCGGCCACAGGTCCTCGGGTTCCTTCCCACGCGTCTCGGGGACCAGCCAGAACAGACCGGCTGCCAACGCGGCAGGTAGGAACGTCACCACGGCAGCGCGTCCGAACCGGTCACCGGCGTCGGCCACCGCGCCGAACGCGACCAGCCCGAGCCCGGCGCCGATCACACCGGCCGCCACCCACCACCCGGCCACCGAGGCCCGCACGGAGGTGGGGAACAGCTCGGCCAGTAGCGAGCCGAGCGGGGGGGCGATGACCGAACCGGCCAGTACGCCCAAGATGTAGCCGATGACCAGAGCCGGGCGCGACCCGGCGTAGGCCAGCGTGCCGAATCCGGCCAGACCCAGCATGGCCAGGGCTCCCGTGGGACGCCGACCCAGATGGTCGGCCAACCACCGTCCGACCAGCAGTCCGCCCAACCCGGCTACGCCCGCTCCGACGACCATGGCGGCGGTCACATACCCGGGCTGGTGGAGCACGTTCTGGGCGTACAGGAACACGAAGCTGTTGGCCGGACCGGTGATCACCGAGATGGCCGCGCCCAACAGGGCCACCACGGCCAGTCGTCGCCGGAACCTCGGCCCTACGGGGCCCAGCACGGGCAGAGGATGGTCGTCACGCGCCGACTCGACGGCAAAGCGGTCCGGCTCCTCGATCCACTTGCGGAGGAGCGGCACCAGAGCCAGCGGGACGACCGCCAGCGCGAACATGCCCCGGAACCCGAGGGCGCCGGAGGCCAGGCTGTCGATGATGGCGATGAGTCCGGCTCCGACGCCGTATCCCGCCGCGGTGAGAGCCACGGCCGAGGCCCGGCCCTCGGTGGCCGTCTGCTCGGCCGCCGCTACCTGGGCCAGGGCGTTGGTGGCGCTGAGCAGGGGACGCCCACAGGCGAAGATGACGACGAACCACCAGTAGCCCGGGCTCAGCGCCGAGGCCACCGTCATGGCCAGTCCCAGCGACAGGGTGCCGAGGAGCATGGTCCGGCGCCCGACCCGGTCGGCTGCTCCGATGAAGGGCAGGCTGCCCAGTGAGGCCAGCCGGATGATGGCCAGGCCCACGCCGAGCTCGGTCCCCGACAGTCCCACCTGGTCGGCGATGCTGGCCCCGTGCACCTGTTGCCCGAAGTGGCGGGCCACGTCTCCGAGGGCGGCTACCAGGCCGAATTGGCCGAATCCGGCCGCCAACGCCGCCAAGGCCACCCCGACCACGGCGCGGTCGGTCCAGCCGTGGAGGCGCAACGGCGGCGACGGGCCGACCGGGGGATGACCGGCGGTTTCCGAAGTCACGGCGCCGAGCCGGTGGCGCTCGGTGCGTGGGTGGTCTCGATCCCCTCACCACCGCCACCGCTACCGCCGCCGCCTACGCGACCCGCACCCGGGGTTCCGGTGTGGCCGACGGCTCGACGGCGGGCCGGCCAGAAGGGTGCGTCGAGCAGCGTGAAGACGACGGCGGCCACCGCTGTCGCCGTCAGCAGGTACCAGGGCCATGGGCCGAGGAGTCGCAGGAGGGTCCACTCACCGGGCGGTCGACGCAGGAACATGTAGTTGGCGCCGGTCAGGCCGTCGACGGTGCCGACCAGTGCGGAGTAGCCCAGGGTGATGGCCAGCACCCGGGGCACGGATCCGGGCCGAGGCACGATGCGCATGCCGACCACCAAGAAGAGCGCGGCGGTGACGATCCCGAGGTGCCCGGCCACGTACTGGAAGAACACCAGGTGCGGGAAGCCCACGTTGAGATCGGGTGTGAGGACACCCTGCAGTGTGCCGGCCAACCCCCAGAAGTAGGTGAGCTCCACCAACAGGGCGATCCGCCACCAACAGGCCACAGCGGCGATCACGACGGCCACGTCGCACAGCGCCAGCGGGAGCGACGTCTTCGCCGACCAGGTCCCCTGTACCACCAACGACACGGTGTAGCTGACGGCATCGGCCGCCAGTACCACACCGAGGACCCGGGCCACCACGATCGTCCAGCTGCCCGGGTGCCGACGGGCCGTCACGCACAGGAAGCCACACACCGCGGCGGCGAGTGCCGCCGACGACCAGTAGCTGACGGGTGAGACCGTGGCCGTCACGGACCGGAACCGCGGTCGGGGGGGAGCGGCGTCACCGGATCAGCCAGGCAGTGTGTAGCGGGCGAATACGTGCCACCCGACGAAGGCCCATACGGCGATGAGGAGCATGCGGCCCGGTGCGCTCTTCCAACCGCGGGCGACGAGGCCGGTGAGGCTGGTCCACCGTGAGCCGGGGCGGTGGCAACGGGTCTCCCAGCCGGCACCTGCGGCGAAGAGACCCAACCAGAGCGCGGTGACCACCATGTCAGGCCACGCTTCCCGTGCCTGAGGCAGATTCGGTGCCCCGCCCCCCGCCGCGCCCCCGCCGCTGTCGCCGTCGGAGCAGCGGTACCGCGGCAACGGCCAGCCAGACGCAGAACAGGACGAACCTCTGCGGGTGTCGGCCCAACGCGTGGTCCACCACGGTGCTGAGCGTGGGGACGTCGTGTGACCGGCCCCCGAGGGACAGCGCCACCAGTTCGAGCACGAGGGCCACCGCGCCAAGCAGGACCCAGGGGAGGGCGGCACGGAATCCCCCGGCGTGGCGGGACCGGGTCGGTACCGGGTCGGTACCGACCGGCCGGCGATCGAGCGCGGCGGCGACGGCCACCGTCACCACCGGAACACCCACTGCCACATACGCGCCCCCCGTGAAAGGGGTCACACCGGTGGCCCACCAGGCGTACGCAGCCAGGGCGGCGACCGTCACGGGTCCGAGCCACCGGAGCGGCGATCTGCTCGGGTGGAACGTCGTCCTCACGGTGTCACCATCCTCGTCCGGCCATGTACGGGAGCACCTCGCTCTCCCCGCGTCGGCGGGCCCGGTCCACGTTTCCCCGTGACCTTCTTAGCCTGGGTCCGGGTGCTCGATGTGGTCATGGTGGGGTCGGGATCTGCCCTGGGCACCGCCCCCGGTGTCCGAGCCGGGGCCCCGACCGGACCCAGGCCGGCGGTGGACAGCGGCCGCGCCGACGGGTGACGTCGTTCAGCGTCGGGTCAACCGGTCGCGGACGGCCCCGGGCTGCGCGGCGTCGATGGCCGTCCAGGCCATGGTGAGGGCACCGTCCCTCACGGCCTTGTCGGCCGACGGCGTGATGCAGGCCGCGGCGAACTCGGGCTGGTGGTTCACCGAACCGGCCGCGTCGATGCCCACCAGCGGATGGATGGTGGGCACGGCCAGGGAGACGTTGGCCATGTCGGTGGAGAACATGGGCCGGGGGGCCTGGTCGTCGTCGAGAGGGAAGGTGCGGCCGCACTGTTCGGCGTTGGCCCGGTACAGATCGAGGAGCCCGGCGTCGCTCTCCATGTGCGAGTACACCGGTGCCAGGTCCCGGCGCTGAAGCGAGCAACCGGTGGCCAGGGCGCCGGCCTCGAAGCACGCCATGACCCGGGGCTCGAGGCGCTCCAGCCCTGCCAATGACAAGGACCGGGTCATGAACCTTCCGGTCACGGCGTCGGGGATGATGTTGGCCGCCTGTCCGCCGTCGGTGACCACGCCGTGCACCTGATCACCGGGCCGGAGCTGTTGACGGAGCAGCCCCAGGCCCACTTGCGCCACGACCATGGCGTCGCCGGCATTGACACCTTCGAACGGGGCGGCGGACGCGTGGGCGCTCTTGCCACGGAACACCACGTCGAAATGCGCCACGGCCAGGCAGGTACCCTCCAGCCGGTCGTTCGGCCACGGATGGATCATCATCGCCGCATGCACGTCGTCGAACACCCCGTCGTCGAGCATGGTGATCTTGCCTCCGCCACCCTCTTCGGCCGGCGTGCCGAGGACTCGGACGGTGAGGCCCAGCTCGCCGGTCAGAGGGGCCAGGCCCAGTCCGGCACCGACCGCCGATGCGGCGATGATGTTGTGCCCGCAGGCGTGCCCGACGCCGGGCAGGGCGTCGTATTCGGCGCAGACGGCGATCACCAGCGGACCCGATCCGATCTCGGCGCTGAAGGCCGTGGGCATACCGGCAACGCCCATGGTCACCTCGAACCCACCGCCGTCCAGGGTTTCGGCCGTCCAGGCACTGGCCCGGTCCTCCTCGAACGCCGTTTCGGGGTGGTCGTGGATGTCATGGCTGAGCCGGACGAGCCGGGACAGGTCGTCGTCGACGGCCCGGCGGGCCGCCTCCTTCTGCAGCTCGAGCTCGGCCATGGGTGGGGTCTCCGCTACTCGATGACGGCGATGACGTCGCCAGGGCCGACCGATTCGCCCGCCTGGACCTTGACTTCCTTCACCGTTCCGGCCTTCTCGGCGGTGACGTTGTTCTCCATCTTCATGGCTTCGAGCACGCAGATGGTCTGACCGACCTCGACGGCATCGCCTTCTGCCACCAGGACTTTCACGATGGTTCCCTGCATGGGTACGGCCACCGTCCCGGATCCTGCACCGGATGCCGCGGTCTTCGGCCGCTTGGGCCCCGCCCCACGGGGGGCGCCGACCGGGCCGGCGGCGGTGACGACGGCGTCACCGAGGTCGGGCACCCACAGCTTCACCTGGTAGCGCCGACCGTCCACCTCGGCCGTCACCTCCCGAAGGACCCGGGGCACGGCCTCTTCACCGTCGGCTGCCGGGGCCTCCGGAGGCCCTCCGACCGACGTCGACTCCACCCCGCTGAGATCGAGCGTCTGCTCCACCCAGTTGGTCGAGTGCTGTCCCGCCACGAAGTCGGGATGCGACAGGATGGCCACATCGGCCGGGAGCGTGGTGGCCACCCCCTCGATGATCGTCTCGTCGATGGCCCGGAGCATCCGGCGCCGTGCCGCCTCGCGGTCATGACCCCACACCACCAACTTGGCCACCAGGTTGTCGTAGAACTGGCTGACGGTGTCCCCGGTCTCGTAGCCGGCGTCGAGCCGGACCCCGGGCCCGGCCGGCACGGTGAAGCGGGTAATCGTCCCCGGCGAGGGGGTGAAGGCCCCGCCGGCGGGGTTTTCAGCGTTGATCCGCACCTCCATGGCGTGGCCGTCACGGCGCACGTCGTCCTGGGAGAACCCGAGCCGCTCACCCGAGGCCACCCGCAGCTGCCATTCGACCAGATCCAGGCCGGTGACCAGTTCCGTCACCGGGTGTTCGACCTGCAGGCGGGTGTTCATCTCCAAGAAGAAGAACTCGCCGTCCTGATAGAGGAACTCGACGGTGCCGGCGTTCACGTAACCGCAGGCCCGGGCCACCTTGACCGAAGCCTCCCCCATGGCCCGACGGATCTCGTCGGGGAACTCGGGCGCGGGGCTCTCTTCGACTAATTTCTGGTGGCGCCGCTGGGCCGAGCAGTCGCGTTCCCCCAGCCACAGGGTGTTCCCGTGGGTGTCGGCGATGATCTGCATCTCGACGTGGCGTGGCCAGGCCAGGTAGCGCTCGACGTAGCACTCGTCCCGTCCGAAGTAGGCCAGGGACTCACGCATGGCCGACTCGAGGGCCTCGGCCGCTTCGCTGGGCCCGTCGACCACTTTCATGCCCCGACCCCCGCCGCCGTAGGCGGCCTTGATGGCCACCGGCCATCCGAACTCCTCGCCGAACTCGATGACCTCGTCGGCCGAGGTGAGCACCTCGGACCGGCCGGGGACACCGGACACCCCGGCCTTCTCCGCGGCGTGTCTCGAGCTGATCTTGTCGCCCATCACCTCGATGGCCTCGGGCGGCGGTCCGATGAAGGTCACCCCCCGGTCGGTGATGGCGCGGGCGAAGTCGGTGTTCTCCGAAAAGAACCCGTACCCGGGGTGGACGCCGTCGGCACCGCTCTCCTCGATGATGCGGAGGATGGCCTCGGTGTTCAGGTAGCTTTCGGCCGCGGTCTGGCCCCCCAACGAGTACGCCTCGTCGGCCAGGCGGACATGGAGCGCCTGGCGGTCCAGGTCGGAGTAGACGGCCACGGTGGCCACCCCGAGCTCCCGGCAGGTCCGGATGACCCGCACGGCGATCTCCCCCCGGTTGGCGATGAGAACCTTCTTCAGCACGCTGCGCCTTTCGAATCGTCGGGGCACGGAACCGTGACTCCACGGGCACCGGGCGATATAACACTGGCACGGCCCGTAGGGTGTGTGCCATGCCGGGCCCGGGGTTCACCGACATCCGGCGCTTCACCACCATCGATTCCACCAACCGCTACCTTCTCGAGGAGGCCCGACGAGGGGCTCCCGACGGCGTCGTGGCGGTGGCCGATCATCAGAGCGCCGGTCGAGGACGCCTCGGTCGCCGGTGGGAGGCGCCCGAGGGGACCAACCTGTTGCTTTCGGTTCTGGTGCGGACCGCGCTCCCCGCCGAGCAGAGGCATCTGGCCAGCGCCGTGGTGGCGCTCGCCGCGGCCGATGCCGTCGAGGAGGTGGCCGGCCTGAAGCCGGGGATCAAGTGGCCGAACGACCTGGTGGCCCCTGACGGGCGCAAACTGGCCGGAGCGCTGGCCGAGGCCGATCTGGCCGACGCCGGACCGGTCCCGATCCCTCTGTCGGTACCGATCGTCGTCGGCATCGGGATCAACGTGAATTGGCCGCGGGACGAAGAGGACCTTCCCCAGGGTGTGGCCGGTTCGGCCACTTCGCTGTACCAGCAGGTCGGTCACCCGGTGGAGCGGTCCGAGGTGCTGTCCGCCCTGCTTAGGGCGCTCGGTCCCCGGCGGGACGATCTCGAGACGCCGGCAGGCCGGACCCGGCAGGCCGAAAGCCTCCGATCGAGGTGCACCACCGTGGGAACGGTCGTGCGGGTCGAGCTGGCCCGATCGCACTTCGAGGGCCTGGCCGTCGACACCACCGGCGAGGGCCACCTGGTGGTGGACGTGGACGGTCGGCGGCGGACGGTGGTGGCCGGTGACGTGATCCACGTTCGCCCCCCGGGGCCTGCGCAGGCCTGAACCCGTGTCCGGCCCCGGGCCCGCCCGGACGCCCGGTGTCCGGCCATGAGTAACATTCCTGGATCATGCGGCTTCTCGTGACCGGCGGTGCCGGTTTCATCGGATCGAACTTCGTGCGGTACTGGGTGGAGAACCACCCTGCCGACTCGGTCGTGGCCTTCGACGTGCTCACCTACGCCGGCAACCGGCCCAACCTGGCCGATGTGGAGGACCGCATCGGATTCGTCCAGGGCGACATCGGCGACCTCGAGGTGGTGGCCAAGACCTTGGCCGAGCACGAGATCGACGTCATCGTGAACTTCGCCGCCGAGTCGCACAACAGCCTGGCCATCCTGGACCCGGCCCGGTTCTTCCGGACCAACGTGCTGGGGACCCAGACGTTGGCCGAGGCGGCGCGTCGCCACGGCGTCACCAGGTTCCACCACATCTCGACCTGTGAGGTCTACGGGGACCTGGCGCTCGACTCCGACGAGTCGTTCACCGAGGAGACCCCCTACCGACCCCGCACGCCGTACAACGCATCCAAGGCCGGTGCCGACCACGCCGTCCGGGCCTACGTGGAGACGTTCGCACTGCCGGCCACCATCACCAACTGCTGCAACAACTACGGACCCTTCCAATTCCCCGAGAAGGTCATCCCCTTGTTCACGGCCAAGGCACTGGACGATCAGCCCCTGCCCCTCTATGCCTCCACCCAGAACCGGCGCGAGTGGCTTCATGTCGACGATCACTGCCGGGCCATCGAACTGGTCCTGCAGCACGGGACGGTGGGTGAGACCTACAACGTGGGAAGCGGGGTCGAGGCCAGTATCGAAGAGATCGCCGACGCCATCCTGAGCGCCACCGGCAAGCCTGCGTCGTTGAAGGAGATCGTCCCCGACCGACCGAGCCACGACCGGCGCTACCTCCTCGACTCGTCGAAGATCCGCAGGGTACTGGGCTGGGAGCCCACTGTGCCCTTCGAACAGGGGCTGGCGGACACGGTGGCGTGGTACGCCGGACACCGCAGCTGGTGGGAGCCGCTGCGGGACCGGGCCCCGGTTGTCGAGGGGGCTTGGACGTCGAACGCGCAGCCGGGCCCGTCCACCACGCCGTGAGCCTCCCGGCCTCGTGAGGCGCCCCTTGCGGGTCCTGCTCACCGGGGGGAACGGCCAGTTGGGTCGGGACCTGCGGGACGTGCTCTCGGGTGGGGTACCCGACGGGGGTCTGGCCCACGGGGCAGTGGGGACCGAAATCCTTCCGCCGGTGTCGGAGGGAGCCTTCGACGTGCTCTCCACCGACATCGACACCATGGACGTCGTCGACCGGACCGTGGTCCGTGCCACCGTCGAGGCCTTCCGACCCGACATCGTGCTGCACGGCGGGGCGTTCACCGCGGTGGACGCCTGCGAGTCCGACCCGGATACGGCCTTCGCCGTAAATGCGTTGGGCACCCGCAACATGGCCGAGGCGGCGCACGAGAGCGGTGCCCACCTGATCTACATCTCGACGGACTACGTGTTCGACGGCACCCTCGACCGGCCCTACGTCGAGTGGGACCGACCGGACCCGCGCTCGGTGTACGGGATGAGCAAACTGGCCGGCGAGACCGAGGTGCACCAGCTGGCCGGCCCCTCGGCCACGGTGGTTCGCACGGCCTGGGTGAGCGGTGCCCACGGCGCCAACATGGTGAAGACCGTCCTCCGTCTGGCCTCGGCCGACCGCTCCTCTCCGCTGCGATTCGTGGACGACCAGCGGGGGTGCCCGACCTTCACCGCCGACCTGGCCGGGGCCGTGGTCCGACTGGCTCTGGATCGCAGACCGGGTACCTTCCACGTGACCAACCAGGGGGAGACCACGTGGTTCGGATTCGCCCGGTCGGCCCTGGCCGCGGCAGGACACGATCCCGGACGCGTGCAGCCCATCACCACCGCAGAGCTGGATCCGCCCCGGCCGGCGCCCCGTCCGGCCAATTCGCGACTCGACAACGCCGCGCTACGGCTGTCGGGGATACCCCTGCTGCCCGAATGGACGGATGGCCTGGAGCGGCTGGTACGGGCTCTGGCGGTGGCGGGGTGACCTGTCGTGACCACCGGTCCCGGCGGAGCATCCATGACTTCAGAACTGGCGAAAACGGGTCGACATGGAGTAGGTCCACGTGGCCGAAGGAACGATGAGAGCAGTGAAGACGGGAACGAACTCATGATGTCGCTGATCGCCACCATGCTCGGAGCGCCCGGTCGGCCCGCGGGTGGCCGGAGATCGACCGATTCCCCGTCCGGTGGTTCCGGCGGTCCGTTCGGCCAGAGCGGGTCGGCCGTGCGGGTGCTGCCGCACGGGAAGGGCCACACGGTGGCGGTCATCGGGGTCGGGTACGTGGGCCTGCCCACGGCGGCCACGCTGGCCCACTTCGGTCACCGGGTGACCTGCGGAGATGCCGACCCGGCCAAGGTGGCCATGTTGCAGGCCGGAGAGGTGCCCATCGTCGAGGACCACCTCGAGGAGCTGGTACGCGATGGCCAGGCCGCGGGCCGGCTCCGCTTCGTGGTCGGTGCATCCGCGGCCATCGAGGGGGCCGAGTTCGTGTTCCTGTGCGTTCCCACGCCGCAGAGTCCCGACGGCTCGGCTGACCTCACCTTCGTGGAGGCGGTGGCCGAGGAGATCGGTCCCCACCTGGCACCGGGGACGATCATCGTCAACAAGTCCACCGTGCCGGTGGGCTCCACCCTGGTGGTCGAGCGGGTGCTCGGCCGACCGGACGTGACGGTGGTGTCCAACCCCGAGTTCCTGAGGGAGGGGACGGCGGTACCGGACAGCCTCCGTCCCGAGCGGATCGTGGTGGGCGCCGACGACCAGGCATCGGCGGCCAAGGTCGGGGACCTCTTCGCCGGCACCCATGCACCCCTCCTGATCACGGACGCGGCCACGGCCGAGACCATCAAGTACGCCTCTAACGCCTTTCTGGCCACGAAGTTGAGCTTCGTCAATGCCGTGGCCGGCCTGTGCGAGGCGGTGGGGGCAGACGTCCGGGACGTGATCCTGGGTCTGGGCTACGACAGGCGGATCGGCTTCGAGTACCTCCGCCCGGGCCCGGGGTGGGGCGGCAGCTGCCTGCCCAAGGACACCCAGGCGCTGGTGCACATCGCCGAGGAAGCCGGGTACGACTTCTCGTTCCTGCGCGGAGCCATCGCCACCAACGACGAGCAGTTCGAGCGGGTGGTGAACAAGGTCAGGACGGCGGTGGGGGACGAGCTCGAAGGCACCGTCGTCGCCGTGCTGGGGCTCACCTTCAAGGCCGGTACCGACGACCTTCGCAACTCCCCGGCCGTGGAGGTGGTCCTGCGTCTGGTGGAGGGTGGTGCCATCGTGCAGGCGTTCGACCCGACCGTGCACGTACCCGACGGCGAGGACTCGGCTCCGGTCGAGGGTCTCTCGGAGTTCGTTCCCGACGGTGACGCCAAAGGACTGTCGAAATTGATCCGGGCCTTCCCCGATGCGTACGCCGCATGCGAGGGGGCCGCTGTCGCCGTGGTGCTGACCGAGTGGGACGAATTCCGGTGGCTCGACTTCACCAGGGTGCGCGACTCCATGGCCTCGGCGGTGGTGGTCGACGCCCGCAATCTGTTGGATCCCGCCCAATTGCGCCGGATCGGGTTCGACTACACCGGCATCGGCCGCCGATGAGCCGCCTGGTGGTACTGGGCGGAGGCGGATTTCTGGGATCGCACCTGTGCGACCACCTTCTGGCCCGCGGCGACGAAGTGGTGTGCGTCGACGATTTCTCGACCGGCCGGCGGGCCAACCTGGCCCACCTGAGCGGGCACCCGGCCTTCTCACTGGTGGAGGCCGACATCACGACGTCCCTGCCCGTCGACGGCGTCGTCGACGGCGTCTTCAATCTGGCCAGTCCGGCCTCCCCGCCCGACTATCTGGCCCTGCCGCTGGAGACCCTCGCCGTCGGCAGCGAGGGGACCCGCCGTGGCCTCGAACTGGCCCACCGTCACGGGGCCCGCTTCCTTCTGGCCTCGACCAGTGAGGTGTACGGCGATCCCGACGTGCACCCCCAGACCGAGGAGTACTGGGGCAACGTGAACTCGATCGGGCCCCGCAGTGTCTATGACGAGGCCAAGCGTTTCGCCGAGGCCCTGACCATGGCCCACCGGCGCACCCTGGACACAGACGTGGCCATCGTCCGTATCTTCAACACCTACGGTCCACGGCTCCGGCCCGATGACGGCCGGGTGGTCTCGAACTTCCTGATTCAGGCGCTCCGGGGCGATCCGCTCACCGTCTACGGGGACGGCACCCAGACCAGGAGCCTCTGCTATGTCGACGACGAGGTGCGGGGTCTGATCGCCCTGTTCGACTCCGACCTCACCGGGCCGGTCAACGTCGGCAACCCCGATGAGTACACCGTGCTGGAGTTGGCCCGGACGGTGGTGGAGCTGTTCGGGTCCCCGTCCCCGATCGTCCACCGGCCGCTGCCGGTCGACGACCCCACCCGACGCCGGCCCGACATCACCCTGGCCCGGACGGCCCTCGGTTGGGAACCGACCACCCCGCTCCGTGTCGGTCTGGCCCGCACGGCCGCGGCCGTGGCCGAAGAGGCGGGTGTGGCCCTGACGGCACCGTCCACCATCGACCGGGCTGCGAGCGGCCACAATGGCACCCAGTGACGCGGCCCGATGCCGGCCGGTGACCCGATGCCCGGTGACCGAACGAGGAGACCGAGGAGACCGAGCAGATGAGTGATGACGAGGGAGGTGTCGACCCGGCGGGAGGGAGCACCGCCCCTGACGGGTACCGTCTGTTGTCCGTCATCGTGCCGGTCTTCAACGAGCGGGCCACCGTGGCCGAGGTGATCCGGCGCATCCGCGCCGTGGAGCTCCCGTTCGACGTCGAGGTCATCGTGGTGGACGACGGGTCCTCCGACGGTACCGACAAGGTCCTCCAGGCGCTGGGTGACTCGACCATCCGGGTCATCGACCACCAGGTCAACCTGGGCAAGGCGGCGGCCATCCGCACCGGAATGCAGGCCATCCGGGGCGACCTGGTGCTGGTCCAGGACGCCGATCTCGAGTACGACCCCAATGACTGGGCCAAGCTCCTCGAACCCATCCTCCGGGGCAAGGCCAAAGTGGTCTACGGCAGCCGCTTCACGGGCGAGCGCAAGAACATGCTGCCACTCCACTGGATCGGCAACCGCTTCCTGTCGCTGGTGACGAATCTGCTCTACTCCTCGACCCTTTCGGACATGGAGACGTGCTACAAGCTGTTCGACCGGAAGGTCCTCGAGGGCATCACCATCGAGTCGAACCGCTTCGAGTTCGAACCGGAGATCACGGCCAAGGTCCTCCGACGGGGCTATCGCATCTACGAGGTGCCGATCTCCTATGCCGGCCGGGAGCCCGACGAGGGGAAGAAGATCACCTGGCGGGATGGGTTCGGAGCAGTCAAGGCGCTGGTCAAGTACCGCTTCGTCCGGCTCGACCCGTGACCGGGCGCGCCGCCGGGCGCGTGGCCAGGGCCGGGGAAGGGGCCGGGGACGGTGGGCTCGAAGGGATCGCCGTGGTCGTCGTCAACTACGAGGCGGGACCGGCGCTCCTCCGGTGCGTCGAAGGGTGGCAGGCCGACGGGGCCACCGAGGTGGTGGTCGTGGACAACGGTTCGCAGGACGGCTCTGCCGACCTGGTCCGAGCCCGCTACCCCGACCTCGAGGTGGTCGTACCCGGCACCAACCTGGGCTATGGCTCGGCGGCCAACCGGGGCGTGGCGTCCACGGCCGCACCCCTCGTCCTGGTGTGCAACCCCGATCTGGAGGTCCGGCCCGGAGTTCTGGCCACTCTGGCCGGGGTCCTGGAGCGGGACCCCGGCTGTGCGCTGGTGGGCCCGATGATCCGCACCGCCGGCGGGGAGCGCTACCCCTCGGCCCGCAAGTTCCCGTCGCTCGTCGACGCCGGTGGGCATGCGCTCCTCGGCATCTTCGCCCCCGGCAACCGGTTCACCCGTTCGTACCAGCAGGCCGACCTCGGGGACGGGGGCCACGGTCCGGTGGCGGTCGACTGGCTGTCGGGCGCGTGCTTTCTGGTCCGCCGGTCCGCCTTCGAGCAGATCGGCGGGTTCGACGAGGCCTACTTCATGTATGCCGAGGACGCCGATCTCTGCTGGCGACTGAAAACCGCCGGGTGGACGGTGTCCTGGGTCCCCGACGCCGAGGTGATCCATCGACAGGGGGTGTCCACCGACCATCATCCCTACCGGATGATCCTCGAGCACCACCGCTCCCTGCTGCGGTTCGCCGCCCGGACCAGCCACGGATGGCGCAAGGCCCTCCTGCCCCTGGTGGCGCTCGGGATCGGCGTCCGGGCGTGCCTGGCCGGAGTGGCCCGCGCCTCTCGGCGGTAGTCGCCGCGTCCGGGACGCCGGATCCCAGGCTGTAGGGTGTCCTCCGATCATGGCGAGCAAGTCGACGGGCAAGAGCAACTCGACCGGTAGGTGGGTGGAGCGGGCCGCCACCACCGGTGGCGGGAGGACCTATCGCGGCCAGATGCCGGTGAACTGGTACGCCAGCCTGGCCATCATCTGCATCGTCGGCCTGTTGTTGATCGGGTTCAGCCGGTACCAGCGGACTCACCAAACCGCATCGTCATCCGGGCCGCCGACCACGAGCCAGCAGTGGTTCGCAGCGCTGGGCATCGACCTCTGCGGCACCATGCAGCCGAACCTGCCGGCCAGTACCAACGCCTCCAAGGTGGGCTTCACAGCCAACGGAAACGGCGTGCTGACCATCCAACCGAAGAACAGCTCGGAGTCGGGCAGCAACGCCACCTTGGGCAAGTTCGTCTCGGAGTACCAGGGCCTCGAGCTCAGCTCCTCGACGCTGCAGTACCCCGGGAAGTCCGCGTACAACAACGGCGACGTCTGCCCCAAGGGGACGCCTGACGCCGGCAAGCCGGGCGTGGTCATCGTGGACAGTTGGCCCAGCTTCACGGCAAAGACGGGCACGGAGACCAGCGGGCCGCCCGAGGACCTGCTGTTCCAGAACGGCCAGCTCATCACCATGGCCTTCGTTCCGGCCACGGCCACGGTACCCAAGCCGCCAGCCCAGGTCATCACGGCCCTCATCACCGCGGCGACCGGTGGCTCGACCACGTCCACCACCACGCCGAGCCCCGCTCCCGTCACCTCCACGACCGCACCCACCACCTCGACGACGGCAGCATCGGGCGGAACCACCAAGTGAGAGCGGTCGTCCTGGTCGGCGGCGAAGGGACCCGCCTGCGGCCGCTGACCCTCACCACGCCCAAGCAGATGCTCCCGATCGTGGAGCAGCCCATGATCGAGCGGGTCATCGGCCATTTGGGTGAGCACGGGATCGACGACGCCGTACTCTCCCTCGGGTACCGTCCCGACGCCTTTCTCAACGCCTATCCGGGCGGAGACATCGCCGGGGTACACCTGACCTACGCCGTGGAGCCGACGCCGCTCGACACGGCCGGCGCCATCCGCTTCGCCGCTGACCACGCCGGCATCGATGACACGTTCGTAGTGGTCAACGGGGACGTGCTCACCGACTCGGACCTGTCGGCCCTGATCGAATTCCACCGGTCGTCAGGGGCCGAGGGGACCATCAGCCTGACCCCGGTGGACGACCCCAGCGCCTTTGGCGTGGTGCCCACCGACGAACTCGGGCGGGTCGAAGCGTTCATCGAGAAGCCCCCACGGGACGAGGCCCCGTCCAATTTCATCAATGCCGGCACCTACGTGTTCGAACCATCGGTGCTGGACCGGATCCCGACCGACCGTCGGGTGTCCGTCGAACGGGAGACGTTTCCGGCCCTCGTCGAGGAGGCCAGCCTCTACGCCCTGGGATCGGACGCCTACTGGCTCGACACGGGCACGCCGGACACCTACCTGCGGGCCCACCGCGACCTCCTGTCGGGCCGGCGGCCCGGACTGCCGGCCCCGGGTGCGGTCCTCGACCTGTCGTTGGGCCCCGAGGTGTGGCGCATCGGGGAGGTGGATGCGCGGGGCTCGGCCCAGAGCAGGTCCCTGTTCGGGACAGGGTCCTCGGTGGCGCCCGGTGCCCTGGTCGAGGAGTCCGTCATCGGAGCCGGTGCCGTTGTCGAGGATGGGGCTTCGGTGACGGGCTCGGTGCTGCTGGCCGGGGCCAGGGTGGCCTCCAAGGCCACGGTGGAAGGGTCGATCATCGGCCCCGGCGCCATCGTCGGCCAGCGTTGTGTGATCCACCCGCTCTCGGTCATCGGTGCCGCGGCGATCACCGCGTCGGGGACGGTCATCGACGGGCAACGCATCGCTGCCGGAGTCTGACCGTGCGCACGCTGGTCACCGGCGGAGCCGGGTTCATCGGCTCGACGTTGGTGGACCGGTTGCTGGCCGAGGGACACTCCGTGGACGTGCTGGACGACCTCTCCACCGGCTCACTGGCCAATCTGGCCCCGGCCCGGGCCTCGGCCGGCCATCACCTGACCGTCCACCAGATGGACGTGCGGTCGGCCGAGGTGGTCGACCTGATGAGACGGCGACGCCCCGATGTGGTGTTCCACCTGGCGGCCCAGGCCGATGTGCGGGCGTCGGTGGCCGACCCGGTCTTCGACGCCGAGGTCAATCTCATCGGGACGATACGCGTCCTCGAAGGGTCTCGCGCCGCCCGTGTGGACCGAGTGGTGTTCGCCGCCAGCGGCGGGACGCTGTACGGCGAGCCTGATCACTCCGAGCTTCCCTTGAAGGAATCCCTGCCCCATCGGCCGCTGTCTCCTTACGGAGTGTCGAAGAAAGCGGTCCTCGACTACCTGGAGGCGTACCGCGAACTGCACTCGTTGGAATTCGCGGCCCTGGCCCTGGCCAATGTGTACGGGCCCCGTCAGGATCCCCACGGCGAGGCCGGTGTGGTGGCCATCTTCGCCGAGCGCCTCGTGAAGGGGGAGCCCCTCACCGTCTTCGGCGACGGCGAACAGACCCGCGACTTCATCTTCGTCGACGACGTGGTCGACGCCTTCGTGCGGGCGGCCACCAAGGGTGGCGGCCTGATCTGCAACATCGGGACCGGCCGCGAGACCTCGGTGAACGAGCTCCTGCGCGAGATGGCCGCCCAGGCCGGCGTCGAGGTCCGGGCCACCTTCGAGCCCCTGCGGCCGGGTGAACTGATGAGGAACGCGGTCGATCCGAGCCGGGCCGGGATCCAACTCGGCTGGAGGTCGTGGACGGACCTGGGCTCAGGGACCGCCGCCGTCCTGGAGTTCGTGCGGGGGCGGCTGGCCGACGGCGGGAGCACCTGACCGTCGCACGCCCCGACCAGGATGGCCGCCCCGACCCGGGACGATCTGGACCGCGCGCCGGCCGGTACCGTCCGAAGCACTAGTCTGGTGAGAGTCCTGGTGCATCGATTCGGCGGCAGGCCACACCCGAGGCGCATCCAGCGCCCCTCCCGTCGCTCGAAAGCACCCCATGCCCCCCCTGCAGCCGTCCTTCGCCTCCCTGGGCGTGCCCACCGACATCGTGGCCGCCCTCGACCGCAAGTCGATCTCGGAGCCCTTCCCCATCCAGTCGATGACGATTCCCGATGCGCTGGCCGGCCGGGACGTGTGCGGGAAGGCCCCGACGGGCTCGGGTAAGACGCTGGCCTTCGGCATCGGGGCGGTGGCCCGGTTGAACGGCAAGCGGGCCCGTCCGCGTCACCCGAGGGTCCTGGTCCTGACCCCCACCCGCGAGTTGGCGGCCCAGGTGGCGGCGGAGCTCCAGGTATTGGCGACGCCGAGGAATCTGCGCGTCGACTCCTTCTACGGCGGTGTCGGCTACGGCCCGCAGCTCAAGGCCCTGTCCCGAGGAGTCGATGTGGCCGTGGCCTGCCCGGGGCGGCTCGGTGATCTCATCGAACGCGGCAGCATCCGGCTGGACGAGGTGGAGATCGTCATCATCGACGAGGCCGACCGGATGGCCGACATGGGATTCCTACCCGACGTGAAGCGCCTCCTCGACCTGACGCCGGCGAACCGACAGACGCTGCTCTTTTCGGCCACGCTCGACGGCGACATCGACGTGTTGGTCCGGCGGTACCAGAACGACCCGGCCCGTCACGAGCTCGATGTCGACGAGGACGACATCAATGCCGCGGTGCACTTCTTCTGGAAGGTCGGTTCCGGTGACCGGATCAACCGGACCGCCGACGTGATCGGTGCCGCCGGATCGACGATCGTGTTCTGTCGTACCAAGCACGGTACCGATCGGATCGCCCGCCAATTGGAGCAACGCGGTGTGCGGGCGGCGGCCATCCACGGCGACCGCAGCCAGAAGCAACGGGAGAAGGCCTTGGACCTGTTCGTCCGGGGCGCGGTCGACGCTCTGGTGGCCACCGACGTGGCCGCACGGGGAATCCATGTCGACGGCGTCAATGCCGTCGTGCACTTCGATCCGCCGGCCGATGCCAAGGACTACGTGCACCGGTCGGGTCGCACCGCCCGGGCCGGGGCCACCGGTGTGGTCGTCAGCTTCGTGACTCCGGACAAGGCGGCGGCGGTCAAGCGGCTGCAACGCCACCTCGACGTGCCGCTCGGTACCACGGCACCGGAGCTGGCCGCCATCACCGCCGTGGTGGGTACACCCACCCCCCGGACCCACGGGCGCGACCGTGCCCCGGGGGCGTCCCCGGCGGTGGGTCGGGGTCCATCCCGGGGCGGACGGCCCGACGCCGGACGCCGGCGGGGAAATCAGCAGGGAAAGCCGTGGAAGCCCCGACCCGAGCCGGACCGCTCGGGAGGCCCGGTGGCGGAGGATCACGCCCCGACGGGCACCCGGGGTGGGCCGGGCGCGCCGGGCACACCGAGCCGGCCGGCCAAGGCGGGCAAGGCGTCGTCGTCGGCCCGGAGGGGCCATAGCGGCCACACCGGCGGCCGACCGGCGGGCGGTACCCACGGCCGCCGTCGTGGCGGCCCGACCGGCGCCAAGCGGGGTACCGGGGCCAAGCGGGGCAGCGGGACCGGGGGCAGGGGCGGCGCCGGAGCCAACGGGGCCAAGCGGAGCACCGGCGGCACCGGGGGTTCGGCCCGGGGGAGATGAGCGCTCCCACAGGCGGCGGCCCGGCCGGGCCGGGCCGGCCGGCGGGTAACGTCCGAGCATCTACAGTCGTCGGCATGGCACCAGACTCCAAACCGACCGTGACCATTCCCGACGGCCCGCCTCCGGGCGAGTTGGTGGTCGAAGACATCGAGATCGGCGAGGGTCCCGAGGCCGTGGCCGGCCGTCCGGTCCATGTCCACTACGTCGGCGTCTCGTGGTCCACCGGGGAGGAGTTCGACTCGTCGTGGAGCCGGAGTGCATTGTTCGAGTTCCCGCTCGGAAAGGGGCATGTGATCCCGGGCTGGGACCAGGGTGTGGCCGGCATGGCCGTGGGGGGCCGGCGACGGCTCACCATCCCGCCCCACCTCGGTTACGGCGCCCAGGGTGCCGGTGGAGTGATCGCACCGAACGAGACCCTGGTCTTCGTGGTCGACCTCCACGAGGTGGGCTGAGCCCGGCCGGCCCCAGCCTCGGCTCCGTGGCGGCCGGACCACCGGCGTCGATCAGCGGAACAGATCTTCGCCCGGCGGGCGCACGATCTCGTCCGCCACCGACGCAGGGCGGAGCCACCGGGGGTCCACGCCGCGGAGCACGGCGGCCGGGATGCCCCGATCCTTGCCCATGACCAGCTCGGCCGCGCCGGCCAGCTCGTCGGCTACGCACAGCTCGGTCGCCTCGAGGAGCCGGCCGTTGGCGTCGGCGGTGCCGCGAAGGTCGACGACGGCGGCAACACCGGCGACACCGATGGCGATGTCGGTGACACCCCGTCGCCAGGTCCGGCCGAAGGTGTCCGAGATGATCACCCCCACCGACCGGCCGTACCGGTGCTCGAACGCCTCGCGGATCCGCCGGGCCGACCGGTCCGGGTCGAGGGGGAGGAGGGCCGCCGTCCCGGCCTGCACATTGGACAGGTCCACCCCGGCATTGGCACAGATGAAGCCGTGGGGGGTCTCGGTGATGAGGAGATCGCCGCGACGGCGGAGGACGCGAACGGACTCCGCCTCGACGAGCGCCACCTTGGCCCCCGGGTCGTCGGCGTCGAAGGCCACGATGCGGCCCTCGGCCTTGGACACCACCTTCTGGGTCACCACCACGACGTCGCCGTCGGCCAGTCCACCCGGCACTGCCGGACCCGGTCGTGCGGTCGGGATCAGCCGTTGGGCCAGTAATTCGGCCACGTTGTCGCCGCCCCGGACCTCCCCCAGGCCGGTGACGGGATGGATCGAGAGCGGTGGATCGCGCTCAGGTGACGACATCGAGGACCGTCCGTGACAGTGCCGTCGAGCGCGCCACGCTCGACATGATGGTGGGGGCCACCACACAGCGCACCCCTTCGGCCTCGACCGCACCGGCCAGGTCGGCGTCGGCCTCGTCGATGACGAGGGCGCCCATCCACGGGGCGTACCACCGTGCCACGCCCACCACCGACGACTCGAATCCCATCTCCCGGAGGAGCCGGTCGGCCGGCCCCTTGAGGGCGGCGCCGGCCACGATGGGTGAGACCCCGACGATGCGGTCTCGCCGGGCCTGCAGTGCCGCGGCCACCCCGGGTACGGCCAGTACCGGACCGATGGAGACCACCGGGTTGGACGGGCACACCACGATGGCGTCGGCCCCGCTCAGTGCGTCGAGCACCCCGGGACCGGGACGGGCCTGCTTGGAGCCCTCGAAGCGGACACCGGCCACCGCCACGTCGTGACGGAGCTTGACGAAGTACTCCTGGAACCCGACCTCGGGCCCGTCGACGAGCTGGAGGCGGGTGCGGAGGGGGTCGTCGGTCACGGGCAGCAGGTGGAGGTCGAGGCCCCAGGAGCGGACCAGCTCCGAGGTGACCTGTCCGAGCGGCGCACCCTCGCTCAGTCGTTGGGTCCGGTAGCAGTGGGTGGCCAGGTCCTGGTCGCCGAGGCTGAACCAGGTGATCCCGCCCAGTCGTCCGAGGGACTCCATGACCCGCCACGTCTCGCCGGCCAGGCCCCATCCGGTGTCGGGATTGATGGCGTCGGCCAGGGTATACATCACCGTGTCCAGGTCGGGGGCGATGTGGAGGCCGTGCAGGACGGTATCGTCCCCGGTGTTGACGATGGCGGTGATCTCCGACGGCGGAACCACCTCGACCATGCCCCGGAGGAGCCGGGCGGCACCGACACCGCCCGCCAGCGCGGCGATCATGGGAGCGTTCCCCCGACCCAGGGCGCCGCTGTGGTGGTGGACGCCATCCGGGGCAGGCTACCCGTCCACCACGATGGCTTCGGCCCGGACCGGTGATGTGCAAGGCTCCGTCCGTGCCGCCGGAGCGATCTGCCTCGTCCGGCCCGGACCGGCTGGCCGTTGGATTCGACGCCACACCGCTGCTGGGCCGACCGACCGGGGTCGGAGCCTTCTGCTCCGGCGCCCTCGAGGGCCTGTCCGGCCTGTCCTCGGTGGACGTCTCGGCCTACGCCGTGAGCTGGCGCCGACGCCGTGGCATCGCTCCCCTCGTCCCCAGCGGGGTCTCCCACCGGCAACGGGCCATGCCGGCTCGACCGCTGCATGCAGCATGGGCCCACTGGTCCTGGCCACCGGTGGAGTGGTTCATCGGCGGCCAGGACGTCGTCCACGGCACCAACTTCGTGGTGCCACCGACCAAGCACGCGGCCCGGGTGGTGACGGTGCACGACCTGACCGTGGTGCTGTACCCCCACCTGTGCGATCCGGCCACGCTGGCCTTCCCCGATCTCGTCCGCCGGGCCGTGGCCGAGGGAGCGTGGGTCCACACGCCTTCGCACTTCATCGCCGAACAGGTGGTGGCCGAGCTGTCCGTCGATCCCGAGAGGGTCCGGGCCGTCTACCACGGGATCCCTCCGCAGCCCCCGCCCCGGGGCCCGGACGCCGGACCGCCCATCGCCCTGCCGGACGGCTGCCGGCGTTACGTGCTGGCCATCGGCACCATCGAGCCCCGCAAGGACTACCCCCTGCTGGTGTCGGCGTTCGACGCGGTGGCCGCGGCCCACCCCGACGTGGCCTTGGTGATCGCCGGAGGCGACGGCTGGGGTGTGGAGCAGTTCGACTCCGCGGTGGCGGCGGCCGCGGCCCGCCGGCGCGTGGTGCGGCCGGGCTATCTGGACGACCGTGCCCTCGACACCGTCCTGCGGCATGCCTCGGTGCTGGCCTACCCGTCCCACTACGAAGGATTCGGCTTCCCACCCCTTCAGGCCATGTCGGCCGGGATCCCGGTCGTGGCCACCGCGGCGGGTGCGGTGCCCGAAGTGGTCGGCGACGGGGCGTTCGTCGTCGCCCCCGGCGACGGTGACGCACTGGCCGCCTCGATCAGCCGGGTCCTCGCCGGGGGGGTCGAGATCGACGAATTGATCGACCGGGGACGGCGGCGCAGCGCCACCTTCACCTGGGAGGCCTGCGCCGAGGGGCTGGTAGCGCTGTATGGCGACGCCCTCGGGGAGCCCCGGAGCGGCAGGAACGCACGGACGACCTTGCCCGGGCCGGGCGGGGTCGGGCCATGAGCCGTCTACGTCTGTTGATGATGGCGGAGCAGCTACGCAGGCCGGCTTCGGGGGGGATCGGTACCTACATCCGCGGCTTGATCCAGGGCCTCGACGAGCTCACGCAGGGGGAACGGCCCGAGTTGGTCCTGACGGCCAGCCGGCTGCAGCCGGGGCGGGGCGACGCCGTCCCGCTCGCCGACCTCGGCCACCCGCTCCACGGGTACCCGCTACCCGGGCCGGTGCTCACCAGGGCCTGGGACCACGGCCTGCTGCGGTGTCCCCGGGGCTTCGACGTGGTCCACGCCACGTCGCTGTCCACCCTCGAACCGGGCCGGGCCGCGTTGGTCACGACCGTGCACGACCTCCTCTGGCGCCGGGTGCCCGACGCCTATCCGGCCCGGGGACGGACCTGGCACGAGGCGGCACTGCGCCGGGCCCTCCACCGGTCGTCGCGATTCATCGTGCCGGCCGAGGTGGTGGCCGACGACCTCGTGGAGGCGGGAGCGGACCGGGCCGACATCGCCGTCATCCCCATGGGGTCCGACCACCTGCCGCCACCGGATCCCGAGGCGGCCGCGGCGCTGCTGTCCTCCCTGGGGGTCGAGGGTCCGTTCCTCCTCAGTGTGGGTACCTTCGAACCCCGCAAGAACCAGGTCCGGCTGGTCGAGGCGTACGAACGCATCCGGGGGTCGCTCCCCGCCCCGTGGCCGCTGGTGATGGTGGGCCCGAGTGGGTGGGGCGAGCGGGTGCGCCCCGGGGCCGGGGTGGTGTTCGCCGGCCTGGTCCCCCCGACGGTGCTCTCCGCTCTCTTCGCCACGGCCCGGCTGTTGGCCTACGTGCCCCTCATCGAGGGTTTCGGCCTACCGCCGGTCGAGGCCATGGCCTTCGACACCCCGGTGGTGGCCAGCCCACTGCCGAGCACGGCCGGCGCCGCCCACGAGGTGGATCCCCTCGACTCGGACTCGATCGCCGACGGACTCCTGGTCGTGGCCACGGACGAGGTCGAGCGGTCACGGCTGCGACTGCTCGGCCGTGGGCGCTCCTCGGAGCTCCGGTGGTCGGGCATCGCCCGTCAGCACCTCGCCGTATGGGACGAGGCGAAGGGGACCCGGACCGGTCATGCCGGCGGCTGATACCACCGTCCGCCTCTCCCTGGACGTGACGGCCGTCCCGGCCGCGGCCGTGGGAGCGGGCCAGTACACCCTCGAGCTGACCGGGGCACTGGCGTCGAGACCCGATGTGGATCTGGTCCTGTTCGGTCGGCGTCACGACGTCCGACCCTGGCCGGTGCTGGCCCCGGGGGCGCGGTTCGTGGGGCGCGCACCCGGCCCGCGTCCCCTCCGCCTGGCCTGGGAGCAGGCCCTCCTACCCGGCCTGCTGGCCGACTCGGGCGTGGCCGTCCACCACGGACCGCACTACACCATGCCCGAGCGGTCCCGCCTGCCCATGGTGGTGACCGTCCACGATCTGAGCTTCTTCGAGGCACGCCACTGGCACCAGCGGTCGAAGGTCCTGGTGTTCCGGCGGGCCATCCGGGTGGCGGCACGTCGGGCTGCGGCGGTGGTGTGTCCCAGTCGGGTGACGGCCGGGGAGCTGGCCCGTTGGTGCCGGGTCGAGGCCGAGGTGTTCGTCGCTCCCCACGGCGTCGACGCCGGTCGGTTCCGGCCCGATGAGCCCGAGGAGGGAGCGGACCGCGCCGTGTTGGCCCGGCTGGACCCGCGCCTGGCCGAGGGGCGCCCGTTCCTCCTGTTCGTGGGCACGATCGAACCCCGGAAGGACCTCCCGACGCTGGTGGGGGCCTTCGCCCGGGTAACGGGACGGCATCCCGAGGCCCTGTTGGTCCTGGCCGGAGGGGACGGGTGGGGAGTAGCCGACGTCGAACGGGCCATCGAGTCCTCGGGGGTGTCCCCCCGGATCGTGCGGACCGGCTACGTCGCCGACCCGGTGGTCCCGGCCCTGCTGCGATCGGCCGCGGCCGCGGTCTACCCGGCCCTCTACGAGGGGTTCGGCCTACCCGCCCTCGAGGCGTTGGCCTGTGGGGCGCCGTTGGTCACCACCTCGGGTACGGCGATGGAGGAGGTGGCCGGCGATGCCGCCGTCCTCGTCCGGCCCGGGGACGGGGCGGACCTGGCCGACGCCGTCGACGCCGAGCTGGCCGCCTACCCGGGGGGCGCATCGTCCGATGCCGACCGCCGTCGACGGGGATTCGAGATCGTGGCCGCCCACACCTGGGCCCAGAGCGCATCGCGGCACATGGACGCCTATCGCCATGCCATGGCTAGCCCGGACCACGTCTGAAAACCGGTCCGGCGGGGAGACAGTAGGGTGACCCGTCGTGCGCTCCCTCATCACCGGCGGCCGCGGCTTCGTCGGCACGTGGCTCGCTGACCATCTCCGGGAGGTCGGCGACGAGGTGATCGTCATCGACCACGAGGTGGACGTCACCGATCCCGAGGCGCTCCTGGTGGCGGTGACGGACGCGGCCCCGGACGCCATCTACCATCTGGCCGCCCTGACCCACGTGGGCCGTTCGTGGGACGAGCCGCTCCGCGTCCTCGAGGTCAACGTCATCGGGACCGCCGCGGTGCTGGCCGCGGCCCGCCAGTGTGGCACCGATCCGCGTGTGCTGGTGACGAGTTCGGCCGAGGTCTACGGGGCGGTCACCGACCCGTCAATGCTGCCGCTCCGCGAGGACTCACCGACCGCACCCCTGACGCCGTACGCGGCCAGCAAGCTGGCGGCGGAGAGCGTGGTGGCCCAGACGGTCCTGGGTCACGGGCAGCAGGTGATCGTGGTGCGGCCGTTCAACCACATCGGCCCGGGCCAGAGCCCCAACTTCGCGGTTCCGGCCCTGGCCAAGCGCATCGTCGAGGCCGATCGACGTGGTGCCTCGACCATTCCGGTCGGCAGCTTGTCGGCCCGCCGGGACTTCACCGACGTCCGCGACGTGGTGCGCGCCTACCGTCTCCTGATCGAGTCCGGGCGACCGGGCGACGTGTACAACGTCTGCTCGGGCCGCGACGTCGGGATCGGAGAGATCGCCGACATGCTCCTGTCGTTGGCCGGCACCACACTGGCCTTCGAGACCGATCCGGCCCTGGTCCGGCCGGTCGAGGTTCCGGTGTTACGCGGTGATCCCGGCCGACTGGTCGACGCCACCGGCTGGAAGCCCGAGATAACGCTGGACCAGACCCTCGCCGACGTCTTGGAGTACTGGCGGCACCACGCGGGAGTGAGCGACCGGTCACCGGGCCACCCGAAAGGGGCCGGGCAGTGGTGGGCCGGGCGTTGTGGGCCGGGCGTTGTGGGCCGGGCGTTGTGGGCCGGGCGTTGTGGGCCGGGCGTCGGAGCGGTCAGGCGGCCGCGGTCGGGATACGCGAGCGAAGCTGGGTCCGCGCTTCCTTGGCCTGGACGTGTGCCTGCTTGGCCAGATCACGGGCCTGGGTCGGGAGACGGTCCTCCAGAGGGGCCACCGCCGCCTCCAAGCGCTCGATGATCTCCTCGAACCGCCCTGCCAGGCTCTCGACCGTCGTGTCCACGGTGTGGAGGGCGCCACCGAGATCGGTCCGCACGGCCGCCACACGGTCCTCGAGGGCGACCTTGGGGTCGCTCAGCCGCTTCATGAGTTCGTGCCGCTGGACCTGAGCCTGTTGGAATCCGAGTACACCGGCACCGATGACGACGTAGGTGGCGTCCTTGGCCACGGCGGCGATATCCCGGGCCGCCTTGGCCACGTCGGCGTTGATCTCGGGCATCTTGATCTGCGACTTCTTGATGGTGGCCATGGCTTTCTCCTTCACCTCGGGGCTGCGGTTCGAACGACTGTTCGTCCGGGCCCATCTCGCCTCTGTCGAATACAAGTGTATTTGAATTGATAAACATTTGCAAGCACCAGGGCCGGCAGACCGGCCACGGGACGGGGCGGTGGGCGTTTCGACGCTATGAGCAGGGAGTTCACCGCTGGCCGGTTAGAGCCCGATAGCCTCTGACCTCTGATGGAAACACTGGCCCCGCCGGTCGTCGCTGTCGTCGTCACCCACAATCCGGGCCCGTGGTTCGACGAGACGCTGGCTTCGATCGCCGCACAGGACTATGCGGAGCTGTCCGTGCTGGTCCTCGACTCGGGGAGTGACGAGGACCTCGCGGCCAGGGTCGCCGCAGTCCTGCCGACCGCCTATGTCCGCCGTTTCGACGAGAACCGGGGCTTCGGTCCCACCGTCAACGAGGTGCGGACGATGGTGGACGGCGCCGACTACTTCCTGGTGTGCCACGACGATGTGGCGTTGTTCCCCGACACGGTCCATCTGATGGTGGAAGAGGCGTTCCGCTCCAATGCCGGGATCGTCTCGCCCAAAGTGGTCAGCTGGGACGATCCCGGACGACTGCTCCACGTCGGGATGGCCGCCGACAAGGGCGGATCCGTGGTGGAGCGGGTGCAGGCCAACGAGATCGACCACGGCCAGCACGACGCCGTTCGCGACGTCTTCGTGGCGCCCGGGGGGACGACACTGGTCCGGGCCGACCTGTTCGAGGAGCTCGAGGGCTTCGACCCGACCATCGTGGCCATGGGCGAGGATCTCGACCTGTGCTGGCGGGCCCAGGTGGTCGGTGCCCGGATCATCGTCGCCCCTGACGCCCGGATCCGCCATCTCGAGGAGCTGGCCGGCGGCGCCCGACCGCTCGAGCGGTCGCTGGAGGGGCTGGAGGAGAAGGATGCGGATGCCCGGCCGGCGCACCCCGTCACGCTGCAGGAGCTCCAGCGCCGGCACGAGCTCCTGGCTGTCCTGAAGTGCTACGGGCCCTTCCACCTCGTGCGGGTGGTTCCCCAGGTGCTGGTGCTGGCCGTCGCCGAGGTGGTCGTGGCCGAGCTGGCCGGCAACCGGGTCCGGGCCCGGGCCGTGGTCCGGGCCTGGCGGTGGAACCTGGCCCGCCTTCCGACCACCCGGAAGCAGCGCAAGGAGCTCCAGGGCCACCGCCGCCTCAGCGACAAGGAGATCCGGGTCCTGCAGATCGGGGGCAGCGCTCGCCTTTCGTCCTACTTCCGCCGGGTCTTCCAGCACGGATTCCACGGTGCCCATGCCGATGAGCTGGCCGCGGCCGATGCGGCCGCCGCCGCCACAGCCGGCGATCTCGAATCGGCGAACGGGGCTGGTGAGCCGGAGCCGGCGCGGCCGGGCCGGGGCCGCGTCAGCGGACGGGTACGTCTGACCACCTGGTCGATCGCCACGGTGGTGGTGCTCATCGGAACCAGGGGAGTCCTCACCGGCAGGCTGCCCGTCGTCGGTCAGTTCGTTCCGTTCCCGGGCTGGTGGGCCACGCTGACCCAGTTCGCCACGGGCTGGCACCCGTCGGGGGTCGGGACGACGTCACCGGCTTCACCGGCCCTCGGTCTCGTGGGTCTGGTCGGCACGGTCTTCGTCGGCGGTATGGGACTGACCCAGAAGGTGCTGATCTTCGCCTGCATCCCGCTGGGGGTCTGGGGCGTGACACGGCTGCTTCGACCGTTCGGATCCCAGCGGGCCGCCCTGGTGGCCGGGCTGGCCTACCTGGCCATGGCATTGCCGTACAACGCGCTGGCCCTCGGGCGGTGGGAGGCGCTGGTGGTCTACGCCGGGGCCCCCTGGGTGCTGGCCCGTCTGTTCCGGGCCACCGGGGCCTCGCCCTTCGTCGAGGCCGTGGACGACCCGGCCGGTCCGGCCGGCGACGGATCGTCCGACAGCACCGCCGGCCCCTCGTCCCGATGGCGGTTGGCGGCGTGGACCCGCAGGCATCCCCGGGTTCGGGGCGTGTTGGCCCTCGGCCTCATCGAGTCGGTCATGGTCTCGTTCGCTCCGGCCGCTGCCATCGTGGTGGTGGTGGCCGCGCTGGCCCTCGTGCTCTCCTCGGCGCTGAACCGGGACGGATCGGCCATGCGCCGATCCCTGTGGCTGGCGCTCGGGTCAACCGCCGTGGTCGCGGCCGTGTGCCTTCCCTGGGTCATCGGTGTGCTGTCGGCCGGACGGGGTGCGGTGGCCGTGTTCGGCATACCCGTGCCGGCATCGTCGGCGCCGACGTGGTCGTCCATCCTGCGTTTCGCCGTCGGCCCCATCGGCGGCTCGCCGCTGTCGTGGGGGTTCGCCGTGGCCGCGGTGGCGCCACTGGTGCTGGCCCGGGGAGTTCGCTTCCGCTGGGCCGTCCGGCTCTGGTCGGTGGCCCTGGTGTTCTGGGTGCTGACCTGGGTCATCGCCCGGGGTTGGACCGGCAGCCTGGCCGTCGACCCGCTGGTGCTGCTCGGTCCGGCCGCCGTGGCCGCGGCCGCGGCCATAGGCCTCGGCGTGGCCGCGTTCGAGGAGGATCTGCGGGCCGCCGAGTTCGGGTGGCGTCAACTGGTGACGGTGGTGGCCACCGTGGCCGTGATCGTCGGAGCGTTCCCCTCCTTGGTCTCGGCCCTGCCGGGACGGTGGGAGCTCCCGGTCAACGACTTCAGCCAGTCGGTGGCGTGGATGCAGGCCCGGGCGTCCTCCGGCGCGTTCCGGGTCCTCTGGGTCGGCGACGCCCGGTCGCTCAACCAGGGCTCGTGGTCGGCCGGCGACGGCCTGGCCTACGCCACCTCCGAGGACGGCAGCCCCGATGCCCGATGGCTGTGGAGTGCAGCCGGGCCAGGCCCGGCGGCCGGACTGGCGTCGGCGCTCGACCTGGCCCGCACCGACCATACCGACCAGCTGGGGCGGCTGCTGGCCCCGTCGGGGGTGCGCTACGTCGTCCTGTTGACCTCGCTGGCCCCGGAGATCGCCGGTGAGCAGACCCCCACCGAGTACCCGGTCCCGGGCGATCTGGCGCCGGCCCTCTCACGCCAGCTGGACCTGAGCCCGGTGCTGTCGGGGACCGGCATCACCGTCTATGCCAACAGCGATTGGATACCCGAGCGGGCCGAGGTGGCCCCGGCGACGGCGGTGCCCACCACGGCGGCGCCCGACCCCCTGGTCGGTGCTCCCGGCACCGGTGTGGTGCCGGGAGCCGTTCCGGTACTGCCGGGCCCGCCGGCGGCGGTGTCCTACTCCGGACCGTTATCGGTCGGCACCGTGCTGGCCGCAGTGGCGCCGGCCGGTAGGTGGACGCTGTCCGGTCCGAGCGGGTCCCCGGAGCCGCGCTCGGCCTCCTTCGGCTGGGGGGCCAAGTACCGGGTGGCCGCGTCGGGGAAGGGCGTGCTCGGCTTCGACGGCGGCATCCTGGCCCCGCTGGCCGCGCTCGTGTCGATCGTGGTGTGGGTGGTGGTGATCGCCCTCCTGATCGGACAGGGTTCGCTGCGACCCCCGTCGTGGGTGCGCCTGCGGCGGCGCCGCCGAGGACCGGGACCCGATCAGGAGGCGGCGGACTCCGCCGCCGGCCCGGCACCGCGAACGGACGAGACGGTCGCCACATGACACCGCCGGACGACTCTCTGACCGACCCCGACTGGTCCGACCCCGACTGGTCGGCGCCCGAGCCGCGTGCCACACCGCGGTGGGCCCGCCGGGACCGCCCGAGCCCGGTCGAACCCGAGCGCGGCAGGGCAGCCGCTCTGGTGGCGGTGGCCGCCGTGGCCCTCGTGGTGGCGGTGGTGGGCGCCGTGGTCTCGGTTCCAGCCGCAACTCCGGCCCCGGCTCCCACCGACGGCGCCGTGGTCGCCCCGGCCGGGGCCTACTCCTCGTCGGCCTTCTGCCCGGCCGGCACCGGGACCGCGGCCACGACGACCGTCTACCTGACCAACTCGACCCGACGGATGGTCCAGGGGGCCATGACGGCGGTGGGGACCCCCGGCAGCGGCGGGGCCGTGCCCACCACGCACGAGCGGGTGAGCGTCCCCCCGCTCGGCAGCCTGGCCGTGGACCCGGTGTCGGGGCTCCCGGCCGGCAGCACCGCGGCCTCGTTCACCTTCGCCGGCGGGGGCGTGGTCGCCACGCAGGCCGTGTCGGGACCCGCGGGGTGGAGCACCGCTCCCTGCCCGTCGCTGATCTCGTCGCAGTGGGGCTTTGCCGGGGGCTCCACGTCGGCGGGCAACACCCTGACGCTCTCGTTGTACAACCCGGCCGCCATCGAGGCCGTGGTCAATGTCACCTTCCTCACCGAGTCCGGGGTGATCGCCCCCCAGCAGTACCAGGGGCTGGTCGTCCCCCCCGGCCAGATGGTGGACGAGAACGTGGGTGACTTCGTCCAGGGCCAGGACACCATCGCCACCCTGGTGGACGCCCAGTCCGGCGGGGTGGTCGCCTCCGAGTTCCAGCAGTGGTCGGGGGCCTCCACGGGGATGTCCCTGCGGGCGGGCTCGCCGTCGCTCTCGACCACATGGAGATTGGCCCAGACCACAGTCCTCCCTCAGTCGACGGTCGATGTCACACTGGCCAATCCGGGCTCGACGCCGGCCACCGCCACCATCTCCCTCGGATTGTCGTCCGGTTCGGTGGTACCGCACCGGCTGGTGGTGGCTCCCTCCTCTGTGGCCGTCTTCTCCGCCTCGGGTACCGCCGGTCTGCCCGAGCAGGTTCCCTATTCGCTGACCGTGACGTCGTCGGCACCGATCGTTGCGGGCCGCACGGTGGAGGCTCCGTCCGGGTCGGTGCAGCCGGGATGGGGATCGTCGTCGGCCACGGTCACTGCGGTGCCGCGCTGGCTGGTGCCCGGGCCCGGAATCCAGAGCGCTCCCGGCACGGCCGGCGCCACCGTCGAGAGCCTGGCCGTGGCCAACCCGGGATCGTCCGCCGTCCGGGTGGTGGTGGGGACGCTCGGTGGGGGTCGGCCGGTGGCCGTGTTCACCGTGGCCCCGGGTCGGTTGAGTGTGCTCGGCTCGGCACAGCTCGAAGGTCTTCCCGTGCTCACCGTGTTGGCTTCCGGCCCCGTCAACGTGGAGGAGGACAGCGGGCCGACGGGTGGTCCCGGTGTGGTGTCCTCGGCCGGGTTCCCGATGGCGGGCTGAGTCCGAATCGGGGGCCAGGTCCGAATCGGGGGCCAGGTCCGAATCGGGGGCCAGGTCCGAATCGGGGGCCAGGTCCCGATCAGGTGGCTACTTGTCTTCGGGGATGGCGTCCCACCACTGGCACCACCACTCCGCTCCCACCAGGATGCGGAGTTTGGGATGCCAACAGTACGAGATCTCGTTGTACGGCTCGAGGTAGTACAGGCAGTTCTCGCACTGCTCCTTGCCGGAGGGCTTTCCCTTCAGGACGGCGTTGGAGGCCAGATGGCGCAGTTCGATCGAGAGGGTCTCGTCGATCTCCTTCGGTTCCGGGTCGGGGATCACATAGTCGGACATGTGTGCAACCTACCGCCTCCGACCTGCACCGGTGTCAACTCGACACCTCCAGACGCTACGAGCGGCCGGGCTCCGTCTCGACCTCGGCCCTGATCCGCTCGAGCGTGGTACGCATGTCATTGCGATTGGTGCGGCCCCGAGCCCAGCCGAGTAGGGCCCAGTACAGGCGCAGCAGGCCGGTATCGGCCAGTTGGAACGACTCCGTCACGTCGGTTCCACCGCCGGACGGCTCCATCCGATAGCGCCAGATGTTGAGCGGTTTGTCCGGTGAGCCCACTCCGAAGGCGAACTCGCGACCCGGCTCGCACTCGCGGACTGTGCACGTGGTCCAGTAGACCGGGCCGATGCCGTTTCGTTTGACATGGCCGCGGAATCGGGCTCCGACGGCCGGGCCGGTGGCACCGTCGAGCCACTCCGCCTCGAACGTCTCGGGGCTGTAGCGGCCGATCTTCGTCACGTCACTCACCAGATCCCAGATCTGGTCGGGTGGAGCGTCCATGTGGACGGTCACCGAATCGTGCATGGGCCCACCCTACGACGCCGCGCCCGGGGCCGGTCGGCTGTTGCGTCGGCGGGCTACCGCGAGGTCGGCGGAGGTGGCGGCGGTGGCCAGGGGGCCTGCTTGGGCCAGTGGCCGGGCGCCGGTTGGGTCGGCTGGTTGGGCATCGGCGACGGCGCCTGGGGCCATCGACCCGACGGAGGTGGCGGAGGTGGCCACGGCGACGGATCCATCCCGCCGTCGGCGGCCGGGCGACCCGGCTGGACCGCTCCGGACTCGTCGGAGGCATGAGCGGATCCCGAGACCTCGCGCTCGTTCGACGCCTCTCCGGAGCCGGGGGCCCCCGACGTGTCGCGGCCGGCACCGACGGTTCCCGTGGTCCCCTCGGTTCCCGATGTCGCGTCCTCCGGCGGGCCGTCCACGTCGTCGGACCCGGTGGGGCCGTGTTGAGAGGCGACGAAGATGGGCGGAACGTTCTTGACGCCGTGTTCGTGCACCGGCCGTCCGTAGGCCGTGTCGACCAGCCGACCGACCGTCTCGCCGTCGATGGTCTCCTCGTCGAGCAGCGCCCGGGCCACCGCGTCGAGCCCACCGCGGTGGCGGGCCAGGACCTCGAGGGCCCGTTCCTCTTGGACCCGGAGGATGATCTCGACCTCGTCGTCGATGATCTGGCTGGTGTGTTCGGAGTAGTCGCGCGTGTGCATGAGGTCCTCACCGAGGAACACCTGGCCCTGGGAACCCCACGCCATGGGCCCGATCTTGTCGCTCATGCCCCACTCGCGGACCATCTTCCGGGCCAACTCGGTGTTGCCGACCAGGTCGTTGCTGGCCCCGGTGGACAGGTCCCCGTACACCAGCAGTTCGGCGGCCCGGCCGCCCATGCGCACGGCCAGTGAGTCCTCGATGTGGGCGCGCGGGTGGATGTGGCGCTCCTCCATCGGGAGCTGCATGGTCACGCCGAGCGCCATACCGGTGGGCAGGATGGTCACCTTGTGGACGGGATCGGCCTCGGGGAGGACGTAGGCCAGAACGGCATGGCCGCCCTCGTGGAAGGCCACCCGCTCCTTCTCCGCTCCCGACAGCACCAGGCTCTCGCGCCGCTGCCCCATGAGCACCCGGTCGCGGGATGCCTCGAAGTCGACGTTCTGGATGACCTTCGAGCCGCGCCGCACGGCGTGGAGTGCCGCCTCGTTGACCAGGTTGGCCAGGTCGGCACCGCTCATGCCCGGGGTGCCGCGGGCGACGGTTCCGAGGTCCACGCTCGGGTCCACCCGCTTGTCCTTGCAGTGCACCTGCAGGATGGGGAGCCGCTCGTCGAGGTCGGGCAACGGCACCACGATCTGGCGATCGAAACGGCCGGGCCGCAGTATGGCGGCGTCGAGAATGTCGGGCCGGTTGGTGGCCGCCATCACCACGATGCCTTCGGTCGGGTCGAAGCCGTCCATCTCCGACAGCATCTGGTTGAGCGTCTGCTCCCGCTCGTCGTGGCCGCCGCCGAGCCCGGCGCCGCGCTTGCGGCCGATGGAGTCGATCTCGTCGATGAACACGATGGCGGGCGCCTGCTTGCGGGCGGTGGCGAACAGGTCCCTCACCCGACTGGCCCCCACCCCGACGAACATCTCCATGAAGTCGGAGCCGCTGACCGACATGAAGGGCACCCCGGCCTCTCCGGCCACGGCCCGGGCCAACAGGGTCTTGCCGGTGCCCGGGGGACCGACAAGCAGAATGCCCTTCGGGATGCGGGCACCGATCTCTTTGAACCGGGCCGGGGTCTTCAGGAAGTCCACCACCTCGCTGATCTCGAGCTTCACCCCGTCGTAGCCGGCGACGTCCTCGAATGTGGTCGACGGCCGTTCCGTCGAGTACAGCTTGGCCTTTGACCGCCCGATGGACATGATGCTTCCCATTTGGCCCTGGGCCTTTCTGCTGAAGTAGTAGAAGATGCCTCCCAGGATGGCGAAGGGGAGGATCCAGGTCAGCAAGATCCCGAGCAGAGGGTTCGAGGTGCCCGGCGACAGCTTGTAGTTGGAACCGAGGGGTTTGAGGGCGGTGATCTCCGAGTCGACGATCGGGTTGGGACCGTTGACCGTGTAGGTGCCGCCCGAGGAGAGATCGCCGGTCACCACTCCGGTGGACAGGTCCACGGTGGCGGTCTTGATCTCCTTGCTGTGGATGTCGCTGAGGAAGGAGTCGTAGGTCAACGTGTTGGGTGTGGTCTTCGACAGGAGGTTCGGGATGATCAGCACCGAGAGGACCGCAACCACGATGACCAAGTACAGGACCATCCGGTTCTTGTTCTGGCCTGGCCCTTCCTGCCCAGTTCCGCCAGGCGTCACCGGTCCGTTGGGCGAGTCGGGGTTAGGTGGAGTCACCCCATCATGCTATTCGCACCGGACGGCGATTGACGCATCGCCCCGGCTCCCCGCCCGGCCTGCCCGGTCACCCACGGTTTCCGTCGGTATCGTGGAAGGGTGATCGAGCGGTCCGAACAGGGGGCGGACCCCACCGTGGCGTCGGTGCCTGCCACGACCGGCGCGTCGCCGACACCGCCGACGGCTCCGCCCGCCCTGGACCGTCCCGGCCCCGAACGACCCGGGGCGGACGTGTCCCTCGGTCGCCAGCTGGCCGCCGGGGGCGCCCCGGACTCGCGGTCCGCCGCCTGGACATGGCTCCTGTTCGCCGCCCTCGGGTTCCTGGGCGGCCAGGTGCTGGCGGCGGTCTTCGTGACGCTTGCCGCCGCGGCCGACGGCACGCTGCACTCGCTGGCCAGCATCAGCAAGCTCAGCGAACCCCCGACGTGGTACATCGTCTCGACCCTGCTCGGTCTGTGGGCCGGCTTCTTCGGTTCCGCCTGGCTGGCCACCGGAGTCCGCGGGACCCACAGCTTCGCCCGCGATCTCGGGCTGCGGTTCCGGTGGATCGACCTGATAGGGATCCCGATCGGTGTGGCGGGCCAGATCGTGGTGGCCCTGATGTACATCCCCATCTCCCATCACGTACACAACTTCAACCAGCGGTTCGACGCCCCCAGCCAGCGTCTCACCGGGGGCTCCCACGGCACCGGGTACGTGATCGTCGCCATCTTCACCGTGGTGGGGGCGCCGTTCTTCGAGGAGCTCTTCTTCCGAGGTGTGCTCCTCCGGGCCCTGGCCCGTCTGTTCGGCACCGTCGGCGGTTGGGTGGGCCCGGCCCTGGCCATCGTCATCACCGGTGTCCTCTTCGGTCTGGCCCATGCCGAGTCGCTCCAGCTCCTCGGCCTGGCCGTCTTCGGCATCATCCTCTCCGCCGTCTCCTACCGCACCGGTCGGCTGGGCATGAACATGGTGGCGCACGCCTCGTTCAATCTGGTGGCCGTGGCCGCAGTGGTGACACCGATGGCTCTCTGGGGCGGAGCCACGTTCTGACATGACGGCCGAGAACGTGGACCCGAGATGACAGCGCGCGTCGACGCGGAACCGGTGCGGGCCACGGCCGACGTCCCGGCCCTGGCCTCGGCCCGGTCGTCGGTGCCGTTCGGGTCACGGTTCATCGGGCGCTCGGCCTGGCCGGTGTGGGCCAATGTGCTGGTGGTGGCCGGGGTCACGCTGGTGGCCCTCAGCCAGCTCCATCCGTCGCTCCTGTTGGCGAACACCACGACCGCAGGAGGTGACACGGGCGCCCACGTGATGTTGCCGGCGTTTCTCAAGTCGCACCTCTTGAACCACGGCCAACTGACCGGCTGGGACCCGGACTGGTACGACGGGTTCCCGCTGTACACCTTCTACTTCCCCCTGCCCGGCCTCATCACGGTGATCTTCAATGCGGTGTTCACCTATGACGTGGCCTTCAAGCTGGTCACGGTGCTCGGAACCCTGACACTGCCCGTGTGCGCCTGGGCCTTCGGGCGCCTGGCCGGGCTCCGCGACCCCGGTCCGGGCTGCCTGGCGGCGGCCACCCTTCCCTTCCTCTTCGAGCCGAGCTTCTCCATCTACGGCGGCAACATCCTCTCCACCATGGCCGGCGAGTACTCCTTCTCACTCAGCCTCTCGGCGGCTCTGCTCTTCCTCGGTGTCTGGGCCCGCGGCCTGCGGACCGGTCGTCACCGCGCCCTGGCGGCCGTGCTCTTCGCCGTCACCCTCCTCTGCCATCTGTTGCCGGCCCTGTTCGCCGTGGCCGGGGCCGTGGTGTTCCTGCTCCTCGACGCCGACGTGGTGCGGGGCCTGCACCGCGGCCGGCGGGGCCGCCTGGCCCGTCGGCGGTGGTCCGGACGTCTCCTCTGGTCGGTCGTGGCCGGCGCCGTCGGGGTCGGTCTCAGCGCCTGGTGGCTCATTCCGTTCGCCACCGGTCAGGCCTACACCACCAACATGGGGTACACCAAGGTCCTCGGCTTCCCGCACCTGCTCTTCCCGGGGTCGGCCCGGTGGGTGCTGGCCGCCGATCTAGTCGGGTTGGTGGCCATGGTGGTCCGCCGAAACCGGGTGGCACTGTTCATCGTGATCATGGGGGCGATCTCCGCCGCCGCCGTCTGCCTCGACCCGGCCAACAAGCTGTACAACGCCCGGTTCCTGCCCTTCTGGTTCCTGTGTCTCTACCTCCTGGCCGGCTACGCCCTGGCCGAGGTGGTGGCCGGAGTGGCCCGCCGGAGCCGCCGCCGACGCCTCGAGCTGTGGGTGGCGGTGATCCGCGAGCGCCTGAGCCTGATCGGCGAGTCGCCCTGGCGGCCCGGCGCCCGCATCAGCCGGTTCCGGCGCCCCACTCCCGATGCCTCCCCGCCCGGCGCAGTCGTCGGACCCCTGGTGGCCCTGGCCGCGGCGTGCCTGGCCGTGGTCCCGCCCCTGGTGCTTCCGGCATCGGCCCTCAGCCAGGTTGGGGTCACGGTCGGGGCCGACCAGCCGGGCGCCTGGGCCGAGTGGAACTACTCGGGCTACGAGCGCAAGCCGGACTATCCCGAGTACCGGGCCGTGATCCAGATGATGGCCAAGGTGGGGGCGGACCAGGGCTGTGGTCGAGCCATGTGGGAGTACGACCCCTCGGAGAATCGGTTCGGAACCACCATGTCGCTGATGCTGCTGCCGTACTGGACCAACGGCTGCATCGACTCCATGGAGGGCCTGCTGTTCGAGTCCGCCTCCACCACGCCGTTCCATTTCATCAATCAGAACGAGCTGTCGGTGGACCCGTCCGACGCCGTGGTTGGCCTGCCCTACGGCGGGCTCAACGTGCCGCTCGGCATCGAGCACCTTCAAGAACTCGGGGTCCGGTACTTCCTGGCCGCCTCCACGACGGTGGAGTCGGCCGCGGCCGCCGACCCCAACCTGACCGAGCTGGCCTCGACCGGGCCGTGGAACACCAGTTACAACGGAGAGACCCTCGACACCACGTGGAAGGTCTACAAGGTGTCCGACTCGGCCTTGGTGCAGCCGCTGGCCAACCGGCCGGTGGTGTGGAGTGGGGTGAAGCCCAGCCAGAGCAGCTGGCTGGGCCCGGCGGTCAGCTGGTACGACGATCCCAGCCGGTGGGACGTGGTGCCCGCCGCCGACGGTCCCTCGTCGTGGGAGCGGGTCCCCATCGGGGCCTCGCATCCAACCCCTGTGCCCGAGCCGGCCACCACGGTGTCGGACGTCAGCCAGGCCGACGGCTCGATCTCGTTTCACGTGGACCGGGTGGGCACACCGGTCGAAGTGCGGGTTTCGTACTTCCCCAATTGGGAGGCCACCGGGGCCGACGGACCATGGCGGGTGGCCCCGAACCTGATGGTGGTGGTCCCGACCAGCCACGACGTCACCCTGCACTACGCCAGTTCCGCCTCCGACAAGCTCGGCGAGCTCATCTCGCTGGTGGCGCTGCTGGCGGCGGTGGCCCTGGCCGTTGCCGGCCGCCGGTCCCGGCGCCGGTCGGCCCGTGGCGCCAGCGGTGCCTGACCGGTCCGGGGTGTCGAGCCGCACCCTCGGCATGTTCCCCCTGTCCACCGTGCTCTTCCCGCTGGCCGGCCTCCCCCTTCACGTGTTCGAGCCCCGCTACCGGACCCTCATGTCGGACTGTCTCGACGGTGACGGGACGTTCGGGGTGGTCCTGATCGCGCGGGGGTCCGAGGTCGGGGGTGGCGACGAACGCCACGACGTGGGGACGATGGCCCGCATCGACCAGGTGGCCGAGTTGGACGACGGTCGGATGCTGGTGGTGGCCCGGGGCGTCCACCGGGTCCGGGTCGACCGATGGCTGCCCGACGCTCCCTATCCCCGGGCCGAGGTCGAGGACTTCCCGGTGTTCGCGGGCGAACCCAACGACCGGGCATTGGCCACGGCGGAGGCCGCGGTCCGCCGGCTGCGGTCGCTGCTGTCCGAGATGGGCGATGTCCCGGCGCTGGCCCACGACCTGGTCCTCTCCGGAGGCGACGAGGAGGTGGCGTGGCAGCTCTGCGAACTGGCGCCGCTCAACCTCGTCGACCGCCAACACCTGCTGGCCTCCGTGGGATTGCCAGCCCAGCTCGACCTCCTGGCCGAGCTGTGCGACGCCATGGCTGACGACGTCGTGGCCCTTTTGGCCGGAGGGTTCGAAAGCTGAAGGTCCTCCGTCAGCAGGACCCTCCGTCAGCAGGACCCTCCGTCAGCAGGACCGTCCGTCAGAAGGACCGTCCCGTCTCAGGGGACCTCCCCGGCTTCGAGGAAGGCGGTGATCCCGTCGGCCAACCCCTGGGCGGCCTGCTGGCGCCACGTCGGGCTCTCGGTGAGTGCGGCGTCGACCGGGTTCTGCATGTTGGCGCATTCGATGAGGACCTTGGGCACCGTCGTCAGGTTGAGACCGCCCAGGTTGGTCCGTTGGTCGATCCCGTCCGAACCCGAGTAGTCCGAGGTCGGTTCGCCGGTGTCGGCGGCGAACGTGTTCCGGATCGTGGCGGCCAGCTGCGCCGAGGCCGGCACGACGGCGGTGTTGTTGCTGATGGAGCTCACCACCGGTCCCGGCTCGATGACGTCGAAGCCCCGGCCGGACACCGGGCCCCCGTCGGCATGGATCGAGACGGCGGCATCGGCTCCGGCGGCGTTGCCGATGGCGGCCCGGACGTTCACGCACGGCCCCACGCCGGTGTCGGTGCTCCGGGTCATGACCACGGTGGCCCCCTCGGACTGGAGGAGGGTCTCGAGGCGGGTGCCGACGTCGAAGTTGAAGGCGTGCTCGGCGTAGCCCGTCGCCGTCTCCGTGCCGACCGTGTCACAGGACTCGGTGCCGTTGCCGTTGTCGATGGGCTGGTCGATGAAGGCGGGGTCGCCGGCGTTGCCCCCGTCGTGTCCCGGGTCGATGGCCACCACCTCTCCGACCATCGGGGGCACGTAGGCCGACCCGTAGAAGGGGGCACCCCCGAAGTCGTAGACGCTGCCGTTGGAGGAGAGCACCCGGTAGCCGGCCGCGCCGGCGGCCATCCCGACCGCGCTGCGCTGCAGCAGGCCGGTGGCGGCTCCCGAGAACCCGGCGTCGCCGAAGGTGAAGATGCCGCCGTCGGAGGCCACAAGCCAGTAGCCGTCGCCGGTCGGTGTGGCCGCCATGCCCACCACCGGACGATTGAGCCGGATCGAACCGGTCGAACCGAAGAACCCGGCGTCGCCGAAGGTGAAGATGCCGCCGTCGGAGGCCACCAGCCAGTAGCCGTGGCCGGTCGGTGTGGCCGCCATGCCCACCACCGGACGATTGAGCCGGATCGAACCGGTCGAACCGAAGAACCCGGCGTCGCCGAAGGTGAAGATGCCGCCGTCGGAGGCCACCAGCCAGTAGCCGTGGCCGGTCGGTGTGGCCGCCATGCCCACGATGGGCTGGTTGAGGGGCTGGCCCCCCTCGGATCCGTAGAAGGCGGCGTTCCCATAGGAGAACACCCCACCGTCGGAAGCCACCAGCCAGTAGCCGCCCCCGTCGGGGGTGGCCGCCGCGCCGACCACCGGCCGGGCCAGCGGGAGGGCCCCGGCCGACCCGTAGAACGGTGCGTTGAAGGAGAACACCCCGCCGTCGGAAGCCACCAGCCAGTAGCCGCCGGTGGCCGGGTCGGTGGCGGTGGCCACCATCAGATGTGAGCTGGTGGGCTCGCCGGCCACGGCGCTCGTCAGGTGCGGGACCGCGGGGTTGCCTGCGGTCAGGGAGGCCCGGTGGGTCGGGGGTGCAGTGCCGGCCGCGGTAGTGCCGGCCACGTGTGCAAGTCCCGAGGTCACCAGCACCGACGCCACCAACGTCACCAGCGACGCCGACACTCCCAGTGCCAGCGCCCGACGGCGTCGTCGTTGCCGTTCTGCGTGCACCACGACAGGATCTTTTCACACATGACGGTCGCCGCCGTCGGCCCTCGACCCACCCGTGGCGTCCGGTGGCCTGGGTAGGATGGCCCGGCCATGACCAGCCTCTCCTCCGTCTTCAAGGCCTACGACATCCGAGGGGTGGTTCCCGACGAGCTCAACGCCGACCAGTTCCGGGCCATCGGGATAGCCGTGGCCCGGTTCACCGGCGGGCCCGAACTGCTGGTGGCCAGGGACATGCGCGAGTCGGGCGTCGAGCTCTCCGCCGCCTTCGCCGAGGGGGCCAGATCCGAAGGTGTGGCCGTGATCGACCTGGGGTTGGCCTCGACCGACCTGCTCTACTACGCGGCCGGCAGTCTCGACGCCCCGGGTGCCATGTTCACAGCGTCCCACAATCCTGCCCGCTACAACGGGCTGAAGCTCTGCCTGTCCGGGGCCCGGCCCATCGGTCGGGACACCGGCCTGGTCGAGATCGAGGCCACGGCGGAGGCGTTGCTCGACACGTGGGGAGCCGACGGGCCCCCTCCGGTCGACCCGGACGAGCTGGCGCCGTACGAGGAACGCTCGGTGCTCGTGGCCTATGCCGACCACGTCCGCTCGTTCGTCGATCTCGGTTCCCTCCGACCCCTCCGTGTGGTGGCCGACACCGCCAACGGGATGGGAGGGCTCGTGGTGCCCACGGTGTTCGAGGGCCTTCCCTTTGCCGTGGAGATCCTCTTTCCGGAGCTCGACGGGAACTTCCCCAACCATCCCGCCGATCCCATCCAGCCCGAGAACCTGGTGGACCTCAAGCAGACCGTGCTGGACACCGGTGCCGACGTCGGTCTGGCCTTCGACGGTGATGCCGACCGGGTGTTCCTGGTCGACGAAGGGGCCCGGTCGATCTCTGGCTCGCTGACCACTGCGCTGGTGGCCTCCTCCATGCTCGAGAAGCACCCCGGTGCGACCGTGCTCTACAACTGCGTCTGCTCGCGGGTGGTGCCCGAGGTCATCGCCGAACGGGGTGGCGTAGGGGTGCGGACCAAAGTGGGACACAGCTATATCAAGCAGATCATGGCCGACACCGGTGCCGTCTTCGGTGGCGAGCACTCGGGTCACTACTACTTCCGCGACAACTACCGGGCCGACTCCGGCATCATCGCCGCCATGGTGGTTCTGGAGTTGATGAGCGTCACCAACCGGCCTCTCTCCGAGTTGCTCGAGCCGTTCCGGCGCTATGCCGACTCGGGGGAGATCAACACCGTCGTGGACGATCCGGCCCGGGCCGTCGAATTGATGGCGGCCGAAGTCGAGGCATCGGGCGGCGCGCTCGGCACGGGCGACCGGTTGGACGGTCTCACCGTGGATCGGGGCGAGTGGTGGTACAGCCTCCGGCCGTCGAACACCGAGCCCCTGCTCCGCCTCAACGTGGAGGCTCCCGACGCCGAATCCTGCGCCCGCCACGTGGTCGAGGTCCAAGCGGACATCGCCCGGTTGCTGGGAGATTGAAGAGTGTGGCGGCACGACCGGGCCGGGGACGCGGTCCGACAACAGAGGAGGACGACATGACGCTCGACGCACTGCTGATCGACGTGCTGGCGTGTCCGGAGGACAAGGGACCGCTGCTGTACTTCGCCGAGGAGGAGCGGCTCTACAATCCGCGGCTCCATCGTAGCTATGAGGTCCGGGACGGCATCCCGGTGATGTTGATCGACGAGGCCACGACGGTGGACGACGGCGAGCACGCCCGGCTGATGGCTCTGGCCGACGCGGGCGGGGCCGTGACCACGAGTGGGGCCGCCGGCACCGGTGGGTCCACCGGATCGTGACCACCAGATCGGGCCATTCGTCGGTGGTGCACCCCTCCCCCCTCCCTGTCGACAGCCTCGACATGTGGTCGGCCACCGCCGACCTGCCCGAGCAGGTGGAAGAGGCCGTGCTGGTCGCCCGGGGCATGAAGGATCTTCCCCAGCACCAAGGAGTTGAGAACGTGGTGGTGCTGGGGATGGGGGGGAGCGGTATCGCCGGGGACGTGCTGGTGGCGGTGGCGGCACCGTTCATGCCCGTGCCGGTGACCGTGGTCAAGGGCTACGAGCCCCCCGATTTCGTGGGTACCGGATCGCTGGTGTTCGCCCTGTCCTTCTCGGGCGACACCGAGGAGACCCTGGAGGCCGCGGCCGGCGCCTACGAGGCGGGCGCGTCGCTGATCGTGGTGTCCGGGGGTGGGTCGCTGGTCAGCCTGGCCGGCGAATGGGACGTGCCGGTGGTGGCGGTGCCGGCCGGCATCCCCCAGCCCCGGTCGGCGGTCGGGGCCATGGCCATCCCGCCGCTGGTGGTGCTCGAGGAGATCGGGCTGTTCCCGGGCGCCTCCCAGTGGGTGGACCAGGCCGTCGACCAGCTTCGCCTTCGCCGCGACGAGCTGGTGCGTCCGGGGAGCCGGGCCGAAGAGCTGGCCCGGCGTATCGGGCGCACCATCCCCCTGGTCCACAGCTCGGGCGACCTCGGGGCCGCCGCGGCCGTCCGCTGGAAGACCCAGATCAACGAGAACGCCAAGAGCCCGGCCTTCTGGAACATCTATCCCGAGCTCTGCCACAACGAGGTGGCCGGCTGGGGGCAGCACGGGGACGCCACCCGCCAACTCATCACCCTGGTCAATCTCCGCCACGACGCCGAGCACCCCCAGGTGAGCCGGCGCTTCGACCTGGTGGCCGAGGTCCTGCGCGAGGTGGTGGCCGACGTGCTCGAGGTGCGGGCGGGGGGCGAGGGCGACCTGGCCCAGCTCCTCGACCTGGCCCTCATCGGTGATTTCGTCAGCCTCCATCTGGCCGGCAACGAAGGCATCGACCCGGGCCCGATCCCCGTCCTCGACGAGATGAAACAGCAGCTCAAGCTCGGCGGCGACTGAAGCGTCGTCTGCTGGTGAACAGCGCCTCTGAGCTGGGAGTTCGTCCGGTCCCGAGGGTGCTCGAGCCCGGGGCCACCGGGCGTTGCCGACGGATGACGGCAGAGTGACGACCGTGTGAACTCATGGGTCCGACCCCTGGTTTTCGGGCCCCGGAGGCGTACACTTGTCCCCGTGAGCTGCGTGCGGGTCTGTGGTTGCAAGTCGAAGCCAGTCGCAGGCAAAACGACCCACGTAAGGCAACTCGTGGTTGCTGAGCATGGTGCGGCTTAGGAGTAAGCCCTGCCCGTGGCGCCCCCGGCTGTCGGGGGCGGGCGGAGATGAGGTGACGCGGCCGCGCAACGGCTCCGAAGGGTTCTCCACCGGCGACGGTCGATGCCGCCGGAGTCGGGTCGCCACTCTCACTGCAGGCGAGTGTGGGGTCAAAGACCAGGTCAGCCGCTCGCAGCTCACGTCATCATCCCGACGACCGATCAGGAGGACCGGCCGACCGCAGAGGTAGTTCCCGAACAGCAGCAGCCTCAGGAGGCGAACAAGTGGACGTTGTCATTGCGTATGGCAGAAGAATCGTGTCCGACGAAGTGAGAGCACTGACCAGGGAGAAGGTCGGCCGGCTGGGCCATCTCTGTCCGGGCCTCGATCGTGCCGAAATCCACTTCTCCGAGGAGCACAACCCGAGGATCGCCGACCGGGAGCGCTGTGAGGTGATCATCGTCGGTCACGGTCGCACCGTTCGAGCCCGCGCCGCCGCCCCGAGCCCCCTGGTGGCGGTGGACCTGGTGGTGGAGAAGCTCGAGCACCAGCTCGAGAAGACCAAGGGTCGCCTGGTGGCCAGAACCCATCCCCGCCGCCGGCCGGCCAATTCGGTCTTCATCCTGCGCGAGCGGGTGCGCACGGCCTGAGGAGGACCATCGGTCGACTCCGGTGCCGGTCCGGTGCCGGAGTCGAGGACCAGTGACCGACACGCTCGACGGTAGAGTGAGTGGCCCATGAGCGTGTTCACAAAAGTCCTGCGCGCCGGCGAGGGGAAGAAGGTCCGCCGCCTGGCCGAGCTGGTGCCGTTGGTCAACGCCCTCGAGCCGGAGATGGAGGCCCGTTCCGACGACGAGCTGGCCGCCCTCACCGGTGACTTCCGCCAGCGACTGGACAACGGGGAGAGCCTCGAGGACCTCCTCGTCGAGGCCTTTGCCCTGGTCCGCGAGGCGGCATGGAGGGTCCTCGGCCAACGGCACTTCGACGCTCAGCTGATGGGGGGGATGGCCCTCCACTTCGGCTGGATCGCCGAGATGAAGACCGGCGAGGGCAAGACCCTGGTCTCGACGTTGCCCGTCTACCTCAACGCGCTCGGGGGCAACGGGGTCCACATCGTCACCGTCAACGACTACCTGGCCACCCGGGACTCGGAGTGGATGGGCCAGCTCCACCGGTTCCTGGGCCTGACCGTCGGCCGGGTGGGTCCCGACATCGACGACCCCGAGGCCAAGCGCCAGGCCTACGGCTCCGACCTCACCTACGGCACGAACACGGAATTCGGCTTCGACTACCTCCGCGACAACATGGCCCGATCGCAGGACGCCATGGTCCAGCGTGGGCACCACTACGCCATCGTGGACGAGGTGGACTCCATCCTGATCGACGAGGCCCGGACACCGCTCATCATCTCGGGTCCCGCCGCCGAGTCCGCCCAGCTCTACTACCAGTTCGCCGGAATCGTGCGGACGCTGCGGGCCGAGGACGACTACGAGGTCGACGAGGAGAAGCGCATCGTGGTCCCGACGGAGTCGGGGATCGAGAAGGTCGAGAAGCAGCTCGGCGTGGGCAATCTCTACGACGCGGTGTCCGTCAACTACGTGCACCATCTCACCCAGGCCCTGTACGCCAAAGAGCTCTACCGGCGTGACAAGGACTACCTGGTGGCCCAAGGAGAGGTCAAGATCGTTGACGAGTTCACCGGTCGCACCCTCGACGGCCGACGGTGGTCGGACGGTCTCCACCAGGCGGTGGAGGCCAAGGAGCGGGTGCGGATCAAAGAGGAGAACCACACCTGGGCCACCGTGACACTGCAGAACTACTTCCGGCTCTACGAGAAGCTGGCCGGAATGACGGGCACGGCCGAGACCGAGGCGTCGGAGTTCGCAAACACCTACGAGCTCCCGGTCGTCCCCATCCCGCCCAACAAGCCCCTCATCCGCGAGGACAACCCGGACCTCATCTACAAGTCGGAAGACGCCAAGTTCGCCGCAGTAGTGGACGACATCGTCGAGCGACACGAACTGGGCCAGCCCGTTCTGGTGGGCACGGCGTCGGTGTCCAAGTCCGAGCACCTGTCGCGCCTCTTGGAGAAGAAGGGCATTCCCCACGAGGTCCTCAACGCCAAGCAGCACTTCCGGGAGGCGGAGATCGTGGCCCAGGCCGGCCGGGTCGGGGGCGTGACGGTGGCCACCAACATGGCCGGCCGGGGTGTCGACATCATCCTGGGCGGCAACCCCGAGGGCCTGGCCACCCGGGAGGCCACCGGCCGGGGGGTCGACGCGTCGACGGAGGAGGGTCAGGCCGCGCTGGCCGCGCTGGAGGCCGAGTTCGAAGAGACGTGCCAACGGGAGGGCGAGGAGGTGCGCGCCCTGGGCGGCCTCTACGTACTGGGAAGCGAACGACACGAGAGCCGGCGCATCGACAATCAGCTCCGCGGTCGTTCGGGCCGCCAGGGTGACCCGGGCGAGAGCCGCTTCTTCCTGTCGCTCGAGGACGATCTGATGCGCCTGTTCGCCACCGGCGCCATGAACTGGGTGATGGGTCGGGCCCTGCCCGACGACGTTCCCATCGAGGCGAAGATGGTGACCAAGGCCATCGAGCGGGCGCAGAACACCGTGGAGGGCCGAAACGCCGAATCACGCAAGGACGTGCTCAAGTACGACGACGTGATGAACGAGCAGCGCAAGGTCATCTACCGGCGGCGCAACCAGATCATCGACGGCGAGGACCTGCACGACGAGACCATCGAGCTGCTCGAGTCCACCATGACCTCGGTGGTGGCCTCGTGCTGCCCGTCCGACTTTCCCGAGGAGTGGGACCTGGCCCGGCTCGTCACCGAGATCACGCAGTACTACCCCACCAAGTTCGTGCACGACGACCTGACCGGCGCCACCACGGTGGGCCAGGTGACCGAGAGCATCCTCACCGAGGCCCTCGATCTCTATGCCGAACGCGACGAGACCATCCCCGGCGGCGAGGAGACGGCCCGCCAGCTGGAGCGCGACATCATGCTGCAGATCATCGACCAGCGGTGGCAGGACCATCTGGCCGAGATGGACTATCTCCGTGAGGGCATCAATCTCCGGGCCATGGGCAACCAGGACCCTCTGGTGGCCTACCAGCGGGAGGGCTTCGCCATGTTCGGCAAGCTCATGGACGGAATCGGCGATGACTACCTGCGCTACGTGTTCCACGTGCAGGTGCTCAGCGAACCTGCTGCCGAGCCCGACCTCGACCGGGCCAACTACATCGCCGCCGATGATCCGGTGCAGGGGGAGGGGGCCATCGCCGCCGCCCTGTCCATGGCCACACCGGCCGAGCTCGAAGAGGCCGCGGCAGCGGCCGGTCTGCCCGGAGGCAACGGGTCCCGCGCCATGAACACCGGGCAGCTGGGCGAAGTCGGAGAGACGCAGCTGCCCATCGTGAAGTCCGAGCGGGAGAAGATCGGGCGGAACGAGCCGTGCTGGTGCGGTAGCGGCAAGAAGTACAAATTCTGCCACGGCGCCAACTGAGATGGCCGCGGCCGATAGCCCCGGCCGGGGGAGTGGTGGGCCCGAACGCTCCGACATCCCGAGTGCGCTCCAGGTCCTGCGTGACCGCCTGGCCGAAGCCGAGCGCTTCCTGGGGCGGGACCAGCTGCTCGAACGACGCACCAAGCTCGAGATGGAGGCGTCCGAGCCGGGCCTGTGGGACGATCCCGACCACGCCCGTGAGGTGACCACCGAGCTGGGCCGGGTCACCGAGGACATCGAGCAGCTGGAGGCCCTGGCCGGGCAGCTCTCCGACGCCGAGACGCTCAACGAGTTGATCGAGGAGGAAGCCGACGACTCGCTGCGCCCCGAGGTCGAACAGGTCCTCGAGGACCTCGACCGCCGCCTGGGGGCCATCGAGCTGCGGTCGTTGTTCGCCGGCCCCTACGACGACGGCGATGCCGTGGCCGAGATCCACGCCGGCGCCGGCGGCACCGACGCGCAGGACTGGGCCGAAATGATGTTGCGGATGTACACGCGCTGGGCCGAGCGGCGCGGCTTCGACATCGAGGTGGAAGAGGCCACTCCCGGACAAGAGGCCGGACTCCTGTCGGCGACGTTCATCGTGAAGGGCCGCTATGCCTTCGGACTGTTGGCCGCGGAACGCGGGGTCCACCGGCTGGTGCGGATCTCGCCCTTCGACGCGCAGCACCGGCGCCAGACCAGCTTTGCCTCGCTCGATGTGGTCCCGTTCCTCGAGGACGTGTCCGGCGAGGTCGAGATCGACGAGAAGGACCTCCGCATTGACACCTACCGCTCGTCGGGTGCCGGTGGCCAGCACGTCAACAAGACAGACTCGGCCGTGCGGCTGACCCATCTCCCCACGGGGATCGTGGTGTCGTGCCAGAACCAACGGAGCCAGCACCAGAACAAGGCCAAGGCCATGCAGGTGCTCGGGGCCAAGCTGGCCGAGCGTCAACGGGCCGAGCACCAGGCCACCCTGGACCAGCTGTCGGGCGACCGGACCGACAATGCGTGGGGCAATCAGATCCGTTCCTATGTCATGGCTCCGTATCAACTGGTCAACGACCATCGCAACGATGCCGAGACCGGTAACGTCGAGGCGGTGCTGGACGGTGATCTCGACGCCTTCATCGAGGCCGAACTGCGGCGACAGGCCGAGCAACGTCGCCCGCGGCACTGACCGGATCGGGCCTCGTCCTCCCGCGGCGGGCCGTTGCTGCCGACCCTGTTGTGGTACCCGGTGGTCCCGTTCCGGACGCGGTCGACGCCGCTCTCCGCGGTCCCGATCGGCGGGGTGGAACGATTTCCTAGGGAGGCGGGGGTAAGATTGGGCGGAATGACCTCTCGGACCTGCATCTTCCCCTCCCCGACTGCGAGATCTTCCCCGTGATCAAGTTTCAGAACGTCACCAAGACGTACAAGGGCTCCACCGTGGCTCTCAAGGACTGCTCGGTCGAGATCGACAAGGGCGAATTCGTGTTCCTGGTCGGCCCGTCCGGCTCGGGCAAGACCACGTTCATCCGACTGTTGCTGCGGGAGGAGATGCCCGACGCCGGACACGTCTGGGAGGCGGGCAAGGAGATCGGACACCTGGCCAAGTGGAGGATCCCGTATCTCCGTCGCAACATCGGCTGCGTGTTCCAGGACTTCCGGTTGTTGCCCAACAAGTCGGTGTTCGAGAACGTGGCCTTTGCCCTCGAGGTCATCGGCCGACCCAAGCACGTGATCGCCACCCAGGTCCCCCAGGTTCTCGACCTGGTCGGGCTGACCAAGAAGCGGGACAACCTGCCCCACGAGCTCTCCGGGGGCGAGCAGCAGCGCGTGGCTGTGGCCCGCGCCTTCGTCAACCGACCACTGATCCTCCTGGCCGACGAGCCCACCGGTAACCTCGATCCCACCACCAGTCTCGGGATCATGAAGCTCCTCGACCGCATCAACCGCACGGGCACCACCGTGATCGTCGCCACCCACGATGCCGGCATGGTCGACCAGATGCGCCGCAGGGTCATCGAGTTGGACCGCGGGCTGCTGGTGCGCGACCAGGCCCACGGGGTCTATGGGATCGACAGCGCCGTCGCCGCGGCCGGCGCCGGCTCACCCACCGGCCAGCTCGTGGAGCAGGCACCGGCCCCTGTCGGCGATCTTCCCGATCGCTTCGCGGCAGGGCTCTGATGCCCGTCTCGGCCGCATACGTCTCGCGGGAGGCGGCGACGAACCTGTGGCGCAACCGCCTGATGACGGTGGCCGCCATCCTCACCGTGGCCGTGTCCCTGGCCCTGGTCGGTTCGTCCCTGCTGTTGAAGCAAGGAGCATCCAAGGCCACGGTGCAGTGGCAGAACGGGGTGCAGGCCATCGTGTGGGTCAAGCCCACGGCCGGGGCCACCCTGACCTCGTCGATCGGGTCCGAACTGCACCAGTCGCCCTACATCAAGTCGTGCACGTACCGGTCCCAGGCCTATGACTACGACGAGGCCAAGACCATCCTGCCCTCGGACGAGTTGGACGCCACCACCCAGGCCGACTACCCGTCGTCCTACCGCTGCGTCCTGAACGATCCGTCCCAGGCACCGGCGGTGTACCAGCAGTTCACCGGCAAGGCCGGCGTGGCCTCGGTCAAGTACCCGGGCCAACAGATCAAGACCATGCAGAGCGTGATCCGGATCCTCCAGTGGGTCTTCCTGTCCGTGGCGGTGGTACTCCTGTTGTCGGCGTCGGTACTGATTCTCAACACCATCCGGATGGCCATCTTCGCCCGGCGTCGCGAGGTGTCGGTGATGAAGTTGGTCGGCGCCACCAACTGGTTCATCCGTCTGCCGTTCATGGCCGAGGGCCTGATCCAGGGCCTGGCCGGGGCGGCCGTGGCCGTGCTGGTGGTCCTGGCCCTGTACTGGGGCATCGGGTTGGACACGACCAAGACCGCGGCCAACCAGAACAGCATCATCGCCCAGATGTCACTGGGCGGCTGGGAGGTGGCCGGCACCTGCATCCTGGTAGCCGTGGTCGGTGTGGTCGTCGGGGTGCTGGGTTCGGCCTTCGCCGTCCGACGCTTCCTCGACGTCTGACCGCCCGACACGGCGTGTCGAACCGCCTACCCGGGCCGGTACCTCCCTGCGGCCACTACTCCGAGGCCGGCTAGCCATCGTCGGGCCCGAACCAGACGGGGACCGTCACGCCTGGTCCGACGCCCTCGGCCCGGTGGCCGGATGGCCCGTCGACCACGCCGCGGCGGGGATCCTCCGCCTGCGGCGCTCTGGCGAAGGGGACGGTCGACCTGTCCCCGAGTTGGTAGGCGCCACCGGCCCGGTCGACCGTCCCTTCCCGTGGGCGTCGGTGACCAAGCCGGTCACGGCCCTGGCCGCCCTGGTGGCCGTGGAGGAAGGCACCCTTTCCCTGGACGAGGCAGCCGGCCCCCCGGGTTCCACCCTTCGTCACCTCCTGGCCCACGCCTCGGGACTCGGGCCGGGGCCCGGTCCGCCGTTGGCGCCCCCGGGGACCCGCCGCATCTACTCCAATGCCGGCTACCTGGCCGTGGCCGATCTCATCGCCGAACGGTCGGGCCTGCCGTTCGCCCGGTACCTGAGGGAAGGTGTCCTCGATCCGCTCGACATGGACGGCACCGTCCTCTCGGACGAGGCCGGCGGTGCGGCGGCCGGACTGGTCGGGCCGCTGACCGACCTGGTGGCCGTGGGCCGGGAGTGGTCGACCCCTACGCTGGTGAGCGACGAGACCCATGGCGCCGCCGCCGCCACCCAGTTCCGAGGTCTGGCCGGCGTGCTCCCCGGGTTCGGCAGATTCGATCCCTGCGACTGGGGATTGGGCGTCGAGATCCGGGGTCACAAGCAGCCCCACTGGACGGGCACGACCAACGGGCCGGACACCTTCGGACACTTCGGTCAGAGCGGTGCCTTCCTCTGGGTGGACCCGACCATCGGCGTGGCCTGCGCCGGTCTCGGTGACCGACCCTTCGGCCCGTGGGCCGCCCGGGCCTGGCCGGCACTGGCCGATGAGGTCGTGCGCCTGGCCGCCGAGGGGAACCGGGGAGCCGATCCCCGTTAGGCTGCGCGCATGAAAGGTGTCATTCTGGCCGGGGGGACCGGTTCGCGGCTCCACCCCCTCACGCGCATCACCAACAAGCACCTGCTGCCGATCTACGACCGTCCCATGATCAATTGGGGTATCGAGGCCCTGGTCAACGCCGAGATCACCGAGATCATGCTGGTCACCGGCGGCACCCACGCGGGCGAGTTCCTCCGCCTCCTCGGCAACGGCCAGGAGTTCGGGATCGACCGGCTGAGCTACGGCTACCAGGACAGACCCGGCGGCATCGCCGAGGCCCTCGGCCTGGCCGCCCGGTTCGTCGACGGCGAACCGGTGCTGGTGATGCTGGCCGACAATATCGTCGAGCGGTCGATCAAGCCGATGGTCGACGCCTTCAAGGCCCGGCCCGATGGCGCCCGGATCCTCCTCACCCCGGTGGAGGAGGACCAGCACCTCCGCCATCTGGGCGTGCCCACCTTCGACGACCGGCAACGGATCGTCGGCATCGTGGAGAAGCCCGAGCATCCCGACTCGAAGTTCGGCGTGACGGGCATCTACTGCTACGACTCGGATGTGTTCGACGTCATCCCGACCCTGGTTCCCTCGGGACGCGGCGAGCTCGAGATCACCGACGTGAACAACTACTACATCGGCCAGGGCGCCATGGCCTACGACGTCCTGGACGGGTTCTGGGGCGATGCCGGCGAGTCGATCGACGCCTACTACGCCGTGAACGACTTCGTCCGTACCCACGGCGCCAACAAGGGCTGAGCCGGGAAGGTCGCTCAGCCGCGGGCCTCGTCCGCCCATGCGGTTGCCTCGGCCTTGTGACGGGCATAGTCAACCTTTCCGGCCGGGGACCGCCCGATGGTCGGGACGAAGTGGACCCTTCGGGGGGCCTTGTACCCGGCCAGCCGGGTCTTCACCTGATCGATGACCGTCTCCTCGGTGATCGATCCCCCCCGAGGCCCCGGTTCCCGTTCCACCACGGCCACGATCTGTTCGCCGAAGCGGTCGTCGGGGACGCCCACCACCACGGAGTCGGCCACCCCTTCGACGGCCTTGATGGCCTCTTCCACCTCTTCGGGATAGACCTTCTCTCCGCCGGTGTTGATGACCACCGACCCCCGGCCCAGCAGATGGATGGTCCCGTCCGCGTCCACCTCGGCGAAGTCGCCCGGGACCGAGTAGCGGATCCCGTCGATGGTTCGGAAGGTGGCGGCACTCTTGGCGTCGTCCTTGTAGTAGCCGAGGGGGATCCGCCCGCCCAGAGCCAGGACCCCGCTGCGGCCCGACCCCGGTACGACGTCGTTACCGTCGGCGTCGATGACCCGCACCTCGGGCCCGAGGGTGAATTGCGCGGTGTGGGCCGACGAGCTCCCCGACGAGACGGAGCTACCAATGCCGATGGCCTCCGACGACGAGAAGGCATCGATCAGCAGCAACCCGGGGTGATGGCGCAACAGGCCCTGCTTGGTGGACTCGCTCCACATCACCCCGGATGAGACCACACAGACCAGGCTGGTCAGGTTCCAGCGGTCGGGGTGGGCGTCGAGGGTGGCCAGGATGGGCTTGGCGAAAGCGTCTCCGACGATGATCATCACGTTGACCTGCTCGCGTTCCACGGCGTCGAGCAGCTCGACCGGGTTGAAGTGGTGCGAGGGCAGGGTGACCACGTGGCCTCCCTCGCTGAGGCATTCGATCGACGTGAACCCACCGGTGCCGTGCATGAGCGGGCAGGCCGGCAGGACGGTCGAACCGGGTCCGCCCTGCTCCAGCGCGCGCCGGACGTCGTCGGGACCGCCGTCTTCGGGGTAGCGGCGGAATCCTCCGCCGTTGAGCCGGGCGAAGAGATCGTCGTGACGCCACATGACCCCCTTGGGCATCCCGGTGGTTCCTCCCGTGTACAGCATGTAGACGTCGTCGGGGCTACGGCCCCACGGGGCACGGACCCGGCCGGACGGAGCCGAGGCGGCTGCCTCGTAGGGAACGGCCCACGAAGGGCATGGAACCGAACCGTCGTCGACCCAGAACCAGGTCCGGATACGAGAGACCCGGGCCCGGATCCCTTCGATCCGGTCCACGAAGCTGCCGTGGAACACCGCGGCCACGCAGTCGGCGTTCTCCCACAGGTACACGAGCTCGTCGTCGGCGTAGCGATAGTTGGTGTTGATGGGGACGAGGCCGGCCTTGAAGCAGGCGAAGGTGGATTCGAGGTACTCCGGACAGTTGTAGAGGTAGAGGGCCACCTTGTCCTGGTGGCCGACGCCGGCGTCGAGCAGCCGGCGGGACACGCCGTCGGCCCGCCGGTCGACCGCGGACCAGGTCAGCCTGCGGTCACCGTGCACGAGGGCCGGGGCTTCGGGCAGTGCGTCGGCCACGGCCTCCCACACGTCTCCGAAGTTCCATTGGCTCACGTAGCGCTCCTCAATCGTCGGTCCCCCACGACCGGCCGCTGTCCCGGGCTCGCCCGACCAGGGCACCGCGTGGGATGCCGCCACGAAGTCACCTGGTCGCTGCCGCCGGGGTAGCCGAACGGCCGGACCGATCCGACTCCGGTCGCCCGAACCGGCTCAGCCTACGCTGGCCGCCATGGACTTCGCGCTTCCGGCCGAGGACGACCCACGGCGGATCTCGCTGCGCCGCTGGCTCGACGAACGCCCCCGCCCCACGGCCCGAGAGCTGGCCGAGGCGGGGCTGGTGGCACCGCACTGGCCGGCCCCGTGGGGACTGGGCGCCGATCCCACCCATCAGCTCATCGTCGACGACGAGCTACGCCGGGCCGGGGTGAAGAGGCCCGACAACACCATCGGCATCGGGTGGGCCGGTCCAACCATCGTGCAGGCCGGCACGCCCGAACAGAAGGAGCGCTACCTGGTGCCGCTGTTGGCCGGCGAGGAGGTGTGGTGCCAACTGTTCAGCGAGCCCGGCGCCGGCTCCGACCTCGCCGCCCTGGCCACGCGGGCCGAGCTCGACGGGGACGAGTGGGTGGTACAGGGCCAGAAGATCTGGACCTCGTACGCGCACGCCGCCCACTACGGCATCCTTCTGGCCCGCACCGAGCCGGACGCCCCACTGCACGAGGGGATCTCCTACTTCATCTGCCCCATGGACGCCCCGGGCGTGACGGTGCGCCCGCTCACCGACATGACCGGAACCCACACCTTCAACGAGGTCTTCCTCGACGGCGTCCGCCTGCCCGCCCACAACCTGGTGGGTGAGCGGGGTCGGGGCTGGTCGCTGGCCAAGGTCACCCTCGGCAACGAGCGGGTGTCCCTGTCCGGTTCGGGCTCGCTGTGGGGTATGGGTCCGACGGCCGCCGACCTGGTCGACCTGGTGCGCCGTTCGGGACGGACGGTCCATCCCCTCCTGCGACAACGACTGGCCGGCCTGTGGGCCGAGGGCGAGATCCTCTCGTTGCTGCGGCTCCGGACGGTGACGGCCGCGGTGGCCGGCCTCGAACCGGGCCCCGAGGTCTCGGTGCGCAAGGCCCTGGCCGACGCCCACGGCCAACGGGTCATGGCCCTGGCCAACGACCTGGCCGGGGCCGGGGGCATGATCCAGGGAACGGCGCCGATCGGGCCGGCCGGCGTGGGAACGTCCGGGCACGCGGCCGGGTCCGATCCGATGTGGGGATTCGGGTTCCTGTTCGCCCCGGCACTGACCATCGGGGGCGGGACCGCCGAGGTGCAGCGGAACATCATCGCTGAACGTACCCTGGGTCTGCCCCGAGACCCGGGCGTCTGACCCACCGGCAGCGCTCCTCCCGTCCCCCCAGCCGGCGCCCGACCTCAGCCGGCGCCCGACCTCAGCCGGCCAGAGGACCGGCATCCTCGTACCCCTGGCGCACGCCCTGCCCGGCCAGGCGGAGCAGTTGCTCCGGTTCGTAGAGCATCCAGTAGGCGTTGCGGGCATGCTTGCGGGCCCGGTCGACGCAGACCGCGGCCAGCCGGGCCGGGTCGGACTCCTCGTTCTCGTGCACGAACACCTCGAGGATGTGGGTGGAGGTCATCAGCTGGGCCTGCATGAGGCCCTGGGCTGCCTCGTGCGCGCAGACCTGGTCGATGGCGGCCTTGCCCGGCATGCCCAGGGCCACCACGATCCGGCAGCCGTCGCCCTCGATCAGCCGCTTGCACTCCACAGCCAGGTCCTTGAAGCCGGGCACGGTCCGCCGGACCACCTCGAACACGGAGCCGAAGCCGGGGCAGGCCTCCAACTCGTCGACGGCCTCGGCTCCCATGTCGTAACGGGCGAACATGGTGTCGACGACGCCGATACGGTCCATGGCCGGGATCCTACCGGCCGGTGCCCTGGACGGGCTCGGAGTCCCGCTGCGGCGTCGGTTCGACCGGGCCGGCCCGGTCGACAAGACTCGTCCCGATGACGGACCGGCCCGACCCCGATGCTGGCGCCGACCCCTGGGTGGCCCGGGACGCCGCGGTGGTGTGGCACGGCTTCACCCAGATGGCGACGTACCCCGACAACGCCCCGATCATCGTGGAACGGGCCGAGGGCCGCTGGCTGATCGACGTCGAGGGGCGGCCCTACTTCGACGCCATCTCCTCGCTGTGGGTGACCACTCTCGGACACCGGGTCCCCGAACTCGACGCCGCCGTCGTCGACCAGCTGGGACGGGTGGCCCATGCCACGCTGCTCGGCAACGGCAGCCGCACGACCGTCGAGTTCGCCGAGGCGCTGGCCGCCGTGGTGCCGGTCGACCAACCCCACGTGGTGTTCGCCTCCGACGGTGCGGTGGCCGTGGAGCAGGCGCTCAAGATCGCCTTTCAGTACTGGGTGAACCGCGGCGAGCCCGGTCACCACCAGTTCGTGGCCCTGGGCGGCGCCTACCACGGCGACACCGTGGGAGCCCTGTCGGTGGGCGATGGAGGATTCGGTACCACGCTGTTCGACCCGGTGCGCTTTCCCGTGATCCGGACCCCCGGCTACGCCGCGCCGGACTGGGCCACCAAGCTGATCGGCTGCATCGAGGCCCAGGCGGCATCGCTGGCCGCCGTCATCATCGAACCCCTGGTGCAAGGGGCCTCGGGCATCTTGGTGGCCGAACCCTCGGATCTGGCTCGCGTGGGCGAGGCCTGCCGGGCCCACGGGGTGCTGCTCATCTGTGACGAGGTGGCCACCGGTTTCGGGAGGACCGGCAAGCTCTTCGCCTCGGAGTGGGGGGGACCGGAGTTCCGGCCCGACCTGATCTGTCTGGGCAAGGGCATCACCGGCGGTTACCTCCCCCTGTCGGCCACCGTGGCCTCGGGTGCTGTCTTCGAGGCCTTCGACGGACCCGACCTCGGCGAGTCCACCTTCTATCACGGCCACTCCTACGGGGGGAACGCGCTGGCCTGTGCCGTCGCCCTCCGGCACCTCCAGCTGCTGGACGAGTGGGACGTGCTGTCCAACGTGGCCAGGTCGGCCGATCGGCTGTCCACCCAGCTCGACCGGGCCGTGGCGGGGATCCCCGGGGTGGGCGCGGTCCGTCAACGGGGACTCATGGTCGGCGTGGAGCTCGACCCGCCGGCCGGCTCGACACGTTGGGGCCGACGGGTCTGCGCCGCCTCGGTGGAACAGGGCGTCCTGCTTCGGCCCCTGGGGGACGTGGTGGTGGTGATGCCGCCCCTCACCACCACCGTCGGGGAGATCGACCACGTGGTCGACGTGCTGGCCCGGTCCATCGACGCGGTGTGGCGTGAGGACCAGGTGTGACCGGCGTGAGCGAGACCGGGTTGGGCGAGACCGGTATGAGCGAGTCCGGAGGAGTCATCGGCACCGAACCGGCGGCATCCCCGCCACCGACCTCGTCGTGGTGGGCATGGGCCGAGCAGTCGTGCCGAATGGTGGAGGCGTCGGGCCAGTGGCGAGGCCCCCGCACCTTCGACGCCAAGGGGCCGGCCGGCGGGTTGGAGGGCGCAGCCGGGGGCCGCCGCCATCACGTGGTCTCGTTCGCCTCCAACGACTACCTCGGCCTGGCCTCGCACCCCGAGGTGATGGACGCGGCCCACCGGGCCATCGACCGATGGGGCACCGGCTCGGGCGCCTCCCGCCTCGTCACCGGCTCCCGGCCGGTCCACGCCGAGCTCGAGCAGGCTCTGGCCACGTGGAAGCGGTGCGAGCAGGCCGTCCTGTTCCCGACGGGGTTCGCGGCCAACCTGTCGGTGCTGTCGGTGTTCGCCACCGAGGGCGCCCATGTCTTCTCTGACGAGCTCAACCATGCCTCGATCATCGACGGGTGCCGCATGGGCCGTGCCGGTATCACCGTGTACCCGCACGGGGATCTGGCTTTTCTCGACGCCGCCCTGGCCCGTACCCCTGGCCGCCCGATCATCGTCACCGACACCGTCTTCTCCATGGACGGAGACCATGCCCCCGTGGACGGCCTGGTCCGACTGGCCGGAGACCACGGTGCCCTGCTGGTGGTGGACGAGGCCCACGCCGTGCTCGGCCCCGAGCTTCCCTCCGACACCGCCTCGTGGCCGGACGTCCTCCGGGTGGGCACGCTGTCCAAGACGCTCGGATCACTGGGCGGGTTCGTGGCCGGTCCGCGCCGGATGGTCGAGCTCCTCGTCAACCGGGCCCGGCCCTACATCTTCACGACGGCGACCACACCCGCCGACGCCGCCGCCGCCTTGGCTGCGGTGGGCATCGTGCGGTCCGAGCAGGGTGAGGCACTGCGGGACCGGCTGGTCGGGCACGTGTCCCGACTGTCGACGGCCTTGGATCGTCCCTACCACTCGTCACCCATCGTCCCCGTGGTCATCGGCGACGAGGCCGACGCCGTGGCCGCCTCGTTCGGACTGCTGGCCCAGGGACTGTGGGTCCCGGCCATCCGGCCGCCCACGGTGCCGGGTGGCACCTCGCGACTGCGGATCACGCTGTCGGCGCTCCACACCGACGATCAGGTCACGCAGCTGATCGGGGCCGTGTCCGGGCTCCGGCCCGGTGGCCGCGGTCGGTCGGGACCGGTGTCGGGCCCGGGGCGGGAGGCCGGTGCGTCCTGAACGGTTGGTGCTGGTATGCGGCACCGGCACCGAGGTGGGCAAGACCTGGGTCTGCGGGAAGCTCCTGGTCGAGTTGCGCTCCCGGGGGTGCTCGGTCTCGGCCCGCAAGCCGGCCCAGTCCTTCGACATCGACTCCGAGGGCGCCCGTCTGGGCGGCGCCACCGACGCCGAACGCCTCGGCGCGGCCTCGGGGGAGCACCCCGGGTCGGTGTGCCACTCGTTCCGGTCCTACCACCGGGCCATGGCCCCACCCATGGCCGCCGAGGCCCTCGGCCTCCCGTCCTTCACCGTCGCCGATCTGGTCGAGGAGATGGTCTGGCCGCCCGACGGCGTCGAGGTCGGTGTGGTGGAGATGGCCGGCGGGGTCCGTTCGCCCCAGGCCGTCGACGGCGACTCCACCGACCTGGTGGTGGCCCTGGCCCCCGACGTGGTGGTGCTGGTGGCCGACGCCGGGCTGGGGACCATCAACGGCGTGCGACTGTCGATGGAGGCCCTGTCCACCGTCACCGTGGACGGTATCCGCACCGTGGTGGTGCTCGACCGGTTCGACGGTCATCACGACATCCATCGGCGCAACCGGCAGTGGCTGGCGGGCCGGCACGGGTACGAGGTGGTGGCACTGCCCGGCGAGGAGGCGGCGCTGGCCGACGTGGTCCTGGACGGACCGCTCAGAACCCCAGTCCGGCGGCGTCCACCACCGCCCGACTGAACGGTCGCACCAGTGTCCGGAGCTCGGTGCAGGCCTCCTCGCCGAGCGATTCGTAGGCGACGAGCGCGGACCGGTCGGTGAGCTCTTCGATCTGCTGGCGCAGGGCGGCCCCGTCATCGGTGAGAGCCAGCGACGCCTGATGGGTGTCGGACGTCTCGACCCCGGCGACCAGGCCCCGGTCCTCCAACCGGGCGATACCGGCGTCCCACTCGGGGCCGGGCCACCCCCTCGTGTCCCTCAGGAAGCGCTCGGGCAGCTCGCCGGTGGCCAGGTGCAGGCCCAACGCCTCGACCGGGTCCAGGTCGTGCAGGACCAGGGCGGCGATGTGGCCGTCGCCCCGGAACTCGCGCAGCAGGGTCTGGGCGTGCCACAGCACGAGGTGCGGGGTCTCCGGCCAGGGCAGGCCGGCATGGGCGGCGAAGAGCGGCCGTCCCTCGTAGCGCCGCGCCGCGCCTTCGGCGGCCCGGCGGGCCAGTGCCGCGGCCCGGGTCATCTCCGGGGCGTCCACGGCATCACCGAGCATGCGCCGTAGGGCGGCATCGGCCGCGCCGAGCCGCCCCTCGAGTACCGCCACCGGCGAGGCTGCCTCCCACGCGGCAGGGATGGCGGCCCGCACCAGCCCGGGGTAGAAGTTGAAGAAGGTGGCGATCACCGTGTCGGCCCCCACCTCCCCCATGGCCGCGGCCCGCGAGGCGAAGTACCCGGCCTCCGGCGCCAGTCCGAGGCGGACATACGACTCGGCCGCCTCGGGAGCGAAGTAGATCATGCCGTGGAGCGGCTCGAGGGTGCGACACGTCTTGCGGGCCGTGAGCGGTTCGACGGACGGGGGGGCGGACGGGGTCGGGGTCATGGCCCACGGTATCCCCGGGTCGGCGATCCGGACCGGGGTCGGGCCGCGGCCCGGCCCGATCATGGGGAACGGACGGACGCCGTATAGTGCTGCCTGGGGGCGGAGGCATGGACGTGAGCGCTCGGATTCGACGTCGGGAACGGAGAGGGCGATGCTGAACGGTGTCTCGGGCATGATCGGCGAGACGGCGGTGGTCAGGAAGCCGGTCTCCGACAGTCACGAGCCGGGCTCGGTGTTCTCGCGGGGCGAGGAGTGGTATGCGGTGTCCCTGTTCCCGGGCACGAAGATCGAGGTCGGCACGACCGTGGTGGTGGCCGACGTGGAACGTGGGCTCCTCGTGGTCTATCCGACCGACGACGCCTGAAGCCGGGCGTTGTCGGGCCGCCGGGCCCGCGGGCGGATCGGCCCGGGGAGTGCCTACAGTGGTGGTCAGGAGGTGGTCTCCATGATCATCGGTTCCGTAGGTACGTCGGTGGCGTTGGCGGTGGTGGCCGTGGCCATCTTCTCCCTCATCGTGGTCTTCTTGAAGTCATGCCTCAAGGTGGTCCAGCAGGGTTGTGTGGGGGTGGTCAAGCGGTTCGGCGAGTTCAAGAAGATCCAGCAGCCCGGCCTTCACGTACTGGTGCCCTTGGCCGATCGCATGGACAAGGTGGACGTACGCGAGTTCCCCCGCACCGGAGACCAGCAGGCGGTGATCACCGCCGACAACGTGTCCCTGCAGGTCAGTGCCACCATCTTCTGCCAGGTGACCGACGTGAAGCTGGCGCTGTTCGAGGTCAACGACTTCGGTCTGGCCATCGACCAGATGGCCCGTACCGCCCTGCGCGCCGTGTTCGGTGAGCTGACCCTCGACGAGTCGCTGTCGGAGAGGGAGACCATCAACTCGAAGATGCAGGACCACATGGCCGAGGCCACCCTCAAGTGGGGGGTGCGGCTCAACCGTATCGAGATCTTGGACATCACCCCTCCGACCAACGTGCTGCAGGCCATGTCGGAGCAGAAGGAGGCCGAGCAGCACAAGCGGGCCGCCATCTTGAAGTCGGAGGGCGAGCAGCAGGCCGCCATCAACAGCGCCCAGGGTCGCAAGCAGGCCGCGGTGCTCGAGGCCGAGGGTCAGAAGCAGGCCTCCATTCTGGCCGCCGAGGCGCAGAAGCAGGTACTCGAGCTCCGTGCCGACGGCGAGAAGCGCGCCGCACAGCTGCGCGGGGAGGGCGAGTCGGCGGCCCTCGACGCCATCGACACGTCGGTGATCCATCCGAACACGTTGGCCATCATGCAGCTCCGGGCCCTCCAGGCCCTGGCCACCTCGCCCAACTCGAAGATCGTGGTGCCCTACGAGGCGGCCGGCCTGGTCGGCGCGGCTCAGGTCCTGGTGGACGCCATGAAGGACGCCGGGGATTCGGGCGCGGCCACCAGCGGGAACGGGCGGGCCCCGGCCCCGACCGGCTGAACCGGTCAGTCAGGCCGATGTAACTGTCGTCGCTCGACCACCCGGGGGGCGACGGCGAGCAGCAGCCACACGTACTGAGCGATCCTCGGCGCCACCAGCGCCACCGGTATCGACACCGCGATCACCAGGGCGGCGGCGATACCCCGGGCCACCATGCTCCGGACCAGTGTGGGCGTGGCGCCGGCGATGAGCAGCCCCTTGTGGCTGGCCACCACCACCACCAGCGTGGTGGCCATGCTGGCCAGCAGCAGGTTCACGGCGAACTCCACTACGGCCAGGGGGTTGTCGCTGAACGCCCCCAGCAGCGCGGCCGAGAAGGGGAACAGGGTGATGGTGAACAAGAAGGCGAAGTTCCACCAGGCGATGACCTCCCGGTGGCCCCGCAGCAGCCGGTACACCCGATGGTGGACGAGCCAGAACACGCCGATGACGTAGAACGAGATCAGGTAGCTGACCAGCTGGGGCGAACCCTGAGCCAGCTCGTGGTAGAGCGCCGAGGGATTGGTCTTGTTGAGCTTGTCGGCCACGGGCACCTTCAGCTGGAGGACCAGCAGGGTGAGGGCGATGGCCACCACCCCGTCACTCAGGGCCAGGAGCCGCCCGGTCCCGGGCTCTTCGAGCGCATCCTCATCGGACGACTGGGACGCCATGTCTGGGCAGTGTTACAGACGGGGGGACTCGAACGCGGAGCGTCGGTGAGCGGGCTACTTCATCTCCACCTGGTCGAGGTAGTCGTCGTCCCAGTGGGTGAAGACCTCGCTGGGCAGCTTGAGGCAGTGGGTCGGTTCGAGGGCTTCGACGAAGGCCCGGTCGTGGCTGACCACCACGATGGTGCCGGGCCACTGGCTGAGCATGGTCCCGACCGCTTCGATGGACGAGGGATCGAGATTGTTGGTGGGCTCGTCGAGCAGCAGCACGTTGGCCCGTCCGGCCGCCAGCATGGCCAGCCCCAACTTGGCCCTCTCGCCACCCGACAGGGTCTTGGGCATCTGATAGGCGGCCTTGCCGCTGATGCCGAACATCCCGAGGAGGGCCCGACGCTCGGTCTCCTGGGTCAGGATGGTGTCGTCGATGTTCCCGAGGACGGTGACGTCGAGGTCGACCTGCTCGTGCTCCTGGGCGAAGTACCCGACGGTGGCGTTGGCACCGAGCTCGACGTCACCGGCCGTCGGCGTCTGTACCCCGGCCAGGCACCGCAGCAGGCTGGACTTGCCGGCACCGTTGCGCCCGATGACCACCGCCCGGTCGCCGCGTCGAAGGTGGAAGTTGACCTTCTCGAGCACGGTGACCGTCTCGTAGCGGACGCGCAGGTCGGTGGCGCGCAGCGGAACCTCGCCCGACCGTTGGGGGGTGGGCAGACGGAAGGAGCTCTTCCTCTCCCGCTTGTGGACCTCGGTCTTCGACGACTCGAGTCGCTCGACCCGCTTGTCGAGCGACTTGGCGATGCGGGCCCGGCGGTTGGTGCTGCCCCGCATGGAGTCGGCCAGGGTGGACAGGCGTTTGATCTCGCGTCCCTCGAGGAGCGCGGCGCGTTCCCGTTGGCTCTGGTCCGCCTCGAGCTGCACCATGTAGGAGGAGTAGGTCCCCTTGAACTCGTGCAGGTGTCCGTCGGAGAGGTGGAGGACCTTGTTGATCGAACGGTCGAGCAGCTTGAGGTCGTGGGACACCACCAGGATGGCCCCGGGGAACCGTTCGAGCTCTTCCATCAGCCACCGTTTGGCCGGAAGGTCGAGGTGGTTGGTGGGCTCGTCGAGGATCATGGTGTCGGGACCCTGGAACAGGATTCTGATCAGGTCGACGCGCCGGCGCTGTCCGCCGGACAGGCTCTCGATGTCCTCGAGGAGGAGGTCCTGTTTCAGTCCCAACCCGTCGGCCAGCCGGGCCATGGTGGATTCGGCTTCGTAGCCGCCGTTCTCGCGGAACTGCTCCTCGAGATCGGAGAACAACTCGATGTTCTCCGGACTCGGATCCTTGGCCATCTGCGTGCGAGCCTTGTTGAGGGCATCGTCGAGGACGTCGAGGCCCCGACCGGACAGGACGTGGGAGAAGCCGTTGGGCTCCAGTCCCAGACCATGGGGCAGCGGCACCTGCGGGAGATGGCTGTAGGTGCCCCGTATCCGGGCGTTGCCGGTCGACCGGACGTTGCGGCCGGGCTCGTCGATGATGACGGAGATGAAGGTGGACTTCCCCGTCCCGTTGCGCCCCACCAGCCCCACCTTCTCGCCCGCGCCGACCACGAACGAGGCCTCACGGAGGAGGGTCCGGTCGCCGATTTCGATGGTGAGCGAGGAGCCGACGATCATGAGGGGGCTGGGTGACCGGGTGAGGACCGGACCGCGTGTCCGGACCGGCGACGGGGCCTCCCGACGCGATCAACCGCTGCCAGTCTCCCACAGGCTGTCCCGTACCCGGCGCGGCCCGCCCTCGGCTTCGGTCATCCCCCCGACACCAAGATGTCCCCCCCGGTCGGGGGAGTGGGGTCGTCCACGTCGTCGAGCCAGCCGGCCGGAAGCCGCACCGGCCTCGGTCCGTTGGTGTGGCCCCGGGGTTGGCGGCGGGCCAGGTCGGGAAAGGCCAGGCTGCCGTCCAGGCCGTCCAGCAGGCGGTGAAGCTCGGCGAGGGAGCCGGCCTGGCCCAGCATCCGACGGACGGCCGAGCCCACGGGGAACCCGGTCAGGTACCAGCCGCTGTGCTTGCGGAATTGACGGACTCCGAGCTCCTCGCCGAACAGCCCCGCCAGTAGTTCGGCGTGGGTCCGCATCATGTCGACGATCTCACCCAGTGCCGGAGGGGGCCGGGTCGCCCGCCCGGCCAGGGCGTCGGCCAGGTCGCGGAACAGCCAGGGGCGGCCGAGGCAGCCCCGACCCACGACCACTCCGTCGCAACCGGTCTCGGCCATCATGGCCAGGGCGTCGGTGGCCTCCCACAGGTCGCCGTTGCCCAGCACGGGGATCGAGGTCAGCGCGGCCTTGAGCTCGGCGATGGCCCCCCAGTCGGCCGAGCCCGAATACAGCTGCTCGGCCGTGCGGGCGTGCAGGGTCACGGCCGCCACCCCTTCGTCCTCGGCGATCCGGCCCGCCTCGAGGAAGGTCTGGTGCCCGTCGTCGACCCCGGTCCGCAGCTTGACGGTGACCGGCACCGATCCCGCCGCTCCCACCGCCGCGCCGATGATGGAGCGGTACAGGGTCCGATGGACGGGTAGGGCGGCCCCGGCCCCCTGGCGGGTGACCTTGCCGGCCGGGCAGCCGAAGTTGAGGTCGATGTGATCGACGCCGATGTGGGCGACCAGGCGGTCCACGGCACGTCCCATCACCTTCGGATCGACCCCGCACAGCTGCAGGCTGCGCACCGGCTCGTCGTCGGCGAAGGCCGCCATGCCCAGGGTCTTGGCATTCCCCTCGACCAGGGCCCGGGCCGTGATCATCTCGCTGACGTACAGGCCGGCACCGAACGCCCGGCACAGCCGCCGGAAGGCGATGTTGGTCACGCCGGCCATGGGAGCCAGCACGACCGGGGGATCGACGGCGACCGACCCGAGCTTGAGGGCCGGGACGGCCACGGGAGAGGTCCCTCCATCCGGGCCGGTCCGCCGGGGTCGGCTCACCGGTCGTCCCCGACCCACAGGTCGGTGACAGCTACGTCGATCCGGGCCAGCAGGGTCCGGAACAGGGGGAGGGACAGGCCGATGACCGTGCTCGGATCGCCCTCCACGCCGTCGATGAACGGGGCCGATCGCCCGTCCAGGGTGAAGGCGCCGGCCACGGCCATGGCCTCTCCGGTGGCCAGATAGGCGTCGAGCTCGGCATCGGTGGTGACCCCGAACCGCACCGTGGTGCAGGCCACGCCGTCGGCCTGCCGGCCCGAGACCCCGTCGATCACGCAGTGGCCGGTGTAGAGAGTTCCGGCCCGGCCCCGCATGGCCGTCAGCCACTGACGGGCCTGCTCCGTCGACGACGGCTTCCCGTGGGGGATGCCGTCGAACTCGAACATCGAGTCGCAACCGACCACCACCGCCGGGCCCGACCGATCCGCCACGGCCCGGGCCTTCCGGACGGCCAGGGTGCAGACCAGCGATTCGGTGTCGGCGGCGTCGACGTCGTCCTCGTCTACGCCACTCACCACCACGGCCGGATCGAATCCGGCATCCCGCAGGAGACGTAGACGGGCCGGCGAGCCGGAAGCGAGAACCAGCGTCCGCGGGGCCATGCCCAGCAGCGTAGGGCGCGGACGGTCCGGTTCGGGTCCCCATCGGGGCTCTGGATGCGCGATCCTGGTGCCATGACCGATTCAGGGATCACGCTCGCCCCCACCAGGGTCGACCCCGAGCTCGACGGCGATCACGAGCGGATGTCGCACATCGTGCTGGAGGGATTCACGCCCGAGAAGGGCGATTTCGTCTCGGCCGGCCCGTCGGTGGTGGAGGGCATGGTCAACGGTACGGCCGTCAAGGCCCTCTGCGGCAAGATCTGGGTGCCGGGCCGCAATCCCAAGCGGTATCCCCTGTGTCCGACCTGCAAGGAGATCGCCGAAGCCCGGGGCTGGAAGATCCCGGCCGGCTGAGATTCCCACCCGATCAGGGGAGTTCGCCCACACCCCGCACCGCCAGGTAGGCGGCGAAGACGATCTCGATGGTGATCCCGATCTGCCGGGCGTGTCGGGTCACGAAGCCGTGGGTGGCGTCGAGGAGCGGATCGGCGCGCCGCCCGAGGACGGTGACCAGACCCACCGGGGCCAGCACCGGCAGCAGGGTGATGAGGTACAAGACGGCGAAGGCCACCACGCGGTCGGCCGTGTCGGCCGAGGACCGGGTGATCTCGTGGAGGGCCGGGAGGAACAGGATCAGAGTGGAGAAGTTGACCACCATCCCGAGGGCGCCGACACCGACGAACCAGTAGGTCGGTGCGTTCTCGAGGCGGCCGGCGGTCCGTGTCTTGTTCTGTTCGGCCGGGGTGGGCCGCTTCGCCAGCGAACGCACGGCCAGCAGTGCCAGCAGGCCGGCCGCCACGAACTCGATCACCGCGTCCCGCAGGGAGGGGTGATCGTGCTTGGCCGGATGCAGGTGGTTGAGGACGGTGATCCCGAGGAGGGAGAAGGCGGCCAGGACCAACGCTGCTCCTCCGGCCAGCGCCCAGGCCCGGGCCACCGGTCGGGTGGTGCCGGTGAGGACCAGCAGCTGCAGCGCCAACAGGGTGGGGCTGATGGCGGCCCCGATGGCCAGCGGGACCACGGAAACCAGCAGAGCCGCCATCCGGCCAACCTATCGCCGCCCCCCGTCGGCGCCGGCGACCCGGGAGCGGACGGCCCCCCGACCCGGAATCAGGACGGGGCCATCACCCCGTGCTGGCGGCACCGGGCCCGGTACCCGGCCGGGCTCACCTGTACCGTCAGTCTCCGTCCGCACGCCGGACAGAACCGGGGTGGATCGAGGGGCCGGCTGCAGCCGTCACAGGCATCGGTCGGTGCCCCGCAACCGGAACAGAACAGGGTGGACGAGGTGCCGTCGGGCACCACTTCTCTCCTCAGAGGACCCCGGTCAGCGCGCCGACCGGCATGCGGAGATCGGCGAGCATCTCGAGGTCCTCGTCGGCAGATCGACCGAGTGTGGTGAGGTAGTTCCCCACGATGAGGGCGTTGATCCCCGACGTCATGCCCATGGACTGCAGTTCGCGGAGGGTGACCTCGCGCCCCCCGGCGTAGCGGAGGATCACCCCGGGCAGTCCCAGGCGGAACAGGGCGATCCATCGGATCGCCTCCCAGGCGGCCACGGGCCTCTCGCCGCCCAACGGAGTGCCGGGTCGGGGATTGAGGAAGTTCAGGGGCACCTCGGTGGGATCGAGCTCTTGGAGCTGCATCACCAACTCGATCCGCTGCGCATCGGACTCACCCATGCCGATCAGGGCACCGCAGCACAGCTCCATGCCGTGGTCGCGCACCAGCTGGCAGGTGGCCTGGCGTTCCTCCCAACTGTGGGTGGTGACCACCTGGGGGAAGAACGACCGCGACGTCTCCAGGTTGTGGTTGTAGCGGTGCACACCACCCTCGGCCAACCGGCGGGCCTGGTCGTCGGTCAACAGTCCGGCACTGACGGCCACATTGAGACCGGTGCGCTGTCGGACCATGGGGACCAGCTCGAGGATCCGCCCCATGGTGCGCTCGTCGGGTCCGCGCACGGCCAGCACGATGCAGAACTCGGAAGCCCCGGCGGCCCTGGTCTCCTCGGCGGCGCGCAGGACCTCTCCGGTGTCGAGGAACGGTGTGGCCTTCACCGGGGTGTCGAACCGGGACGACTGGGAGCAGAAGTGGCAGTCCTCGGGACACCCTCCGGTCTTGGCCGACAGGATGCCCTCGACCTCGACGGCGGGGCCGCACCAGGCCAACCGGACCTGGTGGGCCAAAGCGGCGAGCGACGTCACCCATGAATCCGGCAGTTCGGCCAGGTCGGAGAGCTCGGCACCGGTCAGGAGACGCCGCTCGTCGAGGAGGGCGACTTCGGCGGCACGGAGCCGGTTCCGGGCCGCCGACGACGGGATCTCGGCCCGCTCGGGCTGGTCCGGTCGGTCGTTCCTGTCGGACCGGGACAGGGTCACGGTCGTTCGGGTGGGGATGGCAGCGGAGTCGCCGGGCATGCCGTTACGGTAGTTGGCCCGGGGAGGCGACCGAAAGAACGACAGGGAGACCATCGTGGCATGGGACTTTTCCACGGAGCCGGCGTTCGAGCGCCAGCTCGTCTGGATGCGCCAGTTCGTCCGAGACGAGATCTTCCCGCTCGAGACCCTGTCGTTGACCTATGACGCCATGTTGGAGGCGGTCAAGCCCCTCCAGGACGAGGTCAGGGAGCGGGGACTGTGGGCCTCCCACCTGCCGCCCGAGCTCGGCGGTGGCGGGTTCGGGCAGGTGAAGCTGGGCCTCATGCACGAGGTCTTGGGCCAGACCCCCTACGGACCCGTGGTGTTCGGCAACAACGCACCCGACTCCGGCAACGCCGAACTCCTGGCCATCGGGATCGAGGCCTCGGGGCGCGAGGACCAACGTGAGCGATGGCTGCTCCCGCTCCTGGACGGGCGGATGCGCAGCGGGTTCTCCATGACCGAACCGGGGGCGGGCGCCGACCCGACCATGATCGCCACCCGGGCCCACGTGACGGGGACGAGTGGGTGATCGACGGCCACAAGTGGTTCACCACCAACGGATCGGTGGCCGACTTCCTGATCGTGATGGCGGTGACCAATCCGGACGTCCATCCCTACCAGGGATGCTCGATGATCGTGGTGCCCACCGACACCCCTGGGGTGGAGATCGTCCGCGACGTGGCCACCATGGAGGACCCGGTGGAGCACTTCGGCCGGTTCGGCGGCCACGCCGAGATCGTCTACCGCGAGGTCCGGGTGCCCTACGAGAACCTGGTCGGGGTGGAGGGCGAAGGATTCCTGTTGGCCCAGAAGCGGCTCGGTCCGGGCCGGATCCACCACTGCATGCGCTGGCTGGGCCAGTCGCAACGCGCCTTCGACATGCTGTGTGAGCGGGCCGTGTCCCGGACCACGCACCACTCGCTGTTGGCCGAAAAGCAGACCATCCAGAACTGGGTGGCCGACTCACTGGCCGAGATGACCGCGGCGCGGCTGATGACCCTCTATGCGGCGTGGAAGATGGACGAGCAGGGTGCCTCTGCGGCGCGGGTGGAGATCGCCATGATCAAGTACTACGGGGCCGGCGTCCTCTACAACGTGATCGACCGCGCCATCCAGATCCACGGTGCCCTGGGCTTCTCCACCGACCTGCCCCTCGAGTCCATGTACCGCCACGCCCGGGCGGCCCGCATCTACGACGGACCCGACGAGGTGCACAAGGTGACGGTGGCCCGCCAGGCGCTCAAGCGGTACCAACCGGTCGACGTCCCGACCGAACACGTGCCGACCCGCCGGGCCGAAGCCAAGCTCCGTTTCGCCCACCTGCTCGACGCCGAGACCGCTGACCACTGACCACTGAGAACTGACGGCCTGAGGGTTGACGCCACGGCGGTCCCGTCGGCCCCCGTCAGCGCAAGCTCAAGGCGTCTGCCGTCCGGGCCAGGGCCCCAAGGTGGTCGTCCACGGTCGTGAGGCCGGCCCGCATGGTGTTCACCGACAGGTGGGTGGCTCCGGCCTCCCGCCACGCCTCGGCCCGCTTGGCCACATCGTCGGCGTCGCCGCGCCAGTCGACCCTGCCCTCCATGCCGATGTCGCCCGCGTCGCGGCCCGATGTCGCTGCGGCCCCGGCGATGATGGCGCGTGCCTCGTCCAGTTTCGGCCCGGGCTGCACCATGGGGAACCAGCCGTCGGCCAGGCGCCCCATCCGCTCGTACGCCCTGGGTGACGCCCCTCCGAACCAGATCGGGATGGGTCGCTGGATCGGCGGCGGCGCCAGCCCGGCCCCGGTCACCTGGTCGAACCGGCCGGCCATGGTCACCGACCGGGTGGTCCACAGCTGCCGCAGCAGTCCGACCTGCTCCTCGAGACGGCGCCCCCGTGTCGAGAAGTCCTGACCGAGGGCCTCGTACTCCACTTCGTTCCATCCGATCCCCACACCGAGCCGGAACCTCCCGCCGGTCAGCAGGTCCACCTCGGCGGCCTGTTTGGCCACCAGGGCGGTGGGGCGCTGGGGCAGGATGGTGATGCCGGTGACCAACTCCAGGTCCGTGCACGCGGCCAGGTACCCGAACAGGACGTAGGGCTCGTGGAACTGGGTGTCGATGTCGTAGGGACCGTTCCAGCCCACATGGACGGCGGGGTCGGCCCCGACCACATGGTCGTAGGCCAGCAGGTGCCGGTAGCCCAGCTCCTCGATGCCCTGGCCGTACGAACGCACGGCCGACTCCTCGGGGCCGAGCTCGGTCTGAGGCAGCACCACGCCGATCTGCATCTCCGTCGTCCTCTCACGCCTCGGACCCGGGGGCGCCGGAGTCGTCGGGTGCCACCGTACCGGCCGGGTTCGGCCCCGAGGCGTCGGCGGGCGGGACGGGTGGTTCGGGGCGCAGTCCCTCGAAGACCGGGGCTCGCTTCTCCCGCAGGGCAGCCACGCCCTCGCGGTAGTCGGGCCCGGCCATCATGGGGTCGAGGAGGGCCGCGGCGGTATCCACCGATTGGGCCGCGGTGAGATGGAACGCCTCGTACACCTGCCGCTTGGAGGCGGCCAGCGAGGCCGGGGACACCGAGGTGGCCAGCAGGTGGGCGTACTCGGTGACGCGGTCGGTCAGCTGGTCGGCCGGCACCACCGAGGCCACCAGGCCCAGCTCGAGCGCCTCGGTGGCCGACACGGTCCGGCTGGACAGGAGGAGGTCGAGGGCCCGTGACAGCCCGATGAGCCGGGGCAGCAACCAGGCCAGCCCGAAGGCGGCGGGGAGTCCGAGCCTTCCGTGGGCGGTGGTGAAGGTGGCCTCGGTGGCCGCCATCCGCAGGTCGCAGTAGCACGACAGGGCGAAGCCGATACCGGCGGCCGGTCCGTTGACGGCGGCGATGATCGGCTTGGGGATGCCGAAGTGGTAGGCCAGCTCGGCATCGAACTCGGGCCGTACCCCGTAACCGGGCCTCGGGAGCGTGTCGGTGTCCCACGACCGGTAGGAGCCGCGATCGGCGTGGCCGGCCAGGTCGTCGGAGTCGGCTCCGGCACAGAACCCGCGTCCGGCTCCGGTCACCACCACCACCCGGACATCAGGGTCGTCGGTCGCCCACTGCAGGCAGGTCCGGTACTCGGCGTTCATCTGCGCGGTCCAGGCGTTGAGACGCTGGGGCCGGTCGAGCGTGATGGTGGCCACCCGCTCGTCGACGGCGTAGCGGGTGGCCTCCAGCCGGGACGGTTCCGACGGCGCCATCAGCTCGCCTCCGCCGGCGGGGCGTCCGTCGGAACCGGAACGGTCGCGCTCAGTAGCGGTAGGTGTCCGGCTTGTACGGCCCGTCCACCGACACCCCGATGTACTCGGCCTGCTCCTTGGTGAGCACGCTCAACCGGACCCCGAGGGCGGCGAGATGGAGCCGGGCCACCTTCTCGTCGAGGTGCTTGGGCAGCACGTAGACCTTCTTGTCGTAGCCACCGGCATTGTTGAACAGCTCCATCTGGGCCATGGTCTGGTTGGTGAACGAGTTGGACATCACGAAGCTGGGATGGCCGGTGGCGTTGCCCAGGTTGAGCAGCCGCCCCTCGGACAGGACGATGACGGCGTGACCGTCGGGGAAGACCCACTTGTCCACCTGAGGCTTGATGTTCACGCGTTCGATGCCGTCGATCTTGGCCATGCCGGCCATGTCGATCTCGTTGTCGAAGTGGCCGATGTTGCCCACGATGGCCTGGTGCTTCATCCGGCTCATGTCCTCGGCGGTGATCACGTCCTTGTTGCCGGTGCACGTGACGAAGATGTCGGCGCTGTCGACGACGTCTTCGAGGGTGGCCACCTGGTAACCCTCCATGGCGGCCTGCAGGGCACAGATGGGGTCGACCTCGGTCACCACCACCCTGGCCCCCTGGCCGCGCAGCGAATCGGCGCATCCCTTGCCGACGTCTCCGAAGCCGCACACCACGGCGACCTTGCCTCCGATCAGCACATCGGTGGCCCGGTTGATGCCGTCGATCAAGGAGTGCCGGCACCCGTACTTGTTGTCGAACTTGGACTTGGTCACGGCGTCGTTGACGTTGATGGCCGTAAAGAGCAACTCACCCGACTGCTCCATCTCGTTCAAGCGGTGCACGCCGGTGGTCGTCTCCTCGGAGACGCCCTTGATCCCGGCGGCGATGGTGGTCCACCGGCTGGGATCGTCGGCCAGGCTCCGGGTCAGGACGCCCAGTACCACCGCGAATTCCTCGGAGTCGGCGGTGGACGGGTCGGGGACAGCACCGGCCTTCTCGAACTCGACACCCTTGTGGACCAGGAGCGTGGCGTCTCCGCCGTCATCGAGAATCATGGTCGGTCCCTGGCCCGGCCAGAGCAGCGCCTGCTCGGTGCACCACCAGTACTCCTCGAGCGTCTCGCCCTTCCAGGCGAACACCGGCACGCCGGCCGGTGACTCGACCGTGCCGTGTGGACCGATCGCCACGGCCGCGGCCGCATGGTCCTGGGTGGAGAAGATGTTGCAGCTGGCCCAGCGCACCTCGGCGCCTAGGGCGGTCAGGGTCTCGATCAGGACGGCCGTCTGGATGGTCATGTGGAGCGACCCGGTGATCCGTGCACCCCGGAGTGGCTGCTCGGCGCGGTGCTCGTCCCGCATGGCCATGAGCCCGGGCATCTCGTGCTCGGCCAATTCGATCTCCTTGCGGCCGAATTCGGCCAGGGAGAGATCGGCCACCTTGAAGTCGGCGGGCTGCGTGCTGGACATGGAGGCTCCTTCGCTGTGGCCGGCCACGGGAGGAAGCCGTGTGAATGGCTCCGGGCCCCTGGGCCGACACCGGTCGGTGCCCGCCAGCACCCGGCCTGGCGGCTCGGGGTCGCCGGACACCGGAATCGACCTTGGCATGGTAGCCCACGGGCCCCTGAGCCCACCGGCCGAGCGTGGGAGGCGACGGATGGCTACTCGAGGAGGGGCTGGTCAGGGGGTCGGATCGGGCCGTCGCCGAAGAACGCCAGGAAGGGCGCCGGATCACCGTGCCAGCCGAGGGCCCGGAACTGGTCGGGGCTGCGGCGGCCGGCGAAGAACCGGAACAGTTCGAAGGTGGAGGTCGGACGGACCGCTCCGAACGATTCGGCGAGACGGGATCGCCCGTGAACCGGATTCCGGCCCCTCCGATCCCCTGGGCGCAGGGGACCGCCTCGTAACAACCGGGGGGGACACCGGCGCGCCGCCCCACCGGACTCGTCCCCGGACGGTCAGGGCGTGATGATCGACGTGGTGAGGGGGAGGTCGGCCGAGGATGACCCGACCGAGAAGGTGTACGTGCCCGGCACGGTGGTCCATCCACCGCCGAGATAGACGCGGAGCGCCGACGTCGGCACCGACAGTGTGACGGATCGGGAGTGGCCCGGTGACAGTGTCACCGGTGCGAAGGCCTCGAGCTGCCCCGGTGGCTCGCCGGCGGCGGCGGGGAAGGTGAGATAGGCCTGGGGTACGTCGGTCCCCGGGCGCGGCCCGGTGTTCGTCACCCGCACCTCGAGGGCGAATCCGTTCCGCGATCGGGTCAGTGTGAGATCCGAGAGGGAGAACCGGGTGTAGGAGAGGCCGAAGCCGAACGGGAACAGGGGCTGGACCCCGGTGGCGTGGTCGTACCGGTAGCCGACCTCGAGGCCTTCGGAGTAGGTGGCCGTCAGGTCGACGCCGGGCCACTGGGCCTCGGTGTCGATGGCGGAACCCGCAGCGGTGGCCGGAAAGGTGACCGGAAGCCGGCCGGAGGGGTCGACCCCGCCGTAGAGGAGGGCGGCGATGGCGAATCGCCGTCCTCCTCACCCGGGTACCACGCCTCGATCACGCCGCGCACCTGTCCGAGCCACGGCATCAGCACCGGACCACCGGTGTTGAGCACCACCACCGTGTCGGGGTTGGCCGACGCCACCGCCGAGATGAGGGCATCGGTGTCGCCGGGCAGGCTGAGCGAAGGCCGGTCGAAGGCCTCGGCGTTGAAGTCGCCGGCGAAGACCACGGCCACCGACGCACGGGCCGCGGCGGCCGCGGCGGCCGGCGATCTGTCCACTGTCGTACTCCCACCCGAGCGTCAGCGAGCTCGGGGTCACCGAGGACTCGCCGGACGGCGTCAGATGGTCGATCGGTTCCCAGTCGAGGCGGAGTCGGTAGTGATGGCCGGCGGTCAGCGCCATGCTCTGCGACCAGCGGCCGAGGCCGTGGCTGAGGGTGTCCGATACCGCCGTGACGCCGTCGAGGGTGAGGCTGGCCTGCTCCCACCCCCTGGAGCGAGAGCGTGTACAGGCCGCTGCGGGGCGGGGTGAGCGTGCCCGTCCACGTGGCGGAGACATCCGTCCATCCCGGAGGCAGGACCGTGTGGGTGTGGTTGCGGATGCGGCCCCGGCCCAGCGACGGGGAGGCTCCCGCCGAGGAGAGGGGATTGTGCAGGCGGTCCACGGAGCGGAGTCGACGCCGCTGCGCCGGGAGTAGCCGGCGGCTCGACGGGTGGGGGCTCAACACACGTTGACGGTGGGTTGGACGGTCTGGAGCGACTGGGGCCCACGGTCGCCGTCGGTCTGGGTGAGGGTCAGCGTGAGCCCATGGCCGACCCCTGAGGCCGGCGTCAACAACGCGGTGGGCACAGCGGGGAGGTTGCCGGTGGTGTTGCCCCCGTCGGAATAGGTGACCGTGGTATGCGCGCCGGCCAGGTTTCGGATGGCCCGCAGAGCGGGGAGGAGACGAACGGGGCGACCACCCGCGAGCTCCCGTAGCCGGTGGTCTCGGGATCGGTGAACCCGTCGGCACCGATCACCGCCACGGAGCGGTGCGAAGACGGGTCGAGCGGCAGCAACTGGCCGGCGTTCTTGAGGAGGACGGCCGACCGCTCGGCCGCCGTGAGGGCGAAGTCGGTGTGGGCGTCGGTGTCGACCGGCGTCCCCGGGCGAACCCGTCACCTGCCGGCCCACCAGTCCGTGGGCGAACATCGTGGTCAGGACCCTGGTCACGGCGGCGTCCACGGCGGAGAGCGAGAGTCGGTGCTCGTCCACCAGGAGCTTGAGACGGGCCACCGAGGCCGGCTTGATGAGGTCGGTACCGGCATCGATGGCAGCCACCGGGTCGTGGACCGATCCCAGGTCGGAGCGGACGAAACCGGTGAATCCCCACTGGTCGAGTTGGGACAGGAGCGCACCGTCCTGGCACTGGAAGGTCCCGTTCAGCTGGGGGTATGCGCACATGACCGAGGACACGTGGGCCTGACGGACGGCGGCTTCGAAGGGAGGGAGGTAGAGCTCTTGGAGAGCGCGCTCGGATACCACGTCGTCGAGGTCGCCGCGATCGGTCTCCTGGCTGTAGACGGCGAAGTGCTTGGCCATGGCCATGGTCCCGGTGGATTGGATCCCTTCGGCATCGGCCACCCCCATGGCCGACACCAACGCCGGATCCTCGCCGAAGCCCTCGTAGCCGCGTCCGTTCTGGGGGACCCGGTCGATGTTGAGGTTCGGACCCTGGATCACGTCGATCCCCTGGCCGTCGGCCTCGGACCCCTCGACCTGGCCGTAGGCCCGGGCCACACCGGTGTCGAAGGTGGCGGCGATCCCGAGGGGGGCCGGAAGCTGGGTCACGTTGACGGCGCCGAAGGCCACACCCTGGGGTCCGTCCTGGAGCGAGAGGGCCGGAATGCACAGGCGGGGCACGCCGGCGTTCAGGTTCTCGTAGTGGCCCGAACGCACCAGCACGATCTCGCCGAGCTTCTCGCGCACTGTCATGCGGCGGAGGACGGCGGCGGCCAGGGTCGCCGGTGCCTCGTTCCGATCGAGGGCCGTTTCGAGCCACGGGCATCGGGACACGTCGGCGTGGGTCGTAGGTCGGGGCGGCGTCGACGGGCTGGTGCTCCCGCCCGAAACGGCAGCGTTCCCGCCGGTCAGGTCCCCGGGGACCGCGCTCATCGCCACCAGTGCCACCAGGACGGCGAAGACCACCAGCAACGCCGCCACGACCAAGGTCGTGTTGCGCCGTCGGTCCGAGCGCCGCGACCGACGCCTCCGCAGCCGACGCTTGGCGGCGCTGTCAGGGGATCCACTCACGGCCGTCGACCAACATAGCGATCACCGTCGGCAACTTTGGGTCAGGGTGGGGACCTTGGCCGGCTGTCGCCGCCCGTCACCACCGGGCCGTCGGCCACCGGACCACCCCGGCGGCTCCCGTCCTGTCGGGATCCCCACCCCCGACCCCACTAGTTGATCAATTCACTCGGGTTTGCCAAGATTGGGCAAACGCACGAAGACCGGTGAGGGCGAACGACGCTCGTGACCGGTGCAAGGAGATGACCACCATGTCCGACTGGGGATTCGAAACCCGTCAGATCCATGCCGGCGCCGCACCCGATCCCACCACGGGTGCGCGGGCCGTTCCCATCTACCAGACCACGAGCTACACCTTCCGCGACACCGCCCACGCCGCCGCCCTCTTCGGGCTGGAGGAGCTCGGGAACATCTACACCCGGATCATGAACCCCACGCAGGCCGTCTTCGAGGAGCGGGTGGCCGCCCTCGAAGGGGGCGTGGCGGCCCTGGCCGTGGCCAGTGGACAGGCGGCGGAGACCATCACTCTCCTCAACCTGGCCGAAAACGGCGGTCACGTGGTGTCCTCGGCGTCCCTGTACGGCGGCACCTACAACCTGTTGCACTACACCCTCCCGAAGCTCGGTATCGAGGTGACCTTCGTGGACGATCCCGACGATCTCGACGCCTGGCGGGCCGCCATCCGGCCCAACACCAAGGCCTTCTACGCCGAGACGCTCGGCAATCCCAAGGGCGACGTCCTCGACTTCGAGCACGTGTCGGCCATCGCCCACGAGCACCACATCCCCCTGGTGGTGGACAACACGCTGGCCACGCCGTACCTGTGCCAACCCCTTCGTCACGGGGCCGACATCGTGGTCCATTCGGCCACGAAGTTCATCGGCGGCCACGGCACCTCCATCGGCGGGATCATCGTCGACGGAGGCGCCTTTGACTACGAGGGCAGCGGACGGTTCCCGGGCTTCACCGAGCCGGACCCGAGCTACCACGGGCTGGTGTTCGGACAGCTTCCCGAGTCGTTGTTTCCGGCCCGGTTCGTCCTCAAGGCGCGGCTGCAGTATCTGCGGGACACCGGCCCGGCCATCGCACCGCTCAACTCGTTCCTGTTCCTGCAGGGACTGGAGACCCTCAGCCTCCGCATGGAGCGTCATGTCGAGAACGCCACCACCGTGGCCGAGTGGCTGGAGGCCCGGGCCGACGTACCGTGGGTCACCTACCCCGGTCTGGCATCGAGCCCGTGGCACGAGCGTCAGCAGCGCTACCTCCCCAACGGGGGCGGCGCCATCCTGGCCTTCGGCATCAACGGCGGAGCCGAGTCCGGTAAGAGCTTCATCGAGGGATTGGAGCTCTTCAGCCACCTGGCCAACGTCGGCGACGTACGTAGCTTGGCCATCCACCCGGCGTCGACCACCCACTCGCAGCTCACCGAGGCCGAGCAGGTCACGACGGGGGTGACGCCCGACCTGGTCCGACTGTGCATCGGACTCGAGTCGATCGACGACATCATCGCCGATCTCGAGGCGGGGTTCCGCGCCATCAAAGAGGCGTGACCGACGCTCCGCATCGGGCGGCGCGGGCACCCGATGACGATCCCGGTGGCCGGCCGTCGCTTGCGGTCTTCGGCGAGGGCAGGGGTCTCGAACTCGACGCCGGTGGATGGCTTCCCGACGTCACGGTGGCGTTCGAGACATGGGGCCGGCTCGATGCCGACGGTGGAAACGGGGTCTTGGTCCTCCATGCTCTGACCGGCGACTCCCACGCCTCGGCCAACCCCGGCCAGGGGCACCCCGTGGCCGGATGGTGGGAGGGCATGATCGGCCCCGGTGCGCCGATCGACACCGACCGGTACTTCGTCGTCTGTCCCAATGTGCTGGGCGGGTGCCAGGGCACCACCGGGCCGGCGTCGGCGGCTCCCGACGGCAGCCCGTACGGCTCGCGGTTCCCGCTGGTGACCATCCGCGACCAGGTGGCGGTGGAGGGGGCCCTGGCCGATCACCTGGGCATCGAGAGGTGGGCCGGTGTGGTGGGCGGCTCGATGGGCGGGATGCGGGTGCTGGAGTGGTGCGTGGGACGGCCACACCGGGTCAGCCGGGCCGTGGTTCTGGCCGTCGGCGCCATGGCCACCGCGGCCCAGATCGCCCTGTGCTCGCTGCAGATCCGGGCCATCCAGTCGGATCCCGCGTACGCCGGGGGCGACTACTACGCCACCGGCGAGCGGCCGAGCGCCGGCCTTTCGCTGGCCCGGGGCATCGGCCAGTACACCTACCGCACCGATCTCGAGTTCGAAGGTCGCTTCGGTCGGAGTGCCCAGGCGGAGGAGGACCCGTTGAAAGGGGGCCGGTTCGCGGTCGAGTCCTACCTCGAGCACCACGGGGACAAGCTGACCCGGCGCTTCGACCCCAACTCCTACATCGTCCTGAGCGAGGCCATGAATCACCACGATGTGGGGCGGGGCCGGAACGGCGTGGCCCGGGCTCTGGCCGCCGTCCGGGCCGAGGTCACGGTGGCCGGCATCGACTCCGACCGGCTCTACCCGCTGGGTCTCCAGTACCAACTGGCCCGCCTGCTGCCCGGGGACCGACCGGTCACCGTCATCGAGTCCCTGTCGGGTCACGACGGGTTCCTGTTGGAGATGGAGCAGGTGGGCGCAGTGGTGGCGTCCGCCCTGGCCTGACCGGTCCACCCGGCCCGACGGTCTGGTCATGGCCCGTTGGGCCCGTTGGCCCCGATCCGCTCTCCTCCGTCTCCGTCTCCCGCTCCGTTCCCCGGAGTCAGTCACCGTTTCCCGCGTGCGTAATGGGTGTTATTGTGTAATTAAGTAATCAAATGGATCGGGAGGCAGCATGGAGCGTGGAGCGAGCAGCGGACGTCAGGGTGGACACGGGCGGGGCGGCCGGGGGCGCCCGGCCGGAGGGACGGTGGAGGAGAAGCCGTCGGTCGAGGGTCTGAAGGGCTGGCTGGCCGGTCGTCTCCCGGACGCCTGGTTCGAGAACGCCCCCTCGGTGGTCGTCGATCGCGACGAGATACTCGTGGTGGGCCGGGTGGCGTCGCCGGAGGTTCCCGACGATACCGACGAGGCGGACCGGTCGGCCGCGGAGCTGGGCCGTATCAGCCGCTTTCGGGAGGAGACCCGGGAGGAGCGGATGGCGGTGGCGCGCCAGGCCGAGCACCTCTTCGGTCGGAGTATCGCCTGGGGGGCCGAAGTGGGCTCGACCTCGGTGGTCTTCACCAATCTGTCGGTGCCGGTGATGACCCGACTGCGGCAACCGGAGCGGATGGTGCTCGACACGCTGGTCGACAGCGGCGTGGCCCGGAGCCGAGCCGATGCGTTGGCGTGGTGCGTCAAGCTGGTGGGCGCCAACGCCGACGACTGGCTGCGGGACCTGCGTGCCGCCATGGAGTCGGTGGAGACCGTCCGCCAACAGGGTCCGACGGTGGCCTGAGGAGGCATTCCGCCGCTGGCTAGCGTGGCGGAGGTGGACGACGACAGGGAATCGGTGCGAACCGGCCCACGGCGCCGCCTGCACCAGTCGCTACTGACCGCCGTGCTCGGGGCGGTCCTGATGATCGGCCTTGCCGGCACCGGCGCCGGTGCACCCGCGGTGGAGACGGGCACCGCGTCCCCGGCCGACGCGCTCTCGTGGTCCGTCTACCACCACGACCCGCAGGGGAGCGGGGTGGTGACCGGGGTGACCTCGGTGGATACAGCCAGCCCGGCGTGGACCTCGGCCGCGCTCGACGGATCCCTGTACGGGGAGCCCCTCGAGTCTTCGGGCCGCGTCTTAGTGGCCACCGAGAACAACACCGTGACGGCCCTCTCGTCGGCCACCGGCGCGGTGGACTGGTCGACCCACCTGGCCGCCCCCGTGCCATCGTCGAGCCTTCCCTGCGGGGACATCGCGCCCACGGTCGGCATCACCGGGACGCCCGTCATCGACCCGGTGAGGGGCGAGATCTTCGTGGTGGCCGATGAGGAGGTCGACGGTCGGCCCGCGCACACGATGGTGGGACTCAACACCTCGACAGGTGTGGTCGAGATGACCGAGGATGTCGATCCGCCCGGATCCGACACCGCCGCTCTCCTGCAGCGGACCGGGCTGACCCTGGACTCGGGCCGGGTGGTCTTCGGGTTCGGCGGCAACTACGGAGACTGTTCGAACTACCGGGGGTGGGTGGTCGGGGTGCCCGAGGGCGGCGGCACCCCGGTCGACTTCGCCGTCGACAGCGGCAGCGGCGAGTCACAGGGCGCCGTCTGGATGGGGGGCGCGGCACCCGCCGTCGACAGCGGTGGAGGTGTCTGGGTCGGCGTGGGCAACGGTTCGGTCACCACCGACCACCACGCCTACGACGACAGCGACTCGGTGCTGGAGCTGTCGCCCTCCCTCCAGCTCGAGCAGTACTTCGCCCCGTCGTCGTGGCCCTCGGACAATGCCCACGACCTCGACCTGTCGATGGAGCCGGTCCTGTTGGCCGACGGTCAGGTGCTGATTGCCGGGAAGGCTCGGATCGCCTATCTCCTCGACGGCAGCCATCTCGGCGGCATCGGCGGGGAGCAGGCTTCGCTGGGTTCGGTGTGTTCCGACGATGTCGACGGGGGCAGCGCCACGGTGGGCGCCACGGTCTTCCTCCCGTGCCTGAGCGGCATCGTGGCCGTCAACGTCGGGGCGACACCACCGGGCCTCGGACTGGTGTGGAGCTCCGGACGCGGTGGCGGCCCACCGATCGTGGCCGCCGGTCTGGTCTGGACCATCGGTCAGGACGGCACCCTCTACGGGCTCGATCCGGCCACGGGCTCCGTCCGGCAGCAGGCCGCCATCGGCGCTCCGGCCAACCACTTTCCGACCCCGAGCGTGGGTGACGGGCTGTTGGTGGCCCCATCGGCCGATCGTGTGGTGGCCTTCGCCACTGCGCCCACAGCAACCCGACCCCCGTCCCCACCACCACGACCACCGCCATTTCCGCCGCCCCCCGAGCCGCCACCGGTACGGAAGGTGCCCTACCGGCCGGAGCGGTGGCGGGCATCGTCATCGGTGCGCTGGCCGTGGTGGCCGGCGCGGTCTGGCTCGTGTGGCGCCGCCGCGGCGGGACGGCGCACTGAACGGAAGTCAGGTGGGCCCGGGGGTCGCGCCCTCCCGAAACTCATGCCCCCCGAAGGGAGTCGGCGTCGAAGGCCACCACCGGGTCGTCCAGCGGAAGGACCATCCGCGGTGCCAGCCGCCGATGCTCGTCGGCGGTCAGCCGTACGACGGTGCCGTAGGCCGTAAAGCCCACGGCGTGATGGGCGAAGTCCATGGGTCCCTCGGTGACCTTCACCTCCACCACGCCTTCGCCCCGCATGGACAGTGCCGACTGCTGCATGCGTTCCATGGCCGATTCGCGGGCGGCATACATGGCCTCGGTGAAGTTGGTCAGCTCGACGTTCTGTGATTTCTGTTTCATGGCCACGCCCACCGTCCGTCGCGGCGCGTAGACGAAGCTCGACCCCGCGGCCAGGCCCAGGGGCGCCCAACCGGCCGCATGGAGGAGCGTGAAATCGCGACCGGACAGGTCGGACACGAAGACCGAATCGGCGGCGATCCTCTTCGATGCCACCGGACGGATGGCGGTGCCGAGGAGGGCCACGTCGATGTGGTGGCGGTGCACCGCCCATTCGACGTGGACCCCGACCACACCATGGCCGCCGGCCCGGGCGCACTCCTTGTGCATACGGTCGGTGGCGGTGGCGAACGACCGGTTGAAGGCCGCCGATGCCGACGTGATCTCCCCCTGGCCCCAGTTCCAGACCCCCACCGGGACGGCATGGAGGGATACGCCGCAGACGAGCTCAACGGGCTCCCATCCGATGGCGTGCAGGGTGAACTCCTCGTCGATGGAGAGGTCCGAGGTGGTCGAAGCCACGGTGGACGGGGTCGGTCGGGCCAGGGACTCGGCTGCGGCCCGCATGTCGGCCCTGATGTCCACCGCTGCCGCCGCGGTGTCACCCAGTGCAGGTTCGGGGTCGCTCACAGCAGCCGGACCGTCGGTCGGGGAACCGGAATCGGGTCGAACGATCGGAACCGCCGGACCCGGTTGCCGCGCAGGATGCACTGGATATCGGCGTCGCCCTGGCCCAGCTCGTTGCCGGTGACGGCCATGGACGCCCCGTGCAGGGAGTCGCCGCCCAGCTGGGAGTGAACGTGCTCGCGGGCCAGGCGTCGGACCGCCATGTGCGCCCTCGAGGTCTGCTCGATCTCGATTCCGGCCCCACCTCCCTGATAACCCCAGCTACCGGTCGACCCCTCGGTCAGGTATTCGGTGATGCAGTAGGCCCAGACCCGGACCGAGGCCACTCCGGCGACGATGGAGACGGGCACGTAGCCGGCCTCGATCAGCTTGGCCAGGCGCTGTCCGGCCAGGTACGTGGTCCAGGGCCGGCCGCCGGACGGGGCCGGGCCGTCGGCCACCCGCACCGCCGTGCCCAGCACACGAAACTCGAGGACGCTCAGGTCGCCGAGGGGCCCGGTGGTGTCGACCAGCCCCACCACCCCGTGGGCCCCGAGGCCGACGGCCTCCTCCACCAGGCGTTCATAGGCCGAGGTGAATCCCTGCATCCAGGCATCCTCGACCCAGGCCTGCTCGATGTTCTGACCCCAGCCCCGGTGCTCGGCGGAGACGAAGCCGTGGGGACACTGCCAGCTCTCGGCGTAGCCCTGGTGGCCACCTTGATTGGGCCAACCGAAGCCACCGTAGGGCGACATCGAGCCCCGCCATCCCCACTGCATGGCGCAGAATCCCTGCACGTAGCCGACCGGCTCCAGGCCCATCTGCACGCAGGCGGCGAAGTCGGGCACGGTCAGCCCCGACGTGAACGCGCCGTCGTCGAACCGCCGTCCGGCTGCTTCGGGCAGGTCGGCCGGGACCTCGGCCATCAGTTGTCGAGCGAGATGATGGTCGTGGGCGTGGGCAGGGTCACCTGGTCCGACGTCTTGAGCACGGCGGTCCCGAGCGACAGGAACTCGATGGTGTGGCTGCCCCACTGGTGGGACTTCTCCTCGAGCCGGACGCCTACGATCCCCGAGGCGCCCAGACGGTTCGACTCGTCCTGCATGCGGGTCATGGCCAGCTCCCGGGCCTCGTACAACGCCTGGGTGAAGTTGGGAAGCTCCACGTTCTGGCCGGCCGAACCCAACGTCTGGCCCAGTCCACGATGGGCGATGTGGTAGACGCAGGTACCCATGACCAGGCCCTGGGGGATGTACCCCGTCTGCATCAGGGTCCAGAAATCCTGACCGGACAGGTCGGAGGTGAACGGCTTGCCCTGGTTGTTCCGATGGGAGACGCCGTTCTCGGCCTTCACCGCAGTCCCCACGGCGATGAACTCGGCCGCGTCCTTGCCCCACTCGTAGTAGTTGACGTCCAGTCGCACGCCCACCACACCGTCCGCCCCCAGCTCGTCCGCCTCCTCCTCCATGCGGGTCATGGCCAGCTCGCGGGCTTCGTACATGGCCCCGGTGAGCTTGGTCAGCTCCTGGCTCTGGCCCCACTTCCGGGTCTGGATCCCGGTGTGGTAGATCGACGATCCCATCACGAACCCCAGGGGGTGGAACCCCACCTCTTTGATCAGGAGGAACTCGTTGACGGACAGATCCGAGGTGAACAGGCCCTGCTCGAGCTCTTGGAGTCGGCGGCTGGCGCCCTCGGGAAGGTCCTGGGGCGGTTCACTCATTGGGTTCCTCCGATGACGATGGTCTCGAGAGCCAGACGGACCGCCTGGCTATGGGCCGCTTCGGCCTCGAGGGCGGCCAGCAGCCGGGCCAACCACCCGTCGACGTCCACGGCCTCACTGCGGATCCGGATGCCACCCGAGGAGTGGCCGATGACGCAGGTGAGGCGATCGCCGTCCACTTCGGCATCGAACTGGTCGTCGCCCATGGTGATCCGGACGGACCGGATCTCCGTCGATTTCCGGAACCGTCCGGTTCGCGTGACCTCGAGCCGCGAACCCAGCGCATCGCTCAACTTGTCGACCAGCACCTTGACCAGGAGTCGCACGTCCGAACCGTCGGCTCGGAGCGATGCCGCCGCCAACTCGAGGTCCATCGAGTCATCCATGCCGGTCACGTGTCGAACCTTACCGGGCCACCCCGGTGTCGGCCCCGCGGCGCAGTCCGAACCGGCCATGCCATACTCGCCTGGCTCGCGCCGACCCCCTCGAGACCGCCATGCCCGTGACCCCATCCGACGGAATCGACCTCTTCTACCAGGTGACGGGCTCGGGTCCCCGGGTTCTCCTCCTCAACGGCTCGGGGCTCACCCTGGAGGATTCCGCAGTCCTCGTCGGTCTGTTCTCGTCCCGTTGCCAGGTTCTGTCCTATGACTACCGGGGATTGGGGCGGAGTGGTCCGTCCGCCGGCGGTTACACCATGGCCGACTGCGCCACCGACGCCCGGCGGGTGCTGGACGCGGTGGGGTGGAGGACGGCCCCGGTCCTCGGGATCAGTTTCGGAGGGATGGTCGCCCTCGAGTTGGCGGTCTCCGCTCCCGATCGCCTCGAGCGGCTGGTGCTCCTGTGCACGTCCGCCGGCGGCGCCGGCGGCTCGTCGTACCCCCTCCACGAGCTCGACACCCTGGACGTCGATGAACGGAAGTCGGTGCGTCGGCGGCTGATCGACACCCGATTCGACGAGCCCTGGTTGGATTCGCATCCGGGCGACCGACGGCTGGCGGAGATGATGGAGGCCCGAGAGTCCGGCCGCGGCCCGGGCTTCTCCGAGCAGTTGGAGGCCCGACGCGGCCACGACACGTGGGACCGGTTGGGTGCCATCGCCTGTCCCACCTCCATAGGGTGCGGTCGCTTCGACGGCATCGCCCCGCCGCGCAACAGCGAGGCCATGGCCTCGCGGATCAGTGGAGCCGAACTCCACGTCTACCAGGGTGGCCACGCCTTCTTGGCCCAGGACCCGCAGAGCGTGACCGATGTCTTCGAGTTCCTGTCCGCCACGCCGGTTCCCTGAGGTGTAGAGACGGCGTCGTCAGGGCCGGCCCGGTGGTGCGGCCACCCAGCGGAGGGCGCCGGCGAACATCCGGGCCGCCGGCCGCACGGCGATCCGGTCGGCGGCCGGCAGCTGGGCCAGGTGCAGCTGCCGCCGTGCCCAGGGAGGGAGCACTCCTTGGGCGGCGGCCACGAGCAGCCCGTAGGAGGTGATCTCGTGGGGCCACCGGCCGACACCCCGGAGCACGAAGTTGCGAGCCGTCCTGGCCTCCGCGGTCAGGCGGAGCTCGGGTCGGACGCTAGCGAAGTAGGCCTCCAGTTGGGCCACGTTCCGAGGGACCTCGTCGGCGCCGAGGGCCATGCCCACACGGGCCATCTCCCCCACGTACCGGTCCTGGTCGGTCGGAGTGAGGGTGTGGACCCCGTAGACCATGGCGGCGCCCAGGAAGCTCCGGACCTCGGCGGCGTGGACCCAGGTGATCAGGGCCGGGTCGCTGGCGGAGTAGGGCCGTCCGTCGGGAGCGATACCGACCACGGACTTGTGCACGTTGCGCACCCGGTCGATGGCCTCCTCGGCCTCGGTGCGGGATCGAAACGTGGTGGTCCCGAGGAACATGGCGGTGCGTTCGAGCCGCCCCAGCGGATCCTGCCGGTAGTTGGAGTACTCGGCGACACCGGCCATGGCCAGGGGATGGAGCATCTGGAACAAGAGGGCGGCGATGCCGCCGATCAACATGGACGGCAGGTCGGCATGGATCTGCCGGGTGATCGAGCCGGGTTCGAAGTAGGCACTGGCGGGGTCGTCACAGGGCGGACGGGGCCGGCCCCTGATCCCCAGCGACCGTCGGATCTGGGCTCGGACCTGGGACTGGACCAACCGGATGCCATCGGTCGTGACCAGCTCGCCTCGGGCGCGCACCTCGTCGATGGGCGGTAGCCGGTACATGGAAGGGGACCCTACCGGCGCGTCGACCGATTCCGGACTGGATACCGGGCCTGACCCTCGACGGCGAGCACCTCGGGGCCACCGGGTGCCGAGGTCAGGGCGGAAAGGAGAGTTCGAGAAGCCGGGCCACCGTTCCGGCCCAGGACAGAGCGCTCGGTCGGTGCCGGCTGACGTGGTCGGCCAGCGTCGACGCGGCAGGATGCCCGCCCGTGACCACGGCGACCTGTGGTGTGGTCCGGGGGCTTCCGTGGACCCCTCGGACAGGAACCTCGTGGGAGGAGAAGTAGCGCCCCGGTACGGCCCAGACGAGGACGGTGCCCGCGTCGATCCGCTGGGTGCTCTCGACCCCGGGGATGACCGACATCCACTCGGTGTCGCGGGCCAGTGGCCCACCGGCCACTGCGGCCGCGCCGTCGTCGAGGACGAGGCCCTCCAGGCCCAGGCGGTGGGCCGGGCCGTGGAGGTCGATCGGCTCCGGTTCGGTCACCGTCTCCTGACTGTGGTCGCTGACGATGATTACCACCCACTCGCCCCACTCGTCGCGGAGCGGCTCCACGACCGCACCGAGGTGTGAGTCGGACCGACCGTACTGGGCCAGGGCCTCCATGCTGTCGGGCCCGAACAGATGGGCCGCGGTATCCGGCTGGTTGAACTGGGCGAACACCAGCTCTGCTCCCTGGCGGCAGGCGTCGACGACCACGGGCGCAGTCTCACGGTCCTTGGCGTAGCCGAGGATGTCGCGGGCGACGGTGCCGGTGTGCTCGCCCCGGGGCCAACAGAAGGCCGCCCGGTCCGCCCCCGTTGCTCCGACGAGGTGGTGGTCTCCGAAGACCGCCGCGCTCGACCGGCCGGCCGCCGACATGGCGTCGAAGAGCGTCGGCACGCGCGGGCCCAGCTTCCACGACGGCACCGGTCCGTCGTCGCCGGGGATCTCGTTGGCGACAAGGCCGTGCACCGTCGGGGCCACACCGGTCACGAACGTGGCGTGGTTGGGATAGGTCGAGGACGGAAGCACGCCCACAGCGCCGGGGCGACACCATCCACCGTCACGGGCCAGAGACGCCAGCACCGGCATCACCTCCTCGTCGACATGTCGGGGGGACAGGCCGTCGAAGACCAGGAAGAGGACCTTCACGAGCTGGGCGCCGACGGGTCGGCCTGCTCCGCCGCCGTCACCGTCTGGTCGATGAGCATGGCGATGGTCATGGGTCCCACGCCTCCGGGGACCGGGGTGATGAGTCCGCACACCTTGACGGCCTCGTCGAAGTCGACATCCCCCGACGGACCGGGGCTGTAGCCGGCGTCGATCACCACCGAGCCGGGCTGGAGCCAGTGGCCGCGGACGAAGCCGGCCTTGCCCACCGCGGCCACGACGATGTCGCCGGTGCCGACGATGGCGGGGAGCTGGCGCGTATGGGAGTGGCAGTAGGTGACGGTGGCGTCCCGCGCCATCAGCAACATGCCCGCCGGTTTGCCCAGGATGGGGCTGCGGCCGATGACCACCGCGTGCCGGCCGGCCGGATCGACCTGGTACTCGTCGAGCAGCCGCATGATCCCGGCCGGCGTACAGGACGAAAAGCCGGGGAGACCGAAGGCCATGGCCGCGAACGAGTGCATGGTGACACCGTCCACGTCCTTGTCGGGTCGGATGGCCTCGAAGGCCTTCCGCTCGTCGACATGGGTGGGGACCGGGTGCTGGAGAAGGATGCCGTCGACGGACGGATCGCGAGAGAGGTCCTCGACCACCTCGACGAGCTCGGAGGTGGTGGTCCCCGACGCCAGCCCGACCAACCGTGACGAGACGCCCGCCCGCCGGCACCGTCGCTGCTTCATCTCGACGTAGGTCACCGACGACGGGTCGTCACCCACCAGCACCGCGGCCAGGCACGGAGACCGGCCGGTCCGGGAGCGGAAGGCCGACGCCCGGTCGGCCGTCTGGTCGAGAAGTCGTTGGGCCAGGGACGTCCCGTCCATGATCTGGGCCTGGTGTCGATACGTCACGAGCACTCCTCGGGTCGGTGGAATAGCCCAGGCGCACGGCTCATGACCGGCGGTCCTCGCCGACCGGGCCGCTCCCCGGTGGTGGCCCACCCAAGCGCCAGTCGCGGCCCGCAGAAAGCGTATCCGACAGGATCGGGTGCGCCGGCTCGGACCTTCCCGATCTTCCGCCGCCTCGGCCGTCGCCCCGTCCGATGCCTCGGTCGAAGCGGAGTCGGTTCCACCTCGTCACTCGGTCAGCGCCGTCACCTCGGGTCACGCGGTCGCAGAGCAGAGCAGATTCCGCGAGGATGTCGCCCGTGCCCATGTCCTCCTTCGTGGCCAACCTGCGCTCGTTGGTCGGCAACGAGCTCCTTCAGATGCCGTCGGCGGCGGCGCTCTGCCGCGACGGGTCCGACCGCATCCTCCTCGTGAGGCAGGCGGACACCGGACGGTGGTCCACGCCCGGTGGCGTGATCGAGCCGGGGGAGGCACCGGAACAGGCTGCGATTCGAGAGGTCCACGAAGAAACCGGGCTCGCCGTCGTGATCGACAGCCTGCGTACGGCGGTGGGCGGTCCCGACTATCGGACCATGTACAGCAACGGCGACCGACTCTCGTACGTCGCGCTCATCTATGACGCACACGTGGTGGGTGGCGAGCCGACCCCTGACCATCAGGAGACGACCGAGGTGGGATGGTTCCACATGCGGGAGGTGGCACAGCTGGCCCACGACCACTTCCTGGCCCTGCTGCTACGGGACGGTGTCGTGCGGTGACCGGGGCTGGGCCGATCGGTGACCTGTCAGGGTGTGGGTGACCACGATCAGCTAGGTCTCCAGGCCCTGTGAAGCCGCCGCCCCACCGGTGGGTGCGGCGTTCCGCTAGCCGAGCGGGAGCGTGATGGTCACAACGGCCGTCGTAGTCGTCGTGGTCGTCGTGGTCGGCGGCGTGGTCGTCGTGGTCGGCGGCGTAGTCGTCGTAGTCGTGGTGGTCGTCGTGGTCGGCGGCGTGGTCGTCGTGGTCGGCGGCGTGGTCGTCGTGGTCGTGGTGGTGGTCGCCGGTGGGCGGGTCGTGGTCGTGGTCGGTTTCGTCGTGACCGTGGTCGCCGGGGTGTTGGTCGAAGCGGCCGGCGATGACGACGACGCGCTCGCGCTCGTCGGCTTCGGAGTAGTGGCGGCCACCGGCTTCTTAGCCAGCTGGCTCAAGAAGTAGAGCACGCTCAAGAAGCCGGCCACGTTGGGGAGCGCCTTGTTCGACGTCACCGGATCGAGGGCGAATATCGGGTTGGGCACCGCCGTCGTCGTAGTGGTCGGGCCGGCGGTGGTGGTCGTGGTCCCGGACGAGAGCGACGGACTGGCACTGGACTTCTTCTGGCTCGCCGGAACCGTCTGCTTCGTCACCGACACGGCACTCTGGTGGTGATGGTGAGATGCGATCCACAGCGGGCCGCCGATGCAGAGGATGAGCACCAGACCGAGCCCGACGATCCCTGCCACCAAGGAGGGCCACACCGTGTCTCCGGGTTGACTGAACTCTCCCACGACGGCCACCCTACCCGACGGGTGAAACACCGGTGAGGGACGGTCAGCGCCACGCGTCGAGGTCCGGACCGGTGCCGATGGGGCACAACACGGAACACGCGCGGACCCCGGTGCTCTCCGTGCTGTTCCGCCCGTGTCCATCGCCTACAGCCTGCCCTGGCATTGCATGCAGACCAATGAAAAGACCCCGGAGGTGGTTGGGCCGGGCCCGGGACCTCGGGGACGGACACCCCCGGCGCCAGGGCCAGAATTCCCCGTCTGACAAGGAAAAACGGGAGGAGGACCGGCCGGGCACCCCGGCCCGAACAAGGTCGGTGGGACGCTGACGACCCGACCGGGCCCGGGACCGGGCGGACCGACGTCTCAAGGTGGCGGTCAACTGCGCCGATGCCTGGAAGGTGATCATCGGTCCGAAGTACGTGGCCTGGGTGCAGGACGCCGAGCCTTCAGAGAGGACGTTCGGTACAGTCGCCGAGCTCCATCGGAGGAGCGATGACGAACTCCACGATGACCGCGACCGCCGCGTGGAGGAACTGTCCGAACTGACGCGGTCAACCGTGGATGCAACCGACAACGAACAGCTCATCGCCGACATCACTCGGGAGGTGGAGCTCCTGACGAATGAACTCGTTCGCAGGGCCCGGGCCCGGCACCCGTCGTCGCAGCGGTAGTCCGGACGTACCACCCGTCATCACCTTCACCGGGCGCGACCGGATCGACCCGGTCTGTGGGTCCTGTGCGGACCCCGATACCACTTATTCCTGTGTCGGCATCTGCTGATGCGTTGGAATCGGATACCCCGGCTGATCGGTGGAGATTTCGAGCAGGTCTCCCTGGGTGCACCCCTTGGACGCTATGTAGGCCGGATCGTTGCGGGTGGGGGGAAGGTCGGGCACGGCGAGATTCCTCTGTTTCATCGTGAGCGTCGCGGTGAGGTCTCCGACGGTCGAGCGACGCCACGCGGTGAGATTCGGTGCCTTGACACCGAAGCGCTCCTCGACGAAGCGGAGCTGGGACGTGTGATCGAAGGTCTCGGAGCAGATTCTTCCGCCACGGCTGAACGGTGAGATGACGAGCATGGGAACGCGGAACCCCAGCCCGATCGGTCCGTCGAATCCGTAGGTGTCGGACGGCAAGGGCTGGGCCGTAAGGTACTCACCCTCGGTTCCGGGCGGGGCCACTGGTGGTGGGACATGGTCGAAGAATCCGTCGTTTTCGTCGTACATGTGGAAGAGCACCGTCTTCGACCACACGTCGGGGTTTGAGACCAGTGTCTGGAGGACCTGATCGGTGAACCATTCTCCCAGAAAGGACGGGGCAGGCGGGTGCTCGTCGTAGCCTACGGGCGTACTGATCCAGCTCACCTTGGGTAGGTTGCCCGAGCGGACGTCGGCGGCGAAATCCTCGGGAAAGCTGGGAAGGAACGCCTTCTGGTAGAGCGGTGACGACGGCCGCTGGTACTGAGAGAAGTAGGGAAGCACGCTGTCGCTGGTGAGCCCGAGGGTGCGCATGGTCTTGATGCTGTAGAGAGGACCGGACGGGTTGTAGTACTTCCAGCTGATTCCGGCGTCCTCCAGAACCTCGGGCATGGTGTCCCAGTGGACGCTGAACAGCGCCGAGGGCGATCCGTTGGTGAAGATGACCGGGCCGCCGGCCTTTCCGGCCGGGTCCAGGGTTCCCGACATCTGCATCAGCCGGTTCGGATGCGTCGGACCCATGACGGAGCAGTGGTAGCCGTCGCAGATCGTGAAGGCATCGGCGAGGGCGTAGTAGTACGGAAGATCGGCTCTGTTGTAGTAGCCCATGGTGATCACGCCCAAGTAGGGCCCTTCGTTTCCCAACGCCGTGTGGACCCGCACGAAGGCATCCATCTTTCCGTCGTTGCGGCACTGGTGCTGGGGTCCCCAATTGTGGGTCAGATCGAAGGTGCAGTCGGCGATGTCGGTGTTGACGGTGTCGAGATGAAACGGCAACAGCCGTCCGTCGGCGGAACTCGAGCCCAGCGGCTGGTACGGCTGGGAGAAGGCACCGAGGTCGTCGCTCGGGTGGTCGTCGAAGCCCCGAACGCCCGGATAGGAGCCGTAGTAGTGATCGAACGAGCGGTTCTCCATCATCAGGAAGATCACGTGCTCCACCGCCCCGAGGTCCGAGCCGGCCGGTGCCACCGCCGCCGAGCGCCTGACCGTCGAGGCAGACGGTGATTGACCGCAGGCTGCTCCGAGGACGCCGATTCCGGTGGCGGCACCTGCCGCCAGCAACTGGCGTCGGGTGAGCTTCGCTCGGAGCGATGGGGGAGTCATGCCGGGTCGATCTGGTCCGGGTCAGCCGGCCGTGACATACCGCATGGGCGGGATCGTTCCGGGTCCCTTGGTGAGACAACGGTCGGCGAGTGTCGGGTCGATGGGGTCGGCCAGTACGGGAGGTCTGAGAAACGCCGGGGTGCCGACGAGATCGATGCTGTCCAGCAGGTTGTCGGCGGCAGCGTCGCGAAAGGTGAGGGCCGGAAGGTTCCATTTGGTCTCGATGAGTTTGAGGATCGACGTGAAGTCATGAACCACGTCGGAGACGTAATCCTCACGTGCATAGGGTGAGACGATTCCGGACGGCACTCTGAACCCGTAGCGGTCGAACACACCACCAAGGGGGTCGGTGGCGGCGAACATCGGCGGTACGTCGTCGGGCTTGACGGCCATGGGAGGCGGAACATGGTCGTAATAGCCGCCCCCTTCGTCGTAGGTCCACACCAGTAGGGTGCTGGACCACTGCGGCGAGTCCATCACGGCGTTGACCACCTGGGCCAGGAATTGATCGCCGAACTGCACGTCCTGGGGATCTTCCTCGGAGGACGTACCGAAGTTCGGATCCACCATGCTGTACGCGGGTAGCGTCCCGGCCGCGGCATCATCGAAGAACTCGCTGATGCCCACGGCATGTGACGAGATGTTCGGCTCCTTGGCCAGATAGGTCCAGATCAGGTACGACGGTGCGCCGGCGGAATAGGTCTTCCACGGGATGTCATAGGCGTTGAGCATCTCGAAGATCGTCCCGTTCGGTGGACGGTCGAAATTCAGTGTGTCGGCGATCAGGCCGAGTGACGTCCCGGCCATGAAGTAGCGGCGGTTCGGATAGGTCTGGGCCATCACCGAGGAGAAGAACCGGTCGCACACGGGGAACACCGACGCCAGAGAATTGACGAAGGGCATGAGGCTGGCGTCGTAGTAGCCCATGGACACCGGGCCGCTCTGACTCTTGACGAAGCCGTCCATCCTTCCTTGGGCGTAGGACGTGTGACCGGCCTCCCACGTGTTGTAGGGGTGGCCGTCGGCCTGGCATGGCGTGGGCATGGGGAAGGAGCGGAGCGAGGCATGCCGGAGCGGGGGAGGTATCGACGATCCCTCGGGCCACGGATTGGAGTTGGTGGGGTGACCGTGGGCGCCCGTGGTGAAGCCGTCGCCCTTCGCCAGCGTCCCGAGCAGACTGTCGTAGGTATGGTTCTCCATCATCACGGCCACGATGGTGGTGATCTGGGGTAGCTGGTCGGTGCCCGCTGGAGCCTTCGGATTGGGGAGCAGGCCCGGACCGGGCCTCTTCGATGCGGGTCGTCCGGCCGTTCCGGCTCGGCGCTCGGCCGCGGCCCGATCGACCAGACGGGAGCCCGACGGCGGCGGCCCCGGCCAGGGCACCGCCGAGGAGGGCCCGACGAGAGACGCGGACCGAGTCGCTCATGTCTCGGGACGCTACCAACGTCCTCATCCCAGGACAATCGGCTTAGTCAGGCACGGTCCATCCGGTAGCCCGCCTCCGGGCGCACAGGCGTGGACCGGGGTTCCACGGAAGAGGGATCCTCGCCATCCAGGGGGGCGGAATGTCATCCGGTGCGGCTGGACCCAGCCGCTACCATGGCTGGGGCAACCGGTGACGAGAGCCTCCCTGTTCCGGGCGTACCGGTGGCGGACCAGGGTGTATGGCCGGATCCCGTGAGCGTGTCCGACGAGCTGGGAGGAGTACGACGATGAAGGGACTCGTGCTGACCGTCGAACGGTTGATCCGTGCTTCACCCGCCGCCATCTTCGATGTGCTGGCCGATCCGTCGAAGCACTCGCTCATCGACGGTTCGGGCATGCTCCAGGGATCGAAGGGGATGGGCTCGGAGCGGCTTGCCCTCGGGAGCACCTTCGGGATGGCCATGAAGTTGGGGGTCCGCTACTCCACGGTGAGCACCGTGGTCGAGTTCGAGGAGAACCGTCTCATCGCTTGGCAGACCGGCCCGAAGGGCAGAGTCGGGGAGTGGGTGGCCGGCCGGATCTGGCGCTACGAACTCGAGTCTCGAGGCGAGGCGACGTTGGTCCGGGAGAGCTGGGACATCACCACCGATCACCAACGGGCGTTGTTGAAGCTCGGCGACATCTGGTCGGGCAAGACCCGCAGGGACATGGAACTGACGCTGGCCCGGCTCGACACCGTGGTGACGTCACCGTCTCCCTGAGCGGTCCTGCCCACCCGCTTGCCCGTTCCGGAGGCCGGCAAGGGCTGATGCCGAACGTTGAGGCACTCGTGCCTGCCGGCGGTCCCGGTGCAACGGTCGGGTACTCGGTGCCCAGCTCCTGCCGGTAGGACGACCACGAGGCCCGCCGTAACGGGTGCAACGTTTCGGCCACGCCCCACGTCTGAGTACCGTGGGAGAAGTGGCCGTCGGCGACGAGACCAGGATTGAGGCGGCCTACCGGGAGCACGCACTCGCCCTGACCCGGCTGGCCTGGCTCCTGACCGGGTCTCGCGAGCGGGCCGAGGACGCCGTCCACGAGGTGTTCCTTCGCTATCTAGCCGTCGACCCGCCCCCGGACAGTCCCTGGTCCTACCTTCGCCGGATGCTGATCAACCAGGTCATCGACGACGGTCGGAAGGCCGCCACCGAGCTTCGATTTCGGGCTGATCAGGCGCTGGTATTCCACGATCCCGAACTCGACGAGACCTGGGATGCCGTGTGCGGCCTTCCGCAGGGCCCACGAAGGGCGCTCGTCCTCCGCTACTACGCGGACCTCCCACTCGCCGAGATAGCCGACATCCTGGGGGTGCCCACGGGAACGGTGAAGTCGTGGATCCATCGGGGGCTCGAGCGGCTCCGGAAGGTCAGCCCATGAGCCCCGACCCATCAGTCGAGGAGGTGCTCACGCGGACTCTGAGGAGGGCCGGTGAGCTCGCTGTGCCCGACGGGGCTCACACTCCGGTCCTGATCGGCTCCGAGGCCGCCGGTCGGGAGTCGGGTCGGTGGGCTCCTGCCACCACGGCCAGAGGGTCGACCCGGCCACGGTTGAAGGTGGCCGTGACCGGTGTGGCTGCGGCGGTGTTGATCGCGGTGGGGCTGGCGGCCCTCGTCGGTTCGTCCTCTCCGACCGGGATCCAGAGAGTCCAGCTGTCCGCAACCCGTGGTGAGCAGTTGCTCTGCGGAGTGCAGGGATGTCCTCCGTCCGTCCACGGATCGGTGGGGGTCAACTCGGCTGCCGGTGCCACCATGGCCAGCCCCTCGCCCAGAGCGTACGGAGGCTCCCGGCCGCCGTCACCGCAAGACCCATGGGTCGTGGCGGCCGACGGTCGGTTCGTGCAGTCGTTCACCGGATCTCGGGCCGCAGCGAAGTCGGCGAATGATTCGGTGCCGGGAGTGATCTACCTGAGTGCCGGTGCCGGTCGCTACTACCAGTACGTCACCGGACGCACAGGTGGGCCTCTCCGTGTCGTCGACCACGATGCTCACGCGGTCAGCCTGCAAGGAGCTGACGGCAGGAGCTACGTGTTGAACCTCCGCAGTGCCCAGCTCGAAGCACAACGATGATTCGAGCCGTCAGGTCAGCCGGCCGGACTGTGGTCGGCATGGTGGCCACCGGCCTGCTGGTCGTGGGGGTGTCGGCCTCGATCGGCGGCGCCGCCCCCGTTACCGGGACCGGTGCCACGAATCGGACCGGTCCGGACCTGGCCGCTGTGACGCACCAACGCTTCACCACGACCTTCAGGTTGGACAGTGGTGTGGTGACCATCAGGCCGGCTCCGGCTCGCACCCATCCGACAATGGGCGAAACCAGGGCGACCACGCAGATCTGGGCCACGGCCCAGATCATGGGCTACCGCCCGCTGGCGATCGGATTTGGCGTGGTCACGATCGACAAGCGCGTGGCTGGAGTCCCTCCGGTGCGGAACCTGCCGGCGTGGGTGGGTCTGGCCAGTGCCGCGTCATTCAACTGTCCGATGATGAGGACGTCGCCGACCCGACCCACACCGCCCCTGCCGACCCCTGGTGATGCCGCCGTCGTGGTCGGAGAGGCCATCGGGGGACCGGCGGTCGTCTACCGAGCCCGTAGCGTCCCGTGTGGCTCGGTCCTGCCGGCGACCCTGACCAACGCGGTGGAGAGGGTCTCGATCCCGTGGTCGGCACTCGGGCCGGTCGAGTCCGGCGTCCTCACCGTTCGATTCGCCGTTCCGGCCTGTGCCGGCATCGGCGGGATCGCCACCGGCGGTACGGCGGCTGCCATGACCGTCACGGTCTACGTCCTTATTCCCGAGAGCCCGGTGGCCATGAGCTGCGCCCCGGGTCATCAGATGACCGAGACCGTGGACCTGGGCCCGGGCAACATCCCCGGTGCTCCGCCCCCCCTCGCAACCTCGACGACGAAGATACTTCACGGCCAGACGGGACCGGCCCGTGTGGTCGGAGCCCAGCCCTGACCGATGCGTCGGTACCATTGGTGCCATGGTCCACATGGTTGCCATGGCCCGCACGGCCCAGGGTGGGACTGCCGACGGTAGGTCACATCATGGCGTCTGACGTCGAACGAGACTCCGCCTCCGGGATCATCAGCAAGCTCTCCTCCGACCCGGTGCCGGAAGCCGTCGTCAAGCTCACCGAGCTCGTCGAGGCACGCGGGATGAAGGTCTTCGTGATCGTGGACCACAGTGGTGAGGCGAGGCAGAACGGATTGCAGCTCCGCGATACGAAGCTCGTGGTCTTCGGGAGCCCGACTGCAGGGACGCCAGTGATGGAGGCATCACCGCTCGCCGCGCTCGATCTGCCTCTCAAGGTGCTGGTCTGGGACGACCAGGGTCAGACCACCATCAGCTACACAGACCCCGGGGTTCTGGCCGCGCGTCACGGGCTGAGCGATGAACTGGCGGCGCGGCTGGCCGGTATCGGCCCCCTTACCGACGCGCTGATCGCCTGAGGGTCAACGGTCCCGGGAAACCGATCGTCTGACCGTCAGCGGGCCGAGGGGGTGGACGATGCCGACAGGCCGTTGGCGCGGGCCACGGAGCTGAACCACGACGCGCTGGGCTTGGGAGTGCGATCGAACGTCGTCCGGTCGACGCTGTGGAGTCCGAATTTGGGCCCGAACCCGCTGGACCATTCGAAATTGTCCAGCAGACTCCACACGAAGTAGCCACGAATGTCCACTCCGTCGTCGAGAGCACGGCGTACACCGCGCAGGACCTCGGCGAGGAAGACGATGCGCTCGGCATCGTCGTCGGTTGCAATACCGCTTTCTGTGAGGAGCACCGGGATACCGGTCATTGCCGCCGCCCGGCGGGCGCAGTGCTCCACTCCCTGTGGCCAGTACTCGTATCCCATCTGCGTGATCGGTACCCCGGGCTCGTTCGGAGCCTGACCCTCGGGACCGAAGTGCACACGCGAGTAGCACTGGACACCGATGAAGTCGTCGCCCTCGGTGGCTCGGAAGAATCGATCCTCGAGGATCTCCTGGGCCGCCTCGAGGACGCCTTCGCCCCCAGGTTCGGCCACCATCTCGTCCATGGACAGTGTCAGGCCGACGGGGAAGTCGCCCGGGCCCGACCGTAGGGCGTCCACCGCCAGACGATGGGCTCGCACGATGGCCTCGTTGATCGCGAGGTGGCGGATGAAGTCGTCTTTCACTCCGGGCGGGGAGGACCCGAGGGCATAGCCCATCACACCGATGAGGTTGAGCTCGTTGATCGTGCATGCCCACCCCACCAGGTCGCCGAGGTGGGCCACGACCTTCGTGACGAACCGGGCGAACGCCTCGGGAGCGTCCTCGGCCTCCCACCCGCCACGAGCGCAGAGCCAGTTGGGGGTGGTGAAGTGGTGGAACGTGACCACGGGGGCGATGTTCCGGTCGCGGCACGCAGCGCAGATGCGGCGGTAGTAGTCGAGAGCGGCAAGGGAGAACTCCCCCTCGGCGGGCTCGATGCGGCTCCACTCGAGCGAGAATCGGTACGCTCCGAGCCCCATACCGGAAACGAGCTCGACGTCCTCGGGCCAGCGACGCAGGGAGTCGCAGGCATCGCCACTCGACTCGGCGCATCCGGAGTCCGGATTGTGCTCCCACGTCCACCAGTCGTTGTTGACGTTGCCGCCCTCGATCTGGTGGGCCGCGGTCGCCGTGCCCCAGAGAAATTCATCGGGGAAGCTGATTTCCATGTTGTTGGCGTCGGTTGGGTTCACGACCGATCACTGTACCGCCCGAGGTCCCACGGAGGATCTGGTCCCAGCCGATGCCCGTAAGCCGGCGATAGGTGTTCCCTAGGAGGCTCTCCGACGGTCGGTCGATTTCGGTGCGTGATCGACGTCTTCCACGACCGGGGCCTCTGGTGCCACAGAAGCGTTGCCGCCGATCAGAACGGCTTCGTCGAGCGTGTCCTGTGCGGCGAGATGGTCGCGCACGGCAATCACGAGCTCGTCGATCCCGTCCCAGCCGACGGCGGTGCTCCAGTCGCCACAACTGCACTCGACCAGGATTCCGTCGACATCTTCGTCCATGCGGATCCGGTGTTGCCGGGGCAGAGGGCCCGAAGACAGCCGTGGTTCCGTTTCGGCAAGCACCTCTTCGGGCCTGAGGTGCAACCCGTTCACGAAGCGGAACTGTCGCGCCAGATCGGGGTCCATGACGTCCAGGGCATCAGCGGTCTCCTCCAGGATCAGGAACCTCTCGCCCATCGCACTCATCGCTTCCTCCTCAAGACCATGACCAGTCGAGCTTAGAAGTCAGGGCTGCGTGCCACAAGGGGTCAATCGGTGCAACGAGGGGCGAAACCACGCCGGTCGGGCTACACCTCGGCGAACAGGTCGCCCCGAGCGCCGATCCTGTGGATCACGGCGTCGGCAGTGAAGCGGAGATCCTGGGGATCCCCTGATCGCACGCACCCGTCGACCTCGTCCCAGGCGACCGGGGTCGAGACCGTCGGTTCGTCCCGCGCCCGTAGGGAGTAGGCGGCGACCGTGGTCTTGGCGGGATGATTCTGACTCCAGTCGATGAGGACCTTGCCTCCACGGAGGCTCCTGCGCATGTTGGAAACCACCGCGTCGGAGTGATCCTGTTCCAGTTGGACGGCGATACCGTGGGCTCGCTCCCTCACCTTGTCCCAGGTCGGTCGTCCCGACAGCGGGACGTAGAGTTGGAGGCCCTTGGACCCACTGGTCTTGGGCCAGCAGCCCGATCGCCCTTCGTCCAAGCAGTCGGCCACCATGGTGGCGACACGACAGCACTCGACAATTGTCGCACCTTCCCCGGGGTCGAGATCGAACACCATGTGGTCAGGTGGGGCCGGCAGCACCTTCCTTCTCCCCACGTGCCAGAGCGGGACGTGGAACTCGATGGCAGCCAGATTCGCCGCCCATACCAATGTGGGGCGATCGCGTATCACCGCATACTCCACCGGGTCGCCGTCCGAGGTGGACGGCACGGCCTTCCGGCCGACCCACGAGGGTGCATGGTCGGGTATGTGCTTCTCGAAGAAGAAGGCGTGGTCGACCCCGTCCGGATAGCGTTTCATGGTCAACGGACGGTCCCGAACGTGCGGCAACATGACTTCGGCCACCCGGACGTAGTAGTCGATGACCTCTCCCTTCGTGAATCCCGTGGAGGGGTAGAGCACCTTGTCCAAGTTGGAGATGGCCAGCTCCCGCCCATCCACGGACGTCCGGACCGAGTTGCTAGGGCTCACGGTGCACGTCGCTGCTCGACTTGTCGGGACGGAGCCCACGCCAGACCGGATGCCGTAGGTGGCCATCGGGAGTCCATTCGCTGTACCGGACCTCGCCCACCAACGCGGGGGTCACCCACCTGGCCTGGCGTTCCGCTGCGGTGGGAAGTCGAGCGTTGAACGGGCTGGTGGCCCGGGCGAGTCGTTTGAGGTCAGGCAACAAGTCGTGGCGCGATCGGTCGGAGAAACCGGTCCCGACCTTGCCCACGAACGTCAGGGTGCGGCTCCCAGGGGCTGGTAGTCCGAGCAGGAGGGCACCGAAGTCCGAACTTCGACTTCCGTTTCCCCTCGGTGTATCCACCGATGACCACCTCCTGCATGTGCTGGCTCTTCACCTTGATCCAGTCGCGGCTGCGCTGCCCTGGTTGATAGGTGCTGGCCCGACGCTTGGCCACGACACCCTCCATGCCCATCTCGACCGCGGTCCGGAAGACGTCTTCTCCCGCCTCGTCGGTGAAGGAAGGGGTCAGCGCCCAGTTCGGAGCAGCGATGTCCAGCTGGCTCAGGGCGGCACGTCGGTGGTCATAGTCGAGAGGGAGCAGCGAGGTGCCGTTCAGGTGCAACAGGTCGAAGATCACCAGACTGACCGGGTTGGAGGCGGTCGCCCTCTTGACGCTGGCCGGAGAACTGGCGTGCATCCGGTGCTGGAGCTGGGAGAACGACGGCCTTCCGTCGGCGCCGAGCACCACCAGCTCACCATCGAACAGGGCCTGATGGGATCCCATGGCCTCCCCGAAGCGGCGCAATTCCGGGAACGAGCCGGTGACCTCGTTGTCGTTACGGCTGACGATACGGATCCGACCTCCGTCGACCCACAGCAACACCCGCATCCCGTCCCATTTGAACTCGTAGGCCCAGCTGCCGTCATCATCGGGGAGGGGGCCGGGGACGGCGAGCATGGGGCTCATGGACTTGGGAAGGGGCTCGAAGCCGACGGGAGCAGGATCCATCCGGTGGATCATCCAGTTCTTCCCTTTGGTGGGGAAGAGGACGTACCGACCTTGGGCGCGGCGGCCGTGCAGCACGACCTTGATCTCACGCGGAAGCCATGTTTCGCAGTCGTAGACGCCGTGGTCCCAGATGGAGACCTCACCGGCGCCGTACTCCCCGCCCGGGATCGAACCGCTGAACGTTCCGTACTCCAGCGGGTGATCCTCGACGTGTACGGCGAGATGGTTCTCCTCCGGGGAGACGGGGAGGCCTTTGGGAAGGGCCCACGAAGCGAGCACCCCGTCATGTTCCAGACGGAAATCCCAGTGCAGACTCGAGGCGTGGTGCTCCTGGATGACAAAGATCGGTCCCTTGTTCTCTCCGGCCCGCGGTGACGGTGTCTCCGGCATGGGCTCGGGCGTGTGGCCGGGTCGCCGCTTCTGTCGATAGCTGCCCAACGATCCCGGGGTCACAAGCCATTTCTACCCTCGATCGGACTCATCGATGCCGCCAGATCCACCCGCTGGCCGACAGGCGGCGCGGGTGGCCCGGGGCCGGCCCGTCAGAGCATCAGGAGGAACGCAGTTCCCGCACCTCGGGCGCGGGGACCTCGATGTGGCGGAGTATCGGTCGGTCCAACGCTCTTGTGACGATGACGTCGCGGTCGCATCCCTGACTGGCCGCGGCCCGATCCACGAGAATCCCCAGGTAGATGGCCATATTCAGCAGCGCGAGCCGATACGAGCTTCCGCCGAAGGGGATCGGTTCGATGCCGGGGTCCATGTCGGCCGCTTCGAGCACCGCCTGTCTGATGCACCACATTTGGCGGAGCGCGTCCTCGACGCCGGTCCCGCTGACCCGCATCCAGGCCGTGAGCCCCAGTTCAAGGGCCAGATCTGCCTGGGTCGTACCGGACGGTACCAGCACGTGCAGGCTGCGGAGCACGGCGGGTGCGTAGTCGACGGTGTCTGGCTCACTCACGATCTCAGTGTGACAAAAGGGTGTATCAGGGGTGGTGGATGGGCCCTGACCTGGGTAATGATGTGTTCATGCCACGAACCATCTGGAAGGGTGCGCTCAACTTCGGCCTGGTCAATGTGCCGGTCGGGCTCTACTCGGCAACCCAGGACAAGACCATCCACTTCAACCAGTTCGAGGAGGGCACGTCGGACAGGATCCGTTACAGGAAGGTCAACGAGCGGACGGGCAACGAGGTTCCCGCCGCCAAGATCGTCAAAGGCTTCGACCTGGGCGGCGGGGAGTACGTCCTTCTGAGCGACGAGGAGCTGGATGCAGCAGAACCGGAGAAGTCCAAGCTCATCGAGATCACGGACTTCGTAGACCTGGACGAGATCGATCCGGTCTTCTACCGGTCCACCTACTACCTGGCCCCGGAGGGCGAAGCCGCCAACAAGGCCTATGCCCTTCTTCGGCAGGTCATGCGCCAGACGAACAAGGTCGCCATCGGGACCGTCGTCATGCGGAACAAGGAGTATCCGGTAGCCATTCGACCCGATGACGACGTGTTGAAGCTCGAGACCATGTACTTCGCCGATGAGATCCGGTCTCCGGGCAAGGACCTGCCGGACCTTCCCGATGCGGACGAGGTCACCGATCGAGAAGTACAGATGGCCAAGCTCCTCCTCGAATCCATGGAGAGCGAGTGGGACCCGGCAAAATACCACGACACCCACCGGGAGAAGGTCGAAGCCCTCATCGAGGAGAAGCGCCAAGGCCACGCCATCGTCACCGGTGTGGAGTCGGCACCCGCCTCGACGAAGGTCGTCGACCTCATGGAGGTCCTCAGCGCCAGTATCGACTCGGTGAAGGCGAATCGCGAAACGGGCCAGGTCAGGAAAGACGCCAAACGGGCTGCGCCGGCCAAAAAGGCGGCGGCCAAGAAGCCGACGCCCATCAAGAAGGCGACCAAGGTCTCCAAGGCGAAGACACCGGCACGGCGGAAGGCCTCGTAGGCCGACTCATCGGGGCGGTCCCGCCGGCTGTACCGCCGCCGACAGGGATCACGGACGGAAGCGCCGTCTACCTGACGAGTGTTCCCCGAGCCGCGGATCGGTACCGAAGTCGGGTACCTGGATCTACCGGGGAGGGACTTCTGGACAGAGCACGGCGAGTGAGCTCGTCGGTCATCCGATCGATCTGCTGGTCGATGTTCACCAGCATCTGACCGACGACCGGGGAACTGCCCGGGTTGTCGGTCAGTTCGTCCAACTGGTTCCGAAGGCGGTCGCGTTCGCCGATCAGTTGCTCGTCTGAGAGCAGGGTGTGGTTGGCCCCCTGGTCCACCGCAACCGGAAGGGAACGATCCCCGACCGCCCACGTCGGGGATTCTGGCGAGAGACCCATGGGTGCTGCATCGGCCCGATCCACCCCGGACTTGAGCACTTTCGGGAATCGGGGAGCAACCAAACGTTCGCTCGATCGAGTCCCCGATCCTGAGTTGCGTTCGAGGAGTCGGGTCCAGCCGTCCGTATCCGGGACCTACCCCCTGCCTGTCACGGTATTTTGTTCATGTGACCTGGCCTCTTGAGGCCGGAACGGAGAAATTCGAACGAATTGCTCAAGGTCCGTGGGAGAGCTGCCGATGAATAGGGTGCCGGATCATCGGAACTCTGCTCATCGCTCCTCAACCGACCCTGTTCCCGATCTGGAACCGCCAGTTCTTCCCCCCAGAACTGGCGCGCCTGGCGGGGCCCCCACGAGATGCCACGATGGCGCCTTCCCCCGGGTCTTGCGATGGCTGCCCCAACGGTGACCACACCTCATCGTCGGCGCAACACCCGGTTTCGCTGTCTGCCATGCTCCGACGACTCACCCCGGGGCATCCGATGTTTTGACACGGCGCGATGTGGACATTCTTCGTAGGGCGCCTAGTGTTGTCGTTGCCGGATCGTGTGAGACCTGCCTCCTTGCTCCTGATCCGGCACCAGTGGCGGTTGAGAGGGTTGATCAACCATGGCCAGATTGCTGAAGCATGTCGGAAATCGGCATCGGGAGACCGTGAACGCGTCGGATCTGCTCATGCCTCTCTCGTTGAGCGGTGCGGGAACGAGGTGGTCAGGTGGCCTGTCTGCGTTGGCCGACGTCCTCCGGGCTGAAGGATCAGATCTGACCACCGAAGACACGAATGCCGCGGCGCGGGTGAATGCGGCAGCGCGACTGCATCCGTACACTCGACCTTTCAGCGTTCCGAATTGGACCGGGCGGCGCGTCGTCGATCCGGCACTGTTCCAACTTCACAAGCGCGCCGTGGCCATCCCGGTGCTGGCAGGCCACCGACGGGGGAGAGGCGATCATTAGGGACATTGGCGCCCCGTGGCACGCTCACTCGGGGGTGATGTTGTGGCAGAGACGCCGAGTCGATGGCCGCCGACCTATCGTGTGGCCATGACTTCGGGGAAGTTCGAGATCATCTGTGAGATTGAGCCAGCCACGCGTCCCGACATGGTGCACGTCCGCGATCAGATCGGTGTGCTCAGCCGAGTTGCCGACGCCTTCTTGATTCCCGACAATCACATCGGTCGAGCCACGGTGTCGAGCATTGCCGTCGCCCACGAAGTCCAACTGATGGGTGGACGTGCCATTGCCTGTGTCAACGCTCGCGATCGGAACATCCTCGGATTTCAGCGGGACCTTCTGACTGCAGCTGCCTATGGGGTCGATGAATTCCTGTTCGTCTACGGGGACCGACCAGAGACCGGCGCTCGATCAGACGATCTCACCGTCAAGTCGATGCTCGCCGAGGCGCACCGCTTCGCCGAAAGGGCCGACGTCGAGGGATCCTTCAGGCTCGGTGTGGCGTCCGGTCTGCGCCCGATTCCGGCCTGGAAACAAGGTGCCGACTTCTTGCTGACGCAGGTGACGTACTCCATCGACGCCCTGTTGGAGTGGCGTGCTTCTGTTGACTTCGCTGGTCCCGTGGTCGCCGGCGTACTGGTCGTCCCCAGCGCGTCAATGGCAAGGAAGCTGTCTGCGGACATCCCTGAGCTGGCCATTCCCGAATCGATCATCAACCAGCTCGAGACGGACCGTGATGCCGGCGTGGAGATCGCCTGCGAGCTGATCAACCAGATCCGTGAATCCGACGCCTTCGACGGCACCCATCTGATCCCCGTCGGACGTTACCGCGAGGTGGCGGCGCGGCTGGAGTCGTAGTGTCATCGCCTTCTCGCAAGCGATCGGGAGGTCGTCGCCATGCCGCGCCACCTCTGCCGGGGGCAGCCAGCGGTGAAGATGCCCCCGATCGACGCCCACGGTGCCTAGGATGCGGCCCTGCGTAACGTTGACATCTGAACGGAATGACCATTGATGCAGCCGGTGTTCAGGCGACGAGGTGGGGGCACCCTGCTGTTGGTGGGTGTGGTCAGCCGCGCTGTTGTTGGCGTCATGCAGCTCTTCCGCCACGAAGGCGCTTCCTCTGGCCACGTACCACGCCAACTCTTCGCGCACCGGATACTCGACGACCACCTCGATCACGCCGGCCAACGCATCCCGGCTGTCCCAGACTTGGCATATCACCGTTCCGGCTCCCCTCTCCGACCAGGTCGTCGTGGACGACGGCGTGCTCTACTGGGGAGACTGGGCGGGGAACATGCACGCAACCGATCGGTCCGGAACGTCAGTCTGGTCGACGAACCTCGGTACGGCATCGAAGCCGAAGGCGTGCCCGTTCAAGCTGGCCACGCAGGGCATTGTGAGCTCAGCCACGGTCGGCACCGTCGACGGTCAGAACCTCGTGTGGGTAGGCGGCGGCGCCGGTCAGCTGGTCGCTCTCAATGCCTCTACAGGAGCAGTCGTCTGGTCGACTCAACTTGGAGCGTCGCCTGAACACGTGACGTGGACCTCGCCGGCGGTCTACAACGGAAGCGTCTACGAGGGAGTGGCCTCGTTCAACGATTGTCCGGTGGTGAACGGAGAGTTTGATCGAGTCAATGCCCTCACGGGTGCCGTCCAAGCCGTCAACCATCTTTCCCAGGCATCAAACTGCGTCGGACCTGGTATTTGGTCGTCACCGGCGGTCGATCCCAGCAACAACTCGGTCTATGTGTCCACCAGTAACGCCAATCTGCGATCCAATCTGAGCGCCACGTGCGAATCGCCCGATCAAGAGGCGGTCCTGCAGCTCGACGCCACCACGCTCGCCGTGAAGTCGGCGTGGTCGGTGCCGAAGTCCCAACAGGCAGCTGATTCGGACTTCGGAGCGAGCCCCATGCTCTTCACTGGGACCGTCGGTGGGAAGAGCACCCCACTGGTGGGATTGGAGAACAAGAACGGCGTCTACTACGCGTTCGATCGTGACGACCTCGCCGCTGGACCAGTGTGGGAGTACGTTGCCGAGGACTCTGCCGCCCTCAACAGCGCGGCCTGCGAGGACTTGAACACGATCTCAACGTCGGCGTGGGCGGGCCAGGGCGCGCCTGTCATGGTGGCGGGTATCGCGAAGAGCGGCTCCTCGTGTACTGGTACGTTGGCCGCACTCAACCCGAACACCGGGCTGCCCGAATGGATCGAACCCCTTCAGAGCCCAGTGCTCGGTGCTGTGACCGAGGTGCCAGGTCTGGTCGCTGTAGGAGCAGGCTCATACGTGGACGTGCTGTCGAGCGCCGACGGTGCCAAGGTGTTCTCGTATCACGAGTCAATCTCCAGCAACTACCTGAATGGCTACGGTGCCCCGGTCGGCTGGTTCTGGGCACCCCCGGCCATCGCCGGCAACTCCCTGTACGCCGGAAATCAGGACGGGACCCTGCGGTCGTTCTCCCTCTGACCTTCCGTTGGCGCTCATCGTGCTCGGGCCGTCAGTGCCACCTGTTGAGGGAGATGGGTGGTGACGGCGGGCTCTTTGCGCTACCAATGGATATCGATGTCGAAAGGCGTCAAGAGTGTGATCGGCAGCTCTGTACGGGTGCGGGACGGCCAGGCAGGAGATTGGCGCATGAGTTCGATGAGCATTGAAACGGACCGACTCCGGCTGCGGCCCATCGCCATGACGGATGCCGAAGTGATGTTGCCGCTCCACCGGGACGCGGACATGCAGCGATACTTCGGCGACGGACACACCTACACACCGGAGGAGAGTCGAACATGGTTGGAGTGGCACGTCGGGATGTGGGATCTGGAGGGGTTCAGCTTCTTCGGCGCCAGGTTGAAGTCGGACGCGACGTTTGTGGGATGGATCGGACTGAACAAGGTGCTCGACGACCCGGAGTTGGCGGGGTGTACCGAAATCGGTTGGTTCATCGACCGCCGGCAGTGGGGACAGGGTCTTGCCACCGAGGGGGCTCTGGCATCACTTTCGTTCGGATTCGAAACATTGGGGCTTGATCGCATCATTGCCCGGTATCGAACCGACAATGCTGCATCCGGCAGGGTGATGGAGAAGATCGGGATGCGGCCCTGGAGAACCGTGCCCAATCGAGCTGTCCATGGCACGACGATCACCATGTATGAGATCGGCGCCGCCGAGCGCGGGAGCACACAGTGAACCATCGTCGGAACATCGACCTGATCCGCCGGGTGTGGCGAATCGGTGTGAGCGTCGGATCCCTCGCACTCCTCTTGACGTTCGTCATCGGCCCCAGCTCGGCTGTGGCTGCATCACCCGTGGAACAATCCGCCGTCAGAACCGTCCGGGCCTTCATGACGCTCTACGGCTATGTCGACAACTCACCTCCTGGTACGGTCATCGCTCACCCCTGCATCCACTCGGGAGCGGGTGGAACGGGGTCGTTCGAGGATCCCGTCACGTTCGCCACCGACGTTCATGAGTTGCCGTGGTGCAAGGTCATCTACGTTCCGTACATGGAGCGGTACTTCATCCATGAAGACGAATGCAGCGAATGCGATACCGACTGGGTTCACCGCCACCTCTATCGGTTCGACATGTGGGCGGGCGGAAATGCCACTTCGTTGCATCAACCGGAACGCCGTTCGCTACTCCGGTGCGAGGACACCTGGACGCGTGCCAACTCGGCCACCGACCCGAACAATCCGACGATCATCGTCAATCCACCGTCGAATCTGCCGGTGACGACGGTCCCGATCTTCTCTCCACCGATGTCCTGCTGGCAACCGATCACCGTCACGAACCCCGGGAATCAGACGACGGTGTTGCCCACAAACCCTGTCGACGTCCCGATCCGCGGCATTGACACCTCACCGGACCGGTCGTTGCAGTACCGGGCGGTCGGACTACCGGAAGGCCTTTCGATCGATGCGGGCTCCGGCCTGATCTCCGGTACCCCGACCTTACGGCAACGCGCCCATGTCGTGGTCACGGCGTCGGACACCTACAACTCCGTAAGCATTCGGTTCCGGTGGACCATCGAATCTGGAGCGAGGACCCGTCCCAGGTGACCCGGTGGGCTCGGGAGGGTACGCGTCGGTAAGGACAGGCCTTTGATGGCGCGAACCGATTCGCCCCTCCGCTAGTCGTTCCTAGTCGCTTCCCAGCAGTGCTCGACAACGCATCGGGGCACTGACTCGGCGTCGTCGTCGTGTCCCTGGGCAAGCATGAGCCCGTCCCCTTGGGGTTACCTGGTGGCCCGGGTGTAGTGTTCGCCGCTATGGAGGTCGTGAACTCGGGTGTTGTTACTCGCGCCATACCCAGAGTGCAGTTTCTGCCCGTGGAGTTCGACGGTCGTCTTGTGGGGCATCTCACGGTCGAAGCTGCGGGGGAGCGGGACGAGTGGGAGATGCACCCCGAACAGGACGAGTTTCTCTACCTGCTCGAGGGTGCAATCGATGTGCTCCTACGCGGTGATGTCGAGTCGGATGACGAGCAGATCATCCATCTTTCCCAAGGCGAAGCCTGCGTTGTTCCGAAGGGGATATGGCACAGGCAAGTGGTGGTGGAGCCGTGCAAGATGCTCTTCATAACCCCTGAGACACTTCACAGGTCCCACGTGCCCGGCGAGGGATGGACGGACAGCGCCGAACTCTGACGCACTGGAGTGACTCGGCGCGATGCGCCGACTACTGAGCAAGCCGGTGATGAGCCATCGGAACCGGGGCAGCCTCCAATTGGAACTCAACCAGACCCTTTACGTAGTCCAGTTCCTCAGAGGATCCAAATGCCCTATAGGGGATCCACATGAATCGACTTCGTTTTCCGGTCATGAGGACCAGCCCATCCACCAGCTCGTACGCCATTCCGAAACTCTCCCAGTTCACGTCTGTCGACTGTTGCGTGGCAATGCTGATGCCTTCGACATCGAACGTCAGAGTCCGCCATCGTCGATAGTCCGATTTCGCGTGGTAGCGGATGAGATAAGCGATGGCCGTGATGGCCACGGCGATGGCGATGTACAGGAGCGACAGCACGACTCCGAACGCCAGATCCTCTCCCGCCGACAAGGTGACAATGACGGCCACGACCACTGGGATCAGGATGTAGCCGATGGCCAGAAGCAGCGGTGAACGCGAGTCGACGAACCAGCGAGCTCGCCAGATCTCTACTGGAGTCGGGGCAAAGGAGACGGTGACGGCATCGGCATCCCGCGGCACGGTTGCGATCCTAGCCATGCACTTGGTCGGCAGCGCAACCGATGGCGTCGCACACGCTCTCACACAGACCGGAGCAGACTGTCGAACGCCCGTGTTCCATAATTGGGGGAGTGCGTGTACCGCTCAGCGGAAACAGCGGGGCGTGGCGCAGAACCGACCGACCCACATCTGGCTCAACCGACGACAGGAGTTCGACAATGGCCCGCAGAAGTGCGCTCCGCTCACAGCTCTACCGTGCCGCCCGGGACATGGGGAACGTTCAGGCCGCCGAGAAGGGTCCTTCCTCCTACGCCAAGCGAGTGGCGAGGCGGAGGGTCTATCGAACAACGAATGGGTTGACCCGTCACCTGCTCAGGAGTTTCGGGTTGTAGTCCGTTCTGCGGAGGAGCCGATCGCCTCGGAACCCCGGAAGGGATCGACTCAGGAGAGGCCCTCGATGATGCGGATGACCTCGTCCTTCCGGTAGCCGTGTCGAATCGAAAAGCCCAGCAGATCTCGGCACCGCGTCACCACCTCGCTCAGCCCCGGCGCGTTCCCGACCACCGATATACCGCGCCCTCGGCGGAACTCGAGGATTCCTTCGTCTCGCAACTCCCTCAGGGCTCTGAACATGGTGTTCTGATTCACCCCCGTCACGGCGGCGAGGTCACGGGCCGGAGGTAGTCGCTCCCCAGGCTTGATCTCACCGTCCCCTATCTCTCGACGTAGATCAGCAGCCACCTGCAGGTACCGGGGAATGCCATCGGGAGGCGCTGTGCTCATGGACAGATGATACTAGATAAGTTAGTATCTTTTCATGACGGTGGATGCGCCAGCGGAGACCGAGCTGCCGGGAGACTCCCTTCGCTCAGCAGCAACCCGTGAGGAACTGATCATCAAGGAGGCACGCCAGCATCATCGGCGTCGAGTGCTCACAACCGTGGGAGTCGTGGTTCTGGTGGCAGCAGGAATTCTCATCGCCGTACTCATCGCAAGGGGCCACGGTACCAGTTCGCCGCGCTCGTCCACGGTCTCTGCTGTGCGCCCAGATCGCCTTCCAACCGGAACCTCTGTGTGCCGAACCGGCCAGATACGGGTCTCCTCCCTTGGAGGTGGAGCGGGCGCCGGAAACGTGGACCAGGTGTTCGGGTTCGTCAACATCGGAAGGGCAGCGTGCTCATTGACCGGATACCCCCGGATCGTCGCCTTGGATGGCGAGGGGCGACAGGTCGCCGTGGCCGAACATCAGCTGACGGGCATCGGTGGGATCAAGACCGGTGACACCTCACCACCGGTTGTGACCCTGAAGCCGGGGGAGACGGCCTCTGCCATCGTGAGTGGGACGGACATCCCGATCGGCAACGCCACAGTTTGCCCTGCTGGCTATCCTGCCTTTCTTGTCACCCCACCCGACATGACCCAGCCGGTCAACGTGTCCGCCGTGGACGGGTCGGGGTCTGGACCCTTCCCAGGTTGTTCGACGGTGATCAGAGTCAACCCCATCGTCCCGGGAGCCTCGGGCCAGTTTCCCGTCGGTCCTTCCGCTGTCCCCTCTGGGATGTCGCCCGGTGGTCCTCCTGTAACTTCGCCGGCCGGCGCGTCAAGTGAGGCCACGACACCCTGACGTCTCGCACGATCAGGTGTGCATCAATGAGTGGGCAAGGTAGCGTCGCGACCATGTCCGACGACCCTCCTTACAAGCTGCGCGTCCCTCTGGAGTCAGCGTTCGACGCCACGATCGGAATGGTTGTTCACGACGACGCGGAAATCGACCGATGCTCGGGTCACCTGCCGTTCCGTCCACAAGTCTGCCAACCGCTCGGGATGATCCATGGCGGCGTCTACGCGGCGATCGCTGAGACCCTCGCTTCGACCGGGACGGCACGCGGCGTTTTCGACAGTGGCGGTGCCGCTCTCGGTATGGCCAACAACACGAGCTTCCTCCGTCCGATCACCGAGGGCTCGGTCCACGGGTCTGCCGTGGCGATCCACAGGGGTAGGACCAGTTGGGTATGGGATGTCGAGATGCGTGACGATCAGGGCCGCCTCTGTGCAACGTCACGCGTCACGATCGCCGTGCGGCCGCGGGCAGAGATGCGCTGACAGAAGATCTACCCGCACCCTCGAGGCGGAAGAGGCGTTTGCGAAGGTGGGCTAACCCCACCGGACGAATCCGGTTGTCCGCATTTCCGCAAGGACCCAGTTTCTCTATGTTTGATCTATGAGGACGGGCGAGGTGGAGAAGCCGGATCGCCAGCCACCGGCTGAGCGGCGGACCACCTGGAGCGCTCAATCCCGATTCGTGGTTCATCTCGGTCTTCTGTGTTCGGCGGCAGCTGCACTCGGCACGCTCCAACTTCTGCATGTTCGGGTGGCGTACCACACCGTCGTTGGCCTCGTCTTCGTGGGGTTGGTGGTTGTACACCTGGCCCAGCGCCGGCGGACCATCGGTCGCATGGCTACCCGGCTCGTGCGGGCCCGGACGTTCGTGGAACGGAAGATCCGCCTGGCTGTTTCGGACCTCCTCCTCTTCTTCATCACCCTGAACGTCCTGGTGTCGGGGATTCTCGATTGGGGCCGCGGCCAGCCGACACAGCTGCCGCTGCCAGTGCCTTTTGACAGGTGGCACCTCGACTCAGGACTGGCCCTCGTCGTCTACCTGGCGGTGCACGTCTGGTGTCGGCGGAGACGCTTCCGACGGTCGACGATCCGATAGCGGGCACTGGACAGCGGCCTGTCGGGATGGCGGCCTGAGGCGAACCGAGCCCTAGCGAAGCGTATGGAGTACCTGACCGACGACTGAGTCCGTTCCTGTTCCACTGACAGGTTCGCCGTTGGTGCCAGTTCCCACGGCTTCGATCCCGAGAGCTGGGATCAGGTACTGAACAATGCCCGGCGCGTTACTGGTGCTGCATGGGAGGACATGGACAGTCAGCCCGTTCACCCTGATCGTGGGACACAGGGAAATGGCCTGTTGATCTCCCTGTGAAAGAGACGAGACGACGATGCTATTCGCTCCCATCGGGCAGTTGGCCAGCGAGCTCGGGGCACCCAGGGCCAGCACGCCTGGAGCCGAACTGTTCGCGCACCCATCGTGTGTGACCACGGTCCAACTGGGCGGTACCGATATCTTGGCCTTGCCATAGGTGAACGTCTTCCATCCCGTGGGGACCGAGACCGTAGGCACGGTCGTGGTTGTGGTGCTCGTCTCTGCGGAGCCGCAGGCCGAGGCACCGATGATGAAGATCACGACCGCAGCCAACCGCCACATGGCCGCAATATAGGCGCACGGCGAAATCAGCGAGCGTCACCCGGTCGCCCAGCGACAGAGTCGGCGAGCGATGCGGTCATCCCACCACGATCGCGGACGGGGAGATCGCCTAGGGTTACCGGGAAGCGTATGGTTCAGTCCCATCCAGCGCGGCGACGAGGTGGTCACTATGAGCACGGCGAGCAACGAGGACTCCGTCGAGATCGATGAAATGATCCAGGAGCTCGGCGACTGGCGCGGGCCAAAGCTTTCTTGCCTTCGATCGCTGGTCAAGCAAGCAGTGCCCGGAGTGACAGAAGAGTTGAAGTGGCGAAAGCCGTCGAATCCACACGGTGTTCCGACCTGGTCTCACGATGGTCCGATCTGTACGGGCGAGACGTACAAGAAGGTCGTGAAGCTCACGTTCTTCAAGGGAGCGTCGCTTGCTGATCCGGCGGGGCTCTTCAATTCGAGCTTGGAAGGCAAGACGCGGCGCGCCATCGACTTCGGTGAGGCCGACGAAATCGACGAGGTGGCAATGAAGGCCCTTCTCCAAGAGGCGGTCGCCCTCAACACCGGGACCACCTCGCCAAAAGCGAAGCGGTGAATGAGTGACTGGTGCGCTCGAATTTCAGTAGGTGCGTCATCAGCTCTGCACCGTCGCCGCCTGCACCCGTGACCAACGGAGCTGTGTCAGCGCGGTCCTGCGAATGCGAAGCCGGTTATCCGATAGCGCCACGCTGAAGCGACCATCTGGAGATGCGTCGAGCAAGAGGCGACGAAGGTCACGGACGAAATCGTCCAGGCGGTCTCCGAAGAGGTGGGGCGCGGTCGATGAGGTTGACAGAACCCATGCCACCACGTCCTGGGCCGAATACTCGAGGACCCGGTCATCGGGTATGACTACGACTTGCTCGGGCGCGAACCCAGCGGCCTGGAACACCGCGTCCTCCCCATCGGGTGAGGTGTTCCGGAACCCTTGACCGGCACGGCGGTCAGGACCGAGCCAACGCCGGCGGAGCTCATCGATGGCCGCCTCGGGAAGTGATGGGTACGGCCCGGTCGGGGGCTCCCGGCTCGGCGGATCGGTATGCCATAGGTCGACCTGAACGACGGCGCCACCGGCGTCGAGCATCTTGCGTACGGCGGAGGCCGCCCGAGGTCGGTCCATCCAGTGGAACGATTGGGCGAAGCTGACTAGGTGAAAGGTGCCGAGGGATCCGGGGAGATCCTCGGCTCGCATCTGGACCCAGCTGGAGTTGGTGATCTGTTTTTCTGTGGCAGTGCGTTGGGCCTCAGCCACCATTCCCGGGTCTGGGTCGAGTCCGATCACCTGTTCGAAGAGGTGGGCGAACAGCAGGGCGACAGTGCCTGGACCACAACCGACGTCGAGGAGGCGCCCGCGTCCATCCAGATCGAGGTGCTCGGCGAGGGCATCGGCCAGAGCCGGGGCGTACGGTTTGCGGCCCTGCCGGTAGTAGGGGGCGGTGCCCTCGAACACGGTCTCGTCCCAGGTCCAGTCTTCCCAGCGATGGCTGGCGTGGTCCTCCGCCATCTATTCAGTGTGGCAGACCACTTCTGATGCCGATTGTGCCGAGCCTCCCCGGAGCCCTTGGCTCCACTGTGATCGCAGCAGACGAAACCGGTGGTTGCTTTGGGATCAAATGGCCTGGCCCATACCCAAGGGATTCGCCGTCGATTACGTAAGAGAGGGGGGTGCCGACCAGGGATTTCAAGCGCGGGCGAGCGGAAGTTCTGGTTCCTGTCAGCCTCTATGCGAGTCTCGTCCGTGTGCAAGGTGTCCAACAGATTCAGCCTTCAGGACAACTATTGCCACGCCTGGTATGACTGAATGAGAATCGTGCCGGGGCCAGTCGAGAGAGGCGGAGTAATGAACACCGCGCCGCAGGGACCGGACTGGTGGTTGGCCGATGATGGGCACTGGTATCCGCCTGAACGCCATCCGAACTATCAGTCGTCGGGTCAATCGAGTACCGCCACAACGACTCAGCTCAGCCGGCAACAAGTTCAACAGGCGCGGCGGGAAGGTTTCGTGCTACGGCAACGGTCAGGGTAGCCCCGCCGCCCCAGGGGCCCCGATTCAAATGGGCGAGGACGTGCGGAACGTGGGCGCTACGGGCCCGACCGTGGACTCTGACGGGTCAACCCCAGCAACAATCTCCATGTCCTGCCCGCGATGCGGGAGCAGCTATGCGGCGTCAACGTCCGACTCGTCCAGCTGTCCAAGTTGTGGATTGACGGTACATGCCGTGAGCTGCCCCTATTGCCGGACACAATTCTTCGGAGTCGGTCAAGCTCCGTACGGCTGCCCCCGGTGTCAGCAGCAAGTGTGGCTGGGCGAGTCCAGAGCGAGCACCGAGGTGGGCGGAGCAGCAGACGACTACGTTGCGGAAAGTCCCAGCTATGCCCCGCAGCCTCCGCCCCGAGCTTCAACGTCGTCGGATCTGCCCCCCCGGCAACAGTCCAAGGTGATGTTCCGCGGCGCACGGATCGTTTCGGTCGTCTTCAAAGTCGCCGCATGGCTCGTGCTCTTGGGCGGAGCGGTCAGCGCCGTATCCACCTACCAGTACTTGCACTCGGAACAATCGAGCAACCCGACTGCCGTGGCGGTCTCCATCTTTGCCGGGTCGGTCCTTGGCGCATCCGCTTTCGCCTTCTTCGGTTATGTCCTGGATCTGCTTCGGGCGGCAGTATTGGAGTCTCGCACCAAGGGTGCCAGTGACGCCGACCTGCCCTAGCAGCACGGCGCTCGATGCCGCTACCTCCGAGGCAGCGATCAGGCCGCCAGCTACCACCGAACTTGGGCTCGGGGAGACTCTTCCAATCCCGAGATAGCTGATGGCTGCAGAAGAGGTGATCCGTACGTGCTGGAGAGCCAGCCTTCAAGTCCTCTGTGAATGCCGATTCGGCGTTCCGCGCACGACGAGGGACCCGTGAGCGTTGACCATTAAGCCATCCGGTTGCGGGACGCATCGCCGACCGCTGTCGATCGATTTCGGATACCCGATAACCGCGTTCAGCGTGCACGAGAAGCGAGTCCCTCAGTTGGCGATCTTATATTCACTGGAACGATATTGTATTGAACCTAGTGAGATGCTACTATGCTTCTGTGCCCACGAAGAGCGGTCGGCAGCGTCAGTCCGGCTATCACTCGCCGTTGCGAGTTCGACAAGCAGCGGAGACCCGTCAGAGCGTTCTTTCCGCGGCAACTCGTCTCTTCACTGAACGCGGGTGGGCCGGCACCACGCTGGCGGCGGTGGCTTCCGAGGCGGGGACCGCCGTCGAGACGGTCTATTCGGCCTTTGGATCCAAATCAGGGCTACTCATCGCTGCCATCGATGTCGCCATCGTCGGAGATGACGATCAGGTGCCACTGGTGGAGAGACCCGAGTTCGGTTTGCTCGGCGTGGGCGAAAGGTCAGAGCGATTGACCGCAGCGGCTCGGATAATCACTCGGGCCCTCGTGCGTGCGGTTCCGCTGATGGGAGCGTTACAAGAGGCATCAGGGAGTGACGAGGCATCGAAAGTGCGCTGGGAGGCGTACGAGGCCGATCGACGCATCGTTATCTCCGCCGGCCTCGAGCTCATCCTCGGGAACGAGCCATCGGAGCCCCTGGTCGACTCGATCTGGGCGCTGGCCAGCCCCGAGGTCTTCGCCAAGCTCACTCAAGATCGGGACTGGCCGGTGGACCGCTACGAGCAGTGGCTGGTCGAAACGGCCACCGCCCTTCTCGGGAGTTCCGAAGTCGACGGTCCCCGCACTCGTGGCTCGAGAACCAGCCCATGATGGATGATCACTCCTTTTCCCGGATGGCCGCGATCGCAGCCATCGCGTCGCTACCGATGGCCGCCGGGAACCTGCTGGCCATGCTGGCCACGGTCCACTTCAACCTCAAGGGCATGACCAACCCGTTGGTCCTGCTGCATGCCGGGACGGCAGCAGCACCACTGTGGCGATGGAGCATGATCCTCGACATTTTCGGCTACTACCTGCCGATCGTGCCCCTGATCCTGCTTCTTCGCGGTTCCCTTCGACACCAGAGCCCGAACTGGATCGACCTCTTCGCCCTCTGCCTACTGGCGTACTGCCTCATCGGCGCCATCGGGGGTGCCCTGCTGGCGACGGCTCTCCCGACCCTGATCAGGGAGTACGCAAGTGCAACCAGCGGGTCCCACCAAGTAGGCCTGCAGACGGTCTTCACCGGGTACACCGACGGCATCTATCGAGGGCTCTGGAACCTGTTCGAAGAGTTTCTGGCCGGCGTCGGGTGGATCGGCTTCGGCCTCGTGCTGCGGGCCGCGCGTCGCCGCCTCGGCTTGGTCACGATCGTTCTCGGCGTTGCCTGTCTGGTCGACTCGTTGGGCACGGCGCTGAACACCGACGCCATCGCATCGACCGGCCTGACGGTCTATCTCGCCCTGGCACCGGTCTGGGCCTGCTGGATGGGCATCGACCTCCTTCGGGCTCCCTCGCCAGGCGTCAACACTGATCGCCCGCTAGTGGCCATGAGCAACTAGGCGAGCCATGAGGGAGCCGGACGACATCGAGATCCGACGAATGGACTCAGCTGACTTGGTCGCGGTGTGCGAGGTGATCGGGCTTGCGTTTGCGGACAATCCGAGCACACTGGCCAACGTGCACGGCGACAGAGCCAAGGCGCGCCGGGTCATGCAGGACGCAGTCCGAGTGGCCAAATTCGGCCGCACCTGGAGTTATGCACTCGTCGCTGTGCAAGGAGGCTCGATCGTCGGCGTGTTGAACGCCGCTCAATGGCCACACTGCCAGCTGGGAATGACCGAGAAGATCAAGACGGCCCCGACGATGGTCCGGATCATGAAGACCGCCCTTCCGAGGGCATTCACGATGATGAACAAGCGGGAAGCACGTGATCCCCACGAGCCTCATTGGCACATCGGCCCGATCGGCGTTCGACCGGAACTACAGGGTCACGGCGTCGGGAAAGCACTACTCAAGACATTCCTCACCACGGTCGACGAACAGGGATCGCCTGCGTTCCTCGAGACCGACGTGGACCGCAACGTCGTGCTCTACGAGAGGTTCGGTTTCACTGTGACGAGTCGAGAGAACATCGTCGGTGTCAACACGCGTTTCATGTGGCGAGACACACGGCCAAGCTTCGGGCGCCCAGACTGATGCAATCTCGGCTTCGCCAACTGGCGGCTGGCTTGGCTGTGCTGCAAATCGTCGGCGCCATCGCCAGTGCAACTCCACAGATGTCCATGGGGGCCCGACTCGATCATCTTGGGGTCCCTGGAGTGCTCCGGTCGGTGCTGCCAGTGATCAAAGTATCCACATCAGTAGGGCTACTGGTCAGTTTGAGGCGTCCCCGGGTCGGCGCGGCGGCATCCGCAGCGTTGGTTGGCTTCTATGCCGCTGCGGTCGGCTTCCATGGGTTCGCGGGTGACCATCCAGCCGTTGCCCTGCCCGCCGCTGCCTTCGGAGCAAACGCGGCGCTGTGCCTTGTCAGCTGTTTCATGCCAGCCATCGAGGCGGACAACCTTGTCTGAAGATCTGGAGTTTCTTCGACTGTCTGACCCTGAGATCGGTGTGTGCCGTTCCCCGATAACGTCGCCTGCTTGGCTTGTCACGCTGACGGGTCGCTCTGACACAGACCTCCGTGCCAAGTGGCGCGCCGACGGAAGTGTCAGAGGATTCGACGCAGACGTCCACTCCGCCGAGTGAAGCGTCGGCCATGTGCCGTTACCGACGCGGGACCCTGCCCCACTTTCACGGACACCTGATCGGAGGAGGTGATCGCCTTGGAAAGAAGTCTGCAATACCGGCCCGCCGGAGTTTCGCCCACGTGCCATCGAGCTGGCCCTGCTGCTGTCCGGCTGAAGGCCGCAGAAGATGGGCATGATCACATCAACCAACCTGTCCGGAAAAGTTGTCAGGTTCCTCTGACCTGGGATTCTTGTGGAGGTTATGGGACTATGTTCGAACCCCTCCTGGGCCGCTGAACTGGGGTAATGCGATGCCTCGGGCTGAGTTGGGGCTGAATCGAGGCGCCAAGCTCGAACATTTCAGGGCTGCCCATGAAGCGATGGGACTAAGTTCGAACCCCTTTCCCGAGCGCGCAGGAATGGGTCAACTCCAATCCTTGATCAACCCATTACACCGAAACTGCAGTCGCATGTGCGGCCTGGACTTGGAGGTGCCATTTACACCACACACGATCGAGCTGCGCCGCTAGAGATTGAGGCCGCGCAGCTCCCGGCGTGAGGCGATGCCGAGCTTTCCGTAGATGTTTTGAAGGTGATACTCGATTGCTTTTCGGCTCACATAGAGCTCCGATGCCGCCTCAGGGTTGGAGTACCCCTTCGCCACCAGTACGGCCACGTCCCGCTCGCGGTCGGTCAGATCGAGCGAGGATCTGGCTGATCTCCTGGGGGATCGGGCTCCGGCGCGCTTGAGATCGGATTGCACCCGGCTGGCGAATGGCTCGGCGGCGACGGACAGCAGCGCGTCGTACGCGGTGCGAAGGGTCACGACCGCCCGCGTTCGTTCGCCGCGATCCAGTTGTAGTCGGCCATGGGCGTGGAGCAAGAGCGTCCTCTCGAGGAACGGATCATCGGGGCCGAATCCGTCCAGCGCGAGCGCGAACAACTCGTCCGACCGGTCGAGTTCGCCCTGGGCCTTTGCCAATCGCGCCCGCAGCCCGAAGAGCCGGGCATCCATATCGAGTCCCCGGGCCGCTGCCCCCGATTCGAGTCCCTCGATGGAGGCCCGGGCTCGCTCAAGCTGGCCGGTCTCGATCAGCGCCGTCACGTGAGACGGCCAGAATGCTAGGGCCGCCAGCATCGGCGCCAGGTCGATGAGGGGATCGAGCGCCTCGATGACTCGCCCGGGTTGACCACCGGCCATGCCCTGGGCGGCGCTGGCGACATGGGCCATCGCGACACCTTCGACTGCACCGAGGCGAGCCGCTGACTCTGCCGCCGCTGCCACGTGCGCCTCAGCACGGTCGGCGTCACCACGGTAGGCCAGGATCGTGGCGAGCAGCCCGTGGCACGCCCCTTCCTCGACACCTCGAGGATCATCGGTGGCGATTCCCAAGCCGATCCGAGCCTGCACCAGCGCCTCGTCCCACTCACCTTGCGCCAGCAGTGCGGTGCCCAGCTGCCGGTGGGTGCGAGCCAACTGAACCGGAATGAAACCACGCTGGGTGAGCGTCACCACGGCGCGCAGGTCGCGCAGGCTGGCATGGGTTCGGCCGGCAAACTGGGTGAGGGTGGCTCGGACAACCAACATGTCCACCTCGTCGCCAGGTACCTCGTCGGCAGATTGCGGCAGTCGCTGACGCAGGCGAGCCAGACCGGAGGCCGCACCGTGCATATACCCTTCGGCCAAGGCGGCATGGACGTTGGCAAGCCGCTCGGCAGAGGTGTGGGGAGGTGACAGCGCGAGGGCCTGAGCGGCGGCCCGAGCGGCCTCCGCTCCCTGACCCAGCGTGATGTGGATCTCCGCGAGCTCGGCCCACGCACGCGCGGTCATGGCGCGGGCCTCGGTTGTGTCCGCTTCCTCCTCGTCTACCACTCGCTGAAGCCACTCCCGGGCACCCTCTGTGTGGCCTTGGTCCCACTCGAGCAACCCCAACACCAGGCTGCGGCCCAGCCCGTCGTTGAACGATTCGATGTCGGATCGAAGGGCTTGGGCACGGCCCATTTGTCCGCCATCGACATAGGCCAAGGCGGCGTCCACCAGCCTGCGCTTCGCCTCCGGAGAATCGACGCTCAACGACGAGGCCCACTGAAAGGTTCGCCCGGCCTCCGACTTGTGCCCCTCTTCCAGCTCGCTTCGCGCCTTCGTCTCCAGCTCAACCGCCAGCGTCTCGTCTGCCCCGTCGGCGGCGGCGACCCGATGAGCGAGCGCCACAGCCGGGCCGGTGACCTGGGAAGCGGCATGGTGGAGGTCGCGGCGGCGGCTCGGTGAGAGATCCTCGTAGACAGCCTGACGGTAGAGCGGATGGACGAACTCAACGGGAGAGCCCGGCTCCTCCGGATCCCAGCGGACGAAGCCCGTGCCCAGGAGTTCTTCGAACGGCTCGACCGGGGAACTGAGGCCTGCCAGACGGGCCACCACCATCAGCGGGGCGCGCTGGTTGACGACGGCCATGGCGGCAACAAGGGCACGCGCTGACTCCGCTGTTTCGGAGAGGCGCGGAGTGACCGACGAAGTCAACGAGCGCGGGGCGGGAAGATTTCCATCGCTCCGCTGGAGATCCGCGGGGTCCAGTTCGCCAAGCAGTGTTCGAAGGTACAACGGGTGTCCCCCGGTGTGGGAACGGAGCCGCTCCGCCTGGTAGGGAGTCAGATCGATCCCCGCGGATGATGCGAACAGCTCGACCTCATTAGCATCGAAAGGGGCCAAGTTGATACCGAGGCATCGTTCGGGATCGGAACAGAGGCGCTCCCACCCGTCGTGCAGTCCCGGTCGTGTCGTGACGAGCACGGCGACTCGATCCTTGTCGAGCCGCTGCACGGCCGAGAGCAGCGCCTTCGACGACGCGCCATCGGCCCAATGCAGGTCTTCAACTACGACCACAACCGGCCCTTGGTCTTGCCGACTGGACCACGCTTCGAGGATCTCCATGCCCGCAGAGAAGCTCTCGGTGGACGTACAGCCGAGCTGCCGGGCGAGCTCGAAGGGTCGCTCGGCAGCAAGCTCGTCGGCTTGAGCATGCGCCACCTGGACCTCGGCAGGAAGGTTTCCCACGACATGACGGACGAGCGCCGTCTTTCCCATGCCGGCATCGCTCTCAACCCACACCAACCGAGGATGACCCGAGCCCATCTCGTCGAGGGCGCGAGCGATGGATTGGCGCTCAGCGCTCCTTCCGATCAGCTGGCCTGTTGATTCAGGCCTTTCGACCGCGGCCATCCCCAGACGGTAGCGGCCTTTGTGCCGCTTCAGATCCCGGAACCAGATCCCTTGATATGGCGCGGCTCCCGGCTACGAGCTGGACCTCGTCGCCGGCGGATGCGTGGCAGCCAGCCGCTCATCGGTCACCCGGGAGACGTAGGCGATCAGGTCTGGGGACAGCCGGTACAGGCGTTTGTGGTCATACCAGCCGGTGATAAGCAGACCGGCCACGACTGCGGCCACGATCTCGAAGCTGAGCACGATAAGAGCGTGGGTCAGGCCCGCGTCACCCCGCGCCCCGAAGTACAGCACGGCTCGTGCCGCCGTGAGGGCCTGGCGAAGTGGTTCCACGTGCCCAACGAAGTTGTAGAAGCCCGGGAGAGCCTGGGTCGGAACAGTGCCGCCTGATGACGCCAAGGAGAGATAGATCAGCCCGAGCATGGCTAGGAGCTGTCCGATTGACCCGAAGGCGGCGAACAGCGTCAATGTGACGCTCGCCACCATCAGTGAGGCCAGGGACAGGACGGCCCAGAGCAGCGCGGTGTTCGGTGCGTCCATACGCAGGATGCCTGCGGCCACACCCACGATGGCAGCGTCCAGGATGGGGATAGCGACGAGAGCGACCGACCACTTCAAGAGGAGGATCTGCTGACGTGCGATCGGGAGCGGCCGCCGCTGCTTCCAGCGCGGTCCCAATTCGGTCGTGGAGTAGCCCAGGGCACCGTCGAGAGAGGAGTTGACGATGGTCGCACCGACAAAGCCAGCCAGCATCGCCAGGAGCGACACATAGAACGCACTGAGCCCGAGCGCCGTGTTCGGTGGGAGGGGCCGATAGCCCACCGTCTCGAAACGAATGGGGTCGTGGAGCTGCGCCGTGGCGAAAGAAGTGCTCCGGGCCGCGGTGGTGCTGTGAGCAACCAGCTGATCTCCGATGGATGAGGAGATCTGCTGGAAAGCTGGGGTTAGCACGCCCGCCGCCAGGTTGACACCCAGACTGCCCAGCCGGCCGTTCTCCAACAGCTCTACCGTGGGCTGCCCGGAGCCCCCATTCGGCGCCGGTATGTCGTCCCCGGCGGCGGCGAGGAGCGAGTCGGTGAAGCCGGCCGGGATCACGATCGTGGCATAGGCACTCCCACGGTCCATCGCTGCCTTTGCCTCGTCCAACGTGGTGCTGCGCAGCTTCAGCTTGGTGCTCACCTCGGACGAGCTGTTCAACGCCTGGACCACCGTGGCACCCTCGTCGACGTGCCGGCCGTTCACAGTGGCTCCCGTGTCCTGGTTCACCACCATGACCGGAAGTCCGTCCAGGCGCCCCGTCGGGTTCAAGACAGCGCCGATGTAGATGAACGTCATCAGCACGACTAGCACGAGTGGGATGGCCAGCGGGAAGATCCACACGGATCTCGTCCGCAAGACCATCCGCGCTCGCACCGGCATCGACGGTGCGGAGCCGGCCTCAGTGGTCCCGACCCCACTAGCTCCGGCTTCGGGGTCCTGGCCGGCCCCAGCAGTGTCGGTGGTACCGCAAACGTCGGTGTCGGATTCGGTGGCCACGGCGTGCTCCTCGCTGCTCTGCATCGACGGGTGTTCGATTGGGCTCAAGACGCCGCTTCAGTCAGCGGACGCCGCTCTGGCTGTCAGGCTGGCTTGCTTCTGGCTGTACAAGAGGGCCAGGAGGAGGGCACCGAAGGGGACCACAAGCCTCAAGATGAACTGACGGGAGTCCTGCGAACCGGCAACGATCAGCGAGATCGTGCCCACGAGGAAGGCCAGCCCCCACACTGCCGACAACCGCCGGTTGAGTTCGTGGAACCGTGCGCTCTGCCATACCCGCTCCGGTGCCTGCTCCCGCGCGTAAGGCTCAGTGAAGGGCTTGCCGACGAGGATGGAACCGAAAACGATCAGGGTAAGCGATCCGTGGGCTACCGCCTGTGCGTACCGCCCCCAGGTGGCGATGTCACTGGGGTGAATAGCGGCCAGGAGCACAAGCAGACCCCCGAAGTAGACCGTGCCGATTACGTCGAACATGTGGGTGCTGTGACGAGAGATCGCCCTCACCAGGACGACCAGGGCAACGGCCAGACCGATGGCGGCACCCCAGTACACCCCGCCGATACGAACGCCCAGGAGGAAGGCGACCCACGGTGAAAAGCTCCACATCAGATTCTTCATGACCACTCCTTCTCGGTTGTGCCGGCCTTTTGACCAGGCGTTTCGGCGCCGACCTGATAGAGGCTCTCGATAAGGGCCAGGAATTCGAGGTTTCCCGAGAAAGGACGGGCCTGGGATTGCCCTGCGGCCCTCACCGTTCCTTCGGCTCGTCCGTCCTTGCCTTCCGAGATCTCCACGATGATCTGCACATCAACCAGGTTGAAGGATCGGAGTGCCCATTGCCCTAGGGAGACTCCCCAGAACTTCGTCGGCGAGTGGTTGTCTCCGAGAACTAGGGAGTCTCCCTAGGGCTACCGGTGCGGAGAGCGGCCACGATGTGCCTATGGGGTCCTCCGAAAACTGGTTACATCGCGTTCAATGAAGACTGGAAAGCACCAAGGTCGCCGCATACTTGTCACCGGGGCCAGCTCAGGCATCGGTCTCGCCGTGGCCTGTACCCTGGCCGATGAGGGCGCGAGGATCATCCTGGTGGGGCGAAGCCATGAACGCCTGATAGCAGCTGTCGGCCAGCTCGAGGGACCAGAGCATCACCGCCTCGTGGAGGCCGATCTTGCCGACTACGAGCAGGTCAACCAGGCCTTCGGGGTGCTGGCGAGTGAGGAGATCCTCCTAGACGGCCTGGTCCACTGCGCAGGCGTCTTCCAGCCAACTCCATTCGAGCAGATTGGACCCGAGGCTCTGGACCACACCTGGGCGGTCAATGCCCGGGGACCGTTCCACCTCACCCAAGCGCTCGCACCCCAGCTCCGGCACGGAACCGTAATCGTCTTCGTGACCTCGGTTTCGGCTCACGTGGGCATGGCCGGGCAGAGCGCCTATGCCATGTCCAAAGGCGCGGTCGAAGCTCTCTCGAGAACCCTGGCCGTCGAGCTTGCACCGAGATCGATCCGAGTCAACACCATCGCCCCGGGCTTCGTGGCGACCCCTATGAACGAGGGCTTCCGGAAGGTGCCGGGTGTGGCTGATCGCCGGGCCAAGGCCACCCTGGCCGGTCGGCTGGGTACACCCGACGAGATCGCCTCGGTGGCGTCGTTCCTCCTCTCAGAGGAGGCGGTCTTCGTCAACGGCACCACCATTCACGCCAACGGTGGCTATCCCATCGCCGAAGTACAACGAAATGAGCACCGAATGAACAGCGAGGACGACTAGATGGACGAAACTTCGATGAGCCGATCCTGGGCTGTGGTGCCGCCAAGTGGGGTCGAGGCCTTCGGCGCGTACGTGCACTGGCCGGAGAATCTGGATTGGTCGACGCAATTGCTCCGTGCCATCAGCTACTCATCGCTGGGCGGCTCAGAGTTCAGCGAGATCATGAGCGCGATACGGGACCTCGAGGTGGGCAACCGGGAGGCGTGGCTAGCAGCTTTCAGCAGCTTGGCGTCCGAGCTCGACCGTCAGGCAGCACAGTGCGCGGAGCATGGCCACGACCTCTCGGCGATCGAGTTGTGGCGACGGGCATGCATCTACTTCCGGATGGCGACCACCTTCCACGCCATGGACGGCATCGTGGAACTGCCGGCCATGAAGGAGAGTCGCCGGTGCTTCCAGACCGCCATGACTCTCGATCCGCGATACCGCTTTGAGGCGGTCGAGATTCCCTACGAGCAGTACATGCTCCCCGGCTACCTGATCTCACCCTCAGGCCCAACTCGATCCCGACCCACGATCGTCGTCCAGGGTGGCATCGACGCCTTCTCGGAGGAGATGTGGTTCAAACTCGGTGAAGCGCTCGTTCGCCGCGGGTACACCGTCCTGCTCCCGGACGGCCCCGGGCAGGGAGAATCGAAGCGTCGGCGTATCGGGACCAGGGCCGACTACGAGGTGGCCATCGCTGCATTCATCAACTTCCTGGAGCACCGAGATGAGGTTGATCCAGAGCGGATCGCCCTCGTCGGCAGCAGCATGGGTGGCTACTTCGCAGCTCGCGGGGCGGCCTTCGAGAAGAGGCTGGCGGCAGCTGTCGCCTGGGGTGCCTTCTACGGGTTGGCCCCGGTACCCCAGGGGGACGACAGCCGACGCCGAGTCGAGCAGGCAATGGCCACGTTTGCCGTCGACACTGTCGAGGAGCTCCTGGAAAAGATTCGGGAGTTCAATCTGGAGGGGGTCGCAAGCCGGATCCACATACCCTTCCTCGTTCTCCATGCCGTCAACGACCTGCAGGTCCCATTCGCACACGCACAGTGTCTTTTCGATGAGATTCCGGACAACCGAAAGCGCTTGGTGGCCTTCCCTCCAGATCATCCAGGGTGCACGCACTGTCAACTCGACACGCCGTCGCTGGCCCAGGTTGAAATTGCCGACTGGCTCGACGAGAAGCTTGAGCCGAGAACCGTGCAAAGCGGGACTCAGTCTGAACGGACTTTGCTTGATAGGGATTAGTGGCGGCAGTGCCATTTTTGGGCTAGCACCCTTGGGCGAGGGCGCAAAGGGGCAGAACAACTGCCTGTTGTTGGTTACAAGCCAACCCCAGTCCCAGGGGAGCCTGACCCGCTGCACCTGACAGACGGCTCGATTCGGACATTCTCCCAGTTCAGGGAGGGGTTCGAACGTCGTCATTTGCCTTGGTCGGGAAGTGCCCGTGAAATGCTGGCTTTGACCAGGTAAAGCGTTGTAGTTCCGATAACGAGTGGAGGTTGTGGGACTATGTTCGAAGCCCTTTCGGAGCGTCACTGGAGATGACCGATCCTGGTGACGACCAGATGGGGGAGCGGCTTCCGACGCAGCGGGTCAACGCGGAATCGGCGAGCTCATTGCCAGTAGCGCCCGCGGAAGTTGCCTGCCCCCAGGCACTTTGATGACACGTCGACAATGAGGATCATCGTCGAGCTAGGCGGCGTCCGCTTTCTGTGTCGATTGGCGTGTAGTTCATCTCGAAATGGTGATAGAGCCTGGACTCGTCCGCTTGGGACAGCTCCTCACCGTGCACCTCGATGTCGGGCGCCGTTCGGACCCGCTCCTTGGTCACCTGGACTTGAAGATCATCGGGACCGATCTGAACGCCACCCAGCGGCACGAACGTCAGGTGGCGACCGATGAAGCCCTCTTTGACCGTCGCGAACTGGGGCTCGTCAGTTTCGACGTCGACGTAGACATCCTGGAGCTTGCCGATCTTCTCGCCGTTACTATCGATGAGCATCTTGCTGTGCCACTCTGAGACGTTCCATTTGGCCTGCTCGGGTTCCTCGGGTTGACCCTGGTCGTACACGTCAGTCATCTCAACCTCCCAGTTTGCGCGTCCAGATTGCCAGGCAAACTGAACGAATTCGTAGATGGAACTGGTCCTAACAGAGTTACGCGCTGCTCCGTCATGTGGACTGTCAGCTACCGCCGACAGAGGGGGAGCGTTCCTACTTCTTGTGGAAGAAGCCCTCCACCTTGTCGATGCCCTCTTCGACCTTCTCCTCGACCTCGCCAACCTTCTCCTTGACTTCACCGGCCTGGCGGTCCGCTGTGCCATCTGCTTTCAAGTCTTTGTTCCCGGTCAGGTCACCGACAGCTTCTTTCGCCTGGCCCTTCATCTGATCTGCCTTACCAGCCATCTTGTATCGCCTTCTCCAACGTCGAGAGTCCGACCCCTATTGGGCCGGGCTACTTGTCCACCGTGGCCCTCTTTCCCTCTCACGACTAGGGGCGAAGGTCCCCGATCCAGCGAATTGTCCGGTTGGGCGAGCACGGACGGTGGATGCCTGAGACAGCCCGTCAACTGGTGCCCCGCAACACCGGCTGAGGGGCGCGTTATCTTCGTTGAAACGAAGGCTGTGGCTCGCGCTCAGTTATCTTACCCATGGGGTGTGGCACCGCCGGAGTCCTCGCTGCGAAATATGTCCACCCGGAGGTGGGCTCAGCCAAGCTCCTCGATGACAATCGATGCATTGACGTTGGTTTGAGTCCCTCCAATGTCGGAGGCCAGCCCGACGGCTGCTGAGGACGAGTGGTTTACCAACGTCACCACGTCTCCAGCGGCAAGGCTCACGACCGCCTGACCGCCATCCTGCTGGGTGCCAGCGACCGAACTGTACGTCGTCCCAGCAACTGGACTCGCATTGTCAAACAGCGAGAACTGATTGGGCTCTGTTCCAGAGATCGAGAAATCGACGAGATAGGTGCCCGTCGACCCAACCGTGATCGAGGCTGACCCCGCAGTATGCGTAAAGCCGGATAGAGGGCCGTTGCTGTCAAAGAGAACCGCTCCTTCGACTGCCACCGTCTGCGCTCCAAGGTTGTAGATCTACCCGTGTCTGACTGACCCGCCGGGCCCTGGGGTCCCGTTGCTCCAGCCGGTCCCGCGGCGCCGCTCACCCCGGTGAGGCCAGTACCACCCCTCGGTCCTGGCGGTCCGGCTGGTCCGGTGGCTCCTGTGAGGCCGATAAGGCCCATTGCTCCAGGCAGTCCGGCGGGTCCGGTGGGACCCGTGGCTCCTAGTGGCCCGCTCCCTCCCGTTCCTGTCTCCTGCACACTCGCCCCAGCGACTACCGGGGAGGACGTGCCCGTGGCACCCTGCGATCCATAGAACACGGCGTCACCGAACGAGAAGACGCCACCGTCCGCGCCGAACAACCAGTAGCCCCTGCCGTCAGGGGTGGAGTCGATGCCGACGATCCCTTATTGAGACGCTGTCCGGTCATGCCGCCGTAGTTGGTTGCACCACCGTAGGCGTAGACCTGCCCAGCCGAAGTAACGATCCAGTGGGAAAGTTCCCACCGTACGGTTGCCCCACGCCGTGACCTGGTCGTTTGTACTGCTGCGTGCGCTCCCCGCTGATTCGGTTCTTTGCAACGGTTAGAGGAGCTGCCTTCAACACCGAGGCTGACTGATACCAGTCTCCAATCGTCGATCACATCTGCGAGGATGACCCGATGACAAGCGCTGGGCCAAAGGTCGCTGGAACGGATTCAGGTCAGCGTCAACTGAATGGGCCTCAGACGACTGGCAGGGTCTACCAGAACCTCTCCGAACCCAGTCACCGTTGTGTGAGCGACCTGGACGTAGCGGTGCCGATGCGTGATGGGATCACCCTGATGGTTGATGTCCATCGCCCGCTCGATGGCGGTAGATGCCCGGTCCTCATTGCGGCATCTCCTTATCCGCGACAGATCCAGGATCTCGGGGCACCGATGGGGTTCATCGAAGCCGGCGCCTCGGATTTCTTCGTACCTCGCGGATACGTGCACGTCATCGCCAACCTCCGGGGCACCGGGGGGTCTGGGGGTGTCTTCGGTTTTCATGATTCCCAGGAACGCCTGGACCTGTACGACCTCGTCGAGTGGGCGGCGGAGCAACCATGGTCGAACGGCAGAGTCGGCATGATCGGCATCAGTTACTTCGCCATGACCCAACTCGAAGCGGCCAGTGAGCATCCCGCACATCTCGAAGCCATCTTCCCGATCGCCACGACCTCAGACCTTTATGAAGGCGTGTACCACCATGGTCTGTTCAACTCCACCTTCATCACGCCTTTTCTGTCCATGGTCGGGATGACCTCGCAACATGACAACCTCTGGCGAGGGAAGCTCGTCGAGGCAGCACGGCGTGTGCTCAACACCCCTCGACTGCACAAGAGGTTCGCCACGATGAACGGCGAATCGTCGATCGGGGTGATGAAGGCCGCCCTCCGTCTCCGCCATGAGCCACATCCCTGGGATGACCTATGGCGGTCCGTGGCTGTCGAGCACCAAATGCGGGACGAGTGGTGGGACGAGCGGAATGTGCTGCCACTCTTGGAGGATGTGACGATTCCTGTCTATCTGGGCTGTGACTGGGAGAACGTTCCCCTCCATCTTCCGGGAACCTTCGATGCCCTCGATGCTCTCCGCCACAACGAACATGTCCGAGTGGCCATGCTCGGGCAGTACGGATTGACATGGCCCTGGGAGAGTCTGCACGTCGAAGCGTTGGCCTGGTTCGACCAGTGGCTAAAGGACCGGGAGACCGGAATCCTCGAAGGGCCGCCCATCCGCTACTGGCTCCCGGTCGCCGATGCGTGGCGTACCTCGGATTACTGGCCACCAGCGGGGTATCCGCTGCGCGAGCTGGTCCTCTCCGCCGATGGGTCCCTCGCAGCGGGCGGACCGACCACCGGAAGCCGGAAGTACCTTACGTTGGGAACCGGCCTGAACCGAGCACAGGCCAGCCCCACCGACCCACCGTCATTCCTCATCTGGACCACCGATCCCCTTGACCGTGCTTGGGACGTGGTCGGCAACATGGAGGTCGTACTCGATGCCCAATCCACGGCCCTCGACACCGCCTGGATCCTCACACTTCAAGATGTTGCACCCGACGAATCCGTGGTCGATGTCACTCAGGGATTCCTCCGATCCTCTCTTCGGAGGGTTGACGACGAGGCGAGTCATCCCGGAGCGCCAGTCCTCCCCTGCAGACAGACCGAGGCGATACCCATCGGAGAAACGGTGCACTACAGGATTCCGCTCGTTCCCAATGCCCGCCGCATCGATGCCGCTCACCGCCTTCGGCTGGTCCTCACCAGCGACGATCAGCGTGAGGGTGCTCCCGCCATGATGGGGTTCCGACACGGAACCGTCGGCACAAACACCATCAACACGGTCTTGGGTTCATCTCGGCTTTTTCTCCCCGTATCTGAGGGTGGCCTCTGACATTGGTTTGTGACTCGCCATGCAACGGACCTCGGCACGGAGACGAAGGTAACAACCCGATTGCGGTGGACGCATCATCCAAGATCTCTGAGGGGAGTGAGCGCCAGTGGCTCAAGAACTAGAGCTTGTGAATCCGTCGACGATCCCCCAGCTCACGGGACGATTCGAGCCCGTGCAGCGCGAGATCGAAGCCGACAACCTGCATGTTGAGGGCCAGCTTCCGCCTGACCTCACCGGGGCTTACTTCCGCAACGGCCCCAATCCCAAGTTCACCCCACTTGGGAGCTACACCTATCCGCTGGAAGGCGACGCCATGGTCCATGGACTTTGGATCGAGGGTGGCAAAGCTCGTTATGCCAACCATTGGGTCCGGACCAAGGGCATGGCCGCCGAAGAACGAGCTGGACGCTCGCTGTATGGCGGGTTGATGACCCCCGCATTCGTGGATGCCGCCCTACTCGGACCGGACCCGGATCCTGGTTGGCCGTTCCGGCTCGACCCCTTCGTCAACGTGGTTCGTCACGCGGGACGGTATCTGGCGCTCGAAGAGGGAACGCCATCGTACGAGATCACTGACGACCTCGACACGGTCGGCCTCTTCGACTTCGGGGGCGCGCTTCCGTTGGGGCTCTGCGCTCACCCCAAGATCGATCCCCACACCGGCGAGATGGTCATCTTTCGCTATGACGTCGAGGAACCCTTCCTTACCTGGGCGGTCGTCGGAGCCGACGGGACCGTCGTCAGGCCACCGACCACCGTGCCCGGGGTCGACGCCGGATTCATGATTCACGATTTTGCTATCACCGAGCAGCACCTCATCTTGACCATCGGACCGGCCCAGTTCGATCTCGATGCGATGCTTACCGGTGGAGCTGTGCTGCAATGGAAGCCCGAACTCGGGACCCGAATCGCCGTGATTCCCCGAGACGGGTCGTCGGGGCCGATGTGGATCCACACTGAGGCCTTCTGGGCCTGGCACTTCGCCAACGCCTATGAACGGCCTTCTTCTCCGGGCACTTCGTCAGATGAGTTAGCCATCGTGCTTGATTTCCCTTGGTGGAGCACCCTGGGGCTCGGACTGGCCGGCGACATGGCACCCGTGCGAGGAGCGTTCACCCGGGCGACTTTGAAGCCAAGGCAAGGAGAGGTGGAGTTGGAGCATCTCGACGACATGGGGACCGAATTCCCCCGAATCGACGATCGACTTGTCGGCAGTGAGCACCGGCACCTGACCGTTGCGGGTGTTAGCGGGCACCATGAACTGGTCCGAGGTGAGCATGATCGACTTATCCGCTACGACATGGAGACCGGGAAGTCACTGAAGGTCGATTGTGATGGAGTGATTGGCGAAGTCACATTCGTTCCCCGTCCGGGTGGTACGGAGGAACTGGACGGTTACTACCTAGGCTTTGTCACATCTTTCGACACCGATCGATCTGCCTGGGCGTATCTGTGGGATGCGGCTCAGTTTCCAGCTGATCCTGTGGCGAAAATTGCGATCCCTCAGCGAGTGCCAAATGGTTTGCACGGCAACTGGTTTGATGCCGACTCAGGCTGAGGCTCCGACACTGCTGGGGGCGCGGTTCGCCCACGGTGGACCATGGTCACGGGCTCCCTCCGCGCCGCCGGCCCCGTTTCCGGTGGGCCGGCCGGCTCCCGGCGCAGCCCTGCTCTGCCCGCTCCGGGGCCGGGCGCGGGGGGGTTCTGGCCCGATTCGGTGCGCGTCTCCCTCTGTCCCGAGCGAACGGTCTCGGGGAGGAAGGGGCCTCGGGCGGCTCCGTCAACCAAAACCGCCGCGCATGGGAGCGAGCTGGGCAATCGGCCGTTCGCCGATGAGGCACGTCGCCGCCTTTCTTCTTCATCAGGTGTTGCTTCGGCCGGGGGTCAGGCCGTCAGAGACAGGAGAATGTCCCCAGATGATCCAATGCGGCATCGAGTGCGATTGCGAGTGGGGACTCGTCCTGTAGCGCCTTCGACAGGAGGAGGCCGCCCTCCAGCGAGGCCAGCGTCGCCGTGGCCAGCCGCTCAGGATCGGCATCGGTCCGCAACTTCCCCGAGTCCTGCAGCTTCACCAAGGTCTGGCTGAGGAGGACTTGCCACGCATCGAAGGCCTGCTCAATGTCGAGTCGACCGGCCCCGGTCTCGCCGATGAGCTCGCTGGACAGCGTGCCCAGAGGACACCCGGACCACCGTGGCGCCTGCCGGTGGAAGGCGATGATGGAGTCCGCCCAATCCCGCAAACCATCCACCGAGTCGACCGCGGCGAGTAAGTCGCCTTGGAAGGCCAGGATTCGGTCCCGAACGCAGATCACCACGGCAGCGACAAGGTCGTCCTTACTGGCGAAGTAGTGGTACATCTGCGACTTGCTGGTGGAGGTGGCCCGTCCCACCTCATCCAGGCTCACCGCTGACACGCCCCGCTCGACCATGAGGTCCGACGCCGTCTCCACGATCCGCCGTCGGGTGTCACGACCCTTCGCCGTCACGGGGCGGGCGTCAATGGTTTCGGTTCCGGACATGCTCGACTCCAGGAGTGGACTTGACAGTCCACTCTACTATGGTCAGTATGGACCGTATAGTCCATTATGAGGGGACCCCCGTGACCACACTGACTGCCGAGTTGAACGACATCACCGCCTCGATGCCCCCAGAAATCGGTGATCGGATCACGAGCGGAGTCGTCGACGTCACCAGCTCCGGGGTCGCCCCCGGACCTGCCGTCGGAGATGTGGCACCCGGATTTGGGCTGAAGGATGCCGTGGGCAATCAGGTCGAGCTCGCCGACCTGCTCACCGAAGGTCCGGTCGTGGTCACCTTCTACCGGGGGGAGTGGTGCCCGTACTGCAATCTGCAGCTCCGGGCTCTCCAGGAGGCGCTTCCGGAGATCACCGCAACGGGAGCGGCCCTCGTCGCCATCAGCCCCCAGGCCCAAGACCAAGGACTGACGATGACCGAGAAGCACGAACTCGCGTTTCCCGTGCTCGGCGATGTCGAGCAGACGGTAAGCGAGGCGTACAAGGTTCGGTTCGACGTCACCGGGTAGCTGGAGGACCTCCAGGTCAACGTGTTCCAGAACGATCCGGCGCAGCAGAACGCCAATGGGCGGCGCACCCTTCCCGTTCCTTCCACGTTCATCATCGATCGGGACGGCACCGTGAAATTCGCCTACGTCGAGGCCGACTGGCGGGTGCGCGTCGAGCCGGCCGACGTCGTCGCCGCACTCAAGACGCTCTGACTGCGTCAGAGGCGCATGTGGACCGCTGACATCGACAGCTAGAGATGAACGCTCTCCCTGTTCAGAGAAGGGTTCGAACATCGGCGCTTACCTTGTTTGGGAAAAGCCAATGAAACAGCATCTGAGCTGGGAACGTTGTCATTCTGACAACATTTGTGGAGGCGATGGGACTCGAACCCACGAACCTCTTGACTGCCAGTCAAGCGCTCTACCAGCTGAGCTACGCCCCCGCGGGTTGGGTCAGGTTAGCAGGAGGTCGGCACGGGCCTCGGATGCCCGCTGGTTGGCTGCACGACGGGGATGGGGACCGGGGATGGCTCCGGACCCGGTGTACCCCGGAGTTCCGGATGGCTGCGGAACCGGGGCCGGCAGCGTCCACCGGGTCGACGTGGCCGTTCGCGGCGGCTGACCGACCTGCTGACCAGTCCGGTCCGGAACCTCGGGCGGCATCTGGGGGCGGCAGCCCGGGGCAGGGGTGGTCCACCGGTACGATCGTGAGTCATGGCACGGGCCTACGACGTCATCGAAATCGAGAAGAAATGGCAGCGGCTGTGGGCCGACGAGGGCACGTACGAGGTAGATGCCGACGACCCCCGGCCCCACTCGTACGTCCTGTGCATGTACCCCTATCCGTCCGGGCCGGCCCACATGGGCCACGTCCGTAACTACACCTTCGGTGACCTGCTGGTGCGGCACCGGACCATGCTCGGCCAGGCCGTGCTGTCCCCGTTCGGGTTCGACTCCTTCGGTCTGCCGGCAGAGAATGCCGCCATCAAGACCGGAACCCACCCGCGGGTGTTCACCGAGGCCCGCATCGCCGAACTGAAGGAGTCGATCACCTCCCTCGGCGCCGTCTACGACTGGCGCCGCGAGATCCGCAGCCACGATCCCGAGTACATCAAGTGGAATCAGGTGATCTTCCAGAAGCTGTTGGCCTCCGGGTTGGCCTACCGGGCCAACGCCCCGGTCAACTGGTGTCCCGGGTGCAAGACGGTCCTGGCCAACGAACAGGTGTTGGCCGACGGCACCTGCGAGCGCTCGGGGGACGTCGTGGTCAAGCGCGATCTCGAGCAGTGGTTCTTCCGCATCACCGAGTACGCCGACGAGCTGTTGGCCGGTCTGGACGTGCTGGAGTGGCCCGAACGGGTCAAGACCATGCAGCGCAACTGGATCGGACGATCGGAGGGGGCCGAGTACGACCTGGTCGTCGACGGTCGGGACGGCAGCGACGGACAGGAGCGGCTGGCACTGCGGGTGTTCACCACCCGACCGGACACCTCCTTCGGGATGACCTATGCCGTCGTCGCCCCTGAGCACCCGATGGTGGACATCCTCACCACACCGGAACACCGGAGCGAGGTCGAGGACCTCCAGCAGCGGGCCGCAGCCACCAGTGAGCTCGACCGCATGTCGGAGAGCGGCGCCTCGAGCCTGGCCAAGCGAGGGGCCTTCACCGGGTCCTCGGTGATAAATCCGTTCACCGAACAGGCCGTGCCGGTCTATGTGGCCGACTACGTGCTGATGGGATACGGCACCGGCGCCATCATGGCCGTGCCGGCCGAGGACCACCGTGACTGGGACTTCGCCCAGGCCTACGGTCTGCCCGTGGTGCGCACCGTCCGACCGCCCGAGGGTTGGGACGATGAGGGGGGACCGGGCGGTGCGTATACCGGCACCGGCGAGAAGATCAACAGCGAGTGGCTGAACGGCCTCGACATCGCGACGGCCAAGGCCCGGGCCATCGAGTGGCTCGAGGCCGAGGGGATCGGAAAGCGCACCGTCAACTACCGGCTCCGCGATTGGCTGGTCTCCCGCCAGCGGTTCTGGGGCTGTCCCATCCCGGTGGTCTACTGCCCCGAGCACGGCATCGTCCCGGTGCCGCCTGATCAACTCCCCGTCCTGGCTCCCGACGACGTCGAGTTCCTGCCCACCGGGGAGTCCCCGCTCGCCACCAGCGCGGAGTTCCTCACCACCACCTGTCCGGTGTGCGGTGGCCCGGCGACCCGTGAGACCGACACCATGGACACGTTCGTCGACTCGTCGTGGTACTTCCTGCGGTTCACCGACCCGTGGACGGCGGACCTCCCCTTCGATCCGGAGGTGGCGGCCCAATGGATGCCGGTGGACCAGTACATCGGCGGCATCGAGCACGCCATCCTCCATCTCCTCTACGCCCGCTTCTTCACCAAGGCCCTGGCCGATCTGGGAATGGTGGTCCCGGGCCTCCGCGAGCCCTTCGACCGGCTGTTCACCCAGGGGATGATCCGGATGGACGGCAAGAAGATGTCGAAGTCCAAGGGGAATCTGGTGGCTCCATCGAGCTACCTGGCGACCGTCGGGGCCGACGCACTGCGGCTGTTCCACCTCTTCGTCGGACCGCCGGCTGACGATGTCGACTGGACCGAGCAGACCGACCAGGTCATCGACGGTTGTGCCCGATTCCTCGACCGGGTCTGGCGTCTGTCCGTGCCGGACGGGTCGGGCGCCGCCGCGCCACGGGCGGGCGATCTCACCGGCGACGATCTGGCCATGCGGCGGGCCACGCACCGCCTGATCGACCGGGTCAGCGGCGAGTACGAGCGCTGGTCCTACAACACCGCCGTGGCTGCCTGCATGGAGTTCGTCAACCTCGTCCAACCGTACGTACGTGGCGACCCGCACGGTCAGGTCAGCGATGAGGCGGTGGACACGCTGCTCCTCCTGCTGGCCCCCATGACGCCACATCTGGCCGCCGAGGCCTGGGAGCGACGTCACGGCGACCACATCCATCTCAAATCGTGGCCGGTCGCCGATCCGTCCCTGGTCGCCGAGGACTCGGTCACCATGGTCGTTCAGGTCAACGGCAAGCTGCGGGACCGCATCGATGTACCACCCTCCGTCTCGGAGGAGGAGGCCGAGGCGTTGGCCCTGGCGTCCCCGGCGGTGATCGAGACGCTGCAGGGCGCAGTGCCCCGCCGGATCATCGTCAAGCCGCCGAAGCTGGTCAACATCGTCGTCTGACCGGCGGGCGACAACCGGCTACTTGAAACCGGCGAGTACCTCGGCCCAACGCTGGGGCTCCATGGGGTAGGGGGCGTAGAAGTTGAAGCGGTCGACGACACCCTCGAACCGCTTGAGTACTTCGCCGGCGATGTCGTCGAGCTCGCCGACAACGGCGAAGGTGTTGAGCATCTCGTCGTCGATGAGGTCGGCCATGGCGTCCCAGGCCCCCCGTTTCGACAGTGTGTTCAACTCGGTCTGGAGGTCACCCCAGCCATGCAGTTCGAGCACCGGGCGGTAGGCCGGGGTCGAGCCGTAGAAGGCCAGTTGCGTCTTGACGGCCTTGGTGGCCGCCGCGAATCCCTCTTCGTCGGCGCCGGTGACCACCATGCCCGGGTACGAGATCTGGACGTCGCCGCGCCCCCGTGCACTCCGGGCCAGTCCCCGCTCGAGGGCCGGCACCGTCACCTGGCGCAGGTAGCGCTCGGTGGTGAACCCGTGGGCCAGCAGACCGTCGCCGACCTCGCCGGCCACCTCGCTCATCTTCTCACCCACCGCGGCGAGGAAGATCTGTGGGTGCCCGTAGGGATTGGGCCCCGGGTCGAACATCGGCGTCATCAAGGTGTGTCGGTAGAACTCGCCACGGAAGGCCAGACGGCTGCCGTCCGCCCAGCTGGCCCAGATGGCCCGGATGGCCAGGATCAGTTCCCGCATCCGCGGCGCCGGATGCGACCACGGCATGGAGAACCGCTTCTCGATGTGGGGTTTGATCTGTGATCCCAGCCCGAGCATGAACCGTCCCTTCGAGAGGGTCTGGAGGTCGTTGGCCACGACGGCCAGGGTCATCGGGTTCCGGGCGAACGCCACGGCGATGCCCGTGCCGAGTTTGATCCGCTCGGTGTGCTCGGCCGCCAGGGCCAGGGGGAGGAACGGGTCGTGGCTGGTCTCGGCAGACCAGATCCCGTCGTAGCCGACCTCCTCGGCCAGCCGAGCCGCCTTCGATGACCCCACTGGGATCGAATCCGATGCCTCCGTCGACGTCCATGCGCCACGCTATCCCGGGCTACCCGGGGCGAGCACCCGGTCCACAAACGACCATCTGTTGCATCGCGACAGCGGTCTGGCCCACAATCCCCGGGTGGCCGATGACGCGGAAGGTGGTCGCCCACTGCCGGGCGAACCGTCGTCCCCGAGCCCCCGCCACCGTGCCCGAAGTGGAGGTCTTCGGGGACGTCACCGCGCTGGCTGATTCGCTCCTCCATCCGGCTCAGGGCGGACTCGTCGAGCCCGAGGTCATCACCGACGAGGAGAGGAACCGCTACGGATCGTTGCTCGACCGGGCGGCCGAGCGTGGGCTGCTCGAGCCCGCAGAGTACGAAGTGCGCCTGCAGGAGTTGGCCGAAGCCACCTCCACCCAGGAGATGATGCGGATCGTTACCGAGCTCCCGGTCTTCGACCCGTTGACCCAGGGCCCGGCACCGAAGAAGACCCGGCCGGCCCGTCACACCATCGAGCCGGGGGGCGACGCAGCCGGGTTCCCGTCGACGGGTGACCATTTGGGCTCTGTTGGGCCTGTTGGTCGTTGTCGCCGTTGTGTCCCTGGTGATCCTGGCCGTGTCGGCCGAGCGCCTGACCCACCGGCAGGGAGGTGGGTCAGGGACGGGACCCGTCCCATCCCAGTCCTCAGTGGCCTTCGCCTCTGAGGAACTGCTCCAACTCGGCCGCTATCTCGTCCCCGCTGGGCACCTCCATGTCGAAGCCGGTCGGAGTGACCTCCTCCGAGTCGAGCGCAGCCTCCAACCGATGCACCATCTCGAGATGATCGGGGTTGGCACCGATCAGCTCGTCGACCTGACGGCGGGACGCTTCGGCGGCACTGCGCAGCGAGGATGTGTCGAGCACCGTGCCGGTCACCGCGCACAGCCCCTCGATCAGCGCCGCGCTGGCCTCGGGGTACGGCATGGCCGACACGTAGTGGGGCACCCTCGCCCACAAGCCGATGACCGGCACCCCGGCCTGTCCCAGTGCCACCTCCAGTGCCGCCTGCACGCCGGCCGGAACCTCGAGTGTCCCGTGGACGGTGCCGACCCGTCCGGCCAGCTCCACCGACTGGGGCGGCACGGTGGAGGCCAGTCGGACCGGACGGGTGTGCGGCGTCGGAGCCGGAAACGCCCCGAGGCCCACGACCGTGCGGACCTCGAGATCGCGGACCAGGCCGACGACGGCGTCGATGAACGTGGGCCAGCGGAAATCGGGCTCGGGACCGGTCAGGAAGAGGATGTCGGCGCCCACACGGTCCTTGCCCGCCACCACCTGGATGGTCGGCCAGGTCAGTTCGGTGGTGACTCCGTCCTCCAGGCGGGCGATGGGCCGCCGGGCCCGCTGGTCGATCAGCATCTCGGTGTCGAACGACACCACCACCTCGGCGGGGGTCGCGGCCATCAACGCGGCGATGGCGGCCGACGCCCCCAAGCCGGCGTCGACCCAACCCTCGAGGGCGACGACCATGACAGGGTGGGACAGGCGTCCCTCGGCGGTCGCCATCCACTCGGGGTCGAACTCGAAGAGTGACGACGGATCTCGATCGGTCACAGGGACTCCACCTCGGCCAACGCTCGCTCGCCTAATCGCCCGACGTGGGCGGCGAACTGCTCGACGCCTGATCGGTCGCCGGCGGCGGCCCCTCCGGCGTAGCGCACATGAACCCCTTGGAGGATACAGGCCAGCTTCCAGAATCCGAACGCACGGTAGTAGGAGATCTGCGACACATCTCGTCCGGACGAGGCCGAGTAGCGGGAGAGCAGGTCCGAGCGCCGGGCGAAACCCGGCAGCACGGTGGGGGCCACCCCCAGGAGCGCCTGATCGCCGTCCTCGGGCTCGGCCCAGTACACCAGCAGCAGGCCGAGGTCGGCCAGAGGGTCGCCCAGCGTGCAGATCTCCCAGTCCAAGATGGCCTGGACCATACCGGCGTCGTCGAGGACGGTGTTGTCCAGGCGGTAGTCGCCGTGGACGATGCTCACCCCCTGCTGCTCGGGGATCCTGGCCGCCAACAGCTCGTGGACCCGGTCGATGACCGCTGGTCCCGGCCGGCCGTCATCGACCGACTGGGTGAACTGTGCGTGCCACCGCTTCAGCTGGCGCTCGATGTAGCCGTCGCGCCGGGCGAAGTCACCGAGCCCGACGGCGTCGACGTCCACCGCGTGGAGCTGGGCCAGCGTGTCGATGAGCGAGTCGCCGGCCCGGCCCCGGGCCACCTCGGTCAGCTCCGCGGCGGCACGCTCGTCGCGCAGGATATGACCTTCGACGAAGGACATCATGTAGAAGGGGGCTCCGTTGACAGCCACGTCGGTGCACAGACCGAGCGTGCGGGGCACGGGTACCCCGGTGTCCCCGAGGGCGGTGATCACCGTGTGCTCACGTGTCATGTCGTGGGCGGTCGGGAGCACGTGGCTCAGGGGGGGGCGCCGGAGTGCAAACGACTGGCCCGCGTCATCGGTGACTCGGTACGTGAGGTTGGAACGGCCTCCGGCGATGAGCTCGAACGTGAACGGGGCCTTGGCCTGGGCCACAGTGGCCGTGATCCACTCCGTCACCCGCCGGCGGTCGATCCCCTCGACCTCGACGGCGGCGGCTGGTGACCCTGCTTCCATGTCCCACGACGCTACCCGCCCCGTGACCGGATCCCCGGCCACGGGGACCGGATCGGGACGGCCCACGCCCGTCGTGGCCGGTCGGATGCCGGATCCGCTCCCGGTATCGTCTTCTGGATGATCGATGTCACCGACGCCACGTTCGAACAGGAAGTCCTCCAACGGTCCTCCGAGGTCCCGGTGGTGGTGGACCTGTGGGCGCCGTGGTGTGGGCCGTGCCGGACGCTCGGTCCCATCATCGAGCAGGTGATCGAGGCCACCGACGGGGCAGTGGCCCTGGCCAAGGTGAACGTGGACGAGAACCCGGCCATCTCGGCCAGCTTTCAGGTGCAGTCGATCCCCGCCGTCTTCGCGCTGAAGGACGGGAAGGTGGTCGACGGTTTCATCGGCGCGTTGCCCGAGCCGGCCGTGGCCGAGTTCGTGGCCAAGCTCACGCCGGCTCCGTCCGAAGCCGACGAGCTGGTGGCCGAAGGACAGCGCCTCGGTACCGAGGAGCCCCTCCGCCGGGCCCTCGAGCTCCAACCCGACCACGAAGGGGCCATCACCGCCCTGGCCGCGCTGCTGATCGCCGGAGGCCAGACCGACGAGGCCATCGCCCTCCTCGGCCGCATTCCCGAGACCCCGGAGACCCGACGCCTGCTGGCCGAGGCCCGCCTGGCCGGCCAGCAGGTCGATGTGGAGGCCGATGGCGTCGAAGGTCTGCTGGACGGCCTGCTCGACCGGGTCAACGACGACCCCACGGCCCGACAGGAGTTCTTGGACCTGTTGGAGACCCTGGGACCCGACGATCCCCGGACCTCGGGATACCGGAAGGCGTTGGCCGCCCGATTGTTCTGAGGGGCTGCGAGCCCGGCCCCCACTGTCGTGCCGACGGCCCCGGCGGAGGCCTCGGGAGTCGGTTCCCTCCGGTGGGGATAGCGTCACCACCGTGCGTGCCGACCGTCTGAGCCTCGGGGACCGGAGCTTCGACATCACCGACCGGGCCCTCATCATGGGCATCCTCAACCGCACCCCCGATTCCTTCTACGACAAGGGGGCCACCTTCGCGCCTCGACCAGCTCGTGCAGCGGGCCGAGCAGCTCGTCGACGAGGGGGCCGACCTGCTCGATGTGGGCGGTGTCAAAGCGGGACCGGGACCCGCCGTCGACGAGGCCGAGGAGCTCGACCGGGTCATCCCCGCCCTCGAGGCGCTGCGGGCCCGATTCGACGTCCCCCTGTCGGTCGACACCTGGAGGGCATCGGTGGCCAAAGAGGCATACGCGGTCGGTGCCGTGGTCGGCAACGACATCAGCGGCTTCGCCGACCCCGAGTATCTGGCCGTGGCGGCGGCGGCCGGGGCCACGGTGGTGGCCACCCACATCCGGCTCGGTCCCCGGATCCCCGACCCCGAGCCGGTCTACGACGACGTGGTCGGGGCGGTCCGGAGCTATCTGCTCGACCGGGCGTCCAGGGCCATCGCCGCCGGGCTCCCACCGGATCGCATCGTCCTCGATGCCGGCCTCGACCTGGGCAAGACGGCCCAGCAATCGCTGACGTTGCTGCGGGCCTCGGGGGAGCTCGCCGACCTCGGCTATCCGCTCCTCCTGTCGGCGTCCAACAAGACGTTTCTGGGGGTGGTGCTCGGCCTCGAGATCGGCGAGCGCCGTGAGGCGTCCCTGGCGGCCACGTCCATCGGTGCGGCGCTCGGCTGCCGGATCATGCGGGTGCACGACGTCGCTGCCCACCGTCAGGCCTGTGTGACGTTGGCCGCCATCGAGTCGGCCCGGCGGACCCCGGCCGGCCGGTGAGCGGGACGAGGGTATGAGCGCCACCCGAACGACCGACGGCGTCGGGGTCCTCGGACCGTCCATCGACCGCGGTCCGAACCTTGCTATCTGATCCGGGGCAACGACCCCTCGCTGGTGGCCCAGGCGGCCCACGCCCTCACCGCCGAGTCTGGTCGGCGGGGGAGACCCGTCTCTCGTGGTCGAGGAGTTCGGCGGGCCGGGTGTCGAACCGTTCGACGTCGGGGCCGTCATCGATGCCTGCACGACACCCCCGTTCCTGGTCGAGCGCCGGGTGGTCGTGGTGCGGGACGTCGGCCAGCTGGCACCGGGCGACGCCAAGCGGTTGGTCGAGTACCTGAAGGAACCCCTCGGGACGACGGCCCTGGTCCTGGTGGCCGGAGGGGGCACGCCGCCCCAGGCCCTGGCCAAGGCGGTGGCGCGCGTCGGGACAGGTGGTCGAACACCTCGGTCGGGAACGGGCGGGCCCGGTCGGAGTGGTTGGCCGATCACCTGCGAGGCGGGCCGGTGCGGCTGGACGCGGCCGTCCGCCGCCCTGCTCTCGGAGCACCTGGGCGAGGACATGGGCCGACTGGAAGGGCTGCTGGACACGCTGGCCGCCGCCTATGGGCCCGGGGCCTCCGTGACGGTCGACGACCTCGAGCCCTTCCTGGGTTCGGCCGGTGACCTGGCGCCGTGGGATCTCACCGACGCCATCGACGCCGGCAAGACGGCCCGGGCGTTCGGGGTGCTCCACCGCATGCTGGCCTCGCCGGACTCGCATCCGCTACGGGTGCTGTCCGTGCTGCACAGCCACTACCGCAAGATGCTCCAGCTGGACGGGTCCGGGGTGAACTCGCCCGAGGCGGCGGCCCAGGTCCTGGGGCTCAAGAGCGCGTTCCCGGCCAAGAAGGCGCTGGCCGAGTCGCGCCGGTTGGGGATCGAGCGCATCGCCCGGGCCGTCCGGCTGGTGGCCCGGGCCGACCTCGACGTCCGGGGAGTCGACGGCGCTGCCGGCCGAGGCCGTGCTGGAGGTGCTGGTGGCCCGGCTCTGCCGACTGGCTCCGCCGGGCGGTAGCCGCGGTCCGGGTGGACGGGGCTACCGCCCGGCGGTGTTCAAGTGGCGACCGAGTCCCGCGACTGGCTGCCGGCGTCGGCGACGTTCTCGGTCCAGTGGAACCCGTCCCAGTAGCGGAACTGGTGACGGCCGGTGGGGTCGGCCTTCCATCCGGCGGGGACGGTGGGCGTGGCAGTCCTCGCTCTCGTTCAGGCTGGTCCGTTGCCGGGGGCGGTAGGCGCGGGCCAGGCCGATCGGATGGAGGGCGGTGCGGGTGGCCGTCCCGGCCCCACCACTGCTGAAGAAGGTCTCCGACACCTCGTAGGATGGTGGCCTCCACGATCGGCTCCTCCCAGGGGCTGGCGGCCGTTCCTCTGATCTCACCGAAGCTGCCGAGCCCCACCGGTGCCGCCGACATGACCGACGGGCAAGCCGTCCTCTCGTTGTTCGGCGGCTCTCCTCGCCGAATCGCTCGAAGGGCAGACTGGCGGCCCGGCCGGCGGCAGCGATGGGTGACACCTTCGGTCGTCCCTTGAAGACGTAGAGGGCGAGGCCGACGATGGGTACCAGCACCACCAGAATGAGGTAGGCCGTCTTGCTCTCCTCGGCCCGCTTCCACGCCCACCCGGGCTGACGTATGAGGTCGACGGCCCCGACGATCATCGAGATGCCGACGATCAGCCCTACGAGTTCGAGCGAGAACATGCTCGGTCCTGCGATCTCTCCACTCATGTCTACAGCCTCCTGTTGTCCCAATTGCGCTTGTAGTGGTGGGCATCGCCCCGGAGGCTCTCCGTCGGTGGGTCTCCTGCGGTACCACTGGTTTTCTGCTCGGCCGGACCGTTGATGGCCCGACGTTGATGCGAGTGCGCAATGGGAATAATGGTGTGGCTGTAGCACTCAGAAGTATCACTCTTAGTGTTTATCAAAACGCGGACAGTAGTCAAGACGTTTACCGGAAATCTCGCGACGTCGGTACCGGGCCCAGTTCGAGGGAGTCGAACCGCTCGGCCACCAGTGTCATCGACCCTTCGGACCGTTCGATCCTGCCGCGGACCAGCAGGGCCGGACACGATCTGGCCACCGGCTTCCACCGGACCCAGGCGCCACGGGAGCACACGACGTTGACCATGCCGGTCTCGTCCTCGAGGTTCAAGAAGACCGCCCCGTGCGCGCTCTCGGGCTGTTGCCGGTGGGTCACCACGCCCCCGACGGTGATCCGGTCCCCGGTCGGTCTCGACCGGAGTGCCGCCGCGGCCAGTACGCCCCTTCGGGTCAGCCCGTCGCGAGCCAACTCCATGGCCGTGGCGTCCGGCGCCATCCCGAGCGACCACAGGTCGTCGGCCACCTCCTCCCACGGGGTGGGGGGAGGGAGGGCCGGTGGATCCGATCCGGTGACCACGCCCGGGAGCCGATCAGGGGTGGCCTGGGAGGCCGCTCCCGCCCCCCACACCAGCGATCGTCGGCTCCGCCCGTGCTGCGCTGCCTGCTCGGGGCGCCAGGCCGTGCGCCGTGCCTGCTCGGGGCGCCAGTGCCGTCGAGGGCGCCGGCTGTGGCCAGGGCTTCCAGCTGGGCTCCGGGTGACGCCGGCCCGGCGCACCAGGTCCTCCATGCTGGACCAGGGCCCTCCCTCGGCGATCCTCGTGGCGGTCTCGGTCCCGATGCCGCGAACCGAGGACAGCCCGAGCCGCACCGCCGGACGGCCCGACCGGGCTCCCTCGTCAGTGCTCGAGGCCGGCGTCGGGCCGGCCGGCATTCACGTCCGGACGCCGGACCGCCACCCCGTGACGTTTGGCGTCGGCCACCAGACTCTGGGGGGACCAGAACCCCATGGGTTGGGCGTTCAACAGTCCGGCGGTGAACGCCGCGGGGTAGTGCACCTTGCACCAGGCGGTGGAGTACACCAGGTGGGCGAAGGCCACGGAATGGCTTTCGGGGAAGCCGAAGTTGGCGAAGGCGGCCAGCGCCGCGTAGACCTGCTCGGACACTTCGGTGGAGACCTCCCGGGCGGCCATGCCGGCGAACAGCCGGTCGCGCAGCCGGGCCATCCGTTCGCCCGACCGCTTGGCGCTCATGGCCTGGCGCAGCTCGTCTGCCTCGGTGGGGGTGAACCCGGCCACGTCGATGGCGATCTGCATCAGTTGCTCCTGAAAGAGAGGCACCCCGAGGGTGCGCTCCAGGGCCGGCTGCAGCAGCGGGTGGAGATAGGTGACCGGCTCGGATCCGTTGCGCCGCCGGATGTAGGGGTGGACGGCGTGCCCTTGGATGGGACCGGGTCGGATCAGGGCCACCTCGATGGCCAGGTCGTAGAAGCAACGGGGCTGGACGCGGGGGAGGGTGTTCATCTGGGCCCGTGACTCGACCTGGAACACCCCGACGGTGTCGGCCCGGCACAACAGGTCGTAGACGGCCGGGTCCTGGTCGAGATGGGCCAGATCGATGGTCACCTGGTGGAACTGGTCCACCAGGTCCACCATGTGGTGCAACGCGGTCAACATGCCCAGTCCGAGCAGGTCGAACTTGACCAGCCCGGCCGCGGCACAGTCGTCCTTGTCCCACTGCAGCACGCTGCGGCCGGGCATCCGACCCCACTCCACCGGGCAGACCTCGACCACCGGACGGTCGCAGATGACCATGCCCCCCGAGTGGATGCCGAGGTGGCGCGGGAAGTCGATCAGCTCGGTGGCCAGTTCCTTGACCAACGGCGGCAGTTCGTCCCGCTGGTCGAATGGCTCGCCACGATCGACCGACTTCGACCAGGCATCTACTTCCTCGGCGCCGTGCCCGAGGGACTTGCCCACGTCGCGCAGCGCCGAGCGCGAACGGTAGGTGATGACGTTGGCCACCTGGGCGGCGTGCAGCCGGCCGTAGCGCTCATAGACATACTGGATGACCTCCTCACGCCGGCCGGACTCGATGTCGACATCGATGTCGGGGGGCCCGTCACGGGCCGGGGAGAGGAAGCGCTCGAACAGCAGTCCGAGGGAGACGGCGTCGACGTTGGTGATGCCGAGGGCGTAACAGACCGCCGAGGTGGCGGCCGAGCCCCGGCCCTGGCAGAAGATGTCCTGCTCCTTGCAGAACCTGACGATGTCCCACACGGTGAGGAAGTAGCCAGGGAACCCGAGCTCGCCGATGATGGTCAGCTCGCGGTCGAGTTGGTCCCAGGCCCCGGGCACCCGCTCGGCCTCCCGGGGTCCGTACCGCTCGATGGCACCCCGACGGACCAGCTCGATCAGCCAGCTCTGTTCGGTGTGCCCGTCCGGCACCGGAAAGTCGGGGAGTCGTGGCGCCACCAGACGGAGGTCGAACGAGCATCCGGCGGCGATCTCGGCGGCCTGGTCGACCACCCCGGGCCACCGGGCGAACCGTCGTCGCTGCTCGGCCTCCCCCCGCAGGCAGGCGGTGGCCGACGAGGGGAGCCACCCTTCGAGGTCGGTGAGGGTGCGCCGTGCCCGTACCGCGGCCAGGGCCGTGCTGAGGCGGAACCGGGCCGGTGTGGCGTAGTGCACGTTGTTGGTGGCCACCGGGGTCACACCCCGCTCGATGGCCAGCAGGGCCAGGACGTCGTTGCGGGTGGCGTCGATCGGGTTGCCGTGATCCCACAGTTCGACGGCCAGATTGTGGCGGCCGAACCGTCCGATCAGGTGGTCGAGGACGCGTGCCGCCGCGGCCGGGCCCCCGGTGGTGAGGGCGGCGGCCAGCGCTCCCTTGCGGCACCCGGTGAGGACATGCCAGTGCCCACCGTGGTGGTCCGACAGCGCGTCGACGGTGATGATCGGCTTTCCCTTCTCCCCCCCGGCCAGGTGGGCCTCGGCGATGACCCGACTGAGGCGGGCGTAGCCCTCGGGGTCCCGGGCCAGCACGATCAGGTGGGTGCCCTCGGGGTCGGGCACGCCGGTGCGGACCCCCGCCGGGGCCACCCCGGTGATGGTGAGCTCGGCGCCGAAGACGGTGGGCAGGCCGAAGGCCCGGGCCGCCTCGGCGAAGCGGACCACGCCGTAGAGGCCGTTGTGGTCGGTCAGGGCCAGGGCGGACAGGCCGAGTCGGGCCGCTTCGGCGGCCAGTTCCTCGGGATGGCTGGCGCCGTCGAGGAAGGAGAAGTTGGAGTGGGCGTGCAGCTCGGCGTAGGACATGTACGGTCGGGTGCTCCGGCTATCCGTAGGTGGCTTCGACCCACCAGCGGCCCCGTTCGGCCAGCAGCAGGTGGGCGGCCGACCCGATGACCGTCTGCAGGCGGGCGCTCCTGCGGCGGGACCTCGACCACCACCGTTCGTCCGACGGCCACGGTCCGGCCCAGGCGGTCACTGACGACCACGGTCCCCGCTCCACCGACAGACGGCAGGGAACGCCGGTGAGGAGTCCCCGGGGCGATACCGCGAGCGGCTCCCCGTCGGCGTCGACCAGTTGGGCCGGCAGGGGGGCGGGGTACACGACTGCCGGTGCCGGCGGGGGGATCTGGCCGGGCCATGGGCCACCGGCGACGCCGTCGCCGTGGGTGGCCCGGGCGCTCCAGGTCACGAAGCGGGCTCGCTGGGCCGGCCCGCGGCCTCCCTGGAGATGGGCCGTCACCACCTGGTCCGGACCGAGGAGGTCCTGGACGGCGGCCAGGGCCCGTCCGGCCCGGGCGTCGGTGTCGCTGACCCCGCCCCAGAACCCGGATTGACCGGCCTCGGGGGCGGTGGCGACCTGCACCGTTGCCCCGGCCCGGCGACCGCCGGCCGACAGCGGCCTGGTGCAGGTCACCCAACTCCCCGCTCCGAGCCCGGGCCACGCGGTGGCCGGCGACTCCGTCCGACCCGAATCGGCCCAGCACATGGGACTCGGGAAGGGCGGCGAAGTCACCGAGGGTACGGATGCCCAACCGATCCAGCAGTTCGGCCAACTCGGGCTGACCCAGGACGCCGACCGAGAAGGGGGCCAGAAAGTCGGCGGTCCCTCCGGCGGGGACGATGACGACCGGCCCGGGCGGCGAGTACCGCGGCGAACAGCCCGTCGGCCACGCCGACCTCGACGGTGGTGAGGGCCGAGACGGCCTCGGCTCATCGACCGGACCAGCGGACCCTCGCCGCCGAAGTAGCGGGCCGGGCCGCGGGCGGGGAGCGAGCAGACGCCGGGACGCACCGTGGTGACCCACGGGCAGTAGGCCTCGACGGCCTCGACCACCCGGGTCGAACAGATCGGAGCGCGTCACCGCCCTCGTCCTCGTCGAGCAGGTCGGGGCAGCGCACCACCACGAGCCGGTTCATGCCGGTCCCACCGGTCCCACCGGTCCCACCGGTCCCACCGGTCCCGCAGCGTCGGCCTCGGCCACGGGCCCGGTGGCGGACGGAAGCCACAACTGGTGGTGGCGGGCCCGTGCCGCCGACCGCCGGCCGGTGGCGGTCACCGTCATCCGTCGTCGCGACAGGAACCCCTCGCCGGTCCCGGCGCCGTCCCAGTGTGCCCCGTCGACGCTCAGGCACAGGTCGGGAGGTTCGGGCCATCCGGCCCGGCCCGGCACCACCACCAGGACGGACCGGCGCTCCCTGGCCCGGGCCACCAGCCTGCGGGCCATGGCCTGACGGGGGGGGAACGGGGGACAGAGAACCACCAGGTCCAAACCGTCGATCAAGGCCGCGGTGGCCTCGGCCCAGGCCACGTCGGGGCGGGGGATCACGGCCAGCCGGGCCAGGTCGATGCCGGCTTCGTGCGCGGCGACCGCACCCAGGCCGTCCAATCCGACCAGCGCGCACCACGATCCGGCCCCAGATGCCGCGGCCAGGAGCGCCAGTGCCATGCTGATACTGCCGTCGGCCACCCGGTCGATGTCGGTGCCCCGACCCGGCCCGCGGACCACGATGGTGGTCCCCCGGCGCAGACTGCCGTCTGGGAACAGATCACCGAGGGGTGGGGCCACCGGCAGCACGCGGGCCTGGCTCGAGGAGACGGGCCGGGTTCGTTCGGCCAGCAGGGCCAGGGCCGCCAGGTCCCGCTGGCGGTCCAGCCTCCGGCCTGGGAGCGGCCCTTCCGGGCCTTGGGCATCCGCGCCACGAGCGTGGGGAGGTGCTACGAACATATGTTCGATAGTACTGATCCGGTGGGCCGGTCTGCCCAGCCCGTCCGGACCGGGGCCCGGGCGACTCTCCCCGACCCGCGATGTTCCGGAGCCGCCCAGGTGCTGTCTTTTCGGAATAGATATACTCGATATACGCTAATACCTATATTCTCGTATACCTATTCTGAAAAAGGAGCACAGGCTCCGCCGGTCCGCCCGCCCTCCGGAGCATCCGCCGGCCACCGCCGACCGCACGACCCTCGCGGGCCTCGGCCACGTCGCACCGCCGTCCCGAGACGAAATTTCACGCTCGAAATGAAACAGACCGTGCCGCGGCCGGCGCTACCATGTGGCTCACCAGAGAGAGGAGGTGGTCCAACTGAGCAGTCAACGTTTTGGGACCCTGGAGGTGGCTGGCCGCTGAGGCGGCTCGCTGTACCACCTGGCGAATCCCAGCCAGACACCCACCGGGCGACCTAGCCGGACCCAGGTCCCATCCGGCGACTCACGGGAACCCCGGTGCACAAATCAGCAAACTTGTACCTGCAGGGCGTCTCTTCGGAGGCGCCCTGCAGCATGTTCGGGACCGCGGACCTCTTGCCCAGGACCGCTCAGGGGCGCATGGTGGTCTCGTCGACATCGAGCGCGGCCCGCACCCCGTCGGCCACCCGCTCGCTGATCTTCCTGCGGGCCAACAAGTGGTCCGAGCTCGCTCCGTTCGGTGTCGATCACCAACTTGCGAAGCTCGTGTTCGGCCTGCAGGCCCCGGACGGGGTCGGTGACGGTCGGGCGGCCGCGCCGGCCCCGTCGCCCCGCGCCGGCCCCCTGCGTCCTCACCGGCGCTCATCGCGTCCAGCCGCCGGTCGATACGGGCCAGTTGGGATTCGTAGCCGATGCGGATGCGGTCCACCACCTCGTCGGGGAACCGGTCGGAGCGGGCCAGGTCGTCGAGTTGGGCCAGGGCGACGCACGGTCAGTCGGCGGCGGGCCTCGGCCACCAGCACCGTGTCCTGTTCGTCCCGTGTCACCAGGCCGAGTCGACGGATGAGAGGGGGAAGGGTCAGGCCCTGGCCGACCAGGGTGGCCACGATGACGGCGAAGGCCAGGAACACCACCAGGTCCCGTTGGGGGAAGGACTGCGGAAGGGCCAGGGCCGCGGCCAGGCTCACCGCGCCGCGCATGCCGGCCCAGCCGACGACGGTGGTCTCACGCCACGTCCGGGACGAGCGCCGGGCCACGCCGAGCAGCTGCGGACCGCCCGGCAGGGCGGCGGCTCCGAAGAGCCAGACGAATCGCACCACGATGACCACTCCGACCACCGCCAGCGCTTCGATCGCCAGGGACCCGGACTCCCGGTTGACCAGGCTGTCGAGGATCGGCCGGAGCTCGAGCCCGACCAGCAGGAACGAGAGCCCTGTCAGCAAGAACACGATCAGGTCCCAGATCTCCCGTTGCTGAAGCCGGGCCCCGGCGGTCAGCGACGCCGAGCCGAAACGGCCGAAGTACAGGCCGGTGGCCACGACGGCCAGGACCCCCGACGCCCCCACCTTGTCGGCCGGGCAGGTAGGCGGCGAAGGGGAGGATGAGCAGCATGGTGTTCTCGATGACGGGCGTCTCGGTGAATCGGAGCATGCGGCTGCCCATCCAGCCCACGGCGATGCCGATGGCCACGCCGACCACCACGGCGAAGGCGAAGCGGCCGAACACGTCGGCCACGGTGAACGCCGAGCCCACCGCGGCGATGGCCAACTGGTACGCGGTCGAGCGCGGTGGCGTCGTTCATCATCCCCTCGCCGCCGAGGATGGTCACCAGGTGGCGCGGTAGACCGAGCTTGCCGGCGATCTGGGTGGCGGCCACCGAGTCCGGAGGCGACACGATGGCCCCGAGGGCGAAGGCCACCGCCCAGCTCATGCCGCCGACCAGCGAGTGGATGACCACGGCCACCGCCACCATGGTGACGGCCACCAGCCCCACGGCCAGGGAGAGGACGGGGCGGATGTGGCTCTCGGAGCTCCCGTGCCGAGGTGTCGAGGGACGCGTCGTAGATCAGGGGGGGCAGGAACACCAACAGCACCAGGTCCGGATCGAGCTCGACCCGGTGGTGGACGGGGATCAGGGCCACGCCGATGCCGACGATGACGAGCAGGATGGGGTAGGGGATGCGCACCCGATCGGCGATCGTGGCGATGACCACGATGCCGATCAGGAGGCCGATCCCGTCGGCGATGCTGATCAACGGAGCACCGCGATCAACGGATCACGTGAGCACCGGCCACGGGGCTCGGATGGTCGGGAGGAGCGGCCGTCACCGCGGACAACCTACTCAGACGGCTGGACGGTGGAAGCGACGAGGGTACGACCGACCCCGTCCAGGCGCTCCACCCTGGGTCGACCCGGCCCGGACCCGGCCCGGACCGGCCACCGGCGGCGGTGCCGCTGGTAGCGTGACGCCCGGACCGCCGGGGTCGCAGGCGCGGGTCCATTCGTCGTCCCACACTCGGAGGTCAGGATGTACACGTCGATCGTCGTTGGCACCGATGGTTCCGATCGGGCGAACGTGGCCGTCAGGGCAGCGTTGGACCTGGCCAAGTTGACCGGTGCCACCGTGCACGGGGTGTACGTGTTGCGGCCCATGCTCACCGCGGCCAGCGCGCAGCTCGATGCGGCCGCGCTGGTGATCACCAACGCCGACCGTCAGGAGGAAGCCGATCGTGTCCGGGCCGACTTCCTGGCCGAGGCCGAGCGTGCCGGGGTGACTGCGGACTGGACGTCTTCGACGGCGATCCGGCCGACGCTCTGGTCAAGGTGGCCGAGGTGGCGGAAGCCGATCTCCTGGTCGTCGGCAATCGTGGCATGGCCGGCGTCAAGCGCTTCGTGCTGGGCAGTGTCCCCGAACAAGGTGTCGCACCGGGCCCCCTGCAGCCTCCTGATCGTCGACACGGACATGACACGACCACGACTGGGCTACCATGCCCCCCGCCGAGGGCCCGCCCCGGTCGGACCGCCGCGCCCTGGTCCTCGGCGGCGGAGGGCTCGCCGGCATCGCCTGGCATACCGGCGCCCTGCTCGGACTGGTCGGCGCCGGTCTCGACCTGGATGGTGCCGATCTCGTCGTGGGCACGTCGGCCGGGGCCACGGTGGCGGCCCAGTTGGCCGGCGGCACGCCCCTCGAGGCGTGGTTCGAGCGTCAGGTCGACGCCGGACCTCCAGAACCAGGAGCTCGCCAACACCGGGCTGTCGGTCGGTGAACTGTTCGAGATCATGGTCCGACTGTACGAGGAGATCGCCGACCCGGCGGAGCGCCGCCGCCGCATCGGCGCCATGGCCCTGGCCGCCGACACCGTGCCCGAGGCGGTGCGCTCCTCCGTGGTGGTGGGACGGCTGCTCGAGCACACCTGGCCCGCACGGCCGCTCGCGTGGTCGCCGTCGACGCCTTCACCGGCGAGCGGCACGTGTTCGACCGCAACTCCGGCGTCGACCTGGTGGATGCCGTCGCGGCCAGCAGTGCCGTCCCCGGGGTGTGGCCACCGGTGACGATCGGGATCTCCCGCTACATCGACGGCGGCGTCTACTCGTCGTGCAACGCCGACCTGGCCGCCGGGTACGACCTGGTCCTGGTGCTGGCCCCGATGGTCGATCCGGCGCTCGACGAGCAGTTGGCCCTGATCCGGTCCACCGGGACGCGCTGAGGTCCTCTCGCCCGACGACGCCTCGCAGGCGGCCTTCGGCCCCGACCCCCTCGACCCGTCGGTACGATCCCCGGCGGCCCGGGCCGGCCGGCCCAGGGTGAACAGGCCGCCGCCGTCCTGGACGACTACTGGAAGACGGAGACGAAGACGAAGACGAAGACGGAGTAGCGCCACGGACGGAAGCCGGTGGCCGCCGGCCAGGGGCGATCGGGGTTCCCAAGGCCCCGTTCCGAGTCGCCTACACGCCCTCCCACAGGCCCACCGGTGCCTTCCCCGACCCGGTAGTGGCCGGGCTGCACGCTGGCCCGACGCGCCTTCTCCATCCGCTTCTGCATCCCGGGGGTCAGCACGCCGGCGTTGATCATCTCGATGAAGGTGGCGGTGGCGTTGCCGACGTCGAAGAAGTCCCGTTGCCAGCTCCACCGGAAGTCGCCGGCGTACCGGAACCAGCTGCCACCGAGCCCGGCGATCTCGTAGTGAGCTGCCGTCGGGTTTGGTCGCGTCGGCGATCTGCTTCCACAGTCCGAGGATCTCGCCCTGCACCTCGTCGATGAGCACCCGTTGGTACGGGTAGGTCCATCCGCCCAGGCCGTCCATCTCCAGGCCGAGGGCGTAGTCGCGGATCTCGTCCTTGCCCACGGCCATGAACTCGTCATTCGGACCGACGTTCCAGCCGTAGGTGGCGTCATCGGTATACAGCTCGGCCATGGGCAGCCAGTCCAGCTGCTCCTCGCATCGTCGATTGATGTCCAACCACTTCTGCATCATCTCTTCGAGCTCGCTTCGCGGGAATGACGGCATGGGACTACTCCTCTTCGACGATGTGTAGGGCGGACGTAGGGCAGTAGCGGACGGCGGCCTCGACTTCGGATCGCGCCTCGTCGGGTGGCGACTCGTCCAGGATGACCACCTTTTCCCGCTTGGCCAGTTCGAACACGGTGGGCGCCTCGGACTCGCACACTCCGTGACCCTGGCAGAGTTCGAGGTCGACGGTGACCCGCATCAGGTGCTGCTCCCCGACGGCGGCGGGCCGCGCTGCGGCGCCCGACTTCCGCCGGTACCGGACCACGCACGGCTGTTGGAGCTGGACCACCATCTTCGAATGGTCGTTGCGATACGTGTCCGACGGCTGGGCCAGTTCGAACTCCCACTCCAACAACAGCACCGAAAATATGGCCTTGAGCTGCATCATGGCGAAGGCCGCCCCCACGCACCGGTGTCGTCCCGCACCGAAGGGGATCCACGTCCAGGGATTGGACCGGTCCTCCTCGCGGGGCTCCAGATAGCGGGAAGGTTGGAACCGGTCGGCATCGGGGAAATCCTCGGGGATGCGGTTCGAGACCGACGGGCTGGCCCCGACCATCTGGCCGGCCTTGATGGTGTAGCCCTCCACCTCGAGGTCCTCCTTGGCCACCCGCAGCAGCAGGATGAGCGGCGGGTGCAGGCGCAGGGCCTCCTTGATGGCCGACTCGAGGTGGGGCATGGCCCGGAGGGCCTGGTAGCTGACCTCGGCGCCTCCGGCGTAGAGCTCGTCCAGCTCGAGGTCCACCGCCGCCAGGTCGTCGCGGTTGCGGAGCAGTTCGATCAGGGTCCATGCCGCCGTGCCCGAGGTGGTGTGGTGACCGGCGAACATCATGGAGATGAACATGCCGGTCACTTCGTCGGCCTCGAATCGCGGGGACCCGTCCTCGTTGGTGATCGACATCAAGACGTCGAGCAGGTCGCGCTCGTCGTCGTCGGACGGGGGACCGGCAGCCCGACGTTCCATGATCCCCTCCACCAGCTTCACCAGTCCGACCCGGGCGGCGTCCCGGCGGCGGAAGCTCTCGATGGGGGCGTAGGGATCGACGTAGGCGATGGCGTCGGTGCCCTGCTCGAGGTCGTGGTAGAGCTCGGCGAACCGCTTGTCCAGCTCCCGCCGGAAGCGTTTGCCGATGAGGCATGCCGAGGAGGTGTAGATGGTCAGTTCGGCGAACCAGTCCAGCAGGTCGATCTGGCCCTCGTCGTCCCAGCCCGACACCATCTGCTCCACCTCGGCGGCGATGGTGGCGGCATGGCCGCGCATGAACTTGTCCCGTAGGGCCTGGTTGTGCAGCATCTCGCGCCGACGCTCCGGAGGAGCGTCGAACACCACGCCCTCGCCGAAGACCGGCGTCATGAACGGATACGCCTCGGCCTGGTCGAGCACCTCTTCCGGGGAGCGGAAGAAGAACTCATTGGCGTCGGCGCCGGTCAGGAGGACCACATCACGCTGGGCCAGCCGGAACACCCCGACGTCCCCGCACTCGGCCCGGACCCGGTTCATGAGCGCGATCGGATCGACCCGGAGCTCTTCGAGGTGGCCGTTCTCCTCCTCGCCACCGGATACCCGGGGCGGCTGCTTCTGGTCGAGTGTGATGCTCATGGCTCTCCCTCGTCGTTCGGTTCGGTGCGGATGGGTGCTTCCGGTTGCAGTTCGATCAGCGTGGCGTGGGTGCCGCGGGGCAGGCCGACCACGGCCACGATGGCCTGGGCCACGCCGGAGGGTCGCATGAAGTTGGAGTGGCGGGCGAAGCCCCACGCCTCCCATTGGCGGATGACGTCCCCGGTGATGGCCGGGTCCCAGTCCATCCCCATGCCGGTCAACGTGGGACCGGGGCGCACGATGGTGGCCCGGACACCGGTCCCCTCGAGCTCCATCTGCAGCGAGTTCACGTAGCCCTCGAGCCCCCACTTGGACGTCACGTAGGCGGCCATGGAGGGGCGGGGTCGTTCGGCCACGTCGGAGGTGACGAAGACGATGTCGCCCCGCCGCCGCTCGGTCATGGCCGGGACCAGGGCCCGGATCAGGCGGTGCGTCCCGCTCAGGTTGACCGACAGCACTCCGTCGAACGACTCGGAGCTGGTGTCGAGCACCGCGCCGGCGATGTTCTGTGCGGCGTTGGACACCACGATCTCGACCTCCCCGAGGGCGTCGACCGCGGCCTTGGCGAACTGCTCGACCGAGTCGGCGTCGGCCAGGTCGAGGCGGATGGCCACGGCCTCGCCGCCCTCGGCCCGGATGGCGGCTGCGGTCTCCTCGCACTCGGCCACCCGCCGGGCCCCGAGGGCCACGGGGTGGCCCTGGTCGGCCAGGGCCTGGGCGGCGGCACGGCCGATGCCCGACGAGGCACCGGTCACGACGGCCGGGCGGCGCTCGGGGTTGGGTTCCATCCGGGCCATCAGCGGAGCGTCACGGTCGTCGGGAGCGCGGCCAGGCCCCGCACATTGATGGAGTGGACCCGCTCGATGCCGGCCGGGTCCACGTCGTAGGTGGCGACGCGTCCGACCAGCTCGGCCAGGGCCACCCGGGCCTCGAGCCGGGCCAGCGGTGCACCCATGCAGAAGTGGCGACCACTGCCGAAGCTCACCAGTCGGCTCGTGTCGCGGTCGAGGTCGTAGCGGTCGGCGTCGGGGAAGACCGACTCGTCGCGATTGGCCGAGCCGACCAGCAGCAGCACCCGGTCGCCCTCGGGGATCGTGGTGCCGTGGAGTTCGATCGGGGCCCGGGTCACCCGCAGCAACATCTGGCTGGAGGTGTCGTAGCGCAGGGTCTCCTCGATCCAGCTCCACCACCCGGTCCCGGTCGGTGAACGGCTTGGTCCGCTCACCGGGGTTGCGCCAGCCCCAGTACCACGCGTTGCCCAGCAGCTTGGTGGTGGTCTCGTTGCCGGCCACCACCATCAAGAACAGGAAGGCGATGATCTCGTCGTCGGTGAGCTTGTCCCCGTCGATCTCGGCGTCGAGCAGGGCCGACGTGAGGTCGTCGCGGCGTGACGCCCGCCGTTCGTCGACCATCCCCTGGTAGTAGCCGACCAGGGCCATGGCGGCATCCATGCCGGCCGGTGGGACGTCGAGCACCCCGTCCTCCCGGTGCACCACCACGTCGGCCAGCCGGCGGACCTCGGCGCGGTCGACCCGGGGTACGCCGACCAGTTCCGAGATCACGTCCATGGGCAGCTTGCCGGCGAAGTCGGCGATGAAGTCGAACGATCCCTGCTCGAGGGCCGGCTCGAGGTGCTCGAGGGCGATGGCCCGGATGTGGTCCTCCATTGGCCGCCACCTTGGACGGGGTGAAGCCCTTGCCGACCAGAGAGCGCATCCGGGTGTGTCGGGGCGGGTCGAGAGCCAGGAACGACATGAACTTGTGGGCGTCGGGCCCGAAGGCACTGGGCTCGAGCGATACCCCCTGGGCGTTGGAGAACCCGTCGAGATTGCGGAAGGCGGCCAGCACGTCCTCGTGTCGGGACAGGGCCCAGAAGTCGAGCTCGTCGTTGCGGTACACCGGGGCCTCGGCCCGCATCCGGGCGTAGACGGGATAGGGATCCTCGTGGATCTCGTAGGCGTAGGGGCTGTAGGCGACGGGCTGGACGTCGGTAGTCATCGGCTCCCCACCCGTCCCTGGTCGCCCGCCGCGGTCAGGAGCGTGGCCGCGGCGGCCACGAACTCGGGGATGTCCATGGACGACATGTGCCCGGTGCCGGCGGCCAGCAGCGCCCCGGAGAACGACGTCTGGAGCACCCGGACCACCATGGGGTCCGCTCCGGGGTCCACCGCCGCGGCCAGGCGGTGATGGATCTGGCTCCCGATCCGATCGCGCAGGTGCTTCACGTCGGGATTGGTGCTCAAGAGGCGCCTTGGTCGAAGCATCGACCAGGGCCGGACTCCCGGTGGTGAACAGGACCATGGCCCGCACGGCGTCGTAGACCCGGTCGTGCACGGAGCGGCCCTCGCCGGTGTCCACCGGGGGAAGGGCCTGCATGCCGCGCCAGAGCACCTCGGCCAACAGGTGGTCCTTGGAGCTGAAGTAGTTGTACGCGGTGGCCGGGGCCACGCCGGCCCGCCGGGCCACGCTCCGGACGGTGAGCCCGCCATAGCCGACCGCCTCGATCTCCTCCTCGGTGGCCCGCACCAACTGCAGGACCACCTCGGCCTGGCGGGGGGAGAGCCGGCGCCTGGTGGCCTCGAACCCGTGGGAGCCGTCGTCGAGGAACGCCATGCTCTCGTTGACGGGCTGCAGCGAACGGGGCAACGGTCAGCCCGCCGCGGAGGGCGGCGCATGCGGGATCGCGTGCATCGGAGGGAACTCGACGTCGGCCGCCGTGGTCATCGTCCGACCGTGGTGACTCGGCCGCGGGCCGGTGTCGGGAGATCCCCGTAGCGGAAGTCGGCCCGGGACTCGCGGGGTGGTCCGTCACCCCGTAGTCGAGCTGGTAGCCCGAGGGCCGGGGCGGCTTGGTGTGGGTCATGGTATTGGACTATAGTCTGGACAGCTGTCCAAGTACAGCGGCACCGGCCGGCCGGCCCACGGGCCAGGCCCGCCCAGCCCGGTAGGGCGGACCCGGTTGCGCACGGACCGCGGCATGCCATCATCGCCGGAAGCGAAAGCAAGAGACCGACCGACAGGGGGACATCCAGTGCCGAACGACCAGACTTCCGGTGCAGCCCGGTCCGATGCCGTGCCCACCGTCGGCGTCATCGGACTCGGGGCCATCGGCGACGGTGTCGCCACCAGCGTGCTCCGCCAGGGCCTTCCCCTGGTGGTGTGCGATGTCAGGCCCGAGGCCACCGAGAAGTACCGGGATACCGCCGAGGTGGCCTCCTCCCCGGCCGACCTGGTCGGCCGCTGCGATGTGGTGGTGGTGGCGGTGGTCAACGACGAGCAGGTCCATGCCGTCCTGTCCGGGCCGGACGGCGGATTGGCCGCCGGCGGCGCCGGCACCACGGTCATCGTCGTGAGCACCATCTCGGCTGCCGTGCGTCCGGGCCATCGGGGCCGAGGCCGGTCGGCCCTCGGCGTGCCCGTGCTCGACTGCGGGGTGACGGGCGGCCCGGCCGCGGCGGCCTCCGGGGACCTGGTGTGCATGGTGGGTGGGGATCCCGACGTCATCGAACGGGTCGGCGCCGGTGTTCGACGCCATCAGCTCCCTGACGGTGACCATGGGGCCGTTCGGTACCGGGCTGGCGGCCAAGCTGGCCCGCAACCTGATCACCTACGGCTCGTGGCTGGCCGCCTACGAGGGCCAACAGCTGGCCGAGGCGGCCGGCATCTCCCTGGCCCAACTGGCCGAGGTGGTGAAGGCCAGCGACGTCCACATCGGGGGCGCCTCCCGTCTGATGTTCCGGCCGACGGTGGCGCCCTTCACCGAGGCGGACGACAAGGGTCTGGTGGGTGCCATGCAGGCGGGGGCCTCGCTGGCCCACAAGGACCTCGAGGCCGCGCTGGAGCTGGCCGACTCGCTCGAGGTCGCGGCTCCCGCTGGCCACGATGACGGAACGCCGTGTCGACGAGATCTTCGGACTGGGAGAGGTGCCATCATGACGACAGCGACGAACCAGGTGGTCGGCGAGGAGCGCCTGCTCATCGACGGGCAACTCCGACCGGCCCGGTCGGGCCGCACCTTCGACGTGGTCAATCCGGCCACGGAGGAGACCATCGGCGTCGTGGCCGACGGCAGCGCCGAGGATCTCGACGAAGCCATCGCCGCGGCCCGTCGGGCCTTCGACGACACCGACTGGTCGACCGATGTGGCCCTCCGGGTGCGGGGGCTGCGTCAGCTGCAGGCGGCCTTCGTCGCCCACGCCGACGAGCTCCGGGCCATGACCGTGGCGGAGACGGGCTCGCCCGTCTCCTTCACGCTACTCGGCCCAACTCGACGCGCCGGTCGACGGTCTCGGCTGGGTGGCCGATCTGGCCGAGGGCTACCAGTGGGAGACCGACCTCGGGGATGCCTCGCCCATGGGGATCCCGTCGCACCGCTGGGTGCGCCGGGAGGCCACCGGCGTGGTCGGGGCCATCACCCCGTGGAACGTCCCCCATCAGATCAATCTGGCCAAACTGGGCCCGGCCCTGGCCGCCGGCAACACCGTGGTGCTGAAGCCGGCACCCGACACCCCGTGGTGTGCCACCGTGCTCGGACGGCTCATCGCCGAGGAGACCGACATCCCCGCCGGCGTGGTCAACATCGTGCCGTCGTCGGAGCACACGGTCGGTGCGCTGCTGTCGGGCGATCCTCCGGGTCGACCAGATCAGCTTCACCGGGTCCACGGCCACCGGCAGGCGGGTCATGACCTCGGCGGCCGAATCGCTGAAGAAGGTCTTCCTCGAGCTCGGCGGCAAGTCCGCCTTCGTGATCCTCGACGACGCCGACCTGCGGGGAGCCTGTGCCACCGCGGCGTTCACCGTCTGCACCCACGCCGGCCAGGGTTGCGCCATCACCACCCGGCTGCTCGTGCCCCGCGAGCCAGTTCGACGAAGCGGTGGAGTCGACGGCCAAGGTGCTGGGCAAGCTCCCAGCCGGCGACCCGACCGACCCCGGGACCATCTGCGGTCCGCTGATCAGCGCACGGCAGCGGGAGCGGGTCGAGGGGTATCTCCGGCTGGCCGTGGACGAGGGTGGGACGTTCGTCACCGGCGGGGGCCGACCCGAGGGCCTCGACCGGGGCTTCTTCGTCGAGCCCACCCTGATCGTCGGCGTCGACAACGGCTCACGGGTGGCCCAAGAGGAGATCTTCGGCCCGGTTCTGGTGGTGATCCCCCACGACGGTGACGATCATGCGGTGGCCCTGGCCAACGACTCCACCTACGGTCTGTCCGGCTCGGTGTGGTCGGCCGACCGGGAACGGGCCATCGGCGTCACCGACCGGATCCGGACCGGCACGGTCGGCATCAACGGAGGGCTGTGGTTCAGTCCTGACGTACCCTTCGGCGGCTACAAGCAGTCCGGCGTCGGGACGCGAGTCCGGTGTCGCCGGCTTCGAGGAGTACCTCGAGACCAAGTCGATCGCCGAGCCGGCGTGAGGAGGAAGGTGGCCCACCATGAGTGAGCAGCAGACAGGTCGGAGTGCGGACGGCGTCGGGCGCGACCCCGACTCGGCACGGGCCCGGGGCATCGCCAAGATGGAAGAGGTCTACGGCTTCTCGGTCGATCCGGACGAGATCGCCGGACCGTACGTGGACTTCACCGTCGACCACCTCTTCGGGGCGGTGTGGACCCGGCCCGAGCTGGACATCCGCGATCGGCGGCTGATGACCATCGGAGTGCTGGCCGCCCTGGGCCAGCCCCAGCTGGTCGAGATCCAGTTCCAGTCGGCCCTCGACCGGGACGAGCTCACCGAGGAGCAGGTCCGCGAGACGGTCCTGCATCTGACCCACTACATCGGTTGGCCCCTGTCGACCGGGGTGAATGCCGTGGCCGAGAAGGTCATCGCCAACCGACATCGGGAGGAGGGCGCATGAGCCCCGCCGCGGGAGCAGGGGAGCAGGCGTCGGCGGAGTCCCCGATGGTCCGGTTCGAATTCAGCGGCAAAGTGGCCATCGTGACCGGCTCCGGGGGCGGTATCGGGCAGGCCTACGCCGAGGCACTGGCGGCGGCGGGCGCGTCGGTGATGGTGGCCGACATCGCCGAGGAGAACGGCGGACGACGTGGCCGCGGCCATCAGGGCATCGGGAGGTGCTGGCCGACTCGGTCCGGGTCGACGTGGCCGATCCGGACTCGGCCCGATCCCTGGCCTCGGCCACGGTGGAGCGGTTCGGTGGCATCGACTACCTCGTCAACAACGCCGCCATCTTCGGCGGCATGCAACTCGACCTGCTGTTGACCGTCGACTGGGACTACCTCAACCGGTTCTTGTCGGTCAACATGCTGGGTGCGCTCAATTGCGTCCGGGCCTGCTACCCGGCCATGAAGGAACGGGGCGGGGGGGCCATCGTCAACCAGTCGTCGACGGCGGCCTACCTGTACGCCGGCTTCTACGGGCTGGCCAAAGCCGGCGTCAACTCGTTGACCCAGCAGCTGGCCCACGAGTTGGGCGGCCAGCACATCCGCATCAACGCCATCGCTCCCGGACCCATCGACACCGAGGCCTCGCGGACGGTGGTGCCCGACGCCTTCATGAAGCCGATCCTGGCCTCGCTGGCCCTGAAGCGGCAGGGGGAGACCTCGGACCTGGTGGGCATGTGCCTGTTCTTGCTCTCGGACGAAGCCTCGTGGATCACCGGTCACGTCTTCAACGTCGACGGCGGGCAAGTGGTCCGTCCGTGACCGAGCACCGGGTCGTCGTCGAGGACGCCGACGCGGTCCGGATGATCGCCTTCGATCGACCCGAGGTCCGCAACGCCTTCGATGCCGCCATGTACCACGCGGTCAACGAGTCGCTGGCCTCGGCTCAGGCCGACGACGGCGTCCATGCCGTGGTGCTCACAGGGCGCGGACCGGCCTTCACGTCGGGCCAGGATCTCCGCGAGATGGTCGCCATCGCCACCGGTCGGTCCGGCCCCGAGGCCGGAGCCGGTTTTCGCCTGCTCCTCGACACGCTGGTGGCGTTCGACAAGCCGTTGCTGGCCGCGGTCCACGGGGTGGGCATGGGACTCGGGTGCACGCTCCTCGGACATGTGGACCTGGTCCTGATGGAGCAGGGGGCCCGCCTCCGGGCTCCTTTCGCCGAGATGGGGGTGCCGCCGGAGGCGGCCAGCAGCTGGCTTCTCCCCGAGCGACTGGGCTGGCAACGCGCCGCAGCACTCCTGCTGGCCTCGGAGTGGATCGATGCCGACCAGGCCGTCCAGGCCGGACTGGCCCTACGGGTGTGCGGCCAGGGCACGGTGGTGGAAGAGACCATGGCCCTGGCCCGCCGCATCGCCGCGTTCCCGCCCAACGCCACCCGCGACATCAAGCGACTGATGATGGCCGGCCGCCGCCCCGCCGTCGTGGCCGCCAGGGCCCGGGAGGAGGCGGCGTTCGCGGCACTCTTCGCCGATCCGGCCAGCAACCCGGGTGCCGCGCTGGCCGCCGGGCTGGAGCACTGAGCCACCGTGCGCCTCGGGATCACCGCCTTCCTGACCGATCGCGCCATGACCCCCGCCGACCTGGCCCGGGCGGCTGAGGACCGGGGCTTCCGCTCCCTGTATCTCCCCGAGCACACCCATCTGCCCCTCCGCGACGACATACCCCCGGCGCTGGTCGAAGGAGTGCACCTCGATGACTACCGCCGCAGCCTCGATCCGTTCGTGGCCCTGTCCACGGCGGCGTCGGTGACGGAACGGATCCTGCTCGGGACCGGCGTGGTGCTGGTCGCCCAACACGATCCGATCGTGCTGGCCAAGCAGATCGCCACCCTCGATCATCTGAGCGGTGGGCGGGTGGTCTTCGGCATGGGTTTCGGTTGGAACCGGGCCGAGGCGGCCGATCACGGAGTGCCCTTCGAGGTCCGGCGCGAGGTGGCCCGTGAGCATGTGCTGTGCATGCAGGCCCTGTGGAGTCAGGAGCAGGCGGAGTTCCATGGCCGGTTCGTCTCGCTCGACCCTTGTTGGAGCTGGCCCAAGCCGGTCCAACGGCCCCGGGTGACGACGCTCGTAGGCGGCGGCGCCCACCCCGGGGTTTTCACCGCCGTGGCCGAGTACGCCGACGGGTGGATGCCCGTGGGGGGCTCCGGACTGGCCGACGCCCTGCCGCGGCTGCGGCGCACCGTGGAGCAGCACCACCGCGATCCCGGGCAGATCCGGGTGGTCCCGTTCGGGACCGTACCCACCGACGAGAAGTTGGCCCGCTTCGAGCGACTCGGGTTGCACGACATCGTGCTGCGCGTGCCCTCCGGGGAGCCCGACGACATGATGAGGACGCTCGACGCCCATGCCCGGTTCGTGGACCGCTTCGGTGGCGACGATGAGTGAGCTGCCTTCCTCGCCGTCCCCGTCGGCAGGTCCGACGGGGAAACCCTGGAGCGGCGGCGGCCGCGAGGAGCTGGCCGATGCCGTCCGCCGTCTGATGGCGATGACGGTCACGGCCTCGGCGCCCCCCGAGGTGCTCCTCGACGTCGCCCGCCGGGCCGGTTCGCTGGCCGACGAACTGGAGGGCCACGTGCTGCCCTGGGCCGGGGACGAGCCGAGGGCCCGGTTCTCCGAGCAGTCGGTCGAGTCCGACCAGGTCCATCTGCTGGCCACGGCCATGCCCTTCGATGTGATCATCGGGTCCTGCAATCCGGTGGCACTACCGCTGATGGTGGAGTTCGATCCGCCCAAGGCCATCGGCCGGGCCGCGTTCACCGCCCCCTACGAAGGCGCACCCGGGTGTGTCCACGGCGCGGTGTTGGCCGGCGCGTTCGACATCATGCTGACGGCTGCCAACGTCATCGCCAACGGCGCCGGACCGACCGTCAACCTGTCCGTCGACTATCGGAAGCCGACGCTCATCGCCCAACCGGCCCTGTTCGAGGCGTGGGTCACCGAAAAAACTGACCGCCGGACCCATAGCCGGGGTCAGCTCATCCAAGGGGGGATCGTCACCGTGGAGGCGACCGGGGAGTTCGTGAACATGGACCGCACGCGGATCGATGGCATGCACCGCAGGGGAGCAGCCAGGCGTCACGAAGGAGAAGGACAGGCCCCAGAAGGTGACGAGGGGCGCTCAGACGGCACGTAGAGTGGCCGACCACGCGAACAGGGGTCAGATTCTCTAGAGTCTCTGAGAGCAACTCTGCAGGGGCACGGACAGATCACCGGGGTCTCGGCGGACAGGCGAGCATGGGAGTGACTGTCACATGGGGACGATCGAGGCAGGGACAGTGTCGACGCGGCGCCGGCGGCGACCGCGGATCGTGGTGGTGATGACCGCAGCGGTGTTGGCGGCTTCGCTGACGGCCTGCTCGTCCACCAACAGCGGCGCCACGGCCACCACCAGCCCTTCGGGCTCCAAACCGGGTAAGTCGGCTGTCCCCCCGATCCCCCCCGCCGCCTTCAGCGACCACACCGGAATCACCGCCACCTCGGTGTCGGTGGGCAACGTCTCGACCCTGGTGGCCGGGCTGTTCAAAGGGGCCGCCGTGGGCACCGAGGCCTACGCCGACTACGTCAACGCCCTGGGCGGGATCAACGGACGGAAGATCCTGGTGGACAGCAGCGATGACCAATACTCGGGCGGTCCGAACAAGCAGGAGACCCAGGCCGACGTCGAAAAGGACGTTGCCCTGGTGGGCGGCTTCTCGCTCGAGGACAACTTCGGCGGCCTCGTGCTGGCGGCCAACCCCCAGGTGCCCAACGTGACCGTGTCGTTGGACCTGGCCACGAGCGACCTGCCCAACTCCTTCAGCCCGGCCCCGGCCGCCAACGGATGGCAGCTCGGTCCGCTGACCTACTTCAAGAACAAGTTTCCGAGCGACATCTCCCACACCGCGGCCATGGTGGCCGGCGAGCCGTCGGCCATCTCCAAGTGGAATGCGGAGAAGCAGGCCATGAACTCGCTCGGCTACAAGGTGGTCTACGACCCCACCTTCGAGATCAGCCAGACCGACTTCAACCAGAACGTGATCTCGATGAAGAACGCCGGCGTGAAGATCCTGTTCCTCGAGCAGATGCCTCAGAACTATGCCGGCGCCGTGATCAAGGCCCTCACCCAGCAGAACTTCCACCCGGTGGTGGTGCTGGGTGGGTCGACCTACAGCGAAGAGCTGGTGCCCAGCTCCGGGGGGGCCTCGGCCATCGACGGTTCCTACATGGAGCAGAACACCTCGCTGTACCTGGGGGAGGATGCTTCGGCCATACCGGCCACCACCACCTTCTTGGCCTGGGTGCAGAAGGCATCACCCGGGTTCAAGGCCGACCTGTACACGCTGTACGGGTGGTTGTCGGCCGAGCTGTTCGCCCAGGCCCTCCACGCGGCCGGGCCCAATCCCAGCCGGGGCTCGATCCTCCAACAGCTCCGCAAGATCACCTCGTTCTCGGGGGGCTACCTCACGGGCACCGCCAATCCGGCGGCGAAGATACCGACCAACTGCTACATCATCGCCAGGATCGAGAACGGAACCTACAAGCGGTTGGACGATCCCCCGGCCAATGGACCCCAACACGGCTACCGCTGCGATCAGCCGTTCTACTACGCCAAGTAGGTCCGTCGACCGGGACGGGGGGCGCGCCGACGGCGGTCGTGGGCAGCAGAGTTCGTTGGCCCGAACGGCCTAAGGTCTGACCATGTCCCGTCCCCGACAGGTGGTCGTCGTCACCGGAATGGGTGGCATGGGAGCGGCGATCGCCCGCCGGATCGGAACCGGTGCGACCGTCATCATCGCCGACTCCGATGAGCGGTTGCTGGAGGCGGAGGCCGGGTCCCTGGCGGCTACGGGCTACGACGTGGTGAGCCACGTGGTGGACGTCTCCCTGAAGGACTCGGTCGAGGCACTGGCCGCAGAGGCCGCGGCCCGAGGTCCGGTGAACGCCGTCGTGCACACGGCCGGGGTCTCGCCCGTGCAGGCTGCCGTCGACGCCATCATCCGTGTGGATCTGGTGGGAACGGCCCTCATGCTGGATGCATTCGGCCGCGTGATGAACGCCGGAGGAGCGGGCGTGTTCATCTCGTCGATGGCGGGAACGATGGCGACGCTCGATCCCGAGTTCGAACGCGCGACTGGCCTCCACCCCCACCGAGCACCTGGCCGGGTTGCACCAGCTATCCCCGGGGCGCATCGCCGACCCGGGGACAGCCTACGTCGTGGCCAAGCGGGCCAACCAGGTCCGGGTCCGGCCGGCCTCGCTGGTCTGGGGACGGCGTGGGGCACGGGTGAACACCATCTCTCCGGGCATCATCTCCACGGCGATGGGCGCTTCTGAACTGGACGGCCCGAGCGGGGAGACGATGCGAGCGATGATCGCCGGAAGTGGGACCGGACGGATCGGGACCCCCCAGGACATCGCCGGAGTGGTGGACTTCCTCATCAGCCGAGACGCGGACTTCATCACCGGGACCGACGTGCTGGTCGACGGCGGGGTGGTGGCGTCGCTGCGAGTCCCTGAGTCCTGAACGCACCGGGTCCGCCTCGGCGACGACCCGGGTTCACATCGGGGTCTTCGGCCGCTGGCGGGAACGAGTCGACCCGGTCATGGCCACGACGGCGTCCATGAAGGCCGCGAACTCCTTGGGGTGGGTGCGGGGGGCGAAGTGGCCGACCCCGGGAGTCACGTGCAAGCGGGCGTCCGGGAGGCGGTCGACCAACCAGCCGGCCCCCTCGGAGTGCTCCTTGACGGTGGCGGTGCCGTAGCCGACCAGGGCCGGCACCACCATGTCCTCGAACTCGAACGGAGCGTCCAACTCGGAGCCCATGTCCACCTGAAAGGCCCGTCCTTCCGCCCGGAGCTCTGCCTGCACATCGGGTTGAAGCCGTTCCCACCCCTGATCGCCGAGCAGCATGCGGTACATGCCTTCGATGTCGTGGGCCGGATCGTCCGAGCGGGCCACCTTGGCGTTGTAGCGCTTGGTTCCCCGTGGCCACCACTCCACCCATGGGAGCGGTGGCTCCCACAGACCGACGGCGGCAAAGGCGCTCGGGCGACGACTTGCTGCCAGCATCGTGAGGTTCGACCCGAAGCTGTGGGCGATGACGATCGGAGGCACCGGGCGGTCGTCGAGGATGGCCAGGAGGTCATCGGCATGATCGCTCATGTCCCGCGCCGGTGGGGCCTTCAGCGACCGGCCGTAGCCACGCCGGTCGTACAAAACGACACGGCGGTCGGAATGATACGGGAGCACGTCCCGGAAGCTGGTCGAACGGTCCGGCGCTCCGTGGACGAGCACGACCTCGGGGGTCGTCGGCGGGCCGTGGACCTCGACGTGGAGGCTCGACCGGTCCATGCGGTCATCGTAGCGATGCCTGACGTTGCACTCACCGATCCGGGCCGACGGGAACGATCGGGGCCGGTGGCCCCGATCGTTCAGTCGACTGCAGGGCGAGGGCCACGGAGCCGCTGGGGTCGGCAAGGAACTCGCCACTGCCGGAGGCCGAGGCCAGGTCACCCAAGTTCGCACCCCGGACGACTTCCAGCGTGGCGCGCGTCAATCTCGGCAGATCGTCCTGGTCGTCGAGCGATGCCTCGTCCCAGGTGCTGACCTCGAACGCGGCGGACAATCGGACAGCCATTCCCGCCCTCCTTTCGGCATCCCTCCCCTGGACGTGTACCCGGGGTCTCCGTCCAAGAAACGTGTACGCCACGGTCGTAGGGGCGGTCGCGGGAATTCCGGGAAATTTCGAACGGCACCGAACCTTTTGGCCACTCGGCGCTACAAAGAGGTGGTGGGATCGAACGGGCCGGCTGGGGAGGAAGGACAGGGAGGCGCGCCATTCGAGCTGACGCAGAGCAGGGACGAGGAGTTGCTGATCGGGATCAGGGCCGGCGACAAGAACTCGTTGGAGCAACTGTATCGACGCCATGGGCTGCACCTGACAGCGCTGGTGACCAGAATCTTCGACGATCACCAACTGGCCGAGGAGGTGGCACAGGACACCTTCCTGGCCGTCTGGAACGGTGCCCGGTTCGACGGGAGGTCACGGGTCAGGACCTGGTTGGTGGCCATAGCGCTACGGCAGGCCGCATCGCGGCGACGGAAACACCGATTCTCCGTGGCCAGCCAGTCAGCGGATCGGGCTTCGGACGAACCGGGCCCGGAGGACGCGGCCATCGGCGCGTTCGAGGCCGTACGGATGATTGACGAGCTTTCCGAACTGACGAGGGTCCAACGAGAGGTCCTACTCCTCGCCTTCGTCGAAGAGCTGACGCAGTCGGAGATAGGCGAAGTGCTGGGTGTCCGGCTGGGAACGGTGAAGAGTCGGATGCACAGCGCCAAGCTGGCGATGCAGAGGACATGGCAACGAGAGGACAGCGGATGACCAAGGCTGAGCATCTGGACGAGCCGGCACTGATTGCCAGTGCCGTACACGGTCCATCCGGCGCGGAGGGGCCGACCCATCTGGCGCACTGCCCGACCTGCCGGGAGGAGCTCGAGACGTGGCGCAGGATCTCGGCGGTGACGAGAGGTGCCATGGCTTCGACGGTCCTGGCGGGAGAGGAGCGTGCTGATGGCATGCTGCTCCGACTCGGGACACGTGCCGAAGTCGTGTCGACTCCGAACGAGCGACCCACCGCAGTGCGGGATCGGGCGCGAAGCCGCCGATGGCAGTGGCTGGTGGCGGCGGTTGGTGTGGTGACGGCGGCCGTTGTCGCCATCACGCTGACGCTGGGACCTTCGGCCCCGTCCCAGGCGCTCGTGCTCGAGCGGATCCGGGGCACGCCGGTGATCGCGGCGCGTTGGAAGACCATGCACACTACGGCGTCGCTCGTATTGACGGCTCCCCAGGGGTACGTGGCCAGTTCTTTTCGGACGGTGGGCGCGTTGAGCCCGGGCACCAACGCCTTCACCTTCACGACGTCCCTCGTCAATCCTGGAGGTCTGGGGTCGAAAGCGACCTATCTCTCTGATGGATCACTCGTCTACCTGCCCTGTGACCCGGGGTTCCGCCAGGTGGGGAGGAGACCGTGTATCGCCTACCCGGCCCAACACGGTACGTCGGCAGGCATCTCCCTGGCCTTCCTGCGGGACGTGCGGGGACCGGTGACCTCGCTGGGACAGCGGGACATCGGTGGAGTGCCCACGACCGGCTACCGGCTTTCCGTACCGGTCGATGCGTATGCCGCAGGCGCCCTACCGTCCGAACGGGCCCTGGTCCGGTCGAGCCTGGCCACGACCGACATCATCCGCATCGAGGTCTGGATCGACGACCGCGGACTACCGCGCCAGCTGGACACGAGCTACCTCGAACGGCAACCCCAGCTCCCCACCCTCCTGCGGGTGACGAACAGGGAGCAGATCACCTACTCCCAGGCCCGACTGCACGTGGTCGTTCCGAACAGGAACGACGTGGTGGTCGCCCCCGATCTGGACGCCGCCATCCAGCTGACGAACACCTACGAACGAGAGGTGGAGGCACTGCACACCAATCTGAGCTCGTAGCCCAGCGCGGGTGGCTCCGGTGGCGGGTGGCGCCGATGGCGCCATGACGGGCCCGGTCGGGTCGTCCGGCTCAGGCCTCGGACTGCGCCGCGGCCCGCTTCATGAGGCGTGACTTGCGGTTGGCTGCCTGGTTCTTGTGGATGACTCCCTTGGCTGCAGCCTTGTCGATCCGCTTGACGGCCAGCCGCATCGCCTCCTCGGCGTCCTCGGCGTCCCCCTCGACGGCCCCGATGGCGCGCTTGGTGCGGGTCCTCAGTTCGGACCGCACCGCCTTGTTCCGTGCCTGGCGCTTGATGGTCTGTCGATTGCGCTTGATCTGGCTCTTGATGTTTGCCACTGCGAGTCCTCTGCGTCCTGGTCGTGTTCGGTGTGACGGCCGTGCCGCCCACACCACCACGAGGGGAAAATGACCCCGGCCACCCTCTCGGGCCACCTCGGGGAACATGACACGATAGCAGTCCGGTCCGGAGTGGTCCGAACGGGCGCGCACCCGGGCCCGCACCCGGCGTCGCACCGGCGCCGCTCCAGGGCCCATGGGACCGATATCGGGCCGGCTTGGGTACGCTGGCCTCCCCGTGCTTCCCGTCGACCGTATTCGGAACTTCTCCATCATCAGCCACGTCGACCACGGCAAGTCGACCCTGTCCGACCGCATCCTCGAGCTGACCGGGGCCGTCGATCCCCGCCAGATGCGGGAGCAGTACCTCGACTCCATGGACATCGAGCGGGAGCGGGGCATCACCATCAAGGCCCAGAACGTCCGGGTGGGTTGGCGGGACCACACGCTTCACCTCATCGACACCCCCGGCCACGTCGACTTCGGCTACGAGGTCAGCCGTTCGCTGGCCGCCTGCGAAGGAGCGGTGCTCCTAGTCGACGCCTCCCAGGGGATTCAGGCCCAGACCTTGGCCAACTGCTATCAGGCCTTGGAGAACGACCTCGAGATCGTGGCCGTCCTCAACAAGATCGACCTTCCTGCCGCCGACCCCGCCCGCTGTGCCGCCGAGATCGAGCAGGTCCTCGGCCTCGAGGCCGGCGGACATCATGCACATATCGGCCAAGACCGGCCAGGGTGTGCCCGAACTCCTCGACGCCATCGTGGAGCGTATCCCCGCGCCCTCGGGTGACCCGGATGCACCGCTACGGGCCCTCATCTTCGACTCGGCCTACGACCAGTACCGCGGGGTGGTCAGTTCGCTCCGGGTGATGGACGGCACGCTGGTCGGCACGGACAAGCTCCGCTTCATGCAGGCCGGAGCCAATCACGTGATCGAGGAGATCGGCATCAGGACCCCGATCACCGTACCGGTGGACGAACTCGGTCCGGGCGAGGTGGGGTACCTGATCGCCGGCATCAAGGACGTGGGCGGGGCCCGATCGGGCGAGACGGTCACGACGGCCGCCCGTCCTGCGGCCACCGCGCTGGACGGCTATCGCGACCCGAAGCCCATGGTGTTCTGCGGGCTCTTCCCCATCGACGGTGACGATCTGCCCGACCTGCGTGACGCTCTCGAGAAGCTGCGCCTCAACGACGCCAGCTTCACCTACGAGCCGGAGTCGTCCCGGGCCCTCGGCTTCGGGTTCCGGTGCGGATTCCTCGGTCTGCTCCACATGGAGATCGTGCGCGAGCGGCTGGAGCGCGAGTTCGACCTCGCCCTCATCGCCACCGCACCGTCGGTGGCCTATCAGGCCTACCTCGACAACGGCACCCGGGTCGACGTGGACAATCCGAGCGAGCTGCCCGAGCCCAGCCGACTCGACCACATCGACGAGCCGATGCTGAGGGCCACCATCCTCACGCCGGCCGAGTACACCGGCACGATCATGGACCTGTGCCAGGGCCACCGGGCCGACATGGTGCGGATGGAGTACCTGTCGCCGGAGCGGGTGGAGTTCGTCTATGCCATCCCGCTGGCCGAGGTGGTCGTCAACTTCTTCGACCAGCTGAAGAGCCGGACCAAGGGGTACGCCAGCCTCGACTACGAGCCGGAGGGGTACGCCACCTCGGACCTGGTCAAGGTGGACCTGCTCATCAACCACACCCCGGTGGACGCCTTCTCCACCATCGTGCACCGTTCACAGGCCGACATCTACGGCCGGAGGATGACCGAGAAGCTGCGGGAACTGATCCCCCGCCAGATGTTCGACGTGCCCATCCAGGCCGCGGTCGGCGGCCGGATCCTGTCGCGCCAGACAGTCAAGGCCCGGCGCAAGGACGTGCTGGCCAAGTGCTACGGGGGCGACATCACCCGCAAGCGGAAGCTCCTCGAGAAGCAGAAGGAGGGCAAGAAGAAGATGAAGAACATCGGTCGGGTCGAAGTCCCCCAGGAGGCCTTCGTCTCGGCCCTCACGCTGGACGACTGAGGCCAGATTTCGGCCCGGGGGATGCACGTGGGTCCGGCGGTCCCAGAGAGTGGTCGGGGTAGCATTGTCTGTGGTCAGCGAAGGGACATCGGGTAGGAGTCCCGACAACGGGCCCACCGGAGATCCCGTTCCCGTGCCGGAGCTCCCGCTCCTTCCCCGTCCCGTTCCGGACGGCCCGCTCCCCGGCCCCGGACCCGGCCCCGCCAATGCCAGCGGACGGCAGCTGCTCCGGAACATCACCAACTCCTACGCCAGCTTCTTCATCGGACTGGCCATGACCCTGGTGCTCACCCGGGTCCTGCTCCATCACCTCGGGGCCGGCACCTACGGGTTGTGGGTCGTGCTCCTGGCCCTGGTGGGGTACCTGGGCCTACTCGACGTGGGCGTGGGCACCGCCGCCGTCCAGCGGGTGGCCCGGCTGACGGCCAACAACGACACCCGGGGCATGGCCGACCTGATCAGGACGACGTGGATCTTCTTCGCCGTCTCGGCCGTGCTGGCGGTACTCATCACCGTGGGCCTGGCCCCGTTCGTGGCCTCGTTCCTCAACCTGGGTGGTGTCAGTTCGAGCCTGGCCGGGGCCACGCTGATCATCCTCGGTGTCATGTCGGCGCTCATGTTCCTCTCCACCGTCCCCAACGCCGTGCTGTTCGGTTCGGGACGCAACGACCGACAGACCCAGATCGGTCTGATCACCATGCTCCTCGTGCAGGTGGGCCAGATCGTGGCCATGGTGGCCGGCGCCGGCCTGATGGCGGTGGCCGTCCTGCAGACGGCCGGAGTGGCGGTGACGCTGGTCATCAGCGCATCGATCGTCCACCGGATCACCGGTGCCTCCATGCGGCACGGACACTTCAGCCGTCGGCTGCTCCGCGAGCTGCTCAGCTTCGGGGGGGTCCAGACGGTCGTGGCCCTAGGCGGGGTGGTCGCCTATCAGTTGGACTCACTGGTGATCGGCATCATCCTCCCCGTGGCCCAGGTGGCTCCCTACAACGTGGCCCTGAACACCTCCAACTTCACCCGCACCCTGAGCACCCAGGCCACCACGTCCCTGCTTCCCGCCTACGCCCACTTCGAGGAGGTGGGCGAACGTGAGCGTCAGGCCACCTACTTCTTCCGGGCCGTGATGGGGTGCCTGGTCATCTCGACGCCGATCGTCATCGCCCTGGCCGCCTTCGGAGATCCGATCCTCAAGCTCTGGTTGGGAACGGTCCCCCCCAAGACGTACGAGATCATGATCGCCCTCGGTCTGGTGACGGCCCTGCAGCTGCCCGGTCACCAGTGCTTCTTGTTCCTGACCGGAACCGGCCGCAACCGGGCCATGGTCCGGTTGGCCATCATCGGGGCCGCCGCCAACCTGGCCGGCAGCATCGCCGCCACCTACTGGTTGGGCCCGGTGGGCCCGGCCGTGGGCTCGCTGCCGGTGGTGTTGATCCTCGATTCGATGGTCCTCCCGACGAGGGTCTGCCGGTACCTCGGGGTCTCGGTCCGCTCCTATGTGCGCACGGCCCTGGTCCCGGTGGTGCCGGTGGCCCTGGCCGCCGGGGTGACGGCCCTGGCGCTCATCCATCTCCACCCCGAGCACAGCGGGATCGAGGCCATCATCGGTGCCGTCATCGTCTGCGCCGTGGCCTGGATCACCCTGGCCGCCATCGTGTCCCGTACCGAGCCCGAACTCCGCAACGCCGTGCTACAGCGCATCCGGTCCCGCCGCGGAGCCCCGTCCTGACCCGACCGGCCGGTCCGGGTGGGGCCGTCGTGGCCCGCCGCCGTCGGTCAGCCGGCCGTAGGGTGGTGGGCCTCGATGGCCGAGACACCGACCAGGTCCAACACGGCCCGGTCGCTCCGGCGGAACTGGGCCTGCGCCCCGCGTCGGGACCGGACCGCCCTCGGGAGCCGACGGAAGGCGGAGCCGTAACCGGTCAGTGTCCCGGTGTCCCATCGCAACAGGGCCACGGCGAACCGCGGCACCAGCCACAGCACGTGCTCGAGCAGCATGGCGGCGTCGGTCACGTCCTTCCAGACCATCAAGAGCTCGTTCTGGCGCACGAACGAGCGGAGCTGGGTGGTCGTGAACACCCGGGTGCTGGTCCTCCCCCCCATGTGATGACAGACCGAGCCCGGCGCGTAGACGATGCGGTAGCCGTTCTTCCAGGCCCGGTAGGAGAGCTCGATGTCCTCGTGGTACATGGGCCACAGCAGCTCGTCGATCGAGCCCATGGCCGTGAGGACGTCCCGACGGTAGAAGGACTGTCCGCCCACGGCGAAGAAACAGTCCGTGGACACGGGGCTGTGCGGCAGCGGCAGGTAGAAGAGCAGTCCCCGCTTCCAGTATCCCGCCGTCCTCGTTCCCTGCTCGGCGCCGTTGCGGTCGAGGACCCGGGAGCAGACGGCGAAGATGTCGTCGCTCACGAAGCAGTCGAGGGCCTGCTCCACGAAGTTGTCCTCCACCTCCATGTCGTTGTTGCAGAACGCCACGAACTCACCACGGGCCACGGCCAACCCGGCGTTAAGGGAGAAGATGTAGCGGTTCTCGGGCAGCCGGACCAGCCGGACGGAGGGGAAGGTCCGGCTGATGGCGTCGGCGCTGCCGTCGTGCGAGCCGTTGTCGACCACGATGATCTCGTCGGTCGGCCCGACGGCGGCCAGCATGGATCGGATGCAGGAGAGCAACAGGTCGCGCTCGTCGTAGTTGAGTACCACCAGCGAACAGCGCACCGGCCCTCCCGACGGGACTACAGACCGCTCGGAGGTCTCGGTCGTACCCGGTGTCCCGTCTTCGACCGGCTCATCCCCGGACCGGGACACCCTGTGGTTCGCCATCTCGGTCGACGCTATCGCGGCCGCTATCGGGCGCCGGCGAGGGGCCGGGTGCGAACTACCATGGCCGACGTCGTCCCTGCCGATGCTGCGGGCCCACCCGGCCCCATGATCCGGCTCCCGACCATGCTTCGAGAGGAGGCGCGCCGTGGAACGTGCTGACCCGTTCGATGTCATCTGCCTCTCGCTGGAGCCGTGGGACGAGGTCTGGCGCCGGAACCAGCACATGGCGGGCCAGCTGCTCCGCCTCCGGCCCACGCTCCGTCTCCTGTTCGCCGAGCCCCCGGTCGACGTGGCCTGGTCGTTGCGGCATGGGCGTTGGCCCCATCGGTCGCCCCTGCGCCCGGTGGGATCGAGCGGGCGTCTGTGGGCCATGGCGCCCCGCAAGTGGCTGCCGCGGCGGATCTGGCCCGGTGGTGACCGCTCGTTGTGCCGACAGGTGGTGGAGGCCGGCCGTCGGCTCGGGTTCGATCGACCGGTCCTGTGGATCAACGACAGCACCTATGCCCCGCTGATCGAGCGCACCGGGTGGCCCAGCATCTATGACGTGACCGACGACTGGGTCCTGGCCCGGGGGGCGACCCGCCAGATGGAGCGCCAACAGCGCAACGACGCCGCCATGCTCCGCCACGTCTCGGAGGTGGTGGTCTGTTCGCCGGCCCTGGCCGAGAGCCGGGGCCGACACCGATCGGTGCATCTGATCCCCAACGGGGTGGAGCTCGACCACCTGCGGGCGCCGACGGAGCGTCCGGTCGACCTGCCGGCCGGACCGGTCGTCCTGTACTCGGGCACCCTGAGCGCCGGGCGCCTCGACATCGAACTGTGCGCACGGCTGTGCCGGGCCGTGGCCGGCCGGGCCGCGGTGGTGTTCGTCGGCCCCAACAGCCTGACCAAAGAGGTCGCACTCACGCTCCTCGAGGCCGGCGCCGTGATCCTCGGGAGCCGCCCCTACCGCGACGTGCCGGCGTACCTCCAGCACGCCGACGTCCTGGTCGTGCCGCACCAGATCACCCCGTTCACCGAGAGCCTGGATCCCATCAAGGCCCGGGAGTTCATGGCCGTGGGACGACCGGTGGTGACGACGCCCGTGGCCGGCTTCCGGGGGCTCGGCCCACCCTTCGTCGAAGCCGACAGGGACGCGTTCGTCGACACGGTGGTGGCGGTGTTGGACCGGTCGTCGCTGGCGCCCGGCCCCGGCCCTCTGACCGGTCGGCCCGAGACGTGGGCGGAACAGGCCACCGAGTTCCTGGCCGTGCTCGACGCCGCGGCCTCGTGATGCCGGGCTACGCCGGCCGATGCGGGCCCTTGCCGGTGTTGGCGAAGGTGGTGATCAAGAAGTCCTCCTGCACCTCGATCAGCCGCTGGCGCTGACGCTTCACCCACGAGGCATGGTCGAGCTCGTCGAGCACCACCAGTCGAAAGTTCGGTGACTCCTGCAGCCTCGCCAGCCGCCCCTCCGACCCGAGTGATACCGGGAGCAGGTCGTCGGGACCGGAGACCAACATGGTGTTGACGTCGTCGCCCACGATGTGCTCGAGCGTCCCGATGCCGGGGTGCTCCAACAGCGCTCGATTGACGAGCCGCCACACCGCCGACGGGATGGCCGGATGCCGGGTGGCGATGGCCACCGGCCACGTGCCCACCTCGAGAGCCCGGGACCACCGGTCCAACTCCACGGACTTCGGCCGTCCGGCCGTCCATCGCAGCGCCAGGCCGGCCGGACGTGCGAACCACCGCTTGGTGTACTGGCGGCCGGGTCGCTCGGCGCTACCGGGGGGCTCGGGGGGAGGAACGAGAAGGTCGGGTTGATCACGCAGATCCCCCGCGGGGGGTGGGCCAGCGCCTGCTCGATGACCTCATAGGCACCGGAGCAGAAGCCGACCAGCACCACGTCGGTCGGGTCGTCGGGGCAGATTCCCCGCATGGCGTCGTAGACGTCCTCGACGGCCTCGGGGGCCCGACCCACATGGGCCCGCTGCCCCGGTCGGGTGTCGCTGTCGCCGATACCGCTGAGGTCGAAGCGGAGCACCCGGAATCCGGCCGCTCCCACCCGGCGGGCCAGGTCCACCCAGATGCGGGCCTGCCCGATGTGGTGCGTGTTGCCTTCGTTGACCAGGACGACGGTGGGACCCACCGAGGTCCCCGGGGTCTCCGTCACGATCCCGAAGAGGCCGAGGGGGCCGAGCCTGACCGTGCGCTCGACCAACGGCTCTCCCGTGGGCGTCAGGCTCACGATGGCGGAGCCGCGGTCCGGTGGCGTGACCGGTGTCGGCGGACCGTCCAGCGCCCCGCACAACCAGTCGGTCAGCCGTCCGATCGTGGCCAGGGGAGGCTCTTGGAGCCTCGAGTCGAGCAGCAGGTCCTGACCGGTGGCCTCCTGCCAGTCCACGTCGGCTCCCTCGAGCCGGTCCTCGAGGGAGGTCGGCCTGGACACGTCGGGCGGGATCAGGACCAGCGTCCGGTGAGCCAGCGGCCCCGGTAGGCGGCGCAGGTCCAGGTCGGAGAGGGCCTTGACCGTCTCCGGCTCGAAGCGGAGGCCCGGCGCGTCGACGGCCTCGTCGCCCAGGTCGGCCCCGTTGCCGCTGAGGAGTCTGAGGAACCGTTGCTCACGGAGGAACGATCGACCGGACAGACACGGGTCCCAGAGCACCAGGGCGTCGACGCCGCCCCGACGGGTGGCCTCGTGGGCCGCGAAGAGGCCTCCGATCCGCACGCCGACCAGAGCGACGTGTCCCACGCCGAGCGTGGTCAACGCGTCGGTGGCGGCCGACACGCTGTCCAGCCAGGCGTCCAGACGGTCGGGATCGTCCTCCATCCCGGTGGAGTCACCGGTGCCGTCGTAGTCGAAGCGCAGGACGGCCAGCCCCCGCTGGGCCAGTCGCTGGGCCAGCAGCCGGTAGGAGAAGTAGACGCAGATGGCCTCGATGCCGAGGGGCTGACAGAGGACCACGCCTCCGCGCACGACCCGGTCGGCCGGGAGATGCAGCCAACCGAAGAGCTCGCGGTCGCTCGGCCCGAACCAGAACGGCGTCGACTCGGACTGTGCGCTCCCGGGTTGCTCTGTCAACGTCTCTCCTCACGCCGGACGCGGGGGCGCGCGGCGTCTCTCCATCTCTGCACCGCACCCGACGCGATGACGGCGACGGACCAGTCCGATCAGTGGAGTCATCGACCCCGACCGACCGGTTCTTGAGCCTGGCGGTGCCCCGGGGCCATCCGGTACGGGCTCCGGGCCGTTCGGAGGCCTCAGGGCGCAGGTGAGGCCGGGGTGTCCGACCTCGGGGGGAGGGAGGCGTAGGCGGCCATGGTGGCGCGGGCCACGTGGTCCCAGGTGTAGCGGTCGAGGATCCTCTGTCGCAGCTCGGGCGGCGGCGGCGTGTCCCAGGCCTGCCGGACGTCGCCGAGGATGGAGCTCGGGTCCCCGGGGTCGCAGTACCGGGCGAAGTCGTCGAAGTACTCGCGGGCGTACCCCCGTGACGTCGACACGAGACTGCAGCCGCTGAGCGCGGCCTCGAGGGAGACGAGTCCGGTCGTCTCGAACCAGCTGGGCAGCACGTGCACCCGGGCACCCTGGTAGAGGCCGGGGAGTTCCGATCCGGCCAGGGAGAAGTGAAACTGCACCCAGCCGGCCCCGGCTTCCTGACACTTCCTGACGTAGGCCGGGTGGTCGGGGTGCTCGTGCCCGGCGATGACCAGCGGCAGGCCGGAGCCGTCTAGCGCCTCGATCAGGCCGAGCTGGTTCTTGTGCGGCTCGATCCGGCCCACGTACAAGACGTAGCCCCGGTCGCCGAACGGAGCGGTCGGCAGCGTGAACCGCCGGGGGTCGACGCCGTTGGGGACCGGGTGCATGGGGGTCGACACACCCAGATCACGGCGGATGCTCTCGCCCTCGCCGACGGCATTGGGCAGGAGGAGATCGGCGGACTCGAAGCTGGCATACGAGCTCCGCTCCTGATGGTCGACGGCCATGGCCGCTTCGATGAGGCTGGCCCGGCCCTTGAGCGCGGCCAGGCTGAACTGGGCCGCCCGGACACCCCTTCCCGCCACGGCGCGCGTCGACGGCCGTCGCCCACCACCGTCCATGCGGTAGGACCGCTCCCAGTAGATGGTGGAGAGTGCCACCGGAACGCCCCGGCTGTGCCAGTACCGGATGTCCTTGGCCTCGAGTCCGAATCCGTGGACCAGGTCGAAGCCGGTGGAGCGTGGCGTGGGCGAGAACTCGGTCGCCACCTCCAGTCCGGCCTGGCCCAGAGCCGCCGCGGTCTTCTCGAGCTGCACGACGTGGCCGCCGAGCACCCGTCGTCCCGAGGGCATCCACAACAGCACCCGACGGGGCCCACCCGGTGCCACGGGGAGTTGCGGGGATCGGCTCACCCCACCGTCCGGGTCTCGGCGTTCCACGTGTGGGCGGACGGAGTGCCGGCCGACGAGTAGTTCGGCAGTCTTCGACTTCTCCTGAACCAGGTGGGTGCAGAAACTGTGGGAGAACCACAGGTCGTACTCGTGCTCGCTGATGGCGTTCTCGTCGTGATCACCCCGGTACCGGGCCCAGGCCAGTTGGGCCTGGGCCCGCAGCGTGCGCACGCGCAGCAGGCTGAGGTCGTCGTGGAGCCAGTGGTGCCAGAGATAGGCGTGGCTGGACCCGTTGCTCTGGGCCAGACGCTTCATGGACCGGTAGTTCAGCCGGTCGGCGGAGAGGTGGTGCTCGACCGGGGGACCGGTGCAGCCCACCAACCGGTAGCCGGCCGCCTTCAGCCGCAGATTGAACAGCACGTCGTCGGCCATGCCCCGGGCCCCCGGTCCGAGCTCCTCGTCGAAGCCGATGGCCCGGGCCGCCTCGGTCGATGTCGCCATGTTGGCGCCGACCATGCCCGGCTTGTCCCCGGAGACGTCCAGCAGCTCGGCCAGCGTGGTGCGCAGCGCCGGTGTGAGCCAGCTGCGCTCGAGATGGGGGGCCAGGACCACCTGGCCGCAGACGGCGTCGGCCGTCCCCTCCAGGATGGGCGTGGCCATCTCGTCCACCCACGTCTCCGACACGTGGACGTCGTCGTCGGTGAAGAGGACGGCCCGGCCCGCGGACCTCACCCAGCGAACGGTTGAGCGCGCCCGATTTGCCGGGTATCGGGTCGTCGAGGGTGCGCAGGATGGGCCACGACGAGGAGAACTCCTCCAGCATCTGACCGGTGTGGTCGGACGAGCCGTTGTTCACGACCAGGACCTCGGTCGGGTGCGCTGAGCGCTCCGCTGACTCGAGGACGGTGGACAGGCTGGCGGGCAGGTGGTCGGCCCGGTCCCGCGTGGCGATGAGAACGGTCACGTCGGGCCCGGCCATCGGGCCAGCATACCGATCGGCTCTTCGACCACCGGGTGTCCGACGACCCGCTCGACCCGGGCGTCGCGGCCTCGACCGTTAGCCTGGGAGCCGTGCTTCCGCTCCACTCCGGGCCGCCGCCGGTTCCGGCGTCGGCCGCCGGACCGACGACGGACGTGGCCTCCGAGGATGCGGGCGGACGCGTCGCCGCCGGGACTCGCGCCGTCGAGATCGCGGCCGCCGTCGTGCTCCTGGCGGCCACGGCGGTCGGAGGGGTGTGCTTCGCCCACGGGACCAGAGCCGTCGTGGCTCGACACCTGGTTCCCGAGCTTCATCGGGTCCGGCCATCGCTCGGTGCTGACCGACGTGACCGCGCTCCGCTATCCCGCTGGTGATCGTGATCGGTGCAGTGGGTCATCGCCGCCATCGCCTTCCCGAGGGACCGGACTCCGGGCCCTGGCCTGCCTGGTGGGACCACCTCTGGCTCTCGTGACTTCGGAGCTGGTGATCAAGCCGTGGGTGGGACGGACCCTGGGCGGAGGGTTGTCGTACCCGTCCGGTTCGACGGTCGGGGCATCGGCGCTGGGGACGGCGCTGGTGTTGGCGGTTCCGGTCCGGCGACGCACCGTGGCCGTCGTGGCGGCGTCGGCCTACGCACTGTGGATGGCCGTCGCCGTGGTCTCGCTGCAGTGGCACTACCCGACCGACGCCGCGGCCGGACTGGCCTACGGGACCGGCGTCGTCCTGCTGCTCGACGGTGTGGCGTGCCGGGTCGTCGACGTCATCGGTCGGCACCGGCCCGCCGGCTCACCACCGCGGTGGTTCATCCCGACGGCGGTTCGGGCGGATCCGCCGGCCGACGGCGGATGACGGCCACCGTGTCCGCCGGGCTGTCGGGATCGAACCGCAGATCGATGGGCTTGTCCGGATCCTCCGGCTCGCCCGACGCCTCGATGACGAAGGCCGGCTGCTGTTTCGGCAGTTCCAACGCCTGCTGCAGTCCCACCGCGATACCGGTCATGACCGCGCCGGTGGCGGACCGCTTCATCCAACGATTGAAACGGAGTGGGTCCCGGCCGTCCGCCTCGGTCTGACCCGCTTCGTCGGCCGACCGCTCAGGGCCCGGGGCACCTTCGCCTCCGGGCGGCCCGTTCCCATCGGCACCGTCAGTCCCATCGGCACCGTCGGTCCGGTCAGCAGCGTCGCCACCGTGGTCGTCCGCCTCGTCGAACTGGTCCGGCCCGGGGCTCGTCTCCACGGGTCCACGGTACCCCCGGGGGCCGGCGGGCCGGGTCGGAAGGTGGGTGGGCCGCCGTCTCCGGTGAACGCCCGACACCGCCGGTGCCGTAGGATCGTCCCTGTGCTGGACCGCTTCCACCCTCCTGTCGAGGAGTACCTCGAGACCATCTTCGCCCTGGAGGAAGAGGGCATCCCCGTCATCCAGGCCCGTCTGGCCGAACGCCTGGACAAGGCCGCGCCGTCGGTCTCGGAGATGCTGGACCGGCTCGAAGCGGACGATCTCATCGTGCGGAGTGCCCGGCAGATCGCCATGACCCCCACGGGAACGGCCCTGGCCAAGGGCGTGGTGCGCAAGCACCGACTGGCGGAGCGCCTGCTCGTGGACATCATCGGTCTCGACTGGGACAAGGCCCACATCGAGGCGGGTCGCTGGGAGCACGTCATCTCGGACGACGTCGAGGAGCGCCTGGTGGTCCTGCTCGGCAACCCGACCACCTGCCCGCACGGGAATCCCATCCCCGGCGTCGACCGGGAGGGACCCGAGCAGCACCGCCTGGCCGAGGCCCAGCCCGGGGACCGGATCCGCCTCGAGCGCATCACCGAAAGTGTGGAGCACGAGTCCGATTCACTCTCCTACCTCGGCGACCACGGCCTGACGCCCGGCACCACCGCCCTCATCGGAGCCCGGGCTCCCGACGGCACGTTGACCCTGCTGGTGGGGGACGACACCATCGCCCTCGGTCCGGCCATGACCGAGCGGATGTTCGTAGCCTCGGCCTGATCGCCCGCAGTGGGGGCGCCCCCGGCCCGCGGTGGGCTCGGCTCCGGTCATGTGGCTGGAGAGGCATGACAGACCGGCAGGACTCAGCACTCACTAGAGTGGAGTGCTAATACGGAGCGAACCAGGTTCCGGCCGCATGGCCGGTCCGGACCACCGCAGCCAGCCGCAGCGCGAGACGCCCATGCCGACGACCGAGGACAGCCGTACCGACGATCCCCTCCCCGAAAGCGGGGAGCTGGACTCGCGCAAGGCCGCCATTCTCAACGCCGTCGTCACCGAGTACATCGGGTCGGCGCAGCCGGTGGGCTCCCAGCACGTGGTGGATGCACCCGGGGTGAGCGTGTCCTCGGCCACCGTCCGTTCGGACATGGCTGCGCTGGAGCGGGACGGCTTTCTGGCCCAGCCCCACACCAGCGCCGGGCGCATCCCCACCGACAAGGGCTACCGCTTCTTCGTCGACCACCTGGCCGGTCCGGGTTCCCTCGACCCGACCGGACGCCAACAGGTCCGACAGTTCTTCGACCATGCCCATGGCGAGATCGAGCTCATGTTGGAGCAGACCTCGGGCCTCCTGGCCGACCTGACCGACTGCACGGCCATGGTGGTGGGCCCGTCCCACGAGTCGTCCGTGATCCGGTCCGTCCAGCTGGTCGGACTGGGCTCCCGGGTGGCCCTGCTGGTGGTGGTGCTGGCCGACGGTGCCGTCCAGAAGCAGTCTGTCGAGTTCGGCGTGGACGTCGACGACGTCCGTCTGGCCGACGCCACCGCCCGGCTGGCCGCCCATGCCCTCGGCCGACCACTGGCCCAGGTGTCGGGATCGGTGACGAGCACCGGTGACGCCGACACCGATGCCGTGGTGTCGACGGCGGCAACGGCGCTCCGGGCCCTCGGGACGGCGGACGGGGCCGATCAGCTCTTCGTGGGGGGTTCGTCGCGCATGGCCGCCGCCTTTGATGCCGTGGACACCGTGCGCTCGGTCCTGACCATCCTCGAGCAGCAACTGGTGGTGGTCACGCTGCTCCGCGACATCCTCGACACCGGGCTGTCGGTGGCCATCGGAACCGAGCACGGCGTGGAGCCGCTGGCCTCCTGCGCCATCGTGGTCATGCCGGTGTCGGTCGACGGTGCCGAGGCCGGCACCATCGGGCTGCTCGGACCCACCCGGATGAACTATCCGCTGGCCCTGGCCGCGGCGCGGGTGGTGGGGGACCGGTTGGGCCAGCGGTTGGGCGAGGCCGGCCGGTGAGCGGCAGGGTGACCCGACCATGACCGCGGTCGACTTCTATGAGGTGCTGGGCGTCCGCCGCGACGCCTCCGACGAGGATCTCAAGCGGGCCTACCGGGCCAAGGCTCGCGAGTTCCATCCCGACGCCAACCGGGGCGATGCCGACAGCTCCGAGCGGTTCAAGGAGGTCAGCATGGCCTACGAGGTGCTGAAGGATCCTGAGCGGCGGGCCCGCTACGACCGGTTCGGCGCCGACGGCGTCTTCGGCCCGGGTGCGGGCGGAGCCACGGGGGATCCGTTCGGCGGAGGTCTGGGCGACCTGTTCGACGCCTTCTTCAACGGGATGGGCGGCACCGGTGGAGGACGACCCCGGCGCACCGGCCCCATGCCCGGACCCGATGCCGAAATGGTCCTCCGGCTGAGCTTCCGCGAGGCCGTGTTCGGGGTCCAACGCGAGGTCGACGTCCAGACACCGGTGCACTGCGACACCTGCCAGGGGTCCGGGGCCCGGCCCGGCACCACCGCCGTGCGCTGTCCGGACTGCCAAGGTGCCGGCGAGCTGCGGCGGGTGCGCCAGTCCATCCTGGGCCAGGTCATCACCGCCGTCCCGTGCTCGCGTTGCCAGGGGACCGGCGAGTTCATCGAGCGGCCCTGCACCGACTGCGGCGGCGAGGGCCGGCGGACCGAGTCGCGCACCCTGACCGTCGACATACCGGCCGGCGTGGACGAGGGTTCGACCCTCCGGCTGGCCGGTCACGGTCCAGCCGGATTCCGGGGTGGACCCAACGGCGCCATCTTCGTCCACATCTCCGTGCAGTCCGACGCCGGGTTCGAACGGAGCGGTGTCGACCTCCACGCCACGGTCAACGTGCCGATGACGGTGGCGGCCCTGGGCGGAAGCGTGTCGTTCGACACGCTGGACGACACCCGGGACCTGGCCATAGCGGCCGGAACCCAGACCGGTGCGGTCATCCCGCTGAAAGGGATGGGCGTGCCCAAGCTACGGGGCCGGGGCCGCGGCGACCTGTACATCCACGTGCAGGTCGACACCCCGACCGCTCTGGACGAGGGTCAGCGTGAGCTCCTGGCGGCGCTGGCCGAGGCCCGCCACGAGGATCTCGGTACCGCACCCCACGCCGACGGGATCTTCTCGAAGCTGCGCTCCGCGCTGAGCTGATCGTGCCGACCGGTCCCGGCCCGGGGGTGGCCGGCGCGCCGCCGGGGCCGGACCCGCACCTGTTGGCCGCTTCGGCCATGGTCTTCGTGGGCGATCCCGCCGCGCCGGTGCTCACCGAGGACGATCTCCGTCATCTCATCGACGTCCTCCGACTCCGATCAGGGGAGTTGGTGATCGCCGGGGACGGGGCCGGATCGTGGGCCCCGTGCCGGGTGGGTGCCGGGGTCGGGCCCCGGGGGTCGCGGGGGATGGATCCGGCCTCCGCTCTGTCCGTCGAAGGACCGGTGGCGTTCCAGCCCCGGCCGGCACCGGAGATCACGGTGGCCTTCGCCCCGGCCAAGGGCGACCGGCCCGAGTGGGTGACCCAGAAGCTGACCGAGGTGGGGGTGGACCGCATCGTTCCCCTCCGTGTCGCTCGGTCGGTGGTGCGCTGGGAGGGCGAGCGGGGCCGACAGGCCGTGGCCCGGCTGCACCGGGTGGCGCGCCAGGCCGCAGCGCAGTGCCGCCGGGTCTGGTTGCCCGAGGTGACCGAGGTCACGCCACTGGACCGTCTGGCCCCAGTGACCGGCGGGTACCCACAGCTGGCCCAACCCGGTGGCTGTCGGCTCTCCCTGGTCCGGCCCGTGGTGGCGGTGGGACCGGAAGGGGGTTGGGACGCCGACGAGCTGGACCGATTCGGCCCAGGCGTGGGCCTGGGGCCGAACGTGCTCCGGGCCGAGACCGCCGCCGTGGCCGTCGGGACCCTCCTGTGCGCTCTCCGTAGTGGGGCGGTCGGGCCGCTTGCGTAACCACGCTGCGTGAGGGAAACTAGCTAGGGAGGCAGGGACTCCTGTTTAGGAGGACGATCGTGCGTACCCGCATGTCGGGTGTGATCGATCGCAGACAGACATGCACCTGCGTCACATTGGCAGAGCCGGAGCTCGGGGGGCGATCGGTGGAGATCAGCGGAGGTGCAGATGTCGGTGATTGACAAAGGTGTCGATGTGCTCGACGAAGACGAGCAGGAGGAAGCGGCCCGGATCGTATACGCCCGGGCCGTAGGCGCTCGCCTCCGTACCATGCGCAAGCAGATGCGCCTTTCTCTGCAGGCCGTGGAGGCCATGTCCGAGCAGGAGTTCAAGGCTTCGGTGCTCGGGGCCTACGAGAGGGGCGAACGGGCCATCTCCGTGCCCAGGCTGCAGCGCCTGGCCAAGCTGTACGACGTGCCGGTGGACCAGCTCCTCCCGCCCGATGACGCCACCATGACCCGGTGGGGATCGACGGGCACCACCGAGGAGATCGTCACCACGTCGGCCCGTCGGGCCTCGTTGACGGCGTCGGGGACGGAAAAAGTGGCCATCGACCTGACCAAGCTGCACACGGTGAGCGGACCGGAGCGGGACCTCCTGCGCCGGTTCCTGAGCATGATCCAGGTGCACCGCCAGGACTTCAACGGGCGGATGATCACCATCCGGGCCGAGGACGTCCGGGCCATCGCCTGCCTCTTCGGCGTGACACCGGACAGCATGGGTACCCGTCTGGACGAGCTCGGACTTCTCGTCAGCATCTGATGGGCGCCTCGGGCCTCCTATGACCGAGCAGATTCGCTGGCTGAGCACCAAGGAGGCCTCGAATCGGCTGGGGGTCACACTGCGGAGTCTCTACCGGTTCATCGACGAGGGCGATCTGGTGGCGTACAAGTTCGGCCGGGTCATCCGGCTGCAGGAGACCGACGTGGACCGGTTCATCGAGGCCAGCCGGATCGAGCCGGGCAGTCTCGAGCACCTCTATCCCGAGATCAAGGGCAACGGCCGCCCGCCCATGGCTCCCGGCGGCCGCGCCGCGTCCGGGTCCTGACCGCGGCCATGGCCGACTGCCTGTTCTGCGGGATCGTGTCCGGCGACGTGCCCGCCGAGGTGGTGCGGACCGACGAGCGCACGGTGGCCTTCCGTGACATCAGTCCCCAGGCCCCGACCCATGTGCTGGTGGTCCCGAAGCGGCACATCGTCAACGCCGGGGTGGTGGGTGCGGACGACGCCGAGGACGTGGCGGCACTGCTGGTGGCGGCCAGGGCGGTGGCCGACGCCGAAGGCGTGGGCGGCGACGACCGGGGCTACCGGCTGGTCTTCAACGTGGGGCCCGACGCGCTCAATTCGGTGGACCACCTCCACCTCCACGTCCTCGGGGGACGAGCCTTCGAGTGGCCGCCGGGTTGAGTCGCCGACCAGACGGGGGAGACTCCCCGCCGGCTCCGACCCGCGCCATCGGATCGCCGTTCCCGGGGCGCTGCTAGGGTCACCCACAGAGCTCACGTGGCAGGCACCCAGGTCAAACTCCTCGTTCCCGGCAACCACCTCATGGCCGGCCTGCTGGGCCAGCGTGACGAGTTGCTGCGGTTGGTCGAGGGCGCGTTCGACGATGTTCGCATCGCCGTCCGGGGCAACGAGATCTCCATCGAGGGGGACGGTGCCGAACGGGTGGGCGCCCTGTTCGAGGAGCTGATCATCCTGCTCGAATCGGGCCAGGGGCTCGACGCCGTGCAGGTCCACCGCACCATCGACATGATGCACGACGACGTCCGGCCCTCCGAGGTCCTCACCGCCGAGCTGCTGCGCTCGTCGCGGGGGAGGGCGGTGCGGCCCAAGACCGGAGGGCAGAAGGAGTACGCCGACGCCATCGCCGAGAACATCGTGACGTTCGGCATCGGTCCGGCCGGCACCGGCAAGTCGTACCTGGCCGTGGCGCTGGCGGTGCAGGCACTGCAGGCCCGGCAGGTGAACCGCATCATCCTCACGCGCCCGGCCGTCGAGGCCGGCGAGCGGCTGGGCTTCCTGCCCGGCGACCTCATGGCCAAGGTCGACCCGTACCTCAGGCCCCTCTACGACGCCCTCCACGATCTGCTCGAGCCCGAGGGTGCCCAGCGGCTCGTCGACCGGGGGGCGGTCGAGGTGGCCCCGCTGGCCTTCATGCGGGGGCGGACCCTCAACCACAGCTTCATCATCCTTGACGAGGCCCAGAACACGAGTCCCGAGCAGATGAAGATGTTCCTCACCCGCATCGGATTCGGGTCCAAGGCCGTGATCACCGGCGACGTCACCCAGATCGACGTACCCGGCGGACGATCCGGGCTGGTCGGCCTGGAGCCGGTGCTGTCCGGCGTCCCCGACCTGGCCTTCGTACACCTGACCCAGCGGGACGTGGTCCGCCACCGCATCGTGGCCGACATCGTGGCCGCCTACGAGCGCCGCCCCCCGTCGGAGAAGCCCTCGTGACCCTGGACCTCTACGTGGCCGACGAGCAGGCCGACCAGCCCGTCGACCTCGAGCGGTGGTCGGCCCTGGCCCGGTCGGTGCTCCAGGCCGAGGGGATCGTGCGCGACACCGAGGTCTCGTTGCTCTTCGTCGACGAGGCCGCCATGGCCTCGTTGAACGAACGGTTCCTCGGCAAGGAGGGACCCACCGACGTCTTGTCGTTCCCCATCGAGGACGAGGCGTCCCGCAGCGGTCGGTCTCCCGACGAGGGGGGCACGGGCCCGGGCTCGATCGAGGCCGACACCGGACGGCTCCTGCTGCTCGGGGACGTCGTGATCTGTCCGGCGGTGGCGGCCCGCAACGTCGGCGAGCACGGCGGCACCGTGGAAGACGAGCTCGCCCTGTTGATCGTCCACGGGATCCTCCATCTGCTGGGCATGGACCATGAGGTCGACGTGGAGGCCGAAAGGATGGAACAACGCGAGCAGCAGCTGCTGACTCGCTTCTACCGCGTCGCCTCATGATCGGGACCGAGCTGGCCGGTGTCGTGGCCACCGCCGGTAGCTTCACCGTCGCCGACGGCATCCTGTTGGTGGTGGTGGTGCTGCTCCTGGGCGTCTCGGCCCTGTTGGCCCTGGCCGAGACCAGCCTGGTCCGCATGGGCCGGGCCAAGGCGCTGGGCCTGGTCGAGGACGGACGTCGGGGGGCCCGGGTCCTGCTCCGCCTGACCGAGGACCCCCAGGGCTTCCTCAACCCGGTCCTCCTGTTGGTGCTCATCTGCCAGCTGGTGGTGGCCACCCTGGTCGGGATCCTGGCCGCCCACTGGTTCGGGGCCTGGGGTGTGGTGGCGGCCACCGTGTTCGAGATCGTGGTGATCTTCGTGCTGGGCGAGGCGGTGCCGAAGAACTGGGCGGTGCACCATCCGGAGCGGGCCGCCCTGTTCAGCGCCCCCCTGGTGTCGGCCATCGTCCGCTTCTGGCCGGTGCGGATGCTGTCGGGTGCCCTCATCGGTCTGGCCAACCTGCTCATCGGGGAGAAGGGGCAGTACCTGGGGAGCGACGTGACCGAGTCCGAGCTGCTGGCCATGGCCGATGTGGCCTTGGAGGAGGACGTCATCGAAACCGAGGAGCGGGCGTTGATCCACTCCATCATCGAGTTCGGCGACACCGTGGTACGGGAGGTGATGGTGCCCCGCCCCGACATGGTGACCATCAACGCCGACGAGACGGTCGAAGCCGTTCTGGAGCGGGCGCTGGAGGTCGGCTACAGCCGGATGCCGGCCGTCGATCAGCGGGTCGACGATGTGGTCGGCATCGCCTACACGAAGGACATGATCCGCACGGTGCGACAGGGTCAGGGCTCCGCCGCGGTGCGGGCCCACCTCCGGGCGGCCCACTTCGTACCCGAGACCAAGCGGGTGTCGGACCTGATGCGGGAGATGCAGGCCGACAAGTTCCACCAGGCCGTGGTGGTCGACGAGTACGGGGGCATCGCCGGGCTGGTGACCCTCGAGGACCTCATCGAGGAGCTGGTGGGGGAGATCGTGGACGAGTTCGACGTGGAGGAGCCCACCGTCGAGCGGCTCGACTCCGGCGAGCTGCGGGTCAGCGCCCGCCTTCCCGTGGACGAAGTCAACGAACTGGCCGACGCCAACCTTCCCGACGGGGCCTGGGACACGGTGGGGGGTCTGGTCTTCGATCTCCTCGGACACGTGCCGGTGGCCGGCGAGTCCGTCGACGTGGACGGGCTCCGGCTGGTCGCCGACCGGGTCACCGGCCGACGGATCGAGCGGGTCCGGATCGTGCCCATGCCGGTCGCCGGGGGCCCGTCGTGACCACCTTCCGGTCGGGGTTCGTGGCCGTGGTCGGTAGACCCAACGTCGGCAAGTCGACGCTGGTCAACGCCATGGTGGGGGCCAAGGTCACCATCACCTCGCCCCGGCCCAACACCACCCGGTCCCAGGTGCGCGGTGTGCTCGACCGCCCTGACGCCCAGGTGGTCTTCGTCGACACCCCGGGGCTGCACCGGCCCCGGACGGCGCTGGGCCAGCGCATGAACGAGTCGGCGACATCGTCGCTGGACGACGTCGACGTGGTGGTGGCCATGGTCGAGGCCACCGGCGCCGTCGGACCCGGCGACCGCATGGTTTTGGGCGCTTCGGCCCGGCGGGTCCGCTCCCTGGTCCGGGCGGCCCCGGCCGAGCAGTCGGGGCCCGGTCGGGACGCGGCCGGCATCGGGGAACCCACGCTGCTGGTAGTGGTCAACAAGATCGACCGGGCCGACGGCGACGGCATCCTCACCCACCTGGCCGAGGTGGCCGAGGTCATCGACGCCATCGTCGAGGAGGGCGGGGGGCCCGTCCCGGTGGAGTACTTCCCGGTCTCCGCCGCCACCGGCGAGGGGGTGCCGGCTCTGGTCGAGGCGGTGGTGGACGCGTCTCCCCGACGGACCCCGGTACTACCCCGAGGGGATGGTCACCGACGTGGCCGAGGCCTGGTGGGTGGCGGACCTGGTGCGAGAGGAGCTCCTCCACCGCGTCGACGACGAACTGCCGCACAGCATCGCCTGCCGCGTCACCGAGTGGGAGTGGCCGCGGATCCGCTGCGAGATCCTGGTCGAACGGGACTCACAGAAGGGCATCGTCATCGGCAAGGGGGGAGCATCCTGAAAGAGGTGGGCATCGCGGTACGGAAGCAGCTGCCGCCCGGGGCCTACCTCGAGCTCTTCGTGCGGGTGGAGAAGCACTGGCAGCAGCGGGACGACGCCCTCGACCGCCTAGGGCTCTGAGCGGCCGGGCCCGCGGGGCGGTCGACGGACGGCGTCGACCAGGCGCTGCTCCACGCCGTCGACCATGCCGGACTTCGAGAAGTTCCGGGCCACGTGGTCCGGTGCACGCCTGGCCCAGGCCCGGCTCCCGTCGGCGCCAGTCGAGCACCTCGGTCAGTGTGGCGGTGAGGGCCCCGACGTCCCCGGGTGGCACCAGAAACCGGGCGAAGTCGCCGGTGAGGGCCTCGGGAATGCCGCCGATCGACGACCCGATCACCGGCCTGCCCGGTGCTCAGCGCCTCCAGTACCGTGCGGGGGAAGGCGTCCTCGCACACCGACGGCACCGCCACCACGTCGGCGGCGTGGAGGGGGGTGACCACGTCGGTCCGCATGGGCAGGTGGTGGATGGTGACGCCGGGGGCGGAGGCGAGGAGGTCCCTCCCGTAGGTGTCCTCGAGGTACGGGCCCATGAGGACCACCTCGACCGGGCGGCCCCCACCGCGCAGGCCGGCCACCGCGTCTGATCAGGATGTCGACGCCCTTCTCGGGGGACAGCCGCCCGTAGAACAGGACGATGAACGGCTCTTCCGACAGCCCGAGCTCGGCTCGGGCTGTGGCCTGCTCGGACGAGCCGCCGGCCGGGTACTCGGCCAGGTCGATGCCGTTGTGGACCACGTCGGTGCGCGCCGGGTCGCCCTCCCGCGGCGACGAACCGGTCGCGGACGAAGTTCGAGACGCAGATGAACCGGTTGGTGAAGCGCGACAGGTTGCGGTTGACCGCCGGTGTGCCGATGCCGACCAGCCCATGCAGGTGGCACACCACCGGCGCCCGGGTGAAGGTCGATGTGGCCAGGGCCCAGGGCAGCGGCTTGAACCGGTTCAGGTAGATCACGTCGGGATGGGTGGCCGCCCCGGCCCGGAGGGCCGGGACCAGCCGGGGGGCCTGCCGCAGTGCCCCCCGGAGTTCGAGGTCGAGGGCCGGGACCTGTCGCATCGAGTCCGCAGATCGAGTGGTAGCGGTCCCGGAAGGGGCCGTCCTCGACGTAGACCAGGTCGAGGCGGTGGCCCCGTGCGGCCAGCTCCTCGGCCACCTGCACGGTCTGGACGGAGATGCCGGTGTTGGGCGAGAGCGTGGCCGCGTTCATGAGGATCCTCACCGTCGTCCCCTCGGACCGTCACGTCGGACCGCCACCTCTGTTCGCACCCAAGGCCTCCCGCCGTTGACACGTGGCGCCGTCGTGGCCGGCTCGTCAGTTGCTCAGCCTACCGGGAGGGTCTGCTCGCTCCCCGGTATCGAGGCGTCGGAGTCGGCGATCAGGCGTCGGCGGTGATACGAGCCAGGAAGGCCTCGACCTCGGCCCGGTCCACGGTCCGCTTCATGGGCGGCACCCGGGCCAGCAGCGCCGCCCGGTACCCGGCCGTGGCCAGTCGGCTGTCCAGCACGGCCACCACCCCACGGTCGCCGGCCGAGCGGATCAGCCGGCCCGCCCCCTGGGCCAGCAGGGTGCCGGCCCGGGGCAGGTCGACCAGGCGGAAGGCCCCGGCCCCGGCCCGCTCCCGCCGCGCCTGCAGCACCGGCTCGTCCGGCCGGGGGAACGGGATCCGGTCCACCGTGACCAGGCTCAGGGTGCGACCCGGCACGTCCACGCCCTGCCAGAAGCCGAGGGTGGCGAAGAGGCATGTGGCCTCGTCGTCCCGGAACGACTCGACCAGGGCTGGCTTGGGCAGGTCGGACTGGGCCAGGACCGGGACGTCCAGCCGGCCCCGCAGCGCCTCGACCGCGGCCCGCATGGAGCGCCAACTGGTGAACAGGGCCAGTGTCCGGCCGCCGGCCGCGGTGATCAGCGCCTCGAGCTCGTCGTGGAGGGCCGGCTCCGACTCGGGCCGGCGGCGGTCGGGCAGCGAGTTGGCCACGTACAGCAGGGCATGGTCCCGGTAGTGGAAGGGGCTGCCGGCATCGAGCTCGTCGTAGCCGCCGGCGGGCAGTCCCAGCCGCTGGCCCAGCCCGAGCGGGACGGTGGCCGACGTGAGCACGCCGGTGACTTCTCCCCACAGCCGTTCCGACAGGAGCGGGCCCACGTCGATGGGCGAGACCCGGAGGCTGGGGGACCGGTCGCCGTCGACCCAGGCCACCTCGTCGTCGGTGAGGGCCGAGAGCCGGCGCCAGGTCGGCGGCCAGGTGGCCGGCGGCCAGCAGGGCACGGTCCCGCCGGGACCTCGAGGCGTTGGATTCGCCGGCTTCGGCCTGGCGTTCGGCTTGGCGGAGCCGGTCGACGACCCGGCCCACCCGGCCGGTGGCCAGGCCCAGCACGTGGTCGAGCCCCGGGTCGTCGCCCGGCGGAGCCGCCGGGCCCGTCGGCGTCGGCGCAGGCGTCGGCCCAGTCTCCCCGCCGAGACCGAGCTCGAGGCCGGTCGGGGCCTCATCGGGTCGGGCCCGCCCGGGGGTCCGACCCCGGCGAGCGTGTGCCCGGGGACCCGCCGGCCGGCCAGGGGTCGGAGCACCCGTTGCAGGAGGTCGGCCACCTCGGCCACCCCGTCGACATCGGCCGCGGCCCCCGTCGTGCCCGGGTCGACCAGGGGCCGGACCGACGCGGCCAGGGCCCGGAAGCGCCCCGGGCCGATCTGCACGCCCAGGCTGTCGGTCATGACCTCCTCGACTTCGTGGGCCTCGTCGAACACCACCACCTCGTGGGGCGGGAGCACCGCTCCACCGCTGGCCAGATGGGCCCCGTACAGGTGGGTGTTGACCACCACCACATCGGCTTCGGCCGCCCGGGCCCGGGCATCCTCGGCGAAGCACGTCCGGCCCGACGGGCAACGGAAGGCCCCCGGGCACTCCCGGGCCGAGGTCGACACGGCCGACCATGCCCGGATGTGCGGCTCGAACTCGAGCTCGGCCCGGTCCCCGGTGGTCGTGGTGTCGGCCCACCGGACCAGCCGGGTCACCTGTTCGCCGAGATGGCCCACGGCGTCGGGGTCGGCGGCGATCCCGCCGCCACCCGGACCGTCGCCGCCAGCCGCGTCCGCGGTGAGCGTGTCGTCGGCATCGGGCGGCGCGGCCCGGTCGGCGGGGAGCGCCAGCTGCTCGCCGCGGCCACCGATCTCGGTCACCCGCTGGCGGCAGAGATAGTTGCTGCGACCCTTGAGTACGGCGAAGGTGAACTCCCCGTCGACGGTCGCCGCCACCTGGGGCAGGTCGTTGTGGGCCAACTGGTCCTGAAGTGCCTTGGTGGCAGTGGCCACCACCACGCGCTGCCCGGCGAGGGCCGCCGGGACCAGGTAGGCCAGCGACTTGCCGGTGCCCGTACCGGCCTGCACCACCAGGTGCCGGTGCTCGACCATGGACCGGCGCACCGACTCGGCCATCCGGCCCTGTCCTTCGCGGGCCTCGCCGCCCCCCGGCAGCGTGGCCGCCACCGCGGCCAGGGTGGTGGTCACGTCGTCGGCCATGGACCGACCCTATCGGCGCACCCGGCGCGGTCCCGACCGGTCAGTGCCACTCGACGGCCAGGCCGACGGCCACACCGAGCCCCACCGTCACGATGACCCAACGCAGGAGCGGGGCGGGCAGGCGGCGGCCGTAGCGCCCGCCGACCTGGCCACCGATGATCGAGCCGGCGGCGATGAGGGCCACCACCGACCATGAGACGTGGGTGGAGGTGACGAAGAACAGTCCGGCCACGCCGTTGACCACCAGGGCCAGTACGTTCTTCGTCCCGTTGAGGCGTTGGAGGTCGTCGTCGATGAAGATGGCCAGCAGAGCGATCAGGATGACGCCCTGGGCCGCGCCGAAGTAGCCGCCGTACACCCCGGTGAGGTACACGCCGACCAGGAGACCGGCGCCGCCGTGGGCGGTGGGCCGGCCCCGGCGCTCGAGGCCGGCTCGCATGCGGGGTTGGGCTGCCATCAAGAGGGCGGCCAGGGCGATGAGCACCGGTACGGCCGCCTTGAACACGCCGTTGGGCAGGGAGAGCAGCAGCACGGCTCCGGTCAGTCCCCCGAGGAGTGAAGCCGATCCCAGCCTCAGGAGCCGGGGCCGTTGGCCGACCAACTCGTGGCGGTAGGCCACGACGCCGCTGACGCTGCCGGGGACGAGTCCGACCGTGTTGGACACGTTGGCCAGTACCGGCGGATAGCCCAGGGCCAACAGGACGGGGAAGGTGATGAGCGAGCCCGAGCCCACGATCACGTTGACGGTCCCGGCGGCCAAGCCGGCGGCGAAGATGGCCAGGGCAGCCAGCGGGGACATGGGGAGGGTCTAGCGCCCCTGGGCCCGGGCCCTCAACCACCGGTGGGGTCGACCGGGGACGAGGGCGGGGCCGCCCCTCCCCAGGCACGGGCCGCGGCACGGAGGCGATAGGTTCGCAGGGTGGAATCGGATGAGCGACGGCCCGGCCGTGCCGGCCCGGACGCGGTCCTCTCGGCCGACGACCTCGCCGGCGGTCCGATCCCCGTCCATGTGGCCTGTGTCATGGACGGGAACGGCCGATGGGCGGCCCGCCGCGGCCTGCCGCGGACCGAGGGGCACGCGGCCGGCGAGGCGGCGCTGCTCGACGCGGTGGAAGGGGCCCTCGAACTCGGCATCCCGTGGATCACCATGTACGCCTTCTCGACGGAGAACTGGCGCCGACCGGCCGATGAGGTTCGTTATCTGATGGGGTTCAACGAGAGCCTGCTGGCCCGTCGCCGGGACGAACTCCACGACAAGGGCGTCCGCATCCGGTTCGTGGGCCGACGCGACTGGCGGGTGCCCAGGCGGGTGCTGCGACGCATGGACGAGTCGATCGAGCTGACCGCCGGCAACCGGCGGTGCACCCTGACCATGGCCTTCAATTACGGCGGCCGGGCCGAGATCGTCGACGCCGTCAAGCGGTTGGTGGCCGACGGCGTCCACACCGACAAGGTCAACGAGAAGGCCATCCGCTCCCGTCTGTACTTCCCCGATCAGCCCGACCCCGACCTGGTCATCCGGACCTCGGGTGAGCACCGGATCTCGAACTTCCTGCTCTGGCAGCTGGCCTACAGCGAACTGGTCTTCGACGACGTGCTGTGGCCCGACTTCCGCCGGAGCCACCTGTTCGAAGCGGTGCGCGACTTCCAGCAGCGCCAGCGCCGCTACGGTGGCGTGCAGTGAACGCCACCCGGGATCCGGCCGCCCGGTACGGCCGCCCTCCCCGGCGGACCCCCGACGACACCGGCGGCGTCTGGATCCTGACCGGAATCGTGCTCGGCCTGCTGGTCTATGCCGGCATGGTCCTGATGCTGGTGGCCGGCTTCTCGGGCGTGGCCCCTCTGGTCGTGATCCCCCCGGTGCTGTTGGCCCTCATCGCCGCCAACAACCTGCTCGGAGGAGGAAGGACCCATGGGCGGTCACCGGGGCGGCCGGTGGGCCAGGGGCAGGCTCCCCTCTCCTCCAGCGGACCCAACGGAGCTGCCGCCGACGCCGCCCCACCGCCCGGGGACGCCGTCACCGAGGGGCCGAGCGGGGCCCGATGACCCTCTTCCGCGACCGGGGAATGGTGCTGCGCACGATCCGACTGGGCGAAGCGGACCGGATCGTCACCCTGATGACCGAGCAGCACGGCAAGGTGCGGGCCGTGGCCAAGGGCGTGCGTCGCACCACCTCCAAGTTCGGGTCGCGGCTCGAACCGCTCAGCCACGTGGCCCTGCTCGGGTGGCAGGGGCGCGGCGACCTCGACATCATCAACCAGGTCGAGGTCATCGACACCAACCGCGCCGTGCGCGAGGACCTCGATCGCATGTCGGCGGCCATGTCGATGCTGGAGGTGGTCGACCAGATCGGCCAGGAGCGACACGGCAATCCCCGCCTGTACGAGATGCTGGTCGGTGCCGTCGCCGCGCTGGCGGAACGGGTGTCGCCGATGGTGGCCCCGGCGTTCTTCCTGAAGGTGCTGGCGCTGGAGGGCTCCGCCCCCGTCCTCGACATGTGCGTGTCGTGCGGCGAGCCGGACTCCGACCTCCTGGTGGCGTTCGACCTGGTCGAGGGGGGCGTCCTGTGCCGGAGCTGTCGGAGGGGTCGGCCACTGTCGCCTGCCGGCCTGTCGCTCCTCCGCCGCACGCTGGGCGGTGGTCTGGCCGGGGTCCTGGCCGAGCCCCGCTCCGCCGTCACCGACGAGGTGACGGCACTGGCCACCGAGGCCATGGAGGCCCATCTCGACCGCCGGCTCCGCTCGGTCCGGTCGAGCCAGGTGTCGTGACGTGTCCGGTGGAGCCGGCCGGAACACCGTCATCTGGTTCCGCCGCGACCTGAGGACCGCCGACCATCCGGCCCTGGCCGCCGCGGTAGGCGAGGCATCGGCGTCGGGGGGACGTGTGGCACCGCTGTTCGTGGCCGATCCGGCCCTGCTGTCCTCGGCCGGGGCCAACCGCCGCTCGTTCCTGGGTTCGTCGCTGGTGGCCCTGGACGAGGGGCTCGACGGCACCCTTGCCCTGCGTCACGGCCGGCCGGACGAGGTCGTCCCTGCGTTCGCCGCCGAGGTCGGGGCGCACACCGTGTTCGCCACCGGGGACACCGCTCCCTACGGACGGCGACGAGACGCCAGGGTGGCCGCGGCGCTGGCCACGACCGGTGGCCGACCTGGACCTGGTCGGGTCGCCCTATGCCGTGTCCCCGGGACGGGTCCGTTCGGGGCGGGGCCGCCCCTTCCTCGTGTTCACCGCCTTCCGGCGCGGCTGGACGGCGGCGGGCTGGCCCCCGCCCTCGGGACCGCCGACCGGGGCGCGCTACCTGGCGCGCCGGGTCGTCGGCGACCCCGACCGAGATCGGATCGGTCCCGGACTCGCCCCACCTCCCCCCGGCCGGTGAGGCGGCGGCCGAGTCGGCCCTGCGGGCGTTCCTCGACGGTCCGGTCGGGCAGTATGCGGACGACCGCGACCGCCCCGATCGGGACGGCACGTCCCGCCTGTCGCCCTACCTGCGCTTCGGGTCCCTTCATCCCCGCCAGATCCTGGCCCGGCTGCCCGGCGGCCGGGGCGGAGAGGGGTACCGATCCGAGCTGGCGTGGCGCGAGTTCTACGCCGACGTACTGTGGCACCTTCCGGGTTCGGCCTGGGAGCCGCTCCACGCCGTCGGGCGCGAGGTGCGGTGGGACACCGGCGCCCGGGCCGACGAGCGGTTCGAGGCCTGGTCCGCCGGTCGGACCGGGTTCCCGCTGGTCGACGCGGGCATGCGCCAGCTCCGGGCCGAGGGGTGGATGCACAACCGGGTCCGGATGGTGACCGCCTCGTTCCTCGTCAAGGACCTGCACATCGACTGGCGCCGGGGGGCCCGGCACTTCCTCGACCTGCTGGTCGACGGGGACCTGGCGTCGAACAACCACGGCTGGCAGTGGGTGGCCGGCACCGGTACCGATGCCGCGCCCTTCCACCGGGTGTTCAACCCCGCCAGGCAGGCCGAGCGGTTCGATCCCGACGGCGCCTACGTCGGCCGCTACGTCCCCGAGGCCGACGGCTTCGGCTACCCGGCTCCCGTCGTGGACCATGCCGCCGAGCGGGCCGAGGCCCTGGCGCGGTGGGGGGAGGCCCGCAGCTGGCCGTGGCCGGCGGTGCGGCCGGCCGGCAGCCGGCGGACGGCGGACCGGTGAGCATCCCCCGTCCGTTCGGGGTCTACGTCCATGTCCCGTTCTGCCGGTTCCGGTGCGACTACTGCGCCTTCGCCACCTACACCGACCGGGACCACCTGATGGGTGCCTACGCCGAGGCGTGCGTGACCGAGATCGAGCGGGCCCGGATACGACGGGAGCATGCCGCCGGCCACCTCGGTCTTCTTCGGGGGAGGGACGCCGTCCCGGCTGCCGGCCGACGCCCTGGCCGGGATACTCGCCGCCATCCCGCGCCAGCGGCCGGGGCCGAGGTCACCGTGGAGTGCAATCCCGAGGACGCCCGGCCCGACCGGCTGGCCGCCTACCGGGACGCCGGGGTGACCCGCATCTCGCTCGGTGTCCAGTCGACCGTGCCCCACGTGCTGGCCGGCCTGGGTCGTCACCACGGGGCAGAACGACGTCGCCGGCGCGGCCCGCGCCGTGGGCCGGGCCGGCTTCGACTCGTGGAGCATGGACCTGATCATCGGGGGCGCCGGCGAGAGCGACGCCGACTGGGAGCGGAGCCTGCAGGAGGTCCTGGGCCTGGCCGGCCCCGCCGCCCCACATCAGCGCCTACGGACTCACGGTCGAGCCCGGGACCCCTCTGGCCTCGGATCCGGGCCGGCACCCCGACGACGACGCCGTGGCCGGGCGGTACGAGCGGGCCGACCGCATCCTGGCCGCCGCCGGGTACCGGTGGGAGGAGATCTCCAACTGGGCCCGGCCGGGCCACGAGTGCCGGCACAACGGCCTCTACTGGGACCAGGGCGACTACCGGGGCATCGGCTCGGCCGCCCACTCCCACCGGGCCGGGCGGCGCTGGTGGAACGTGCGGACGCCGGACCGCTACGTGACGGCGGTGGACGCCGGTCGCTCGCCGATGGCCGGCGAGGAGGTGCTGACCGAGGAGCAGCGGGAGTTCGAGCGGCTGGTCCTCCGCCTGCGCACTCCGGCCGGCGTACCGTCGACGCCCTCCCGGACCATCCGGACCTCGACGGCCTGGTCGAACGGAAGGCGGCGCCGGGCCGTCCTCACCCTGCGGGGACGATTGCTGGCCAACGCCGTGACCACCCGGCTCGTGACCGGGGGGGCGGACGGGGCCGGAGCCCTGGCGGCACCCGGTACCATGCGTCCCTGATGTCCGACCCGGAAGCTGCTCCTGACGCGCCCGACGGCGCCGGGCCCGAGCGCAGACCTGATGGAGAAGGTGGTCGGGCTGTGCAAGCGGCGCGGCTTCATCTTCCAGTCGGCCGAGATCTACGGCGGGTTCCGATCCACGTACGACTACGGGCCGCTCGGGGTCAACCTGCTGCGCAACGTCAAGAACGCCTGGTGGGAGGCCATGGTGCAGCGGCGGGACGACGTGGTGGGGCTGGATGCGGCCATCCTCTCCCCGCCGGCCGTGTGGGAGGCGTCCGGCCACCTGTCCAACTTCACCGACCCGCTGGTGGACTGCCGGAAGTGCCACCAGCGCTGGCGCCAGGACAAGATCGACGGGGTGTGCCCCAACTGCGGCTCGACGGAGTTCACCGAGGCACGCGCCTTCAATCTGATGTTCAAGACCCACGCCGGACCGCTGGAGGACGAAGGGGCGGTGGCGTACCTCCGTCCGGAGACGGCCCAGGGCATGTTCATCAACTTCGCCAACGTGGTCCAGACGACCCGCAAGAAGCCACCCTTCGGCATCGCCCAGGTGGGGAAGTCGTTCCGGAACGAGATCACGCCCCAGAACTTCGTCTTCCGCACCCGCGAGTTCGAGCAGATGGAGATGGAGTACTTCGTGCCCCCGGACCAGGCCGACCAGCTGGTTCGCCTACTGGCTGGACGAGCGGTTCCGCTGGTACACCGACCTGGGCATCCCCGCCGACCGAGCTGCGGCTGCGCCACCACGATCCCGACGAGCTGTCCCACTACTCGGCCGCCACCGCCGACGTCGAGTTCCGCTTCCCGTGGGGCTGGGACGAGCTCGAGGGCATCGCCAACCGCACCGACTTCGATCTCAAGGCCCACGCCGCCGCGTCGGGCGAGCGTCTCGAGTACTTCGACCAGCCCACGGGTGAGCGTTACGTCCCCTACGTCATCGAACCGGCGGCCGGGGCCACCCGGACCATGATGGCGTTCCTCCTGTCGGCGTACCACGAGGACGAGGTCGGCGGGGAGGCGCGGACCGTGCTCCGGCTCCATCCGCGGTTGGCCCCCTACCAGGTGGGGGTGCTCCCGTTGTCGAAGAAGGAGACGCTCGAGCCGCTGGCCCGGCAGGTGCTGGCCTCCCTCCAGCCCCACTTCATGTGCGACTACGACGTGACCCAGTCCATCGGCAAGCGCTACCGCCGCCAGGACGAGGTGGGGACCCCGTGGTGCGTGACCGTCGACTTCGACTCGTTGGAGGACGGCGCGGTGACGGTGCGGGACCGCGACACCACCGAGCAGGTCCGGGTGCCCGTCGAGGGCCTGGTGGCCGAGCTGCGCTCGAGGGCGGACCGCGCCTGATCCGGCGGTGGGGCCGGATCGACGGCCCGGGCCATCGAGCCAGTCGCCGCGACGCGGTGTGGGAGCATCGCGAGGTGCACAGGCCGAGCCGATTCACCCCGGCGGCCCGGATCGGCGTGGCCCTGGTGGTCCTGGCCGGACTCACCGGCGCGTTCTCGCTGGTCCTGTCGGCGGGACACCACGGCCCACGCCGCCACCGTCAACCCCTACCAGGTCACCTTGGTGGCCCGGCAGTGCCCGAACTACACCGACATCATGGCCAACCTGGCCCGCAACAACATCCAGGAGAGCCAGCAGGACCTCGGACCCGACAGCGTCTACCGCTCGGGCCAGCCCATCTCACCTTCCATCGAAGCGGCCAACGACCCCGACTGCACGCCGCTCGAACGGCTGGCAGTTCACCTTCGGGAACGGCATCAACGGACAGACCCCGGGCACCCACCTGTCCCGGGTGTCCAACCCGGTCTCCCCGCCCGTCACCGTGCAGCCGTCGGTGCCCCTCCTCGACTCCCCAGGGCAACCCCACCGGCCAGTCCATCGCCGCCGCCACCACCGTCACCCTGACCGCGTCCCAGGTCACCGCGGCGTTCAACCATCAGCTGTGGGTGCAGGGCGGTACGGCCACCGACCCGCTGGGCACCGCCACCTTCGGGAGCCGGTATGCCTTCGGCGCCCTCCGGTGCGCCATCGACAACCTCAACGGTGACAACGTGGAGTGGGTCGGCTTCCCCTCGGGCCAGACCAACGTGTTCTGCTACTACTACGCCGTCGACCAGACCCCGACGCCCGGCACCGTCGATCGTGCAGAAGCAGGTGGCCGCGGCCGAACCCGAGGCCAACACGTTCCAGTTCCAGGGGAGCGTGTCCTACAACCCCGGCCCGACCGCCAGCCCGGACGACAACCCGTTCTCGATCACCGTGCCGGCCAACTCGACCGCCCCGGCGTCCATGAGCTTCGTCCGCTCCTCGGGCGTGGCGTGGAACTTCACCGAGGTTCCCAATCCGGGCTGGGCCGCCCCCACCGCTCCCACCTGTACCGGCGGCCCCGTCACCATCTCGGGCGTCTCCGTCTCGCGTGACCCTGGCGGCCGGGGCCACGGTGACCTGCACGTATACCGACTCACGTCCGGACCCACCGTCCAACCCGACCCTGACCGTCCTCAAGCAGACCACCGGGGCGAGCGGCGGTCCGTTCCAGCTGTCGGTCACCGACCCGTCGGCCACCACGACCCCGCTCGGTGGCCACCACCACCGCTCCGGACGATCCGGTGGCGGCCACCCTGGCCGACGGGACGGCCTTCGCCCCCACCCTGGCGGCGGGGACGTACACCATCTCCGAGGACCTCACCTCGGTCAACGGGGCCGGCGGGGGAAGCTGGGCGCTGTCCAATTTCAACTGCGACGGCGAGGCGGGTACCCCGGTGCCCGGCAACCCCACCGCCTTCACCTTCGTCTACCCGCCGACACGCCGCTCCCGGCGCCGGGGACTCGCTCGAGTGCACCTTCACCAACGCCTTCACCCCCAGCGGCTCCCTCACCATCACCAAGACCACCATCGGCGGCGTGGGTACCACCGACTTCGTCGTCACCCCGGTGGCGGACGACACCGACAGCCACCGTGCCGGGTGATACCACCGAGCCGGTACTGACCGCCACCACCAGCCAGGCCGGGGTGGCCGGTCACCGCCGTGCAGACCTCGGGCAGCCCCGCTCGACCCGCTGGTGCCCGGCCAGTACTCGATCGTGGAGGAAGGACCGCAGGACTCGACCCTGGGCGCCTGGGCCCCGGTCTCCATCGTCTGCAACGGCACGTCCACCGATCCGACGTCCTCGGACGTGCTGGTCACCCTGACCCCGGCCGACCCTCAGGTGACTTGTGCCTTCACCAACACCTTCACCCCGGTGGCGCAGGCCCCGGCCTCCTCGACGACGGTCCCGGAACCACGGGGCCCCGGCCACCGGACCGGCCCTGGCCTCCACCGGCACCGACATCCGACCGTCCCCTGGCCCTGGCCCTGGCCCTGGCCCTGGCCGGGTCGGTCCTCCTCGTCATCGACCGCATCCGGCGCGCCCGCCGGGCGGTGGCCCCCGCGCGTGGACGACGAGACACCCGACTGACCCGATGACGACCGAGCGGCGACCGGTCGCCGCTGGCACGAGCGGCATCGGTCGCCGCTGGCCACCGAGCGGCATCGGTCGCCGCTGGCCACCACGGGATGGACCCTCCTGGCCCTGGCCGGGGTGGTGGTGCTGTTCGTGGCCTACCAGCTGTGGGGGACCGGCCTGGTCCAATCCCGCCAGCAGGACTCCCTCCGGCACCGGTTCGAGCGCTCCCTGGCCCATCAGCGGGTGGCCGACGCCCGCCGGCCGGCGGCGGGTGGCTCGTCGGGCCCGGCATCCGGCCACGCCGGTCCCGGCCGTGGGTGATCCGATCGGCACCTTGGTCATCCCCGAGATCGGGGTCGACCAGGTGGTGGTGGAGGGGACCGGGTCGGCCCAGCTGGCCGTGGGGCCCGGCCACTACGTCGCCACTCCGCTGCCGGGCCAGCCGGGGAACGTCGGGATCGCCGGGCACCGGACCACCCACGGTCGCCCCTTCTACGACCTCAACGACCTGGTGACCGGCGATCCGATCACCGTGACCACGCTGCAGGGCACCTTCCGCTACCTGGTGGTCCGTTCCGAGGTGGTGGCACCGACCGATCTCACGCGTGCTGGCGCCGTCGGCGGTGCCGGAGCTGACCCTGACCACCTGCACCCCTCGCTACAGCGCCGCCCAGCGCCTGGTCGTGGTGGCCCGACTGCTCTCGCCGGCCGCCCCGGCCACGCCCGCCCGGCACCGCTCCGGGACCGACGTGGCGGCCCAGGTGGATCCGACCCGTCAGCCGGGGAACTGGATCCGGCTGGCCCTGTGGGCCTGGCCGCCCTGGGTCTCGTGGCGCTGGTGGTGGTGGCCCGGCGACGCATGGCGCCCCGCCGGGCCTGGCTGGCCCCGCTGGTGGCCGTGCCGGCGGCCCTGGTCCTGCTCTACTTCCTCTTCGGGGCGGTCAACACCGTGCTGCCGGCCACCTACTGAGCAGGCGGACGGTCGACCGAGCGAGGGCTGCGGCACGTCCGCCTCCGGACCCGGCCACCGGGCGCGGCCCCACGGGCTCGTCGATGTCCCGACAGGCGCCAGGTAGGCTGGGTCGCTCGGGCCGCCGCACGTCGGCCGGTCCGTGCCGCACTCCGAATCCAGTCCAGGAGCCCCTCCCCATGCCCTTCGTCTTCGACTTCGACCATGCCCACCGCAAGCCCCCCATGGACATGAAGGACCTCCTCGGCGGCAAGGGTGCCAACCTGGCCGAGATGACATCGGTGCTCGGGCTTCCGGTGCCGCCGGGGTTCACCATCGGCGCCACGGCGTGCCGGAGCTACATGGAGGAGGGCTGGCCCGACGGGACTGACCGAGCAGGTGGCCAAGGCCCGTGCCCGGCTGGAGAAGAAGATGGGCAAGCGGATCGGCGACCCGAGCGATCCCCTGTTGGTGTCCGTTCGCTCCGGGGCCAAGTTCTCCATGCCCGGGATGATGGACACCGTGCTCAACCTGGGCCTCAACGACCAGTCGGTGGAGGGCCTGGCCAAGCAGACCGACGACGAGCGCTTCGCCTTCGACTCCTATCGCCGTTTCGTGGCCATGTACGGGCGCATCGTGCTGGACGTCCCGGGCGAGGAGTTCGACTCCCTCCTCGAGGCGGCCAAGGAGCTGGCCGGCACCACGTCCGATGCCGGCATTCCGACGGAGCTCCTCCGGTACCTGGTCGACGCCTACCAGCAGATCGTGGAGCATCACACCGGTACGCCTTTCCCCCAGGACCCCGACGAACAGCTCCGTGGCGCCATCGAGGCCGTGTTCGCGTCGTGGAACGGACCGCGGGCCGTGGCCTACCGGGAGCGCGAGCGCATCGCCCACGACCTCGGGACCGCCGTCAACGTGCAGGCCATGGTGTTCGGCAACCGTGACGACAATTCGGGCACGGGCGTGGGCTTCACCCGCGACCCGGCCACCGGCGCCACCGGCGAGTACGGCGACTTCCTCGTCAACGCCCAGGGCGAGGACGTGGTCGCCGGAATCCGCAACACCGAGCCCCTGTCCGCTCTGGCCGACCTGTTCCCCGCCATCCATGTCGAGCTGCGGGCCATCTTCGCCCGGCTCGAGGCCCACTACCGCGACATGTGCGACACCGAGTTCACCATCGAACAGGGCAAGCTCTGGATGCTCCAGACCCGGGTGGGCAAGCGCACCGGCCGGGCCGCCCTCAAGATGGCCGTGGACATGGTGGGGGAGAAGGCCATCAAGCTGTCCAGGGAGGAGGCGCTGGGGCGGATCACCGACGAGCACCTGGAGCAGGTGCTGCACCCGCAGTTCTCCGGCTCCGGCCATGCCGTGCTGGCGCGGGGACTCGGAGCCAGTCCGGGGGCGGCGGTGGGCCGTGTCTACCTGACGGCTGACGACGCCCAGGCCGCGGCGGAGCGTGGCGAGAAGGTGGTGCTGGTCCGGAGCGAGACGTCGCCCGAGGACGTGCACGGGATGCTGGCCGCCGAGGGTATCCTCACCGCCCGGGGCGGTCTGGTCAGCCATGCCGCCGTGGTCGCCCGGGGGTGGGGAAAGCCGGCCGTGGTCGGTGCCGAGGTCCTGCGCATCTCGGGCTCCTCGTTCGCGGTGGGGGACACCGTGGTCAACCAGGGCGACTGGATCTCGGTGGACGGCACGAACGGGACGGTCGTGCTCGGCCAGGTCCCGGTGTCCGAGGGGGAGACACCGCCCGAGTTCGAGATCGTTCTGGGCTGGGCCGACGCCGTCCGGGCCGGCCACCTCGGCGTGCGGGCCAACGCCGACAACGGGCCCGACGCCGCCAACGCCCGCCGGCACGGTGCCGAGGGCATCGGCCTCTGCCGCACCGAGCACATGTTCCTGGCCGAGGACCGGCTGCCCGTGGTCCGCCGCATGATCCTGGCCTCGACCCCGGAGGAGGAGGAGTCGGCCCTCGAGGCCCTCCGTGTGGCTCAGCGCTCCGACTTCGAGGAGATCCTCGAGGCCATGGACGGACTGCCCGTGACCATCCGGCTCCTCGACCCACCCCTGCACGAGTTCCTGCCCGACACCCAGGAGATGGCGGTCAAAGAGGCCACCGTCGGCCTGACCGAGGAGGAAGGCCGCCTCTACGAGGCGGCCAAGATCTGGCACGAGTACAACCCCATGCTGGGCACGAGGGGCGTTCGTCTCGGGGTCATCAAGCCCGGCCTCTACGCCATGCAGGTCCGGGCGCTGATGGAGGCGGCCCTCGACCGGGTGGCCGCGGGTGGTCATCCGATCGTGGAGATCATGATCCCGCTCACCATCTCCCGTGAGGAGCTGGCCCTGGCCCGCTCGTGGGTGGAGGGGGCCATCACCGAGGCCCAGTCCGAGAGCGGGAGCAGGGCGGCGGGCCGACGGGGCCGGTCGGGAACGCTGGAGGTCCTGATCGGCACCATGATCGAGACCCCGCGGGCCGCGCTGCGGGCCGGGGAGATCGCCGAAGTGGCCGACTTCTTCTCGTTCGGCACCAACGATCTCACCCAGATGACCTTCGGTTTCAGTCGCGACGACGTCGAGGGCCGGATGATGTCGGCCTACCTCGAACTCGGGCTCCTGAAGCGCAACCCCTTCGAGGTGGTCGACCCCGACGGGGTGGGAGAGCTGGTCCGGCTGGGCGTGGAGCGGGGCCGGGCCACCCGGCCGTCGCTCAAGATCGGAGTCTGCGGTGAGCACGGCGGTGACCCCGAGTCCATCCGCACCTTCGCCCGGGCCGGTCTGGACTACGTGAGCTGCTCGCCGTTCCGGGTGCCCATCGCCCGTCTGGCCGCGGCCCAGGCCGTCCTGGCCGGTGACACGTCCTCGCGGCCGCGGTCTTCTGTGGCCGCATCGCCCAAGTCCGGGGGGAAGTCGGCATCGAAGCCCCAGGCCAAGGCCAAGGCCAAGACCAAGCGGTCCTAGGCGGCGGTCCGGGGAGGGCGGCGACGCGGTACCGTCGTCACCTATGGGCATTCCCGACGAGGACGTGGCCCGGGTCCGGGCCGAGACCGACATCGTCGCGCTCATCGGGGAGCACGCCGCGCTGAAGCGGGTGGGGCACCGGTGGGTCGGCCTGTGCCCGTTCCACGGTGAGAAGACCCCGTCCTTCAGCGTCAACGCCGAGGAGGGGTTCTACTACTGCTTCGGCTGCCTGGCCAAGGGTGACGCCATCAGCTTCGTCCGGGCCATCGAGCACCTCGACTTCGTGGACGCCGTGCACCGCCTGGCCGACAAGGCCGGCATCACCATCCGTGAGGACGCCTCGTCCGGTCGGGACAGCCAGCGGCGCAAGGTCCTCCTCGACATCATGGAGCAGGCCAGCGAGTGGTACCACCGGCGCCTGCTGGAGGCCCCGGACGCCGGCCAGGCCCGCGACTACCTGCGCAGCCGGGGCTACGACGGCCAGGTGGTCCGTCAGTTCCGCCTGGGCTGGGCCCCCGACGACTGGGATGCGCTCTGCCGGACCCTGGGACTGAGCGAGGAGCACGCAGTCGGAGCCGGGCTCGGGTTCGTCAACCGCCGCGGCAAGCTGCAGGACTCCTTCCGGGCCCGGATCCTGTTCCCCATCTGCGATCCGTCCGGCCACCCGGTGGCCCTCGGGGGCCGGGTCCTCCCGGGGGGCACCGACCCGGCCAAGTACAAGAACTCCAGTGAGACGCCGATCTACTCCAAGCGCAAGACCCTGTACGCCCTCAACTGGGCCAAGCAGGAGATCATCGCGTCCGACGAGGTGGTGGTGTGTGAGGGCTACACCGACGTCATCGGACTGTTCGGTGCCGGCGTGCGGTGCGCCGTGGCCACCTGCGGGACGGCGCTGGCCGAGGAGCACGTGAAGCTCCTCCGCGGCTTCGCCTCGCGGGTGGTGCTGGCCTTCGATGCCGATGGCGCCGGACAGTCTGCCGCGGGCCGGTTCTACGAGTGGGAACGGCGCCTGGCCATCGACGTGGCCGTGGCCTCCCTGCCGGCCGGCTCCGATCCCGGGGAGATGGCCCGCAGCGATCCCGAGGGCCTGAAAGAGGCCATCGAAGGGGCCAAGCCGTTCCTCCAGTTCCGGCTGGAGCGCATCCTCGACGCCGCCGAGCTCACCACGCCGGAGGGCCGGGCCAAGGCGGCCGACACCGCTCTGGCCGCAGTGGCCGAGCATCCGGACAACCTGGTGCGCGACCAGTACCTGATGCAGGTGGCCGAACGGTGCCGTCTCGAACCCGTGCTGTTGCGGGAGCGCCTCGAGCAGCTCCGCCAGGAGGGTCCCCGGCCCGAGCCGGCCCCGGCCGGCGCTCGGAGCCAGGGCAGCGCCACCTCACGTCGCGATCACCGTTCCGGCGGTCGTCGTTCCCCGGGCGGGAGCGACGACCCGTGGGTGCGCGAGCCCGACGACGACAGCGGTTGGGACGCCGGTGGCGGCGACGCCGGGCCCGGATGGGCCGTCGACGTCGAAGCCCGTCGGCCCGGCAACGGGTCCCGGGCCCGGGGTGGCCCCGCACACGAGTTCCGGCCGGGTCTGGAGGCGCTCCGCCTGGCCATCCACCGTCCCGAGGAGGTGGCGGACCGGCTGGAGGCCGCCCTGTTCCGCGACGACCTCCAGCGGGCGGCGTTCCGGGTCCTGGCCGACGCCGACGCCGAGCCCCTGCACCAGGTCATCGACGGGGCCCCGCCCGACGTCCGGGACCTGTTGGTGCGGCTGACCGTCGAGGAGCCCATGAGCCGTCCCGACGAGGTCGTCCTGCAGCTCGTGCGGGACGCAGCCCGGGGCGAGCTGATCGTGATCACGACCGAGGCCCGGACGTCCCTCGAGGCCCGACAGGAGGCCGCTGACGTGGCGTCCTGGGTCCAGGAGCTGGACGATCCGGCTGCCTCGGTCGCGGCGACGGCCAGATTGGTAGCCTGGCTGGTGGTGAGGGCACAGACGAGTACACCGGGGTCCCGGACGTGATCGCCAGACAAGTGTCCAGGGGTCTGGCTCCGGTGAGCCCCGAATCGATCGACGGACCTCCCGGTGCTGACCGCACCGCCCGCCGACGGGGTGCTCGACGTCCTTCCGGCCGACCAGTTCGACGCCCTGATTCGGCTGGGTCGTGCCCGCGGCGGCCTGACCCAGGACGATGTGATGACCGTGCTCCGCTCGGTCGAGCTCAGTGCCGATCTGATCATCGAGGTGGTGGATCGGATCCGCCAGGCGGGCATCGAGTTCACCTACGACACCGGCGAGACGACGGTGGTGCCGATGACCGGTGCCACCGCCGACGACCTTTCGGGCCGCCTGCAGGACCAATTCCCGGTCCTGGCCGACCGGACCGGGCCCCGGACGGCGGGCGACAGTCCGCCTCCGCCCCGGATCGTGGCCCTGGAGACCACCCGGACCGCGGTTCACCGGAACGGCCGGGCCGGAGGGGCCGTCACCACGACCGGCGGGGAGGCGCGGGATACGTCCCCGGCCCCCACCCCGGCGAAGAAGGAGCGCGCCCCGCGGCGACCGGCCGCCGAGGGGTACTCCGACGGGGACGGGTTCAGGGGTTCGGCGGCCGATCCGGTGCACATGTACCTGAAGGAGATCGGCAAGGTCAAACTCCTCGACGCCGCCCTCGAGGTCGAGCTGGCCGAGCGGATCGTGGCCGGCAACGAGGCCGCGGCCCGGCTGTCCGAGCTCGACGGTGCCGGTGCGGAGCCGTATGCCGGTCGCCACGCCGACCGGGTCCAGGTCCGGCGGGGCCAGGCAGCCAAAGAGGCCCTCATCGAGGCCAACCTGCGCCTGGTGGTGTCCATCGCCAAGCGCTACCGCAATCGCGGTCTGGCCTTTTTGGACCTCATCCAGGAGGGCAACCTCGGGCTCATGCGGGCGGTGGAGAAGTTCGATCACACCAAGGGCTTCAAGTTCTCCACCTACGCCACCTGGTGGATCCGCCAGGCCATCACCAGGGCCATCGCCGACCAGGCCCGGACCATCCGGATCCCGGTCCACATGGTGGAGACCATCAACAAGGTGGTGTGGGCCCAGCGCCAGCTCCTGCAGGAGCTGGGGCGCGAGCCCAGCGCCGAGGAGGTGGCCGGCCGGGTCGACTTCTCCATCGAGCGGGTGCGGGAGATCCAGCGCATCAATCAGGACACCGTCTCCCTCGAGCAGCCCATGGGCGACGAGGACGACTTCAGCCTCTCCGACCTGATCGAGGACCGCGAGGCGGTGGTGCCCGACGACGCCGCGGCGCGGATGATGCTCGACGACGCCGTCCGTGAGGCCCTGCGTCACCTGTCTCCCCGCGAACAGGATGTCGTCCGGCTGCGCTTCGGGCTGGAGGACGGCAAGATCCGCACCCTCGAGGAGGTGGGCAAGGCGTTCGGCGTGACCCGCGAGCGGATCCGTCAGATCGAGGCCAAGACGTTGGCCAAGCTACGACGTCCCGAGTCGGCCCAGCTCCTCCGCGACTACCTGGACGAGGCCTGAGACCGGTCGAGCGGGTCAGCGCCGACGGCTGTTGAGGGCGGTGGCCAGGTCCTCGGCCAGGTCCAGGGCGATGGCGTCAGCGGCCTGGTCCCCGTTGCGCCACCCCAGCCGTACCCCGATGGTGTCCTTCATCCGCTCCACCCCGAGCGCCGCCACGGCCTTGGACTTGTCCGCCACCAGGGTGGTGGTCCCCGAGACCGGGGCCGAACGTCCGATCTGTCCGGCCACCCGCATGATCTGGAGGTAGCGCTCCCGTCCGGCTCTCGCACCCAGCGTGTACCCGATGACGAAGGCGAGCGCGGTGCCGATACGGAACTTCACCGACCCATTGTGCCTGCCGGAGGGAGACGGCGCACCTTCACCGTCCGGTGGGCCGGCACCGGCTAATGTCCTCAGGCACGCCGGGGGAGCGGGATGTCCCCGGTCGGCGACCCTTCCGGGGTAGCTCAATCGGCAGAGCGAGCGGCTGTTAACCGCTAGGTTGAGAGTTCGAGTCTCTCCCCCGGAGCGTTTCCCTGTTCAGGGGGCTGTGTGTCCGGTCCACCGCATCGAACGGCTCGTTCCCGAACGCTGTGACCGGCCACGCCCTGCCGGCTCGGCGTCGAAGAAGTTGCGACATCCGAGATTGGGCCTTGACTAGTGAGCCGGTGGATGCGCTACCGTCGAATGGGAGGGGCCGCAGACCTGCGGCGTATGGGGGGCAGAAACGTGGGTACTACCTACGATGGGGCGCTCAGGCCCGTCGAATACTCGTTCGCGACGGTGCAGGACGACCCGCACGGTCACTACGTACGCCTGGCCAGGCAGCTGCCCGGTTGGGAGGGCGTGGGATTCCTGCACTGCGTCAGCGACGACGGGCAGAGGATCACCGCAGTGGTGGAGGATCTCGACTACTTCGACCTGCTCATCGGGACCCGATTCCGGTGGATCAGCGGTGCGGTCGATATTCCCTCCGACAAGATCGGTGCCGTGTTCATGGGTTGGCCGCAGGAGTGGGCCAAGACCCCCTAGGTGTCACGAACGGCGGAGGCCCTTCGATCCCTCCCCGGAGAGAGTCATGGACTCCGAGTAGCACCGTCCGAGCCGTCGGGGGGGGGTCTGCCACCTCTAGCCGCGGTCGACGATCCGTGTCATCACCACGTCGTCAACCAGACGCTCGTCCAGCTGGAAGGCCCGACACTGGACAGTGTCGACCGCGAACCCATGTGACTCGTAGAGGCGGATTGCGGCGGTATTGGTTCCGAGCACATGCAAGGTCAATCGTCTGGCCCCTCGCCTCCGCGCCTCGTCGATGGCCTCTTCGAGCAGACGACCGCCGAGTCCCTGACGCTGATGGTCGGGACGAACGGCAATGCCGCTGATGCTCAGTCCATCGTTCGAACCGGGCCCGGTCGTCGGCCTCAGCTTCACGTACCCGATCGGCACCTCGTCACTGTCAGCCACGATCACGTTCTCGACGGGATCCGACGAGTAGAAATCGACCGAATCGTCCCAGAGCGGCGCCGGAGAGTTGTCAGGGGACCAGGTGGCTCTATCGAGGGCGGCCAGTTGCCGCTCGTCCTCCGGCTCGGCTCGGCGCAGCCGGATCCTACGCAGAGTTCGATCGTCGATACGCTGCATGGTCCGCTGACGGACATCGGCGAGACCGATGTCGAGGCTCAGCAGTATCTGTGCCCCGACGCCTTCACCTTCACGGATCAGACCGAGCAGGATGTACTCGGTCCCGATGTGCTCACCACCCGACTGCTGTAGTTCGCGGAGGGCAGGTTCCAGGACCTTCTTCGCCCGCGGCGTGAAGGGCGTGAAGGGAGTTGATCCTGTGGCGGGTCCGCCGGGAGGGCCGATCGTCTCTGCAACCCGCTCTCGGACGACGGCCAGCTCCACACCCAGCTCGGCCAGCACCTGAGCAGCGATGCTGCCGTCGGCGCGGATGAGCCCGAGCAGGAGGTGCTCGGTCCCGATGAAGTGATGGCCGAGTAGTCGGGCCTCCTCCCGGGCCAGGACGAGCACCTGTCTCGATCGCTCCGTGAATCGTTCGAACACGGTTCGAGTGTTGCACCCTCGAGCGGGCCGGTGCGGCTGGGCCGGATGCGGTGGGCCGAACGCCACTCGTGAACGAAGGAGCCCCACCTCTGACGAGGCGGGGCTCCTTCGTTCTTACGGTGAAGCCGACGAGCTCCCAGGGAGCTGTCGGTCTACTGGTGCGTCAGGCTACTTGGCCGTCAGCGGCTTCAGGATCGACAGCGTGCCGTCCGCTGCGATGCACACCGCTCCCTTGGCCGAGCCGGGCAGCTTGAGGCCGTCCCCGGTGTCTGCGGTCACCGTGGCCGTGAAGCTCTCTGCACTGGGATTGCTCGGTCCGTCCTTGACGTACCCGGGGCAGGACTTCGCCGACGTGGCAGCCGTGGTCGGAACGCCGATGGTGGTGCTTCCACCCGACAGCCAGGGGATGGTTCCACCCGTGGCCAGGTCAAGGGCTACGAACGACGACGAGCCTCCTCCGGTATTGCCTCCGGTGCAGTCGCTGACCGTCAGGTTACCGGAGATATTTCCGGAGGCTGCGGTGCACGTGATCGAACTGCCGGTGTACTCGAACACGAAGCTCTTGAGCGCCGTGATCGTGCCGTCCGTCCCGATGCACACCTCGGCCGTGGCCGTACCCGGGATGAAGATGCCGTCACCCGTGTCTCCGGTCACCGTGGCCAGGACGGACAGGGCGCTGGGATTGGGGGGCGTCGTACCCTTGGGCGGCTTGACATAACCGGGGCACTTGGTCGGCGGTATCGAGGTCGTGGCCGGTGTGCCGATGGTGGTCGTCGATCCGGATACCCAGTCGGTTGTTCCACCGGTAGCCAGGTCGAGGGCCGGTTGCGGCACCGAGCTGCCACCGGTGTTGCCTCCGGTACACCCACTGACGGTGATGTCCGCCGACACGTTGCCGGTGATCGTGGTGCAGGTGATCTTGAGATTCCCCGCGCTGGCCGTGCCGGCGGCAAATCCCAGCGTGAGACCGGCCACCGGTATGAGCATGGCCGTGAAAATCATGAATAGTCGTCGCATGTACTTCCCCCTTGGATTTCCCTGAGAATGGCCCATATGGGCCCTTTGTTTATCGCTCGCATTACCATAGACCCCTTGCCGAACGTTTGCTTGGTTGTTGCCGTCAATCGTGTTCACCGGCCGATCGCCGGTTGACGCCACGTCCACCGGGACGACGAATCGCTTATGACCGGTGCTCTGGGTGATGGGCGTCAGCGATTGACCCAACTCGGTCCCAGCGTTATTGAAGGTCACGGCACTGACAGCCGGCACCGACGGGTCGAGCCTCAGGGCAGGGCGAGGTAGTCGAGATGTACGGCACCCTGATCGGACGTCTCGACGCTGCACACCACCAGGTTCGTGCCCGCCGCCATGGTCAGCGTGACCGGAACGGTCTGCCACGAGGACCAGGCCGATGCACTCGGTACGGAGAGCGTGGCCGTACCGTTGGGGCTGCCGGTGGCAGGGTCGAGCGCCTGCACGGTCAGTACTGACGGAGAGCCCGTGGCATTGGCCACTCGACACAGGAGTCGGCGACTGCCGGCAGCAGGCACCGACATGGCGACGGCCACACTGCTCCCTTCGGTATCGAGACCGGTGACGTAGCCCATGCCCTCGTGGCCGCCAAAGGTGTTGTCGAACCGGGCCGATCCCGCCCACGCCCCGACCTCGGCCTGAAAGTGGGCCAGACCCTGTGGCACCACCCACAAGAGGACCGAGGCGTGGGGCGCCAACGTGGTCTGGTAGGTGGTCATCGTTCCCACATCCTCGTGGGCCCAGAGATCGCGGACCTCGGCTGGGCCGGTGAGCCCGAGGACGGCGGCGAAGTCGATCGACTTGATGGCTGAGCCCGGGCCGTCGTCCCGGTTGAACAAAGCCACCGCCCAACTGCCGTCGGGTAGTTGGCCGATCCAGCGCTCGGGGTCGCGGCTGGAGGGGTCATAGTCGAACGAGTGGCTGTTGTTGAAGACGGGCTTGCCGACCAGTCCCGCCTTCCGGAGGGCCAGCACCTCGGTGTTCTGGAAAAAGGGTGCGGTGTCCCCGATGGTGTCGACCTGGTCGGTGATGGCGATCGGCGCCCCGGCCATGGTGAAGAGGTTGATGGCACTCTGGCGCTCGCCGTCGTTGGCGAACGACGCCATGATCAGCGGGTCGCCGTCGAGGATCATCTGGCCGCGCCCGGAGATGTCGGAGAAGCCGGTGAACCCGAGGAACGGGTTGTTCCACTGGGACCACTCGGGCTGCCAGGTCTGACGGCCGTCGCTCAGGTCGTACCAGGCACCGAAGCTGACGTCGTTGTCGATGCGGACCAGGTCGCCGTACTGGCGTTCCCCGGACCCGTGGTCGAAGAGGTTGGGCATCACGAGGCTCAGCTGCATGTCGCTCGCCGCCTCGCGCATCCATGCGAGCGCCTGCAGATAGGAGTCTCGGCCGTGGGCCACCCCCACCGTGCCCTCGCTCTGGTCGAACCCCACCTCGTACCAGGCCAGAAAGTCGATCCTGAGGAACACGGCCCCCAGCTGGCGGAAGTGCGCGACATAGCCCTTGACGTACTCCTCGGCCCCGTCCCGGGTGGTGTCCACCCACTGCAGCAGTCCGCCTCCGTCGAAGTCGTCGCCCGGGTTGACGATGTCGGCCACCTTGATGTCGGGCCGGCCGACGACGGTCACGGACGGGTTCGTGATCGCCGACAAGGTGGCCCAGAGGGGGTTGTAGTAGATGCCGAGCCCGAGTCCCTGGGCCTTCAGGTAGCTGGCCCACCAGGCCCAGTCGTGCTCCCAGTCGTCGGCCTGGCTCAGGATGTAGCCATGGGGTGTGATCCGCTGGGTGTGGTCGATCCAACCGTCGGTGCACACCATGGTGTAGCCGTAGTCACGGAAGGTCGCCGCCACCCAGTCGACATTGGTCTTCCACACGTCCTCGGGTATGAGGGTGTTGTTGAAGAATTCGTACCCGTAGGTGCTCCAGTAGAGGGGACCGGCTCCGCCAGGTCGGAAGGCCGAGCCGGTGGGGGACGCCGATCCGGGGGCGACCGGAGGGGTCCGGCCCTCACCGTGCGTGGCGGCGCTCGCTCGGCTGGCGTCGCCCGACGTTGCCGCCAGGCCGGCGATGAGGGCGCTCCCGCCGCCCTTCAGCACGTCGCGTCGCGTCGGCACCCCATCACAGCCCTTCGTCTCGAACCCGCGGAAGTACTGTAGCCAAGACTGCTGACGGCCGGGCCTGGGTCGGCGGGGTCTCTACCTCACGTCGGTGTCAAGTGACGGTGACGGTGATCCCCGGACGAAGTGTTCCATGAGCTCCGGACATCCTGACGGTCTCGGGCGTCCGCGACTCATCGTGCCGTACCGCCAAGTCCGAGCTGCCTGCAGGTGCGCAGCATGGCGGTGGAGTCGCTGGCAACGTCGCCTCCGGCGGCGGCGGCTGCCTGAAATGCGGCCAGCTCCGAGCGCAGTTGCGCGTCGGGCGCGTTGTCGACGGCCACGATCAGCTTCTGGAAGGGCAACCCGAGGTCGATGGTTCCCGTTCCCTTCTTGGGGGTCATGGTCGTCACCACGTCCTGGCACGCCATCGACGTGAGGCTCTCGCTACGGCTCGATGACGGGCCCGAGGTTGCGGACCCGCATCCCGCCAACGCCAGGACACCGACCACGAGGCATGGAACCGTCGGCTTCGGCATGGGTTCGAGGGTCGCGCTCTGGCCGACGGGCCCCTACGGGCTCAATTCTCCAGCAAGCGAAGAGCCAACCGTCTTCCGCGCCCTTGTTTCAGAGCGAGCGCGATCCAGAGCTGGAAGAGGGCATCGATGATGGCCTCTTGATCTTCACCGACATACACGGGGCGCGGGCCCACCCCATCGATGATCGTCTCCACCAGTGGACGGTCGGATTCTGGTGCGGAAAAGAATATGTCCGCCCTTCCTCCGGAGAAGACGGGGTCAGCAAGGTTCTCACCACCGAGTGTGTTGAAGGCCCGCGCGTAGCGAACGGTGGCGGGCAGCGAGGCCCGGCTGTTCGCCACGGGCTCTCCCATCCGATTGGTGGCGTCGACGACGAGTTTGCCGGCCAGTTCGTCCCCGTACTGCGTGGAGAGATCGGCAACCGCGGCACCGGGAAGGGCCAGAATGATGACGTCCGACCGGGACACCGCGTCACCGACCGAGGCAACGGTGGCCCCGGACACCGACACCTGCTCGTCGTCGGGGTGTCGCGAGCCGAAGTTCACTCGGTGCCCGGCCTCTGCCAGTGACCGACCGAGTGTTGTGCCGATGAATCCGGTTCCGATGATGGCGATGTCCACGAGGCTCCTCTCCGGTCGTCCTCAGATGCTACTGCCGAGGACTCTGGAAGCGTCACACGGTGTCGTGGTGTGAGTGGCGCCGATTCACTCGTTCATCAGGTACTGCGGGCCCGGGCCCATGGTGGCGGCCACGTCGCCGGGGTTGGCCAGCGCGCAGGTCCGGAGGGACAGACACCCACAACCGATGCAGGTGGACAAGCCGCTCTGCAGCGCCTCGAGCAGGGAGATGCGTTGTTCGATGCGATCCTGCCAGCCGCTGGTGAGGCGTTCCCAGTCCCGACGGGTGGGAGCATGGTCCACGGGGAGCACCGCTAGCGCGGTGACGATCTCCTCCAGCGTCAGTCCCACCCGTTGGGCGATCCGGATGAAGGCAATCCGCCTGAGTACGTCCCGCCGGAACCGTCGCTGTCCACTCGGGGTGCGCTCGGCACGAACGAGACCCTGGCGCTCGTAGAAGCGGATGGCCGAGGCGGCAAGGCCACTGCGTTCGGCCACCTCGCCGATGGTGAGCATCTTCTCCACTCGGCGACCTCCCACAAGAAATCCCTTGACTTAAACATTAGTTTAAGTCTTATCCTAACCACACGGGTCGCAGAGTGCTCGCACAACTGGAGGTTTCGACATGCCGGTCGCTGTCATTACGGGAGGTTCGCGGGGGTTCGGGCGGGCGCTGGCCATGGACCTGGCCAGGGACGGCTGGAGCCTGATCATCGATGGACGTGACCGGGCGTCACTGCGGGAGGTCGGTGAACGCCTCGAGCAGTCTGGGTAGCCGCCCGGCGCTCATCGCCGGAGACGTCAGCTCCCATCGCCATCGGACCGCTCTCATCGAATCGGCCGTGCAGGCCGGCTCGTTGGATCTGCTCGTCAACAACGCCAGCACCCTGGGTCCGAGTCCACTGCCGAGGCTCGAGGACTATCCGCTCTCCGAACTCCGGCGGGTGTGCGAGGTGAATGTGCTGGCCCCACTGGCTCTGATCCAAGCCGCGCTGCCTCAACTCCGTCGCTCACAGGGGACCGTCGTCTCACTGTCCTCCGACGCGGCCGTCGAGGCTTACGAGGGCTGGGGTGGTTACGGCTCGTCCAAGGCCGCCCTCGACCATCTCCACCGGGTGTTGGCCGTAGAGGAACCGCGGCTGAGGGTGTATCAGTTCGACCCGGGGGACATGCGCACCGACATGCACCAGGCGGCCTTCCCAGGACAGGACATCTCCGATCGGCCGGGACCCGAGTCGGCGGTGGCGCCCCTGCGGGCACTCCTCGGATCGGGCGCTCCCAGTGGCCGCTACCAGGCCGATGCGCGGGTGACGCGCCCGTGATCGCCGGCACGGCAATGCCGCAACGCTATGCCTACGACCTGCCCGAGGTGCTGGAGGCCTCCGAACCACCCGAGGCCCGGGGTCTGACCCGAGACGCCGTCCGGATGCTGGTCTCGTACAAGGAGACGGGGTCGATCGTGCCCAGCTCCTTTGTCTTCCTACCGCGCTTTCTCGATGCCGGCGATCTACTGGTCATCAACACGTCCGGAACGCTGCCGGCGGCACTCGACGCGGTGGCCGATGACGGGGCGCCACTGGTCTTACATCTCTCGACCCAGCTGGAGGGGGCTCGATGGGTTGTCGAACCGCGTCGGATCGTGGGCCGCACGACCGAGAGGTGGAACGGCCCGCCACCACCCCGGCACCTCCGGCTGGCCGGTGCCGCCTCGGCGACGCTCGAGCAGCCGTATGGGGAACAGGGGCGCCTGTGGATCGCCACGCTCGACCTCGGCATGCGGGTGCTCAGCTGGCTGGCGTCCCACGGCCGTCCCATCCGCTACGGCTACGTCGATCGCCCATGGCCGATCGAGATGTACCAGAACGTCTACGCCACGAGGCCGGGGAGCGCGGAGATGCCGAGCGCGGGCCGACCGTTCACCCCCGAAATCATCACCGGGCTCGTGGCCAAGGGGGTGGGAGTCGCCCCTCTGGTGCTCCACACCGGCGTCGCCTCGCTCGAGGCCGACGAGCTGCCCTATCCGGAGCGGATGATCGTGCCCGAGTCCACGGCCGAGTGGGTGAACACGGCACATCGGGGAGGCCATCGGGTGATCGCCGTCGGTACGACCGTCGTGCGGGCCCTGGAGTCCGCAGGCGGGGATGACGGGACAGTGAGCGCCTACGACGGCTGGACCGATGTGGTCATCTCCCCGGACGACGGGGTACGGGTTGTCGACGGGATGATCACGGGGTGGCACGAGCCCGCCTCGTCCCACCTGATGATGCTGGAGGCAATCGCCGGCCGTGAGCTCCTCGAGGCCTCGTACGAGGCGGCCTTGACGCAGGGCTTCCGGTGGCATGAATTCGGTGACACGCACCTGATCCTGCCGTGACCAGGACCACGGTCTCGGCGATCGTCAGACCTCGTGCATCATCCAGACATTGGGCTCGAAGTACGTGCCCGTACCGTTGGACACGACCAACGGTGCCAGTCCACCCGCGAACACGTAACTCCCGTCCTCGGGGAACGGCATGGTCGTCCAGCGTTCCCAATCGGCCACGGGAGCCGTTATCTCCAGCGACCGTGGCTCGCACCGGAGGATTGTTCCGCCCAGCCGTTCGTGTGTTCGCAACCACGGATCGAACGGCAGGCCGTCCTGCCGACGCCACGCGGCGTAACGCTCGACAGGAGCGAGCGGATAGCGGTCCTTGTCACTCGGCCGCACCGGCGCCACCAGCGGGCCCAGTCCGTGGACCCGGGCCACGGCACCCATCGTGCTGATCAGCAGGGCACTCAAGCCCGATCGCTGGTAGCCGGGGTCCACCTCCGCGGCCAGGGCGGAGAGCGCAGTCGGAGGGCCAGACTCGCTGATGGCCCGGAGACCCACCGCGTCGATGCCCGCAGGGAGGTCGTCGAGCGATCCGTCCCAGCGGAACGGGATCGTACGCCCACGGGCCACGACCTGACCGCTCCGTTCGTCGACGAAGAGCACCTGAAGATGGGCATGTGTCGGCACCAGCGCCCCGAAGTAGCTCCCGGCATGGTTGCCGTGGTGGTTGTACTCGGGCCAAACGCCGTCGAAGAGGTGCTGGGTCAGGACCAGTTCCCAGAGGTCAGGGCGATCCTCGGCCGTTACCACCTGGAGCCAGTCGGGCGCGTCCGGCGGTGGCTGCATGTGGTCATGCTCCCACCTCACGGCCATGTAGCGGGTGAGCGTCATCGGAGCACCCGGGGATGAAGTAAGACCCGGGCAAGCGCACCGGACTTGGTAGCGTCGCGATAGGGAGCCTGACGACGCCACCTGAGACACGAGGAATGCGACATGCCGGATGAACAGCCTCGCTACGGACAACCCGGAGGTCCGCAACTGCCGATCACCACGGCCCTCGAGTTCCCGGAGTGGAGGATCGAGCGAAGCCTCGGCATGGTCTTCGGCGTCGTCGTCCGTTCCATGGGGATGGCACGAGGTATCTCCGCCGGCTTCAAGTCGCTGGCCGGTGGTGAGGTCAAGCAGTACACCCGCCTCGTCGAGGACAGCCGCAGGCATGCCATGGACAGGATGATCGAGAACGCCCAGTTGGTCGGGGCGAATGCCATCGTATCGATGAGATTCGACTCTTCGGAGGTTGGACAGACGCTCACCGAGATCGTGGCCTACGGCACCGCGGTCATCCTCGGAGCACGGTCCTGAGGGCGCGGTGGGAGCGGTGATCGGCATCCTCATCCTGGTCGTGGTCATCGGCTTCGTCGTGGCCAGCCTGTTCGTACGCCGCCACCGCGAGTCTGATCGACCCGGTCCCGGGTGGCAGCCCACGCAGGAGGTCTTCAACGATCCGTCGACCGATCGGGTGATGCGGGTCTGGCTCGACAGCTCGGGCGAGCGTCATTACGTGCGGGAGAGGGACCGGCCGGCGATCTGACGGTGGCCCTCACGGTTGGCGACAGCTACCCCGCCGCCGGGTCGACGACCTGGGCCTCGAACAGGATCTCACCGGTGTGCGTATCCCGGATGAGGAAGAGATAGGGATGGTCGATGTCCATGGTCGTCGTGGACACTCGTGCCGAGCTCTCCATACCGATGCCGGTGGCAGCAGTGGCCTCCGAGCCCCAGGGAGTCACATCGAGCGTGGCTTTTTGCGCCACTGCGTTGACGAACAGTGGCGTCGGGCTCATGGTCGAGAAGTCGGCCCCGTCGGCGTCGAAAGCATCGCGTATCCCGAGCCCCTGAAGCGTCGGGATCAAGTCGTCGTAGGAGGAGCGGAGAGCGAGCGACGGCATGGTGAGATCGAGCGACATCGGAGCCAGGTCGGATACCAGGCGGGTCAGGACGGGCGGGGAGAGCGAGGCCGAGAGCGCCGCGACGGACTCCGAGGTCGGCATGATGACGAGTGCGGCCATCCGGCTCCCCTCATACGGGAGCTGCACCTCGTCCACGCCTGAACCGGCGAACGCCGATACAGAAAGAGGTCCGTTGACCGGCGAGTGCAGGTAGGGGACTGTGGCCATGGTCCCATTGCTCAGCTGAAACGGCCCGCTGGTGGCGGTGGAGTCAAAGGGTTGCTCCCAGGCTGCCTTGAAGTACACGGCATTGGCGAGGATCAGCGCGGTCTGTTCGGTGATGGCGCCCGGAGCGAACAGGGTGGTGATATGGCCGTGTGTCTCCTCGGCCACCCAGGCGTTCAGGGCGTCAACGGCTCCCGCGGGGTCCGAGGCAAAGTCGACCTGCCAGATTCCAGAGGCGAAGTAGCGGCTGAGGGACGACATGAAGGATGGGTCCATGGCCAGTCCCTTCTGCAGCCATAAGCTGTTGGCCGACTGGATGCTGATGCCGTGCGCCGTTCCGGCCTGGGCCAGTTCGGCGCTCAGGGCCGACCATCCCTCGGCTTGTTGTCGAGCGGTCAGATCCCCAGATCCGAGCGCACTGGCTATCTGAGTCTCCGTGTCTCCGTCCGCTCCCAGTTCCAGCATCGACAGGGCTGTGCCGAGGCTTGACGGCGAGATCAGGATGTTCGCAGACGACGATCCGGAAGCGGAGAGCTGGCGGAGAAGGGACAGCGAGAACTGCTGTTCAGATCGGGCCACGGCCATCGACGTCGTGTTCCTCGGGGTTGGCTCTGTGGGTGTCACGGAAACCAGCTGTTCGGCGGGACCCACCGACTTGGCGACATGAACGGTCGCCTCTGTGTTCGTCTTGCTCCTGAGTCCGATCGGAAGGAGGGTCGCCGCGAGCACCACGACGATGGCGGCGGTCGCCACGGCCGCACCTCGGCGACGAATCCGTCGTATTCGGGCCTTCCGTCGTATCTCGGAGGGCTCCATCCAAGGTCCGGCGTCTGACGCCGGGTTCGCCAGCATCACCAGCTGACTGTCGACCAGCTCGTCATTGATTCCCATAGCTCATCTCCCCTGAGTCATCGAGGGCAGAGGCGAGGTGAGCCCTACCCCGTGACAGCCACGATTTGACGGTCCCCTCCGGTGCCGAGAGTTCTGTGGCTGTTTCTTCGACCGACAGACCGCACACATGATGGAGGACGATGGCCCGCCGTTCCGACACGGGGATCCGCTGAAGGGCGTCGATGACGCCGGCCTGTTCCCCGGGTAGCTCCACCCGTTGGCGATGCACGTCGGCCCGTAAGAGCAGCCTTCTGCTTCGACGCCATCTCCCCACGGCGAAGCGGTAGGCGATACGGCGGATCCAGCCCTCCGGATCCTCGTAGCCCGAGATGCGTTCCCAGTCGAGCCAGGCCCGGACGAACGCCTCCTGGACGAAGTCACGGGCTTCGGAGGCATCGCCGCATAGGGCCGCGATCTGGACGACGAGCCGATCCCGGCAGGTCCGATACAGCTCGTCGAACTCCTCCTCTGCACGCAATCGTCCTCCTTGACCAAGACACGCGCCGGGGGCTCCCAGGTTGCAAAGACTTTGGCGATCCTCGGTCTCTGGACGCCGTAGCCTCTCTACCAGCGCTCGACGATCTGGAGGATCACATGGCGAGTATGCGATTCAACCATATGGAGTTGTCGTTTCCCGTCGGCACCCTCACCAGGGATTTCCGCCATGCTGTCGACGCGTTCTACTGCGGAGTCCTCGGATGGGACGCTCTCGACACCGAGGTGGTGGGGCAGTCCTGTCATCTGCTCCGGCCTGATGACGGTCAGTTCATCCTGCTGGCCGAGGGCCGCGAACCGATGTCGTCTCCGGGCTATGACCACCTTGGTCTGCTCATGGAATCCCGTGCGGACGTCGACGCCATGCTGGCCGAATGTCTGAGGTTTCAGGAAAAGGACCACCGGCTCCGGATCAAACAGTACGACGATCTCGTCGGACCCACAGTCACCGTTCACGCCTTCTATGTGAGGCACCTCCTACCGATCTGGTTCGACATCCAGTCCATGGAGTGGCCGACGGGAAGTGAGCCGACCCATCGGTGGGCCTACTCCTGACCACGAGCCCCCGCTGACGTCCGTAGCTGGGCACCCTCCTTATCTCCTCGATGTTTCGATCGCCGCCGGCCACCAACTGGCTGGTGGGAGCGGCGCCCATCGGTTCGTGTCGGGCCGTCGGTCCGATGGGCGTAAGGTGCAGGGAGCGTCGATACCGCTCTGGCTACGCTCCCGGTGGCTCGGGTCCGCTCCGAACCTGACGTGGCACGGCCATTGATCGGAGGATGATGGGAATGACCAGCGCCGATACGACAGGAGCCCAGCTCGACGAGCACCACGTCCCGGAGACGAACGGGCGAATGGCCGTCTGCCGGCGCTGCGGGAGTCGGACGGATGGTCCGGGTGGCCTCCACCATGTTCCCGCTGAGCGCCAAGTGGTCCGGTCCACCACCTGGCTGTTGACACAGGCACGGATCAGTCACATCGACCAGGCCCGAGAACGGCGCGGGAACAGGATCGACTAGGGCGGGCGACCATGTACATCCCTCCTGCTGACCGGAGCATCGGGGAGCACGAGTGGAGACCGTTCGTCGAACGGCACGCCTTCGGCCACCTGGCCGCGTCGGGGATCGGACGGACGGTGCCGGTGGTGGTACCCACGCAGTTCGTACTCGACGGCGATTCGGTCCTGCTCCATCTGGCCGCACCAAATCCGATCTTCGACGCCTTGTCCGAGCAGTCGCGGGTGGTGCTGAGCGTGGCCGCAGACTGGGCCTTCATCCCGTCGGCGTGGAAGGCGATCGGAGATGAGGATCCGGCCGCCGGCATTCCGACCACCTACTACGCCGCCGTACAGCTCGAGGGATCGGCAACGGTCGACGACGATCCCGGCGCGGTGGCGGCGGTGATTCGCGCTCAACTCGCTGCGCTGCAACCCGATATCCCCATCGCCGATCCAGAGATCGCCCATCGGGCCAGGCTGAGAGCAATCCGCGCCATAACCATCTCGGTCGATTCGGTGCGAGCCAAATTCAAGTATGGAGGAAATGTCGACACCGACCATCGCTTGGCTGTCGTGCAGCGACTGCAGGATCGGAGCGGCCCCGGAGATGGCGCGGCCGCGGCCCATGTCCTCCGGAGGGATGGCCTCTCGAACCCCGACCGGGCTCAGGCCTCGAGGTCGTAAGCGGTAGGGTGCTTCGGCTGGTAGAGGCCGATCTCTCCCGCTCCAGGAACGCGCAACCGGATGACCCGGCCGAATCCCTCATCCTCGATGTCTCCGGCGAAATCGGCCCCCTTGGTCTCGAGTTCGGCCACGGTCCCGACGATGTCGTCGCAGAGTAGATAGATCTCGTGATGCCCCGAAGGAGGACCCTCAGGCCCGCCTCCACCCTGCCCCGTCGGGTGGATGCCCAGCTCAGCCGGTGGCAGCTTGAAGATCAACCATCCGCCGCCGGCATCGACCAGGGGAAGTTCGAGCACGTCGCGAACGAACGTCCGCGCCGCCTCGGGGTCTTCGGCGTAGATGATGGCGTGGCTGGCGATGATCACGGACCAAGCCTCTCACCGGACACGCCGACCGCCAAATGGCCGCCCCGATCCTCAGCCGGAGACCGTGGCCTCCATCGGTTCGGCGTGGATCATCGTGGCGTCCCACTTCTCCTCGACGTTGCCGAAGTGCCACCACAGAAGGGCGGCGACCCAGGTGGCAGCGAAGGCGCCGACGACGACGAAGCCGGCAGTGTTGATGTTGAAATGGGCGAAGAAGTTGAAGAAGGGATCATTGACGTTGAGCTCCTGGCCGACCAGGCCCACCAGCTCGACCGTCCCGATGAACAGGGCGACGAAGACCGACAGGCCCGTAATGGTCAGGTTGTAGAAGACCTTTCGGATGGGATTGGAGAAGGCCCAGTCGTAGGCGAAGTTCATGAAGCACCCGTCGATGGCATCGAAGAGACACATGCCTGCGGCGAACAGAACCGGCAGCGAGAGGATGGCCCAGAAGGGCAGTCCACCGGCCACGGCGTTTCCGGCCAGTACCAGGAGCGCGACCTCGGTGGCTGTGTCGAACCCCAGTCCGAAGAGGACCCCGATCGGGTACATCTTCCATGGTTTGTCGATCTGTTCGGCATAGCGACCAAGGAACCGGTACATGAACCCCCGGTTGTTCAGTTGTCGTTCGAGCTCTTCGTTGTCGTACCGGCCCCGCTTCATCATCTTGTAGACCTTGGCCATCCCGATCAGCACGATCAGATTGAGGATGGCGATCAGGTACAAGAAGCCACCCGACACCCCGTGCCGATGACATCGGTCGCCCGGTGCAGTCCGGATGAGCCATTGGACACCTGAGAATCGAATGCCCGGATCCCGAAGTTCAAGAACACGGCCAGGAGGAACACGACGGTGGAGTGGCCGAGGGAGAAGAAGTAGCCGACACTCAGCGGGCGTTTGCCCTCGTCGACCAACTTCCGTGTGGTGTTGTCGATGGCGGCGATGTGATCGGCGTCGAAGGCGTGACGCATGCCGAGGGTGTAAGCCAGTACGCCCGTCCCCAGGCCGAGCAGCCCAGTTCTCGAGATGTGGTAGTGGTGGCTGGAGGCCGCCGACACCAAGCCCCATCCGATGACGTTGAGAGCGACGACGGTGAGAACCATCCCCCCGATGCTCAGCCATTCCTTCGGTGCAGGCCATGGCGGAGTCTCGCCAGCCTGCTGGGGTAGACGGTCCCGCATGCTGCACCCTGGCTCACCCGCTACCTCCTCCAGTTCGTGGGTAAAAGATAAGATATGGCAAATACGAAGCGTATGCAACAAGGACCCGTTCCGTCCGGACAATGGACGCCGTGAATCGTTATCCTGTAGGCATGGGGAAGGTGTTGGACAAGGCAGAAGCGGCGGACTTCTCCTCGGTCGACGGCGTGATCGCCTTCCTCCGTATCCGGGGAAGTCGGGTGACTCCGTCACGACGGCTCCTGTTGGAGGTCCTGTTCGACGCCGAAGGGCACATGAGCGCAGAGGCCATCGCCGATGCGGTCCAGACCAAGGCACCGGATGTCCACTTGTCGACCATCTACCGGAACCTCGAGGAGCTGGAGCACCTCGGGCTCATCTCGCACTCCCATCTGGGGCACGGACCCTCGAGCTATCTGCTCGCTTCCCACGCTCACGCCCACTTCATCTGTGCCGACTGCGGCACGATGATCGAAGCTCCTGACGCGATGTTCCGGGGATTGGCGAAGGCCGCGGACGAAAAGTTGGGATTCACCATCGATCCCTACCATTTCGCCATCCTCGGTCGCTGCGCCGGCTGCTCGGCAACTTCTGCCTGACACGCTGCCGGCGACGTAGGCCGATGGCCACGGTCGCGCCGGCGAGCCCAGGTGCCATCGCCGAACGTCCGGGCTGAGGACGGCCTTGCCGGACGGGTGACTTCGATTGGCCGGGCGTGATAGAACCTAATTGACCTTCTACAGCGTAGGGTTATGGCCAGAGGGGCAAAGGTGGCGCGTCCCATGTCCTGCTCCTGTGCACTCCCTGACGCTGAGGTTCTCGACCAACTGTCGGCAATGACGAAGGCTGAGCAGGAGCTTTCGAGCGTCCTGAGCGAGTTCGCTCGGACGATGCTGACGGAGTTTCCGATCCAGGCGATCTTGAAGCATCTTGTGCACCGGATCGTGGATGTACTTGCCTGATAACCGGGGCGGGGGTGACACTGATCGACCCGGTATCCGCACCCCGCTATGTCGCCGCCTCCACAGCGGGGCTGCGCTCCATTTCGAGGAGCTCCAGACCGAACTCGGCGAGGGGCCGTGCCTCGACGCCTACCGGACCGGGGGCCGGTGCTGGTGGCGGACCTCGAGAGCGAGGAACCAGTTCGAAGACGTTCGGGCCCCGGGCCGTCGAGCTGGGACTCCAGGCGGTGTTCACCTTCCCGTTGCGGCAGGCGAAGCGGATGTCTCGGGGCCCTCGATCTGTACCGGGACACGCCCGGGTTCGCTCAGCACCGACGAGGCCGCGGCGGCCCAGACACTCGCCGACGTGACGGCGGCCTATCTGGTCAATGCTCAGGCCCGGGCAGACCTGCAAGTCAGCCTCGGAACGCTCCCATCACCGGTCGATGCACGATGCCTTGACCGGACTGCCCAACCGGGTACTCCTGTTGGAGCGGATCGAGCACGCCATAGTCCGTAGCGGCCGGTCGCGAAAGGTAGTGGCTGCCCTGTTCGTGGATCTCGACCATTTCAAGGCCGTCAATGACTCGCTTCGGCCACCAGGTCGGCGATGAGCTCCTGATTGCGGTGGCCGAGCGCGTGACGTGCACGCTGAGACCCGGCCGACACCGTCGCTCGACTGTCGGGAGACGAGTTCGTGATCCTGTGCGAGGAGCTGGATCGCGACGAACAGGTGGAGATCATCGCCTCCCGGGTCGCCGACTCGCTCGGAGTGGCCTTCGTCCTTTCCGGTATCGAAGTCGAGATATCCGCCAGCATCGGAATCGCCTTCGCCAGCCAGACGAATCACGATGCCGAACAACTGCTCCACGCCGCCGACGTCGCCATGTACCAGACCAAGCGGAAGGGGGGAGCCAGTTTCCAGATCGTCGATCTGAAAGCCCATCACCTGGCTCAGGACCACATGGATCTTCGGGTGGCGCTGAGCAGGGCGGAGGAACGAGGCGAGCTCCGACTGGAGTACCAGCCCATCGTCCGTACCGTCGACCGGGCGATTCATCGGAGCGGAGGCGTTGTTGCGTTGGGACAATCCCGGCCGAGGGCCGATCGCGCCGGCCACCATGATCCCTCTCGCCGAACAGTCGGGACTGATCGTCGAGATCGGGCGATGGGTGCTCGAGCAGGCCTGCATCGATCGGGCGCTGGCGCGACCCGACCGGCAGCGGCTGGATGATGTCCGTCAACGTGTCCGCCCATCAACTCATGGCGCCGGACTTCTTGCCCATGGTCACGACGATCCTGTCCGATACCGACACCGAACCGAGGTGCCTGACCCTCGAGATCACCGAGGGGGCATTCGTCCGTGACACGCAGCGGGCCCGCGTCGTCCTGACCGAACTGAAACACCTGGGGCTGCTTCTGGCCCTCGACGATTTCGGCACCGGCTACTCGTCACTCGGCTACCTCAAGCAGTTCCCCGTGGACATGGTCAAGATCGACCAGACCTTCATCAAGGACCTGGAGCGGGACGCGTCCAGCCGAGCCATCGTGTCGAAGACCATCGAGATGGCACATCTCCTCGGCCTTACCGTCATCTGTGAAGGAGTCGAGACGACGGGCCAACTGCCAGGCCGTCACCGATCTCGGCAGTGAGCTACTGCCAGGGATTCCAGCTTTGGACGCCCGATGGGTCTCGATCACCCTCCGCGAGGCGGTGGGGTGAAGACGGTGTATCCTTCCCGCATTCGTGAGCGGTCGCGACGGGCCACATCGGGGCCTAGGGCGGAGCACCGCCGGCCGGTTCGACCTAGAGGCTGTTCTGACCCGGGTCACCGTCGAGGGCAATGTCCTCGATCAGCTGCGGTCCGTCGTTCCTGACGTTCCCCACGTCCCTACCGACCGGATAGTGGACCAACGTGCCGGCCGTGGTGGGCACCAGCAGCGGCTCCAACCCGTGGCGGTCGGTCACCTCCGGATCGAGCCAGAGGTCCCAGGTGTCACGTTCGAGCACGACCGGCTGACGGTTGTGTATGGGCATGTCGGGACCGGCTTCGGTGGTGATGATCGTGGCGGTGTGCAGTTCGACGCCCTCGAGCATCTCGCCACCACTCCCGCAGCCCTGCCAACACCACCGGTGTGCCGTCGGCCCGAATGAACGCATAGGGCTGCTTCTGCTTCGGCCCGAGCCGGCGCCACTCGTAGAAGGCGTCGACAGGAACCAGGATCCGCCACTTCCGAAATGCGGTCCGGAACGTGGGTTTGGTGGCCACGGTCTCGGCGCGGGCGTTGAAGGTCCCTTTACGTCGGCCGGGCTTTTGGCCCAGCTCGGGACGAGACCCCATTGGTAGACGATGCAGCGTGCGCAGCCCGTCGTGCTCGGATACGCCGAGGATCGGATCCGTCGGGGCGACATTCCACTTCGGCTGCCACCCTCCAGGAGATCGGGGTCGACCCCGGCGTCGAACAGTCGGGCCAGCCGACTGGGTTCGTCATACAGGGCGAGTCGACCGCACATGGACCGGAGCCTACGCAGCCTGCTGTCTGCGGACCCAGTGTGCCGGCCGGGACAGCGGGTGACCCGGGATCGCTTCGCCATGCCTGATCCACGGGTCTGCCCCGGCTGGCGTATCGCCGGCTCATCGGCCGTGCCGGCGTTGTACGCTCGCATCTCGTGATGACCTGGCGACCGTTCCTGATCCCAGCTGTCGGCTCGTGGTCTCTGGCGCGGCCCATGGGGAGTGACCTCGGCGAGGGCGGGCACACGACGGATGGAGAGATGGAGTAGTCAGAATCCCAGCCCAGGGGCAGTAGCTCAGTGGTCAGAGCAGGGGACTCATAATGCGAAATGGGGGCGGAGGCAGCCATCCCTAGTCGGAAAGAATCGGACGTTTCCGCAGGTCATTCCCGATAAGGCGGAATCAGCCGGAAGACTCCGGAACCCAAGGACTAGGGCAAGGACTAGGGCAAGACGCGGGGCATACTGACCAGGGGAGTGGGTTGGGGAGAGCCTCCGGACGTACTATGCGCCGGTGGCGGAACTCCACAGGGATCTCCTACATATTTGGCCCGGCGACATCACCAAGGATGACTTACAGACCCTGGTGGACGAAAAGGTCCCCGAGGGCTTTCAGATCGAATACAAGCGCCAGATGGATGATGGCAAGAAGGTCCTGCGGGCGGTCTGCGCTATGGCCAACACGTTCGGGGGAATCGTCCTCGTTGGCATCGATGAGGACCGCGGAAACCCTGCCAATGAGGGATTTGGAGTCCCGGGTCCGGATGGGCTCGTCGGCGTCGAGCCGAAGGAGAAGGCCCGTCTGTCAACCTTCTGCTCCAACAGGCTCGTACCGCCGTTTGACCCGGAAATTGCCGCTATCGAGGTTGACTCTTCTGACAAGGTCGTCCTAGCAGTCAGGATTGATGCTGACACCTGCCCTCGACCGCTGACCTTTGAGGATCGAGTCCTGGTCAGAACGGACAGCGGCAACCGTCCGGCCGATATCTACCGGCTACGGTCCCTTTTCGCAGAGGAGGGCGCTGGCCAGGTGCTGGGCACTCCCGTCCTCAGCGCGATGCCCCATTCGCATTCGGCTTTCAATGAGGCCGACCCGGCCGATTTCGTAGTGAGATGCATTGCGGAGCGCGCCGCTTGCCGCAAGTTCGTGGTCACCAATCATGGGCGATGGTGAGCGAGAGCGATTGCGCGGACAACTTCGGTCATCTTGGCTGGAGCGAATCCTTGGGCAGTTCGCTTGGGGTGGTGGCATCGGCGACCTCATGCATTGGGTGCCAGCCGGTTTGAATCTCAGCCGAAGGATTGAGCTGGAATGGAGGCCAGTTCCACGGCCTGGGATATCTGAGCCGAAATCGCCCACCGGTCGCATCATCGTGGAATTTCCGCCGGGTACGGGTCCGCGGAGAGTGGATATCACTACTGACGTTGTGTTCCGGCTGAGCACATCCGAAGATTTGAAGATTCGGCGGTCTCTCAGCGATTTGTATTTCCTGTTTCAGGCGATGCTTGAGCTGTACGGAGAAATATTGCCCGGAGCAATCAAAGAGCTAGTTCCCGTTCCTGTTGGCGGCCTCGGCGGTCTAACGCTTGGCATCCGCACCCATCCCAACTTAAACCTTGGCGATGTTTTGGGCGTGACTCAGCTCCAAATGGTGCCGGGGGCCACTCCGGCGAGTGGAGGTGAGGTGATTGCCTTTGAGCATTTGAGTCCGGGCAGTGACGATGACAGAAAGACCCAAGCGGGGGAGTGGCTTCGCCAGTTGCTGCTGGACTCCGCATTCACAAATGTAGATCCGGTGGTGAACCAAATCACCGCATAGTTGGGATCACCCCATTGGCTGGCCACGTTCAGCCGGCGGCTTCTTGCGGGTCGAAGGTGGTCAGAACTGCAGCCACCCTCCTGCCGAATGCCGAGACGTAGTAGCCACCGAAACCCGGCGGGTCAGGTCTGAGGAGCCCTTTCGCCCCAAGCGTTGATATGACTGAGTTGATCATGTCCCGAGATATGTGCGGCTCGAGTTCGGCCGCCAACTCGTCTGTCATCCTTCCCCCTTCGTCGATCGGTTGGGCGCGCTCAAGGACTATCAAGGTTTCGATTTCAGCCTCGGAGAGCTGTCCCACCATTCGCATAGCAAATTCTGCCTCGACAGCCACTCGATCGCTTCCGAGCGCACCTTCGACGAAGAGCATTCCCGCAGCGGTCAACTGTCTGTCCGAGGTGCCGCTGAATGCTCCCTCTAACGCCAATTGTGCCAAAACTGCAGCGCGATCTGACGAGTTGATCCGCTCTAGAAGTGCTGGCAGGTTGGCGGCCGCCATCTCTCTCACGACATGCTCGAGGAGCTCGATACGTCGCACTAAACGACGTTGAAGGACGTACCTCGCACCCACCACCATGCCTGTCGCAGCGCCAACGCCAACGGCTCCTACGGGTCCACCAACAAGAAAGCCGAGGATGGGGGCGAATAGCTCCAGTGCTCCAGCCCCGATTTCGAGGTCGGAGTCCCCCCTTTCGTTAGGTGGCGGCTGATCTGTCAAGGCGACCCAGGCTAAAACCTGAGTGAGTCATTGTCACGTCCCAAAACGCCCCGTTTGGCTGTGCAGAGCATGTCGCTCCCCCGCCCTATTCTGGCCCCGTGGCCCAGCTCGCCCACTATGCCGAGAGTTTCAGCCTCTTGTCTGGCCAGTGCTTCCGGCTCATCCAGAACGAGGACGGGACTGGGCACGCCCAACACTGCCCTTACCGCGTGGACTGGCGGGGAAGGTTCCAGGACGGGTCCGGCAAGTGGCACACCGTCTGCGCCTGCGACGGGCACCGGGCGGACCTGACGTCGGTCCAGCGGGTCGACGGGCCGCCTGGAATGGCCAAGGAAGGGCCACACCCGTCCGGTCTTGACCTGGCCAGAGCGAAGCGCATAGAGGCGACTGCCGTCCTGGCCCCACACCGTGGAGATCCAGGACTACGGCCGCTTACTACTCTGTCGGCATGGCGAGGACTGGTCGGTGGGGTGTCGGACTCCTCCTGATTCTGTTGTTGGCCGGGTGCTCCGGGTGCTCGTCTGGCCAGAACCTCGCTCAAGATCAGGCGGTGGTCGATCGAGCACAGGCGGCTGTGAACGCCGACCAGGCGGCACTAACCCAGGCCCGAGCTGCATACCAAAATGACGCCGATACCCCTGCAGAACTCGCTTGCTCACTACAGCAGCCACAACCGGGTGCGGCTGGCTGCCCCGGTAATCCTCAGCAAGCCGCAGACCAGACTGCCATCAACAAGGATCAGGCCAAACTCGAGAGGGACCAGTTCAAGCTCCAAGTGGCACAGGATCAGTTGAAGCGGGACGAGGGCGGTTGAATGAATCAGATGTAGGGCAAAATCCCTAACGGACCCGGACATCTGTTGTGAGTCCCCGAGCCATTCCTGTTGCCGCCAAAGTAGCGGTCGTCGCGGCTACCTTCGTAGGTGGCGTACTCACAATTGTCGCACATCGGCTCCCTGCAATCCATGCACACTCTGTCTGTCCGGTTTCCGCATTCGCACACCGGTACCTGTTGAGTTTGGTCCCCCGGTTGCCTAACTCGCCCACTACGCCGAATGCTTTTGCCTGACCACTGGCCCACGTCAGCCCCTACGGAGGTCGCTATGCCGAGGAGCCGCTCTTTGCAATCGTCTCGTAGAACTCTAAGCCAGGATTCGTCGAGTTCATCCACTTCGTGGATTGGCACTCTGTTCCCATGTCTTACCGCGAAGGTGCCATCCAGAAGCAGCCACAGTTCCTGGTTCTCGTTCTGGTCCCCGGTTCGGAGCATCAAGCGCCAGCCCGCCCTTTGAACCTCCGTGTCCCACCTGTACTTTCGGCCGAACAAGCCATAGGGAGTTCGTCGGGTAACGGTCACGGCGTCTGCATAAGGGACGTAATTAATCCCCTGGACCCTGTCGGCAATCTTCCTGCAAGCATCCACAGCATCCCACTTGTCGCCGTCCTTGGGTCGAATGACGGAGCGCTCGTTCGCCCGGCGAATGATTTCCGCTTCCTTGTCGCCGGTCACAGGAGAATGGTACACAGGGAAACAGACCTCCAAAGCAGTCTGCACAGCGCTGGGTGCAGTCACAACAACCGACCGACTTTTGCCTCTCAGTTTTCATGTTTGAGGGGCATTGTCAAGATCGACGTCAAGTAAAGGTCCGCGGTATGGCGTGTCCGAATTGCGGGAGTTTAGAATATCGCCTCATCACCCCCAACTATGTGGAGTGCACGGGCTTCGACAAGCGCCGCCTGGCGCGGTGCGGTCACAGATATCAAACAGGGGGCCCTTCGGTGAACAGCGAAGCGATCTGCGCTTGTGGCAACTTCGCAATCGGGAAATGTATGGATCCTGATTGCGGGCGATGGGTATGCGGCGACAGCGAATGCAGCGTCAAGTATGAAGGTAAGCGCCTATGCACGGAGCATGCCCTCAAGTGGCGCAAAGCTGATGATGCCATCCGTGAATCTGTCAATAGGGAGCACGTCAGGCGTACTGAACTCTCGACGGAGCAATTCCTGAAACTGGCAAAGGAAGCTGGTAACCCAGGGATGACTTTGTTTTATGAAGATGTTCGTCACGGCGACGTGCCGCGGTCTCTCCGAAAGAGGGACGGTCAGTTTTCAACGCCCTTACACCACGGTTGGAAGATCCAGAGGTGGGACACCTATGGGACCCCTGGTTCGCCCTACCTAGACCTGATACTTCTCTCGAGCGGTGAGTACAGAGCGTGCCGTAACGTGAACAGTATTCGACCCGTTCTCCTGCCATCGAAAGTGCAGTGGCCAACGTACGGTGATGCTCGTGAATCCGGCGTTCTCAAAGGTCCGGGCGGCCTGGGGTTGAACTTAAAACAGAAGGCCATCGAACTTGGCCTTGACGGACACCTCTGACTAGGAGCACCGGCGGTCCAAAGGCGTCTTCCTCATCAACGGTCTCGGCGCAGCGCCCGCCGTTCTCGCTCCGAAGTTCCGCCCCAGATCCCATGTAGCTCGGGGTCATCGAGCGCGTAATTGCAGGCAGTCGGCACAGACGGGGCAGCCGGCACAGGTGGCCTTAGCGAAGGCCGCAGACTCCCCCCTGGCGGGGAAGTACGCGCTCACCCCTGAATCCCGACACGCTGCCTTCGGCATCCACTCGGGTTCGGTGAAGAGCCGGACAAACTCGTTGTTGCCGGGACGCCGCATGAGCGCCTCAAAGATGTCGTGGCGTCGTTCGGCAAGCGTCACTCCCCTACGGGGTAGCGGCCGGACCCGGACGGGCGCCAACTGCCTCCGGAGTCCGGCCGCTTAGCTGGGCCGGGTGACGGGCGAAAGGAGGACAAATTCCCATCACTGGCGCTCAGCGACCTTGGCGAGCTGTTCGGCATTCAGTACGCCCGGACCCTCGAGGAGGGCCAGGGCGATGCGTTCTACGGCGTCCCAATGATCGAAGAGGAGATCCCGTACCTCGTGCCACTCGGAATCGAGCAGCGCATCGGCGTCTTCGAGATCGCCAGTGAGATCCCACGCCTCCCGTAGCGGGTCAGGCTCTGTCGCTTCGGCCCCGTATTCCTGGACTACTCCGAATGCCAGCGACTCAGCCGCAGGGCCGGCCAACTTCCATCTGAGACATCCCAACGGATCGAGAGGCGGTGCCAGCCGCGAGAGGATGGTGCGACCCTCCAGAGTCACGAACGAGACCCGCGTCCGAGGGCACATATGGCCAGTGCCGTATGGCCTCCTTCGTGACAGGCGACCCTCTCCGGGTCACCGGGACCAGCCAACGCCTCGAGGAGGAGGCTCACGGAGGGCCTCGAGACGTTCTCGCCCCGATGGGTCGGAATCCGATCGGGATGGGTGCCCTGGCGGGTAGCGGAGCGCCTCTAGCTTGGCCCGCGCGTCAGCGGAAACTCTGGCCGCAGCCAGTGACACCTGAGTGTTGGTCTGCTGCTTGCTGCCGTCACCGTCCGTTAGGTCGGCATTGTTCTCGCCAGTCCCCGTGCCTTTGCATAGAGGACAGGTGACCTTGCCGGCCCCATCCGTCAGAGCGACGACGCCATCTCCACCGCAGCGGTTGCAGAGGCTGTCGCTGTCGAGCTCCACGTCTCGGAGGGTGTATGTCGTACCGTTCAACCGGAAGCCGCGGACTTCGACCACGGCGAGACTGCCCACGGCGTCGGCAATTTCCTTCCGATCCTTGCGCGAGGACCTACCGGCCGCACGAAGCGTGGCCGCCCGCACCGCCACCGAAGTGGTTGGGTTGGCACCTTGGTTGCAAATCGAAACGTCGCCTCTGTGCAGGTCGGCCTCAAGGATGCGCCGTTCGGTGTAGGTGTCGTCCCACGCCTGTCGGGTGACCTTAAAGGCGAAGCTCATTTGGTCAATATCTCCACGCTGAATCTTCCGGGCGACGGCTTGCACGTCGGGATCCTCGGGATCGAGATCTGCATCGACAAGCAGACCCGTGCGGTCCTCGGAGAGTCGCATAGTGCCCGAAACCGTGCGTGCCAAGGGAAGGCCGCCGTGGTTAACGGTCAACTGGACGTCGGGGTTCTCCGCGAGGGTCTTCCCGAACGCCCCTCGGGCGACGGTCTCGTCGTACGGTCCCATGTCGTAGGGCTTCTCTGTGGTCGAGGCATAGCCGACCAGGTTCAGCGGTTTGGTTGCGCTCCGGCGTTCGGAGCGCACGGCGGATAGTGATTTCAATTCGGGCAAGTGATCTACCTCTACTCCTGCGTCCTTCAGGTGTGCGACGAGGTGCTCGTACACGCCCTTCCGGTCGCTCTCTGGGATGGTCGTGCCGGACCTGGCACCGTTCAACACTGCGACGCCCGTGGAGCACGCCAGGGTCGATGCGGCGCCAGGTCAGCCGCTTCTACTGACAAAGTGGTGAATGAACTTCCATGCTGACTTCGTCGTCGCATCGGCATCGGGATCGACCCACGCATAGGCGTCGTTCCCGATTTCCGCGGTCAGCGGAGCCTTCAGTTTTTTCTCTTGGGCCGGTCCGTCCCACTCGCTGTCATCGGTAGCGGTGTGGTGAACAGGTACAGCACCCATTAGCGCTCGGCCACCTGTCGTAGCTGGGCTACACGGTCGGCCAATGGCTTCCGCTCCGCCCCCCACTTATGGTCGATGGCATCGAGGTCGGCTTCGACTGTGGCCAACTCGGCCAGGGCTGCCTCCCTGTCGGGTCGGGTGCGCTCCCGCTCAATGAGCACGGCGCGTTCCTTGGCAATGCGGGAACGACGTTGCTGAAGGTCTTCCGTGCGCTGATGTGCCCGGCGAGCCTTGCGGCGGGCATCGTTGGTGAGTTGCCACGTTCTGATGCCGGGTGGGAGACCGGTCGGCTCGGTCGGAATCGTGATCGATGCCAGCTCAGCATCGATCTCGGTCAGCTGAGCGTCCAGGGCGTCGAGGGTCGGAGGAGCTGGCGGCTCGGGTGGCTTGCTGGCTTCCTCGGCTGCTGCAGCGGCGGCGACGATGCGTTCCTGACGCTTCCCGTTCATCGTGCTCCATTTCTCACGGGCTTGGGCGGACATTGGGGGCGAGTCTGATCGAAAAGCACTCGTCCAGGGGTCGAACGGTGAGGTCCAGCCGACGTCTGGACGGCTGTGACTCAAGGGCTTGGATTCGTTCCAGTATCTCGGTGTCGTCAGACGTTAGTTCGGTCATTGTGTTTCCTTTCATTGTTCTTTGATGCTTGCGAGGGAATTCTTCGATTGCGGGCTAGCGGGGGCAGCCGCCTGTCGCTTCGCCCGCACGGTCACTGTCGGGTCTTCGGCGACCATCTGCCCCAACACCTTGCGGGCAATGTCGGCCTCCTGCGGGTGGTTCGGTCCCCGTACGCGCACGCTTGCAAATGTCCAGCACGACGGACACGATGAGTCGCTCATCCTCTTCGGAAAACACCTCAGCGCTCATCTTGTGCCTGCCGTACGTAGCGCCTCATCAGGGTTCGGGCCCGCTGTGCAATGGCGGCATCGTCTGTGCTCCCGGTCTGAGCAGCTTCGGCCATGGCCTTTCGGGTGGCCCTACGGGCGGCCTTGCGGACGGCCGCTTGCCGCTTGAGTCGATCTTCTAGTGGTTCAAGCATGAGGTTCCTTTCAGGTGGCTACAGGGTGTTGAGATTGATGTACCTGGCTCTTGGCGCTGGGGGGTGCTGAATGCGTCCCCCGAGCGCCAGAGTCACGGCGACAACTCGACGGTGTCAACCGCCGAAGACCTCCGGGACCAGGCGCACGCGTCCCCGAGGGAGCGCTTTACGGCCCCGTCGAGGGCCGCAGTGAGCTCGGCCTGGCCGAGATGGTGCAGATGGCCTTCCATGGCCGTGTCGAAGAACAGGCCGCAGGACCGGGAGTGCTCGCGGGCACTGATCTGGGTTACCTCGACTTTCAGCTCCGTCAGTTCAGCCACAAGGGACCCGGCAGGGCCGAGGGCGTCGCAAAACACGCCGCCGGGACGGTGTTTCCGTACCAGCTCGGCAATTCGCTCCGGTGCCCAGGCGGTTCCCGGCAGATGGTCGATTACTTCGACGTGGAAGTGCCCGTCCGTGCGGTGACCTGCAACAGCGATAGCTGACCTCGAGCGATCTGGCGTCACATCGAAGGCAAGCGAAATGGGGTTCTGGGCCGTCGATTTGGTGTGGATACGGGCGTTCCAGGTGTCCATGGAAACGACCGGATCGACCATCGAGGTAACCCACTGGTTCAGATAGGCCCGCCTGAACTCGGAGACGTCCATCGACCGGGCATCGGCTGCGACCGCGTCTTCGCTGACCGTGAGACCGAGCGCCGGCATGCAACTGCGCCAGGTCTCCGGGTCGGCCGGATCGGCGTCGTCCTCAGCCGACCACTCGAAGTAGCAGACCCCTTCGTTGACCCCGGCCTCGGCCAGCTTGCGGCCGTTCTCGACCTTTCCCAGAGATACGGGCTGACGTCGCACGTTCCTGCGGTGCTCACGACCCAAAATTGCGGCTGAGGGCGGGTCATCATGGCCGGCTTGAGTGCCTGCTCTAGCCGAGCATCGGGGTGAGCGAACGACTCATCAAGGATGACCAGATCCAGTGAACTGCCGTGTCCGGCCTTCAGAGTGGTTGCAACCAGGCCCCAAGCGCTTGCCGTTGTTGAACTGGAGAGCCTCGTGACCGCTCGTCAATCGCGGATGGAAGGTCTTTCCGAACTCCGATGCCTTCAACTGGGGCAACCAGTCGTCGAGCACTTTCTTCCGGGCGTCGCTCCCCGTCTGCGCCGTATCTCACGTTCTGTCGGCCCTGAGATAGTCCGCGGAGCAGGATTAGGACCAGGAGTAGGGTCGACTTGCCCGACTGCCGAGGCACCGTCAGGACGACATCCCTAAAAACCAGGCGCTTCGAAGTCGGATCCACCTCGAGCGCCACGTCCAACACTTCCGCTTGCCAGGGCATCAGAGGGTGAGAACCGAGGGCTTTTCCGATACGGCCGGCGACAGCACCGAGGGTTTCTCGCTCGAAAGTGCGTGGTGTTGCCCATCTCGGGCTGCAGTACATGCGCACGCGCCGGGGGTCCCGAACAGCTCGGCCACGAAGTCGGTCGTTTCTCCCTGGCTGGCCAGCAATGCGTCGAGGGTGGCGCTCAACTCTCGAGCGGTACCCGGTACGGCCACTGCTACGGCTCCGGACGTGGAGCTGGCAGCCTGGTCCAGCTTGCAGGCGAGGGCCAGGGCGATGCTGGCTCGGGCACGTCCCTCATTGTCGAGCTCGAGGTCGTCGAGTAGGGCCTCAACCGCTGCGGTAACTGACTCACCAGTCACGGCTTTGCCTCCTTTGGGGTGGTGGGGTGCGTCCTGTGCCCCGTCTGGCGTTGCACCCGAAATGACAGGCCCTCAAGTTAGGGGGTCGAGGGCCAATCGCTCTTGCGTGGCTGCGTCGAGGTTTCGCATGGAGCTAAGAGACAGAACGTGGTCGACCGAAGGCGACCAGCGGGACCGGTGAGGCGTCGGAAGCGGAGATCCACGTCCACAGAGGGCGCAGAGGTGGGCGTTGGCCAATACCTGCTTACGGACCCGCTCCCAACGGAGACCAGAGCGGCCGGGATGGCGCTTATTCACTCGGTCCACCCCCTCTGAAATCGACCGTCATCCTTCGCAAAAAAATTTGGGGGGCTAGCGGAGTCCCTGGTCAGACCATCGGAAGATGTACCTCCCCCGGTGGGGGTAGGCACGGCTGGCGATGGGGGAGCGGCGATCACTGCCGGGCTCCCGCTACGGACCGCATGGTCACACCACGAGTCGCCACTACATGAGTGCACTCTCCGAGACACGGACAGCTACATGACCAACCGTGCAAGCGGGACCACCGGACATCGTGAACACCGGAGTCACCGCGAACGGCGGAGTTAATCACCTGGTCGGTTGCCCACTGCACTTGCACCGCGTTTGATGTCAGCAAGCGGGTTACCTTGGCCTCGAACTCGGTCGTCGACATCAGTTCGTCTCCGCCGCGGATCTGCGTACAAGCGGGCACCAATCGTCGTGGTGGACGTTGAGCATGAGACACCGGGCGACACGACCTGCATCGTTTGGTAGGCGTGGCACATGTCACAGCCACCCGGTACTTTTTCCTGCTGCGTTCTGCGCGAACAGTTCGTCGAGTGTCATCAGCGACTCGTCTCCGGCGAACAGGTCGTCATCTGGTGGCGGCGACTCATCCCAAGACTGCACATGACCCCTCACTCGTGCAGGGTTGCAGCCTTCGGAGTTGGTGGTGGTTGGTTGGTAAAAGTCCTGCTGATGTCCAAGGCTGCAAGGCTGCAAGGCTGCAACAGGGTGGGTAGGGGGGTCATCTTCGGTGCAGCCTTCGATCTTCCATACCCAACCGCCGCCGAATCCGGCCTTGTCCGACTTCACCTTCAGGTCGAACTTGGCCTTGCGGAGCGTCCGTTCGCCTATGCCAGCATCACGCGCAGCACTCATGATTGACTTCGCGTCGACCGGGCCGTCGGCGAGCAGTACCCGCAGCAGTTCCCGCGCCTCAACTCGGTCCGACTGCGCTTCAGGCCCATCCAGCTCGGACGTCAGATGGCGCGCCGACAGTCCACTCGTTCCAACCCAGCGGACTCTGCCGACCTCGAGCTCGTCGTCCTGTTCAATCACATAGGGAACTGGCGAGATTCTGGGGCCAGGTTGTTCTTCGACTGAGCCAGCACACGCAGCCGGCCAGATTCGTCCTGTGGATCACGGCCGACTATGAACTCCACGGGCGACAGCCGTCCAAGCCACGGATCCGATGCCCGCGTCTCTGGCGTCGGACGACGATGACTTCCGGAGATGTCGAACACCCAGAATCGTGCAGCCAGTCAGTCCCGCCACTTGACCAAGGGAAGTCAGGATCGAGCCAATCTCGGAATAGGCGTTCCCGTCCGCTCCGCCGATCATGTAGGCAACGGGGTCGAGAATGAGAAAGCCGATCTCATTCCAGTGATGAACTCCGACAGGGCGCTCAGGTCACCCGGCATCCGCCAGGGCCGGCGAATGGGTATTCCGTCGCCATCCACGTCGTCGATTCCGTCAAGTATCGAGACCCGCTTCAGATCGCAACCGGCTGACTTCAGCCGAGGCACGACCGTCCGCTCTGTGTCGTCTTCGAGTGACAGAACGGCGCAATTGATCACCTCGCCTCGGTAGCCGTCAGGCATTGGCGTGCCGGTTGTAAGACGTGCTGCCCAGTCAGCTCCGATCGTCCCCTTACCGTCGCCCTGGCGGCCGTTGAGCAACACAAACGCTCCTGCCGGCAGATGACCGGGCCATAACCACTCCGTGCGGCGAGTAGTTATGTCTGCGGCCGACCGATAGGCCATAGTCGGCACGTCGACCGTCACCGGTCCCACGCTCCCCTTCCACACGTATGTGGAGGACGAAGATCCCGAGAATGAGCATCGCCGTACCACCGCGGTTCTGGTGGAGCTGGCTGGGAACATCGAGGGCAGCGAACCTCGGCTCGGAGTTGTTCGACCTCCGCTTGAAGGTCTTCCATCTGGCGGAGTAGGTGTCGCTCGAGGGGCGTCACGTCGTTGCCGGCACGATCTCGTATGGCACCCCGACGCTGTCCAGGTATTTCACGGTGGGGATCCGCCAATGCGCCCCTCCGCCTCCAGATCGGGGCAGGGTCTCAATCGCACCCGACTCACAGTCGTCACGCACGGCCCTGCCGGTCTTGCCTGCAATCCGGGTTCCCAGCAACTCGGGCGATGACACAAGGGGCAAATCTCCCGCAGATGTCCTGACCACCATCCCGGTCGTATTGGTTCCGCTCACAGCCCTTTCTCCTATCTCGTCGGCGTCTTGCTACCGGATAAGACCATCGTGGTACGGACTATGAGGTATTGTCTAGGGATGACACGAAAGACGGCGCAGTTGAGTGCGGCGACGGTGGATCGGCTGAAGCACCTTGCGAGTTCAGGCCCCGATCCATTGGGGCGGGTCACTCTGACCTACCTCGACCCTTCGGCTCCGCACCCGCAGGGACACGGGATGCACTATGAGGTCACCCTCGATGGAATCGAGCTTGTGGAGTTCTCGATTCGAAGGGCGACACCGGAGTCACCGCGCCTTACCCGGACACTCGTTCGCAACGCACCAGTTGAAGCGATTGCCGGTCTCGCGAGGGCGACCGTGAGGTCCGGGCCGTGGCAGGCCATCCTCGAGGTCACGATGCAGCTTGAAGGTGTTCCGGTCACCCAGCAGGATGGAACGGTCGTTCCGTTTGGGGTCGAGGGAATTCGCAAGTTTTCTAAGACGGTTTGGGCCGACTTCAAGCGCCCCGGTCGGAAGGGGCGCGAAGACGCTGACTATGCAGCCCTTGCCGCCGAGTATGTCGAACTGGTGAACGAGGGGCGCGGTCGTACCGTAAACGCAATCCTTGGCGAGCGTCACCATCTGTCTCCATCACAGGTGACAACACTGATCAGTGAGGCCGTCAGAAGGGGGTTGAAAGAACCACCGCCTGTAAGGGGAATGGCCGGTGGAAATCTAACTCCAAAGGCGATCGATCTATTGCGTGAGAGAGCGTCCTAGACCCACCGCAGCGTCTCGGTCCCGAGCCTCGATGGCGTGGGCGTAGACGTTGAGCGTGACCGACGGGTCGGCATGCCCCAACCGTCCGGCGACCGTCTTCGGGTCCACTCCGGCACCGACCATCTCGGTGGCGCTCAGATGGCGCAGATCATGGAACCGGAACCGCCAGGACTCGAACCGCGGTGGATCGGCAGCCAGCGCTAACTCCTCCATCGTTCGACACAGTCGGTGGAATGCCCGGGTGAGGCTGTTCGGCGTCCTCGGCGCGTGCCCGTCGACGAATGTTGACCACACGAAGGCATCGGCTGGCAGTGAGACTCCGACGATTACCGCCTCATCGTCCGCCCGCGCCTTCCTGGCCGTGAGCAGCGAGGCACATACGGGGTCGAGCGAGATGGTCCGCACCTGGTGGGTCTTCGGGTCCTTGATTCCCCACGTCGACCGCACCTGCCACACCGACCGTCGTACAGTAACCGTGGAGGCCGTCCAGTCGATGTCCGACCACTGGACACCACAGATCTCCCCACGTCGCATGCCAGTGAGCATTCCGAAGAGAAGGATCGGCCCGAGATCCGGCGATGCGCCCTTCTCCGCTTCGATCACAAGCGCTCGGGCCTGCTCGATGGTCGGAACGTTCATCTCTGGCTTGCTGACGCTCTCGAGGTCGACGTCATCGGCGGGGTTCTCCGGCGTCATCTTCCACTTCTTCGCCTGGTTGAGAGCAGCACGGATGACGCGGTGGTGCGCCTGGAGATTGGCGCGGGTCATGCCGTCCTTAGAGAAGCGAGTCGTAGTAGCGGTCGAGGTCGAGGGTGGTGATCTTGGGGACCGGGACATTGCCCAATGGGCCGGCCTTGATCCGCGTGGCCTTCGAGCGGTAGCCGTGGATCGTGTTGGGGGAGCGGCCGCGGGTCTCGCCGTGGTCGATCCATTCATCGAGTAGCTGGCCCAAGGTGCGGACCTTCTCGGGCTCGACCTTCTCCCCGTACCTCCCGGCGGCAATGTCGGCAACGAGCTGCGCCCGCACCTTCTTCGCTCCGGCGATGCCGACTCCGACTTCCTTGCGCGTGCCGGGGTGAACGTAGGTCTTCACTATCTGTTTTCCAGTAGCGGCGTTGTACGCTCTCAACTCGTAATGACCCGGCGACCTCTCTCTAATGCCCTGCGGCTGTTGATATCGGTGCGTGCCATATCGACATACTAGGGCAAACACTAGGGCAAGGCGTAATCTGAGGAGCAGAACTACCAGCGTACGGGGCAGTAGCTCAGTGGTCAGAGCAGGGGACTCATAATCCCTCGGTCGCAGGTTCGATCCCTGCCTGCCCCACCAAACCCGGGTTTGACGTAACGATCGCCGTGACGGCATCTGATTCCTTGGTGGCCCGTGCTGCACTGAGGCCCACTACGACAGGAGCGGCACCGGCCTCGCCAGTTTCACCGCCCCGGTACTTGTCCATGGCGGCAGTCGCCGCTGAGACCTCGACATCGCTGAAGCTCACAGTTCCTCCCTCAACCCGAGAGCGAGTTTGTCCCTGATTGCCACATAAGCAGCGGCACCCTGGGTGATGTCTCGGCTTTGGCTTTGGCTTCGGCATCGTTCAGGTGAGCCAACGTCATGCCAAGAAGGTCAAGTACCTCGATACGTTCAAGCTCGACTCTGATCACTGGTTCAATTGTAGCCACTGGTGGTCCATATGGAGCCAGGGCCGTCCTGCGGGTGCTCGACGAACTCTGTTGCTCCTGACCGCCACGAAATTCCAGATGAACTGATGAGGCGGACGGTCACCTGATCCGATCAGGACTGGAGCAGAAGAGACCAGATACCACTAAAAGTTAGGGACCACCCCCTGTTCGTCGGCGACCGTTGGCAGCAAGATGGATCTTGGCCGTCCCTGGTGTGTTGGAGAAACGAGCAAACTCGGGCAAATCCAAGCGGCCGTCTCCGCAAGGAAAAGCGTGGCCACAGAACAGCAGCTTCATGCGGTGCTCGGAGAGTTCGCGCGCACGATGGCTACGGATTTCCCGATCCAGGGAATCTTGGACCATCTTGTTCTCCGGATCGTAGATATCCTGCCGATAAGTGCGTCGGGGGTCACGCTCATCACCGAGACCACCAAACCCGAGTATGTCGCCGCGTCCGACGCTTCAGCGCTCCGCTTCGAACAGCTGCAGAGTGAGCTGGGCGAGGGTCCGTGTCTGGCAACCTACCGTACGGGTGAAGCGGTGGCGATAGCAGATCTCCGCTCCGATGACCGATTCAAGAAATTCGGTCCACGAGCGCTCGAAGCCGGGCTGGGTGCAGTTTTCACTTTTCCGTTGCGACAAGGCGACAAGCGGCTTGGTGCCCTGGATTTGTATCGAGACACGCCAGGGCCATTGAGTAGCGATGATTTGACGGCCGCCCAGACCCTTGCCGATATCACGGCGGCCTACCTGGTCAATGCGAGGGCACGTGACGACGCAATCCACGCGTCACAGCTCAAGTCAGATTTCCTGGCCAACATGAGTCACGAGATACGCACGCCGATGAACGGCATCATCGGCGTGACCGAACTTCTGCTCGAGACAGATCTAGACGCCAGCCAGCGGGAGTTCGTCGAGACCGCTTGCAACTCGGGCAAGGCATTACTGGCGATCATCGGAGAGATCCTGGATTTCTCGAAGATCGAGGCCGGCAAACTCCAGATCGAGGATACGGAGTGCGACGTGCGGGTTGTTGTCGACGATCTCCTCGACCTGATGGCCGGCACCGCTCAAACGAAGGATCTCGACTTGATCGCGATCGTCGACCGTTCAGTCCCAGCCTTGGTCAGCGGGGACCCGGGTCGGTTGGGCCAGGTGCTTGCCAACCTTGTCGGTAACGCCATCAAGTTCACGCAAACGGGAGAGATCGTGATTCGAGTTACGGCAGCCGACACTAACGCGTTGCCAAAGGCCGGAGCCAGGAACACAATCGTGAACTTCGAGGTGTCGGACACCGGTGAAGGCATTACGCCTGAAAAGGCCAAGACCATCTTTCAGCCCTTCCTCCAAGCCGACACGTCGACATCACGGAAATACGGCGGCACAGGCCTCGGACTGTCCATCAGCACCCGTCTTGTGGAGTTGATGGGCGGCACCATTGGCGCCCGCAGCCAACTGGGAGAGGGAAGCACCTTCTGGTTCACCGTGCTCGTCCGCACGCTCTTGGAGCAGCAAACAGACGGACTCGGCTCAGCAGACCCCGATCTCGAAGGTGTGACCGTCCTGGTCGCGGATGGCAACGCCACCGAGCTCGCCCTTCTGTCCGAATATATGACCGACTGGGGCATGACCGTCACCGCCGCTGATGACGCCGAGTTGGCCCTGTCCGCGCTCCGCTTCGCAGCGCACCAGAGCCAACCGTTTGCGATGGCCCTAGTCCAATGGCCTTTACCCGGAGTTGACGGACAGGAATTGATCAACAGCATATTCTTGGATCTCGCAATCGACCCTCGGTTGATCGTCCTGTCCCGCGTAGGGCACAAGCCCGAGCTCGACCGCCCCGCCGAGTGCAGCGCAGCCACAGTTCTCTTCAAGCCAGTGCGGCAACGCCGTCTTTTCGAAGTCCTGAAGGCCACCATCGGGCTTACCCCCAGACCCGGCGAACTACCCCACGTCGAGGCCCGAATTGCCCCACCTCGGGCGGGTCACCTACTGCTGGCCGAAGACAATCTGGTCAACCAGGAAGTCGCCGTCTGGATGCTATCGAGTGCCGGATACCAGGTCGACACCGTGGCCGACGGAGTCGCCGCCGTGGCCGCGACCGCGGCGCACGGCTATGACGCCATCCTGATGGACTGTCAGATGCCTGGACTCGATGGTTACGGGGCGACCGCAGCCATCCGAACCAGTGAAGGCTCTGCTCGCCACACCCCGATCGTGGCGATGACCGCCGGCGCTCGTCAAGAGGACCAGGACCGCTGTGCGGCCGCGGGCATGGATGCCTATCTGTCCAAGCCTGTCGACAAGGCGTCTCTTCTCGCCACGGTCGCGGAGCTTCTACGGGGCGGCCCAAATGAAACGGTCCCGCCGCCGGTGCGCCAGTACCTTCGAACGTGAGGTCGTGCCGTGAGGAGCGCCCTCACGACTCGGTCTCGGCCGCTTTCACCCGTCGCATCTCACGACGGGGTCTCTAGCTCCGAGGCCTGGCGGGATACGTGTTCGGTCTGTGTTCCAATGCTGCTCTCGGTCAGCCCGCCTGGTCCGATTCCGAAATGTTTGGGAAGGATTTCGGCGGCTCCTCCGCGAAAGTCCTGAATTAGGCTGGTGAGGGTTGGGGACAAGGGTGCCGGCGAAAACCGTAATTGGTGCAAAGGCCAGGCGTCACTCATAATCCCTCGGTCGCGGGTTCGATCCCTCCTGCCCCATTGGGCCCACACCGGGCCCGGTGACAACGACAGCGACAGCGACAGCAGTCGATCCGAAAGAGGAGAGCCATGGACATCGAGGAGTTCTACAGCGCCGACGAGCGTCGCCGGCAGTCGGCGGAGGTCGAGCTGGGCACCAACTGGTTCGATGCCACGGGGAGCCGGTACGAGCTGAGCTGGGTGGAGGACACCGGTGAGCTCTACGTGATGCTTGAGCTGTTTCCCGAAGCGGACTCGTGGACGCCCTTCGGGGACATTGAGGTGGAGAAGATCCCCGTGGACCGTGTGCTGGTCATGGTGGTCGGGTACATCCCGACTCTCGAGGACGTGGAGCGCATCCTGTCCGGTTGGCCGGCCGAGATGGAAAAACCCAATGGCATCGCCTGGGTGGCCGAACGCCTCCGGTCCAGCGGGGTCCCGGCTGTCGCACCGTCCTGATTCGGTTCGGCCGACCGCGGTGCCCTCACCGACCGATCGCCGTCAGCGTGCAATCGCACTATGGTCCGGTGCGGCGTGGGCCAGAGCGAGGAGTGATCTGAGGGATGGAGTTGGTGGTCGACCTTTCCACCGGGGGCGTGGCTCTCCGGCGCCGTGAGGAGATGCAGCGGTTTTCGGTACAGGCCATGGCGCTCGGGCCCGGCGACGGGGCCTTCGACGCGTTGGCCGCCGCCCTCAGCGCCCATGACGTCGGCACCATGGGGCCGGACGGCGATGTGATGGTGCCGGTGGGCGCCGTCAGACGGCTGGCCGGCGACGCGGCCAGGGACGACGGTACGGCGCTCGACGCCGACTGGGAGCTGGCCTTTGCCGATATGGTCGAGTACGCCGCCTCCAAGGGATGGACCGCCGAGGACGGGTCCCTCCGGGCCCACGTGGAGTGGGAGGGCTGAGCCGTGCGCTTCTCGTATGCCGAGTCCATGGTCGATCCGACCTTCTATCTTCCCTTGGCCCGGGCCGCCGAGGAGGCCGGCTACGACGGCATGGTCATCCCCGACAGCATCTGCTACCCGCAGGAGTCCGACTCGACCTACCCGTTCTCACCCGACCACAGCCGCGAGTTCCTCGAGGACAAGCCCTTCATCGAGCCGTTCTCCCTCATTCCCGCACTCGGGGTGGTCACCGAGCGTCTCCGGTTCATCACCTTCGTCCTCAAGCTCCCGACCCGGCACCCGCTGCTGGTAGCCAAGCAAGCCACATCAGTGGCGGTCATGACCGGTAACCGCCTGGCCCTCGGAGTGGGCACCAGCCCGTGGCCCGAGGACTACGCGCTGGTGGATGTCCCCTGGGAAGGCCGCGGGCGACGGATGGACGAGGCGGTGGACATCGTGCGGGGCCTTTCCGCCGGCGGCTACTTCGAGTACCACGGTCAGGTCTACGACCTGCCGTCCGTCAAGATCAGCCCCACGCCGACCGAGCCCATCCCCCTACTGGTGGGGGGGCACGCCACACCGGCCCTCCGCCGCGCCGCCCGTTGCGACGGGTGGCTCCACGGAGGCGGTGACCCCGAGGACCTGCCCGGCCTCCTCGAGCGGCTCCGGCAGCTGCGCGACGAGGAGGGCACGGCCGACCGCCCTTTCGAGGTCCATGTCATCTCGCTCGACGCCTTCACCGTGGACGGCGTCCGTCGGCTGGAGGAACAGGGCGTGACCGACGTGATCGTGGGCTTCCGCTGGCCCTACGTGGTGGGACCGGACACCGAGGTGCTCCAGTCCAAGTTGGACAATCTCCGCCGCTTCGCCGACGACGTCATCGGAGCGCTGCGGTCGTGACCACCGCCCGCGAGCTGGGTCAGGCGTCCATGGCTGCCGTGGAGGGGCGCCACCGCGATGCCTGGCTGGCCCTGTTCGCCGAAGACGGCGTGGTGGAGGATCCCATCGGACCTTCTGCGTTCGATCCCGAGGGCCGGGGTCACCGCGGGCTCGAGGCCATCGCCGCCTTCTACGACACGGTGATCGCCGTCAACGAGTCGATCACCTTCACCATCCGTCAGTCCTTCCTCTGTGGGGACGAGGCGGCCAATGTGGGCGTGATCCGCATCACCTTCCCGGGAGGATCCGCGGTCGAGGTGGACGGGATCTACATCTACCGGCGCTCGCCGGACGACAAGATCGCCTCGCTGCGGGCGTTCTGGGAGCCCGACCGCATTCGCACCGTGACCTAGCGCCGTAGGGCCATCGGCGCCTGCCAGTCCGGCATGGCCATGACCATCTGGACGTCGCTGATGTGGCGCTCGGCGAAGGCCCCGGCGCAGTAGCAGAGGTAGAGGTCCCACAACCTCTGGAATCGGGTATCGAGACCGAGCGCGTGGATCTCGTCCCGATGCCGGCAGGTGTTCTGGTACCAGCGATGCAGCGTCTCGACGTAGTGGCGACCGATGTCCTCCAGGTCCACTACGGTCAACGGGGTGGAGCGTCGGAGGGAACGGCAGATGGCTTCGACGGAGGGCAGGCATCCGCCGGGGAAGATGAGCTCGAGCACGAAGTCGGAGGTGTTCTTGGCCCGGTCGTAACTCCGGTCGTCCACGGTGATGGCCTGCAGGGCCATCAGTCCGTCATGGCGCAGTAGGGAGGCGCACGCACCGAAGAACGTGTCGTACTGACGCCAGTCGACGGCCTCGATCATCTCGATGGAGACCAGCTTGTCGAAGGTGCCGGTGAGGTCCCGGTAGTCGCGGTCGAGCACGGTGACCCGGTCGGACAGGCCGGCCTCGGCTACTCGCTTGGAGGCATATCCGAACTGTGCGGATGAGATGGTGGTGGTGGTGACGCGACAGCCGTAGAACGTGGCGGCATGGACGGCGAAGCCTCCCCATCCGGTCCCGATCTCGATCACATGGTCCTCGGGGCCCAGACCGAGCTTGGTGCAGAGGCGGTCGAGTTTTGATCGTTGGGCGTCGGCCAGGCTCAGGCCGGGGCGATCGAAGACGGCCGAGGAGTACGTCATGGTCTCGTCCAGCATGAGCTCGAAGAACTCGTTGGAGAGGTCGTAGTGGGACCGGATGTTGCTGCGGTCCGTTGCCGGGTCCGGGGGCCGGAGCCGGCGGGCCCAGTCGGTGGTTCGGCCCCACACCAGGCCGACCCTGTCCTGCAGGGCGGTGACCGGCCGCAGGCCGCGGGAGAGTACCCGGACCAGCGAGGTGAGGTCGTCGCAGTCCCAGAGCCCGTCGGCGTACGTCCGGCCGAACCCGACCGAACCCTCACGGAGGACGATGGTGTAGACGGCAGGGTCGTGGACGACCATGGTGGCCTCGGGCCGTCCGGCACCGAACCGGTGGGTCCCCCGGTTGTCCACCAGGGTCAGTGATCCGCTGCCGATCCGGGACGCCATGAGCCGGAGGAAACGGGCGGCCAGTGGATCGGCCACCGGAATCAAGGGTGTAACCCTTCGTGCCGCCCCGCCCGGTCCGGGTGGGGATGGACGGGGACCCCCTTGCGCCGAAGGGCCACTGCCTGTCGATAGATTCCCCACGACACCCGCATGGTCATCAGAGGGTATCGCCAGAGGACCCTGCCGAGGGTGTGTCGGTCCACGGCACGGCGGTGGAGCACCATCGATGCCGAAAACATCCGCCCGCCCGGGGCCAGATCGTCGACGCCGACCACCAGACGCGGGCCCGGCTCGCCGATCACGAAGCGGTGGCTCAGGTCCATGGGCAGGAAGGGCGATACGTGGAGTTCCTTGACCACCTGATGGGTGCCGGGCCCCGGAAGCACGTAGGCGATGCGTTCGTGCCACGGGGTGTTGGTGACCTCGACCACGGTCCGTTCCACCGAGTGCCCGTCGGCGTCGAAGCAGTAGTAGATGCTGATCGGATTGAACAGCCAGCCCCAGGTCCGCACCTGGGTGAGCAGGGCGATGGGGCCGTCGGGGCGTACACCGCATCGCTCCTCGACCAGATCGCGGACCGCCGTCTCGAGTGGGACCGAGGGGTCGCCCAGATAGTCGGTTCGGCGGAAGGACACCGCGTTCGTCCGCCCTTCGGACCACAGCGGGTGAAGGTCGCACACCGTCCCCACCTCGGCCAGGTCGAGGAGCGTCATGGTGATCCGGTAGGAGAAACGGTGGTCGACCGGCTCGAATCGGTGGTGGACGACCGTCCCCTCGTAGATGGCACTTCGGAGAGGGGCACCGGTGGAGCGACCTCCGGCCGGTGGGGACAGGACGGCGGGACCCGGCGGGAGGGAACCCGTCGACGTCACAGGTGCTCGCCGGCCAGCCGCCGGCACACGGTCAGCGCGCTCTGGACTCCGTCCTCGTGGAACCCGTAGCCCCAATAGGCCCCGCAGAACCATGTCCGTCGGAGGCCGTTCAGCTCCTCGTGGCGTTTCTGTGCCGCGATGGCCGGAACGTCGAGTACCGGATGGGCGTAATCGAACCGGCCCAGCACCAGGTCGTCCCTGATGGCGTCGTCGCGATTGAGCGTGACCAGGATCTCGTGGGCGGAGTCGATGCCCTGCAGGCTACGCAATCGGTAGGTCAGCGTCGCCTGCTGGGGTCGGTCGGCCGGCCGGTGGTAGTTCCAACTGGCCCAGGCCCGCCGGTTCCTCGGTAGGAGCCCGGCGTCGGTGTGGAGGGTGGCCCGGTTGGGCTGGTACCGGATGGCTCCGAGCATCTCCCGCTCCTCGGGTGAGGGATCGGACAGCAGGTTGAGGGCCTGGTCGCTGTGGGTGGCCACCACCACGTGGTCGAACCGCTCGGGCCCGGCCTCGGAGTGGAGCTCGACTTCGTCCTCCCGACGGCTGATCTTCGACACCGGCGATGCCAGTCGCAGTTCGCGTCCCAGCGGCTTGGCGATGGCTTCGACGTATCGTCGTGAGCCCCCAACAACGGTTCTCCACGATGGTTGGTCGCCGTACCGGAGGAGCCCGTGGTTGTCGAAGAAGCGGGCGAAGGTGATGGCCGGCATGTCGAGGAATGTCGCGGGGTCGGCGGACCAGATGGACGAGCCCATGGGAATCAGGTACCACGCCACGAACCGGGGCGACCACCGGCCCGATGCCAGTAGATCGGCCAACGAGAGATCCGGCTCATCCGGCGCCGAGAGCAGTGCCCGGGCGGCGCGGTTGAAGCGCACCACGTCCGCCAGCATGCGGAGGAAGGTCGGTCGCACCGCATTGCGTCGTTGAGCGAACAAGGTGCTCAACGAGGTCCCGCGCCACTCGATCCCGCTCTCGTCGTCGGAGACGCTGAAGCTCATGTCGCTGGCCTTGGTGGCCACTCCCAGCGACTCGAAGAGACGGACGAGACCGGGGTAGTTCCGGTCGTTGTAGACCAGGAACCCCGTGTCGACCTCGTGCGTCTCGTCGGCCAGGTCCACCCGATGGGTGTGAGCGTGGCCCCCGGGGCGGTCGTCCGCCTCGAAGACGGTCACCCGGTGGCGACGTCCGAGAAGGTGGGCGCAGACCAGGCCGGATACGCCCGAGCCCACGATGGCGATCCTCATGGGTTGGGCAGCTCCTCATTCGATCGTCGGTCCGACAGTCGGTATTCGGAGCGGCCCTGGTCCTTGGATGACCCGGGTCACAACAGGTGGTCCTCCCACTATATTCGCGGTGGGGCTCGTGGCTCGTCGGGGCCACGGAGAGGATGGCCCATGGCCCGGTTCCGCGGCACAGTCGTCTCCCCATGGTCGATCGAGGAGACCTTCGACTATCTGGCCGACTTCTCCAATGCCGCCGAGTGGGACCCGGGTGTGGACCGGGCCGAACGGATCGACGGAGGCCAGGTGGAGGCGGGCGCCGTCTTCAGGCTCGACGTGAGGGTGGGTGCCAGGGTCATCCCGCTCGACTACCGGGTGGTGGAGTACGAACGGCCCGGGCGCGTGGTGCTGCTCGGCGAGAGCGGCACGATCCGCTCGGAGGACACCATCACCGTGGTGCCGACGTCGACGGGGGGTTCGATCCTCACCTACGTCGCCGACCTCCGGTTGCTCGGCCGGCTGGCCGTGCTCAACCCCCTCCTTCCGGCGCCGTTCCGGCGGATCGGGGACCGGGGTCTGGCCGGACTCCGCCAGGTACTCTCGGGCCGCGCCGACCCGGTGACGGAGACACCGCCGGCCGGCCTGCTCGTGGCACATGTGGTCGACGAGGCCCTGGAGGCCACCGTGGTGGGCAGCTTCACCTCGGTCGGACCCGAAGTCAGGAGCCGGATGGCCGGGTGGCAGTCGCCTCCCTCCATGGAGGGTCGGGTGGTACTGGTGACCGGGGCCACCTCGGGCCTCGGTCTGGCCACCGCTGTCGGGGTGGGTCGCCTGGGGGCGACGGTCCGGTTCGTGGCCCGCAGCCGTGAGCGGGCCGCACGGGCTGTCGCCGTCATCGAGGCGGCCGTACCCGGCGTCGACATCGACTACCTCGTGGCCGACATGAGCCGGCTGGACGAGGTCCGGTCCCTGGCCGACCGGTTCGGGGCCGAACATGGTCGGCTCGACGTGCTGGTCCACAACGCCGGCGCCCTGACTCGACAGTTCACCACCAACGGGGCGGGCATCGAGGTCACGGCGGCTACCCAACTGGTGGCGCCGTTCCTCCTCACCGGCCTCCTGCTCGAGCCTCTTCGAGCCGCGGTGCCGGCGCGGGTGATTCAGGTGTCGTCGGGAGGCATGTACACCCAGCGGTTCGACCTCGGTGCCCTGGAGGCGGTAGGGGACGGGTACGACGGCACCGTGGCCTACGCCAGGGTCAAGCGGGCCCAGTTGGTCCTGATGCACGAGTGGGTGCGACGCCTGGACACGTCGGGAGCTGCTGTTCCACGCCATGCACCCGGGCTGGGCCGACACCCCGGGGATCCGCTCCGGCCTCCCCGGTTTCGCCACCGCCATGGGCCCGTTGCTACGCACGCCCGAGCAGGGCGCCGATACCGCCGTCTGGCTCGCCTCAGCGCCGGTGTCGGCCATCTCCAACGGGCGATTCTGGTTGGACCGCCGTGCCCGGTGGGAGCACAAGGTCCCCTGGACGCGCCTCTCCGGGGACGAGTTCGTCCGGGCCGGATCGGCCCTCTGGTCGTGGTGCGCGGAGCGTTGCGGATGGGACGGCGTGGCCTCGGGCGTCCTGAGCCCCGGCCGGGTCAGTCCCAGCCGGCGAAGCCGTACTGCTGATGGGGCCCCATGACGGCGCACTCGAACATGCCGTAGCCGACGTCACCCTCGTGGGTGAATCGGGCCGCATACTCGGTCAGCGCCCAGGTGGTGTACGAGGGGTCGGCCGGCGGGACGGTCTGGCCCTGGACCACCAGCTCACCTTGGTACATCCCGTGCTTCCAGTCCGGCTCGAGCCCGTAGCCGCTGCCCAGCAGCAGCGGGAAGGCCAGCAGCGTCTCCACCTCGACCTCGGCCGTCTTCTGCCCGTGGGCTCCGAAATAGGTCAGGGTGGCGCCGGTGACGGTGCGGGTCCCCGGGGCGAAGCGGAGCGCGTGCTCAGGTCGCCCCAGCCACTCGGGCGTCGCGGTCCGGACCCATCGGGGGAAGACCCGGTGCGCGTCCTGCATGATGCGCTCGCCGCTCGGTCGCTCCTGGACGATGGTGACCAGGGCGTGGTCGTCGAAGCGCGCCGGGGCGTAGATCCAGAAGAATCCGCCTTCGGTGTCGGTGGCCCGGATGCCGGGCGGTTCGGGCTCGCCCACCGGGCGTACCCCCCACGATCGGTCGCGGGACCCCCAGTACCGGTCGGGCGTGAGCCGGACTTCACGGTCTCCGACCTTGAGGGTCCCGTTCCACGATCCGACCTGGGCGAAGCGGGTGGAGTCGAAGGTCACCCGGGTGAATTGGCGGTCGAAGTGCCTCGCCTCGAGAAGGGCCTCGGAGAACCCTTCGTAGACGGCGTCGAGCTCGATGCCCCACTCGTTGGGTTCCACGATGACCCGGACTTGTTCGAGCCCCTTGATGACCTCCACCCGGATCGGTCCCACCGAGGCGTCCATGCGGTCCGCACCGAGGGTTCTGGACGAGCGCACCACGCGGTGCTCACCACCCCAGAGCACCGAGACGAAGGCATCGGCCACACTGAGGTTGGGGTACTGGCCGACGCCGATGACGGCGAACAGCTCGTCGTCGGTCCCGTGCACCCCGTCGGCGCCGTGGATGTTGAAGTAGTACCGGTCGTAGAAGTTGCGGTCCGACGTCCCGACGAAGCGCATGGGCTCAGAGATCTGGTGGACCGGGTAGTCGTCAAGCGGTGAGAGCATCGACGCTCCTCGGGATCGGGGCGCGCTGGGCATCGGTGAGGGCCCGTTCGGCGCACGGCTGGCCTGGGGAGCGTAGCGAGGATCGGGGCGATGGGGCGGTTGGGCCGGTCGCAGGCTAGAATTTCCGCCAGCGTGCGCCGTCCGATCGCCTCCCGCAGTAGGAGTGAGTCGGACCGGCCGTACCAGTCCGATTCGAACCAGGGAGGACCTGTGAAGTCTTACGATCGTCTGTTCATCGGAGGAGAGTGGGTCGAGCCGTCGTCCACCTCCGTGTTCGACGTGGTCTCGCCCACCACCGAGGAGCTCGTGGGCCGGGTGCCCGAGGCTCAGAACGCCGACGTGGACCGGGCCGTGGCCGCGGCCCGCCAGGCCTTCGAACACGGCCCCTGGCCCCGCATGTCCCCGACCGAGCGCGGCGCGGTGCTGACCAAGGTGGCCGACGCCATCCGCAACGACATGCAGGGCATCTCCGAGCTCATCTCCAACGAGATGGGCTCCCCGATCTCGTGGGGCACGCTGGCCCAGGTGCTGGCGCCCACGATGATCCTCGACTACTACGCCGGTCTGGGCTCGACCTTCTCCTTCGATACCGTGAAGGACGGGCTGCATGGGTCCGGTCCTGGTGTCCAAGGAGCCGGTCGGGGTGGTGGCGGCCATCACCCCGTGGAACGTGCCGCTGTTCCTGGCCTGCGCCAAGTTGGCCCCGTCCCTCCTGTCGGGCAGCACCGTGGTGTTCAAGCCGGCACCGGAGACCCCGCTCGACGCCAACGTGCTGGCCGAGATCTTCGCCGAAGCCGGACTTCCCCCCGGCGTTCTCAGCGTTGTGCCGGCCGGACGCGAGGTCGGCGAGCACCTGGTCAACCATCCGGGCGTCGACAAGGTCTCGTTTACGGGTTCGACCGTGGCGGGCCGCAAGATCGGAGCCGCCTGCGGGGCCAACCTCAAGCGGGTCAGCCTCGAACTGGGCGGGCAAGTCCGCCGCCATCCTTCTGGACGACGTCGACCTGGCCGAGTCCATCCCCCTTCTTCTGCCCAACGCCATCATGAACAATGGTGAGGCCTGCATCTCACTGACCAGGATCCTGGCGCCGCGTGACCGGTACAACGAGGTGACCGAGGCGCTGGTGGAGCAGGTGCGTTCGATGAAGGTGGGAGACGCCCTCGACCCGGCCACCGAGGTCGGTCCGTCTGGTGGCGGAGCGCCAGCGCGATCGGGTGGAGAACTACATCCGGGTAGGTCAGGAGGAAGGGGCCAAGGTCGCCGTGGGCGGCGGCCGGCCCGAGGGCATCGACAAGGGCTGGTTCGTCGAGCCCACCGTCTTCGTGGACGTGGACAACTCCATGCGAATCGCCCAGGAGGAGATCTTCGGACCGGTCCTCTCGGTGATCCCCTACGACGACGAGGCGGACGCCGTCCGGATCGCCAACGACTCCGAGTACGGACTGTGCGGCGGGGTGTTCACCGGGGACAACGACCGCGGCCTGGCTGTGGCCCGCCAGGTCCGGACCGGTACCTACATGGTGAACTCCAACATCCCGATCGACTTCTCCTCGCCCTTCGGCGGGTACAAGTCGTCCGGCGTCGGCCGGGAGTTCGGTGAGGACGGCCTCGAGCTCTTCCTCGAGAAGAAGACCATCAACCTGCCGGCCGGGTACGACCCGGCCGTGTGAGCCGGGCCGGCCCCACGGTCGGCACAGGTCGTCGGACGGGCTGGTGTACGCGGTCCGGACGGAGGAAGCAGTGCGAGCAAGAGGGCGGCCGGATGACGGGATGAGGGTCTTCCGGCCCGGGGAGAGGGACGCACGCCACCGGGGTGCGTGGAGGCAGACAGCCCGATGAGTTCTGGGGCCCACACATCATCCAAGAGGACCCGCAAGCCCGCTCGTGGAGTCGGGGGAGGGCCGGGGCCGAGCCATCGTGTTCACCTATGTCCCGGCACTGGACGGCCTCCGGGCGGTGGCGGTGGCGGGCGTCCTCCTCTACCACGGTGGTGCACCTGTGGCTGCCGGGGGATTTCTGGGCGTCGACGTCTTCTTCGTCCTGTCGGGTTTCCTCATCACCTCCCTGCTGCTGGGGGAGTGGGCCAAACGGCTGACCATCAAGCTGGGTGAGTTCTGGGCCCGCCGGGCCCGCCGGCTCCTGCCCGCCCTGTTGGTGATGCTGGTCGGCGTGGCTCTCTTCGTGAAGGTGTTCGGTGGCCCGGGGGAGTTCAGCGGAGTCCGCCTCGACTCGCTCTCCACGCTGTTCTATGTGGCCAACTGGCACTTCATCGTCAGTGGCGGCAGCTACTTCGCCTCCACGGCCCAGCCCTCGCCGCTCGAGCACATGTGGACGCTGTCCATCGAGGAGCAGTTCTACATCGTCTGGCCGCCGGTGGTCCTGGTCCTGCTCCATCTGGGTCGGAAGCTCCGGCCCTCGAGGCGCCTCTGGCCCGTGCTGGCCGCGGCCGTGGTCGGGGCGGTGGCATCGGCCATCGACATGCGCCTGTCCTTTCAGGCCGGTGCCTCGGTCATGCGTCTGTACGAGAGCACCGACACCCGCAGCCAGGACATGCTGGTCGGCGCGGCCCTGGCCTGCTCGATGGCCATCTGGGCCCAACACCGCAAGGCCCTCCCCGTGGTCGATCCGACCGTGCCCATACTCGAGGCGCGTGGCGCGTGCCCATCCGGCCGCCGGGACCGCCGGTGCCTTCCCCCCGCACCGACTCCGACGCGACCTACACCGGCGGAGGGGACTCGGAACCAGGCCCATCGAGGCGTGGGAGATCACGCCCCGGCGGGTTCGGGTGGCCCTCCAGATCGTCGGATGGACGGCCATGGCCGCCGCCGTCTCCCTCTGTTGGCGGGTCACCGGACCCGGTTCCTTCTTGTTCCTGGGCGGCTACTTCCTCTTCGCTCTCGGCGTGGCCGCGGTCATCTTCTGTGTGGTCACCACCCAGGCCGCCTCGCTGTCACGGTTCCTCGGCAATCCCGTCTTCCGCTATCTGGGAAAGATCTCCTACGGCACCTACCTGTGGCACGTACCCCTCTTCGCCCTCTTCAGCGCCCAGCGGATGCATCTGGGTGGCTATCCCCTCCTGGTGGCCCGCATCGCCATCACCCTGGTCGTCGCCAGCGGCTCCTACTACCTGGTCGAAGAGCCGGTCCGGCGTCGGCGGACCCGTTCGTTCACCGAATGGAGGGCCTGGTTACTCACGTCGCTGGCCTTCGTGGGGGTGGTGGTGGTGACCGTGGTGGCCACGCTGCCCTCGGCGGCCGAGGCCGCCGGCCCCCTCCGGGTGGAAGGGGCCCAGTACGTCGGGCCCCCCGTCAAGGTCCTGGTGGTCGGCGACTCGGTGGCGTGGCGTATGGCGTTCGCCATGCTGGCGAGCCAGCCCCAGAGCAGCTACGACGTGGACATCGACAACGGTGCCATCGTCGGGTGCGGGGTCATCCGGAGCACCCAGTACCTCCTCTACGGGCTGCCCCACACCCTCGTCCCCCAGTGCAACACCTCCTCGCCCACGTCGGTCCAGTGGCCGGCCCAGTGGAAGGGCGACGTCGACCAGTTCCAGCCCAACGTCGTGGTGATGCTGGCCGGGCGGTGGGAGGTGTCGAACCGGCTGATCGACGGTCGTTGGCTGCACATCGGCCAGCCGGCCTTCGACGCCGACCTCCGGCAGTCGCTGGAGCAGGCGGTGCAGGTGGCGACCTCGAACGGGGCCCTGATGGTGATGATGACCTCACCCTGTTTGCCCCCATCGAACAGGACAACGGCCAGGTGTGGCCGGAGGACACGCTGGCCCGGCTGAACGCCTACAACGCCATCGTTCGGCAGGTGGCGGCAGAACACCCGGCCACCGTGCAGCTGGACGATTTCGAAGCCCAGCTGTGCCCGGGTGGCGTCTACCACGAGGTACTGAACGGGGTGCAGATTCGCGACGGGGACGGCCTGCACATCGTGCCCACGGCTGCGGCCGGCCAGTGGCTCGACTCCCGGGTGCTGCCCGACGTGGTCAGGGTGGGTCGGCTGCAGATGGCCGGTCAGCCCTTGGTGCCCCCCGTGGCTCGTCGTCACCGAGCGGGGGCGGATCCGAGGGGCGCATCCTGACGACGGAGCCCGATTGGTCCTCAGACCGGGGGTCGCTCACGGGGTCAGGGCGAGGAAGGGACGGGTGCCGGCGGCGGGATGGATGACGGAGGCGGCGCCTGGCCGAACGGCGAGCTGTCGGCCTGTTGGCACTGGGCTTGCAGCGCGGTGATCAACGTCGTCTCGGGTACCCGGTTGCTCTCGGACACGGTGGTCATGAGCGCTTGCCACTCGCCGTCGTGGTACGCGGCCTGGGCCGCGATGGGGAGCGCCTGGCGTAGCTGGTCGTAGGCCTGGTTCGCCAGCTGGGCGGATGTGGCGGCATCGGCCTGGCGCCCGGACTCCTTCAGGAGCTCGAGTGAGCGATCGATGTGCCCGCAGGCCTGCTTGGCCAGCGCCGTGCCGTCGTTTCCACAGGCGCTGAGCGTGGCTCCGAGGCCGATGACGATGATCAATCCGGCGGCCAGGCGCCGCGGCTCCCCGAAGTTGGGGTCCGGCTCACCCCAACCAACTGCCGGCAGAGTCGAGCAGATATCGACTGACGGCCAGGCATCGGTCGAACACTTCGCACATCATCTCCTCGCCGGCCAGTATCCGGGTCAGCGAGACGGGGGAGCGGGCCACGATGTTGAGTCGCCGCTCGGCGGCATCGGTGGCCGAGGCGTACGAGTCGATGGCCGAGACCTCGAGGGGAAGCTCGATGCCACCCACCCCGGCCAGGTCGATGGCCAGCCGAAGCAGGTCCGGTCCGTTGGGCAACGGGGGGAGGGCCCAGGTGAAGGTCAGCGGGAAGTGGAAGTCGTCCGGTGGCTCCTCCTCCTCGGGTAGGCCGAACACCGCGTCCTCGAAGGCCAGCAGTGTCCTCGGGTCCACCTCCAGGGCCAGGTGGAGATCGAGAGGTCCGCCGCAGCCATCCTCGGGATGGAGCTCCACCTCCCACACCTGCCGCAGGGAGTAGGTCTCCACGAAGTGGCGCTCGTCATGCACGTGGAAACCATGGTCGACCGAGTGATCCTTCAGGTCGGCCACGTATCCGGCCACGTCGATGACTGCCACAGTTGGCTCAGCCTACCGGGAGCCAGAAGGCTCCGGTATCGTCGCCCCATGGACGAGAACGGGCTGCTCGAGGTACTCCACGCCGCAGCATCGGCGGTGGCTGAGGCCCTCGGGGACCTCAGCGACTGGGGTCTGGCCGGAACGCGTGACGGTCAGTACCGATCGGACCTGGCCGCCGACGCCGCCGCCCTGTCGGTGCTCGACGGAGCCGGGCTCGGGGTCATGTCCGAGGAGTCGGGCTCCCATCGGGTCGACCGGCCGGTGGTGGTGGTGATCGACCCGGTCGATGGGTCCACCAACGCTGCCCGGGGTATCCCGTGGTATGCCACCAGCCTGTGTGCGGTGGACGCAGACGGTCCACTTGCCGCCGTGGTGGTCAACCAGGCGTCGGGCATACGTTTCGAAGCGGTCCGGGGGGGCGGGGCCCGTCGCGACGGGACTCCCATCCGGCCGTCCGGGTGTGAGGAGCTGAGCCAGGCCATCGTGGGATTCTCCGGGTACCCGCCCCGGTACCTAGGGTGGTCCCAGTATCGCGGCCTGGGAGCGGCCGCCCTCGATCTCTGTGCCGTGGCCGAAGGTGTGCTCGACGCCTACGCGGCAATAGGAGGTTCACAACTTGGCAGTTGGGACTACCTGGGCGGCATGTTGATCTGCATCGAAGCCGGAGCGGTGGTGGCAGAGTCGAAGGGTCGGGAGCTGGTGACCCTGGATCACGACGCCCGGAGGACCCCGGTGGCGGCCTCGACTCCGGCTCTCCTCGACTCCCTGTCGTCCGTGGTCGGGCAGTAGCGTTGTTCCCTCGGGCGTTTAGCTCAGTTGGTAGAGCAGCTGGCTTACAACCAGCAGGTCATCGGTTCGAGTCCGGTAGCGCCCACGACCAGGGTAATCGGTTACAGAGTGCCTGGCACGTAGGATCGTCTACACGTTACGGGCGACTTGATCCGACGCCAGGCTCCGGTGAATGAACCTCGGGCTCGCATTCTGCGCAATGCCCGATCACGTCCAGCGAGTGCGCTGTGGGGTGAAACCCGAGGCGATGTGAAAGGTCTTTGACCACCCGGCTCACAGTCGACTCGAACGATTCACTGGGAATGACATCGAACACGCGTCCACAGATCGTGCACAAGAGATGGTGATGATGTTCGGTGAGTTCCTCCGTGAGCTCGAATCGAGCGAAATCGTCGCTGGCGGCGATCCGACGGACGATCCCAGCGCCCTGGAGGTCAACGAGATGTCGGTAGGCGGAACTCCGAGGCACGCCTGGGAGACGTTTGCTGATGTCGGAGATGTTCACGGGGTGCCCTGAACTGGCCAAGACGCCAACGATGGCTCTGCGCCCGCTGGTGTAGCGAAGGTCGGCGCGCTTGAGCTGGATCTCGACCAGCTCGTGCAGGGAGCCGTCTGTCGTGTGGGTTTTCACTGTCGAACCTCCCCTGTGGCGAGCGCGGGCATTCAGGCCCCAGCCTGGACCGCTGAGTCTCACTTGTAATGAGACTGATTCCTATTCTACTTTGCTCGCATGGCACGTCACAGCACACGAAGCAACGCCGTCAGTAGATTCAGTGTTCGGCCCGGTTTCGTCGCCGCAGTGGTCCTCATGATCGCAGGAATGGGACTCGCAGCCTGCTCGTCGAACGGGACAGCGGCCACGTCAACGTCAGGGGTCATCAGGGCCGTAGGGGCCGAAAACGAGTACGCCAACGTGCTCGAACAGATCGGCGGAAAGTACGTCGCGGTCTCATCCATCCTCAACAACCCGAACACCGACCCGCACACCTTTGAGGCCAGTACCAGCGTGGCCCAGGAAGTCAGCCAGGCGGAATTGGTTGTGCAGAACGGCGTTGGCTATGACACCTTCATGAACCAAATCGAGGCAGCGTCGCCCAAACCGGGCCGGAAGGTCATCGTCGTCCAGCACCTTCTCGGCCTCCCCGACGACACACTCAATCCTCACCTCTGGTATGACCCAAAGACGATGCCAGCTGTTGCAACGGCGATGGCAGACGACCTCAGCAGTCTGGACCCTGGTCACACGTCGTACTTTCAGTCGAGACTGTCGAACTTCAACGCATCACTGCAGCCCTGGCTGGCCGCGATTGCCAGCTTCAGGGCGAAGTACCCGGGCACGCCAGTGGCCGTCACCGAACCGGTCGCGGACTACATGCTCCAGGCAATGGGAGCAACCATCGTAACGCCGTTCGCATTCCAGGCCGACATCATGAACGGCGTCGACCCTTCGCCCGAGGGCATCACGCAAGAAGAGGAATTCTTCACCGACCACCAGGCCAAAGTCTTCTGTTACAACCAACAGGTCGTTGACTCGCTTACGACCACGATCAGGCACGTTGCCCAGTCGGCCGGTGTGCCCGTGGTGGGCGTGTACGAGACAATGCCCACGCCCGGATACGACTACCAGTCCTGGATGATGGCAGAAGTCGCTGCGATCCAGGCAGCCGTTGAACACGGTGCGTCGACGGAGCACCTGTGAGTACAACGCCAGTGCTCGAGGTCGAGCGGGTGGTGGTCTCGTTCTCCGGTCGCAGGATCCTCGACGACGTCTCGTTCACCATCAACGAGGGGGAGTTCACCGGCCTTATCGGATCGAACGGTGTTGGCAAGACGACGCTTCTCCGGGTCATCCTCGGCTCCCAGCGGACCGACTCCGGATCCATCCGGCTCGGCGGCCCGGACCATGGACATCGTGGCCGATCCCTCGGGTATGTCCCTCAGAAGGTCGTGCTCGACCCGGACGTGCCCATGCGATCACGCGACCTTGTCGCTCTTGGACTCGACGCCCAGAGGTTCGGATTCGGGCGACGAACCAGGGATCAACGTCAGGCGGTTGAGCAGGTGCTTCACGATGTCGACGCCGACGGCTTCGCCGACCGTCGGGTCGGAACACTGTCGGGCGGGGAGCAGCAGCGAGTCCTGATCGCTCATGCGCTGATTAGCCGCCCGAAGCTCCTGCTGTTGGACGAGCCCCTGGCCAACCTCGATCCCAAGAGTGTCCAGGAGATTGTTGCCTTACTGCATCGTGTGTCGAAGGAGCACGAAGTGGCGATCCTGCTGTCGGCTCACGAGATGAACGCACTGCTTCCGGTGATGGACCGGATTGTCTACTTGACTGACGGACGGGCGGCCAGTGGGACGACGGATGAGGTCGTGCGCACGGACGTTCTCAGCAAGCTCTATGGGCACCACGTCGACGTCCTCCGACTCCATGGTCGAGTACTGGTCGTCGCCGAGCCGGGACAGGGCGACGATGACATTCCCGACCATCCGACGCTAACTCTCTCCTGACGTGCACCTCCTCTTCGAGCCAGGGTTCTTCGCCAGCGGTCCGGTGCATACCGCTGTTCTCATCGGATCGGTGACGGCCGTGGTCTCGGCCATCGTCGGTGTCTTCACCGTCGTCCGGAGTCAGTCGTTCGCTGGCCACGCGTTGACTGACGTCGCCACCACGGGCGGTTCAGGTGCCTTTTACTTCGGGATCAGCCCTCTCCTCGGATTCATTGGCGGCGGGGTGATCGGAGCCGGCGCCATGGACCTGGTCGGGGTCCAGAGGGTGCGGAGCCGTGATCTGGCCACGGGGATCGTGCTCGGAGCGGCAACCGGCCTTGCCGCACTGTTCCTCTACCTCGATGCGACCACGAGCACTACAACCGGTGCGACCCAGCAGATCCTCTTCGGGTCGATCTTCACTGTGGCCCCCTCGACCGTTCCCGTCGTCACCGCGCTGAGCATCGTGACCTTGCTTGCCGTCGCCGTAATCCACAGGCCGCTCCTGCTTAGTTCGATCTCCGAGGAGCTCGCGTCGGCGCGGGGCATTCGGACGCGCTTGGTGGGTCTGCTGTTCATGCTGGCCATGGCCGTAGCGGTGGGGCTGTCGTCGATCGCCATCGGGTCGATCCTGTCGACAGCGCTCCTCATCGGACCTGCCGCCACGTCACTCCGCATTACCCGGTCGCTCCGCAGCTCAATGACCGTCGCCTGCCTTCTGGGGGTGGTGACAACACTGCTCGGGATTCTCCTGGCCTACGACAGCAGCTACTGGGATCCCGCGAGCCAGGGCCTTCCCGTCAGCTTCTTCATCGTTGCGATCACGTTCATGGGCTATCTCGCTTCCGGACTACCTGCCGTCCGGCGCTACACAGGACGCCGAGCTGGCTCCAGACCGGTGGGCTGATGTTCTCCGGGTTCATGGTCAATGCGTGGGAAGTAGCGACCATCGTGGCCGTTGTGGCGGGGGTGGTCGGTTTCTTCGTCGTGCTCCGCGGCGCGGCCTTTCCCGCCCACGCCATCCCCAACGGCGCCTTCGCCGGCGCCGCCGGGGCGAACCTCATCGGGATCAACCCGCTGATCGGTCTGGCCGTCTTCTCAGTGGGCGCGGCACTCGGCATCGGGAAGCTGGGCCGACGTGGCAGGACCGACGCAGTTACTGCACTGACGTTGGTCATGATGCTTGCCTTAGGCGCTGCTTTTCTGAGTCAGACCACCGAGTACGAGCCACAGATCTTCTCGCTGCTCTTCGGCGAGATCCTCGGCGTCAGCTCAGGTGAGATCCTGCCCGTGGCAATTCTCGGACTGGTATGTGTCATAGCGGTCGGGATCCTTTATCCGCGCCTGATGCTCACCTCGATCGTCCCCGAGATCGCCGAGGCAAAGGGCATGAGGCCCTACCGGGTCGAGATCATCTTCCTGCTTGTCGTGGCCTGTGCCACCACGATGACCGTTCCCGTTGTCGGAGCACTGCTCATCTTCACACTGATGATCGGTCCGCCGGCTGCCGCCCGCTGCTTCACCGACAAGCCGGGCCTGGCAGTGCTGGGCTCCGTGCTGATCGCACTCCTCACGATCTGGATGGCGATTGCATCTGCCTACGAAACGGACTGGCCGGTCGGATTCTTCGTCGGCGTGTTCAGCGCCGTCTGGTACGCGCTGGGCCGTGCCTATGCAAGCTGGGATCGCCACCGAACGGGGGTGCTGGTCGGGCCGCGACCCGACAGACCCGTGACTGTCACCTAGTCCCGGGTACCTCACCTGGAATGTGCCAGTGAGCACTGGAGTCGGCAGTCGTTGTGGACCGTGACTAACCGACAACCGGGTCCCTCGTGCTTGCTCGGAGGATTCGAAGGCCTTGCGAGCCAGGGCTACATGGAGCGACAGGTGAACGCCCTGCAGGCAAGCTAAACCTTTCGGCATGGCAACCTGGGCCCCCGGCGTTCTCCGCTCGATCAGGACTCGAAGTGATTATGGTTCCCGTTGGCGTCGATGAGCGCGTATCCCGGACCTGGCGGTGAGACGGTCCCACCGCGGTCCTTCCGGCGCTCCCTTCCGAACCGTAGAAGACGGCGTCCCGAAGGTGAAGTGCCGCCCTCGGAGGCCACCCGCCAGCAGCCGTTCGCCGCCCCGGGTCGAGGGCATGCCCATGATTGGGCCGGGTGCGCCTGGGCAGTGAGCGATCTCAGGCGCTCCTCTGCAGGTCAGTGATTGATGCCTCGGGTAGTCCTCCTGCCCGACTGGTCGCCGGATCGGTGAAGTGCCGCAGTCGAGCGCTGTTCCAGACGACGAAAGCCGACGAAAAGGCCATGGCCGCTCCGGCAATGAGCGGATTGAGGAGTCCGCAAGCAGCGAGCGGGATCGCGGCAACGTTGTAGCCGAAAGCCCAAAGGAGGTTTCCCCGGATCGTATGCAGGGTCCGCCGGGCCAGCCTGATGGCGGTTGCGACCACCCGCAAATCCTCCCGCACAATGATGAGATCGGCAGCATTGATGGCGACGTCGGTGCCGGACCCGACTGCGAGGCCGAGGTCGGCTGACGCCAGACCGGGCCCGTCATTGACCCCGTCTCCAACCATGGCCACCGAATGACCGTTTTCCTGCAGTCGCCGGATCAGTTCGACCTTATCGGCGGGAAGGGCGCCGGCCACGACGTCGGGGATCCCGACCGATGCCGCAACAGCATCTGCCGTCCTTTGGTTGTCCCCGGTGACAAGAATGCAATGCAATCCCATCGCTTGGAGTTCGACGACTGCGTCCCTGGCTGTGGTTCGGACGGTGTCCGCTACCGCAATGGCACCGATGACAGTGTCGTCAGAGCTGACGAAAACCACTGTACGTCCGAGCGCATCCCACTCTGCACATCGGCGGACAAGCGAGCCGTGAATCTCGGCCTCCGGAACGGATAGGAGTTCCGGTCGACCGACAGCGATCCGTCGACCGTCGACAACGCCTCTGGTTCCCAACCCGGGGAGGGCAACGAAGTCGTCAACGGTAGGAAGTAGACCGAGCTCATCTCTGGCCTCGGTGGCGATGGCCCGAGCAACCAGGTGCTCAGAAGCCTGTTCCAGTGACCCTGCGTACTTCAGCAGCTCGGAACGAGCTATCCCCGGTGAGGTGGCCGCGTCTGCTACCGCCATATTCCCCTCGGTGATGGTTCCCGTCTTGTCGAGCACCACGGTGTCGACCTGGCGGGATGCTTCGAGCGCCTGGTAGCCCTTGAAGAAGATTCCCAGGCTGGCACCGCGTCCCGTTGCCACCAGTAAGGCTGTGGGTGTTGCCAAACCCAGGGCACACGGACACGCGATGATCAGGACCGAGAGGGCGGCGCTGAACGCCTCTTCCCTGGAGCCACCGATGAGCAGCCAGGTGGCGAGGGTGAGTAACGAGATCGCCATCACCACCGGTACAAACACCCTGGCGATCCGATCGGCGAGCCGCTGGACTGCTGCCTTCTCGTTTTGTGCGGCCTCGACCAGTCGGATCATCTGGGCGAGCTGGGTGTCCTTACCCACCTTTGTCGCCCGCACTACCAGGCGACCGCCGACGGCCATCGTTCCACCGACCACCTGGTCACCGGGGATGACCTCCAATGGGAGGGACTCGCCGGTCATCACGCTTCGATCGATCCCCGCCCGGCCCACCATCACCTCGCCGTCGGTGGCAACCGTCTCCCCAGGTCGTACGACGAACTGATCCCCTACAAGGAGTTGACTCGTAGGTATCCGCCGTTCGTTACCGGCGAGATCGACGACGGCCACATCCCGAGCGCCGACTTCTGCCAGCGATCGCAAGGCATTCCCAGTGCGTCGCCTCGACCACGCTTCGAAGTAGCGTCCGGCCAACAGGAAGGTCGTCACCCCGGCGGCAACGTCGAGGTAGATGGCGCCACCGCCGTGGTGGAAGATCACGTCAACCGCGGACTGGACAGCCCGCTTCCTGTCCCGGAAGAACATGGCGTACAGCGACCAGCCGGTAGCCGACAGGATTCCGAGGGACACCAGGGTGTCCATGGTCGAGGTCCCATGGCGTGCGGCTCGGAATGCGGCGCTATAGAACGGCCAAGCTGCCCAGGTCAGCACCGGTGCGGCGAGGACAACCATCAGCCACTGCCAGCCCGGGAACCGGGTAACCGGGATCAGCGAGAAGATAATGGACAGGTCGCAAAGCGGCATGAACAGGAGGGCGGAGACCAACAGCCTTCTGCCCAGAGAGTGGACCCGACGATCGAGCCTTTCGGACTCCCCGAGAGCCGAGCCATCTTCGACCGGCTCGGCCGCGTACCCGGCGGATTCGACTGCATCGAGCACCATGTCAATCGACGCATCAGCGGGCATGGCCACATTGGCTCGCTCGGATGCGTAGTTGACGCTGGCCTCAACCCCATCGATCTCATTGAGTCGCCGTTGGATGAGGGCGGCACAGGCCCCACAGGTCATTCCACTGATGGAGAGCGAGACCTCGGTCCGCTCCAAAGTGTTCACCATCGTGGGCTTGATTGATGCACCCTACACTCGCGCTTTGCGGTGAAGCCGGTTCAAGGCACGACGGAGAGTCGACGCTTCTGATTCCGACAAGCCCTCGACGAAGTAGGACAGTGCGGCATCGGGATCGCTGTCCTCGCCCAGCGCTTTGTGCATGAGTACGGCGGTGTGAGCCCCCTTGCTGCCGACGACGGCAAAGCGGTTCGCTCGGCCGTCCGTTCTCCGCGTCAGCATTCCCTTATGTACCAATCGATCGAGAACCGTGGCCACCGTCGTATATGCGTACTTCGGAAGCGCACCGGCGACTTCACGAACCGATTCCTCACGATCCTCCGACTCCCAGAGGATCTCCATGACCCGCCGTTCGAGCTCCCCGAGCCTGGCGACACCGCACATACAGTCGTCACAGCCACAAGGGTCACAGGAGCACATTGGATTGGCACATGCTGTAGTCGTTCCCATTGGACGCAGACCCACCTCGATTCAGATCGCTCTTCGGCTCCGCTAGGTCATGAGCAGAAGCATGAAGCCCATGGCGATGCACATCACGACATGACTGAGATCGACCAGCCACGGAGTGGCGACGACGTCGTCGACAAGCACGGCCCCGGTTCCAACTTCGGAGTGAACTTCTGGACCATCTGATTCGGATGCACCAACCATGGCATAGGCCGGTGCGTGGCTTCCGAAATGCGATGCACCCTTGTTCGGAGAGGCCAGCGTGAAGATTGCCGACGCGAAGAGAATGAACGCCACCACGAAGGCGACACCTGAATCAAGTTTTGGTCCGGTCGTCGATGCTGACATCGACATGGCACCAGTGGACGATCCCATCGGGAACCAGTACATCAACAGCATGGCGAAGTTCATGACGGCGTGGATCAACGCGTGGGGAAGATGGAGACCGTACGTCCGCACTGACTGGATGCTCTCCACCAGGAACCAGATCAAGAGGGCGCCGAAGATGATCTCCCAGACAGCACTGCGACCAAATGCCCATTGACCAACGAACATGCCAGCCATGGCCACTCCCATGAAAATGTGGGAGATCTCGACGTCCCGCCCGGCGGGCCGGTTCGTCGCCACCGAAAGGATCAGCAGGGTGAGACAGTAGGCGGCCACGGCCAGCATCAGGACACCGAAGAGGTAGTAGAGCCACGAAGGTGTTGACATTGCCATGGCGGATCAATCCTCCCTTGCCGTGGTCAATGAGACCGGATCGTCGTCGCTCGTCGCTTTTCGGGGGGTCGTTAATGGCCAGTAGGCCAAGGCCAGCAGGATGACGAGCAGACCGGAGTTCGGGTCGGTGGCGCCCCCGGCCAGGATCCCACCGAAGTTCTGGACTGCCACCCAGATGAGAGCGAAGACCACAATGGCCAGAACCACGGTCACCTGGCCGACCTTTGGAGGAGCGAATACCCCGGCGGCTACAACGACGCAGACAAGGGCCAGCAAGATGGCCATCGTCGTCCCATGATGAAGGAACAGCGATTCAGAGGACCGATCGATATGGGCGAGCCATCCCGGTTGCCCATTGTCTAAACCAGCCACCAGATCGTGAAGTGCCTTAGGTGAGCGGCCAGAGCCGACCAATGACAAGATGGCTAAGGCACCCCATACCGCGGCCCAGATGACTCTGGCGGCGGTAAGACCGACCGTACGGGCCGCGACGAAGGGCCTGTCCGAACCCTCGCTGGGCCACAGCAACACGGCAAGAACTGCGTAGAAGAGCACGCCCCCGGGTCCGCCGCCGAACGGGGTGGCTCCCCCTTGGAAGATTTCTCCGGCGGACTCACCGAACCACCAGACGCCAAGAGCCCAGACGATCGAGAGCGTCAAGGCGGGTTTGCATGTTTTCTTGTAGACGATCCCAAAGGCGATCAGGAACTGAATCGACGCAAAAATGGCATTGCTCAGGATCGGTTGGTGGTAGACGTTCGAGGCATTCCAGGTGACGGAGTGATACACGATGCCGGGGTTTCCGGAGGCCAGCCCGTTGAGCATTCCACTGAAGCCACTGGATCCGCGGGTGAACATGAAGGGCTGGAGCTGCAACAGCGCGTCCAGTAGCCACACTGTCGCCAGGACCAGTCGGAAGGTCCTCTGCAGATCCTTCGGCGGCTGATTGGCGACCCGAACTGTCCGTCCTCTGATCGCCGTGGGCGCCGGCACGGCGCTCTCATCCACATCGGCCAAGGCCATCGCTCACCTGCTCTCGGAGGAGGAATCGGTCAGCCGTCTACTACGGCTCGTCGTACTTACTACCACCGGTAGTAGAAGCGCACAACTGGACTCTCTACGTCTCCGGGGTCGCTTCAGGACATGCTCGATGGGTTCGCTGTTACCGTGGTCGAAAGGCGTGGAGTCGCCTACCAGGGCTGGTCGGGACAGTCCCCGGCACTCATGCCGACCGGTAGGACGGGATCGCCTCCAACGGGTCGCCCCCGACCACCGGTTGGTGGGCAATATCAGGAAGCCACCAGCCACACGGGCAGCTCCTCGTGACGGCGCACCATGAGACTGTTCGCCCACCTCGGTGAGCACTGAGGGTCAAGAGTGATTTCTCTCGTCCGGGCCAGCAGAACGCCGAGTACATTCCTGGCTTCGATCCGAGCGAGGGGTGCCCCGACGCAGTGATGAATCCCTCGGCCGAAGGTGACGTGTCGCCGTGGGACTTTCCGCGTCAGGTCAACCGTCTCAGGATGATCGAACATTTCGGGATCACGGTTGGCGGCACCCCAAAGCAGCAGGACCGTGGCTCCGGCCGGGATGTCCACTCCGCCGAGTTCGGTGTCGTTGGGCACGGAGCGCATGTGATAACGGAATGGTGACTCCAACCGTAGGGCCTCCTCTACGAACATCGGGATCAACTCGGGATGCTCACGAAGTTGGTTCTGGAGGTCCCGCTGCTCGGCCAACACGCGGACAGCATTCCCAAGCAGGCTTGTGGTGGATTCACCGCCGGCACTGAGCAACGTGTGGAGGATGACGAGAGCCTCGACCTCGGAGATCGCCTGACTGTTGACGCCGTGGGCAACGGCTCCGAGCAGGTCATTCGTGGGTTCGCTCAACGCACCAGCAAGCTGATGAGACAGCCACCCTTGGATCTCACCGGTCCTGGCGACGAGGGCTACCAACTCGTCATAGGTCAGCGTCGATCCGAGCATGGCGGTCGAGTCGAAGGCCGCAGTCAACAACTGGTCGAGGGAACTGTCGTGGAATCCGATGAGTCGGCTGATCATGGTGATGGGCACGACATTGCCGATGGCGGCCATGAAATCCACGGAGCCAATGCTGAGGGCCTGACCCACACAGTCCTCGGCGATCTCCACGATGTCTGGCTCCAGGGCGGCCATTCGCTTGGCAACCAATTCGGGGAACACGGTGTCCCGGTGCAGTGCATGCATTGGTGGGTCCGCCGTGGCCAGCGCCTGAACCCCGGTATCGCCGAAGGGGAGCTGGCGTGGCATACCGTGGTCATCCTTGTAGAGGAGGCAGTTCAAGTTGGACGAGAAGTCCTCGACTCGGCCAGCGGCTTCAGCGAGTAGTTGGAAGGTGGCCACGGTGAAGATCCCCGTACCAGGTACTTCCCATACCGGCGCATCGGACCGCAACTCGTCGTAGAAATCGTAGGGTTCGTCGATCACGTCTGGGTCGAGGAGGGCGCGTTCCTGAAATTGAGGGGGCCATGGCTGTAAGTCTGCCACCGCGACCCTTCGGGTTCCCGCAACGGCCGGCAGTGCGGGACGTCCCGAGCCTGCGCAAGCATTATGCTGGCCCTCAGGCGCTCACACCGATCAAATCCCGAAGCGCCGACCATCATTACGCCGGGCGGGTCTCCGGTACTGTGCGATCCATGGGCGGCGACGCGCACTCGGACCTGCGGCACGTGTGGCTCTTCTCGGGATGCTCCCAGGTCGAGCTCCGCAGGATCACCAAGCTGCACGAGAGGGTGGTCGTGCCGTCCGGCACCCTCCTCGTCGAGCAGGGAGAGGTAGGTCTCCTCTTCTTTGTGGTGCTTTCCGGAACTGCGTCTGTCGTCCGCGACGGCCGGCTGGTCTCCTCACTGGGCCCCGATGATTACTTCGGCGAACTGGCCCTATTGGATGACGGCCCCCGGTCTGCATCGGTTACGAGTGACACCGAAATGACCCTGCTGGTCATTCGCCGACGCCACTTCCAGCGCGCCCTCCAGGGGTCACCTGCGCTGACCCGCAGGCTGCTGCGCGCCATGGCCAACCGCCTGCGCGCTGTGGACGAGCTGGCCTATCTATGACGGACGGCGCCAACTCCCACGCCCTGGCCGCCCCCCCAACTGCAGGAGGAATTGCCGAAGGTGAGCCGAAATCACACCGGAGACTGATGTGGTTCCGGACAGGCCAGCGGTGTGCGCGTGCTGGTGCCTGCTGGCCTCGCGCGTTCGGGTGTTTGGATAGGTTCGCCAACTGCTTCGTCGTTTGCGGCGGGACTTCTCGCCCGACTATTTTCGTGCCGAGTTCGTTCAGAAGCGCTGTGGCAGCGCATGGTCTAAGGAGGTGGGTCCGATTCTTCTCGTTAACAGTCCGGTGCTCACCCCGTCACGCTGGAGCCACTAGAGCTTCGTCGTCGGTCCTTGGGCGCCCGCATCTCGGATGCCCTGAAAGGGACAAGACATGTCGCAATTTCAAGAATCGCTCCCGTCGACTGGGGGCAAAGCACGATCCTTGGCGTTCGACTCGGTGCGACGTATGTCGCAGCCGCAGACAGTTCACAGCGTTGCGCTGGTTCTCGGTGGTGGGGGGGCTGCCGGAAACGCGTGGGAGATCGGTGTCATCGCAGGTCTGGCCGAAGCCGGTCTCGATATGGCAGAGACTGCCGATTTGGTGGTCGGCACCTCGGCCGGTGCCACCGCGGCGGCGCAGGTACGCAGCGGTATACCACCGGCCGAACTATTGGCCTCGGTGCTGTCCCCGCCGGCTCGACCGGTCGGACGGAACCAGGACCAGCCGCCGTCCCTGCCGATGGCCACGGTGTTCGAACGGATGAGAGCCATCGGCGCCGCCGCCACCTCGGCAGCCGACCTACAACGTGCGATGGGCACGTTCGGGTTGGAGAGCGACTCCATACTCGAATCCGGGGCGGGACAGCGGCGAGCCATGGTCGCCGCCAGGTTGCCTGGCGCTGAATGGCCGGACAGACCGATGATCGTGGTGGCTGTCGACGCGCATACGGGCGAGTTGGCTGCGTTCGACCGCGATTCCGGCGTCGACCTGGTGGACGCGGTCACCGCGAGCACCGCGCTGCCCGGTCTGGTCCCGACGAAGAGCATCAACGGCACTCGCTACATCGACGGTGGTGTGCGCTCCCCCGACAACGCCGATCTTGCCTCGGGCTATGCGAACGTCGTGGTGCTCTCGCCGTTAGGCGGACGAAGCGGGACACCATCGGAAGGCCAGTTCGAAGGCCTGCGCAGGCCACCCGAATGGGGTGTGGACCTGGCAAGCCAGGTCGAGGCCCTGCGCAAGCAGGGCAGCCACGTCGAGGTGATCACACCGGACGCCGATTCCCGAACTGCAATGGGCACGAATCAGATGGATCCCGCCACCCGCGTTCCCGCCGCCCGCGCCGGTTTCGCCCAAGGCCAGCAGGAAGGGGACCGCGTGACGTTCCTCAGACGATTGCATGCCGGCGCCCAGCTACACGGTCATCGGTGAAGAGCCCCACTTCGCCGAGTCAAAGCCCCTAGAGAATCCCAGAGACCTCGTGTACTTCGCCGCATGGCACGCCAAGGGCTGCGTGGTGCTTCCGCACGGCCTCGGCGTCTGGTGCCTCAAGTAGGCAGTAGACCTTGCCATCGGGATTGTGGAACAACTCAACCTGGCGAACTCCGAACTCGTCGGCGTGCTCATCCTTCGTGTCCTTGGTGATCTGCTGGATCGCTTCGTCGGGCAGCTTCAGATCATCGTGGAAATCCATGAACTGGGGCATCGGCTCCATCTCCTCTGATACGTGATCGCCAAAAACGGCCATCTCGAATGTCCTCAACATGGTATTTGGGTGTGGAGTCTTGCGCTCGACCCAACGACCCCGCCCCTGAGCCGAGCGAGCACTTGCCCTGGGGTGGAGCGCGGCGGTTGCGCCGGCCACTACGGCTGGTTTCCGCCTTTGGCCGCGTAGACGCACCCTGTCACCCAATCACCGCGGCTGTCGCCATGTGGCATGGCGTGCTGTACCTGAGCCGAGCAGGCTTCTGTGAGGGAGTCGCCATCCTTTTGAAGCGCCTTGATCGTGTCCACCCCATCGGCCTTGTACCAGTAGTACCCGTCCTGGTGGGAAGGGTCTATAAGGGCCGATGAACACGCTGAGACCGTAAGACCGGATGCCACGAGGACCAACATGACTACCGCTTGACCCCATGGGCTGACCGCCACATGGTCATCTTATGGCAGCTGTGGTCGTCGGATCAGGAGATCTACCGTTCGGCCACCAGGATCCGTTCATAAGAGGCTGGCGTCAGTCCATCATCCCGATTCGAGAACCATCCCGCGAATGAGGACGGATCAACGGACTCAGCTCTGAGCCACCCGGCGCGGCGGGCGATGGCCTCGATTTCGGTCGGCGCAAGGGCCGTAATGTGGTCTTCACCGCCCTCAGCGGAGGCGGCCCGAGCAAGTTCGTCGAACTCTCGAGAATCCGAATCCATGAGTTCAGGGGTGACCGTGAAGGAGGCAAGTAACCGAGATCCAGGGGCAGCCAGGCCCGCTACGTCACGAAGTGTGGATTCGACGGCGTCGATGTGGAGATAGACGACTACGCCCATCCACGACCAGATCGACGCTCTCTGAGGGTCGAAGCCAGCCTCCGTCATCCCGAGGGGGAGACCTTCGCCAGCAGAAAAGTCCACGCCCACGAAGTGGACGTTCGTGGGCGTGGTCAGACCGGCGACGTCGATCCTGTACTTCTTCCACGCCTGTGTCGCCGGATGATCCACCTCGAACAGCTCGATGTCGGCCATCAGGTCCGTGTGTCGCCAAGCGAAAGAATCGAGGCCTGCTCCAAGGATCACGTATTGATCCACCCCTCTCCTCACCGCAGACTCCACCTCCTCGTCAACGAAGCGGGCCCGTTGGTTCGGAAGGACACGGGCGACTCGGGCACACGCTGCGGACAAGAGGGAAAACAGATCTGCAATCTCGGCCTCTGATGCATCGGCCAGCACCATGGCGTAGGGGTCTTCGAAGATCGGGTCGCTGTCGAGGACAGCGTGTGCAGCACGAACTTGGGCCGCGAAGATCGCTGTCTGGCTTACGGTGTCCATGGGCCAAGTCTGCCCGGTCTCCTAGGCCGTGTCGCCCAGGTCGGCCTGTCCCCCGAATGCCGGGGATGGGCCGTTTACCAACGGACTCAGTGGCCAGCGCCTGACTGGATCAGTGGTTCTGGCGGCGGTTACGTGCCTACCATTCAGGAGGTGACATCGATCCGAGCCGCCGGTCCTGGTGATGCGCCGGCAATCTCTTCGATCGTCAATGCGATGCTCTCATCTTCGACGATCGAGTGGAGACATGAGCCGTACTCCGCAGACACCATGTCGGACTGGATGGCTGCGCACGATTGTGTCCTGATCGCTCACGACGAGAGCGAGGTTGTCGGCATCGCCGCCTTCGGTCCATTTCGCGATGTCGTCAAATGGCCTGGATACCGTCTCACGGTCGAGAACACGGTGCATGTGCGACGGGACCATTGGGGTCGTGGAATTGGAACGGCGCTTATGTCAGCGCTCATTGCGGCTGCGAGGAAGAGTGGCAAGCACTCAATGATCGCCGCCGTGGATGGCGCAAATGAGAAATCGATCATGCTGCATCAACGATTGGGATTCGTTCAGGTAGCTCGGATGCCGGAGGTCGGTGCAAAGTTCGGGCGGTGGCAGGACCTGGTGCTCCTGGAGTTACTTCTTGACGACCGAGTCGATCCGGGGGAGGACTGAACGGCGCTTCCCGATCTCAAGGAAAGCCGGCGCAGGGCTGACACGGAGCAGAGAGTGTTCACACGAACTCCTGCGGAGCGCTGTCAATCGGGCCGACACTGTCCCTGCGTCGCCGGTTGGGTGGGACAGGCCGGCACGAGTGGGGCACCCCGGCAGTCGCTGTTGACCCGCGATGGTCCGGTCGATGTCGAACACGTAGTTCGTGTTGACATCAGCTTCACGGAGGTCCATAATCAACCAGTAGGTTAATTATCCCATCAGTTGAATACACATGGCTAACGATCCGCTCAGTCACACATTCGCCGCTCTGGCCGATCCGACCCGACGGGCCATCCTGGTCCGGCTGGCGGAGGGTGAAGCGACGGTGAACGAGCTCGCCGAACCGTTCGACATGAGCCTTCAGGCGGTGTCCAAGCACCTCAAGGTGCTCGAAGCGGCCGGATTGATTTCACGGGGTCGGGACGCGCAGTACCGACCCTGTCATTTCGAACCGGCGCCGTTGGAAGCTGCCACTGACTGGATCGTGAAGAACCGACAGATCTGGACGGAGCGATTCGATCAGCTCGAGGAGCACCTGAAGCGGATGACGCACGACAAAGAGAAGGAGAAACAACGATGAGCGAAACACCCACTTCACTGGGCGAACTGACAGTCACTCGGATCTTCGAGGCGCGGCCGGAAGTGGTCTTCGAATGCATGACCACTCCCTCACACCTGACCCACTTCTGGGGTCCGATCGGCACGAGCACTCCGCTCGAGGGGATCACGGTCGAGCCCCGACCCGGAGGTCGTTTTGAGACGGTGATGGTCAACGACGAAACGGGCGAGGAGTACCCGGTGCGAGGTGTATTCGTGGAGTTCGATCCGCCTCGCACGTTCTCGTTCACCGAAGCTGGTGTCGAAGGCGGCATGACGACAGCGATCGTCTTCAATGACCTCGGTGACGGCCGCACGGAAACGGTCACCCACCAGACCAATGTGCCGCCGATGCTGATGAGTCCGGAGGCGCAGGCCGGCTTGGAGACCAGCTTCGTCAAATTTGATGCCTATCTAGCCACGTTGTAGCGAGGGTGTGGCAATCCCGGGAGTGCCTCCTACCGGCGGGTCAGCCCGCTGTGGATCTTTTGTTCTCACCCGCCGGCCGACGTGACCTGCAGGACGATCCCGTTGCCGTCAGGATCATCGAAGGTCACAAAACGTCCTCAAGGCATCACTTGGATGTCGCCGTCGATGGGAACGCCCTGGCTTTGAAGGTGGGCGATGTCACCCTCGAGGTCATCGGTTTCCAACACGGTGCCCCTGGCGGATCCGGCCGGCATAGTCGGAAACCAGGTCACGAGCGTGATTGAGGTTGAGCTTCCCGGCGGGGCCACCTGCACCCATCTCATGTCTGGACCCATCGTGGCGTCCGAGAGCAGCTCGAAGCCAAGAATGTCGACGTAGAGGTCTCGTGACCGGTCCTGATCCGAAACCGGCAGAGAGAACAGCTGAATATCCTTGATGGCCATTTCCCCATGTTCCTAGGGCGGTTCGTGCCGATCAGGTGGTCGGATCGGTGGCGGTTCGACTAACCGCTCCCGACCACCGGCAGTGGGCGCGTCCGGTATCCGAACTACGAAACCGCCTATCGTCTGAAGAGTGACCGAACACTTCGGCTACGCCATCGACAAGCGCTACCTGCCGGTGTTGTTGCCCTTTCTCCTGCGGCCCCGAAGAGACGGCGTCACACTCACCGATGTGGGCGGATTCATAGCCACGTTTGGTGTCTTCAGGATCGCCACGCCCCTTTCGAACATCTCGGGTGCACACATCACCCGCAACTACCGGTGGTGGACGGCGTTCGGGGTTCGCATGTCACGGGCCGACGACGGGCTGACCTTTGGAACGAATCACGACGGAGGCGTGTGCGTTCATTTCGCGGAGAAAGTGCCCTCGCCACTGCGAAGAAGCGGCCATTCAGCGCTCACCGTGACCGTTGCCGATCTGGGGGTGCTGACAAGGGCGCTGGGCGGGGACGAGGAAGGCCCTCAACCTGAGTGATCGGGCAATCATGTCGGACGCCGGCTTGCTTCTGAACCGGATCGCCTGCCCAAGTTCGGCCACGCGCTCGGGAACCCGGGCTCCGGGCGAGGTCAACCGGTCCGGTCGTCGCGACACTCCGATCGCTGGTTCGCCTGCTTTCGTTGCGGCGGAATGGTCGTCGCCGGCGCTCAGCCCATGCCGCAGCGCCTTCGTCGTCCCTGTGGCCACCGCCACGACGGCAACGAGAACGGGGATCAGGAACAGAGCGGTATGCAGCGTCGTGGTCGCCGCGATTTCGCCGATCACGACAGGTCCCACGACATAGCCGGCCCAGCCGCAGCCGGCCACCGCGGCCACCGCCTTTCCGGTGTCCACGTTGCTCACTGCGCCGGCCGCACTGAGGATCAGGGGGACGACACATCCGAGGCCGGCGCCGAGCAACGCGAATCCGATGAGCACGCTCGCCGGGCGGTCGATGACGAGTCCGACGGCGAACCCGAGCGAGGCGAGGGCGGCGAGTAGCGGAAGCAGGCGATGGACGGCGAATCTGGTGAAGAGGCGATTGCCGGAGAGTCGGACGGCCAGCATGGCCAGGGCATAGGCCGCAAAGGCCAGCCCGGCCACCAGGGGGAGGACATGCAGCGAGTTGTGCAGATAGACGGCAGCCCAGTCGGCCGCGGCACCTTCGCACAACATGTCAGCGAAAGCGATGCTCCCGAGCACGATGACGGCGCCCTGAAGCACACCCCGGCGCCTGTCCGCCGTATGCCCCGAGGATCCGGAGATGCCTTCCCTTCGCCCGTCAGGGATCATCCTCGTCGTCAGCCAGCCGACGACGAGGAGGCACGGCGCCGCCAGGACGAGCAGTTGCTCACTCAGAGCGAAACCCAGCCCCACGGCCACTGCCCCGGTGACCGCACCGATCAGAGCCCCAGTGCTCCACGACCCGTGGAAGCCTGGCATCAACACGCGACCTGAGAACCGTTCGACGGTGATGGCCTGGGTGTTCATCGACACGTCGAGCATCCCCTGAAAGAAGCCCCAGAGCAGAAATGCCACGAAGAACGTGCCCAGCGAACTGGTGAGTCCTAGGAATGGGCCCAAGGCGCAGTAGCCGATAAGGGCCAGAAGGACGATCCGCCGGCTTCCCACGGTTGGCAACAGGCGGCCGGCCACCACCATGGCCAGAACCGAGCCGATGGGAGCCCCGAGCAAGGCCAGCCCGAGGGTGCCGTCGCTGAGGCCGAGGTGCTCTTTCAACTGGGGGATATGAGCGGTCCACGAGGCGAACAGGAAACCGTGCACGAAGAATACGGCGATGACGGCCAAGCGCGGCCAACGGTCCGCCGTGGCTGGCGCGGGCGGTTGGTCCTTGGTCGGGGTCGGCGTCAGACGCAGCGTACGTCGACTCCGGCCGCTCGCAATTCGTCCAGTCTCTGCTGGTCGGCTCCTGCATCGGTGAGGATGATGTCGATGTCGTCGAGATCGCAAACGTGGCCGAATGCCACTCGACCGAGCTTCGAGGAGTCGGCCACCGCGATGACCCGTTGTGAGGCTTTGGCGGCAGCACGCTTCACCGCTGTTTCGGCCAGAAGATGAGTCGTGATGCCGGCCTTGGCGTCGACGCCACACGGACCCATCACACACGTGTCGAACCGGAGCTGGGAGAAACAGGGCTCGGTCAGACTGCCTGTCAATGACAACTCACCCGGACGCACTTCACCGCCCGGGAGGAGGAGCTTGATGCCCGGGCACTCGTGCAGCTCGAATACGGGTCTGAGGGCGAGTGGCATGACCGTCATGCGCCGGCTGCGGAGCGCCCGCGCCACCTCCATGGCCGTGGTCCCACCGTCAAGGATGACCGTCTCCCCGTCGGCCAGGAGGCCGGCGGCGGCTGCGCCTATGGTCGCCTTGGCTTCAGGACACTCGAGGGCTCGAATTCCGTAAGGCGTCTCCTCGGCACTGAGGAAGACACTGGCGGCACCACCGTGCACGCGCCGTAGGCCTCCGCTGCGCTCCAGTGACTCGAGGTCACGTCGGATGGTCATCTCGGAGCAGTCCAGCGTGGCCGCCAGCTCCCCGACCAAGACAGGACTGCGTTGCCGGAGGGCCTGCATGATCAGCTGATGCCGCATTTGCACATCCATAATGTGCGTTCTACCATAAATAATGTGAGATTACACACCGTAAAGGGGCGGGAGCCGGTCGAAGCGGTGGTGTTCGACCTCGGTGGCGTCCTGCTCGATTGGGACCCGCGGCACCTCTACCGCAAGTTGTTCGCGGACGATGCGGAGATGGAGCTGTTCCTCGCCGACATCTGTTCGCCGGCATGGCATGCGCCCCACGACCGGGGTGTCCCGACCGCGGCGTCGTGCGCCGAGCTCGCCTCGAGCCATCCTCCGTTCTCCGAGATGATTTGGGCATGGTCGAAACGCAGCGAAGAGATGATCGGCGGCGTCCACGTCGGATCCGTGGAGGTCCTCCGAGCGGTGAAGAAAACCGGGCTTCCTTGCTACGCCCTGACCAACATGGAGGCGGAGACGTATCCACTCCGTCTCGAGCGATTTCCGTTCCTCGGTTGGTTCGACGGCACCGTCGTCTCCGGATGGGAGGGAGTGGCGAAACCGGACCCGGCCATCGTCACGCGACTGCTCGACCGTTACGGCCTGACGCCCGGGACGACATTGATGATCGACGACAAAGAGGAGAACCTCGACACAGCCGGCAAGCTGGGGATGCAGACCACCCTGTTCCGTTCGCCCTCCCATCTTCGGGCGGAACTCGAGATCGCCGAAGTTCTACCCCGGCGTGTTGTCCCACAGGAGACAGCGGCCACCTCGGATTCGACAGGAGTTCCGAGCGGTTCGTCCACGCTCCATAACGTCGCCACCGAAACCGCAAGTAGCGCAGGGATTGCGGTCAACCTCTAGCGAGCACGGCTCGCACCACGAAGCTCCCCTGACCGTGGGAGCGCCAACGCGAGTCAGAACCCCGTGGATTCGTCGATGCCGATGGAGGCTGCGTCCGTGAGCTTCTGGGGATCGAACACTTCACCCTCCGCATCGTCGGCCCGCTTCAGGTCGCTCCCGTCTGAGGGGGGATCAGGAGCCCAGGGTTCCATCTCTTCAGTGATCGGCACGTCAGGAGGCTGATCCTGTGATTCGACGCCGCTGTCAAGGACCAGAGAGGTGGCGGACCCGTCGGAGATCCAGCGGGCCTCATGGCGGCCAAACGGGTCGATGTACCAGCCCTCTTCGTGCATTGGGTCTCCTGTGGTAGTTGCAAGCATCTGCGCCGCCCAATCATGACGCGGCGCTGGCCTACAAGGCCATCAGGACGCAGGTGTGGACGGGCCCACGCTGTCAATGTACCTTGACGGCGTGAGTGAACCACCTGACAGCTGGGGTCAATGGCAGGAGTTGATCCATTCCGATCAGCCCGACCTGTTGGCGATCCTGAAACTCGGTGCCCAATTCCAGGCGTATTTCGCGACGGTCGAGAGCGAAGCACTACAGGCGGCGCGCATGGCCGGCCTCACCTGGGCCCAGTTGGGGGAAGCGCTCGGCACGAGCCGTCAGGCGGTCTGGCAACGGGCCACGACCTGGGACTCATCAGGTCGGCACGGTGGCACGGCAGATCGTTCCCGTCCCGACGGCGGGAGGCTCGCCAATCTGCAGAAGGCGCAGGAGGATTGGGCCAGGCGAAGGGATCAGGCCGCTGCCACCATGTTCGATGGGCCGGCCACGAAGACTCCGAAGTCAGCGCCGTCCTGATTCATCGGCATCTGCCCTGAGGCGAAGGACCGCTCGGATTCGACCTACGGCGGAGCCGCTGGCGAACCGATCACTGATGCTCAGGCGATCGGCACTGACGTACCATGATGGGAGAGATTCCCATGACCAACGTCATCGACAACCTCGTTCTCGATCTCCTCGAATGGCTCGGCCCCATTCCGCGCCCCTACTCCGAGGTTATGGAGGCGTGGCGGACGTCGTGCCCGTCCCTGCCCGTGTGGGAAGAAGCGAACGATCGGGGTTACATCGTTCGCACCCACTCCCCGGGAGCCGGTCCATTCGTCTCGGCGTCCACGATGGGTATCGCACACCTGAAGATGTTTCGCAGTCAGGCAGGCTGCCGGGTCTGAGGGCCGCTCAGTTCGCCTCGGCATGACCTGGCTCTGATCTGAGGTCCGTCCAGATCCGACCTCTCAGTGGAACAGGTCTCCGTGCCTGGAGCGCGCAACGTCGGCCGGAACGCCCTCACAGCAATCGATCCATCGTTCACACGTCGCACAGAAGACGCTGACATTCTCACCGCACTGGGCGATGGATCCGTCCAGTGGCAGGAGATCGCGCACCGGCCGGTCCGAAACGTGATCGTCGGGCCGAGGGGCCGCCTTCCTGCTGTTTGCATGCGATGAGGCAACTCGGGGCATTGTGAGGCTCCTGGCTTTGGTGAGTCTTGACGATCTATGTCGACGGAACGGACTTCCACCTTGAGCTGACCAGGGGCCGACAAGCTCCAGAGGTCGTCATCTCGACCGATCGTTTCGCCGCAACGGACACCATCGCAGGATCCATAGCGGGCTCCACCGCGGGATCCACCACCGAACACATGTTCGGATCTACCGTGGGAGGTTGCCAGCAGATCCAGCGGTCGGTGGATGAGGACGAAAGGGGTCCGGACATGTCGATGACGGTTACGCGGAACCAATCCGATGTCAACAACCTGGTCGGGGTCGGTGTACCGCGATTCAGGGCCAGGGCGCAACGAAGGCTCAACCGGCTGTCGTCGTCCTGCGTCGGGCTTGCTGTCGACGAGATCACCCCGAAGGTCGAGAGACTTCTTGCCGACAATGACATCCGCATCGACCGGAGGACCGCTTGGAGCTACGCGGAGATCATCAGCGAGGGCGGGTGGGTGACGCTCAAATGACCGGGCGTGAGCAGTCGACGCGTCGTCCGGACTACCGTCGCCAGTAGTCAATGGCCAGGGAGAAGTGAAATGCGCTCAGCGTCTACGTCCATCGAGAGAGGAGAGGTCACAGATCGAGAGGGATTGACGCGTTATGCATTCATTTCACGTAGGAATTCTGGCAGAGTTAACCGCTTGTAGAGGACTGTGGGCGGCTTCGTCACGCCGCCGAGGCATACCGCCGGGGCGAACCGCCCATGCCGCGCCTCTGTCGGGAGAGGGGTCCTCGTTGCTTCGGGGCCTCGCCCAACACTCTGTAGTTCGGCGTCCTCGATGACCGAACGTCGGCCCACGCCGAAGCTGCATGCGGATGAAGTGGGCATCGATGAGGCCCTTGTCCGCGAAATTGCCGAGGTCGCAATTTCCCGCCTGGGCCGATCTGCCCCTTCGGCGAGTGTCCTCCACCGGCACGGACAATGCCATCTACCGCCTTGGTCACGAGATGGGAATACGGCTGCCCCGCATCCACTGGGCCGTCGATCAGATCGGCAAGGAGTACCGCTGCTTGCCGCGCCTATCCGCTCATGTGCCGGTGGCGTTGCCACTGCCGTTGGCGGAAGGACGGGGGCAGTGGGGGTATCCCTATCCGTGGCTGATCTACCGCTGGCTCGAGGGAGAGGACCTTCAACACGCCGATGTCCACGACTTCAACCGACTGGCTGGGGACCTGGCCCAGTTCGTCATGGCGCTCGGCCACGTCGATGCCATGGACGGACCGTCCGCCGGCCCCCGGGGCGGATCATTGACGCCTCACGACGAGATGGTCAGGGCGACCATTCGACTTCTCGACGACAGTATCGATACCGACCGCGCGCTTGCGGTCTGGCGGGAGGCCCTGGACGCGGATCAATCGTCGGGATCATTGATCTGGGTCCACGGTGATCTCCTCCCGGGAAACATTCTCATCCGGAGATCCCGACTGTCGGGTGTCATCGACTGGGGCGCGGCCGGGCTCGGAGATCAGGCCTGTGATGCGATGGTCGGATGGTTCCTGCCGCCCGAGTCACGTGCTGTTTTTCGAGAGGATCTGGGCTACGACGACGCGACGTGGGCGCGGGCCCGCGGATGGGTGGTGCAGCAGACCTCCATGTTCATCCTCTACTACTCCGACAGCCTTCTGGACGCCGTGGTTGCCGCCAAACAGCGTTTGCAGGCGGCCCTGGGCGACCCGCTCGGGTAGATCTACGTGGACCGCCCACAGCGGGGTGGCAGCAGGCGAGATTGTCGGCGGAGCTACGGTTGCCGGTCCTTCGAAACTTCAGGGACCATCCAGGGCCGATGGCGGTGTCTCACCACCGCTCGAGGATCTGGTCGATCCTGGCCTTGGGGAAACGGGCAGGACATGGGAGCGTTGAGCATGGAGATCGAGCCGGAACACCGACCTACCGCGGTGTCGGAAGCCGGATCGACCGGTCCGGCTGAGGTGGAGGTGCTGATCGTCGGAGCCGGAATTGCGGGCCTCACGGCCGCCATTGCCCTCGACCGCCTGGGCGTGACCGTCGAGGTGATCGAGCGGGCGGCGGCCCTGACCGAGGCGGGGACCGCACTTTCTCTGTGGCCGAATGCCTTGGCCGCACTGGATCACATCGGCCTCGGTGACGAGATCGGGGATATCGGCATCGAGGAACCGACCGGGGTTGTCAGTCGGTGGAGCGGCGAGGAGATACTCAAGCTGAACCAGAGTCGGCTCAATCGACGACTGGGAAAAGCCACGCAGATCGTGTTCCGTGCAGACCTGCAAAGTGTCCTGCTCGCAGGGGCCAAGGGCATCCCGATCCGAATGCACACGCCGGCAATCTCCATAGGTGCCGACGGGGACATGGGTGTTGTCGAACTGTCGACGGGAGAGCAGCTACGAGCGCCGGTCGTACTGGCCTGTGACGGCATCCGTAGCGTGGCTCGCCCGTTCGTCGGCAATCGCGCTCCGAAGTTCCAGCATCGAACATCGTGGCGGGCGGTGTTGACGGATGCCACCGAGCTGGTGTCGGACACGCGGCTCACGGTGGGTGACGGTCAGCAGTTCATCATGAATCCAATGAGGAACGGCCTCGTCAACTGGGCGGCGGACGTTTCGCTTCCCGAGGGTGCGAACGCCGTGCTGACCGACAAGAAAGCGTTTCTTCTCGCCGCGTTCAGTGGCTGGCATCCACCCATCATCGATCTCATCGACAGGACCGACGAGGATCGTCTCGTCATCGCCGACTTCTACGACGCCGTCCCCCGGCGATTGGTGAAGGGGCCGGTCGCGCTCCTCGGCGACGCGGGGCATCCCATGACTCCCGACCTGGGCCAGGGTGCTTGTCAGGGGATCGAGGACGCCGCGGTGGTCGCCGAGTGCCTGGGCAGTGATCTGGATCGGGTGTCGGCGTTGGCCAGGTATGAGTCCGTCCGGCTCCGGCGTGTTCAGATGATCGTTCGGGAGTCCCGCGCCACCGGCAGGCTGGCAACGATCAGGTCACCGGCCGCGTCGGCAATCCGCGACCTCGGAACCCGCCACATGCCGGAATGGCTGAACGCGCGGCTCGTGGCCCGCTATGCCGGCGAGGACGCATTCCGGCGAAGCCTTCAGAAGGTGTCCAGGTCCCGGACATGACGCCACTCAGTCCCGGCCTCCTCGGTGGAGTTCCCCGGGTGAACCGGGTCCGGGTGCAGGCGGGGTGAGATGTAGCCGGACTACACCGTGGTGCCCTTCAGTGGGATGATCGGTGCCATGGCCAGCGAGACACGCCCGCGAAGCAGTTTCGGCTGCCTCGGTACCCTCGTCGGCCTTCTCGTCGTGGCGGCCATCGTCGTCGCTGCCATCTTTGTCGGTGTCATCGTCCTTGGCATCTTCGCCGCCCTGTTGGTGATCGGGCTCCTTGTTCTGGCCGTGGACCGGATAGCCCTTGCACTCAGCCCGAAGCATCGAGAGCGTCGGGCCAATCAGCAGAGGATGTTCATCTGGCGGTCCGGTCAGTTCGGATCGGTCGAGGTGATTGATCCCACGGTCATTGACACGACGGCATCCTTGGACGAGGGGTCGCATGAAAACGGGCATGACGATGAGAGCTCGGAGTAGGAGCGGCGGAACCCGAAGCTCCGCGATCACTACGGTGTTGACATGAGTCCAGGCACCCACAGCGGGTTCGATCACGTCACGATCGCTGTGGCCGACCTCGACGAGGCCGAGCGCTTCTTCGCACTGCTCGGCTTTGAGAAGTCCAAGTCCACCCTGGTCTCAGGTCCGGAGATGGCCCGGTACATGGGCATACCCGAATGGGAGGCCGACCACGTCACTCTTGAACTCACCGGTGCCCCAACCCACCAAGAGGTCCAGCTACTCAGGTTTCACCACCCCATCCTCACAGAGAATTCATCGGAATCGAATCTGGCTCGGCTGGGTTTCAACCACGTCTGTCTGGCTGTGGACGACCTCGACGCCACGCTCGACCGACTCCTGGCTGCAGGAATCAGGACCCGCAACGAGGTGATGTCCTTTCACGATCGGCGGCTGGTCTTCCTCGTAGGGCCCGGGGATGTGACCGTCGAGCTGGCGGAGTGGCTGACGCCTGACGACGACTAAGCGGCTGAGGAGCGGTGCCGTCCGGTCTGTCCTTCTCGGACTCCTGGCGGTGGGACGAATTGCCGCGAGGACACGATGTAAAGGACACAGCCGCTCAGTGGCGCCCGCTGAGGGTCAGGCCGTGTCGCCCCGAGATTCCGTCAGGTCCTCGGCTCCTGGGCGACACGAGCCACTCGTTCGAGGTTCTCGACCGACTGCTCGAGCATCGCAATCGGTACTACCGGCCACGTGACGCCCGTTCGCATCTCTTCAGAAGCACCTGACCAGTCGCAGTAGTTGGTGACGTCGGTTTCACCTTCAGCGACGGACTCGAGCAACCATCCATAGGTATGACCGAATGGGGGACTGTCACCGAAGCCGACGGTCCACTCGATCTGGTGGTCGGGGTCGATCTTGGTGACGGTGTTGCGAACCTGGTACTTCGTCAAGTTCGGAATATCACCGAGTGGTTCGCGGTCCATGTCCATATCGAATGTCTGACCGACCATCGTCAGTGGTCGGTCGTCGGGAGCCGCTTCGAGCATCCCCGACCCATCGATGGCCACCTGGCCGGACGGCGTGGAGACGATCTGGAAGAGCAGGCTTGCCGGAGCGGCGATGCGCCGGGTTGCGGATATGCGGTCGGGGGACATCGGGCCTCCTGTTGGTTGCCGGCGCGGACGCACCGACGTTGTCGCTTTCTTGTCACTGGCGAGGGGAATGGTTCGGGGGCAGCTACCGATCGCGGTCCCCCGACCGATCCGTACTGTCGACCGGAAGGGCCTGGGCCATCCGCACCCCGACGAGGTGCTCGACGAGGCGCTGTGGCAGCGGTGAGTCGATGGGAAACCGGAGGGCCCCCTTCGACGTCTGGTAGGGGGCCACTTCATCTGCGAGCACCGGAAGCACAGAACCACCGTGGGGAAGGTAGCTGAGGTGGTTCTTGAACGCTGCGAACCCCGCGATGACATGCCCTCTCACTCTGAACGCAGGGAGTCCGTAGGACATCCCCTCCACGGCCTCGGGGACCACCTCGAGGATCATCCGGCGCAGGCACTGCAGAGTGGCCCGCTTCGGTTCTTCGACGGCGGCCAGGTAGTCGTCAATTTCCGCACTGGACATCGATCCGATTATCAGCTCAGTGTCGATCAGGGTCAAGGCGACCTCGGATCTGTTCGTGTCAAGGTGCACCGGCTCCGGCGGCGTCGAAGTGCGTCGGGATCGTCTGCTCCACCAGGCTGCGAAACGTGAGTTCGTCAGCGTTGGAGACGAAAGCTCGCTTCGGGATGATGAAATAGCCCCGTCCCTCGGCGACTTTGAGAAGGTACAGATCGCCCCGCTGAAACGCTTTGGAGAACATCCCCCATCGCATCATGGAGTCGTTGAGCTCGGTGTGCCGATGGATTCCCTCCTCGGAAACGTCCAGAGTCCTTACTTCGAACTGCCTCCCCACTCGCTTCCAAATCCTCTTCGGCGTGAGGGGCACGATCACAGCGACGATGACCAACAGGACGATACCCAGCGTGAGCATGACTACCCAGGCGATCCTGTCGTTCGAGTCGACACCGAGGACTATGGCACCGGCGACAACCAGGCAGACGCCCGCAACCGGAAGAACCCAGTTCTGCCAGATCCGGGCCACCTGCCAGTACACCACGGGAACAATTTCGTCTCGAGTCAGCTGATGTTCGACGCATGTCACGTGCAGTGATGCCGGATCGTGAGGAGGTCTATCGATCATTGCCCACCTTCCGACCACGCAAGGTTCCGCACGCGACGACCGTACTCCTCCCGTTGGGACTCGGCGAGCCCGACGTCAGTAGCCGAGCGGGCTGTTCCGAATGCCGAACAGACTGCCGGTCTTGCCGTTTCCTCAGAGGAAGGGCATCTGGTCGAACTCACGGTAGGCGACCAACAGCACGCCGCGGCTGTCGAAGATGTGAACGTCGGCAGGGAACGTCACAGATCGCGGCTCGAAGTACAGGACGATCCCGTGTTCCGCCGTGTCCTCCGTCGTGAAGCCATCGGCGAAGGTCAGGCGTACCAGGTGTGCCTGCTCCGATCCGAGTCCCTCGACGTTGCCACCCGCAGTGAAACCGTGAACGCCGAATCCCGCCGTGAAGTTGACCCAGGGCTTGGTCCGGTGGGAGGGCCCGCGCCAGCCCCCTCCTACCGGTGCGACCACCCATGTGCCGTCAGGGTCCTGCCAGGTGCGGATGACCAACTCCATGGGTCGGCCCCGGTGGTTCGTGAAGCTCACCTGGTGCATCTGGCAGGTTGGCAGCATCCGGGTCCTCTGGAACACGATGCTGGAGGGATCAGCCCCCGGGCCACCACCGACCACGGTCGAGGCAGTCCAGCCGCTGGGGCCGGCCCGACCGGTGTCGGCCGTGACTCCGGGCTCCTCGATCAACCGAGCCACTATGGCCTTCTCCGCCTCCGGCTCGGCCACGGTCGCCGCCTCCTCAGCCGCCAGGTGGAGCTTCTCGTTGCTGGTTCTGGGTGTGGGGCATCTCCACGATCTTGCCGAGCGCCGGGCGAATGTTCTCTTTCCACCTGCGCCAGAACGTCGGCTTTGACAGACCCCCACCCGCAGGAGCAGGGGCCGTCGAGGCGGCATCTCCCAGTGCTTCCGCCAACACCCCGATCAAGGCAGGGAGCTCAGAGAGATCGACGGGAGTCGATGCCACGCAGACACCCTCACGCCAGTGGCTCAGGACCACCTTTCGTTGCCCCGAATGCCTGGTGACCTGAAGGGACGCGCCGCCACCCCTGGCGTCGGGAATGTTCAGTCGGTTGGGGAGCGAACCCACGTTGTGAGTATGTACCTCGACCGATCCGGTGTCGAGGGCCTCGATGCCTGCCCAGGCCACGGAAGGAGCAGGGTTCGCACCACGCGCACCACCGGGCTAGGTCAGATGCAGGATGCCCGCAGACGTCGGGGCGAATCCGCATGCCTGGTGGTAGAAGCGGAGCAGATCGCTACCGAAATCCACGTGCAGCCACTCGCAGCCGGCTTGCCGGCAAGCTTCCCGCGCCGTGCTCACCAGCGTTGCACCTATGCCATGGTTTCGAGAGTCCGACGCCACCATCAGGTCCTGAATCCACCCGTGGACCAGGCCGTCCCAGATCACGTTCACGAAACCTACGAGCGCATCTTCCTCTCTGGCGCTGACCCAACCGAGAGAGTGTTCTCCGACGAGGACCTGCCAGTTCCGCTCGGAGGACCGCGTGTCCCGTGTCCCGAACGCCTCGGCATGGAGGGCGTTCACCTCGGCGTTCTCGATGTGGCCTCGCCACTGGTAGGTGATGCTCATCGCCGTAGGCTACGCGGGCGACGGTCAGGCTCTGGGCACAACCGGTCACTGTCCGACTCTGCTTCCCGATCGTCTTCGATCGCTGGGCTGAGAGCGGACTTCGCCGTTGTTGACTGAACACGGATGGTGTCGACGCCAGGCGCCCGTAGGACTACGCCGGGCGGGGTTCGCCGTACTTCTCGTCGTCACTGGCCGGAAAGATTCGGGCCATCTCGCCCGCCGCGGCTCTCACCGCGCCTTCGTGGCCCATCGCAGTTACCTCCACCGTCAGTCTGATCGAGGCGCTGTCGCCGGTGTAGCTGACGAGCCGATTGGCTGATCGCTGTACCGCATCCAGAAACCGGCGAGTCCGGTCGTCGAGGGGCCGGGCCAAGGTCACCTCCACCTGATAGTTCATGGACAGCGACGGTAGCGAACATATGTTCGTAGTTCAAGGGCCCCGGCCAGGGCAGCCGTCAGTGGACACCGGACCTGTCCCCGACGGCGGCGTGAAAAGATCAGTGGAGTGCCAGGTACGTCGTACGAGCGAATGTCGGACCGGTACGAGCGTGAGCGCGGCGGCCAGGGCCGGGCCACCGTCATCGCCGAGGCGTTGCTGCCGTGGCTGATTCGAGGTGAGCCGGTGGTCGACGTTGGTGTCGGCACGGGCATCATCGCCAGAACGCTGGTCGACCTCGGCGTACCGGTGATCGGAGTCGATCTGTCGGCGGGAATGCTCTCCCGGGCGCGGGAGCGACTGTCCGGAGCGGTGGCGCAGTCGGATGCGGAGGCTCTTCCTCTCTCCTCCGACGCTCTTGGCTCTGTCCTGTTCGTCTGGAGCCTCCACCACATCGGTGAACCGGTCACTGCGCTTCAAGAAGCGCGTCGGGTCCTACGTCGCCACGGCCGCGTGGTCGTCGTATCGGCGACTCCTGACAACACTCCCGATGATGTGCAGACGCTGTTCAGGAAGCTCGACGTCCTGTCCCCGCCGCCTGCGGCCGAGTGGATCAGAGGAGCCGCCCAGTCGGCCGAGCTTCGATGGACGGCCTCCGCCCACATCGAAATTGTCGTCAGTCGCTCTCCGCTGGAGCTCGTCCGGCAGATCGAGGACCGTCTGTACTCTCCTCTCTGGGACCTGGGCCCTGAGGAGTGGGATCGGGTTGTGGTCCCGATCATGGACGAACTCCGACACCTCGACGAGCCATGTCACCCCCGGACATCCACGTTGCGGAGTCCATTGTTCGTGTTCTCCGCATAGAACCGCCTCGGAGGCTCTGTTCAGGTGGAGTCGGCCCCGAATCCGGCGGACCGTCGGTGGTCTTCCATCCTTTCGTTGGGCACTGTCGGTGTTCGGACCAGGACGTCACGTGCAGGGAAGTGGTAGAAGTTGACCCGGCACGTGTGGCCGGATGGCCGAACATCGGCCCGCGCGCTGGTGGCACAGACGGTACGAAGGGGGAACCATGACAGATCCACGATTCAGCCGCAGGCAGGTGCTGGCCGGCGGGCTCGGAGGGGCAGCGGCGCTCGGTCTGGCCTCGTTGGGTGGCGTGCGGGCGACGGGGGCGGACACGGTTCGTCGGGCCGCGGCAGTGAAACCAGCGGGGAACGATCTGAGTGCGATCAAACACGTCGTGTTCCTCATGCACGAGAACCGTTCGTTCGACCACTACTTCGGCACCATGGCCGGGGTGACCGGCTTCGACGACGCCAACAACCGGGGTGCGTTCTCCCAGGCGTGGCCGGGCGGATCGCAGTCGACCCTCCTCCCGTTCCATATGAACACCACTGCGCAGCTGGCCGAATGCACCAACGACCTGGACCACACATGGCCGGCCGAGCACGCCTCGTGGAACGGCGGGGCCATGGACAGTTTCGTCTCCACCCACACCTCGACGGAGTACGAGGGGCCGCTGGGCATCAACACCATGGGCTATTACAAGAAGACCGACCTGCCCTTCTACTACGACCTGGTCAAGAAGTTCACCGTCTGCGACAACTACTTCTGCTCGGTGCTCGGTCCCACCCACCCCAACCGGCTCATGGCCATGACCGGATCGATCGATCCGGCCGGGGTGGCCGGGGGTCCGATACTGGTCACCAATTCGGCCCAAGACGCATTCCAGTGGACATGTTCCTGGGAGACCATGCCCGAGGTGCTTCAGGACAACGACATCAGCTGGAGGGTGTACAACCCGTACGGCTCCAACTACGCGCCGACCACCAACTCCGGTGGCTACTTCTTCAGCAAGAACATGTTGCTCTACTTCGAGCAGTATTCGGACCCGACGTCCCCGCTGTACCAGAATGCCTTCAATTACTACGGTCCCAATGTTGTCGGTGGTCTGACCGCAGGTGTCGGGCCCAACAATTTCGCCTCCGACGTGGCCAACGGCACCCTTCCCCAGGTGTCGTGGATCCTGCCTCCCCAGGAGTACGACGAGCACCCGCCCTCCCCTCCGGCCCTCGGCGAGTGGTACTCGCAACAGGTCCTGAACACCTTGCTGTCGAATCCCGACGTGTGGGCCAGCACCGTCCTGTTCATCATGTACGACGAGAACGACGGCTTCTTCGATCACGTCCCGCCCCCGACGCCCCCGTCCGGGACCCCGGGGGAGTACCTGACAGTGGACCCTCTGCCCTCGACGGCCGGAGGTCAGGCGGGCCCCATCGGATTCGGTGTCCGCGTACCGATGATGGTGGTATCGCCCTTTTCGACAGGGGGGAACGTGTGCTCGGATGTCTTCGACCACACCTCGCAGCTCCGGTTCATCGAGACGCTGTTCGGTGTGTCCGCACCCAACATCTCCAGTTGGCGTCGCCAGACCGCCGGCGACCTCACGACGGCGTTCCGGAGCGGGGCCCCGGTCACCAAGACACCAAAACTGCCACTGACCTCGGACAGCACGACGACCGCACCGGTGGGTCCGCTGTCTCCCTCGGGAGGACCGGACGGCGAGTGCACCGGCGCGGAGCTGATCGGTCTCGATCAGGCCACCACCCCGTTCGCCATCGCCAAGCACCAGAAGATGCCCACCCAAGCCAACGGCTCGCTCCACCAGATCTAGATGGCCGTCCCGCCGTCCCTGTCCGCCGTCGAATTCCCTGCGGACTGGCGCCACATCGGTGCCGCACCGGCACGTGGCCCAGCGGATGCTGTCCCTGTTGCTGTCCCTGTCGCGTGAGCCCGTGGACTGATCGAATCCATGGACGATGAATCGACGGAGACCTCCCGGGTCGCCGACGGAGGTACGGGGCGCATGGACGCCGCCGACGGTTCCACCTCGCAGTACGCCGCCGCCGACGGCCCTCGGTCTCTGGTCGGGGATATCAACTTCGAGGTCACGCCGGGTGGGTTCGAGGTCTGGTACTCCGACCGCGTGGCGAGCGCCCACCCGGATCTGGTCGACGAGTCGGCGGATTGGCTGGAGGACCTCGGCGTCGTGAACCTGGGCCAGGTCGATTACAAGGTGCTCATGGCTGACGGCGTCCTGACCGACGAGATCAAGGAGGGTCTCGAGGCTTGGTGGAGGACGAGGATCGAGGATCTGGATCTGGATTGACCGACCTGGTCGGCACCCCACTGCTATCGGGTCTTTGCCCTTCTGACACTCGGTTGCCGTTGCATCCTGAGCCGGATCAGGGCCCGGGTCCCGATGGTGACGGTGCCGATCTGGTGGGTACCCGGGTGCCGCCTCGGCTTGGCGCACCGCTGCCACTCACCGGCGGCGAACATCTCCCAGCGACACCTCTGGTCGGGCAATTGGCGTTCCGGCATCCCGCTTCTTACCTGACCAAGGTGGGTTCCGGCAAGACTGGCGGAGGGCCGACCTCCCTCCAGAGGCTCCACAGGATCGACGGAGCCGATGGGCCGGGTGTCGTCGCCGGCGCACATTCTTCTTCGTTTGTTACGCGATTCTTACCTCGGCCACGCGTTGAGCCGTCATGATGTCTCCATGGGAATCATCGGTTACATCGTCAGCCTCGTCATCGTCGGCTTCGTGATCGGCGGGTTGGGTCGGCTCATCATTCCGGGCCCGAATCCGATCGGAGCGTGGAGAACGTTGGGCGTCGGTCTCATCGGTGCCTTCGTAGGCAGTCTGGTGGGGGGTCTGCTCGGGCTCGGAATCTTGACGATCGTCGTGGAGGTGGCGATCTCCGCCGGAGTGGTCTATGCCGTCAGCGGACGGTCGCGCCGGCTCACGTCGGGCGGACATCGCTGACCACATCGGTAGCTGTAGAGGTGCGCACCACCTAGGGCACGGCCCGTGGACAGGCGGCCGAGTGCTCGGCATCGTGCGGGGCCATCATCCTCGCCGGAATGATGACCCCTCACGGCTCTGGCATCGCCATCCCGCCAACGGCGACCGAGACCAACATCGGTGGATTCGTCGGCGCACTGAAGCCGATAGGAACTACCCCATCAAACTTCAGGGTCTCCCCCGGGGAGGGCCCCCGGACCGACGGCTGCCCCTACCCCTGAGGACGGATCGCACACCACGTCGGCTCCCCGAGGACGCCGTGACGCGAGAGCATCGCCGGGTGACCCGCCGGTCAGCCTGTCGGTCGGATCAGGACGTAGATGAAGGTCGGGCCTCGGTCGCTCGGATCCTTCGAATCGAGCTCACCTTCCCATGCCCGACGGAAGCCCGAGCCCTCCAATGCCTTCCACGAGGCCATGTTGTCCTGCTGCACCGCCACCACGGCGCGATCGACCGTGGGGTAACGCCTCCACGAGTTGTCGACGAACTCGGAAATGATCCGACGACCGAGACCCTGATGGATCAGGTCGGGTTCGCCGATCAGATAGTCGATTCCGAAGCCGTCGGCCCGGCCGAGGGCGCTCCGGATCGAGGCTCGCCAGTCGGGATCTTCGTCGACCCGGTACCTCTGGACGAAGCCGATCGCTCGGCCATCGAGGAGGATCACAAAACCCTCCGTGGTATCGGTTCCGTCGATGATCGGCCCATAGTGGTCCTCGACCGAGGCAAGGTCGGACGGCTCTCTCCACCACTGCTCGACGTGGGGTCGGGACAGCCAGGCAGCCATCAAGGGCAGGTCGCCTCCTCGGAGCGGCTCGAACCGCAGAGTCACCCGACCAGTGTGCCCGACCTGCGGCGGTTGCCCGTTCTGCCGACCGCGACCGGACGACGCCTGCGGGAGCTCGGCCCACTACCATCGGAGACGTGGCTGCCGTCGTGCTCCGAGGTCCCGCCAACACCGCGCCCGACGCCATCGTCGGCCCGTTCGCATCCCTGGCTGATGCGGAGGAGTGGGCCCGCGCCCACCCCCGGGACGGCTACTGCGTCGCTCAGGAACTGGTCGGTCCTGCCGACTTCGATCCACCCGGCTAGCCCCCCACGTGGCCGAGGTCGTCGGGGGCCGTCGGCCCGATCGGACCCCGGACTCGAGCCGGCAGGGAGGTGCGGCTTCCCCCGACGGGACATCGAAGGCCGGACGGCCGCAGCGGAGCCGCCCACTACTCGCCGAGCAGCCAGGCCAGGAATCTACGGTTGGTGAGGAGGAAGCCGAGCCCGATCATGGACAGGCCACCGAGCAGCAGGGCCTCGACCGGGGTGCCGGTGAAGGGGAGGGACAGGAGCGTCGACTCTCCGGGGCCGGCCGTGGTCGAGTTGCCGTGACCGCCGACCGCAAGACCCGGGGTCGGCGGAGGGGAGTGGGTGGAGCCGACCACAGGGCATGTGGCGATGGTGCGCTGGTGACCGATCACCTTTCGCCAGTGCGCGGGCGTACCGACCAGGGCGTCGACTTGGATCACCCCGCAGAAGGCCGGGTAGGGGACGACCAGGTCACCCGAAGTGCCGATGTCCTGTCCGACCACGGGTGTGCCGGCGAGGTCGTGCTCCATGACGATGAGCATCCACTCGCAGGCCGGGGCGTGCTGGACGGTGCGGCACGACGGCACCGGAAGGCTGAAGGTGACCTGGCTGGCCGTGAACGTGAACGTTCCGTACGTCTTGGCCCCTGCGGTCCCCACGGGGCCGATCAGCGCCGCCAGGGCGATTGCCACTCCCACCAGGTACTTGCTCACGAGTTCACCAACTCAGCATCAACGGAGCCTTGACCATCTGTTGCCGACGCTAGCGCCCTCACCGGGGGCGCGACGGCGATGGAGGGCGGCCGGCGCCAGTTCCCTGTTCGACGGAGATGGTGCCGAGGACGGCTCGTGGCATCGAGCGGGCCTGATGACGCCGCACGCCGGTTGACCGGTCGACGGTCGACGCCTCGTGTATCCAGCTCAAGGAGGTGTTCAGACGTGCCGATGCAGTGTGGACCGGCTCGCGGTGGCCCCGGCCGAAACGGTGGGGCGCGGCCGTGGTGTGTGGGGCCATTGGGCAACGAGGGGAGTGCGCGGCATGAAGACCGATGGCGGACATCCGTACGGTTCGCCGCACCTGGCCGCGCTGGTGATGACCTTGTCCCTGGCCGTGCTCATCACCCTCGGCGCCAGCACGTCGGAACCGGCGTCGGCATCCACGTCGAGCGTCAGCTCGAAGTCCGCCGGTGCGATCATCGCCGAGGCGCGGGCCGCCATGGTCCGCGCCGGATCCGTCCGGGCCACGGGGACCGGGACCGCATCCGATCTCCGGGCTGGGCGAGGCCACCCTCAGCGAGACGGACTACTCCGACGGGACGTCCGGCAGCCAGGTGCTGGCGATGACGTCCGGCCGGGCGCGCCCGGGTCAGCTCCCTTCGGCCACGACCCTGGACGTGGACGGCACGGTCTACGTCGATGCCGACGCCCCCTTCTGGTCGAGCTCGGTCGGCCTCGAGAGGGCCGAGGCGCGCGCAGGTGGCGAACCGCTGGGTGGAGGTCCCGCCCGGTAGCCCCGTCTACGGGCCCGCCGTCGCCGATCTGACGATGTCCAGTCTCATCCGGGACCTCTTCAGCGCCACGACCTACCGCAAGGGGCCGATCAGGAAGTCGACGGCATCCGGTCCGTCGAGATCTCGTATACCAACTCCGGCCAGGACGCCGGACCCGTGACGTGCTACATCGCCACCGGAGGCGCCCACCTCCCGGTCTCGGTGGCCATCGGCGGACTGGTGCTCCGCCTGGGTTCGTGGGGTTCGTCAGAGCCTCCGGTCGCCCCCGCCGGAGCCATCACGCTTCCCACCGGGCCTCCGACCGACGCCCGTCCGGTGCCGGCTGGTGGCCTGAACGGGCCGCCCCGCCATGCGGTCGATCCCGGGGCTTCCGGTGACGGGCGCCGCTCGGAGTCGGAGCTATAGGATCGCCTCGTCTCGTCGGGACCGGCATCCTGGCCGTCGGAGTCGGATGCCGGGTCTGGTGGACCGAGGCGTCACCGCCGGTCGCGGGACCGGGTGACGGCGAATCGGCGAGAGGAGTGGTGGCCATGGCGGGATTCCGGCTTCACAAGGACGAGCGGGTGGCGTTGTTGCACGGGGTCAGCCTGTTCTCGAGCTGTTCGAAAGAGGAGCTCCGCCGCATCGCCACCATTGGTGACGTTGCACGAGGCGCCGCAGGGAAGCGTCCTGTCGGAGCAGGGTAAGGCCGGCCTCGAATTCTTCGTCATCGTGGAGGGTTCGGCCAACGCCACCCGCAACGGCGTCCAGCCTCGCCCACCTCGGGCCCGGCTCCTTCTTCGGGGAGTTGGCGCTGCTCGACGGGGGACCGAGGACCGCGACCGTGGTGGCCGAGACCGACATGCGCCTTCTGGTGTTCTCGCGTCGGGAGTTCTCCCAGTTGCATGCGTCGTCTCCCGGTGTGGCCTTCAAGATGCTGGCCGAACTGGGCGCACGACTCCGCAAGGCGGACAGCCTGTTCGACGGGGAGCCGCCGGAAGGCTTGGCTGCCTTCCAGTCGATCTAGCCGTCCTGCTCGCCATCGACGGGCAGGCCGCCGTCATCCGGCCACCGCCGGCTCCTCAGGTCCTCTCCCCGGTGCGGGTCGACGCCAACTCCTCCAGCTCCAGGGCCACCTCGTCGTGTGTGGTGCTCTGCGGCCATGACCCGGGCCAGACGTGAGGCGTTGGTCCGGTACTTTTCGTCGCCGAGGACCTCTTGTACCGCGTCGCGGATCTTGGTGGTCGAGGCCGAGGGTGACAGTGCGGACTCCGGCCCCGAGGTGGACGACCCGGGCCGCCGTATCGTTCTGGTCCCTTCCCATCGGGATGCAGACCATCGGTACACCGGCGGCGAGTGCTCTGCATGGTCGTCCCGTGTCCGCAGTGGGACACGACGACCGATGCTTCCCTCAGGATCGCACGGTGGGAGGCCGACGTCACCACGTCCACGTTCGAGGTCGATCCGACCGCGGTCGGATCGAGCATCCGCCCCAGGGTCACGACGGCATGCAGCGGGAGCGAGGAGAGGGCACCGACGATCCGACGGAGCAGCGCCGTCTGGTTCTGGTAGGTGGAGCTGAGGCCGACCAGGACCAGCGGATCGTGTCGTGCAGCCCCAGGGGTCCTGCCAGGGTCCGGCCCAGCTCGGATCGTCGAGGATCGGACCGACGTAGCGGGTATTGCCCGGGGCCGATACTCGATGCGTAGTCGAAGGTCTCGCTGCTCAGGACCAGGATCCGTTCGGCATCCGAGCACCTGGTCGTAGAGCGAGGAGAGCGGCCGCGAGCCCCCGTTGAGCCCGGGCCGCGTTCAGCGCCGGCAGTCCCTTCCGGCACACGCCGTTGATGACGGCCAGCACGGCGGCATCTCGGGCTCGACCCAGTCCGGTCCTGGCCGGCGGGAAGCCGGGACCGAACGACGGGGCGCCCTTCGAGGGGAGGAGCCAGATGTTCGGACACGAGGGCCGCCACCGGGAGCCCGGCTCCTGCGGCCGCGATCATCGAGCCGAACACGAAGGAGTCCGGCACGACGCAGTCGGGCCCGAACGCCGCGATGGCGGCGGCGGTATCGGCGGCGAACTCGGCGGCCGGGCCGGCCATGAACCGGTCGCGGAGGCGTTGGAGCAGGACGAGGGGATTCTTGGTCTCCCAGTCCTTGATCACGTCCTCGGACGGGTCCAGCGTCGAGCGGTGGGGTGCGCGTTGCCACGGGCGAGAAGGTGCATCCGACCTGCCGGGCGGACACGTTCGACCGTCGGATCGGCCACCACGTGCACGTGGTGGCCCCGCTCGACAAGGAGTTGCGCCACGCCCAGTTCGGGCGGGACGTTGCCACCTCCGTCCCAGGTCGTCATCAAGAACCGACGCGGCGTCGTGCTCATCACGGCTCCTCTCTCGTGGGGGGCCGGACCGCGACCGATCTCCCCGTCGGCGTTCACCGGACCCCGACGCCCCCCATCTTCGACACGCGTGCCCTGTTGAGAGTCTGAGGGCGCTGGCGTCGAGGTGTCGAGGTGGGTGGCCCTACGCATGGACGTCGTGCTGGCATCCCCTGCCCGTTCGGTGCCCTCTGCCGACGACCGATCGGGGGCGCGGGGAATCCGGTAGCGTCGACCCGTGGACGAGCAGCGCCGGGTCGAGGAGATCGACGGCTACCTCCGGTCCCTCGGAGCCACCGACGAGCAGATCCGGGTGGCCTGGCGCCGAATCGCGGATCGTATCGCTGGCCGGCGACCTCGTCGTGGCCGAGGGCGCCCACCTGACCGGCAGTGGATCTGGCCGTCAGGGCCGGAGCCGATCCCGAACTGGTGCTCTCGCTCTGGCACACGCTGGGGGTCGTGGTCCCCGACGAGAACCGCCCCATGTTCACCGAGCGCGATGCCGAGTTCACCACCTTCCTGATCACGGAGAACCCGGTCGGGACCGACGGGCATGAGCTGCTGAGGGTGCTGGGCACCTCCCTGGCCCGGGTGGCCGAGGCCGCGGTGTCGCTCTACGTCCAGACCCAGGAACCGCCCAGGGACACACCCGACGCAGACCTGTTGGCGTGGGCCAAGGACCTGGTCGCGGTGAGCGCTGGCGGCACTGCGCCTCGGTGATTCCATGGGCTCCATCTTCTCCCACCACCTGCGGGATGCCATCGACCGCCAACGGGTGGCCCAGGAGGGGAGTGAGCGAGCGGGCCCTGTACCGCCTGGCCGTGGGCTTCGTCGATCTGGTCGGCTTCACGCCGCTCTCGCTCCACACGGACCCCGTCGAGCTGCTGGCCTGGTGAGCGACTTCGAGGTCAAGGCGTTCGAGGTGGCATCGAAGCATGGCGGCCGGATCGTCAAACACATCGGCGACGAGGTCATGTTCGTGGCGTTCGACGCCGCCTCGGGATGCGCCATCGCGCAGGAGATCACCGCCGCCTTCGGAGATGGCATCGAGCCCCGCGGCGGGGTCTCGTTCGGTTCGGTGATCGCCAGGCACGGCGACTACTACGGCAAGGTGGTCAATCTGGCGTCACGGCTGGCTGACCTGGCTGTGCCCTCCGAGGTCCTCGTGGACGCCGAAACCGTTGAGTCGGCGGGTGCGCACGTGGAGTTCCGGCCGGCCGGCCATCGCCTCCTGAAGGGCTACGACACTCCCGTCGAGGTCTTCTCCGTGGGCTCGGTCAGCACCACGGCCGGCTAGCAGGGCCTCGACCCGTGCCGATCCAGATCGCCGTCATCGGGGGAGCGGAGGCACCGGCGTCGGACGTGGCAGTGGCCGAGTCGGTCGGGTCAGCGCTGGCCGGCTCCGGGGCCGTGCTGGTCTGTGGCGGCCTCGGAGGGGTCATGGCCGGCGCCTGCCGAGGGGCGAAGTCGGCCGGGGGGCTGACCGTGGGACTGTTGCCCGGCCGGGATCGCTTCCGACGCCAACCGCTGGGTGGACGTGGTCATCCCCACCGGCCTGGCCGAGGCGCGCAACGCCCTCGTCGTCCTGGCCGCGTCGGCGGTGATCGCGGTGGGAGGCGAGTACGGCACGCTCTCGGAGATCGCTCTGGCGCTCCGCTCCGGCATCCCGGTGGTCGGTGTCGGGACGTGGTCCCTCACCCGGCCCGACGGCGAGTCCGACTCGGGGATCGTGCCGATCGATGATCCCGTGGCAGCGGTGGCTGTGGCCATGCAGCTCGCGTCCGGTTGACGGAATCTGCCGCCACCGGTGGTGGCGCGCCTACCTGCAGGTCCTCCACTTTCGGGGTGAAGTTGCCTACACTCACTCGTGCGGGTCGTCGGAGGTCAGCAGAGGAGTTCCGGGTATGAGGTCAACGGTTCGCCTGTTGTACGGCTACTGCCCCACGTGCGGGACAGACGCACTGATCGAGACGACCGAGTCGACGGCCGGGCCACAGGAGATGCGCCGGACTCGGATCACGCGGGTCGAATGCAGCAACGTGGACTGTCTCCACTACCCCACGGTTCTGCAGGCCCGCTGAGACTCGTGCCCGGGGCGCCGAGACAGGTGCCAGGCCCGCTGAGGCCCTGACCTGCAGGTCCGGCGAGCGGCTGCCCTGATCGGTCGTTCGATAGGGTGGGCGCCTGAGCACGCTGAGTGGTGACACTCGACGTGGTCGTGCGGTCACCCTACAGTCGACTCCCGTGTCCATACCGGTCGGCGAGGCGCAAGTGAGGGCGACGCTCGAGTGGGGCAGCGAACTGTTCGACCTTCGGTATTTCGGATCTGAGGACATGGTGGTCCCGGCGTGGTGGATCGGGGTCTTCGACGCCACCGGCGGTCTGCGCCGGACCGCCGTCTCGCCCCGGCCCGACCTGTCTCCCACGGAACTGACGCTGTGGTTGCGCCCCCTGGTCGGTTTCGACCTCGCCGAGGAATTGGTGCGACTGGTCACCGAGGCCGTGGCCACCACCCGCACCGAGCGGCGGTCGGCAACCGAAACCCGGTGACGCGTCGGCCGACTGCCGTACCATGACGTCCGTGCCATCCGATCTCATGAGGGCGGCGGTCTATGTGGGCGACGGCCGGATCGCCGTGGACGACGTGCCGGTGCCGGAGCCGGGACCCGGACAGGTCTTGGTGGAGGTGGCCGCGTGCGGGATCTGCGGCTCCGATCTCCATCTCGTGCTGGAGAAGTACGCCAAGCCCGGTGCGATCCTCGGCCACGAATGGTCGGGGACCGTGGTGGACGGTGCCTCCGGGGCCGGTCGGGTCGGCAGGCGACCGGGTCGTGTTCGCCCCCACGCCGGGCTGCGGCGTGTGCCGTCCGTGCCGTCGCGGTCGGCCTTCGGTCTGCCTGCGCCGTCCGTCGTCGGCATCGGACATGCTCGACAGCCGCGGTGCCTACGCCCGCTTCACCGCGGTGTCGGCGGCCAACACACTGGTGATCCCGGGCTCGCTCTCTCTGCGTGCCGCCGCCCTGGCCGAGCCGACGGCGATCGCCCTCCATGCCGTGCAGCTCGCCGACGTTCGTCTCGAGGACCGGGTCCTGATCACCGGCGGCGGCCCGATCGGACTCATTCTGGTGGCGGTGCTGCGGTCGATGGGGGTGGAGGACATCACCGTCACCGAGCCCTTCGCCCTCCGGCGTGACCGGGCCCTGGCGGTAGGTGCGGCGCAGGTCCGCCATCCCGACGAGCTGGAGATGCCCCCGTTCGGTGCCGTGGTGGACCAACCCTTCGCCGTGGCCTTCGAGTGCTCCGGTCGGGCGCCAGGCCGCGGCCCAGGCGTTCGGACAACTCGATCGCGCCGGCACGTTGGTGTTCGTCGGTACCGGATCGGAACCGGTGGCGGTCAACCAGAACCGGATGATCATCCTCGAGCTCGAAGCCCTCGGCACCTACAACTACGGTGCCGACGGGTTCCAACCGGTACTCGAACTGTTGGACGGCGGGGCCATGCCCCTCGATCTCCTGATCGAGCCGGACGACGTCCCGCTGGACGGCGTGATGGGGGCCATGGAGCAGATGTCCCGTGGGGAGTTCGCGGCCAAGGTGCTCGTAAATCCCGAGGCGCCATGAGCGGGGACGGCCGGACGGCCGACGGTCGGCGTCCGCTGATCAACCACGTGGCCATCACCGTGGACGCGGCCGTGCTCGACCAGGACGGCCGGGCCGCGTTGCTCGACTTCTACGGTGCCGTGTTCGGTTGGGTCGAGGGGGACAACAGCACGGAGCGAGGCAATCCGCTCATCGTCTACACCGGCGTCATGCGCCAGTTCCTCTACCTGCTGCCGTCTTCGGAGGAGTACCTGCGCGCCCCCCGGCTCGACCACTTCGGGCTCGAAATCGCCTCCCTCGAGGAGTTGGTGTCCATTCTGGACCGCGCCAAGGCCTACCGCCAGCGGGACGACCGGGTCGACATCATCGATCTCGACGAGATGATCACCCACGGCCCCACGTCGGACTTCACATTGACCAACGCCTACATCGGGTTTCTGATCCCCTTGATGATCGAGCTCCAGCACATCGCCGAGCGACCGGCCGGATGAAGCACCAGGGCGGAACCTAACGGAAGTCGAAGGCCACCTTGATGGCGTCCGACCGGTCCTGGGTGGCCAGGGCCACGAAGGCGTCCCGCCACTCGGCCAGGCGGAAGGTGTGGGTCAGCATGCCGGTCAGGTCCACCCGCCCCGATGCCACCAGCTCGAGGAAGTGGAGCATGGCGTGCTGGCGAACGCCCTCCACCTCCTCGGTGCCGAAGGCGTTCGAACCCACCCAGGTCAGCTCTTTGAAGTAGAGCGGCGACCACTCCCAACGGGCGGGCGGGTTCACCCCGCTCTTCACCAGCGTCCCGCGTGTCCGCAGGACCCGGACCGCCACCTCCGACGTCTCCGTGGTTCCCACCGTGTCGTAGACCACGTCGACCCCGCCCGGGTGGGCCATGGGCAGGCCGAGCGGCGTGGGTTGGAGCACGCCCCCCGACCAGGCTGCCACCTCCTCGATGACCTGTTCGGCCGGCTCCGACCGCACCACCTCGGCGCCGAGGGAGCGGGCCAGGGCGGCCTGGGCCGGGTGCCCGGCCACCACCATCACCCCCACCTCGGGGTACAGGGCCCGCAGGATCGCCGTCGCCGTGGTTCCCAGGGCACCGGCCCCGTAGACGAGGGCCCGACCGCCCGGAGGCGGCGGGTTGCGGGTCACCGAGTGCAGCGAGACCGAGAACGGGTCGGCCAGGACCGCGGTTTCGTCGTCGATCGAGTCAGGCACCGGAAACAGCATCGAATCGTGGGCGGGAAAGAAGTCGGCGAAGCCGCCCGGTGCGTCCCGGCAGGTGCCGGTGTGGATCCCCGCGGCCAGCGAGCCCTCGGTGAAGTGCCAGCAGATGCTGAGATCGCCGGCCTGGCAGGACGGGCACGGTGGATCGATGCCCCTCGGCACGCAGGACAACCACGGATTGAGGAGCACCCGCTGACCCGTCTCCAACCCGTCGGCCTCGGGGCCCAACCGGCTGACCTCGGCCACCACCTCGTGGCCCATGACCACGGGAAAGGAGAAGTAGGCGGACAGGGCGCTGTCGGCGTAGGTGTCGTTGAACTCCCCGAAGACCTGTTTGGCCTCCGAGCCGCAGATGCCGGCCAGGCGGGTCTTGGCCACCACCCACTCGCGGCCGGGCTCGGGGACCTCCTGTTCGACCAGGCGCATCGGCACCTTGGCCAGTCCCTCCAACAGCGGATTGGTGGGATCGGGCGACTCCCAGCCGTCTGACTGCACCCCCCATAGCAACGCTTGCATCGTGTCCCCTGGATCGAAGGTCGGCTGCCACGGTAGCCGTTCGGCCCACCGGGCGGAGGGTGCGGCGGCCCCACCGGTCGGGCCTCGTCTCAGCGCACGAGCAGTGCCAAACCCAGGCCGACCGGCAGGAACACCCATCCCCAGCGCACGGCCACCATCACCAGTCCCGAGCGGTAGCCGTACAGCACGGCCTGCTGGGGCGGATTGAACGCCGGGGGCCCGAACGCCGAGAGGATGGCGATGACGGCCACGGCGGTGGACCCGGTGATGAGGGCGAGCGCGCCGAGGTAGGCCACCCGGATGGCGGTGAGCCACAACCAGCGCCAGCCGTCCGCCGCCGTGGTGGTGACCGACGCGTTGTGGGGATGGAACACCGAGCCGGTGTAGAGGGCGGCACCCACGAAGGCCAACAGGGGTCCGGCCACCACCAGCACCCAGTGCGAAGCCGCCGGTGCCGGCCCGGCCAGGTGCAGGACGAGGCCGAGGGCCACCGCCACCAGCATGGACTGGTCGAGCCAACTGGTCGAGTGGCGCTGCCGGATCGGCGCATCCCGGCGCATGAAGTGGATGCACACGGCGTTGGGGGCGGCATAGACGGCGTTGGTCAGTGCGGTGATGGCGCTGGCGGCCGGTCCGACCAGGGCCCCGGCCATGGGCAGCACCCAGAAGGTGGAGTTCGGCCAGGCCGCCCACGCCTCGAGTTCGGCCAGACCGGTGCGGGCGCGGCCCCCGCGTCAGCTGGGAGGCCACCAACAGCACGCCGCCCACGCCGGCCAACACCACCGGCGCCACGATCTGGTGGGGCGCGGTCAGCCGCCACGCCGAGAACAGCCCGAGGAGGGCGGCCGTGGCCACCAGCTGGGCCCGCAGATAGACCGGCCAGCCCTTTTGCAGCCTGGGACCGCCGCGGTGGACGGCCACGCCGGTCAACGCGCCGATGGCGTAGGCGGCGAAGGTGAAGGCCAGGCTCAAGCGACGACAGTAACCGATGCCCGTCGATCGACGTGGAGCCGGGGAGGCCCGGCGGGGTGGAGCCGGCACCGCCGGTTGTGCCCCGGCGCCCCGGCTATGTGACCATGACGCCCATGGATCCTGAAGGGGTGGTGTTCGACGGCTTCGAGGGAGTGCGGCTGGTGGCCGATGTCCGGGGGGAGCCCGACGCGTGGCCGGTGCTCTTCCTCCACGGCGGCGGCCAGACCAGGCACGCCTGGGGCCGGACGGCGGATACCGTGGCCACCAACGGGTGGCGGACCGTCGCCCTCGACCTGCGGGGTCACGGCGAGAGCGACTGGGCGCCGAACGGCGACTACTCGTTCACCGCCTTCTGCGCCGACTGCGTGGCCGTGGCGGACGCCCTGGGCCGGCCGCCGGTGCTGGTCGGCGCCTCCCTCGGTGGCATGTCGGCCATGCTGGCCGAGGGGACGAGCGACCGGGTGGTCTCGTGTGGCCTGGTGCTGGTGGACATCACCCCGAAGACCAACGACGAGGGCATCCGGCGCATCGCCGCCTTCATGCAGTCGGGGGTGGACGGGTTCGATTCGCTGGAGGACGCCGCCGCCGCCATCGCCGCCTACACGCCCAACCGGACCCGGACCTTCAACCCGGCCGGACTGCAGAAAGTGCTGCGCCTGCGGGACGGACGGTGGTACTGGCACTGGGACCCGAAGGTCATCTTCCAGGACCGCACCGAGGTCGTGCCCGACCGGCTCATCGGCCTGCTCGACGTGGCCATCGCCAACATCCACGTGCCCACCATGCTCGTCCACGGGTTGCTCAGTGACGTGGTCACCCAAGAGGGCGTCGACGACCTGGTGGCCCGGATCCCCGACGCCACCGTGGTGGCGGTGGACGGAGCCGCCCACATGATCGCCGGCGACAAGAACGACGTCTTCTCCGATGCCGTGGTCACCTTCCTCGAGGACCGGATCCGGCCGAACCTGCCCTGATCGGCGGGCCGCCCGGGGTCAGCGCAGGTGGGGGGCGGCCCGGCCCGCGTAGGAGGGCAGGTCGAGGTAGCTGCGGACGCCCGGTTCGGCGGCGACGACGGCCGGCACCGCGCTCACGCAGTGCGTGGCCGTGGCCACGATGCCGGGATTGCGGACGAGACCGGCCTCGACGGAGGCCGGATGCCAGCCGCGGAAGGTCACCAGGCTGGAGGGGTCACCGGTCACCGCCACCTCGAACCGCTCGCCCTCCGGGCCGAAGGTCCAGGCCGGGTCCAGGTGCTCCTGGCCCATGAGCCAGTTGGTGCGCACGCTGATCACCGGTGCACCCCGCACGGTGGCCTCCCAGCAGAACTTCTGGGCGGCGATGCGCCCCGGTCGGATGGGCCCGATTGGTGACGGGATGGGCGCGGTGGCCACGGCCACCTCGTGGGTCACGGTCAGGCCGTCGTCGAGGGCGAAGCCGAGGCCGTGCCCGACCATGGCCACCGACTGGCCGAACCAGTCACCCAGGATGGCCGGCATCATGCTCGAGGCCGCCTCTTCGGGGGTCTTCCCGAACAACATGATCTCTCCCACCACCGCGGGGGCCCCGTAGCTCCGGATGTCGGAGTACTCCTCGGCCCGGACGTGCGTGATGGACTGGGACAGGGCCGAGACGGCCAGCGGGAACCTCTCGGTGATCCCGCCCGGATGGATACCGGTCCCGTGGACCGTCGATCCCCCCTGTCGGCAGGCCTCCTCGATGAGCGACTCGTCACGTCCGTCGGCGAAGAACCAGTTGAGGGGGGTGACGACGTTCTTGCCCGACGCCAGCAGCCGGGCCACGACGGCCGGGTCGGCCATGACCGGGGCGTAGATCACGCACTCGGCCTCGAGGGCCACCAGCGCTTCGGCGTCGTCGGTGGCCGGCACACCCAGGGGATCGGTGCCGCACAGCTCGCCCACGTCCCGTCCCACCTTGTCGGCACTGTGGACCCAACAGCCCACCAGCTCCAGCTCGGGATGGGCGACCACGCCGGCCACGGCGGCCCGTCCGACACCGCCGGTGGCCCACTGGATGACCCGGATCGCCATCGGTGTCCCCCTGTTCGTCGTGGGTTCTGGTGGGTGCGACCCTGGCCTGCAGCCTTGGCCGGACGCCCGGGCGGATCCCGCCCCGCCCCTCAGGATACGGGGCCCCGGCTCCGTGAGGAGGTGGATCCGGAATGGTGTCCCGTGGCCTAAATCGTGGGATATGTGTCGTTGACGCCATGGAGGGTGGGGGTCAGTCTGGAGGGTATGAGCCAGCGCGCCGTGGTCATCGTGGCCTATCCGGGCATGCAGTCCCTCGATGCCGTCGGACCGTTCGAGGTCTTCGCCGGTGCCACCCGGGCCGCTGCGGCCACCTCCTCCGACGGTTACACCGTGCAGCTGGTGTCGGCCCGACGGCGCAACGGTCCGGTGCGGGAGCGGTGTGACCCTCGGGACCGAGCCCTTTCCGGCCACGGACGCCGTCATCGACACCCTGGTGCTGCCGGGCGGCGACCAGGCCCGAGCGGCGCGGTCCGACCACGCCCTGTTGTCGTGGATCGCCGCGGTGGCGCCCCGGTGCCGCCGGGTGGCCACCGTGTGCACCGGGGCCTTCCTGGCCGCCGAGGCCGGTCTGTTGGAGGGCCGGCGGGTCACCACCCACTGGGCCTCGGCCGGTCGGCTGGCCGCCGAGTACCCGGGCCTCGAGGTGGACGCCGACCCCATCTACCTCCGGGACGGGAAGTACTGGACCAGTGCCGGGGTCACCGCCGGCATCGACCTGGCCCTGGCCCTGGTGGAAGAGGACCTCGGCGGGGAGGTGGCCCAGACCGTGGCCCGATGGCTGGTCATGTTCCTCCACCGGCCCGGCGGCCAGACCCAGTTCTCCTCGCCGGTGTGGGTGCCCCGGGCCGAGCGGTCCACGGTGCGGGCGGTACAGACCCTGGTGGAGTCGGCCCCGGCCGGCGACCACCGGCTGCCGGCCCTGGCCGCGGCGGCGGCCATGAGCGTGCGTCACTTCACGCGGGTGTTCACCGGCGAGGTGGGAGAGACCCCGGGCCGGTTCGTGGAGCGGGTCCGCCTCGAGGCGGCCCGACGGGCGTTGGAGACCACGGGGGACACCCTCGAGGTCGTGGCCGCCCGGTGCGGCTTCGGCACGGCCGAGACCCTGCGCCGGGTCTTCCAACGCCGGCTCAACGTCGCCCCCGACAGCTACCGGCGCCGGTTCCGGACCGGCACCAGTGAACGGAGATCGGCATGAGCGAGCACCAACAGGTGGTCATCCCCCTCTTCCCCGGCGTGACCGCGCTCGACGGAGTCGGTCCCTACGAGGTCCTCCAACGCATCCCCACCATCGATGTGACCTTCATCGGCCACCGGCGGGGTGAGGTCCGCACCGAAAACGGGCTCTTGGGCCTCACCGTCGACGCCACGTTCGAGGAGTACCCCGATCCGGACGTCGTGGTGGTCCCGGGTGGTGTGGGGTCCCGCCTGCTCCTCGACGACCGGCGGGTGCTGGAGTGGGTGCGCCATGCCCACCGGGGCACCCGGCTGACCACGTCGGTCTGCACCGGCTCGCTGGTGCTGGGCGCGGCCGGACTGCTCAAGGGGTTGACGGCCACCACTCACTGGGCCACCTATGCCGAACTGGCGGCCACCGGCGCCACGGCCACCGCGCAACGGGTGGTGGAGCACCTCGACCGGCGGATCATCACCGCCGCCGGGGTGTCGAGCGGGATCGACATGGCCCTGCGGCTGGTGGAGCTGTTGGTCGACGGCACGGCGGCCCGGGCCGCCCAACTGATGATCGAGTACGACCCCCAGCCCCCCTTCGATGCCGGCGCCCTGGCCAAGGTCGACCATGTCGTCGTGGACCGGGTGATCGAGTACGCCCAGCTCCGCCAGTAGCCCGCGGGGGGCCGGTCGATCTCCGGCGCGCGCCGCCTCGATTACAATGGTGACCGCCGTCGTCGCGCGGTGAACGACACACCACCACGGTCGGAGAGGAGGGGCGTGTCCATGCGTCGAAGGATGATGAACGGCAAGATCCACCGGGCCCGGGTCACCGATGCCGATCTGAACTACGTGGGCTCCATCTCCATCGACCCCATCCTGATGAAGGCGGCCGACATCGTCCCCAACGAACAGGTGTCGGTCTACAACCTGATGAACGGGTCACGGCTCGAGACCTACGCCATCGAGGGGAACGACGGGCAGATCTGCCTCAACGGTGCTGCGGCCCGGCTGGCCCAGGTCGGCGATCTGGTCATCATCGTCACCTACGTCGATCTCGAGGACGCCGAGCTGGACGGGCATCAGCCCACGGTCGTCGTGGTGGACGAGGAGAACCGTCCGCTCGAAACGGTGTGAGCGGACCCGCCGACGGTCTCAGTGACCCACCACCCGGGCCAGGGCCCGGGTGTGCCAGGTGGCCCGACCCGACCGCTGTTCGGCGCGGTCGGCGCCCTCGGCCAACCGCAGCCCGGCGTTGATGCCGAGGTAGCGCAGCGGCTCGGGCTCCCACGGCCTGGATCGGTGACCCACCCAGGGCAGGGCCGTCAGCTCGGTGTCCCGCCCGAGGATCAGGTCGCGCAGGGTGCGGCCGGCCAGGTTGGTGGTCGATACCCCGTCCCCCACGTACCCGCCGGCCCAGGCCAGTCCGGTGGCGCGGTCGAGGCCGACCGAGGTGAACCAGTCCCGGGCGATCCCGAGTGGACCGCCCCACCGGTGGGTGATCTCGACGCCGGCCAGGGCCGGAAACAGGTCGACCAGGGTCCGGCGCAGGGCCTCGTGGACGCCGGCGTCGTGGTCGTACTCCGGTCGGATGGCCGAGCCGAAGTGGTAGGGCGCCCCCCGACCGCCGAAGGCCATCCGGCCGTCAGCGGTGCGCTGGCCGTAGATCACCAGGTGGCGATAGTCGGCGAAGGTCTGCCGGTCGGCCAGTCCGGCCTCGGCCCAGAACCGGTCGGGCAGCGGCTCGGTGGCGATCATCAGCGAGTACACCGGCACAAGGGCGCGCTCTTGTCCGCGAAGGGTCCGGGTGTAGCCCTCGGTGGCGCGGACCACCGTGGCCGCCCGCACCGTCCCGGCCGAGGTCTCGACCGCGCCGGGCCGGATGGCCCGGGCCTCGGTCTGTTCGTGGAGCACCACCCCCCGCCGTTCCACCGCCTCGGCCAGCCCCCGCACCAGCCGGGCCGGGTCGACGGCGGCGCAGTGCGGGGTGTAGGTCCCACCCAGCACGCTGGTGGCCCGGGCCATGGATGCCGCCTCGGCCGCGGACAGCAGGCGGAGGTCGTCGGGGCCGACACCGGCGCTGCGCGCCTCGGCCACCTCGTGGTGCATCCGGTCGAGCTGGACCCCCGACCGGGCCAGGACGACCGTGCCGCCGTGGGCGAACCCGCACTCGATGGCCTCGTCCTCCACCACCCGGCCCACCTCGCCGACGGTGTCGACCATGGCCCGGCGCATGGCCGCCCCCGAGCCGGGGCCGCCGGTCCGGTCCAGCCGGGCCTCGGGCACGGCGAAGAGGGCCGAGCACCACCCACCGTTGCGGCCCGAGGCGCCGAAGCCGACCACGTCCCGCTCGATGACGACGATGCGGAGGGCGGGGTCGGCCTCGGCCAGATAGTAGGCGGTCCACAACCCGGTGAACCCGCCGCCCACCACGGCCACGTCGACGTCGACGTCGCCGCCGAGCGGGGCCCGGATGCCGATGGGATCCGCCAGCGCGTCCCACCACAGGGAGAGTCGTCGATAGCCCTCGCCCGGCGCCGGGTTCAGAGCTGCTTCCACGCTTCGGTCAGGACCGAGCGCAGGATCGAGGTCATGAGCTTCGAACTCCTCGGGTCCACAGGTCAACGGAGGAGCCAGCTGCACCACCGGGTCCCCCCGGTCGTCGGCCCGACAGATCAGGCCGGCCTCGTAGAGGGCACCGGAGAGGAAGCCCCGGAGGAGCCGCTCGGCTTCGTCGTCGTCGAAGGTCTCACGCGTGTCCTTGTCCTTGACCAGCTCGATGCCGTAGAAGTAGCCCGCCCCACGGACGTCGCCCACGATGGGCAGGTCCCGCAGGGTGTCGAGCGCCGCCCTGAACTCGGCCTCGTGCTCGCGGACGTTCTCGAGCAGGCCTTCCTTCTCGAACACGTCCAGATTGGCCAGGGCCACGGCCGAGCTCACCGGGTGTCCGCCGAAGGTGACACCGTGGAGGAAGCTCTCGCCCTGCAGGAACGGCTCGACCAGGCGATCGCTGACGGCCATGGCCCCGAGGGGGGAGTACCCACTGGTCAGACCCTTGGCCATGGTCACGATGTCCGGCTCGTACCCGTAGCGCTCGGCGCCGAAGTAGTGGCCCAGCCGTCCGAAGGCACAGATGACCTCGTCGGACACCATCAGCACGCCGTACCGATCACAGATCTCACGGACCCGTTGGAAGTAGCCGGGCGGAGGCGGGAAGCAGCCGCCGGCGTTCTGCACCGGCTCGAGGAAGACGGCCGCCACTGTCTCGGGTCCCTCCATCACGATGGCCTGCTCGATCGAGTCGGCCGCCCACCGGCCGAAGGCCTCGAGGTCGTCGGCGAAGTAGGGGGCCCGGTAGAAGTTGGTGTTGGGCACCTTGACGGCACCGCTCACGAGCGGTTCGAACGGCGTCTTGATCTCGGTCACGCCGGTGATGGAGAGGGCCCCCATGGTGGCGCCGTGGTAGGCGATGTTCCGGCTGATGACCTTGGACCGCTCGGGCTGGCCGGTGACCCTGAAGTACTGCCGGGCCAGCTTCCACGCCGACTCCACCGCCTCGGAGCCTCCGGTGGTGAAGAAGATGCGGTTGCAGTCCCCGGGGGTGAGCTCGGCCAGACGGTCGGCCAACTCGATGGCCATCGGGTGGGCGTAGCTCCAGATGGGGAAGTAGGCCAGCTGGCCGGCCTGGCGCGCCGCCGCCTCGGCCAACTCGGTCCGGCCGTGACCGACCTGGCTGGTGAACAGCCCGGACAGACCGTCGAGGTAGCGCTTCCCGTACTGGTCGTACACCCACACCCCCTCGCCCCGCACGATGATCGGGACCTGATTGGTCTCCGACATCCGGGTGAAGTGCATCCACAGGTGCCGGTGGGCGTTCTCCTGCATGGCAAAGTTGGAAATGTCGGTCATCTGGTCCCCCAGGCTATACGTCTGTTTGGTCAACTTCAGGTACATGAACGTCTCGGTGTCGCGCACGCCGGGGATCTGCCGGATGACCCCGTTGAGGAGCTCGAGGAGCGTGTCCTCGTCCTCGGTGACCAGCTCCACCAGAAGGTCGAACGAGCCGGTGCACATCACCACGTAGTCGATGTCGTCCACCGCGGCCAGGCGCTCGGCCACCAGCCGGGTGTCGCCGTCGGCCCGGATGCCCACCATGGCCTGGCTCCGGAAGCCCACCTGCAGCGGGTCGGTGACGGCCACGATCTGCATGACCCCGGCGTCACGCATCTTCTGGACCCGCTGGCGCACGGCCGCCTCGGACAGACCGACGGCCTCGGCGATGGATCCGTACGTCCGTCGACCGTCCTGTTGGAGGGCCTCGACGATGGCCTTGTTCACGTCGTCGAGGAGGCCGCTCGACCCCGACGCCACCGCCGACGACGTCACGACCGGAGGCCTGATCGGCGATCGGCGGGCCCGCCAGGGCGACCCGCGCTGAGAATCCCTGGAGCGAGCATGCACCATCAGTTATAGCAGTTACCGCAGAATCCGTGAAGAAATTCGATTGAAATCGAAGCCAGATGAAATTTCCTTTCAGAAAAAGCTTGTCTGAGGCCCGATCTTCGGTAACTATGACCTATCGAGCCGCAGAGAGGCGGCCGTCCCGGGTAGGCCGCGGGACGCCGATCGTGATGGTGCACGCGAAGACCCCGGGGAGGGAGCGTTGAGTAGTCGGCAACCGGAGCAGGCCAGCCTGTCGAACTTCATCGGCGGGGAGTATGTGGACGACCAGGGACGGGCCCTCGTCCACGCTGATCGACCCCAGCACCGGTGAGGGCTATCTCGAGGCGCCGGTGTCCGGGGCCAAGGACGTCGATGCGGCCATGGCCGCGGCCGCCGCCGCCTTTCGCGGGTGGCGGGACGCCACTCCGTCGGAGCGGAGTCTGGCGCTGTTCCGGATCGCCGACGCCTTCGAGTCCCGGGCCGACGACCTGGTCCGGGTGGAGTGCGCCAATACCGGCAAGCCGGTGGCCGTCACCCTGGCCGAGGAGATCCCCCAGTTGGTCGACCAGGTCCGCTTCTTCGCCGGGGCCGCCCGTCATCTCGAGGGCAAGTCGGCCGGTGAGTACCTGGCCGACCACACCTCGTTCATCCGGCGCGAGCCCATCGGGGTGTGCGCGGCGGTGACACCGTGGAACTACCCGCTGATGATGGCGGTGTGGAAGTGGGCCCCGGCCCTGGCCGCCGGGAACACCATGGTGCTCAAGCCGTCCGACACCACGCCGGCCTCGAGCCTGCTGATGGCCGAAATCATGTCCGAGTACCTCCCCGACGGCGCCATCAACGTGATCTGCGGCGACCGCGACACCGGCCGTCTGCTGGTCGAGCACCCCACCCCGGCCATGGTCTCGATCACCGGCAGTGTGCGGGCCGGCATGGAGGTGGCCGCCTCGGCCGCCGCCGACGTGAAGAGGGTCCACCTGGAGCTGGGCGGCAAGGCCCCCTGCGTGGTCTTCGACGACGCCGACATCGGAGCCGCGGCCGAGGGCATCGCCGTGGCCGGGTACTTCAACGCCGGGCAGGACTGCACCGCCGCCACCCGGGTGCTGGCCGGGCCCGGGGTCTACGACGACTTCGTCTCGGCCCTGGTCGAGCAGGCCCGGGCCCAGACCGTCGGGGGCCTCGACACGCCGGATGCCGACTACGGCCCGGTCAACAGCGCCGCCCAGCTGAGCCGGCTCGAGGGCTTCTTCGAACGGCTTCCGGCCCACGCCGAGGTGGTCACCGGCGGAGCGCCGGTGGGGGCCCGGGGCTTCTGCTTCGCCCCGTCGGTCATCGCCGGGTTGGAGCAGAGCGACGAGGTGGTCCAAGAGGAGATCTTCGGCCCGGCCATCACCGTCCAACGGTTCTCCGACGAGGAGCAGGCTCTGTCGTGGGCCAACGGCGTGCGCTACGGCTTGGCCTCCAGCGTGTGGACCCGAGACCACGCCAGGGCCATGCGCATGGCCAAGGGTCTCGACTTCGGCGCGGTGTGGATCAACACCCACATCCCCATCGTGGCCGAAATGCCCCACGGCGGCTTCAAGCACTCGGGCTACGGCAAGGACCTCTCCTCCTACGGCTTCGAGGACTACACCCGTATCAAACATGTCATGAGCTACATCGGCGGCTGATCGACACACCACGAGGGCATCGTCACCACCCACCACCGTCTATGGCAACTGAAGGGGAGTTCAGATGAGCACTGACGTCGTTGACAGCACCGGGAAGCCGCCCGAGGTACCCGGTCCGTTCGGGGCTCCTGTCCCCACAGAGGAGGCCGGGCCCGCGTTGCGGGCCGACACGCTCAATCTGTTCGACTCGACCGTGGTGGCCGTGTCGTCGGTGGCCCCCGCCTACACGCTGGCCGCCACCATGGCCGTGCTGTTCACCACCGTCGGCATCGGCTACGCCGGACCGGCGGTGATCTGGATCTCCTTCGTCCCGGTGTTGTTCATCGCCATCTCCTACTTCCACCTCAACCGGCGCGACCCCGACTGCGGGGCCTCCTACGCCTGGCTGTCCAAGCTGGTGTCGCCCTATGTCGGCTGGTTCAACGGCTGGGTGCAGGTGGCCACCAGCATCTTGTTCTGCATCTCGGCCCCCATCGTCGCCGGGCAGTACACCCTGCAGTTCATGAACGAGGTGGGCTGGATCAACTCCAGCACGGCCAGCTCGATCGGGATCGCCGCGGTGGCCGCCGGCGCCTGGTTGGCCCTGATCACCTTCATCTGCATCTGGGGGATCCGCTGGACCACCAACTTCCAGTGGGTCCTGTTGATCATCGAGTACGTGGCCGTCATCGGCTTCTCCATCTGGGGCATCATCAAGGTGGCCGTCAACCATCCGACCGGGTCGACCGGTTTCCACATGTCGTGGCTGAACCCGTTCTCGATCGGGGGCTTCGCCGCCCTGTCCGCCGGGTTGGTGCTCGGCGTGTTCTTCTTCTGGGGCTGGGACACCGCCACCAACCTCAACGAGGAGTCGAAGAACGCCACCAAGACACCGGGGCACGCCGGCATCATCGCCATGTTCCTGTTGTTGTTGGTGTTCGGCATCAACATCATCGCGGCCCAGATGCTGCTGCCGGCCAAGGCCTTCAGCGGTCCCCACGAGAGCACCATCCTGCTCTACTTCGCCCAGCAGGCCGCCGGGCACTGGGCCGGCTACGTGATGCTCATCGCCGTGCTCTCCTCGACGGTGGCGACCACCCAGACCACCCTGCTGCCGGCGGCCCGGATCACCCTGTCCATGTCGAGAGACAGGGTGTGGCCGAAGATCTTCGCCACCATCCAGGGCAAGCTGAAGACGCCGGCCATCGGCACGCTCATTTTGGCGTTCATCTGCATGTTCGGCATCGTGCTGGTCAGCAACGTCTCGTCGATCAGCAACGTATTCAACAATCTGATCCTGAGCATCGGGGTGCTGATCGCCTTCTACTACGGGGTCACCGGCGTCACGTGTGCGTGGGCCTACCGGAAGGTGGCCTTCGCCAAGACGAGCTTCTTCTTCACCGGCATCCTCTTACCGCTGGTCGGTGGCATCGTCTTGTTGGCGGTGGGGGCCTGGGTCATCAAGACCAACGGGTGGAGCGGGTCCTACGCCGACATCATCACCCTGGTCCTCGGCATCCCGCTGGTGATCGTCGCCCGGTTCACCACCAAGGGTGACTTCTTCAAGCAGAAGGCGATCGCCTACACCGAGATCGGCGAGTAAGGGCGGCTCGATGATCGTCGGGGTGCCGAAGGAGGTCAAGGACGACGAGTACCGGGTGGCCATCACCCCCGCCGGCGTGCGGGAGCTGACCTCGGCCGGTCACACCGTGCTGGTCGAGGAGGGCGCCGGGGTGGGGTCTTCACTGCCCGACGCCGACTTCGTGGCCACCGGGGCCAAGCTCGTCGCCGAGCCCGACGACGTCTGGGCCGATGCCGACCTGATCCTCGGCGTGAAGGAGCCGGTGCCCGAGGAGTACCCGCGCCTCGGGCTCCGCCGGGACCAGGTCCTGTTCACCTACCTCCACCTGGCCGCCTCGGGGCCGTGCACCGACGCCCTGCTGGCCGCGGGCAACACCGCCATCGCCTACGAGACGGTCCGCCTGGCCGACCACTCCCTCCCGCTGCTCACGCCCATGAGCGAGGTGGCCGGCCGCATGGCCCCGCTGATGGGCGCCCACCACCTGATGCGCCCCGGCGGCGGCCGCGGTGTGCTGGTGTGCGGCGTACCCGGGGTCCGGTGCGCCAAGGTGGTCATACTCGGCGCCGGGGTGGCCGGTATGGCCGCGGCCACGCTGGCCGTGGGCATGCACTCCGAGGTGTACATCCTCGACCGGAACCTCGAGCGTCTGCGCCAGGTCGACCACCACTTCCGGGGAGCACTCGAGACGGTGGCCTCCAGCACCCACGCCATCGAGGAGACCTGCGTCGACGCCGACATCGTGATCGGCGCGGTGCTGGTGGTCGGGGCCAAGGCTCCCAAGCTGGTCTCCGACGATCTGGTGGCCCGGATGCGCGAGGGCTCGGTGCTCGTCGACATCTCGGTGGACCAGGGCGGCTGCTTCGAGTCCACCCGGCCCACCACCCACTCCGATCCCACCTTCGAGGTCAACGGCTCGATCTTCTACTGTGTGGCCAACATGCCCGGAGCCGTTCCCCACACCTCCACCCACGCACTCGTCAACGCCACCCTGCCTTATGTGGTGGACATCGCCAACCACGGATGGCGCGATGCCGCCCGGGCCGACGCGGCCCTGGCCGAGGGCGTCAACGTGGTGGACGGCACGGTCGTCTACGAGCCGGTCGCCGCGGCCCACGGTATGACCACGACCCCGCTGGCCTCGTTCCTCGACTGATCGAGGTGATGCCCGATGCCCGAATCAACCTTGGTCGAGGTCGCGCCACGCGGTGACGCCGGGGGCCACCGGGCCGTGGGCCAGGTGGTCGGGAACGTCGATGCCGGCCCGCAGGACCGGATCGGCCACCGGGTCGAAGCGGACCGTACGCACGGGGATCTCGCCGGCCCAGACGTCGAGCTCGCCGTCGGGCCCGTTCCCGTCGTCGGGTGGGCCCTGGCTGACCTTGGTCGAGGCCTGGTCGAGGGCCAGGCGCAGCACCGTGGTGGAGGCCAGCTCCTTGGTCGACGGGCTACGGGCGTACTCCCACTGCCCCGGGGCGATGTGGTCGCTGATGGCCTGCAGGCCCATCAGCTTCTCGTCCTCGTCGGTGAGCACCTCGGGGACGCCGTAGACCATGGCGCACCGGTAGTTGACGGAGTGGTTGAAGACCGATCGGGCCAGCACCAGCCCGTCGACCAGGGTCACGGTGACGCACACCGGCACCGATTCCCTGGCCGCCGCGCAGGCTCCGACTGGCCACCGAGCCGTGCAGATAGAGGTGGCGTCCGGCCCGTCCGTAGCTGGTGGGCACCACCATGGGCGCGCCGTCCACGTCGAGGCCGAGGTGACAGACGAATCCGGCGTCGAGCACGGCGACGAGATCCTCCCATCGGTGGGAGCCCTGTTCGGGCAGGCGGCGGAGCCGGGTCCGCTCGCTCACCGGCCCGTCCGGACCGTCGGCGTCGGATGCGCTCCGGCGTCGTGGACGGGGATCGGGCATGGGCCGAGTCTCCCACGGGGGTGCGGTGACCGGATGCCGTGGCCCGGCCGACAGGGCGAAAGGAGTGATGCCAGGTGAAGTGGATCGGATCGTCGCTCGAAGGCGACCAGGCCCGTACGGCGCCGGTGTTCGACCCGGCGTCCGGGGACGTGACCGCCACGGTGGTACTGGCCACGGAACGGGACGTCGACCGGGCCGTACAGCGCTCGCTGTCCGCCTCGGAGGCCTGGCGCGACTTCTCGCTCGCCGCCCGATCCCGGATCCTCTTCGCCTTCCGGGAGTTGGCCGACCGTCACCGCCACGATCTGGCCAGTCTCGTCACCGCCGAGCACGGCAAGGTACTGGAGGACGCCCTCGGGGAGGTGGCCCGCGGGATCGAGGTCGTCGAGTTCGCCTGTGGGCTGCCCCACCTCTTGAAGGGTGAGTTCTCCGAGGACGTCTCCACCGGCGTGGACGCGTCGTCGGTGCGCCAGCCCCTGGGCGTGGTGGCCGGCATCACCCCGTTCAACTTCCCGGTCATGGTGCCCATGTGGATGTACCCGGTGTCCATCGCCTGCGGGAACTCGTTCATCCTGAAGCCGTCCGAGCGCGACCCGTCGCCGTCCCTGCTGATCGCCGACCTGTGGCGGGAGGCCGGGCTGCCCGAAGACGTCTTCACCGTGGTGAACGGGGACTCGGTGGCCGTCGACGCGCTGCTCGACCACCCCGGCGTGGCCGCGGTGTCGTTCGTGGGCTCCACCCCGGTGGCCCGACATGTGTTCGAGCGGGCCACGTCGGCCGGCAAACGCTGCCAGGCCCTCGGGGGGGCCAAAAACCACGCCGTCGTCCTGCCCGACGCCGATCTCGACACCACCGCCGACGCGCTCACCGCGGCCGGGTACGGCTCGGCCGGCGAGCGCTGCATGGCGGTGTCGGCCGTGGTGGCGGTGGGGGAGGGTGACGCCCTGGTCCGGGCCCTGGCCGACCGTGCCGCCGCGCTCACCACCGGTCCGGGGACCGACCCGGGCTCGGACATGGGCCCCCTGATCACCGCGGCCCACCGGGACCGGGTGGCCGGCTACGTCGACTCGGCCGCGGCCGAGGGGGCCGAGGTGGTGCTCGACGGTCGCCAGGTCAAGGTGCCGGGGGGAGACGACGGCTTCTTCGTGGGGCCGACGCTCCTCGACCACGTCACTCCCTCCATGCGGGTCTACCGCGACGAGATCTTCGGACCGGTGCTGTCGGTGCTGCGGGCGGACTCCCTGGACGCGGCCATCGCCCTGGTCAACGCCAACCCGTACGGCAACGGGACGGCCATCTTCACCCGGGACGGCCATGCCGCCCGCCGGTTCCGCCGCGACGTGCACGTGGGCATGGTCGGCATCAACGTGGCCATCCCGGTGCCTATGGCCTACTACTCCTTCGGCGGGTGGAAGGACTCGCTGTTCGGTGACACCCACGTCCACGGCATGGACGGGGTCCGGTTCAACACCCGCCTCAAGTCGGTGACCACCCGGTGGCCCGAGGACCGGCCGGCCGGATCGTCGACCGACACGGCGCCCATCGAGCTCCACTTCCCTTCGGGCGACGTCCGCTGACGCACGGTCCGGGACGTTCCCGCCGGTCGGCCGGCACTACCGTGTTCACGACGGTGGCGGTGGTTCGTGGCCGCGTTGGTAGGGTGCCGGACCGTCGGGGCCGGTCATTGGCAGAGGAGGAGCCTTGAGAGTTCTGATCACCGGTGCCGGCCTGGTCGGGCTGTCCAGCGCCCTGCTGCTGGCCCGGGACAGCCACGAGGTGACGGTCCTCGAACGGGACGGTGCCACCCCTCCGGACCCCTCGGCAGCCTGGGAGGAGTGGGAGCGGCGGGGGGTCAACCAGATCCGTCTGCCCCACCTGTTCGGAGCCGCGCTACCGGGCCCTGATGGAGGCGGAGCTGCCCGACGTGTTGTCGGCCCTGGTCGACGCCGGTGGGCTCCGATGGAATCCGGGCCACCGCCAATCCGCCGCCCTGTGGGGCCCGGCCCGGCCGGAGGATGCCGAACTCGATGCCGTGACCGGGCGGAGGGTGGTGGTCGAGTCGGTGCTGGCCCGGGCCGCGGACGAGTCATCCGGGATCGAGGTGCGCCGGGGCGCAGCGGTCAGCCAGCTGATGGTCGGCACCCCTGATGCCTCCGGTGTGCCGGCGGTGGGCGGTGTCCGCCTCGAGTCCGGGGAAGAGCTCCGAGCCGACATCGTCGTGGACGCCACCGGTCGGCGTTCACCGATGGCGTCCTGGCTGGCGGGACTGGGAGCCCAACCGCCGGCCGAGGAGACCGACGACTCCGGCTTCGTCTACTACGGTCGCCATTTCCGCTCCGCCGACGGCGATGTCCCCGAGGTTCCGACGCTGCTGCCGATCCAGGACTACGGGACCATCTCCCTCCTCACCCTTCCGGGCGATAACGGGACGTGGTCGGTGGTCGTCGTCACGTCGTCCGAGGACACCGCCCTCCGCGGCCTACGCCATGCCGACCGGTGGGCGGCGTTGGTGGGCACCCTGCCCGGGGCCCCGGCGTGGCTGGACGGCCAACCGATCGACGATCGGGTCATGTCCATCACCAAGCTCGAGGATCGCATCCGGTCGTTGGTGGTCGACGGCCGGCCGGTGGCCACCGGGCTCCTGCCGGTGGGCGACTCGTGGTCCTGCACCAACCCGTCGGTGGGCCGGGGCGCCTCCATCGGCCTCCTGCACGCGGTGAGCCTGCGGGATCTGCTGGCCGACCACGGCGACGACCCGCCGTCGGAACTGGCCCTGGCCTGGGACGAGGCCACCCGGACCACGGTGGCCCCGTGGTACAGGTCCACCGTGGCCGGCGACCGTCACCGGCTCAGCGAGATCACCGCCCTGTTGGCCGGCGAGGAGTACGCGCCCGAGGACCCGGGCTACGAGATGGCCAAGGCCCTGGTCGTGGCGGCGGCCCAGGATCCCGAGTGCGCCCGGGCGCTGTTCCGGGTCGCCGGCGTGCTGCAGCTGCCGAACGAGGCGCTCGCCGCCGACGGCGTGTTCGACAAGGTCATCGAGCTCGGTTCCGGTTGGCGGGACCAGGCGGCCGTCGGGCCCAGCCGCGACGACCTGGTGGCCCTGGCCACGGCCTGAGCCATCCGGCACCGTCGACCGTCCCCATCACCAGCCCACGAGTAGCGAGGATCACCCCGTGCACATCGAGAACGACGGCATCGACATCCACTTCGAGGTCACCGGTGAGGGGCGTCCGGTGGTGCTGCTCCATGGTTTCCCCGACTCCGGTCGGCTCTGGCGCCACCAGGTCGGGGCGCTGGCCTCGGCCGGGTTCCAGGTCATCGTGCCCGACCTGCGCGGCTACGGGTCCTCGGGCAAGCCCACCGACGTGGCGGACTACTCCTTCCTCCTGCTCGCCGGGGACGTGCTGGCCATCTTCGACCACCTGGACGTCGAGCGGGCCCACGTGGTGGGCCACGACTGGGGATCGGCTCTGGCCTGGGTCATGGGCGCTCTCGTGCCCGACCGGGTCGACCACCTGGTGGCCCTCTCGGTCGGGAACCCCATGGCCTTCCGGGCCGTCGGCTTCCCCCAGCTCGAGAAGTCGTGGTACATGCTCCTCTTCCAGTTCGAGGGCATCGCCGAGCAGTGGTTGTCGGACAACTCGTGGGACAACCTCCGCCGGTGGTCGCACCACCCCGATGCCGACGCCGTCATCGCCGAGCTCGAGCGGAACGGATCCCTGACCCCGGGCCTCAACTGGTACCGGGCCAACATCACCCCGCAGAGCCTGGTCGGACCTCCCCTCGAGCTGCCCCCGGTCCGAGCACCCACCATGGGGGTGTGGAGCACGGGCGACTTCGCCCTCACCGAGGAGCAGATGACCGGGTCGGGCGCCCACGTCGCCGGGCCGTGGCGCTACGAGCGGATGGAGGGTCCCGGGCACTGGTTGGCCCTTGAGGCACCCGACGAGCTCAACCGGCTCCTGATCGACTTCCTGCCCGCCTGAGGGCGGGTCCGGCCGGTTGCCGTGGCCTGCCGCGACCGGGCCGGTAGCCTGGGTCCGGTGAGCGCAACCGCAGCCGACGGAACCCGGTCGCGGCGTCGTCGACGTGGGCGGCCCGCTGCACGTGGTCGACCTGGGTGGACCCGACGACGCCCCACTGGTCGTCGCGCTCCACGGGCTCGGCGGCTCCCATGTCAACTGGTCGGCCATCGGCCCGCGAGCTGAGCCGGCATGCCCGCGTCGTGGCGCTGGACCTCGTCGGCCACGGCCTGACGCCCGATCGGGTCGCGGACCGCCGACGTGGAAGGACACCGTCGGCTCGTCAGCGGCTTCCTCGGGGCCACGTCCCGAGGCGCCACACCCCGGCCCGTTATTCTCATGGGGAACTCCATGGGCGGCCTGGTGGCCGCGTTGCAGGCGGCCGAGGAGCCCGACACCGTGGCCGGCCTCATCCTGATCGATCCCGCCCTGCCCACGGCCCGCCTCGGTCTGGTCCACCCGCGCGTGGTGGCCAACTTCCTCCTGTGCGCCGTGCCCGGCGTCGGGGAGTCCTACCTCACCGGACGGCGGCGGCGGACCACGGCCGAGCAGACCGTCCGCCGGGTGCTCGGCGTCTGCTGCGTCGACGCCTCACGGGTGCCCGATGCCGTGGTGGAGGCCCACGTCGAACTGACCGAACAGGTGGACCGGGCCCAGGCCGATGCGGCCTACCTGCGCTCGGCGCGGTCCCTCTCCTCCCTGCTGGCCCGGCCGGCCGGGACGCTCTCGAAGCTCCAGCGGGTGGGTCAGCCCACCTTGCTCCTGCACGGGGCCGGTGACGTGCTGGTCCCGATCGTCGTCGGCCCGACGCATGCACTCGGCCCATCCGGACTGGCGACTCGAGATCGCCCGCGACATCGGCCACGTGCCCATGTTGGAGGCACCGGACTGGACGGTCGACACCATCGTCGAGTGGCTCGGCGACGAGGGGGCCGGTGCCGCCGCCCGGGCGTCGACGGCGACGGCACCCGGGCCGTAGCACCAGCTTCGGCCCGCGGGCTCAGTTGACCTGGCGGTCCTTGCCCTCCCAGAACGGTGCCCGCAGCCTGAACTTCTGGAGCTTTCCGGTGGCCGTGCGGGGCAGCGTCGGGCGCAGTTCGACCCGCTTGGGACACTTGTACCCGGCCAACACCGTCCGGCAGTGGGCGATGACCTGGTCCTCGCTCAACCGGCTGTCCTCCGCCGCCACCACCAGGGCGATGACCATCTCGCCCCACCGGTCGTCGGGCACCCCGATCACCGCCACCTCGACCACCCCGTCCAGCGAGAAGATGGCGTCCTCCACCTCGATGGACGAGACGTTCTCTCCGCCGGAGATGATCACGTCCTTCTTCCGGTCGAGGATGCTCAGGTGACCCTCGTCATCGATGACCCCGCCGTCCCCGGTGTGGAACCACCCGCCCGACAAGGCCGCCTCCGTCTCGTCGGGTTGGTTCCAGTAGCCCTCCATCACCGTGTTGCTACGGACCAGCACCTCGCCGCCGGCATCCACGCGGACGGTGGTGCCCACCGCCGGCGGGCCGGCCCGCATGAGCTTGCGGGCCGTGGTGCTGGTCGGGTGGTCGTCCCACTCGGCCCGATGGCGGTTGACCGTGAGCAGGGGGGAGGTCTCGGTCAGCCCGTAGATCTGGTTGAACTCCCAACCGAGCTCGGTCTGGATGCGCTCGATGGTGCGGCTGGGCGGCGGCGCGCCGGCCACGACGATACGGGTGCGGTCCCGACCGGGTATGGGTCCGTCCCAGCCCGGCAGTGCGTCCAGCACGGCGTTGACCACCGCCGGTGCCGCGCACAGCAGGCTCACGTCGTGCCGCGGCCACCCGGCGCAGGATCTCGGTCCCGTCCACCTTGCGCAGCGCCACCTGGGTACAGCCCATGGCCGTGGTGGCCCAGGGCATGCCCCACCCGTTGGCATGGAACATGGGCAGCGTGTGGAGGTAGACGTCACGGTCGGACACCTGGAGGTGCCACCCGAAGAGCGAGGCGTTGACCCAGCAGTTGCGGTGGGTGAGCTGGACGCCCTTGGGCCGGGCCGTGGTGCCCGAGGTGTAGTTGAGGGTGGCCGTGGCGTTCTCGTCGGGGGCCCACGGTTCGCTCCCGGTTGCTCCGGCGGCGGGAAGAGCACCTCGTCGCTCTCGGGCCCCAGCACGAACCGGTGCTCGACGGCGATGCCGGACAGGGCGGCCTCGACCTCCGGATCGAGCAGCAGGACCGTGGCTCCGGAGTGCTCCACGATGTACTCGACCTCGGCCGGGGCCAGGCGGAAGTTGACGGGCACCAGGATCCGGCCCCAACCGCACACCCCGAAGAACGATGTCAGCAGACGGGACGAGTTGTGCGACACCACGGCCACCCGTTCGCCCCTACCGATGCCGAGCCGGTCCAGTCCGAGGGCCTGGGCCCGGGCCCGCCGGGCCAGGTCGGCGAAGGTCAGTGGCGGCCAGGCCCCGGCCGGCTGGTCGGGCTCGTCGACGACGCCGATCCGGTCGGGATAGGCCACCTCGGCCCGGTCGAGGAAGTCCCGGACGTTGAACGGCACGATCATCGGATCCCCCTTCCCGTGGGTGCGGCCGGCCCGTCTCGGACCAGTGGCCGCCACCGGTCACCGGCGGCCCCTGCATCAAATCACCGATCGGCGCGCCGTGCCGTCGCGTCGGTGTCCACCGTCCGGGCCGGGCGACGGGCGGGGCGCGGTGGGCGGGCGCACTCACCCGGTCCTGTCGTCGAACGGATCGCTAACCTGCGGGCATGAGTCAGCCCCGTATCGCCGTGGGTCCCGCGGCCGCTCCGTTCGCCACCGACGCCGTCGCCGCCGGCGGCGGCGAGCTGGTCGACATCACCGAAGGCCCGGACGCCCTGGTCTGGCTCGATCCGGCCGAGGTCCAGGGTCTCGCCGACCAGCTGGCCTCGGCTCCGAGCGTCCGCTGGGTGCAGTTGCCGTTCGCCGGCGTGGAGCGGGTCCTCTCGTTCGGCCTGTTGGACCACGACCACATCTGGACCTGCGCCAAGGGATCGTACGCCGAGCCGGTGGCCGAGCACGCCCTCGGTCTGTCCATCGCCGGCCTGCGTCACCTGCCCACCCGCATCGCCGCCCGATCGTGGGGCACCCCCGCCGGCACCAGCCTCTACGACCAGAAGGTGACCATCGTCGGAGGAGGCGGGATCACCTCGGTGCTGCTCGAGCAGCTGGCACCGTTCCGGGTCGAGACCACCGTGGTCCGCCGGAAATCCGACCCGTTGCCCGGCGCCGGCCGCACCGTCCCGGTGTCCGATCTCGACGACGCCCTCTCCGGCGCGCTGGTGGTGTACCTGGCCCTCGCCCTCACACCCGAGACGACCGGCGTCATCGGCGCCCGTCAGCTCGAGCTGATGGACGAGACCGCCTGGCTGGTCAACGTGGCGCGCGGTCCCCATGTGGACACCGATGCCCTGGTGTTGGCGTTGCGATCCGGTTCGATCGCCGGCGCCGCCCTCGACGTCACCGATCCCGAGCCCCTGCCCGACGGCCACCCGCTCTGGGACCTGCCCAACTGCATCATCACGCCCCACACGGCCGACACCATAGAGATGGTCATGCCGCTGCTGGCCGAGCGGATCCGCACCAACGTGTCCCGGTTCGGGGCCGGCGAGGAGCTGGTCGGCCTGGTCGATCCCGACGCCGGCTACTGACCCCGGTGGAGGTGGCTACGGAGCGGCCGTGATGCCGACCACCGGGTGTACCGGCACCTTGTACGCACCGAAGCTGGGGGCGTCGCCGTAGGGGAAGTAGTTCCCGTCGCTGGCCACCAGCCAGTAGCCGTTTCCGGTCCCGTTGGCGGCCATGCCCACGATGGGCGCGCCATAGGGGGCACCGCCGTGGGAGCCGTAGAACCCGGCGTCGCCGTAGGTGAAGATGCCCCCGTCGCTGGCCACCAGCCAGTAGCCACCACCGTCCGGGGTGGCGGCCATGCCCACGATGGGCTCGTTGAGGTGGGCACCGCCGTGGGAGCCGTAGAACCCGGCGTCGCCGTAGGTGAAGATACCCCCGTCGCTGGCCACCAGCCAGTAGCCACCACCGTCGGGAGTGGCGGCCATGCCCACCACCGGCTGGTTGAGGTGCGAGCCGCCGTGGGATCCGTAGAACACGGCGTCGCCGAAGGTGAAGACCCCGCCGTCGCTGGCCACCATCCAGTAGCCCTGTCCGACGCTGGCGTTGTTGCCGGCGATGCCCACGATGGGTTGATTGAGGCGGATGGAGCCGAGGGATCCGTAGAACCCGGCGTCCCCGTAGTTGAAGACCCCGCCGTCGCTGGCGGCCATCCAGTAGCCCTGGCCGTCCTTGGTGGAGGAGATGCCGACGATGGGCTTGGACAGGGAGAGCTCACCTGCGTCGCCGAGGTTGGAGACGTTGTAGGCGTACAGGCAGCCGCAGTCGGCCACCACCCAGATGCCGGCGGAGGCTGCGGCGTGCCCCACCACCTTGGCACCGGCGGTACCGGCCGCCCCGGCCGGCGTCGTGCCGGCCAGGCCGACCACCGAGGCCACCAGCAACGCGCCCAGCAGACAGGCCGAGGCCAGCGTCAACGAACGGGTGCGATATCGAGTCACCGGATCTGCATCTCCTACTCGGCCCTGCCCTGTGCGAGCCGTCGCGACGGGAAGAGTAAGTGCCCGGGGTCCGTCACGTCCAGACGAGATCAGCGCTTCTGGCCCCTTCATCGGATCAAACGACCTGGTCAAAGGGTGTCACACCCGTCATCCATGATGACCTGATCATGGAATCCACCGCCGCACCGCCCAGCTCAGGAGGCATCACCATGCTGTCCACCACCGTGCCGTCGACCACCGTGCCGTCCACCACCGTCCACGCCGCCGTGCCGGTGGCCATGCCGGGTGTTCGGCCCGGTCCCGCCCAGTCGTCGGATCCACCGGCGGCGTTCTCCATCGACTGCGCCGACTGCCGGCACCAGCACACCTCGGTCTGTGACGACTGCATCGTCACCTTCATCGTTGGACGGGAGCCCGACGATGCCATCGTGGTCGACGCCGACGAGGCCCGAGCGGTGCGACTCCTCGAGCAGGCTGGCCTGGTCCCCGGCGTCCGCCACTCCCGCCACGTGAGCTGACCCCGAGGGGTGGGGGAGTCCGTCCTGGGAGGGCGATCCCCCGTGCCACCATGGGGCGTGCCCCGAGTCCCCGCGTCCGTTTCGTCCTCGGCGACACCGGACGCGGAGGACGGCCTCGGCGCCGCCCTGGTCGAGGTCGGTGTCGCCTCGGGGTTGGCGGCGGTGGGCATCACCTCCGCCGGGGTCTTCGAGCACACCCGGCGCGACCTCGTCGACCGCAAGCAGCGCGGGCTCCACGGCGGCATGCAGTTCACCTACCGGAATCCCGACCGTTCCACCGACCCGGCCCGTATCCTCCCCGGAGCCCGTTCCCTCGTCGTCGGGGCCTGGGGCTACCGCCGTCAGGAGCCCGACCCGACGTCCGGACGGAATTCCGACGCCCCCTCGGGTGAGGTGGCGAGCTATGCCCGCTCGGACCACTACACCTCCCTCCGCGACGCCCTGGCCCGCATGGCGGTCCATCTCCGTGGCCTCGGGTGGCGGGCCGTCGTGGTCTGCGACGACAACGGCCTCGTTGATCGGGCCGTGGCCCACCGGGCCGGGCTCGGTTGGTACGGCAAGAACACCCTCTTGCTCCTACCCGGGCTGGGCTCGTGGTTCGTGCTGGGCTCGGTGGTCACCGACGCGCCGCTCCTCCCCACGGCGACCGGCCCCGAAGCCCTCCACGGAGCGGGGTGTGGCCGTTGTACGCGCTGCCTCGGGGCCTGTCCCACCGGGGCCCTCGTGGCCCCCGGCGTGCTCGACGCCCGACGGTGCCTGGCCTGGCTGCTCCAGGCCAAGGGTTCCTTTCCCGTGCCGTACCGCCGGGCCCTGGGCACGAGGATCTACGGGTGCGACGAGTGCCAACGGGCCTGCCCGATCAACGAGGTCGCCGACCGCAGGGAGCCGGCCCCGGTGGGCACGGAGGAGGAGCATCCCGTCGACCTGGTGGCGCTGCTCGAGTCCGACGACGACGAGCTGATGGCCGCCTACGGGCGTTGGTACGTGCCCGACAGGGAGCCGCGCTACCTGCGCAGGAACGCCCTGGTGGCACTGGGCAACAGTGGGACCGGGCGTCATCCCGGCACCGAGCGGGTCCTGCGCCGCACCCTGGCGGCGACCGACCCCATGATCGTCGAGCACGCCGAATGGGCGGCCCGCCAGCTGGGCCGCGCCGACCTGGTGGGGCCGGCCCGGTGACCCACCTGTTGGTCACCAACGATTTCCCTCCCAAGGTGGGCGGCATCCAGGCGTACCTGTGGGAGCTCTGGTCACGGATGGACCCCGACACGTTCGCCGTCCTCACGGCCCGATCCCATCCCGACGCCGCCGTGTTCGACCGGCAACAGGCGGCCCGGGGCATCCGCATCGAGCGGGTGGCCGGCCGCGTGCTGGCTCCGACCCCGTCACTGGTCCGCCGGATCCGCCAGACGGCGCACCGGGTGCAGGCCGACCTGGTCGTCTTGGACCCGGTCTTCCCCCTCGGGCTGCTCGGTCCCCGGCTCGGCCTGCCCTATGCCGTCCTGCTCCACGGAGCCGAGGTGGCCATCCCCGGTCATCTGCCCGGGACCCGCCAGCTGGTGGCCCGGGTACTCCGGCACAGCGTGCTGGCCGTCTCCGCCGGCGGCTATCCGTCCGACGAGGCGGCCCGTGCCCTGCGCCGTCGGGACATGCCGCCGGTGGTGGAGGTGCCACCGGGGGTCGACCTCGAGCGCTTCCGGCCCCTGTCCCCGAGTGAACGGGCCACGGCCCGGGCCGCACTGGGCCTTCCGGCCGTCGGCCCCCTGGTGGTCAGCGTCAGTCGTCTCGTGCCCCGCAAGGGGATGGACGTGCTCATCGACGCTTCGGTCCGCCTGCGCTCCGAGTGGCCGGACCTGACGGTGGCCATCGCCGGTCGCGGCAGGGACTCGGACCGGCTGGCCGGCCGTATCGCCGAGTACTCGGCCCCGGTGCGCCTGCTCGACGGGGTGTCCGATCACGACCTGCCCCTCCTGGTCGGGGCGGCCGACGTCTTCGTCATGCTGTGCCGGAACCGGTGGCTCGGGCTCGAACAGGAGGGATTCGGCATCGTCTTCCTGGAGGCGGCGGCAGCGGGCGTGCCCCAGGTGGCCGGAGCGTCGGGGGGAGCCGGCGAGGCGGTGGAGGACGAGGTGACGGGTGTGGTGCTCCGCCGACCGACCGACGTGGGCGCCGCCGCCCGGGCCATCGGCCGACTTCTCGCCGACGCGGAACTCCGCCGGCGCCTGGGCGCGGCGTCACGATCGCGGGCCGAGGCATCCTTCGACTATGACAAACTCGCCCCTAGGCTGGCCGCGTCGCTGGCCGACGTGGAAGGCTGAAGGGCCGCCTGGCCTGCGACGCCGGCTGGCAGATCGATGGAAGAGGAGGGCTGATCGTGGCGGAACAAGCCACCGAGCGCATGGTGGTGTCGGCCACGCCGGCGCGTTGCTTCGAGGTCAGCTCCGACATCGCCGCGTACCCGCAGTGGGCTGCCGACATCAAAGAGGTGACCATCGAGGCCACCGACGCACAGGGTCGACCCGAGCTGGTCACCTTCCGGGCTGCCGCCTTCGGGCGGAGCACCAGTTACACCTTGGCCTACGACTACTCGAAGGCACCCGAGGTGCTGGCCTGGGTGCAGACCCGGGGTGACATCACCTCCAAGCTGGACGGCCGGTACGTCTTTGCCCCCAGCGGCGACGGGGGCACAGAGGTCACCTACCACCTCGAGGTCGAGATGAAGGTGCCACTGCCCGGATTCATCAAGATGCGGGCCCAGAGCCGCATCATGTCGATCGCCTTGCGAGAGCTGAAGGCCCGGGTCGAGTCGACGGCGTGATCGGCCCGCGCCCGTCGGTGGCGGAGGGTCCGGGCCCGGACACGGAAGTGCCGATGACGAGGAGCCGGTGACGAGGGCCACGGCACCGGCGATGGCGATGGCGATGGCGATGGCGGCATGAAGGTCGGCATCACCCTTCCCCAGTTCCGTGACGACGCCGACACCGCCCTCGACGCGGCCCGACGGGCCGAAGCCCTGGGCCTCGACGGCGTGTTCTGCTTCGACCACCTGTGGCCCATGGGGCAACCCGGCCGGCCCGCCCTCTCGTCGGGCCCTCTGCTCGGGGCCCTGGCCGCCACCACATCGACCATCGCCATCGGAACCCTGGTGGCGCGGGTGGGGCTCCTGCCCGACGACGTGCTCAGTTGGGAGCTCGCCACCCTGCACGAGCTGAGCGGGGGCCGGCTCATCGCCGGCCTCGGGACCGGGGACCACCTGAGCCGACCGGAGAACGAGGCGTTCGGCCTCCCCTTCGAACGCGCCGCCGAACGCCGCCTGCGCGTGGCCACGGTGGCGGCGGCGGTCCGCGCCATCGGCATCCCGGTATGGATCGGTGGTGGCCGGCCGAAGACCATCGGGTTGGCCCGCTCGCTGGGCGTGGCCGTCAACCTCTGGGACGCCGAGGCCGTGCAGGTGGCCGGACTGACGGCATCGGGGGTGGAGGTCACCTGGGGCGGACCGGTCGGCAGGCGGGTCGACGAGGCCAGGGCGCGCCTGGTCGAGATAGCCGGGGCCGGGGCCACATGGGCCGTATGCGCCTGGCCCGACGACCTCGACGTGGTGGCCACGGCGGCCGAGGCCGTCCGCGGGTCGTCCCGGCCGGGGTGAGGTCGGCGGCCACAACGTCCGCACCGGCCCGGGGGTGTCGGGGCGCCGCGGAGTACGTTGGTAACCTCGAGGGATGGAGTTCCGCCGGATCAACAGCCTCCCGCCCTACGTCTTCGCCACCATCAACGATCTCCGGGACGCGGGCCGGCACAGCGGCCGGGACGTGATCGACATGGGTTTCGGCAATCCCGATCTGCCCTCGCCGGACGTGGCCGTCGAGAAGTTGGCCGAGGCCGGCCGTAACCCGCGCAACCACCGCTACTCGGCCAGCCGTGGCATCCCGAAGATCCGGCAGGCCATCACCGATCTCTATCTGCGCAAGTTCGAGGTGGAACTGGACCCCGACACCGAGGTGGTGACCACCATCGGCGCCAAAGAGGGGCTTTCCCACCTGATGTGGGTGCTGGTGGGCCCGGGCGACACCGCCCTCGTGCCGTCGCCGTCGTATCCCATCCACATCTACGCTCCGCTCTTCGCCGGCGCCGACGTCCGCAACGTCCGGCTCGACGCCCCGGGTTCGGAGAACGGCACCAGCCCGGGTGAGGCGTTCTTCGACAACCTGATGGAGGCTTGGGAGTCGGCATGGCCCAAGCCCCGGGTGGTGGTGCTGTCCTTTCCCCACAACCCGACCACCGAGTGCGTCGACCTGGCGTGGATGACCCGGTTGGTCGAGTTCGCCCGCGAGCACGAGATCGTGCTGGTCCACGACTTCGCCTACGCCGACATCGCCTTCGACGGATACACACCCCCGTCGATCCTGCAGGTGCCGGGGGCCAAGGAGGTCGCCGTCGAGCTCTACACGCTGACCAAGTCGTTCTCCATGGCCGGCTGGCGGGTCGGGTTCCTGGTCGGAAACGCCGCCATCGTGCAGGCCCTGACCAAGCTCAAGAGCTACCTCGACTACGGGACGTTCCAACCGATCCAGATAGCCGCCATCGTCGCCATGAACGAGGCCCCCGACTATCCCAAGTTCATCAACGAGACCTACCAGGCCCGTCGGGACGCCCTGTGCGACGGGCTCAACCGCATCGGCTGGGAGGTCACGCCGCCCAGGGGAACGATGTTCGTCTGGGCGCCCATCCCCGAGCCCTACCGGGAGATGGGCTCCCTCGAGTTCTCGAAGTTCCTGGTGACCGAGGCCGACGTGGCCACGTCGCCCGGTGTGGGCTTCGGTCCGGGCGGTGACGAACACGTGCGGTTCGCCCTCATCGAGAACGAGCAACGCATCGGCCAGGGCGTGCGGAGCCTCCGCCGCGCCCTCACCCGGCTGCGCTGACGGCCGATCGGGCCATGGCCAGGTCGCCGGCCACGTAGCCCTGCCGACAGAAGGAGATGGCGGCCTCGGCCACCTGCTCGGCGTCGCGGCCCTGTTCGAGCACGAGCACCCGGGCCAGATGGCCGGTCACCCCGACGATGGCCATGGCCAGGGTGGTGGGGTCCTCGCCCCGGAGCAGGCCGGCGGTGATACCCGCGCTCACATGCGGTAGGGCGTCGGCCAGGGTCTGCTGGTCCCCGTGGCGGATGAGGGGGGCGAAGCGTTCCTCGGTGCGGGCGGACTCGAGCAGGACGAAGAGGTGCCGGTGGTCGGACAGCCAGCGGAGGGAGGCCCGGATCCCTCCTTCTATCCGCCGGGCCGGGTCGGGCTCGCCGGCGATGGCCTCCCGCTGGGCCAGGCGCATGGAACGGAGGGCCTCGACGAGGATCTCGGTCAGGAGCTCGTCCTTCGACTCGAAGTACCAGTAGAAGACACCCTTTCCCACGCCGAGTCCTTCGACGATGCTGGTGACCGAGGTGGAGTGGTAGCCGTCGGCGGCGAAGCGGTGCGCGGCCAGGTCCATCAGCTCCTGGCGGCGCCGGGCGCCCCTGGGTGTGAGCCGGCGGGCCATGGTGCACCGACGCTACGGGGCCGGTCGGGTGGGGTCAATCGGGACCGGCCATGGCCGTCGGTCGTTCAGGCCGGCGCCGGGGTGACGATCTCGGCCGCACCGAACGACGCCCGCATGTCCGCCGCCGACGACGTGAACAGGGCCCGCTTGGGCAGCCCGAGGGATCGGAGCTCGTCGGCCATGGGATGGTGGCCGAGGACCAGGGTCGCCCCGCCGACCCGGCCGGCGTTCCCCTCCGACGAGGTGGACCAGAGGGTTCGGCGGAGCACGCCGTCGGCGAACGAGTAGCTCGGAGGAGCCTGGGACGGGAGACGGAGCGGGCCGCCGGCGGCCACGGTCAGGGTCAGCACGTGGGTGCCGTCGTCGACCAGTCGGACGGTGGTGCCGGTGCCGGCCTTCGGACCGGCCGGGGACGGCTCGTCGATGTCGATCGTGGTGACCCACTTGGGGAAGCCCCAGATGTCCCGACCGGCCGCGCACGTGAACTCCTGGTCGACGGGGAGGCGATGGATGTACGCGCCGATGGCGCCCGAGAAGAACTCCCGGGTCCGCTGGGCCGTCGTCGGCCGCGGCAGAGCGTCGTGGAGCCTGACCACGAAGCTCACCGCCACCTCGTGGTAGGGATCGAGGTCGGTGTCGTCGTACCGGCAGACGGCCAGGGCCACCAGGGCCCGTCCCGGGACGGGGCCGGTCACCTCGAGCCCGGTGGGCTCGACGATGCGCTGGGCCGCCGCCGCCGGTACCAGGTACTGCGCTCCCCACTGGCCGGCCCGGCGCACCTCGACGGGAAGCCCCACCGTCCGGCCCATCACCGTCCACGAGTCGACGGCCGGCGCCCCCCCGCCCCGGGTCCGGCCCGCATCGACCGGGGTGTCGGGACCGGTGGTCGTGTCGGCTCCGGTGGTCATGGAGTGCAGTACAGCACAGCCGGCGGTACCGTGGCCCGTGGCCTACTGGATCTTCAAGGTGGTGCTGAGCCCCTTCTTCTACCTGCTGTGGCGGGTCAAGGTCGAGGGTCGAGAGCACGTGCCGGACCAGGGACCGGCCGTGCTGGCCGCCAATCACCAGTCGTTCTGCGACTCCTTCTTCCTCCCGCTGGTGCTGCGGCGCCGGGTGACCTACGTGGCCAAGGCCGAGTACTTCGACAACTGGAAGACGGCCTGGTTCTTCCGGGCCGCCGGCCAGATCCCCATGAGCCGGACGGGGGGCGACGCGTCCCAACGGGCCCTCGACACCGCCACCACGGTGCTCGAGGCCGGCCACCTCCTGGGTATCTACCCCGAGGGGACGCGGGCCCCCGACGTCCGGCTCCACAAGGGCCACACCGGGGTGGCCCGGCTGTCCCTGCACTGCGACGTGCCGATCATTCCGGTCGGGATCTCCGGGACCCGCGCCGTCCAGCCCCCGGGGAGCAATCTGATGCGGCCGTTCCACTCGGTGACGGTCCGGTTCGGACCGCCGGTGACTTATCAGCACAACGGCGAGACCGTCACCACCGGAGCCTGCGCCGACCCGCCCGGCGCCGCTGGCCCGGTGAGCAGGGAGCTCGAGCAGGCCGAACTGCGGTCCCTGACCGACGCCCTGATGTCGGAGATCGCCCGACTCTCCGGCCAGGAGTACGTACACCGCTACGCCACCCGCGCCGGCGCCCGCTGAGCGCCGACGATGTCGCCCCGCGGTCGGCCGGACCACCCGGTATCGGACGATCGAATGTTGGTGATCGGATCACCCGATGTCGTAACGAGCCGGAAACAGTGTGTACACAGTGACGGCCTACCCTGAAGGAGTGTTCAACTACCTGATCAGGGTGCAACTTCCCGATCGGCCAGGTGCGCTCGGGGCGGTGGCCAGCCGGATCGGTTCGGTGGGCGGAGACGTCGTCTCCATCGAGATCCTCCAGCGCGACGTGGGGGTCGTGGTGGACGAGCTCGGGGTCGGACTGGCCGGGGACCATCTGATCGACCTGCTGCGGGACGAGATCCTCGAGGTCGACGGCGTGACCATCGAGTCGGTGCGACCGGTGGAGGGACCGTTGCCGGACCGTCACACCGAGCTCCTCGAGGTGGCCACCGAGCTGTTCAAGCAGGACTCGCTGGCCGGGCTGCTGGACCAGCTGACCAGCCGGGTGTGCCGCAGCCTGGCCGCCAACTTCGCGGCCGTGCTCGACACCGACGCGTGGTCGGTGGTCCGGTCCGAGGGCGAGCTGCCCGACCACGACCAATTGACCGCCATGGCCCTCCGGGCCATGAGCCCGCCTCCCGATCAGGTCGAGCCGGACGGCACCGTCGCCACCGGCTTCATGGTCTCGGCCGAGATGGTCCTGGTGGTGGGGCGCAGCCATCCGATCCTGCGGAATCGGGAGCGGCAGTGGATCTCGATCATGGCCGAGCTGGCCGACCACGGTTGGCAGGAGCTCTCCTAAGGGGACTCGACCGGCCTTCCTGCCGAGTCCTCGGTCAACCCAGCCCCGCGAGCGGTCGACGGCGCGACGCCAGGCCTGGCGGACGGCCTCGGCGTCCTCGCCCGGCACCGCCGGGACGAAGGTCCGCTCCTCGGTCCAGCAGTGGGCCAGATCGTCGAGCGATCCCCAGACGCCCTCGGCCAACCCGGCCAGGGTGGCCGCTCCGAGGGCCGTGGTCTCCACCGAGCTGGGCCGGACCACCGTCAGCCCGGTGTGCTCGGCCAACAGCTCCAACAAGAGGTCCATGGCCGAGGCGCCCCCGTCCACCCGTAGGACGGTTGGCGCGATGGGTCCTGCCGTCATGGCGTCGAGCACGTCCCGTACCTGGAAGCTCATGGCCTCGACCATGGCCCGGGCCAGGTGGGCCCGACCGGTACCGCGGCTGAGGCCGAGCACCGTCCCGCGGGCACCCGGGTCCCAGTGGGGGCTACCCAGTCCGGTGAAGGCCGGCACCACCACCACCCCGTCGCTGGAGTCCACCGACCGGGCCAGGGGTTCCATGTCGGCGGCCCGCTCGATGAGACCCAGTCCGTCCCGGAACCACTGCACACCGGCGCCCGAGGCGAAGACCGATCCTTCGAGGGCGTAGGTCACCGACGACCCCCCGCCGGTGATCCGTCCGTCGCCCCCGAGGTCCCAGGCCAGGGTGGTGAGCAGGCCGTCCACCGGCTCGGGGCACGCCGCGCCGGCGTTCATGACCACGAAGCTCCCCGTCCCGAAGGTGACCTTGGTCATGCCGGGCTCGAAGCAGGCCTGGCCGAACAGTGCAGCGTGCTGGTCGCCGGCCATGCCGCTGATAGGCACCCCCCGGAGCGGCGATGCTCCACCCAGAACCAGGTCCGATACGAGGCCGAGGCGGCCGCACGACGGTCGCACCTCGGGAAGTGACCCCATGGGAACAGCGAAGAGCGCACCCAGCTCGGCCGACCAGTTCCGGTCCACGATGTCGAACAGCAGGGTGCGGGAGGCGTTGGTGGCGTCCGTGGCGAACACACCCCCTGCCGCGCCCCCGGTGAGATTCCACAGCACCCACGAATCGACCGTGCCGAGGGCCAGTCCGGGTCCGGGGGAGACGCCGCCCTGGTCGAGGAGCCACCGCATCTTCGTGCCGGAGAAGTAGGGATCGAGCACCAGGCCGGTCCGGGCGCGGACCAGGGGGAGGTGGCCGGCGTCGGTCAGGGCCCGGCACATCGACGCCGTCCGGCGGTCCTGCCACACGATGGCGCGGTGCAGCGGAGTCCCGCTCTCCCGGTCCCAGGCCACGACGGTCTCGCGCTGGTTGGTGATGCCGATGGATCGGGCCTCCCGATGGTGATCGAACAGGCGTCCGGCCACCTCGTCAAGGGTCGTCCGCACCGCGTCCCAGATCTCCGCGGCGTCGTGTTCGACCCAGCCGGGCCGGGGGTAGTACTGGGTGATCTCGCGATAGGACACGTCGACCACATCGGCCCGCTCGTCGACCACGAGGGCCCTGACCCCGGTGGTCCCGGCGTCGATGGCGATGGAGACCGGGGTGCGCGGGGCCACGTCACGGACTGTACCGAGCCGATCGGGGTGCGAGCGGGAAAGCCTGGGCCGGCCGCTCTGGCGCTCGCGCCCAGCAATCATTTGCAATTCTTCGCGAACGCCCCCTCAACAGGTAGTTCGCTTCCCGAATTCGGCGCCGATCACGGACCATTGGTTGACAGGGGTGTAACTACGCTGCTGTAATGGACCCACTATCTCGTACCTCGGGGGAGGGCTGACCACAACATATAGTGTTTTTCGGTGATTTCCCGGGTGAGAGCGCCCGTATGATCGAACGAGCGGGCCGAAGCGGCGCTGCCGATCGGACAGGCGGGGCGGGGGATCCGAGGGGACTCCGCAGCCCGCGGTAAGACCCGGATGCGAGGCTCGTAGCACCGACCGGACCACCACAGGGGCCACGGGCCCGAGCCCTCCATCCGACCCATCAGCGAGACCCACCAGCCAGACCCACGACCCAGTCGACCGACCGACAACAGACCAGAAAGAGGTTCATCCCATGGCCATTGCCCCCCAGCGCATCGGCATCGGCATCCGCCGCCACTTCACCACTGCCGGTGTCCACCCCTACGACGAGGTCGTCTGGGAGCGACGCGATGCCCGGATCACCAACTACAGGGACGGGGCCGTGGCCTTCGAGCAGCTGAACGTGGAGGTGCCGGAGGGGTGGAGCCTCAACGCCACCAACATCCTGTCGCAGAAGTACTTCCGGGGGACGCCCAACACCGACGAGCGGGAGTGGTCATTGCGACAGGTCGCCGACCGGGTGGTGGATACCGTCACCACCTGGGGGGTGAAGGACGGCTACTTCGCCGACGACGAGGAAGCGGAGATCTTCCGTGACGAGCTCAAGTACCTCATCATCCACCAGATGGCTGCCTTCAACTCACCGGTGTGGTTCAACATCGGGGTGGCCGGCGTCCCACAGCAGGGATCGGCCTGCTTCATCCTCTCGGTCGACGACACCATGGACTCCATCCTCAACTGGTACACGGAGGAGGGTGTGATCTTCAAGGGCGGTTCGGGAGCGGGGGTGAACCTGTCCCGTATCCGCTCGTCGCACGAGCTGCTCAAGGGTGGCGGCACCGCCTCGGGGCCGGTCAGCTTCATGCGCGGCGCTGACTCGTCGGCCGGCACCATCAAGTCCGGGGGCAAGACCAGGCGGGCGGCCAAGATGGTCATCCTCGACTCCGATCACCCCGATATCGAGGACTTCATCTGGTGCAAGGCCATCGAGGAACGCAAGGCCCGCGTACTGCGCGACGCCGGCTTCGACATGGACCTCGACGGCAAGGACGCCATCAGCCTGCAGTACCAGAACGCCAACAACTCGGTGCGGGTCACCGACGAGTTCATGGATGCGGTGGTGTCGGGGGACGACTGGGCCCTGACCAGCCGGGCCGACGGCGAGCCCATCCGCTGGGTGCCGGCCCGGGACCTGTTCCGTCAGTTCGCCCAGGCGGCATGGGAGTGTGCCGATCCGGGCATGCAGTTCGACACCACCATCAACAAGTGGCACACGGCCTCGAACACCGGGCGTATCAACGGATCGAACCCGTGCTCGGAGTACATGCATCTCGACAACTCGGCCTGCAACCTGGCCAGCCTCAACCTCATGAAGTACCTCCACGATGACTCGTCCTTCGACATCGAGGGATTTCGGGCCGCCATCGAGGTCATCTTCACGGCCCAGGAGATCATCGTGGGCAACGCCGACTACCCCACGGAGAAGATCACGGAGAACTCGCGCCGCTTCCGCGAGCTGGGCATCGGCTACGCCAACCTCGGAGCGCTGCTCATGGCCCAGGGACTTCCCTACGACTCCGACCAGGGCCGGGCCTGGGCCGCGGCCATCACAGCGCTCATGACCGGTCATGCCTATGCCACGTCGGCTCGCACCGCGGCGAGGATGGGACCGTTCGCCGGCTATCACGACAACGTCGAACCCATGCTCAAGGTGCTGTCCATGCACCGCGACGCGGTGGCCGACATCGAAGAGGAGGACGTGCCCACCGACCTGCTGTCGGCGGCGCAGGAGGCGTGGGATCTGGCCGTCGAGCTGGGCCAGCAGAACGGCGTACGCAACTCCCAGGCCAGCGTGCTGGCTCCGACGGGCACCATCGGGCTGCTGATGGACTGCGACACCACCGGTGTGGAGCCCGACCTGGGGCTGGTCAAGACCAAGAAGCTGGTCGGGGGCGGCACCATGTCGATCGTCAACCAGACGGTGCCACGGGCCCTGACCCGACTGGGGTACTCGCCCGACCAGGTGGACGAGATCATCGCCTACATCGACGTGCACAAGTCCATCGTGGGCGCTCCCTACCTTTCGGCCGAGCACCTGGCCGTGTTCGCCTGCTCCATGGGTGACAACACCATCCACTACCTCGGCCACGTCCGCATGATGGGGGCGGTCCAGCCCTTCATCTCCGGTGCCATCTCCAAGACAGTCAACCTTCCTGAGGAGGTGTCGGTGGAAGATGTCGAACAGCTCCACATCGACGCCTGGCGGATGGGGATCAAAGCCGTGGCCGTCTACCGCGACAACTGCAAGGTGGCACAGCCCCTGTCCGCCACCAAGGAGAGCGGGGCGACCACCGACGGGGAAGGCGCCGGGAACGTGCCGGCCGCTTCCGAGGCCGAGGCCCACGCCCGGGAGCTCTCCGAGAAGATCGCCGGTCTGGAGGCGGCGCTGGTCCACGAGCAGGGCCGCACCGCCAGTACCGTGCTGGTCGGCGCGGTGCGGGAACGACTGCCCCGTCGGCGTACGTCGTCCACGTTCGCCTTCCGGGTGGCCGACTGCGAGGGGTACGTGACCGTCGGGGAGTACGAGGACGGGCGTCCGGGCGAAGTGTTCATGAAGGTGTCCAAGCAGGGCTCCACCTTGGCCGGGATCATGGACGCCTTCTCCATATCGGTCAGCCTGGGGTTGCAGCACGGCGTGCCGCTGGCCACCTACGTGCGCAAGTACACGAACATGCGCTTCGAGCCGGCCGGTATCACCGACGATCCCGAGTTGCGCATCGCCACCAGCCTGGTCGACTACATCTTCCGCCGGCTGGCCGTCGACTACCTGCCGATGGAGGAGCGGGCCGAGCTCGGTGTGCTCTCGACCGCCGAGCGGATGCAGCCGACCCTGCCCGGGGTGGAGGAGACGGCCACCGAGTCGACCGGCATCGTCGACAGGGAGCTGATCGATCCGGTGACGGCCACGGTGATCGACGGGAGCGTCGACGTCGACGGTCTCGACGACCAGACCGGCCTGACCCAACGCACCGGTCCCGTGGCCCGGATCGACGCGCCGCCGACAGCGGACCAGCTGCTGGCCCGGGCCGAGCCCCGTGACGCCCCCTACTGCTACCAGTGCGGCAACGCCATGCAGCGCGCCGGGTCGTGCTACGTGTGTGCAAGTTGTGGCACCACCAGCGGGTGCTCGTAGTTCGGGTGCCGTCTGACGGCAGGCAAGCGTGACACCGAACCGGCCAGGTCACCCAGCGGGTCCTGGCCGGTTCGTCGTGTCGTCGCACCAGAGCCGGGGGTACCCCGGTTAGCATCAGCCGGCATGTCGCACCGCGCCCAGCCCCAGTGACCGCCCCCTCACTGCTGCATCCGTTCCGTTGACCGACCCGGTATCGCCGAGCCCCGAGGATCCGGGCCGCGACCCCCACGACTCGGGCCACCTTCACGACCACTCGGTGGGGCTGGCCGACTACGTGTACGGGACCATCTCGACGCTGGTGGCCATCGCCGGCCTCACCTTCGAGAGGAATCCGGAAGCACTGACGACGGCCGGCGTGGTGGTCGTCGGGGCCGTGGCCATCTGGCTGGCCCACGGCTTCTCGCAGCTGGTGGTCTTGCGACCGTGGCACCAACTGGAGCTCCGTTGGACCGATGTGTGGAACGAGCTCCGTGGTTCGTGGACCATCCTCTTGGCCGCCATACCCGCCACCCTCGTCTTCGTTCTGGCCGGCGCCGGCCTGTGGGACGGTGGGGACGGGGTTCGCCCTGGCCGAGATCATCGGTGTCCTGGCCCTGGCCGTCGTGGGATTCGGCACCGCCGGCTTCGGGAACGGGCTGTCGTGGAGGAGGCTCCTCTACGTCGGGGGCCTGGTTCTGGTGGGGGTGTTGATCGTCGGCCTCGAACTGCTCGTGCACAAGCTGTAGGCGGCGCACCGCCCGGCGCTAGGGTGGAGTCCGCAGTGCACCGACCTTCCCTCGGAAAGGGGCCCCAAGGTGGAAGACCGTGAACGAGGGGGGGAGGACGTCGGCATGGGGTCCGGTGAGGCCGGGTTCACCGAGGCCGAGCTGACCGAGCTGGCCCTGGCCGCCGATCCCGACGCGCCGATCGACGCCGACGCCGTGCCGTTGGCCGACTACCTCGGGCAGGTGGACGGCCTGCTGCCGTCGTGGTATATGCCCACGCCGATGACCCGCACCGGCAAGTCGTGGCGGATCCCGGTGGTGGTGGCCATCGTGGTGGCCTTCGTGGTCATCGAGGCCCTGGGGCTCTGCAGCACCTTCGGCCAGCTGGTGCCGGCCTAGACCCCGGCGGTCCGACCGGCGGGGAGACCGGCCCGGCGGGACCGCCCCCGGACCGGCCGCGGAGCCCCAAATAACGCTGGGCCGCGCGTGGGTCCATCACTTATAGTGGTTGAGGTGGCAATTTGTCACGGAGCGCGTTGCGGTACGTCGCGGGGCAGCCTGCACTATGGAGTCACGGGTTGAGGGACGAGCAGTTGGTCCGGCGTCCGTATCTGGGAACGCAGGGGCGATGGTCCCTACGGAACGAAGGGCAACCGATATGTGGGCAAGACGTCTGATTGTTGGATCCAGCCTGGCCGTGGCCTCGCTGGCCATGGTGCCGGGTATCGCCGGAGCCGATAGCTGCACGCCGGCCGGGTCGGTGACCGAGCCAGGCGGATGTGTGACCACGCCGACCGTGCCGGACGGACCCGACCCCTACGCCGGTGGCCGTCACCTCCGGCTCGGGTAACTCCACCAACGCCGTATCGACGACCTCCAGCCTCCCCTTTACGGGAGCCGATGTGGTCGAGTTGGCCGTGGTGGGTTCCGGCGCCGTCCTGGCCGGTGGGCTGCTCATGCGCCGCCGCCGCCGGGTCATCGCCTGAGCGACCGTCGGGGAGGTGCCGGGGTCCGGGCCGACAGTGGCCGGAGCGGCGCCCTCTGTGGCCGGACTGTGGCCGGACTGTGGCCGGTCCATGCCCGGACCAGGACCATCCCTGAGCGGAAACCGGACGCCCCGAGGGCGTCAGTAGCTGGCCGGTAGCAGGGGCGCCACCGACTGGAAGAAGAAGAAGACCACGCCGAGCCAGACCAGGGTTCCGAAGCCCAGGACGGCGAGGCGACTGCCGCCCACGGTCCGCAGGACTGCCAACCAGACGCCGACGGTCAGTGCCGTCACCCCCAAGCCCCACAGGATGGCCACCGCCCAGTTCTTCTTCGGTGGGGCCGGGGCCGGAGTCGGTGTCTTGTGGTTCGCCTTGGGCTGGACCACCGGCGCCACAGCGTGGACCAGCTCGCTGGCCACCAGCTTGGCGTGCACCACCAGGCGTTGGCTGGCGCTGTAGCGGGGATTGCAGGTGGTGAGGGTGAGCTGGGGCGTCGTGGTGGCGTCGACCACCGAGACGTCGGTCGGGAGGACGATCTGTGTCCCGATGACGCTGTAGAGGAACGTCCCTTGGAGCGTGGTGATCAGGATGGTGTCGCCGGGCGCGAGCGCATCGAGACTGTAGAAGGGGTGGAGGTAGGTGGTCCGGTGTCCGGCGATGGCGGCATTACCTGCTTCGCCCGGCAGGGGGGTGTTCTGATAATGCCCGGGGCCCATCTGCAGCTGGGCTTCGCCGGTGCCCTCCACGATGGTCATGGCCAGGTTGATCTTCGGGATCCGGATGATTCCCACCGGACTGTTGAGGGGAGGGTCGGCAATGGTCGGTGCCACCTGAGGGGCGCCGGGAGTGGCATCGTGGACCGGTGTCGGCACGTGGCTGCTCGGATGGGAATCGGCCTTTTGCTGTGCCTCGTGGAACTGCGAGGTCAACACGGCCTGGTTGCGCGCCGTGATCAGTCCCGTACCCCACAGGAGGTACGGGATGAACAGCAGGACGAGGATGCCGGCGACCAGCACGACCCGCCCTACCCCCACTCGAATGGCCGTGAACGACACGTTGGGATGCTAGCGGTACGACCGTTCCATCCCGGTGCGGGTCGACAGACGGTGACTCGGTGTGGTCGTCGGTGGACTCCCCATCACCTAGGACCGAAACCCGGTTCCGGTACCATCGGGTGGTCAGACGCTTGCCGTCGCGTCGATCGGCCCGGGCCCCCAGCCCTGGCCGTGCCGGCGCCTTGAGTATCGAGTGGTTGCCGTGAGCAAGAAAGCCGGTGGGCGGCGACGCAGGTGGCTGATCGTGGCCGCCGTTGTGGTCGTGATCGTGGTGTGGGGCGGGTTCCTGGCCGCACGCACCTGGTCCGCCTACCAACACGACCGGCGGGGACTGGCCCGCCTCGACCAGGTCAGGGCCGATCTCGACCCCGGGCAACCTCACGTCGCCGGGATCCGTACAGCTCCTCGATGCAGCGCGGGCCGAGTTCGCCGAGGCGCAGTCGGACCTTTCGTCGCCCTTGTTCTCACCCATCACCATCGTGCCCGTGATCGGCCGCCAGTTCCGCTCGGTCCGGGCCCTCAGCACCGCGGCGGGAACGGTGTCGGCCGTGGGCGCCACGTTCCTGACCCGGGTACACGGTGTGCTCGACCAGCCAAACGGGGCCGGTCCCCAACGGGTGGCGTCGCTCCGTCAGCTCTCCGTGATCGCGGGGTCGGCCCGAGCACAGCTGGACCAGGTCGACACCGGCCCCTCGCAGGCGCTGGTGGCGCCCCTGGCCTCCAAGCACAACGAGTTCGTCCGCCAGCTCGACGAAGCCCGGTCGCGGCTGACCAGTGCCGCCGCCGTCTCTGCCGCGGTGGCCTCTATCCTCCAGGGGCCGCAGACCTACGTGGTGCTGGCCGCCAACAACGCCGAGATGCGGGCCGGGTCGGGGACCTTCCTCGATGTCGGTGTGGCCACGACGTCGGCCGGGTCGGTGCAGGTGGGCGAGATGGGACCTTCCGGCGACCGTACGCTTCCGGTCGGCGCGGTGAGCGCCACCGGTGACTTCGAGCGGAACTGGGGATGGCTCAACCCGACGTTGGACATGCGCAATCTCGGATGGACGCCGCAGTTCGACGTGAACGCACCGCTGGCTGCGGCCATGTGGACCAAGCTCACCGGCCAGCCGGTGAACGGGGTGATCTCGTTCGACGTGGCCGGCCTCCGACAGCTGCTCGAGGTCACCGGTCCCATCGAGGCCGACGGACAGACGGTGAGCGCCGACAACGTGGAGCAGTTCCTCCTCCACGACCAGTACGCCGGACTGACGGACAGCGCCACCGGAGACAACGATCGCCAGGACGCGCTGGGTTCGTTGACGAGTGCGGTGCTCCACCAGCTGCAGGGCCAGAGCACGGACGTCCGCTCACTGGCGACGGCGATGTCGTCGGCGGTGGCCGGCCGGCATCTCATGATGTGGTCGAGCGATCCGGTGGACCAGGCGGCGTGGGTCGTGAGCGGGGTGAGCGGCAGTCTGACCCCGCGTTCGGTGGACGTGTCGGTCATCAACCTCGGTGGTAACAAGCTGGACCAGTACCTTCCGGTACACGTGACGGTGACGACATCGCCGTCCGGACCCGGACACCACGGTCACCCTCACGGCCCGGTTGTCCAACACCACGCCGGCGGGCCAGTCGCAGTTCATCGCCGGTCCCTTCCCCGGAGAGCCCGTTTCCTACGGCGGCTACCGCGGCCTGGTGGCGGTCAACCTCCCCGGCGCCGCCACCCACCTCTCCATGACCGGAGCCGGGCCGCTCGCCGTCCGGGGCCCCGAGGGGCCCACCTGGGTGCTGGCCGCGCCGATCTCCATCCCCCAGGGCGCGTCCTCCACGGTGGTGGTGCGCTTCCGCATGCCCGGACCGCACGGATCGATGACGCTGGTCCCGTCGGCCCGGATCCCGCCTGAGCAGTGGACCACGGACGGGACGACCTTCGACGACAGTTCGTCCACCACCATCAGCTGGTGACGGGCGCGCCGGGCCGGCGGATGCTCCCGGCCGTCCGCACTACGATGCGCCGGTGGTAGCGCCCGATCAGCACCGCGGTCCGCCGCCGCCGGGCGGACTCGGCGGGCCGGCTGTGCTCCGGGTGCTCCGGGTGTCCAAGAGCGGTGTGGTCACGGCGTGGAGGGAACGGGATCGTCGGCTCCGGGCCCTGGGGGTCGACGTCACCCTGGTGGTGGCGGCCCGTTGGGAGGAGGGCGGCTCCGAGGTGTCGTTCACGCCCGACGGGGACCGGTTCGTCGTACCGGCCCGGACCGCTCGGTCGCCATCCGAACCTGTTCCTCTACGACCCGCGTCCCCTCTGGCGGCTCCTCGGGTCGACCCGTTGGGACGTCATCGACCTGCAGGAGGAGCCGTTCGGTCTGGCCGTGGCGGAGGTGCTGTTCCTGCGCAGGTTGCGCTCCGTGCGCACGCCCTTCGTGGTGTACTCGGCCCAGAACATCGACAAGCGGTACCCGCCGCCGTTCCGCTGGTTCGAGCGTTGGTCCCTGCGCCGAGCGGCCGGGGCCTATCCCTGCAACGCCGAGGCCGGCGAGATCCTGCGGCGCAAAGGTCTGCGGGGTGCGCTGACCGTGCTCCCGCTCGGCGTCGACCTCGACCGGTTCGCCCCCGAGCGAGCACGAACCGCCCGGCGGCCACCTGCGCGTGGGCTTCGTGGGCCGTCTGATCCCCCACAAGGGTGTCGACGTGCTGGTCCGGGCGGTGGCGCTCGACGACCGGCTGTCGGCTGAGATCTTCGGAGCCGGACCGGAATCGGACCGGTTGGCCGCCCTGGCCGGCCACCTGGGCGTCGCCGATCGCGTCACCTTCCACGGGCATGTCGCCGAGGAGGACATCCCCGGCGTGTACCGGAAGATCGACGTCCTGGCCGTGCCGTCGCTGCCCATGCCCGGCTGGGTCGAGCAGTTCGGGCGGGTGGTGGTGGAGTCGCAGGCTTCGGGGATCCCCGTGGTGGCCAGCGCCAGTGGCGCCCTTCCTGACGTCGTGGGTGAGGACGGTCTGCTGGTTCCTCCCAACGATGCCACCGCGCTGGCCCACGCCCTGGTCCGGCTGGTGGATGAGCCCGGCCTCTGGTCACAGCTCCGGACGGCCGGGCTGGTGGGAGCCCGCCGGTGCTCGTGGGAGAGCGTGGCCCGGTCCCAGCTGGCCCTGTACGAGACCGTCCGTCACGACACGTCGGTCTGACCCGATGCCGCCCCGATACCGGGCGACCATCGCCGCACCGGTGTCGACCGTCACCGTCGGTCGGGTCGACGCCCGGCGCCGACCCAGCGGTAGACCTCCTCGAGTCGATCGACGTGGCGCGGCAGCGAGAACTGGGCTTGCTGCCGCTGGCGGAGCGCAGCCCCGGCCCTCCGACGGAGGGACGGGTCATGAGCCAAGCGGACCAACTCCTCGGCCGCCGCCGCCGGATCCCCGGGCGGGAACAGCAGACCGTCCCCGGCCAGTGTCTCGAGGTGTCCTCCCGCCCGGGCGGCCACTACCGGAACGCCGTGGGCCATGGCCTCGACCACCGAGAGCCCGAAGCCGTCGAGATGGCCGGGGGCCAGAAAGACCGTCGCCTCGGACAGCAGCTTGTCGGTATCGGCCACGTAGCCCACGAACTCGACGCTGCCGGCCACGCCGAGGTCGCGGGCCAGCTGGACCAAGGATCCGTGCAACTCGCCCTGGCCGGCCACCAGCAGCCGCCAGCCCTGGCCGGCCAGCCCGCTCCGGGCCCACGCCTGGATGCCCACATCGGTGGCCTTTTCCGCCTCGAGCCGCTGCAGCATGACCACCGTGGCCGTGTCCAGGGCGGCCTGGTCCCGATCGGGCACACCGTTGGGGATGACCACGGAGGGACCGGAGATGCTGTCGGCGACGAACTGGCTGATGGCGATGTCACAGGCGATGGCGCGACTGGTGATGGTGGCCAACCCGCGTGCCACCGCGCTCGACCCGCGGTCACGTGCGAAGTGCCGAGTGGCCACGATGGGGGAGCGCTGGAGCGGTCTCGCCAGCCACGCCGCCCCCTCTGCCGCGGTCATGTGGGCGTGGACGATGTCCACATGACCCACGCGGGCCAGTGCCCGGGCTCCGGCCACCAGGCCCGTGGCCGGATGGTTCGTGATGTCTGACCCCAGCTCGTGGCGCATCCGGTCCCGGTCGCCGCCGATGGTCACGACCCGATGGCCACGGGCGGCCAACTCGTTGGAGACCTCACAGAGGTAGCGCTCGACCCCGGCGAAGGCGTCGGTGACCACCACGTGGACCACCGACAGGGGCGATTCCGGGCCCGGCATCACGACCGTGTCTCGACGCGGCACGGACCACGACGGTAGAGGTGGAAGCGGTTCGCCGCCTTCCGGCCCCGCTGGCCGGGCAGCACGATGGCGCGGATGAAGGCCCCGACCATGGCTCCGGCCCGGTAGACCTGCCACCCCAGGGCTCCGTAGTACTTGCGGACGAAGCGCTCGTGGGAGGCGTGGAAGTGGATCTCGCGGAGGGACGAATCGCCGCCGGTGCCCGCGCCCACGTGGAAGGCGGCGACCTCCGGGCAGACGGCCACGTCCCAACCGAGGTCTCGGGCCCGGCGTTGCCAGTCGGTCTCTTCCGCGTACAGGAAGAAGCGCTCGTCGAACCGGCCGACCGCATCGATGGCGGCCGACCGCAACATCAGCACGGAACCGATCACGAAGTCCTCGTTCCGGCGGAGCCGGCCCAGCCCCATGGCCTCGATCCACGCCCCCGCCGGCGTCGGGAACGGCCAGCCGACCCGGGCCGGTCGGCCACCCGCCTCGTCGAACTGGGCCGGGGCGACACAGGCCAGATCGGTCCGGGCCGTGAGGCACCGGTGCAGTCGGGTCACCTCCCGCGGGGTGATCTGGGCGTCGGGGTTGAGCAACAGGACATCGTGTCCGGACACGTGACCCTGGTCGAGGCCGACGTTGACACCTCCGGCAAAGCCCAGGTTGCGCCCGGGATCGAGGTATCGGGCTCCGTGGCTGACGGCGACCGTGCGCACGGACGGGTCGGAGGAGTTGTCGACCACCACCAGCGGCAGCGTTCCCCCCAGAGCACCCAGGCACGCCTCGAGGAGGTCGGGCGCACCGTACGCCACCACCACCACGTCGACCTCTCCTGACTTCACGGTGCATCCACGGGAGCGGGTCGGCCTGCGGCCCGTTCCGTGCAGCCGGCGCGGTCGGCGACCGGTCGTGGTGACCGGGCACCCTCCGTGGAGGTCATGGCCGGTAGGCGTACGCCTGATACGAGTCGGCCGAAGTGCGGCGCACCCGGTTGAGTGCCACCCCGAGGACCCGGCACTGGGTCGACTCGAGGCGACGGATGGTTCGGTCGAGGTCGCCCCGATCGGTCTTCCCCTCCGATGCCACGACGACCGCCCCCCAGGCCAGGCGCCCGAGGATGGCGGTGTCCGGAACAGCCAGCACCGGCGGCGTGTCCACCAGCACCACGTCGGCCAGGACCGAGAGTTGGTCGATGACCGGCTGCATCCCCGGGCTGCCGAACAGTTCGCTGGGATTGTCGAGCTGGATCCCGGCCGGCAGGACCTGGAGCCCCCAGATCCCGCTGTCCACCAGATGGGACGCCACCGAAGACGGGTCCGAACCCAGCGGCTGCTCCCGGGCCTGGCGCGAAGGGTTCCGTGTTCCCGGGTCGGGATCACCGCCGTCGACGGGCATGGTCGCCACTCCGGGAAACAGGGGAAGTCCGGGCAGCTCGGGCAGCTCCGGCAGCTCGATGGCGCCGGTCTTTTCGGTCATGTCCCGGATTCCCGACTGTTGGCGCTCCGGGTCCGGTGTCTTCCAATTGGCCCGGATCAGATCGGCCAGACCGGCCTGGGCGTGGACCGGCACGCCGAAGATCTCCTCCAGCCTCGGGCGCCGGAAGTCGGCCGACACCACGATCACCTTGCTACCGCTCATGGCCCAGGCACAGGCCAGGTTGGCGGTGATGAACGTCTTGCCGTCACCCGGTTGCGGGCTCGTCACCACGATCATCGGGCACGGTGCGTCGTCGAGCATGACCCGGAGACTGGTCCGGAGCTCACGGATGGCCTCGGCCATCTGCGACTGGGGGGCCTGGACCATGGCAAGGGAGACAGTGCCCGAGCGCACGTCCACGTCCTGGGGCAGCTCCACCAGAATGGGCAGGTCGGTGATGGAGCCGATCTCTGGACTGGTGCGCAGGCGGGTGTCCAGTTGGTCGCGGGCCAGCGCGATGCCGCACCCGGCCAGCAGACCGGCCAGGAGCCCCAGGGCCACGAGCTTGGAGGTGCCGAGTCCCGACGGTGCGCCCGGCCGTTGGGCCGCCACCTGCACGGTGGCGTAGGGCACGCCGAACTGGATGCTGTTGAGCTGTGTCTGCAGCGTGCTGTAGCTGGTGGTGAGGCCGGCGATCTGAGCCGCCACCACGGCGTTGTTGGTGGAGCCCTCCGTGCTCTGGAGGTTCCCGATCTGGACGCGCAGGGCGGCCAGATCACTGGTGATCTTGTCGATCTGGGCCTGCACCAGGGACGAGATCTGATCGGTGTAGGCCTTCGAGTACGCCAGGGCCAGGGCCTGGGCCCGCTCGGGGCTGGCGTCGGTGGCGGTGATGCTCAACAGTCCGGTGGTGGCATCGACCGTGCCGGTGACCTGGCTGGCCACGGCGGCGACGTCGGGGTCGTGGAGGATCTTCGCCGCCTGCACCTGCACCGCGGTGCTTCCCAGCTCCTGCACCGGGTCCGGAAGTGAGACCTGGGTGCTGCTCTGGCTGCTCTGCCCGGTCTGGTCGCCGGAGATGGTGGACTCCTGGATCAGCGCGGTCGACTCGTACTTCGGGGTCTGGATCTTCGAGTAGGCCAACGCCGCCACGACCGCCACGACGACACTGACCGCGATGATCAGGCGCCGGCGCCAGAGCGTCGAAAGGAATTCGCGGAACGTCAGGGGATGCTCGCTTTCACGGTGACCAGGGGTTCATCCCGAGGATAGGACCTCGTGATGCGCAGAAGAGGTACCCTCGGCCAAGGTGCCGACACGCTGGACGGGAAGCGGCGGTCCGTGGCGGTGGTGATGTCGTAGCCCGGGCTCTGGGATGCCATGTTCGTTCCTTGATGCCAGACAGGTGATCCTCGAAGCCACGCCAGAGCTCGCGGCGATGGTGGGCCGGTAACGATAGATAACGTCGACACGGCCGGGGCCCACCTTGAGGCGGATTTGCTGTACCCGGACCGTGCCGGGAGAGTCACCGAATTGCGCCGACCGGCAGCTACGATTCAAAGGTTGCGACGACCTGTCCAACCGAGGCGGAGCAACCGAGGTCCGATGAACGAGCGCCTGATGCACCCATGAACCGGATCCGGAGCCTGCTCCCCGATCGGACCGGCGTCGTGGCGTCGTGGCGCTCGGACCGTCGCCAATTCCTGCAGACCGTGGCCCCGTGGCTGACCGTGGTGGCCGTGGCCGCGCTGGTCGGTGCCGTCGCCGGCGGCAGCGAGTGGATCGGCCTGGCCCTGGCGGCGTTGGTGTTGGGACTCGGGGTCTACGTGGCCGATCCCCTCCTGTTGGCCGTCATCGTGCTCCCCGGGTCGCTGCTCCTGCAGAGGGTGGGAGGGTCCAGCACCAATCTCAGCGTCGCCGACCTGCTCGTTTTTTTGGGTGGGGTCGTCTGCCTCTTCCGTGTCCGGTGGCGCGAGGCGGGCTACCTCCGGCAGTTCCTCAAGGCCATCGTGTGGTATCAGGCGGTGCTGATCCTGGTGGTGATGGCCCATCCCAACCGGTACGACATCGTGGAGTGGTTCCACCGCTTCTCCTATCTGGCCGCCAGTGTGCTGGTGGGCTGGGTGGTGGCCACCAACGGTCGGGCCCGCCAGACCTTCCGGCTGTTCCTCTGGTGCTCGGCACTCCTGGCCGTGATGGCCATGGAGCACGCCGTGAAGGGTCACTTCCAGCCGGCCCAGTGGGGCAGCTATCAGAAGAACGCCATCGGTGCGGTCATGTGGGTGGCCATCGCCGTGGCCCAGATCAACCCGCCGTGGGCACAGTTGCGGCGAACGGAGACCCGGGTACTCGAACTGATCTGCATCGGCGGACTGCTGGCCTCGCAGTCGAGGCAGGCGGCCATCTCGCTCATCGTGGCCCTCGTGGCCGTCACCGTCTTGAACCCCGACGTCCGGCGCCGTTCGAAGCTGGCCCTCTTGGGTCTGATCCCGTTGGCCGTGGCCGTCTATTACAGCTTCGCCGTTGCGGCGCGCAACAACCCGAAATTCAACTCGGTCTCGATCCGGTTCGGCCAGATCGGCGACGCACTCCATGTGTGGCACCTCAGTCCGTTGCTCGGCCTGGGTATGCGCTTCTACTACCTGCCCCAGTATGTGACCGTCACCGCCCCGCCCAACGTGCTCATCGACAATCTGGCCTCGACGGGCATCGTCGGATCGATCGCCTTCTTCTATCTCGTCTACATGACCATGCGCACCATGGGCCGGCTTCCCTATGTCTTCGGCACCCTCGGTCTGGCCATCCTCCTCGGTCACTACGTCGACGGCCTCTTCGACATCTTCTTCATCGGCGCCAGCATGATCCCCCCTTTCCTCATCGCCGGCATCTCACTGGGCATGGCCGATGCCGACCGCCGAGCCACCACCGGCCTACCGAAGGTCGAGGTCCCGAGCGAGACGAGCGCCACACCGCGCCGCGCTCTCCCGGTGTCGAGCCGCCGACCGGTCCGACACGAGCTCCGGGCCGTCGGCGCCATGGTGGTCGATCGGTGGCGGTCGCTACTCCCCACGGCGTCGACTTCTCGGTGACAGCATCTCCTCCTCGGATCCTCTACAACGCCCTTCCCCTCGATGTCCGGGGGGGCGGTGTCAGCACCTACATCCGCGAGCTGTTGGGAGCCATGACCTCCGAGGTCGACGCCGAGCTGGTGGCGGCGGTGTTGCCGGCGGGTCGACCCGAACTTCCGCCGGGCGTCACCGCGGTGGTGAAGCGGGCGTCGGGCGGGCTCGGTCGTGCGTTGGCCGGGTTGTACGGATTCGGTCGTTCCGACCTGTTCCACGGTCTCGACGTGGATCTCCCCCTGCGACCATCCGGGCCGATGGTGTCGACGGTTCACGACATGGCCGTGTTCGACGTACCGTGGGCCTTCCCCCGCCATCGGGTCATGGGCGAACAGGCCCTGGTCCGTCACGCCCTGCGCCGGGCCGACGTCATTGTGGCCGTCTCGGCCTTCACCGCCGAGCGGGTCCGGGTGCTGGTCGGCCGGGACGCCGTCGTCGTCCATTCGGCGCCGTCGTCGGGCATGGGCCCGGCGCCGGACCAGGAGGTGGAGCGGATCAGAGGGAAGTACCACCTGCCCGAGCGGTTCGTACTCCATGTCGGGAACATCGAACCCCGAAAGGACATCGCCACTCTGGCTGCCGCCTGCCGGAGCGTCTCGATCCCTCTGGTGCTGACCGGACACCGTCTGTGGGGCCATGGCCCTCCCGCCGGCGCCCTCGAGATCGGTCACGTGCCGACCGCCGACCTTCCGGGGCTGTACGGGGCGGCCACCCTGGTCGGTTACGCCTCGCGTTACGAGGGATTCGGCCTCCCACCGGTGGAGGCCATGGCGTGCCGGGCCCCCGTAGTCACCACCCCGGTGCCGGCGGTGGTGGAGGTGGTCGGCGACGGAGCGGCCACGTTCCGCCCCGGGGACGTCGAAGGGTTGACCGCCATCCTCCGCGACCTGTTGGGCGACGGATCGCACCGTGCCGACCTGGCCGAGCGGGGCGCGGCCCGGGCGGCCACGCTGAGCTGGGCCGGCACCGCTCACGGCACGGCCGAGGCCTACCGGTCGGTCGGGCTGGCGGCATGAGCCGGCCGGCGGCGTCGAAACGGAGCTGCGCCGGGCGGCCCCCTCGCGGCCGGCCCCACCCACCGTGCCGATTCCGACCTTCAGAACCGGGGAGAAGATGCCGATGAGAGTACGTGGTGTCGGTGCGTAGAGGTGTTCGGAGAGCTGTGGGCCGGCAGGGTCCGCCCACCGTGGTCACCGCCTGCGACCTGATCGGGACGGACGGGGACGAAGGAAACGGCATCGGGGACGACCTCGTGCCCGATGGACTGCTGTCCGACCTGTACCACTCCCGGTTGATCATCACCGCCGAGTACATCGGCCCCGACCGTCGGACACTCGACCGTCGCCAGGCCCGTGAGCATCGCCGGCTCAGCCGCGGGCAGGAGCGCAGGGCACAGCCGAGGCGGCACGAGGACCGGAACGACGCCATGGCCGGGGCCACCCGCTGGTGGAGGATCCGCTGAGACCGGTTCCCGCTCCCGACCGATCCCGGGTTCAGGGCCGGAGAAGGGCACACCAGGACTGACCCTCCACCCCGTCCGAGACTTCAGCCGGACCGGATTCCTGCCGATCAAACTGCATGGGTTCCATCCTTACGGAACTGTCTTCCGTCGCCCCGATCACTGATGCACCGGCGTCCCTGTCGCCCTCGGACGTGCCCGAGGCGTCCGTCGTCCCCGAGGCGCCGGCCGAGGACCTCTCCGACCTGCACGATGCGAACCTGGTCCTCTCATCCGCTTACATCGGAACGGACCGGCGGGCCCGCACCCGACTGGCCCGGCTGCGTCGGGCCACGTTCTCCCAACGCCGGTCCCTGCTGCGGCTGGAGGGGGTCATCGCCGCCGCCGCCGTCCTGGTGGTGGCGTCGGTGCTGGTGCTCGACTCCGAGACCCGCGACGCGCCGACGCCGGCGGCCTCGAAGAGCTCGTTCCAGCCGACGGCAGGCGCTCGCACCGCACCCTCGGTGCCGGCCGCCGTCACCACGACCCCCCCGACCACGACCCCCGCGCCCGCGGCCGCTCCGGCCACCACGGTGGCACCGGCGGCCGCGCCGGCACCCGTCGTACCACCGGCGGCCGCGCCGGCCCCGAGCGCCCCGCTGACCCCGGACCAGCTCGGCGCCCAGGCCCTCGCCCTGGTCCGCTACCCGTGGCAGAACCTCCCCGGATACACCATCCAGTTCCTGCCCATCAGCGATGCTCCGTCGCCCGGGTTCTACGGCAACACCTCGTTCACCTGGGGGCAGGCCGGAGGCAGCTCGGTGCTGTACGTGTACCCGGGCGAGACGGTGGAACGCCTGGCCGGCATCGCCGCCTTCGAGATCGGCCACGAGGTCGATGCCTCCGCCGTCGAGCCCCAGGGCGGTGAGACCCAGATCGAGAACATCCTCGACATCCACCCGGCCAGTTGGGCACCCAACTGTGACTGTGCCGAGCAGGGGTTCCTGTCCGGATGGTACGCGGCGGCCTTCTCCGACTACTGGTCGCCCGGAGTCGGCAATTGGAGCACCATCGCACCGGAGCCGACGGGCGCGACGTTGACCGCCGTCGAGCCGTGGCTGAATCCGAGCGTCCCGTGAGCCGTCGATGACCCGAGTCGCCCTCCTTCCCAGCGCCTATCCGCCCGCCCTCGGCGGGGTCGAGGAACTGACGCGCCATCTGGCCCTGGCTCTCGTCGAGGCCGGAGACCAGGTGGAGGTGTGGACGCTGCACGGCGATGACGCCAGACCGGAGTCGGTGGAGCTTCGCGACCTCATCGTGGTCCGGCGCTTTCCCATGCCGTTGCCGGGCCGGAAATGGTCGTCGATACGGCGGTCCACCACCATCGGACCGCGGACCGTCACCGCCCTGCGGCGCGCCGTGACCGCGTTTCGTCCTGACGTCCTGCACGTCCAGTGTTTCGGCCCCAACGGTGTCTACGCCACCGCACTGGCCCGGCTCACCGGACTGCCGCTCGTCGTCACCCTGCAGGGGGAGACGGTGATGGACGACTCCGACATCTTCGAGAGCTCCCGGGTCCTGCGCATGTCCCTACGTTCGGGCCTCCGCCGGGCCGGCGCCGTCACCGGATGTTCGGCCTTCGCGCTGGCCGACGCCGAGCGCCGGTTCGGGCTGGCGCCGGGCCGCGGACAGGTCATCCCCAACGGTGTCGACCTGAACGAGACCGGCCCGGGCGGGGGCGGGACGACCGACGGGCCTGCCCCCCCGGACCGGCCCTACATCTTGGCCGTCGGGAGGGTGGTGGAGAAGAAGGGCTTCGACCTCCTGCTCGCCGCCTACGCCGGCATGGACGAGTCGCTCCGCAGCGCCGATCTGGTGATCGGAGGCGCCGGAGCGGCCCTCGAGGACCTCCGGGCACTGGCCGGCACCCTGGGTGTGGCCGAGCGGGTGCACTTCGTCGGACGACTGACCCGCGAGCAGGTGGCCCGGTTCACGGCCGAAGCCCGGCTGTTCGTGGTGCCCAGCCGCCTCGAGCCCTTCGGGATCGTCATCCTCGAGGGATGGCGGGCTGGGGTGGCGATGGTGGCCACCTCGCGGGGTGGTCCCCCGGAGTTCGTCCACGACGGGAAGGACGGCGTGCTGGTGGACCCGTTCGACACCAGCGCGCTGGCCTCGACCCTCGAGACCCTGCTGTCCGACGACGATCGACGCCTCGCCATCGCCGCCGCCGGCCGTGCCCGTGTCGAATCCTACGCGTGGCCGGCGATCGCCGGGCGCTATCGGGAGGTGTACGACGCCGTCGTCGGATCCGTCACCCGATACCTCCCCGCACCCGAACGGGCCGGCCGCTCCGAGCACGGGCAGACAGTGGCATGAGCGCGACGCCCACTGTCGTGTTGGGCCATGGTGGGGCCCCGACCCGATCGCCCTCGATCGTCGGTGCACCGGAGTCGGAATCGGCCCCGGGTGCCATCGATGTGCAGTGGTCGGATGATCAGGGCGCAGTGGCTCCGTTGCGGGTCGGCATCGACATGGTTCTGGTCGCCGACGTGGCCGACTCGGTGGAACGCCTCGGTCACCGATATCTGCACCGGGTCTTCACGCCGCATGAGCGCGCCTGCAGCCGGATGGGAGGTTCACCGCGGTCTGCGACCTACTCGATGGAGTCCCTGGCGGCCCGCTTCGCGGCCAAAGAGGCCACCGTGAAGGTGTTGCGTCCCGTCGGGATCCGCCCTGAGTGGCGGAGTATCGAGCTCCACCGCGTCGACGGTGGCTGGTGCGAGCTCCGCCTTTCGGGTCTGGCCGCGGCGCTGGCCGCCGACGCCGGCATCCAGCAGTTCGCGGTGAGCCTCACCCACGAGTCCTTGATGGCCGCCGCATGTGTGGTGGGGATGGGAAGAAGCGTTGTCCAGACAGGTGTCCGTAGCTCGGCTACTGACCGGAAAGGAGAGTAGTCATGGATGAGACCATTCGGGAGGTGCTGGCTGAGCACGGCCGGTTGGCCGTCGACGCCGGTGCCGTCGACGAGAACGCCGACCTGTTCGCGTCGGGTATGACGTCTCACGCCAGCGTGAACGTGATGCTGGCGCTCGAGGACGCCTTCGACATCGAGTTCTCCGAGAAGATGCTCCGGAAGTCCACGTTCGAGTCGATCGCCGCCATTCGGGCCGGCGTGCTCGAGATGCAGGGCGTGACGGCGTCATGACCAGTGTCACCAAGGACCCCCAGGCCGTCTCCGGTGCCGGTGACGTGGTCGCCATGATGGCCCGCATCGCCGAACGGGTGGCGGCTCCTGCCGCCGACGAAGTGGATCAGCAGGGTCGGTTCCCGGCCGAGACCATCAGCGCCCTCAGGGCCGAAGGGCTGCTGTCGGCCCTGGTCCCGCGGTCGTTGGGTGGGATGGGCGCCTCGTACTCCCAGATCTCCGAGGGCCTGGTGGCGCTCGGTCGCCAGTGCGCCTCGAGCGCCATGGTGGTGGCCATGCACCACATCCAGGTGGCCTGTCTCGTGCGCCACGGGCGCAACGATCTGCTGCGCCACTACCAGGTGGAGCTGGTCGACCGTCAGTATCTGCTGGCCTCGGCCACCACGGAGGTCGGCACCGGGGGTGATGTCGGGAGCAGCGTGTGCGCCGTCGACGTCGCCGACGGCACGTTCCACCTCGAGAAGCAGGCTCCGGTCATCTCCTACGGGAGGTTCGCCGACGGCATACTGGCCACGGCCCGTCGATCGGCCGACAGTCCCGAGAACGACCAGGTGTTGGCGTTGTGCCGTCCTCCCGAGCTGGTCCTCGAGCAGGTCGGGGAGTGGAACGCCCTCGGATTCCGGGGCACCTGCAGCCCGGGTTTCGTCCTGCGGGCCAGTGGCGATGCCAATGCCATCCTCGACGATCCCTACAGCGACGTCTCCAGCCAGACCATGCTGCCGGTGGCCCACCTGCTGTGGAGTTCGCTGTGGCTGGGCATCGCCACCGCGGCCACGGACCGGGCCCGACGGTTCGTCCAGGCCGAGGCCAGGAAGCGGCCCGGGATGACACCGGCCGCAGCACTCCGCCTGGCCGATACCACGGCGACCCTTCAGCAGTTCACCGATCTGGTGCGGGGCGCGGTGGGACGGTTCGAGCAGATCCAGGACGACCCCGATCGTCTGTCCGCGCTGGGGTTTGCCATCGCCATGAACTCGCTGAAGGTGTCAGCCTCGACGCTGGTCGTCGACGTGGTACGGCAGTGCATGGTGATCTGCGGCCTGGCCTCGTACCGGATGGACACCCCCTACAGCCTGGGCCGCCACCTGCGCGATTCGATGGGTGCGTCGCTCATGGTCAACAACGACCGGATCATGGGCAACAACGCCCAGATGCTCCTGGTCCACAGAGGAGAGTGAGATCGATGAGCCAAACACTGAACCCGGCCGCCGTGGTGTCGGAGAACGGTTCGACCGACGGCCTTCCGGAGTCCGAGCCGTGGACACCGTTCCGCCAAGCCCTGCTGTCGGAAGGTCTGCTCGTCCCCACCGGCGTCGCCGGACTCTACGGGCGTTCGGGCACCTACGAGTCGGTGGCCGACGCCATGGACCGGCTGGTCCTGCGGGCGGGGGCGGACCAAGGGGCGTCCTCGGTGCGCTTCCCCCCCGTCATGCCGTGGGCCACGTTCGAGAAGAACGGCTATCTGGAGTCGTTCCCCGACCAGATGGGATCGGTGCACACGTTCCGGGGCGACGAGCGTCAGCACGCCGAGCTCCTACGCCGGACCGAGGACCACGAGGACCGGGCACCGATGCTCGAGTCCACGGACATGGTGCTGTGCCCGGCCGTCTGCCACCCGCTCTACCCGACCATGGCCGGTGTCCTCCCCGAAGAGGGTCGGCGGGTCGAGGTCTACGGCTACTGCTTCCGTCACGAGCCGAGTACCGACCCGTTCCGGATGCAGGCCTTCCGCCAGCACGACTACGTCTACCTGGGCACTCCGGACGGAGCCCGGGCCCACCGCGACCAGTGGATCGAGCGCGGGCTCGAGGTCCTGAGCGGGCTCGGTCTCGAGGTGTCCCCGGTGGTGGCCAACGACCCCTTCTTCGGGCGCCCCGGTCGGATGCTCGCCGCCAACCAACGAAACGAGGAGCTGAAGTACGAGATCGTCACGCCGGTCTATGCCATCGAACGGGAGACTGCCATCTCGTCCTCCAACTGCCACCTCGACCATTTCGGTCGGCCCTTTGGGATCGAGACCGCCGACGGGGAGGTGGCCCACACCTCGTGCTTCGGCTTCGGGGTGGACCGCATCACCCTGGCGCTCCTCCATCGTCATGGCGTCGACCCCGACCGCTGGCCGACCTCTGTCCGGCGACAGCTGTGGCCCTGAACCATCGAGACGTCGTCGCACCATGACCATCGCGCTGCTGCCGCTCACCGCTGACGAGTATCGGCCCCACGGGCTGCACGCCGTGGAGCGGAACTGGACCGAGACCAACTGCTACGTGGACGTGTGGATCGAGGTGCTCAACGCCCTCGGCCTGGACCCGGTGGCGGCGTCGGCCTTCACCCTCAGCGCCGACTTCGAAGGGGACCAGTGGACCTTCTTCAAGTTCCCCCCCGAGGATCTGCGCACCCTGTTCGGATTGGAGGTCTCGGAGCTGAACGTATGGAGGCCGGTCGTCGACCACGTGGCCGAACAGCTCGACCTGGGCCGTCTGTGCACGGTCGAGGTCGACTCGTGGTTCCTGCCCGACACCCGCGGCGTGTCGTACGGCACGGACCACGTGAAGAGCACCATCGTCCCCCAGATGCTCGACCGGGAGGGCCGACGACTCGGCTACTTCCACAACGCCGGCTACTTCGAGCTGGCCGGGGACGACTTCGACGGTGTCTTCCGGCTCGGGTCCCACGCCGAGGCGGCGGGCCTGCCTCCCTATGTGGAGGTGATCCGGCTCGATCGTGTCCGGCGGAACGATCCTGACCTGGTGCCCAGGGCGGTGGCACTGGCCCGCGACCACCTCCGGCGCCGGCCCACCGACAACCCCGTCACCCGACTGGGCCAACGCCTCACGGCCGACCTGCCCTGGCTGGTCCAACAGGACCTGGACACCTTTCATCTCTACTCGTTCGGGATGTGCCGCCAATGTGGTGCCACGGCCGAGCTGGCCGCAGCCTTCGTCGAGTGGTTGAACCGCTTCGACCGCCCCGGCACCGAGTCGGCCGCCGTCGAGTTCGGCGAACTGGCGGCCGGCGCCAAGGCCCTCCAGTTCGCCCTGGCCCGGGTGGTGCGGGGCCGACAGGTGGACGTGGCCGCCATCGTGGGGCCCATGGAGGAGCACTGGGCCTCGGCCATGGCCGTCCTGGCCGAGCATTATGACGCCTGACCTCGACGTGTTGGACTCCGCGGCCTGGGAGTGCGCCTCGTCGCATCCGGATTCGGCTGCCGGGCCCGACGACCTGGCCACGCTGCCCGTGCGCTGGCTGCCGGCCCCGGTCCCGGGCACGGCGGCGGGCGCCCTGCGCCTGGCTGGAGTACCCGAGCGCTCCACCGCCGAGCTCGACGGGGAGGACTGGTGGTTCCGGTGCCGGTTCCCGGCCCCCGACGGCGGGGACGGAGATCCGACCGGCGGTGCCTGGCTGCTGGAGTTGGACGGACTGGCCACCGTCAGTGACGTCTGGCTCAACGGCCGACACCTGGCCCACTCCGAGTCCATGTTCACGCCCGTGCGGGTGCGTGTCGCATCGCTCGACGAGGACAACCAGTTGGTCGTGCGATTCGCCGCCCTGGCGCCCGTCCTGGCCGGGCGCCGACCCCGTCCGCGGTGGAAGACGGGCGGTGCCACCCACCAGAACCTCCGTTGGTTGCGCACGACGCTGCTCGGTCGTCAGCCCGGCTGGTCGGTGACCCCGGCACCGGTCGGACCGTGGCGTCCGGTCCGGTTGACGCCCTGGGACGCGCCCCGGGTCGTCGACCGTCGTGTCACGGTCCGGTGTCACGACGGTCACACGGGGACCACGGGCACGGTGTCGGTCGAGCTCCGGGTCACCGCCGATCACTCTCGGACCACGCTTCCCGATCCGCCCACGCTGGAGGTGGGGAAGTATCGCGCCCCGTTGGAGATGCGCGTCGACGGCGACCATCTGGTGCTGTCGGGGTCGGTCACCCTGGACGATGTCGAACGGTGGTGGCCGCACACCCATGGCAGTCCCGTGCTCTACCCGGCCGCGGTGGAAATCGGCCCGGAACGCCTGGACCTCGGAGGGATCGGCTTCCGCACCGTCGAGGTCGAAGACGCCGGAGGCGGCTTCGGGCTGGTGGTCAACGGCGTACCGGTCTTCTGCCGGGGCGGGTGCTGGTATCCGATCGACCCGGTGTCCCTGAACAGCTCCGACCGCGACCTTCGCCAGACGCTGGAGCTGATCCGGGGGGCCGGAATGAACATGGTCCGCATACCCGGCGGCGCCGTCTACGAGGACGACCGGTTCTTCTCGATGTGCGACGCCCTCGGGATCATGGTCTGGCAGGACGCCATGTTGGCGTTCCTCGACCCCCCGGACGAGGACTCGTTCGTCGAGTCCGTCACCGAGGAGCTGACCGGTGTGCTCTCCGTGGCCGCCGCCCACCCGTGCCTGAGCGTCATCTGCGGTGGCCAGGAGCTCGAAGAGCAGCCGGCCATGTTCGGGCTGTCCCGCGACCGGTGGTCGTCCGAGCTCACCTCCCGGATCATCCCGGGGCTGGCCGACCTCGTGGCTCCCGGTGTCCCCTACCTGACGTCGTCCCCCACCGGCGGGTCGCTTCCCTTTCAGATGAACGAGGGTGTCTGCCACTACACCGGAGTGGGCGTCTTCCTGCGGCCGCTCGAGGATCTGCGCCGATCCGAGGTCACCTTCGTGAGCGAGGGGCTGGCCTTCTCGATCCCGCCCGAGCGGGACACGGTCGACGACGCGTGTGGCGGGGCTCGTCAGGCCGGACACGACCCGTCCTGGAAGCAGGCCATCCACCACGACACCGGCGGCTCCTGGGATCTCGAGGACGTGCGCGACCACTACGTGGAGTCGTTCTTCGACCTCGACGCCCGTCTGCTGCGGCGGGTCGACCCTGAGCGTGCCCTCGATCTCGGCCGGACCGCGGTGGCCCACGTGATGGCCGAAGCCATGTCCGAATGGCGCCGCCCCGGATCGCCGTGTGACGGTCTCCTGCTGGTGGGCCTTCGCGACCTGCGCGTCGGCGCCGGCTGGGGGTTGATCGATGCTCTCGGTAACCCCAAGGCACCCTGGTTCACCCTGGCCCGGGCCTCCCGCCCGGTGGCCGTGCTGCTGACCGACGAGGGACTGAACGGCCTGGCCGTGCACCTGGTCAACGACAGCGAGGAGGCGGTGGGCGGTCGGGTGAGCGTCGAGGTCTACTCCGCCGACCACCTGATCGACCAGGCGTCCTGTCCCGCACTGGTCCCAGCCCGATCCGGCATCCGACTGTCGGCTGATGCCCTGTTCGACGGATTCCGGGACCTCACGTATGCCTACCGGTTCGGTCCCCGGAGCGCCGAGCTGGTGGTGGTTCGGCTACTGGCCGAAGACGGCGAACTCGTGGCCCGGACCGGCTATCTTCCCGGCGGGCTGCAACGCCCGGTGCAGGGGGAGATCGGCCTTCAGGCCTCCCTCGAACGGGTCGATGAAAGGGCATGGTCCCTGACCGTCACCAGTCGTCGGTTCGCCCAGTTCGTCTGTGTGAACACGACCGGGTTCCGACCGGACGACTCGTGGTTCCACCTCGAGCCCGGGGGAGTCTCGGTGATCGGCCTGCAGCCCCTCGGACCGACGGAGGCCGCGCCTCGGGGATACGTCCGGGCGCTGAACACGACCGAGACGGCTCGGATCTCCCCCTGACGGCGCGTGGCCCGCATGGCTGACGGCACCGTCCCCGAGGACCGGGCCGACGCGGGCCACCGGTCTCGGAGCGGGTCCGGGGTGGGTCGACCCGTCGGCATGGCGACGCTCGACGCCGAGCTGCGCCACCTGCTCCACGACACGCTGGCCCCGGTCAGGTCCCAGCGCGAGCAGTCCACCGCCGTGGGCGACCATGCCGGCGCGGTGGCCCGGGTCCACCGGCATCTGCTGCGACGCCTGCTGACGGCCGACGTCGTCGGCCTGGTGTTCGCGGCCCTCCTCGGTCCGCTCATCATCTCGGGTCTGTCCAACAACCCGGACAGCGCCGCCAGTCACAATGCCCAGGTGTCCCTCTTCGATCTGGCCATGATCCCGCTGTTCGTCGGATGCTTCACCCTCTACGGGCTGTACCGGGGGACCCGACGTCGGATCTCCAAGAGCGTGTTCACCGATCTCCGCAACATCCTGCACGCCCTGATGATCAGTGGGTTTCTCTACGCCATCGTGGCGTACGTGGCCAAGCGGAACTTCGGTGCCGAGTCGGTCACCGTGGCCAAGATCACCGCCATGTGCCTGGTGGCGGCGTTCACCGTTCCGTTGGCCCGGGTCGTGGCCTTCGGCCTGCTGGGCGGGGCGTCGGTGGGATCGGTCCCGGTCATCGTGGTCGGCACCGGCAAGCTGGCCCAGACCGTGGCCAGCCACCTCCGGGCCCACAGCAGCGTCAGCTTCGTGGGCTTCGTCGACGACAACCCTCTCGGTCGCAGCGACGTGATCGGTGGCCTCGACGACCTCCCCGAGCTGTGCCGACGGTACGGCGTGGCCCGGGTGGCGGTGTGCTTCTCCCGCACGCATCCCGAGCGCACCACCGAGATGCTCAAGGGCCTGACCGGCCAGGTGGGGGTGTCCATCGTCCCGCGGTACTACGAGCTCATCACCAGCCGCTCCCGCGTCGAAGACCTGTCCGGCCTGCCCATGGTGGACATCGCACCGGCCTCGTTGAGTGCCGGGGCCCGGTTCCTCAAGCGGTCGTTCGACATCGTGGTGTCCTCGTTGGTCCTGGTGGCCGCGTCCCCGGCGCTTCTAGTGGTGGCGGTACTCATCAAGGCCACCAGCGACGGCCCGGTCTTCTTCCGACAGGTGCGGATGGGCCGCGACGAGAGGCCGTTCTCGATGATGAAGTTCCGCACCATGTGCCGCGACGCCGAGTCGCGGCGCCACGAACTCGAACACCTCAACGAGATGGACGGGCCGTTGTTCAAGGTGCACGACGATCCCCGGGTCACCCGGGTGGGACGGTTCCTGCGTCGGACCAGCCTCGACGAGTTCCCCCAGCTGATCAATGTCTGGAAGGGTGACATGTCGCTGGTCGGCCCGCGTCCGTTCGTCATGGCCGAGGCCATGGAGATCGAGGGCTGGGCCCGCAAGCGCTTCGAGGCCCGTCCCGGCATGACCGGACTGTGGCAGGTCTCGGGTCGCAACGAGCTCTCCCACCTGGAGCTGTGCCGGCTCGACTACCTGTACGTGGCCTCCTGGTCGTTCTGGTGGGACATGCAGATCCTCTGGCAGACCCCGGCCACGGTCTTCCGCGGCCGGGGTGCCTCCTGACCACGGCGCATCTCACGCGGCCCGACGCTCGTCCGCCACCACCTCGGTGATCCGCCGGACGAACCTCTCTGACGAGAACTGTTCGGCGTGGGCGCGGAGCGCCTCGGCACTCCACGCCGATCCGGTGAGCCGGGTGACGGCCCGGGCGATGAGCTCCGGCTCGGGCTCGTCGAAGAACACCCCCGTCGTGCCGTCCACGATGGTGTCGAGGAACCCTCCCCACCGGAGCGCGGCCGTGGGCTTGCCGAACAGGGCGGCCTCCACCGGGGTCAGGCCGAAGTCCTCGTAGGACGCGGCCACCAGCCCGATCGAGGACCGGTACAGCCACCGGAGCCCGGCGTCGCTGACGGTCCCGAGCACGGTCACGTTGGCCGGGGCCGTGGCCAGGACCTGTTCGGCCAGCGGACCCGATCCCACCACCACCAGCCGATGGTCACCGAGTTGGCGGAAGGCCGCCGTCACCGCTTCCACGTTCTTGTAGGGAAGCAGCCGCGAGACGCAGAGGACGAAGCCCGGCCGTACGCCGTCCACGGGCTCGAGGTCACCGTCGGGGTCGACATCCACCGGCGGCGGGACCACCAGCGCCTCGATCCCGTAGAGCTCCTCCACCCGGAGCCGCACGGCCGTGGAGTTGACCAGGTAGCGATGGGCGGTGGCGGCGGCCTTCTTGTCCCAGCGACGGAGCCAGGGCGCCAGCACCGACAGGGCCGCGGCCGGCAGCGACGACGTACCGTCGAGGTAGCGACCGGACTGGTACAGCCAGCGCGCCGGCGTGTGGCAGTAGACGATCTTCCGGCCCGTCACCCCGGCTCCGTGGGACCAGCCGCTCGACGAGCAGATGGTGACCTCGGCGTCGACGGTCAGGTGGGAGAAGGCCGGGGCCAACAGGGGGAGGGCCAGCCGGTGGTGGGCTCGGAGCAGTCCGACCCGATCGAGGGGGAGGGTCCGGACATCCATGGTGGAGAACTCGGGGAAGGTGGCCGACGGGTCGAACAGGGAGGTGTAGACGGGCGCGTCGGGGAAGGCGCGGGCCAGGGTGGCCACCACCCGTTCGGCACCGCCCCGCTGGGTCAGATAGTCGTGGACGAGCGCCAGCGGTGCGGTGCCACTCACGCGAAGGCAGCCCCCACGGCAGCCGTGTCGAGCAGGGTGTCGACCGACTGCACCTTGCCGTCGGCCAGCCGCCAGATCTGCACCTCCTCCATGTCCACGGGGCGGCCCTTGGGACTGGTGAAGGCCACATGCAGCCAGGTGATGACCAGGTCGCCTTCGGAGAGCATGGCCTTCAGGGTGAAGTCGCTGAAGGTCAGTCGGGCCAGTTCGGCGAAGAAGTCCGGGAGGCTGCGCTTGCCCTCGTACACCCCGAACCAGGGGGCGGCCTCGCGGTCGGCGGCGTTGACGGCCCACCGCACGTCCTTGGCCACCAGACCCATGACGGCCAGCAGGTCGCCGTGGCCCAGGGCCTCCGTGACAGTTCGTACGATGTCGGCGTTGGATGGCACGGCTCACTCCTGTCGGTCGGTCTGTGCTGTGGTCTCGGGTCTGCCGCCACCCCGCCCCGTGGGTTCCCTTGTCCCACGGCGAGCGTACGCGCCCCGCCGTACCCACAAGGCGATGTGCGCTCGACGGTGCCCCACCAGGTCCGGCGGCACGCCCGGACCCGGAGCAGCCGCGGGGTCGGCGGAACCGGACCGGCCAAGGGTTACACTCCCCACGTTCACTTCCTCTTCATATGCACCGCCAACATCTGCCGCTCCCCGATGGCCGCCGCCCTCTTCGCCGAGCACATCGAGAACCTGAGCGACCCGGTGGCGGTGTCCTCGGCGGGGATACGGGCCGGGGCAGGCATGGCCGGCCGGGGTGTCCCCGACGAGGTGCTGCAGGTGATGGCCCCCTACGGCATCGATCTCCGTCTGCATCGGAGTCAGGTCCTGACCCAGCCCATGGTGGAACAGGCCGATCTGATCGTGGGCATGGGCCGTCGTCACGTGCAGGAGGCCGTGCTCATCGACCCGCCGAGCTGGCCCAAGACGTTCATGCTCAAAGAGCTGATCCGCCGCGGCGGCGAGCTCGGATCCCGGCGTCCCGACCAAGGGATCCGCTCGTGGATCGACGCCGCGCACGGGGACCGGACCCGGGAGTCGCTGGCCCGCCGGTCCGAGGCCGACGATGTGGTCGATCCCTACGGGAGGTCCCTCGACCGCTACCGGTCGACGGCGGCCGAGCTGGCCGACCTCACCACGGCCCTGGCCATGCTGGTGTGGCCGGACGTGGCCGTCCCGTCCGGGCAACCGGGCTTAGGGCCGCGGCGGCTGGCACCGGTCGACGACGGCCGAACGCCGCGCTGAGCCGGCGCCGCGGCCGGATTCCGGGCTGTTCGACCGGGGCCGGGACGATGTGCGGCTCCGACGAGGAAGTGCGAACATGACCCCGTGGTCGACGGTTGCCGGATCAGAGAGCTTCCCGACGGCGGCAGGGAGTTCGTTCTCGACCAGACCGCTCTGTCGTTCATCCGGATCGACGACCAGTCGCGTCTCCGATTCGGGCTCACCGAGGTGGCCATCGCCACCCCCTTCGTGCTGGCCACGGGTGGGGTGGTGCACCACCTGAGCCCGCAGCACTCCGAGGGCCTCGGGCCGCTGGTGGCTCTGTATCCGGGGTCGGTGCGGTGGATGTGGACCTCACCCGGCGGCGAGCTGCGGGTGGTGTTCCAGAGCGGGGCGGTGCTCACGGTGTCGCCGGACCCGGTCGACACGGCGTGGTCGGTGGGGAACGTCTACGCCGAGCCGGGTGGAGCCGTACCGCCTCCGGCCGCCTGACCGGGCCGCGTCCGCCGGACGTGCCGCGGCGCCGTGGCTACCGCCGGGTTCAGGCCTCCAGCAGCTCGGGGTGGCGGGCGGCGACCATGCGCCGCATGCCGTCTCGCCATCCGACGCTGGTCGGTCCCACCAGTTCGTGCATCCGGGTCAGGTCGATCTGGACGCTGTCGATGGTGTCCCGCGTGGGGGAGATGCGGGCCGGCACCCCGGTCAGCTCGGAGAAGTAGCCGCACCACTCCTCGATGCTGACGGCGTCGTCCCCACCCCAGTTGACCGTGGTGGCGGGGGTGGTGGCCGCCTGCAGCAGGCCCGGCACCATGGCGATGATGTCGTCCTGGTGGAGCGGGTGGTAGACGCTCGGCGCGTCGACGTGGACGGGGATCTCGCTGCCGGCCAGCATCATCTCCAGATGGATGGCCGGCCACCCTCCCTGATCGCCGTAGGGGACCGACAGGCGGGCCACCGTGGTGGGCAGCTCGAATCGCTCCGCAGCCCACCGGGCCGTGGCCTCGGCCGCGATCTTGGAGATGCTGTAGGTGCGGAGGAACGGCCAGACGCCGTGATTGTCCCCGAGCTGGTCCCCTTCGGCGAAGACGTGATGGCCGAATGGCTTGTAGACGCCGGTGGTGGAGCAGTGGAGGAAGGCGGTGGCGTCCTGGTGGTGCTCCATCAGCCAGGCCAGCCCACCGCTGTTGGACCGGAGGTCGATCTCCCAGTCGTTGGTCTTCGACACGGCGAAGTTGACGACATAGTCGGCGTCCCGGGGGAGCCCTCCCACGTCGCCGGTGGACAGGTCGATGGGGACACAGCGGACTCCGGCGCCCTCGAGCCGGGCCCGGGCCGAAGCGTTCTGGAAGCGGGCCGCGCCGATGACCTCGTTCCGGTCGGCCAGCGCCTCCGCCACCGGCCCGGCTACCTGTCCGGTCACCCCGGTGATCACGACGGTCTTTCCCTCCAGCGGGGCAGCGGACATAGAAGGCTCCTTCGGACCGGGCGGGATGGGGGAGAAGGCGCCCGCGTCGTCGGGTGATACTAGGCAGCTGGCGAGCCGGCCCGGCGAGGTCCGCCCCCGTCGGGGAGATCGTCGGCTCCGGAGGTGACCGTCGTCGCCGTCCGGCCGAATCGTCCCCGAACTCCGGTAAATGGGCCCGTTCCTGTGGACACCGCGACCTCGGCTGGGTCATACTGGCTGTTCCGCCTGTTTTCGCCGCTGGACCGCATTTTCCCTGGTCATCGACGCGCACACCGGTGGATCGACCAGTAACCCCAATCCTACCTAGGAAGTGACGTTTCATGAGTGCCACCTGGCGCAAGCACGCAGCCTGCCGGGGCATCGATCCTGATGTGTTCTACCCGATCTCCGACGAGGAGTCCGGTGAGGCCAAGGCCATCTGCGATCAGTGCGCCGTGCGAGAGTCATGCCTGGAGCATGCTCTGGCCAACCGTGAGCGCGAAGGAGTCTGGGGTGGGACCACGGAGCGGGAGCGGCGCCGCATCCACCGTCAGCGCCGCAAGTCGGCCTGAGCCGACGCCGGATCAGGACCCCCCGGGCCGGCCCTTGCCATCTGGTGGACCGGGCGGCGACGCCGCGGTCCGGCAGTTGAGAGCGGCGCTCGAGTCCCACCAGCCGTGTGATCAGCGTGAGGAGTTGTCCCTGGCCATCATCCTCGATGAGTTGGCGCGGCTGGACCGGCCCTTCGACCGGCTGGCCGACCCGACCCACGTCACCACCTCGGCCTTCGTGGTCGGTCCCCGTGGGGTGATCCTGCTCCGGCATCGTCGGCTCCATCGGTGGCTCCAACCCGGAGGGCACGTCGAACCGGGCGAACGGCCTGCCGAGGCGGCGGTCCGCGAATGTGCGGAGGAGACGGGCCTGCCGGTGGTCCATCCGCCCTCGGGCCCGAACCTGATCCACGTCGACGTCCATCCGGCGGCCCAGGGTCATATCCATCTCGACCTCCGCTACCTCTTGTGGGCCCCCGATCGCGATCCGGCCCCCGGTCCGGGCGAGAGCCAGGAGGTGGCCTGGTTCAGCTGGGAGTCCGCAGCCGTCCTCGCCGACGACGCACTGGCCGGTGGGCTGGCGTCGGCCCGTAGGCTGGCCCGGGCCTGGGCGTATTCGACAGGATCACAGGAACCGAGCCGTGAGGACGAGGACAGCGTGAGACGAGAGGGAGGGGAATCCTGATGGCGGAGCCGTTCGACACTCTCCTGTCGGTGCAGGAGCACGACACCATCCTCGACCAGTTGCGGCACCGGATCGAAGTCCTTCCCGAGCGAATCGCCCTGGACGAGGTGCGACGACGTCGAGCCGAGCTGAACCGGTCCGCCGACGAGGTCCAGAACCAGGTGGACGACCTGGCCGGGCGCCAACGTGCTCTGGAGGATCAGATCGCCTCCGCCGCCCGCCGTCGTCACGAGATCGAGGTGAGGATGCAGTCGGGTGAGATATCGGCGTCCCGGGACCTCCAGGCCATGGACCACGAAGTGCACCAGCTGGCCGAGCGCCAGACCCAACTGGAGGAGGAGGAGCTGGCGCTCCTCGAGGAGGAGGATCCCCTCGACTCACGGCTCGATGAGGACCGGACGTCCCTGGCCGGCCTGGCGGTCGAGATCGACCGTCTCGAGGTGGCCATCGCCGAGGCCGAGGCGGAGATCACCGTCTCGATCGCCGCCGAGGAGGAGGTCCGGTCGACCCTGGTCTCGGGCCTGCCCGAGGAGCTGGCCCAGCGCTACGAGACGCTGCGGGCGCGTCTCGGGGGCGTGGGTGCGGCCCGGTTGGCGGGGGACCGCTGCGACGGGTGCCATCTGACCCTTCCCGCCGTCGAGGTCGAGCGCATCCGTCACCTGCCCCCCGACGAGTTCGCCACCTGCAGCCAGTGTGATCGCATCCTCGTCCACTGACCGGTTGCCGGCCCGGGACGCTCGCCGATGCTGATCCTGGTACGGCACGGCGAGTCGACCGGTAACGCCGACGGCCTCCTGCTCGGCCGGATCGACGCCCCGCTGACCGAACGGGGGCTGGCCCAGGCCAGGACGGTGGGCCCGCTGGTCTCCAGGGCCACGCGCCTGATCTCCAGCCCGTTGCGGCGGGCCCTCGACACGGCGGAGGCGCTGGGTATCGACGCCCCCGTGGAGATCGATGAGCGGTGGATCGAGGTCGACTACGGGGAGTACGACGGGCACCCGCTCGGGGCGGTGCCCGACGAGGTGTGGAGCCGGTGGCGTTCGGATCCGGATTTTCGACCGCCCGGGGGGGAGTCGCTCACCGAAGCCGGCTGGCGGGTCCGGTCGGCGTGCGACGAGCTCTTCGCCGTCGACGGCGAAGGGGCCAGGGGACCCGGGGCGGTGGTCGTCGTGAGCCACGTGTCCCCCATCAAGGCCGCCACGTGCTGGGCCCTTGGGCTCGGGGACGAGGGAGCCTGGCGGCTGTACCTGGCCACGGCCTCGATCACCCGGATCACCTGGGGCGCGGCCGGACCGGTCCTGGCCCAATTCAACGACACCCCGTGGTCCGGGCCGGGGTCGTCCGGGCCGGCCTGAGTCGGTCGTCAGCGCAACAGCCGGCTGACCGTGAAGACCATGACCTCCTCAGCGCTCGACGCCGTGCGGCCGGCGTCCTGGCGTAGGGCGTTCCAGTTCGGCCAGCCGGTGGCCACCTCGATGGTGTCCAGCACGACAGGGGCCAGCGAGCCCCGCGCCTCGATTTCGGGCGCCAGGGTGACTGCGAGCTGACGGCGCAGGTGGAGCCGCTGATCGGCCAGGACGTCGCTGCGGGCCGTTCGCTCCGGCGACCGTGCGTAGGCCGCCCGCAGCACCGGGCCGGTGGCTTCGAACAGCAGCCGCCGCTGACGGGAGACGATCCGGATCCGGGTCTCGACCGGTCCGTTCGGCGGGAGGATGGAGACGAGTCGCCGGTACCGGGTGGCCTGGTGATCGGCCGCACCGGCGAACACTCCGTCCAGGACCCCGAAGTGGTGGAAGACCAGGCGGACCGAGACGCCGGCCTGGAGTGCGATCTGGCGCGAGTTGGGCGAGGGGTTGCCGGCCTCGATCAGCTGGACGACGGCGTCGATGATCGAGGCACGGGTACGACTGCCTCTGGCCGCCCGGCGATCCCGTGCCGGGTCCCGACGCCGCGCCTCATCTTCCGCGCCGCTGGTGGACGCCGCCCATCCGCCCGTCATCGCCCCTCAGACCTTTCGCCGCCTCCAGGTCCAACCTAGGCGACAAGCAGCGGAAACGTGCCGATCCGGCCAAAGAGTCGCGTGATCGAAATGTGGGCGCCAGCTGGGCGGTCCTGCGCCGTCAGCTCGGCCCGGGGCGGTCGGGAAGGCGGTCCTTGACCAGACGACCGCCCTTCAGGATGGCCGCGAGGTTGTCCCGGTCCGAGAGCAAGGAGACGTTGCGCACGGGATCGCCGTCCACCACCAGCAGATCGGCGAGCTTGCCCTCGGTCACCGTGCCCAGCTCGTGCCCCCGACCCATGAGCTCGGCCCCGTGCTTGGTGGCCCAGCGGATGACGTCCATGACCGGGATCCCGACCTCATCGCAGTAGTAAGCCAGCTCATCCCCGTAGCAGCCGTGCGGGAAGGCGATGGCCCCGTAGTCGTCCCCGAGGACCAACCGCATGCCGGCGGCATTGGCCTTGGGCAGGATCTCGGCCATGGCGTCGAGGTCGGCCTTCATCTCGTCGGTGAACCCCAGGGAGCCGCCACCCATGGCCCGGAGGAATCGGGCCGGGAACATCATGGACGGGACGAGGGACGTCCCCGACGCCACGATCCGCTCGATGCACTCCTCGTCCAGGCCGTCGCCGTGGTCGATCACGTCGATCCCGAGGTCCAGAGCCATGTGGATGGCCTGGCGATTGGCGATATGGCCCCGGACCCTGGCCCCCCTGAGGTGGGCGGCCTCGATGCCGGCGGCCATCTCGTCACGGGTCATCTCGAGCTGCTCCTTGGGCCCGATGGTCCCGTGTCCACCGGTGACGAACATCTTGATGAACTCGGCCCCCTCTTTGATCTCGGTGCGGACCGAACGCCGGAACTCGTCGGGGCCGTCGCTGGGCCGGATGGCCCCGAGGGCACCCACCTGCCAGTGCGATGGGTAGCTCCGGTCGCCGGCGTGCCCGGTGGTGCTGACGTCGCGGCTGCAGGGGAGCAGGCGCGGACCCGGTATCAGCCCCCGGTCGATGGCCACTTTCATCGACGCGTCGATGGCGAAGGGCGCACCGGCCGACACGGCGCTGGTGAATCCGCTCTCGACCAGGAGGCCGAGGCTGTTGACGGCCCGCACCGCCTGCAGGGCCATCGGCTCTTCCAGACCGAAGGGTGCCGGGGTCGAGCCCAGCTCGTGATAGGTGGCGTGGAAGTGGCAGTTGACCATCCCCGGCATGACCGTGCGGCCCTCCAGGTCGACCACCCGGTCGTCGGGTCGGGGCACCGACGGAGGGCCGGTGCCCACCTCGGCGATCCGGTCGCCGTCCACGACCACGTGGGCGTCCTCGAAGGCGGAGCCGTCACCGTCGATGACCTTGGCGTGCGCCAACACGAGGCGGGTCACGGGTGGACGACGACCTTGATGGCGCCGCTGTCCCGATCTCCTGCCGTGCGGAAGGCCTCGGCCGCATCGTCCAGGGGGAAGTGGTGGGTGATGACCGTCTCGGCCAGGTCCGGCATCTCCGCCAGCATCGCCATGGCCTCCTCGAACTCGCAGACACGGTGATGATGGCCGTAGGTGAAGGCCGGTACCAGGGTCACCTCCTTCATCAGGAGGGCCATGCCGACGGCCACCGGCTCCCAGAAGCTGGCCAGGACCCCGATGGTCCCACCCGCCCGCACCAGGCTGACGGCCCGGTCCATCGACGCCTGTGTGCCGGCGGCGTCGAGGACGACGTCGTAGGCCGTGCCGGTGGCGGCAACGGCCCCGAGGCGCTCGCCGGCCGCCTGTCGCTCGGACCGGTGGGCCAACAGATCGACGGTGGCGCCGAGGTGCCGGGCCACGGCGACGGCGCACAGCCCGATCGGGCCGCCCCCGATCACCAGCGTCCGTCCACCCGAGGTCACCCCGGCCCGGCGGACGCCGTGCACGGCCACGGCCAGTGGTTCCACCAGACATGCCTGTCCCAGGGGGAGGGTGGGCGGAACCACCTTGGTGCAACTCGGGTCGACCCACACCTCGTCGGCCAGACCTCCGTCGACGCTCACCCCGTAGGCGGTCGACAGGGCGGCGTCACACTGTTGCTCCTGGCCGGCGAGGCAGCGCTCGCACCGGCCGCAGCGCACGCTCGGGAGTACCGACACCGGGGTCCCGTCGTCGAGGAGACCGCAGAACTCGTGACCCAGGGTGACCGTCGAGGGGCCGAACGTCACCAGATGGAGGTCCGAGCCACAGATACCCGAACTGGTCACCGACACCCGGACCCCGTCGGCGGGGGAGTCCGGGGTGTCGACCACCCGGATCCCGTCAGCGGTGTTCCTGACGCCGCGCACCCCTACCCCGCGACCCGGGGCCGATTGTCCTGACGGTCGGTGTGCGAGTGCATGGCTTCCCTTCCGTCGGACGTCGACGTGCGGCCAGATCGGCACTGCGACATGGCCCTACTCCCACCGGCCACGAACGTACCATCGGCCCCGGCGGCGGCGTGAACGGCGCTTCGGGACGCGACCGGGCCCCGGGTCACCGCTTGGATGGCCTGGCTGCCATCTGCCGCACCCGCTCTCTGCTGACGCCGAGTCGTTCGGCGATGGCATCGAGCGATAGCCCGTACCGTCGGGCCTCTTCGATGGCCTTGGCCCGCTTTCTGGCCTGTCTGGCCCGCTTGGCTTCGGCCTCACGCATGGCCTCGTTGGCCTGCACCACCCGGTCCAGGGCCTTCCACGCCTTGGGCGTGATCGGCCGGGGTTCAAAGGGCATCGGAAGTTCGTCTCATAGCGCAAGATGTCACTAGCAGTGAAGTAACACAAGCTTACCCTTGCCGCGCCGGCACAAGGGACAGGTCACGTTCCAAAGGGTACTATTCGCTCGATTTCGCCACCGGTCAGCGGTGTCAGCGATGCCCCGGATCGATGATCCGGGGTCGCTGTCCCCGAAGCCCGGGAAGTCCCTCTCGAGGGGCCGGCGAATGGGGTTGAGGGGAGCGATGGGTGCATGACTTGGGCAGAGGGCAATGCAGCATCTGAGTCACAGGTGGCGCGGTAACGGCGAACGCATGATGGCGACGGACCGTCGAGCGGGCCGAGCCGCGCCATCCTCGATCCGCACATCCCGCTGTCGTGAAGGGGCAGGCAGGAGTGGCCGTCGGTCGGCGACGGTCTCGAACAAGGAGCGATAGTGAAACGGACACTCGTTGTACTCAGCATGGTCATGGGCCTGATCGCCGTGAGCGTGACCCTCGGGGGAGCGGCGTGGGCCACGACCAACTCGTCACCGCCGGTGGGCCAATCCGGTAGCTCCACCGGAGGGCGGGCGGCGGAACCCCTCCGGCGACGACGACGGGCCAGCACCCCCGTGCGGCTGCGCCCACCACGACCACCACGGCTCCTCCGACCACCACGACCACGCGTCGCCACCCCCGACTCCGACAACCGCGTGCCGCCCGTGCCTGCTCCCGTCTCGGGTCCTGTCAACCCCGCTCCGGCGTGGTGCCGGGCCCCGCCCAGTGGCCGTTCCTCTTACGCCGTTGCCCTTCACCGGCGTGCCGACCAAGCCGTTGCTGCTGATCGGCGTGTCGTTGGTGGCACTGGGCTTGTTGTTGGCCTCCTCCCGTGAATCATGGCGGAGATCACGACGGCGACTGGTGGCGATGGTTCTCGGGTTCCTGCCCCGATTCGCGCCCATCTGGTAGTCGCCGACGGAAGGGTCCACCGTCGCGGGCGCACTCCGTCGCCACGCTCTCGTTGAGAGACGACAGCCCGGGGAGCCGACGACTGTCGATCGGGCGGAGACGCTCGGAGGCGGCCAGCGACGCCGGAGGCGCTACTCGAGCGAAGCCGGCGACACGCCGAGTCCACCGGCTTCGCTGCTGGCGTAGGCGGCCAGGGCGAAGCGGAGCACGTCGACGGCCTCGTCGCCGCTCCACAGCAGCGGCCCCTCGCCGCGGCGTAGCCACTGCAGCCAGTGGCGTCCGGAATCGCGGAAGCTGCTGGCCCAGTCGTCGTCCAGTGCGTGATACGAGCGCATCTCGCCGTCGGCATAGACCTCGAGGCTCGGTTGCTGGATGCCACGGCCGGTGCAACGGTTCACCCTGGCGTAGCCCCGGTTGCCGGTGACCTCCCAGCGCTCGTCGTTGGTGTAGTAGTCGGACCGGAGGTACATGTCGGTGGCCAGCGTGATGTCCCACACCCCCCGGATGCCGTTCTCGTGTTCCCACACGATCGTGCTCGGGGCATCGATCTCCACGCTGGGAACGACCTCGGTCCCACCCACCCAGGCCCGAACCTCCCTGATCGGACCGAACAGCCAGATCGCCGTGGACAACTTGTGCCAGCCGTCGTCGAAGACGAGCACGCCCCGGCCGTTCTGCATCTGCTTGAACTGCCAGCGCCAGCTGCTCTCGGGCACGTCCCATCCGCCGCGGCCGCTGCCCACCATCTTCATGTGGTAGCCGCGCACCTCGCCCAGCGCACCGGACAGCGACCGTCTCCTTGAGCCGGCGTAGCGGCTCGTAGAAGATGTAGTTCTCCATGACGCGCAGGACCCGGTCGTGGGTACGCGCCGCCTCGAGCATCCGTCGGGCACTCTCGAGGTCGTTGCACATCGGCTTCTGCAGGTTCACGTGCCAGCCGTAGCCGAGGAGCTCGGCCACTCCGTCCACGTGGAGCGGAATGGGCAGCAGCGCCTCGACGGCGTCGACGGCCAGCCCGCTGGCGGCGAGCTCCGCTGCCGACGCGAAGGTCTCGGCTCGGGGCCAGTCGGCCTGCCGCTGCGTGCGCCGCTCCCCGCTGGGGTCGACCAGCGCCACCACCTCCACGTCGGGATTGTCGATGTAGGCCCGCACATTCAGGTCGTAGATCCGTCCGAGCCCGATGAAGGCGGCACGCACGGGGCGGTCGTAGGGTTGAAAGCTCATGGCGTGCCCTGCTCTCGTTTCTTCTCGTGCACTCGACTGCCCGGGCCCGCCCTCCCGAGCGCTGCGGACGATACACGCCGCTCCGGCCGGGGTCGAAGGGCCGGAGCGGGCTGGCCATGCCATTCTCGTCGGGCGGACGGGAGCAGGAGGAGCCCCGGCCGCGGGTATGGGGTAGAACTGTCGTTGGCAGACGGGGCGAAGGTGGCCCCCCTTTCGGTGCCGGCTGAGTGCATGGGAGAGCGTCATGGGACTGTTGGACAAGGTGAAGGCACAGGCCACGGTGCTGGCGGACAAGGCTCAGACCGGCATGCAGCAGGGCCAGACGAAGATCCAGGAGATGCAGGCCGGTAAACAGGCCGATCACCTCCTACGCGAGCTCGGCGCCTACGTCTTCCTCAGCGAACGAGGCAGAGGTCAGGCCGACGCCGAGGCCAAGGTGGCCGGGATCATGGGCCAGCTCGACAGCCTCGAGGCGGCGGGAACCCCGGTCACGATCACTCCCGACCCCGCCGCGGCGCCGGCCACCGGGGCGGTTCCCCAGTCTGTTCCGCCGTCCGCTCCGACTGGCGGAGGGGTGACACCCCCGGTAGACAGCCCGATTCCAGCGGCCGACAGCACACCACCTCCCACCGGCGGGGCCATCCCCACCTCGAGCGACCGCCGCCCGGGCGAGTAGCCCAGGCGCGACCACCTCAGCGCTCCAGCTGTCCGAACACTCCCCGCGGATCGCCGTCTCCGTCCTCGATGACGTCCGCCGGCCCGAATCCGGCCGCGACCAGAAGCTCGGTCACCGGGCCCACCTGGTCACCCCCGACCTCCAGACCGAGCCAGCCCCCCGGCTTCAACCACCGGGGACTCCGGCGGATGACCGTCTCGATCACCTCGAGCCCGGCCTCGCCGCCGTCGAGCGCCAGGTGGGGCTCGAAGCGCTGGACGTCCCGCGGGAGGAGGTGAAGGGCGTCTGACGGTACGTACGGAAGGACACCGGTCATGACGTCGACCTGCGATTCGAGCCGGCGGGGAAGGGGCTGGTCGAGGTGTCCCTCGTACACGACCAACCCGTTGCGCCGGGCACAACCGGCGGCCCGTGGATCGATCTCGGTGGCCACGACCGTGGCCGCGGGGCGGGTCGACTGCATGACCATGGCCACAGCCCCCGAACCGGTGCACAGGTCGACGCCTCGACCATCGGCCGGCAGCAGTCGGGCGGCCAGCTCGGCCAGCGGTTCCGACTGCCAGCGAGGCACGTAGACGCCGGGCTCGATGGCGACCGGCAGGCCGCAGAAGGTGGCGTGGCCGGTGATCCAGGCCAGCGGTTCACCGGTGCCGACGACGCTCCACCCAGGCGGCGAGCTCGCCGTCGTCTCGGGCTGACAGCCATGAGCTCTACGGCCTCTTCGTCGGCGGCGACGCAGCCGGACGCCTGGAGGGCACGTGTGATCGTGGCGAGGTCGTAGAACGGTCCCACCGGGGCATGATGCTCGATCCCGTCGGCGGGGCCCAATTCCGGACGACCGAGGTCGACCTGGCCCCGACGCCGTTGGACCGGTCCGCCGGCGCCGCCGGGGAGGCTATCCGGGCACCGCCGGGATGTGTCCAGGCACCGCCGGGGAGGCGATGGGCCCGGTGGCGGTACGCCCAGATGGAATCGACCATGATGGTGCGATGGGATCGTCGGGGAGTAAGCCACGCAAAGAACGGCGCAGGATGCCCAAGGTGCCGAAGTACGAGGAACCGAACCGGCTCGAGGGGGCGGGCGGTGGAGACGGCTTCGGCCGCTCGGGGCACAGCTCGGACCGGCACCGTGCCGGAAAGCCCGGCAAGGCCGGGGCGTACCTGCTGAGACTGTTGGGACAGAGGCCCAAGGAGTAGCGGCGGGGGGCGGGGGACTGACGACCGACCCGGGGGCAGAGGTGGCCACTATCCTCCCCGACATGGACACGAGCGGGATCACTGTGGAGGACCGGATCGCCATCGACGATCTCCTGACCCGGTATGCCACCGCCATCGACGCCCTCGACTGGGAGTTGCTCGACACGGTCTTCACGGGCGAAGCCCATCTCGACTACCGGTCGGCGGGTGGTGTCGAGGGAAGCTACCCCGAGGTGCGCCAGTGGCTGGCCGAGGTACTGCCCGTATTCGACGTTACGCAACACCTCGTGGTCAACCGCGAGTTCGGACGCCGTGACGGCGGCATCCACGCCCGGTCGTGCTTCCTCAATGTCAACCGACTGCAGGTCGAAGGGAAGCCATGGCAGTTCACGGTGGGCGGTCGGTACCACGACTCGCTCGTCGACACCCCATCGGGTTGGCGTATCGCGCATCGCATCGAGCACACACTGTGGTGGGACCATCCCATGCCCGGGCTCCCCGACTTCCCGCCCACGGTCGCCGGTCTACCCGACCGCTAGTCCCATGAGGCCCGGCCGGACGCGGGGACCGGGCCGTCGCCACTCCGTCGTGTCGGCCCGGCCGCAGCCGTCAAGGAGTCGGTTCGAGGTGGCTCTCGATGACACGCTCGAAGGCGTCCGGGTCGTCCGGTGTCACGAAAGGTGTGACCCGGCGGCCCAGCTCCAACAAGAACCCCACGTCCTTTCGGGGTCGTTGGGGGTCGAAGTTGGCCCAGTGCCGAAGATCTCCCGACCCCCAGATCCGGCCTTTGCCGCTCAGGGCGGTCAGGGCGAAACGACGGATGGAGCGGATCGATGCGTACGGGATTCGCTTGGTGCCCCACGGGAAGTAGTAGCCGTGGATCACCACCTCCCGGCCCGTGCACTCGATCCGGCGGTCGTCGATACTCGCTCATGTGAGGATCCCCGCCCCCGGCGGCTCGACCCGAGGGCCTACACCGTTGAACGGTCGGGCGGCCATCGGCCGGTTGGAGGCCCGATCAGGATTGGAACCACTCGACACTCCGATGGTTGAATCCCAGCTGTCGTTGGTAGAGGATACCGACGGGTGCATGAGCCGATCGAGGGGGAGGACGCCAACCGCGTGGTTGCGAAGCGCACACGGCACACTCGGGATGAGCTCAGAACGCTCCTCGTCGACACCGGCCGAAGTCTGTTGCAGGAGGAGGGCCTCGGGACCGGGGCCGAGGGGCTCACGTTCAAGAAGGTCTTCGAACGGGTCGAGCGCGACACCGGCATTCGGTTGACCAACGCGTCGGTCATCCGGAGGGTGTGGGAGAACCAGGCTGACTACCAGGCCGACGTGCTGGTGGCCGTGGCTCTCGGCCAGATCGGTGAGGGGATCGACGTGGCCGAGGCCGCCATGGCACCGGTTCTGGCCTCGATCGATCTGTCCACACCGCATTCGCGGGAGCGGGCCACGCGGGAGATATGCCGGGTGGGTGGGGCGCTCAACATGCAGGCGGTACGCCAGTCGACGAACTGGCCGCTGTCGATCGGCGTGTGGGCCGCCGCGGCAAGCGGCCAGGACGCAGAGGAGCGAACGAGGATCAGGGAAGCGCTTCTGGCCGGATACGACGGGTTCACGGCCCGGATCGAGGTGATCTACACCGGAATGGCGTCGTTCCTCGGGCTACGACTCCGCGAGCGCTTCACCATCCGGGAGTTCGTCATCGCCGCCGACTCGTTGGCTCAGGGGTACGGACTACGGGAGCGTGTCGACCGTTCCGCACCGACGTTGATCCGCCCGACCGGCCCGAACGGCGAGGATCAGGAGTGGACCATCTTCGGGATCGGACTGGAGGCACTGGTTCGCCAGTTCTTCGAGATCGATCCCGAGTGGGCACCGGTCGGGGTCGCCAACTCCCGGAGACCGGATCGTCCCGGGTGAGTCCGCCGGGTGCACCGATGCACCACGCCTGGAGTGCGCCCCGCCAGGCGGCCTCCAGGGCGTGGTGATCGATCGTCCGGAATCCGCTGCCGGCATAACTATCGAACAAATGGGCGGCCGGTGCAACTCGAAATTGCAACTCACCGATCCAGCCGGCGCGGGCCGCCACGACCCGGAAGGGCTCCCGACCAGCCGTCCCCGGGCCGGTCGGGCGGTCGAATTTCAGGCGAAATCCCTGATGAGACCGGGTAGCTGCTCCATGGTCGTCGAAGGTGACGTCGGCATACGTCAGCCGTTCGGCCGGGGTGAGCGCCGCGTAGCCGAGGACGGTCATTCCTGCGGCCCGGGCCGCGGCGACTCCGTTCGGACTGTCCTCGATGACGATGCACCGCGAGGCCGGGACGGCCAGCGTCTTCGGCCACATGCAGGAACAGGTCCGGTGCCGGCTTCCCGTTGGCGACCTGTTCGGCGCTGAATATCCGCCCGCTGAAGTACGCCGGCCAGGCCCGTGACCGACAGTGATCGGTTGATTCGGTCGAACGTGCCCGACGAAGCCAGGCAGTACGGGAGGTCGAGTTCGTTCAAGACCCGCTCGATGCCTCGGACGGGTTGGAGATCAGTGGAGAACGCCTCGAACAGGCGGTCGATGGTAGAGGTCGTCGAACGTGGCAGGCAGTTCGTCCCCCGGTCCGGTCCCGAACCGACGATGCGAACGCCGGCGAGCGTGCCGCCCATGTAGTCGCGGATGCACTCCTCGAGGCTCGTCGGGTGCCCGCTCTCCGTCAGCAGATCGGACAGAACCCGGTTGGCGAGCAGTTCGCTGTCGACGACCACGCCGTCGTTGTCGAAGATGACGAGATCGATTGCACCCACACCCTCGGAACTCACCACAGCACATCTCCCTGTCGGATTCTCAACTGTCGGTGCAACGGTCGGTGGGCACCGAGCGCGGCACGCAGCCGGAGTTCGGCCTCGGGACGGACCGGGGGCCCCTCGGGATCGGGGAGGATGCGGCCTACGCCATCGGAACGGGCATGCGTCGGTTCCGAACCGGTCGGGCCCGTCGGGCGCCCCTTATGACGTCGAAGCGGTGGAGCCAGTCGATGTCGACGTCGAGGATGTTCCAGCCGTAGCCTTCGGAGCGTGAGCTGGCGCCGGCACGTACGCCGGTGGCGTGACATGGCATTTTGCTTCGATGAACCCGGTGTACTTGTTCAGCAAGGTCTTGAACCGGGCGCTCAACCCGGCGGCCACCCTCTTCTGCTCCTTGGCGATCCGCTTGGCCAGGACTGCGGCATGTTTGGGGTGACCGCCCTGCGTCGCTTGGGCCTCGTCGGCGATCATCGCCGTGAGTTTGGCGGCGGGGCCGAGTTCGAGCCGCTGGGCGTGGGTCAACCGTTGCGTCGCATCGGCGCAGTTGAAGGTCCGCTCGAACGTCGCCAGCCCGTACGTGGACGGATCTTTGACTGTCGTGGCACCGGCAACGCCAACAGTGGTGAACGCCAGTGAGCCCACCGCCGCCGTCACCAGCGCGACCCTCATGATGTGCGAATGCAGCCTCGGCATGATCAACCCCCAGTGTTAGGCAGCGGATCTCTCCGCCCGTCCCGTCCGTCATCGCCCACCCGGACGAGAACTTAGCGGAGAGCGCACGCCCATACTCATCGCCTCCGCCACCGGTGCCCGGGAGATGGGGCCGCCGTCGTGGAACGCTCGTGGGGCCCGATCCGGTGCGCTGACCTGGTGAGACGCCGACGGCCGACCGGTTCGGGAGGACGGGTCGCGGCACGAGGAGTATGCAGCTCCACGGTTGCGGAAGAACCGGGATGGCGACGGACCCGGGGCTCGATGACCGGCACCGCCGCGTGGCCCGGCGATCGAGTCGTCCGAACGTTCGGCTCCCTGGGTGGTGGCTCGATTACATTCACGACGGTGGAGTTGACCGACCTCCCCGAGTTCAGTCCGGCCGACTACCGACGGATCGTCGGGGACGAGCCGGATCCTTTCGGCACCGACCAGTTGGGGATCTCGTGGAGAGCAAAGAGCGACCATGTCGGGCTGACGGACGAGGGGCGCCTCATCGCCCATGCCGGGTGGGTGGCCGCCACCGTGCGGACTGAATCCGGGGCGACACTCGAGGTCCTGGGGCTCGGGAGCGTCGTGGTCCATCGTGATCGCCGTGGCCACGGCGCCGGTCGACAGCTGGTGGCGGGAACGATGGAGAAGATGCGGGAACGCCAGGTGCCCATGGCCGTGCTGTTCTGCCGAACCGAGCGATTGCTGTTCTATGAACGCCTCGGCTGGCTTCCTGTCGAGGCTGACGTGACGGTCGACCAGCCGGACGGGACGATCGTGATGCCACTGCTGACCTGCTGGGTTCCGCTGGTCGAGGGCGCGGTGATGCCGGCGGGCCGTCTCCGGGTGGAGGGGCTGCCGTTCTAGCGGGATTCGACAGATCTCCGGTCGGACCCACTACGGGCTGACGGCGCCGAAGTCCTCCGTCGGGCCACTGGGAACCTAGGCGCTTCTGCCCACCCCGAACCGGCAAGCGGCAGCCGCCTCCTTCGATCAGACTCTGGGACGGTGGATCCGTTCGATGCCGCAGCGCTTCGCAGTGCCTATGACAAGGTGGCTGACGACTACGTTCTCGCCTTTGGTGATGACCTCGAAGCGCTCCCCCTGGACCGGTCGATCCTCGACCGAGCGGCGGGGATGCTCACCGGAAGTGATCCCTTGTTGGATCTCGGATGTGGTCCCGGCCAGGTGGCGGGCTATATCGCGCAGCGCGGGGTGGCAGCGGTCGGGTTGGACGTGTCCACCCGGATGCTCGGTCACGCGGCCAGGCGCACGCCCGCTGCCACGTTCACCTGTGGCGACATGCTCCACCTTCCCTATCGTTCGGCCTCTCTCTCGGCTGTCGTGGCCTTCTACTCGATCCAACATCTTGAGCGGGCTTCGTTACCGGAGGCGGTAGGCGAGATGAGCCGTGTGCTGGGTCGACAGGGTCTGCTGGTCATCGCTGCGCACCTTGGAGCCGGCGAGACCTACACCGAGGAGTTCCTGGGTCACCGTACGGCGAGGATCGGCGGCACCTTCTTCACCGAGGAGGAGCTTCTCGACGTCATCCGCAACCATTCATTTTCGATCCACGTGAACAGGAAGCGACAGTCCCTACCCCACGAGTACGAATCCACGAGGATCTACGTGATTGCCCAGAAGGACGATGCGGCGGGAGCGTCACGGAGGGAGGCGACTTCGAGCCTCGACCCGGGCACCCGTTGACATGGTGTCCGTCGGCTGGGCACGAAATGTGACTTTTGGCCCTGACCCATCGACGCTCGGTGGACCGACTATTGATTCATGGGCCTATCGACGATGGAGCAGACAGACATCGGATTCGTCCGTCGCGAGTTGGACGACCTGGCCGACGTCCGGTGTCTCTACGGCTGGGACGACAGGGATCGAGACCGCTACAAGGAGCTCTGCGAATTAGAGCGTTTCCTACTGCAGCCGTCTTCCTGAGTGCAGGACCTGTCGTCCCGAGCGCGCGAAGCAGCCCCGGCAGATGCCAGGGCTGCTTCCTAGTGGTGGAGACGGATCGGTTCAGATTGTCAGAGAACCGACACTCCGCTCGTAGACGCTGCCGTCCGAGGTGTCCCAGTAGCAGACGTTGAAGCTGCCGTTGGCATTGATCTTGGCGGTGCCGGCCACGCTGGTGAGGGTCACCGTCTCCTGACCACTGGCGGCCAGGTTCAGGTAGGTCCCACAGGTAAGCCCTGTCGTCGAGGCAACGGCGTAGTCGTAGGTGGTGGTCTTGTTGTCCGTCCAGAGGATCGTGCCCGTGCCACCGTTGAGTTGTGAGTTCAATGTGGACTGGTCGATGCCCGAACTGGATGTCTTGCCGCCGGAACATCCACTGAGAAATTGACGACGCCGTTCCTCCCACCTCGATCGACACGGTTGTCGAACCGGACAGGGCAGTGCAGGTAGCCGCCACCGGCGGCTTGGATGCGGACGCGACGCCAGAGGTGGCAATGGCGGCGCCGGCGAGTGCGGACCCGGCGACTGCCAGGACGACGGCGAATCGGACAGGACGGTACTTACGCATGGAATCCCCCTTATGTAGTGGTTGAATGGGCTAGCGCGTTTCACGATAGGCATCATCGGATAAATCGTCAACTGGCTTCTGGTTATAGCTACAACGACCCTCTGATCATTTCCGCATTACATTCTGGCGAGGTGCTTGCCTGGTGCGCCGGCGGATCGTCCGGCCGACCGTCCTCCGTCGGCGACATCAGCGGATCAGCAGATCCTCCGGGCCCGGTGGCATGGTAAAAGTGCAGGTGAGAGCTTTTGGCCTTGGCCATCTCGTCGGCGGCCAGAGTGCGGTGACGGTGAGTGGGCCTGTAGGCGGGTCACCGTCCAGATGGCCTGTGAGCTGGGGTGTTGTAGTTCTGAAGGCCCCGTCAGTCCTCAGAACCTTCCTCAGTAGAACGGACGGCTACCCCCGGATTCCTGACAATCCAGGCCGTGCTTTACGTGCCCGGGGCCTGGTCTGGATGCGGAACTGATCTCAGATCCAAGCCGCCGATGTGTTCGAAATCGGCAGGGTCACACGTGAACAACGGAAGATCGCTGGCGAGCGCCACGGCCGCGATCATTGCGTCGTAGGACCGGGCACCGGTCTTGCGCCCTGCACGGAGAAGCGACGCGGCGACGTAGCCGAACGCTCGGGCCGCCGCTGCATCGAAGGGAAGGGGGTCGAAGTCGGCCTCTGCCTGCTGTAGACGAAGCTGGCGAGTCGCTCGCTCGGCGGGATCTGCCGCAACGAGGGGACCGACGGAGAGCTCTGCGAGAGTGACAGCCGTGATGAGAGGTTCAGGTGGGAGGGACCGGGGATCTTCGATCCGCTCGAGCAGAACCACCGTGCTGGTGTCGAGGATGCCTCGGTCTGACGGGCTCATAGGGAGGAGCCGATCACAGCGTCGATGTCCCGACGGAGGGACTCCGGGTCCATCGCCGGCAGCCGTGACCACCGTTCGATGAGCACGTCGACCGAGAGCGGCTCACGCTCGAGCGGCACGAGGAGGGCGACCGGCCGACCGTCTCGAGTCACGGTCATTCGTTCGCCGTGAGCGACACGGTCGACCATGTCCCCACCATGGTTGCGCAGTTCACGAATCGAGATCTCACTCACCCGGGGAAGTGTATCACGCGTGATACACACCAGGGCAAACCCTCCATTGGCCGCTGTAGCGGCAGGTGGTGACGGTGAGCCGGCCTGTAGGCGGGATTCTGTTCCCCCTCGGATGAGGGTTCGGTGGCCATCCATCTGAGCGGTCTACCTGGGAGTCACGCACCGTGAGGTGCGCCGGACGGGCCGTCCAACCCCCTGTTCGACCTTGCTCCGGGTGGGGTTTACCGAGCCGACCGGGTCACCCCAGTCGCTGGTGCGCTCTTACCGCACCGTTTCACCCTTGCCTGTGCGCTGCCCGGAGGCCGCGCCATCGGCGGTCTTTTCTCTGTGGCACTTTCCTGCAGGTCGCCCCGACTGGCCGTTAGCCAGCACCCTGCCCTGTGGAGTCCCGACCTTCCTCGAGCCGTGCCCAACAGAAGTCTCGCTTCCGCCGGAACGGACCGCGGCCACCCGGCCGGCTCACCGTCCGTCCCATGTTCCCACAGACAGGGGCCGTACCGGCCACCGAGTGACCGGACTCCGGTGTACCCCCTTCTCGGAGCCAACATCTGCAGGGCACCGGGCGACCAGGACCGAACCGGTCACAGGGGCGTTCTAGTCTGGCGCCGTGGCGCTTCACTCACCCACGGCCCGACTGGGCTCGGGACGCTCGGATCCTGATGCCCTCTCCATCAGCGAGCTCTATCTCCGCGTCGACCGGGCCCTCAAGGACGCGCTCCCCGGCCAGGTGTGGGTCTCCGGCGAGGTGCGGTCCTTCAGCGTGAGCTCACGGGGTCACTGCTACCTCGACCTGGTCGATCCGGTCAATGCCCAGGACAGCGGGACTCCGGTCCTGAAGGTGGTGTGCTGGTCCAGTCGCTGGAATCGGGTCCGGTCCACCCTCGACCAGCTGGGCATCACCCTGGATGCCGGTCTGGTGGTCCGGGTCCGTGGCGAGGTGCAGCTGTACAAGCCGCGCGGTGACATCAGCTTCATCCTCTCGGAACTGGACACCGACGCCCTGCTGGGAAAAGTGGCGGCCGAACGGGCCCGGTTGGTCAAGGCGCTGGTGGACGAGGACCTCTTCGACCGGAATCGACGGATCCCGGTGCCTCGGCCGCCGCTCCGCATCGGTCTGGTGGCCAGCCCCGGTACCGAGGGCTACGCCGACTTCATGGGCTGCCTCGAGGCCTCCGGTATGGCGTTCGCGGTCCGATTGGTACCGACCCAGGTGCAGGGTCGTGAGGCGGCGACCTCGGTGGCCTCGGCCATCCGGCGGCTGGGGTCCGGGCATCCCGACCTCATCGTCGTGGTCCGTGGTGGCGGATCGAAAGCCGACCTGGCCACATTCGATGCCGAGCCGGTGGCCCGAGCCATCGCCACCGCCGATACGCCGGTATGGACAGGCATCGGTCACACCGGGGACCAATCGGTGGCCGACGAGGTGGCCAACCACTCGTTCATCACCCCCACCGAGTGTGGTCAGGCGCTGACCCGCATGGCCACCGCGGTGTGGCAGCGCGGGCTGGAGGCGGGCCAGATCGCCGGGCGTTTGGCCGGCGATCTGCTGGCCCAGTCCGAGCGGTCGCTCGATCGTCGCCGCCGCGGCATGGCCACCGGCACCCGGTCCCAGCTCGATCGCCACGCCGACGGGCTGGTGCATCGGGCCCGAACCCTGCGCGGCGCGGTGCGGGCCCAGGTCGACGCGCACGGCAGGGAGGTCACCGCCCGGGGCGGGCTGCTGGCCCGGGCCGCCGTCCGGACGCTCGGTTCGCACGAAGACGGCGTTCGCTCGTGCACCCGCCGGCTGAAGTCCCTGCCACCTCGACGTCTCGAGGCGGAGGACCTCCGGCAGGCCCAGTGGCGCCGGCTCCTCGGTGCCTACGACTACCGCCGCCAGCTCGAGCGGGGCTACTCGGTCACTAGGGACGAGTCCGGACGGGTGATCCGTTCCGCGTCAGACCTCCGTCCCGGGGACCGCATGCGCACTCGGCTGGCCGATGGCGAAGTGGCCTCGATCGTCTCCACCGACGGAGACGGGAGCGATGGGGCGGTGGAACACCAGGAACGATTCGACGATGAAGGGAAGCAGTGATGGCGACACGCGGAAGCGAGAAGGACAACTCTCAGGCGGGGACCGGTGCCGTGGCCGTGACGGATCTGAGCTACTCGGATGCGGGGGCCCAGCTGGACGCCATCATCGAGGAATTCGAGACCGGCGTGGTCGACGTCGACCACCTGGTCGAACAGCTGGAACGGGCCACCGACATCGTCGATGAGCTCGACCGCAGACTACGTCGAACCCGGATGCGGGTCGAGGAGTTGGTACCCCGACTCGAGTCGATCGGTCGGGTCGACGAGGGTGACGAGGTCGAGGTTGTCGAGATCGACGAGATCGAGATCGAGATCGACGGCGACAGCGACGGAGACGGAGACGGTGAGGTTCCCGTCGATCGCCACGGCAAGACGCCGGGTCTGTTCTGAACCGGCGTCGGTCCGGGTCGCTCCCGGTTCAGTGGATGTTGCGGTCGCTCTCGTCCCAGTAGGGCAGGCGCAATTCACGCTTGAGCACCTTGCCCGACGGGTTGCGGGGGAGGGCCTCGACGAAGTCGATGGATGTCGGACACTTGTAGTGGGCCAGCCGGTCCCGGGTCCAGGCGATGATGTCGGCTCCGAGGGCATTCTCGTCATCAGTGGCCCCGGGGGCCTTGACCACGATGCCTTTCACCGTTTCGCCCCAGCGCTCGTCGGGGACGCCGATCACGGCGGCGTCGGACACGTCGGGGTGTGAGATCAGGGCGTTCTCCACCTCGGCCGGGTAGACGTTCTCGCCGCCGGTGACGATCATGTCCTTGATCCGATCGTGCAGGAAGAGGTAGCCGTCGGCATCGAGCCAACCGGCGTCCCCGGTCCGGAACCATCCGTCATCGGTGAACACGGCGGCTGTCTCGGCGCCCTTGTTCCAGTAGCCCAGCATGTTCTGGTCAGAGCGCGTCCACACTTCGCCCACAGTGCCGACGGGAGCCGGCTGCCCGGTGCCGGTGTCGACGATGCGCAGCTCCACGTGGTCGAAGGGCCGACCCGCCGACCGCAACAGCGAGGCGCGGGGGCCGTCGGGATCATGGTCGGCAGGCATGAGTGAGGTGATGGCGCCGGTGGTTTCGGTCAATCCGTACACCTGGGCGAAATCGCATCCCAGGGCGGCCATCGACCGCACCAGCACGTCCTCGCTGATGGGAGAGGCCCCGTAGAAGACGGTCCGTAGCGAGCTCACGTCGGTCGAGGCCAACTCGGGTGTGGCCAACAGGAACATCAACACTGCCGGCACCACGAAGGTTTCGGTGATCCGGTGCTCCTCGATCATCTGGAGTACGGCAACCGGGTCGACGTCCCGGGCGATGACCGAGTGCCCGCCGCGGGACATCCCACACAGGGCCCATCCGGTGCCGCCGATATGAAAGAGCGGCATGGCCACCAACGAGACGGTGTCGGCGCCGATGTGGAATACCCGGTCGGCTTCGGTCAGGATGCACGAGATGTTCCGACCCGAGATCATGGCCCCCTTGGGCAGGCCGGTGGTCCCCGAGGTGTAGAGCTGGGTGACCACGTCGTCGGGGCCCGGCTCGAAGCCCGGGTCGGATGGTTCGCTGTCCGCCCCGGCATCCCGCCACTCGGCGAATCGCTCGATCGGCACCACATGGCATACCCCTTCCACCAGGGACTGCACCTCCTTGACGGCGGCGGCGTAGTCGGGGCCGAAGAAGAGGATGGGAGCCCCGGAATCCTCGACGATGGCGGCGATCTCCACCGGTGCCAGGCGCCAGTTGACGGCCACGCTCACGGCTCCGATCAACGAGCATCCGAAGAGGACCTCGAAGTACTCGGTGCAGTTGCGGTCGAGGAACGCCACCCGGTCGCCGGGCCCGACCCCGGCACCGGTGAGGGCGGTGCCGACGCGTTGGGCCCTCCTGTAGACCTCAGCCCAGCTCAGCGTGGTGGCTCCCTGGGTGAGCATGGGCGCGTCGGGAGTCTCGTGGGCCCATCTGCGGATCATGTTGGACACGGTGAGGTAGTCGTCGGGCCGCTCGGCCTGTTCGGTCTGGTGGTTGGTCACGGCTCCACCCCTCCTCGTCGCTGGCTGCGTCCCTGGCTGCGCAGGGCCTCGATGGTACTCCTGCCGGCCGTCACCACAGGGAGCTGACCCGGGTCGGTACCCGTAGAGTGGTGTCCGTGACCGCCGCCACCCCCGCCTCTCCTGACACACCGGGCACTCCCGACTCCGACCGGCTCTACTTCCGCCAACTGCTGGCCGGCCGGGACTTCGCCGTCGACGACGACATCGCCCGCCAGATGGTGAACTTCGTGTACCTGGTGGGGGACCGCGAGACCGGGGAGACACTGATCATCGATCCGGCGTACGCCGTCGACGAACTGCTCGGGATGGCACAGGCCGACGGGATGACCTGCGTGGGCGTGCTGGCCACCCACTACCACCCCGATCACGTGGGGGGCGCCATGGCCGGTTGGGGCATCGAAGGCATCGCACGTCTCCTCGAGGTCAACCCGGTCCCCGTACACGTCCAGAGCGACGAGGTCCCGTGGGTGGTCCGGGCCACCGGCGTGAGTGCCGCCGACCTGGCTCCGCACCACAGCGGGGACGTGGTGACGGTCGGAGGTGTCCCCGTCACGCTGGTGCACACCCCGGGGCACACCCCGGGCAGCCAGTGCTTTCTGGTGGACGGCCGTCTGATCGCCGGCGACACCCTGTTCCTCGACGGATGTGGGAGGACGGATCTACCCGGGGGGGACCCCGAGGCCATGTACGAGTCGCTCACCACCCGACTGGCCCAGGTGCCCGACGAGACGGTGCTGTACCCCGGGCACCTGTACTCGCCGGAGCCGTCGGCCACCATGGGGCACACCCGTTCGCACAACTACGTCTTCCGCCTCCGGAGCCCGGAGCAGTGGATGACCATGTTCGGCAGCTGATCCCTGCGGATCCTTCGCGGATCCTTCGCTGATCCTCGGCGGACGTACCGGCCAACGGGTGCTGCACCCGACCCCGGGCACCTACGATGACCCCCCATGAGCGACCCCCTGGCCCCTGACGCCTCGGTCGTCGTGGTGGGCGCCTCACTGGCCGGGCTCCGGGCCGCCGAGGAGATCCGGCACGAAGGCCACACCGGTCCGGTGATCGTCATCGGGGACGAGATCCATGTTCCCTACGACCGTCCTCCGCTGTCCAAGCAGCTGCTGGCCGGGACCTGGGGGGTGGAGCGCATCCATCACCACGCCCCGGACATCCTGGACACCCTGGGTATCGAGTTCCGGCTCGGCCGACGGGCCGTCGGGCTCGACCTCGAGTCGGCGTCGGTGCATACCGACGACGGTGTGGAGCTCCACTACGACGGGCTCGTCGTGGCCACGGGTGCTTCGGCCCGTCATCTGCCCGGCACCGAGGAGATGCCGTCGGTCAGGACCCTTCGCACCCTCGACGACTGTCTGGGCCTCCGCTCCGACCTGGCCTCGGCCGGTGACCGGCCACGGGTGGTGGTCATCGGGGCCGGGTTCATCGGCTCCGAGGTGGCGGCCACCTGCCATGGACTCGGGGCGGTCGTGACCGTGGTCGAGGCCTTGTCCACCCCCCTGATCCGGGTGTTGGGGGAGGAGATGGGGTCGGCCTGTGCCCGTCTGCACCGCGAGCAGGGCGTCACCCTGCGGACCGGGGTCGGGGTGGAACGGCTCTCTCCCCACCCCGGCGACGATCCACCTGTGGTGGTCCACCTGTCCGACGGCACCGAGCTCGCCGCCGACGTGGTGGTGGTGGGGATCGGCGTGGTGCCCGCGGTCGGATGGCTGGAGTCCTCGGGGCTCTCGCTCGACGACGGCGTGGTGTGCGACGAGCTCCTCTTTGCCTGCGACCGCGTGGTGGCAGCCGGGGACCTGGCCCGATGGGACCACGTCGGACTGGGCGAGCCGCTTCGGGTGGAGCACTGGACCAATGCCGCCGAGGGTGGTGCCGCCGCGGCCCGCAACCTGCTGGCCGGCTCGGCCGCGGCTGCGGCCTACGATCCGGTCCCGTTCTTCTGGTCCGATCAGTACAAGACCAAGATCCAGGTGATCGGCCTCCCCGGCCCCGACGACGAGGTGGTGGTGGTGGACGGCTCGGTGGAGGAGGGAAAGCTGGTGGCCCTGTACCGCCGCGGTGACCGGCTCCGGGCCGCCCTGGCCTTCAGCCGGCCCCGGCAGTTGATGGGCTACCGGCCGCTGCTCGTTGCCGGAGCCTCGTTCGACGAGGCACTGGCACTGTCGAGGTCCTGAGGGGGTTCTCCTTCCCGCCCGGACCGGTGCCGCCCGGCCCGGAACCGCCGGCTGAAGGCCAGCGTCGCCGCCAGCTGGTCTGCGGCCGGTTCGATGCCGCCGTAGGTGTAGCGCTCCACCAGGGTGGTGGCGGCGATGAGCCCGGCCCGGCTGGCCGGCGCCGCGGCCGCCAGCCGCTCGCCGTAGGCCGACAGGGTCTCGTCGGGACGCCGGGCCCGGCCCAGCCGGGTCCCGCCCCGTTCGAGGTCGGCGGCCACCTGATGGGCCCACGTGGCCGGGCGAAGTCGACGCCGACGCCGGATCTCGAGGACCGAGATCGACGCCACCAGCACGATGCCGATGGGGATCCAGGGCAGGTGGGCCAGCGCGCGGCCGGTACTGCGGGCCAGCACCGACCCGGGCGACGGGTTGGCCAGGGCGACGTCGGCCGTGGGATCGAAGTTCTGCCAGCCGTAGCCGGGGAACCATACCTGGACCCAGGCGTGGGCGTCCTTGGCCTCGACGTCGTAGAGGTCGGTGATGGGGTTGTAGCTGCCGGGGACGTATCCCACGGTCTCGCGGGCCGGGATGCCGAGTGTCCGCAACATGACCACGGTGGCGGTCGAGATCTGCTCGCAGTAACCCCGCCTGGTTCCGAACAGGAAGCTGTTGACGGCATCGGCTCCGGGGGCCAGGGGCGGGATGTCGGTGGTGTACTGGACATGGGTGGCAATCCAACCCTCGATGGCTGCGACCTTGTCGTAGGTGTGCGGATCGGGATCCCCCGGTGACCCGATGCCGGCGGTGATGGCCCGGGCCAGCGCCGCCGCCCTGGGGTAGGCGTAGGGAAGCTGGAGGTAGCGCTCGCGGCTGGCATCCGGAAGGCGTCAGCCACCGTCGCCGGGTCCGTCGGTGCCGTAGCAGTGGACTGACGGAGCTGCTCGGGAGTGGCGGTGGTGTCGTCGGAGACCACCGTGTACACGGTGCCCGATCCCATCGAGGCGGCCGACACGATGGTGCCGTCACCGGTGAGGAAGAGCGATCGGGACTGGATGTAGACCCGTTGGGCGTTGTCGGCGTGGAACACCAGGTTCGGCCCCGACTGGGCCAGGTAGAAGGTCTGGACGTCGACATCGCCCGACGCGGCCGGCGCTTCCTGGTCACCCTCCAGGGGGATCTGGAACGGTGACCCGTAGTCCAGTTTGACGAGGTGGCCGCCGTCGGCCGGTTCCTGAGCCTGCACCCAGCTCTGACCGTTCCAGTAGTCGTAGGTCTGACCGACCCAGAAGCTCGGTCTGGTGGCCCGCACCCGGAGGACCACCTCGTCGCCCAACGATGCACGGACCCCTGTGTCGAGGGACTTGGCGAAGCCGAGGAAGCCCCCGACGCCGATCCGGCCGGTCGGACTGGCGGCGTGGGCGGGCAGGGATGCCGATCCGTCGGTCAGGTTGCTGGGACTGTCCACCGGGGACGAGTTGGCCGACGACGAGGGGAAGATCAGGGAGGTCGAGACCTTCGGGAGCGGGAAGCAGCGACACCAGCAGGATGGCCACCGCCGCCACGGCCAACCCGGTGATGCCCAGGGTCAGCCAGGGGACCCCGGTGGCCTCGGCCATCGACTGCCACATGGCCACCAGCCCCCACAGGCCGCACACCACCCAGGCCACCACGTAGACGCCGAGGGCCAGGTCGACCGATTGGGCCGCGGCCACCGCCATCAGCGCGGCCGAGCCGGCCAATGAGTAGGCCACGTCCCGCCGGGCCGGCACGTCGAAGGCATGGGTGCAGAGCACCCAGGCGAACAGGACGGCCAGGGGGCCCTCCACCGTCGAGATGTCTCCCGGGGTGGCGTTGTGGCTGACGGTGGCGATGAACCACACGAAGCCGCCGATGGCGCATACGGCCAGGATGGGCTTCACCACGGGCCACGGCTGGGCGCGCCGCCAGTAGGACAGGGTGTTGCCGACCGCCGTGGCGGCGATGGCGAACACGGCCACGGTGGCGCTCAGCTCACCTTGGCTCCAACACGCCGCGGTGGCGATGATGACGGTACCGGCCGACGCCACCCGGAACGGTATCGAGTGCTCGGGCGGCCCGGGCCGATTGGCCTGGACCACCCGCTGCCAGAGGCTCACGGCGGCACCGGATCGGCCCGCGGCCCGGACGAGGTCGTCCGAGTCGGGACCGGCTGGAGCGGCTGGAGCGGCTGGAGCGGCTGGAGCGGCTGGAGCGGCTGGAGCGGCGAGGGGACGGCGCGGGCCAGGCGGCGGCCCGAGATCGATCCGGTCGCGGACCAGGCGCACGGCGTGACCGTTCGGCTCCTGCGTCCCGAGCACCACGGGCTGGCCCCGGATCAGGCAGCGGTTCACCGCCGCCATCACCCGCTCCGACTCTGCTTCTGCCTCGAGCGGGTCCGGCGGGAGCACCACGTCGACGACGACCGGATCCTCGGTCTGGCGCTCCCGCTCCCGGACCATGAGGGACCCGACGTGGGAGGTGGCGGGCCAGTGGACGGCCCGGCGGGTGTCCCCCGGCTGGTAGGGGCGGACGCCCCGAGGCTCACCGGCGCCCGAGGGCACCCGCAACGGGGCGTCCCCGGTGGAGTCGTCCGGACGCGTGGTCACCTCAGCCGGCCCGACCGAACCTCGGCGCCACATGCAGGGGTCGCGGCAGCGGGACCTCGACCTCCTTGGCCCACCACAGGAGCCCGAACGGGGCACAGGAGGCCAACTCGATCCCGACCGACTCCACGACGCCGCGTCGTTCCGGAGCGATGGTCACGTCGACCGAGCGGGGCCCGCGTGAGGACCCGGCCGCCCGGACGATCGCCCCGGCCGGGCGCCGGGGCCGGATCCGGATCGGGCCGTTGGCCGTCATGACGAGGGTCACGGTCTGGCCCGCTTCGGTGTCGGACGGGGAGGAGACGCAGGTCACGGCAGCTCGCCGGGCCGGGAACAGCGGGGCCACCAGACCGGTGAAGAGCACCGCGGCCAGCAGAGCTCCGACGGCCTGGACCCACCCCGAACCGCTGGAGTGGGCCACCCCGGCCCACGCCAGCACGGCCACCACGCTGCCGACCACCGGGGTGAACCAGGCGACCGGATGGACCCGGCCGCGGAGCCGGCCCATCTGCTCCCGACTACGACGGCGATCCCGCCGGCCGGACACCGACCACGAGAGCGTCGTGCCGGCCACCAGGGCCACCAACCCGGCCAGCACCACGCCCAGCACCGTATGGGGGCCGACCAGTGAACGCACCACCACCACCCCGCACACGCCGGCGAGCACTCCGGCCGCCACCGTGGTGGTCCGGCGCCAGCCCGGGGACCGGTCGCCGGGCTCGGCGTGTGCTCACGTCGGGGGAACGGGTGTCTCGGTGAGGATCCGGCCCACCAGCGCCGGACCGTCACCCCCGCTCCCTTCGGCGATCAGGCGGTGGGCCAGGCACGCCACCGCCACAGCCTGCACGTCCTGGGGGGTGACGTAGGCCCGACCGGTGAGGACGGCGTAGGCCTGGGCCGAGCGGATGAGGGAGATGGCCGCCCTGGGGCTGGCGCCGAGCCGGACGGTTCCCGCCGTCCGGGTGGCCCGGACCAGCGACACGGTGTACTCGGCCACGGCCTCGGCCACGTGTACCGAGGGCCGTGGCGTGCACGACCTGCTCCCACCGGGCCGGGTCCGACACCGGTTCCAACGTGTCGAGGGCGTACCTCCCGCCCCGGTGCAGGACCAGCCGGGTCTCGACCGCGGCATCGGGATACCCGATGGAGGTGGACAGGCCGAACCGGTCGAGCTGGCTCTCCACCAGCGGGTAGGTCCCGAGCTGGCCGACCGGGTTCTGGGTCCCGATGACCAGGTGGGGTCGGGGCAGCGGCCACGACTCGCCGTCTACCGACACCTGCTGCTCCTCCATGGCCTCGAGCAGCGCCGACTGGGTCCGGGGAGGCGTGCGGTTCAGCTCGTCCAGGAGCACCACGTGCCCGAAGACCGGACCGGGTCGGAAGTCCCAGGTCTGGGTGTCCGGAGAGAACACCGTCACGCCGGTGACGTCCGAGGGCAGGAGATCGGGGTGACCCTGCACCCGGGACAGCGGCACCCCGAGGGAGGTGGCCAGGGCCCGGGCCAGGACGGTCTTGCCCACGCCGGGGACGTCCTCGATGAGCAGGTGGTTGCCCGAGAGTGCCGCCACCACGGCGATGGTCACGGCGCGGGGGGTCCCGAGCAGGACCTCGGAGAGTGCCCGGTGGAGGAGCCGGGCCGTGGTCACCGCTTCCTCGATCGTGGCCACCGGTCCCCCTACGGGCGTCAACCGCTCGGCTCCCACTGCCTCAATGCCCGTGCTCATGCGTTGCCCTGCTTCCCCTGCATTCGCGCGACCGGTCGACGTAATCGCCGAGCGTGGTGACCCACCCACCCTAGGCGTTCCCAGGGCGGTCGTTCAACGGTTCGACGGCTGGCAGCGCCATGACCAGGGCCGCAGTGGGCCGTGCGGCCACCCCGGCGACCGGACGGGAAGGGTTCAGAAGTCAAGGGCCGACAGTTCGGGGATGGTGGCCTGGGACCGAGCCCTGGCCTCGAGCCACCGGGCCCGGAGCCGCTGGCGGTCGGCGTCGCTCACCCGGGGGGCCACTACCGCCCGGGGGGCCCAGGTCGCCGCCACGTCGTCCTCGTCGGCCCACGTCCCGACGGCCATGCCGGCCAGGAAGGCGGCACCCAGGGTGGTGGCCTCGGTCACCGGTGAGACCTCGATGGACCGGCCGCAGGCGTCGGCCAGTGCCTGGACGAAGACCGGATTGTCGGACATGCCGCCGTCGATCCGTAGCGGGCCGATGTCGAGACCCGAGTCGACCTCGGCCGCTTCCAACAGGTCGGCGCCGCGGTGGGCCACACCCTCGAGGACGGCCCGCGTCAGCTCGGGCCGTCCCGTTCCGCGGGTCAGACCGACCAGCGTGCCCCGGGCCCCGAAGTCCCAGACCGGGGTGCCGAGTCCGAGGAGGGCAGGCACGAACCAGACGTCGCCGCTGTCGTCGCAGCGTGCCGCCACCTCGGCGGAGTGGGGTGCGGAGTCGATGAGCCCCAGATCGTCACGGAGCCATTCGACGCAGGTGCCGGCCGACAGCATGATGGCCTCGACCCCCCAGGTGACCTCGGCGTCGCGGCGCCAGGCGATGATCGGGATGGTGCCGGCCGGCCCCCGGGCGAGTTGGGCCGGCCGTTGCCGGCCCACGCACTGGTCGAGCATGCCACCGGTGCCGAAGGTGGCCTTGGCCTGTCCCGGCCGGGTGCACCCCTGGCCCATGAGTGACGCCTGCTGGTCACCGGCCATGCCGGCGATGACCGGTGCGCCCGGCAGGTTCTCGGCCGGACCCAGGGCTCCGGAGGAGTCGACGATGAGGGGGAGGAGCGCCTCGGGGATGTTCAGGGCGGCCAGTACCTCGGTATCCCAACCCGCTCCGTCGCCGCGGACGAGCCCGGTCACGCCGGCGTTGGACGAGTCGGTGACGTGGAGACGTCCGCCGGTGAGGATCCAGGCCACCCAGGTGTCCACGGTCCCGAAGGCCAGCTCGCCCCGCTCCGAACGGGCCCGGTCCGGGTCGGCCGAGTCGAGCAGAGCCGCCACCTTGGTGGCCGAGGCGTTGGGTGCCACCCGGATGCCCTTTCCCTGCAGCTCGAGGCACGTGCCAACGGTCCGGAGGTCCTGCCACCCGATGCCAGGGCCCACGGGGACCCCGGTGGCGCGGTCCCACACGATGGTCGAGGCCCGCTGGTTGGCAATGCCGACCGCCTCCACCGGTCCGCCCTCGGCCAGGCTGGCCGAGGCCACGTCGACCACGGCGGCGGCCATGGCGGTGGCATCGAACTCCACCAGCCCCGGGAACGGTGTGTCGGGCAGGACCGGCACGTGGTGGATGTGCTCGACGGTGGCGTCGGGTCGGACCACCGCACCCCGCACCCCGGAGGTGCCCACGTCCACCACCAGAAGGCTCATGGCCAGGGCACCGGGCCGAAGGGCGAGTCCAGACCGAGTTTGCCGGGGTTGAGGATGCCGTTGGGGTCGAGCGCCCGTTTGACCGAGGCCAGCACGCCCATGCTGCTTCCGAGGGCGGCGCGGAGGAAGCGCGACCGGTTGAGCCCGATGCCGTGGTGGTGGCTGATGGCCCCGCCGGCCTCCATCGTGGCCCGGGTCACCTGGTCCCATGCCTGGCGGTAGTACCGGTCGACCCACCGGGCCAGATCCGCATCGGCCATGCCGCCGCTGCTGCTGCTGCTGCCGCTATCGCTGGGCCGACCGGCGAAGGTGAAGTAGAGGCAGGCACCGTCGGTGTAGGCGTGGGACTGGTGGGACGAGGCCACCAAGGTGCCCTCCACCCCGGCCAGGGCGTCCAGGACGGATCGGTAGAGACCGGGGAGGGCGCCCCACCGGGCCGCCACCTCGACCGTGTCGACCACGATGCCCGACCGCCACAGCGGCGCCAGCGCCGACACGTCGTTGCGATGGCCGAGCCACCGCTCCGCCAGCGCCACATCCAGGCGATCGGCGGCGGCGCACTCGTCGTCCACCACGGCCAGTGTGGCCCCGACCAGCGCCGGATCGGCCTCGTCCAGGACGATGAGCACGTTGGTGTCCCCGAGGTCGAAGGACCGGCCCGACTCGGTGGGATCGTAGAGGCGCAGGACCGCCGGCGAGGCACCCCGACGGAGGATCCGCCGACAGGCGTCGAGCCCGTCGGCGAAGGTCGGGAAGCCGAAGGCCCGCCGGCCCTCGCCCTCGGGCACGGGGTGGACGCGGAACCGTCCCTGGGTGATCACGCCGAGGGTGCCCTCGCTCCCTACCAACAGCTGGGTCAGGTCCGGACCGGTGGCGGCCCGCGGACCGTGGCCGCCGGTGTGCACCACGCCACCGCCGGCCAGCACGACCTCGAGACCGAGGACCATGTCCTCGATCTTCCCGTAGCGGTTGGAGTACTGGCCGGCTCCCCGGCAGGCCAACCACCCTCCGACCGTCGAGAGATCCATGGACTGGGGCCAGTGTCCCAGCGTGAGGCGGTGGCCGTCCCGCAACCCCGATTCCACCTCGGGCCCGAAGGTGCCGGCCCACAGGTCCGCCACCAGCGAGTGTTCGTCTACGTCGCCGAGCCCGGACAGGCCGCACAGGTCGAGGGCGACCCCGCCGAAGACCGGGACGGACGCGCCGCAGACGCCACTCCGGCCACCGGCCGGGGTGACCGGGACCCGGGCTTCGTTGCACAGGGTCACCACCGCGGCGACCTGTTCGGTATCGGTGGGCCGCGCCACCACCGCCGGTCGGGCCGGCACCTCTCCGGTGGTGGCCCAGCCGATGGCCAGGGGCCACCAGTCGCGCCCGGCCTCGGCCCGGTCGCCCGCCGATCGCGAGACCTCGGCGCAGGCTCCGGACAGACTCTCGAAGAGGGCGTCGTCCACGTCCACCCGCCGACCGGCCAGGTGATCGGTGACGTCGTCGGGCGCGGCGTCGACCGTCGTCACCGGGGTGGGTCGGGTCACCCCGGCTCCGAGGTGCCGGCAGCCACGGTGCGGGCAGGAGCGGGCCGTGCCGAATCCTCCGGCCCGGGCCCGACCTCCAGCCCGGCCCGGACCAGCTCGGCGTGCCGTGCCGCCGTGTACGCCTGCGCCTCGCCGTCGATCCGGGCGCGCTCCCATCCGAGCTCCGGCCCGATGAGCTCGGCCACCCTGCCGGGCGGCGTCGGCCGCGCCCCGTGCGTCCCGCAGCGATGCCCGGGTGCGGCGGTCGAGAACGTCGGCCACCGAACCGGCCATCTCCTCCCGTACGGCGTAGAGGGCCTCGACCTCGAGATAGTGGAGTCCCTGGACCAGGGGGTCGAGCAGCTCCGGGTGGCCGTCGGCCACGGCCAGCACATCGGGGGTCTCGGTGCCGTAGCGGCCGGCCAGGTGGGCAGCCGCTACGGCGGCCTGGTCGGGCTGGGGGTGACCGTCGGTCCGGGACGGAGCGCTGATGTGAGCCGGTACCGGTCCGTCGGTCCCGGCCCCCCGTAGCCGCAGATCCTTGGTGACGCAGCGCAGTGAACGCCGGCCCAGACTCGCCGACCACGGTGTCCACGGTGTCCTCGGCCATCTTCCGGTAGGTGGTCAGCTTGCCGCCCGTCACGGTCACCACGCCGGCGTCGGAGGTCCGGACGGTGTGGCGCCGCGACAGGTCGGCCGTCCGCTCGCTCAGGGCGTCCTTGCCCGGCTTCGGGGCCAGGAGCGGCCGCAGTCCGGTCCACAGCCCGGTGATGTCGCTGCGGCCGATCGGCTGGGTGGTGACGGCGTTGGCGGCGGCGAGGATGTAGTCGATGTCCTCGGGCAGGCAGCTGGGATCGTCGAGCGGGCCGTCCCACTCGGTGTCGGTGGTCCCGAGGTAGACCTGGTCGCCCCACGAGACGACGAAGATGGACCGGCGGTCCTCCTTGACGGGGATGACGGCGGCGATGTCGCAGGGGAAGGCCTGGCGGGGAACGGTGATATGGATGCCCTTGGCCGGACGGATGGAGTGGGGATCACGGTGCTCGTCGAGGGCCCGGACCCGGTCGGACCAGACGCCGGCGGCGTTCACCACGACGCGGGCCGAGATGTCGAACGGCTCGCCGCCGTCGGGTGTCACACGGGCCCCGTTCACCCGGCCGCCGGGCCCGGTCGTGAGCGAGGTCACCGTCGGTGTGGTTGGCCGCCACCGCTCCGTAGTCCAGTGCGGCGGTGCGGACGACCGACAGGGTGAGCCGGGCGTCGTCGGTCCGGGCGTCCCAGTACAGGAATCCGGCCACCAGGTGGTCGGCGTCCAGGGTGGGCATGTGGGCAAGTATCTGGGTTCGTGACAGCCGTTCGTGCCGCCGTCCGATCCGCACCCCGCCGGTCAGGTCGTAGAGCCACAGGGCGGTGCGGTATACCCGGGCCACGCTGCGGTTGACCACGCCGTCCCGACCGAAGAGGGGGATGAGGAAGGGTAGGGGCGAGACCAGGTGGGGGGCGTTGGTGAGCAGCCGCTGGCGTTCGGCCAGGTTCTCGTAGACCAGCCGGTACTCGTGCTGTTGGAGGTAGCGCAGCCCGCCGTGGACCAGCTTGGACGACTTGGAGGAGGTGCCGGAGGCGAAGTCGTCCCGTCTCGACGAGGGCCACCGTGAGGCCCCGGCTGGCTGCGTCCAGGGCCACGCCCGCACCGGTGATCCCACCGCCCACGACCAGCACGTCGAAGTGCTCCGCGGCCATCCGTTCGAGTGCCTCCCCCCGCTGGAACCGGCCGGGGTGGGGCTCGGCGGCGCGGGAGCGATTCGGCATGCCCAAAGCCTGCCACAGGTGGATCGCGATCCAGGTCGGCCACAGCCGGGTCCCGGGCCCGGTGCAAAGCACTGCCGTGCCGGCCCTCGGCCGCCGACCGTATCAACAATGATTGTTGAAAAACAACTGTTGGTGATATACTGCACGTGTGCACACACCCGAGGAGCTGACCGAGCGGTTCCGGGCCACCGGTCGCAAGGTCACGGCCCAACGGCAGTGCATCTTCCGGGTGCTGCAGGGCGATGTCACCCATCCGTCGGCCGAGGCGGTCCATGCCGTGGTCAGCCGCGAGATGGAGACCATCTCGCTCAAGACCGTCTACCAGACCCTCCACGACCTGGCCGAGCTGGGCGAGATCAACTCGCTCGACGTGGGCACGGGCATGACCCGCTTCGACCCCAATGTGGACGACCCTCACCACCACCTGGTGTGCCGCGGCTGCGGCAGCGTGCGCGACCTGGTGACCGACTTCCCCGAGCTCCAGATCCCCGAGGGTGCCGACCTGGGATTCGAGGTGGGATCGGCCGAGATCGTGTTCAGGGGACTGTGTCCCGAGTGCCAGTCCGCCGCGCAGCCGGACCTCAGCCCGACACCGGCCCTCTCGTGAAACCGCGGGACGGCCGGCGCGGCCATTCGATGTCAACACCACCAACACACGTCCGTCGAAGGCTCGACGGACGAGCCTGCCATGAAAGGAACACCGTGACGGAACTGAAAGACAGCAAGACAGAGGGAAATCTGAAGGAGGCGTTCGCCGGGGAGAGCCAGGCCAATCGCCGCTATCTCTACTTCGCCCAGAAGGCCGACGTGGAGGGCTACCCCGATGTGGCGGCCCTCTTCCGCTCCGTCGCCGAGGGGGAGACCGGTCACGCCTTCGGTCACTTCGACTTCCTCAAGCTGGTCGGTGACCCGGTCACCGGCGTGCCGGTGGGCCCGACCGAGGACAACCTCAAGTCGGCCATCGAGGGGGAGACGTACGAGTACTCGGAGATGTACCCCGGATTCGCCCGTACCGCCCGCGACGAGGGATTCGACGAGATCGCCGAGTGGTTCGAGACCCTGGCCCGGGCCGAGAAGAGCCACGCCGGTCGCTTCAGCGAAGGACTGGCCTCTGTCGCCTAGTCGGCTGCCCGGGGTGAACGCCCCGGGCGCGGAGCCGACCGGACCCGGTGTGTGATCCCGGGCACCGGTCAGGTCGGACGCCGCAGCTGCGCTGGCTACCGAGTCCGCGACCGGATCGGCACCGGCACCGGCACCGGCACCGGCGTCGACACCGGCGACGCGCACCCATCCGGCTGCACGACCCGTGCCCCCGCCGACGTGGGCATACCCGAGGAGGGACGAACATGACCGCTGCTGGCCCACTCACGCTCGACGACATCGCCGATCAGCGCGCCTACGAGCGGGAGCGGGACGCGTTCCGCGCCGAGGTCATCGAGGTCAAGCGGAACCGCCGGATCAGCGTGGGCCCCGTCATCACCCTGACCTTCGAGAGCCGGCTGACCATGCGGTTCCAGGTGCAGGAGATGGCCAGGGCGGAGAAGATGTACTCCGACGAGCAGATCCAACACGAGCTGGACGTCTACAACCGACTGCTGCCGGCCGCCAACGAGCTGTCGGCCACGCTGTTCCTCGAGCTCACCACCGAGGAGGACCTCCGTACCTGGCTGCCCCGGCTGGTCGGGATCGAGAGCGCCTGCGAGTTGCGCATCGGGAGCGGCCCCACGGCCCAGGTGGTCGTCTCGACGCCGGAGGAGGAGCACGAGGCCCACCTCACCCGTCCCGAAACCACCTCGGCTGTGCACTACGTGCGCTTCCACTTCACCGACCGGCAGGTCGAGTCGTTCGCCACCGACCCGTTGACCCTGGCCGTCAACCATCCCGAGTACCCAGACGGGCGGCCGGGCACGACACTCTCCGAGGCCACTCGGGCCGAACTGCTCGCTGACCTGGCCGGGAGGTAGAGCCGGCCCCTCCCCGGCCGGTCCCTCTGGATCGGCTCTCGCCGAGGAGCGCCGGACCAGCATCTGCCACAGGGTCGGAGCTCGGGCGCGCCACTCCCAGGCGGAAAGGAGTGGCGGCTGCCGAGTTGGGGGATATGCAGCGGCGGAGAACCGCTCAAACAACCCGACATCGGTAGGCCATACCCCACCGACCCGGAGGGTAAACCCGACTATTCGAGATTGTCCGACGATGGTGGGCACCGACGGTTCGATCGGAGCGTTGCGAGCCGCTGTACTGGCCTTTCGCCCATCTCGGTCTGTTCCGGCCGTCCGTCACACCCTCCTGTGACACTGGGTCCATGACGGCAGAGACCGGTGTCACGACCAAGGCGTTGCGCTCGGCCGTCGAGGTGGTGGGGTCCTTTGTGGCCTCCTTCGAGGCCGAGCGGTACTCGGGGCCCGACGCCGCCTCGCTGGTGGAGGTGTTCTCCCGTCTGGAGCGGCTGGGGGTGGCCGGCAAGGCCAAGGCCGCGGCCCGGGCCGCCCGGTGCCATCCCGACCTGGCCACCGGACACGGGACCCCGGCCGAGTGGCTGGCCGCCACCACCGGGGACTCCGTGGGGGACGCCGTGGGCCTTTGAAGCTGGGGGACGCCCTCAAGCGACCAGCCCGGGGTGGACGGGGCCCTGACCGGAGGGGACGCTGACCCCGAGGCGGGCCCGACTGGTCTCCGACGCCGTCAGGGTCAACCCCGCAGCCGAGGACGACCTGGTGCGGGGAGCCGGCACCGACACCATGCGCCAGCTGAAGGACCGGTGCCTGAGGGCCAAGTCCGAGGGACGCTCACCGACCGACGAGGCCGCCCACCACCGCCGACTCCACCAGGACCGACGGTGTCGGACCTACACCGACACCGACGGGGCCTTCCGGCTGGAGGCCGTCCTGGCCCCGGTGGCCGGAGCCGAACTGTCCGCCGTCCTCGACACCCAGGTCGACCGCATCTTCCATCAGGCCCGACGGTCCGGGGTGCACGAGACGCCCGACGCCTACCGGGCCGACGCCCTGGTGGCCCTGGTCACCGGACGGGGCCTCCTCGGGCCGCCGACCAGACCGAGGAAGGGAGGCGGCACCACCACCGGCACCGACAGCACCGCTACCGGCCAGGGTGCCGACACGGAAACCACTGACACCGACAAGAACGCTGACACCGACAAGAACGCTGACACCAGCACCGACAGCACTACCGACACCGACACCGGTTCTGCCCCCACCGGATGCCGGTGCCGGGGCACGGGAGCCACCGTCCATGTGCGGGCCGACCTCTCGGCCCTGCGCCGGGGCCACCTCCTGGCCGGTGAGGTCTGTGAGATCGACGGGGTGGGCCCCATCTCCCTCGACCAGGCCGTCGACACCCTGGGCCGGGCCCTCTGCCACCTGGTCATCACCGACGGGGTGGACGTCACCACCATCTGCCGGCTGGGACGCAACATCCCCACCCCTTTGGTCCTGGCCCTGCTGGAACGGGACCGGACCTGTGTGGTCCCGGGCTGTGGGCAGACCAAGGGACTGGAGTTCGACCACTGGCAGGTGGACTTCGCCCTGGGCGGGGAGACCTCCCTGGACAACCTGGCCCGGCTGTGCCGCCACCACCACCGGCTGAAGACCCACCACGGCTACCGCCTGGTCGGAGGACCGGGGAACTGGCAGTTCCTGGCCCCGGAGTCACCACCACCGACACCACGGAGGAAACGACCGACACGACGACGGTCCACCACGGGCCCTCCCCCCACCGACCCCGGACCCACCCTGTTCACCGACCGGGAGTGACCCCCACGCGCCCCCGGCCCGTGGCTGCAAGGCCAGGGCGGGCCGCGGCCGGGCGTCAGTCGAGTGATGCCTCAGAGATAACCGAGGTGCACCGCTGCTTCGGGAGTGTTGATCCGAAAGGTCAGGCTCTCCTCGATGTAGAGGTCGACGGACGTGGCGTTGCTCGACTGGTAGCCGAGGGAGAAGTCTTCGCCGACGGTCAACTCGAAGTCCCCACCTCGCTGGCTGAGTACGACCGCTCCGTCGACGGCCGGTGCCCAGACCACGGGACCGTCGAGGATCTGACGCAGGTGCTCGAAAACGGGATAGCCCCCGTGTTCGGTGGTCTCGGTGACGCCGGTGAAGCACCGGGCCCCGAGGGCGATGGCGTAGGGGCCGGCCACGTCGGCCGTGCGAAGCTGCGCCACGGCTTGGGCCACGTGCTCGGGGTAGCGGCTGTAGTCGTCGCTGATGGCAACGGGCTGATGGGGGAAGCAGTGATCAGTCCGGCGATGTGAGCGGGCTCGTAGCCGTGGAAGACGAGGTGGTCCTCGGCCAGGGCCGCCGAGCGCCCAGCTTCGATGACAGCATCGAGATCGAGGTCGGTGGCCCCCCGGTCTGCTGCAGCCAACTCGGCCCGTTCGAGGGCGAAGGGGGCTCGCAACTCCACCAGCGGGACCACCTTGCGACCGACCACGTCCACGCCGCTGAGCGGTCCGCTCGGGAGCGATTCGATTCGCCCGGCGTCGACGGCCGAGTAGTCCCAACCCAGCGGGCCGGTGAAGTCGACCAGCCGTCGGGCGGCGAGGTAGTGCTTCAGCGAGCGGCTCGCCTCCTCGTCGATCTGAGTCCACGCCTCGTCGGTGATCGGGGCCAGCTCTCGCATCAGGTGGTTCATGGGAAGGTCCTGCTTTCGTGTCGTAGGTCGCCGATACCCAGGCTGCCGCCGGTGTCGGCGACGGCCGCCAGGGCCAGAGGATTGGGGCAGGGTGGGCCGATGGGGGTCAAGGTGTTGCGGTCGATGTGGGAGAAGGGCTCGGTGCGGTCGGGGATCTCGAGCACCCCCTCCTCCTCGTAGGACCAGGTGCCGTCAGGATGCACGTTCACAGTCATCCGGTAGCTCAGCGTGCGGAAGGCCCGGTCGAGGTAGGGGTTGCTCAAGATCCCGTAGACCTCGGAGCCTAGCGATGCACGCACCTCGAACTCGGTGGCATCGGGCTCGGCGGTGCCACCGGCCAACAGGACCTGGCCCCGGGGAATACCGAGGGTCAGGGTCACGGTGGAGGTGGCGGGCTCCCACAGCCAGTATCCGACCTGGTCGTGGAACGTCTCGACTTCGCCGGGCTTCACGATGTGGGTGTGGTAGCGGAGTCCGTAGAAGAGCTGCGGTCCGTTGGTCTGGCGGTCGATGGGTTGGAGTTCGATGCGCTCCTCGAAGGTGTTGTGCTCCACGCCGCCGAGCTCGGGGTGCTGGTCCGCTCCGCCGGTCCCCTCCCAGATACCGGCCAACGACGCCAGGGGGCCGAGGTTGGAAAGGGTGTCGGGGTCGCCGTCGGGCTCGGTATAGAGGTCGTCCCCGTAGGGTTCCATGCCGGTCCAACTCATGCCTGGCCCATTCCCTTCGTTGCTCTCGGTCGTGCCGTCACCGGTTCGGCCCCGGAGGAAGCGGCAATGGAACCGCGTGTCCGGCCTTCTGGTGCGTCGCCAGTGTAGGTCGGCACCAATTCCTGCTCGGCTCTCTCCCGAGTTCGCGGTCTGGTGCCGGCAAGGTGCCCGGCCAGCTTTCCGGGTCGTCCCCGGGCAAGGTGCCCCGCCGATCATGGACGGGTCACCCACGCCGGGTGGCCCGGAGCCGGACCACCCTCCGAGGTCCACCGGACCCGCACCTCGGTGCACGAACGAAGGGAACCACCATGACCACGGCAACCACCACCACCATCACCGGCAACCTGACCCGTGATCCGGAGATCCGCTACACCCGAGAGGGTCAGGCCACCACCAACCTCGGTATCGCCGTCAATCGCCGCTGGCAGAACCGCGAGACCAACGAGTGGGAGGAATCGACCTCCTTCTTCGACGTCGTGACCTGGCGTGACCTGGCCGAAAACGTGGCCCTCAGCCTGACCCGGGGCATGCGGGTGGTGGTCACGGGTCGCCTCGAGCAGCGCAGTTGGGAGACCGAGGACGGCGATCGCCGATTCAAGGTGGAGATCGTCGCCGACGAGGTCGGGGCCAGCATGCGCTTCGCCACGGTGGACGTGCACAAGGTCCTCCGACCCCATGCCGACGAGTCCGACGGCCCGGTGGCCGCCACCGATGGGGCCGAAGACACCCTCGGAACTCCGGCGTGATCCTCGACAGCAACTCGATGACCGCTCTCGAGCCGACCCGTGGGTCCTCGTCGCCCCCTGCCGGTGGGCCCGTCCTCTCCTTCGTGCAGGTTCGGCTGACCAAGCACGAGACCTTCGACGCCTGCCAGGCTCTGGCCGACGCCGACCGGGTGCTCGTGGCCACGGGAAACATCGCCGAGGCCCGGGCCCTGGGCGATCTGTTCGAGCTCCTCGAGCACCGGATGTCCCACCCGTAGGGCGGCCCGCCGGGCAGCCCACCACGCCACCACCACCACGCCACCACCACCACGCCACCACCACCACGGCGGCCACGGCGGTTCCCGCCCCCGCGACGGTCGGGTCGGGGTCAGCCCTTCTCGGCCCCGTCCTCGGGCTCGGCCCCGTCCTCGGGCTCGTACTCGATGGAGAGGGAGTTCACGCAGTAGCGCTGTCCGGTGGGTGCCGGTCCGTCGGGGAACACGTGACCGAGGTGACCGCCGCAGCGGGCACAGGTGATCTCGGTCCGCTTCATCCCGAAGCTCTTGTCCACGTGCTCATTGATGACTCCGTCGTCCAGGGCGCGGTAGAAGCTCGGCCAACCCGAGCCCGATTCGAACTTGGTATCGCTCGGGAACAGCGCCGCCCCACACCCGGCACAGGTGAACATTCCGCTTCCCTCCACATGGAGCAGCTCACCCGACCAGGCCGGCTCGGTGCCCTTCTGACGCAGGACGGCGTAGCGTTCCGGCGTCAGCTTGGCCTTCCACTCCTCGTCGCTCAGCTCCACCTGCTCGCCGGTGTCGGTCCCTGTGTTCTCGCTCATCGATTCCTCCTTGTGTCCGTGGCCCCGGGCGGAAACCCGGGCCCTGTGCGGACCACGACTACAAGGTAGAACACGCCGTTCGCCCGGGCTGTTCCCGGCCCCGGGACCCCTGTTCGCCGGGCCCCGTCGGCTGGAGAAACCGGTTTGCTAACGTCGCGTCAGTTCTTGTCGGTCCGTCGCCGGGTGCCTCCGAGGCCGGCGGCGCGACGTTCACCCGAGTCGGATCACCGAAGCACCAGCGCCACAGGACGCACCACCCCATGGACCTCCGAGACCGACCGCAGGACGAAGCCTTCCGCAAGGAGGTGCGCGCCTGGTTCTCGGATCATGTGACCGGCGACTTCGCCGCCCTGGGAGGCCGCGGAGGATCGGGGGACGAGACGTTCGGGTTCGAGACCCGGCTGGAGTGGGAGAAGGTTCTGGCCGCCGACGGTTGGACCGGCATCGGCTGGCCGATGGAGTTCGGGGGCAGGGGAGCCTCCATCGCCCACCAGGTCATCTTCAACGAGGAGTACGTGCGGGCCGGGGCCCCGGGCCGGGTCAGCGTCCTCGGGGAGGGCCTGCTCGGACCGACGCTCATCCAGTACGGGACGCCGGAGCAGCAGGCCCGGTTCCTCCCGCCCATCCTGGCCGGCACCGAACTGTGGTGCCAGGGATACTCCGAGCCCAATGCCGGGAGCGACCTGGCCAACGTTCAGACCAAGGCTCGGCGGGAAGGCGACGACTGGGTGATCACCGGCCAGAAGGTGTGGACCTCCGGCGCCCACCAGGCCGACTGGTGTTTCGTGGTCTGCCGCACCGAGCCGGGGTCCGAGCGTCACCGGGGTCTGTCCTACCTGTTGGTACCGATGGACCAGTCCGGCGTGGAGGTTCGGCCCATCACCCAACTCACCCGTACCTCGGAGTTCAACGAGGTCTTCTTCGACGGCGCCCGGACCCCGTACGACCACGTGGTGGGCGAGGTCGGGGACGGATGGCGGGTGGCGCTGGCCACCCTGGCCTTCGAGCGTGGGGTGGGGCTGCTCGGGCACCAGGTCTCGTTCCGCCGTGAGCTCGACCATCTGTTCGAGCTGGCGATGGCCAACGGAAAGACGTCGGATCCGGTCGTTCGTCAACGGTTGGCCCGCTCGTACGCCGAGCTCGAGATCCTCCGCTTCAACACGCTGCGAAGTCTGTCCGGGTACGACGGCCCCGTGGCACCACCTGAGGCATCCATCATCAAGTTGTACTGGGCCACGTGGCACCGTCAGCTGGGGGAACTGGCCATGGACGTCCTCGGGCCCGCCGGCCTGATCGTCGACAGCGCTCCCTACGAGCTCGACGAGTTCCAGCGCACCTTCCTGTTCAGCCGGTCGGAGACCATCTACGGCGGCTCCAACGAGATCCAGAAGAACATCATCGGCGAGCGGGTCCTCGGCCTGCCGCCCGAACCCAAGGGGACCGCCCGATGACCGACGCCGCACCGAATCCGAGCACCCTGCCGTGGCCGGTGCCGCCACCACCGCCACCGGACGGTCACGGACTGCTGACGGGAAAGGTCGTGGTCATCACGGCGGCCGCCGGGACCGGTATCGGCTTCGCCACGGCCAAGCGGTGCGTGGAGGAGGGTGCGACCGTGGTGCTCTCCGATGCCCACGCCCGCCGCCTAGGAGAAGCGGCCGAGGCGCTGGCCGAACTTCCCGAGTCGTCGGGACAGCCCCCCCTGGCCGTACCGTGCGACGTCACCGACGAGGCCCAGGTGGAGCACCTCTATCACGCCGCGGTCGAGCGGCATGGTCGGTTCGACGTGGCCGTCAACAACGCCGGGTTGGGCGGCCAGGTCGAAGTGGTCGAGATGACCGACGACCAGTGGTCGCTGGTCCTCGACGTCACGTTGACCGGTACCTTCCGCTGCACCCGCGCTGCACTGCGCCACATGTACGCCCGGGGAGGTGGCGGTGTCATCGTGAACAACGCCTCCGTGCTCGGCTGGCGAGCCCAGGCCGGCCAGTCGCACTACGCCGCGGCCAAGGCCGGGGTCATGGCCCTCACCCGGTGCAGCGCGGTCGAAGCCGCTCCCCACGGCGTGCGGGTGAACGCCGTGTCGCCGAGCCTGGCCGTCCACCCCTTCCTCAACAAGGTGATGGCCGACGAGGAACTCGAAGTGCTCAGCCGCCGCGAGGTCCTCGGTCGGGGCGCCGAGGTGTGGGAGGTGGCCAGTGTCATCGCTTTTCTGGCCAGCGAGTACGCCACCTTCATGACCGGGGAGGTCGTCTCGGTCAGCAGCCAGCACCCCTAGGTCGGCGGGCCGGTCCCGGGGGACGATCCTGGGCGATGCACTACCCTGACGACGTGTCAGATATCACCGATCCCCGGGGGGATCTCCAGTGGGGGACCATCCCCGGACTGGTGGAGGACGCCGCGGCGCGCTTCGGCGAGTCAGAGGCACTGGTGGATGTGCACGGCCCGCGGGGGACGGTCACGCGGCTGACCTTCGACCAGTTGGCCGAGCAGGTGGCGGCGGCCACCCGGGCCATCGTGGCCAACGGGATAGACCGGGGGGATCGGGTGGCCATCTGGGCGCCGAATTGCGCCGAGTGGGTGGTGGCGGCCCTCGGCGCGGTGGGGGCCGGCGCGCTGCTGGTCCCCCTGAACACCCGCTTCAAGGGAACCGAGGCGGCGTACGTCCTGCGCCAGTCCGGGGCCCGCCTGCTCTTCACCGTGGAGGGATTCCTCGGTACCGACTACCCGCGGATGCTCGACGAGGCGGTGGCATCGGGCGAACCGGCCCCGGACCTGGAGAGGGTGGTGGTCCTCCGCACCGACGACACCTCGCCACGGCCGCCGACATCGAAGGGGGATCCCGTCGTCGAGTGGGAGGTCTTCCTCCAAGAGGGTGGCTCGTGCTCCGCCGACGTGGCCGCCGGCCGCACCGCTTCGATCACACCCGGAGACCTCTCCGACCTGGTCTTCACCTCCGGCACCACCGGTCGGCCCAAGGGGGCCATGACCACCCACGGACAGACGCTGCGCACCTTCGCCACCTGGTCCGAAGTGGTGGGTCTGCGCCGGGGTGATCGCTATCTGATCGTGAACCCGTTCTTCCACACCTTCGGGTACAAGGCCGGCATCCTGGCCTGCCTGATGACCGGGGCCACCATGGTCCCCGAGCCGGTCTTCGACGTCGACGGCGTGGTGGCCCGGATCGGCGAGCAGCGGATTTCGGTGCTGCCCGGGCCACCGACCATCTTCCAGTCAATCCTCGACCATCCCGATCGAGCCTCCTTCGAGCTGGACACCCTGCGACTGGTGGTGACCGGCGCAGCGGTGGTGCCGGTCGAACTGGTGCGGGGGCTGTGGAACGAACTGGGCATCGAGACCGTGCTGACCGCCTACGGGCTGACCGAGGCCACCGGCACGGTCACCATGTGCCGACGGGGCGACTCGGCCGAAGTCATCGCCGGTTCGTCGGGCCGGGCCATCCCCGACGTCGAGGTGCGCATCATCGACACGGAGGGCGCCGAGGTGGCCAGGGGCGAGGCGGGCGAAGTGGTGGTGCGGGGCTACAACGTCATGCGCGGCTACTTCAACGACCCCGAGGCCACCGACGAGGCGGTCGACCGGGACGGGTGGCTACACACCGGCGACATCGGCGTCATGGACGAGTCCGGCAACGTCGCCATCACCGACCGGCTCAAGGACATGTACGTCAGCGGGGGCTTCAACGTCTACCCGGCCGAAGTCGAGGCGGTCCTGCGCGGTCACCCGTCGGTGGCCCAGGTTGCGGTCATCGGGGTACCGGACCGCCGTATGGGCGAGGTCGGCGTGGCCCTGGTGGTTCCAGTGCCCGGGACCGAGCCGGCCGGACTGGAGGAAGCTCTGGCCGCGTGGGCCCGGGAGCGTTTGGCCAACTACAAGGTCCCCCGGGCCGTGCAGCTGGTGGACGGATTTCCGGTGAACGCCAGCGGCAAGGTGCTCAAGCGCGAACTGCGTCAACAGCACGCCGACTCCCGCTGATCGGGTCGAGCGGTGGGACACGAGCGGTGACAGAGCGATAACACAAGCAGCAGGCAGGAACCGGCAGCGACAGGCAGCAACAGGCAGCAACAGGCAGCAACAGGCAGCAACAGGCAGCAACAGGCAGCAACCGAGAGACTAGAGACAACCGAAGCCAGAGAGGGAGGGATGCCATGCGAGGCATCGTCTACACGGGTGACGACGCGGAGGTCACCGACCAGTTGGGGATCGGCGACCCCGGGCCCACCGAGGTGCGGGTGGCCATCGGTGCTGCCGGCGTCTGCCACAGCGACCTCTCCGTCATCAACGGCACCATCCCGTGGAAGGCGCCCTCGGTGCTCGGACACGAGGGCGCCGGGGTGGTCGAGGCGGTGGGCTCCGAGGTGCGCTCGGTCAAGGTCGGTGACCACGTGGTCATCGCCACGTTGGCCAGCTGCGGAACCTGCCGGGCTTGCAGCACCGGTCATCCCACCTGGTGTGTGAAGACCCTCGGCAACGTGTCCCAGCCCTTCACCTACAAGGGCGAACCGGCGTCGAACTTCGCAGGGACCTCGGTGTTCACCGAGTCCACCATCGTCAAGGAGGTCCAGGCGGTCAAGATCTCGAAGGACGTTCCGATGACCTCGGCCTGCCTCATCGGCTGCGGTGTCCTGACAGGCGTGGGGTCTGTGCTCAACCGGGCCAAGGTCCAGGCCGGCGAGACCTCGGCCGTCTTCGGGGTGGGGGGTGTCGGGCTGAATGTGATCCAGGGCCTGCGCATCGCCGGGGCCAGTCGGATCATCGCCGTGGACACCCTGGCTTCCAAGGAGGGACTGGCCCGCCAGTTCGGGGCCACCCACTTCGTCGACGCCTCGTCCACCGATGCCGTGGCCGCCATACGAGAGCTGGTGCCCCCGGGCCCGGACCGCGTGTCGGGAGCGCTCGGGTGGACCGGCGGTGTCACCTGGTCCTTCGACTGCGTGGGCCATCCGGCCGTCCTGCGCAACGCCCTCGACGTCCTCGACTGGGGTGGCAACGCCCTGGCCATCGGCATCCCTCCCCAGGGCACCGAGGTCTCCGTGGACGTCAACGCCCTGGCCTATGTGGACCGGGGTCTGCTCGGCTGCCGGTACGGATCGTCCCGTCCCCACCACGACATCCCCCTGATGGTCGAGCTGTACCTGTCCGGCCAGCTGATGCTGGACGAGCTGGTCACCGAGGAGCGGCCCCTCGAGGGCTTCCGCGAGATCGTAGAGGACATGGAAGCCGGCAAGCTGGCCCGGGGCGTCCTCACGTTCTGACGTTCCGGAGACTCCGACCGACCGTAACCCGGTCGGGAGCAGCGCCAAGGGTCCTGTTACAGTCGGCAAAGAGATGACGGCGCGTCAGATTGAGGGGAAGTTCGAGACGGTGGTCGAGCTGCTGCGGGCCGCGGCGGCGGGTCAACGCCGATGTCGAAGCGTACGTCGAGCCGGCCACGGAGTCGTCGCCCCGGCGCTCGATCACCTTCGCCGAGTGGGACCGTGCCGCAGACGGCGTGGCCGGACTGTTCGCCGGGCACGGCGTCACGCGTGGGTCGGTGGTGTGCCTCCTGCTCCCGAGCTCCATCGACTACGTGATCTGCTATGCGGCCGCGGTCCGACTGGGTGCGGTGACGTCGGGGATCAATCTCCGGCTGGGGGCGGCGGAGGCCGGATCGATCCTCCAACGGACCCATCCGACCGTCATCGTGGTCGAGGACGGCGCCGCCCCTCACCCGGAACAGACAGGTACGGTGCTCGAGCGATCGACCGTCCGAGCCGCCGCCGACGGACCCCCTCCCGCCGACTGGCCGACGCTGTCTCCACACGACCCGGTGGCTGTGGTGTGGACCAGTGGCACGTCCGGTCTCCCCAAAGGTGCGGTGTTCGACCACGCCAGCCTGGCCGCGGTGGCCGACGGGACCGACGTGCTCTCGCACCCCGGTGACCGCCGGCTGTCCCCGCTGCCCTTTGCCCACGTCGGGTCCATGGCCCGCCCGTGGGACGAGATCGCCAACGGGATCACCACGGTCATCACTCCCACCCCCTGGCGGGCCGTCGATGCCGTACGCATCATGGCCGAGGAACGGATCACCGTGGCCCAGGGCGTGCCCACCCAGTGGTCCCTCGTTCTGGCCCAACCGGAGCTGGAGACAGCCGACGTCTCGGCCCTGCGGATCGCCGGAACCGGCGCCTCCAGGGTTCCGGCCGAGCTGGTGGCCACCATGCGGGAACGTCTCGGCGTGCCCGTGGTGGTCCGCTACACCTCGACCGAGGCATCGCTCGGTACGGGCACCGTCCCCGGCGACCCGGACGAGGTGGTGGCCACGACGGTGGGACGCCCGGTGCCCGGGGTGGAGCTGACCATCGCCGACGACGATGGCCGTGCCGTGCCGTCCGGCGACGTGGGCCGGGTGCGGTTGCGTTCGGCCGCTGTCATGCGCGGCTACTGGGGAGGGCCTCCCGTCGGACCGGGCGCAGGCGGGGTGGTCTACGACGAAGAGGCCACCCGGGCCGTGCTGGCCGGCGACGGATGGCTCACGACCGGCGACTTCGGTTTCGTCGACCCGGCCGGCTGCCTCCATCTGGTCGGGCGGATCAACGAGCTCTACATCCGGGGCGGCTACAACGTGTATCCGGCCGAGGTCGAGGCGGTGCTGGGCGGTCACCCGGGGGTGGCACAGGTGGCGGTGGTGGGCGGTCCCGACCCGGTCCTGGGTGAGATCGGGGTGGCATTCGTGGTGCCGTCCGAGGAAGGCCCGGTGGACGAAGCGCGACTGTTGGCCGGGCTCCAGGGTTCGGCCCGGGCCGCACTGGCCGACTACAAGGCCCCCGACCGGATGGTGGTGGTGGACCGCCTTCCCCTCACGCCGATGTTGAAGGTGGACAAGCGGACCCTGCTCGATCGGGCCGCCCGACTCCCCGCTCTCCGGGCCGGACCGGATGGTGCCGGTTCGGTCCATGACCGACGACAACCCGCGAACGGAGCACGCGCCTCATGACTGGACGATTCGACACCCGCCGAGGGCGGGGTTACCGACGATCCCATCCGGATCGGCACCCTCCTCTACACCTTGGTCGAGCCCCAACGTGGCCACCAGGTGGAGTACAACCGCTGGTACGAACGTGACCACTTCTACGCCGGCTGCCAGATCGGTGCCTTCAACTTCGCCGGAGCCCGCTTCGTGCTCGACGGCACCGCTGAAGGAATTGCGGTACCCCGTACCCGGCTCGGATGGGACCCCGGCGCCGTTGGTGGCCGATCCCCAGACCGGCAGCTATTTGGGCCTCTACTACGTCCTCGACGGCCACCACGACGAGTGGAACCGATGGGCCGTGGACCAGGTCAACGTGCTCCACGCCGCCGGCCGCATGTACGACAAGCGGGACCACATCCACACCGGGCTCTACCACTTCGAATGGGAAGACCGGCAGGACCCGGACGGAGTTCCGGCCGAACTGACCCTCGACCACCGGTTCCCGGGCCTCGTCTCGGTCTTCGTCGAGCCCGGTGACGGGGTGACCCTCGACCAGGTCGGTACCTGGTACCGCGACGTCTACCTGCCTTCGGTCCTCCCTGGTTCCGCCGTGGCCACCGTGCTGGCGTTCAGCCCGCTGCCCCTACTGGCCGACGCCCCCGGCGACGTTCCCCGATCGGAGACCCTCGACCAGCGCCTGTTGCTCCTGTGGTTCCTCGACGACGAGCCCTCGGCTTGCTGGGACACGGTCTTCGCCGGCCAGGGCGCGGCGGCGGCCGATGCCGGAGTGGGGCAGGTGCTCTGGGCCTCGCCCTTCCGTCGACCGTACCGGGTACGGACACCTACACCGACCAGCTGTGGTCGACCCCGACGTCATGACCGACTTCATCGACGAGCTGATGGCCCGGACGGCGGCCCGCGGTTGGGTGGGTGCGGCCACGCTGTGGGAGGTCATCGACCGGCGGGCCGAGGCCACCCCGGAAGCCGTGCTGGCCCACGAGGACACCGGTGCGGAGCTGACCTTCGCCCAGTACCGCCAGGCCTGTCTGCGGGCGGCGGCCGGTCTGTTCGCCGACCACGGCGTGGGTAGGGACACCGGGGTGAGCTGGGAGCTCCCCACCTGGAACGAGTCGCTGGTACTGGTGGGTGCGTTGGCCCGGCTGGGCGCGCGTCAGAATCCCCTCATCCCGATCTACCGCGGCCGCGAGGTGTGGATTCATCACCGAGCAGAGCCACGCCAGTCTGCTCATCGTGCCCACCGTCTACCGGGGCTTCGACTTCGAGGCCATGGCCGTGGACATCGCCGGACAGCGCCAGGGCCTCGAGGTGCTGGTGGTCGACCGCCAACTGCCCGACGGCGACCCGTCCGTGCTGCCGGACCCGGAGCCCCCGCCGGCGACGGCGGCCGAGGCCCCCATCCGCTGGCTGTTCTACACCTCGGGGACCACCGCCGACCCCAAGGGAGCGCCCCACACCGATCTCACCGTGATGGCCTCGGCGCTGGCCATGGCCGAATGTCTCGATATCCGGGCCGACGACGTGTCCGCCCTGATCTTCCCGTTCACCCACATCGGGGGAATCGGGTGGCTGATGGCCGCGCTGTTCACCGGCTGCACCCTGTTGACCACCGAGGCGTTCGACCCCGTCAGCCACGCCCGGGTTCCTGGCTGCCAACGACGTCACCCTGGCCGGCTCGGGCACGCCGTTCCACCTGGCCTACCTGGCCGCCCAGCGGGCCGGCCCGGGACCGTCGATCTTCCCGCACATCCGTTCCTATCCGGGTGGTGGCGCGCCCAAGCCGCCGCAGCTCCACCACGACCTGAAGCGCGAGATCGGCGGCGTGGGGATCGTGTCCGGCTACGGACTGACCGAGGCGCCCATCGTGGTCATGGCCACCACCCACGACCCCGACGACAAGCTGGCCCAGACAGAGGGGCGCCCGACGCCGGGGGTGGAGCTGATCGTGGTCGGACTCGACGGTCACCGGGCCGGCCCGGGCCAGGAGGGGGAGATCCGGCTGAAGGGCCCCCAGGTCATCCGCGGCTACCTCGATCCGGCCCTCGACGCCGACGCCTTCGACGAGGACGGGTACTTCCGCAGCGGCGACCTGGGCATCGTCGACGCCGAAGGGTACGTGACCATCACCGGTCGCCTGAAGGACGTGATCATCCGGAACGGGGAGAACATCTCGGCCAAGGAGGTCGAGGACCTCCTGTACAGCCATCCGGCCGTGGCCGACGTGGCCGTCATCGGCCTTCCCCACCCGAAGACCGGCGAGCGGGCCTGCGCGGTGGTGGCGGTCAAGGACGGCCAGTCGCTGTCCTTCGAGGCATGGCGGCGTACCTCAAGGATCAGGGCCTTCGGGTACAGGCGGTGCCCGAGCAGCTCGAGGTGGTGGATACCGTGCCCCGCAACCCGGCCGGAAAGATCCTGAAGCACACCCTGCGGGAGCGGTTCGCGCCCCGCTCGCCGACAGCGGCTTCGACACAGGCAGCGGCATCGACAAGGACGGCGACATCGACAACCGGGAGCGCGCCATGAGTCCGATCCAACGGGTAACGCTGGGGCAGGGGGGGACCGAGCACGATGCTGCCGACGCATCCATCCGCTCCTTCACCGGGCGCCGGTTCGTCGGCAAGGTGGCGGTGGTCACCGGGGCCGGCTCGGGTATCGGCCGGGCGGTGGCCGTCCGACTGGCCGAGGAAGGAGCCGCGGTGGCCGCGCTCGACGTGGCCGAGGACAACCTGGCCGTCACGGTCGAGGGCATCACCGGCGCCGGGGGCACGGCCGGCGGCTTCCGGTGCGACGTGACGTCGGAGTCGTCGGTCGACGGGACCATGGCCGCGGTGGTCGAGCGCTTCGGAGCCCCCACGGTGGTGTGCAACGTGGCCGGCATCGGCGGCTTCTACCGGACGGAGGAGATGCCCCTGGAGCGCTGGGAGCAGATTCTGGCCGTCAACCTGACCGGGCCGTTCCTGGTGCTGTCGGGCCGCCCTGCCCCACCTGCTCGACCACGGCGGTTCCATCGTCAACGTGGCGTCGAACACCGCTCTGATGGGCCAGTCGTACTCGGCCGCGTACTGCGCCTCCAAGGCCGGGCTCCTGATGTTCTCGAAGGCGCTGGCGGCCGAGTACCTGTCCCGAGGGGTCCGGGTCAACGTGGTGGCCCCCGGTGGGGTCGACACCCCGCTGATCGGCAGGTTCGAACTTCCCGAGGGGGCGGACTTCAAAGAGCTCAGCAAGATCATGACGCCCCTCGGATTCTCCACCCCGGCCGAGATCGCCGCCTCGGTGGCCTTCATCGCCTCGGACGAGTCGTCGTACACCACCGGATCGGTCCTGTCCGTCGACGGGGGACTGACGATCTGATCCATCTGACCCGCCGGTCGGAGGCGCCGTCGGGACGAACGGGAAGCGCGCGGCGGAGCGAACGGGGAGCGGGCGGGCGACGTGCCAGACTGTCGCCGGCGGCTCGTGGCGGGTCGCACCGACCGGTTCGAGGAGCTCCATGACCGACGTACCACCGGTATCGAGCTGGGACACCGACTTCGACGTGCTCAGTCCCGAGTACGTGAAGGACCCGTTCTCGATCTGGGACGAACTGCGGGCGTCCTGCCCGGTGGCCCACACCGAGCGGCGGGGCAGCACGTGGCTCCCGACCCGGTACCGCGACGTCGTCGACCTGGCCCACGACATCGAGCACTTCAGCTCGACCGAGATCGCCGTCATCCCCTTCGCCGGCGAGCCGCCCGACGACCCGGTCCTCCAGTACGGGCTCCCTCCCATCTCGGCCGACCCGCCCCTCCACACCTGGACCCGGCGGCTGCTGCTGCCGTGGTTCTCGCACCAGCGGGTGGACGGGTACGAGCCGATGACCCGCGACTCTGTGCGCCGGGCTCGTCGACGGCTTCCTCGCCGACGGACGGGCCGATGCCGCCGGCGACTACGCCCAGCAGATCCCGGTCCGCGTGATCGCCGCCATCCTCGGCGTCCCCGAGTCGCTGTCGGACAGCTTCACCGGATGGGTCCGGGACGTGCTGGAGTTCGCCGACGTTCCCGAACCGCCGCCAGCACGGGGCCCAGGGCCTGATCGAGTTCTTCGTGCGGGAGGTGGAACGGCGGAAGACCGAGCCCGGCGACGACCTGCTCAGCGACCTGCTCCACAGCGAGTTCGACGGCGCCCCGGTGGAGGAGAGTGTGGTGCTGGGTGTGGCCGCCCTGGTTCTCATCGCCGGAGTCGACACCACCTGGAGCGCCATCGGGTCGTCGCTGTGGCACCTGGCCACCCACCCCGAGGACCGGCAGCGGCTGGTCTCGGATCCCGAGCGCCATGCCCCTGGCCGTCGAGGAGCTGCTGCGGGCCTACTCGCCGGTGACCATGGCCCGGGTCGTCACCGAGGACGTCGAGTTCGAGGGGTGCCCGATGAAGGCCGGCGACAAGGTGCTCATGAACTTCCCGGCGGCCAACCGCGACCCCGAGGCGTTCGAGCGAGGCCGACCGGGTGGTGCTGGACCGTGAGCTCAACCGCCACGTGGCCTTCGGGTCGGGGATCCACCGGTGCGCCGGGTCCAACCTGGCCCGCATGGAGCTGCGGGTGGCCATCGAGGAGTGGCTCCGGCGGATACCCGAGTTCCGACTGGAGGGCGGCGAGGTGACCTGGGCCGGCGGCCAGGTGCGCGGCCCGCGGCGGCTGCCGGTGCTCTTCCCGTGAGGATCCGGATGGTCCCGTGAGGATCCGGGTGGATCCGGACCGGTGCCAGGGGCACGCCCGCTGCTACGGCCTGGCGCCCGAGCTCTTCGACGTGGACGACTACGGACTGTCCACCGCGGTGGGGGACGGGACGGTGCCGCCCGGACTGGAGGACCGGGCCCGACTGGCCATCGCCAACTGTCCCGAGTACGCCGGTGGAACAGATCGCCGACTGACGCCGCCCCGGGCACGATGCCCGGACCGAGCCGGGTCGAGGTGCTACGACAGCCGCTCGACCACCATGGCCATGCCCTGGCCACCCCCCACGCACATCGACTCGAGGCCGAAGGTCTTGCCGGTGTCTTCGAGGGCGTTGAGCAGGGTGGTCATGATGCGGGCCCCGGTCTGGCCGAACGGGTGGCCGAGGGCGATGGCCCCGCCCTTGACGTTCAGCTTGTCGTAGCTGATGCCGAGCTCCTTGGCCGACGGCACCACCTGGGCCGCGAACGCCTCGTTGATCTCGACCAGGTCGATGTCGTCGATGGTCATGGCGGCCCGGGCCAGGGTCTGGCGGATGGCGTCGACCGGCCCGAGGCCCATGATCTCGGGGTTCAGGCCGGACACCCCGCTGGCCACGATGCGGGCCAAGGGGGTGATGCCGAGCTCGCGGGCCTTGGTGTCGCTCATCACGATCACGGCGGCGGCCCCGTCGTTGAGCGGACAGGCGTTGCCGGCGGTCACCGTGCCGCCCTCACGGAAGACCGGATTCAGCGTGGCCAGCTTCTCGAGCGTGGTGCCGGGCCGGGGCCCGTCGTCCTTGGTCACCACGGCACCGCTCGGGGTGGTGACCGGAATGATCTCCCGGTCGAAGAAGCCGGCCTCCTGGGCGGCGACGGCGCGGTGCTGGGACTGGACGGCGAACTCGTCCTGCTCCTCGCGGCTGACCTTCTTGAACTCGGCCACGTTCTCCGCCGTCTGGCCCATGGCGATGTAGACGTCGGGGAAGGTGCCCTCGAGCGGGGTCCACGGCGCACCGGCGGCCGGGGTCCGGGCCACGGTGCGGGCCTCGCCCTCGGAGAAGAGGGGGTTGTGCGGGCCGGTGTCGGCCGCGCCGTACTGGTACCGGCTCACGGTCTCGACCCCGGCGGCGACGAAGACGTCTCCTTCGCCGGCCCGGATGGCGTGGGCCGCCATGCGGATGGTCTGAAGGGAGGAGGAGCAGTAGCGGTTGACGGTCACGCCGGGCACGTCCGGCAGCCCGGCCAGGATGGCCGCGACCCGTCCGACGTTGTAGCCGGCCTCGCCGCCGGGCTGACCCGAGCCCATGATGACGTCCTCGACCGACTGCGGGTCGAGTTGTGGCACCTTGGCCAACACCTCGCGGATCACGAGGGCGGCCAGGTCGTCGGGGCGGCAGTCCACGAGCGATCCCTTGTTGGCCCGCCCGATCGGGGTCCGGCCGGTGGCGACGATGACTGCTTCGGGCATGGAATGCTCCTCGGGACTGGGCGGCAGCGCCGCCGGATTGGACGTGTATGGCAGGTGACGTTGGAAACGGGCGATGCCGGACGAGGCTGTCCGGTGTGTGTGTAGTCGAGCAGAACGTGTGGCGGACCAGCACGGACCACGGGGGCCGGTCCCGGACGGCAAACTTACCGGACGGTAACTCTACCGGCCATGGCCACAGTCCGGGACCGGGCGCCAGCGGGCAGGCTAGCTGCATCGGGGGTTCGCCACCGGCTACCACCGGTGGCGCCCGGTGCGGGGTGAATGTAACGTGTTCTACTGACCACCCGTCGACGCCGCCGAGGCGCCGGTCGGGGAAGCGAAGCAGCAGGCCACACGGGGTCGGGACCCGCACCGGCGTGCCGAGTGAGGGCTCTGCGGTGCAACGACCGGATTCGGCTGAGGCCCTCGGGTCGGACGCCGTGCCCGCACGATCGGGAGGGACGCAATGGAGATCGGCTACACCGAGGAGCACGAGGCGCTCCGCAACCGCCTGCGTGAGTACTACGCCAACCTGCTCACCCCCGAGGTCGAGGCCCAGCTGGCCGACAGCCACGGGATCGGACCCGACATGCGCCGTGTCGTCAAGCAGATGGCCGAGGACGGCTGGCTCGGGATCGGATGGCCCACCGAGTACGGAGGTCAGGGACTCGGTGCCATCGAGCAGTACATCTTCTTCGACGAGTCGATGCGCGCCGGAGCGCCGGTGCCCATGCTGACCATCAACACCGTCGGGCCGACCATCATGGACTTCGGTACCCAGGAGCAGAAGGACTTCTTCCTGCCCAAGATCCTGGCCGGCGACATCCACTTCTGCATCGGGTACACCGAGCCGGAATCCGGCACCGATCTGGCCTCGCTTGCAGACCCGGGCGGTCCGGGACGGGGACGAGTACGTCATCAACGGCCAGAAGATCTACACCTCATTGGCCGGCGGTGCCGACTACATCTGGCTGGCCACCCGCACCGATCCCGATGTGGCCAAGCACAAGGGCATCTCGATGTTCATCGTGCCCATGGACACGCCGGGCATCAAGGTGGTGCCCATGCACCTGCTCGGCGACCACAACATCAACTACACCTTCTACGAGGACGTGCGGGTCCCGGCAGGCAACCTGGTCGGCGGTGAGAACCAGGGGTGGTCGCTCATCACCAACCAGCTCAACCACGAGCGGGTCACGCTGTGCTCCTCCGGGCATCATCGAGCGAGCCCTCGACGACGTGCGGTCCTGGGCCCAGAACACCAAGCTGGCCGACGGTCGCCGGGTGATCGATCAGGAGTGGGTACAGGTCCATCTGGCCCGCGTCTATGCCCGGCTGGAGTTCCTCAAGCTGATCAACTGGAAGGTGGCCTGGACCGCCACCCAGGGGCACCTCGACGTGGCCGATGCCTCCACCACCAAGGTCTTCGGCACCGAGTTCTACATGGAGGCCTTCCGACTGATGATGGAGGTGGTGGGCCAGGCCGGCTACCTCACCCGGGACAGCCCGGACGCCGTGCTGGCCGGGCGGCTGGAGATGTACGCCGCGCAGCCTGGTCATCCTGACGTTCGGCGGCGGCACCAACGAGATCCAACGGGACCTGATCGCCATCTTCGGTCTGGGTCTGCCCCGTTCACTGCGATAGAGCGACAGAAGAGGAAACACGAGCATGGACTTCTCCTTCAGCGAAGAGCAGGAGGCAGTACGCGAGCTGGCCAACCGGATCTTCACCGATCTGGCCACGCACGAGCGTCTCCGCGAGTTCGAGGCCGAGCCGGACGGCGACCGGTTCGACCGCAAGCTCTGGGGCGAGCTGGCCGCGGCCGGTCTGCTCGGTATCTCCCTCCCCGAGGAAGTTGGGGGGGCCGGCTTGGGCTTCGTGGAGACCGGTGTGCTGGCCGAGGCCACCGGCCGGACCGCTGCGTATGTTCCCACCATCGAGACCCTGGCGGCCGCGGCCGCGGCCATCGCCGAGTTCGGAACCGAGGCCCAGCGCCGACAGTGGCTGCCCGGCGTGGTCTCGGGCGACACGGTGATCACCACAGCCCTGGTCGAGCTGGGCGGCACCCCGGCGGCACCCTCGGTCGTGGCAGAGCAGGACGGGTCGGGCTGGGTCCTGTCGGGAACCAAGGCCTGCGTGCCCTCGGGCATGGTCGCCGATGCCGTAGTGGTCACGGCCCGTGTGGAGCCGGGCTCGGTGGCCGTCTTCATCGTGGACACGACGGCCCCGGGTGTCAGTCGCGAGCGCCAGCACACCAATACCGGGCAACCCGAAGCCGTCCTGAGCCTGGCCGCCACGCCGGTGGGCCCCGAGGCCCTGCTGGGCTCGATCGACAAGGGCGCGGGCATCGTGGAGTGGATGGTGCAGCGAACCACCGCGGCCCTGGCCCTGGCCCAGGCCGGTGCGGCTGCGGCCTCCCTGGCCCTGGTGGCCGAGTACACGAAGGCCCGGGAGCAGTTCGGCAAGCCCATCGCCACGTTTCAGGCCGTGGGCCAACGCGCCGCCGACGCCTACGTCGACACCGAGGCCATCCGGCTCACCGCCTGGCAGGCCGCCTGGCGGATCGCCGAGGGTCTTCCGGCCGACCGCGAGGTGGCCATCGCCAAGTTCTGGGCTGCCGACGGGGGTCAGCGGGTCGTTCACGCCGCCGTCCACCTGCATGGCGGGGTGGGCGTGGACCGCGACTACCCGTTGCACCGCTACTTCCTCATGACCAAGCATCTCGAGTTGACCCTGGGTGGCGCCACCGACCAGCTGCTCCGGCTCGGAGCGAGTCTGGCCGCCGAACCCGTCTGAGCCCCCCGGGCCCGGTCATGGTCTCCGGTGGGCTGGTTACGGATCGGCGCCAGCGGTGGGCCCACCGGTAGAGGGGTCGAAGCAGAGGGCGGTCCGATGACAGGTCGGGAATTGCGACGAAACGGTGCCACGAGTGGACTGCGACGGATGAGGACGATCGACGGATGGTGATGGGTCGGCGGCCGGGCGTGGCCCGTTCGACGTGGCCCATAGCCGCCACCGACCTGGTGGGATTAGCCGGCCAACTCACGGTGTCTCTGGGACGGGTCCCGTTCCGGAAACCGTGGACGGGGGAGGGGAACGTCCCGCACAACCTGGCCGTGGCCGTCACCCGCGAGACCATCCGTTCGTTCATGGGGTACCTCACCGCACTGCCCATCGACGAGTTCCGCTCCGTCGAGCTCGTCCTCGACGACCTGTCGGGGGCGGTCCTCACGCCCGTGGTTCGATCGCTCGACGTGGACCAGAGCGCGGGCAACGTGGCCGGGGTACCAGGTATCTGGTATCGACCGCGTGGCGCCGCGGCCAGGGGAACCGTGCTCTACCTGCACGGCGGGGGGTACGTCGGGACCTCGCCCCGCATGTACGCGGTGTTCGTCGCCTGGCTGTGCCGACAGACGGGGTGCGAGCTCTTCGTCGCCGACCTCCGGTTGGCCCCCGAGTTCCCGTTTCCGGCCGGCCTGGAGGACGCCGTGCTGGTGGTGGAGGGTCTGCTGGCCGCTGGCACCGAATCCGGACCGTCTGTTCGTCGCCGGTGACTCCAGCGGCGGGGGACTGGCGACCTCCCTCATGTACGCCATGCACCGCGTCCACCACCGTCCGATCGCCGGTGTGATGCTGTTCTCACCGGAGTTGGACCTCCTGCTCGACGAGCCGTCGGTAGCTGCCAATGCCGACCAGGACATCCTGCCGTGGAACATCCCGACCACCGGCTACCTGCATGGTCGGGACGCCGGTTCGGCCGCGGTGTCCGGGGTCAACCAGGACGTGTCGGGCTGGCCGCCGACCCTCGTCTCCTTCGGAAGCGACGAGATGTTCCGTGACGCCATCCGACTCTTCGTGAGTCATCTCGAGGAGGCCGACGTGGATGTCACTTCGTTGGAGGAGCCGGGCATGTTCCACGTGTTCCCCATCCTCATGCCCTGGGCGGAGGGGAGTCGTCGGACCTACCGTGAGGTCGGCGAGTTCGTTCGCGCCCACCTGCCCGACGAGCCGGAAGAGGTGCCGGTCGGCGCCGTCGGAGGTGTCGCCGACGAGTCCGGTCCGAGCTCGGCGGCCTCCTGAGGCACCGGCTTGAGGCGCCGGTTGAAGCTGCAGCCGTGAGGCACCGGGTCCTAGCCGGCCGAGGACGCGGCCGACCGGCCGGCCGTGAAGTAGGCCACGACGGCGGACGCGGCCAGGAGGGCTCCGGCCGCCAGCAGGGCGAGATCGAGTCCGTGACCGAAAGCACCGTAGGCGGCCGACTCCACCTTGTTGATGATGGTCTGGATGCTGGCATTCCCCTTGCCCACCTTGGTGGATGCGGCCTCGGAGCCGAGCGATCCGGTGGTCACTGCCGCGATCACCTGGGACCGGAATGAGGGCGGGATGCCGATGGCCACCAGCCGCGCCGTCAGGTTGACCGTGAGCTGTCCGTTCACGATCGAGCCCAGGATGGCGACACCGGCCACTGCACCCAGCTCGCGGGAGGTGTTGTTGGTCGAGGCGGCCATGCCCGAGTGCTCGGCCGGCACACTGGTCAGGGCGGACGAAGTCACCGGCACGATGACGATCCCGAAGCCGATGCCAGCCAGCGCCAGGGTCCACCCGACCGTCGACAGACCGGACTGCGGGGTGATCAGGGCGTCGGTGAGGAGGATGCCGGCCGCAGCCAGTACGCAGCCGACCGTCATCGGGATACGGGGGCCCTGGCGCGACACCCACCGGCCGGTGAACACCGAGGCCAGTACCATGCCCGACGGTCATGGGGATGAAGTCCAGGGCCAGGTGGAACGGAGAAGTGGCGCCCACCACCTCGAGGTAGAGCGCCACGAAGAAGAAGATCGAGAAGATGCCGAAGTAGGTGGTGAAGGCCACGACGGTCGAGCCGGCGAACGGGGGCCTGCGAAAGAAGCGCACGTTGAGCACCGGGTTCTCCGCCCGCAGCTCGACCAGCACGAAGGCCACCACCCCGAGGACGGCCACCAGGTACAGCAGCAGCACCCACCAGGTGATGTAGCCGGCCGTCTCCCCGGCGATGGTGGCGAACGTGGCACACCCGAGGGCCAACGCTCCGAGAATGAAGCCGGGGATGTCCAACCGCGCCCGGACGGGGTCGGAGCTCTCCGGCAGGACGATGGCCGCGGCGACGAGGGCCACCATCCCGAAGATCAGGTTGAACCAGAACACGGCCCGCCAGGACCACAGCCCGACCAGCACTCCGCCGATGACCGGACCCATGGCCAGCGCCAGCCCCGACACCGCGGCCCAGATACCGAGCGCCCGGGCCCGGCGTCGGCGATTGGGATACAGGTGCCGGATCATGGACAGTGTCCCCGGCTCCGAGCACGCCGCACCGATACCCATGACCACCCGACCGGCTATCAGCTGATGGGTGGTGCCGGCCAGGGCACTGAGGACCGATCCCCCACAGAAGATGACGACGCCGATCAGCATCAGGCGCTTACGGCCGTAGAGGTCGCCGAGCGTGCCGGCCATCAGCATCAGGCTGGCGAATGCCAGGGCATAGCCGCTGACCACCCACTGGAGTTGGGCCACGCCGGCGTGGAGTCCGGACTGGACGTCGGAGAGGGTGGCGCTGATGACGGTGTTGTCGAGAAAGGTGAGGAACAGGATGAAGCAGATCACCGCCATGCCGAAATGGGGCATCTTCGACTCGGGGCCGTCGGCCTCCCCTGCTTCTTCGGGTGGATCAGGCTCGTCGGGCTCGGGTGACAGCCGCGGCGGCCCCGGCTGGGATGCAGTGGAGTCCATCGCCACCAGTGTGCCTCGTCGGGGGTCACCCCCAGAGGATGTGCGTTCCCAGGCGAGTGGGCGCCCGGCCCCACCCATGGCACGATGTCGACGACCCATGACTGCCACGGCGTCTACCTACCCACCGGAGGGATCATGAAACTGTCTGTGTCACACGTGGGGATCTGCGTCTCCGATCTCGAGCGCTCCCTGCGCTTCTACTGTGAAGGTCTCGGATTCGAACAAGTGGCATCCCACCAGGTGGGAGAAGAGTTCGGCGCTCTGCTCGAGGTGGAGGGAGTCCGCCTGGCCTCGCGGATGCTGGCTCGGGACGGGGTGACCATCGAGCTCCTCGGATTCGAGTCGCCGGGCACTACCGGCGACGGAGTCCGTCGACCCATGAACCAGCTCGGTCTGACCCACCTCTCGCTGCGGGTGGACGACGTCGACGCCGTGGCCGCGGTCATCGAGGGGTTGGGCGGCACCGTGGTGACCGCCACCCGCACCTCGATCGACCTGCCCGGTACTCGTCTGGACTTTCTCTACTGCACGGATCCCGACGGGGTCCGGATCGAGTTGATGGACCTTCTGGCCTGACCGGACCAACCAGCCGCCCACCGGAGCCCGCCCCCCACCGGAGCCAACCAGCCTCCCACCGGACCCGACCCGCCTCCCACCGGACCCGACCCGCCTCCCACCGGACCCGACCCGCCTCCCACCGGACCCGACCCGCCCCGAGTGGCCGAGCAGGCCGAAGGTGGCGGCATTTCGGCCGGGTGCTGTGGCTCGTCGCCGTCCTCCGGTACCGTGATGCGGTGACCTCAAGCTCCGCTCCCGCGCCCGACATCGACCCCGAGGCGGCCAGGCTCCTGGTCGAGTCCGGTGCCTTCCTCCTCGATGTCCGCGAGGACGAGGAGTGGGAGGCCGGCCATGCCTCCGAAGCAGTCCATATCGCCATGGGCTCAGTGCCGGACCGTATGGCGGATCTCCCCACCGACCGGACCGTGGTCTGCGTCTGCAGGGTAGGAGGGCGCTCGGGCGCGGTGGCCTCGGCTCTGGCCGAGGCGGGATTCGACGTGCGCAACGTGGACGGTGGCATGCTGGCCTGGGAGCTGGCCGGCTATCCGGTGGTGACCGATGACGGCGGCCCCGGTCGGATCGTCTGAGCAGTCCCCGGCTACGAACGGTGACCGTGTACCTCGACGACTGGCGCCAGCCGGCGCGACTGGGACCCGTCGACGACCGCTGGTCGCACCTGGTGGCCGACACCGACGACGAGCTCCACGCCTTCGCGGCCCGACTGGGGATGAGGCGTGAGTGGTTTCAGCACAAAGTGGGTCGACCCCACCAAGCCCACTACGACGTCCCCGAGCGGACCCGTCGGGAGGCACTCGAGTTGGGGGCCGTGGCGGTGACGTGGCGACAGCTGGGGCGGATGATGCGAGAGCGGCGTTCGGGATCCGGTCGGGTGTGGTCGTCGGAGCGCACCGAGCCGTCGGCGTGGTCCTCCGGTACCGGGGTCACGTGTCGTTGACGTTCGGCGCAGACCGCTAGCCGTGCCACCACCGTCAGGTCCACGAGAACCGGTCGATCCCCGAACGCCCATCCTGATCGGTGTGGGGACGGCCACGGCCGACGTCGAAGCTGTGGAGCTGATGGCGTTGGCCCTCGAGGCAGCCGGCGCGGACGCCGGATCAGCGGGGATCCTTTCTCGGGTCGACCACGTCGCCGTGCCCCAGGGGAGCTGGCACTACCCCGATCCGGCCCGGCTGGTCGCCGATCGGGTGGGCGCCGGCGGAGCGCGGACCCACCTGTTCGAACTGGGTATCCCACAGCAGGCCCTCATCAACGACGCGCTGGCGGCGGTGGTGTCGGGCCGGTCGGTGGTGGCCGCGGTAGTCGGAGGCGAGGCCAAGCGCTGGGTCCGCGATCTCGAGCGATCGGGGCGGGAGGCGGTCGAGTCCTCGCAGCCGGGCCACGCAACCCGATGTCGTGCACCGCCGACAAGGACCGTTGATGGAGCCCGTGGAGGTGGCACATCGGCTCTGGGAGCCGGTCCAGCAGTACGCCATGATCGAGAACGCCCTCCGCGCCTTCGAAGGCCGTACCATCGCCCAGCACCGGTCCGAAGTGGCGACCCTGTGGGCCCGATTCAACCAGGTGGCCCGAACGAACCCCGAGGCCGCGTTTCCCGAGCCGATGGAGGCCGGTGCGATCGAGTCGGCGTCACCGTCGAATCGCCCACTGGCCTTCCCCTACAACAAGTGGCACTCCACCCAATGGACGGTGAACCAGGCGGCGGCATTGTTGTTCTGTTCGATCGAGACCGCCGACCGCCTCGGCGTACCCATCGACCGCCGGGTCGTCCCACTGGTGGGGCTGGAGTCCAGTCATGCCGTCTCCTTGTTGCGGCGATCGGCCCCCCACGCGTGGCCGGCGATGGAGGTCCTCGGTACGGCGGCCTCGGAGCGGATCGGGCGACCGGTGGCCGAGGTGGAGACGGTGGAGCTCTACAGCTGCTTCCCCGCCGCCGTTCGGGTGCAGCAGCGCTCCCTGGGTCTCCGACCGGACTCCATACCCACCGTCACCGGGGGGATGGCGTTCGCCGGTGGTCCGTTCAACAACTTCGTCCTGCAGTCGATGCGACCGGTCATCGATGCCGTCCGCGCCGAACCCGGGTCGCTCGGCATGGTCACCACGGTGAGCGGGCTCCTGACCAAACCCGGTATCGGGGTGTGGTCGGGCGCACCCGACGGTCGACCGCTGCTGCTCGGGGACCTGGCCGTCGAGGCCGAGTCGGCTACGGAGCGTTCTCGACGTCGTCGAGACGCTTGACGGCTACGCCGGAGAGGCCACGGTGGTCACCTACACGGTGACCTTCGACGGGATGGACCCCATCCGCATCGTGGCCCTGTGCGACACCACCGACGGTCGTCGCTGCGTCGCATTCACCGAGGACGCCGAACTGGCCGCGGAAGCTGTGGGCTCGGACCTCATCGGGCGTCGGGTTCGGTTGGCGGGCGGTTCCCTGGCTCTCCTCTGACCGGCACCACCCGTCGATCCGCCAGGTCCGGGACCGCGCCGCCGAGCGCGTGCGAGATTCCAGATCCACGGACCGGCCCGAGAGGTATGGTCACGGGGCACGGTACGCGGCCGGTGGCCGACGGCAAGGCCGTGAGGGGACCGCAAACGGTCCCCGAAGACGGGTTCGTGCAACGCGATACGGAGAGGTACGGGTGGTTCGGGTGGTGCGGATTCATCGTCGATCGTGGCCGGGCGTCGCCGTTGCGGTAGTGGGCGCCCTCTGCTTGGCCGGATGCTCCAGCTCCCCGAGTGCCCCGAGCGCGTCGAGCGGGACCACGACGTCGACCACGGTTCCGACGGGCACCACGGCGTCGGGTGGTTCGGGGCCGTCGACCACTTCCACGGCGAGTACCACCGGTTCATCCCAGGCCGCCAACGTTCCCGTCTCGAACCAGGTGCGGACCGAGCTCGTGTCGGCGGCGAGCGCCTTGAACGACATCCCGGCCTCCGAGTTCAGCGGGCTCGCCCCCGGACTCACCTACTACGCGCTCGACCGGTCGACGGGCACCTACTGGGCCGGCGCCCGATTGGTGGCCGCTCCGTCGTCCGACCCTTCGAATCCGACCCGGGCCCAGGTGTCGACCCAGGACGAGGGTTCGTACTACGTGTTCCGCCGCTCCGGTGGGGGCCCATGGACGGCCTATGCCGCCGGTAACACCGGCCCCGGGTCAGCATGCCCTGTTGCCATCCCACCCGCGGTGCTCCAGGTCTGGGGATGGCCGGCGGGTGGTTGCCGACCCAACGGGGCGTGACCCGGGTTGATCTGACGGGTCAGGCGGCGTTTCCCCCGCTGGTCGATGGCGGAGGGTCGGTGGCCGGAACACCGGCGTCGACGACGTGGTCGGTCCACTCGCTCCCCGACCAGTATCGGTGCTCATGGCGGACGAACGGGTCTCGAAACCAACCGGGCGCCATGCCGGTGGACGCGGTGCCTTCGCCCGTCGGTGGCGTCGAGGGTCCTCCGGTCGGGCCGGGGCGCCCCGGGTCGGTGAAGGGGCTTTGGGGACCGGGCCGGCCCCGCTGACCGCCCCGCCTTCGCTGGGACGTCAGGTACCGCAGGGCGAACATGCCGCCGAACACCACCAGGGCAATCCACGATTCGTGGCCGTACATGGGTCCAGTGTACGACCGTCGGTCCATGGCCGTCGGTCGGGCTGGGACCGGAGCACCCAGGGCGAACCGGCCGGCCCGAATCAGCGGGGATGCCCCTCGGGGCCTTCGTCCAGGTGACGGAGGATCCGGGCCGGATTGCCCACGGCGACGACGCCGGACGGGAGATCGCGGGTGACGACCGCGCCCGCTCCCACCACGGTGTCCGAGCCGATGGAGACATCGGCCAGGACGATGACCCCACCACCGAGCCAGACGTTGTCGCCGATGGAGATGGGACCGGCCGCCTCCCACCCGTCCCGGCGCAGGGCGGCGTCGAGGGGATGGGTGGGGGCCAGCAGTTGGACGTTCGGACCGATCTGGACGTCGTTGCCGACGGTGATGGGGGCGGCATCGAGAGCCACCAGTCCGAAGTTGACGAAGGTACGGGCCCCGATGGAGAGGTGGGTGCCGTAGTCACAGGCCAACGGAGGTCGGAGCTCACTGCCCGGCCCAAAGGCGCCGAGCAGTTCGGTGAGGATGCTCCGACGGAGTTCAGGGTCGTCGGCGGCGGTGCGGTTGTACCGTTCCACCAGGCCCACGGCCCGATGGTGGGCGCGGACCAGCTCCGGGTCGTCGGAACGGTAGAGCTCGCCGGCCAGCATCCGTTGGCGCTGGGTGCGCCGGCCCTCGGGCCTCGAAGGGCCGCTCATGCTGATGGGGAGTCCTGTCGGGCCACTCGTCGGCGTGGGGACCTCAGGAACCGATCGCCGCGCAGACCGCGACCCCCTCGGCCTCCTGCAGCATGGTGAACGCCGGTGTGACCGGATTGTCGTTGAGCTGCTCGTTGACGATCACCGTGGTCGAGCGCGATCCGTCGGACGTGGCGGCGGCGAAAATGGTGTAACCGGGGAAGTTGCCGGTGTGACCGTAGACCGTGCCGCAACCGGTCTGGTACCGGAAGATGGCCAGTCCGGCCGAGTTGACGCCGGGCCCGGGTGGCCCCGAACTTCCGGGGACGAACTCGAACTGCCGGTTGCGGGTGGTGGGATCGGTCAGGGTGCCCTTCACGTAGGCCCGCATGAACTGGTTGAGCTCGGCCGGTGTCGAGAGCATGCCTCCCGACGCCCAGGCCAGCGCCGGATTCAACAGGGTGCTGACGTCCACGGGTGGTGTTCCGGCCTCGATGTCGTACCCGTGGACATAGGGCTCGGTGAGGGAGGCGTCGGCGGGAAGGGTGGTCTTCACCAGGTGCAGCGGCGTGGTCACGTCATTGGCCAGGGCCGACTCGTAGGAGCCGTGCGTGGCGGCCTCGACCATCAACCCCACCACGATGTTGTCGGAGTCCGAATAGTCGTACCGGCACCCGGGTTGGAACAGCAGACGCTGGTCGGCGACGTAGCTGAGCAGTTGGACCGGTGTGAGATCAACGTGCGGATCGGCCTTCAGGAGCTCGAGGAACGCCGGGCTCTTGATGTAGTCGGGCAGCCCGCTGGTGTGGTGGAGGAGCTCGGCCAGCGTCACCGTGGCCCATGCCCTCGGCAGGTAGGGGAGCCACCTGCCGATGGTGTCATCGAGGCTGAGCCTCCCCTGTGCCACCAGGGCCAGCGCCACTGCCCCGCTGAAGGCCTTGGAGACGCTGGCGATCCGGACCGTGTCGTTGGCCGAGATGGGCTCACGGGTCACCACGTTGCCGACGCCGGCCGTCGTGACCTGAATCTGGCCGCCCACCTGCACCAGGGCAATGGCACCCGGGGGACCACCCGGCGTCGTCACCAGGTGCTGGAGCGCCTTGGCCAGCGGGGGGGTGGAGCCGTTCCATCGGGGCCGGGCGCCCGGCTGGCCGGCGCCGGCGGGCGAGGCCAGTAGTCCGGTGGCCGCAAGGCAACAGGTCAGCTTGATTACCGTTACCAGTGGTCGCGCCCTGTGTTTGCCCCCGTGCATCGCCCCTGAATGTAGTGGGCCGGTCTGGATTCTGTCGATTGAGCCTCGGAGGCACCGCGGTTCATCCTCGTCGTCTCCCGTGGGGGGCCGGCCGGGGTCGGCCCGGGTAGAGTCCGGTCGATGGCCTCACTCCGCCGGACTGCACCGCTCCTGCTCGCCGCGCTCTTCACCGGCAGCGGGATCGCGCACTTCGTCCGCCCCCGCATTCTTCGATGCCATCATGCCCCGACTGCTTCCGGTCCGTTCCCACCGTGCGCTGATCTACGCCAGCGGTGCGGCGGAGCTGGTGTGTGCCGTGGGTCTGGCACGGAGGTCCCGGTGGGCCTCGGCCGCCAGCACGGCGGTGCTGCTGGCCGTGTTCCCGGCCAATGTCCAGATGGCCCTGGACGCCGGGTCGGGACGGTCCCCCGGGGCTACGGACCGGGCCGACGTGGCCTGGGGTCGGCTGCCACTCCAACTGCGATGCTCTGGGCTGCCCGACAGGCCCGACAGGTCCGACAGGTCCTGGGGTCGGAAGCCCGACGGGCCGACGGCCCCGGTTCCTCAGGTCGCTCAGGCCTGAGGGACCGGGCTGGCCTGAGTAAGGACGGGGTGCACGAGTCCGAGGATGATCTGAGAGAGGCTGCAGGACCTGCTGGACCGGAGCTTCGAAGTCGCCGGGGCGCATCTGCTCGAAGTGATCACGCCGGAGCGGCGCATGGCGGCGGCCGACGTGTGCGACCGACTGTCCGACTTGCGGCTGTTGGCACTGGCCACCGTCACCGCTGAGGGGCGCCCTCTGGTCGGGCCGGTGGATGGCATCTTCTACCGGGGCGCATTCCATTTCTGCTCGTCCCCCGACTCCGTCCGGATCCGACACGTGCGGGTACGCCCACAGGTAAGTGCCACTCACCTCCCGGGCGAGGACTTCGCGGTGACGGTCCACGGCGAGGCCGAGTTGCTCGATCTGTCGTCAGGTGCAAACGCCGGTCTCCGCCGGGTACTGTTGGACCACTACGTCCCGCAGTACGGCCCGGAGTGGGAGGCCTTCCTCGACGCCAATGTCTGTGCGCGGATCAATCCCCGTCGCATGTTCGTCTTCCACCTGGCGTAGCGGGAGGATCGGCCCGGCCAGGCCGTCCCCGGCCCCGGCCCGGCCCGGCCGTCCCACCGGAGGCTTCGAGTGAATCCGCCTCTAGCTGTAGTCCACCTTGCCGGCACCGGGAGTGCCGATGGCGAAGGCCAGGCCCCGTAGCGGGGCGTGCTGACTGGCGGGCCAGATGCTGTGGGTGGTGTCGGGCGGCGTGTACACCAGGTCACCGGCCGTGCACCTCGCGCTCCTCTTCGCCGATCTTCATCATCCCCTTCCCCGAGAGGATGTAATAGAACTCGTGCGTCGGGTGGGAGTGCGCCTCGACCGCCCCTCCTCCGGCGACCTCCCACTCGCTCACCAGCTCGAGAAAGCCGCCCGCGGTGGCGTCACGGAACTCCTGGGGTGGCACCAGCCACCACACCGGGGTGGTTCCGTTGTGCTCGACGATCGGGGCCATGTCCTCGACGGAACGGACGTCCATGGTCGGTACCTCCTGGGTCGTTTCCGGCCGTCATGGTACCGGCAGCACGAGGTTCCGCCGTGTGGGGCATGGGGCCCGGTCCGACCGGCCGGGACAGCCCCGATCGGTCAGGCCACCGCCCGCACCGGCAGCTGTGCCAGGCTCCGGATCGTGCCGGCGCAGGCCCGGGCGGCCTCCTTGCCCTTGACCGCGAAGTGCTCGGTGAAGAACGAGGCATGGTCCTCGTGGCTGTGGAAGTGGTGCGGGGTCAAGACGGCGGAGATGATCGGGACGTCAGTGTCGAGCTGGACCCGCATCAACCCGGTGATGACGGCCTCGGCGACGAAGTCGTGACGGTAGATGCCCCCGTCGATGACCAGTCCTGCGCCGACGACGGCCGCATACCGGCCACTGACGGCGAGGCGCTTGGCGTGCAGGGGGATCTCGAAGGCGCCGGGCACCCGGAAGAGGTCGACCCGGTCCCGGGTCACCCCGAGCGTCCCGATCTCCTCGAGGAACGAGTCGCGACAGCAGTCGACGATCTCCTCGTGCCACGTCGACTGTACGAAGGCCAGGCGACCAGCCTGACCGACAACTCCGCGCTCCGGCTCGCTCATCTGTCCTCCCGTCGTCCGATGTTCACGTGGACTGGGACACCGCCCGGCCCACGATGAAGGATAGAGCCCAAACGGGCGCCGGAACAGGGTGGCCGCCCACCCGACGAGCCACCCGACGCCCACCCGACGCCCCGGGCCGGCCGGGGGCTTCCGCCCCGTGGCGTCGGCCTGCCATCCTTGGGCGGTGATCAAGACCTTGGAAACGGAACGACTGGTGATGCGCGCCTTCCGAATGGACGATCTTGCCGCGCTCACCGTCCTGCAGGCCGAGTCGTCATTCTGGTGGTACCCGTTGCGGCGGGGTATGGAACCGCACGAGACGGCTGGTTTTCTGGACCGGCTGCTGGCGGACCAGCACGCCCCGGACCGCCCGTCGTTCCACGCCGTGATCGAGGGCTCCAGTGGGGTCCTCATGGGCTGGGCCGGCCTGTCCGTACCGAACTTCCTCCCCGAGGTCCTTCCTGCCATCGAGGTGGGGTGGCGTCTCGGCTCGCGGCACCGGGGACACGGGTATGCCACCGAAGCTGCCGCCGCCGCGCTCGACTGGGGATTCGGCGATCTCGGGTTGGCCTCGGTCGTGAGCATCTTCGAACCCGAGAACGTGCCTTCGGGGCGGGTCATGGATCGACTCGGCTTCGACCTCGGCTTCGACACCCTCCATCCGGCGCGGCACCTGCCCATCCGGGTGCGGTCGTTGACGGCCGGACGATGGCGGGGCCGGCGTCCGGCCGACGGACCGGACCGACGGACCGGACCGGACCGTTGAGAACGCCCGGCTTCCCGCCGTCGTAGGCTTGGAGTATGGATCTGGCCATCCACTTCCCCAACTTCACCCTGCCCGGAGAGCCGGAATCGTTGGCCTCGGTCCTCTCGGACACGGCCGTCGCCGCCGAGGCCGGTGGGTGCTCGACTTTCACCCTGATGGACCACTGGTTCCAGATGGAGCAGCTGGGAAGGTCGCAGGACCCGATGATGGAGGGCTACAGCTCGCTGGGGTTCCTCGCCGGTCGGACGCAGCGCATCACCCTGGGCCTTCTCGTCAGCGGAGTCACCTATCGACATCCCGGGCTACTGGCCAAGACGGTGACCACGCTCGATGTCCTGTCGGGCGGTCGGGCTCAACTGGGCATCGGTGCGGCATGGTACGAGCGGGAGCACCGAGGGCTCGGCGTGCCGTTCCCGCCGCATCAGTGAGCGATTCGAACGCTTGGAGGAGGCGCTCCAGATCTGCCTGCAGATGTGGAGCGACGACGACGGTCCCTACGAGGGGCGTCACTACCAGCTGGCCGAGACCATCTGCTCGCCCCGCCCCATCCGCCGACCTCGCCCCGGATACTCATCGGCGGCAGCGGAGAGCGGAAGACCTTGCGGTTGGTGGCCCGGTACGCCGATGCCTGCAACCTCTTCGCTCCGGATCCCTCGGTGGTGGCCCACAAGCTCGACGTGCTGGATCGCCACTGCGACGCCGAGGGTCGTGACCCCGCCGCCATCGAGCGGACCATCATCTTCGGATCCGACCCGCTGGATCGACATGGACGCCTTCCTGTCCACCATGGCCGAGTACGCCGCGCTGGGCATCGGACAGGTCTGGGTGAGCCCGAGCGGACCCGATCCGGCCCGGTGGGTGGAGCGGGTCAGCGAACAGGCCGTTCCCAAGCTGGCGGAGCTGTAGCAGGCCATGGCCATGACGCTCGACGACGCGTTCGTCTTCGCCCGGCAGCACAGCCAGGGGGTGCTGGTCACCCTCCGCGGCGACGGGCGGCCTCAGCTCTCGAACATCCTGTACGTGGCCGGGCAAGCGGACTACTCGGTGCGGATCTCCGTCACCGACAGCCGGGCCAAGACCAACAACCTCCGCCGGGATCCCCGGGCCGCCCTGCACGTGACCAGCCCGGACTTCTGGTCCTACGTCGTGCTCGACGGGACGGTCACGCTCTCGCCCGTGGCCCAGGGCAGTCGACGATGCGGTGGTGGAGGAGCTGGTCGACATGTACCGGCTGGCCCGCGGCGACCACCCCGATTGGGACGAGTTCCGTCAGGCCATGGTGGACCAGCACCGGGTGGTGGCCACGCTCCGCGCCACCCACGCCTACGGGCAGCTCGGTCATTGAGATCCGGCCGACCCGGCCGGGCCGGCCGACCGGGCCGACCCGGCCCGGGCCGGTTCAGACCGGGCAGGAGTCGCCGGTGCAGGCGTTCCCTTCCTGAGCCGATGCCCCGGCATCGAGGTGGGTGATCGGGTGCGAGGTCGGCCCAGGCCCGCTCGAGCGCACCCAGGAGCACATCGGCACCCTGTGCCCCCGACACTCCGAAGGCCTCGTCGATGACGAAGAACGGGACTCCGGAGGCGCCGAGGGCGGTGGCCCGGGACTCGTCCGCCCGGACCTCGGGGCCGAAGGCCTCACCGGCCAGGACCTCGTCGACCTCGTCACGGTCCAGGCCCACCTCCACGGCCAGGTCGGACAGGGTGGCCCGGTCGCCGACCGACCGTCCCTCGGTGAAGTAGGCGGCCAGCAGCCGCTCCTTCATGGCGCCACCGAGACCGTGGGTGGCGGCCAGGTGGATGAGCCGGTGGGCGTCGAACGTATTGCCCGGCTGCACCACGTCGAGGTGGTACTCGAGGCCCACGCCGGCTGCCAGCTCGGTCATCCGCTGATTGGCCGACCGCGCCTCGGCCTCACTCATGCCGTACTTGTGCTGAAGGATCCGGTCCATGCTCATGCCCACCTGGGCCGGCGACGTAGGGTCGAGCTCGAAGCTCCTCCACTCCACGGTGACCTCGTCGGCGTGAGCAAACCGCGACAACGCCTCCTCGAACTGCCGCTTGCCCACATAACACCACGGGCACACCACATCCGACCAGATCTCGACGTTCACACGCACTCCTTCTTCGCTTCTCCACACCGCCAGCGACTACCGCCCGAGTGGCCCGCCACTGATTCCTTCAGCCCGAATGACCCGCCCCCGATAGCGTGCGGTCCATGGTCCTCGAGCATGCCGTGATCACCGTCCGGGAGGGCGCATCCGAGGCGTTCGAGGCTGCATTGGACAGGCCCGGGCGGTCATCGCCGGCTCCCCCGGGTTCAGTGTCGCTCTCCCTCCATCGCGGGCGTGGAGGACCCGACCGCTATCTCCTGCTGGTCGAGTGGGAGACGCTCGAGGATCACATGGTCGGCTTCCGGGAGTCCGAGCGCTTCACGCAGTGGCGGGCCCTGATCGGCCCGTTCTTCGAGTCGCCGCCGCTGGTCGATCATTTCGAGCCCGTGGACGGGTTGTCCTAACCGCACGCCCGTGGCCCCCGGCTCAGCTGGAGCCGCCGATCTCCCAGGCCCGACGCATGTGCTCGGCGAGAGACGCGAGCGGGGTCCGGGCGTTCAGTCCGCTGGTCGACGGCATCACGTAGGCCGGTCGTCCGCCGATCGGTGTGGCCTGGAGCCCGGCCTCGGCCTTCGGGTCGACCACCGATCGCCAGCCGGACAGGCCCGTGAAGCAGACCGCCCCGGGTCGGAGCCACTCCACCAGGCGCTCGACCCGTTCGTACCCCGACCGGTACTCGGACGCCGTCACCTCGGCGGCCGTGCGGGTGGGGCGTTTGACGAAGTCGGTCATGCCCACTCCGTGATCGTCCAGCGCCGCCACCGGATCCCGATCGAGGTCGACGATGCCGGCGGCCAGGGCCGCAGGCCAGAAGCGGTTCCCCGGTCGCGCGTAGCCGACTCCGGCGTCCGCCGAGTACCACGAAGGGTTCACGCCGCAGACCAACAGGCGCATGCCGGGACCGACGGTGTCGGCCAGTGTGCGGGCCCGGACGGACCGCAGTCGGACCTCGTCCCCGGCCACGGCGAGCGAACCTCCCTCGACCTCGAAGCCGGCTCCGACGATCACGTCGGTCAACCGGTCGGGCGTCCAACCGGCGAAGAACCGCCCGCCGACGTCGTCCCCGGGCAGGTTGTCACCCTCGTACTCGCCTTCGAGCACCTGGATCTCCAACGGGCTGCCGACGGCCAGCACCCGGTGCAGATCCCAGAGGGCCAGGGGCAGCCGGTGCCGCGGCACGTGGAGGTGGGTCATCCACGACCAGGCACCACCGACCGACCCCCGTCCGAAGGGGAGGTGCTCCACGTCGCCCAGCACGTAGAGGGCATCGGGATACTGCTCCCTGCAGGCCTCGAGCATGGCCGTCGAGGCGTCGAAGGCCACGACCGGAGTCCCGAGATGGGGAAGATAGCGCCCGGCGCCGCAACCCACGTCGAGGCGGAGCTCGCCCGGACCTACCCGGGCCGCGAATGCCTCGGCTTCGACCCTGCGCCCGGCGGCGGCGTGGGAGGCGGCCCACTCGAGGCCCCGTTGCTGATAGATCTCGACGGTGGCCCGCTCCATGGAGGAGATAGTAGGGACCGTGGCGAGCTCAGGGTTCGAAGCGGTACCCCATGCCCGGCTCGGTCAGGAAGTGACGGGGTCGGGAGTGGTCCAGCTCCAGCTTTCTCCGGACCCGGCCCATCAGCACCCGCAGGTACTCGGTCTCGGTCTCGTACTCGGGTCCCCAGACGTCGTGGAGGAGTTGGCTCTGGGACACCAGGCGCCCGGGATTGCGGACCAGCACCTCGACGAGGTCCCACTCCTTCGGGGTGAGGTGCACGTCCTCCCCGTTCCGGGTGACCCGCTTTTCGGCCAGGTCGATGGTGCATCCCTCGATCGCCACCCGGGGGTCCTCGGGACCGGGGGCGGTACGGCGGAGCACGGCGCGGAGGCGGGCCAGCAGCTCGTCCATCCCGAACGGTTTGGTCACGTAGTCGTCGGCCCCGGCGTCGAGTGCCTCGACCTTGCTCACCCCTTGGTGGCGGGCGGAGAGGACGACGATGGGTACGTTGCTCCACCCCCGGATCCCCCGTACCGTCTCGACGCCGTCGATGCCCGGGAGGCCCAGATCCATCAGGATCACGTCCGGGTGGCGGTGGGCGGCGACATCCAGCCCCTCCTCGCCGGAGTGGGCCACCACGACCTCGTAGCCGAGCGCGCCGTGAGGCTGATGCTCAGTGCTCGCAGCAGCGAGGCGTCGTCGTCGCACACCAGCACCCGGACGCCCCGCTCCGAGCTCTGGGCCACGACGGTCCCGGTCCCGGTCACGGCGCCGGGGTGGTGCTCGGCTGTCCGGTGCCGGTGGCCTCGGCAGGAGGCCGATGGGGATCGTCGATGTCGGAGTGGCGGAGGTCGGCAGGGCTCCCGTCCGCGGCCGGTCTCACATCCACCCGGGGGAGTCGGATCACCATCGTGCAGCCGCCACCCGGCGTGTCCTCGGCGTCCAGCTCCCCGCCCACCGCCTCGACGAAGCCCCGGGCCACGGCCAGGCCGAGCCCGACACCGGCCAGGTTCTGCGAGTCGCCCAGACGCTGGAACGGCCGGAAGACCCGGTCGCGATCCTCCCGTCGGATGCCCGGTCCCCGGTCGATGACCCGGATGTCCATCCGGCCGGCCACCGTCCCGGCCTCCACCCGGAGTCCCACGCCGCCGCCGTGGATGAGGGCGTTGTCGATCAGGTTGGCCACGGCCCGCTCCAGCAGCACCGGATCGGCCAGGACCCGGGGCAGGTCGTGGGCCACCTCGGACGTGACGAACTGTCCCCGGGGTCCGAGGCTGGCCAGGGCGGCCTCGACGACGTCGCCGACCTCGGTGCTCGTGCTCAGCACCTCCATCGATCCGGTCTGGATCCGGCTCATGTCGAGGAGGTTCTCGACCAGGTTGTTGAGCCGGTCGGCCTCCTCGTCGATGGTGCTCAACAGGACGTGGCGCTCGTCGGGGCCGAAGGAGAGTTGGTCCGACAGGAGGCTCGAGGACGCCGCCTTGATGGAAGCCAGCGGGGTGCGCAGGTCGTGGCTGACGGCGTCGAGGAGGGCGGTCCTCAACTGGTTGGCCCGCGCCAGTGAGTCGGCCTCGGCCGCCTCGGCCTGAAGGCGGGCGCTCTCCAGCACCGTGGCCAGCTGGGCCGCGAAGGCGGCCAGGATCTCGCGGTCCTCGGCGGCCAGTGTCGGTCCGTGGAGAGCGAGGACCTCGCGGTCGGTCAGCGGTAGCACCAGGGTGGCCGAGGCCAGGTCCTGACCCTGGGTGTCGCCCGCGGCGGCCACCACCGACCAGGCGCCACCGGCCTGTCCGGACCCGAGCTCGGCGCTGCTGGGCACGGCGCCGGTCTGGAGCCGTTCCGACGGGGCGCCGACGATAGTGGCCCCGTCCAATCGGAAGGCCATGACCAGCTCTTCCAGCAGCGCCGGCAGCGGGTTGCCCTCCGGTGCCACCATGCGGCCAGCCACCCGGGCCAGCATCTGGGCGTCCGACCGGGCCTGGACGGCCGCGGCCGTGCGTCGGGCCGCCACGTCGACCAGCACGCTGACCACGCCTGCGGTGACGAGGAACATGACCAGGGCCAGGATGTCCCGGGTATCGGCGATGGTGAAGGTGTGGATCGGTGGGGCGAAGAAGTAGTTGGACAGCAAGAAGCCGGCCACGGCAGCCAGCGTGGCCAGCCACACGCCCCCGGTGGCCGCCACCACGACCACCAGGACCAGGTACGAACAGAGCGCGGTGGCCAGGCTGTCGCTGGTGCGTCCGGCCGTCAGGATCACGGTGAGGAGGGGGAAGCCGACCAGCCCGATGATCAGGGCGGCCACCCGGCGGCGCAGGGACAGGGGGGAGAGCAGGTGGCGGCCCGATCGGCCGCCCCGGCGGCGCCCGGCGCGCGATGCGCGGCCCGCGCCGGCAGGCGAGGCGGTAGGGGCGGCCTGCTCCGAGTCCGGTTCCATCTCCGCCTCGGTGGCGATGACGTGGACGTCGAGCGATCCGCCCGCCGCCCGGATGACCGAGTTGATGACCGAGCCGCGGACGAACTCGTTCAGACGGCTGCGGTGGGTGGCTCCCATGACCAACTGGGTGGCGTTCTCGGCTCGGGCCACCTGGACCAGGGCCGGAGCCACGTCGGCTCCGACCACCTCGACGTAGCGGCCACCCAGGTCGTCGAGCAGCGCCCGGTTGTCGACCAGGCCCTTCGAACCGACCCCGGTGAGGTTGTCGTCGGTCCGCACGTGCACGCCGACCAGCTCGGCCTTGGTCCGCATGGCCATCCGGGCGGCCCGACGGATCAGCACCATGCTCCCCCGTGAACCGGTGAGTGAGACCACGACCCGCTCCTTGGTCTCCCAGGGCCCGGCGATGTTGTGCCGCTCGCGATAGTCGCTGAGCTCCTCGTCGACCCGATCGGCCACCCACAGGAGGGCCAGCTCCCGCAGGGCGGTGAGGTTCCCGGTCCTGAAGTAGTTGCTCAGAGCGGTGTCGATCCGTTCCGAGGGATAGACGTTGCCATGGGCCAGTCGGCGTCTCAGTGCCTCGGGGGCCATGTCCACCAGCTCCACCTGGTCGGCAGCCCGCACCACGGGGTCGGGGACGGTCTCGTGCTGGGCCACGCCGGTGATGCGCTCTACGACGTCGTTGAGCGACTCGAGGTGTTGGAGGTTGATGGTGGAGATGACGTTGATGCCGGCATCGAGCAGCTCCTCGACGTCCTGCCATCGCTTGGCGTGCTTGGATCCCGGCGAGTTGGAGTGGGCCAGCTCGTCCACCAGCACCAGCTCGGGACGGCGGGCCAGCAGGCCGTCGAGGTCCATCTCCTCCAGGGTCTGACCCCGGTAGGTGGTGACGCGACGCGGGAAGATCTCGAGATCACGGATCTGGGCGTCGGTCTGGGGGCGGCCGTGCTCCTGCACCCACCCGATCACCACGTCGGTGCCGCGCTCCTTCCTTCGCCAGCCCTCGTTGAGCATGGCGTAGGTCTTTCCCACTCCGGGTGCGGCACCCAGATAGAGCCGCAACTTCCCACGTGCCACCGTCTAGGCCTCCCGTCCCGCGAGCTCGGTCACGACGAACTCGGTCACGACGGGCCCGGTCACGACGGGCTCGGACCCCTGGAACCGAGCCCTCCGCTCGTCGTGGCGCCGTCGCTCCGACCGTTCACAGGCTAGGCCCCGACCGCGTCCCCACCGGTTCGCCCCACTCATTCCGACCCGTCGCTCAGGCAGTAGCCCACACCGGGCACGGTCCGGATGAGCGCGCCCGAGCGGTCGTTCAGCTTCTGGCGCAGCCGGTGCACGTAGGCGTGGAGATACTGGGCCTCTTTCCCGTAGCCCGTGCCCCATACGGCCGACAGGATCATCTGGTGGGTGCAGGTGCGTCCAGCGTGGCGGGCCAGGAAGGAGACGACATCGAACTCCTTGGAGGTGAGGTCGACCGCGGTGCCCTGCCAGTGGGCCTCGTGATGGACGAGGTCGAGATCGAGTCCCCCACCGTCAACGTCGAGGGGGAGACCTCGTCGGCCTCCGAGCGGCTGTGGCGAATGGCGGTCCTGATTCGAGCCTCCAACTCGGCCATACCGAACGGCTTGGTCACGTAATCGTCGGCGCCCCCGTTGAGAGCGGCGACCTTGCGGTCCTCCGACCCGCTGGCCGACAGGATGATGATGGGCACCTCACTCCACGAGCGGATCCGCCGACAGACAGCCAGGCCGTCGAGGTCGGGCAGACCGAGGTCGAGGACGACGACATCCGGCGAGGTGAGGGCGGTCTGGGAGATGCCGTGCTCCCCGTCGGCCGCCGCCACCACCTCGTGGCCCCCGGCCTTCAGGCCCAGTCGGAGGGCCCGTAGCAGGGAAGGATCGTCGTCGATGACCAGGACCTTGGCCATGGTCCCTACCGACCGGGGTCGGCGTCGGCGGCCAGGGCGGGTACGGTCGATGCCGAGTCGAGCGTGAAGACGAAGCGGGCTCCACCGGTGGGGGAGTCCTCGACCCAGATGTGCTGGCCGTGGGCTTCGACGAAGGTCCTGGCGATGGTGAGACCGAGCCCGGCCCGGCCTCCGGTGTCGAAGCGCACGAACCGGTCGAAGATGGCGTCGCGTTCGGACGCGGGGACCCCGGGACCGGTATCGCTCACGGATACGGCCACCCCGTCGCCTCGTGATCCAGCTGTCACCGTGATCTCGGTGTGGGGCGGCGCATGGCGGTCGGCATTGTCCATGAGGTTAGCCAGGACCTGGCCGAAGAGAAGCCGGTCGACCAGGACGTCGGGCAGGTCCTCGGCCACGTCGACGGCCACGGGGTGGTCGGTGAGCTGCGACCCGACGGCGGCCACGGCCTCCTCGACCAGCGCCCTGACCGGGGTGGACGTGGGACGGGCCACCAACACCCCGGCATCGATGCGGGTCATGTCGAGGAGGCTGGTCACCAGCCGTGTCAGCCGGTCGGTCTCCAGATCGATCAGTCCGTAGAGCTCGCGGACGTCGGTGTCGGTCAGGGGGTTGGGCGGAGCGAGCAGGGTGGACGAGGCCACCTTCATGGTGGCCAACGGCGTGCGCAGGTCGTGCGAGACCGCGCCCAGCAGGGCGTGACGAAGTCGGTCGACCTCCTCCAGCAGTTCGGACCGCATGGCCTGGTCGCGGAGTTGGGCTCGTTCCAGTGCCAGCGCGGCGTGGTTGGCGAACGTGGGGAGCAGGGCCCGGTCGGCTTGGCGGGCGGGCATGCCCTTGATGGCCAGGATGCCGACCGGCCGGCCGGATGCGGTCAGGGCCACGGCCTGGATGGCATCCGCTTGAACCCGGGGTGGTGCCGAGGCTGACCGGAAACCCCGATCGGGGGTCGAGCCGTCGGAGCTCGTCGGGGGACAGGCCCTGCCCGGCCGTGGCCGCCACCTCCAGGTGCGCGGCGTCGAGCACGAGCAGGGTGACCCCGGGCACCTCGAACGCCGTGGCCAGGGCCTGGACGATAGTCTGGAGGAGCTCGTCGACGGTGCCCTCTTTCACGAGGAGCTCCGACAGGGCGAAGAGACGGCTGGCCTCCGCCGTCCGCTCCACGGCGTCGGCCCGGGCGTCGACCAGCGCGGTGACGACCCGGGCCACCAGGAGCATGACCACGGCGTAGACGACCAGGGCCACCAAGTCCTGGGCGTTCCCGACCGACAGGGTGCGGTAGGGCGGAACGAAGGCGTAGTCGAAGACCACGAAGCCGCCGAGGACACTGACCACTCCGGCGGTGAAGCCGCCGATGATCACGCCGATCACCACCGGCACCACCAGGATCAGCGCTGCCGTGGCCACGCTCAATGGGGCCGGAACGGCGCCATGGCGGCGCCCAGCCCTATGGACGAGGCGACACCGACCAGCGATCCCAACAGAGCTCTGCGCACGCCACCATTGTCCTACGCCGACCCGGCCCTGTCACCGAAGGAACCCGATCCGTTAAGGGTTTATTCAGACGCAACTCCGCCTGTGAAGAACCTGTTAAGAGCAGACGACGGATACTCACTCCATGGCAGATTTCCTCGCAGCACTCGGCATCATCGGCTTCGCCGTGGTGATGCTGGGCCTCATCTGGGCACTGGACCGGGTATGAGCCTCACACAGGGGATCCTCCTCGGCGTGGCCATCCTGATGTTCATCTACCTGGGCTTCGCCATGTTCAAGCCCGAGAAGTTCTAGATGGGCTTCACCTGGACCGATCATCACCCTGGTCATCGCCCTCGGCCTGACCTGGCGATACCTCGGGTCCTACATGGCCGCGGTCTTCGACGGTCGGGTCCACTTCCTGGGGTGGGCCGAGCGACCGGTGTACCGGGCCCTCGGGACCGGACCGGAACAGGAGCAGAACTGGAAGCGCTACGCCGCCTCCATGGTGATCTTCTCCGCCGTGGCCATGGGCATGACCTATCTGATCATCCGGCTCCAGGGTTCCCTCCCGCTGAATCCGCAGCAGCTCGGACGCACCACATCAAGCACTCGCCTTCAACACCGCGGCCTCGTTCATGACCAACACCAACTGGCAGAACTACGGCGGCGAGACGACCATGTCGTACTTCTCCCAGATCGGCGCCCTGACCTTCGAGCAGTTCGTGAGCCCGGCCATCGGCATCGCCGTGGCCATCGCCATGGTGCGGGGCTTCTCCCGGCGCAACTCCCCGACCATCGGGAACTTCTGGGTGGACATGACCCGCGCCCTGCTCTACATCTTCTTCCCCATCGCCTTCGTCTTCGGCATCCTCTTCGTCGGGCAGGGTGCGGTCCAGACACTGGGTGGCCCGGTCGAGATCCACAACGTCTTGAGCGGTGTGACCCAGACCATCGCCCGGGGGCCGATCGGGTTCATGGAGGCCATCAAACAACTGGGTAACAACGGTGGCGGGTTTCTCAACGCCAACTCGGCCACCACTTTCGAGAATCCCACCGGGCTGACGGACTGGCTGTCGATCTACCTGCTGCTGGCCGTCCCGTTCGCCCTCACCTACACCTTCGGGAAGATGGTGGGCAGCATCCGCCACGGCACTGCGCTGCTGGCCGCCATGGTGATCATCTTCGGGGTGTGGGTGGGTGGCGCCAGTGTGGCCGAACACCAGCAGAACCCGGCCGTGGCCGCCGCCGGGGTCCACTCGAACGTCGGCAACACCGAGGGCAAGGAGGTGCGCTTCGGCGACACCACCACCGCCCTGTTCGGGGTGGCGTCCACAGCGACGTCCACCGGCTCGGCCGACGCCTCGTACGACTCGTTCACCCCGATGGGCGGGATTCTTCCTCCTCACCGGCATGATGCTCGGGGAGGTGACCCCAGGAGGCACCGGGAGCGGCCTCTACACCATCCTCATCTACGCCATCATCGCCGTGTTCATCGGTGGCCTGATGATCGGCCGAACGCCGGAGTACCTGGGGAAGAAGATCCAGGCCACCGAGATCAAACTGGCGGGTCTCGGCGCTCTGGTCATGCCGCATGATCGTGCTCATCTTCACCGCCATCGCCGTCTCGATCCACGCCGGGACGAGCAGGCCCCCTGAACGCCGGACCCCACGGGTTCACGGAGATCCTCTACGCCCTCACCTCGCAGGGCAACAACAACGGATCGGCGTTCGGCGGCCTGACCGGCAACACCACCTTCTACAACGTGATCGGGGGCATCGACATGCTCATCGGCAGAGTCGGCATCATGATCCCGGCCCTGGCCCTCGGCGGCGTGCTGGCGGCCAAGAACGTGGTGCCCGAGTCGCTCGGCACCTTCCGTACCGACAACGGCATGTTCGTCGGCCTCACCATCGGCGTGATCATCATCATCGGCGGCCTCACCTTCTTCCCAGCCGTCTCGCTCGGCCCCATCGTCGAGCAGCTCAGCCACGGGCAGTTCTTCTGATGACCATGACAGACACACAACCCCAACCCCAGCCAGGCTGCCGAAGCCCATGGCGTGGCCGAGTCCCGCGGTCTCTTCGACGGTGAGATCCTGCGGCAGGCCCTCATCGACTCGTTCAAGAAGCTGAACCCGGCGTTGGAGATCAGGAACCCGGTGATGTTCGTGGTCCTGGTGGGCACGGTGATCACCTTCATCGAGGCCATCGCCCACCCCAGCACCTTCAGCTGGTCCATCACCATCTGGCTGTTCCTGACGGTGATCTTCGCCAACTTCGCCGAGGCCATGGCCGAAGGACGGGGCAAGGCCCAGGCCGACACGCTGCGCCGGATGCGGTCCGAGACCGAGGCCCGGCGGCTCAGTCCCGACGGGACCGAGGAGCTGGTGCCGGCGGCCGAGCTGGCCAGAGGGCGACCTGGTCGTCTGCGAGCCGGGCGACGCCATCCCGTCCGACGGCGAGATCACCGAAGGCATCGCCTCGGTCGACGAGTCGGCCATCACCGGCGAGTCGGCCCCGGTCATCCGGGAGTCGGGCGGCGACCGCTCGGCGGTGACCGGCGGTACCAAGGTCCTCTCCGACCGCATCGTGGTCCGGATCACCGCGGAGCGCGGCCAGACCTTCCTCGACCGCATGATCACCCTGGTCGAAGGGGCCAACCGCCAGAAGACGCCGAACGAGATCGCCCTCACCATCCTGTTGGCCGTACTGACCATCATCTTCCTTCCGGTGGTGGTGTCGCTCCAGGCCTTCGGCCACTACTCGGGGGCATCGGTGTCGGTGGTCATCCTCATCTCGCTGCTGGTGTGCCTGATCCCGACCACCATCGGGGCCCTGCTCTCGGCCATCGGCATCGCCGGCATGGACCGCCTGGTCCAGCGGAACGTGCTGGCCATGAGCGGCCGGGCCGTAGAAGCGGCCGGGGACGTCCAGACCCTGCTGTTGGACAAGACCGGCACCATCACGCTCGGCAACCGCATGGCGTCGGACTTCTATCCCGTCGGCGGCCGCACCGAACGCGACGTCGCCGATGTGGCCCAGCTGGCCTCGCTGGCCGACGAGACGCCGGAGGGACGCTCCATCGTGGTCCTGGCCAAGGAGCGCTTCGACATCCGCGAGCGGGAGCTCGAGGGCGACCACGCGTTCGTGCCCTTCACCGCCCAGACCCGCATGTCCGGACTCGACATCGGACCGCGGCAGATCCGCAAGGGAGCGGCCGAGTCGGTCAAGCGGTGGGTGGCCGAACAGGGCGGGACCGTTCCCGCCGACCTCGACGACATCGTCGAGCGTGTCTCACGAGCCGGCTCCACCCCGCTGGTGGTCTCCGACGGCCAGGCCATCCTCGGCGTCATCGAGCTCAAGGACGTGGTCAAGCAGGGGATCCGCGAGAAGTTCGACGAGATGCGCCAGATGGGGATCCGGACGGTCATGATCACCGGAGACAATCCCCTGACGGCCGCCGCCATCGCCCAGGAGGCCGGTGTCGACGACTTCCTGGCCGAGGCCACCCCCGAGGCCAAGATGGCGCTGATCAAGTCGGAGCAGGAGGGCGGGAAGCTCATCGCCATGACCGGAGACGGCACCAACGACGCCCCGGCCCTGGCCCAGGCCGACGTGGGCGTGGCCATGAACACGGGGACGACGGCGGCCAAGGAGGCCGGCAACATGGTCGACCTCGACTCCAATCCGACCAAGCTCATCGACGTCGTGGAGATCGGCAAGCAGCTGCTCATCACCCGGGGATCGCTCACCACGTTCTCCATCGCCAACGACGTGGCCAAGTACTTCGCCATCATCCCCGCCCTGTTCGTGGTGACCTACCCGCAGATCAAAGCCCTGAACATCCTGCACCTGCACAGCCCGGAGAGCGCGGTGCTGTCGGCGGTGATCTTCAACGCCCTGGTCATCGTGGCCCTCATCCCGCTGGCCCTGCGGGGCGTGAAGTTCCGCCCGTCGGGATCGGCGGCCATCCTGCGTCGGAACGTGTGGATCTACGGGGTGGGCGGGGTCATCCTCCCGTTCATCTTCATCAAGCTCATCGATGTCATCCTCGTCGCGCTGCACGCCTACTGATGGAGTCGCCTGATGCTCGTCCACATCCGCCGATCGGTTGTACTCGCGGTGGTCACCCTCGCCTTGACTTTCGCGTTCGCCTACGCCGGAACCGGCGTCTCCCAACTGTTCTTCAAGCACCAGGCCGACGGCTCGATCACCGCCAACGGCTCCACGCTCATCGGCCAGAACTGGTCACAGACCAAGTGCCCCGGTCACCCGCTCGGGAGCTGCGTGTTCCAGGGCCGGCCCGATGCCCTCGGCCCCTACGCCGGTTCGTTGAGCCCGGTCGCCGGCGGGGGAGACAACCCGCTCGAGGCCAACAACATCCCCGGCAAGCCCGGAGTCTCGAACAGCGGCGAGTCCGGTGCCTCCAACCTCGGACCCCGGTCCTCGACGCTGAAGTCCAACACCGAGGAGCTGGTGGCCTACTGGAAGGCTCGCGGTGTCAACCCCACGCCCGACCTCGTCACCACCTCGGGCAGCGGGTACGACCCCGACATCACGGCGGCCGACGCCACGGCGGAGATTCCCATGGTGTCCGCGGCCACCGGCCTTTCGCCGTCGACCCTGCGCGCGCTGATCGCCCGCGAGAACAACGGTGCCCAGTTCGGGTTTCTGGGGAGCAGCTACATCAACGTGCTGCAGCTCAACGAGGCGCTCGTCAAGCTCCGTTGAGGGCTGGGAACCACAAGAGCACCGCAACCGGATCGAGACCGATGACGGTGCGACCAGCGAACCCGGGGCCACCCGATCAGGAGGCCGGCCGGCCGAGGTGGGCAGCGGATGGATCGCACGCAGGATCAGAGCCGACGGGATCGATGAACCCTCGGTGACGGCCACGGTCGAACCCCCGGGACGGTTCCGCATCTACCTGGGTGCCGCCCCCGGCGTCGGCAAGACCTACGCCATGCTGAGTGAGGGACGTCGGCGCCGCCAGCGGGGCGCCGATGTGGCCATCGGGTTCGTCGAGTGCCACGGCCGGAAGAGCACCGAGGAGCTGATCGACGAGCCTCGAGGTGGTTCCCCGAAGAATCGTCGAGTACCGGGGATCACGGTTCGACGAGATGGACCTCGACGCTGTGCTGGCGCGTCATCCCCAGGTGGTACTGGTGGACGAGCTGGCCCACACGAACGTCCCGGGCTCGGGGCGCACGAGAAGCGCTGGCAGGACGTCGTGGAACTCCTCGGCGCCGGTATCGACGTCGTCACCACCGTCAACATCCAGCATCTGGAGAGCATCGCCGACGCGGTGGAGCGGATCATTGAGATGCCCGTGCGTGAGCGGGTCCCGGACTGGGTGCTCCGCAAGGCCAACCAGATCGAGCTGGTGGATTCGTCACCGGAGCAGCTCCGGCGCCGGATGCTCCACGGCAACATCTACTCGGCCGAGATGGCGCGAGAGGCGCTGTCCCACTACTTCCGAGCACGACCGTCTCACCGCCCTCCGAGAGCTGGCCCTCCGGTTCCTGGCCGACGAGACCGAAGAGCAGCTCATCGGGTTCCTCCGGAGCCGGCAGGAAGGTGCCGTATGGGAGACGCACGAGCGCATTCTGGTCGGGGTCACCACCGCTCCGGGCACGGACGCCATCGTCCGCCGGGCCGCCAGGATGGCCCAGCGGATCAAGGCCGATCTGGAGGTCCTCCACGTCCAGGTGGGAAAACAGGCGGGCCAGTTTCCCGACGATCAGCTCATCGCCCTGCGTCAGTCGATCGCCGACGTGGGCGCAGAGTGGAACGAGATCCGAGGCGACGACCCCGCTCAGGCCCTCTTCGAATTCGCCCGCGGGAGACATGTCACCCAGATCGTCATCGGCTCCAGCAAACGCAGCCGGTGGCGGGAGGTGATGGGTGGAGGGTCCATCGTCTGGAAGATCTCGCGGTTGGCCGCTCCCGCCGCCATCGACGTCCACATCATCGCCCGCCGCGATGCCGAGCTCGGGCCGACCGGGCGTCGCCAGGGGCCGACGAATCGTGAATGGCCGGCCGATTCCGGGCACCGCCCATTCGATTCAATCCACTCCGTCCGAGCTCCCGGGCGATCTGGGTCAGTCTCTCGAACCGGGCCCGGATGTCGGCCAGATCGTTGGGTTCCGGCACCTCCTCTTCGGCGCCCCGCATGATCATCTCGGCTTGGCGGACGAGCGTCGCCCGTTGGCGGCTGTCCACGGTCCGCTCGGATGACGTTGGCCAGCGCATCCAGTAAGCGGATGATGACCGCCGGCATCCCGCGCCCGGCCTGTCGGATCTTGTCGAAGGCACGGTTGACCATCCGGCCGTAGCTCGGATCGAACTCGATCAAGCGGATCTTCCCGCTTCGCCCCCGGTAGACCCCCTCTTCGAGGACTCTGGTCGAGATCGTCGACAGCCCGGCGGATATCCAGTCGATGCAGGTCAGCGCGGTGAAGGTGTCGTTGACCGCAGGCGAGAGGGCCCGAATGGCGATCTCCACCAACTGGTCGATGGCGAACACCGGATCCTGGGTCAGGGTGCGATGAGGGCCGGTGACGTGGGCCTTGTCCAACGCTCTCTCCACCTGACCCGCCGCGCCGGCGGGCCAGACCGTGGCCAGGGGACGATCCCCCAGCACGAAGTGACCGGGCCGGTGGGCGAGGCGAATGACCGCATCCAGTGTCTCGGCGATCTCGATGAGCTGCCCGTAGCCGACGAACTGGAGATAGCCGCTGGTCTTGGCGGTGACGGTGGCGCCGCGTGTGTCCAGCTTCTCGATCAGCTCGTCGGCTTCGGCCGAGGAGCCGCAGGGTGGTCGGCGTCCCCGCGATGGATGGGGAACTCGGCGTCGATGGCCTGATCGAGGTCCCGGGCGATTCCGGCGATGACCTCGGGGAGTTGGATGGACTTGGCGATGTGGTGGATGAAGTACACCAGCACGGCCAGGTCCACCAGCAAGAGCGCCTCGGCCACGGTGATCGTCAGGTGGGGGACGAAGTCCCCGCCCGGCAGCCCGGTGATCGAGCCGAGTCCCAGTACCGAATAGACGAACGTGGCCACGAACACCCCGAGCGTCATCTGATTGCCGAGGTCCCGGATGAAGTTCCGCATCATGCGGGGCCCGAACTGCTGCGATGCGAGGGTCAGCGCCAGGATGGTGATGGAGAAGACCACTCCGATGGTGGTGATGATGGCGGCGGCGATGGCGATCAGCACCTGTCGGCCGGCGTCGGCGCTCCCCGTCCGCACCCACCACGGCAACGTCAGGTGACGGTGATACGCGGCCAGGTCGATCTCGAAGGTGATCAGGAAGAGGATCACGGCAACGCAGATGAGCAGCACCGGCATCACCCAGAACGTGGTGCGCAGGGCGTCCCGACGCCAGCTGGGCAGTCGCAACCGGGCCGGCCGGTGTACCTCGGAAGGTCGGTCCACAGAAGTGGCTGCGTCTGGATCGGTCACCGTGCTCCTCGCATGGACGGGTGACGTCACCCGTCCAGTTGCCGACCAGGCTTCCCGGCTCTCCACGGCCAGACTACTCGGCTACCCGGTCCATGCTACGGCCGACGGTGCTCGGTCGGGCGGGACCGACGGGGCCAGAGATTCCGTCGGGGACGTCGAGGCGACCGCTCAGCAGGTGCCGGTCTTCCCAACGGTGATCTGGGTCACCTTCCATGTGCCTGCCGTCTTGACCAGCTCGGCCGTCGTGGCCCGGCGCCCACCGGCGGCGTTCTTGGCCAGCCCGCCGGACGTCTTGTACTCGAGCCAGTGGGTGTCGTCGAAGCAATCGGTCACCGTGGCCCGGGTCGGCTCCGGGTTCGGTGAGAGCGAGGTGACCACGGGGTGGAGCACCGGCTCACCCCGGGTGACGATGTCGTGCAGCTGGTCGCGGGCCAGTCCCTGCACGAAGAGGGTGAGTGCCTGACCGGTGGCGTACTGGGACAGCTGGGCCGATTGGAAATTCGAGGTCCGGGCGGCCGACACCAGGTCCGCCCACATGCCCCGGTAGGCGGCCAGGGCCCCGCTGGACGGGGTGGTCACGGACGGGCTCGACGATGGGGCGGACGGACGTGGAGGCGGCGCCGGCACAGGCGGCCAGCAGCACCGCGGACAGGCCCGTCACGAGGCCGACCAGGAACGCCGCCGGCCGGCCTCTGGGCCGGAAACGGGAAGAAGGCTCCAGGCGACGGGCGCGGTTCATCGGCGCGGGTGGATCGGTGGTCAACGGAGCGGGGGACTCCGGTCAACCGCGACGGACCGGCGCGCATCGCGATCGTCGGACGTCTGCGGCCCGACCCGGTGCGTCGAACTCCGGCCTATCGGGACTCTGTCCGTACAGGAACATGAAGCCGAGCATCACCGCGACGAAGGCGATGATGGCGATGAAGTAGAGAACATCAGTCATCGCCCAGCCACCTGGTGAACCTGCCGCCGTTGCCGCGCCGTCGCCGTCGACATCCGATGCGTTGTCCGGTGTCCTGCCGATGCTAGCGGCGAGGCCCGAGTCGTCGGCGAGTAGCACCGCTCCCACCAGATCGGCCACGGCTACCGCAGCCATCAGGTGTTGACCACTGACCGGTCGGCCACGGGTGGGCGTGAGGACGAAGTGACCGAGGAGCCAGCCCTGGGCGCGCACGGGGAGGTCCACACGACTGGTCGGCAGCCCGAGGTCCTGGGTGACCCACGACTGGCCGGCCACCGTCAACTGGCCCTGAGGGGTGATCCGAGCGCCGAGATTGCCGGGATCCCGTCGGGTGAAGTAGCCGTCGCGCAACGAGAGCAGGCGCTGCAGCTCGGCCAGGGCCGCGCTGATGACCTCGCGCGGCTCGCGTCCGACGGCCACCAGTTCGGTGACGGAGTGCAACAGGGCGATCGTCTCCCTGCTGTCGGTGGCCTCTCTCCGGTGGTTGCGACCGCGGGCAGCCAGCTCTCCGACGGCGATGCCGACCACGAGGAGCAACAGTTCGGTGATGAGGTCCTGGTGGTCGGTGATCCGGAACGAATAGTACGGACGGGTCAGGAAGAAGTCGAAGGAGAGTGCGGACGCAATGGCGCAGAACAGGGCCGCGATCCGCCGTCCGGCTGCTGGCGACGGCCACGATCACCACCACCAGGAAGAGGGCGTTGTCCGCCGTGTCCAGCCTGCCCCGCCACGGGATCAGCGCCACGGCGGTGACGATGGGTGCGACTACCGCCACCACCGGGAGGACGGTGTCGGTGCGGATGACGGGCTGCCGGACCGGGCCGACCTCCGTGGTCGGGTCGATCCGCTCCGACTCCGCCGTCCCGTCGCCGTCCGTCCGTCACCGTTGGCACCACTTCACTGTCCCACGGGACGCACCGAGTCGAAAGTGCGGTTTGCCTCTCTTTTCACGTGGAACGGCAATTTTTCACGACTTTGTTACGCCGACCGGGGTTTCGGTGCTACGACTTCGGAGTGATGATGTCGCCCAAGGCCGCCCCCATCGAGGGCGAGCAGCCGATCGCCATGGTGTCGGTCACCAGCAGTGCCGGCTACCGGGGCGAGATCCGGGCCGGTCGCCACCTCCTCGTGGCCGACGAGGGTCCCGAGGTGGGGGGCGACGACGAGGGGCCCAACCCGTATCAGCTGATCCTGGCCGGCCTGGTGCAGTGCACCGCGGCCACCCTGCGGATGTATGCCAACCGGAAGGGCTGGGCACTGGGGGAGGTCAAGGTCCGGGCCCGTCTGCTGCGCACCGGTGACGGGGCCACCAAGGTCGAGCGGATCGAGCGGACCATCACCGTGTCCGGGGAGCTGTCCTCGGAGCAGAGGCAGCGATTGGCCGAGATCGCCGATCGGACCCCGGTCACACGGACGCTGTTCGGTTCCCTCACCATCGACACCACCCTGTCGTGACCGCCGGGTGCCGCCGCATTCGGCCGGGCTTCCGGCCGGCCCCCGGGTGGTGATTGACTGCTGGCCATGACGGCCTGCCCCACCCTGCTCACCGAGCGCCTGATCCTGCGGCCCCTCGAGGAGTCGGATCTCGACGACCTACACCGAGCTCCTCACCACGCCCGAGGTACGCCACGCCCTTCGCCTTCCCGAGGCCTTCTCTCGACGGGGACGCCTGGCAGGGGATGGCCCAGTGGCGCGGTCAGTGGGAGCTCCGGGGCACCGGTCAGTTCGCCGCTCGAGGAGCGGTCCACGGGACGGTTCGTGGGCCGGGCCGGACTCCACCGACCGGAGCAGGACGACTGGCCCGGCGTCGAGGTCGGGTGGACCCTGCATCCCGACTGCTGGGGTCGGGGCTACGCCACCGAGGCCGGAGCGGCGTCGCTCTCCTACGCCTTCGGGGTGATGGGCCTGGACGAGGTGTTCAGCGTGATCCTCCCCGAGAACGTTCGGTCCCAGGCCGTGGCCCGCCGGCTGGGCCTCACGCTGGTCGAGGAGCGCGTGCTCTCCTCGTTTCCGTCGGAGCCCCACGGCATCTGGAGGATCGGACGACGGCCAGTGGGAGGAGTCGCCGGCCAGCCGGGCGAACGGCGGCACGGGGCCGCTCCTGTGACCCCCGCTGCTGATGAGGCGCCGATCCGGCGCCGCGCCGGTGTCGTCGCCGTGGCCGTGTGCCGGCGCCGGAGGTGCTCAGCGGAGGGCCAGTCCCCCGTCGACCAGCACCACCTCGCCGGTGACGTAGGTGGAGCGGGCCAGGCCCACGATGAGCTCGGCCACGTCTTCGGGGGTGGCCGTCCGCCGCAGGGGGGCCTGGGCGTTGACGAACTCCCGCACGGCTCCCCAGTCGGCCGTCCAGGGGGTGTCGACCAGACCCCGGCGCCACGGCGTTGACCCGGATACGCCGGGGCCAGGGCGTTGGCCAGCAGCCTGGTCATGTGGCTGAGGGCGGCCTTGGAGCAGGCGTAGGGGATGGAGCTGCCGGTGGGCCGTTCGCCGGCCAACGACGAGACGTTGACCACCTGGCCGCGGCCGGAGTTGCGCAGATGCTCCGCGGCGGCCACCGTCACCTGCCAGGTGCCGAAGACGTTGACCTCGAAGATGCGGCGCCACACGTCGGGGGAGGCCGCCTCGAGGTCGTGGTGGGGGATCACCTCGGTGGTCCCGGCGTTGTTGACCAGCACGTCGAGGCCCCGTGGCGGCGGACGGTCTCGTCGACCAGGTGCCGGGCCTGGTCCTCGTCGGCGATGTCGGCCTGGATGTAGCTGGCGCCCGGCAGCTCGTCGGCCAGCGCCTCCCCGGCCGTCACCGACGTCGACGAGTTGATCACCACCGTGCCCCCGAGCGCGGCGAACCGGTGGGCGGTGGCCGCCCCGATCCCCGACGACGATCCGGTCACCAGGACCACCTGGCCGCGGAAGGGGTCGTCGTGCCGAGGCGGGCGTCGGTGGGGCTGGCTCGACCATGGGCCGAGTGTAGGACCCGACTGGCCTACGTTTTCTCCGTGCGACTGGTGAGCTTCAGCGAGGACCGGGTCCGGGCCCGGACGGGCCGGCGATGCCGGTCCGGACCGGCCTGGTGGTCGGTGACGAGGTGGTCGATCTGACGCGACCCGGCCGTCGGTCTGCCGGCCGGGATGGTGGAGCTGCTGTCCCTCGGGGACGGGTCAGCCGACGCGCTGGCCGGGGCCCCGTCGACCGGGGCCCGGCGCCTGCCCCTGGCCCGGGCCCGGCTGGCCGCTCCGGTGCCCCGACCCCCTTCGTTCCTGGCCATCGCCCGCAACTACGACGCCCACATCCGCGAGCTGGGACACGAGCGGCCGGAGTACCAGACGTGGTTCTCCAAGCAGCCGACCTGCGTGATCGGACCCGGCGCCCCCATCGAGGTGCCACGGGTCTCCGACTCGGTGGACTACGAAGGCGAAGCTGGGGTTGGTCGTCGGTCGGCGCTGCCGGCACGTGCCGGCCGACCGCGCCCTCGAGGTGGTGGCCGGCGTCACCGTGGTCAACGACGTCAGCGTGCGGGACTGGCAGTGGCGCACGTCCGACGATGATGATGGGCAAGGGATTCGACACCCACGGACCGACCGGTCCGTGGATCGTCACGCCGGACGAGCTCGACGACGTCGGAGGCGTGCAGCACCTGCCCGTCCGCACGTGGGTCAACGGGGAACTCCGCCAGGACGGTTCCACCGACGACATGATCTTCACCTGTGTCGAGATGATCGAGTACCTCTCGGCCGCCTTCACGTTGGAGCCCGGGATGGTGATCAGCACCGGCACGCCGGCCGGGGTGGCCGCCGGGGGGGACCCACCGCGCTGGCTGGCGGCCGGGGACACCGTCACCGTGGAGGTCGGGGGAGTGGGGACGCTGGCCAACCCGGTGGTCGACGAGCCCGATCCGGACCACGACCACGGCGGTGAGTGGTGAGCCCGGCCCCTGAGGCCGACGGGGTGGTCCGGGTGAGCCCGTCGCTCGCCGTCCCGTGTCGGAGCTCCACCTCCGGTTCAGTCCCAGCGGTGGACCGGGGGGCCAGCACGCCAACAAGGTCAACACCCGGGTGGAGCTCCGGTTCGACATCAGCGGTTCTCCGTCGTTGGGTCCCCGGCAGCGGGCCCGGTTGCTCGAGCGCCTGGGCCCCGAGCTCCGGTTGGTGGTCGACGACGAGCGCTCGCAGATCCGCAATCGGCAACTGGCCATGGAACGCTTCCGTGAGCGGATGGCGGCGGCGATGCACGTGGAGAAGGCCCGGCGGCCCACCCGTCCCTCCCGGGGGGCCACGGAGCGACGCCTGGCCGCCAAGCGGAGGCAGTCCGAGCGCAAGCGGGACCGTCGGCCGGACTTCGACGACTGACCGCCCCGCCCGGCAGCCGCTCAGCCGGCCCGGCGGTCCGTGGTGGCCGGCTCGTCCCAGGTGGCGTCGAGGAAGGTGCCGATCTCGTCGGTCAGCCGATCGGGGCGCATCCGCAACTCGAGCACCGAGTTGGCCTGGACCAACTGGCCCCGGGGAAGCCGACGCGACAGCTGCTCGGCGTCGTGGAACGGATGGACCCGGTCCACCTGATGACCGATGACCAGCGCCGGGAATGTTCATGTTGGCCCGTTGCCCGACGGTGGGGGCGATGGGCCCGGCCAGAGATCCCGTGGAGCACCGCGGCGGTCTCGGTCGGATCGTTGGACAAGCTGTTCATCACACTGTTCAACGGGCCGTTGCCGGTACGGGGGAGGTGCTGGAACAAGGAAGCGGTCCGGCGGACCAGTGGCCGGGCGAAGTGCACCGCCAGCAGCATGGGCACGAACGTGATGGCGGCGGCCGGGATCGCCCACTCCAGCACGGGCATCTCGATGACCATCCCCTGTACCCGCTCGGGAGCCTGCGCGGCCACCAGCAAGCTGACGTTCCCGCCCAGGGACACACCACCCACCACGGCCCGTTCGATGCCGAGGTGGTCGAGGAGGGCCACCACATGCCGGGCATAGGTGTCCATGCGATGGTAGGAGGCCCGCTTGGGCTTCTCGGACAGTCCATGCCCCGGGAAGGTCGAGCAGGACGATGCGGAATCCCCGGGCGGCCAGGTCCGTGGCCAACCGCCGGTTCATGTTCGAGTCCATGAGGATCCCGTGCATGAAGACCATCACCCTCGGGACCGTGGCCGTGGATCTCGTAGTAGAGCCGGACCCCGAAGGAGTCGAACATGCCCACCTCGAACGGTGGGTCGCTCGACCCGGGCCGTTCGGCCCTGCCCCTAGCCGTCGGTTCCGACGGCCCCCCTCTAGTTTCATCTGGCCAACGGTACGCCGCCGGGCGGCGGTGTGCCAGCACCGGTAGTTCCGATCGGACCTGGTGGAGCCGGGCCATGTCCAGATCGGCCAGGGCCGAGACCGGGCCCGTCTCGGTGCATTCGGCCAGGATCGTCCCCCACGGATCGACGATCATGGTGTGGCCGTGGCACGCCGGCATCCCGGGTGGGAGGGCGCCGACCTGGCCCGCCCCGATCACGAACACCTCGTTCTCCACGGCCCGGGCCCGGAGCAGCAGTTCCCAGTGGTCCGGGCCGGTGGCGGCGGTGAACGCGGCCGGTACAGCCATCACCGTGGCCCCCGACAGGGCCATGATCCGGTAGGGCTCGGGGAACCGGAGGTCGTAGCAGATGGACAGGCCCAGGACGGGGGAGGGGTGACCGTCCGGGTCGGCGACGCCTCGAGTGGCGACCACGGCCAACGGTGTCGCCGGGCGCCATGGTGGCCGACTCGCGGACGTGGGCATCGGCCAGGGCGACGTCGAAGAGGTGGAGTTTGCGGTACACGGCTTCGAGGACCCCGTCCGGGTCCGAACAGACAGCTGGTGTTGTAGAGGCGGTCCCCGGTCCCGGTCTCCTCGGCCGGGCGCTCCGGGAAGCTGCCGGCCACCAGATGGATCCGGTACTCGGCCGCCAGTGCGGACCCCCAACGGGCGGTGGGTCCGTCGAGCGGCTCGGCATGGTGGCGCAGGAACGTCGGGCTGCCCGGCGACGGAGAAGTACTCGGGTAGCACCACCAGCGCCGCGCCGTCCTCGGCGGCCCGGCGGACCAGGGCCGCGGCGCCGTCGAGGTTGGCCTCGGGGTCGGGGCCGGCCGTCGTCTGGATGGCCCCGACGCGCATGACACAGGGTAGGCCCCGCATCGGGCACAATGACCAGCGGTCGGCACCGGTCCACTGCCCGGTGGCATCGGCCCGACCAGAAACGAGTGTCGTGTCCTTCGAAGACTCCGACGTCGTACGCAGCGCCATCCGGGTGGAGGGATTCCGCGACGACGAGTTCAACTATCAGCTCATCCGGGCGCTTGGGCGTCGCCGACTACGGCGGATCCACGGTGGGGGAGTGCCTGTCGGTGGCCACCGAGATCACCGACGGCAGTCCGGTGAGCTGGGCGCGGGCCTTCGAGCGGCTGGCCCAACGGATCGAGGACCGGGCCCGGACCTGCCTGGCCGCCGGTCGCCGGGGTGAGCGCCCGGGACCACTTCCTCCGGGCCTCGACGTACTACCGGACCGCCGAGTACTACGCCGACGGGATCGACGGCAGGTCCCACGAGACCGGGGAACGGAGCCGGGACTGCTTCGCCCAGGCGGCGGCGTTGCTGGACCCGCCGGTGGAGCTCGATCGACGTGCCCTTCGAGGGGGGATCGCTCCCCGGATACCTGGTGCGGCCGCCGGCCCTGGCGCGGAGCGGACTCGGCAGCGGGACCGCCGCCACCCCGACCCACGCTCGTCGGGGTGGGCGGCTTCGACTCGAGTGCCGAGGAGCTCTACTTCCACCTCGGGGCCCCGGGTGCCGAGCGTGGCTGGAACGTCTTCGTGTTCGACGGTCCCGGCCAGCCCGGGTGCATGCGTCGCAATCCCTCCATGACCTTCCGGCCCGACTACGAGGTGCCGCTCGGAGCGGTGCTCGACGAGCTCGACCGCAAGGACGAGGTCGATGCCGAGCGTCTGGTGCTGGCCGGCCAGAGCTTCGGCTCGTACTTCGCCGCCAGGAGTGCGGCCACCGATCCCCGGGTCCGGGCCCTCGTGGCCAATCCTCCGGTGACGGATATGTACCGGTACATGGAGGCCTGGGTCGGGACCGACGTCTTCCAGATGTCGCGTGACATCCGGCCCGAGGACGTCATCGGCGTGCCCGAGGACCTCATGCCCCGCCAGATGCAGTGGGGCATCGCGGCGATCTGCCAGCGCTTCGGCGTACCTTCCTTCCACGCCTGGCGGGACGCGATGCGCTCCTATCGGCTGGGCCCGATGGGCCGGGACATCCGTTGTCCCGTGCTGGCGCTGGTGGGCGACCGCGAGGGGACCGAGCCGCTGGACCAGTTCGACGACTTCGTGGAGGAGGTGGCGGGCCCGGTGACCGCGGTGCGGTTCATCGCCGAGGACGGAGCCTCCACCCACTGCCAGGCCGACAACATCCGACTATCCGCCCAGGTCACCTACGACTGGTTGGACGAGCAGGTCGGACCGGCCCCCGGCCACTGACCCGAGAGGTGCACGAGCGGCCGGGGTGGCCGGGTCATCCGGGTGCGACGGGCTCGGTGGTCGCGGTGCGACGGCGGCCGGGGCGGAAGGCGGTGGACACGTGGCCAGGGCGGCGGCCAGGGCCGCTGCCACCGCCCTCGGAGAGATCCTCGCGGACGCCGGTCAGGGGCGTGAGCGTGGCCCACCCCTCTGCGATCAGGGCCGCGTCGGACCCCGGCTCGAGCTCGGCCTGTTCGGCTGTGGCGTCGGCCCCCTGACCCATGCCCCGCAGAGTCAGGACGATGGCCTTCGACGGGGTTCCCGACGGGCGGGCCGGCCACGGGGAGGTCGGTGTGCTCGGGTCGGACCGATCGGATGAGACCGGCTGTCCCCGAGCCGGCCGTGGCGCACGCCGCGCAGCCGGCCCGGCTCGACGGCGGGCACGTTCAGGTTCAGCACGGTCGAGGCCGGGGCCTGGGCCAGGGTGGGGATCATGCCCACGGCCAGGCCGACCGGCGTCTCCCACGGCACCGGGTCCTCGCCCCAGGCAATGCTGACGGCCAGGCCCCGTACCCCGAACTGGGCGCCGGTCAGGGTGGCGCCGACCGTGCCCGAGTGGAGAGCCGACCGACCGGCGTTGACCCCGTGGTTGACGCCCGAGACCACCAGGTCGGGTCGGGGACCGAACCCACCGATGCAGGCCAGGATGACCGCCAGGGCCGGCGGCCCGTCGATTCCGTAGGTGGGGAGGTTGGCCAGTCCGGGAATCTGGACCTCCTCGTAGGGGATGGACTCGCGGTCATAGACCCGACCTACGGCGGCCCCGGCGCCGCTGTGGTCGGCCAGGGGCGCCACCATGACCAGCTCGTGGCGGTCCGCCAGGCTCGGATCCAAGCCTCGGGCCAGGGCGGCAATGCCCGGAGCGAAGACGCCGTCGTCGTTGGTGATCAGGATGCGCATGGCGGCAGATGGGCTCGGGTGGGGGATCGGGGACGGGCGTGGACCCGGGCCCGGATGACGATTCGTCCGGTCCGGGCAGCCCCATGGCCTACCATACCGGTCGACGGCGGCCATCCCCCGGTCGACCGGACCCCCGTCCCACCACATCCCGATGACGCCCCGATCACCCGCCGAAGACCAGCGTCCGGCGGAGACCACCAGCGCCACCGGGGATCAGTGGGTGATCGGTCACGGAAACCAGCGGGCCGTGATCACCGAGGTGGGGGCCACGCTGCGCTCCTACACCGCCGACGATCGGCCGGTGATCGACGGGTTCGGGCCGGACCAGTGGAGCCACGGCGGCCGGGGACAGGTGCTGGCCCCGTGGCCCAACCGCCTCGGAGACGGGCGTTACTCGTTCGAGGGGGTGGAGGCACAGGCCGCCCTCGACGAGCCGTCGCGCCGGAACGCCATCCACGGCCTGGTCCGATGGGCGCCGTGGCAGATGACGGGCCGGGCTCAGAACCGGGTCAGCATGTGCTACGAGTTGCGCCCCTCACCGGCGTACCCCTACTCCCTGCGGCTGACCGTCGAGTACCGGCTGGGCCGCGACGGCCTGACGGTGACCACGGACGCGGAGAATTTCGGACCGACCGACCTACCCTTCGGCCTGGGCTTCCATCCCTATCTGACACTCGGGACCCCGACCGTCGACGACGTGCGCCTGACCGTGCCGGCCGAGCAACGGCTCGTCACCGACGACCGCGGGCTCCCCACAGGTCGCCAGTCCGTGGCCGGCACCGAGTACGACTTCGTCCAGGGCCGATCGATCGGGCCCACCCAGCTCGACACGGGCTACACCGCCCTCCGACGGGATCCCGACGGACGGGCCCGGGTCGAACTCGATCACCCCGGCGGTGCCGAGGGCAGGACCATCTGGGCCGACGAGCGCTTCGGGTACTTCATGGTCTACACCGGTGACACCCTGGATCCCGCCTCGAGGCGTAAGGCGGTGGCCGTGGAGCCGATGACGTGCCCCCCTGACGCCCTCCGCTCGGGTACGGACCTGGTGACCATCCGGCCCGCGGCACGGTGGACGGCGTCGTGGGGGATCCGGCCCCGCTGAACGGCGGGTGACGACCCGGCCCACCGGTGTGCGCCGTTCGGAGGCCCGACCCGGCGCCGTCGTCACCGAACCGCCACATCCCCGGGTCTGCGCAGACGGGGCGTCTAGGCTTCGTCCAGACCGGTCATGACGAGAACGCGGAGGCGCGCCGGTGTGTGATGGGCGCTGCCCCGGGGTGCTGTGGAGGGAGTCGTTGCCGATGAATCGATGAGGACCCGGGGGTCCGCTGATCTCTCGATCCCACGTCCACTCCCGCGCCACGTCGGACGGCCACGGTGGCGTCGGTCCGGCACCGTCCCCGGGGCCGGCCGGTGGTTCGACCTTGCTGGCCGAGAGGTGGCCGGTGCCTCTGGAGGTGCCCTCGCTGGTGGTGCCCTCGCCGGCCCCGGCCGCGCCGGCCCCGGCCGTGCCGGCCGAGGTGGTGCCGGTCGAACCGAGCCCGTCCCCGCCGGCTCCGATCGAACGGCCCCAGCGGGCCAGAAGACGGCGCAACCGCCAGATCATCAAGTGGACGTCGGTCGGCGGGGCCGTGGTGGTACTCCTGACAGTCGGACTGGTTGGTGCCCAACGCGCCATGCAGCCGGTGCCGCAACCGTCACTCTCGTCTGTGGTGCACTCCTCCGCGACGGTGCCGGGAACCGTTCCGGGACTTCCGTGGCCGCCGACAGGACAGGCCGCCGTGGCCGTCCCGACGCTGGGCTACGCGCAACAGTCGGGTCCGGAGACCCCCGTGCCCATCGCGTCGCTGACCAAGATGACGACGGCGGTGGTGATCCTCCGCGATCACCCGATGGCCGTTGGCGCCTCCGGGCCCTCGATCACCGTCACCGCCGACGATGTCGGTCAGTACGACACCGACCTCCAACAAGACGAGACGAACATCCCCCTCCAGGTGGGCGAGCAACTCACGGAGCTGCAGATGCTCGAGGCGCTCCTGAACCAGTCGGCCAACGACATCGCCTACAGCCTGGCGGTATGGGATGCCGGATCAGAGCCGGCCTTCGTGGCCAAGATGAACGCCCTGGCCGCGTCCCTCGGCGCCGACGGCACCCACTACGTGGACGCCAGCGGTTTCGATCCTCTCTCGGTGTCGACGGCTTCGGACACGCTGCGGATCGCGGCGGCGGGCATGGCCATCCCCGCCTTCGCCGCGGTGGCGGACATGCCCACCGTCAATCTTCCGCTCGTCGGAACGGTCCACAACATCGTCAAGGAGATCGGCACCGACGGGGTGGTGGGAGTCAAGTCCGGCTATACGTCCCAGGCGGCCGGATGCATGGTTCTGGCCGGCTACCGGACGATCGGAGGACGGTCGGTCCTGGTGTTGGCATCGGCTCTGGGACAGCATGTCCAGACCCCGGCCGGTCCGGCGCCCGCCGGCGCCCCGGCCACCACGACGACGACCACGACAGCCTCGGCCGCGGGCGGGCCCGGCAACGCCCTCGAGGCGCAGTACCCGCTCCTCTACACCGGGCCAATCGTGCAAGGACTTCTCGATGCTTCGGAAGCGGCCGTCGTGCCGGTATCGCTGACCACGCGGGGCCGTCCGGAGGGGGTGGCCTCGACCCACTGGGGCAGTCATCCACAGCAGGTGCCGGTGCTCTCCTTACGGACGGCGTGGCTGCTGGGCTGGCCCGGCCAGCATGTGGTCAGCGAGACCGAGCCCCTTCCGGCTGCCCGCCCGGGAGCCACCGGCGATCCCGTCGGCACGACGGTGTACTCGTTGGGGAGGCAGACCGAAGTCGTGCCTCTACGGTTGGCCCACGCGGTGGTTGTCCCGTCGGTGTGGTGGCGGCTTCTCCATGGCTGACGGCGGACGGGCTCGAGCCCGGCCGTTCGCCGCAGGTACCGGCTCGTCACCGCCCCCGGCCCGGACCATGGACCGGTAGCCTCAGCCACCGTGTCCATCCGATCGGAGATCGCCCGAGCATGACCTTGGTGCTCATCCACGGTGGCGGTACGACGGCGCGCTTCTGGGACCGGCTGGTTCCGCTCTTGTCCGAGAAGGCCATCGTCCCCGACCTGCCCGGACGGGCCGGCAATCCGGCCGACCTGTCCACGCTGTCGGTCGACGACGAGGTGGCCTCGGTCGTGGCCGACATAGACGGGGCGGCCATCGACGGTCCGATCACGCTGGTGGCCCACTCGTCGGGGGGGCTGGTCGTGCCCGGAGTGGTTGCCGGACTGGGGGGACGAGTCCGTTCCGTGGTGCTGAACGCCGCGCTGGTTCCTCCCGAGGGGGGATGCGGTATCGACTGCATGAAGGAGCGACATCGGGAGGGTCTGCTCGTGGCTCGAGCCGCAGCGGAACGCGACGGAACGGTGATCACCCTGCCCGGTGCACCCGCCGATCCCGAGCTGTCCCGCCTCTCCTATGGCGGGGACCCACTGGACGACGACACCTTGGCCTATGTCGTCGATCCGGTTCGCTGCGTCGAGGACACGGTGCACCACTACTTCCAGCCCATACGTTGGTCCGGGGTCAAAGGCATTCCCATCACCTACGTCCTCAACGAGCGGGACCGCCCCATCCCGACCCGTACGCAGGAAGAGATGGTCCGGCGGCTCCCGCCCCCGACCACGGTCATCCGAGTGGACTCCGGGCACCTCCTGCCGGTGACGGACCCGGCCACCTTCGCCGGAATACTGGCCCGAACGGCCGTCTGATCGACGAGGCGGAGGGCCGGCCGGAGCCGAGCCGAGCCGGCACTACATTGCCTGGCATGTCCACCCCCGATGTCGACGTCGTCCTCTTCGACCTGGGCGGGGTGCTGATCGAGCTCGGCGGCGTGGCCGCTCTGCAGACGATGGGCGGCATCGCCGAAGACGAGGCGGTGTGGGAGAAGTGGCTCACCAGTCCCTGGGTGCGGCGGTTCGAGGCCGGCCAGTGCTCGGCCGTCGAATTCTCGAGCGGCGTCGTGTCGGAGTGGGACCTGGATGTCACGCCCGAACAGTTTCTGGAGGCCTTCCGGGACTGGCCCATCGGTCCGTTGCCGGGATCAGCAGAGCTCCTGGCCGAGGTGCAGCGACACGTGCCGGTCGGCTGTCTCAGCAACACCAACTCGCTGCATTGGGAGCACCAGTTCGCCCGCTGGCCGATCCTTGCCGTGTTCGACCACCGGTTCCTCTCTTTCGACCTGGGGCTGGTGAAGCCCGATCAGTCCGTGTTCGAAGCCGTGGCGGACCGACTGCAGGTGCGGCCCGAACGGGTGCTGTTCCTCGACGACAACGCGTTGAACGTCGATGCGGCCCGGTCATTCGGATTCCTGTCGGAGCGGGTCCGCGGGGTCGGGGAAGCACGGCAGGCTCTGGTCGACGCCGGCGTTCTCCGTCCGTAATCGCGCCTGATCGGCCCGGACCGGGTGCTCGCGCTCCGAACGTGATCGATCGGATGGTCGTACTCTGACGTCCGATGCGGGTACTGGCAGCCTGTTCATTGGGGGGAGCGGGTCATCTGTATCCCCTCCTGCCCTTTCTTTCGGCCGCCCGGGGCCGGGGGGACGAACTCTTGGTCGTAGGGCCACCGGCCATCGGGGCGATGGTGGAGATGCTGGGCCACCCCTTCTCCGCCGGCGACGAGCCTCCTGAGGAAGATGTGGCCAGAATCCGGGAGCGGCTTCCGCTGGTCCCGAGCGCGGAGGCGTCCGTGCTGGCCAACCGGGACCTGTTCGGAGGGATGGCTACAGAGGCCATGCTGCCCTCGACCCGGGCGATCATGGCCGAATGGGTCCCCGAGCTCGTCCTGCGAGAGCCGTGTGAGTATTCCTCCGCCATCGTCGCCCGGGAGATGACGATTAAGACCGCCCAGGTGGCCATCTCGTCGGCCCGATCCGAGCTGGCGTCGATCGTCGCCGCTACACCGGCGCTCGAGGCGCACCGGGCCGGACTGGCCCGCGAGCTGGTCACGGAGCCCTATGTGACCCGGTTTCCGTCTTCTGTCGACCCGGCAGTGTTCCCGACCACCGTGCGCTACCGCACGGAGACCCAGCAGCCCCGACCCCTGCCGGACTGGTGGCACGGATCCGGCGCGCCGCTGGTCTACGTCACCTTCGGGACCGTCCTCGGCCACATGTCCATCGCCCCTACCGTGGTCAACACGATCATGAGGGCCGTCTGGAGGATTCCGGACGTCCGCGTGCTCCTGACCATCGGCCGCCAGCTCGACCCCTCCCGCGTCACCCCGCTTCCGGCCAATGTGCGGCTGGAGCCGTGGGTGGATCAGGCCGATGTCCTGGCTCAGGCCGCGGTGGTGGTCTGCCACGGGGGGTCGGGGACGGTGTTCGGGGCGCTGGCCGCCGGCGTGCCGGTGGTGGTGGTTCCCGTGTTCGCCGATCAGTTCGACAACGGCCGACGGGTGGCGGAGAGGGGAGCGGGACTGACGATCGAGCCAGTTCGAGGATCAGAGGAGTCCGCACCACCGGTGATCGGCGACGGCGACGTGGACCGTATCGGTCAGGCCATTGAGGCCGTCCTCGCCGTCCCTGGCTTTCGTGCACAGGCGGCGGAGGTAGCCGGGGAGATGGCCGCCTCGACCCCGGTCGGCACGGTGCTGGCCGCGCTGCAGGCCGACGACCCGGTCGGGGTGTTATCCGGCGAGGGAGTCGCTCCGACGGGGTAGTACCCAACCCGGGCGTGGGAAGTGGCAGGTGTAGCCGTTCGGATAGTGCTCGAGGTAGTCCTGGTGCTCAGGCTCCGCCTCCCAGAACGGCCCTGCCGGTGTGACTTCGGTGACGACCTTCCCGGGCCAGAGACCTGACGCCTCGACGTCGGCGATGGTGTCCTCGGCCACCCGGCGCTGTTCGTCGTCGAGGGTGAAGATGGCTGATCGGTAGCTGGCGCCGATGTCGTTCCCCTGGCGGTTCAGCGTCGTCGGGTCGTGGACCTGAAAGAAGAACTCGAGCAACTCGCGATAGGTCGTCTGCTCGGGGTCGAAGATGATCTCGATGGCCTCAGCGTGGTTCCCGTGGTTCTGATAGGTCGCATTGGGCACACCGCCGCCCGAGTAACCCACCCGGGTCGAGAGAACCCCCGGGCGTTTCCGGATGAGGTCCTGCATCCCCCAGAAGCACCCGCCGGCCAAGATCGCCTTCTCTGTCCTGTCGCTCATGGATCCTGCTCCTTCTCTGTCAACGCCGGTTGAGGGTTTGTCCGAGTCCGGCACGGCCCATCGCCCCCGAGATCATCGTATGGGCAGTCCCGCCCGTCACAGGTTGTGGCCAGATCGAGGTGGTTCCACCCACGGGGGTTTGTTCGTTCCACCCACGGGGTTACGGATTTAGTCGGTTCTTACGCCGCTCGAATACTCTTCTAACAAACGTTCGATTAACTGATTGGTGGGGGGGTTCCGGGGCAGGAGACCCAGCTGGCGTCGGCGGTGCAGTGCCCGGGGGGGAGCCGCCGACGTCGGCGGGGTCCCTACGCATTGCCAGCAGTTCGACGGTGACGTCACCGTCGAGTCGTCGTGTGCGGGTTCTCCTGCAGTGGCCCCGGATGTCGACCCTTCCCTTTGGTGTCACCGTTCCATCGAGGGCCTGGACCGCTTCGTCGAGGACACGGCCGGTACCAGAGAGCGTCTTCGTAGGACGGCCAGGCGGCCGCATCCCGTCTCGTCCACCACGGCTCAGTCCGTACATGGGAGGCTGAACCATGACTCTGGGCCGTGACCTGGCGGCGGTGGTCGGCGCGCTCCTCATCATCATTGCCGGATGGAGTGTCATCGGCACGGTCGTCGTACCCCGTCGGATCCGCAGTCGGCTGACCCGAGCCGTTGCTGTCACCGTCGACGCATCCTTCCATTTCGTCGCCGATCACTTCGATTCCTACGAACCGCGTGATCGGCTCCTGGCCGCTCAGGCTCCGATCCAACTCATCTTGCAGATCGTCGTATGGCTGGCCGTGTTCGAGCTCGGCTTCGCACTACTGCTGTGGCCGGACATGGGCACCGCCGGGCTGTCCGTCGCCTTCCAGTTGGCCGGCTCCTCGCTGTGCACCCTCGGGTACCTGGCACCCCACCACGGCGCTCCGGCGGGATTGGTCGATCTCGCGGCCCTCATCGGTCTGGGCACCGTGGCCCTGCAGATCGGCTACCTCCCCACGCTCTACGCCGCCTTCAATCGGCGCGAGGGGCTCGTGACGATGCTGGACTCCCGAGCCGGGGTTCCGTCCTGGGGTCCCGAACTGCTGGCCCGCACCCACTACGGCTTGGGCTCGGGGGTCTCGGCCATGGGGGAGCTGCCGGAGTGGTTCGAGGCATGGGAGCGTTGGTCGGCCGACGTGTCGGAGAGCCACGCCACCTATCTCGCGCTCCTCAACTTCCGGTCCCCGCGACCGCTCTCCTCATGGCTGATCGCCCAATTAGCCGTACTCGATGCCGCCGCGCTCTATCTGTCGCTGGTGCCCGATGCACCGGGAGCGGTGTCGGCCCGACTGTGCCTGCGCGGCGGCTTCACGTGCCTCGGGACCATCGCCCGGGCACGCGGCTTCGACATCCCCGCCGAGGCCGATCCCAACGAGGGCATCACCCTCACCTACGAGGAGTTCGTCGAGGCCATCGACCGCTTGGCCAGCGTGGACTTCCCCCTCGAGCGCTCGAACGAGGAGGCATGGCTCGACTTCGTCGGCTGGCGGGTCAACTACGAGGCGGCTGCCTATGCCATCGCCCGAGCCGTCGATGCCCCGCCGGCCTTGTGGTCGGGACCTCGCCGGCACCCGATCCCCGCGATCGTGCCGCGGCGCCCGGCAACCCGTCGCGCCGACCATCCACCCCGGAAGGGCCCGACCGCCGGACCCAGGTAGAGCATCGCTCGGAACTTCACCCGGAACTGGTGCGCCCCCTGGGATTTGAACCCAGAACCTGCGGATTAAGAGCGTATCAAGAGGCCTGTCTGGAGGGGTACCGAGACGACTTTAGGGCCTCTGAACAGGGCTTATCGTTCTTGCCAAATTTCGTCTCCTGTTCGAGGGCGCGCAATTGTTGGGGTTTTTGTTGGGGTGGAATTCGAGTGGTGGTCATGCGGAGCCGCCCCATGGTTCGCCGACCTACGTCGCGAAAATCCGTAGGTCGGAGCCGGCCCCGCACCAGTGAAGATTCACGCCGAGTAGCTGGGAGCGCCGGCGTCTATTCAAGGGCGTTATCGAATGGGACTGCCGCCGCCTGCTGTAGCTGCCACAGTAAGCACCGATTCCTCGGGGACATATCGGCGGGGGGTGCGGTCACCCACCCACCGACCACGGCGGGTCATCAGGCGTCAGCTCCAGGCGCGCCTTCGGCAAATTCCTGCGCCTCGAACGCCATCGAGGTGATTCCGGAAAAGGCGACAAAGCGAACCATCACGCTGCTCCCGTGCTACAAGATCGCGACTTTGCCCGTAGCAAGCCACGCTGCAACTCCATAGATCTCCCGGGTCCTCAAAGCATCCGACAAGCGGCTGCCTGCGACATCAACCGCGCAGCGTTGGATCGTGAGTCAAGGTGACCTTCACCACATTCGCCGAAGGCATGTCGGCCGGCAGTCCACTGGTGATGACAACTGTGTAGTAGGTCCCTGCCGGGAGCGGTGCGGGACCGCCCGGGCACGAGGTGGGGAACTCCGGCGCCGTCGGCGACGATGAAGCTGGGCACAGCCCTGGAAGGTGGTTGCAACGGTGATGGGCATACGGGTCACGCCTGTGGCCAGCTGCACTGTCGGTGGGCAGGCGATGGCTACGTTGGCCGGTTGGTACGAGATGTGCTTGTTAGCGAGACCCACGTTCAGCCAGCGGTCGGCCGCACACGCCTCGACGGTGATCGGATCACCGCTGCGGTTGGTGAAGACGGCGGTGCCCTTGATCGGTAGGCCGGCTGCCACCCGGGTGTGCTGAAGGGTGATGCGCAGACTGAGTGGTGCCGAGGCAGTGATGTCCCGCGGCGTGGCGTGGCGGATCGTGTGAAGGATGAGGCTTACTAGTGCAGAGGAGTCCGGACCCGCCGACACATCGAGTCCCAGCGCTGGGACGGCCCAGTTCGTGTCTCCTTCCGGGTGCCGGGTCTTGCAGTCGGCCACGTAGGCCCGAAGCTCATTGACCCGGAAGGTCGAGCACGAGCCATAGTTCACGTCCGGAGTGAGAGAAGCAGGGTGACACCCACTGTCGGATCAGCCAGGGCGGTGCAGGTGCTGTCCACCGTTGGACGGCCCAGCTCGAGTGTGCCTTCCGCCGACGGGTCGGGGCAGTCCTGATCGCGGCGAACTGACCAGGAACTTGGCACTGAGATGGCAGCTGATCGGTAGGTGTAGGTCGGCCAGTCGACTGGACTGGATGCGATGACCTCTTGTGCGCTCGCCTCGCGCAAGGTGTGGAGCACCTTTCCGACCACGGTGGCAGTACCTCCGCCGACCGAGCTGCCCCCTCCCTGTGTGGCCTGGGCTTCGATACCCAATGCCGAGACCAGCCACGTCGTGTCCCCACTGGCGTCACTGCTCGAACAGGGCTCTACGTCGACTTCGAGTCCGTGCACGCTGATCGGCGCGCAGGTTACCTGAGGTGGCGGCAACGCTGCCTCAGGCACCGAGGTGACGGTGACCGAATCCACGTCCAGCGGGTACTCCGGACAAAACACATCTGGGTCCTTGGACGGCCCGAGGAATAGCGTTCCCGGACTTTGAGCCTCAGGGCACACGTAGTTGGTAATCACCTTCCAGTCGGAAGGGACCGAGATGGCTACCTGCTCATACACATAGGTCTTCCAACCGTGAGGACCTGTCGATGTCGCAGCCCGCGTCGTGGTGTTCGGAGAGGCACTGCTCGTGCTGTTGCAGGAGCCCAACAGGATCGAGAGCAGCCCGACAACCAGCCCGACGAACAGGACCCGGCCTCGACGCTTGGTCGATCGGGCTCTGATTGCTCCGTGCTCGGCCGGTCCCATGCCCTACCCCCGGCACCCGGGCAGGGCCTGGTCCCGATAGGGCACCAGGCCCACTGAGCCGTGGGCGCGATCCAGCGCACCGATCCATTTGCACTGAGCTGGATCCAGACATCGAAGGCGGGCACCGGATTCGGGGGCGGCATTTCAGACACCCACTGGCGGCCATCGAAGTCCATCAGGCCGCTGCAGTTCCCGGGCACTGTGTAGGCATAGAACTGACTCGGCTTCACGCCCGGTCCGCACGGCACGTCAGTCTCCTTGCCCGTGCAGGTTCCCCCCGGACCGAGGCCATTACCGGGCCCCGGCGTCGACCCACAGAAGCGACCGCTGGTCATCGACGGAGTCTTCTGGCCAGCCGGACACGGCGGTGGTGTTGCCGGTCGAGCGTTGAAGTCGCCCTGGCTGGCCCCTGAAGCGCTCGCTGAGGAAGTAGAAGACGGCGAACCAGAAGATGGCGAAGGACTGGGCACGGTAGCGCTCGGGAGCCTCGTCACCTGCGTCGGCGGCACCGCGCTCATCTGGGGGCTGGCGGACAGAGCCAGCCCCGCAGCGGTTCCCCCTCCAACCAGGACGACCAGTAGGCCACCGACCACCTCGCGTGCCCGGCGCCGCCGCCGGGCCACTCGACGCTGAACACTGCCGAGAACCCCGGTCGAGCTGGCCGGTGGAGCCACTAGCGCTAGGGAGGACCGCAGTCTGTCCTCCAGATCAGAGTCATCAGGCCCGCGGTCGAACTCAGTCATCGCGGCCCTCCTGGTCTCCGAGCACAGCGCCGAGGGCGGCCCGGGCCCGGCTCAGTAGGGTTTTCACCGTTCCGTCGGTGACCAACATCGCCTCTGCAGTCTCCTTGACAGTGAGCCCCAGCCGGTAGTGGAGGGCTACTGCTTCGCGCTGGCGGCGTGAGAGCGAGGCCAAGGCTGCTGCGAGGTCCATCGAATCCTCGAGGGCGTCGCCCAGACCGGTGGGGACCAGCGAGTCCCGCAGCAGCTGGGTGGCCCGCTGTTCACGGCTTTTCGAACGCCAGCGGTTGCGGAGCTGATTGAGAGCGACTACCCGGACCCAGGCCGCCAGGGAGTCGATAGTGCCTCGCCGCTGGGCCACCACTGCCCGGGCCAGCGCCTCCTGGACTGCGTCTTCTGCTGCTGAGCGCTCTCCGCAGACCAATGAGAGGGCAGCCACCAGTCCTGGGTACTCACTCGCCACGAACTGGGCCAGCTCTTCCTCGTCAGTCACCCAATTTGTCCGTTCGGTCAGCTCGAGTTCGATACAGGCGATGCTCATCGCCCGTATGACACCGCAGGCCGCTGTCTGGTTGACAGTTGGCGAAAGAAATCTCCGAACGTGGAGGTGATGCGCCCGACAAGGCCAAGTCAGCGGCGGTGATGGCCCCTGGCCAGTCTGCACCTTGACGACCGCTTGATCCCACTAGGAGTGTCACCTGAGCGCCGGTTCAGCCGCTGGATGGGATGCCTTCCACCCACATCGGCTTACCTTTGTCGGTGACCAGTACTCGACTACCCAGCGGGGCCTGGAGACGACCGGTGACCATCCGTCTGATGCCTACCATCCGTATCGCTGTACCGGGCGGCACGGGCCTGGTGGAGGTGATCGCCCGACCAACGACGTAGGTTCCGTGTTCCTCGAACTCAGCCCGATGGAATTCGGTGAGGACACTGCCGAAAGCGGGGATATGGACAGTCACCCCGTCCTCTTCGATCGTGGCGGGACCGACCGACCCCCGCTCGGCTTCATCGGCCCCTTTCGGCCACCAGACATCGACCTCGGGGTCGAGGATGACGCATGAACCCTGAAGGCCGGAGACGGTGAGCCTCAGGGCCGGGAGCTGACGGGGTCCACGATCGCACCTGAATGGGACCGATTCCGGTGCCACTGCGATTACAAACAGAGGCTGGTGCGGCCGATCAAGGTCCCTGTGGGCAGGGAGGTACAACCGCAGTTGAGCGAGCGTCTCTCCCAGTTCGATAGCTCCATCGAGCCAGGCCTCCTTTGCTTCACTGCTAGCAAAGCCCCCCTCGATGCGGCACCGGTCTTCCAGAAGAATCAGCGGACGGGTTCGGACATCAAGAGGGAACTCTGACCACCTGGTGTCGTCTTCGTCATCAAGCCAACCCGACATGTAGCTAGTGAAACACGACCGGACCCCGTTCGCTGCCTCGAGCCGGATTCTTTTTGGGTCCCCGACCGACCGGCTCGGTGGGGCAGTACGGCAGCGTAACGATGGTGCTCGCCTATGGACGTACCGGCACTCGTTCCGATGTCGAATCAAATGTCGATGGGTCGAGCTTCTAGGAAGGGTGCAGGACAGAGGGAACGAGTCGAACCACCGAGACCAGAGACTCCATTTCGGCCGATTGATAGGTCCTTCGATCAAGGGAGCTGTAAGGAGCCGATTCGACGGGCAGTAGGAAGGCTAGGGGTATCAGCAGGGCTGACCAGGCTGTTGCCCCGGCCAAGAGCATCTTTTCTCGGTACGAAAGGGGAGTCGAGCTAACGGTCATACAGCGAAATGGCGTTGGATCTCGTTGGCATAGGTGAGACCCAGGTCGCTGGCGTGCTCGCGCAACCACTCGGTGACACGAGTACTGCCCGTGGCGGGACCATCCGTGTCGGCAAGGCCCCCAAACATAGCTGCGTACTCGTCCTTGGTCAGCAGCACATCGTGGAGGGCGAGGCCCAAAAGAGCGGACAGGGGTGGTACCAGGGCTCCCGGGATCCGGATGATCCGTGCCCGACTCCCTACGGCCTCCCGGATCTCGCCGACGAGCTCCAGAAAGGTCGGTCGCTCGGGTCCGACCGCGTCGATGACGCTGTCCTGCCGCTCTGCGCCATGGGCCAGGGCCAGCTCGGCGAGGTCGTCGATGTGGATGCCTCTGATGCGATAGTCACCACGGCCACCGACGGCGAAGACGGGGAGGTGGCGCAGCAACCACGCGATGTTGTTGAGCAACACCCCATCGCCGCCGAAGAGGATGGCCGGTCGAAGCACGCCGAAGGAGACACCGCATTCGGCTAGGGCCCGCTCCACCAGGGCCTTGCCACGGAAGTAGGGGAGCGGGGACTCGATGCTGGGGTGGGTGATGCTCACATGGACGATCCTCTGTACGCCGGCCCGCCTGGCCGCCTGAAAGAGAGCCCGGGAGTTGGCGACGGCCAGTTCGTGGTCGATCCGACTCCTGGCAAACCGAACCCAGTACGTGTTGTAGAGGGTGGTCGCTCCCTCGAGCGATTCGACCAGACCCAGTTGGTCGTCGAAGTCGAGTGGGCGCACCTCGACAGAGGTGTCGCCGCCCGCCCGATTCGGATGTCCGGTCATGGTGCGCACACGGCGGCCGTTCTTGATCAGCGCACTGGCAATTGCCCCGCCGGAGTAGCTGAACGCGCCGGTTACCACGTCCATCCCAGTGTCGTGCGATGCGGCAGCACGTTGTCTTGTGGCCAGAGTGTCGGTCATTACGTCTCCTTGGTGGACGAAGGTCCGGTCATTGCTTCGAAGAGTCCTGCGAGCTGCTTGGCATGGGCGAACAGTGCCAGTGCCGGTTGGCGGTCTCCATCAAGATGGCTGAGCATCTCGAGACCCAGATACAACGCCACGATGGCGTAGGCCACATCCTTGGATGGGAGCACCTGGCCGAGCGGCGAGTCCCCCAGCGCATCCTCGATCGCCAACTGGGCGAACTCCTTCCACGGTCCGATCCGAGCGGCCACCTCAGCGCCCAGGCCGGGGGTGGACGATGCGCCGGCGATCATCTCGACCAGCACCGTGATGTAGCCGGCGTCGAGGTCCGAACGGAAGATCTCTGTGGCGCTATCGACCAGCTCGGTCGCCGAACCAACGGCGCCGACCGACGATCCGTACTGCTCCATTCGGGCAGTACTGACGGAATCGAGGGCCGCCAGCAACAGATTGGCCACCGAGCCGAAGTGGTAGAAGATCAGGCCCTGATTGGATCCCGCACGCTCAGCAATGACGCGAGCGCTGGCCCCTGCGTAGCCGTCCGACTTGAGCACGTCGACGGCAGCTTCGATGAGGAGCCGACGGGTTTCGGCCGACCGAGCGCCACCTCTCACCATCACATTGCTTGGAGCACCTGACTTGGCCATTGCCCTCCTAATTAAGCGACTGCTCAAAGTATACGCTCAATGTTCCGCGAACATCCAGCTGGGGTCGGAGGAGCGAGGGGTCAGACCCAGTACTGAGACGTCCTCCGGAGTCCCCAGGATGAGGGACCGAGGCTCAGCTCTCGTTGACTCTGTCCACATCTCCTATATAATTGTGGACATGAAGACGGCCATTCCCAGCGCAGCGAGCGAGGTGCATCGGCGGGTGACGGCTGCTCGGGAGCGCTTCTTCACCCTCTCTGATTTCTCTGCTCCCCGGTCGGCCGTTGCTCGAGCGCTTTCACGCCTCGAGCATGAGAATGAGCTGATCCGGGTACGCAGAGGTCTCTACTGGAGGGGAGTGAAGACTCCGCTCGGTATGTCCCATCCGAGTCCAGGAGCTGTTCTCGAAGCTGTGTATGGGAAGGCATCGGGGGTTGGGCCGGCACGTCTCGACGCCGCCCGCCTCCTTGGGCTCACCACCCAGGTCGGCGCCACGCCCACGTTCGCCGTTCCCTACGAGGTGGATGGTCTCACGCCACGCCTGGTGAACCGAACTCGACGGACGGGGCGGATCCGTCATCACCTGACCTCCCATGAGATTGCCCTCCTCGAGGTCCTGGACGACTGGAGCGATGTCGTTGAGCTTCCGTCGGAGGTGGCCGTCGGTCGCCTTTCCTCTCTGTTCGGATCGACCATTCGGCCCCAGGCGGTTGCTGGTGCGGCCGAGACCGAGCCTGCTCGGGTCCGTGAACGGCTGCGGGCCCTCCTCCTTGCATGGCCGGGAGGGACGAGGACGCCGGATCGATCCCTCCTGCCGTGCATGCTCAGACTCGGCCGAAGCGATGGATGCCATTCCGGCTCTCCGTCTCGCCTCGTGACCAACTGGCGGGACAGGCCTGACGCTTGGCCGACGCTGACCGTGGCCGCAGGGCAGAGCGGGATCCGCGCCGACATCCTGGAGAAGGACTATTGGGTCACCCAGGTCCTGCGGACCACCGCTCAGACACTTCCCGGATGACTTCGTCTTCAAGGGCGGAACCAGCCTCTCGAAGGGCTACCGCTGCATCCAGACGGTTTTCCGAAGACATCGATGTCCTCATCCTCAAGGGCGACAGGGGGGCCGGAGCCACGAGCACATTGATGAAGCGAATCGCTGAAGCCGCTATCAGCGAACTCGGCCTCGTTTCCGACCGGGACCGACGCCATCACGGGACAGGTCAGCACCTCGCCGAAGTCCTGCAGTATCCCCGCCAAGTAGATAGCGCCCTCAGGTTGCCGGCAGAAGTGCTCTTGGAAATGGGAGTGCGTGGTCAGGACCTCCCACCTCATCTGGTGCTTCCGATCGAGCCGTTGATCACGGAACCACTCCGGGCGGCGGACTTCGATGTCGACGGGTACTCGGACCTCGTTCCCTGTCAGGTGCCGGTGCTCCATCCCGGGCGCACGCTCGTCGAGAAAGTGATGATGCTCCACTTCAAGGTCACCACCGGTGTCTGGAACTCGGGTGACCAGTACAACAACCCGTCGCGGGTCGGACGGCACTATCACGACGTCCATCGCCTCCTCGAGATGGAGGAGGTGCGGCAGTGGCTCGCCGACCGCGATGCGTTCTTCGCCGCTGTGGAAGGTCACGAAGAGATCAACCGCAGCTTCTTTGGGAACGAGGTGCCACCCCGACCTGCCGGCGGCTACGCCGAGAGTGACGCCTTCCGCGAGGACTTCTCTGGCAATCACGAGCTCGCTGGATTCTATGAAGCGGCGATGGCCGAGCTGTTCCTCGGCCCGGGCGACCCGCCGGGCTGGAGAGACGTAATGGCCACCGTCCGGGATTCGTCGTCACTCTTGTAGCTCTCGGCAGCTCCAGCAGATGCCGTCACCCTCCCTCAGTTCCGTTCCTGGATAGCCGACCTCCCGCACGTCGCCGGTCGAGTCGATCCATTCATCAAGGAGTCGATCGGAAATGACCAGACGTCGTCCGATACGACGAACGGGTAGGTGACCGTCGCGGGCGAGTCGGTAGAGGGTCTCTGCGCTGGGTACACCGCCGCAGTGCTTGGAGGCCTCGGCCATGGTCAGGAACCGGCTCACTTCACAGCCCCCGGTCCGCTGGACGATGCTGAGCCTGTCTTCGAGGTTTCTCGGTCTGATCCCATCGGGCCTCCTCAATCCAGGTGGGAAGAGTTGACCCACCTCCACCAATCCTCCGTGGCGACGTCACCCTCAACGTCACCCTCCCGATCCGCCGGTTTCCGCCGGCCCCGTCATGAACGTCACCCTCGTGCTCACCAACGTCACCCTCGACCCATTTGGAGGCGCCGTACCCAGGGGCTCCGGCACCTGGCCTTGGGTATGAGAACGCCGTCTGGCGCTCGGTGTTGAGGCAACGTCACCCTGACTGCTCCCGCCCAATCTGAACGTCACCCTCCCAGGTCAGCGCCCTGTCGGTGTCACACCGGCCCCGGCCGTCAAGGTCGACGTTCCGAGGCGCCGGCTCGGCTGGTGACCCTGCGGGCCGGCTCGTACCTCGCCTCACCAACCGGCCTCCGCTTCTCACTCCCGCTCCGCTCCCTCCCCTGACTGCCGATGCCGGCGTGGGCAATCGCACCCAGCGATTGATGTCCGGCCCTGTGGGGCGAAAAGCGCCCCACCCGGCATCAATCACCAAGGAGAAGCCCAAACCATGCCCACCATCGACTCCATCACCGTCGCCGGCAATCTGACCAGGGATCCGGAGATCCGCTACACCCGGGACGGGCAGGCCACCACCTCGCTGTCCCTGGCGGTCAACCGCCGGTGGCAGAACCAGCAGACCAAGGAGTGGGAAGAGTCCGTCTCGTTCTTCGACGTGGTCTGCTGGCGTGACCTGGCCGAGAACGTCGCACTGAGTCTCACCAAGGGCGCCAGGGTGGTCGTGACCGGCCGTCTGGACCAGCGCAGCTGGGAGACCGATGACCACACCTTCCGGTCCAAGGTCGAGATCGTGGCGGAGGACATCGGAGCCAGCCTCCGGTTCGCCACCGTCGACACCCACAAGGTGATCCGGCCCCAAGGCGAGGACGAGCCTGAGGAGGCGCCACAGGCCATCTGACCGTCCTCTGGCCCGCATCAGCACTGCCCCCGGCATCGAGCCGGGGCAGTGCTGTGTCCCGACCCGGATCAGGGGGACCACCGTACGGGGGCGCACGTTTTCCGTTCTGTGGCTACTCACGATGGATCCGGGAGCTCACATCGGTCCGGGGATCGAGAGAGGCGCCCAGGCGGGCATCGAGCCCGCCACGGGCGCCTGTGGGACAGGGACAGATCGGCTCCGCCAAAGCGGTACGGGAGACTCCACACCCCTGCACCATTTGGTGCCGACGTCGCACTATTCGACCGGATGCGACCTTCCTGGCGAGTCACGTCCGACCGTCTGACCAGGCACTATCGGCGAGGGTGACGTTGAGGGTGACGTTCGATTCGGACCATGCAGAGATGGACCGGCCCGAAACCACCTCGCCGACCCCTCCACGATGCTCTCCATAGGGAAGCTCGGTGTGGCCGGAGGCGCCGAGTACTACCTCGACAAGATGGCCAACAGCGTCGACGACTACTACCTCGGCCGGGGTGAGGCGCCGGGTCAGTGGGTCGGGAAGGCGGCCGCCGGCTTGGGACTGGTCGGCCAGGTCGATCCGGAAGACCTCCGGAATCTCCTCGCCGGGAGGTCCGCCGACGGCGAGACGCTGGGTGTCCAGGTCCAGCCGGATCGACGTCCCGGCTACGACCTCACCTTCTCGGCGCCGAAGGGCGTGTCGTTGCTCTGGGCGTTCGGAGCCTCCGATATTCGTGATGCCATCTCGGCTGGTCACGACCGGGCGGTCGCCTCGGTGATCGATCACCTCTCGGCCGAGGCCTGCTTCGCCCGTCGAGGCCGTGGTGGGGCGCAGCTGATCGAGGCCAACGGCTTCATCGGTGCGGCCTTCCGCCACCGCACCAGCCGGGCCGGCGATCCCCAGCTCCACACCCACGTCGTCGTGCCCAACCTGGTCGAGGGAGCCGACGGCCGGTGGTCGGCCCCCGACGGTCGCCAGCTCTACCTGTGGCAGAAGGCCGCCGGGACCCTCTACCGGTCCGCACTGCGGGCCGAGCTGACACCCCTCGGTCTCGCCTGGGATTTCCGAGCCAACGGGCTCAGCGAACTTCGAGACGTCCCCAAGGCGATCCTCAAGGCCTTCTCGAAGCGCAGGACCGACATCGAGACAGCCATGGAGGTCCGGGGGACCACCTCCCAGAAGGCGGCCGAGACCGCCACGCTCGACACCCGGGCAGCGGAAGCCGGAGGGTGGTGCTCAGCTCGACGTCCTCCGTGAAGGCTGGCAGGAGCAGCTCTCCGCCATCGAGCTCACCGACGGGGAGGGCGGCAGGCGACCGGCAACGGTCGACGACCTGACCGACACCCTCGGGCGTGACGCAGCTTACGGCAGAGCCCACGGCAACAGACGTGGAGGAGGTGTTCCGGGTCCTGGAAGGGAAGGCGGGGGTATCGCTCAACGACTGGCCGATCGACGAACAGCAACGGTCCGATTCCGGGCTCCCCGGCGTGAGGGCGGTGCCCCTCACCCTGCTCGAATCGAGCTTCTCGCGGCGAGAGGTGCTCAGCGCTGTGGCCAGGGCATTCGACGTCACCCCCGAGGAAGCGGTGGCCCTCACGGCCAGCTTCCTCGAGCGGAGCGACGTGGTCCGGGTCCTTGCCGATCCTGGTGCCGGCACCGAATATCTCCGAACCAAGAGCGGGCACGTCGTGCCGGTCACCAGCGGCGATCGGCGGTACACGACCACCGAGCTGCTCGCCGCAGAGCAGAGAATCGTCGGTTCAGCGACCCAACGGATTGGCGAGCGGACGGCCCAGGTCGCACCCGCCCTCGTGGACCAGGTCCTGGGCCGTCACCCTCACCTGGACGGGGAACAGGCGACCGGGGTCCGCAAGCTGCTCACGTCAGGTAACGGCTACGACCTGGTCGTGGGGGAGGCCGGCACGGGCAAGTCCACCCTGCTCGCTGCCGCCCGGATCGGGTGGGAACAGGCCGGCTTTCGGGTCATCGGCACCGCGGTGGCGGCCAGGACCGCCGCCGACCTGGAGGCTGGCACCGGCATCCCCAGCTCGTCGCTCACCCAACTCCTGGCCGACCTGAGAGAAGGGGGTGGCCTCACCAGCCGGTACGTGATCGTGGTCGACGAGGCCTCCATGGTGGGCAGCCGCTCCCTCGACCAGCTCCGCCGGTATGCCGATGCGTCGGGTGCCAAGGTGGTCCTGGTCGGTGACAACCGCCAGCTGTCGTCCATCGACGCCGGAGGAGCGCTCCGGACGCTGTCCCGGGAGCTGGGCGCAGACGTGATCACCCTGACCACCAACCGCCGTCAGGCCGGCGCTGACCAGGCGTGGGAACGGGAGGCGCTGTCCTCGCTCAGAAGCGGGGATGTCATTCCCGCCGTCGACGCCTACGTCGACCACGGCCGGGTGACCATCACCGGCTCGATCGACGAGGCCCGACAGCGCCTGGTCGAAGACTGGTGGGCCGTCCACAACGATCACACCACCGCCATCCTCGCCGTGCGGAGGGTCGACGTCCGGGTGCTCAACGAGATGGTCCGGGAGCACCGCAAGGCCAGTGGTGAGCTGGGCGAGGAGATCAGGATCGGGGAGAAGACCTTCAGCGTGGGGGACAGGGTCATCTTCGAGCAGAACCAGCGGGTGAGGGAGCCAGGATCAGAGGCCGGAGCCGGCAACGGTCAGGATCCGCAACGGCACCTTTGCCACCGTGGTCGGAATCGCTGACCCCGGCGGGACAGAGGGCTGTGAGCAGGGAGGGTGACGTTGCTCGAGTAGAGGGTGACGTTGACATGGCCGGCCAGAAGGAGGCACCGAGCGGCTCGGAAAGAGGCTCGAGGGCAGATCTCGTCGTCCGGCTCGATGACGGGCGCCAGGCCGTTCTTCCCCAGGGCTACGTCGAGAGCTCAACCAGCCTCGGCTACGCCCTTACGGTCTTCCGCTCCCAGGGAATCACCGTGGACCACGCCTTCGGCCTCGGTGGCGACAGTCTCTTCCAGGAGGCCGGGTATACCCAGCTGTCCCGGGGACGCCTGTCCAACAACCTGTATGTGACCGCACCGGAGAACCCACGGTGGGAGATAGGGCACCACGGCGACGGCACCGATCGCCGGGATGCGCTCGACTCGCTCGTCGACGCTCTGGAGCGCAGCCGAGAGCGCACCATGGCCGTTGACCGACTGCCCGAGACGACGGTTCCCGTCCCTGACGATTTGGCCACCATCTTCCACGAGCACGCCGTGCTCGGAGCCTGGCTCAACGATCACACGCCGGCCGATGTGACCGATGAGCTCGCCGCCGCTATGCAGGAGGACCAGTGGGCCCGGCTCACGTTTCGAAACCAAGCCGGAGCTGCCCAGGA
>CAVOWT010000002.1:0-15041 GCA_963700235.1 uncultured Acidimicrobiaceae bacterium
CGGGACGTAGCGCAGCTTGGCAGCGCGCCTGCTTTGGGAGCAGGAGGTCGCGGGTTCAAATCCCGCCGTCCCGACCGTCCGTCCGTCCGTCCGTCCGTCCGTACCGTCCGTCCATCAAACTCTGCCTTGTCGTAGACCCCCGACCACGGGGCATAGGTGGCGACACGGATGGGTCGACCCCTGACCCATCCATGCCGAACCACAGCCACTCTGCACCTGTTGTAACGAGGCGATCTGTTTTGGCTGGATGGATGGTCAATCAGGGCGTTGTGACACCGCTACGTTCCGACGACATTTCACGCTCCCAGACCGTGGACTCAACGGAACGCTGCCATCGCTGAAAGGCTGATCGCCACCGGCCGAATGCATCGATCAGCGTTCGTTCGTTGCGATGACGTCCGCGTACATGAGCTGCTTGTGGATTGCGACAACGGAATGATCCTTACCTGAGAGTTCCATGGCTAGCTCGATGGCGCGGGACAGGACGACCCCTTCAGGCACAATCTCATGGGCGATCTGAACTTCGAGCATGGCTTGGGCGTCATAGCGCCTGCCCGTAGTAAGGGCCTCGTGAAGGGCGACCCTGGAGAGGCGCGCTTGAAGAAGCGCATACATTGTCGGCGTGAGCGGAAGACCAAGATCCACCTCGGGTAGACACCAGTAGCCACGGTCGGATCGCATGATCACGAAATCATGTGCAGTCGCCAACATGGCTCCTGCAGCAAAGGCGTGCCCATTGACCGCAGCTACCGTCGCTGCGGGAAAGGTCAATACTCGGAGAAACAGCTCATGGACGCGGTCCATGAAGGCGTCGGGTTCTGGTGCGGAACCCAGCCATTCGAGGTCGAGCCCGTTGGAATAGAATTTACCGGCACCGGTCGTGACCAATGCGGTCGGCCATCCTGACCCTTCAATCCTGTCCAGAAGGTCGTTGAACTCATTCAGGAAGTCGTCGTTGAACCTGTTGTCGCCGCTCTCAAAATGAAGTACCCAGACCGGACCTACACGTTCGTGGGTGATCATGTCCGCTCCCCTCTTCCGGACTTGCAGAACGCCGAATCAACGGTGCTCGCAGTGATGTAGGCCAAATTGGTCAGTGGGTCCGAGCAACGAAGCATGCGGTCCAGTGAGGTCGCATCTTCGAAGATTGATCGGTACCCCGATGTTGCCGCGATCAACTTACGAGGAGAACTTTCCCAGAGAGTCCGTCAGACGCAGATGCTCGTTTGATGGCGTCGGTGAGCTCGTCAAAACCAAACGACGGCCCGGACCTCGGAAGGATCTTTCCTCTTGCCAGCAGGTCAAGTAGGTGATCAAAGACTGCCTGCTGGTCGGCAACTGGCGTCTGTCGGTACCAATGTTCGACCCAGAAGCCTTGAACCTTCAACTCGGTGAAGATTGTCTGTGCCGGGGAAAGGGGAAGGGGTCTAAAGGACATGGCGCCATAGAATACGTGCACGCCCTGCGCTGTCAACGTTTGAAGTAGTTGAGAACCCGATTCACCACCTATGGCATCCAAGGCCACGTTGGTTCCTAGGCCGTCAGTGATTTGCGTGATCACTCCGGTCCAGGGCCACCTGTCCTCTTTGACCGGTCTGCAAGCCGACGGCGCGGCTCGACTGGCCCGGTGGCAAAAGGCAGCATCAGACCGGATTGGGCTTGCCCCATTGGGTGGACCACCTCTTGGACAAAGTGGCCGGGCTCATCACCCCGTCACGGTGCGAGAGATGTCGGCCGCCACTTGCTCGAAGGCCGTCGCGCCGGCCCGCCAGGTTCCGTCGAGATCCGAGCCCGGTGGGTAACGACCATCGAGTTCGAGGATCACCATGCCGTGGGCGAAGGACCACAGTGCCTGAGCCAACGAGGCGTCCCCGGTTACGACATACCAGGGGTTCCCCGCCCACTCCTCCAACCCCTCGGGCAATAGCTGTCGGACAGAGGACCGCTGGTGACCAGCCGGTACAGGTTCGGATGGGCGAACGAAAAGCCACGATACGCGGCCAGCAGATCGAACAGCCGGGACGTGCCATCCGGCACGCGCAGCGCTCCATGGCCCACGTCACCGACGTCGAACAGGGCGTCCTCGATCAACAGCTGTTCCAGGTCGGCCTTGCTGGTGAAGTGCTTGTAGAGGGACGGGGCCTGCATGCCCATGTCGTCGGCCAGTCGGCGCATCGTCAGCGCATCGGCGCCGTCGTCCTCGAGGATCTGTCGGGCAGCGGCGACGGCCTCGGCCACGCGCCTCGAGCGCGCCGGTGGCGCGGGAGGTCGCTCCAGTTCGCCTGGGAGAAGCGTCGCCTCGGGAGCGGTCCTCGATATCGTCACGACCCGTACTCCGGTGGCCGTGCGCCATCGACGGGAGAGAACTGACCGAGGGCACGGGTCGTGAAGGCGTTGGCCACGGCCAGCGACGCGTAGATCACACTCGGGGCACCCACCCCCGATGAGACGAGAGCCCAGGTGGCGATGGCGAAGACCGACAGCTCCACGCCGAGCGCCGTCGGCCCCACGAGGCGCCTCGGAGCTCGTGGGGCCAGAAGACGGGACCACGCCACTGCGGCCGCCAGCGGAGCCGCCACCGCCAGCGACGCTCGGACGGCGGTCGGGGCGTCCACGGACGCTCCCCAGTAACCCAGCGCCGCCAACGTGGCCAACTCGATGCAGAATCGCAACCCGAGGTTCGACATGGCAACGGCACCAGCTGTCCCGTGCCGTCGGGCCGGACCGTGAAGACCGCCGTGCACCGGTGCGCTGACTGGAGCCTCCAGCCGTTGCACAACCACGGTGTTCATCTCAGTTCACCGCCTCGGTCAGAACGAAGATCGGATGGCTCGGAGCGATGCGCTCGACCTCGACCTCGTCGGACTCGGCGGTCACACCGTCGAAGAACATGCCCACCTCCATCTTCCACTTGCGCAGGTAGGCCCGCAGTACCGGCGACTTCTCGTCGTCCGACAGCTCCTGGGCGGCATACCCTTGGCGTCGGTGGCCCAGCAGGAGGTCCAGCCGTCCCCCGTTGGAGCGCACGTTCTTGACCCACTGGCCATCTCCCCGAGGCGACACCAGGTAGCGGCGCCCGTCGAGTTCGAGCAGGTTCACCGGCGTGCGCCTCGGGAGTCCGCTCGTCCGTCCCGGCACCTCGAGGATCCGACTCCCCCAGATGCTGACGCCGAGGCGCATCATGACGACGACAAAGGGATTCATGATCTTCCTCGTCAACAGCCCTGGCTTGCGATAGTTCGCTGTCTGGTCCATTCGGTCTCTCCTCCTGTGTGGCCTCGCTCGAAGGCTAACGCTGTTACCCATAATGGCTTACGCTGTTAGCTTTGTCAACCCGACCAGGCGGATTCCGTGGAATTCCTCGTTTCGCGTGCATTCGGGATCTCGGCCCAGGATTCGACGGATCCCTGGGCCGGGCTCGTGTGGGCGGCCGGTTCGAATGCCGGCTCCACGTGCTCGAGTAGCCCGAGCATGTGGGCGGCCACTTCGACGGGCACGTCCGGCGTGCCCGTGAGGCCGGAGAGTTCGTCAGAGGCCAGGTAGGTGGCGCACGAGGACTGGGTCCGCCGGACGTGGCCTAACCGATGAGATCAGGCGCTGAGTGGCAACCCGAACGAGGCCGCGATCTCCTGGGCCGGCAGGGGCTTGGAGAACAGATAGCCCTGGGCCAGATCGCACTCGAACGACTGGAGGACCTCCAGCTGCAGCGTCGTCTCGACCCCTTCGGCCACCACCTTGAGGCCCAGGGCGTGCGCCAGGTTGATCACCGCGGACACGATCTCCTCGCCCTCCACGCTGACCCCGAGCTCCTCGACGAACGATCGGTCCACCTTCAAGATGTCGAGGGGAAACCGCTGGAGATAGGTCAGTGACGAATAGCCGGTGCCGAAGTCGTCGATGGCCAGCTGAACGCCGAGCTCCTTCAGCGCCGTCAGGACGTCCAGGGCCGAGGATGCGTTCTTCATCAAGGCGCTCTCGGTGATCTCGAGGGTGAGGTGCTGGGCGGGAAGACCGGTGCGGGCGAGCACCTGCTCCACGGTCCGCACGATGCGCGGGTCATCGATCTGGCGGGCCGACAGGTTCACCTCGATCGAGCCGTGGGGACCGGCGTGTCCGGGTCGCCGCCAGTCCTGAAGCTGGTGGCACGCCTCTTCCAGCACCCACGCACCGATGGGAATGATCAGGCCGCTCTCCTCGGCCACGGCGATGAATCGGTACGGACTGACCAGTCCCTGCCCGGGATGCTGCCATCGCACCAGGGCCTCGAGGCCCACCGTGGTCACCCCCTCGAGCTCGACCACCGGCTGGTAGTGGAGCATCAGCTCGCTGCGCTCGAGCGCACGGTGCAGCGAGTGCTCGGTGGACATCCGGTCGAGGAACTCGATGCGCATGGACTCACCGAAGGTCTCCGACCCCGCGCCCCCCTGGTTCTTGGCCTGGTACATGGCGGCTTCGGCATTGGAGAGGAGCTCAGCGGTGTCGTCGACCCCGAAGGTGTTGAGGGCCACGCCCATGGAGGCGTCGAGGAAGACTTCGGTCCCCTCGACCACGAAGGGCTCGCTCAGGGACTCCCGCACCCTGTCGATGAAGGCCGACGCGTTGATCTGGGCCGTGCCCGCAGCGTTCCGGAAGAGGGCCAGGAACTCGTCCCCGCCGAAACGGGCGATGAGCTGGGCGTCCCCGGCCACCTTCTGCAGCCGGGCCGCCACCGAGGCCAGCACCAGGTCACCGAAGTCGTGCCCCATGGTGTTGTTGATGGACTTGAAGCGATCGAGGTCGATGAGCACCACCGCCACCGATCCGGGCACACCCAGCGAACCGGCCACGGCGTCGGCCAGCTGTTCCCCGAAGTGCACACGATTGGGCAGTCCGGTCAACAGGTCCTGGCGACGGGCCTGGTCCCGCCACTGGCCGGGACCGGTGTCCGAAACCGTGCCCGCCACCCCGACGGGCCGGAGGAAGCCACCCACGCACCGGCCGGGCCTTGGCCCGTCACGAACAGGCGACCCTCGGCCGCGATGCGCTGGCCGTTGCGGTGCATCACCTCGAATCCTCGGTTGTCCCCTTCATGCTGATCCGTTCCGGAGCGGGTCGAGAAAGGCCGCGGCTCCACCGGCCAGGTCGGGGAAGGGCGGGTCCCCCGGTTCCGGTGGCAGCAACGAGTCGGAGACCGGTCTCCCCACCACCTCGTGGCGCAGCCAGCCGAAGGCCTCCTCGGCGCTCGGGTTCCACTCCATGACCACACCGGATCCGTCGACCTCGAGGAAGGGCTCCGGCCAGAATGCGACGAAGCCGGTGCAGCGATGCCGCCAATTGGCGTAGGTGATCACCGGGGCCCTCTCAACCATTCCGGTGTCCACGTCTCCGCAACACGAGGAGGCAGCGCCCATTCGGGATGCCCCGGGTCGGGGCCGCCGAGTCGCGCCACGAGGACTCCCACGGGATGATCGATCATGACTCCTCGTCCAACTCGGTACCCGTGACCCATTGCTGACGGTCACGGCCTTGGTGCTGGCACGAATGGTAGGCACTCAACCTGCCCAGTTCAAGGATTTGCGGGCAGGATCAGGCGTTCTGCCGTGTACCGTGCCTGTCGTGGTCGTCGTCACCGGCACCCTGCAGAAGGCTGCATGGGACGAGAAGGTCATGCCACCGGTGGAGGAGGTCCGACCGGGACTGTGGTCGATTCCGGTCCCGATCCCCAACAACCCGCTCCGCTACGTACTGGTCTACGCCCTCGAGCTCCGGGGCGGTGGAGTGGCCCTGGTGGACGCGGGATGGAACACCGAGGAGGCGTGGTCGGCGCTGCGCGACGGGTTGGAGCGGGCCGGAGGGAGCATGTCCGACGTGCAGGCGGTGATGGTCACCCACATCCATCCCGATCACTACGGGTTGGCCGGCCGGGTCCGCGAGGCCTCGGGGGCATGGATCGGGCTCCACCCGGCCGACGCCGGCGATGCTCGAGTCGCGCTACGGCGACACCGACAAGTTGGTCGCCAACATGACCCGGTTCCTGGCCGACTCCGGTGTCCCCGACGACAAGCTGCCCGACCTGGCCGCGGCCTCCATGGCCGTCAAGTCGATGGTGACCATGGCGGTGCCCGACGTGCTGTTCGAGGACGGAAGCGACATCGACCTTCCCGGCTGGTCGTTGCGGACCATCTGGACCCCGGGCCACTCGCCCGGGCACGTCTGCTTCTACAGCGACGACCGCAAGCTGCTGCTCTCCGGCGATCACGTCCTTCCGAGGATCACCCCGAACATCTCGGCCCATACCCAACAGGCCGCCAACCCGTTGGGGGACTTTCTGGCGTCCCTCTCGAAACTCCCGGGCCTCGAGACCGACGAAGTACTTCCGGCCCACGAATACCGGTTCTCCGATCTGGCCGGCCGGATCGACGAGATGATCGCCCACCACGACGACCGCCTCGACGAGATCGAAGGGATCATCGGCGCCCACCCGGGCTCGACGGCCTGGGAGATCACCCTCCAACTGCACTGGTCACGGCCGTGGGACGAGATCGAGACCTTCATGCAGCGACAGGCCAACGGCGAGACCGTGGCCCACTGCCTGCTGCTCGAGCTTCGCGGTCGAGTGATGCGCCGCGGCACCCGAACCGGCGCGGTACTTCCGGTCCGAGCCCTGAGACCCGATCCGGCGCCGCCCTCAGCCCGCCTCGGTCTCCGCGTCCTCGGGCCGATCCCCACCGGTTGACCCATCGCCTGGGCCGTCGGCGAACTCAACGGCCAGCCGGCGGCGCTCCCGCCGGCGCCGGATCAGGCTGATCACGACGACCACCGCCACGACCCCGGCCACGACGGCCAGGGACCACAATCCCACCTCTTTGAGGATGCGCTCGAAAGGATCGGCCGACCACGTAGCCCAAGAGGGTGTAGCCCACCCCCCAGATCAGTCCCCCCAGGGCGTTGTAGAACAGGAACACCCGGTAGCGGAGCCCGCTCATGCCGGCCAGGCCCGGGATCAGGGCCCGGGCGAAGGCCACGAACCGACCGAGGAAGACGGCCGGGCCGCCGTAGCGCTCGAGCATGGCCATGGTCTGGCGCACGGCGGCACTGCCCCGAAGGGGGCGCCGCTCGAGAACGTGGGGCCCGGCCCGCTTCCCGACCTCGAACCCCACCGAGTCACCGGTGATGGCGCACACCACGACGACCACCATCATCACCTCCAGGTTCACCGCACCCAGACCGGCCAGCACGCCCCCGATGACCACCGCCGTCTCGCCCGGAATGAAGAATCCGACCAGCAGCGCGGCCTCGGCGAAGGCGAGCAACCCGACCAGGGCGTAGGCGGTCGGTCCATGGAAGTGCAGCAGCCAGCCGGTGATCCCGCCGGGGTCGTTCGTCGTCGAGGCCGCCGCCATCAGTACCCCGCGTCGACCCCTGGACCCACCACCGACACCGGCACCGGCACGACCGGCATGGTCTGGTCACGGACCGGGCCGGCGAGGTCCGGTCGGACCGGTCGCCGCCCTGGTGCGGCCTCATCGCGACAGGGTCACGCTCATCCAGGCGCGCCGGCGGCAGGCAGGACACGTCATCCATCGGTCGAACACCCGGCCGGGCAGCCAGACTCCGAAGGGGAAGTGCAGGAGCAGGAAATTGATGATCCCCACGCGGCTGACCGTGCCGCACGAAGAGCAGGCGACGGTGAGGATCCCGTGGGGAGGAAGCGGATCGGTGGTCGTGGCCCCGGCCTCCTCGGCCTCGCCCGCCGGCGTCGCCGAGGAGAACAGGGCGTGCTTGCCGGCCGGGCGGGCGTGGCGTCGTTCGTGTCGCCAGTTGTCGATGCCGTCACCGGCCACGGGTGCCCGCCTGCGCTCACCGCCGTCCCAGTCGGAAGCCTGCTCCTCCACCGGGAGCCAGTACAGCGCCCGTTTCCCAAGGGGGTCTGGACCGTCCGGCACGCTAGCCAACGGTGCCGGCGACCACGCTCATCTCGAGCAGGGTGCAGGCCAACTGTCGATAGGCGATGGCCCCGGGCGAATTCGGCGCATGCTGGAGGATGGACTTCCCCCGGGCCGGAGCCTCGGCGAACCGGATCGACTTGCGGACGGGCGGCTGCAGCACCGGGATGCCGTAGCGCGCCTCGACCTCCTCGATGATGTGGCGGGCGTGCCGGGTGCGATCGTCATACATGGTGGCGATGATGCCGCGGACGGACAGGCGTGCTGTTGGCGAAGGCCCGGACGTCCTCGATGGTCTCGAGCAGTTGGCCCACGCCGCGGTGGGAGAGTGCCTCGCACTGCAGGGGGATCACCACCGCGCGCGGCCGCAGTCAGCCCGTTGATGGTCAGGACGCCGAGGGAGGGTGGGCAGTCGATGAGGACGAGGTCGTACCGTTCGAGCATCGGCTCGAGCGCTCGCTCCAGCACGTGCTCGCGCCCGGTCCGGGTGAGCAGATGGACCTCGGAGCCGGCCAGGTCGATGGTGGCGGGCAGGACGTCGAGCCCGGCCACGCCCGGTCACCTGCAGCGCGACCTCGGCCGCGCTGTACCGACGGAGGAACACGTCGTGCAGCGAGCACTCCAGCGCATCGGGGTCGAATCCCAGGGAGAAGGTCAGACAGGCCTGAGGGATCGAGATCGACCACCAGCGTGCGTTTTCCGAGCTCGGCCGAGGCCACACCTAGCGAGTGCACCGTCGTAGTCTTGGCCACGCCACCCTTCTGGTTGGCCACGGCCAGCACGTCGGTCACGTGCGGAGTCTACGCCTGACCGCCGATCCCACAACCTGGGTCAGAATCCGGCCATGCCCACCACCGGACGGGCCAGCGGGGTCCCCCCCATCGATCCGAAGAAGGGGGCGGAGAAGCTGAAGACGCCGCCGTCGGAGGCCCCGAATCGGTAGCCGCTCCCGTTGGAGGCCTCGGCCATGCCCACGATCGGAGCGTTGAGGTGGACGTTGCCCGTGGAGCCGTAGAACGGAGCGCCCCCGAACGAGAAGACGCCTCCGTCGGAGGCCACCTCCCAGTAGCCGCCGGTATTGACGTCGTTGGTGGTACCCACGACGGGTCGATTGAGGTGGCGTCCCCCTTCCGAGCCGGCGAACGGGGCGTCGCCGAAGGTGAAGATCCCGCCGTCGGCGGCCACCAGCCGGTAGCCGCCGCCGTCGGAGGAGGACGATATCCCCACGACGGGGCTGTTGAGGTGCCTCCCTCCCATCGAGCCGAGGAATACGGCATCCCCGAAGGAGAAGACACCGCCGTCCGAGGCCACCAGCCAGTAGCCGCCGCCGCCGGGCGTGGCCGCCATGCCGACGATCGGGGCGTTGAGACGCTGACCGCCCATGGATCCGAAGAAGGTGGCGCCACCGAAGGTGAAGACACCGCCGTCGGCGGCCACCTCCCAGTAGCCGCCGGAGCCCGCGGCCATGGCCATACCCACTACGGGTGCGGCGAGATGGACACCTCCGGTGGAGCCGCAGAAGGGCATGGACCCGAAGGTGAAGATGCCGCCGTCGGATGCGGCCAGGTCGTACCCCGAATAGGCCGCGGCGGGAACCGAACACGCCGGAATCGATCCCGCCGGCGTGGTCCCTCCGGCGTTGCCGGTGAGCTGGGGATCGTGGTGGAACATGGGCCAGGCCGATCCGCTCACTGCTTCGGCGCCGTCGGAGCCGGAGATCTCGTAGTGGTCGATCTCCCCCACGCCGTTGGCCGAGAGCGTGGAGCTGGTGTACCCGGCCAGGGTGATCCCGATGTCCCCGTCCGGATCGTCGGTGACCAGCGGCGAGTTCTGGAGGCCGAGGTTGGGACTCAGGTCGGCAACCTGGGCTCCGGTCTTCCCGTCGAGGACCAGTGTGCCGTGGATGGTGGGAACGATGATGTCGTCGTAGCCGGCGTCGCCGAGGTCGGCGGTGACGACCGAGCCGATGACCCGGTTGATGCCGTTGACCTCCCACACCTTCTGGCCGGTGGCGGCATCGAGGACCCACACCGAACCTCCGTTGCCCACGCCCATGTCCGTTCCCTCCACCACCTGCAGCGAGCCGTTGCCGAGGACGTCGGAGAGGGCTGGGGACGAGTAGGTGGCACCGTCGAGGAGGGCCGACCACTGGAGCTGGCACCGGTTGTTGTAGGCCTTGAGGGTGTCGGTGTCCGAGGCCCCGGGGAAGTAGTCGCCGGTGCCCACCACGATGCCGGTGGCTCCACCGGCCAGGAACCCGCCGACGGCAGGGGACGAGTCCACCGTCTGGTTGGTGTCGGCCCGGCAGATCTCGTTCCCCTGGGCACTGACGATGCGGAGGTGGCCGCCGTCGGCGTAGTCCTGGCCGGCCCCCTCCCCCCGGTCTGGTCGCTCCCGTAGATGATCTCGTTCTGGCCGGTGCCGTAGAGATCGGCCAGTGCCGCGGTGGAGTGGGTGCTGTCGGTGTTGAGGAACGGCCATCCGGTCAGTGCGCGATCCGTCGGAAGCGTCGAGGGCGTACGAGACCTGGCCGAGCGAACCGGCCACGGCGTCGGGACCACCGGACTGCAGCGAACCGATGGCCAAGCCGGCCTGCACGCCACCGTCAGGGGCCGTATCGCTGGCGGGGTTCACGACCGAGGTGAACCACTGCTCGTTCCCCGAAGGGCCGTACGACGTGTAGCCGCCGGGGATCGGGTCGCCGTCGTCGCCCGAGCCGACCAGCACGGAGGGCTGGCCTCCGACGTCGGCGATCGACGGTGTCGAGTCGATGGGGCCGCTCTCGTTGGTAGCGGGCCAACCCGGAACGGCAACCGCTGACGATCCTCCCAGGTTGTAGGCGTACACATCGCCGTAGACGGTCGCCGACCACGACGGACGGCCTGCCCGTCGAGCGTGACGGGAATAGGAGACGACATGGCGATGGGGCCGCCGTCGTCGGGCAGGTGCCCGGTGGTCCAGGTCTCGACGAAGCTCGAACCCGACAGGGCGTCGGTGACGGCAGGCCGGCTCGGTGGGACGGCATCCGAAGGGTGGCAGGCCGGGGCGGCGCCAGCCGGGGCGATGGCCGCGGCCGTCACTGTCGAGCAGGCCACGGCCGAAAGGCACAGGCCGACCACGGCGCCGCAGTCGGCGCCCCGGGCGCGGCCGACACGTCGGCGGCACCCATCGGTCTGGCCACAGTCTGCGGTCGTCGCCGGTCCGATCCACGAAATTCGATCGGCTCAGACTAGGTCAGGTGGTCGGGGACTTGGATTCGCCCGGCCCGGCCACTGACCGGGTCCGTGCCTAGCTCCGGGCCCGCCGGGTGGCCCGGGGACAGGAAGTCCGGCGCCCCCACCGTGCAACCCCCGCACTGCTGCCGAGGGCTGCGGCGCCCCCGGCACGACTCGAACGCGCAACCTGATGGGTAGAAACCACCTGCTCTATCCAGTTGAGCTACGGGGGCCAGCCCGGCCCAGGTTACGGCACGGCCCGGGCTCCGACCGGTGTGTGCCACACTAGAGGCTCCTTGGTGGCCGTAGCTCAGTTGGCAGAGCGCCGGGATGTGGCCCCGGAGGTCGCGGGTTCGAGCCCCGTCGGTCACCCTCTCAGCCCCGGGGATCTCGCCGATCGGGCCGTCCCGATCGGGGCAGTACGTTTGTGCGTAGGCGCCTCTAGCTCAACGGCAGAGCAACGGACTCTTAATCCGCAGGTTCTGGGTTCAAATCCCAGGGGGCGCACCAGTTCAGAGGGTGTTTTTGGTTTTCGGAACACCCGAAAAACCCAACAAAAACCCAACAATTGGTAATTAGGGCGGTAATCTGGGCTCCATGAAGGGGTCCAAGCGACTGGTCAGCGGCACCAGATCGAACAGTGTCTACGAGCTGCGCGTCTACGTCGGACGCGACCCGCTCACCGGCAAAGTCCGCCACATCTCGCGGCACCACCGGGGCGGACCCGCCTCGGCCGACGCGGCCCTCCGGAAGCTCGTCGAGGACGTCGAATCGAAGCGGTCGGGTGGGTCGAATGTGAAGTTCGGTCAGCTCCTCGACCGCTGGCTCGAGCAGATCGAGGGGGACCGCTCCCCCACCACCATGCGCGAGTACCGGCGGCTGATCGAGAAGACCATCCGCCCAGCCCTCGGGTTCGACCTCGGTCAGGCGATTGAACCCCCACAAGCTCGATGAGCTGTACGTGGCGCTCTCTGATCGCGGGCTGTCCCCCGCCTCGGTCCGCCAGGTCCACGCGGTGATCCGATCGGCCTGCCGGCAAGGGGTGAAGTGGGGCTGGATGAGTTCCAATCCAGCCACTGACGCCTCGCCCCCGAGGGTCCGATACCAGCCCCAGGCTGCGCCGACACCGGACGAGGTACGGGCCATGATCAAGGCGGCCGAGGCCGACGATCCGGACATGGCCACGCTCATCGCCGTGGCCGCAGTCACGGGGGCACGTCGAGGCGAGCTGTGCGGTCTCAAGTGGGGGGACGTGGACTGGATCGCTGCCAGTCTGACCATCGAACGATCGGTGGCGGTCGTGGGACGCAAGGAGATCATAATTAAGGGGACAAAGACCCACGCCGTTCGCCGCCTCGCGCTCGATGACTTCGGCGTCGAAGTCTTGCGGCGTCACCGTGCCGAGGCCTCGAGCCGGGCCTCAGACCTCGGGAGGCAACTCTTGGAGTCCGACTGGATCTTCACCTACGACGGAACCAATCCGATCAATCCCGACACTGTGACGCACTACGTGAAGGCCGTAGCGACGAGGGTCGGGGTGGATACGCACCTCCACGCGCTGAGGCACTTCGCAGCCACACAGATGATCGGTGGAGGGACCGACGTCCGCACGGTGGCCGGGCGCCTCGGGCACAAGGACGCCAGCACCACACTTCGGGTGTACTCCCATGCTCTGCCGGAGCGGGACCGAGACGCTGCGGGACTTTTGGGTCGGGCGCTCTCAGGCTGATTCGCTGCTCAATGGCCGGCGTCAGCTGGTTCCTCAGGCCGTGATTGACTGATCCCGTGAACGGTTCCATCGAGACAACCGGGGCCAATCAGCGGGTGACGTTGTACTGGCGACCGGGCTGCGTGTATTGCCTCCGAATGCGCTTTGTCTTGAGGTGGCATCATCTCCCAGTACAGCGAATCAACATCTGGGCGGACCCCGACGCAGCCGCCTATGTCCGGTCAGTGGCTAACGGCAACGAGACGGTCCCGACCGTCGTCATCGACGGGCACCCGATCGTCAATCCAGCCCCCAGCCAGGTGGTCGCCGCCCTTCGGAGCCCATAGGGCGCACATCGGTGAAGGGTCAGCCCGCCCGGACTTTCCAGACGAGTGGCCGGCCTCAATCTCGATCTGGGCCCGTGCCGTGATCAGCCAGGCCCCGAGGTGATTCGTAGCGGGATCGCTGTCTGCCGATTGCTCCGATCCAGGCGTGTGCTGCGAATCGGCAGACGACGGCGTTCCGCCTGGGCTGTAGCGTGATCAACGTCCACACAGCTACCGAAAGGACAACCATGGCTGATCCGCGCGCCTTCGTCAGTTTCGACTTCGATCACAACGCAACCGACAAGATCCTATTTGCGGGCCAGGCAAAATCCGACTCGCCGACGCCGTTCACCGTGCACGACTGGTCGAGCAAGACTGAGCTCCCGGAAGCGGAGTGGGAAAAACTGATCAAGCAGAAGATGGCCAGCACGAACATGTGCATCGTCCTAGTCGGAAGGTCAATGGCTACTGCCACCGGGGTAACCAAAGAGATCACGATGGCCAAGGAGCTCAGCGTGCCGGTCTTCGGTGTGTACGTCGACGGAGCTGGCACAAGCAGTACGATCCCCGCTGGACTCCAGCGCAACCGGACCGTGGCCTGGGAATGGAAGCTCATCGCTGCTGCCGTCAAGCAGATGATGGGCGAAGGCAAAAACGTCAACTAGGCATGAAGAGAGCACTCCTCGTTGGCGTCGATGATTATCCAACCGTTGGCTCGCTAACCGGGTGCGTCGCCGACGCTGTTGCCCTAAACGACCTTCTTGCAAGGCACGCCGACGACACCCCGAACTGGCACACTGAGCTGGTCACCAGCGAGTCCGGTCCCAACTCTATTACCCGGGATAGCTTGCGAGGTGCGCTGACGGGCCTGTTCGCCAACGCTCGCGACACTGACCTGCTCTTCTTTTTCGCTGGACACGGAGCACAAACCCCCTGGGGAGCAGATTTGGTCACTCAGGACGCGACGGAGCACAGCCTGGGAGTGTCGATGAATGACCTGGTCACGCTAGCCAACGACTCTCCTGCTCGCAGCGTCACCATCCTTCTTGACTGCTGCTTCAGCGGCGACGTTGCCAACACCCCAGGGATCCAGGGAGCTGGCGTCAGCGAGGCCTTTCGGCTGAACAAGGCCGTGCTGCGCGAGAACGTCACCATCATGGCCGCCAGCCGCGGGACCGAGGTGTCCCAGGAGGTCGGCGGCCAGGAGCTTTCACCCGCGTCCTGCTCGACGGACTTGAGGGGGGCGCCACCGACCATCGAGGAAACGTGACTGCCCTGAGCCTCTACGGCCATGTCAGCGCGGGCATTCAGCGCCTGGGAGCAGCGCCCAGTCTTGAAGACCTATCTCACAGAACCCGTGAATCTGCGAGTTGGACCAGCCTGGCTCGAACCGGAGCTGTTGCGTCAGCTACCGCACCACTTTCCCACGGAGGAATTTCCGGCTTCAGCTGAGCCCAGCCCATGAGGGTGAGGGACGCCCTCTGCCGCCTGCCGATCCCGGCACTGTCGAACAGCAGCAGTTTGACTATCTCGGCGCCTTCGCAACGCCAACCTTGTAACCACAGAGAACAGACGTGATCACTACTGGGTGGCCATGGATAGCGGCTACGTGTTCCTTACCGGACTCGGGCGCTACTTCTGGCGGTTGGCGGAGAAAAACCTGTTGTGACTCGGATTGGATGCACCGGACACCAGAACTTGAGCCTGGTCACTCGTCGCCTCGTCGCTGCCGCCATCGCTGCTGTCCTAGCGACCGAAAGAGACGCGGATCTTGTCGGCTTCACCAGCCTGGCCGAGGGTGCTGACCAGCTCTTTGCTTTCACGCTCCTTGCAGCCGGTGGCCAGCTTCACGCCATAATCCCAAGTG
>CAVOWT010000003.1:0-1285000 GCA_963700235.1 uncultured Acidimicrobiaceae bacterium
CTTACGGTGGCCGACCCGTGTCGCCCTCGGTTGCGAGTAGAGCCAGACGGCAGGGGACAAAGCGCTGTCGAGAAGCACAGCCTCGAACTGGTAGCCGATGGTTGGCACGGCCGAGGAGGACAGAGCCCACCAACAGATTCGGGGCGGCGGTGGTACCGGTTGTCCACGCGGGACAAGGGGCCCATCCGATCACGTCCTGTCTGTGGACGGCTGTGTGTAGCGCTGAGTCTCCAGTGACCGAAGTGACCTTCGGCCCTACTGCGCTTGATTAGTGAGGGTTACTGTCAAATGATGGTTACGTTCGCGCAACGGTGGCTCTCGTGAATGATCTTGGAACACGACGGTGGTGGGCGCTGGGCGCAGTGTTCCTGACCATCTTGTGCGTGGGTATCGACAGCACGGTGCTCAGTGTCGCTCTCCCCACGCTGGCAACATCGCTTCACGCGTCGGAGACCGACCTTCAGTGGTTCTCCTCGGGATACTTCCTGGTCTTGGCGGCAGCAATGCTTCCCGCCGGCCTTCTCGGCGACCGCTACGGCCACAAGTTGGTGTTCCTCGTCTCCCTGGGGCTCTTCGGCCTTGGGTCGGCGGCGTCCGCGTTCTCGACGTCAGTAACCGAGTTCATGGCCGCCCGGGTCCTCCTTGGGTTGGCTGGAGCCGGCGTGATCGTCATGGCGATCTCGTCGCTCACCGTCCTGTTTGACAAGGAGGAGCGACCGAAGGCGGTGGGGATCCTTGGGGCGGGAAACTTCCTGGCCATGCCGATCGGTCCCATCCTGGGTGGTTGGTTGCTCACCAACTACTGGTGGGGCTGGGTGTTCCTGATCAACGTGCCGGTCGCCCTCATCGGCTTTCTTGCCGCCGCGGCCTTCTTGCCGAGTTCGGGCTCCAGAGCGCCCGGGCTTCGATCTGAGGGGCGTAGCGGCTTCAGTTGCCGGGTTGGTGGCTCTGACCTACGGACTGATCAGGGCCGGCCAGGATGGCTGGAGTGATCCCGGTGCCATCCTTGCGATCATTCTCGGCGTCGCAATCCTGGTTGGCTTCTTTGGTTGGGAGCGTCGATTGACACGGCGTCCTGGCGGTCAGCCGTTGCTCGACATGACGCTGTTCAGCTCAGCCTCGTTCACTTGGGGTGCGATTTTCGCCGCCATGTCGTTTCTTGCGTTGATCGGCGTCCTGTTCACAATGCCGCAGTACTTCCAAGGGGTACTCGCGACAACAGCGATGGGTTCAGGTCTGAGGCTCTTGCCGCTGGTCGGCGGAGTCTTGATCGGGGCCGTTCCAGCCGCTCAAGTTGCCCGATTTGTGGGTGCCAAGATCGCCGTCGCGGTCGGCTTCCTTCTCCTCGCTGTGGGGCTGTCAGTAGGGGCGACGACAAGTGTGGATTCGAGCGGTGCCTTCATTGCGTTGTGGATGGTGGTCGTTGGGGCCGGGATGGGGCTCGCCCTGGCGACCTCGACCTCGGCGGCGCTCGTAGAGCTGTCACCTGAGCGAAGCGGGGTTGGCTCGGGAGTGTTGGAGGCGATCGACGAGGTCGGTGGACCGCTGGGAATCGCCATCCTGGGCAGTGTCGTTGGAGCTGGCTACATCGCCCACCTCAGCCTCGCGGGTCTGTCAGGGCCTAGTTCGCTCACGGTTCGCCAGAGCGTATTCGGTGGCGTGGCGGTCGCACAGAAACTCCATTCGCCGGTGCTTCTCTCGTCGGTCCGACATGCCTTTGTTGAAGGCATGCACGCGGCGTTCCTCGCGTCAGCCGGGATTGCCCTGGTCGGGGCCGTACTCGCCATGCTCTTCCTGCCCAAGACCAATGTCTCAATGCGGCCGCAAGAGGCTGCCACGGACAGGGAGGGTTACGTTGAAAGGGTCCGTTGATCAGCCGACCGTCGGATTGCGTGAGCGCAAAAAGGCAAGGACCCGGGCGGAGATCCAGGGGCATGCCCTCCGTCTGTTCCGCCAGCAGGGCTACGAGGCAACCACCGTGCACCAGATCATCGAAGAGGCCGAGGTCTCCGAGAGCACGTTCTTCAGGTACTTCCCGACGAAAGCCGAGGTCGTGCTGTTCGACGGCATGGATGCCCTGATCGTCGACGCCTTCCGCAAGCAGCCACATGAGTTCAGCGAGCTCCACACGCTCCGGGTGGCCTTGCGGACGGTATTCGGTGGGCTGTCGGTGCAAGAAGCCTCGGACCAGCAGGAGCGTGTGGTCCTCATATTTTCGGTCCGAGAACTGCGAGCGACCCTGTTGGACCAACTCGTCTCTACCATGGAGCTCCTGAGCCAAGTCCTCGCCGAACGGACGGGCCGTCGAGCAGACGATATCGCCCTGCGAACGCTCGCCGGTGCCGTCATCGGAGTGGCGATGGCAGTCATGGTTGCTCTTGCCGACGATCCAGCGGCGGATATTGGCGTGTTGCTCGACGAGGCGCTGGCACACCTGGAAACGGGGCTCAGCCTGTGATCAACTGGCTGATCCGGCGAGTTGATCGGCGCGGGTATTGCACCGCCGCTTGACCGAACGTTCCGCGCTGGATGCGCTCCGCGCTACCAGGGACGCCGTGACCAAGTGTCGACACCGGTGGCGTAGTTTGCCAACCATTGTTTCAATCCAGTTGGTGGCTCTTCACCTGGCGGCGTTGCGCCAGGCCGGTGGTTCTCGCTGCCTTCAACAGATGGAAGCTCGGTGCCGATGCGCACATCCTGCGCTCGCCCCACCACGTGGATCAGTTCCTCGATGCGGCCATGACGGAGTCCCATTAGACGATCGGTGAGCGGGCGCGATTGAACAAGGTGACAAGGACAGAACGAGGGCTATGCGCTCCACCAGAAGTGCGAATTCAAGCGACTAACGGCACACCGATCCGCCAGTTCTGTAGCTATTGGGAAATCTGAAAGGCTGTCAGCCGATTGGAGCCATGTCTGGGAGCGAAAGTTACGCGGAGTTCGCAGGTTGAAAGGGATCCTGCGATGACACTGACGACTTTTTCCAGCAGCTCCTAGAGCCAGCCCCGTTCGTCGGCGACCCGGAGGGCCTCCGGTGCGGTTCCGGGCGGCGGTCTTGGCGATCGCCGCGGACAGGTAGTTGCGGACCGTCCCCTCGGACAGGTACAGCTTGGCGGCGATGTCCGCGACGGTGGCTCCCGACGCGCGGCGACCAGCACGTCACGTTCCCGGGCGGTGAGCGGGGACTCCCCGGCGGCCAGCGACTCGGCGGCCAGCGCCGGGTCGACAACGCGCTCTCCCGCCGCGACCCGGCGGATCGCGGCGGCAAGCTGCTCGGGCCGGGGCGTCCTTGACCACGAAACCGCTGGCCCCTGACTCCATCGCCCGGCGCAGGTAGCCGGCGCGGCCGAAGGTGGTGAGGATGACCGACCGGCACGTGCGGCAGCTGGGTGGCGAGCACCGCCGCGGCGGCCAGGCCGTCGAGGCCGGGCATCTCGATGTCGAGCAGCGCCACGTCGGGCCGGTGCGCCTCGGCCGCGGGAGCGACCTCGTCGCCGCGGCCGACCGACGGCGACGACCTCGAAGTCGTCTTCCAGCGTCGAGCAGGCGCAGCAGCGCGCTGCGGACCAGCTCCTGGTCGTCGGCGAGCAGCAGGCGGATCACGTCATGTCGGGCATCGGGATCGGCACCGTCGGAGCTGACGACCCGCAGCCGCCAGCCCCGCGGGCTGAGCGGGCCCGGCGTCTCGACCGTGCCGCCCGCCGGCGGTGACCCGTTCGCGCAGCCGGCGAGCCCGTTCCCGCAGACGGCGGGCCCCCCGACGCCGTCGTCGACGATCTCGACCATCGAGGGCCGACGAGGCGTTACGGTGCACGGGTGGCCCGGGCGTGGCGGACCACGTTGGTGAGGCCCTCGCGCACGGCCCAGCCGAACAGCTCCTGGTGGGCGGATCGGCAACCTCGGTGGCCGTTGGCAGGTCGGCGGTGACCCCCGACGCCCGCAGCAGCTCCCTGCCGCGGGCGAGCTCGCCTGGCCAGGGTGACCTCGCGGTAGCCGGACACCGCGGCGCGGACGTCGGCGAGCGCCTGGCGGGACAGGTCCTCGACCTCGCGCGATCTCTCGGACAGGCTCCCGGTCAGGATCGGCTCGCCGAGCCGGCGGGCCAGGCCGGCCTTCACCGTGATCGCGGTGAGCGAGTGGCCGAGCAGGTCGTGCAGGTCGCGGGCGATCCGGATCCGCTCGTTCTCCGCCGCCAGCCGGGCCAGCTCGGCGCGGGCCTCGGCGAGCTCGGTGGCGCCGCGCACTGATCGGACGACGGCGAAGGTGACGAGGGCGACGACCGGGATGGCGATCGGGGGTGAGTCGCCGAGCGCCGGCCGGGCTGTCGTGCCAGGAGCCCACCGCGACGGGGACGACGAAGGCGGCCAGCGCCGATCAAGGCGACGACGATGGGTGCGGCGCGGGCGCCGAGGCGAGCCGACGGCGAGCATCGTGAGGAGCAGGCGAACAGGACGAAGGCGGGCCGCCGGGCGAAGGGCAGCTCGGCCACGTGCAGCGCGACGCAGAAGGCCGTAGCAGGGGCCAGAACCGCAGCCCGGCATCGAGCCGTCGCAGACGGCGGGCGTGGCCAGCGAAGCAGCGCGCAGAAGGCGGCCAGGATGGTGTAGCCGGCCGACCGCGGCGGCGCCGTGCGAGTACTGCGCCACCGCCGGCCGCCACGAAGATCAGGTAGACGAGCGGGCCGGCGAGCAGGAGCCGGCCCGCGCCATCTCCGCGTCCACCTGGCGCTCGGCCGCCGACCCACTGCGCGCCGCCGGCCTCTGCTATGCCGCGGGGTCGGCGCCACGTCTTACCCAGCGGTACCGGGCTGCCCTGCGGTCGGCGCTCAGGCGCGTGGCGGTGTCACGCCGGTAGGCGAGCGCGGCAAGCAGCGATCAGCACAGCGTCCAGGCGGCGACGACGATCCAGCCCTCGGCGGGCCAGCTCCCGCCGCCGACGCCGTCTTGCCCGCCTGGACCAGCCAGTAGGACGGAAGCAGCTTCACGACGTGAGCATCGACGCCCGAATGTGAAGAGCTGGGCCGAAGGCGCCGCCGAAGAGGGCGAAGAGGACGACGAACCCGCCGATGGCCGGCGCCAGAGCGTCGGCGCGGAGCAGGTGGCCGAGCGCGATGCCCATGGCGACGAAAGGGGCCAGGCCGACCAGGAGCAAGCCCGCCGATCTCCAACCACTGGGCCGCGTCCAGGCGCACCCCGAACGACGCGCCGGCCAGGAACAACAAGCGCCACAGGCTGGCCAGCGCGATCAGGTAGGCGGTGAGCACCTTGGCCGCGATGTAGGTGCGGGCCCGCAGCGGCGTGATGCGCAGCTGCCGGGTCCAGCCCGTGGACCGGTCGCGGGCGATGCGGGCCCCGGGATGGATCGCGGCGAACATGGCGCCGTAGGCCGCCATCGCCGTCATGAAGTACAGCGGGAAGGAGATGCCGTCGGTCGCGCATGGCGGCTCGAGGCCGACCGCGTAGAACAGCACGAGCGGCAGCCCAAGCGTGAGGCAAGAGGGTCCGCCGGTTGCGGAACGTCCGGAGGATCTCGTAGCTGCACGTGGGTGGCGGCGCTCATCTGTGACTCCTCCTGCCAGGACGTGGCGGTCGCCGGTGGCGTCTCGATCGTCGTGTCGTCCTCGTCGGCGGTCAGTTCCAGGAACGCCTCTTCGAGGCTCGCCCCCGCGCACCTCGATGTCCCGCGGCGCCCGGGAACGAGCTGAGCAGGGCGCGAGCGCGGCGTCGGCGTCCGAGCACGACAGGATGCACGGCGTCGCCGTGACGCTCGGCGCTCACCACGCCCGGGCAGCGCTCCGCAGCCGGCGAGGTCGGCGTCCGGCAGCGTCGCCCTGATCGTGCGCGGGCCGGCCCGCGCCTTGATCTCGGTGGCGGGGCCGTCGGCGACGATCCGGCCCCGGGCCATCAGCACGATCCGGTCGGCGTAGGCGTCGGCCTCTTCCAGGTAGTGGGTGGCGAAGAGGATCGTCTTGCCCCGCTCGGCGACCGCCCGCATGGCCTGCCAGAACTCGCGGCGGCCCTCGACGTCGATCCCCGCGGTGGGCTCGTCGAGCACCAGCAGGTCGGGGTCGCCGACAAGCGCGGCGGCAAAGCGCACCCGCTGGGCCTGACCGCCGGAGAGCTTGGTGGTCCAGCGGTCCGCGAACTCGTCCGCGTCCCCGTCAGCCGCAGCACGTCGTCGACGCCGAGCGGGTGCGGGTAGTACGACGCCATCAGCGTGACCAGCTCGCGCACCCTGAGGTGATCGAGCGGCGACCCGGTCTGCAGCATGCCGCCGACCCAGCCGGCCCGCACGGCCTCGGCCGGCGAGGCAGGCCGAACACCGAGACGCGTCCCGCTGTCGGGTCGGGTGAGCCCGAGGATCATGTCGATCGTCGTCGACTTGCCGGCGCCGTTCGGGCCGAGCAGCGCGACCGTCTCGCCCGGCGCGATCGCCAGGTCGATGCCGCGGACCGCCCGGACCGAGCCGTAGGACTTGGCCACCTTGGACAACTCGATTCCCATTCGAACCGGCTCGGGCGTGCTCATAGGACGATCCTGGCAGCTGCTCTGGTCCGGCGGTAGTGAGATCTCGCACATTCGGACCGTGACATTTGTCATGAGAGCATGAGCGCCCGAGGGCAACACCCTGGAGTGGAGTTGCCGTACGGCGTGACCAAGCGCACCGGGGGGCCCGGGCAACCAGCAAGGTTGCCTAGGTGTAAATGCCGACGGTTGTCGCGCCGCCGCCAGTTCGGCCCACACTCGGTCAGCCGGGCATCCCGCACAGGGAACCTCTTGCGGCGGCAGCCCAGGTCACGTCGGGTTGCTGCTGGAGCCGTCCCGAAAGCCCCGCCCGTGGAGGATTCTCTGATCGGGGCGCCAACTGAGAATGACACCCAGCTCGGCCTGTCACGGGGTCCACGCCGAGCGCGGAACCGGCAGCGCTCGGAGCGGCAGTCACTGTGGCAATGGAATCGACCCGGACTTTGCTACTGGTTTTGCTACTGAACTCCACGAAATTCAGGGACTTCGGAAGGTTACGAGATGGACGGGCACCCCTTCTGAACAGGACAGGAGCAGAGCAACCGAACACGCTGAACAGTCCCGATCGCCCTCTCAAGGTGGAGACACGGGTTCGAACCCCGTTGGGACTGCTCAGTGGAATCGCTGGTCAGGGGCGAAATGGTGGCTGCGTCCTCGTTGTCGGTTTCCTCTGTTTGGTCGGTCGTGCCCTCCGCGTGCCCCTTCTCCGATATGGCGACCAGATTGCGACCTTCGGCGAGGCCAGCGAGTCGATCGGCCAGCAGTGTGTCACCATCCGCAGTGGCGTGCTGGTATCTGAGGGCCGCGATGGGAGAGGAATGACCCCCTCGACGCATGAGTTCAGCGGTACTGGCAGAGGTTCGAGCGGCCAGGGTCAGCCCGGTGTGTCGTAGGTCATGCAGGGTGACATCTGGCCTACCGATCGCTTCTCGCGCCGCCTTCCATTGCCGGTCCAGCGTCCGGCCTGTGATCGTTGCTCCCGTGGTACCGACGAACAGCCAATCTTCTGCGTCCGGTCCAACAAACCGATCGAGGTGAACGGCGAGGTCTGCCAGGGCGTTTGAGGGTACCGAGAGCAGTCGGCTTCCAGCGTTTGTCTTGGGAGGCCCGAGGACCATGGAACCCTTGACCGATGTCCAGGTCTGATCGATCATGATCGTGCCTGCGGCGAGATCGACATGTCGGCGTTGGAGCCCCAGGATCTCGGCCCGCCGAAGCTGGCACCACACTGCGAGTTGAATGGCAAGTCGATAGCGGCCTTCGACTACTTCCACAGCCTGCCCGATCTCTTCGATAGACAGGGTTGGGCGCTCGGGGTTCTTGTACTGTGACGCACCCTTGACCGCGGCATGGTGAACGGATCAGCAGGTCATCGGCGACGACAGTATTGAAGATTGCTGAGAGCAGCCGGTATGCCTGAGCGGCGGTGTCCGGGTGCTTCGCGGCAAGCTCCGCGTTCCAGGATCGAACTGCTGGCGCGGTGATCTCGCCGAGCGTCAGATCACCGAATCTGGGCAGGATGTGCCTGTCGAGGAGCCATCCGTATCGAGCCACCGTCGAAGGTCTCAGCTTGCGATGCTTTATCCATTGCGACACGTAGTCGCGGAGTCTGATTCGTGACAACCGGTGGTCGACCCAGGTGCCTCGATGTTGATCCGTTTCGACCTCGGAGAGGAATCTGGCTGCTTCAGGCCGTGTCTGAAATGTTCGGTCTGCCGTAATGAGTTCACCCCCTGGGGTGGGGAACCTCGCCTGGAATCGCCCTGAGGGGAGCTTGCGTATGCGACCGAAGGTTCGGCGTTTGCTCATGTGATGCCTGCCCCAGGTTGTGGTTGACCGAAGGTTTGCGCCGGTTCGACCGCGGCGAGCAGCTGTTTTGCCTTATCAGTTAGTCGACCCCCCGCAGTTCCCTTGCGGGGCGGGTCGGTCAGGAGCTTGCGTCGACGTGCCTCATGAAGGAGGCCGCGGATGCTCGAGGCGCTCAGATTCTGGCTCTCTGCAAGGCGACGGATCGGAGCGGGCCCCAACGCGAGTTCCTCGACGTAGATGGCTGATAAGTACGCGCCAGTGAAGCGTCGTCGCGCCCTCTTCGGCCCGGGCGACGTAGTCGGCCCAAGGCATCGCGATCAATGTTCAGATCGATGGGGGGCCCGATCCCCTCGGGTAGAAGGAAATATTCTCGGCCCATCTTGTAGAGATCACCCATCAGAATCTGCCTCATGATGTCGGCTGTTAGTCCTCCCAACGGAGGACGGATGGTGGCATGGTTGACGGACACCCCGACGAGCGTAAGGTCGTCTTCGGTAACCTCGAATGTCGCCATAATGACCCACTCAGGCCGTCCAGGAAGGCGTTGGCGGGTGTAGAGGAGTTCCGTACCGGTCTCGCTCGTACCGGTCCAGAATGGTGGCTCCCCATCTATCTCGCGCTGAAGCTCGGCCTGCTCAAAGCTGCTCAGCCCGGGGTCGTTAATGTTCGGCACTCTCTGAAGTTTGCTGCCATTGTTGCCAATAGTCAAGGGTCTGTCAGAGACTTTGGTTATGTCCAATACCAGACACGACTATCTGACACCTCACGAACTTGCCGAACTGGTTCGCCTCCCTCTGGGCACGATCTACGGGTGGAGACATAAGGGAACCGGCCCACCCGCCCTGAAGATTGGTCGTCGCCTGCGCTACCGGAGGGCTGACGTGGAGGCCTGGCTTCGAGGAGCAAGCTCACACAGAGCGAATGGGCCGTTGACCCATGACAGCCGACAACAAAGCCCCGGCAAACACCGGGGCTTCGCCGGAGAACCTGGACGGGGACTCTGTCGCCAATCCTACCGTAGAACACCCACCAAACGAGGAACAACTGGCCGCTCCGCGCACACTCGTCGACGAGTTCATCAAACGTGTCGGTCGAACAGAGGTAGTCACGGCAGACGGTCGATTCGACTCCGAACTCATCGAAGCATCGGTCATTCTCGCAAGGAACGATGACCGATTCATTGAGACTGTCTCCAACAGACTCTGGAAGGCCGGTGGCGACCCAGAGGACGTTGCATCCTGGGCCAGGGCAGTGGAGCGTCGTCTGCACGGCAGGTCGATCAGGCTCCATTCCGGCGCGGGAGATCATCGATCGACCCCGACCCTGAGTTCCTCATCGACGGAGTGCTGGAGGAGGGCAGCCTGGCCATGCTGTATGCCCCTCCCAAGGTCGGCAAGAGCTTCGTTGCCCAGTCGTGGTGTTACGACGTTGCTGCTGGCAATGCTTGGCTCGGCCGGAAAGTGAAGATGGGTCCGGCCATCTATGTGGGAGCGGAAGGCAGCGGTGGGCTTCCAAAGAGGCTCGCGCTCTCGTCGAAGAGCATGGCGACGAGGTCCCACCGGAAGATCTCTACATCATCGAGCGAGCCATTGACCTGCTTGACAAGGGGTCAGTCGCTGAGGCTATCCAGGCCGTTGAAGAGGTTGGGGTCCGGCCCCGCCTCATTGTCTTGGACACCTACGCCCGCTGCATCCCTGGTGGCGAGGAAAACTCGTCCAAGGACACCGGTCTGGCGGTTGAGGCCATTGACGACCTGAGGTTCCGACTGGACTGCTGTGCGGTGGTCGTGCTCACTCCCTAAAGAACTCGAAGCGCAGCCGGGTGCCAGCGCTCTTACTGGCAGCGTTGGATACCAAACTGTTCCTTGATGGCACGAGGGTTACCGAACTGAGTCTGACCATCGAGATGCAGAAGAATTCGAGCCCGGCGACCCGATACCGGTGAGTCTGGAGTCAGTGGGGGACTTCCTTGGTGCCCAGGTTGGGATCAGTGTCATCTGCAAGTCGGCCCACTGTAAAGGACGGCTCGGGCAAGAACGAGGCTCTTGCCGCTCAGAACATCCTCGAGCCGCGCTCACAACGGCCGCGGATGAAGGCCGGACACCAATCACCCAGGGGGAGCTTCTAAAGGCCGTGAAGGGCAGCACCAAAGAAAAAGAACGACATGCTCCACGTGATGGCGAATGATCCTTCTTCAGTAGTGACGATGACCGAGGTCGGCAGAGAAGAAGCTCTACGAACTAGAACTATCTGGTTGATTCTGATTCCCATTCTTCTGACCCCCTAAAGGGGGGTGTCAGAATGGAAACTGGAATCGTTTCTCGGAATGTTAGAATCGATTTTCTGGAATCGGAATGCTCAGACCCCAGCCCGTGCGAAGTCATCGATGCATTTCTGCACAAGAAACTACCGCGATCTACGTGGGGGGTGGCGCCCCCCACGCCCCCCGCTGCGTTCCGTTGCGATCAGGTCAACATCCGCTAACCGCACACCATGCAGGGTTCCCGTGAGAGCGTCGAAGTCAGGTCGCTTCACATGCCAACTCGGCTCCTGGCTGCGGAAACAGTCAGAGTGCAGGGGTCCGGCCATCTGGCCCCAGGATGACCGAATGCCTACACGGAAGTAGTCACCCGTTGGCGAGCTTTCTTGGGTCACAGTGTGTTCATGGCAACTTCAACTGAGTCCACGGCCCACCCGATTGAGGCGACTGGCGATCCAGAGTCAGAGGCATCGCACTCACTCATCCCGGCCCCCATCGGTCACCGACCCGCTGTGGGCTCCAATCGAGGAACGCGCCTCCATGCAACTCGACGAGGCGATCTGGAATCTGCGCCGAGAGGGTCACACATTCAATGCCATCGGGTTGTCACTCAAGATGTCGAGGCAATCAGTGAGTGAGCGGTACGGCGCATCCTGAAGCGACACGAAGCTGACCACCCACGTTGGAGGCTCGAAGTACAGCTGGCCGAGTACGAAAAGCTCCAGGCCGTTATGGCCTCGCTCTGGCCCAAGCTGGTCAACCCCAATGATTGAACTTCGTACCTCGGGCTGAGGACGTGAAGGCGTTCGTTCAACTGAGCCAGGAGATCCGCAGGCTCGTGGGGGTCGATGGCTTGACCGTGGAGGCAGCGGTCGAACCGAGTGACCATGCGGACAGGACGCGGCCCGAGATGACCTTGGTAGGGCCAACTCATGAACCGGATGTTGAGGAGCAAATCGGGGTTCTGGATGCTGACGAGTTGACGTTGATCGGACTGAAGAGGTCCCGTCCTACCGGGCACGTCCTCCGTCTGTAAGCACCGATCGGGATCGGAGGCTGTTGTCGAGTGCCGGCCGGTGGGAGACTTCGAGGAGTCCCTGGACGCCATGAGCAAGGATCTCGACAGAAGACGAACCCGAACCGGCAGGGCGATGGATCAACGGCCGGTCGGATCTGACGATGAATCGCGAACTCCACTCGCAGACGGGGTCCTACGGGGTCGCTTCGGCAAGACCCTCACCACTCCCAGGCGTTGGCCTTCTGGGTTCCCTAACCCCTCCTGGTGGCCGTCCTCCATCCCCTTGGTCCCAGGGGCCATACACACGAGGGAGGGTGTTCTCGGTCGTCCCGAACATGTGGCTTGATGTTGGTCCCCGGGCTCGACGATCGGTTCCGGCCTGTGGTTGCTGCTCAACGATCACCCCAGTGACAACGTGCGGGTCCGTCGGCAATGGACTGCCTACAGCGCAGGCCACTACGCATGGCCAGCACACTCGGCAGGTCCCATCTCCATGCCAACGACGAGAGGCACGACCCGTTCGCGAGGGTGCTGAGGCTGGGAAGGCCGTTCACCGAGCAGGGCATTGTTATGCCTCTCGCGTAATGAGGCACCTAGTTCTTGGGCACGATCACCGTCAATGGTGACCTCTGAGTTATCGATCCCAACCCCAAGCCAACTGACGGAGAGGGTCGTTGGTCCGTTCGGTGGCAGGGGCCACACCCTGTACAAGAGAGGTCGAAGTCCTCATCCCGGTCTGACCGGTAACCTCGCCACCTTCCTCGCATCGCCGTGATCACGGGCCCCAAAACCAGACTTGAGCCCCGCCGAATCCAAGAGGCCAGCAGTGCGGCCATCCGCAAAGCGAACCGTGATTGTTATCTGTTCCTTGCCTTCACGCACGGCATCTAACTTTGACCAGGACGCTCGGGCCCCGCCGTCAAGGTGGAAGCTGATGCTGTTTGCGTGGACGCGGAACGGCTGACACGAACAAAGAACTCACTGGAGGCATCAAGGATCACGGACATCCCCATGTCGATACCTGGTCCCGCGTCCGCGCTGCTCCAGCCCATGCCGCCTATATCTGCCACGCCATCAGGCTATTGGTGTCGAGAGGGCGAATCTAGGGGTTGAGGCCACCGGAAGCCGCCCGTGCGCCGAGGCTCTGTCCCACCCCCGGCGACTCATCACATCGACATATAGGGTGCTCTGATGGCCAAACAGCGGAGCTTGGTAGTTGTCGGAACAGGGACGGCCACAGGTGTACCGGACCAGTGTGCGCTCCACATCTCCTTGAATGGGATTGGGGCCACCCCGGCTGAGACCCTGGACATCTGCTCCGCTGCGGCCAGTGGGGCTATCTCAGCGATGGTCGGTGCTGGCATTCCGCGAGAAGACATCCGAACGGTGAATGTGTCGGTCCAGGACTACTTCGACCAAGCCCAGCAGAGGGTCACGTCCCGCGTTGGCAGCTATCAACTCGAAGTGATCGTGCGGAGTCTCGACCGTGTCAGCCAGACGTTGGCCGTTCTTTTTGAGGCGGCAGGTACTGCGCTACAGATCCGATCCCTTCAACTCAGCATGAGAGATACTCAACCGCTACGCAGAGCGGCGAGGCAGGAGCGGTTCACGACGCTCAGGAGAGGGCACAGGATCTCGCTGAGGCGGCAGGGTTGCGGCTTGGTGAGATCACTGTGCTCGAGGACAATGACCGGTCAGGGTCTCAAGGGGTGAGGGCTATGGCCGCGTCCCGTAATGCCGGAGCCTCGATGACCGTGGAGCCCGGTCAGGTGAGTCTCTCGGCCTCGGTTGCGATCACCTACGCCATCGCGGATTGAGGCACACGCTCGGGATTGTTGCCTGCCCCGGAACGAGCGGCGGTTTCTGCGTGAGCCTCCGGGCTAGGTAGGCTGCGCTGGTCATCCACTTCGGCGGGAACGGATGTAGTAATAAGCCCCAGCGATGACGGCCACTACCAAGCCGCCAACCCACCCAAGACCGCCCGTGACGCCAACGGCGATCATCCGTCGAGAGGGTGAGTTCCAAGTTCGTCGCCTGTCACATCGACGAGCCTAGGCGAATGCCCTGATCGTCGGGGATGGAGTGTTGTAGACGTGCCTAGTGGACGGATGGTGTCCCACAATGCCGGGATCTGGTCAGTTACTTACCATCGGCACGTGGCACTTTGGGGCATGTAAATAACCCGTGTAACCACACCCTTCGGAGCCCCTAGGTGACCCAATGGGCCAGACTGGGATCGCACCTTGTTCCTGACGAAAGGGTCATATCCGAGTGTCGGTATTATCGCTGGGGGCAAGTATTGCGGTTGGGACCGTCCTCGTTGGCAGTATCGCTTACTACTGGTTCACCACTCTGCGGAGTGCTGCGCGACGAGAGACGCCGTACTTAGGGAACGGGCTCGCGCGAGACGTGCGCACTACGCGGCCGTCGAGGCGGCAGAGGATGACCCGATCTTCTCGCCTGACGAGATCGACCAAGCCGTCATTGAGGTTGTGGCACTTGCAGATGGCCTATGGCGCTCACAGGCCATTGGGACTTTGGACGATCGCCCTGATGCCCGTCTTGTCAGAGCCTGGGCACGATCGTGGCAGTGGCTCGGCGATGGCCTTGAAGTCGTTGCCAAGCCCTCGATCGATCTCATCGGCGTAGTCAACCGCGACGACGAAGATGAGGATCGCATCGTCCTCCGCGTTCGCTTGCGTATCGATTGCAAATACCCCAAGGGTGGAAGGCTCGGCCCGCACCATGTACATCTCGATCAGCGGTGGACATTTAGGCGAAGCAGCACCCGTTGGGTCTTAGTTTCAGTCAGCGGCGATCCGCTCGCCGGTCCCGTCCTGACAGCGCCCTTGATTCCCAATCCGTCATCTGACACGGAGAGGCTTACCGATGAGAGCCTTGCCGAGTTGGCAGACAGGCGGAAGGTGGGCCATGACGTCGCGCTGAGCGACCTCGTAAATGCTGACGATCCTGCGGCCTTCGCCTTACTTGACCTCTCGGTCGTCGATAACCGCTTCGGTCCCGAACTGATCGCGGCCAAACTTGCGCGCCTGCTGGAGGCGTGGGAAAGCGCCGTGAGTGGATCGGAGGGACCGCTGGAAGAGCAAGCAAGCGACAGTGCGAGGAACGCGCGACTCCGACCAAGCTTTCGCACACGGCTGATCGTTCGCGATGTCGTGCTGAAGTCCTGGGAGGCCACGGTTCTCGACCTATCCCGACATCCACCCACTGTCGAAGTGAACCTCGACGTCGAGGCCGTTCGCTATGTGGTGAGAAATGACGGTGCCGCGGTGGCTGGTAATCACACCGATCCCAATCCGATGAGATTGACGTGGGTCCTCGAACTCAGGGATTCGGTCCAGGACCCGTGGTGGCTAACTATGAGCAACAGCCCGGCCAAGGCCATACCCGGCTTCCCGTAGTGCAGTCCATAGTGCCCTGAACGCCGAACGATGGCGATTAGCGATCTGTCATCGACCGGCACCCAACGAGTGCCCAACATCCCGGGCTACCATCATCCGGGGCTGCATTGGAGGCGCAGAATGGCGGTCGAGTTCTTCGGGGTAGGCGCAGTGATCTTCCTGATCACCTTCTTCATCCTGCTGCCGGTGTCCTTCGGACTTGTGGTGTGGACGATTATCGACGCCGCATCAAAGCCCGACGAGGCGTTCCGACGGGCTGGCCAGAGTAAAACACTATGGATCATTCTGCCGATTGCCGGCTTGTTTCTGCTCGGCTTCGTCGGGGGGATTCTTGCCTTCGTCTACCTCGTCGTCATTCGGTCGAGAGTGAATGAACAGCTCAACCTGCTCGGCGGGTACTACGCCTTTCCCCAACCTGCCCCACATCAGGGTTGGTGGCTGGCCTCGGATGGAAGGTGGTATCCGCCCCAGTCGGCGGGCTAACAAGCCGCTGCACGCACTGGTCGGATGCTCTTCACGGGCTGAGAGCGACATCCGACACATTGCATCCAGCCTCGGCAACGGAGTCCCTGGGGGCCAGGTGGGCGAGCAGGATGAGGGACCCTGAGCGCCGGCTCATGGGCGCTATTAGCCAGGCGGTACACCCGGCTGCTGCCTTTCGCGAGCAGGTCAACTCGTCATGGGGATCCCTCGCTCCGTCAAGCGGGGGAGCGAAACGGGTGTAGACCTGAAGGTGTCGTCGGGTCAGCGGTTGTAGGGGGGATTCCTTAGCTGGCCTGACGGGGGCAGGGGGCCCTATGGGTCGCAGTCCGCAAATGCCAACTCGAGTTCAGCGATGTGCCTCGAGCACATAGCTTGACGAGGTCAATGGGGTGACTGTTGCGGTCCAGTCGAAACCGCCGAGCAACTCTTCGAGTTCATCTGGCGCATAGGCAACCTTCACGATCGAGAACACCTTCCCATTGGGCAGCTTTCGCTCTGCGCCGCTCCCATCGGGTCCGCTCTCGAAACTCACTGATCCGTGAGGGTCGCGCAAACCGTCGTCGACCATCACCACGTGCCCACCAGGAGCGAGCGCCTCAGCGACCATTTCCCAGAACGATTCAACTCGCGGCTCGGGGGGACATGGGAGAGCCAGAAACCGGCGAACACCAAGTCATACGTTGCCGTTGGCCGGAAGTCGAAAAGATCTGCTTCGACGTACTCGACCCGAGGGCTCGCGATCCGGGGCGCGGCTGAAGGCGTTCCTTTCTGGCGATGACTCCACGGCAGTTATCCGCTCACACTTGTCGAGCAGTCTCACCGTCCAGCTACCCGACCCCGAGGCAAGCTCTAGGCAAGTTGTGCTGATGGGACAGCGAGCGAGAACTTGATCGCTGAATGCTTGGGCGGCTAGATCGCCAATGTCACCGTCGTAGGTCTCGGCCTCGCGGTAGAACTGGATCTGCTGGTTGATGACTGCCGCGTCGTCCGCGCCATCGTCGCTCATGCCGCCAGTCTTACTGGCGTGACCGTATGCGGCCTCGTTGCAACTACCCCCTCAAACGACCGGTTACTGATGGGGGAGTGCCCGGGCGCTGGTGAGCTTCGAGGAGCCTGTCACAAACCTGTCACAATCAACAGGGCATAAACGGTTGACTTGTGACGTTCCCCAGTCATGACGACAGTTGGGTACGCGAGGGTCAGCACATCGGATCAAAGCCTCGACCGACAGGTGGACGACCTGACGGTTGCCGGCTGTGAGCGAATCTTCTCCGAGACCGGGAGCGGGAAGAAGGACGCTGATCGGCCCGTCTTCGCTGAGTGCCTGGCCTACCTCAGGCCCAAGGACACTCTGGTCGTGACAGAACTCTCCCGCCTCGGGCGCTCGACCTCGGCCCTGGCCAAACTGGCCGACGACCTAAAGGAGAGGGGAGTGGGGCTGAGGATACTGAACCTGGGGATCGACACGACTACCCCTGCGGGCAAGCTCGTCTACAGCATCATTGCTGCAGTCGCCGAGATGGAAAGGGACCTTCTTATCGAACGCACGCATTCCGGGTTGGCCGCGGCACGGGCTCGAGGGCGAAAGGGGGGTCGACGCAGAAGCATCACTGATGCTCGGGTCAGACGGGCCCAGAAGCTGTATGAGGCGAGAGAGTTGACGATGGCCGAGATTGCCCGGGTGACGAGGATGAGCGTGTCGTCGCTCCACCGGTACTTGGAGTTGGACGGGAAGTCGGCCTGAACCGGGAGGACCCGCATATGCAAGCGGTGTGATCAGCGGCTTGGGAGCCTGGGTCCGCGTCACGACTTCAGTGGAACTGCCGGGTCTGATGTGCGACGATGCCGTGAGGACTTAGCCGCTTGGGCCAGGTGGATCCGGGGGGCAGGCGGCGCAGTCAGACTGGCAGGTGAAGTACGCCGTGATTGCAGCGATCCGATGTCTCAGAGTCGCAGGGGCGATGGTGATCCTCTTCGCGCTGGCGTCAGCCGGACTGGGTTTCACATCCCTTCCCAGTGGTGCAGCGGCTCAACTCCCTGGCTCACTCTGGTCCATTACCCCAAGCCCGGACGTGACGACCTTCGATCTACTCACTGCCGTGTCCTGTTTCAGCATGAATAGCTGCATGGCACTAGGTACATCCGGCGGATCGAGCGATCAGATTCTCCTCGAGCACTGGGACGGCTCGGCGTGGACGATAGAGGCCAGTCCCGCTTTGGAAGGTGCGAACGGCACCTTGCTTTCCTTGTCCTGTCCGAGCCAGACGGATTGCGTCGCTGTGGGTTCGGCAGTCGATACGTCAGATTCGATCAGACGGACTCTTGTCGAATCCTGGAACGGATCTTCGTGGTCGGTTGTTCCGAGTCCAAGTCCCGGACTGAGCAGCAGCGGCCTTGTCAGTGTCGCCTGCATCAGTCCTGACTCCTGCGTTGCCGTTGGAGGATACAACAGCGCCTCGTCAGTAGATCAGGCACTGGTCGAGAACTGGAACGGAGTGTCATGGTCGGAAGTCCCTGCAGCCAATACCAGCAACGAGGACGGGCTTTCGAGCGTGGCCTGTCCAAGCCTGACCGACTGCATCGCGGTGGGTTCGGCATCGGATTACCCGTTGATCGAAACATGGAATGGATCAGTATGGGCAGTCATTTCTAACCCACATCCAGCGACCGTTAGCCAGTTGTCGTCGGTGTCGTGCTCGGGCCCCAGCTTCTGCATGGCGGTTGGCCCCGACTACACAAGTCCAGAGGAGAGTCCACTCATCGAAGCCTGGGACGGCACGTCCTGGGCCATTGTTCCTAGTGCGAAGGCCGGCAAGCAGATCAATGACCTTGAGGGGGTGTCCTGCGTAAGCGCAAATGAATGTTACGCAACAGGCATCTACACCGCTGGATCACAGAATCATGTTCTCATCGAGATGTGGAACGGCACGACCTGGTCAATCGCGCCTGGAAAGAACCCAACGCAATCCGTTGGACTGGTTGGCCTCACTTGCCTTGGACCAACGACTTGCGTCGGCGTCGGGGGTGCGGGCTCAGGATCATCGAGGGTCACTCTGGTTGAGTCGCTCATGTCGATCTCAACAACTGCACTACCAGTCGGCACGGAAGGACAGCCCTATTCGGCCACGCTCACAGCCTCAGGAGGCAATCCTCCCTATGCGTGGAAGATCTTCCCCGGCCAAGGGAAGCTGCCATCTGGCCTCAAGCTGAGCCGGTCAACCGGGGTGATCTCGGGCACACCCAGAGAGAGTGGCACGTTCTCGTTCACAGCTGAAGCCATTGCGACACCCACTTCACTGTCGCCTAAGGGTCAGAGCGCGATCGTCGCGAAGGAATATATAGGGGTCGGTGCCTAACTGCGGGTTGCGGCTTTTGCGACTATCTACTCCTGGGACTCCTTCTGGGTACGGAGTGGACGACATCGCGTAGTTTCCCCCAATGGCAGACGGTCCTGTCCTCGTCACCGGTAGCGCCGGGCATCTGGGGGAGGCCCTCGTCCGCACCCTACGGACCAACCAGCGGGATGTTGTGGGTCTCGATGTGTTGGAGTCAGGGTTCACCACCGTGGTGGGGTCGATCACCGACCGCGATGTCGTTCGCCAGAGCCTGGTGGGCGTGGATGCGGTGTTTCACACCGCCACCCTCCACAAGCCCCACATCGGCACACATAGTCGTTCGCGAGTTCGTCGACACGAACGTGACGGGAACCCTCACGTTGCTTGAGGAGGCGGTCAAGGCTGGGGTCAGCAGTTTCGTCTTCACCAGCACAACCAGCGTCTTCGGTCGCGCCCTCATCCCTGGTCCCGGAGGCCCAGCCGCGTGGATCACTGAGGACGTTGCCCCGATCCCCCGGAATATCTACGGGGTGACGAAGGTGGCGGCAGAGAACATGTGCGAACTGAGTCCGCGCGGGACGCCGGTCTACCCACAGTCATCCTTCGCACGTCCCGGTTCTTCGCGGGAGGGGATGACCTGGAAGAGGTCGCCGCCGTTTACGCCGATGAGAACATCAAGGCCAATAAATACCTGTACCGCCGCGTGGACATCGAAGACGTGGTGAGCGCCCATCTACACGCTGAGACCAGGGCTCCGAGCATCGGGTTCGGGAAGTACATCGTTAGCGCCACGACACCGTTTGTCCCCGAGGATGCAACGGACCTGGTCATGGACGCTCCTGCTGTCGTTCGGAGGCTGTTCCCAGATCGGCCAGATGAGTGCGCACGTCGAGCCTGGGGGATGTTTCCGAGCATCGACCGCGTCTACGACAACGCCCAGGCCCGCTCGGAACTTGGATGGACGCCCCGCTACGACTTCCGTTACGTCCTGGACGCCCTAGAGGCCGACAAAGACCCGCGCAGCCCTCTCGCTCGTAGGGTTGGCGCAAAGGGATACCATGCCAACACAACAGGCCCTACACGGTTCGCTGAATGATCTGAACGTCCTGGGTTCACCTCTGGATGACGACGGAGCCTCATCTCTCCCAGCAGTAAACAAACTCACCTCGGTAAGACTCGTCGTATCCCGCCAGCCTCCGCACCAGGAAGTGTGGGTAGTTGGCGCCAACAACCGGATAGACGATTCCCAGTGACCCCGCGGGCTCGAATCCGAACCGGCCGTAGTACTCGGGGAAACCGAGCAGGACGATCAGCGGGTGGTTCGCACCGTTGGCACGGCTGATCACCTCTGTAATCAGCGCGCTACCGACCCCTTCTCCCTGGCGATCGGGCATGACGGCCAGGGGAGCGACCGCCACCACCTCGCGCCCGTTCAGATCGCCCCGAGAGCCGAGGACGTGGCCGACAGGATGTCCGTCATCGTCGGCCACCAGTTCGAGACACGGCAATGCGGCATCGAGGGCCCAGGTATTGAGCACGATGTCGACTTCCTCCTGACCATCTCGGCCATCGGTGGCGAAGGCCTCACGAACGAGCGCCAAGATTGTCTCGCGGTCTCCGGGGATTGCCGACCTGACAGACCAACTCACTGAGCACTCGCTTCATCCATCTGTAAATGATTTCACGATGGAAGAACGGCTGCGCGCGCTCGTGACCATGTTGAAACTGACAAGTCAAAAACGCCCCTTCGCTGTATCTCAGGCCCGGAACTCGACAAGCGGTTACGCTTCCGACCAGGTCAGTTCCGACGCATCGGAGGACGATGGACACGGATGAGGCGGTATCCGCTCACGGTCAATCCCTCTCCAAGCGCGGGCGAGCCCCATTCCAGGTGGCGCCCTCGCTGGTTTATTGCCGGTCCCGTCGCCGTCCTTGTGGGCGCGATGTTCATCGGGGGACTAGGCGAAACGGCATCGAGCGTGACCGTGACCATCTCAATCGGACGGGGATTGGCATCAATCCATTGGAAATCGGTGAGACAAAGCCCAGATGGCTTCAACCAACGGCCCCAGCCCTTCAAGGGGGTGGCTGACGGTATCTCGGTTTCGGGCGACGCCACGATGCCACTCACCATGTTCAATCCACCGCCAGCGAATCCATCGGCGCCAACCTTGCTTGAGGTAGTGAACTGGGGAGGCATCCTGGGAGGGAAACCGTTTGATGTGGCCATCTTCGCCCAGTATCCGAATCAGGCGAACCCCGAGAATCCAGCGATTCTCTACCCGAAGATCACGTTGTTCGGGGACTGGGGTCCCGAGCTAGTCCTCGGGACCATCGTCACGCCTTCAAGGGCTGAACTCAAGGGTGGCAATGGACCCCTTCGATTCCACGGCACCATTGGCGATCTGACTGTCGCGGGCAAGGTGTTACCACCCACGAGCACTGGGCACCATGGGACCGGCACGGCCACGTTTGTAGTGTCGAGGTAACCCTCGCCGATGGTCGCGGATGAGGCGCATCCTCCGAAGCAGACCTCTCACCGATTGGTCATCGGCTTGGCTATTGCGGTCGTGATGGTTGGAGTAGGCGTCGGTGTCGGAGTAGCGGTCTCCCAGCAGAGCAAGCCCACAATCCCGGCTGGGTCAGGGACGGCGACCATCATCTGGAAGCCGGTACCTGGTAGCAAGGTCCCTCCCGCAATCGCCTTCCCGAGCAACCAGTTCACCGGGACCTTGACCCCACGTCCCCAGCCGTTCAGTGGAACTATTGCGGGCCTGTCGGTGAGGGGTATCGCCACCAAAACTCCCTCGTCCCTCAACACCGGGACCTTTGGCAAACCGATGCAGCGCCAACTCTTCCAGTGGAAGGGGGCGTTCGATGGCAGCGCGTTCAACCTGGGGCTGTTCATCGAGCTAACGCTGGCGGGCGAGCCGAATGTCTTTTTCAGGGTGACAGGCCGATGGGGCACCGAGGATGTGAGCGTCATTGCTCCCTACCAGGACCCCGGGAGCCCGATCGCCTTTCATGGAACCGTTGGATCGCGGAAGGTCTCCGGGTCGGTGGATAGACCGAAGGGCAACCAGGAACGCCAGGTGGTTGTCGCGACGTTCACGGTGTCCAAGTAGGGCTCCTCGGCACGGTCGGGCCAGCCCTTCGGACTTGAGCAAATCAATCGAAACTCGGCCCGTTCCGGGGACGATTACCCGTTTGCAGCCCAGGTAAGGGTGTCGTGGCCAGATGACGCTTACGACTTCAGACTGAGCAGGGGCGGCCTCCTCGTCGACGCCGACCGATGCCACGAACAGAACGCCCCGAACATCCTGGACGCCTTTCTCGTGCAGCTTGCCCCAGACACCCTTGCCTGACTATCTCCAAACGCCGGGACCGGGGCTCCACGCCCCCAGGGCGAGGTGTTCGGCGGGGACTAGCTGGAAGCACTGTGTAGCGTTGCACCCATGCGGCGGTGGTTGCAGGACCTGATCATTTGGGCTGTCCCGTTCCTAGCGGCGGTCGCTGGCTACATCCTGGGCGTGGCGGTGCCGCCAAATCAGACGATCTGCCACGGTGACCCTACGGGGGCCTATTACTGCGATACCCACGTTGGACACTGGGCGATTCTCGGGCTACTAGTCGGGCTAGCCATCGGGGTAGCGGTCGCTGTCCTTCTGGTTCGTCGTCGCAATCGCCTTCACGCCGTTTGACGAATCGCCTGCCCTCTATCGCCGGGAGTGGGGCGGTTATCGACCTGCCACCGACCGGCGCATGGGGGCGTGGGGACAAGTATCCACTGGGAAGCCGACCGGCGGCACGGCTCCCTGCCGACGATGGTCTACGAAGCTGGTAGCCCTTTCCACCACAGCTTGTTCTTTCCGTAGATCCCGGACATATCGATTCCTGGGTTCATCTCGTGGAGAGACACGAAAAGTGATCTGACATCACCGGCTCTCCGGCTCAGCCAAAATGCAGTCCTCGTTCCGTCTACGGATGAAAACTCGTAGACACCGGGTCGACTGGATCGGGCCACCCTCTCAATGTCAGCGACCTTGAGCACACCATGGCCTCGTACTGCCTGCCAGGAAAGCTTGTCGGTTGATGGGTCCAACGAAAGTTCAGAAGCGGTGTGCATCAGCACGACTCGGTACTGCTGACCGCCCGCCAGGACAAAGACGAGGCCAGCGACCACGACGACGAGCGGACCGTAAATCGCTCCAAGCGCAATCATGATGACGCCGACGACCAGGCTCATGACGACCAATGCGGCATAGATGGCGTCACTGGTGCGATGGTTGGTCCGACAAGTCAACACATGGTCAACGCTACTGGCGGGTGTGCGTGGTTGGCATCCCCTATCGCCGGGTGTTCGGCGGTTATTGGCCACCAGAATCCTGAGGACTGACCTGAGTTAGGTTCTGGCCGTGCGGAGATGAATGTTGGGGTCGCTGGCTGTAGGCACGCTTGCTCTAGCAGGGTGTAGCTCCACGACCGGGAGTCCGGCCCAAAGTCATGGCCAGCGGCTCACAGCGAAAGCCTGCAAGGACGTCGTGACCACGATGACTCCGCTTACGGGAACGGCGGTCATCCGCCTCAACTTCCAAGACCTGGTTGAGGCGGTCCACCATTCCCCGAACGCCAAGCTCCACTCAGAGCTGGCTTCCTTTGAATACGATGCCGCCCACGCTGCCTCCGGTGCTAACTATCTCAACGAGGCGAATGCGATGCTGCGTACCTGTCGACAGCTCGGCTTCCGTAGCTAGGAAGACTCCGGGGCGACACTGGCAAAGGGTGTCCCAGCCCGCCGGGTCGGCGGCGGCGGTCCGGTCGATCGTCCTTGGGCTATCTGTGACGGCTGGATTACCGCACCGTCTGGGAGAAGACTGTCCGCATGCCCTTGCGAACTACCTTCACATCGCTGCTGGACATCGAACACCCGATTGTGTTGGCCCCGATGGGAGGGTCGGCGGGGGGTGCCCTTGCTGCGGAAGTCTCCAACGCGGGAGGTCTCGGTCTGGTCGGCGTTGGCAGCGGTGACGTGGCTTGGATGGATCGAGAGGTTGCACTGGTCGCCGCCAGCACGAACAAGCCGTGGGGCATCGGCTTTCAGAGTTGGGCAACGGATCTTACGACTGTGATGCCGCGCTCTGGAACACAGGCCGAGTGCGGTGATGCTCTCTTTCGGAGACCCGACGACCCTCGCCGGTGTCATCCGCGAATCTGACACTCGGTTGATTATTCAGGTCGTTGACATGACTGAAGCGAGCCAGGCACTTGATCTCGGAGCGGATGTCATCGTCGCCCAGGGCACAGAAGCGGGAGGCCACGGTGGGACGCGAGCTACCTTGCCGTTCGTGCCTGCGGTCGTCGACTTGGTGCATCCCACGCCGGTACTCGCCGCAGGAGGCATTGCAGACGGTCGGGGACTTGCCGCTGCACTCTCCTTAGGGGCTGCAGGGGCCCTTGTCGGGACAAGATTCCAGGCAAGTAGGGAGGCGCTCGTCGATGCCGAACTGGTGAAGGCCATCCTGGATGGGCGCGGCGAAGACACGGAGCGGAGTCGAGTGCTCGACATCGCTGGGGAGTCCGGGTGGCCATCTCGATATACAGGTCGCACGCTTAGCAATAGCTTCCTCGACCAATGGCGCAACCGCGAAGCGGAGTTGGAAGGCAACAGTGAGGTCATAGCGACCTACCGCGAGGCTGAGCGGAAGGGCGATATGGGGGTTGTGCCCGTTTGGGCCGGTGAAGCCATCGATCTCATTACGGAATCCCACTCAGCCGGTGAGATCGTCCATCACATGGCGACTGACGCGGAAGCGATCCTGAGGCGGATTCTGGCAGCGCCGTGAGGGCCTGATCACCGGTCAGGGCTCACCGTGCGATCAGTGACGAGATCGCTTCGGTGGGTGTTCCAAGACTGGCTCGATACTCAATCGGGGCTGAGTGAAGGGGTGCTCTTTTGGAGAGCGTCAAACAGTCGGCGGAAGGCTTTGCGAAAGAGTCGCTTCGTCCCGATTCCGTCGCGTACCAGCCAGGATCGCAGAACGCCTCGACCGTGACGAGCACTTCTTCAGGGACCGTCTGGGCAGTCGTAAGTCTTAGAAGCACCGGTCTAACGCTTATTGGCGAAAGTGGACCAAGGGTACGAAGTGCGGCCCTCGATCCGAAGTGCATCTGAACCGATCCATCCTCAGTGGAGGCGAGTTTTCCGTCGTATATCTCCCCGGTGCTGATGAGCTTCGCTAATACCGAGTCGCAACTGCCAGACGTCGTCCAACTTTCAGTCGCACGCTCATACCCAAAGAGGTCTGGCATCTTCAGCAACCTACCCCGTCCCTAGCGCCGGGTGCGCCAACGGGATACTTGGATTGGGCGTTGATTCGCGTATTACACGATTCGCGGTTCGCGTTTACACGTTGGGGACTGCCGCGCATGAGAAACAAACCGCGCCGCTATTGGCCCGTGTGGCGTGTCCGCACCTGATCCAGGTTCTGAGTTCCACAGGCCGGGAGAATCTACTCAGATGGCCCGAGTCGGCGGCACGCTTCACTCAATGTGCGAAGAGATGAGCCTCCTCTTGTGGCGTCACGCCAACGTGAACGCCTACACCATTTCGGATGGACCAGCACGCCCTCATCTGGATGCCGCCGAGGCGCGTACTCTGGGGATCGAAGTCCAACCGTGAGTTGTTGGTTCGCTCGCTGACTTCGACCACAGTGACCGGGAACTCGATCATTCTCGGCACGCCCTGTGAACCGACTAGGTCGCCGTAACGCTGTCGGAGGGCTTCGTCGTCTGGGATGTCGCGGTACTGATGCTGGAAGTAGTCGCCGTTCGCGTAATCAATCCTAATCGTCCGTCCTCGTGCAGCACACTCAACATCGGAGATGTGATCGCGATTCACGGTGAAGAAGTTCTCCTCGATCCGAGCACGGGGTTGTCCAGAGAGGGAGGGGAGGCGAAGGTTGAGCAGCAGATAGCCTTCCTCGTCCCGGCTGAACGAGATGGCACTAGTCGATCCAACTTGAAGAATGATCGGTGTTTCGTAGTACCAGTTGCCGCCTACGAGGGCTAGAACTCGCCGTCGCATCCAACTCAACTCACCCCGCACCTCGGTTGCCTCGGGTCGGCCCACGCGCTTGAGACTTCGGAGATATTCCTTCTCGTAGGCATTCGCGTCGGCCTGTCCGGCGTGCGTCAAGCACAGAGCAATCATGCCTTCTGGACGGTGATGTTCCTCGACTCGCCACTCGGGGTCGAAGTGGTGCCACGTCAAATAGGGGATCCCGCACCCCGGTATTGGACACCCGAATCCAACTTCCTTCCGTAGAGCACGGCGGACCTCGACCCTCGGGTTGCGATTCATAGCGGCGCTCATGGTAGGCATCTGACGTTCGGCTCAAGCCCGGACACCTCAGAAGTTCATCCCTTGCCGATCACTTCCCGCACTTCGACATCCTTGATGGTGACGGGAGCTTCCGGGGGCGCGGTCATCGTTGCCGCTGACGCCTCGGCTTGTTCCTTCGTGTCAAACACCGACATCGACAGACCGTTGGTGCCGTCGGCACTCCGCGTGAAGTAGCTCGAGACATGCCCTTCTTGTGATGTGACTGTTGGGATAACCATCCCTTCGAGATTACCGATGACCTCGTCCATCCGTCCTGGGTCGAGGCTGACTTTGCCGACAACTGCGTACATTGCTCCTCGCTTTCCGCCACCCACGTTCAGAGCCTGTCATGGATTCAGGGACCCGGCAATCAATGATTCGCCCTCAAGATCTGGATCGGGCTCGTCAGGTCCACCGGATGGGTCGAGTAGGCGAAGGGACGATGGGACGGCTCGGGCTCATCCGTCAGATCATTTACTGGACCAAACAGCCGATCAAGAGCAGCATCCGCGAGTCGGCCCAACTCTTCATCTGAAGCGTCAGGGTCTACGCGAATGAAGAAACGATCCGGTCTTGACGCCATGTGGCGACCTCCTCATCGAACCTGGCATTACCACCGTGCCCGAAGGTCGGTTGGTGGAGCGTCGCGGGCCCAGGTGCCTCGACTCCTCTGGATGGGTACGGAATCAGGATAGTGGACCTGGCCTCCAGCGCAGATATCCTTTGACATGCCTCGCGGGCGGCACACTTCCAGCGGTGATGTTGGGAAAGATCTTGCTGCACCACTTGCAGCCCTGTTGAATGTTATGGACGAGTTCTTCGATGCTTACGCGTTTCGCCGAGAGGCTGGCGACGACCAGAGGTTTGCCGTTCGACAGGCTCTGATTGAGGTAGTTCCAGATGAACTGCTCAGCGACGTCATCGCCATGCTGTCGGGTCAGATAGACAGGAAGCTTTCCGTGGGTAACCGTGAGCCATTCGACGGACGGAAACTCTGCTCAGATTTGATCATGCAAGGGGACGACTACTGGGAGCGACTACGTGCGGATTCCAGTTGGGGATCCGATGGAGGGCAGTCGGCGGCAGACGGTACTAATGCCGCCCCAGGTTGGTGGCAGGGACCTGATGGTCAATGGAATGCACCTTCTGTGGCTCGCCCTCCGGTGCCAAGTCTGGAGGTCCAGAATCCAGAGGATGCAAGGCGAACCGAGTCCGATGCCGACAAGCAAGTGTCCTTATGCCCAAATGGTCATTCGACCTCGGGTACGCCTTTTTGCCCGATGTGTGGTGTGTCCCTGGCCTTGAAGTCTGGATCGCCTGTCGCGGGCAGCGACGAATCCACCACTGTCTCAAACAGTCTCCACGACTTTGAGGATGGGACTGGACCGGTACCCGCTCACATGCATCCGAACGGAGGCGGTTGGGTCGCCGACACCTCCACGGTCGATGCAACCGCCTTTGTAGGTCCCGCTGCCTCAGTGTTTGAGCAAGCAACGGTCGCAGAGCAGGCTTCGGTCGACGGGACCGCCTGGGTGCTCGGCAAGGCGAAGGTCGAGTGGAAGCGCGAGGATCAGGGGCGACGCCGAGATCGGAGGCCATTCTCACGTAACTGGTAATGCACTGGTGGCTGGTTCCGCATTCGTATCCGACCTGGCCTTGATAAAGGACTCGGCGGTAGTTAGCGGCACCGCTCGGATTGGAGGGCAGTCAACCGTCGGGGGAAGTACCAAGGTGCACGACGACAGCGCCGACGATCGAAGCGCTGCAACCGAGGAACATCAGAGGTCAAGGTGTGAGGCGTGCGGACGAGGTCCCGCGATTGTTATCAAGCTGCGATCTACCGGCGGCTACATCGTGTACCGGACCATGAAATCATCTCGCCCAGTGGCGCTATGCAAGGAATGTGGACTTGAGGCTCTGCACCACAACCAGAAGGTCGCAGGTGCGGGGGTAGCCACGCTGAATGTGTTTGCTCCCTATGCGCTTGCCCAAAATCAGAAGTGGATTATGCGGTTGAAGCAACTGCCAGACCCAGTTTGAGATGGTTCAGCGACGTGCAGGCACTCATGCCTCGATTCAAAGCCGAATGAAGAGGACCAAGTAGATGGTCGAGTTTGGTCGTATCCGTTTCGGCTAACAGTCCTGCCCTACGCTCATCCCCGTGGGCCACGTCGACCGCTACACCGAGTCGTTCACCGTGGGTCCCGGCCAGTGCTTCCGTATGGTCATCCAGCGCTGATCCCGGTAGCCAGGGCGCCCCGACCCACTGCCCCAAGCCGGTCGCGGTGAGGGGACTATTCCGGGATGCGACAGGCAAGTGGCACACGGTCGAGGCGTGCGACGAGCACGCGGATGTGCTGCACGACCGGCGGTAGATCAATGCAACCAATACGGACATTGGTTCGGCGCGGAGAGGACCATTTCGAGGACCAGGGCCTGCTGGCTAAAGCCCAAGCTCGGTTTCTCTGGCGGCTCGCCCTTCAAGTATCGCGTCCACTTTATCAAACGTCGCGTCTTCGGTGGCCCGCTCGGCGTGGGCAATCAATCCAACGAGCAGGTCCACCATCTCGATGAGGGCGTTCCGCAGTTCCTCCGGCGTGGCCTCTGATTGACGCACGACCTCGTCCACGGCTTTCTGGTCCGGCCACGCCCGCGACACTCTCAGGGCGAGTTGCAGTTGCTCCGTGATGTCGCCCACACGTCCAGCCAAACAGGTCTGAGCGAGGTGTGCACACTCCGAAGTCCAGGGGAGATGTAGGCCCGGGCCGGCCGACGCGGCTCGACTTGGCGGGAGTCGGTCACTTCTGGCGGGCGGTAGCCAGGGGCGACCCGGGCGAAGGCAGGATATCGGGAGCGGGCGGGGCGGCGATCGTGCCTGAGGGAAACCCGGTTGCAGACTGCCAATACCGTCGGTAGCGTCGCATAGCAGTGGAGCATTTGTCGGATGTCGACGGGGGCCAGGGTTCGGAGTTGTCCCTAATCGTTCACGTCAGGAATCTTGCCGAACTCCATAGGGCCGGACTGCTCACGGACGACGAGTTCGACGCCAGGCGGGCCGAGGCTGTCAATCGGTGGGACCCGTAGTCCGGCGTTAGGCGTCGTCCGTTGCACAGTTGTGTGACGGGAAACGGACTGGCAAGAAGCCAGATGCGCCGAAGACCTGCTGGGCTAGTTCGCCTAACTAGGAGAGGCCTCCTGGCTCCGGTGGCGGCCCCTTCTGGGCGTCACAAGCCAAGTTTGCTCAACTCTCGTGCCAGCGGTGCATCGAAGCTCTGATGCAGCACGGCGGCGAGCAGCCCGGCCATGAGTGCCACAACGAACTTGCGCCGGAAGATCGCCTTGCTTATTACTGCAACGAAGAGCCCAATCAGGATATGACTAGCCAACTCAGCGATGAGGGTTGGTCGCTCCACCTCGTCCATCGCTTCCATTCACCACCATCATCGTTAGGCACTAACGCTCAACTCACCGCCAGCGCAGGCACCGTGTCAGCACCTGCGGTCCTGCAGTCCAAAAGTATCACTTGGGATTCGAGCTGCCAGCCTGTAGTCGTGGACCAAAAACCACCCAGCTTCGTTCTTTGTGATCGGACGAGACTTGGATCGACCCGGGTCTTGTCTCCAATGCTGATGGATCCCGCGTCACGTTAACTGGCTAAGGGACGCCCGGGCCGGGGTGCGTGCCTTAGGGGGACCCAGAACCCAGCACCCGGGCGACGTGGCCAAGGTTAGTAAGGCAACCTGAAAGTCACCTTGGGACAAAAACCGCCGTATAGGCCCGTGCGAAGTGATAAGACGGTCCAACGCCGCCCCGTTGTGAGACAAAACCCAGGACCGTGCCTCAATGACGTCTGCTTCTCACGCTTATTTCATCGCTTGCGTTGATGCGAGGCGTCAACCGCCAACGTAGAGGAGCCCCGCCTCAAATGAGGCGGGGCTCCCTTTCACTACGTGAGGTCGGCGAACTCGTGTGAGCCGCCGATCTGCCGGTCAGTCAGGCTACTTGGCCGTCAGCGGCTTCAGGGCCGAGATCGTGCCGTCCGGCGCGATGCACACAGCACCCTTGGCCGACCCAGGCAGCTTGAGGCCGTCCCCGGTGTCTGCGGTCACCACAGCCGAAAAGCTTTCCGCGGTGGGGTTGGTGGGCGCCTTGTTGACGTAGCCCGGACACAGCTTGGCCGATGTGGCAGCCGTAGTCGGAGCGGCGATCGTCGTGCTTCCACCGGACAACCAGGGAATGGTTCCACCAGTGGCCAGATCAAGGGCCACGAACGACGAGGAGCCACCTCCGGTATTGCCGCCAGTGCAATCGCCGACCGTCAGATTACCGGAGATATTTCCGGAAACCGCGGTGCAAGTGATGGAACTGGCCGTCCACTCGTACACGAAGCTCTTCAGCGCAGTGATCGTGCCGTCCGTCCCGATGCATACCTCGCCCGCCAGGGTGGCTGGCAGAAGGACACCGTCACCGGTGTCCCCGGTCACAGCGGCCGACACAGACAGGGCGCTGGGCTCTGGGGGCGTCGTACCCTTTGGCGGCTTGACATAGCCCGGGCACTTTGTGGCCGCTATAGAAGTCGTCGTCGGAGTGCTAATCGTGGTGGTCGAGCCGGACACCCAGGTAGTTGTCCCTCCGGTCGCGAGGCTAAGGGCCGGCTGTGGATCCGAACCCCCTCCGGTGTTTCCCCCGGTACACCCGCTGCTGACAATGTTCCCCGACACGTTCCCGGTGATGGTCGTGCAGGTGATCTTGAGCGATGCCGCTCCGGCCGTGCCTGCGGCAAACCCCAGCGTGAGTCCTGCCACCGGTATGAGCACGGCCGAAAAAATCATCAATAGTCTTCGCATGTACTTCCCCCTTGATGGTTGTTCAGGAGCGCCCCGACGGCCCCCCCTTATTCGCCGGTCACATTAGACCCTCGCGCAAGTGTTTGCTCAATCCTCATTGAGTGTTTCCGACTTGGCTTCTCCGCCCGCGGACCACAGCCGCCAAGAGGACCACGGGCCGCTTCCGAGATTCCGCGGCGCGGACACGCGTCGGACTCCCAAACGGTCAACAATGCTGTCCCAGAACCTGAACACCGCCCCAGCCACCGCAAACGATCGGCCTGGGACGGGCTCCAGATCGCCTAGGCGGGAGCGGGCGATCCAAACCCAAATCAACCTAAGCGACCCAGAGCCCAATGCGACGTGGCAAACGCTATCAGGGCTATCCAACGGCCGTTTGGGTCAAACCCAGGGCACGAATCCGGCCCATGGCGACGCAGCCTCACATCCAGGACTCCGAGCCAGATTATCTGCTCATCCGATAGTGAAACGGGGCGGGATCGGTTCACGCGAACTAGGCCCAATACTGAAGCTTACTGATGAGTAAGGTGAGGCATTGCTCTAACAGGAGCACAATCAAGGGGGACTCATCATGATCAGAACCGCAATAAAATCCGCGCTCGCTGCGACCTTGGTAGCGGGCGGCTTCATCGCATTGACAGCGATTCCGGCCGCCGCCACGACGATCACCATTACGGCCAGTGGCGCCAGTAGCCTCAACTGTGCCATTACCGCCACGGTGAAGCTCGCCCCGGCGCTGAAGGACGACTGGACACAGACTGCCGACTTCTACACAGCGGTGGCGGCCATTCCCACGACTCTGTTCGCTTCCCAGACCCCTGCCACAACGAGCTCCAAGGCCGCTGGGACCTGCACCGGCACCGTGACGGACGGAACCAACTCGTTCACGGCCACGGATGCCAATCCCATCCTGGTAAGCGCCAAGTTGGTGACGGACCCCGCCAATCCGGGAACGGGTGAGGATTCGTGTGCCGCGCTCATTGCTGACACTGGCACTCCAGCTGAGTACAACTCCTCCATCAAGTTCACGACGCCGGTGGGTTCCGGCTACAAGATCACTTCGACGACGATTACCGACTCGTCGCTGACCCATCAGCTGTCGCCTCCGGGATTCGAGCTGACCGGAGGTACCATCAGCGGGTCGTTTGCCGGTGGGAGCTCCACGTCCACGGACCTGGTCGACCCCAACCTTGCCGATCTTCCCACCGCCGCCGTGCTCCAGCCGGCTGAGACTGGCGCCGAGGCCCTAGCCGGGACCTACGTGTCGCTGGGGTGCCAGCCCACTCTGAAGGTCAAGCTGTCCAAGACTGACACGACGCCGGGCACGCCTGGATATATCGGCAGCGCCAGCCTCAAGGCCGGGAAGGGGATCAAGTCCCTCGATATCATTTCCGGATCCACCCTGGACTTCGCTGGCTAGTCCTAGCAGGACGGACTGTTGTATCAAAGCAAAACGGCGGGGCCAATGCCCCGCCGTTTTGCTTTGCCGAGGTCTGACGTAGGGCTCGCCGCCCTCTACGTTGCGGGAAGCACCGCGCCCCACCCATGCAAGTGCCGGTTCGTGGCAGTTAACGGCCGGCTCCGAACGATTCATTCCCTCCTCGTCGCCGCCCGCCCTTGTAGGCACACCCGAGCGGGGATGGGGACGGGCCGGCGGAGGGGGGACCGTTTCGGAGCCGAGGTCCGGGCCCCCAGGTCGGTTAACTCGGCGGTCGCCTACGGCCCACTAGCCAGTGGACCGCGTGACCCTGTGGTGTTCACCGAGCGTTCACCGACCCGAAACGGTCTGGATTTGGCCGATCTGTAACGTATTAACTGGTTCGGGTGTTGGGTACAGCGCCGGTGTCGGAGGGCCTTGGGTTGAGACTTCGCCACGCCCATCCCCCCGGCGTGGCGAAGTCTCCCCGCTTTGTGGGACGGGCCCCCGCCGCGAGGGCCAGGTTGGGCAGGTGTGATGGGGGCAGCGCGAGCGTTTCGGGAATCGGCATCGACCTCGGGGACGCGCCAGTCCCCGGTGGAGAGGACTGACGCACCCCACTAGACAGGGACCGAGAGGGGGAACCCGCTCTACCCGCCTGAGCCCCGCTGTGATGTCGCCACCTTAGGCGCGCCCACCTGTTGGCGGAAAGTGCTTGGGGCAGTGGTCATGCAGCGCCTCCCGGTTGGTCGTTCGCCACCCCAGTTCGGCGTATTGTGCTCGAACCTCCCATGGGGACAGATCACCGATGTACGTCAACTCCCTGTGACAGCCATAAGCATCAGACTTGATGACGTTGTCAGCGATGGTCACGGATGACACCATGTCGTGCTTCGACTGTGAGCGATAGAGCCAAACGTCCCAACCGGCCGGGTCACTCCCTGTAGGAAGCCAGCTTGGGAGTCAGGGCGGCGGATTTGGTGCGACGGTCGAGGGGGGTACCGCAAGAGGTGTAGACCTGAGGTGTCGCCGGGTCAGCGCAGTGCTGAGGGGGATTCCGCTCAACTGGCCCGGCGCCGGGCAGGGAGAGGAGGCAGTGGGGGCAGCCCTCACCACCCTGCCCACATGGGCGTGTCGGTCCGTTCGTTGGTAATGCCGTGAACCGTGCCTGGGGGAGGGAGAGGTGTCCCTCAACCCTGGGACAGACGCGGCATCTGAGAGCGCCCGATTTCGTGCCCTCTGCGTGCCCCATCTGATGAAAAACACTGCAAAATGTGGCGAGTTGACCACTACCCCCGGGGGTCCGATTCGTCACAATGACCAGGGTTTTCCCTGGTCGGGGCTTCCTCACCTTCGACCCTCTCAAGGTGGAGACACGGGTTCGAACCCCGTTGGGACTGCTCAGTGTTAGTGCTGGTGAGGGGGGTGATGGTGGCCTCAACCTCCTCTCCTACTGCCGACGTCTTCCGTGTTTCTTCCGTCGGAGCATTCGAAGTGGCGGGAAGTCGGTCGATAGTTGTCGCCGAGGCCATGTGGGCCAAGGCATCGGCAAGGGCTTTGTCTCGGTCGTCACTCGCGTGCTGGTAACGCAGCGCCGCAGCCGGGCTGCCATGCCCCCCGCGCCTCATGATCTCGGCGACGGTGGCCCCTGTTGTCGCTACTAACGTAAGGCCTGAGTGGCGAACATCATGAAACCGAAGGTCCGGTCGATCGATCATGGTTCTTGCCTTCGACCAGGTCCGGTCCAATGTTCGAGTACTGATCGGATGTCCATCGTTTCCCGGGAACAGCCAGGCATCCTTCTGGGGCCCAAGGGTCCGAAGGTGAACTTCGAGTATGGGCAGGAGCTGGTGAGGGATGGCTACCCTGCGCCTTCCGGCTTCGGTCTTCGGTAGGCCGACTTCGTGACCACCTCCTTCCGGCTGTACCCATGTGCGCTCCACAGAAAGAATGCCCGTGGCCATGTCGACGTCCCCGCGCTGTAGTCCGAGGACCTCACTCCGTCTCAACTGGCACCAGGCGGCGAGCAGGACGGCCGGCTGGTATTTGAGAGGTACTGCAATCACCACTGCCTGCAGTTCGAGAACGGTTGCAGTCGGTCGCTCATGGGCCTGCTCAGTCGCGGCCCCTTTGACCTGGCATGGTGATCGAGAGATCAGATCGTCGTCAACGGCGGTTCGACAGATTGTGGCCAGGAGTCGGTATGCCCCGGCTGCTGTTGACGGGTGTTTACGGTGGAGTGCAGAGTGCCAGGAACGGACATCTGAAGGTCCGAGCCTGCCAATGGGAGTGGGTCCAAAGGCTGGGATGATGTGCCGGTTGAGCAGTCCTCGGTACTTCGCCATCGTCGTTGAGCGCAGGTCGGTCCGTGCTTCCAGCCATTCGTTGGCGTACGCGCCGAGGGTGACTCTTCCTGCCGACGGGTCCACCCATGACCCTCTGGCGATGTCGGCACAGTTGGTGTCAAGCCACCGCTCTGCATCGATCTTCCGGTCGAACCGTCTCGTTCTCTCTCGGCCGTCCGGTGTGGTGTAACGAGCCTGCCACTTGATAGTGACTTGTCCAGTCCGCTTGGACTTGTACTTGTGTTTCTGGATGTGGGCCACTCAGTGATTCTCCAGACCCTCTTCCAGAAGCTTCCTGGCTTTAGCGGTCAGCTGACCCCCTGCCTGACCCCGACCCATCGAAGTCATCAGTCCTCGGACGCGGGCCTCATGGACCAGATCTCTGGCGGACGACTGACTGATGTGACGCTCCGCTGCCAGGGCCTTCGTAGGTGAAGATCCGGCTCTGACCAGTTCCAGGTAACGGTAGGCAATCCTGGCGTAGAAAGCGTCCGACCTACCGACCTTGCCTGGTCGGCGATTCTGGAGGAACTCTGATTCATCGGTCTCGATGGCCAAGCCGACCTCCCGCCTGATGGCGAGCCAGTCCTTTGCCCTTCGTTCCAACACGCTAAGCCGGATCATTCGAACTACGGAAGTCGAGAGCGGGGGTGGAGTTGGACACAGGTGACCCGGACTTATGTCCAGTCCATTAAGACGGACGCCCTCAGAATCCACGGTGTATCTCGCAGTGACGATCCAGTCGCCGTGGTCATCGAGTGGCATCTCGAAGACAAGCAGGTTTCCGTTCTCAACCCAGACATGGTCTTCCTCCATGTGCTCACGAATCTCGTAGCCGGTGAATCCGATCGGGTTGTGGGCTTGCATCGCAGACAGAACTTAGTGCAGCCCTAGTCAATAGTCAATCGTTAGTGCTATCTATTGACTATGAGTGAAACGCCTCAGCAGTACTTGACTCCAACCGAGGTCGCTGACCTTTTGCAGATTCCGATAGCGACGCTCTACGCGTGGCGGTACAAGGGGATTGGGCCCGATTCAGTCAAGGTCGGTCGACATATCAGATACAGCAAGGTGGACGTCGAGAAATGGTTCGACGACAAAAAACAACTGAGGACACAAGGAGTCAAAAAGTGGATGACGAGGAAAACATCCTGGAGCGCAAGTTGTACCAGGTCATTGCTGAGGAACTGTCAAGAGTTGAAGAAGAGTTTGGAATAGGGGCGGTCGGTCTGGCCGCATTTACGCTGAAGCAGTTGGTTCTCCGTACTAAGGAGGAACGGCTTATCCTTCGGGACGACCCGAGGGCCTTCAGCGAACTAGCTCTCACGCTGGGAACTCGGTATCGCGATCCTTGTAAGGGTGTGACGTTCGAGATCGATTAGGGCCCACGATGGTTGTACTTAGATAACCCGCCCAACTGCAACTAACCACAGTAGAGATCGCATGACCACCTAGTTTGCATGGATGGGCTCGATCTACCCGTTCATTAAGACCCAGTGTTCTTTGTTGCAGTGATCTTGAATCCGCACACTACGAGAACCGCACATTCTTCATCCGACGGGCCCTCAGGGCATCACCAAGATTCTCAAGTGTCCTTTGTTGGGTGCTTGAGTTCTCACCCCATGAAGTTCTCACCTCTTTCGTCCTCGACGACCCTGAGGAGTCCACCACCCATCGTCCCTGAGCCCTCATTATGGGGTCCGTGTCCTCACCTCGATCACCTCACGGTCCCGATGACACTGCTGACGCGGCCATGGCCCTCAGACGGCTCCTGGAGGCCGTAGAGAGTGGCGAGATCGATGCCGACAATCCTCGGGCCCGGCGGTTGCTGAGGAGGCTGGAGGGGGCTGTGGGGGAGTGCGATTGGGGGGCGGAAAAGGCCCAGGGTCCTATAGACCTGGAACCAGGTGTTCGCGATTGTTGCCTGCCCATGAACGGCACTTATGCCACTGTGGATAAATGCCGACACTGAAACCTGTGCGTGAAGTGTTCGTGGACCAAAGCGGGTTTCTACTGCACCCTTGGATGGCGGTCCTGTGTCAAGCCGACACCGGTATCCGGTACAGCCACCAGACGAGCGGTGTCCGATGCCTGTCTCGCAGCATGGATGGTTACTACGTGCCCGTATTCAACAGGGAGACGCTCGCTTACCTTCGGTCACTGTTTGAGGAGGAACTCGAAGGGCAAGGTGCTCGACAAGGGCCTGAAGTTCTGACTCCCTACCGGGAACGCATCAGAGACGCTGTCTCCCAGGTTCGGATGGATTCATCGGTTGGCGGTCCTGGCGAAGTTCCTCTGCAACTCGACTATTCACGATTTGGGGAGGCGGACGAAGCCTGGATTCCAGTTGTGACTCCAGACGGACCTGGAGTGCTCATCTGGGAGAACTCGGACTGAGCCACGACTGGGTTGAGTATCTCCGAACGCCTGGCTCGACGGCACTAATCGCCTGCCATCGACCGCCACTTATGCCATACCCTGCCGACGCCCCGGGCCGGACACGATCACACCCGTTGAAATCCGAAGAGCCACTAAAATGACGCAGTGAACCCGACTCCCAGGACCGACGAGATTGTCAATCGAGGTGATATCTGGACGGCAGCGTTCGACCGCCTTCGCCCAGTGGTCGTGCTTTCCAGGCTCAACAATGACGATCTTCGGTGTGTGGTCGCTGTCGAGCCAGCCAACGAAGACATCTCGGGTGTGGCCGTGGAAGTTGACCTCGGACTCAATGGCCATGTCGTCAGAGTAGGATTGCCCAGACCGGGACACATCAACTGCACGTGGGTTTTCACCTCGTCGCAAGAGGATCTGATTGAAAAGGTGGGGACATTGAGTCCCGCCAAGCTCGACGAAGTCGAGAATCTGGTCCTTATGGGCGATCAGGTATCAATGTGAGCTGTGGAGGTACTCGGAAGTGATCGCGCTGGGACGGGGAGTCCATCGCTGAGTACTACGAGAGGTGGCTCGATTGAATGCCCGACCGGCATCCCATAACCGGCACGTAGTTCCAGATGCTCACTCTCGCGATCACGACAACCCCGCTCATTTCCGAAGAGCCGCCATACTCATCGTCGGTGCCGTGTACTTCTTTTGCTGTTCTTCGCCCTCATGCCCTACCTGAGGTGCCGGGAGAATAGAAAAGGCTGAGTGCCCCTGATCACCGGGTCGGTGGTGTGGTTGTTGGTATCCCAGTGGATACCAGATACACCTCTCATTTGGTGGGGCCATGTTTGGCAGGACGTGATTCTCGTCGAGGGTGCTGATATCAACATCCTCAACCAGCCGGGTGATGGGCGGAAGCGACTGACCAAAACGTCCGCTCTCCAAGATCAGATTCCGGGCATCATCGACCGTCCAAGCTGTGACCCCCCACCGTGGGGTCGTCTTTGCTGCCGGAGAGTCCAACGGTCGAACTCAAACCAGAATCGGATCAGCGAAGCCATCACCCTCAAAGAATCGCACAGCCCCACCCATGTCCCAGAACGCCGGTCGAGGGTCACTGTGATCGAACGGTGTCGCGGACCATTGTCCAGGACGATCCGTGCTTCTCGACACAGACGAAGCCCATTGACTCATAGAGGCGGCGCGCTGGATTCGCTTCTGCCACGCTGAGACTCAGCGCCGGATAGCCCTGGCTATCACTTGCGTGGATCAGGTCAACCAGGAGCCGACGGCCAATCCCTTGGTGCCGACGCGACGCGACTACTGCGATCGATAGTTCGGGGATATCTTCGGCGACAAAGCCGATGCCCGGGCTCGCTTCGGTGTACGTCCGATACCAAGCCGCGCCCACCGGTGCGTCTTGTTCTGCAATCAATCCATGATCGCCTGGCCTCGGCCATCCAGCGAGATACATCGAATAACGCGGATTGGCGAGCACCTGATCAGCGGTCGGCGTCGGCTTGTCTGGTCGCCAGACTGCGGCCTCGCCAAGCATCGTCGCCAGAAAGGTGAAGTCCCCGAGCCCTGCCGAGCGATAGCGAACGTCCTTCATGTCAGCAGTTTGGCAGAGTTCCCTGGAACAATCGGCGGTTGGCGGTTACCAGATCAGCTCTGAGTTGGCCAGGTACTGGGCCGTCTCCGAAGTAGTCAAAGGCACCCTTCCTGTAACCGTCTAGCTGTTCCGCTGTGAGTCGCTCCATGACCCCCCGCCATCCGTGGGACCAGCACCATGTCCAAAAGATGTCGGCGTCCTCAAACTCGAACTCCAGCACATGGTGGGACTGTTCCAGCTCGGACAAGGGCATGTCACTCAGTAGGTCCTGCAAGAAGTGTGCACCGGAAGAGGGCGGAGCCTCTTCGGTTGTGACGGCGAGTTCATCAAGAAGCGCGGCGTGCCACTGCCATCGCGGGTCTTCCTCCCACCACCATCCGGTGGACACCGACGCTCCGAATGAGCCTCCTGGGCGAAGCACCCGGCACATCTCGGAGACTGCCGCCTGAGGGTCCGGCATCGATTGGAGAGCGATGCCCGAAAGGGCCACATCGAACGTGCTGGATCGCACGCCTAGGAATCCCGCATCCATCACAGCCGTCATGATGGGGGGCGGCGTATGTCCATCTAGCCGGTGCCGCAGTTGAGCAAGCATTTCGGGAGCGAGGTCGACTGCCAATACTGAACCGGTTGGGCCCAACCGGGGACTGGCGGCCTGGCTGACGGCCCCGGTTCCGGCGCCTAAATCAATCAGCCTGGCTCCGGCAGGAACTTTGGCCCGTTCCACGAGCAGCGCGCCGAGATCGGAGAAGAAGTCAGGGCCGATTCGGCCGTAGCAAGGGGCGGCACGATCAACACCGTTCCTTCGTCGTCGCCTCGGAGAGGGTCGATTGCCACGCCCCAATCGTACGATGACGAGAGCGCAGCACGGTATCCCTAATCGATGCTCCTATGGACTGTCAAGAGCGAACTCTGACCTTGGGAGCGCTGCAAACACCTCCCGAGCCACGTAACGCTTGAGGCAGCGGATCGCCTCCTTCTTGGTCCGCCCTTCCTTCATCCGCCGCTCGATGTAGTGCGTGGTTCTGGGGTCGTTGGCCATCCGGGTGAAGACGATGTGCCAGAGGGCCGAGTTGGCCTGGCGGTCCCCGCTTCGGTTGAGCCGGTGGCGCTCCTGCTTGCCGCTCGAGGCGTCGAGGGGTGAGACCCCACAGAGCTTGGCGAAGGTCGACTCGCTCTTTAGCCGCTCGGGGTTGTCCCCGGCAGCCACCAGGATGGCCGAGGCCACGTCGGTGCCCACTCCATCGACAGCGTTGAGTCTCCTGGCCCGATTCGGGGTGGGCCCGGACACGGCGGCCGCTCTGCTAGTGGCCGCCGGCGACAATCCCGAGCGACTCCACTCCGAGGCAGCGTGGGCCCACCTCTGCGGGGTCTCACCGATCCCCGCCGAGTCGGGAAAGAAGTCAGGACGACAGCGACATCACGAAGGTGGTGACCGCCAGGCCAACTCGGCCCTGTGGCGGATCGTCATGGCGCGACTGGCCCACGACCCGGAAACCCGCGCCTACTTCGAGCGGCGCACCAAGGATGGGCGTTCCAATAAGGACATCATCCGCATCCTAAAGCGCTATGTCGCCCGCGAGGTCTACCACTACCTGCCTCGCGGCTGAACCCCCGAGTCGAGGGTCTGACTCATCCCTGACTTGTCGTCTCTTCTGACTGACTTTCCAGCGACCCGTCGACCCACGACTCGGGACTACTTCTCACCAAGACGCGTGACTTCATAAGAGCATGCCCTCGCCTAACGAGTGGCTCATCATTGTTCTGTCCGCTGTCTTCACCCCGGAGCCCCTTCAGAGGGGCTTGACATTGATAGGAGCGTCGCCGGGTGCGGTGCGGTTATCGACCGTTGTGGAACAACACCGTGGAGACAGGAGTCGGACGCTGGTGTCGGGCGTTAACCTGCGGAAGAACGACACGTCCAAGGACGGAGCATGATTGACCTCAAACCAGCTTGCAACCAGATGATCGAGGTGGTGTCGGCAATCGCGGGCGATCAGCTTTCAGGCCCGACCCCCTGCACCGAGTACACGGTCGGCGATGTGATCGATCATGTCGATCTGGTAGCTCAGGGAGCAACGGCGCTCGCTCATGGCAGGGAGCTTCCGGTCACCGGCTACTCACACCTCGAACCAGACTGGCGGGACACCTTCGTTCATCACCTGCAGACACTAGGTGAGGCGTGGGAGGACCCGGCCGCGTGGGACGGCAGCGGCAACGTGCCGGGGTCGAACTTGTCCAACGCGACGTGGGGCAAGATCACACTGACCGAGCTAGTCGTGCACGGATGGGACATCGCCATCGCCATCGGTCACCCGTTCGATTTGCCGGAGCACACGCTCCAAGCGTGCTTTGACCATGTGGCCGTATTCGTCCCCAATGCCCCGTTGCCCGACCTATGGGGGCCTCCGGTAGAAGTTCCGCAAGACGCGGCACTTCTTGTTCGCATCTTGGCCATCACTGGGCGTGCCCCATAAAGCGTGAGGGCCGCGGCTCTAAGGTGTGCCGTCGGAGCGGAAGATCGGCCATCCGATCTCCGTGTGCCACCCCGCGGGGTCCACCATGTCACCGGCGTTGAAGAGGTAGTTCTCCCGGAGAGGCCCCTCGATGCTGATCTCGTGCGTCGCCACGTAGGCGCCGAGCTCGCCATAGGTGATGTCGACGTCTGTGAGCGGTCCTTGGTGCGTGAGCACGGCCAACTCCGCCGCCGGGACGGTGAAGGGGACCACCCGGCCGATCGAGCGAACGGATCCCTCCACGGGGATGAAGACGGTCGCCTCGCCCCTACCGTGTTGGAAGAGCTCGCTTCCGTACAGCCCACCACTCGGTCCGGTTGCAGGGAGATCCTGCGCACGCACCGTGGCGTGGAGCTCCCCGAGAGCCCCCTGCCACCACGACAGCAGGTCCTCTCGGTCGACCACCTGCTGGATGCCCACTGCTCGCATCGCCGGTACCGAGCGGTGCTCGACTGTGGGTAACTCGTCGGGGTACGCCAGAAGATTGCGCAACGACTCCACCGCACTGTGGGTCTTCGACAACTGCTCCTCGAGCCGGTCCAGGTGGGCGGCTATGAGCGTATTTCGGACAGAGGTGTCCGATGCCGAGAGCAGCTCCCGTACGTCAGCCACCGGCATGTCCAGATCCCGTAGGCGACGGATCACCTGCGCGGTCGGAATCTGATCCGAGCGGTAATACCGATAGCCGGTGCCGGGATTCACCTCGGCCGGTTCCAACAGACCCACCTGGTGGTAGTGCCGGAGCGTCTTCACGCTCAGGTGCGTCATCCGTGAGAACTCACCCACGCTCAAGTTGGCTGTCACGTCGTCAGTCTCAACCCTCCCCCCACGGGAGTGTCAAGGCCAAGACCGGGGCTTGTCCCTCTTGCTGCCGGAACCCTCATCGTAGTAAGTGCCGCCGGATGGCGGCCGACGACAAGACGGAGGAGTCAGACATGAGTGAGAACCTGTACACGCTGTCCGGAGTGGTGGCCGACCACATTGCGGCGGTCAACGCGTTGGACGAGGAGTCGATCGTCGCCACCTTCGCCGCCGACGCGCTCGTCAACGATGCCCGGCGGGAGTTCTGGGGGACCGACGCCATCCGGGGGTGGGTGGCCAAGGAGATGGTCGGAGACCGCATCAGCATCGAGGTTGTCGAGGTCATCGACCATCACGGCCTGACAGTCGTCCGTGGGCGCTACGACGGTCACTACGACAAGACCAACCTCCCGGGGGAGGTGATCCTCACGAACTACTTCACCGCCACCGACGGGAAGATCGACAGCCTGATCGTCATCCGGAACATGCCCATCTGAAAACGAAGCCGAAGACGGCCTGAATCTCCAGGGAGTTCGGCGCCCTTGGCTCGCCCACTGCCCCGGATCGCCGGTCAGGTGGGCTCTACCAGATCGATGCCCGCAGCCTCCGAGGCCAGATCCGACACGGACACCGAGAGAAAAGCAGACGTCCGATTCCACCGATGGCTGCGCCTACTCCGAGGAGGATCAACATCCCGATGGCGGCTACTGGTAGAGCAAACACATCAAACGGAATCGCCCCGAGTCCCCACCCTTGGCCTTGTACCTTTGCTTGGACAGATGACAGAAGATCCCAGCCCACAACCGTAACTATGGCTCCTAACCCAGCAGCGCAGAATACCCGCCGGTGCATCCCATTCCAAGCCAGCACTGCGCCAATCCCGAACGCCATGGCGACATTGACGCCAACGCCTATGTTGACGACCCTCGACTGGTGACTAGGCACTAGGACAATCGTCAAGCAGCCTGCGACGAAGGAGGCGGCGATGAGCAACAGCCATGTCCTGACCACAGCCGGGACACGACGATGGTCGAGGAGCCGCCGATGGGGATCATCCGACGACGGGTAATCACGTCGAATCCTCACTGTGCCGTCGATGTCCGTGGAGCGGCTGCTCGTTTGCGATGCTGACGGAGGATCACCTGCTCGGGACAGACCGTCGACAAGAACTGCCCAACGCAACGTGCCAGCCGGTCCTCTACGAGCGAGTAAATGATCCGATTTGCTTGCCTACGCTCGATGATGAGGCCCGCTGATTTCAGAACTCCGAGGTGCCGAGAGACTGATGGGGCACTGATTGTGAAGCGGGATGCGATTTCCCCCGCGCCAAGCTCGCCAGCCTGAAGGTCCTGGAGAATCTGCCGCCGGGTGGGATCAGCGAGTGCCTTGAACACGCCTGCATCCTCGTCCATGTTGTTAGATTAGCTCATTAGCTAAATACAAACCAGTGAGAACCGAACACTGCTCCGGAACACCGGAACGGTGAGACACCGGAGTGACCCCGGTCACGACTTCGGCAATAGTGACACAGCGTCTGAAGCACCCGGATCGGTCTGCGGGTGTTCGTTAGTAGAGCGCACTCGTCGCTGCTACGAGTGCGTCTTCCTGAGCCCAGTTGGCCCTGAAGTGGCGGTTCGGTTCGTCCATCTGGTTGTAGTACCACCAGAAGAGGTAGATGCCGAGGGTGAAGACGGTGGCGACGATTCGGCCGACGTAGTTGTCGGGACCCTTCACCCGGGTTTGGTCAGGCCCGGGCAGGGATCGACCGAACCGTCCGAAGATCACCGACAGCTCGTACTCGACGCCTACCTCTGAACCGTCGTGCTTCACCAGATCCTGGTCTAGGAGCACAAAGGCGATGATCTCGACGATGCCGCGGGCAACAACGGCCAACACGAGCCAAATGGCAGGTTCGCGAAAGTCACTTGTCATCCGTCGTAGCACGTCCATGTGGGCGTTGGCCCGTTGGAACGAAGGCGTCAGCTCGTCCTGCAGGCCACGCTGACCGGCCTCCTCCCATGCGAAGGCCAGTGCCGCATCGAGCAATTCGATGCGGCGTGCGTTGTGGTCCCGCAACCGACGAACTAGCTGGTAGAAAACGTAGAAGCTGTAGATTCCCAGCGTAAGGACGGTCCAGCCCAGCGCTGTCCAGTAGTCGAAGATGTAGTCCGTCTCGTCCCGTCGCTGCCAAGCCGCATGGATTCTCTCGGCAGGCGGTATAGGCGGTGGCCCGTATCCGGCTCCTCCACCAGCAGGCGCGACAGGCGGGGTTGGGTGCGCTACCGCGGGCTGGTTGTCTTCGACTGGGCGAGGCGGTGGGGAAGGCTCATTAGGCTCACTATCGGCCACTTCGGCTCCTCATCTCGTCTGTCTAGATCCGATCATAGAAAAGACTTCTCGCCGACAGCGAGAGGCGGTTGCACCTGCACTGCTGGTTTGCAAATGGTGATCGGCCGCTCTTGCCTCGCCTGGACCGCTTCCGCACCATTGACCGGTTGACCCTGGGTACCCCCGCTGCCGGGTGGGCGGCGGTTATTGACGGTGGCCGAACGGCACATCGGTGGTGGTCAGGAGCGATGGATTAAGCGGAGATGGAGAACCATAGAGCAACGAGGTTCGGCAATGCGGATTCGTTCGGTTCTTACTGAGAATCGCTCACGCCCTGGTCGGCGTCCGACAAACAGTTTCCTGAGAGCATCCCCGAACGCCGCCTAGATGAGGCACGGCCCCCACTCCATCGACGGTGACGGGCACTTTGGAGGTTGCCCTGCAGTTGCTTGATCAGCAGCCGGACGCCGCCTTGCCCGCAGGAGGTGCAAGCACAACGAACTCCCAGCTCGGATCCCCAAGCGGACTTAGGTTCAGCACGGCGGTGGCCGTAGTGCCGTTGTCGAGGTGCTTTTTCCACATCGCTTCATTTGCGCTACGTGGGATCGATGTTCGGAGCCATCCAAGGGATCTGAGGCCTGAACTGACTTTGGCGAAGAGTTCCTCATGGGAGCCGCCCCAGTGGAATGAGGCTTGGAGTCCAATCTGCGACCAACCCTGAGTTCCGGCCATGCCGTCGCAGCTATCCTCGTGGGGTTCAAAGTTGATCAGGTAAGGCTCTGACAGACTCGGCTGGTTCGACAGAGGTAACGCGGCAGTGTTGTATCCCGGCAATGCCGATGCCGCCGGAGTGAGCTGATTCAGAATCCTTGCCCCGGGATCGCCCGATGCGTTGAGTTCAGAAGCCAGCTACCACCCGCCGACTGCGACAATCAGTGCACCAAGAAGTGCAATGAGCCAACGACGGCCTTTTCTATGCGTGGCTCTAGCCTCTTTAACGACCGGAGCTGACGCCTCCACCGACACTGGATCGTTACGTTGCTGGTGACGCTGTGCCCAATCCAGTCGATATGTGTAGGCGTCACCTCAGCCGCCCCTGGCGGGCTGCGATGGGAGAAGATGACAGCCCAACAGGCTGCCCCAACTCGTTCCAAGCCGAGGGTGGAGGGTAACCACGACGCACCGTGCCCACGTCGCGATCTGATGGATACGAGTGTCTCCTAACACCGGCTCGGGGCGCATTATCCGGGCCCCGGTGTTTGCTGATCGCGAACTGACCTTGATCGGCACGTACACGCGCGTGTGGGTAAGTCCCCCCACTAGGGTTTGGCATGGTGTCGGAGAAGCGCAGATGGCCCTGGCGGAAGGCGGAGCCCGAGAAGCCCACCTCTCGGTACGCATCCATTGCCCCAGGGACCCCCGCCGGAACGTGGGCTGACACTAGACTTTTCCCGGCGGAGGCGACGCTGCCGATGCCCGATCCGTCGCTCCAAAATCAGGTGGGACCACCGGGAGTGTTCCAAGATGTCGGGCTGACGACCATGGGGCGGCTCAACATGGCTGGGCTGAGGCCAGAGCATGACGTGCTCGACATCGGATGCGGAGTCGGTCGGACCGCTCGTTTTCTCTGCGACTACCTTAGCGCCGAGGCCCACTACGAGGGATTCGACATCATGGAATCGCTCATCGAGTGGTGCCAGGCGGAGATCACCCCACGATTTCCCAACTTCCGATTCAGCTTCGTTCCCCTGTACAACTCGGCGTACCTGCCCGATGCATCGTTGCCGTCGGCGGTCGAACTCGGATTTCCCTACCCCGACAAGTCGTTCGACTTTGTCTTCGCCCACTCCGTGTTCACCCACATGTCACCCGATGCGTCGGCCAACTACCTCCGAGAGGTCGAACGGGTGCTACGACCCGGGGGGATCAGCTACTCGACGTGGTTCCTATTCAACGGCACGCCTTTTGGCAACACAAGCCCGCTCATTGCTGGAATGACACTTGATGCTTCTGGCGATTTCGCACTTCACGATCCCGAGGTACCCGACACTGCGGTCGGATATGAGGAGGCTTTCGTGAGGAAGTTCTATGGCGATACCGGACTGACCATCATCGAACCGATTCACCCTGGGTTTACAAAGCTGCAGGATGCGATCGTAGCAAGCTGCTGAGTCGCACCTGCCCCAGACCGCGGGCTCGGGGGCGTTATCAGTGCGGAAGACACACCGATTGCTTGTCCAGCGCGGGCAGCTCGACGTCGTCGCTCCACGGACTCCGCTCCTCAGTCGAGGGGAGCGCCGAAACGGGCGTGGACCTGAAGGTGTCGTCGGGTCAGCGGTTAATAGAGGGGATTCCTTAGCGGACCTGACGAGGGCAGGGGCTTGGTCGGTCGCAGTCCGCCAATGCTGGCAAGACTTATGGCAGGTCTCCGTAGGGCTGACCCGCACTCTTCGATTCGTCGCCCCAGGTGCCTCAAGTCAGGCGTCGAGTGCCCCAAAACAGGCATGGTCCGAAGGAACAGTCGACTGAGCTGATCTGGTCCCTCTAGTCTTGGTCACGAACAATGGAGGCAGGGACATGCAGCTACGGCGGTCGATCCTCACGGGAGTCGTTGCGGGCGGTCTTGCCTTGGCCACAGCGGGATGCAGCTCATCGGGTTCTGAGGCAAAGGTGAGCCCCACACCGAACTCTGTCGTCTTGGATGCCGTCCACCTAGCTCAGGGACAGCGCACTGCCATCGTGAAGCTGTCGCTTAGCTCAGCAGGTCTACCTGCAGATTCGAGCGAGGATGGGATTGGGTTCGGTCAAGTCGACTTTGACACCGACGCGATGACGGCCACGTTTGACTACTCGGGTAGTCCAAGAGTTCAAGGTCTTCAACTGAGCGAGTTGATTGTCGGAGGTCACCTCTACCTCGCTCTCTCTCAGAACGGCCAGAGCGTATCTTCGCTTCTACCTGGAAAGGAATGGATTGCTGATCCTGGGAACCTGACGAGCCAGCTCGGCGGTTCGGGCAGCGAGAACCCGGCAGACATGCTCGGTGCCTTGGCAGCCAAGGGCAATACGGTGGTCGACATGGGACCGTCTGCACTCAACGGGACGGCGACCGAGGAATACTCGGTCACAAGCAACCCTGCTCAGGCCATGGCAAGGCTGGATCAGGAGCACTTGCCGGCTTCAGTCGTCAAGGGGGCCAAGGCACTCCTCAGTGCGGGTCCCATCAAGATGAAGGTGTGGGTAACCCAGTCTGCGGATGTGATTCGTCAAATGGCGATCGGAGTTCCCGTGCCAGGGACATCGGGCGCAACGGTCACAGTGACGATGGGGTTTTCCGACTTTGGCGCTCCGGTCTCGATAAGCCCACCGCCCGCTTCTTCAGTTGCAACATATGGACAGTTCGAGCAGGCAGCCAAGACCGCTCAGTCGCCCGTGGCCTAGACCGAAGCTGCACCGTCGACCCCTGGGGATGCACCCAAGATCGCTCAGACGAGCCGAAGTCAGGGGCCGTTAGTCGCCGGATGTCACCACTTCGGCTGCTCGCAAGAACGCCGGGTCTGCCGTGATCTGAAAGGCTCGACGGCACGCCTCCACCAATTTGATCTGGTGTGAGTCGTAGCTACATGACACGGCCACGACTGTCGCTTCGTCCCAGGTCGCCGCGCTGCCGATCACCTGGGGTACGACATCCCGGTAGAGAGAGCGGTGTTCGGCCAGGAGCTGGGTCACGCCGGCCTGAGCGTCGGCAGGTGAGAGATGTCCGCTCAGCAGATGCACAGCCATGGCCCCGGTGATGCCGTGAAGGTTGACCATGTTCGGCTCCGACACGTAGGAGCCGGCGCCCCGAGCGGCCGCCTGCAGCGCCGCAAGCCCTGGGTCCACGAACCCGGCACACTCGTCGGTGGATTCGCCGGGCGAGAACCACACCGCCCAGTTTCCCAGAGCCCGAGCCAGCTCGGCTCGCCGCGCCCGGGTGTCGGCCACCTCGATTGCCCGCACCGCATGCGATGTTCGAATCACTCCGTGGAACAGAGCCGCGGCCAAGCCGGGCATGAGCCTCGGCACCCATCTGTCTACGACAACCTCCCATCCCTCCACGTCGATGGCCCGTCCGAAGTAACCCGTCCATTCGGGAAGGAGCCGGTGATCGCCGAAGAGGCTCTTCCAGTCGAAGTCGCCGTGCCAATCGGGTGTGACGGGTTTGACCCCTTCGCGCATGGAAGTCTCGAACTGCTCGACCCAGTTCTCGATCACCGAGTCGAGGCTCAAGGCGGCCAGTGCCTCGCAGGCCATCGGAGCATGGTTGACGAATGGGTTGGGGATCTCGAAGTCGAGAGCCGATACCCGGTCCAGGGCGTTGTCGAGGATCGCCATCGTGGATCCCGCTCCGGCGGTGTCCGATACATCGTTACGACCATCCGTTGCACTACTCGTGAGTTCCATAGTCCGAAGCCTAAGACTTAAACTTATCTTTAAGTCAAGACCTCGTCGGCGATCGCTGTGGACAGCGATCGCCCACCGCCCATTTTGATCTGAGAGTAGTCGGTGGTTATCCGATGGTCACGGTGCTCGTTGATGGATCAAACGTCAACTCCGAAATGGATCCGTTCCCGTCGTCGTTGCACACCGAGTTGTACTCGTCCGAGGATTCGGCCGTGAGGTTCAGTGTGCCAGACACATCGCCGGAATAGGAGCCCACCGAGGTTCCGTCGATGTGGCCGCCGGTGACGCCCACGCTGAGTTTGGTCTGCGACTTCTTGACCGGCGCTCCTCCCGTCCAGATCTCTGCGTTCCTGAAGTCCCGGCTCGGAGGAAAGTATCCGATACCACACACGCCCATGACTCTTATGTTGTGGCCCATGAATGGGACCACCGCGTCCTTCAGGTGAACCTTGCCCGCACCGTTCATGGCCGCCGCGGTCGGGTTCGGCTGCGGGGTGTTGGAGTCGGGACCCGTGCAGTCCCTCAACTGGAGTGAGAAGTACGCAAGTTCCTGGTTGTAGCCGGGGCCGTTGGGGAGCGTCCCATACTGGGTCAGCGGCGGGTAGAAATCGACCTCGCCACCGATCGAGCACGTCAGCGTGCCAGTGCCGGTGGGAGTTGCCGATGCGGAGGCCGAGGCGTCCGACACGGAAACTCCGATACCGGTGCCGGACAGGACGAATGCCACGACCAGGACCACCTTGCCAAAGCTCATTGTGCCGCCTCCTTGCGCGCCCACCGCCTACCTCCACGATCGTAGCCAGACGTGGTTCACGAGTCCGGCGGTCGCCAAACAGCCGATGTGCTGGTCCTTTCTGGGTTGGCCATGGCTGAGGCGGGCACTCCCGGTTGGGAACACACGTTCCTCCCTCGAGCCGACCTCGGCAAGGTCCAGACGAGAAGCCCTTCGTGAGGAAGCCACTGAGCCGGATCCGACGGCAGGCATGGTGAGAACGAACCCGTCTGGACCTTGGCGCGCTGCGAACACCCGTCCGTCCTCCCAGGAGTCTCGACCAGTCATATCCGGGCGGGGGACCTTCCGGCGCCCACCCCGGACGTTTTCGATTCCTCTGGACGAGGAGTCAGTTGCCGGGCATCCCATCGTGATAGATGAGAGTGGTGCCCAGGCCACAGAACACCCTCGAGTTCGCCGCCGCCGTCGAGCCCCACCGACGAGAACTGCTTGTGCACTGCTATCAGATGCTCGGCTCCGTACAGGAGGCCCAAGATCTGCTGCAGGAGACCATGCTGAGGGCATGGCAAGCTTACGAACGCTACGACTCTGCCCTGGCCTCGATGCGAACATGGCTGTACCGCATCGCCACGAACGCATGTCTCAACGCCCTCGAAAGCCGTGCCCGCCGGCCGCTACCGTCCGGGGTGGGTCCGCCGTTCGATGATCCGGACGGAGCCTTCGTACCGGGATTCGAGGTGCCCTGGCTGCAACCCATTCCCGATGGCCTGCTGGGAAGCATCCCCGATGACCCGGCAACATTGGCAGTCGAGCGAAGCGGACTTCGCCTGGCTCTGGTTGCCGCCATGCAGTTGCTCCCGGCCAAGCAACGGGCGACACTGATCTTGCGCGACGTGCTCGGCTTTTCGGCCGCCGAGGTCGGCGACATACTCGGGGTCAGCACCGGTGCGGTCACCAGTGCGCTGCAAAGAGCGCGGGCCACGTTGGCAGGTCCGAGCCTCCATGCCGACCTCCTGCACGAGCCCGAACCGGAACAACGAGAGATCGTCGACCGGTACATGGCCGCATTCGAGCGTGCTGACATCGAGAGCATCGTCCGCATGCTGGCCGAACAGGTGATACTGGAGATGCCTCCCATGCGGAACTGGTTCGTCGGACCGGTCGCCTACAGCCGGTTCATGTCCCGAGTGTTCTACACCCGGGGAAACGACTGGCGCACGGTGCCGATCTCAGCCAACAGACAACCGGGCATGGTGGCCTACGCCCGTCAAGCCGATCACTACCAACTCCACACGCTCCAGATCTTCGATGTTGAGCGGGGCGCCGTTGTGCGGACCACCGTGTACCAGTCTCCCGAGGTCTTCGCCATCTTCGATCTGCCGGAAATGTTGATCGAAGGCGATTAGTTCCGGACGCCCCACCGGTAGGTATGTGCGGCCCTGTCACCCGGATCGGGCTCTCAGACCAAGGAACAGATCATGCACCGGACCATCGTCATTGCCTTTTCCACCCTCGATGGGATCATCGAAGACCCCGACGGCACGGCCGGGACTCCGAACGGCGGCTGGGCCTTTCGCCACGGCCCCGAGGCCGTGGCCGGCGACAAGTTCAAGCTGGGCTCGATCTTCGACACCGGGGTTCTCGTATTCGGTCACAAGACCTGGCAGCTGTTCTCGAACATCTGGCCCAGCCGAACTGACGAGTTCTCGATGGCCATGAACCGCATCCCAAAGCTTGTAGCCTCCCATGCCACTCCCGATCTCAGCGCGTGGGGGAACTCCACCCTCATCACCGGGGACTTGATGGAAGCGGTCACAGAGCGAGGGACAGAGCAGGATGTGGTCGTCATCGGTAGCGCCAGCGTGGTGCACGCCCTTGCCGCCCGGGACTCGGTCGACGAGTACCGGATCCTGGTCTTTCCAGAGTTGGTCGGTCGCGGCACCAAGCTATTTGAATCCGGGACCGCCCCGACCTGCCTGCGCCTGCACTCCGCCGAGGTCGTCGGCCCGGCCGTTCTGCTGCGTTACGAACGTGCTGTGGGCTGATCCTCGCAGACCGAAGGCGCCTCGTGCGGCTTGGAGGACCCATAAGCCGACTGATCCAACCAAGGGGCAAGACCGGCCACCTGACCGCATCGCAGAAGGTCGTGAACCGCCGCTAACTGGCCAGGGGCATGACTGAACGCCTGCTCGGTGGGACAGTTCGGTACCGTCGGGACGGCCGGGGAATGGAGTGGCCCGCTCGGGCAGAAGCCTCATCCGGGACCCCATTCGGTGAGGCCCCGATGGACCGCCGTCGGCGATACTGGCTCCGTGGCTCTCCAGAGACAGGTCATCGCCGCAGGCGACGTGAATCGCCCCTACCTCGTGTCCGAGCCTCCAACGGGAGCGCCGGTCGCGGTGGTGATCATGAGCCTCCATGGCACCCGTTCCGCCGCGGCCCGCCAGGCCCACCTGTCCGGTTTCGAACAACTCGCCCAAACCGCAGGCGCCGTCGTGGTGTTTCCCCAGGCGATCGAGCCGATCGGATCCGGCTACGAGTGGGATCCCAGCCAGGACGTCGACTACATTGCCGGGCTCACCACCGAGCTCCTCAACCGATACCGGCCGCCTTCTGGACGCGTCGTCCTCACCGGGATGTCCGGCGGTGCTCGGATGTCGAGTCATTTCGCCAGTGAGCATCCTGAACTCGTCCAGGCGGTCGGTGCGGTCGCAGGCTTGCGCTCGCCGGCCGGCCCGGTGCGCCGGTCGGTCCCGATCCTGTCCTTCCACGGCACGAAGGACAGGATCAACCCGTATGGGGGCAGCGGCACGCAACGTTGGAACGAAAGCGTCCCTGACGCCGCCCGAGCATGGGCGCTGGCCAACGGCATCACAGGTCCACCGACGGAAGTCGCCGTCAGTCAAACGCTCACCCGAACGACCTACGGTGCTGAGGGGCAGCCAGGCGAAGTGACGCTGTGGACGTCACGCGGGGCCGGTCACACGTGGCCCAGCGGGCATCTCGGGCTGGTGCTGAGCCTCTTACTGGGCCGTACGTCCAGGGAGATCGACGCAACCAGGTCGATCTGGGAGTTCGGGCTCCGTCACGCCGGCGATCCGTGACGGCCGCAAGCCAGAGCGGCCGAGGACGTCAGGCCTGGCTGGGTACTCCGGCCCTTCGGAGCTCGCAGTGGCTTTCCAAGAGGCAGCGGACGAGCGGTCTGGGAATCGACAGGCATCTGAGTACCTGAACTTCGACGGCAACATCGTCGAACAGACGGCTAGCGGAGAAGCGCGTTCTGGGCTTCCGCGGCCCGGACCAGTGTCTCCTGCTGCGCCTGCGTGAGCGGCGGCGACGGAACCGTGCTCGAGGTGGTTGTAGAAGCGGCAAGGTTCACGTCGACCGCGGTGATCGCCACCTTGTTGCCCGCCCGCCACACCATGAGGTACTGCGGAGCGATACTCGCCGTAGCGAAGGCGGACGGTCCGAGATCTTGCGGAACGCCGATGGCAGGGTCGACCCCATAGTGTTGGTGGATGACGCTCAGCGCCGTTGCGGCCGATGTTGCTGAATCACAGTTCAGAATGCTGGAGATGAGGCCCGTCTGTTTGGCAGCGTCGGCATACACCGCACCTACCGAACTGGGACACCCCTTCTGAGAGGTCACTGCAGTCTGTTTGGCTGCGCTGAGCGTGTTCGGGAACCCCGCTCCCTTTGCATAGGTTGGAGTTAGAACCACGGCCTTCGAAGTTCGTGCTGGCGTAGCACTGGATGCGCCGCACGCCGTGGCCACGATTGAGACTGCAACTATGCCGATTAGGGCACTCCAGGCACCATGGGGCGACGCGCTTCGCGTCCGGGGGTTCTCATCCATACGGCGAAACCTACTGCCCCAAGATAAGGATCGGACGAGCCATCTCTTATGGTCGTTGGCTGAATTGGGCTCCATCAGCTAGCCGGCGGGGATGGCGGTGTAGGCCTGACCGACCGGGGTGAGTGCGCCGTTCACGTCCAACAGGCCTGTGTTCTGGTATCCGTTCGGGTACGGCCGGTTGGAGAACCAGGCGAAGCGCTGGAGGTAGGGGAGGGCGGCCAGCTCGGGTGCCACTTGCTGGATGAAGGCTGCGTTTACGGCCGCCGAGTCGTTGATGCACGAGAACTCGGTCAGCCACTCCGGCAGTCCGTAGGAGGCCTCCATACCAGCCAGGTAGTTGATCAGGTTCTGCGGATTGGAACAGTCGCCATACCAGTGCAGGGCGAGGAAGTTGACTCGGAGTCCAAGCTGGCTGGCTTGTGACATGAACGAGGCCAACCATGCCGCTCCTGCCGAGCTGCTGGTGACGGCGGGACTGCTCAGTTGCAGCCCCGTGGCCTCCAGGTAGGGCCACAGCTGCACGGCCCGGGCCACGCTCATGTTGGATTGGCTGGTGTTGTCCGGCTCGTTGAAGGTCAAGAGGTACTGGTTGCCGTTGGCGGCCAGGCTGGCGGGCAGGGATGAGCAGGCAGAACTGCCACTGCACCAGTCACCGAACTCCATGGGAACGAATGGCACGCCGACGTTCGGACAGTCGGTCGAGGATTCCCAGTTGTAGTACCACGACAGGCCGAGCGTCTGCATGTCGCCACAGTCGGTCGGGAGATCGACCAGCCCGGCCCCCCGCATGGGCGCGAGCGTGACCGCGGCCGAAGGCGTAGTAGTGGTGGAGGAGCTGGGAGCGCTAGGAACGGTGGAGGTGGAGGTGGAGGTGGAGGTGGAGGTGGAGGTGGTTGAGGTGGAGGGAGGGGCCGGTGCACGGCTGATCGGGTAATTCGCTCCGTTGTTCCCTACGAGGCTGTAGCTCTCACCGTCGACACCGGGGACGATACCGATGATGGTGTCGCCGACGTCCTGGCCCAGAGCCGATCCGTAAAAGGGTGCGTCCCCGAAGTTGAACACGCCTCCGTCGGCTGTGACCAACCAGTACCCGCTTCCGTCGCTCGATGCCGCCATACCCACCACCGGTGCCGTCGGTGTCTCGGCTCCCATGCTGCCGTAGAAGACGGCGTCCCCGAAGCTGTATACCCTGCCATCTGAGTCGACCAACCAGTACCCGCGTCCGTCAGGCGTGGTTTGGAGCGCCACGATCGGCGCGGAGAGCCTCCATCGGCCCGTACTCCCGTAGTAGGCGGCGTCACCGAACCGGAAGACGGCACCGTGGGCACCCACCAACCAGTAGCCCTGCCCGTCGGGAGTGGCTTCGATGCCCACGATGGGCTGCCGCAGGCTCCGGTAGGCCAACCCCCCGAAGTACGTGGCGTCGCCGAAAGTGAACACACTGCCGTCGGATCCGACCAGCCAGTACCCCCGACCGTCCGGAGTGCTGGCCATCCCAATGATGGGCGCGTCGAGTGATGCTGCGACGGATCCGTAGGCCACCGCCCCACCCGATGCGCTGACTGTTCCCGCCGCCGTGGTCTGCCACTCACCCCCTGTGGAGCCGGCGGCCTCCGCCGCGGTGGTCGTCGGGGTCGGCGTGAGTCCGCTGGCACCATGTGAAGAGGGCACCACGACGACCTGAACCACACCCACGATGAGGCCTATTGCCAACAGCGCGGCCACGATTCCGCCGAACGGAGATCTGGCCCGTCGACTCCCGCGGCCCAGCTGCTGCGACGGTGTCTTCGTGCCCTGCTTCCAAGGCCGGATGCGAGGGGCAGTGCGGTGAAGGTGTCGAGCCTGGCTCATGATGCCTCCCATAACGCGATCGGATGGTCGATAGGGTGCTGAGCAGAAGGTCGTCGCTGCGTGGAACGCCTGGCATCGGCCCCGAGTGTCGTACTCGGGTCGGCCGGATGGATCCACCGTGACGGTCAGCTCGTGCTGATATCGCACCGACAGGTGGTTCGGTCCCGACGACCGATGACACTATGCGCCCACCCTTTCTTCTTCGCCGAACAACCGGTGAACCTTTGGTTACGCGCCGCCTCAGCCGACAAGGCACGCCGATTGACCAGGGAGTTGAGAGCTGTCCCTCACTCAGACTGTGGCTCGGTGGCCTCGGGGAACGGCTTGAACCGTCACTGCGTGTGACGATCCGACCACAGAATGACCTCATCTCCGATAGCAGACACGACGGTGATGGGATCCCTCTCAAGACGTCGTGCCATCGAAGGTTCACTGATCGGTGACGCTGAGGTCATGCGGTCACTGTTAGAACCTCAGTAGGCCGAGCGATCCCTTCTGCTTGGCCGACCGGGGGTCGTAGCGCCGCCGCCCGCCGGGTGTTCCATTGGGCCCGCGGCGGCAGGCGCTCCCCAGGTCGATGCCACTGTGGACTGGCTTGATACGAAGGACTACGGATGATCGACAATCCGATGACTCAGACGTGCCCCAGCTGCCAGGTGATGCAGGAACCGATCCTGGTGATCCGGAGCTCGAGCGTCCCCACACGGGGATGGCTGCTGCGCTGCCGGTCTTGCAGCTATGAGTGGCCGCACGAGCGGTATGGGGGATCGACACCCACCTGATCGTCTGAGCGACCGTCGGACGTCATGGCCCGATCTGAGAATCAAGTTGGAGCACCGGGGGGGGGCTTCCAGCCTCCTCCTCCGAGGAGTGAGGAGGCCAATTGTGAGGTAGATGACGGGCCTACGAACGCCTGGAGAATCCACTGGAAACTCTGGTCATCGTGCCGGTACGCTCTCTGCAGCGGGGCACGACATGTCGGAGGTCGAAACGTGGTCGAAGCCCCATACCTGTGTCCCTACTGCGGATCGGTCGATACCCCGAAGCTGGTCGTGCGGGGGCCGGGACTGCAGGAATCCGGCATCTACTTGAGATGCCGGACCTGTGGGTCGGAGTGGGAGGATGCCCGTGCCGACCTTCGAGCTTCGTAGCCTCACCGCGGACTCCACCCTCGCCGGCGCTACGTCGGAGATGGAGTTGGGCGGGTAGGGACGAGTCAGTCTGGCGCTGCCGGTGCGGTGGACAGGAGGTGCCAAGGACTTGTCCGCTCCCAGACCGCCGGGCGAGTCCGGGCACCGTGGCCGCCCGGCGGTGAAGGTTCCCGCTGAGCTATATCCAAGTGAACTTTCCGCGACAACTCTCAATTGTCGGTTTTTGCCCTACCCAAAGAGGGTATCGAGCGCGACACTTGGCCTCTGCGCAGGAAGCCGCTACCGGGTCGGAGGTAGGCGAATGACAACTTCTGAGGAGCAACGGGTGTGTCCGCACTGCGGTTTCCGCGATGTGCCGACGCTGGTGGTCAGATCGGCGGCAGCGGACGGGGGCATCAGCTGGCGATGTCATTCGTGTCACGAGAGTTGGACGGACCGGCAGTACCGGCTCCTACGGGCTTCGTAGGGATCCGCCGACCGGAGTGATGGGTGTAGGTGAGAACGCCGGGCAGGCACGCTTGGCCCCCCAGCACAAGCGCGCTGGGCCCCACCCGGCGTTCTCCGCTCGATCAGGTCCCGAAGTTGTTGCGGGTCCCGTCGGCGTCGATGAGGGCGTAGCCCGGACCGGTGGGTGAGACGATCATTCCCACCGCGGTCTTTCCGGCACTCCCTCCCGATCCGTAGAAGACGGCGTCCCCGAAGGTGAAGATGCCGCCGTCGGAGGCCACCAGCCAGTAGCCGTTGCCGTCCCGGGTCGAGGCCATGCCCATGATGGGCTGGTTCAACCGGATGTTCCCGGTCGACCCGTGGAAGACGGCGTCGCCGAAGGTGAAGATGCCGCCGTCGGAGGCCACCAGCCAGTAGCCCTGGCCCGTGGGCGTGGAGGCCATGCCCACCACCGGCTTGTTCAACCGGATGTTCCCGGTCGACCCGTGGAAGGCGGCGTCACCGAAGGTGAAGATGCCGCCGTCGGAGGCCACCAGCCAGTAGCCCTTGCCGTCCGGGGTGGAGCTGATCCCCACGATGGGCTGGTTGAGGTGGATGTTCCCCGTCGATCCGTAGAAGGCGGCGTCGCCGAAGGTGAACACACCGCCGTCGGAGGCCACCAGCCAGTAGCCCTTGCCGTCCGGGGTGGAGGCGATGGCCACGATGGGCTGGTTGAGGTGGTGTCCGGCCATCGACCCGTAGTTGACGGCCGACCCGTAGTCGGTGATGGTGCCGCTCGGGGTCACGATCCAGTAGCCCTGGCCGTCGGCGGTGGCGGCCAGGCGGTCACCACCGGCCAGTCCCGTGGAGGGGTTGACCGTCAAGGTGAACGACTGGTTGGTGGTGCCGTAGCTGTTGGTGGCCAGCAGCGTCAACGACGTCACACCGGCCGAGGTCGGCGTGCCCGAGATGGTGGCCGTGCCGTTGCCGTTGTCCTTGAACGACAGCCCGGCCGGGATGGTCCCGCTCCAGCCCAGTGAGGGGGCCGGGAAGCCACCGGTGGTCACCGTGACCGAGCCCGGGACCCCTTGGATCATGGCGGCCGACCCGGCACTGGTGATGCTCGGACCGGCGTCGACCACGATGGCCAGGGTCTGGGTGGCCGTGGGACTGATCCCGTTGGTGGCCGTGATGGTGACGTCAGTGGTGCCGGCTGCCGTGGGCGTGCCCTCGATGAGGGCCGTGCCGTTGGTGGCGGCCACGAAGGACAAACCGGCCGGCAGCGCTCCCGCTTCGGTCAGGGTGGGCGTGGGACCGCCGGTGGTGGCCACGGCCACCTCTCCGGCCTGACCCAGGTTGAAGTCCTCTGTGGAAGGGCTGGTGATGGCCGGTGGTCCGGTGGCGGCCACCGTGATGACCAGGCTCAGCGTGGCCGTGCTGCCGGACGAGTTGGTGGCCGAGATGGATACGGTGTCACTGGTGCCCACCGCGGCCGTGGTGGTGCCGCTGATGGTGGCCGAACCCGTGGCCGGGCTCGGTGCCACAAAGGTCAGACCGGCCGGCAGCGTCCCTGTCTCGGTGATGGTGGCGGCCGGGTACCCGGTGGTGGTCACCGTGTAGGTGCCGTTGGACCCGTTGTAGAAGGTGGCCGTGGCCGGACTGGTGATCGTCGGGGCCCCCGAGTTGGTCAGGGTGAAGGCCTGGGTCGTCGTCCCCGAGGCGTTGGCCGCCGAAATGACGATCGGGAAGCTCCCACCACTTCCGGCCGCGGGCGTCCCCGAGATGGTGGCCGTCCCGTTGCCGTTGTCGACGAAGGTGAGGCCCGACGGCAGTGCCCCGGTCTCGGTGATGGCGGGTGCGGGCTCACCGGTGGTGGTCACCGTGGCCGTGAAGGCCGCCCCCACGATGGAGTTGGCCGAGGCCGCACTGGTGATGGTGGGTGCGCTGTTCTCGTCGAGGACCAACGAGCCCCCGGCGGCCACGCTGGTCCAGGTGGACAGCTCACCGGAGTAGGACTGGCCATAGGCCGCGCCTCCCACGGTGGTGCCGGTCGGGGCGGTGACCGGGACGTTGACGGCTCCGGTGCCCGAGTTGGTCACCGTAACCACACCGTTCTGCTCGGTGGCCTTGACGGTGCCGGCCGTCCGGGCCGCCGACCAGGCCGTCTGGTCGGCCAGGACGTTGCCGATGCCGCCCAGGGTGAGCTGCTCGTAGGGGGTGGAGCTGTTGAAGTAGGACTCGTACTCCGAGATCAGTGGGTTGAGGACCTCGTAGAGCGTCCCGTCACCGTCGGTGCCGGGCTGGGCCGTGGCCGCCGGCACGTAGCCCGCCGGGGGCAGGATGCTCGAGTACGGCGGCGTCCCCATGGTGTTGGTCTGGTGGACGTAGCTCACCTCGGGGTCGTTGGACAACATGTTGGTGAACATCCCCGAGACCACCGCGTTGATGACATCAGCGAAGGTGTAGGGGGTGGTGGCACAGGTGGTGGTGGTCGTGTTGTGGCACTGGCTGTCGGGGGCCGTCGAGGTGTAGAGGGTGTTGTACTCGTCGAGCTCCTGAGCGTTGGTGGCGGCGTTGTAGAAGACGTTGATCGGGTGCCGCGGTGCGACCTGGGAGGTTCCGTCGACGAAGGGCTGGCCCGCGGCGTAGGTGGCTCCGGTGTAGGTGGCCCCGATGCCGAACTCGTCATCGGCCGGGTCGGGGTAGGCCTTGGAGGCATCGGCCCCGACGGTGGTGATCCCGGCCGCGGTGAGGGCCGAGCTGAAGTAGGGGTTCTGTTCCCAGGGCAGCTCGTTGGCGTTCTCCACCACAGGCGGCGTCCAGCCGGCCGGCATGGCGGTGTTGAGGTAGGTGACACCGGCCGGGGGCGTGGTGGTGGTCCCCCCGGTGTCGGTGAAGGTGAGCTCCTGCTCACCGGCGCACGAGGTCGGGGCGTAGGTCGGGCCCGAGCACACCGTGGCCGTCTGGGCCGGGCTGGTGTCGCCCGAGCTGTTGTCGGGAAGGGTAGCCGAGTCCGGGGTGGCGTAGGTGCCGATCTCGGTCCAGGACCCGACGGTGGTGCCGGTCACCGGGGCCCGGTAGACGATGTAGTTGGCGGCGTGGCAGATGGACTGCCACACCAGGTCCACCGATCCGGTCGATCCCGTCACCACGACGGGGGCCAGATCGCCCTGGAGGCCGTCCGTCACATAGGCCTGGGACTGGTCGGTGCTGGTCGAGTCGGCCGCGTTGAACTGGTCGGTCACCGCGTACTCGTAGGTGCCGGCGCCGAGGGTCCCTCCGGTGGTGTTGGCGGTGGCCTCGTCCAGGTCGGGCGGGTCGACCGTGGCCGGGGTGCCCGGGTCGAGGTCGGCGAAGCCGGAGTGATTGCCGGGCACGAACACCTGGGGGTTGTAGGTCCCGTAGGGATCGGCCACGTCAGTGGCCCCGGAGCCGATGGTCGACTCGGTGAGCCCGAGACCGCCGGTTCCCGGCGTCGCCCCCGGAGCGGCCGTGACATCGCTGGTGTTCTCGTTCAGCTCGGCCTCGATGTAGTCCTGGCTGGCGCAGCCCACGTCGAGGTAGGGGGTGTCGTAGGTGTGGCTGAGCCAGCCGAAGTCGTCGGCGTAGGGCTTGCCGGTGGCCGGGTCGTTGGCCTGGAACTGGGCCAGCAGCGGGTCGGCCCCACAGGTGCCGGCGGCATCGCCGGCGCTGGAGCACGAGGCCGGCTCGCCGGGCAGGTCCAACTCACCGTTCTGGTACTCGACGGTGCCCCCGTAGTTGAACAGCTGGTCCAACCGGAACGGCGTGGTCGGCTCACCGGACGGACGGGCGGACGTGGCCGCTTCCTGGGTCGGGTTGGACCAGTCGGCCGAACTGATGACGTCAGCGGCGTCCATGCGCTGGGAGTCGGCGTCGGAGTAGTCGTTGTCGTGGACCGTGGTGCTCCAGGCGTTGTCCGGGGTGAAGGTGTCGTCGATATCCATCTCGACGTAGTTGCGGTCCAGACCGAAGTGCGTGCCGTCGGTGACCCAGTTGATGAGCCCGGGAGCCAGCAGCTCCCACTGGAGCATGGTGGCGTTGTAGTCGAAGTTGAGGGCCAGCTCGGACACCCCGGCCTGGGGGTCGGTGCTCGGGTGCTGGTAGACACCGGCCAGGACGGCCCCGGTGCTGGAGTCGAGCCACGGGGTGAAGGGGGCTCCGGCCACCGCTGTGGCCGGGTAGCCGTTGGTGCCGGTGGCGAAGGGCACGGTTCCGGCCAGTGCCGGCAGCCCGGCCAGGCCGGCCGCCGTGAGTGTGCCGTTGGTGCCGTCGAGGACAGCCGTGGTGGACGAGGCCACCTCCCCGACCCCGGTGTAGGGGGCGGTGTAGCCGTCCAGCTGGCGCACCTGGTAGGTCGACTCATAGGAGTCGAGGGTGGTCAGCTGACCCGAGGCGAAGCCCGCCGGCGAGTCGGCGATCACGACGGCGTTGAAGTTCCCGACCGTGCCGGTGGTGAGGGCGGGCAGGGTGACGGTCTCGGCGCCATAGGTGCCGGCCGCGGTGGCCTCGGTGTAGGCCACCCCCTCGTTGGTCAGGGCCGATTCCCATGCCGCCGTGGTGGGGTCGGTGGATCCGGTGCCGATCAGCAGCACGTTGAGGCTCAGCTCCGGCGGCGCCGTGGCTGCCCCCACCGGGTTGCTCACCAGTGAGAGAGAGGTGAAGACGACCAGGGTGACCAGCGCGCACGCAGTCACCACGTTGTAGACGGATCGACGGAACTTCCTCATGGAATTGCATCTCCTCGCGCGGTCCCTGCCCATTGCGCACCGACGCTTGGAACAACCTAAGTCTCAGCGGTCACGACGCCTACCCTGCACTGGGTTTTTGCCACCCTGCACTTTGGATCGACCCACCCCTGCACTTGACCAGGCGGCTGCCCATAAGGCCATGGGCCGTGCCTGACCCCGAACTGCACCGGCACGATCTGGGCCGGCGCGACCGGTGGTGATGGGATCAGCCGGTATTGAAGGGAGGGTGTCGGTGATTGCCGGTTCGATCGAGAACCCGGCACGGGAGGTCGTGCGTCGACATGGCTCCGAGGCTAGGTTTGGCCCGGTGCGGATCCGTCATGCGGCAATCGTGCTGGTCGGGGTAGTTCTTGTTGCAACCACCTGCTTCGTGGCCACGGCAGCGACCGCAGCATCGGAAGGATCGCCCGCTCACGAGACTTCGATCTGGCTGAATTCGGCGACCTATACACCGAAAGCGCCGCCCGGAGCATCGGATGACTACCACTGCACGGTGCTGGACCCGCACGTGACCCACAACTCGTACATCATCTCCAGCCAATTCTTCCCCGGCAGTGTCGAGGACCATCACGCAGCCCTCTACCTCCTGCCGAAATCGCTCGTGGCGCAGGCCAAACAAGACGAGGTCTTCAAGAAGGGCTGGACGTGCTTCGGGGAGGGAACCCTGCCCAACGCCCCGCTGACCGATTTCGCGGAGACCACACTCCTGAGCAACTGGTCGCCGGGCTCAGGGCCCATAGAGTTCCCGAAGGGAACGGGTTTCATCATTCCGGCCGGGAGCATGGTGATCATGCAGGTGCACTACAACCTGCTGGTCGGGGACAAGCCGGTAAAGAACTCTTTGGTCCTTCACACCGTCCCGTTGTCGACGCCCCTGTTGCCCCTCCATGTCCAGGAGATGGAAGCCGCACCGGACATCCCGTGCCCAACTGGCGTAACCGGACCGCTGTGCAATCGGGCTGCGTCACTCGCCAACCAGGGTCAACGCTTTGGCCAAAATGCCGTACTGACCGTTGACGGGATCGAGGCACTCTGTGGCCGAAACATCGACAATCCACCGGCGGGTGACTGGACCTCCTGCACGTCCTCTCTGCACACGAGTGGTTACATCGTCAGAGTTGCCCCCCACATGCACCTGCTTGGGGTGGGCTTCACCATGGTCACCAACCCGGGAACTCCCGAGGCGCAGACCGTCCTCACCGTCCCCAACTACGACTTCCACCACCAGAAGGCCTACAACTTGGGCACACCCGTCCGGGTCACCGCCGGTGAGCCCGTGGAGATTACCTGTGTCTACAAACCAACCCTGGCTCAGCAACTTCCCATCCTGCGCAAGGTCCCACCCCACTTCGTCACCTGGGGTGACGGATCGACTGACGAGATGTGCGTGGGTGTGATCTGGACATCGACCACCCTGCCGAACGCTCACGACCCGATCTGACGGATAAAGGTGCCCCGGGGGGTCCTGTGGAGATGAAGGGTGAGGTTCTCTTCTCGGGCATTCCGACGGCCAGTCTCGAATCTGCCCAACCTTGGTACGAGTCCCTCTTCGGACGACCGCCGGATGTTGTCGCCAACGATCACGAAGTCATGTGGGAGGTGCGCGAGGGCGGCTGGCTGTATGTCGTAGAGGACAAGGCCCGCGCGGGTCACGCGCTCGTTGCCGTAGCCGTGTCTGACCTTGGCCGACTCCTTGACGAGCTCGAACAGAGAGGGTTCGAGCGCCCGCAGGTGGAGATCGTTCCCGGCGCCGGCAACAAGGCCCCGCTCGTCGACCCTGAGGGAAACAGGGTCGCCCTTATCGAAGTGAAGGATTCCGGCAGCTGAGCCGGGAACTCCCCAATTTCTCTGCCGTGTCACCAGAGCCGGCATCGATGGCCGTCCGACACGTTGCCGCCGCGTTCACGAGCGCTCTCTACCCGTACTCCCGTCGAGTCCACACACGGAGACGGACCTCATCGAAGTGGGGGTTTATGGTGACGTCCAACTGGGAACCCCAACTGGAACCCCAACTGGGACGCTCCAATAAGCGGTCACACTGAAGACGGGACGGAACGCCGCTTCTTGCTCGCCAGGGTTTCATCGGCAAGGCTTGGGGTACGAGGGGAAGTCCCGAATCAGGTCGTTTGATCCATGGTCTTTTTACTCGCACTGACATCCGGATTGGCCAATGCGCTCACCAGCATTCTTCAGCGCATGGGGGTCGAGGATGCTCCGGAAGAGTCGACGCTCAAGCTGAGTCTGCTGACCCACGCCCTCAGGCGGGGAATATGGCTGCTCGGATTGGCCTTCATGGTGGGCTCATTCCTGCTCCAGGCCGTGGCCCTCCATCTCGGAGATCTGAGCCAAGTGCAGCCCATCTTGACCACCGAGTTGCTGTTCATCGTGCTCCTGTTGGCCACCTGGTTTCGATTCCGGGTCGGATTGCGTGAGTGGTTGGGGTGTCTTGCCGCCGCCGGAGGCCTTGCCGGATTCCTTGTCTTTGCCCAACCCAGCAGTGGAGATCAGATGCCGACAACCTTCGACTGGGTCGTCGTGGCGTCCATCTGTGGGGGAGTGATGATGCTGGCCGTGCTCTTGGCCCTCCGCGGGCCCCGGTGGTGGCGGGCCGCCATGTTCGGCACCGCCGGGGCCATCGGGTTTGCGTTCACGGCCTCCCTGATCAAGGCCGTCGGCGACTATGTGGCGTCCGACTGGACGCAGATGTTCGTCCATTGGCAGACCTATGGTCTGGCCGTCGCCGGTGTGGTCTCGCTGTTCTTGGCCCAGAACGCCTATCACGCCGGACCGATCGCGGCCTCGCAGACCGCCCTGGTCCTGGTCGATCCGCTGGCCAGTCTGGCCATCGGCATCGGCCTGTTCGGAGACCTGCTGCGGACTACAGGGGTGTACGGACCCCTGGAGGCGGTGTCTCTGGTTATCATGTTCGTGGGTGTCGCCTCCATCGCCCATTCGCCACTCATCTCGGGCATGAAAGGGGATGACGAGCGGTACTCGGAGATGCTGTCGCTGCGCTCCCGCTCCAAACGATTGGCGGCGGCGGTCCAGGATCAGCTTCCACCGGAGGTAGCTGGTCAGCACCGGCCAGAGGGAGCCGGTCAGCACCCGCCGGAGGTAGTCGGTCAGCACCCGCCAGAGGTGCCGGACCAGACGAATGGTGATGGTTCGACGGGCCCGAGCCGGTCCCGACCGGTACTCGAGGGTCCGGTTACCTCCTGAGCCACCCGTTCCGGTCCGCCGCGGTCGCGGCCAGGCGGCCCTGCGGGAGGACCGGAGCGGTGTCGACCCGTGCTTGGTGCAGCATCCGGAATTGGTTTCAGGGGCCATGGATAGTGGCGCGAGAACTGGGTACAGCCCATCCATGGCCATATCCCGACGTGTTGCGCGCCCCCTACTCGCCGCCATCTTCGTGGCTGGCGGAGTTGATGCTCTTCGCAACCCGGCCGGCAAGGTGAAGAAGGCGGAGTCCGTTACCGAGCCTCTGAGCGAAGGGGTGGGGTGCATCCCGAACGACCCCGACATGCTGGTGCGAATAAACGGGGCCGTTCAGGTCGGAGCAGGGTTGCTCCTGGCCACTGGGAAGTTCCGACGGATCGCTTCGTTGGCTCTCTGCGGATCCATCATCCCGACGACACTGGCGGGTCACCGATTCTGGCAGGAGACAGATGAATCTTGTCGGGCTCAGCAGCAGATGCACTTCCTGAAGAATCTGGGTCTGCTGGGCGGGCTCATGCTGGCGGCGGTGGACACGGAAGGAGAGCCCTCCCTGGGATGGCGAGCTCGGAGGCGGGGCCGCCAATTCGAGACGGCGATCGCCTTGGGACGGGCTGCGAGCACCGCGAAGGCACACGGAGCCGGAGGGAGGGCGAGGGCGACCGACTCCGACGCCGGCGCTGTCGGTAGGCGGAGGCTTCGAGACGGGAAGGTGGTCGCTCACCGCGCCGGGCGGCGGGCGAATGTGACGGGGTCCGATACAGCTCACGAGCTGGCTGTAGCGGGTGCCGCCGCCGCTCAGGTTGCGAATCCGGCCGTGCAGAAGGGTCTCCGGCGGGTCCAGGAAGCGGCTTCAGACGCGGCGCGGTTCTCCAGCGGGCCCGCCAACGATGCGCTGCATCAGGCCGCCTCGGTGGCGGCTCAGGCGGCACATCAGTTGGAGCCGGTGGCCCGGGGCGTCGTGCAGGCCGGGCTTGACGCCGTCGGGCCCCTCGTGACGTACGGAACCGAGCGCGCCGCAGACGCACTCTCCAAGAGTTAGGCCGATGGGGAACCGCCGAGGCGTCATGAGGGGCTCAGGAGCCCACTGGTCGGCGGGGTAGCACCAGATGAATCAGGATGACGAGAGTATGAGGACGGAGGCTTGATGATGGCCACGACGAAGCAGAAACAGGCGGCTCGCAAGAACATCAAGAAGGCTCAAAAGGCCCGGAGCGGAGGGTTCCACGGAACGTCGATCGGCAAGACGGACAAGGGGCTGAGCACAGCGACGAAGAACCGGATATCGAAAACGATCTTTGCGTTCGAAGGGGAGCGGAAAGAACCGCTGACCGATGCCAGTCACGTCCGAAACGCCATCGCCCGATTCGACCAGGTCGAAGGCGTGACCGACGCGGAGCGGGACAAGGCCTGGAAGCGAATTCGGACGGCCGCGGCGAACTACGACGTTGCCATCTCCGCCCGCGACTGGCGCGACCTCTTCAAGGACGGCAAGGCCAAGAAGAAGAACGCTTCGACCAAGGAGTGACCCGGGTCGTGGTCGGCGGGGTACCCCGCGACACGCTGTGTTCGGTCAATCGCTCGCCGTCCTATGGAGCCATGCGAGCGTGCAGGTCAGGCCGGTTCCGGTCTGACCCCCGAGCTCCCCCTGGGCACTCCAGGTGGAAGTCTCGCCCGCCGCCACCGCGTTCTCCGTATCGAACGCCTCGCCCACACTCTGGCCCCCATCCTCGATCGACACGATGATGGTGTAGTCGTCGGTTTGCGTGTCGTGGTTGACGATCGTCCCTTCCACGATGACTCGTGCCCTGTTCCCAGGCTCTGCCTGGCAGTTTCTGATGCTGACGTCGGCCGCCGGCGGCGATCCCGCCGGAGCAGCAGCCGACAGGGCGGTCGGGGCCTGGGACGACCGGACCCCGTTCGCCGGCCCCTCTCCGCCGATCGAAGCCGACACCGGTACGGTGTTTCCGCCCGTAGTGGGGTTCCCCGCCTCTGACGGTGACCCTGCCTGTGCCGACTTGCCTGTCGAAGCCGGTCCCGCGGCATGATGGTCCTGGTGCGACCCGGCCAGCACGACAGCGCCCACGACCAACACCACGACCACGGCGGCAACACAGATCCACCACCTCCCACGGCTGCGTCCGCCGGCGCCGATCGGACCTGGCTCGTCCCGCGAGCGGTGCAGGGTGCCGTCGGGGCCCTGCACCCATCCAGCCGGTGGCCACGGCGGGAGGATCCCGCCGTGGTGCGGGCCGGGTGGCGCTGGACGGGGTGGGGACCGGTATGCCGGATGCTGCTCGGGGGCGTACCAGTTTCCGTCCGAAGCCTGCCACCATCCGGGGGCCGCAGGACCGCCGCTCACGACCGCCCGGCCCCGACGTTGCCGTCCGACTCCGGGGATGGAACGGATCCCCAGGAACGGACCCGTCCGGACCTCGGTTCAGACTCCACTCGTGGCTCCCTGCTGCCCGTCGAGCTCGTGACCCAGGTGTTGGACCTTCGTCCTCACCGAGGCAGGGACAAGTGCCTGATCGGAGGGACAGAGGGTCAGTCAGCGCGACCGCTTCGATGCTGTTGAACGTGGCCACGTCCTCCGGCAGTTGCGTTTGGGACTCGACGCTCTTCGCCCCCAGCGCTACCGAGACGAGGGCGTTGTCGATTCCTCCGCCCCGGTGGAGGAACACGCAGAACGCAGTGCCGTCGGTCAACATGGCCCGCAGAGCCACATTGCCCTCTTTCTGGACATAGGTGGCCAGGGCCGGGTCGGCCTTGGCCACGTCGCCGAGGTACTCGTTGTCCTCCGAAGGCGTGGTCTTCGGAACCGCCAGCGTGGGCGCCGTGGGTCCCTCGGTAGTCCGGATGGACTCGACGGGAGTGCTGGTGGCGGTAGCGGCGCTGCTGCCCGACGCGCAGGCGGTACCGACCGTGGCCAGGGCACCGAGGAGGACCCATGCCACCATGGCCCTGGGGCGACCGACTTCGGAGATGCTCATATCGTTGTTCGCCGTGGGTGCCCGGCCAGTCCGATCATCGGGTGTCGTCGGCGGTGAGGCGAGTGTTCCCGGCCACTCATGCTCAGTCGTTCTCGACCTGGTAGTCCCACTTGGCCACAATGTTCTGACCGTCGGGTGCCCACCGGAGCAGTCCCTCACCGACGGGCATTGCGGAGCGGATCTTGAAGCTGAGAGCTTCTGTCCGGTGTGCAAGCGTGGTGGGCAGGGCGGGTTGTCCGGGCACCAGGGTGGGCTTGTAGACCGTCTGCGGATGGTCGATGGAGTCGAAGTCGGCCACACTGAGGGGACGGTTCCATGACATGGGTCAGCGAGATGGTCCACGTGCACGTGGTGAACCGTTGCTGGAAGGGGAGCCCTTCGCCCGGGACCACCGGGCCGTTCACGACCGCCAGCGCCGAAAAGCCCGGTGTCTCGACCACGATGTCCTCACCCTCCACCGTGAGGGCCGGATGGGCCACCGTCCCCGTCAGGTCTGGTCGGCCGGATGGTCGACTGCTGCTTCGGGAGCCACGACCGCGGGGTCTGCGGTGTTGAAGCGCCGGCTTGTCCACCACCCGTACGATGCCCCACCCATGTGGCGACCAGCAGCGCGACGACGCCCCAGAACACGAGCCGCCGCACTCCCGAAGGACCGGGCTGTTCGGGCCGGTCCTTCGGAGCATCCGTCGTCGGCGCCACGGCCGTAGTCATCCGGCAACGCTCGCCGTGCCTGCGCCGACGGCACTACGAAGCCGGCCATGGCCAGGAGGCCGGCGGCCGGAAAGGCCACGGCCAGCGGCGCTTCGGGAGTCCCTCGCCGGGGTTGGTGGGGTTGGGGGGCATGAACCCGTCCGCCACTCGGTGCGGTGAAGACGTCGGACCCGAACGTGGCCAGGCCGGTCTGGGCCGCGTAGCCGATGTGGCCCTGGCCGTCGAGACCGCCGCAGACCGAGGCCCGGCCGGAGCGAGAGGTGACGTCCGTCGGGGTGCCGGTGCAGCTCGGACACGTCGAACAGGTCTTCCATGGTCCGCAGCCAGCTGTAGTGGTTGTAGTTCGTGGTGGATACCGAGCCCGGGCTGATGAACGGGCTGATGAGGACGCTGCCGGTGTCACCGCCGCCGCGGCGTCGGGTCCAGAGCGTCGAACAGGGGGTCGGCAGTGACCGGCGCCGTCGGCGTCGACTCGCTGGCGATGGGAGCGGGTCGCCCTCGGCGCTGAGCGTGACGCTGGTCACCGTTCCGGTAATGGTCACCGGGTTTCCGGCATCGTCGACTGCCTGGAACGAGGCGGCGACCGTCGGGCCACCGCTGTTGGCCGGGTAGAGCTCACCGGTGTCCGACACCGTCCCCACGAACAGCCCGTTGGCGAAGTCGGTATTGTAGGCGGTCGACCCGTAGGTGACGGGCGTACCACCGATGGTGATGGACGTGACCTCGCGGCCTGTGTCGTCGCCCACCAGCGAGGGATTGCCGCTGGAGGGGTTCGGGTACGAGATGGTGCTCGTCCCTCCGCCGCCGGTGACGGGTGTCGGTTCGGGCGCCGGGACTGGATCCGGAACCCCCCCGGACGATGCCGGGCACACAGTCCGCAGGCACCAGCGTTGGCGTGGTCTGGGTGCAGACCGGCGGCCGGTCGATGGAGGAGTTGTTCCCCGGACCCGGATACAGCTGGTCATTGGAAGCGTTCGTCCTGAGCGTCGAGTTCGGGCCGTAAGGCTCGTCGTAGACGTTGGTTCCGCCAATGTTCTCTCCGGCGGCGTCAGCGGAGACCCCGTAGGCACCGAAGACCGAGTCGGCGCCCGGGGCCGTGGACCCTGGCGTGCCGTAACTCGGGGCGTCTGCCGGCGGTGAGGTTTGAGGAGAGGACGTTCCCTGGCCGGCGGGCATCGCCGGGCTTCCGTTCGTCACCGTGCTGTTGGTCAGCACGTTGTTGAAGCTGTTGCCGGAGTAGGTGAACGACGGCTCCCCTTCGTCGAAGGTGATGTCGATCAGGCCCCCGTCTGGCGTAGGCCGAGGACTGCTCGATGAGCGGGACGTAGTAGGCCAGGAACAGGTCCGAGGCGTACAGGCCGCCGGTGAAGTTCCGTGGCGTGGTGGCCTCGGGGTCGTCGGCGGGAAGCCCAGGCGGGTTGTAGATGGGATCGTTGAGGTTGACCTGACCGGCATGGGGACCACTGGCGTACAGGCCGAATGCGCCTGACAGGTTGTTGCCCTTGCACGTGGTGTCATGGGCGTCGCTGCAGTTGTTCGGGGTGATCCAGCTGAATTGCGGGACCGTGTTGGCATTCAGGTCATGAATGAGCCCGTAGTTGGGATCGTCCAGGTTGGCGATGTGGCTGCTGTCGCAGTTGCTACCGCCGCCGACCGAAGCCTGGGGCTCGGTCAACGGGGTGCCCATGGGATTGCCCGAACCACCGCCGGTCAACGAGGAGAACCAGGGGAACGGGAAGTGCTTGGCCACGTACTGGTCCGAGTACTGCGGGTCGTTGGTGGTACCCGTCCCCGCCACTAGCGAGGCAGCGGTGTAGTTGTTCACATCGGACGGATAGCCGTGCGACCCGCTCAGGTACAAGGGGTTGGTGGCCGGGTTGTTGGAGGAGGTCCCGGGGGCGCCACACAGACCATCCTCACGACCCGGAACGCTGTCGGACACGAACGACGTTGACCCGATGGGCTGCGCTCCTCCCAGGTCCTGGGCGTAACCCTTCCAGCTCACCCCGGCCGCGTTGAACTGGTCGAACAGCGTCGGCGTCTCGGTGGGATAGGTGCAGCCGTTGGTGGTGGCCGGAGTGGAACCCAGCGGGGCGTTGGCACCCTGCGACGAAACCACCTGACCGTAATTCCAGTTGGGGGTGTCGGAACCGACCGACCCCGTGGTGGTGATCGTCGAATTGGAGCCGAACGGCGAGTTCACGCTGCTGCAGTCCTCCTGGGAGTCCTCCTCGGGGGCCTGCCCGGAGGCCAGGGCGATGTAGTTGTCCATGCTGGAGTGCCCCGTGCCGTAGTAGTTCTTCAGGAGCACGCCCTCGGACGGGAGGGTCTGCCAGAGGTAGGAGTTGCTGTTGAGGCCGGTGAAGGTCTCGTCGTAGGACTTGTTCTCGAGGATGATCAGCCACACGTGCTTGATCGCTCCGGGTGTCAGCCCGCCAACGGTCGTGGGCCCCGGGCTCGAGGCCGAGGCGGTGGTGATCGGTGCGGCGATCGCCAGCGTGCTGACGACAGCGGCACTGGCCATCGTGATGACGCGACGCCAACGCTTGGATGTGGAGAGAGTGAGCATAAGAAGGTTCTTAACATGGGGATCGCGACGCCCTCGCTACGAGAAAGTGATCTTTCGCTGTCAGAAACTGAACATCGTGGGGCGGTTGCGTGACGCCTCCGTGACGCGGTCGAGCGGTGGTGACATGCTCGAATACGTCAGTGGTCTCGAGCGAGCGAGGTGGCGAATCTCGTGTTCGGCGCCGACGATCCGACGTCGGAAGCCTGCGCCCTGCCGCCGTCACCGTCTTCGTACCGCACACACCATGGGGTCCTGCGAATCGTGGGCCCTTCGAGTGCGGGCCGTATCAGTTCGAGCCGAGCCTCTGATGACGACGGCGGACCACCAGGAATGCCCCGAGGCCGACCAGCACCGCTGCCCCTGGCAGCAGCAAGGTCGAAGGGGCCTCGGGAGTCTGTGCGCCGAGGACCGTATACGTGGCGCAGGCTTGCACGCTCATCGAGTCCGTCGACCCGAATGCCACGTTCGACCCCGTTCCGTAGGAATGTAGGCCAGCATTGAAGTAGGCGGCGCTCAGCGGCACCGATCCCGCACCTTCGTAATCACTGAAGTCGGTCACCGATTGGGTCTGCTCGGTGGAGTTCAACGTCGCGCTGTCGTCGGCAGTGACGATGGCGGCAGGCTCAGTGGCCCATGGGGCGGCCAGAATCTGCGGAAGTCCGAACCCGAGCCCGTTCCAGCTCGGGTCGACCTGACCCGAGCTGGTCTCGACGGCAATGCCATCCGAGTCCGAGGAGGCAACCAGTCCGGTGGGAAGCGCCGGAGCAGGGTCGCCCGCACTGAACGAGGCGCCCGAGTAGGTGAAACCGGCATTACCGGTGGGAGCGGTGTCCACGTAGGAACCCAGTGGTGGGAGCCCTGGGCCGGACATCTCCACCAGAACGTTGTCCCCGGACGCGGCTGCGGTATACGCAGGCGTTTCCTCAGGGAACTCGTACATCGACGGACCAAAGGTATGGCTGAACTTCAATGAGAGCTGAACGCCGGTGAGGTCGGATCCGTTGTACTGGGGAACCGTGAGAGATTCGGGAGTAACCGGCGGCGGTGAGGTGGAGGGTGGAATGGGATTGGCGTTGGGGGTGAGCGTCGTCAAGGGTCCGCAGACTGTCGACGCCCCGTCCGCACCGGCGACCCCAGGAGCACCGGCGGACAGTCCCACCAGTCCGGTGGTCATGAGTGCCGTGGCAGCCAGCACTCCGGACAGCTTGCGGACGCGGACCTGCTTACGACGAGCGTTCATGGGCTGTTGTCTATGACGGGGGCCTACCCTTAGCAAGAGGTGTGCGCAGAAATAACCCTGCGGTAGCACAGTGGTCACTCACCACGGTCCCCATGTGACGTCGAGGTGACAGGCGCCGGCGCCGGCGCTTCCATCGGTCACGCAAGGTGGCGGATCGTCCAGCAGACAGTGATGATCCGAAGTGGAGTGGTCCGCTCGACGGTCGATGACCCACCGGCTGTTGAATAGCGCCGCATCCTGTGGACAACAGCAGGGGTTTGGGACGGGTGCTCAGACGACGATGTTGGCGCTTCGACAGGCGACCGCTATCGTGAGCCACGATCTTGCGTTTCGATGTGTTGCAAGTCCTGGAAGGTCGGAGGTCGGCGAAGTGAACGAACATCCGCCCTTCCAGCACTGTCCGCGCTGTGGGTCAAGGGATGTACCGACGTTGGTTGTCAGGGGATCGGGGCCGTCGGGCAACGGGGTGACTCTGCGTTGCCGCGACTGTGGAGACGAGTGGTCGAACGAGCGGGCCCAAGAGTTGCGCGTCTCGTAACCGGACGGAGGGAAGGGCGGCAGCGTACGCGACAGGCACGTTGTGTCACCCTTCAGAGTTCGTGAACACATCGGCGCCAAACTGCTCGCCGGTTGTTCTGGCCTCGCCGAGCATGGTTGGGACCTCTCAGAGTCGGGGGACGGACAGCGGCCAATGGAAGTAGACGGAAACCGACCTCCACAAGAGCCACCCTTCCTTTAGCCGGGGCGGTTCATCGCAAACTCCCTCGCAGGGGATCGCTCAGCTGGTCAACATGGCCAACGGTTTTGCGCGCTCCCGGAATCACTCGGAGGCGGCAGGGGAGGGGTTGCTCTTATCGCTGGGAGAACGGCGGTCGAGTTACCCGTGCCGAAATTCTCGACAGAATCGCCAAGCCCGCCATTCCGCCGGCTTGGCGTGATGTGTGGAGCTGTCCGTGGCCGCACGGGCACCTGCAGGCGATCGTGGGTCAACCCTCGCGACGCAGCAGTATGAGAGGATCGTTCCCGAACAGGATTACCCCCAGCCAGCCTGAGGCATAGAGAAGACGTGACCGATCCGAACTCAGTGGAGAATGACGTCCTCAAGAGCTTCGACGCCGCCCTCTGGCTCGTCACGGCCAGGCGTCAGGACGCCGGCGATTCGCCGATGGACAATCAGTGGCTGTGGGACGAGGTCCGACGACTTCGTGGCGAGGGGGAGGATCCGAGCAAGTACCTCGAGTCGATCGGGAGCCTCGTAGGGGCGTTGATCGAGGTGTCGTCGTTCTTTCTGACCGGGTGGGCGCATTCGTCCGGTGAGGATCCGGAAGCAATCATCGCCCTGACGCGACGTATCTGCGAAGAGCTGTACCTCAGCGAAGGATCCACACCGGGCAGCAACTTGCTCGACTGTCAGAACAAGCCTTAGCTGACCGACGACGCCACCTGACCGCTTGATCAAGCCTCCGCCGTGTCAGCCCCGGGTACATCACCCTCACCTGACCCTCACCCTGTTCCAACCTTTCAGTGAGACGGGGTGTTGTCGATCACATGATTGGTCCATCCACGACCGTCCCAGAAGCGAAGCCGCGCAGGATTGGCAGGATCGGGATACCACTCAGCCGAGACAGATCCCGACGTAGACGCGGAACCATCGGCACCGTTGAGGTCGTGTTCATAGTGCTCGTCCGGTTCGTCGAACGATACCGTGCCGTACTCGTCGCTCACGAAGCGCGTTGCCACTCCCGCCGCCATCCAACGGTACTTGTGACGCCCGAGAGGGTCGGCGTGCCAGTCCCCCGCCTCGATCGAGGTCGCGGCGCTTGGAGATGTCGCGCCGTCGGACTGATGTGGTCTGCGCCCGTTGCCATCGAGGGATTCGGGCTGTCGATCGAGCCACTCGGTCCCGTCCCAATACCTGATCCGCTCGGGATCGGCGACGTTCCGGTACCATCCGATGGGCCTCGGCTCGGCCGCGGAAGTTGACGCTGCCACCACCGCGGATATCTTCTGTCCATGGTCGTTGGATGAAACATCGTTCGGTGAGTTCGGCGGAGTTTGGCCGGCGGCAAGGTGGTCTTCGAAGGCTTGACCGCCATTGCTCACCCACTGGGATGGGCCGTTCCTGTCGAAGTGTCTGAGTTTGTACTTTCCGGACGGATCAGGCAGCCAACCTTCGCTCGGATGCATCAGCGACAACTGTCTCCCATCAGCCATCGATTCGGCCCCTCCGTTGGTAGCGAAGTTCAAGATGCCGCTTCGCCCTTCCCCAGCACTCGTTCATGGTGGCTCCATCGAACCGTGGATCCCGCCGGCAGATCACGTCAATGTTGTCGCATGTGCATGAACGCCGGCTAACCCGAACATGAACATTTCGCTACCTGTGTTCGGATAGGTGCTTGCACCGTGGTCGGGCCGCCACGAAGCGTGCCCAAAATTGATCTGGTGACTGTCCCACTCCACGGTGACTGGACTGCCCCACTGGGAGGCACCGCCTCAACAGTGTCCGCACCCAGGCGATGAGTCGCCCTCGGGAAGGTTCATCCGGCGATTCCGAAGGACCAGCTCAGAATGTGGACGATGACGACGGGAACGACGTCGGTGGCGGCGTGGGCGATCAGGAAGAACATGTCGACCTCCTTGATGTCGGTGTCTCGGTCACCCGTCCATCGTGCGCCTCTGACGCCGGCCGGTCTGTCGTGTGGGCGACGCCCGGACCATCACCCCGGCGACCGATCAGGCGGTCGTGGTTATACGATCTCCGGCCCCGCCTGGTGCATCGGGTTACCCGAGCCCCTGTTTGGAGCCGTGCCGAGTCCAAGGAGACCAGAACAGAACAGCAAGAACGAGACCGGCGACGCCGACGAGGAGCACTGCGATGGCGAGAACGGTGATCGGTCCGGTGTGCTGCACGGCCAACAAGGGTCGGGGGACGAGGTACCGGAAGGGCGGCATCGGATGGGTGGGTCCGGGCAGGCGGATTGACCCGGGTACACCCAAAATCCGGGGGGCGGTGACAGCAACCGCCGAGCTCTGACGCCCCACCACAAGGGCCGCGGCCAGCAGCACGAAGAGGAAGCCCAGGGCCGTGAAGGCCATGGCCATGACCGGTCGCTTCCTTCCAACTCTTTGGTCGGCGGGTCGATCGGAAGGACCGATCGGAGCAGGAGGTGCTGTCACGCCTCGAGCACCCGCCCAGGCTGCAGCGAACCGCCGAGGATCAAAGAGACTGGTCCCGAGGACGTCCTCTGCCGACCCACCCTCGGCTTCGGCCTCTTCGATATCGGCCGTGAGGTCGGCCGCCATCTCGTTGGCTATCGGGTCCGGCACCCCGAGCCGTTTCCACTCCTGACGACACTCCTCGATGAACTCGATCACGGCGATACCTCCAGTTTCACCAGGTCGAGGGCGCCATCGATGGCGTCGCGCGTCGCCTGCCATTCATTGACGCCCGCTTCCAGAGCTCGTTCGCCGTCCGGCGACAGGCTGTAGTACTTCCGGGGGGGACCTCCGTTGCTGGCCTGGCGCCGGGTCTCGACCAACCCGTCACGCTCCAACCGACCAAGGACCGGATAGATCGACCCCTCCCCGACGATCGAAAGACCCCGAGCCCGCAGCCTCTTGGTCATCTCGTAGCCATAGGCCGGACCTTCGCCCATCACGGCGAGCAGGCAGAGATCGAGAACACCCCGTAGCAACTGGCTGCGTCGGCCTTCCCCGTTAGCCATGCACTACAAGGTAGCGGGGGGTATCATGTAGTGCAAGCTATAAGCCTATAAGTTAGTTGACACTTACGTAAGGTGTCACTAACTTTATGCGGACCATGGATACCGCAAGCGGAGCCTTGGCCGAAGCTGTCGCCGTCCGATCCCCGAACTGTTGTGCTCCGCGGAGCTTTCGCCCGTTCGGCCGGCCCGAGGCCGGACCGCCCGCACGAGGCATCGACGGTGTGAGTTCGAACCGAAGAGGGAAGGTGGGCATACCGACATGAAACGACCCCCGATCGTGCCGCTGGAGGAGTGGGAGGCGGCACGTCAGCAACTGCTCGTCAAAGAGAAGGCCTTGACCCGTTCCCGCGATGCCCTGGCGGCCGAGCGGCGGCGAATGCCGTGGCTGGCCGTCGAGAAGCAGTACGCATTCGAAGGACCCGATGGTGAGGTGCACCTGGTCGACCTGTTCGAGGGTCGGCGTCAACTCATCGTCTATCGTGCCTTCTTCGAGCCCGGCGTGAGCGGTTGGCCGGACCATGCCTGCCCTGGTTGTTCCCTGGTAGCCGACCAGGTCGCTCACGTCGCTCATCTGAACGCCCGCGACACCACCCTCGTCTTCGCCTCACGTGCGCCGCAGCGGGATATCGAGCGAGTGAAGTCGCGGATGGACTGGACCATGCCCTGGTACACCATGACCGACGATTTCGACGTCGACTTCGACGTCGATGAATGGCACGGGACGAACGCCTTCATTCGGGGCGGCGACAGCGTGTTCCGCACGTACTTCGTCAACAACCGCGGTGACGAGGCGATGGGAAGTACGTGGAGTTATCTTGACCTGACCGCGCTCGGACGCCAGGAGGACTGGGAGGACTCGCCCGAGGGGTACCCGCAGAGCCCGCCGTACTCGTGGTGGAACTGGCATGACGACTATGGCGAGGCGAGATGACTGCGGAGTGAGGCCGAACGGCTCGTCACCGGTCAGAGGGCGGACCGAGTTCCAACAAGAGGGAGTGGGCACATCAGTGTGTCGTGTTCAGGAACTGGACGACCAATGGGAACGGAGAGTTCGCTTGTCGAATCGATGAAGTCATCGTAAGCAGTTCGGCATGACCGAAATCCATGCAGGTGAGCAGCGTCCAACCGGGCTGGGAAAGGTGGTGTCCCGACGCCTCTTCTTGAAGGGGGCCGCAGGTGCGGCGCTGGCGGCGGCCGCTGCACCGCTGATCTTCGACGGACCTGCGTTCGCGTCACTCGGCACCGGGACCGCCCCGGAACAGGTGCATCTTCAGTGGGGAGCCGACCCGTCGTCCAGCGTGGTCATCTCGTGGGCCTCGCCCAGCCCCGAACCTGGTGCAAGTTTGCTCTGGGGGTCTTCGGCGCTTCTTCTCAGCACCCCGATCACTCCCATGGCCAAGCAATACACCGACGGCACCAGCGGGGAGACGGTCTACACCTATCACGCCGAATTGTCCGACCTCGCTGCGGATAGCACGTACTACTACCAGATCACCGACGGAGCGGGAACGCCGACCACGTTCCCCAGCAGCGGAGCACTCGAGTTCACGACGGCTCCGGTCGGACGATCCGCCTTCAGCTTCACCAGCTTCGGTGACCTCGGCACACCGTCCGGATACTCGGAATCCCAGTACAACGCGTACTACGCAGTGACCGAGGTAGAAACTCTGGCACCGCTTTTCCATCTCCTCAACGGCGACCTCTGCTACGCCGACAAGCTGCCCGCTACCCAACCACAACCCGAGGTATGGCGAGCATTCGGGCTGAACGTCCAGCGTTCGGCAGCCAATCGACCGTGGATGCCCTGCATCGGTAACCACGAGATCGAAGTGGGGAGCACGACCTACAACCTCCCTGGATCCATCACCAACGAGAATGGCATTGCTCTCTCCGGACTGACGTCGGCGGGACAATTGTATGCGGGCGGCAGCTATCCCCAGTGGGCCAACGGCATGTTCGGCCAGGCGTCGTATCAGACCCGCTTCACGCTTCCCGACAATGGGACCGGGGCGTGGGGGAGCGGGGGGTTCAGCGGTTCCTTCTATTCCTTCAGGGTGGGCTCGGTGCAGTTCATCTCGCTCGATGCCAATGATGTCTGCTATCAGGACAGTGGGGCGTTCACCACCACCGCTCTCTCCGGTGGAGTCCCGGCCAATACCGGTGTCTACAACCGCCAGTACACCGGAGCCCTGGGCGCTGTTTCCGCCGACAACACGGTCCCAGCCGGCAGCAATGTGCAAACAGAGTGGTTGGAAGCGACCTTGCGGAACGCGGCCAACGACACCACCATCGACTGGATCATCGTCCAGATGCACCAGACGGCCCTGTCTTCATCGCACGACAACGGCAGCGATCTCGGCATCCGCCAGGCCTGGTTGCCGCTCTTCGATCAGTATCAGGTCGACCTGGTCCTGTGTGGACACGACCACGACTACGAGCGATCGTTTCCGGTCCGGGGATTCAACCACAACCAAGGAACTGGACTCCCGGGTTCCGGCACGGGATTCCTACGCCAGGGCCAGACCGGCGTCGAGACCTTGCAACCGGATCCCGTGGTGACCGACGACACGCTCACCACCTTCGACACCAGCCAGGGCACTGTCCACCTGGTCCTCGGCGGCGGGGGTACCAATAAACCGGACAACACATACGGACTGTACGGGAACAGCACCATCGTCGATGGCCGTACCGTCCCGCCCGCCGGCGTGAACACGTACACAAACCCAAAGGTGACCGCACTCTCCCAAAAGGGCCTCCCCGACACCTGGGAGCCGGCCGTCTGGTCGGCCAAGACCGACACGACCGACGCCTACGGGATCGCGCAGTTCATCCTCGATCCGGGAACCACCCCGGGCGGCGCCACCACGCTCACGCTCAACTACTACCACGCGCCGACGGCACCGTTATCTACGTCAACGGTGCCTTCTCCGCTCTACAGCCTGTACGACACGGTCACGTTCACTCGGCTACGGAGCGATGGTGCGTCGCCAATTCGACCTCCGGTTGACACACCCCAGTTCAGTAGTCCGGTTCTGGCTGTGGCCGGCACGGCTGCCCTCGGGGCAGGAGCCCTGTATCTGACAACGAGAGAGCGTTCTTCCCCGAAGGTGAGCGCTGTCTCGCCGTATGACAACTGACGGTCAGCCCGTCACCACCAGATGCACCCAGTTCAGTCTTCGGCCTCGCAGCACCTCTCGTACGGGCAGCGGCCCGTGGCTCGGTCGTTGGCTGGTTCTTCTTCGGGGGTGATCGGAAGGTCATCGCCTCGGTCTATCTGCTCGGGCCCCGGAGAAGACTGAACGCCGGTCGCTGGCAGGAAGTGGCCGATCGCGTCAGGCGGCCACGTCCGGCACCGCCTGCCAGCGCGCCACCGAAAACGACAGGATCAGGGGAACGTCCACCGCGAACAGCGCCAGCATGGCGGTGAAGAGGGCCAACTCGCGGGCGGGAGTGTGGTCGAAGACGAACACGAACTCGAGAATGCCGGCGATCACCAGGTAGGCCAGTAACGTCCAGCCGAACACCCGGAAGAAGACCGGCCACGCGAACACGCGCACCCGAGCCAGCAGGATCACGTTGACCACCAGGACCGCCCCGGCTGCCGCGGCCAGCACAGTGGGCAGGGTCAGCGCGACGTGCCTCCCGTACCGTGCCGCCATCACGACGCCGCCGGCCACGGTCAGAGCCAGTGTCAGTGTGGCCAGTCGGGCCACCGGGGGGAGGTCGGCCTGGCGCAGGTCGGCCTCGTCCGGTCCCCCTGCGCCCGGCGGGGTGGAGGTGGTGGTCGTCCTCATCGGCTGGCCAGAAACGTCATGATCACGATGGTGGCGATCTGCATGACGCCGGTGATCCCGGCGGTGTAGACGAAGACCTTCATCAGCCGGCCGATCCTCTCGCCGTTCGGACGGGGCTTCTTGAGCTCGAACAGTACGGCCAGGTTGGCCGGTTCCAGCAGGCCGAGGGCGATAACGGCCATGACCCCGACGATGATGTACGAGGCGACCAGCCATCCGTGGTGCGGGTAGGCAGTACTGAGGTTCCCCAGCTTCCGGGCCAGCTGGAACCCGGCCCCGAGGGTCATGGCCACCAATGTCGGCATGATGAGCAGCATCTTGGGCATGAACCGGGTGGTGAAGTCGATGCGCGACTGCACCGCCATCCCGCCGAGGATCGGTCCGATGATCAGGCCGAGGAACAAGTCGATGCTGGTCCACAGTCCGCCTCCACCGACATGGAAGAAGGTCAGGGCCCACTCCGAGTTCGAAGCGATGGCGGCGATGAGTCCGGCTAGGAGGACGGCCACGATGGGCAGTCCTCGTACCGGGACGATCGAGAAGTCCGGAACGATCGGCGGCCCGGCCCCCGGCCCCGCTCCCGGCGGTCTGGGTTCCCCTGCCGGGAGGGGTCCTGTGCCGGTGTGCCCGGTGTCGGTGAGCACGGTGTCAGTCATCGTGATTCCCTCCTGCCTGGTTCGATGGAACAGGGGTGCGACCGATCGGTACCGACCCGGTGGCCGGATCTGCTGGAGGAATCGTATTGCGGGCGGAGCGGCGGTGCACGGAGTCCGTTTTGGCCTCGTCCGTCACCGCCGCCGACGGGTCGTGGGCTCGACATTTCGGGGCCGACACTGAACTATCAGGCTCAGTCCGAACTCCAGGGATCGTGAGCAGCAGAAGATAGTGTCTCTGCGAGGAGGGTGGGGAATGGCGCTCGTGGGCGGTGCAGTCGTCGAGGAAGAAATCTCGCCGTCGAGCGACGAGGCGGGGACCCCTCCGGGCGATCGCAGTTTTCGACCCGACATCGAAGGGCTCCGCGCCGTGGCCGTAGTACTGGTGGTGCTTTATCACGCTGGCGTCAATGGCCTGAGCGGTGGGTACGTCGGAGTCGACGTGTTCTTCGTCATCTCCGGCTTCGTGATCACCGGCCTCCTCTTGCGGGAACGCACAAGGTCGGGGACTACCTCACTCCTCAACTTCTATGGCCGCCGGAGCCGTCGCATCATTCCCGCAGCCACGCTAGTGATCGTCATCACCGTCTTCGTCGCCTACGTCGTGCTCGGTGTCGTCTACGGCAGTCAGACAGCTGTCGACGCCCGCTGGACCGCTGTCTTCCTTGCCAATATCCACTTCGCTTCGGTAGGTACGGACTACCTCACTGCGCATCAGCCTCCGTCACCGTTGCTCAACTTCTGGTCATTGGCTGTCGAGGAGCAGTTCTATTTGGTCTATCCGTCGTTCTTCCTGCTGATTGCCGCCCTTCGTACCCGATGGAGCCTGCAGGCCAAGCTGGTCGCCGGGTTGGTCGTCGTCATCGGTGCTTCGTTCACTCTTTCGGTGCTGCAAACGTCTTCTGACCCGACGGTCGCCTACTTCTCCCCTTTGACGCGGGCCTGGGAGCTGGCGCTAGGGGCCCTGGTGGCCGTGGGATCGAAGTGGCTGCTGGGCATCCCGCGTCCCGTCGGTGCCGTCATGACATGGACGGGATTGGCGGCCATCGCATGTGGGGCTGTCACGTTCACCAGCCACACCTCCTACCCTGGCTCGTTGGTGGCCATTCCGGTGGTCGGGGCCTGCCTGGTCATCGCCGGAGGAACAAACGCGCCACGGTGGGCCGCAGAGTCATTGCTGGGTCTGCGCCCCGTTCGGTGGGTTGGGAAGCTCTCGTACTCGATCTACCTCTGGCACTGGCCCATCTTGATCATCGCAGCCGAAGCGGCAGGGAGGTCCAGCTTGCCCTTCCGTCAGAACGTGGGGTGGCTGTTCGTGGCCTTGGGCGCTGCTGTGGTTTCGTACTATCTGGTGGAAGCGCCGGTGCGGCACGCCTCCCTTGGTCGTTCCCGTCGCTCCGTGGGCCTGGCATCCATCGGTCTCGGAGTCGTGATGATCGCCACCTCTGTGGGCGTGGCGACCTACCAGCTCAACACCGATCATGGTCAGGTCTCGGCACCTCGGTCGACGGTGAGATCGTACAATCCCGCAGAATTTCCCGTCCCTGCATCCTCGGAGTCCGAAGTGAGACGCGAGGTCAAGATGTCGGCCCTGATCACATCGATCCCGGCGAATCTCGTTCCGCCCCTGGCGGACGTGTCAGAGGATTGGGGAGGACCTTCGGGGCCCTGTTGGCCGGCCACCGGTCAGTCAACCGTCCCTGCCTGCGTGTTCGGAGATCCGACCGGCACGCACACGATGGTCCTGTACGGAGACTCGCACGCGGCAATGTGGTTCTATCCGATAGACGTCATCGCCACCCTCGCACACTGGAAGCTGGTCTTCCTCAGCAAGGGTTGGTGTCCTGCCAACGTGCTCCCGTACGGAAATCCCCCTGGTTTCGGCAATCCCCTGGGCGAGTACGTCCAATGTGACCAGTGGCACCGGTTTGCTGTCCAGCGCATCGATCAACTCCATCCTGACCTGGTCATCGTTACACAAGAGGTGTCGTTGAAGCCCAATGGTGATGCCTACACCGCCGAGCAGTGGGGTCGCGGTATGACCAAGACTCTCCAGCAGCTCGCGGTGCCGGCCCGAAGAATCGTTGTCCTCGGCAACATCCCCACCATTTCGACGAACCCCCCTCTCTGTCTCTCGCGCAATACCACAAATGTTCAAGCCTGTTCGTCACCGATTCCTGGCTACCTCGCTGCGAACAACACTGCCGAGGAGCGTGCTGCCAACGGCGTGGGCGCCCGGTATCTGAGTGTAACCCCATGGTTCTGCGCGGCCACTTGCGCTGCGGTCATCGGAAGATATGAGGTGTATTTCGACGGCTATCACATAACCCGTGCCTACGCCGAATACCTGACGCGGGTCCTCGACAGCGCCCTGGCTCTCTCCCGCTACGCCTAGCCGACGAGTGACCCGACCCTCGGCTCGGAGCCCTCGGTCGGCCGAGGTCCAACTAGTCGCCCCCGCCGCTTTCGCCGAACACGTCCCAGACGCCCCCAACCGCTGCATTCGGATCGAAGACTTGGGCATCCGGGCTCCCGCCATCGGCACGAAGTAGGTCATCGCCATCGGATGCCGCCATCTCAGGCACCGCGTGCAGTTCACCCTCGAACGTCGTGTCCGGGGGATCGTCATGCGACTCGACACCGCCCTGGTCCCGCACTAGAGCCGTGGGAGTTCCGTCGGAGAACCATCGAGCTGCATGAATCCCGAACGGATCTACATACCAACCTTCTATGGTGTCGTGGACCATCGAATCTACGTCCTCTCAGAGCACCTTGCTCTTGGTGAGGCTAGCGAACGTGCACCGCCAACACGAAGGTGCCGTGGATACGGCGAACCGCCGGGGCCATCGGCACCACGGGCCTGGGCTCAATCGGATGCCAGCAGAGTTGCCAGCAGCTTCCTGGTGGAGGATCGTGAAGTGGTCGAGTCCACTCGGAGATCGACACGCCGCGGAGGGGACCAGCGGTCCCGCGATCGTTCGACGTCAGTCCAGGTGAGTTCGTACCAACCGGGTATGGCTCGGTCCCTCTCCTCGATCCGGGTGCGATGAACGTCACGATCGGGGCATTCGACGAGAATGACCATGATCGTGGAACCCTCCTCCGCTGCCAGTCGGCTACACAGGTCGATCTCGGCTGGTCGCGCCACACCATCCAGGACTATCGACCGGCCCCTCCGCAGTTCTGACCGGGCGAGAGCACGCAGTACCGACCATCCCACCACTCCGTGCCCGGGTGGCTCCATGGCCTCGAGAGCCCGTTGCACCTCGGAATACGGCGACAGACCGCTCATGGCCCAATCGTGGGCGAGAACCGCAGCACCCAGCCGACGAGCTGCCTCGTGGGCAACGGTCGATTTGCCCGCACCCGGCAAACCGGTGACCACGACGAGAAGAGGGGGCGTGGTCATCCCTCTCTCGTCAGTTGCCCTTCTCGCCGACGCCGACATCCCTGAGGAGTGCGTGTGTCAACGTCCCCATCTCGTCGTAGGGGAGGTCGCTAGCCGCGAACCAGGCGACCTCGGACGTTTCGTCGTGATCGGGCATGGGCTGGCCACCGATGACCGTCGCGTCGAAGGTTGTCACGACATAAGCCGTTTCGTCGCCGTTGGGATAGGTGACGCGGTACTCTGAACCTCCCAGGACGGCGAGTATCGGGCCGAGCCGGACCGTGACTCCGGCCTCTTCCATGGCTTCGCGGCGCGCCGCCTCCCCGGGAGATTCGTCCGGCTCGACCGCCCCGCCGATAGTCGCCCAGTTGCCGGTGTCGATGAGACGAACAAGCAGCAGTCGTCCCTGATCGTCACGGGGGAGCACCGACACCGAGGGCAAGAGGAGCAGCTCGTTTCCCACGCGCTCTCGTAGACGCTTGACGAACGGAGAAATGGCCACGGGCCCAAGTTACAAGCCAAGGGTCTGATGAGTTGCGAGGACCGCATTCGCGCTCGCCACCCGTCCGACCGGAAGTTCGACAATCGCATGGCAATCGTGGGCGCCACATTCGCAGACGAAGTCCTGTCGGACTGCGTCCGGATCGCCCTCCGCCCATGGTCTCGCGTAATAGCCCCTCACCTGTGCAACCGATGCCTCGTTCATCTCCCTCAAGAGGTGCTGTCGTTCTTCCACGGACTTCGCTCCCGGGCCTTCCTCGATGGCGTGAATGAATCGTCGTTCGATTGCCGAGGGGATGTTCTGCAGGTCCGACATGCTCCCAATGGTCATCATGGGCGCATCGGCATCCATCACCTCATGTTCGATGGTCCGGCGAAGTGCTCGATAGAGGCTCGCAATGCCTTCCGCGGGGGCGTGTGCCGCGATCAGGCGCTCGTAGAGGTCAGGCGTAGGAACGATCCAAACCGAACGCAATTGCTCTGCCCGGCCTGAGGACACAGCGGATGCTGGAAGCACGGACCCTTCGGCGACAACGAGAGGATGCGGAGGGAGGCCTTCCAAGTCCTCCAGTGCCATTGGGCCTCGTTCGCGGTGCAAGGACATGGCCAGGAGGTCTTCTGGTCGTTGACGCCAACGTTCGTGTTGAGCCAGTGATTCCCACCTCCTGGCCGCGTCGACCCGTGCAGCCAGAGCGCGGTCCCGGTGAGCCCAGGTACGGGTATCTGAACTGTAGAGGCGCAAACCGTGACGTCGGGCCAGGCGCCGGGCAGCGGTTGTCTTTCCGGACAACGGAGGTCCACCGATCCAAAGGACGTGCTTCACCATCTGTCAGTGTGACAGGAGGGAATCGGGGACCGGTCGACCTGCACGTTCTTGCTTGTCTACCGCCCGGTCCGCATTCGGACAGCGGGACCGTTGCCCACGTCCGGGGCCACGAGGGCCGTGGTGCTCGTGGAACGGTTGACCTTGGCGACCACTACTGTCGGTTGAGGTGGGATCGAACGATTACCTCTCCGAGGGCACAGACGGATGGAATGACGATCCGTTCGTGGGCTGGTGGGTGGGATCGGACGACAATTGGCATCCGCCGGAGGAGGCCTTTGGTTCAGAGGATCCGGCGAAGAATCACCCGATTCGAAGGGTCGCCGTCGTCATTCTTGCCATCGCTCTGGTGGGTGCCACATCAGTGGGCGTGTGGGAGGGCGCAAGTTCGTCCTCGTACAACGGACCGTCAACCACCCAGCTGGCTGCTCAAGTGCGGCAGGTCTTGACCGGGACCGGTGCCGGTGAGCTAGGTATCGTCGGCGTGTCAAGCGTAGAGTGCCTTCCTCCGGGGGCCTGGAGCGTTGGCTCCACCTTTAGCTGCGAGATCCGCGGGCCCTTGCACCAGGTGATCGGCCAGTACGAAGGAACGGTGCAATCGCCCACATCTTCGGGTCAATGGCGATGGAATGGTGTCTGGAAGCCGAGTCATACCTCGTCGGTCATCGATTGAGTGACTTGACCAGAGTGTATGGTCCGGGTGGTTCCTGACCGGCTACCTTGACGAGGTGATTCGCGATGTCCGCGCAGCCTTTCGATCCGTGGTCAATGGGGATTCGGCGATCTGGCCATCGGTCATCTGCGGAGCCGTGGTCGCCCTTGCCTCGTACCTCGTCGGATCGTCCAGAGGCGACATCAGAGTGGATGTGGCGCTGGCCAGCATGGCCACATTTCTCTTCGGCGTCCTGTTGGCCTTCACCATCGCTCGTACTCGTGAACGGCTTGCCTTGGTCCAGGATCTCTTGAGCAAGGGAAATGCCTCTCTGCTCGCAATCCATCAGCTCATGGAGGTATTTCCCGAGGAGCAACGATCGGATCTGCGTGACCTGATCGACGGGCAACTGACCGATCAGATCGACTATCCGTTGGTCGACAATCATCTGTCCGCTGGATCTCACCAGGTACTCGTGGCCGCCGTCTACGCACTTGATCCGCAGACCTCTCAAGAAGAGGCCGTCTACAAAGAGCTGGTCAGGATCGGAATCGAGATGGGTGCGGATCGCGCCCTCATCGAGTCCACCACCGGGCAGTCCCTGTCTTCCATCGAGTGGACAGGGCTTCTCCTGCTCTTGCTTCTTCTCATCGCCCTGATCGCCGCGCTGCCGGGCGGGACGGTCTTGGGGGCCCTGGTCGCCGGCGTGTTGGCCGGAACACTTGTGACCCTGATGATCCTTCTCCGCAAGTTGGATCAATTGCGATGGCACGAACGGGTAACGATTTGGGAGCCGACCTCCCGACTCTTTCGGAGCATGGGTCGGGATCCTTATGTGCCACGGGAGGTAATCGAAAAAGGTCGGTACCGTCCGAAGGGCCGGGTTCGAGTGGTGGAGTACCCGGATCCCTATCCGAACCGGGCCAACAAGGTCGTGACCGTTACGCAGTTCGATGGGGGAGACCTCGATCGATAGGACGCCGTCGGATCCGGATGGTGACGTGGGAATGCTCGACCGTGGCGGTGCGGAGATGTGTTGGGTCTCGGGTGATATCGGAAGAAGCGGTAGTGACCTTCGGCCCTATATCGAGAGAATGGACAGGCACAAGATGCCACTACGGGCTCTCGGCTGAGGGGTCGAATGGGCCCCAGTCGCAGGGCGTGGTGGAGGGTGATCATCATGGACACGGTGTATTTGCTCGCCGCATCGGTGCGGGCATGGGTGGAGGAGCGATGGCCCGACGATCCCGGACTGGCGGACCGGGCCGTCTCTGCCGCTTTGGATAGTTTCTTCGCCGGGGCGTCAGTGGCTGAGGCGGCGGAGCAGGCCCGACATCTGATTGCGGAGTGGATCGAGCATCCGGCCAACGACCGATCGCCGGGCCCGCTCCGGCATGAGCGTGGTCTCGCGAGTTGAACACACTTCTGGACCGCGGTAACCGATAACTCCCAGACCTCAAGAATGACCACCGTGGCTGCCGCGGGAGACGCAGGATGAGGTCTTCCCTGCACGGCCGCGCTGCGTGCTCCCTCAGGAGAAGAACTCCATCTTGCGTCACGGATCCGAAGACCGTCGATCTCGCGGCGGCATTTCAGGGCTTCTGGCCATCGCTGTCGTCGCCTTGGCATGTACGGTCGTCGCCTGCGGCAACGCCGAATCGAGTGCTCAGCATCGACCGACCGTTCTGGTGGTCGGTGACTCCCTGGTCGCCGCCGCGGCGGAGGATCTCGTCGACTACACCCCATCGGGTGTTGACACCGTTGTCCTCGCCGGGCTGGGAGCCAGTCCATGCGATCTTTGGCATGGCTACCGCGAACCTCGCACCTTCGGGGGGAAACATCTCGCATTCAAGGCGACCGTCGATGTCGACCGTCCGAAGGTGGTCGTGTTTGCCTTCACTGGAAACCCCGGGACGTCCAAGAACGCGTGCGTCCCGCGATCGAGCACTGCCTACAGCTTGTCGGAAATCGTGTCCCGGTATCGTCAATCATTGACCTCGATGGGAGACTTTGCCGCGAGGATGGGCGCCCGGGTGATTCTTTCGGCCACTCCAGCCAGGAATCCCAACGTGCCCGAAGGTTGGGTGAACCATAACCAGCACGGTTACAACGGTGATCCGGCCTTCAATATCATGATGTTCGAACTGGGTGTGGAGAAGCATTGGACAGTTGACATTCAAGCCGCGGCGGCCATCTCGGGTGCTGGCCTCGGCTGGACGCTGTACCTGTGACGTCCCGGGATCGAACGGAATCGGCACGCCATCGGAGGGAAGCCTCCGATTTGCCCATCGACTCCTCGAAGCGCCACTGGCAGCGGTGGGCCGAAAGCCGCTTCGCAGCCCCCGTTCTCCGCCAGCGACCTCAGGGCAAGGCTGTGAGTCGTGACGGAGGCCGTGACGGGTCGAGCCGCGGTCGAGCCGCGGTCGAGCTCCGCACGCACCGGGGCCCTTCAGGTTGTTGCCGACGCAAGAATCGTTGGCGATGTGTCTCTTGACGTGCTTGGGCTGGTCGGCTGGACCTAGTAGTACGGCAAAGACCGGCAGAAAACCCCTCTGTGGGCCCCTACCGGCCATCGACAGCCCGTTGCAATCCGTCACGGATGTGCTCGTACTGCCGTTCTCGTTCGTTGTTCCAAGTCGGACGTGGCATTTCGGGTCCTCCAGCTGTGAGCAGACATGGTTGTTCTACCCTCTTCGCCGGAGACGAATCTTGCACTGAAGCTCATGGTCTCCTCGTTGCGTCGACCTTGCACCCGGCCAGTAGGTCCTGTGATGACCGCCGCCAGCCGGCCCGGTCGCACAAGACCGGCTGGAGCACTTAGTGTCCGAGATAGCCAGAAAAGGAGCCTCCGTCCCATGCCGCCGCCTTTCAGCGTTGAAGTTCACCTCGTCGGTGACATCCATGTGGTTGTCGTTTCCGGTGAGCTCGATCTTGCTTCGCGCGTCGGCTTGCCCGACCTACTGGCCGAGTTGAACGGACCCGTAGTCATCGATCTGGCCCAGTTGTCTTTCATCGACAGCTCGGGAATCAGCGCCTTGGTCCAAGCGAGGAAGAGGATTGAGCAGGCTGGAGCATCCCTCAGGCTGACGCGTCCTCAGAAGCGGGTGATCCAGACACTCGAGATCATCGGCTTGGCGGACTGGGTGGTTCCGTGGGTGCCTGCATGGGCGTAGACCGGCGCTGACAGATCCGCCTTAGAAGATCCCGAAGGTGGCCCAGATCGTCTTTCCCGATGGACTGCGGCGGACGCCCCAGTCATCCGAGAGGTGGCTCACTATGGGAAGGCCACGTCCACAGACATCCGACGGGCCGTGGGCGCGCTCTACGGGGGCCGTATGACCTCCGTCGCTGACTTCGAGCCGTAGCTGGGTCGGAGAGATGATCAAGTCCAGGGTCCCACCGTTGGCAGTGTGCAGAATGGCGTTGGTGACCAGCTCGCTTGCGACCAGCACGGCCCGATCACGAAGTTCGGGCGAGCGTTGACCCAACTCGTTCTCGACGAATCCTCTGCACGCCGCCACGCACCCAGGATCCTTTGTGAAATGAATCATCGACAATGTCCTTCCAACCGCCGAAGAGCACACGCAGCGGCCGCACTCATGCCGATGTGACTATGCCCTTGATTCCCAGTCCTTAACCCGTTCTGGCCCGAATGCTGCAAATTCGTCTCCCTACGGTGGCGGGCATAGGGCCAGGAGGAAATGGAGGAATGCCCTGCTTCAGGAAGGGCCCGTGCCTGGCTGTAGAAGCGCTCGCCACCGGCGGTGTGCGGCGGGTGGTGGAGCCTTCCCTACCGCGGAGCAGGGCTGTCGAGATTCCAGTGCTGAGAGGCTCGACAGGTCCAGCCTTCGCCCTCATCTGTCGGCAGCACGGTGAAACGGCTCACGGTGCGCTGACGACCCTGTTGATCGCCGTACAGCAGGTCGATAGTGAAGGGTCGCCGTTCGGCTAGGACCGTCAAGAATCCATCGCGCAGGGAATCATCGGCATCGCGCACTGCGCCCTCGAAATACCCGGCCCCTCCCGCCTGAATGTACAGGTCTATGGTGAGTCGGCGAAACTCCTCAGGGTCAGCGTGTGATGGCTCGATGACCCGCTCAGGATACGGGAACCAGCCATGCAAGAGAGCCAACCCGGCCCCGACATTCCGGACGCCCATGGCGACGTAGATCACATCGTTCTCGTGCTCGACGATCGCCTGACCGCCCTTCAGCGGGGCGCGCCTGAGGTCACTCCACAGCAGCTTCTGCACGGGATCACCGGCAAGGGACTGTACGAGAAGGGGCCGCAGGCTGGTGAGCAATCCCTCTTCGGCAATCCGGGCCGAGCGGTTCGAGGAACGTACCGCCGAAAATGTCGACACGGCTAGTGCCAGTGTGCCCCCAGCGGTGGCGAAGGAAGCGATGGTTGCCCAGTCAGCCATGGGATCGCACCCTAGCGAGCAGCCACCATGGCCTGCTACGGAACCTACGAACGTGCTCGAAAGGAGCCCGGTCGAGGGAGGAGTGTCACGGCTGGAACGTCAGCGTGATCCTGGCTTGCGGGCGGGCGGCCAGATGCCTGGCTTCATTGATCTCTGCCATCTGTCCGAGAAGCACTTCGGGCGCGCTCGGCGCCCTTTTCTCAGAGTTCCAGATCCCTGCGGCCACGCAGCGTTCGGAGGTCGCCGCGCTCGAACGAGGAGATACGAACGGACCACGTCGCCTGGCAGGGTCAGCCCCCACCTCTTTTGGCACAGACAACCTGCCTGCCCCGTCCTAAGCGGACGTTCTCTCCCGGGCAGGGGCAGTTGCGTCCACTTTGTCGGTGGCCTTGTCCACAAGGTCAGCAACTTGTTCGTGCACTATCTCCGTCGCAGCGGACCTTGCCTTCTGCACCTCCGGTCGGTCCTTCAGCTGTCTCACTTGCGCTTCTACCTTCTCGTAGGGTGCCCTGCCCAACTTTGAACCCAATAGGAAGCCGGCGGCCAAGCCAGCCAGAAACCATACTTTCTTCATCTTCAGTTACCTCCCGGTCGTCGTTGCCTGGCACTACCTCAACGGGCCCATCCGACAGTGAGCTTGCTGGGCCCTACTGGACTGGGTTTACCCTTCGTGCGGTATGGCAAACCCTCGAGCAGGCCCTGCCTGCATGTCGCCCACCGTTTGAGGAGCGATGCGATGGGTACTTCTCAGCCATGACCGTTCCACCGCCCAGTGAACCCACGCCAGTGGACCCATCGCCCGAGCCACTTGACCCGTCCGTACCGGGGCGCCCACCCGATCCGGTCGACGAGCGAGGCGACCGCAGCTCGCGTCCCTAGAATTTCGCCTTCGCCCTTGACGTGGGCCCCGATCTCCATCATCTCCTCTTCGTGGTCCGCCACGTCTCGGCGTTCCTGAGCGTCGCTCGCAGCGTATGCCGCGTCAGCGGCGTTCTCTTCCTCTTTGGTCCCAGCTCTGTCTGCAGCGGGATTGCGATCGGCGTCAGACTCATCGGCCTTGCGCGTAGCGTCGTCTGGTTCTGTTCGGGGTTCCAAGTCAGCGTGCCTCCCTGTGGTCGTGCATCGCCACTACCCAACGGGTGGGACTCTCAAACCCGCGTCGCTCCCGCACCCCCGGCGCCCATCGCAGAGCTCTAGGACAGGCCGTCCATTCCGATTCCGTTGCGAAACATCCCATACGTCTGTCGGAGCCACGAGGAGTACGAGTCCTGCTGGGGGTCGGCGCGAGCCGCGCCCCAGTCAGGCCAAGAGCTGACGAGTCGGCCGATCGACTCCAACCTCGCCAACTCCCATGGGGCGACCTCGTGCAGGTACTCGATGACGGTGGCGGACCTGGAAGTCGGCAACTGATTCATGATCCCCGCAGTACCCGATGGGAATACCGATGAAACGGATCGACTGTGTCAGTCCTGTTACGCGTGGGAACCCTCAGTGGTGGGGAGGATCGGGGACCTTGGGCTTGGTCCATCGCACCGCCAGAATGGCAACGTCGTCCTCGGATGCATCCCCTACAAGATCCGTCATGACGTTGCTCACCAGCTCGTCCAACGAGTCACCTTCGTGTCTGCGGATCGCCTCATCCAGACGTTCGAGTCCAACGTCAAGGCTCTCGTTGCGACGCTCGATGAGACCGTCGGTGAACGCGATCAGGGTGCTGCCAGGTTCGATCGTCAGGTTCATGCCCTCATAGGATCCGCCGTCGACGCCCAAGGGCACATTGGTCGGCACTCTGATGAATCCGGTCCCACCACCCCCGAGTAGATACGGAGCCAGGTGTCCCGCGTTCGCCAACGAGAGCTCATGGCGGCTTACGTTTCCCAGTCCGACCAAAGCTGTGGCGAAGTGGCCGTCGACATGGACGTCCAACTGCTTTGTGGATTTGTCCAGGATCTGGGTCGGCGAGTCCGCGTCGAATGCATACGCCCGAGTGGTGTAGCGCATGCGTGCCATGACCGCGGCGGCGTCGATCCCCCGGCCCGAAACATCGCCGACGGCGAAAAAAAAGCTGTCGTCGCTGAGTTTGACGATGCTGTACCAATCACCGCCGATCTGCACCCCCTGCGCCCCGGGGACATAACGGGAGACAATCTCGAGTCCCCGGATGGATGGCGTGGTCTGGGGAAGTAGTGCGCGCTGGAGCGTTTCGGCGATCGAGCGTTGTTCTCCGTAGAGGGATCCAAGCTGGTCGTAGAGGAGACGGACCTGGGTCTCGGCCAGTTCGGCCGTTCGGCGCCTACGGATCAGCCGCTCCGTGATCCAAGTAGCTCCGAGGGTCAACAGCACGCCGAGAATGGCAAAGATCCCAGGCAGCCAGGCCGAAAGCGTTCCACCCAGCGGGGTTCGTGCCGTCACCACCGTTGTCAGTACCGTGTCGCCGAAGGGCACGGTTACGACTGCTTTCGGATTGGGGATCGGGAACTGGCTGATATCGGTGGTGAGAAGCTGCTTCGCATCCTGGTGGGGACCGAGGTAGATGGCATAGTTCAGATCCGAGAAGGCCGAATTGCTTGCGACGGATGCCCTTCTGTCGGCAGGCAATGGTCGTTCGCCGTAGACGGCAAAGCGCTCACCGGTCCCGGGGAGCGCTTGGGCGAATCCCAGATACGTGCGGCCCCCTCCTCCGAGTTCTATGACGGCCAGGGTCGACTGCTGAAAGGAGCGGATCATGAGTGATCGAGCCCGAGCAGAGGCCGGCGTGAGCTGCGACGTTCCGACAGAAGCCACGGGCTGGACATCTCCATCGACACTCCTCCACAGGGTCGCCGAGGAGAAGCCCCCTTTCGCTCGGATGCTGGCGTTCATGATCTGACGGAACTTGTCTACGTCACCGTTCGAGGCCTGGGCAGCCTCCGCGCTCAGCTGGAGCGGGGTCTCGATACTTGGGATTGCGGCCGTCAACACCGATCCGACTTGCTTACTCTGGAGGTCGAGGAGCCTGGACTCGTTGCGGTTGTTCAACGACCAGGACGTCCAAACCAGGATGCCGGTGAGTAGCAGCCCTACCACCAGGACAGCCAACGAGGCGGCATGACCGTGGCCGACCCTCTCTTCCATAGCCGGTCTGGGAGCGGCGTCATGGGAGTCGGTTGGAATGTCAGCGTCAAGCCGGGATGTCGTCAACTATGCCTTTTGCAGGTGGGGGCCCGTCCGTTCCCGAAGCTCACGTGCAGGGAATCTTCCAGGTGCACATCATCGTGTGGAAGATCTGATCGGGACGCGGCGATGGCGTTCAAGTTCTGAAAAGATACCCCCAGCCGTTCGAGCGTGTCGATGCATTGGCGCCGGCAGTGAGGTTGGCCGTCGACGTCGACGCCCATATCCGCCCAGGCCGCCATGGGTTTCGCTCGGCCGACACCGGCCTTGTCACGACCGGAGAAGGGGACGACCACGCTCTGGCTTTGTCCGCATCGGGTCGGGCGTACTAGGTGCCGGCTACCGGGTGTTCATAGTCACGGTGGGACCCCGACCGGTGGTCCGAGATATTGGGTTTGACGACCCATTGCGAACGAGGCTCGGGGTCTGCATCGCGCTCCACCTGTTCTCGCGCATTCGCGCCGAATCCCACCCCGATCCGTTGGTCGTCGCGCCGGAGACTCTGGTGAGTGATGTCGTACAGCACGTGATCATCAGCTTCTGTCGGACGATTGCCCCGGAGTGCTCGAGGCCAAAGCCTGCGGGCGAGCACCGGGTTGAGCTCGGCGGCGTAGAGGCTGATCTTGGCCAGCAAGAAGAGGAACGCCACCAGCCCTATGACGATACCGAACTGACCGTACGTCGCCGAACTGTTCCGGACCTGGTGCTGAACCAGTCCGGACCCGAGGGTGACGAGGAAGGTGAACCCGAGGGAGGCGACAACGGCTCCGGGGATCAGTGCGCCGGTAGGGATCACCGCAGGAGTGAGGGACCGGAACGCTGCGGCGTAGAACCCAACATTCATGATCACCGTACCCACTAGGACGAGAACACGGAGGGTCAGGCCGACGCTGTGCCCGGTAGCGAATGTGGCGAGGGCCGCGTTGACGATGAATGCCCCCCCGATAGTGGCCAGTCCGATCAGGCTGCGGACGAGGCGCTGAAGGAATCGTGGTTCGTCCAGTGGGGAGATGTTCCATACCCCCACCATCGCCTGTTGCGCCGTTTGCGTCACCCCTTGAGCACCGTAGACCAGGCCGACCAAGCCAATGACCAGAGCGAATGTACTTCCGTGCAGGTTGCGTGAACCCCGCGCCGGATTGAAATCAGAGCCCACTACCGGGAACTGGTGGAGCGTGGCCACGACCTGATGTCCCAGCGACGCAGCGCCGATAAAGCGCGAACACCGTGATGACAACGAGGAGAAGGGGGTAGATGGCCACAAATCCGTACCAACCCAACCCCACGACGTAGTGGTTCGCATCGTCATCGCCGAACTTCTTCATGACGCCGTAGGCGATGGCAACGGAGCGATGACCGCGCTGCCAGTCATCCATTCGCGCCACGGCATCGTCGAGGAGCCTCACCGGCCGTGGTCCGCTCGACGATCGCGTCCCGCTGGCCCCCGACGCGCCACGAGCTGAGTCATCGAATTCGTTCAGTCGTCCGCGGCTCGGGCACGGACCTGCCGTTGGCTTCGTCGCAGGGCCATCAGGATCACTGATGTTCCGAGCACCAGTCCGGCCAACCACCCCTTCTCGAAGCTGAACACAGGCGATCCAAGCTCCTCGTCTGATGTCAGTGTTTCTCGACTGGTCGTAGGCATGTATCGGTCATTCCCCCGGGTGCTCTTTTCAATCATTCAGCTACCGACCCCCCCACGGGAGTCGCCCTGACGACGACGACAACGATCCAGGACCTGAGTGACTCGATGGCGGCAGCTCGGCCGCTGAGTCCGGTGGCGGGCCACCAGGACGTTTTGCTCCTGGGGGGATCGGGGATAGCCCCGTGCAAATGTTTTCCGCCCTCTAGTCCAAAAGTTCTAGGAGGATCACGTGAAGTTCCGGCGGAGCCGACAGTGGACTGTACCGGGCGCCGACGTCACGTCCGCGTCGCGTGACGCTTCTTGCGCCAGGCCCAAAAAATGACCACGGGGCACGTCGAGTCCCCGAGAATCCGATCTGTGGGCTCTGGACAGGCCCGCAACAACCCCGGGCGCAACGAATCCGAGGAGGAACGCGACGATCGTAATGTGTTGGAGCTACTACAGGAACTCCGCGTTGCCAGTGTCGGGGTCCAGGTGCTCTTCGGCTTCTTGCTGGCCCTACCATTCAGTGCCCGGTTCGATCGCCTGAGCGTGAATCAGCGCCACCTGTACGTTGGCGTCATCCTGTTGTCAGCGCTGGCTACCGCCCAGTTGTCGGCACCGGTCGCCTACCACCGTCTCGTCTTCCGTTCTCATCGCAAGGCACAACTGCTACGGACGGCGAACGTGTTGGCCCTCACCGGCCTGGCCACCGTGGCCCTCTCGATCTCCGGGGCTCTCCTGCTCGTCGCCAGCGCGGTGGTGACAGGTATGGCCGTCCCCCTGGTGTTTGTGGTGACCATCGTCATGTTTGTGGGCTTGTGGGTCGTGCTGCCCGTCACGGGGAGGCATCGGTCCGCCGATCGTGATTGGAGAGGGCTGGCTGATGGAGAGTGACGGGCAGTGCCGACCCGAGCGCCCACCGATGGCGTTACTCATCGACTGGTCCGAAATCCGGCGCTGGGCCAAGGTCGCGGCATCGCCGTCCCCTCCACCTGCGGTAGCACTCTGATCTCTCGCCCTCGTGGCGCACGGCCTCCGTTACCGCAATGAGTGTTCCGATCGAGGCTCCCAGGTCAACCACACAACCGTGGCATCGTCGCGCAGGCGTTGCTGCTGGTAGGCGAGGATTCCGTTGATGGCATTGCGCAAGATCGCATCAGATGGAAGGCGCGAAGCGGAAGCGCTCTCGATGATGTCCACGAAGCGGTCGATACCGAACGGCTCGCCTTCAGCGGATCGGCCCTCGGTCACCCCGTCCGTGTAGAACACCACTGAATCTCCAGGTTCCAAGCCCTCCTCTGCTTCTTCCACCAGACGGCCACGGAGCCCCCACGGCAGTGAAGGTCGACAGTGGAGGAGGCCGAGCACCTCACCACCGCGGACGTGGAGTGGAAGAGGGTGGCCTGCGTTGATCCACGTGAGGTGACCGGATGTGACATCGAGCCGGGCCAGTTGCCCGGTGACGAACTTGCCGCCTCCGAAATTGTCGGCCAGCACGCCATCGAGGCGTTCGTGGATTACCCCCAGAGGCTGCCCTTCCCGGCGGTCATGCCGGTAGCTCCCGACGGCCAACGAAGAGATGATACTGGATCCCAGACCATGGCCCATGGCGTCCATGATGGCCACATCCACCGCGAAACCGTTCGCGGAATGATCGAAGCAATCCCCTCCCACGTCGTAGGCCGGCTCGAGCATCCCACTCGAGCTGACCTCGGGGATCCTCAGATGGAGGGGAGGCAGCAGGTCCCACTGGATGCTGGCCGGAAGACTCATCGCCTTGCGCCGACGGACGAGGTTGAACTGGTCGGTGTACCGGGCGGCGATGGCGATGGCCGCTCCCGCCAGCATGCCGAGCTCCTCGCTGCGACGGCACGTGTCCTCGTCGAGATCGCCGGCCATGGTGAAGGTCAACACCCCCGTGCAGTCCGAGCCCTCGAGGATGGGAACACACACCCGATTCGATCCTTGAGTGACCCGGCTCACGAGTCGCCGTTCCACGAAGGATCGCCCTTCCAATGTCCCCTCCGTGGAAACGCCGAGGGAGGAGTCAACGTGGGCACCGCGATCGGGAACCGGAAACAACGTCGACTGTTCGAAGTCGACAAGAAACGCGGTCATGTCGTATGCGCCCATCCGGCCGGCCAAACCGGCCAGGATGTCGGTGATATCCGATGGGGCCGATTCGTGCAAGCCTCGCAGCAAAGGCCCGGATTCAGGTCCGAGCATCGCCAACCCGACCGATCCGACCGCGCGTCACCAGACGGTCGCCGGCCGGTCGATTCGGCCATCCGGGCCCGACGTGTTGCAGCCTTCTGCGGTCCGCAGGAAATAGCTCGGCACACCACGAGGCTAGCGGTAGGCAGGGCAGGGCTCTAGTCCAGTCGGTCGACCACCTGGCATGAAGATGCTGGGCCGCCTGCATCCACGCGGTTGGTTCGGCGGGCCTTCGGGTAGAGAGGACGAGACCGGGATAGACGAGGAGGAATTGATGGCTGACGCGTTGGAGGGAGTGCGAGTGGCATTTGTGGTGGCCAACGAGGGTGTGGAAGAGGTCGAGCTGACCAGCCCGTGGGATGCCGTCATGTCTGCCGGAGGGATTCCGGTACTTATCGCGCCGAAGGCAGGGTCCGTCCAGACGATGAATCACCTGGACATGTCCGACTCCTACTCCGTGGACCGTTCCACCGGCGAGGCCGAAGTCGATGACTTCGATGCCCTCGTACTCCCGGGCGGCGTGGCCAATCCTGACCAGCTCCGTGTGGACGAGGCGGCGGTGACGTTCGTCGGCCGAATGTTCGAGGCCGGCAAGCCGGCTGCCGCCATCTGTCATGGTCCCTGGACGCTGGTGGAGGCGGACGTGGTGAGAGATCGTTCGTTGACGTCATGGCCGAGTCTGCAGACCGACATCGAGAACGCCGGCGGCAATTGGGTCGACACACCGGTACTGGTCTGCTCGAACGGCCCCAATACTCTGGTGACCAGTCGCAAGCCCGACGACCTGGATGCCTTCGATGCCACCATCGTGGAAGTGTTCACGACAGCCAGACGCGGTGGCGGAGATTGAACTTCCAGGGGATCCGGTTGAGACGGAACGGCAGGCGACTTTGGCCGTAAGCCGCAGGATTCAACCGTCTGCAGGATGACCCGGTTGGAGGCGGGGGGAGTTCTGGAAGGTGAGTGGGTCCTGATGGGTACCGGATCCGCCCGCTACGGGTCGAACGAGCAGCGCTTGGTGGTCCCCGACGCTCCAGCGGTCGATGACCATGCCTTCCAGCCATGCGACGCACTCCGCCAGAACTGGTGATCCGGTCACGCCGGATCGCCAGCGGCAGCGGCTGAACTTGTCCACGGTGTCGCCGGTCTCTTCAGCAAACAGTGAGGCCAGGGTGATCTGGTCCCTTCCGATGAGGTGGAGGGCGATGGCATCGGAGCGCTCCACCACGAAATAGGTGTGATTCACCTTCGAGATGCAGACGAGGAACCGCGGGGGCACGATGCTGCACTGTGTTACAAATCCGACGACACAGCCGCTGGGCTGTCCTCCTGCCGCGGTGGTGACAACATGAAGGGCGTAGTCCACCTGTTTCGTGTATGCGTCCATCCCCGGTTCCGTACCCTCCGGAGAGCGATTCTGGCCATCAGCTGTGACTTCTGAGCTCATGGACATGGACCTTTCGCGCTGGGTTGCTCTGAACCGGTCGAGCGGGTGCCGAGCATTTCCACCACGTCCTGCTGATACCCGAACGATCGAGGTCTATGCCACCGAGTTGGCTCCGATGATGGTCGCAGGGGTTGAGAGCGGGGAGGAAGTCATCGGCCCGGTGATCCGAGGCATCTCAACCGCCCAGCCCGTGGTGGTCTAGTTGGTGGAGTGCAACAGAGAGCGGCAGCGGATCGGAATACGGGGACGTGAGCGAGAGGGTGTCGGGCAACCCGATGGTGAGCCGTGGGCTTGTCCAACTGACTGTTCTCAAGATCGGGCAGCGGTGAGGTTCGGTGCGGGTTGGGGTTGTCCGAGCGATCTGTCCGTTGGTTCCCCGTAAGGGACAAGCCGTCGTCCTCCACGCGTGCCATCGCAGGGCTGGGTAGTGTCATCCGGAACCAGACGGTCTTTCCGGTCTCCGACGAAGACGTGATTCCCCAGTCATTCGATAGCGTGTCGACGATTCTGAGCCCACGTCCGTGCGGCTCGTTGGGACTGGGCGACTGGACCCTCGGGGTGCCGTCCCCCTGGTCGGAGATGGCGATCGTGACGGCCGCGTCGGATCGCTCGACGGCGACTTCGAACCCACTCGACGCATGCACCAGGGCATTGGTCGATAGCTCCGAGACCATCAGGCGCACTGCGTCCCTGAGCTCACTTGGCAGGTCGAAGATGATCTCCGACACGAACCGTCTAGCCTCGCCCACGGACTCTTCCGTTGGTTCGAACCTGCGTCTGGTGATCACGTGGCCAGACCGAAGTGCTCCAGAAGACCCGTAGCCTCAAGGACTCGATGGACGATCGGAGCAACGTTGACCAGCGTGACGTGTTCGACGTCATTGGATATCTGCACCAACATGGCGATGCCGGAACTGTCCATGAATGTCAGCTTCTCCAGATCGAACGTGACCCGTGCCGGCTGGTCGGTCAGGAAGGACTTGATTCCGGCTCGCGTCGCTTCCACACTGGCGAGATCGAGTTCACCGGCGAGGCCGATGACGAGCTCGTGAGCGTCATCGGTCTTGGCCGTGACGACCACCTCAGGCTGGTCGGCTAACACCATCTTCGTCCCCCGACTCCGCGGCTGCATACGCCGTCAACGATCGAGTTCCCGCACTCCTTGCCCAACTGCTCATCTTCGGTGTTCCTCCGTCGAGTGGCATTCGACAACGTGGACACTGTATTCAACGCCGCTCCAATCGGAGCGGAACCACCCACCCAGCACCCGCCTCACCTGACAAGTTACCTGGTGCCAGATGGTCTTAGCCACCGGCAAAGGCTCGAGTGCTGCCTTGCACTCGGAGGTGACGGGTGGGGACGGATCGCCGGGGCGTCGGGCCGGCGCGGTCCCCGCCGACGGACGTTTGCGCCAACCGGGGCAGGGCATAAGCCTGCCGAAGGAGTGGCATGGACTGGATGGGGCGAGAGAGGCACAAGCTCAGAACAGAAGAATTGGCCCTGGTCGGTGAAGCCCGGGCGTTGCTGTCCGGCACCCTTGTGGCCCATGTTGGGCCTGGGAGCGTGGGCATGCCGACGTGGGCCCGCGTGAACTGGCTTGCTCACGCCCATCCGGCTGTGTTGCTGCACGAATTCGACGTTCAGCGAAACCGAGCACCCCAGCGGTCGGGCTCATGGGCCCGCACCAACGTGGACATCCTCCAAGAACTGGTCGAATTGGCAGCAGGTGAGTCTCCCTTGATCCAGCAGCTGCAGCGCGGGTGCCTCATTCCGCTGGAGCTGCGCCTCATGGAACCGTCCTTGAGCGACGTCCTTCCCAGCGAAGTACTCGTCCTGGCCCTGACCAGGCTCCATGCCCATCCCATCGCACTGCGGCATCCTTCCGTGTCGCCACCGGAAACCTAGGCCGCCGGCCGACTGCCTCCACGTCCGGTTGGCCCGGTCGGGCTGATTGTCCCATCGCCCCTGACGTCGTTCGTCCGACGGCGCGCATCGTTTCGACTGGCGATGGAACGGGTACTGGCGTTTGCCGATACGAAGGTGCAGATTCCCTGATCCAGATGATCTCCACTGTTCTCTGGCCGGCACTGGCTCCCGTCCAATCCGGCAGGTTTCGGAGGTGCGGATGTTTCTGACGGTCAGGACCGGGTATCGCGGGGCCATGGGCGAGCTTCCGACACCGTTGCGGGTCCTCGAAGAAGACCGGGGCCTCCTCATCCGATGCCTAGACGCTCTCGAGGCGACTCCCGTGGCCGTGGAGAGAGCGGACCTGGCCAAGGAAACCGCTCTGCTCGCGGCACGTTATGAGAACGTCCTCGCAGACGCCTTCTATCCACAGATTGTGGAGCTCTTGGGGACGCGGAGCTCGTTGGACCGAGTAGGGCCACTTCTGGATCAGTTGCGAAGCGCGGTTGTGGCAGTGCGCACAGACCTGCGTGGCGTTGCACCGATCGAAGCCCACCTGAGTGATCCCGACGGTCTCGAAGAGGACATCGGAGCCAACCAGTCGACGGCCTGGCATCCGGGAATCGACAGCGTTCTCGATTCGCCGAAGTGAGCTGGGGTCGATGAGCGAGGGCTCTGCACCGTTTCCACCGGCCGCCGATGGTCATTGTTCGTAAAGATTTGGGAGAAGTAGCCTGACCGGGGGAGATGCTCATGGATCCGCCCCGGGCCTGGGTCGGGTGGCCCGTAGCCCTCAGACGAGAGAGAGCCAGTGTGGACGAGGCATTTGGAGTGGTCGAACATCCTGGGACCGTCGGTCCCCGCATCGCCGTCAGTGGTGAGGTTGATGTAGCCACCGCGCCTACCTTGCGTGAACATCTCTACGAAGCCATCGATCGCAGCAGCGGGCCCGTCATCGTGGACCTTCTCGCCGTCACCTTCATCGACTCGACGGCGCTGGGTGTTCTGATCGGCGCCCAGGAGCGTTGTGAGGAACGCGGTACGGATCTGCGGATCGTCCTGAAGGAGGCTCGTATTCTCAAGATCTTCGAGATCACCGGTCTGACCGATCTGTTTTCCATAGTTCCGTCTGTCGCCGAGGCGGAGGCGCGATGATCCGTCGATCCGCTTCGTCAGTCGGCCAGGGAATGCTTCCATGAGCGAGGCGGTCGAACTGATCATTCCGGTCCAGTCGGACCTGGTGGTGTTGGCGCGGTTGACCGCTGCCACCGTGGCGTCTCGGGCCGGTTTCAACGTGGAGGAGGTGGAGGACCTTCGACTCGCCGTCGACGAACTGTGTGTGTCGATCGTGAACGGGTCCAGTGACGGCCGACTCAATCTGACGTTCAACAGCAGTGATGGCAGCGTGGAGGTGATATGCGCTCTGGACGGACCCTCCCCGGCTCCCACGCTTGCCGGCGACGGCTACGACGAGCATGACCTTTCGATCCGCATACTCGACGCTCTCGTGGACGAGCACGGTGAGGAAACCAGCGACGGGAAGCACCGGGTCTGGTTGCGCAAACGGAGCCTCCACGACCAGTCATGACTCCCTCGTCACGCAATCCTGCGGCGATTAGGGAGACGTTCACGGAGTACGCCGACAGCCGTGACGAGCACCTACGCAACCAGCTCGTCGAGGAACACCTCGGCCTGGCCCATCAACTTGCACGTCGGTTCACCAACCGGGGCGAACCTTACGAGGATCTCGTTCAGGTGGCCTCGATCGGACTGGTGAAGTCCGTCGATCGCTTCGATGCGGAGCGCGGCGTCGAATTCAGCACCTTTGCCACTCGGACGATCATCGGTGAGCTGAAGCGTCACTTTCGCGACAAAGGCTGGGCCATTCGGGCCCCCCGGAGGATTCAAGAGCTGTATCTGGCGCTGGGGCCCTCCGTCGAGACGCTGACCCAACAGCTGGGCAGACCACCGACAGTGCGGGAGATCGCCGAGCTACTCGACGCCAGCGAAGAGTCCGTCCTCGAAGCCATGGAGGCAGGACAGCGCTATCGGACCTCGTCTATTGACGCACCAGGCCGCCACGACGACACGCTTTCGAGCCGAATGGGGCAGGACGACGCCGGCTACTCCGGGACCGACGATCGTCTGCTCCTCGCCCTCTCGCTCGCCGATCTTCCCGAACGCGAACGAACGATCATCAATCTCCGCTTTGTCGACGGGCTTACCCAGTCGGAGATCGCAGCGCAGGTGGGCCTGAGCCAGATGCACGTGTCTCGGCTGTTGGCCGCAAGCCTGGCTCAGCTCAGGGAAGCATTCAGTCAGGAGTCCTGACCAAAGACGTCAGCTCGGGTGACTCTGGCCGGAAGGCGTCCCACTCCGGTCCGGGTCTGCATCATCTTCCGGAGAGGGACCCTCCGTTGCGGCCTGAGGCCGTTCGTCGCTCGCCGTGTCATTGGCCGCCATCGGTCGCCATGTCCCCTGGTCCATCCCCAACGTTCGCATGAAGCGCGGACGCTTGGCCGGAAGACGGGGAGGGCCAACGTTTCACCGGAGCGGTTCGTGGGCATGGATACCTGGTGGGCGTCGCTCCACATCAGCGGTACAGGAAGGGAGAGGCCACATGGGACCTCCTGACAAGGCAAGGGAGTACAGGAGCGGCTCGACCAACCGTCCGAGCAGGGACGGATCGTCGAAGATGATGCGGCGGCGTGAGGCTGTTCGAGCTCGCGAATATCGCGAGATTGAACGCGTTCGTCGGCTGGTGGCTCGCGGTCCCTTCTCCAAGCCGAGAGGTGGTGGGCACGATCGACCGGAGGCCCCAGACCACCGTCATGTGCTCGGTTCACTCACCTCAGTTCATTGACGGACACGAGCTCGATATTCAGATCGCGCAGCAACCCGAAGAAGGTATGCAGCCGGACCTGGTCGAATTCGAGGGCCAAGAGATGGGTCGATCCGTGCTGATAGCACGAAAGCTCCATGCCGGTACCGCGGATGAGGGCCGGACTGAGCCGCCCCTTGACCACCACCTCGTAGGTGTCCATGCCGTGGGGATACCCAGGAGAGCGCCGTTTGAATCCCGGGAGGCAGCACCGGAATGCCGGTCACGGGGACGCACGGCCTCCGGCGTTGCCTGGGCGGCCCATAGGCGCGGATCCCCGAGGGGCCGGGCCCTGGACGATCCGTATCCCGGCTCGTAGTGTCGTTCCCCGTGGGCCGCGACAGAACCCAGCGCCGATATCTTGTCCGCCTGATCCCACGCGTGCAGATCGACCCGCACAGCGGAGACAGACGGCTCGAGCTCGAGGTGCCCGACCCGGTGGAGTGGCACGTGGTGATGCCGCGGCGATCCCGACCGGGTAATGAGGTCTCCCTGACCCGGCGGGTGCCGGGAGTGGCCGTGGACCGAGACGCCAATGGTTGACCGGAGCGCTCGGCGCGATCCGCACTCTCCCGAGGACGCCGCCGAAATCGTCCTCGAGGGAATTGAAGGCCGACCGTGGAACCAGCGGGAAATTGGCGAAGGAAGCCGAAGGGGCGGCCGGAGACGTGGAGGACCAGGAAGAGGCCGAGTAGTCCTTGGATGCCGGGGCCACCGCCCGAACGTCGGTGCCGCACCTCTGAATGCTCCAGCTAGCAGATCGGCACGCCTCAAAGCCTCCGTCATCGAACCGTCAGCATGGGTAGCTACGGTGGGGACCGTGCCGGACACAGCCAGATACCGGTCGATGTGTCCGTGAGGGTACTCGTCGCCGAGGATGACACCGCCCTCCGCTCCGTGCTCGAACGGGGACTCCGCGAGCACGGCTATGTCGTGGACGCGGTAGTGGACGGGGACGCCGCCGGCCTGTATCTGCGCAGCTACGACTATGACGTGGCCGTGATCGACTGGCGGATGCCCGTGATGAGCGGCGTCGAGGTCATCGCCGAGGCGCGACAAGAGGGCATCCACGTACCCGTCCTCATGCTCACGGCTCGCGACACCACATCGGACCGCATATCCGGGCTGAACAGCGGTGCGGACGACTACCTGGTGAAGCCCTTCGATTTCGGCGAACTCCTGGCCCGGCTGCGCGCCCTGCAGCGAAGACCCTCCGTCAGCATCGGCCCGCGGCTCGAGTGCGGTGACCTGGTGTTCGATCCAGGGACCCGCCAGGTGGCGATCGGTAGCAACCCGGTATCCCTGACCGCCACGGAGACGGGCCTGCTCGAGCTGCTCCTGCGCCGCGCTCCGTCAGTGGTCACCCGCAGGGCGATGGCGCTGCACGTTTGGGACGACGAAGCCGACGCAGTAGGCTCCAACACCATCGAAGTCCACCTGGGCAGGCTGCGGGCTAAGCTCCGCGGCAGCCGGGCGCACATCGAAACCGTCCGGGGGACCGGGTATCGAATGGTGGCCTCATGATCGGATCCAGCCATCGTTAGCCGGAACAGCCGGTATCTGCACGCCGTCAGGGTGGCCACGGCGGCCACCGCGCTGGTCATCGTCTGCTACGTCCTCGGGGTCGTAGCTCTCAACTTCGTCGTGGTCAACCGTCTGACCAGCCAGGCCGACGTCCGCCTGTCGGAACGGTTGAACCAGGCCAAGGATCGGTCCACTTCGGCTGACACGACGCCACCCGTTCCCATCGATACCGATCACGACTTCGACGACGCCCCCCAGTTCGTCTGGATTGTCAGCGCCCAGGGGAAGTCCATCGCCCTCGCCGCCGGCGAGCCGCAGCTTCCCGACCGGATGTGGACCACCGGTTCCACCATCGTAAAGGTCCACGGCACGCCCTTTCGCTTCCAAGCCATCAGATCGGGGGACGGGTGGCTGGTGGCCGGTGAGAGCCTGGCGCAGCTCGGACGGGTCCAGAGCGCCCTGATCGCCCCCGAGCTGCTCTTCGGGGCCCTCCTGCTGGTGACCACCTTCATCGGATCCCTCATCATCGGGCTGCGGGCCTCGGCACCGCTCGAGCTGGTCCACCGACGCCAGGTGGAGTTCACGGCCGACGCCTCCCACGAGCTGCGGACACCCATCAGCGTTATCGAGGCCGAGGTGGAGTTGACGCTCAGTCGGAACCGCTCTGCCGCAGAATACCGTGAGGTCCTCGGTCGGATCGCCGGTGAAGGTCACCGTCTGCGGCACATTGTCGACGATCTGCTCTGGCTGGCCCGAATGGACGACGAGCGCACGGCCGTCGCCGCCCGAGACGAGACCGACGTGGCCGCCATTGTCACCGCCTCGGTAACGCGCTTCCAGTCCGTCGCCTCGTCCCGAGACGTGACCCTGCGTATGGACATCCCCGGAGACCCGGCGCCGGTGACCGCCGATCCGACGTGGATCGACCGTCTTGTCGGGGTCCTCGTCGACAATGCCTGTAAGTACGCCGGCCGAGGCGGGACTGTCGACGTATCGGTACGCCTGGCGGGCAACCGGGCCATCCTGCGCGTCGACGACAGCGGTCCGGGGATCCCATTGGATCAGCGACACCTGGTGCTCGACCGCTTCCACCGAGGTACCGGAGACCTGGGTGGGACGGGTCTCGGCCTTGCCATCGCCGACTCGGTGGTCCGGGCCACCGACGGGTCGTGGATGATCGGCGACGCGCCGGCAGGTGGGGCCCGCTTCGAGGTGTCATGGCGGCTGGCGGGCACCGGTCGCTCCCGATCGACGACGGGAGCGACGACGGCGGGTCAGGCTCCGGCCGATGACCACCGCTTTGCGGAGGCACAGCACCTCCGTGTGGCCGACACCGAAAAGTCCGTCAACCGGAGCGGAGGGGGATGAACCCCGGGTGACGGGCGACGCCCGATACCTGGCGTTCGGACCCGTGTGTAACGTATCCGTCAGGCAGCGTCCCTACGCTGTCCTCATGCCGTACCACCGTCATGTCCAGTCGGCCGCGCCGGCACAGTCTTGGGGTCGGTTCCGTTCGACCTCGTCGGCCGGGGACAGATGAGTGACACCATCGACGCCGGTCGTCGAGTTCGCCCCCGCCGTCGCCGACTGGGGGCCCGCTTCCGGCGCCATCCCCTGCGGACGACAGTCGCCATCGGCTTGGCCGCCCTCCTCGTGTGGCTGGCCGTGTCGCTCGGCAGCGCTCTGACCGACCAGGCCCTCGGCAATTCGGCCAGTGCCCGATTCGCCGAATGGGCCCGGGAGCACGGCGCCTCCGGCATCGTCAATTGGGCGGAGAACGAGTGGTACTCGCATCATCCTCCACCTGTCGGTGGACGACCGCCGGCTGGTGCCATCCGCAGACCCCGGTCAGTGCCGGTGGCTGCCGCGGCCGCTGCGGCTGCCACTCCAGCCCACCTTCCCGCCCCGCCGGCCATCACGCCGGTGGTCAGTCCGGCCATTCCCGGCGAGGGGCAGTGGTCGCCGGCCGGTCGCCTGGTCGGTGGGGTACCTGCCGTGTATGTCACCACCCTGCGACCGGATCCGATTCACACCAGCTACGTGGTCGGGGCCGCCTGGATGGACACCAAGCTGCTTCGTGCCACCCTCTACTCAGGGAGCCAGATCCCTGGCGGCGGCCCCTATCGCTACTCCGCCCCCATCTCCCCGACGGCGGCCGGTTCCCTGGTGGCGGCGTTCAACGCCGGGTTCTTGATGTCTTCGGCAACTGGTGGTTACTACACGGACGGCCGTGCCGTCCTTCCTCTGCGGGTCGGTGCGGCGTCCTTCGTGGTCTATGCCGACGGCAACTCCACCGTCGGTTCGTGGGGTACCGACGTGACCATGACGCCTGACGTCGTCTCCGTCCGACAGAACCTCGACCTGCTGGTCGACAACGGGCAGCCGGTGGCCGGGCTGAACGCGGCTGACACCACGCGCTGGGGAGCGACCCTTGGCAACGCCGTCTATGTGTGGCGCTCCGGCTTGGGCGTCACCGCCGACGGCGCCCTTGTGTATATCGGGGGGCCGGGCCTCAACATCACCGACCTCGCCGACCTGTTCTCGCGGGCCGGTGCCGTTCGAGCCATGGAGCTCGACATCAACACCGACTGGGTCAACTTCGCCAGCTATGCGCCCGCCACCCCCACCGGACCCGCCACGCCGGAGAACGGTATCGACCTCCTCCCCGGCATGGTGGGGACCCCCGGCCGCTACTTCGACTCGTGGTGGGCGCGCGACTTCATCACCATGTCGTCTTCGTCGCCCTCTTTGTCGCCATCGCCGTCGCCGTCGCCGTCGTCGGCTGGCGCCAAGAAACTCCAGGTGACGAGGACCACGTGACCAGCCTTCATCTCACCGTCAGGAAGGTCCGCTACTACTGGAACGGGACGGACGCGCCGTCACGTACCTGTGGTCGTTCGTCCCGACTCCAGCGAGGAGCACACTGTGAACATGCACCACGATCTTGATGACGCCCTGAGCCTGGTCCGGGTGGACTTTGCCCCACGGCACCGGCAACCGTCGGCGGCAATGGTGATTGTGGCCACGCTGGCGTCGCTCATCGGCTCCCTACTGGCGGACGCGGCGCTGGTGGCAGTGGGCACAGCCATCTTTCCGTCCACCAAGGGCTTCGTCCACTTCCGATTCTCGGACTACGCCAAGCTCACCGTGATCGGGGTGGTGGTGGCTTGCGTGGCCTGGCCCATCGTGACCCGGATGAGTTCCGCGCCGAGGTGGATCTATCTCCGGTTGGCCGTGGTGGTCACCGTGGTCCTCCTGGTGCCGGATGTGTGGATCCTCGTGCACGGGGAGCCGGCCAAGGCCGTCGCCATCCTCATGGCCATGCACCTGGCCATTGCCGTGGTCACCTACAACTGCATGGTGCGCATCGCCCGGATCAGAGACGTGCGCCAGGCGCACGTGTGACGACATCGGGGTGATGATGATCAGTGGTCCCGCCTGACCAGGGTCAGGGCCAGGCGGGGGCAGCTGCTCACCGCCCGCTGAGCGTGGTCGAGGAGGTAGTCGGGGATCTCTTGCGGGTCGACCACCGGGTAACCCCACGGATCGAGGTGGATGCACTCGGGTAGAAGCTCAGCACAGACTCCGGTGCCGTCGCAGGAGACAGGGTCCACGACCAGGGAGATGCGCGATCGCCTCATCGGGACGATCGCCGGTGGGTGACCGGTAGGGGGAGTACCGGTGGGCGGGACAGATGGCACGGCCCCTGGTGGAGGTGGACGCTGACGTGGGCCTCGAACACCCGAAGGGCGGTCCGGACGAACCGGACCACACCGTCAGGATGGGCACAGGCACCCCGTCCTTCCACCAGGTCGCAAAGGGCGGGGATCTCGGAGACGCCGCGGTGCAGGACACGCGGCTGGACGGCCAGGAACTCCATGGTGCCGGCCAGCGCGTCGAGCCCATGGACACACGGGCCGCACTGTCCTGCACCCTGGCCCTGGAGGTACCTGACGACCCGACTCACCTCGAGCAGTGAGCAGGTGTCGTGGGGGAGGAGCACGACCACTCCGGCGCCGATGGACGAACCCTGTCGGCGGGCGGCTTCCTCGGTGAGTGGCATGGAGAGAGCCTCGGCGGTGGAGAGCCAGCCACCGCCGTACCCACCGAGCAGAACGCCCTGCACCGAGCGCTCGGCTTCGGACGTCAGACCGACGATGTCACCCAGTGGTCGGCCGAGCGGTGCCTCCACGATCCGGGGTTCGGGCCACCGACCGGTGACGGTCAAGAGGGTGGAGCCCGGTGACCTCTCGGTTCCGACCCTTCGGAACCACTCGGCCCCGAATCGGGCGATCAGCGAGGTGTGGGCGAGTGTCTCGACGTTCTGCACCAGTGTCGGTCGTCCCCCCGCGCCGCGTTCACGCACCGACCGCAAGGCCACGAACGACGGTGTTCCCGGGTTACTCCCGTTGATGGTGTTGACCACGGCTGACTCTTGGCCGGCGAGGTAGCTGTCGTGAGAGGTGACCACGTCGATGGTGCAGGGGTCGAGGCCCCGTTGCCGCCGCTCGGAAAGAGCGCGATCGACCGCGTCACGCGCCAGGGCGGGGACGTGGAGGACGACGTCTGGAGCCCCGATGCTGACCGCTGCCGTCACGGCGCCGTCGAGCACCAGGTGGGGGAGTTGGCACAACAGGAATCGGTCCTTGCCACTGGCCGGCTCGCCCTCGGCGCCGTTGGCTATCACCACCGGTCGACGCGTACCCTTCCGACGGACGGCCCGCCACTTGGTGGCGACCGGGAACCAGCCGCCACCGCGCCCACGGAGGCCGCTGCGCTCCATCTCGTCGATGAAGGTCGTACCCCTCCACCGCGGCAGGGGCCCCCACCGCTCGAGGTGATCGTCCAGCCCCACTGATCGGTCGGCCGCCGTCACACCGTCGAGCAGGCGGATGCGGCCGGACGGTGCGGTCGCCGGGGCCCGGTCCGGGCCGATCATGGCCGACGAACTCCGCCGTCGTGTCGGTACAGGTGGGTTCATGCGCCGGTCCCGGTGACGGTTCCGGACACTTCTCCCGAGTTCGGGTCCGGCTGCAGGGACAGGGTCAGGGACTCCGGGCCGGGTGCGGACACCGCGGCCACGACGGTATCGCCGTCGAGCGACGTGACCGTTCCACGATAGGTGCCGAAGACCACGGAACCCGAGGTCATCGTTATACCTCCGCCCTGGGCAGGAGTCCCGTTCAGGACCACTGTCAGCGAGGTGGACGAGGGATCGTGGAGCTGCGTGGACAAGGTGTCGTGCACCGTGTCCTGGGCATCGGGAGCCGAGACGGATTCGGACCCGGTCAGATCGAAGGTGAATGGGGCTGACGGCACGGTGCCCACTCCGGCCGAGCCAGCTGGGGCCACCGCCGGCGGAGTGGCGGCACTCTCGCGGGCCAGCTGGTCGAGGAGCGTGGTCGAGGTGCCGGCCCGGCGCGACCAGCCCGGGCGCAGGGGACCGACCTCGGCGAAGACGGCGATGGCGAGGATCACGACCGCGGCCACCACGGCGGCGGCAAGGCGTCGACCCGGGCTGAACCCGCGCCCGCAGGCCAGTCGCCATGCCACCGCGGCCAGGACCGCGGCGGTGGCCAACGCGTCCAGTCCCAAGGTGAACGGGAGCGCCGAGTCCGAGCCGCTGCCGAGGCTGTGGAACATGGCGATCGGCCAACACAGGTAGGCCAGCCAGTGGACGAAGCGCCAAGAGCCGTATCCGATGTAGTGGCGCAGGGCGCTGGTGACCAGCACCACGAGGAGCAGATCGAAGGCCAGAGCCCCGAGGCCCACCCAAAGAGGGCGGTACGGAGTGAGAAATGGCAGGAAAGCGTCGGCGAACCCGATCGGCACGTAGCCGTCGCTGACAGTGGTGACCACGTGAAGGGCGACGAACGTCACGCAGAGCAACGAAAGGTTCCGATGTACCGCCTGCGAGAGGAATCGGGGCCACCGCTCGGCCGTCCAGCCCACCGAGGCCACCACGCCGAGGACCACGGTGGCGGTGAGCAGGACCAGGGCGACCAGCCCGGTCGAGCGGGTGAGGTACCACAGGTCCTTTCCACCGGTGGCGGCCATGGGCAGGACGGCGCCGTTCATCGTGCCACCACCATGCCGTGCGCCCTCCGGCCGGTCGTTCCGACCGGGGCGTCGACGGGCCACCCGGCCAAGGTCATGACGGTGCCGTCGGTCCGCACCAGGCGGGCCGGGAGTCCGGCATCGTCGAGCCATGCCACGGCGTCCTCACCCATGATCATGGCCGCAGTCGAGGCGGTGTTGGCGTCGACACACGATCCGGCCGCCACCGACACGGTGCGCCAGGGGCTGGCGACCGATCGACCGGTGGCCGGGTCGATCAGGTGGTGGGCGGGTCGACCGTCAAGGGTCCAGTGGCGGCGTCCGACTCCGGAGGTAGCCAGGCCCCCACTGTCTATGGACACCGTGGCCAGAGGGTCGGGATGGCCACAGACGTCGGCGACCCCCACGCAGAACCCGGCCACCGGAGTCGCTCCGGCCACCGAAACATCGCCCCCGAGTGAGACCAACGAGCCACACCCCAACCGGAAGGCGATCTCACGGGCTGCCCGATCGGCCGCCCAGGCCTTGGCCGTGGCCCCGAGATCGAGCAGGGTCCCTGCGGGCATGGTGATCGTCGACCCGACCGTGTCGAGGAGGACCGAGCGCCATCCGACGACCGGCTCGGGATCTGTCCCGTCGCTGCTGATGTCCGATTCCATGAGCGAGAAGTCGCGGTCGTAGCCGATCCGGCAGAGGGCGACACCCACGGTGGGGTCGACGGTCCCACCGGTCAGCCGCGCCGCCCGAAGAGCGATGGCCACCGCCTCTGACAGATCGGCGCTGACGGCTGTCGGCGTTCGCCCGTCGGCGGATTGCTGGAGGCGGCAGACCTCCGAGTCGGACCGGAACCGGCTGGCCACGGCGTCGATGCGGTCCAGGATGATCTGCAGGAGCCGGGCGGCCTCCACCACCACATCGGGATCCGTCACCAGGAGGTCCACCCGGGTGGACCAGGCCGAGGTGCGATAGATGGCCGGTGCGGGCGGGTGCCGGGTACCGGTCGAACGACCGCTCACGTGGAACCGCTCACCACGGGCGCCTGTTGCTGGGTCTGGCTCGGGGGACTGGTCGGTGGGGTCAGGGTGTTGGGAGAGCCGTCGGCGCCGGTCGACGACCCCCCGGTGACGCCCGATGCGGGGACGGTGGCGACCGAAGTGCCCCCTCCGGTGCCTGGGGTGGATCCGGCCACGCCGGAAGAGGCTGGCCGGGCCGAATGCCCCGGAAGGGCTCGGCTCACGTAGAAGCCGATGGCTGCAGCGCCGGCGATCGACCCGATGACGATCTTCCGGGTGATGGAACCGACCCGATCCAGCGCGACATCGCGGCGGAGACGGGCGCGATGATCGCTCCGGCCGGCCAGGCCCTGGGTGCTGTCGGGCATACCACAAGGCTACGAAGCGATCATGACGGGTACATGACGCATACGTAAGAAACTCCGAAGAAGTGCCACCTGATCGGGCTGTCATCGCCTCCCCGCAGGCGATGACAGACGACGTGGCCACCTCATCCACGCTGAACGCCGCCGCAGGGGGTTGGAGGACCGTGACCGGCGGCGAGGGGTCCGGCCAGGCCTGCGTTGTCGATTTCCCGACCTCGACTCCGTCACTAGTACGGGAGCGGTGGTCCGAACCAGGTGAGCCGCTGCCGGTTGCATGGGGCACGGAGAGGACCCGGACGAGAGGTGGTAAGCGATGAGATCGGTTGAAACATGGAAGTACATCCACGGCGAGCGGGGTGCCCTGGTCGAAACGCTGGCCTCACTGTCCGCCGAGCAGTGGTCCACACCTTCGTGGTGCCAGGGCTGGTCCGTTCAGGTGGTCGTCGGGCACGTGTTGGCCGCAGCCGAACAGACCCCACTGAACTTCTACAAGGAACTGGCCCAGGCCGGATTCAGGTTCAACGTGTTCACCGAGCGCGGGGCCGAGCGGCTGTCGGCCATGGGACCCGACGAACTCGTTCGGCGCCTGCGTGCCAGGACGACCACCACCAACCATCCCCCGCGCCCGTCATGGCCATGCTCGGTGAGATCATCGTCCACGGTGAGGACATCCGACGACCGTTGTCGCATTCCCACCGGATCCCCGAAGAGGCTGTCGTCGCCGTGGCCGACAGTTGGAAGAACTCCAATCTCCTGATTGGTGCGAAGCGTCGGATCGCCGGACTTCGTCTGCGCGCCACCGACACCGAATGGGTCCACGGTGACGGACCCGAGGTGTCGGGGCCGATGGTGGCACTCGTCGTGGCCATGACGGGACGGAAAGGTGCCCACGGTGATCTGAGTGGAGACGGTCTGAAGACTCTCGCCGACCGATCTTGACTACGGGAGACCGGTGGTGGGAGCGGCCATCTGCGAACAGGGCCCAACCTCCCCGTCGTCGGGCCCCGCGCCCACGGTGACGGCTCGGAGCAGCCGATGAGCCGGCAGGCAGGCGTCAGGTGCCGCGCCGGCGGCGCCCGACAGACCCTCGGTGTCGGTCACGTCTGCGCCGTCGAGGGCGGCGCCGTACAGCTTGGCGGTGGTCAGATCGAGTCCGGAGAGGTCAGCATGGCTCAGGTCGGCGCCAGTGAGGTCGGCACAGTCCAGGTCGGCCCCGGTGAGGTCGGCTCCGTCCAGTTCGGCACCGGTCAGGTTGGCACCCGACATGTTGGTGCCGGTGAGTTTGGCCCCGTCGAGCTCGGCACCTTCCAATTTTGCGCAGGACAGGTCGGCTCCGGTGAAGTCGGCCATGCGCAGCTTGGCTCCCGACAGGTCGGCCAGGAACAGATCGATGCCAGTCATGTCGGCACGCGACATGTTGAGACCGGAGAGATTCACGCCGGAGAGGTTCGCTCCTGACAGATCGGCGGAGGACAGATCAGCCCCATCCAGTGTGGCCCCCGTCAGGTCGGCGCCACTCAGATCGACGCTGACCAGGCCGCAGCCCGACAGTTCGGAATCATTGAGCTCGACATCGCTGAGATCAGCGCCGGTCAGGTCGGCATCGGTCAACACGGCCCCGGTCATATCGGCACCATTCAGTGCCGCACCCGTCAGGTCTGCGCCATCCAACTTGGCGTCGGTCAGCTTTGCGTCCGTCAATTTGGCGCCGATCAGATCTCGACCCTGAAGGTTGGCGCCACTCATGTCGACGCCGGTCATGTCCGCTCCCACCAGATCAGCGCTGGACAGCTCGGCATCCCGCAAGTCGGCCCACATCAGCGTGGCCACCGACAGTGTGGCGTCCGTCAGATCGGCACCGTTCATGGTGGCGCCATTCAGCTTGGCGCCGATCAATCTGGCACCCGACAAGTCGGCACCCGTCAGGTCGGCACCGCTCAAGTCGGTGGCGGTCAGGTTGGCACCGCTCAAGTCGACGGCGGCCAGGTCCGCGCCTGACAGATCACGGCCCGACAGGTTCACTGTTGAGCCGTCGACCGGCAGTTGCGTCCTTGGCACCGCGCTCATCCTATAAAACCTCTTTGCCGTGTGCTTCGTGCCCGTTCTCAAGGCTGTGAAGGACGGCGAGAGGGGCTGGCAGGAACTCAGTCCCCAGGAGGGGAGGAGGCGTGCCGGTTGGCGTGGGGGAGGCGCCGACCGTTTCAGCGCTGCGGGTTGCCAACCCGACAGTGGGGAACTGACCCAGGTGTCACCACATTCTGTTACCACACTGCGCGGAGAACCACCTGTTCAGCGGCGTGCTTTGGATTCCAGCAGGGGAGAGGGGGCCGATGCCGCACCCTCGGGGGCAGGCCGACCCGGTGACAGGCGTCGTCTTCGCCACGCGCCGGTCTCCTTCGCCGGCCCGGCGGTCTGGCCGACCGTAGACTGTCCTCCATGTTGGTGACCGCCACGCCTGAGACCATTGCGCACGTTACCGATCAGGGCGGGTCGCTCTTCGTTCGCTGTCAGAGGCAGCACCTCTGCCGCGGAGTCTTGTTCCTGCATGCCACGACCAAGGAACCCAGGTCGCTCGATGGCTACGAGCTCTTCGTGGTGGAAGGAGTGCTGGTTCTCACCAGACTTCCTGCGAGGGTCCGCCCCGCGTTCTTCATCTGTCCATGGAGGGACGACGGCACAGGCGCCCCGTGGCGTCGTGGGACGGCTGCGCCTTCGTAGCCTGATCCTGCATTGATCCGTCGAGCACCGCGGTCTCGGTGTCCAGCGACGCAAAGCGCCACCGTTCCGGCAGAATCGGCAAGCGTCGGTGGAGCAACGGTGTCAGTGATCCTTCCCTCGGTGGCACCGGGGCCGTGTCGGCATTGTCGTTGCGCTGTGCTGAACATCAGATGACGCAGAGATGAACGTTTCGCGACATTCGCCTCCTCCGTAGCAATGACCGGCGGTTCGGATTGAGCAGCCTCCCGTGGGGTGCCATGGTGGCCTGACTTAATCGAGGAGGCGGCCATGTCGGATGGAGCGGGTACTGACATGCGTCCGGCCACGGTTCGGTGAATCCTCGGGATCTCTCGCTCGAACGCTGGGCTGACGACGAAGCATCCCAGTTCCGTTCGCTTCTCTCGACCACAGATGTCGCGGCCGAGTCACTTCGCAGAGGTACCGAAGCCATGGGTGCCGCCGCGGATCAGCTTCGTGAGGTCGTGCGGACCGGTCAACAGCGAGCGGAGACGCACCCTTGTCCGGATCCGGCCCTCGGAGTCCGCCTGGCCGGCCTCTTGGAGCGCTACGGCTTCATCGCACGATCCCTCGAGGCTCCCGCCGGCGACTACGGAGACGGATACCTGCCCGCCGTCGCCCATCAGCTGCGGAGGCTCAACGCCGAATTCACGGTGTTCGTGGATGACCTCGGGCGCGCCGTCGAGGGACGCTGAAGCGACTTCCGGCCATGTGGAGCAATCCGGCGGAACGGACCGCGCCGGTCAGCCGACAGTGGTTGTCGTCGCGCCGGGCGTGACCATGCCGGGCGGAGGCACCGAAAAGACGCCATAGTCGGCGCTGCGTGATTTACGATGTCGCCACGCTGGCGCTCGAGCGACAGTTCGGAGCCACCCTGTCGGAGGTAGGCGAATGAATGAGAATGATGAACTTCGTAGCTGTCCGCACTGCGGGTTCAGGGATGTGCCGACACTCATCGTCGATGACGCGGTGACGATCGATGGTGGGATCAGCTGGCGGTGCCGCTCCTGTCGCTGCGATTGGACGAGCGAGCAATACCGGTGGCTGTGGGCCTCATAGGCCAGCAGCGACATTCGGTTCGATTGGGCCGTCTCCCCATCAGCTCGAGTGCCTGGGTGACGAAGTTCGGGTGTCGAGGGCCAGACAGGCACTGTCGGGACCCAGCCACGCCGTCAACATCTCCCGAAACACCTCCTCCGACATGATGTTGCTCCGCCGATCCATCAGAGACAGGCAGAGAAGCCAGTAGATCGGCCGGCATCCGACCGGCCTCCACCGGCGCGGCACGGCCTTCATGCGACCGCACCGTGGACAGGCGAACCGGACGCGCATGACGCGTATTCGGACGCACCAATCGGCCGATGCTGGCGGATCGGAAAGGGTGCGTGCTCATCCACGTCGGCCACCGTTGGCGCCGATCTGATGACCGGCTTGACGGGGAGCGGGTTGCCCCATGAGGGGCGTGGCCGGCTCCACCATGAACGCGTCGTCGACCATACGGGCAAAGGCCCGGGCCGAAGGTCACGGCCGAAGACGGGTGTCTGAAGTACCATCATGTTGCTTTGATCGCTCGGCTGCGGCACTCATCTCTAGGCAGGGGCAGCCGGTGGTGAGTGCTGGGCGCGGCGTCACCCCCCCGGAATCCAGATCCTATTTCGCATCGTTCGACGAGATGCTGGCGCCGGCCAATGCGAGGGGAGAAATCGAGCGGGACGCCTGGCAGGTGGGCGTAGAGGCTGCGGGTCCGGCGGCAAACGATGTCGATCGACAGGGGCGGTTCCCGCACGAGTCGTTGGCGGCGATGCGCGCCAAGGGACTGCTCTCCGCCATGATTCCCGTGGAGTTGGGGGGGAGGGGAGCGTCGCTGGCGTCGATGTCCGCAGCCGTCCGCCTGTTGGCGACGCATTGTGCTTCTAGCCGCGCTGGTCCTCGCCATGCACCAGCTCGAGGTTGGAGATCTGGTCAGGCACGGCACGACACCGGCTCTGCGCTCCTTCCTCGCCGAGGTTGCCCAAAGGCAGCTGTTGTTGGCCAATGCCCACAGCGAGGTCGGCATCGGGGGCGATGCCGGCCGCAGTATCTGTGCCATCGAGCGCTCTGGAGGGAGGTTCCATGTCGAGAAGCAGACGCTCGCCATCTCGTACGGCGAATATGCCGACGCCATTTTGACCACGGCGCGGAGCCACGCCGACGCCCACGAGACAGACCTGGTCCAGGTGGTGTGCCGCGCTCCGCATCTCGCCCTCGAGCCCACGTCGACGTGGGACACCATCGGCCTCAGAGGGACGCGCAGCTCGAGTTTCCGGCTCGAAGCGGAGGGGGACGAGGCAATGGTGTTCTCCGTTCCGTGGTCCATCATCGCCAACCGTGGTTACCTGCAATCGGCGCAGATACTGCTGAGCTCGGTGTGGTTCGGGCTCGCCGAGGCCTCGGCGGCCACGGCACATCGGTATGTGCGGGAACTGGCCCGCCGGCAGATCGGCACCTTGCCGCCTGCCGCACTCCGACTGGCCGAGTTGGCTACGCAGCTGCAGCAAGCACGCAACCTCCTGGCCGGCACAACGCTGCGCTACGAGGAGGTCAAGGACACCGAAGAGGTGGAGAGCCCCAGCTTTGTCGTTTCCCTCCGCGGCATGAAGGTGTCTGCATCCGAACTTGCCGTTGAAACCGCCACGACGGCGTTGGCCATCTGCGGGATGTCGGGTTATCGGCGTGACAGCTCGCACACGATGGATCGACTCGTACGCGACTCCCTCGGTAGCCTGGTGATGGTGAGCAACGATCGCTACCTGTACAACAATGCTCAGCTCCTGCTGGCCATGAAGCAGATCTGATCTCATCAACTGACGCCGATCGAGACACATGGGAGTCGTCTGCTGTGGGTATAGGAGTGCCAGTGGAGGAGCCGTCGTCCGGGGTGAGCTGACCATGGCCACGAGGGGAACCGCGAACGTCGGCACATGGGGCGGCACGCGCCGGCGGACCGCGCTGGGCAGGATTCCGAGGTGAGCGAGCCTCCGTGGCGGTGGCGCGTTCCCGATGGAGCTCCTGCGACGTCCGCGACTCCCGGGGCACGACGACCCCGCCTGGCTGTCGCCTACGACATCACGTCTTCATCGCCGATGGAGCTCGCGGCTGCGGTCGGCGACACCTGCGAGCTGCTCTGGGTCGTCGACGCCCACGATCCATCGCTCGGCTCCATGTCCCACCTTCTCCCGCGACTTGGGAAGGTGATCGATTCCGGCACTCAATCCACGGAGGAAACTGCCGACCTGCTCCGCCGCCACGCCGTCGACGGTGTCATCGCCTTCACCGACAGTCAGCTGCCCATTGCCTCGGCCATCGCCGACGCACTCGAGCTCGTCCGCAACCCTGCTGATGTGGTGGAGCGACTGAACGACAAGTTCGTGCAACGCCGTGCGCTGGCAGCTGCAGGTATCGACGTCCCGGGATTCCGTCTGATCCCCCACCATTGCGAGCCGGCGGTGGCGGTCGAGCTCGTGAAAGACCTCACGTTCCCTCTGGTGCTGAAGCCGCTTCGAGGCGACAGCAGCCGAGAAGTCAGGGAACTGAGCGACCAGTCAACTCTGGCCGAACTGCTGACAGGGAGGGACTCGGACGCCCAGTTCGCCACCGAGGGGTTCATCGCCGAGGAGTATCTCACCGGCCACCCGCGACCGGAACGGCAAGCCATCGGCGACTACGTCTCCGTCGAATCGATCGTGCAGGACGGTCATCCTGTCCCCGTGGCTCTGACCGGAAAGTTTCGCGCTGGAGGCGCCCTTCCGGGAGACGGGTAATTTCATGCCACACCCACTCGATGCCGAAGAGTCGTCGCGGGTCCTCGAACTCTCCGTCTCCGCTGCGCTGGCGCTGGGTGTGCGCTGGGGCGCACTACACACGGAGATCAAGCTCACGCCAGAGGGGCCTCGTGTCATCGAGGTGAACGGTCGGATTGCCGGCGGCGGCATCGACTCGATCTTCACGAAGACCCGGGGATACTCTCTCACCGGGCTGGCCGTCGAGGTCGCTTTGGGCCGGCCCGTCGACCTCGCGGCTGAGGGACCCCAGTGGTGGTCCGGTCCGTTCACCTACGACTTCTTCGTTCAACCGCCGATGGCGGCAAGGACGCTCCGATCGTTGAGAGGCGCCAAGGAGCTGACCGACATCGAGGGTGTCGATTCGGTGGTCGTGAACAAGGTTCCGGGCGATGTGCTCCGTTGGCAGTCGGGAAGCCAGGGCTATCTGGTCGAGGTCGCTGGAAGGGTGGCCGATCGAGCTGCCCTTCTCACCGTGCCCGACACCGTCCTCCGAGGGCTGGAGCTGGCCTTCGACTGATCGGACTTCCTTTGTGGACCCCTGCGGACGGATCCGACTGTCCCGTGTGGGAGGGCCGACACGAAGAGGGCGGACGGCGGCCCGGCCGCTGACATGTAGTAGGAACCGGGCCGACCGGACTCAAGGGACCCCGAAGAGCCACATTCCACACCGTTCCCCCGGCAACGAATCCGAGGATCGCCCTAAGCTGGATTCAACGCAGGGGATCACCGTGAGCCGGACCGTGCACGTTGATCGATGAAGCACGGATCGGACCCCGTACCGGGGCCGGTCACGCCAGGCCTCTGAACCGACGACGAAGGGAAGAAACATGCAGACTGAAGCAGCGATCCTGTGGGAGACGCGTGGCGACTGGAAGGTCGAGACGATCGAGCTGGACCCGCCCAAGGCAGGCGAGGTATTGGTCAGGATCGCCGCATCCGGCATGTGTCACAGCGACGAGCATCTGCGGACCGGGGACCTGGGAGGCCTCTACCCGATCATCGGGGGCCACGAAGGAGCGGGCGTCGTGGAGGAGGTCGGTGCCGGTGTCGAGGGCCTGCGCCCGGGTGACCACGTCGTCTTCGGGTTCGTCCCGGCCTGCGGAAAGTGCCCGTCGTGTGCTCGCGGGCACTCGAGTCTCTGTGACGTCGGTGCCGAGCTCATGATGGGTGCCCAGGCCGACGGGACCCACCGGCACCATGCCGCCAATGGGGAGGATCTCAAGACCATGGTCTGCCTGGGCACGTTTGCCAAGCACACCGTGGTGAATCAGGCCTCCTGTGTCAAGATCCTCGACCACTATCCGCTGGACAAGGCGTGCTTGGTCGGATGTGGGGTCACGACAGGATGGGGATCGTCGGTCTACGCCGCCGAAGTCAGGCCGGGTGACGACGTGGTCGTCATCGGCATCGGAGGCATCGGTGCCGCGGCCATTCAAGGGGCGCGCCTGGCCGGAGCGGAGAGGATCTTCGCCATCGACCCGGTCCCGTTCAAGCGGGACATGGCCAAGACCTTCGGTGCCACCCACACGGCTTCCAGCGTCGAGGAAGCATTGACGCTGGTCAACGAGGTGACGTGGGGCAAGAACGCGGACAAGGTCATCTGCACCATGGGGGTGGGCGATGGCCGGCTGATGGAGACGATCATGCAGCTGACGGCCAAGAGGGGTCGGGTCGTGGTCACCAACATCCATCCGATGGCCGAGACGGATGTGACGCTCTCCCTCACGTGGTTGACGCTGCTGGAGAAGCAGATCGTCGGCACCATCTTCGGCTCGGCCAACATTCGGTACGACATTCCGCACCTGCTGAGACTGTACGACCAGGGTCAACTGGATCTCGACGGGATGGTCACGCAGACCTACAAGCTCGAGGACGTCAACCTGGGCTACGCCGACATGCTCGACGGGAAGAACATCCGCGGGGTCCTGGTCTACGAGTAGCGCCGATCCGTTGTCCTCCGGGGCCGGACGCGGCCCGACGGCCGCGCCGTGCCGAGCGGATGGCAGTGTTCTCCGAGCGCCGTGGCCTATCGTTGAGGCGTGAGGTGCTTCAGCTGGCGCGAGGTGGTTCGATCAGGGCGTGACGGTGACGGTGACGGTGACGGTGGCGGTGGCGGTGGCGGTGGCGTCGGGCCGGGACCGACTTCAGCGCCGTGATCCTCCTCTTCTATGCAGTGGTGAAGATCATCAAGTGGACGTTGATCACCGTGGCCTACGTAGTGTTCGAGCTACTCAAGTTGGGGGTCCTCCTCATGCTCCTGATCTTCATGGGCTGCCGCGGAGTGGTACGGCGGCTTGGGGATACCAGGGGCGCGAAGGAGCCGGACGAATTGCAGGGACTGTACGCACTCCAACACGGATCACGAGGGGTCTCACGGGATTCGTTCGACGCCCGATGGCAGAGGGAGCGGGATCTGCGCGTGGCGGAGCGGCAGGAGTCATCATCGGCGCGGCGTGCGACCCCGGTGGATGGGGGAGGGCCGGGAACGAGGAGCTGATCCCGGTCGCCACATCCGGCCAGACATCGACTCGCCGAGTGGCGCCGACCGCTTCGACATGCTGAATCGCCGGCTGGGTCCCGTGGCGGCTCCCGCGCCGCCGCCCATAAATGCCGACCGTCGATGGGGTCAATGCCGACCGCGCTCATACACAACGTGAGCGTGACCCTCATAGACGGTTACTGCCGGTGTCCGGACAGTTCCACATAGTGGAAGACGTTGGACGCCTATCCCAAATGTCGGCGCACCGGCGTCGATCTCCTTGCACCTTTGGCGACGCCTGGGCCCCGACTCGAAATGAATCCGGCCCGGGCTCTGGGGAAAGCCGCCACTTTGTGATCACGGTGGGATAGCGTTATCCCGTCAGCCGTAAGTGCGAGCTGGATGATGGGAACGAATGGACCAGGGCCACTGGGCACGGACTGTAAGGACTTGCTGAAGGAGCCGAAGGTATTCATCTATGAAGCGTCTCCTCAGAATCCTCGGAATCTTGGTGATCATTTCGATACCACTGGTCATCTACATCAGTACGAGCACCGGGGTCGACTATGTGCACGGCTTCGGCAAAGCGTGCTCCATCGTCCATGATGGCTGGCGTTTCCACGAGCAGTGCGGCGTTCAGGTACCCCCGAGTCCCTGACGGCGGTCCTGGCTGGTTGCGGCGCTTGTGCCGTCCACGTCGGGGCCCGAGGCCACGGCCCGAACCAGGTGGCCCGGGGCCGGTCGCCAGCCCCGTCCGACCATCACCGAATTGCGGGTTGGGCGCACGTATAGTGCTGTGCGTCGCACCGGTCAACCGCCACACCGGGGGCAGAACAACCTAGGAAACCCGACGCAGCAAGACAGCCGTACGTGTTGGCAAGACGAGTGAGGTACGTCGCTCGCCGTTGGCGAACCGCCGGCCAACAAGGGAGTCAACATGAAGCGCATCGCCCTGGTGGTTATCTCTGGCATCGTCCTGATGGTCCTCAGTGTGGCCATGCAAAGTGCGGCGTGGGGCGGAGGCACTGGTCCCGGTACTCCGGTCATCACGTTCGACAACGCAGCCCAGGTCGTGGAACTGACCATTCCGGCCTCCTCCTGTAGCCCCTCGGGTCCGAACTGCCAGTGGAAGTTCTTCCTCACGGAACCCAGCCATTCCCTCGTCGTCGGCAGCATCGATGGATCCTCGGGAACGCTCTCCATTCCCTACCCCGCGAACTACTGCGGAACGATGGAGGCCGAGGCCTACCTGGGTCTGGCGTCGTCGCCGGCAGTGCAGCAAACGATGAGCGGGTGCTGCTGGCCGAGCCCGTCGACGACCATGGCGACCCTGGCGCCGGCGAATCAACCCACCCCCACATGGACGACCATGCCGACACCGGCGCCGACAGCGGCGCCGACTTCGGCCCCGACCTCCACGACGTCGACGACGTTGGCGGCTGGCAACGGTCCCGTCGGCGTCACACCGCCCCCTTCTGCGGCCGCAGCGTCATCGTCCCCCGGTGGCTCCGTTGCCGCCTCCAGCACCACCCCGACCGAGCAGGCGTCGAGCACGGTCCCCGCTGCCGTTACCGCCGCCAAGGGCCCGACGTCACTTCCGTTCACCGGCATCGACATCAAGGCACTGTTCTTCGTCGGCCTGGCCCTGGTCGCACTGGGTCTGACCATGCTGGTCAGGCGCCGGGCCAGGGTGGGCTGACACTGACGGTGGTGTGACACTGACGGTCCAGCGGCCACCCGGGACAGCGGCGATGACAACAGCCCTCTGAGGCCGTCCCAGGTCGGAGGGTCCGCTACGGAGGCCCGGATCCAGCGGATCCGGCGCCTCGCTTCGCCCCGCCGCCCACCGCCGAGGGAGGTCGAGCCCTCCACTGGTCCATCACCCGCATGCAGGCCAACCCGTCGGCGAACGAAGGCGTGATCTGGTGCCCGTCGATGACGGCGTGGCGTACGGCGCCGGCCCAGGCCGTCATGGCTTCATGATGGGAGTCGCCGGCCTCGGCACGGAAGTTGATCTCCTCTCGGAGGTCGTCGTGGCCGCGAACCACCAAACGTGTGTCCCCTATGTTTTCGATGGCACCGTCCGATCCTGTGACGACGATACGAGGTGCGAGTGGCACTCCCGAGGTGAAGGAGGTGTCCACGGTGGCCGTCGCACCGGAGGTCAACTCGATCCATCCGACGAAGGAATCCTCGGCATCGCACGGCCGAAGGGTGCCGTCGGCGTCCGGGCGTTCGGTGACCGTCGTCCATATGGCCGCGCCCGCCGCGCTCACGTCGCCCAGCAGCCACCGAACGAGGTCGATGGCGTGTGATCCGAAGGCGCCGACCCAGCCGCCTCCGAGCGACCGATCGAACAGCCACCCCCATGGCCGGAGAGGCACTCGTGAGCCCGAGGTGAACGCGGTGTACGACAGGTGCTCGGGCCGGCCGATGACACCCGATGACAACAGTTCGTGCATGGTCCGCCGAGCCGGCTGATGGCGGAACTCGAAGTTGAGGAGATTGACGACGCCGGCCGCCTCGGCCGCCTCGGTCATGGTGACCGCTTCGCCCACCGTGCGGCCGAACGGCTTGTCGCACAGCACGGCCCGGCCTGCATCGAGGGCCATGGTCACGTGCTCCACGTGGAGGAACGGCGGGGAGTGGATCGAGACCAGGTCCAGGTCGGAGCGACATAGAGCTCGTACCGCGTCGCGGTCACGGGGCGTGACGACCGCGGTCACATCACAGCGGTTGTAGCGGAAGGCGTCGGCGACCACGCGTCCGCCGAAGCCCGTTCCGATGATCCCGACCCTTAGCGGCCGACGGATGGAGGAGCCCATGTCAGTGGGGCGCGTCCCTCACTTCGTGAAGTTCGATGGCGTTGCCCGAAGGGTCGTCGAGGAAGGTCTGGCGATTCGACCCCGAGTCCACCGGATCGGCGATGTCCACCCCTCTGGTCCGGAGTTCATGCACCACGGCATCGAGATCATCGACCCGCACGGCGAAGTGCTGGCCCAGGTTGCGCGGCACCGGAGCCTCCAGCAGATGCACCTGCTGGGTTCCGAGGTCGATCCAAGCTCCGTTGACGCCGAAGTCCGGACGGTCGGATCGGACCTCGCCGCCGAGGACATCGGTGTAGAACGCCACTGATTCCCGTACATCGGAAACATTGATGGCTACGTGGTGGATGGACAGTGGTTCCATGGGCGAAGTCTGCTCCCTTCGGAGCAGTACCGCAACGGATCACATCGAGGATGCGAGCCGATGGTGGGACCAGGACTCCGCTTCACCCCGCGATGACAACGCCTTTCACCTCTGCCTGCGTTGACACCCTGGCGAACGGCCCCTTAGCCTGGCGCCGACAGCCGACCGGTTCATGCCGGTGGCACCGACCGGTTCATGCCGGCGGCATCGGGGGGACTATGACGGAGACCACAGGAGCGATCGGTATCGACGCCGGAGTGGCCTCCAACGGGGTTCCTCGCCCGCTGACGGCCCTCGTGCGAGTGTCCCGTGCGCTCCTCGTGCTGGCGCTTGCCGTGGCGACGGTGGTCTCGGCGGTCATCCTGTCCGCCCCGGCCGCCGACGCAGCCAAAGCCGACCGAGCCACCCGGGCACCACGGGTCCATCCGGCCAACAGGGGACCTCGGATCCGCCGAACCAACTCGGCCGCCTCCGCCACCATGGCCACTGCGGCCACTGCGGCCACTGCGGCCCGGGCACCCCGAACCGTCTCCCCGACTCCCACCCCCTTGGCCCCGATGGCGGGCACCTATGGCTTCGACCTGACCTTCGACGGCTTGCACCGCAGCTATCTCCTCCACGTGCCTCCGGCGGCCAGTGCGGGAAAGCCGCTGCCGTTGGTGCTGAACCTCCATGGCGCCACCCAGAACGACTGGTTGGAGGAGGCGACCTCGGGCATGAACAGTTCCGCCGATCAGAACGGCTACCTGGTGGCCTATCCCGACGGAACGAGGATCTCCAAGGTCCTGACCCCGGATCCCATCGCCAAACAGGAGCAGTACGGGTGGAACGCAGGAAAGTGCTGTGGTCTGCCCGTCACGCGGCACATCGACGATGTCGGTTTCCTGTTGAAGGTCATCGCCGACATAGCGTCACGGACCCCGGTCGATCTCCGGCGGGTGTACGTCACCGGAATTTCCAACGGGGGCATGATGGCCTACACCATGGCGTCGAAGGCCTCCGACCACATTGCCGCCATCTCCTCGGTATCCGGACAGGTCGAGTTGCCGACCATCCATCCGACCCGGCCGGTTCCGACAATGGAGTTTCACAGCATCAACGATCCCATCGCCCTGTGGAACGGAACACCGAACCGTAACCCGCTTCTGGTGCTCTCTGTCATGGAGGGGATCGACCAGTGGGTCAAGGCGGACGGATGCAGTCCCGCTCCCCACGACAGCCCCACGATCGTGGGTGCCGCCGGCTCGATCTCGTCCGGAGAGACGGCCACACTGGTCACGTACACCCACTGCCGGGGTGGCGCGGAAGTCGCTCTGTGGAGGTTCACCGGATCCGGTCACGTCTGGCCCGGCAGCCTTCTCAATACCGGGCCGCCCAGCACGTGGATCCTGGCCGGAGTGGGCCGGGGGATCGTACTGGTGAACGCCGACGAGGCCATGTGGCAGTTCTTCCAGCGTTACTCACTCCCCCCGGGAGTTCCGACCCCACGGGTTGGCCGCCAGCGCCACTCGGGCGGCCACCGGTCCGCTGACCGGACCGGGTAGGGATCGGGCCGGACCTCCGGCCGTGGCGGCCTGCCTCCGGGCGTAGGGTGTTCTGCGTGGGATGTGGAGGGTACGTTCGTGGTCGATGGTGACATCTCCTCTGCGGGCCTGGCCCGGCTCCACGAGGCGATGGCCGCGTATGTGGAGGCGGGTGACCTGCCGGGTCTGATCACCCTGGTGGCCGGCAGCGGCACTCCGCGGGTCGACGTGATCGGGTGCAATGCGTTCGGGGACGACCGGCCGATGGAGCGCGATGCCATCTTCCGGATCGCCTCACTGAGCAAGCCCGTGGTGGCGGCGGCGGCCATGACCCTGGTCGACGAGGGGTTGTTGGGGTTGTCCGACACCGTCTATGAATGGCTGCCCGAACTGATCGGCCAACCCGTCCTCCGCCGTCTGGACTCCGACCTCGACGACACCGTGCCGGCCACAAGGGCCATCACCGTGGAGGACCTCCTGACCTTCCGGATGGGATTCGGCCTGATCATGGCGCCGCCCGGTGCCACTCCGATCCAGCGGGCCGAGGCCGAGTTGGAGCTGCGCACCCTCGGACCGCCCTGGCCACCGACCCCGCACCCGCCGGACCGGTGGATGGCCCTCTTCGGTGAGCTGCCGCTCATGGCCCAACCCGGAGCGTCGTGGATGTACAACACCGGCGCCCAGGTCCTCGGCGTGCTGGTGGAGCGCGTCGCCGGCCGGCCCCTCGAGACCGTACTGACCGCCAGGATCTTCGAGCCCTTGGGCATGGTGGACACGGCGTTCAGTGTGCCGCCGCACAAGCTGGACCGGCTGACGACGGCCTATGAACCTGATCCCATGTCAGGGAACCTGGACCTGCTCGACACTCCCGAGACCAGCTACTGGGCCCATCCGCCCGTCTTCCCCAACGCGGCCGGCTGGCTCGTCTCCACCGTCGACGACTTCTGGGCCTTCGTGCAGATGCTCCTGGCCGGCGGGGCCTACGAAGGGGGCCGCGTGCTCTCCGAGGAGTCGGTCCGGCTGATGACCACCGACCATCTGACCCCCGAACAGCGCCAGGCGTCGTCCCTGTTCCTCGGACCCGGAGGAGGGTGGGGTCTGGGACTGCGGGTGCCGGCCCGAGGAGCGAGCGTCGACGGCATCCCCGGAGGCTTCGGCTGGGACGGGGGCACCGGGACCACCTGGCGATCGGACCTCGATCGCCGCCTCACCGGGATCCTCTTCACCCAGCGGGCCCTGACGTCCCCCGAGCCGCCCCCCCTGGCCATGGACTTCTGGAACGCCGTCTATTCGAGTCCCTGACCGGTCGTTCGGGTCCGGGAGTCACTACGGTCCGGCGATCCCCTCCAACAGGTCCGGCAGCCGACCGATGTCGTCGATCACGTGGTCCGGCCGGGCCGCCACCCCGTCGAGGTCAGACGGCCGGAATTTACCGGTCCGCACCAGCACCCCGGTGATCCCGAGCGACTGTGCTCCGAGGACGTCGGACTCGAGGTCGTCTCCCACCATCACCGCGTCGGTCGGGTCGGCGCCGATGTCGTCGAGGGCCGCCTCGAAGAAGGCCCGAGCCGGTTTTCCCACCACGGTGGCCGTACGGTCCGCCGCAGCTTCAATCCCGGGGAGGAACGCCCCCATGTCGAGCACCAGCCCGTCGGCGGTCTCGAAGCGGGTGTTGCGGTGGAGGGCGACCATCGGGACCCCCGCCAGGGCCAGGGCGAAGACGCCGTTCAGCTCGTCGTAGCCGATACTCGGGCCGGCACCGCCCAGCAGCACCACTCCGGCGTGGTCCGCGTCCACCTGTTCCACTCCCTCGAGGTCGTCCCCGAGGTCGCCCTCGTTGACCACCAGACAGCCGCGGCCGGGGTAGGTGGCGGCCAGGTACCGGGCCGCGCCGGTGACTGCGGTGAGGATCAGGGACTCGTCGACCTCCATGCCCGCACGGCCCAGCCGCTCGGCGATCTCGTGCCGGGTCCGCGATGAGGTGTTGGTCACCAATCGGTAGTCGACGTGGTGATCGACCAACCACTCCATCGTCTCGACCGCCCCGGGCAGCGCTTGCCACGACACGGTGAGCACACCGTCGATATCGAGCAGGACCGCGGCGGCCATGGGAGAAACTACCGCAGCGTCGGGGTGGCGCCCGCCGGCCTTGGCCGGGGTACGGTGCGATCCTCGGGTCCGGGGGGGGCGAGCCGGAGATCTCAACCGGCACCTTGGGGCGAGGGGTTGGGCTCGATCGGGACTGCGTCCCGGTTCACCTTGTGGGTCACCCGGCGCACCATGGTGGCGGCGGCGTCGGCGTCCTTGATCGTCAGCGCCACCCCCGAGGCCACCAGCGAGATGACGGCGGCGGTGAGGAAGGCGGCGTGGTAGGCGGACAGGTTGGGTTCGGTGTGGCCGGCCACCACGTGGGTGGTGCCCACCGCCGCCAGAACCGTGGCCAGCAGGGCCACGCCCAGGGCGCTGCCCAACTGACGACCGCTGTTGAACAGTGAGGAGGCCTGGCCGGTCTCGGCGTGGCTCACGGTGGCGAAGGCTGCGGCCTGACTGGAGATAAACACCTGGGACATGGACAGGCCCATGGTGAACATCAGCACCCGCATCCACCAGAGGTTGGTGTCGAAGCCCACGAAGGACATGAGCGCCATCGAGGCGGCCACTCCGACCAGTGCCGCCGACACCAGCCGCCGGGGCCCGACGCGGGGATAGAAGATCCGCGTGGCCAGCTGGGCCCCCACCATCACTCCGAGGGCCTCGGGGAAGGTGTTCAGACCCGACTGCAGCGCCGACAAGCCCAGGGCGATCTGGAAGAACAGAGGCGCCACGAAGAGCACACCGAGGAACGAGGCCATGCCGATCATCAGCACCAGGCTGGCCGACCGGAACAGGCGGTTCCCGAACAGCCGGAGTTGGAGTATGGGCTTGGCTGTTCTCCGCTCCACCTGCACCAGCGCGGTCAACAGGACGGCGCCGACGACGATGCTGGCCAGGATGCCGGGGCTGCCCCAGCCCCGGTCCGGTCCCTCACTCACCCCGAACATGACCAGGGCGAAGCCGATGCCGGACAGGAGGAACCCCAGGAGATCGAAGGAGCCCGGATCCGGTTGGCGGTGCTCGGCCAGAAAGAGGATCCCGAACACGATGGCGACGATTCCGAAGGGGAGGTTCACGAAGAACACCCAGCGCCAGGACAGGTCGGTCACCAGCAGCCCCCCGAGGACCGGTCCCATGGCCGGCGCCACCGCGGTGGGAACCACCAGGATGCTCGATGCCCGCACCCGCTCCTCGGGAGGGAAGGTGCGGAACAGCATGGCCATGCCCACCGGCGTCATCAGGCCGCCACCGACGCCCTGGAGGACCCGGAACAGGACCAGTTCGGAGAGGCTGCCGGCCAGGCCGCAGAGTACGGAGGCGCCGGTGAAGATGGCCACGGCCATCAGGAGAATGCGCTTCATGCCGAAGCGGTCGCCCAGCCACCCTGCGGCGGGGATGAACACGGCCAGGCTGACCAGGTAGCCGACGGCCACCGAGTCGAGCGCCGTCGTGGACTCGTGGAACTGCCGGCCGATGGCCGGGAGCGCCACGTTGACGATGGTGATGTCCATGATGCTCATGAACATGGCGGCGACGAACACCACGCTGACACTGATCTTGGGGTTCATCTGGAAGCGTGCCATGGTCGGATTCCTGGACGGCGATCGGATGGTGACGGGACCGGGTCGGGCGGCGCGGCCGCCGGGGGCCAACGGTGCGGCGCCTCTGCCCCCGCCTCCGCCTCCGGTGACCGACTCGCCGGGGGACCCCTTTTACTCCTCAGACTCTAGGGGACGACCGCGGCCGTCCGACCACTCCGGGCCCTAGCCGGCGAGGAAGCTCAGCCGGACCTGGCGCACGGGGTTGTCGCCGTTGGTGTCGACCAGCACGACGCTCTGCCACGTCCCGAGCTGGAGTCGTCCCCCCAATACCGGAACGGACAGCGAGGGACTCACCAGGGCCGGCAGCACATGGTCGGCGCCGTGGCCGGGGGCGCCGTGCCGGTGACGGTAGCGGTCGTCGCGCGGGAGCAGGTGGTGGAGCGTGTGCTCGAGATCGCTTTCGGATCCCGACCCTACCTCCATCAGCGCCAGTCCGGCCGTGGCGTGGGGCGCGAATACATTGACCAGGCCGTCGCCGCGGCCGGCGGAGAATCGCTCGACGGCCCTGGTGAGATCGACCACCGAACGTCCCGTGGTGTCGACAGTGAGGAGCTCGGAGTCCATGCGTCATGATCGCGCTGCCACCGGAACGGGACCCACATGGGCCCGGCGCCTCCGGAGGGACCGGGGTATCGCGTGTCTATCCCGGGGTCGAAACCGGCGCCGGCTCGGCCACCGCCGGCTCGGCCACCGCCGGCCGGGGCCACGGAACGCGGTGGATGCTGGCGTTCTCCACCGTCTCCCAGGGCATGCCGGTGGGGTGCATGCCTTCCATGCAGGCACGGAGCATGCGGATGCTCCCCCCATGGGCGATGACGGCCACGTCGCCTCCGGGGGGCCGATGGGACAGCCGGTGCAGGAACTGGGCGCAGCGGTTGTGGACCTCGAGGAGGGATTCCCCGCCGACGAAGCGGGCGCGGGCGTCGACGACCTTCCCCTTCCGGATGCCGGTGTACTCGAACGACAGCCTGGTCGACGGTGCGCCCTCCGCCGTCCCGAACGAGCGCTCGCGCAGCTGCCGGTCGATCCGGATCTCGCGGCCCAACCGCTCCGCCACGATCTCGGCTGTCTGCAGGGCCCGATGGAGATCGCTCGAGTACACGCACTCGATCCCCTGGTCTTCGAGCAGTGTGGCGACGCGTCGGATCTGTCGTCTCCCGTTCCGGGTCAACCGCGACCCGTCGGTCTGGCCTTGGACCCATCCCAAGGCGTTCCAGTTGGTCTCCCCGTGCCTCACGAGCCAGAGGCCCGGACGTGCCGCTTCGGTGTCCATGTCCCCACTCTTGTCCATGTCCATGAGACAGCCCTGGACCATGGCTGAGGAAATCCTGGATCTTTGCTCCAGCCCTCGACCGCCGGTCTTCTCCGGCCGGTAGGGTCACCGGGGTGGCTCACGGACGAAGGTGCGACTGGGCGGAGAGTTCCGAGGCCATGCGCCGCTATCACGACGAAGAGTGGGGCCTTCCGTCCCATGACGAGTCCCACCTCTTCGAGATGCTCATTCTGGAGGGAGCCCAGGCCGGCCTGTCCTGGTCGACCATCCTCAACAAGCGGGAGAACTATCGGCGGGCTTTTGACGGATTCGATCCCGAACGCATCGCTCGTTACCGCGACAAGAAGCTGGAATCCCTGCTGCAGGACCCGGGCATCGTACGCAACCGCCTCAAGGTCAGGGGAACCGTGACCAACGCCGTGGCTTTTTTGGCGACGGCAAGGGAGCACGGATCGTTCTCGGCCTACCTGTGGTCGTGGGTCGATGACGCCCCCATCGTGAATCGGCCCCGTTCCATGGCCGACCTACCCGCCCGGACGGAGCTGTCCGACCGGCTCGGAAAGGATCTCAAGGCCCGGGGCTTCACCTTTGTCGGGTCCACGATCGTCTACTCCTATCTGCAGTCGGTCGGAGTGGTGGACGACCACCTGGTGACCTGTCCGGCCAAGCCGGCCAACCGGGCCAAGCAGGGCAGCACCTAGCTGCGGCCCGAGGATCCGGTCTCGGCCACCCCGACGGCGGCGACCTCTGCCCTACGCTGGCCCGATGCCGACGGTCTCACGGCGTGAGCGCGACTCGCATGTCCACCCGGTCCCACGGGCAGTCCGGCCCGGGGCGGCACCATGAGGCTCGGAGGGGCCCGATGCGAACACCTCATCCGCACCTCCGAGCGCGGCGTGTTGGCGACTGTCCACCCGGTCCGCGGCGTCGACGCCGTTCCCGTCTGCTTCGTGATCGACGCTGACCGGGTGGCGGTTCCCGTCGACCGGATCAAGCCGAAGACCGGCGGAACGTTGCAGCGGGTGCGGAATCTCGAGCACGACCGACGCGCCGCCCTCCTGTGCGACCGCTGGGACGGCGACGACTGGTCACAGCTCTGGTGGGTTCGGGCGTCGCTCGAACTCACCGAGGGCGACCAGGAGCACCAGGTGCGTACGGAGCTGGAGGCGGCGCTCCGACAGAAGTACCACCACTACGTCGACCAATCCTTCACCAAGCTGCTGGTCTTCCGGATCACCCGGTTGACCGGCTGGTCGGCATCAGCATCGGCAACGGAACCGGCATAGGCACCGGACCAACCGTCGGAATCTACCATGTGACCTGGGCCCGGGTCGAGGGGCACCGTCAGGTCGGGATCGCACTCACCGTGTCCACCAGCAGTCCCAACTCGTCCTCGGTGTTGTAGTAGTGCGGGGACGCCCGCACCTTGGAGGTCGGGCCGGGCGCCACCATGTCGAGACGGGCCCACGGTGCGTCGCTGACCGACACGTTGATGGAGGCGGCGGCACACCTGGCGGCCACGTCAGCGGGTGCCACTCCGTCCACGGTGAACGTGACGATGCCGGAGCGGCGCGTGCCTCCGTCGTGGACGTCGACCCCGGGGACGGCGCTGAGCCGACGGCGGAGCTGCTCACCCAGCGCACCCACCCGTCGGGCGATGTCGTCGAGGCCCAGGGCCAGCGCGTGGTCGATGGCCACTCCCAGGCCGAGGTGGACGGCCACGGGGACCTCGAAGTCGAGGAACCGGTCGGCCCCGTCCCGGTACCGGTAGTGGTCGGCGTCCTCCCACACCGCCGCGCTCCAGCCGATCCCCGGGGGCCGGAGTCGTTCGGCGAAATCGGATCGGACGAAGAGCAGTCCTGCTCCCCGCGGACCCCGCAGCCACTTGCGCCCGGTGGTGGTGGCCACGTCGCAGCCGATGGCCTGCACGTCGACGGGTAGCTGGCCCACACTCTGGCAGGCGTCGAGGAAGAAGGGGACCCCCGCCCGACGACAGAGGAGGCCGGCGTCCGCGACGGGGTTGATCAGGCCCCGGTGGGTCCCGATGTGGGTCAGGGCGGCCAAGGCCACCCGGTCCCCGGCCACCAGTGCGGCCAGGGCGTCGAGGTCGACGGTGCCTTCGGCCGTGCTGGGGATGACCTCGACGCCGGCTCCGGCCAGCTCGCACACCTGCAGCAGTCCGAGATAGTGGCTGTCGTAGGCGATCCGGTCGACCAGAAGACGCTGTCCCGGGCCGATGCCGCCACCGAGGAGGAAGCCCCAGACGACCTTGGTCCAGGCCTGGGTGTCGGAGCCGGCCACCACCACCTCGCCCGGTGTGGCGTTGAGGAGGCGGGCGGCCGAAGTCCGCACCTCGGTCAGCCGGTCGGAGACCAGCGAGGCGGCCTCGTACCCGCCCCGCTCCGCCTCGAGCCGAAGGTGTCCGATCACGGCGTCGACGGTGGCCTCGGTCGGGAGGGCGGCGCCGGCGTTGTTGAGATGGTTGACCGTGGCGCAGCCCGGGGTGGCGGCCCGCTCCCTGCCGACGTCGATGGTGGTGGCCACAGCCTCGGAATCTACCGGCGCCGACGGGGCCGACGGGGCCGACGGGGCCGACGGGGCTGACGGGGTCGAGGTGGGGGAGGTGGAGGCCGGCCGGGTCGGGAGGGTCCGCGCCGGGCCCGACGTCGGACTCGGTAGGGTCGGGCCATGAGCGAACGGTGGGTACCGCTGCAGGAGAGTGCTGTCGACCCCGACCCACTGGTGCAGTTCGGGCGGTGGTTCGACGATGCCGCCTCGGTGCTGGCGAGCCCGGAGGCCATGGCCGTGGCCTCGGCCGATCCCGAGGGCCGCCCGTCGGTGCGGATGGTGCTGCTCAAGGCCTGGGGGACGGAGGGGTTCGTCTTCCACACCAACTACGCCAGCCGCAAGGCCGGCGAGCTCCTGGGTAATCCCCGCGCCGCCCTGCTGTTCCATTGGGAGCCCCTGGGCCGTCAGGTCCGGGTCGAAGGCACCGCCGAGCGGACCAGCGACGAGGAGTCGGACGCCTACTTCGCCACCCGACCCCACGGTGGCCAGATCGGGGCCTGGGCCTCGCGGCAGAGCGCCGTCATCGACGGTAGGGGCCGACTGGACGACCGGGTGGCGGCCTTGACGGCCGAGTACGCCGGACGCGAGGTGCCCCGACCGCCATGGTGGGGTGGCGTGCGGGTCCGTGCGGAGTCCTACGAGTTCTGGCAGCACCGGGACGACCGCCTGCACGATCGACTCCGCTACGCCCCCCGGGCCGGCGGGTGGGTCATCGATCGTCTGCAGCCCTGAGCCCGCCGATCGCCCTCTCGCCGTTCCGGGGCCGGCCTGGCCCCCCTGATCCGGCCCGGCCCGATTCCGGGGGGAGCGGTATGTTCTGGTCATGTCAGACGACGCCACGCTGGTGCGCGACCGGACCGACCAGCTGCTCGAGGAGCTCGACGCCCGGTCCACGCCGATGGAGGTGTTCAGGGCCCGGCAGTTCGAGCTCGGGCTGGCCTGGGTGTCCTTCCCCGAAGGGTACGGGGGGCTCGGCGTCGCCCCGGACCGGCAGAAAGAGGTCGACCGGCGGCTGGCCGAGGCCGGGGCCGCACCGCCGGGGGCGCGCCACTTCTTCGGGCTGACCATGGCCGGCCCGACGGTGGTCACCCACGGGTCCGAGGAGCTACGGGACCGCCTCTTGCGCCGGACCTTCACCGGCGAGGAGTCGTGGTGCCAGCTGTTCAGCGAGCCGGGCTCGGGTTCGGACCTGGCCGGCCTGTCCACCCGGGCCGTCCGGGACGGCGACGAGTGGGTCATCACCGGACAGAAGGTGTGGAACACGCTGGCCCACATCGCCGATCGGGGCATGCTGGTGGCCAGAACCGACCCCGACCTGCCCAAGCACAAGGGATTGACCTACTTCGCCCTGGACATGCATGCGCCGGGCGTCGAGGTCCGGCCCCTGCGCCAGATGACCGGCGAGGCCGAGTTCAACGAGGTCTACCTCACCGAGGTCCGGGTGCCCGACGCCGACCGGGTCGGCGAGGTCGGCGAGGGTTGGAGGGTGGCCATGACCACCCTGTCCAACGAGCGGACCAGCATCGGTGGCGGCGTCGGCGCACCGGGGCGTGGGACCGGATCCATCGCCGAGGCCGTGCGGATCTGGCAGCGTGAGGACCATCGGCGGAACGCCGTCGACCGCGATCGTCTCGTGCGATTGTGGATCGAGGCCGAGGCGCTCCGGCTGACGAACATGCGGGCCAGCCAGAATCGGAGAGCCGGCAACCCCGGGCCCGAGGGCTCCATCGCCAAGCTCATGTTCGCCGAGGTGAACATGCGCATCTACGAATTCTGCATCGACCTGCTGGGCCCGGACGGCCTGGTCGGGTACGACTACAGCATGCGGCGTTCCGAGGGGCTCGGCCTGGTCGGTCCCCCGGGTTCGGCCCGGAAGCTGTTCCTCCGGTCCCGAGCCAACTCCATCGAGGGGGGCACGTCGGAGATCCAGCGCAACATTTTGGGGGAGCGCATGCTGGGGTTGCCCGGAGACGTCCGGGTGGACAAGGAGCTTCCCTGGTCGAAGGTGCCGCGCAGTTGAGCCGGGCCGTTCCGACCGTCCCGCGCCCGCGCGCGTGACGAACGCCCGGCAGTTCCTCGGCATCGTGCCGGTGGACGAGGACAGACACTGGCGGCTCACCGTGGTGCCCGAACTCACCACCCCGGGCAACTTCCTCTTCGGGGGGTGCGGGCTCGGCGCCGCCCTGGTGGCCCTCGAGGCGGCCGCGGGCCGGCCGACGGTGTGGTCGACGGCCCAGTACCTCTCATACGCGCCGACCGATGCCGTGCTCGACCTGACCGTCACGCTGGCCGCCGTCGGCCGCCGTGTCACCCAGGGCCGTGTCGTCGGCCGGGTCGGGGACACCGAGATCCTCACCGTTAACGCCGCGCTGGGCTCGCCCGGCTCCCTCGACGGCGGCGGAGTCTGGGTGTCGCCGCCGGATGTGCCGCCCCCGGACGAGTGCCCGCCCCGCCGGCTGCCCGACTTCAACACCACCTCCATCTTCGACCGCATCGACGTCCGCCTGGCCGACGGCCGGTCGTTCGAGGAGATCACCGCCGGTACCGGCGGGCCCGGGGACCCGAACAGCGCGCTGTGGGCCCGGGTGCCGGGTCATCTCGAGCCGTCGGCGGCCACCCTGGCCATCATCGGCGACTACGTGACCGGCGGGGTCTCCCAACCCCTGGGCCGCCGGGTCATGTCGCGGAGCCTCGACAACACGTTGCGGATGGTGCAGCTCGAGCCCACCGAGTGGGTGCTGTGCGACATACGCATCCAGGCCCTGGTGGACGGGTACGGCCACGGCGTGGCCCACCTGTGGTCGGAGCGGGGAACGCTGCTGGCCACGGCCAGCCAGTCGATGAGCGTCCGCCTGTGGGAGTAGCCGGATCCGCCATGGTGCCGGTCCGCCCGGCGGGAGGGCGTCCCTGAGGAGCAGACCGGCCGGAGAGCCCACAGTGTCCGCCGGAGAAGATGGCCGTCCCGCCCTACAGTCGCGGGCGGGCCACTGGCCCGAAGTCCAACGCCGGATCCGTCAGGGAGGACCCCATGAAGATCAGCACCCTTCTCAGCTACGCCGGCGGCTTCCGCCAGGCCGCGGCGGAGGTGACCGAGCTCGAGGCAGCCGGCCTGGACCTGGTCTGGGTGGCCGAGGCCTACGGTTTCGACAGCCCCAGCCTGATGGGGTACATCGCCGCCCTCACCGAGCGGGTCGAGATCGGCTCGGCCATCCTGCCCATCTACAGCCGGACCCCCACCCTGATCGCCATGACCGCGGCCGGTATCGACGCCCTCTCCGAGGGCCGCTTCCACCTCGGTCTGGGCTCGTCGGGTCCGCAGGTCATCGAAGGGTGGCACGGCGTTCCGTTCGACAGTCCGATCGGACGCACCCGCGAGATCGTGGATGTGTGCCGCAAGGTCTGGGCCCGCCAGGCTCCCCTCGTCCACGAGGGGACGCACTACACCATGCCCCTGCCGGCCGGTGAGGGCACCGGGTTGGGCAAGGCCCTCAAGATCATCGCCCATCCGGTCCGCCCCGCCATCCCCATCTGGGTGGCGGCCCTCGGCGAGAAGAACGTGGCTATGACGGCCGAGGTGGCCGACGGGTGGATCCCCATGCTGTTCATGCCCGAGAAGGCCCGCAGGGTCTGGGGCACCTCGCTCGACGCCGGTGCGGCCAGGCGCGACCCGTCCCTCGGACCCCTCCGGATCAGCGCGGGCGGCCTGCTGGCCATCGGCGAGGGCGACGACGTGATCAAGCTCCGGGAACTGGCCCGTCCCACCGTGGCCCTCTATGTCGGGGGGATGGGGGCCAAGGGCAGGAACTTCTACAACGACGTCGTCCGCCGGTACGGCTTCGAGCACGAGGCCGAACAGATCCAGGAGCTCTACCTCAGCGGGAAGAAGGCTGAGGCCGAGGCGCTGGTCCCGGACGAACTGCTGGAGGCCACCTCGTTGTGTGGCCCCGCGGGGTACGTGGCCGAGCGGATCGCCGCCTATGCCGAGGCCGGTGTCACCGACCTGCAGGTCATGCCGGTGCCGGTCGGTGACCAGCGACCGGTCGACCTCATCGCCGCCGTGAAACAGCTGGCCGGCTGACGTCGGACGGTCCGGGCGACGTACCCGGCACTCCGTGGCGGGGCCTACCGTGAATCAGCACTCGATCACCGAGCCCTCGACGGCCACGACGACCGCCGGTTCGGCATGGTCCCGGTAGCGCCGGGCCACGGCGTCGAGCATGTCGTCGGTGCGCTGGGGGCTGTGGTGGAAGAGGACCACCGTCTTCACGCCGGCCGCGCCCCCGAGCGCCACCGCGTACTCCATGGCCGCATGGCCGTAGGAGGCACCCTCGGGGAGTTGGTCGGCGGTGAGCTGGGCATCGTGGATGAGCACGTCGGCGTGGCGGACCAGGTCCAGGACGGGCGCGGTGAGCTCACCCCAACCGTCGGGACCGGGGCCGTAGGCGGTGGGGCAGTGGTCGGGGAGGTAGGCCACGGTCGAACGACCGTCGGAGACGCGGTAGCCGAAGGTCGTCCCCCCTTTGTGGGCCACCTCGGCGGCCGTGACCGAGAAGTGCTCCAGCTTGTGCGGACCGGGTTCCAACGAGGAGAAGGTCCACTGTCCGAGCAGCCCGTCGGGCCCGATGGGGAAGTTGGGCGGTGACATCATCCGACCGATGGTCTCGGCCGCCCCTCTCCCGTCGGCCTGGGCCGGCAGGTACAGGTCGCACCGGGCGTCGTGGCGGTCGGCGGCGGTGCAGAACGGCAGCCCCTCCACGTGGTCCCAGTGGAGGTGCGTGAGTAGGAGACTGCCGTCGAAGGGGGCGCCGTCGAGCACCGCCGACAGGGCCCGAATACCCGTACCGGCGTCGAGCACGAGGTTGGGTGGGCCGACCGACTGTCCGCCCGGGCCTGCCTCGCCGCCCGGGCCGGAGGGGCCGCCGGGGCCGGCCTCGTGGGCGATGGCCACACAGGAGGTGTTGCCCCCGTACCGGACGAAGGGGGACCCCGGGGCGGGGATCGAACCGCGTACGCCCAGCAGGTGGACGCGCACCCCCTAGGCCTGCTGGTCTTCCCGACCGTGGCCCTGGGCCAACTCGTGGAGCTGCGCCCGGTCCATGGCCGAGTGGGGGACCACGGCCACCCGGGACTTGGTTACCGCCACCAGAGTCGAGGTCCTGACCCCGCCCTCGAGGCCGGCCCGCTCGCCGAGGACCGCTCCGGGCCCGTACTCGGCCAGGCGCTCGCCGGCTTTGTCCTCCACCCGGATCACACCGTCGAGGACGAGGAAGACGTCGGTCCCGTCCTCACCCACGTGGACCAGTGTCTCCCCGGCCGCCACCTTCTTGAACTTGGGCTTGCTCCCGCTGCCCATCATCTGCACCGACAGGGCCCGCTCGAGTGCGGTCTCCACCGCGGTGACCAGAGCGGGGGAGTCCTGGTCCCCCCACGGAGTGTGCTTGCCGAACGACTTGCGGTACCAGTCCTTGAAGTCGGTGAGGCCCGACTTGGCCGCCAGCTTGTTGTCGCCGTCGTAGAACCAGTGCCGGGGGAACCGGCTGGCCCCTACGACCTCGAAGGTCGGTGGACCGTCGATGTTCAGCGTGAGGGTGAGGGTGGACCACACCAGCGGCGCCTGCCACTGGATGAACGGGGCTCGCCGCACCCGACGGGGAGCGGGGATCCCGGTCCGGCCTCCGGCCGTCTGCGTGAACCGGACCCAGCCGTCGCCGACCTCGGGCGGGGCCTGGATGACGGGGAGAGCCACCGCCTCGAACTCCCGGTTGAGCCCGCCCACGGCCACGGTTGTCGAGCCCATGAGCCCGCCCCCCGAGTACCCGTACCGGGTGACGGCCCCGTGGCGGTCGGACTCCACCCAAGCGGACAGCAGGTTGGCGAACCGGAACCGGTCGGCCTTCCTGAGGCCCTCGAGGTCCTCGATCACATCGGGTGGCGGCTGGTCGTAGTGGGTGAATCCGGCATCGAAGGCCACGCGGGTCCCGCCACGCACCGCTTCGGAAGGGATCCACGACAGGGAGGTCACGGAGCTCTCGGTTCGCATGCCGACATTGTGAACCCCGTGGGGCGCCCCGACCACGGTGTCTCCCTGCCTCGAATGGTGTGGCTGGCACCACCCCTGCTGAGGTACCTGCGCCCTGTGAGGAGGGCCCCGACTGTGGGATAACTGTTCCATCATGGTTACTCAGGAGCCGGCGGGTGCCACCATCACGGTCTTTCTGGCCGATGACAACGTGATCGTCCGTGAGGGCGTCCGGACGCTGCTCGAGCGTCAGAGCGACTTCGAGGTGGTCGGGGTGGCCGAGGACTACGACACCCTGGTGGCCGGTGTGGTGGCCACCCAACCGAACGTTCTCGTCACCGACATCCGCATGCCCCCGAGCTTCCAGCGCGAAGGCATCGAGGCGGCCCGAGAGGTACGCCAACGGTGCCCCGGCACCGGCGTGGTCATCCTGTCCCAGTACGACGATCCGGAGTACGCCGTCTCCCTCGTGGCCGAGGGGTCGGCCGGCTACGGCTACCTGCTCAAGGACCACATCGCCGAAGGAAACCAGCTCGTCGACGCGGTGCGGGCCGTGGCCACCGGGGGCACGGCGCTCGACCCGTCCATCGTCGACGCCCTGGTGAGCCCGGTGACGACCCACGGGGGCCTGACGGCCAGCGAAGAGGCCCTGTTGAACTGGGTGGCCGAGGGCAAGCCCATCAAGGCCATCGCCGTCAGCCAACGGACCACACCGGAAGCGGTCGACGCCCAGGTGGAGGCGTTGTTCGTCAAACTGGCCCAGGGGGTCTCGGCGGGAACCGAGGGAGCCATCCGCCGGCTGCGGCTTCTCCATCAGTGCATCGTGGACCGAGAGGAACAGGGGGAGTCGCTCTCCCGCCTACTCCCCGGTGGACTGGCGGAGAAGCTGCGGCGGGACGGCCGCGACATCGGGAAGACCGAGATGGTCGAGGTGACGGTCCTGATGAGTGACATCCGCTCGTACTCGACCATCGCCGAGCACGCCGACCCGAGCCAACTGGCCGGTCAGCTGAATGTCCACCGTGCGGCCATGAACCAGGCCATCCTGGGCCAGGACGGGACCATCATGCAGTTCGTCGGAGACGCCGTGATGGCGGTCTTCGGCGCCCCGTTCTCCCAGCCGGATCATGCCGACCGGGCCCTGGCCGCCGCGGCCGACGCCCACCGCCTGCAGGCCGAGGTCAATGTGCGGTGGGAGCGCGACGGTCTGCCGGCATTCGGCCTCGGCCTCGGTCTCTCCACCGGCGAGGCCGCCGCCGCGCTGCTCGGATCGGAGGAGCGGCTGGAGTACACGCTGGTCGGAGACACGGTCAATCTGTCCCAACGCCTGCAGCAGCTGGCCGATTCGGGGGAGACTGTCCTGAGTCAGGCAACCATGGACGCGTTGGCGGAGCCGGTGGAGGCGACACTCTTGCCCGAGCAGCTGGTGAAAGGGAGGGACACCCCGGTACGGTCCTGGCGCATCGCGCGTCAGGTCCCCCCGGTCGCGGTCCTGGCCGTCGCCGAGGTGGGTGCCGACCGAAGTGCGAGCACGAGTTCTGACTACGGCCCCGACGGAGGGCCCCGATGAGCGGAGAGATGCCATGAATGCCGAAACCGATGTACTCGTCGTCGAGGGGGTCCGCAAGACCTTCGAGGCGGAGAACGCCCCGGTCAGAGCGTTGCGCGGTGCCAATCTGAGCGTGCCGGCCGGAGACTTCGTGGCCCTCATGGGCCCGTCCGGATGTGGGAAGTCGACATTGCTCAACCTGGTGGCCGGCCTGGACGTGGCCGACGAAGGGACCATCACGGTGGGGGGCGAGTTGGTCACCGGCCGCAGCGAGGACGAGCTCTCCCTGATCCGACGGGAGCACATCGGAATCGTCTTCCAGTTCTTCAATCTGCTCGAGAGCATGACCGCACTCGAGAATGTGGCCCTGCCCGCCATCATCGCCGGCACCAAGCGCCGGCCGGCCGAGTCGAGGGCACGCGATCTCCTCGACCTGCTCGGCGTGGGGGACAAGGCCAAGGCCGTGCCCGGGTCCCTGTCCGGTGGGCAGCGGCAGCGTCTGGCCATCGCCCGGGCCCTGGCCAACGAGCCCACGCTCCTGTTGGCCGACGAGCCCACCGGTGCCCTCGACTCCGACAGTGGCCACGAGATCGTCGAGCTCCTGTCGCGGCTGCACCACGGTGGCCAGACCATCGTCCTCGTCACCCACGACAACGACGTGGCCCAGGCGGCCGAGCACCTGATCTACATGCGGGACGGGCGGATGGTCGAGGCGCCGGACCGGAGGCCGGTGGGCGCGGTGCACGAGGTCCAGTGACGACGACGCCGGCGACGCCCACGACCCGGCAGGCACGGCAGGCACGGCTGGGAGCGGGGCCGGCACCGGCGTCGGCGCGTCGGCTGCGTCGGCTGCGTCGGCTGGGGCCGCTTCGCCGGTGGAGGCCGAGACCGGGACCGGGGCTGGGACCGCAGGACGCGGTCCGGGCCGTCGGCCGCTCCGGGTCGCGTCCGGTCATCGCCGCAGAAGGTGGACTCCGCCGGGCCCGGCTGACACCGGGCGTTCTGTTGGTGGTGCCGGCACTGGCCGTGGTCGGGTTCGGCTACAGCCGGGCGGCGTCGAACGGCGCCACCATCGCCGATGCCGTCCGTCTCGTGCTCACGCTGGGCTGGGTCGTGGCAGCGTTGTCCCTGCTGGTACGTCCGGAGCTGGTCCGTCTGGGCCGCCTGGTGTCGTTGGCCGCACTGGTGGGAGCGGCCAGCTTCGCCGCCGCCATGGTCGGCCAGACCACGGCGGGCGGCACCGGTCACGGGGCCCGGTTCGTGGCCACGCTCCTCCCCGCCGTGCTCATGGCCATCGCCATCCATGTGCTCCTGTCGATTCCCGATGGCCGGCTGATGTCACGAGCGCGCCGGAGCGAGGTGGTGCTGGCCTATGCCGCCGGTGCGGCCTTCGGACTGTGGGCGTGGTTCGGACCCGGTCGGATGACAGACACGGCCGCCGTCATCGGGTGGTTGGTGGCCCTCGCCGTCGGCGTGGCCGCGGCCTCCCGCCGCTACCGTTCCGCCCCCGGTATCGACCGTCAACGGTTGCAGCTGATGGCCTCGGGAGCGGTGGCCACCATCGAGTTCGGCCTGGTGGTCCTGGGGCTGTCCGTGCTCGTCAAATGGCCCGATCATGCGTGGGCCATCGCGGCCGGAGGGACGCTGTTGGTGCCGTTGGGCGTGGCGGCGTCCACCATCCCGGGGTTGCTGGGCCGGTCCGACCGGGTGCTGGTCTGGCTCTTGACGGTGACCGGCCTGTCCGCGGTGGTGCTGGCCGTCTACCTGCTCGTGATCCTGGGATTCGGCCACGAACCGGGGTCGGCCGACCGTGAGGTGCTGGGGCTGTCGATCCTGGCCGCGGCCATCGTGGCCCTGGGTGCGTCCGTCTTCCACCAGCGCGCCCAGCAATTCGCGGAGCGCCTGGTCTACGGGACCGACGCCGTGCCCGACGACGTGGTCAAGACGTTCAGCACCCGGCTGACCCGTGCGGTGACCATGGACGAGCTGCTTCTCCAGCTCACCGAGTCGCTGCACAAGACCATGGTCCTCACCAGCGCCGAGGTCTTCACCGGGTCCAGCGAGGTGCTCGAACGCAGCGCATCCATCCCCGATCGGGGGCCGGGCACGCTGCACATCGGTCCCCAGGAGCTGCCGGTGGTGGCCCGGGCCGGCGTGTCCGGCAACGCCTGGACCGCGGTGTGGCTGCCGGCGGTGGTCGCCGGCCGCGACCAGGCCCAGCTCCGCGTCTGCCCCATCACCTACGGCGGCGATCTTCTGGGGCTGGTGGTGGTGGAGCGTCCGGTCACCGAGCCCCCGTTCGCGGAGAAAGAGGACCTGGTCCTGACCGAGCTGTCGCGTCAGGTCGGACTGGCCCTCCACAACGTCAACCTGGACTCGGCCCTGCAGTCGACGCTGGACGAGGTCCGCCGGCAGGCCTCCGAGCTGCGGGCGTCCCGGACCCGCATCGTGGCTGCGGCCGACGCCGAGCGGCGCCGGGTGGAGCGGGACCTCCACGACGGAGCCCAACAGCACCTGGTGGCACTGGCCGTCAACGTCCGGCTGGCCCGCGACCTGGTGGCCGAGGACCCCCAAGCAGCCACCGAGGCCCTCGACGAGATCGCCCTGGAGGTCAAGGCCACCGTGCAGGAGCTCCGGGACCTGGCCCACGGGATCTACCCGCCCCTCCTGATGGACAACGGGCTGCCCGAGGCTCTGCGGGCCGTGGGGTCGCGGAGCCCACTCGACGTGGAGACCTCGGTGGATGGGGTGGGCCGCTTCAGCGGCGACATCGAGGCCGCGGTGTACTTCTGTTGTCTCGAGGCGCTGCAGAATGCCGCCAAGCATGCGCCCGACTCCCACGTGCAGCTGCGGGTGTGGGAGGAGGAGGGCGGACTGCTCTTCGCCGTGGAGGACGATGGCCCGGGGTTCGATGCCGCGGTGGCCCGCACCGGACACGGGTTCATGAACATGAGCGACCGGCTGGGCGCCATCGGTGGTTCGGTGCGCTGGGACTCTGCCCCCGGGGCCGGTTCGAAGGTCCTGGGCTCGATACCGCTGACATGAAGCTGCGCCGGCCCGACATGAAGCTGCGCTAGCTGGACATGGCCGCGGCCCCGGGGCTGAGACGGCCGCGGCCCTGGGCTGAGACGGCCGCGGCCCCGGGGCTGAGACGGCCGCGGCCCGGGGCTGCCGCCACGGGAGGGTCCGGTGTCAGGTGGGGAGGAACTCGATGGTCTCGCGTTCGGCCCAGATGCGCATGAGCTGGGCCGGTGCGAACTCCTCCTTGTTCACATAGGCGCGGGCACCACTGGTGGAGGCGTCGGGTGGGAGGTCCTGGGGCGTGTAGGTGGAGCACAGGATGACCACGGTGTCGGGCTCCGCGGCCACGATCTGCCGGGTGGCCTCCACGCCGTTCATGCCCGGCATGTTGATGTCCATGAGCACCAGGGCCGGCCGAAGCTCGGCGGCCATGGCGATGGCCTCCTCCCCGTTGGTGGCCTCTCCCACGACCGCGAATCCCTCCATCCGGCGGACGACGGCCTTGGCCGCCGAACGGAACGGAGCCTGGTCGTCCACGACCAAAACGGGAAGTGCTGTCTCCATGATCGGCAATTGTTCGCACGCGTACCGGGGCCCAGACAGGGAGCTAGCACCCCCCGTCGGTGTGGCTACCCGGTGGCCTGGCCGCCCAGATAGATGAGAACGGCCTTGACCCGCCGGTTGACGTCCTCCTCCTCGGTGAGCCCGAGCTTGGAGAAGATGGCGTTCGTGTGCTTCTCCACCGCCCGCTCGGACAGGAAGAGCGAAGCGGCAATGGCGGCGTTGTTCTTGCCCTGGGCCATTTCGGCCAGGGTCTCCATCTCCCGGGACGTGAGCCGGTCGAGGTCCGAGGGCCGCCGGGGAGCGGACGCCCCGACCAGGGAGTCGACCACCGCCGGGTCGACCACCGAGCCTCCGTCGGCCACGGTCTGGATGGCCCGCACCAGTTCGTCGACGCCGGCGACCGACTCCTTCAACAGGTAGGCCCGGCGGGCCGAGCCGTCCGACAGCAGGGCCAGGGCGTATTCGGGGTTGGCGTACTGACTGAGCACGACCACGCCGATGTCGGGACGGTGCTGGCGCAGATGGGCGGCGGCCTGGACGCCCTCGTCGGTACCGGTCGGCGGCATGCGGATGTCGGTGACGACCACGTCCGGCTCGACCTCGTCGACCAGCGCCAGGAGTCCGGGCAGGTCGTTGGCCGTTCCCACCAACTCCAGTCCGGCCTGCTGGTCGATGAGTTTCTCGACTCCCTGGCGCAGGAGGGCGTTGTCCTCGGCCAGCACCACCCGCACCGTTGCCATGGCGAACAACCGTAGTCGGCCAGGCCTCTGACCAGGCTGAGCCTTTCGGTTGCCGCGCCGGGGAGCGTCGACCCGAGTGGTGGTAGCACCCATCCGACCGGCGGGCTGTCTCCCTTGGCCACGCGTGGCGGAGCGATCAGACTGGATGGAGGATGGTCGAGGAGGCGCCGGAATCGGGACGGGGCGGAGCCGCGGATCGGCCGCGACCGCGGATCGGCGACCCGGCCGGATGGGGACCACCATGAGCGGCCGCGTGGTGCGGACAGCCTGGTACCGGTTCCGTACCACCTTCGGCCGACAGTGGGGCGGCTACCTGACCGTGCTGGTCCTGATCGGACTGCTCGGTGGCCTGGCCATGGGAGCGGTGGCCGGAGCCCGACGTACCCTCGCCTCGCCCTCGGTGTACATCGCCAGCAGGAACCCCTTCAGCTTCGCCATCGGCACGGGCGTCTTCGATCCCCAGACCGGCCAGAACTCGGGCTATGACCCGAGCATCATCAAGACCATGGCCCGCCTGCCGCACGTGGCCGCGGTGGCCAGCCAGTCCGGTCTGAACATGGTGGTCCTGGACAAGAGAGGTGTTCCCGTCCCGTTGGACCTGAGTGCGGGCAACGGGACGGGAAGCATCGACGGCGCCTACTTCACCGTGGACAAGGCCAGTGTGATCGAGGGGCGGATGCCCGATCCCGACAATCCCCGTCAGTTCGTGGTCAATTCCCTCGTGGCGCAGGGGTTGGGGCTCCACGTGGGCCAGGTGGTGCCCTTCGGCATCTACACCAACGCCCAGACCGCCCTGCCCGGTTTCGGCACCACCACTGTTCCGCCCTACCGCCGTCTCCGGATCGAGCTGGTCGGCATTATCGAAGACCCCGGGACAGTGGCCGCCGACCAGGCCGACATCGAATCGCTCCAGGTCTTCTCGCCGGCGCTCACCCGCCAGCTGCTCTCGTGCTGCGCCAACTACACGGTCACCGGCCTGAAGGTGGACGGCGGCGGTGGCGTCGTCCGACAGGTGGAGCGGGAGGCCCAGGCCGCACTGCCCACGGCAGATCCGGTCATCTTGACCCCTCCCACCTCCGACGTGCTGGCCAAGGCGGTCCGGTCGGTCAAGCCGCTGGCCATCGCCCTGGCGGTGTTCGGGGGGATCGCCGGGCTGGTGGCGCTCATCGTGGCCGCCCAGCTCATCGGCCGACAGCTTCGATTCGGCCTCGAGGAGCGCCGCGTCCTGCGAGCCCTCGGGGCCGGCCCGCCCGAGACCGTCCTCGACGGCCTCCTCGGCCTGCTGATGGCCGTCGGGGTCGGCTCCCTGTTGGCCGTGGCCGTGGCCGTGGCCCTCTCGCCCATCGCCCCGCTGGGGGTGATCCGCCCGGTCTATCCCGACCTCGGCGTGGCCTGGGACTGGACGGTGCTGAGCGCGGGGTTCGCCATCCTGCTGGTGGCCTTGTCCGGCGTGGCCGCGTTCATCGCCTACCGTCAATCGCCGGCCCGGTGGGGGCGCCGAGGGGGCGCCGCCATCCGTTCCGAGTCGACCTCGGCCGGCGTCGTGGCCGGATGGGGATTTCCGGTGCCGGCGGTCGAAGGGGTGCGCTTCGCCCTCGACTCGGGCACCGGTCGCAACGCCGTGCCCGTGCGGTCGGCCATCCTCGGGACGGCGCTGGCCCTGTGGGTGGTGGTCACCACCGTGACCTTCGGCACCAGCCTCAACACGCTGGTCTCCCATCCGGACCTCTACGGCTGGAACTGGGACTACGCACTGGTCGGCGGGGGAGGGTCGGGAGACATCCCCGCCGGTCAGCTCACCCGCCTCCTCGCCCGGGACCGCTCGGTGGCGTCGTGGTCCGGTGCGTACTTCGCCAGCGCCAAGATCGACGGCCAGACGGTACCGGTGCTGGGGGAGAACGCCGGCGCCGCGGTGGAGCCGCCGATCCTGTCCGGGCAGGGGCTGGAGGGCGACGACCAGGTGGTCCTGGGTCCGCAGACCCTGTCGCAGCTGGGCAAGAAGGTGGGGGACACCGTCGAGGTGGATGCCGGCCGGGGCGGGACGACCCCGCTGCGGATCGTGGGCACGGCCACCATGCCCTCCATCGGGAATTCCGGAGAACTGCACCTGGAGATGGGGAGCGGTGCAGTGCTCTCCTCGGCCGTCATGTCACCGGCCGACCGCAATCCCTTCGACGACCCCTCCACCGGGCCCGAGGCGGTCTTCGTAAGGTTCACCGCCGGGGCGGATCGGAAGGCTGCGCTGGCGTCGTTGCAGCGGATCGCCGATGCCACCAGTACGCCGTCGAACTTCGGAGTCGGTGTGACCGCCGTCCTGCGGCCGGCCGAGATCGTGAACTACCGCTCGATGGGGACCACGCCGGTGCTGTTGGGTGCGTCCCTGGCCGTCGGAGCCGTGGTCGCACTGGGGCTGACCCTGGCGGCATCGGTGCGCCGCCGTCGCCGCGACCTGGCCGTGTTCAAGACCCTGGGCTTCACCCGTCGGCAGCTGGCGGCCACGGTGGCCTGGCAGTCGAGCGTCTCGGTGGCCATCGGGGTCGTGGTCGGCGTGCCCTTGGGCATCGTGTCCGGTCGCCTGCTGTGGGATCTGTTCGCCACCGAGATCAGCGCCGTGCCCGCTCCGACCGTCCCCGTGGGCTGGGTCGTGGCCATCGGGCTGGGTTCACTGGTACTGGCCAACCTGGTGGCGGCGGTGCCGGGCCGCGTGGCCGCCCGTACGCCGACGGCACTGGTACTCCGGGCCGACTGATGGGTGGGGCGCTGCGGACGGCCTGGTACCGGTTCACCACCACCCTGGCGCGCCGTCGGGGCGGTTACGTGACCCTCGTCGTGCTGATCGGATTGGTGGGTGGCCTGGCCATGGGCTCGATCGCCGGGGCGCGACGCACCGAGTCCTCATTCCCGGCCTTCGTCCGGAGCACCGACCCGTCGGACCTCGACGGGGTCACCGCCCTCTACGACCCGGGTGGCGGCAGCTTCAGCTCCGGCTACAACCCCTCGATCCTCCGCACTATCGCCCACCTGCCCCACGTGGCCAGGGTCGGGACGGCGGTCGGGCTCAACACGCTGTTGCTCGGTCGGCACGGCGATCCGGTGAGCACGTCGGCTCTTCCCGCGGAGCCGGCCGAAGGCATCGGCATCGTGGGGGGCGACGGCGTCGACCTCGACCGGGTCACGGTCACCGAGGGTCGGCTCTTCGACCCCTCCCGCCGGGACGAGGTGGTGATGAGCGCCTACACAGCCAAGATGTTCGGGGCCCACCTGGGCCAACGCATGACGTTCGGCGTGTACTCCAACGCTCAGGCCTATCTCCCTGGGTTCGGAACCTCGAAGGTCCCTCCGCTCCGTGTGGTGAAGGTGGCGCTGGTGGGGATCGTCGTGAGCAGCGACCAGGTGGTCGAGGATGACGCCGACGTGGCCGGCAATGCCAACGTGACGGCCTTCACCCCGGCCCTGACCCGACCGTTGCTCGGCTGCTGCGCCTACTTCTCCCAGACGGGCGTGAAGGTCGACGGCGGAGCGGCCGACGCCGCCGTCGTTCAGGGTGAGATCCAACGGTCTGTGCACGAAGGACTGATCCAGTTCCAAGTCGAACCTACGGCTGGCATCGTGGCCAAGGCCCAGCGGGCCATCAAGCCCGAGTCCATCGCCCTCGGCGTCTTCGGTGCGATCTGCGGATTTGCCGCGCTCCTGATCGGCGCCCAGATCATCGGCCGACAGCTCCGTCTGGGAGCGGAGGATCTCTCGGTCGAGCGGGCCCTGGGAGCGGATCGTGTGATGACCACCGCTGGACGGGCTCATCGGCATCGGAGGCTCGGTGGTGATCGGATCGCTGGTGGCCGCCCTGGTCGCCGTGGCCATCTCGCCCCTGGCCCCGCTGGGCCCGGCCCGCCCCGTGGACCCGACCCCCGGTGTCTCGTTCGACTGGACCGTACTGGCCGGGGGCGTGTCGGCGCTGATGGTGGTGCTCGGTGCCGTGAGCCTGCTGATGGCCCGGCGGCTGGCTCCGCATCGGATGGGACCCCGCCGCCGTCAGCCGGCCGAGCGGAGGTCGACGGTGGCCGGGGCGACCGCTGGTTCGGGCCTGCCGGAGTCCGCCGTGACCGGCATCCGCTTCGCCCTGGAGCCCGGGGCGGGACGCAACGCCGTACCGGTGCGTTCGGCCATCCTCGGGGCTGCCTTGGCCGTGGTGGTGGTGGTGGCCACGGTCACGTTCGGGGCCAGTCTCAACACGCTGGTCTCGAGTCCGGCGCTCTACGGCTGGAACTGGAACTACGACCTGACCGGTATCGACGGCTCCAGCATCCCCCAGCACCAGGTGGCCGGGCTCCTCCACGCCGACCACGACGTGTCGGCGTGGTCCGGCGTGTACTTCCTCGACGTGCAGATCGACGGTCAGAGTGTGCCGGCCATTGCGGAGACGCCCGGCGCCGCAGTGGCTCCGCCGGAGCTGTCCGGCCACGGGGTCGAGTCCGACGACGAGGTGGTGCTGGGGCAGCAGACGCTGGACCAACTGCACAAACAGGTGGGGGACACCGTGGTCATGAACGACGGTGACGGCGTACGCCGCACGCTCCATGTCGTGGGTACGGCGACCATGCCGACCATCAACAACGGCGGGAGCGATCACACAGAGATCGGGACCGGCGCGCTGGTCTCCACCGATCTGCTCTCCGGCCGGATCCTCAATGCCAATGGGGTGCCCGCCGACCAAGCAGGTCCCCAGGCCATACTCATCCGGGTGCATGACAGCACCGACCCGTCCACGGCCCTTCCGTCGCTGCGGCGGATCGCCCGGGCCACCACGACACCCCTCGACGACGGTATCTCCGTGGTGTCGGTGCAGCGGCCGGCCGAGATCGTGAACTACCGGACCATGGGGAGCACCCCGGCCATCCTCGGGGCCGGGCTGGCGGCCGGTGCGGTGGCGGCGCTCAGCCTCACCCTCATCGCCTCGGTTCGCCGTCGACGGCGCGAGTTGGCGTTGATGAAGACGCTGGGGTTCACCCGTCGTCAGCTGGCTGCCGCGGTGGCCTGGCAGTCGACGGTGGCGGTCCTGACCGGCACCGTGGTCGGCGTCCCGGTGGGGATCATCGTGGGTCGGACGCTATGGCAGGTGTTCGCCCACGAGATCGATGTCATCCCGACACCGACCGTGCCGGCTGTGACAGTGGCCCTCATCGCCCTGGGCGCGCTGGTCCTGGCCAATGTTGTGGCCGCGCTACCGGGACGCATCGCCGCCCGCACTCCGACCGCTGTGCTCCTGCGAACCGAGTGACGTCGGGGTTGCTAGGCGTCGTCGGTGCTAGGCGTCGTCGGGGTTGCCAGGCGTCGTCGGGGTTGCCAGGCGTCGACGGGCTTCAGTCCTCGGAGACCAGGTCGTCCTCGGTGACGATGATCCCGCCGAACTCGGCGGTGTCGAGTGTGTCGATGGTTTCGAGTGGCTCGAGGGTGTCCAGGGCCAGCAGCGCATCCAGTTGGGACGCCATACTTTCGATCTCGTCGGCCTCGTAGTAGCTCCGGTCTAACGTCAGCGTCAGCTGCTGTTGCACCAGCGCCAGCGCGTCCTCTGCCGCTGCGGCCGCGTCGTAGACCGAGAACAACTTGGCCTGCATGGCCTGAGCGGAGACAAAGCGGGTCCCCCGGCGCTCGGCCTCACCTGGGAGGGTGCGGAGCACATCGCCCGGGGTGGGCTCACGACCCTCGGCCTCCGCCGTCACATCCGTCTGCTCAGTCCTCATAGCTACCTCCGCTGCTGTCTCCACTGCCTCTTCTTCGTTCTCTTCGCTCTGTTCCATAGCTCCAACCCATTGCGACCTCGTCATGCCGTAGCGCTCCGGGACGACCTCCTCTCCTATCGATCAACACCGGAATGGCCCGATGTCTTCCGCGGCGGGGTGGTGGAGTCATCGGTACGGGCCAGGTCGTTCTTGAGGTGCGAGAATCACGCAGGCGACTCCTCGGGCACATCCACGGACGGGGGTGCCGTCAGACCCCTCCTGACCAGGTCCTGTCGAACGAGTCGGCACCCTGAGGTCCGGACGACGATGGCCGCGGGACCACGCTGGGTGAGAATCGGTGGGCAGTCCGCGGCCCGCCCTGGCCTTGCAGCCACGGGCCGGGGCGTGGGGGTCACTCCCGGTCGGTGAACAGGGTGGGTCCGGGGTCGGTGGGGGGAGGGTTGGTGGTGGACCGTCGTCGTGTCGGTCGTTTCCTCCGTGGTGTCGGTGGTGGTGACTCCGGGGCCAGGAACTGCCAGTTCCCCGGTCCTCCGACCAGGCGGTAGCCGTGGTGGGTCTTCAGCCGGTGGTGGTGGCGGCACAGCCGGGCCAGGTTGTCCAGGGAGGTCTCCCCGCCCAGGGCGAAGTCCACCTGCCAGTGGTCGAACTCCAGTCCCTTGGTCTGCCCACAGCCCGGGACCACACAGGTCCGGTCCCGTTCCAGCAGGGCCAGGACCAAAGGGGTGGGGATGTTGCGTCCCAGCCGGCAGATGGTGGTGACGTCCACCCCGTCGGTGATGACCAGGTGGCAGAGGGCCCGGCCCAGGGTGTCGACGGCCTGGTCGAGGGAGATGGGGCCCACCCCGTCGATCTCACAGACCTCCCCGGCCAGGAGGTGGCCCCGGCGCAGGGCCGAGAGGTCGGCCCGCACATGGACGGTGGCTCCCGTGCCCCGGCACCGGCATCCGGTGGGGGCAGAACCGGTGTCGGTGTCGGTAGTGCTGTCGGTGCTGGTGTCAGCGTTCTTGTCGGTGCCAGCGTTCTTGTCGGTGCCAGTGGTTTCCGTGTCGGCACCCTGGCCGGTAGCGGTAGTGCTGTCGGTGCCGGTGGTGGTGCCGCCTCCCTTCCTCGGTCTGGTCGGCGGCCCGAGGAGGCCCCGTCCGGTGACCAGGGCCACCAGGGCGTCGGCCCGGTAGGCGTCGGGGGTCTCGTGCACCCCGGACCGTCGGGCCTGATGGAAGATGCGGTCGACCTGGGTGTCGAGGACGGCGGAGAGCTCGGCTCCGGCCACCGGGGCCAGGACGGCCTCCAGCCGGAAGGCCCCGTCGGTGTCGGTGTAGGTCCGACACCGTCGGTCCTGGTGGAGTCGGCGGTGGTGGGCGGCCTCGTCGGTCGGTGAGCGTCCCTCGGACTTGGCCTTCAGGCACCGGTCCTTCAGCTGGCGCATGGTGTCGGTGCCGGCTCCCCGCACCAGGTCGTCCTCGGCTGCGGGGTTGACCCTGACGGCGTCAGAGACCAGTCGGGCCCGGGACGGGGCCAGAGTCCCCCGGGTCAGGGCCTCGTCCACCCCGGGCTGGTCCTTGAGGGCGTCCCCCAGCTTCAGAAGGCCCACGGCGTCCCCCACGGAGTCCCCGGTGGTGGCGGCCAGCCACTCGGCCGGGGTCCTGTGTCCGGTGGCCAGGTCGGGATGGCACCGGGCGGCCCGGGCCGCGGCCTTGGCCTTGCCGGCCACCCCCAGCCGCTCCAGACGGGAGAACACCTCCACCAGCGAGGCGGCGTCGGGCCCCGAGTACCGCTCGGCCTCGAAGGAGGCCACAAAGGACCCCACCACCTCGACGGCCGAGCGCAACGCCTTGGTCGTGACACCGGTCTCTGCCGTCATGGACCCAGTGTCACAGGAGGGTGTGACGGGCGGCCGGTCACAGCGGAACGTGGTCAAAGAGTCAGAGACACTCCGCCGGTCACGGCCCGAGGCGCGCCAGTCCCGGGCGGAAGGGACTGGCGGGCCGGAGCGAGTATGGCGGCGGAAAATCCCTGCTCAACTCCGGCGCCTGCGTTCTACCCGACGACACGAAGTCTCAAACCCCTAATCATCACTACGTGGGCCGCTGGTAAAACCCCAGGTGACGGGGTGTATGTCATCCAGTTGCACCACGACCCGACACACGTTTTTGGCCGGCAGCGGCATCTCCGGTCCCGCTGTCAGCCACCTGAAGAGGAACGTGCACCACCTACGGTCCCCGCCGAGCAGCAATGTCACGCCCAGTGAGGGAGGTTGGCGGGGGACGGGCCGGAAGGCAACTTACGTGATAGTAACTACGTGTCCCCGGTGTGACGACGGGGTGAATTCGCCTAGGGGGAGGAACATCGCATGGGTACTCGAACGTGGCGGTCTACCGCGGGTGCATTCCTGGTGGCAGGAGCGCTCATCATTGCCGGGGTGGCCATGGTCCCCGGTATCAGCGGAGCGGCGAAAGCTACCGGCAGGGTGAAGCCCCCTCCCGTGTACTACCTGTCCCTCGGTGACTCCTACTCGCAGGGCTATCAGACGCCCACCGACGACAACGGGCCCGGATTCACCGACAAGGTGGCGAAGAAGGCCCACATGACCCTCGAGAACTTCGGCTGCGGAGGCGCGACGACGACATCGCTCACCAGCACCATCGGCTGCAGCGGCTCTCAGGAGGTGACCCACGAGGTCCTCTACCCAACGACCACCCAGGAGCAGGCGGCCCTGAACTTCATTGCCGCCAACCCCGCGGAGATCGGGCTCATCACCGTCTCGATCGGCGGCAATGACGTAACGGCCTGTGCCACCAATCCCAGTCCCATCACCTGCGTGCTGGCTGCCTCGACCACCATCAAGGCCAATGTCGATCAGCTGGTGGCGTCGCTGAACACCGCCCTCACCACCTACGGGGACACTGCCGCGAAACTGGTCGGCCTCACCTACCCCGATGTGATCCTCGGCTCTGACGTCTATCCGGTGGGGGACACCAACCCCATCCTGGCCGGGCAGTCTGTCACCGCCTTCGACACCTTCATCAACCCCACGCTGGACTCGGCCTACACCTCCGTGCCCTACGGGTCGTTCGTCAACGTGACCACCGCCCCCTATGTCAAGGGGGCAATCGACGCCACCGCCGGGGACGACACGGGCAGCTGGAACTTCACCACCGGCGTCTATACCGGAGCTACGACGAAGCTCAAGGGCTTCGGCAAGACGGTTCCCGAGTCGGTGGCCGAGGTGTGCACGCTGACCTACTACTGCTCGATCACCGGAGACATCCACCCCAACACCAAGGGGTACTCCTTCATCACATCGCAGATCCTGGCCGATCTCGATCTGTAGGTAGGGACAGGTCGGCCACCGCCCGGAGGTGGCCGACCTGCCGGGATGTGGCGCGAGCCACCCGTTCCCGCCGGGCGCAGCCGGAGGGTGGGTTTCGTCACTCCGGACGTCGCTGCCGCCACCCATAGTGGTGCCAGCTTCCGCCAACCCACCGGTAGCCACCCCTTCGGTACGTCGCCGGGTGGGTCACGCTGGTGTCATGGCGGCGATCCTCCCGAGGGCGATTGGCTTGACCGCGCCTAGCTCGGGCACTGTGGAGGCCCGATGAGTGTGGCGGAGCGAGTTGACGTGGTGGTGGTGGGATCGGGGCCCAACGGCCTGGCCGCGGCGGTGACCCTGGCCGCCGCCGGTCTGTCGGTGGCAGTCGTCGAGGGCGCCGACTCGGCGGGAGGCGGATGCCGTACCGAGGCGTTGACCATGCCGGGGTTCCGGCACGACGTGTGCTCCACCGCCCACCCCATGGTGCTCACCTCCCCGTTCTTCCGTCAGCCGGCCTTCCAGGGGTTGCGTGCCTCCCTGTGCCAGCCCGAGGTTCCCTTCGCCCATCCCCTCGACGGAGGGGAGGCGGCGGCGGCTTTGCCGTCGGTGGCGGCCACGGCCGAGTCCCTCGGGGCCGATGGACAGGCCTACCGGAAGTTGCTGACACCGCTGGTCGAGAGCGCCGGTCCGATCGGCGACGCCATTCTGGCGCCGTTGCGTTCCGTGCCGAGCCATCCGGTTTCGCTGGCCCGGTTCGGTCTCCCCGGACTCCTGCCGGCGTCGCTTCTCGTGAGACGGTTCGAGTCCGAGCGGGCCAAAGCACTGCTGGCTGGCGTGTCGGCCCATTCCATGGCCCCGTTGACCTCGCCACTGACAAGTGCCTTCGGACTGTTCCTCACGCTCATCGCACATTCGGCCGGCTGGCCGGTGGTCGAGTCCGGCAGCTCGGGCATCACCGATGCCATGGTCGCCGAGCTCGAACGTCTGGGCGGAACGATCACGACCGGGCACTGGGTTCGCTCGCTGGCCGAGCTCCCGCCGTCGACCGCGGTGGTGGTGGATGCATCTCCGAAGGGGTTGGCCGCCATGACCGGTGCCGCACTGCCATCCGGATATGGCCGGTCCCTCGCTCGATTTCGCTACGGGCCTGGCGTCTGCAAGGTGGATTGGGCCCTCTCGGGTCCGGTTCCCTGGTCAGCGGAGGTCTGTCGCCGGGCGGGGACGCTGCACCTCGGTGGCACCTTCGCCGAGGTGGCGGCCAGCGAGGCCGACGTGAACGCCGGGCGCCACCCGGAACGGCCATATTGCATCGTGGTGCAGGCCGGTGTGGCCGACCCGACCCGGGCCCCGGAGGGACACGAAGCCCTCTGGGCCTACTGCCACGTCCCTTCGGGATCCGACGTGGACATGAGTGCGGCCATCGAGTCACAGATCGAGCGATTCGCTCCGGGCTTCACCGATCTGGTGCTGGCCCGGTCGGTGCGAACCGCGGTCGAGCAGGAGGAGCACAACCCGAACTACGTGGGCGGCGACATCGCCGGTGGTGCGTCCACCCTGATCCAGACCCTGTTCCGGCCGACGGTCCGCTGGAACCCGTACCGGACGCCGATGAGCGGGGTCTACCTCTGCTCGGCTTCGACGGCCCCGGGGGCCGGGGTGCACGGGATGTGCGGGGTGTACGCAGCCCGCACCGTCATCCACGACCACTTCGGGGGTCCGGCGCCCTTCCGGGGTTGAGCGCCGTCATCCCTGCATAACGGGGACGGGCGGGTCCGAGTCTTGTGAACCTTCCGAGCCTTCCGTACGTTCGGGCAAGAGCAGCACGGCCCCGACCAGGAAGCAGAGCGCACCGACGAAGGTCCCGAGGTTGGACAGCTCGGCGTGCCAGATCTGTCCGGTCGAGGGGACGATGTAGGCAGCCACGGCCGAGACCCCGAAGGCGATCGACCCCACCATGTTCAGACCGGTGATCCACCACGAGATGCTGCCGGGCGACCAGGCCGTCCAGCCATGGCACACCTCGAACCACGCCATGCCGCTGGCCACGAGGAAGCAGACCGAGCCCACCGCGTCCGGACGCCATACATGTTGCTGGGCCGCCTGTGCCGAAAGGTCGACCCTGACCGCATTGCCCGTGCTCACGTTGAAGTAGATGGTTCCGACCAGCTGGATGCCGCTGGCCCACCAGTCGATCTGGCGTGGCCGGAAGACGATGACGCGCCCCCAGCCGTGAGCTCGTCGGCCAGGGCCTCCGGCCTGGCCGTTCGCGCCGGCGTCCACCGACTCGCGGTACTGCAGGAACGCGGCGGTGGTGAAGAAGAGCGATCCGACGAAGAAGGTGATCGAATCGGTCCTCGCACCTACCGCTCCGGCGTAGCCGGGGACGGCACCGAGGGCGAAGAGGGCCGAGCCCACCGCGAACAGGATTCCGATCCACCAACCCCGCGCCTCGGGAGCCCACCACGTGCCCCCACCCGCGGTGCTGTCGGCGTGCTTGCGCTGACGGCGCGAGTCCCACCTGGCCAAAAGGCCATCTGGTCGCCGGTACTCGACGAACGTGATGAAGGGTCCCAGTCCACCCTGTCGCCCGCCCGGCCATCCCACAGCTTCGAGGGAGGACGGCGGGCCGGGCAGCGGTCGGTCGTCAAGGCCGGGAGACACCGGTTCAGTATTGCCCGAGCGGCCCACCCGGGGCTCGCCCCCGGCCCGACACGGCCCAACCCCGACCGACACGGCCCAACCCCGACCGACCCGCGGCCCAACCCCGACCGACCCGCGGCCCAACCGTGGCTCGGTGCGCGCACTGCTCTCTGCGATGATGAGCGGACCGGAGCCATCGACCAGGTGTGGATCCACGAGGGAGGACGACAGATGGAAGGAGGCATCACCGACAGCGACCGGGCCACCTTGGTCCGGGCCGCCGTGGCCCGTGTGGGAAGAGATGAGATGAAGACGGCGCTGGCCCGGACCAACGACCCGTCGTTCCAGGCCCCGAAGGCGGTCATCAACGCCCTCAACGCGCTGCGCAAGCACCGTGACCCGGCCGATGTGGTGACGAAGCCTCCGTACCGAGCCGCCCTGCCCTATGTGGCGGCCATCGTGGCCGACGACTGCCTGACCCGGACCATCGAGGTCCTCGGTGAGCACTCGGACGAGCCGACCCGTGACCAGCTGCTGGCCGCCCTCCAGAAGATCGGTGATTCGTTCTCCGCCGTGACGGTGGCTGTGATGCTGGCATCGGTGGCCGACAGTCAGATGCCGGCCTCCGATCTCTGCTTCGAGCTGGCGACCACCGACGAGACCTACGGCCTGACCGGTTGGGCCACCGAGGAGGTCGCAGACGCACCTACCGCCGGAAACCGGTCGACGCGGGAGGTGACGCCCGAACAGCGGGAGGCCCGGCGGGCGAAGAAGCAGCGGGACGCCGAGGCGCGGCGCAAGAAGTTGGAGGCCGCACGTCGGGCCGGGGAGCAGGTCCGACGGGCCAGAAAGACAGAGCGGTCGGGTGGTGTCGGCGGTCCCGGAGGCGGACCCGGAGGCGGACCCGGACCCGAAGGCGGACCCGGACCAGATGGGGGTGCGTCCGGGAGCCGCGCCGATGGTCGGGGAGTCACCGTGGCCCCGCATCTGACCCGGAGGGCGGCCCTCACCCCGGTCCAGGAGGAGGAGTTCGACCGCGACGATCCCTGGGTGGCCGCGGTGGTGTTCGTCTGGGTCCCGTTCGACTCCGTCGATCCGGACCAGCCGGAGCTCGACGGGAAGTCGCGGCGGTGCGTGGTCGTGGCGGGGTCGTCCACCGAGCTGCTGGTTCGGGCCGGCTTCTCCGAGGGGGGGATGAAGAGCCGCGACTGGAAGTCCGTGCCACTCGACCACTGGAAGCAGGCCGGCTTCGACCAGCCGACCTGGATCGAGAGCGAGCTGCGGCAGGTGCCCCGGCCGACCGAGGGAGGTCCGGTGGGCTGGCTGTCCCCGGAGGACTGGAACGCCCTCTGGTAGCGGCAGCCAACGCTGGTGGCGGCGGCCAACATGGCAGCGCCCGGCAACGTGGCAGCTCATCGGCCAGACCGAGCCAAGTGCATAGCAACATGCAACCCACTACACTGGGCATATGCGCCGGAAGAGCTTCGAAGAGATGAACTGCTCGGTGGCCCAGACCCTCGAGGTGGTCGGGGAGTGGTGGACCATGCTGATCGTGCGCGACTGCTTCTTGGGCGTGACGAGGTTCGACGACTTCCATCAGCGACTCGGCATCTCCCGCAACATCCTCACCGACCGTCTCGAGCACCTGGTCGAACGCGGGGTGCTGGTGCGCGTTCCCTACCAGGAGCACCCGGTCCGGTACGACTACCGGCTCACGGACAAAGGACGGGATCTGTGGCTGGTCCTGACGGCCATGCGGGAGTGGGGGGACCGGTGGGAAGCGGCTGACGGGCCGCCGATCGTCATCGAGCACAAAACCTGCCAGCACGAGACGACCGTGGTCCCGACCTGCTCGTCCTGCGGCGAGACCGTCGACGCGCGCTCGGTCCGGGTCCGGTCCGGACCCGGCTCGCGGCAACGTCCCGCCGATGGGATCCTGCCTCCTGTCCGCGGCGCCCGCCGCGGCTGATCCGTGGAGGACGCACCGGGTGCGGACCCGGCCCGCTGGGGTGAGCCACGGTCCCGAACGGTCACCTGGTACGACCCTATGGTCACCGCCGCCGCCGGTTCGGCCATGAGCGGCCTCGACTTCCTCCGGGCCCTCCAGAACGGCACCCTCCCGCCGGCCCCGATCGCCTCCCTGTTCCTGATGGTCCCGACCGAGGTCGACGACGGGCTGGTGGTGTTCGAATGCCGGCCCGACGAGTCGGCCTACAACCCCATCGGCGTGGTCCACGGCGGCCTGGTCTGCACGCTGGCCGACACGGTGACCGGGTGTGCAGTCCACTCGACCCTCGAGTCGGGCGTGTCCTACACCTCGGTCGACATCAACGTGAGCTATCTGCGACCGGTCACCCGCCACAGTGGCGTGCTCAGGGCCACCGGTCGGGTGGCCAAGCGCGGACGCCGGGTGGCGTTCGCGGCGGCAGAGATTGAGGACGGAGACGGACGCGTGGTGGCCACGGCCACGAGCACCTGCCTGGTCATGGGCGACGGCACCGGCTGAGGTCCTGATCGAGGCGGCCCGCCCCGTCGCCCATCCCGCCCCTCGACCCGGTACTGGGCTTGACCATAACTTAGAATCTCTCTAACATTGGAAGAGATCCGAACGAGCGAATGCGAACGTGGAGGTACCCATGCCCAAGCCCACTTTGACCACCGAGTCCGGTGCCCCGGTCGTCGACAATCAGCGCAGTCAGACGGCCGGATCAGGCGGTCCGGTGCTTCTCCAGGACCAACACCTGCTCGAGAAGCTGGCCCGGTTCAACCGTGAGCGAATCCCTGAGCGGGTGGTCCATGCCAACGGTTCGGCCGCCTATGGCACCTTTGAGGTGACCGCCGACGTGACCCGGTGGACGCGGGCCCGCTTCCTGGGCCGCGTGGGACAGCAGACCGAGACATTCGTGCGGTTCTCCACCGTCGCCGGCGGCCGCGGTTCGGCTGATGCCGTGCGCGACCCGCGTGGATTCGCCGTCAAGTTCTACACCGAGGACGGGAACTACGACCTCACCGGCAACAACACGCCGATCTTCTTCATCCGGGACCCGCTGAAGTTCCCCGACTTCATCCACTCCCAGAAGCCCGATCCCTTCACCAACCACCAGGAGCCGGACAACGTGTGGGACTTCTTCTCCCACTCACCCGAGGCCACCCACATGTTCACCTGGCTCTTCGGCGACCGGGGCATTCCGGCCTCGTACCGCCATATGGACGGCTTCGGCTCCCACACGTTCCAGTGGGTGAACGCCGACGGCCAGGCGGTGTGGGTGAAGTACCACTTCAAGACGGACCAGGGCATCCGCTGCCTCGACTCCTCCGAGGCCGCCGAGCTGGCCGGCCTCAATCCGGACAGCCACCAACTGGACCTGATCGATGCCATCGAGGGGGGCGACTTCCCGTCGTGGACCCTCAGCGTGCAGGTCATGACCCCCGAGGAAGCGGCCGCCTCGCCGGTGAACCCCTTCGACCTGACGAAGGTGTGGTCGCAGAAGGAGTACCCGCTGCACGAGGTGGGCACGCTCACGTTGAACCGGAACGCCGACAACTACTTCGGTGATGTCGAGCAGGCCGGTTTCGACCCGGGCAACTTCGTCCCGGGCATCGGCCCGTCTCCCGACAAGATGCTCCAGGGCCGGTTGTTCGCCTACGGCGACGCCCACCGGTACCGCCTGGGCATCAACCACACCCAGCTGCCGGTCAACGCCCCCCACGCCACCGAGGCACGCAACTACGGTCGTGACGGCTTGATGGCCGGCCACGGCAACGGTGGCCGCGCCGTCAACTACGAGCCCAACAGCTTCGACGGACCGGTCGAGACCGGTGAGCCCTACGCTGCTCCACTCGAGCTGGACGGCCACACCGGAACGTTCGAGTGGGACCGCCGGGAGACCGACGACTCCATCCAGGCCGGGAACCTCTACCGGCTCCAGCCGGCCGACGCTCAGACCCGCCTGGTCGACAACATCGCCGGCGGCCTCGGATCGGTGTCGTCCGGCCCGGTCGGAGACGGCATCGTCGAACGCAGCATCGCCCAGTTCCGGGCGGCCGACCCCGAGTTCGGCGAGCGGATCGCCCAGGGCGTGAAAGAGCGTCGCGGCTGACGTGCCGTCGGTTCGCGGCTCCCGAGCCCCTGCAGTGGTGACGACCCCGCTTGCCGACCGCCTCGTGGCCCGGGGTTGGCGGATCACCCCGCAGCGGCGCGCCGTGGTCGGCGCGCTGGCGGGGGAGCACGTCCATCTCAGCGCCGAGCAGGTTCACGCCGCGGCGAAGCGGGTGGTGCCCGAGGTCAGCCTGGCCACGGTGTACAACACGCTCAACGAGTTGGCCGACATGGGCGAGATCAGTGAGATCCGTCTCACCGACGGCACGACCCGCTACGACCCCAAGGTCGGACCGGGTCACCACCACCTGCTCTGCGACGGCTGCGGATTGACCTACGACGTGGAGCCGAGGGGCGTGGACCGGTTGGCCCTCGACCCGGCCCAGCGGTTCGGCATGACCGTCGACACGGTCGAGGTGGTGTTCCGAGGCCGCTGCAGCAACTGCGCCGAACACGGTTGATCCCTGGCCACCGGGGGCCCGTCGGCCCCCTGCCCGGGTACCCGCCCGGAGTCGCTACCGCGGCACGCGGTCGGCTGCGATGTCCGTCGGGGTTCCGGTCGGATCCGTGGCCGGGCGTGCGGCCGGCTGCGATCCCCTGATCACCTCGAGAATGTCGTCGCCGATCAGCTCCTCCCGCTCCAGCAGGGCGTCGCGCAGAGCCTCGACCACGTTCCGGTGCTCTTCGAGCATCTGCGTCACCGACGCCTTGGACGACCTGAGGAGGTCCTCGACCTCGGCGCGGCCGCCGTCGTTGGCCAGCACCTTCGACACGATGCCGCCGGCGGGGTACTCCATGGCCGCCGAGGACACCAGGGTGGTCCCCATCCCGAGCTGACCGATCATCTGGCAGGCGTTCACGGTGGCTGCCTGCAGATCACTGGCCACGCCGGTGGAGGCCTCCCCGAAGAAGATCTCCTCGGCCACCATCCCCCCGAAGGCGATGTCGATGAGGGCACGGACCTCCGACTTGGTCTTCGTGAAGCGCTCCTCCTCCTCGGAGTGGCTGAGGAGTCCGAGGGCGTCCTTCCGTTTGATGATGGTGAGGACCTCGAGCTTGCGCCCCTTGCCCACCAGCCAGGCCACGGTGGCGTGGCCGGCCTCGTGGGTGGCGATGGTCCGGCGTTCGGCTTCGGTGTACTCGACCGGCTGGGCCAGGCCGATCTCCTCGGTCATCTTGGCGTGCTGCAGGTCGTTCCACGACAGACGATTCGCCCCGCGCCGCAGGGCCCACACGAGGGACTCGTCCATCAGGTGCTCGATCATCACCGGCGAGTAGCCCGCGGTGAGGGCGGCCAGGGTCTCCCGCTTGGCCGGCTCGTCCAGTTCGGCGTCGTGGGCCTTCTTGCCCAGGTAGTAGTCGATGATGTCCCGGCGGCCGGAGCGGCTGGGCAGGCCGAAGTAGATGTTGCGGTCGAACCGGCCGGGACGGAGGAGCGCAGAGTCGAGGTCCGAGGCCCGGTTGGTGGCTCCGATGACCAAGATGTTGGCCGGGACGTTGACCGGCTTCCTCATGTGCCAACCGGCCGGAAGCCACGTGTTGGCGGCGTCGACGAATTTGCCTTTGATCCGCAGCCAGGGCGGCGTCTGCTCGAACGACTGGAGCTGGATCAGCAGCTCGTTGACCACCCCCGGGACACCCTCGCCGGCGCGCTGCCCGCTGCCCCGGGCCCCTCCGATGGCGTCGAGCTCCTCGATGAACCCGATGGCGCCGCCCTCCCGCCGGGCGTGCTTGCGGAGGGCTTTGAAGTACGACCGGATCTTCCGGTTGGTCTGGCCGTAGAACATCGACTGGAAGGCCGAGGACGACACGAAGAGGAAGGGCACGCCGGCCTCGGCGGCCATGGCTTTGGCCATGTAGGTCTTGCCCGTACCCGGCGGGCCCTCGAACAGGATGGCCTTGCGCGGCGATCCGCCCATCTGCTCGGCAAAGGTCCGGTGGGCCAGGAACAGGTTGAGGGTCTTGGTGACCTCCTCCACCAGGGACTCGGAGCCCCGGACGTCGTCGAAGCCCATGGTGAGCTCGTCGGGCCGGTAGAGGATGTGGGGCGAGCGTCCCGCGCCCAGCAGCGGGATCAGCATCACCATCACCAGCACCGTGATGAGGACGATGGCGGGCAGCATGGGTTCGAGGCCGGCCGGGAAGTGCGGAGTCGGAATGGTGTCCCCGGGCGCGAAGACGTCCCGGAGGATCAACAGCGCGGCCAGTGGTGCCAGCACCATGGCCAGGCGTTGGAACCGCGAGCTGCGGGCCCGCTTCTGGTGCGCACCCACGTCGGTGGTGGCCATCGGAGCAACGCTGTTCTCGTTCAGGGTCAACACGCTGTCGGGCTGCTCACGGCCGGACCGCCTCGTGCGATCGGCTCGTCCTCGACGCGACGCGGCTGGAGTCGCCCCGGGCGTGTCTGCGACCTCCGGCTCCGATGCCTGTTGTTCCACGATCGTCTGCCTCCCGTTGGGCCCTGCGCTGTCCAGCGGCCCCATGGACGCTTCTGCCGTTGAACCAGCGGACTCGACCGAGTGCCCCTCTGCCGACGCCGGTCCCACCTGGTGCGGACACCAGTCGGGACCCATCGTCGAACATAGACCGACGCCCGGAGATCAGGCCGAAGAAACGTACAAAGGAGTGCAGAGCGTGCCCTTACGACAGCGTTGAGTGAGAAAACCGCGGTGCGAACCTACGTGGCCACGTTGGGCTACTGGCCGGCGACGAGCGGTACGGGGAACTCGCGCACCTCGAAGTCGGAGATGATGGTGGGACACAGGGTGGGGTCGGAGAGCGAGCAGGACTCCTCGGCCACGTCGATGCTCGAGCCGTCGGTGACGGCCGGCACGGCCTGGGGGAAGATCACCACTCCGGTGACGGGTTGGATCCCGCCCGAGCCCGGCAGGCTGCCGGTCACGTCGGAGGGGTCGGTGATCGAGGCCACGTCGGGGGTGGGCATGGCCGCCTGCTCACCGGCCGGCTTGGCGCCGGTGCAGTTGGCCTCGGACTGTTGCCAGGCGGGGATGGTGAAGTACGGGCAGACCAGGCTCACGCCGGAGGAGTGGCCGGTGGTGGCGAACGTGGCGAAGATGCCCTGGGTGCCGGCCGGAGGCGTCGGCGTCGTGGGCGGATCGGGGTCGTTGGAGGGGAAGACGACCAGCCCGGTGGCGCCCGGAGCCGCGGCCGACTGCGAACACGTCCAGCCATCCGGGCCGAGCAGGGTATGGGTCCCGTCGGTGTAGAACTCCACCTTCCCTACGAGTGCCGTGGGGATCGGGGCCAGCAGGATGCTCGGTCGCCACCCACGGGCGGCCAGCGGAACCCCGTAGACGCTGTTGCAGGCGACGACCGGGAAGGCCACGGCCACCTCACCCGACAGGGGCGCCACGGTGGTGGTGGTCACTCCCGTCGAGCCCGACGTGCCCAGGGTGGTCGAGGTCGAACCGACGATGGCCGACAGTGAGGACCCGCAGCCGGCCAGCACCGACCCGAGGACCAGGAGCGCCATCACCAGGGCGCCGGTCGATCCGATCCGTGGTCGCCACCGGGCCGGTATCGGTGTCCCGTTCGTCACGGTTCCGACGATAAGCCACGGCCGGACCCGGGTGCGGCACCCCGGCACCCCGGCACCCCGGCACCCCGGTTCGGGGGCCCCACACGGCGGGCCGCCGTGCTACCGCACTGTCGGAGGGTGGTCCACGTGGCCCAGCTTGTCGGGATTGCGCACCATGCGGATGGTGATGACCCGGCCTCCGTCCACTTCGAAGGCGGTGACCATGTCCACGGTCCCGTCGAGCAACACCACCGACCCCACGTCCCCGTTGACCTCGGCCGGCCGCGCCGCCAGGCGGCCGGCGTGCCGGCGGGTCAGGTTCACGAGCAGGCGCGCCACCCGCTCGGCACCCACCACCGGTCTACGGGCGGCCCGCGTGGCGGCGCCACCGTCGGACACGCAGACCACGTCGGGGGCCAGGTGACGCAGTGCCGCCGCGGTGTCGCCGGTGGCCACGGCGAGCATCAGGGCATCGACCACGGCCCGGTCGGCTTCGGCGTGGCGTGGCCCACCGGGTCGCCGCACCCGACGGCGTGCCCGAGAGGCGATCTGGCGACAGGCCGGCTCGGACTTGCCCACCGACGCGGCGATGTCGGCAAAGGGCACGGCGAAGACGTCGGCCAACAGGAAGACCGCTCGTTCCACCGGCGTCAGCTGATCCAGCACGGTCAGGAACCCGAGACGCAAGGACTCGGCCATCTCGGCGGCCTCGGCCGGGCCGGGCTCGGCCACCAGCGGCTCGGGAAGCCAGGGGCCCACGTAGGCCTGGCGCCTCCGCCGGGCGGTCCGCAGGTGGTCGAGGGCGATCCGGGTGGTGACCGTGGTCAGCCAGGCTTCGGGTCGGTCCACGTCGCCGGGGCCCACGGTCCGCCACCGGAGCCAGGCATCTTGGACCACGTCCTCGGCATCGGAGACGGTACCGAGCATCCGGTAGGCCAGTCCCACCAGCCGGGGACGCTCCCGTTCGAAGATCTCGGTGGGCGCCCAGGCCGACCCGATGCTCATGCCACCACTATGGAGGAGCCGGGACGATCCTGCCCGGACAGCAGCCCGGCGGCGTGGCCACTGGCCAATGCGGCGTCGGCGAGCAGGCCGTGCGGCCCGACCCAGTCGCCGGCCACGGTCACGCCGGGGAGACCCGAGTCCACCACCCGGGGCCGGCCCGACAGACCGCCGCTGGACGGACGCGGCATGGCGCCGGCCACCGTCATGTGGGCCAGAAACCGGCGCGTGACGATGTCATCCGACCCCACCCCGGCCCGGGCCACGAGGCGTTCGAGCTCGGGCCGGTCCTGGTCCGCCCCCCGGGCGCCGTAGCGGATGGCGGCCATCACGGCCTGCCCGTCGGGGGCCTGGTGCGCCGGCGGTGACTGCACCGTGGCATAGACCGGATCGTCGAGAGACAGGACGTACCCGGGGACGGGTGTGCGATGGACCCCGAGGTCGAGGCAGGCTGCGGTCACCGGCGGCCCGAGCTCGTTCCAGCCGGGGTCACCGGGCAGGACCCGTCGTACCGCGGACGGGCCTCCGGCCGCCACCACCACCTGCGGCGCGGTCAGGCTCCCCTCGCCCGTCCGGACCTCCACGCGGCCGGCGACCCGGTCGAGACCGGTCACCTCCACGCCGGTGCGGACGTCGAGCGACACCGACAGGGCATCGATGAGCTGTGCCCAACCGCCGTGGAGGTAGAGGACACCGCCGGAGGCGGCGATCTGCAGCTGGGACACGGCGGCGTCGGCGCTGAGCTGATCGAAGTCGGACGCATAGGTGCCGAGCCGGAGGAGCGCGGACAGGAGCGCCTCGGCGTCGGGGCGGAGCTTCTGCCGGGTCAGCCACTCGGTCGCCGACAGGAAGCCGAGGGTGTCCGTCCGCCGGCGCGGAAGGGTGCCGAGGAGCCGGGCCAGCCGGACCTTGGACCGGGGCCCCACCGCGCCGGTGCGGAGCAGCGAGCCGGGCCCCGTCGGAAGGACGTGGAGCCGGCCCCCGGCCAGCGCCCGGTAGCGGGCCAGCGGAGGCGCCACCCCGGTCGGGACCACCCCGAGCTTGGCCAGCACGCCGATGCCGGCACCGTGCCGGTAGAGAGCGTGGGCGCCCATGTTGAGGACGAACCCGTGGCGCTCCACCGTTCGGGCCCGTCCCCCCGGGCCGTGGGCTTCGAGCACGACCACCCGCCTCCCGGCCCGCCGTGCCGTGGCTGCGGCACAGAGCCCGGCCAGACCGGCGCCGACGACGATCACATCCCAATCCGCTGTCGATTCCATGCACGTTCGACGCCGCGTCGGGCCCATCGGTGACAGCTCCGATGAAATTCGCCCTGGACCAGGGACGGGAACAACCTCCAGACGCCGGCTCCGATGGCTCTGCCGCCGTTACCGGGCGGTGGGATCCAGGTTCTGGAGACGTAGCTCTCCGTGGGCGACGAGCCGTCCGGACGTGTCCGTCACATCGACCCGCCACAGCTGTTGGGTACGACCCTGGTTGAGGGCCACGGCCTCGACGTCCACCCGTCCGGAGCTCAGCGATCGGAGGAAGTGGGTGGTGTTGGTCAGACCGACGGCGACGAGTCCCCGATCGCTGACGGCGGCGGTGGCGCCGATGCTGGCCGCGCTCTCGATGGCCGTGGCGTACACGCCCCCGTGGACGATCCCCCACGGTGTGTGGTGATCGGCGTCGAGGTCGATGTGGCCGCGTACCCGGTCGGGTCGGACCTCGTCGACACGCAGACCGGCGGCCCGCACGAAACCACCGGACTCCTCGAGCGACGACGCCGTGAGCGTCGGTGTGCCGGCTGTGCTGAATCCTGCCGGGGGTGCCGACCCGGCCGAGGCGGCCGCCGTCACCGGCGCTCCTCCGTGTCGGTCGGACCAGGGCCCGCACGCCAGTCGGTCGACCGGCCCGGACCTGGGCCCGGGTCGGGGAGTGGCCGGTGGGCCCTACTCAGTAGTCTCATGCAACTTACTCTAGGCACGAGATGCCCGGGATGCAAGGCACGAACCGGTGTGTCCGACGCAGGAGCCGGGTGGTAGAGTGACGTTTACGTACACGTTAAGGATTCTTGACGTGACGGCAGCGACGACAAGAGCAGGAGACCGGTGGCCGTACTCGACGGGGTGAAAGCGGGCAGGGCGGCACGGACCAGGAATGCCGACGGATCGTTGGCCGACCTGCCGGACAACTACAAGTGGATCGCCCTGTTCATCTCGACCCTCGGCATGCTCATGGCGACCATCGACGGTTCCATCGTCCTGATCGCGCTCCCGGACATCTTCCGGGGCATCGGACTGGACCCGCTCCAGCCCGGCAACACGTTCTACCTCCTCTGGATGATCCTGGGCTTTCTGGTCATCACCAGCGTGTTGGTGGTGAGCCTGGGCCGGATGGGCGACATCTACGGCCGGGTGCGGACCTACAACCTCGGCTTCGCCGTCTTCACCGTCTTCTCGCTGATGTTGAGCATCACCTGGATGACCGGCCACGCCGCCGGCGTCTGGCTGATCTCCATGCGGGTCCTCCAGGGCGTGGGGGCGGCCATGCTCATGGCCAACTCCGCCGCCATCCTCACCGACGTCTTCCCGGACAATCAGCGGGGCATGGCACTCGGGGTGAACCAGGCCGCGGCGTTCAGCGGCACCTTCATCGGGCTGGTGCTCGGAGGTCTGTTGGCCCCGATCAATTGGCGGCTGATCTTTCTGGTCTCGGTTCCCATCGGCCTGTTCGCCACCATCTTCGGCTACCTCAAACTGCACGAGACGAGTCCGCGGCGGCCGGCCCGCATCGACTGGCCCGGCAACATCACCTTCGCCCTCGGCCTCATCCTGGTCATGGTGGGCATCACCTACGGCATCGAGCCGTACGGCCATCACGTCATGGGTTGGACCAGTCCGACGGTCATCGGATCCCTGGTGGTCGGGGTGGCCCTCCTGGTCGCCTTCTGCATCATCGAGACCAAGGTCGAACAGCCCATGTTCCGGTTGCAGCTGTTCAAGATCCGCGCCTTCACCAGCGGGGTCCTGGCCAGCTTTCTGGCCGCCCTCAGCCGGGGTGGGCTCATGTTCATGCTGATCATCTGGCTGCAGGGGATCTGGCTTCCCCTGCACGGCTACGCCTTCAGCGTCACGCCGCTGTGGGCCGGCATCGCCATGCTGCCCCTGACCCTGGGGTTCCTGATAGCCGGACCCGCCTCGGGCATCCTGTCCGATCGCTACGGGGCCAGGCCCTTCGCCACCGGCGGGATGCTCGGCGCTGCACTGTGCTTCGCGTTGCTCGAGTTCCTCCCGGTCGACTTCCCCTACTGGTCCTTCGCCGTCCTGCTGTTCCTGACCGGGCTTACCATGGCCTCGTTCGGTTCACCGAATCGGGCCGGAGTGATGAACAGCCTGCCGGCCCAGCACCGGGGGGCCGGTTCCGGCATGAACACCACCTTCCAGAACTCGGCCCAGGTTCTGTCCATCGGCATCTTCTTCACCCTCATGATCGTGGGGCTGATGTCGTCGCTCCCCCAGAACCTCCTGCACGGGTTGGTGGCGCACGGCGTACCGACCAGCGTGGCCGACCGGGTCGCCCACCTGTCGCCGGTCTCCACGCTGTTCGCGGCGTTCCTCGGCTACGACCCCGTCCAGCATCTGATCGGGGCCCACGCCCTGAGCCAGCTTCCGACGGCCCAGCAGCACGCCCTCACCGGACGCCGGTTCTTCCCCGGTCTGATCAGCGCGCCGTTCCGGGCCGGCCTCCATGCCGCCCTCGACTTCGCCATCGTGGCCAGCCTTCTTGCCGCCGGGGCCTCGTGGCTCCGGGGCGGCCGATACGTCTACTCCGAGGCAGGGGACGGCTCGGACCCCACGTCGAGCGGGAACGCCGAAGTAACGGAACTTCCGCCCACGGGCCCGAGGGACCCGGACACCGACGACGGCACCGAGTCGCCGTCCCCGGGCCGTCAGCTCCAACCGGCGGGCGCTCGTGACGACGGGGGCCGCGCCCCGGCCGATCCGTTGGACGCAGGATGATCACCCGCAACGCCGTCTCCCAGCCGGCGCCGACCATCCTCCGGATCGGGGAGGTGGCCAAGCTCACCGGGCTCACCACCCGAACGCTCCGCTACTGGGAGGAGCAGGGGTTGATCAGCCCCAGCGCCTACCGGGGCCGCGGGGAGCGGCTCTACTCGCCCACCGACATGGCCCGGGTGACGCGCATCAAGGATCTGCAGGAGCTGCTGGGGTTCTCGTTGGCCGAGGTGCGGGTGGTGCTGGACACCGAGGACATCGACGCCCTGGATCGGGTGCGGTCGGAGTACCGTTGGGGCGACTCGCCACCCGAGCACCGAAAGGAGTTGCTCGACGACGCCATCGACGCCAACGACAAGCTGTTGGACCGACTCGATACCACCCTGGCCCGCATCGGGCGTTTCCGCGACGAGCGGGCGGCCAAGTCGGTCCGGTTGAAGGAGGTCCGCCGCCAGCTCGACGAGGACCCAGGGCTCGGGTCGGACTAGTCCGCCACAGCACCCGGGACCGGTGAGGTCGCCGAATCGCCGAATCGCCGAATCGCCGGGTCAGGGCTCTGGCGCCGAGGACCGGGGTGGTGGTCACCGAATCGGGATGCCCCACGCAGTCAGCGAGAATCGCCCACCGTCAAAGAAAGAGAGGAAACCGGCCATGAGCGACGCCATGCGCGCCGAGACGGTGCAGATCACCGGACACGACGGCGACACCATCGAGGCCTATCTGTCGCAACCTCTGGATGCAACGCCGACGGGAGGTGTGGTGGTGATCCACCACAATCCCGGCTTCGACGAAGGCACGAAGGAGATCACCCGGAAGTTCGCTTCGCGCGGGTACCTGGCCATCTGCCCCAACCTCCACTATCGGGAGGCGCCCGGGGCCAGCCCTGACGACGCCTCGGCGGCCTCGCGGGCCCGGGGGGGCGTGCCTGACGATCGGCTGGTGGGAGACGTGGGCGGTGCCGCCGGCTACCTACGGGCCTTCGGATCGTCGAACGGGAAGGTGGCGACCATCGGCTACTGCTCGGGCGGCCGCCAGTCGTTTCTCGCCGCGTGCAGTCTCGACCTCGATGCCGCGGTCGACTGCTACGGCGCCTTCGTCACCCGGCCCACGCCGGAGAACATTCCACTCAATTTCGAGGCCATCGTCCACCTGGCCCCCAACCTGTCGTGCCCGTTACTCGGGCTGTTCGGAGCAGAGGACCAGCACCCCTCGCCGGAGGAGGTCGCCGAGTTGGAGAAGGCACTCAGCGAGGCGGGCAAGGAGTTCGAGTTCCACTCCTACGAGGGCGCCGGGCACGCCTTCTTCGCCACCGACCGGCCCAGCTACCGTCCGGAGGCGGCCGTCGACGGGTGGGAGAAGATCTGGGAGTTCTTCGGCCGCCACCTGACCAGCAACTGAACGGAGGACTTGACACCATGTGCACCTATCAGACGACCACGGTGGCGGTGACAGGCAGCGGCAAGGGCGCACAGGGCTGGTTCCCGGTGTCGGACGCCACGGTCTACTTCGACCATCCGGTTCACGCCCGCGCCGATCACACCTTGAACGTCGACCTGATCAATCCGTCCCGAGGTGCGGGCGCCAGAGTGGCCATGGAACTCGATCCGTCGTCGGCCCGGGCACTGGCCGAAGCCATCCTGAGCACACTCGACTCGGCCCCGGCCGATCTCCTCACCGACCGGGCGGGGTAGACCGGGCTGAGGCACTTAGCCTCCCTGCGTAAGAGCATCCGTTGGCAGATTGGGCTCAACACTCCCGCCTAAATGCCCAGCACGTAGTTCAGGGTCGCGCTCCGTCTGACTCGTCCACCCATCCCGCCTCCATCGCGGGCGGTCTGGGCCCATGACCCAACCGACCCCCATGCTCGGCCCGTATCAGTCCTACATCCGCTCCACCGCCCCCAACGACGATGCGCCTCATCGCTCCTCCCGAAGTAGCCGTCAGCATCCAACAACTCGTCGACGACCCCGAGTATCCCGAGAACCAGGATCTCGGGGATTTCATGTGCGACGCGATCGTCCGTCGCCTGAAATCCCTCCGAGACACAATCCGCGACCTATGCGTCCGCGCCGGTGTCGAGGACTACCTACAACGGACGGTGGCGATGGCGAGCCCTACAGGGGATCTTAGAGGCGATGCCGGGCCACCTTCGGGTCCTTGCCACCACCGACCCATTGGCTCTGCATCTGTGGGCGAGTGCGGCCCCGAGGGTGCTACCTACCGGCACTTACACGGGTGGGGCACCAGATGAGACCCGCTCTGACCGATGAAATCTCGATGGCCCACTCATCTTCCCCGTGCGAAACTCTCGCAGGTGGCTACGGCCTTCCCCTGCCGAAGATCTGACCGGAGAGTGAGCACCAATGACTGATCCCATGACCTACCCCGACGGGAGCACATTTCCAGGCACAATCGGGCGCACTACCGATGAGTCAACTCCAGCCTGGCCAACGCCACCCCGAGCCCGTGAGGGGTCTCCCAACGTTGTGATCGTGGTGCTCGACGATGTTGGCTATGGCCAACTCTCCAGCTTCGGCGGATTGGTTGACACCCCGGTCTTCGATCGCCTGGCCGAGACCGGTCTCCGGTATACGAACATGCACACGACTGCACTCTGCTCCCCATCGAGGGCGTGCATCATGACCGGGCGCAATCACCACTCCGTCGGGATGGCCACAATCTCCGAGACATCGAGTGGGTTCCCGGGATACAACTCGATCGTGCCTCCGACCGCCGGGATGTTGGGCGAGATGCTCCTGCCCCACGGTTACAACACCTTTCTCATCGGCAAGTGGCACCTCACCCCCCCGGAGCACGAAACACCAGCCGGTCCCTACGATCGTTGGCCTCTGGCTCGGGGCTTCGAGCGTTACTACGGGTTCCTCGGGGGCGATACCAATCAGTGGTACCCCGAGTTGGTCTACGACAATCACTACGTCGATCAGCCGTCACAACCCGAGGACGGCTATCACCTGAGCGCCGATCTGGCCGACAAGGCCATCGAGTTCATTCAGGATGCCCACGTCAATGCGCCGGACAAGCCCTTCTATCTTCACTACTGCCCTGGGGCGGGCCACGCTCCTCACCACGTATCGAAGGAATGGGCCGATAAGTTCAAGGGCAAGTTTGACGCTGGCTGGGACGAGTACCGAAAGGTGGTCCATCAACGCCAGTTGGAAATGGGCATCGTTCCGGCCGGGACGGAGCTGTCCGCACACGATCCCGATGTGCCGGAATGGGCGGCCCTTTCGCCAGAGGAGCAGCAGCTTTATGCCCGAATGATGGAGGTCTTTGCTGGTTTCCTGGCCTTCACCGATCATCACTTTGGCCGGGTCGTGGACTTCTTGGAGGAGATCGGCGAACTCGACAACACCCTCATCATGCTGATCTCAGACAACGGAGCCAGCGCAGAAGGTGGCCCGGTTGGCTCGGTCAACGAGATGTTGTTCTTCAACAACGCCCCCGAGTCTCTGGAGACCAATCTGGCGAACATCGACGAGCTGGGAGGCGTCAACGTCTTCAACCACTACGCCTGGGGCTGGACCAACGCCGGGAACACCCCGTTCCGGCGATGGAAGCGTGAGACGTACCGGGGCGGTTGCACTGACCCGTGCATTGTCTCGTGGCCACGTGGCATCAAGGCTCGCGGGGAGATCCGCACCCAGTACTCCCACGCCATCGACCTTGTCCCGACTGTGCTCGACGCCCTCGGTATCGATCCTCCCGACGCCATACGAGGCATCACCCAGGCCCCCATCGAAGGAGTGAGTTTCGCCAACAGCTTCGATGACTCCGATGCGCCTACCCGTCATCACACCCAGTACTTCGAGATGTTCGGCCACCGCTCGATCTATCACGAGGGCTGGCGGGCGGTGTGTCCGTGGCCCGGGCCGAACTTTACCGAAGCAGCATTGAAGGGCCGGGCGTTCAGCTCACCGATCTCTGCCGAGGTCCTGGCCGAGATCGAGGCCAACGACTGGGAACTCTACGACCTGACCAAGGACTACTCGGAGTCGCACAACGTCGCCGCCGACCACCGGGCCAAGGTCATCGAGATGGTTGGCCGGTGGTGGACGGAGGCCGGGAAGTACGGCGTCATGCCACTGGACGGCGACGTCAGAGCCCGCTTGGCGCTGGAGCGTCCGGCCATCACTCCCCAGCGGATTCAGTACGTCTACTACCCGGGCGGCTCACCCGTCCCGTTTGCCGCTGCGCCCAAGCTGTACAACCGCCCACACAGCATCACTGCCGACACGACCATGGACATCGACTCAGAGGGTGTCCTTCTGGCTCAGGGCGGTCGAACCGGGGGCTTTGCCTTCTTCGTCAAGGACCGCAGACTCCATTTCGTCTACAACTACCTCGGGAGGGATAACTTCAGGGTCCACTCCACCGAGGACATTCCCACGGGCGACGTCTCGCTTCGCTATGAGTTCGAGCCGACTGGGGAGCCGGACCTTTCCGTCGGCAAAGGTTCCCCGGGACTGGGCCAGCTTTACATCAACGAACAGTTAGTTGGAGTGATCGAGATGCCCCATACCGTTCCGGTCATCTTCGGTACGGAGGGGTTGACGTGCGGATACGACGGAGGCAGCCGAGTTGCACCCGATGCGTATTCTGATGCCTTCACATTCACGGGCAAGCTCAGGCGGCTGACCCTCGACGTGAGTAGCGACCTTATTGATGACAGTGCCAGCGATCTGAGGATCGCCATGGCTCGCCAATGAGTTGAGCATTCACCGACGGCCGTGTTGGCGGTGTGAATGACAGTGAGAACCGCTCTCGACAGATTGGCGCATCCGATCCTCGTGGATCGGATCGTCTATGCCACCATCACAGTGATGAACGTGCTCATCATTCATGACGGATGGCAGAACCTGAGGCTGATTGATGTTGTCGGGGTCATGGTAGGACCTGTGCTGGCCATGTTCATGGCTCACGTGTTCTCGGCGGTAATGGCGCAGCACGTCGAGGTCGGACGGATGTTGAGTCGCAAGGAGTGGGGCGGGATCGTTCAGCTGCAGGCCCCATTTCTGCTGCTGTGCGTGCCGCCCCTCGCCGTCGTCTCGGTGCTGTATGCCCTTGGCGTCTCCCTTACCGGCGGCATCCGGGTCACGCTGTGGCTCGGGACAGCTTCGCTCGGCTACTGGGAGTTCGTGGCCGGGCGACGGGCTGGCTTGTCGGTTGGCGCATGGTCGCCGTGGTGGCTGCAGGCGTCCTGATCGGGTCGTCATCCTCCTGATTCAGGTATTCCTCCAGCCCGGTAAGGCCATCTCCGGTGGAGTGGCGCTGGGCTGATTCATCCATCCGATGGAGGGTGCTCCGGCACAACTGGTAGCAACCCCTACGGCAACCGGAACTGGTCGGTCCAGGTCGAGCCGTCCCAGTAGCGGAGCTGCCCCAGCGCATCGCCTGGGTTCGGGTACCACCCGGCCGGCGGGAGTCCGGTGGCCGCTGGCGCACTGGTCGGTGACACGCGAGCGGGGGTCACCACAGACAGCGTCCCCCCCGCGAGGAACTCCCCGAAGGCGGGTAGCGCAGCGTGCTCGCCGGAGGAGTCTTCAGGTGTCGCTGGGATTGGCCCGGTCGAATCGGGAACCCCGTGATTCGGCTGTCCCAGTCCCTTCCCACCGCCGGCCGCGCCGCGATGGCCCCCGTTTCCTCGTTGCTCGGCAAGTTGTGCTCGGAGCATCTGCACCTCCTTTGTGACAGGCCAGGTGGAGAAAGCGAAGACAAAGATGAACACCGTCCCGACCAGAGGGATGAGCGTGATCAACACCCACCAGCCCGAGTAGCCCGCCTTCGTCACTACTTTGACCGCAGCGAGGATACCGAGGACCAGGATCGCGAGGTACACGAACAAGAGGGCACCGAGACCTGCGAAGAACCCGGTCGACGTGCCGTTGCAGACTGTCTGGCCGGTCGCGTTCGTCACGCAGCCGAGCGCGAAATGGGCTGTACCGGTAAGCGCGGCGTGGCCTGGGACGGCGTTCATGTCAACCAGCAGTGCCCGGTAGCCTGCCAGTCGGGAGTGAATTCCTGCTCCGAGACTCGAATCCGCCATATGTGCGTCCCACATTCTGCTTAATCGGCAAACCAGAAGAGACGCTTTAATCAAGACCTGACCGTTCAATCTTCTCGACCTGGGAGCGACTATCCCCGAAGTGCCCTTTACCGTGACTGTTACCGGCACATGGGGAGAACCGTGCGACTTCTCATCGGTGGTCACCCATGAGAAGATCGAAACGTGGAGAAGTGGTGGGATACCCGAACGGGCCGGAGGCTCATCGTCGCAATCTCAACATTGACTGTTACGGCGGTTGGACTGCTCTGGGTCCGTATCACCAATACCGGGCAGTGGGGAGGATCAATCTGAGGAGGTGCTCCACCTCCTCCCACCCATCCGTTCGTCGATGAGCCCTGCATCTACTACCCAACGCCATGGGGCTGGTTGGTCTTCTGGAGCGCTCTCGGGGCTGTTTTCGGATGCACTTTGGCTGCCGTACTGCTCAATCTGTGCCGGTCGGCGAGGCGACGCACGGAAACTTGTCACTGACCGCCGGGACGGTGGGACACTGATTTTCACCGGGCGTTCCTGTCCTCGGTCCGTCCGTCGCCCGTGCGGGTATCGTGCGAGATGATCGGAGACCCCAATGAACAGCGATGACCTGAAGGCGATGCAGGCTCCCATCAAGGAGCGATATCGGGAACAGCCGGAAGCTGCGGTTGTGACCTTGAAAGCTGAAGGTCAACTGGGTGACGACCTCTCGTGCTCAGTGCAGACAGGCCGGGCCCTGGTAGAAGCCGGGCTCCATCCAGCTACTGGGGGCGATGGCTCTCAGGCTTGTTCCGGAGACATGTTGCTTCAGGCCCTCGCCGCCTGTGCGGGGGTGACGATGCGCTCAGTGGCTACTGCGCTTGGAATCAGTGCTGTCGGTACGGTTAGAGCCGAAGGCGACTTGGACTTTCGGGGGACGCTGGGCGTCGACAAATCCGCTCCGGTCGGATTCTCAGATGTTCGCTTGTCTTTCGATCTCCAGAGCGATGCCTCAGAGGAGCAACTCGCCACGTTGCTGCGCCTAACGGAGCGGTACTGCGTAGTGCTCCAGACGCTGGCGAACAGCCCCAGACTGACAGCTTCGATTGACTGAAGCTAGGCCGAATCTGATGACCGGCCGCTTGTGAAATCACCTCAGTAGGGTGCCCCGGATCCCCGGGAGCGGGTCGGTTATCAAACGTGACTGATCGGGGAAGTCACCGCCAATGTATGAGCGCTCCGGCTACAGCTATCTAGCAGAGGTAGCCTGAGAAAGTGACGCCGATCGTCGCGATCAAAGTGCCTGGCGGTCCGCCAGTCCTTCCTCCGAATCCTGGCGACTTACCGACTGCGAGTCGAAATGGAGGGGGAAAGGTGATCGCATTCTGGGCATCGGTGGGTCTCCTCGTGGCAGGTCTGATCGTCGTCTTTATTCTGGGAGCGGTGCACGGCGTCGTCACTGCCGTAGGTCAGAGCGCTGGCGATGTGGCCACCGAAGGGGCTGCTGCCGAGGCCCTCTCGGCCGATGAGGTGGCGAAGTCTCATCACATCCCCGATGGAGCGTTGACCCTCTCTCTCCTCAACCAGCAGCAACCTGACGTCGTGTGGTTACCCGGCGATGTGCCCGTGCCCATCAGCGGAGACCGCACGTATGTGAGCACCCAGATGGCGAGTGGTCACGTCGTGACGGCAGCAAACTTTGCCGGTTGCGTCTATGGCCTCACTGTTTCGGAGGCGAGCGATTCCGTTATTAGCCAATACCGACTTCCTGGTACTGGGACATACTGGGCACTTCAGGATTCGTCGACGTCAGGAGCACCCTGCTCGGCCGACACCGCACCTACGTTTGGATGGCAGCGGGCCGACACCAACGATCTGAAACAAATCTCCACTACCGCCGTGGGGTAACCCGAACAACGGACCGTGTCGCCTATCGCGGGATCCGGGCGGGTACTAGTCAGAAGGGCGATCTCACCGCCTGCTGACAATCGTTTCGATGATGCCAAGGACGATGACCACGATCATGGCGTTGCGACCGCCTTGGCTCAGCCAGATGGACCATCCGCTGCTCTCGGCCGCCTCTTCCTCACCTGCCGGCGGATCACCCAAGAGACCCCATGGGTACTCCGAGGTCAGCATCAAGAAGTACCCCCCTAGGCGCAATTGGAATCGGCTCACCGCACGTGTTGCCTCGTAGAGAGGAATCGGCAAGCTGCCAGTGAAGGTGATCATGGCCCAGCTCCCCACAGAGAGGATTCCCAGACCGGCACCGACCACAGAGCCGACGATGGCTGCGGGGATCACCAAGAAGATCCTGAATAAGACGGCCAGGCGATTGAGCGGAGCACGCTCAGGAATGGAGATCTGGATCGGGTAATTCAGATCCTCATCGATGGAGTACGGCGGATAGGAGTCGGTCAAGAAGTAAAGGTAGCCGTTGACACGAACACCCCATCGAAGGGCACCGGAGAGGAAACTCTCGGCGAATTCGGGAAGTTCGCCGGTGAACAGGGCTCCGAGCCAACCGACGACTGCGACGAAGAAGGCCCCGATGTAGACGAAGGTCAACACGACCAATTGTGGGATCACCCAGATGATGCGCAGGGCAGCGGTGAGGCGATCTCGACCTACCGGTTGGATCGAGCGAAAATTGATCGGACGAGGTGCCGCGCCCGGTGCGGCTGGGTTCATAGACACGATATCCACCCTCCTCTGACCCCTTTGGCGGATGGTACTCCAGACCTTGCTTGGGGCCGGGAGAGATCTTTGCTAGTCGGATGAATCCGCTGCCACCTGCCCCAGATAGGCGCCTGGTAGGTGGGACCCTTCTTACGTATCAGCGATCGAGTGATTTGCTCTCGCGAGCGGTACACCCCGCTTGGATCCAGGGCCGGACTAGATCGTCCGGTGACCAGCCAGGTCTCGCCATTTCGCAGCGTGCAAGCTTGAGACGCAGGCGGGAAGATGAAGATCTCCGGCCCCTAACCGGTTGCAGGCGGCGGCCTGCTGGGCCGCTGCTCCGGTGGATACCAATTCCCGTCCGAGGCCAGCCAATAGCCGGGACCTGGCGATGGTGGGTAAGCCTGAGCCGGGCTACTCGGTGGTTGGAGCGTCTGGGCAACTGGAGCAACTGATGGGTCGGGAGCAAATCCCGTCGGTGGGACGAACGGCGGGGCACCAGCTATAGAAGCGGTGGGCGGCATACGAGGCCCCCCGCCTGCTGCACCTAGAGCACCACTCTCCCAATACTCGTTCAGTCTTCCTTGTACCTTTATTACCCAGACGAACCATCCTACGAATGGCAGAAACCACCAAAAGCCAGTCAAGCCAGTCACGGGAGGGCTCTTGCCCTGCCGCTGGAAAACGTGGCCGACTTCGGACGGGATCATGAACGCATTGACGATTCCAATGAAGATGGCAAACACCAGTCCGAGTCCTCCTCCGATTCCCTCCCCTGAGGAATTTTTGAGGTCCCTGAACGTGACGTATTGCCAGTAAATGAAGTAAATCCCCAATGTGATTATTGAAAGGCCAATCACACCCCACGGATTCCTGACCATCGTTTGGCTCCAATCGTTTGTCCAGTTCTCCGGTGAGACTTCCCGAGTCCAGCACACTGGGCCGACGAATGCTCAGGGCTGCGAATCGCGTGGGTCAGATGGCTGCAATTGCAGGTCCGAAGTGCTTAGGGCGGTGGCATCGGTCCGGGAGGAGCTTGTCCCGGCGGAGGTCCGGCCGGCGGAACTGGCGGTGGTGGCGGCGGCGCCTGTCCGGTCGGCGGGTATGCCGGTGGAACCGGTGGTGTGGGTGCCTGTCCGGCCGGCGGAACTGGCGGTGGTGGTGGCGGCGCCTGGCCCGCGGGCGGATAGCCCGGCTGGGGCACGTAGCCCCCTTGGGGGGGATAACCGCCCTGCGGCGGGTAGCCGGGCTGGGGGTGAGTAGCCACCCTGGGACGGGTAGCCACCCAATGCCATGGTGCCAGCGGGACCGGCCGGTCCCAGATAGACGCTCTGGCCGAGCCAGAGGATGTACCAGAAGATGATTATGACGATAGGGAAAATGATGAATGCAAGACCGACCGTGAATCCAGGTCCATGCCCAAAGCTCTTGGAGAGGTCATTCGCAACGATCACATAGACAACGAAGAAGGCCAACGATGTGATGAATCCAAGTGCAGGAAGGAAGAACGAAGGGATGAGCAGTAGAAGGAACCAGGCCCACGTTTTCGGTCTGCCTACGATGCGGAGTAGGACGATCCAGTTGTATACGGGCACGAAGGCGGCCCAAGCAGGATCACCGTTCTGACCAGCTTTTTTGTAGGTTCCCCAGCCGCCGAGGGCCGTAATTACATAGAACGCAAGTGAAACGATGATGGAGACGATGGCGGCGGCGGCACGATGATTATTGGTGGTGACGATGTAAGTCGTTGCCAACAGTTGCGATCCCATTTTGGCTCCCTTCGCCAGATCCGTTCATGCGAACAGACTTCACCACTGGTTCCTAGTGCTCGTCGGTCCAGTCCGCGAATTGTCCGCGGAGGTCAAATACTGACCAACGATGATCGACAGTTGTCAGATCCTGATCAGGCGAAGTCGTCCGAAAAAAGTGCCATGTGGGCCGACCGGCCACTTTCGGCATGATGAAGTTGTAGATCGGGACGAAGGCCGACCAGGCCGGGTCCCCGTTGGGACCGGCCTTTTTGTACGTCCCGTAGACGCCCAGCGTGAAGATGAAGTAGAGGGCGACGTACAGGATGACTAGTGCGAACACGCCGCCCCCGGATGCGGCGATCATCAGGTGTCCCATGGTTTCCCCTTTGGACTCTTCGTACCCGGGGCCGGGCACTTCCCCGACCATTTGATACCACCTGGCCAGATCCCGCGGGTCGATCCCGGATCCGACGCTTGCCGGGGAGACAGTTGCCGATGCAATGACCCAGGGGGTCCGTCAGGTCCGTCGTGACCCTGCCCCTCCGCACTCAACGCAAGGAGCACCGGCCGCTGGGGCCGAGCTGGCAGGTTTCCCAGGGGACCCCGGCTCCGTCGAAGGCCGGGAGAAGTGGTGTCTCTCCGATCAGTCCAGGGCGCGGGCGTCGGTGTCGCGGAGTCGGGTGGCCAAGACGGCGAGCAGCTTGCGCGTGACGGAAGGTGCCGACTCCAGCACACCATTGAACTCGCGTTGGGCCAGGACCAGAATGCGGAGCTCGGTCTCGGCGGTCACGCTGGCCGAGCGAAGCCCCCGGTCCAACAGGGCCAGCTCGCCGAAGTAGTCGCCCGGTCCGAGGGTGGCCACGTGGCGATCGTTGCGTTCCACCACCGCCCGTCCCTCGACGATGATGAAGAACTCGCGTCCCACCGTTCCCGCCTCGGCCAGGACCTTCCCCGCAGGTACGGTGATCTCGTCCAGCGCGCTCCGGATGGTGCGCAACTCCCTGCCGGTGCACGTGGAGAACAGCCAGATTCCGGACAGGTCCACCTGTTTGGTCCGAGGGTTCATGGCGTGAGGATAGCCCTACGACCCTGCAGGGGGGCGAGGCCTGCGCCGTGGCTCCTCCGGTGGCACACCCCGTGAGTAGGGTCCATTTCCATGATGCACCTGTACTCGGCGGACCGTGCCCGTCCACTGGCGACACGTCTGGCCGGGCTGCTGACCGAGCCGCAGGAAGATCCGTTGGCCCCCGAGTGGCTGGCCGTGCCGTCGGACGGGATGCGACGCTGGCTGCTGCTCGAACTGGCCCGTCACCTCGGCGCATCCGCGCCCGGGGGCGGGGACGGGATCGCCGCCAACTTCGTGCGCGCCTACCCGGGCTCGCTCCGGACGCACGTGCTCAACGTGGAGCGGGCCGATCCGGGCGCCGACCCCTGGGGGATCGACCGGCTGGTCTGGTCGATCCTGACCGTCGCCGGGCAACGTGACGGCGGATCGGGCTGGCGCGACTTCACCGGTCTGGCTCCGGGCGCGTCCGGCTACTCCCGGGCCAGGAGGGTTGCCGACCTCTTCGACCGGTACCACCTTCACCGGCCCGACATGATCCGGCTGTGGGCGGACGGCACCTTCGTGGACGGGACCGGCCAGCGCATCGCCGAGCATCATGCCTGGCAGCCGCGGCTGTGGCGCCTGGTCCGTGAGCATGTGGGAGAAGAGAGCCCGCCCGAACGCCTTCCGGTGCTTCTGGAGTCCGTTCGTGCAGGCACCCTGGCGCTCGGCCTTCCGGAGCGTCTCGTGCTGTTCGGCTTCTCGGTCCTGCCCGGGCCGGAATTCCTCGAGCTGGTCCGGGCCGTGGCCACCCAGGTCGACGTCCATCTTTTCCTCCTCGAACCCGGCGAGTTCGACGGCGCCCGCCTCTACGATCTGTTCCCGCCTCCGGCCCGATCCCAGCCCAGGCTCCGGTCCAACGATCCGACCGCGGAGACCGTCGAGCCGCCACTGCTCCGGTCGTGGGGACGATTGGCTCGGGAGACGGCACTGCTGTTGGCCGACGCCCGGGTCGCCGGGCTACCGGCTCCGGAGCGTCCCGGCGGGGCCGACACCGGGACCGACGGCGACACGGCGGGGGGCGCACTGTCCCCGACCCTGCTCGGGCGTCTGCAGCACCGGATCCGGACGGCGTGCCGGGCCGAGCGGGTGCCCATTCCCACAGATCCCTCCGACCGGTCCGTCCAATTCCATTCCTGCTATGGGCCGATCCGCCAGGTGCAGGTGGCCCGCGATGCTCTGCTGCACCTGCTCAACCAGCCCGGCTCGGAGCTGGCCGAGGAGGACATCCTCGTGCTGTGCCCCGCGCTCGACCGGTTCGCCCCGTTGATCGAGGCCGTCTTCGGACCGTCGGGGGACCAGACCACGGACCCGTCCACGACCCTTTCCTCGTCACCTTCCCACGCCGCGTCGGCGGATGGTCGATCCGGTCCTCCTGCACTCCGCTACAGGATCGCCGATCAGTCCATCAGGTCCACCAATCCGGTCCTCGGTGCCGCCGCCGCCCTCTTGGCGCTGATGTCGGGACGGTTCGAGTCGGCCGAGGTGCTCGACTTCCTCAACCTGGGTCCGGTCAGGGAGTCGCTCGGTCTCGACGACGACGATCTGTCCACCATCGCCGAGTGGGTGGCAGACACCCACATACGGTGGGGCCTCGATCCGGTGCAGCGGACCCGCTTCGGGGTCCCGGGCATCCTGACCGGCAACACCTGGCGGGCCGCGCTGGACCGGCTGCTGCTCGGATCGGCGGTCGAAGACGCGGGCCTGGGTCTGGCCGTCGGGGATGTCGCCCCGTTCGGCGTCGAGGGCTCGGATGTGGACACGCTCGGACGCCTGGCCGAGGCCCTGGGCCACATGGCCACGCTCGACGCCGAGGTGGCGACCGCTCGGCCCATCGGCGAGTGGGTGCCGGTCCTGCGTCGCGCCTGCGGAGCCCTCCTGGCCGCCCCGCGGGGTGGGGAATGGCAGATGGAGGCCCTCCACTGGATCTTCGCCGACGTACTCGATGCCTCGGCCCAGGGCGCGCCCTCCACCGTGCCACTTACGTTCGCCGATGTCCGGCGCCTGTTCGACGAGCGTCTGAGCGCGGAGGTCGGACGGCCTGACTTCTTCCGGGGCGGGATCACCGTGACGTCTCTGACCCCCCTTCGTTGGATTCCCTACCGGGTCGTCTGCATCCTGGGGATGGACCAGACCGCGTTCGGTACGCCGGCCGCGGCCGCCGACGATCTGGTGGCCACGGCGCCGCTGATCGGGGATCGCGATCCGAGGGCCGAGGCGCGTCAGGCACTGCTGGAAGCGGTCCTGGCCGCCGGCGACCATCTGGTGGTGACCCGGGACGGACGCGATGTGCGCACCAACCGCGTCATTCCCCGTTCGGTGGCGGCGAGCGAGCTCTTCGAGGCGGTGGTGGCGTTGGTGGCGGCCGAGGAACGGCCCGCGCTGGTCCGCCGACTCGAGGTCGACCATCCCCGCCACCCCTTCGACGAGCCCTGCTTCGTCACCGGCGGGCTGTTTCCGGATGTCACGTGGGGGTTCAACCCGAACGACCTCGACGGTGCCATGGCGCGGCGCTCCCGGGTGGCCGAGGACCGCCCGTTCCTGACGTCACGGCTCGAGCGGGCGCCGTCCCCGGTCATCGACATCGCCGACCTCCGTGACTTCCTCGCCGGCCCGGTAAGGACGTTCGTGACCCGCGCCCTCGATGTCCGTCTGCCGCGATCCTCCGAGGAGCTGTCGCTGCTGCTCCCGGTGGAGCTGACCCCCCTCGAGCAGTGGGCGGCCGGGACCCGGCTGTTGCACGCGCTCCTCGACGGCGGTGGCGTGGAGGAGTGGGTCGAGGTCGAGCGGGTGTGCGGCACACTCCCGCCCGGAGTGCTCGAGCACACGGCCGTGGCCGGCCTGAGGGCCACCGTGGAGCTCCTATTGGCCGAAGCCGATGGTCGCGGTCTTCGTCGCGGCCCACCCGAACAGCGCGAGATCGACATGCAGCTGGACGATGGCGCACGCATCGTCGGGACCGTCGACCTGCGTCTGGGGGCACCGTCCGCCGGTCCGGTGCGTCTCCAGTTCTCGAGGGTGAAGCCGGTCCATCAACTCCAGGCCTGGCTGGATCTCATGGCCCTGGTGGCCACGGACCCCGGCGGCCCGTGGCGATCAGTGCTCGTGGGCCGGGCGCCGACCGGCGCGACAGCCGCAGAGGTCGTCGAACTGATTCCGCTCGACGGCGGTGACCATGGGCTTCTGTCGGCCCGGGCCGCGCTGGACGTGGTGGTCGACTGCTACCGGAGGGGCCTGAGGGAGCCGTTGCCGATCTTTCCGGCCCTCTCGTTCGCCGTACACCGAGGGAAGCCGTCGCCGGCACTGTGGTCGGGCCACAACGACCGCGGCGATGCGCACGACGACTGGGTCGGCACCGTCTTCGGCGATATCGACTTCGACGGGATCATGACGCTCGGGGCCCGAACCGACGATCCCCCCGGGTCCGGGGGCAGGGTCGAGCGGTATGCCCACTATCTGTGGGGTGCCTTCGACCGCTCCGCCGCTGTCCTCGACCCGGCCGGCTCCTCGTGACCGCCGCCACCACCCCCTTCGATCCGATCGGTGAGCTCCGGAGCGGGCGCTGGGCCCTACAGGCCAGTGCCGGCACCGGCAAGACGTTCACGCTGGCCGCCCTGGCCACCCGCTTCATCGCCGAACGGGCCGTACCTTCCTCGGAGCTGCTCATCGTGACCTTCACACGGGCCGCCACCAGCGAGCTGCGGGCCCGGGTGCGAGATCAGATCACCGAGGCGGCGGCGGTCCTCGGCGGCGACGTCCCTCCCCCCGAGGGCGACGTGCTCATGCACCATCTGATGGCCACGGATCGTCACGGCCGACTGGAACGACTGCGACGTGCCGTCACCGAGTTCGACGCCGCCACCATCACCACCATCCACGGTTTCGCCACGCAGGTCCGCGGCATGCTGGGCGTGTCGTCCATCGTCGACGCCGAAGCGCGGGCTGGTGGGGGACGTGGAGGAACTGGTGGAACAGGCGTGTGCCGACGTGTTGGCCACGGCGGCCGTGGAAACGGACCGCTCCGACGAGCTGCCTTCGCTGCGAACGCTCGTCACGGCCACCCGGGCGGTGGCCGACCGGCCCGATCTCGCCCTCGAGCCCCACGACGCCGACCAGGGGGCCCCGGCCTCGCTCATCCTGCTCCGGCGTCTCGTGCTGGCGTCGGTCTCGGCCATGGTCGAGCGGCGACGGGCCGGTGGCACCCTGAGCTTCGACGATGTTCTGGTGCAGCTGCGCGACGCGTTGCACGGCGACCGGGCGGGGGCGGTCATCGATTCGCTGCGGAGTCGATTCAGTGTGGCCCTCATCGACGAATTCCAGGACACCGACAGCGTGCAGTGGGAGATCTTCTCGTCGCTGTTCGGCGATCCCGAGTCGGCGGGCACGCTGGTGCTGGTGGGCGATCCGAAGCAGGCCATCTACCGGTTCCGGGGCGCCGACATCCAGACCTATCTCCGAGCTGTCGGGGAGGGCTCGGGGACCGAGCTCCAGACTCTGGACACCAACTGGCGATCCGACGGCGCGGTGCTCACGTCGCTCCATGCACTGTTCGAGGGGGCCACCTTCGGGGCCGAGGACATTCGCTACGTTCCGGTGCAGGTGGCCCCGGGCCATCGGGACCGTCGCCTCCGCACCGCCGCTGGAGACCCGCTGCCCGCGCTCTGCCTCCGCCTGGCCATCGGCGCGGACATCGCCCGAAACCGTCCGGATCAGGTCAGGGCGGCGTCCGCCGCCAGTGCCGTCGACCGTGACCTGGTGTCCTACCTGCGCGGGATGCTCGACTCCGCCGTGGTGCCAACCGATCACCCCGGCGATGCGCCGAATGAGCTCCGACCGTGCGATATCGCGGTGCTGGTCGGTTCGGCGACCCAGGGGGAGGCCATCCGCAGCGCCCTCCAACGCGAGGGGGTACCGGCTGTGGTGGCCGGCGGAGGCAGTGTGCTGGATGCACCCGCCGCCCATCAGATGCGGCTGCTCCTCGGGGGCATCCTGCGACCCGACGACGCCCGTGCCGTGCGGGCCTTCGCCCTCTCGTGGTTCGTCGGATGGACGGCCAACCAGGTGGCCGAGGCGACCGATGAGGCACTGGCTCCCCTTCAGGAGCAGCTGGCGTCGTGGGCGACCCTGCTGGCCAGCCGCCCGGTGGCCGATGCGCTGGCCCGCATCTGGAGGGAGACCGAGGTCGTGGCCCGGACCCTGCGATCGAACGACGGCGACCGGAACGTGACCGACCTCGACCACCTGGCCGAGCTGCTCCGTGGCGCCGCCCCCGGCGGACGTTCCGGTGTGTCCGGTCTGGTCGACGCGCTCGAGGCCAGGCCGGAGGAGGAAGCCGACACCGACACGGACGGTAGCATCGCCGCCCGGCGTATCGAGTCCGAGGCCGACGCCGTCCAGATCATGACCATCTGGAAGGCCAAGGGCCTCGAGTTTCCCGTGGTGTGCGTGCCCACGCTGTGGCGCTCGCCCCAATCGCGTGATCCGTTGATCACCACCGATCCGGCGACCGGTCGACTGGCGCTGGATCTGGGCAAGGGAATACTGTGGCCCGACAAGGCCACCGCCTCGGCGCGGAAGGCCGAGGCCGAAGCCGAGGTGGCCGGCGAACAGTTGCGCGTCCTCTACGTGGCCCTCACCCGGGCCAGGCACCAGACGGTGGTCTGGTGGGGCAACACCATGGGCAGTCCGAAGACGGCGCTGGCTCACGTACTGTTCGCCCGCACGGACGGTGTGATCGACGCGGACCTCTTCGGCCGGCCGACGGTCGACATACCGCCCGACTCCGAGATCGCCGGGGTCCTCGACTCCCTGAAGTCCCGTTCCGGGGGGACGATGGACGTCTCGGTCATCGACGGCGCATCGCCGGGGAGTGCGCGCTGGGTCGACAGATCGTCGAGTGGCGATCGTGAGCCACTCGGGCTGGCGTCCTTCGGGAACACCCTCGATCGTTCGGTGCACCGTTGGTCGTTCTCGTCGATCACGCAGCGATCGGCCGTCGCCGGTTTCGACCCCTACGACCCCTCCCTGTCCGACCGCGGTGCCGGAGACGAAGGGGATAGCGCGGGAGGGTATCCGGAGCCGGGTCCGGCCGGCGTCACAACCGCCGGCGACGATATCGACCTCGACAGCCACAGCGACAGCGACAGCGACGGCGCCGCCGGCCGGGCCAACGGGTCCGCAGGGCCGGCCCCGGGTCCACTGGCGCCCCTTCCCGCCGGCACCTCCTTCGGAACCCTGGTCCACGCACTGCTCGAGGTGGTCGACTTCGGTGCCACCGATCTGGACGACCAGCTGTCCTCGGCGTTGGACCGGCTGCTGGTTCGGATCCCCGTCGACCTCACGCCGGTGCCCGCCCCGGAGTGGGAGGGGGTCAGCGGTCGGACACTGTTGATCGACGGCCTTCGGGCCGCAGTCGAAACCCCGCTCGGCCGAGCGTTCGGGGGGATGCGCCTGGCCGACCTCCGGCCCGAAGATCGTGTGAACGAGCTCACCTTCGACCTTCGTCTGGGCGAGCGGGGACACCACCCGACCGGCCGTCATATCGGGGCCATGGTCGTGGACCATCTCGAGAGGCACGATCCCCTCCGGACCTGGGCCGAACAGCTGGCCGACGGCTCCATCGACGTCGAGCTGGCCGGTTACCTGACGGGATCGATCGACCTGGTGGCGCGGGTGGGGGCGGCCGACGGGTCGCGCTCGTTCGTGGTGGCGGACTACAAGACCAACCTGTTGACGCCCCGGGGTCGGCCGCCGGCCGCCGACGACTACGCCCCTAGCCGACTGGCGTCGGCCATGGCCGAACACCACTACCCGCTCCAGGCCCTGCTGTACGCCGTGGCGCTGCACCGGTACCTCCGCTGGCGGCTCCGTGCCTACCGGCCGTCCGAGCACCTGGGAGGCGCGGCCTATCTCTTCGTCCGGGGCATGACCGGTCCTGACGTGGCCATGACCGGCGGACAGCCGCACGGCGTGTACGACTGGCCCATCCCATGGGCGCTCGTGTCCGATCTGAGCGACCTTCTCGACGGGCGCGTCGGCGTGGCGACAGTACGGTGATGGGCGGGGAAGGGCAGCTGAGCGACCGGAATGGTGGCACCGGTCCGGTCGGATCCGTGGTCGAGGGCGCATCCGTCGGCTACGGACGGGTCCGCGTTGCGGACGGTCCTCTCGCCGTTCGTGGAGGCGGGCGTGTTCGGGGCCTTCGAGGTCGAGCTGGCCGCCACCGTGCTCCGGCTGGAGCCGGGGGCATCCGCTGAGGACCTGTTGGCTCTGGCCCTGGCGGCTCGGGCCCCCCGGCACGGCCACGTCTGCGTGGAGCTCGACCACGTCGTCGACCAGGTCGTGTCCGACGAGGTGGGTGGGCCGCTCTCGGGGATGCTGCCGTGGCCCGAGTCGGCGGGTTGGGCCGATGGGCTCGACCGGTCACCGATCGTGCAGCGGCCCGATGCTCCCGCCGACCGGCGAACCCGTCCGTTGGTGTGGGATGGCCGGCGGGTGTACCTCGAGCGCTACTGGCGCTACGAGGTAGATGTGGCGGATGAACTCAGGCGGCGGGCCGAGGCGGACCCGGCCCCGGAGCCACCCGGCCCGTCCCGCCACGGAGACGTGGTCGAGGGGGCGCTCGACAGGCTGTTCGGTACGGAGCCCGACTCCGACCAGGACCTACAGCGCCAGGCGGTGCGACGGGCCCTGACCCACGGCGTGTCGATCATCGCCGGCGGACCGGGCACGGGGAAGACCCACACCATCGCCCGTATCCTGGCTGCGGCCCATCTGGTGGCCGAGGGCGAGGGAGGCGAGGTCCAGGCCGCCCTGGCCGCGCCGACCGGAAAGGCGGCGGCCCGCATGGCCGAGGCCGTGCAGTCCCAGCTGCGCGCCATGCAGCGGGACGGAGTGATCGGCACCGCTCTGGCCGAGGCGCTGTCGGCCACCGAGCCCACCACGGTCCACCGGCTGTTGGGACACGGCGACCGGACCCACTTCCGCCACAACCACTCGGACCCGCTGGTCCACGATCTCGTGGTCATCGACGAGACCTCGATGGTGTCGCTGCCGCTGATGGCCAAGCTCCTCGCCGCGGTCCGGCCCGACGCCCGACTGGTCCTGGTCGGCGACCCGTTCCAGTTGGCCAGCATCGAGGCCGGCACGGTGATGGGGGACCTGGTCGACCGCGGTGGGGTCGGAGCGGGCGGCTGGGGTGGTGATGGCGTCGGAGGCGGCGACGGCGATGGACGTGCCGGCGGCCCGCTCGACGGCCGGGTCACCGAGTTGCGTCGAGGCCGTCGCTTCGGCGCCGAGTCCGGCATCGCCGCGCTGGCCGCCTCCGTGCGGGTAGGGGACGTCGACGCCGTGCTCGGCCTGCTGGCCGGGGCCCGGCCCGACGTGGCCTGGATCGATGAGGACGATGCGTCGGGGCTGGCCACGCTGCGCGCCGCCGTCGAGGCGGCCGGCGTCGAGGTGGTGGAGGCCGCGCTGGCCGGCGACGCGGACACCGCGCTCGAGGCAGCGGGCCGGATCAAGGTACTGGCCGCCACCCGGCGCGGGCCCTTCGGTCTGTACGAGTGGACCGACCGGATCGAGGCGGTGGCGGCATCCGTGCTGCCGCCGGTCCAGCGCCACGGTCCCGTCCCGGTAGGCACACCGGTCATCGTGACCGGCAACGATCCCGTCAACCGACTCTTCAACGGCGACGTCGGCGTGGTCGTGCTCCGCGACGGAAACCGCACCGTGGCCATGGGCGCCGGCGCCGGCGCCGGCGATCTGCGCTATCTGGCTCTGGCCCGACTGCGTGAGTGGGAGCGGTGGTGGGCCATGACCATCCACAAGAGCCAGGGGTCGGAGTACCCCCACGCCGTGGTGTCGCTGCCCTCGGCCGGATCACCCATCCTCACTCGTGAGCTCCTCTACACCGCCGTCACCCGGGCCACCTCGCTGGTCACGGTGGTGGGCAGCGAGGAGTCCATCCGCGCTGCCGTCACTCGACCGGTGGCGCGGGCCTCGGGCCTTCGGGACCGGCTCTGGACCTGAGGCGATGACGTGGCCTCGCCGGGGTCCGGGTGGCGGAAGAGCCCGGGTGGCGGAAGCAGCGGCCCGTCCCTGCCCGAGGCAGTCGGGGTCAGGCCTGCTCAGCCGGTGCGTGCTCGGCCAGGTCGCTCTGGCGCACCCAGGTGGCGTACATCTCGGCGTAGCGGCCGCCCGCCGCCACCAGCTGATCGTGGGTGCCCACTTCGATGATGCGGCCCTCGTCGACGACCACGATCCGGTCGGCTCGCATGGCCGTGGACAGACGGTGGGCGATCAGGATGGCCGTCCGGTTCTCGAGCAGGACGTCGAGGGCCGACTCGATCTTGGTCTCCGACTGCAGGTCCAGGTTGGAGGTGGCCTCGTCGAGCACCAGTACCCGGGGATGGGCCAGAAAGGCCCGGGCCAGGGCGATGAGCTGCCGCTCTCCCGAGGACAGCGTCTGACCCCGTTCGTGGACCACGGTGTCGAGACCCTGGGGCATACGCGCCACCACATCGGTGAGGCCGACCTTGTCGATGGCCTCGTGGATCTCTTCGTCGGAGGCACTGGGCCGGGCGAAGGCGATGTTGTCCCCGATGGTGCCGGCGAAGAGGAACGGCTCCTGGGGCACCACGCCGAGCTGGCTGCGCAGGGAGAACATCGTGACCTCCCGCAGGTCGTGCCCGTCGATCAGTACCCGGCCGGACGTCGGATCGTAGAACCGGGTGACCAGCTTGGCCAGGGTTGACTTGCCGGCACCGGTGGGCCCGACGAAGGCCACGGTCTCGCCGGGGGACACGGTCAGGTCGACATCCTCGATGACCGGGCGACCGGGGAGGTATTCGAAGGACAGGTGGTCGAAGACGATCCGGCCCTCGATGGGTGGCAGGTCGACGGCGTCGACGGCCTCGCGGACCTCGGGCTCGGTGTCCACCAGGGTCCGCAGCTTGTTCACCGAGGCCTGGCCCTGCTGGTAGGTGTTGTACTGCTGGACGAGCAGCTGGATGGGCTGGAAGAACCGGTTGAGGTAGAGGAAGAAGGCCACCAGGCCGCCGAGGGACAGGGTGTGGTCGACCACCATGGAGCCACCGATGGCCAACAGGACGGCCTGGCCCAGCACGCCGAGCAGCTGGGTACCGGGCCCGTAGACGGCGTTGACCCGGGCGGTGTAGTTGTTGGCGTCCCGATAATCGCCTACCACGTTGCGATGGTGGATCACATTGTGGCGTTGCCGGTTGTGGGCCGTCACGATGCGTACGCCGTGCAGGCTCTCGGACAGGTCGGCCAACACGCTGGCGATGCCGTCGCGCACCCGGTCGTAGCCGCGCTCGGAGGCCCGCTTGAACCATATCGAGGCGGCGAAGAGGGCAGGCAGGATCAGCACGACAGTGATGAGGGCCAGCTCGACATTGATGGTGAAGAGGATGGCGGTGATGACCACCATGGTCAGCCCCTGGATCGCCAGTTGGGACAGGCCGTCCTGCAGAAGCTGCTGGAGGTTCTCGATGTCACTGGTCATCCGGCTCATGACCACGCCGGCCTTCTCCTCGGTGAAGAAGCCGAGCGAGAGGCGCTGCAGATGGGCGAAGACCTTGACGCGGAGGTCGTTCATCACCCAGGCGGCCAGGCGCCCGGTGACCTGGACCTGGAAGCGCTGGGCCAACGCGGTGATGACCACGAAGACGAGGTAGGCGATGGCCGCGCCGACCACCACGGCGAAGTTGAGGTGGTGGGCTGGAGTGCCGCCCATGCCGTTGTTGATGGCGTACTCGGTGAGTGAGGGCCCGACCTGGGAGGCCACCGCCACCACCACCACGAGGATCCCGGCCAGGGCCAGCATGCCCGGGTACTTGGTCAGCAGGCGCCACAGGCTCAGTCGCTTGAGCTCGCGTTCGGAGCTGTTCTGGTTGAAGACGATGTCCGGCTCGGGATACCCGGGCTCGGTGGCCAGCAGCTTGTCCACCCCGTCCTGCAGCTCGTGGGGGATGCCGGCGAAGGGCAATCCGGAGGCGGCCGCGGCCTGAGCCCCTCCGGGGCCGCCGAAGCCCCCACCGCCGCCGCCACCGAACATCATGACCGACCTCCGCCGCGCACGGAGTCGAGCAGGTCCCGCAGCGGTTGGCCGTCGGGCTCGGCCGGAGACTGGTCGGTGTCCGACCCGCCCCCCTGTTCGGCCTCGTGGGCGTCGGCCTCCCGTTCGAACTCCCCCGCCTGGGCCAATATCTCGGCGTAGAGAGGGGTGGTCTCCAGCAGCTCGGCGTGGGTGCCGTCCGCCACGATCTTGTGCTGGTCCAACAGCACCACCCGGTCGGCCAGCGAGATGGTGGACAGCCGGTGGGCGATGATCAGGGTGGTGCGTCCTTCCATCTGGACCCGCAGCCCGGCATGGATCCGTTGCTCCACCTGGACGTCGATGGCACTGGTGGCGTCATCGAGCACCATGATGGGCGGGTTGACCAGCAGGGTCCGGGCGATGGCGATCCGCTGCCGCTGACCGCCCGACAGTGTGTAGCCGCGTTCGCCCACCACGGTGTCGTAGCCGTCGGCCAGGTGGGTGATGAACTCGTGGGCGCCGGCCGCCTTGGCCGCGGTCACGATGTCCTCCAAGTCGGCGGAGGGCTTGCCGTAGGCGATGTTGTCACGGACCGACGCTGAGAAGAGGAAGGGCTCGTCGAGGACCACCCCGACGTTGGCCCGGAGGCTGGCCTGGGTCACGTCCCGGACGTCGTGCCCGTCGATCTGCACCGAGCCGTGCTTGACGTCGTAGAAGCGGGTCAACAGGCGGGCCACCGTGGACTTGCCGGCTCCGGTCCGGCCGACCAGGGCCACGGTCTCGCCCGGGGTGATGTGCAGGTCGAAGTCGGCCAGCACCAACTGCTCTGCGTCGGCTGCGTAGGCGAAGTCGACGTGATTGAACCGTACGTCCCCCTGGCCATCGACGAGGTCGATGGCGTCGGGGGCGTCGGTGACGGTGGGTTCCTCGTCGATGATCTCGTAGATGCGATCGGCCGATGCTGCCGCCCGCTGACCCATCATGATGAGCATGCCGAGCATCATGAACGGAGCCTGGAGCATGAGCAGGTAGGCGTTGAAGGCCAGGATGTCCCCGATGCCGAGTCCCCCGTGGATGACCATGTACCCGCCGAACAAGAGGACGAGGGCCAGGCCCACCTGGGGCAGGTTCTGCACGAGAGGGGAGAATCGGGCCCGGAGATCGGCGTCTTTGATGTAGCTCCACCGCAGCCTGTCGGCCGCCCCGGACAGGGAGCGAAGCTGCTGCTGCTCGGCCGCGAAGGACTTGACCACCCGCACCCCGTTGATGTTCTCGTCCACGATGGTGGCCACGTCGGCCAGCCTCGACTGGATGATCCACGACACCGGGAACATCGACTTCCGCATCTTGACCCCGGCCAGGTAGACGAAGGGCATGGTGGCCATGGCCACGAAGGCCAGCGGCACGTCGATGGAGAGCATGAAGCCGAAGGCCACCACGGCGATGGAGCACTGGACGAGGATGGACGGGGCGAACGTCATGTACATCTGCACCGACCGGATGTCCGAGTTGGCGCGCGAGATGAGCTGTCCGGACTGCACGCGGTCGTAGAAGGAGAACGACATCTTGGTCAGGTGCTCGTAGATGATGTTGCGCAGGTCGTACTCGATGTCGTACGCCGTCTCGAACAGGTAGAGGCGGGAGATGTAGCCGGCCACACCGCCCACCAGGCCGATCCCGACGATGAGCCAGACATAGTGGCTGAGCGGGACCGTGTGGCGTTGGATGGAGTTGGTGATGGCGTGGTTCAGCAGGTTGGGCACCAGTACCTGGAGGACCAGGCCCACGAACGAGGCCACCAGCGAGGTGATGAAGATCCCCTTGTGGGCACCCATGATGGGCATGACCCGGCGGAGCCAGGGCAGCGACCGGTCCGGGTCGATGGTGGCCCGCGGAGCCTCGTTGCGGGCCGTCTCGGCGATGGGTACGAACTCGGTGCCCTGTTCGTCGGAGATCCTGGACCGGGTCCTGAGCGTCGGCACCCTCATCGTGCGGTGCTCCGGGCCAGCCGTGAGGCCAGCAGGGCCCGCCGCCACAGCGTGAGCCCCTCGAAGGCGCGATCGGCGTCGGCGTCGTCGCCCAAGTGGCCGGCGATCTCGAGCAGCTGGGTGTTCACGGCGTCGTCGGCGGCGTCGAGCACCTGGCGGCCATGGTCCGTGAGCACGTGGTCCACCCGCCGACGGTCTCCTTTGACCGTGCGGCGCTCCACCAGGCCCCGCGCCACCAGCCCGTCGACCACCGAGGTGACCGTCGGGGGCCGGACGGCCAGCCGCTCGGCCAGGTCCGAGGAGAGGGCCGAACTGCCGTCCAGCATGCCCAGGACGCGATACTGGGGGAGTGACAGGTCGACCGACCCCAGGCCGATCTCGACCCGTTTGGCCAGCCACGCCGCCGTCCTGCCCAGGGTCCGGCGATCGTCGGCCCGCGGCACCACCTGAGTTGCTTTGAGAGTCACATAGTTAGACTATCGAATGACGCTCGAGCCCGGTACACCCCAGGTCAGTCCGTGGCCGTGGCCATACTCGGCAAGCCCCTTCTGTGCCGTCGGGTCACCAACCGCCATTGTGCCGGCGACCGGGTGCACCAAGGCTGAGGAAGAATCTCCTCGGTGGGTCTGGTCTGGATAACCGGCAACTCGGGAACCGGAAAGTCGGAGGTCTGTGCCGCCCTTGCGGGCCAGGGCTACCGGACTGTCGACTCGGACCAAGGGATGGCCGTCTGGATGCATCGACAGACGGGCCAGGTGATCCATGCCGTTGACACTGGTCCTCTGTCACAGGACTGGTTCAGGGACTACCGATGATCCTCTCGCGCTCACGCGTCGAAGAACTCGCAGCCATCGCAGCAGCCCAGACCGTCTTCCTGTGCGGGCTGGCCCAAAATGACGAAGACCTGTGGGATCTCTTCGACGTGAAGATCTGCCTGATCCTGGCTGACACGACGATCCGGGAGCGGCTGACGCAAAGAAGTGAAAATCCGTTCGGAAGGGCACCGGCGGAGCTGGACGCCGTCCTCGGTTTCAACGGACCGTTAGTCGCCAAGTACACCGCTCTCGGGGCAATGCTGATCGACTCGGCTCGCCCGTTGGAAGTGGTCGTACGAGACGTGTTGGATGCTCTGGAGAGGCCGGGTTGAAGGCGGGCTGACAGATCGGCGAACGATGAGTTCGTCGATTGTGAAATACGTAGTGTCGTGGACCAATCGCGAAACCGGGAATGCGGAGCATGAGAACCCTCCGGGAGTGTTCCCCCGCCCAGATGTGGCGGAGAAGGTCAGGGGCATACGCGGTCGTGCGGGGCGAGCGGCTGGAGAGTCCCCTAATCTCACTCCGTGGCCTCGGACCGGGCTGACGATCTTCTCGCTGGGCCTCGGACACGGCTCGTGCTGATCTGTGGCCTTCCAGCCTCGGGCAAGACCGCACTCGCTCGTCGGCTCGCCCCTCGGATTCCGGCGATCAGGTTGAACAAGGACGAGTGGACGAGCGAATTGGGTCACGATGTGTGGGACGACGAGTTTCGAGGACGTCTCGAACGGCAGTTGTGGGCTCTCACCCAAAACCTCCTCGCCCACGGTCAGAGCGTGATCTTGGAGTGGGGCCATTGGGCGCGGGAAGAACGGGATGAGAAACGACTCGGAGCCCGGGCTTTGGGGGTCGGAGTCGAACTCCATTACCTCGATGCGCCCTTGGAGGAGCTGATCGAGCGAGCCGAACGTCGCAATGTGTCGGGTGAGTGGACAGCCTCGCCGATCACGCGGGCTCACATGGAGCAGTGGGCAACGATCTTCGAGGCTCCCAGCGAGGAGGAGATCCTGTTGTTCGACGAGCCCGTGGCCCAAGGTTGACCGCTCGGTCAACGTGGCCGACGTGGCCGGCGTGGCTGGCCGGCCAGCGGCGCGGTGCCGCGCCGACCGCCCGAGTCGATGGAGCTAGGAGACGAGCCCGCCGGTGTTGAGGTTCAGGCCGTCGGTGCTCTTCGAACGGTACACCGCTTGGATCTCGCTGAACTCGGCCAGACCCCACGGACCGTTCTCGACGCCGACCCCGCTCCACTTGAAGCCGCCGAAGGGCTGCTGGGGCGCGAGGGCGAGGTGGGTGTTGACCCAGGCCGTGCCGCACTCGAGCTGGTTGGCCACCTCGAGGGCCCGATCGCTGTCGGTTCCCCACACCGAGCCCGACAGACCGAAGTGAGTGGCGTTGGCCCGATCGATGACGTCGTCCACGTCCCGGTAGGAGATGACCGGAAGGGCCGGGCCGAACTGCTCCTCGTCCACGATCCGGGTCCCGTCGGTGAGGTCGGTGAGAATGGTCGGCTCGAAGAAGTAGCCGGCCCGGTCCATGGCCTTCCCACCCGTGGCCGCGGTGGCCCCGTGGGAGAGGGCGTCGCCCACCAGCTCCTTGACCCGCTCGTACTGCGGGGCGTTGTTGATCGGACCGAGCTTGGAGTCCGGTTCGGTCCCCTCGCCCACCTTGACCGCGTTGGCCTGGGCCGACAGGACGTCGACGACCTGGTCGTAGAGCGACTCGGGGACGTAGACCCGCTTGATGGCCGAGCACACCTGGCCGTTGTTGTTGAATGCTCCGGCGAAGATGGCCTTGCCCACCACAGCCGGGTCGGCATCGTCCAGCACGATGGCCGGGTCGTTGCCTCCGAGCTCCAGTGTGACCCTCTTCAGGTCGGGTGCGGCCGATATGGCCACCTTCTTCCCCGTCTCGATGGAGCCGGTGAAGCTCACCTTGCGGGGGACGGGGTGCCCGGTCATCCAGGCACCCAGCTCGTCGCCACCACTGACCACGTTGACCACGCCCGGGGGCATCACGTCACGCAGCAGCTCGATGGTCTTCAGGGTGCTGAGGGGGGTGAAGGGGGACGGCTTGAGCACCAAGGTGTTGCCGGCCAGCAGGGCCGGGGCGATCTTCCAGAAGGCCAGGGTCAGGGGAAAGTTCCACGGGGTGATGGCTGCCACCACGCCCACCGGGCGCCGGACGACTTCCACCCGGGCCTCGGCATCGTCCTGGATGACGTGGGGCGGGATCTCGAGATTGGCGAAGTACTGGCACCAGATGGCGGCGGCGAACACCTCGATGTTGGCATCGGACAGGGGCTTCCCCTGCTCGGCCGTGAGTGTCGGGGCGATCTCGCCGCCGGAAGCCAGCAACACGTCGGCCATCTTCAACAGGGTGGCCCGTCGTTGGCCCTCGTCCGACCTCCAGTCCCGCTGGGCCTTGGAGGCGGCTTCGAAGGCGGCGTCGAGTTGGTCGCGGCTGCACTCGGGGGCCTCGGCGAAGACCTCGCCGGTGGCCGGGTTGATGACGCCGAAGGTCTCCGGCGCCGGGACGGTGTCGCCACCGATGGTCATGACGAAGTCGGACATGTGCTTCCCCCGATGCTCGAAGTGCTCTTCTGACCCGAAACTACCTCACGCTGGGACCTTGGCGCCCTCGACCGGCTCCAGCGGGTCCTCGGGATTGTCCGGCACCGGGCCGTCGGGCGGCAGGTCGGGATCGACCGTGAAGCGGGGCAGGATCCGGTCCAGCCAGTCGGGGAACCACCAGTTGCTCTTGCCGAAGAGGAACATCAGCGACGGCACCACGGCCATGCGGATGAGGAAGGCGTCCACGAAGATGCCGCCGGCCAGCCCGAGGCCGAACTCCTTGATGACCCGGATCCCCCCGAGGATGAACGATCCGAACACCAGGATCATGATCAGGGCGGCGGCGGTGATGGTCTTGCCTGTGGCGGCCAGCCCGTTGCGGACGGCGAGCCCGTTGTCGCCCGACTTCAGCCACTCCTCTTGGATCCGACTGATCAGGAAGACCTCGTAGTCCATGGACAGCCCGAACAGGATGGCGAACAACATCACCGGCAGGAAGGCCTCGACCGGCCCCGGTTTGTCCACTTGGAACACCGAGCCGAGCCAGCCCCACTGGAACACCGCCACCAGGATCCCGAACGCCGCCCCGATGGAGAGGATGTTCATCACCGCTGCGGTGAGGGGGATGACGAGGCTCCGGAACACCATGGCCAGCAACAGGAAGGAGAGCACCACCACCAAACCGATGAACAGGGGGAGTTTGGAGGACAGCACGCGGGCGAAGTCGACGAAGATGGCGGTATTGCCCCCCACGTAGACCTCGACGCCCGTCCCGGACACTGCGGCGGGAATGGTCGACTGCCGGAGGTGGTCGATGAGGTCGGTGGTGGCCGCGGCCTGGGGGGAGGAGTCGGGATACACGGTGATGAGGGACACGGTGGTGCCGTCCTTCTCCGGCAGGGAGACCGGAGCCGCCACCTTGGCCACGTTGGCCTGGCCACCGACCCGGTCGGCCAGGTGCTGGATGGCCGCGGTGTCCGCCGGGCCGTTGTTCTGGGTCACCAGCAGCAGCGGACCGTTGAATCCGGCGCCGAATCCCTGGGCCAGCAGGTCGTAGGCCTCGCGGGTGGTGGTCCCCACCGGGTCGTTGCCCTGGTCGGAGGTGCCGAGACGGAGGGAGAAGAAAGGCAGGGCGATCATCACCACGATGAGGAGCGCCACCACGGCCGGGAGGATGGGGCGGCGGCGGATGAACTGCGCCCACTTGGGCCAGAAGCCCTTGGAGCCGGCACCGACCACCCGCGGTCCGGTGGTGGCCAGGCTCTTCTTCTGCTTGCGGCTCAGCACCCGCGGCCCGATGAACCCGAGCAGGGCCGGCAGCAGAGTCAGGGCCGCGATCATGGTGAAGGACACGCCGATGGCGGCGGCGATGGCCAGTCCGTAGAGGAACGAGACGCCGAGGGCGAACATGCCGAGTAGGGCGATGCACACGATGATCCCGGCGAACAGCACGGCGCGTCCCGAGGTGTTCACGGCGTTGACGATCGAGGACTCCACATTGGCACCGCCGATCAGGCCCTGTCGGTGTCGGGTCACGATGAACAGGGCGTAGTCGACGCCCACCCCGAGTCCGATCAGCAGCACCAGCTCGGTCGAGAATTGCGGCATCTTGAGGGCGTGGCTGAGCAGGCCGATCACCCCGATGGCCGTGCCCAGCGAGGCCATGGCCGACACCAGAGGTAGGGCCATGGCGAAGAGGGAGCCGAAGACCAGCAACAGGACGATCCCGGCCAGGATGATCCCGAGGCCGGTGCCACCGAACGAGACCCTGTCGGCCGACTCGGCCACTTGACCGGCCACTGCCACCTGGAGGTCGGGCCCGATGGCCGTCTGGGCCGCGGCCACGAAGGTCTTGGCCTGCGCGGTGGAGATGTTCTGGGAGAGTTCGTTGAAGGTGACCGTGGCGAATCCGGTGGTGCCGTCGGCGCTGATCTGGTTCTTCCCCAGCGCGGTGTAGGGGCTGGTGATGGTCGAGACGTGCGGGATGGCCTGCACCTTGTCCAACATGGTGGTCACGGCGGCCTGGACCGACGGGTCGGTGACCTTGGACCCGTTGGTGGTGTGGAAGACGATCTGCTCGCGGTCACCGGCTACCGACGGCGCCGCCGCCTGCAGCAGGGACAGCGCCTTGGTCGACTCGGTATTGGGCAGCGAGAAGCTGTTGGAGTAGGCGGTGCCGATCGACTGGGACAGGGCGCTGGCGATGAGCAGGGCGGCCACCCAGCTCAACAGCACGACGAGGCGGTGGCGGACGCACCAGGTGGCGAGGCGCTTCATTGCAGGGGACTCCTAGGTCTTCACTCTTCGATCAGGGGCAGGCGGGGTCGGGGGACCCGGCCGGAGGGCGGAGCAGCTCCGACGACCTCCGGTGGACCGGGCCATTCTCGCCCATCACCGCCCCCAAGTGGTAGCTGAGCTCCCCGCGCCGCCCTTGACCAGGGCAGAGGTGCGACCGCCGCTCGGCCTGGCGCCGGTTCGGGCGTGGCGGTCGACGTCGATGTCCCATCGGCCATGATGGGCGGATGGAGGCAACCGAACGGCTGATCCCACTCGACGGGGCGTTCAACTTCCGCGATCTGGGCGGGTACCCGGTCGCCGGTGACCAGGTCACCCGGTGGGGCCGCCTCTTCCGGAGTGACACCCTCCACGAGCTCAGCCCCGCCGATGTCGTCACGCTGCGCTCGCTCGGCCTGTCCACCGTCATCGACCTGCGGACGCCCCGTGAGCTGGCCCGCACGGGCCGGGGGCCGCTCGAGCCCGAGCCGGTCGGTTACCACCATCTCTCGGTGATCCGGGAGGGGGCCGAGCGGGAGGCGGACGGCGAGGCCGTGGCCGCCCCCGTCGCCGAGGACCTGACCGAGCGCTACCTCTGGTATCTGGACGTGGGGGGACCGGCCCTGGCCGAGGCGCTGGTCCTCCTCGGTGAGGACGACAGCTACCCCTTGGTCTTCCACTGCGCCGCCGGCAAGGACCGGACCGGTGTGCTGGCGGCGCTGGTGCTCGACATCGTGGGGGTGGACGCCGCCGACATCGTGGCCGACTACCTGATCACCGAGAGCCGCATGGACCTGATCCTCGGTCGGTACCGGTCGGACCCGGCCTTCGCGGCCCGGATGGCCACGCTGCCGGCCGGCCGGTTCGGCGTGGAGGCCGCCACCATGGAGCGCTTCCTCGGGGCCGTGGACGACCGGTTCGGGGGCAGCGAGGCCTGGGCCCTCGGCGCCGGGGTGCCACCCGGTTCCATCGAGCGCATGCGAGGCCTCCTTCTCGAGCCGGCCGGCAGTCCGGGCTGAACGTCCGGGTCCTGTCCGGACGCCCCCGGACCGGGCGCACCCCCTACACTGGACACGTGCTTGCTTCCGTCTGGGTGCCCCTTCTGGCCGGCACGGCGATGTTCTTCACCCTCATGGTGGCCGGCCTGTTGGTCACCGGCTTCCTGGTCTGGCGGGTGGCACGCCGCAAGTGGCGGACGTTTCGAACCCACGGGGCTGTGCTCGGAGCGACCGCTCTCTGGGAGGCCGCTGCCGTCCGTCGTCGCCGCGGGGGAGAGGTGACCACGCCGGAGGAGGTGGGTCAGTGGTCCCCCGGCCGGGCCCGCAAGGAGATGTGGCGATCGGTGGACCAGGCCGACGCCGCCCTGCGGACCGCCGCCGACCTCGGTGCTCCACTGGCCGAGCTCCCGTCACTGTGCCGTCGGCTGCATTCCGCCGCCGCCGACCTCGACAAGGTGTTGCGTGTGGAGCCGGCCGGTCCGGTGCCGACGGAGGTCCGTACCCAGGTCCACGAGGTCATGCGGGCGGCCGGTGACATCCAACGGGCCGCGGTGGTTTCGGCCAGCGACGCCAACGGGTCGCAGGTCCGAGATCTCACACGCGACGCCGTACACGAGATCGAACTGCTCGATGCCGGTCTGGCCTCGGCCCAGGCCGTGCTGCCGCACCGGCCCGGCTGAGCCGAACCTCTCCACCCCGACGGGGCCCGCGGCCCCCGATCCGCCCAGGGCTCAGGGGAGTGCGGCCGTCAGCACCTCGGTGGTCGCGCCGGCCAGGACGTCGAGCCCGTCGTCGAGGAGTGCATCCTCGATCACCAGCGGGGGAAGCAGGCGGATGACGTTGCCGTAGCTGCCACAGGAGAGGACCACCACCCCGGCCCGGTGGCAGGCGGCCACGATGCGCCGGGTGGCTTCGGGGTCGGGCTCGAGGGTGCCCGGTCGGACCAGCTCCATGGCCATCATCGCCCCCCGCCCCCGGACGTCTCCGATGCCGGGCAGGTTCTCCTGCAGGGAGTGCAACCGGGCACCGACCGTCCTTCCGATGCGCTGTGCCGCCTCGAGGAGGTCTTCCTCCTCCATGGTGGCGATCGAGGCCAGGGCGGCGGCACAGGCCACCGGATTGCCGCCGTAGGTGCCACCCAGGCCCCCGGCATGCACACCGTCCATCAGTTCGGACCGACCGGTGACGGCGGCCAGCGGCATGCCCCCGGCCAGGGCCTTGGCCGTCGTGATGAGGTCGGGGACGACGCCTTCGTGGTCACAGGCGAACCAGTCGCCCGTGCGGCAGAACCCGGTCTGGATCTCGTCGGCCACGAACAGGACACCGCGGTCCCGGCACCAATCGGCCACCGTGGACAGGAACCCGGGCGCCGGCACTACGAACCCGCCCTCGCCCTGGATGGGCTCGATCACGACACAGGCGGTGTTGTCCGTCCCGACCTGGCGCTCGATCTCCTCGATGGCCCGACCGGCGGCTTGCTCCCCGCTCATCCCTTCGGGATCCCGTAGCGGGTAGGACATGGGCACGCGGTAGACCTCGGGAGCAAAGGGGCCGAACCCGTCCCGGTAGGGCATGTTCTTGGCCGTGAGGGCCATGGTCAGGTTGGTGCGCCCGTGGTACGCGTGGTCGAAGGCCACCACGGCCTGGCGGCCGGTCACGTGGCGGGCGACCTTGACGGCGTTCTCCACCGCCTCGGCTCCGGAGTTGAACAGCGCCGTACGCTTCGGGTGGTGGCCCGGAGTCCGGTCGTTGAGGGCCTCGCACACCGCCACGTACCCCTCGTACGGCGTGACCATGAAGCAGGTGTGGCTGAACCGCTCCACCTGGGACCGGACGGCCTCGACGACGCGGCCGGCGGCGTGGCCCACGCTGACCACGGCGATACCCGATCCGAGGTCGATGAGGGAGTTGCCGTCGACGTCGACGAGGATCGCCCCGGATGCCCGTTCGACGTAGACGGGGAACGTGGAGCTCACTCCGGTGGACACCGCGCTCGAGCGCCGCTCCTCGAGATGGCGCGACCGCGGCCCGGGCAGCTCGGTCATGACGTTGCGCTGCTGGGCGATCTGGGCGATCGGGGTGGGCTCCACGGGGGAGACGGTACCGGCCGGTCGTTCAGGTGGCGGCCAGGGCGATGACTCCGAACATGGCGCCCGATGGATCAGCCAGTACGGCGAAGCGGCCGGGCGGGATGTCCACCGGTCCGACCATGAGGGTGGACCCACCGGCGGTGGCGGCGGCCACGGTGGCGTCGCAGTCCGCGGTGCCGAAGTAGGCCAGCCAGTGCGAGGGCACCTCGGGTGGTACCTCCGCGGGCATGGCCATCATGCCGCCGATCTGGTTCCCGCTCAGTTTCCAGTTGGTGTACTCCATGCCGCCCATGTCGGCGGTCTCCGCCTCCCAGCCGAACACCTCGGCATAGAACGCCGTGGCCGCCGGGACGTCCCGGGTGGCGAGCTCGTTCCAGGCCAGGGCACCGGGCTCGTTGACCAGACCGGCCCCGATGTGCCGGCGTGGTTGCCAGACGGCCGCGGCCGCCCCGGTGGGATCGGCGAACACGGACATCCGGCCCACGTCCAGCACGTCCATCGGCTCGACGAAGACCATGCCGCCCGCCGCTTTGACCTTGGCGATCGAGGCGTCAGCATCGGTCACCGAAATGTACGAGGTCCACGCCGGTGGCTGGCCCTCCATCATGATCGGACCGGCCCCGGCCAGCGGGACGCCGCCTTGTTCGAACATGTGGTAGTGCCCGGCGTCGGCGCCCTGGTCCACCGCGTCCCAGCCGAACAGCGACGAGTAGAACGCCGCTGACGCCTCGAGGTCGGGGCTGGCCAGATCCACCCACGACGGGGTGCCGGGCTCATAGGAGGTTCTGGCAGGCATGAAGGTCTCCCTTGTCTGTGGTGCTTCCTTGTCGGTGGTACTTCGTCTGTTCGCCGGTCCGGCCGTGTCCCGCTCTGTCGGGGACGTCACCCAGCCTGCCATGCGCGGCCGCGCCGCGCCCCGGGGGGGCCGGTCGTTCAGTTGCCGAAATTCCAACTGTCGCCGTCCTCGTAGCGGTGGATGATGTTCTTGGCCATGAGGATCTTGTGCACCTCGTCGGGGCCGTCGGCCAGCCTGAGCACGCGGGCGGCGAGGTACATCTGGGACAGGGGCAGGTCGTTGCTCACCCCGGCTCCGCCCCACACCTGGATGGCCCGGTCGACCACCCGGTGGAAGGCGGCCGGCACGAAGACCTTGATGGCCGAGATGGCCGTGCGCACGTCGGGGTCGCCGTTGGCCACTTTCTCGGCGGCGTTGATGGTCATGAGCCGGGCCGACTGCACGTCCATGTAGCTTTCGGCGATGAACCCCTGGATGAACTGCTTGTCCTTCAGCAACCCGCCGTGGACCTTACGGGTGAGGGCGCGTTCGACGGTGAGGTCGAAGGCCCGCCACATCTGACCGACCGAGTTCATGCAGTGGTACACCCGTCCGGCTCCCAGCCGGTCCTGTGCGGCCTGATGTCCCTGTCCCACCAGCCCAAGGGTGTTCTCGACCGGGACCCGGACGTCCTCGTAGCGGATCTCGCAGTGGTCGGAGGTGGCGTGGCCGAAGATACCGATGCCCCGGATGATGTTCACACCCTTGGCGTCGGCGGGCACGATGATCTGCGTCATGCGGCCGGGTGCCCCCAGCTCGCCGGAGGGATCGTTGGCCCGGCACATCACGATGAAGAAATTGGCGTCGATCCCGTTGGAGGTGAACCACTTGTGGCCGTTGATCACCCACTCGTCGCCGTCACGGACCGCTTCGGTCTCGATGGACCGGGGATCGGAGCCGGCATGGTCGGGCTCGGTCATGGAGAAGCCCGACTGCATGGTCCCGTCGATGAGTGGGAGCAACCACTTGCGCTTCTGCTCCTCGGTGCCGTACTTGACCAGGATGGTGGCGTTACCGGAGTTGGGGGCGGCAATGCCGAACAGGGTGGCGGCGCCCACGGCGTAGGCCAGGATCTCGTACATGTAGGCCAGGGAAAGAAAGTCCAGGCCCATCCCGCCGTACTCCCTGGGAAGGTGGGGGGCCCACAGGCCGGCCTCGTTGACCTTGACCTTGATGTTCTCGCGGAGTTCGATGCTCTGGCGCCGAGCGGCCTCGCGGTCGTCCTCGCTCAGTTCGGCGCCGCGCCGCGAGCGCCAGAGCACCTCCTCGTGGGGGAGGATCTCGGCATTGACGAAATCGGCCGTGCGCCGGCGGATGTCGTTGATCTCAGGGCTCAAGCCGGGAATCGGCGTCACGTTGATCGCCACGGTCGGTCTCCTTGGTGCTGTCGTCGGTTTCGAGGCGGTAGGGACACCTCGACACCCGCGACCCTACCGATCGGACGGTGGCCCGGGGCCGGCCACGGCCCCGCCGGTGCGAATCCGCAGCGTGCCGGTGGCTACCCCACTGGGTCGTCCACCGTCACGGCCATCACGATGCCGGGGTCACCGAAGTGGCGGGCCACCCGCAACGAGTAGGGCCCGGGGTGGATGACCATGGTGTGGGCGGAGGTGTCCCGTTCGGCCAGCGAGGCGAGGTCGACGGTCAGATCGACGGTGCCGGTCGCCCCGGGCCCGAGTGCGACCCGTCCGAATCCCCTCAGCCGCTCCGGATGGTCGGAGCCCTGGCGGTGGGCGTACACCTGGACGAGGTCCGACCCCGCTCGGGGGCCGGTGTTGGCCACGGACGCCACGATCCGGATCGTCCTCCCGTCGTTTGCGGCCTCGGCGGTCCGGAGGGCGAACGAGGTGTAGCTGAGGCCGAAGCCGAACGGGTAGGCCGGCTCCGTGTCCTGCCGGGCCAGATGCCAGTAGCCGTGCCAGGCGTCGTAGGTGAACTCGGTGGCGTCGGGATCGAAGGCCGGGAGGTCGTCGGGCGACACCGGCACGGAGAAGGGGAGCCGTCCGGTGGCGTCGACCCGTCCCATCAGGACGTCGGCCAAGCCGTGCCCGCCCTCCATACCCGAGTACCACGACTGGACCAGGGCCGGCACGAGGTGGTCCCACCCGGAGACGACCACGGCACTGCCGGCCACCACCGCCACCAACGTCCGCGGGTTGGCCGCGGCTACGGCACCGATGAGGGCTACGTCGTCAGGGTGCAGCCCGAGGGAACGCCGGTCGCCACCGACGGCGAACCCGACACCGCCCACGTCGGGGGCGGCGTGATCCGGGGGCTCGATCAGACGCTCGGTGGCGATGGTGTGGGTGAACCGCGCCACCAGATCAGGGTCGTCCTCGCCGGGGAAGAGGTCGGTCAGATGGGAGGTGGCGAACTCGCCGATGTACTCCCCCTCGTCGAGGCGGGTGTAGCCCACCACCACGACAGCCAGATCGGACGAGCCGGCGATGGCCGAAGCCGCGGCCAGGTCCGCTCCGTCGTTGTCGATGACGTCGACGTCGGGGAGCGCGGCCCGAAGGCCTTCGGCCACGGTGACCACCTCGGGCGTCCACACGTCGCTCGAGCCTCCGTCCCCGAGGTTGACCGTGGTGGCCAGCCGGCCGAGCAGAGCGACGGAGGCCCCCGGCCTGGGGTCCAGCGGGAGCAGGGGTGTCCCGTCCACCGGCTCGTTGCGGAGGACGACGACCGACGACGCCGCCGCCTCGCGGGCCAGCGCCCGGTGTTCGGCGCCGGCCAGCACCTCCCGTCCCGGGCCCGGCCGGTCGAGTACGGGTCCGAACCGCTGTCGGGTGGCCACGATCCGCTCGACGGCCAGGTCGACCTCGGCCCACGACACGTCGCCGTCGTCCAGCGCCCGGCCCAGGTGGTCGGCCCGGATCATGCGGTAGGGCATCTCGACGTCGAGGCCGGCCCGGAGGGAGCGGCCGGCATCGCGGAGACCGAGGATCCAGTCGCTGATGACGAAACCCTCGAAGCCCCACTCGTGGCGGAGGACATCGGTGAGCAGCGAATGGTTCTGGCCGCACCACTCGCCGTTGACGCTGTTGTAGGCACTCATGACCACGGCCACGCCCTCGTCCACGATGCGCTTGAAGTGGGGGAGATAGACGTCGTGGAGGGCGGCCTCGTCGACGGCGATGTCGACGGTGAAGCGGGCGTTCTCCATCGAGTTGCAGGCGAAGTGCTTGACGCAGGCCATGGCGTGGCGCTGGACCCCCCGCGTCAGGGCCGCACCCATTTCGCCGACGTGATGGGGGTCCTCGCCATAGGTCTCCTGGGCCCGGCCCCAGGCCGGATGGCGCAGCACGTTGACGCACACTCCGCCGTACAGGTCGGCGCCGACGGCCCGCAGCTCCTTGCCGATGGCCTCGCCGATGCGCTCCTCGAGGTCCACGTCCCAGGTGGCACCGCGGGCCATGCTGACCGGAAAGCACGTGGCCCGGTCGACGACCACGCCACGGGGGCCGTCGGAGAACGAGAACCCCGGCAGCCCGACCCGCTCCACCCGGGCGGCCCGGAATGGGCTCTTGTGGTAGCCCGACTCGCTCAGGTAGGTGATCCCGGCCCAGAACGGCGCATCACCGTCGAGACACCAGAGCTTCTCGTCGGGGGTCATGGCAGCCACGACGGCGCGGGCCTCCGCGGCCGTTCCCACGCTCTCATCGGTGCTCTCTTCGGTGGTCATGGACCCAGTCTCCCAGTCGGCCGGCGGGCCTGCTCCGGCGCCCACTGCCAAGGGTCACCGCTGCGGCGGAGGGTCCGTAGGAGCCCGGCCATCCCCGATCCAGGTGATCGACGCGCTCGGGCCCCGGCGGCGGCGTGCAGCACGGCGGTGTCCGCCGGCGATCTCAGCGGAGGCTCCGCCGGCGGTCTCAGTGGAAGCCGGAGGTGAGGTCGTAGAGCGTCACGCCGTCGACGGTGGTGGCCGTGTAATGGGAGGAGACCCACGACGAGATCTGGGATGCGTCGGAGACGCCGTTGGACCCTTGGCCGGCGCCGAATCCACCACCCCCGATGTAGTAGTGGACCTTTCCTTCGAACACGTATCGTTCGAACTGGATCAGGGTGGGAGCGGGGTCGGTGCCGTTGAAGCCCCCGATGGCCATCACGGGTTCGTCGGTGGCCAGCTGGTATCCCGATGCCGAGTTCGAACCGGTGGTGGCGGCTATCCAGCTGTACTTGGAGGCGCCGGCCTCGAGCAAGGCAGTCAGCTGTGGGCCCGGCGTCGAACCGTTGAGGAGGCCGCCGGCCCCACCACCGCCACCACCACCGGCGCCACCACCGGCGAAGCGACCAGCCCGGCCTCGTCCGAACCCGCGGCCACCGAATCCTCCGCCACCGAACCCTCCGGGCCGACCACCGCCGAAGCCACCGGCTCCGCCCGGACCAGCACCGCCGGCGAAGGCGCCACCGACGCCTCCGGCGAAGGCAGCGCCTGGACCACCCGGTTGGAAGAACTTGGCCGGGATGTGTAGGCCCTTGGGCAGCGGCTTGCCGTTGGGCAGTGTGAACCCGGGTGGCAGGGTGATGCCGTTGCGGGCCAGACCGCCTGCTCCGCCCAGGCCCGGGATGCCCCCCGCCCCTTGGACGTTCGGCCCCGCCGAGGGGATGGCCCCGCTGTGCGGCGTGGCCGCGGTGTTCAAGGAGTAGGCGGCCGGGGCGGCGACGACCGAGGCCATCCCGAAACCGGCCAGCCCCACGGCCAGCACACCCCGTGCCCTGGGCACCAGGGCGATGCCGATGGCGGCTACCGCCCCGACCACCAGCACCACCCAGCGCAAGGCCGGGTTCCACGTGGGGCTCCACCCGAGTATCACGAAGGCCCAGGCGATGGTGGCCCCGATGGCCACGGCCAGGGCCACCCGCGGGAACACCTCTTGCCGCCGACGCCACAGGGTGGAGGCCCCCATACCGACGAGCGCACCCACCGCCGGCGCCAGGGCCACGGTGTAGTACGGATGGATGATCCCCTGGGCGAAGCTGAGCACCAGCCCGGTCACCAGCAGCCAACCGCCGAAGATGAGGAAGCCGGTCCGGACGCGGTCGGTGCGGGGCGCTCGTCGGGTCATCCACAACACGGCCACCAGACCGATGAGGGCTCCCGGGATCAGCCACGAGATCTGGCCCCCCATCTCACGGAGGAACAGCCGGTCCCACCCGACCGGGCCCCACAAGCTCGTCGTGCCTCCGCCTCCGCCTCCGGCCCGGCCGGCAGTGAATCCGCCGCCCACACTGCCGGTCTCGTTGCCGCTCAGGCGCCCGATGCCGTTGTAGCCGAAGATGAGGTTGAGTTCGGAGTTGTTGGTGGACCCCCCGACGTAGGGACGGTCGGCGGCTGGGGTCAACTCGACGGCCGCCACCCACCACCCGGCCGACACCACCAGGGCAAGGCCGCAGTAGACGAGCTGGATGATGCGGCGTCCGAGCTTCGGGGGGCCGGCCAACAGGTACACCAGGGCCAGGACGGGGATCAGGATGAAGGCCTGGAGCATCTTGGTGATGAACCCGAACCCGATGAGTGCGCCGGCCAACACCATCCACCGACTCCGCCCGTCCTCCACGGCCCGAACGGTGGCGTAGGCCGCCGCTGTCAGCACCAGGGTCAACAAGGCGTCCGGATTGTTGAACCGGAACATCAGGGTCGCCACCGGCGTCAGGGCCAGTACCGCCCCGGCCAGAAGGGCCGCCCCGGGGGAGAACCACCTGCGGACCGTGACGAAGAGCAGCCCGACGGTCGCCACTCCTTCGAGAGCCTGGGGCACCAGGATGCTCCAGGCGTTGACGCCGAACAGTCGGGCGGAGATCTCCATGACCCACAGCGAGGCCGGTGGCTTGTCGACGGTGATGAAGTTCGAGGCGTCGGACGAGCCGAAGAAGGCCGCCTTCCAGCTTTTGGTACCGGCCTGAACGGCCGCGGCGTAGAAGCTGTTCGCCCATCCGGACGCTCCGAGGTCCCAGATGTAGAGGAATCCCGTGCCGACCAGCAGGGCCACCAGCGCGGGACGGACCCAGGCCGGGTCCTGTGGTCGCCCCCGCACGATGCGGGCCAGCCGCCCCGACGGGGGGACCGGTGCCGGCGAATCGGCAGGTTCGAGGACTCCCGATATCGGCGCGTACGGCCCTGCGACGTCGACGTCGATGACGCCCAGCGCCGTGTCCGCCGACGCCGACGGGCTGGTGACGGTTCCGTCGGCCCGTGCCGTCACGTCGGTGAGGTCGGCCTCGGTCATCAGAGGTCGGCCCCGGTCATGAAGGAGTCCCCGTCCGTTGGTCGAACGGATGGGGTTCGGATCGATCCGCTGGCTCGACGGGGTCGGACGGTGCCGGGCGGGATGTCAGGTGGGTCCCGAACTCGGGACGGAACACCCAGGTGCGCAGGATGCCGAACCTGAGGACGGCCGCTCCGGTGTTGACCACGGCCACGGCGCAGAGCTCGGGGAGCAGGGAGTCGAATCCGAGGGCCCGGACCGCCACGAGGGCCGCGGTGGTGGAGCCCAGGCTGACACCGAGGAGGCACGATGCCACGGCCAGGCGATGTTGGCGGTCGAGGCCGTGGCGGGCGCTCTCGGCCATCCCCCGGTGGGCGGCGGTGTTGCCCAGGCTGCACAGGCCGATGGCCACGGCGTTGGCCACGTAGCTCCCGAGGCTGGGCTCCAGTGCGGCGAAGAGCGCGGCGTAGGCCGCGGTGCTGACGGCACCCACTCCGGCGAAACGGAGCAGCTCGTCGGAGAAGACCGCGGTGCCCGGCTGGGCCGGGGACGTGGGGTCTGGCCGGCGATCGGTCGGTGACCCGGTCACCAGCGACAGGGACGACGGCGCTCGACCCATCGGCCCCGGTCGAGCATCGCCTTGGACCACCGCCGGTCCGTTGGACGGAACCGCCGCAACTGCAGGAACCGCCGCAACCGGCGGAACCGGCGGAACCGCAGGAACCGGATTCGCAGCGACGGCCGGTCCGTCGGACGGGGTCGGCGGGCGGGACGGGCGGACGGCGGCGCGCCTCGAACGCGATCCGAGCATGCGCCATACGCCGGTGAGGTCCTTCCATGCGGTGTGCAGGACGTCGACTCGGGAGTCCGTGTCGTCGACCCAGTCCACCGGGACTTCGTGAATGCGCAGTCCGAGGCGCTGAGCGGTCACCAGCACCTCGGTGTCGAAGAACCACTCGTCGTCCTCGACGAGCGGCAAGAGCTGGCGGGCGGCATCGAGCCGCAGGGCCTTGAATCCACACTGGGCGTCCGTGCAGGTGCTGCGGAGAGCGGCCCGGAGGAGAAGGTTGTAGCCCCTCGAGATGAATTCGCGGCGTGTGCCCCGGACCACGTGAGCCCCCGGCGCCAGGCGGGTGCCGATGGCCACGTCGCTGTGGCCGGAGAGCAGGGGGGCCACCAGGGGGAGGAGGGCGTCGAGCCCGGTGGCCAGATCGACGTCCATGTAGGCCACCACCGAGGCCGTGCTCCCCGACCATGCCGCCCGCAAGGCACGGCCCCGGCCCTTCTGGTCGAGGTGCAGGGCCTCCACCCCCGGAAGGTCGTCGGCCAACTCCGTGGCGATCCGCCACGTGTCGTCGGTACTGGCGTTGTCGGCGATAGTGATGGTCGAGGTGAGCGGGAACGAGGTGTCGAGGAAGGCACGCAGTGCCGTGATGCTGACGGCCAGTTGGTCGGACTCGTTGTAGACCGGGATGACGATGTCCAGATCGATGGTACGCGGCGTCCCGTCGTGCTCTTGAGGCTGGAGTTGGATGACGCTCATGCCAACGATTGTCCCCGAGGTCGTTCAAGCGATGATGGGAACGACCTGTGCGTTCCCTGAAGATCGGACGCCGCCACGGGATCGGTCCACGCAAAGGTGAAGCAAGAGGTGAAGGAAGAACAGTACCGGACCAGGTCGATCATGGGGTATCGGGATCCGGACCTGCCTCGAGAGCCGGGGTCGGAGTCACCTCCGGCGGGGGAGCGGCGGGCAGGTGCACGGTCACGGTCGTCCCGACCCCGATGGCGCCGGTGGCGGAGACCGTCCCCCCGTGGCTGGCGACGATGGCGCTGACGATGGACAGGCCCAGCCCGGCTCCGCCGTGGACCCGTGATCGGCTCGGGTCGGAGCGGTAGAAGCGTTCGAAGACGTGCTCGGCCTGCTCGGGGTCCATCCCCGGTCCGTTGTCGGCCACGGTGAGGACGGCGCCTTCGCCCTCGGGTTCCACCGAGACCCGAACCGTGGTGCCCGCCGGAGTGTGAGCCCGGACGTTGGCCAACAAGTTGTCGACGACCTGTCGGAGGCTGATGGCGTCCCCCATCACCTCGATGGGCCGCGAGGCGTGGAACGTGACCGGCCAGTCGGGACCGACGGTCGATGCGGTGTTGACGGCCTCGGCGCACAGCGCCACCAGGTCTACCGACCGTCGTTCCATGGGCCGGCCCTCGTCCAGGCGGGCCAAGAGCAACAGGTCGGACACCAGGTGCTCCATGCGGCTCGTCTCGGTGCGGATCCCACCCATGACCCGCTCGAGATCGGCCTTCTGCTCCGAGGCCCCCCGACCGAACAGCTCGGCGTAGGCGGAGATGGCGGCGATGGGGGTGCGGAGCTCGTGGGATGCGTCGGCCACGAACCGGCGAAGCCGCGCCTCGGATGCCCGCAACCGCCGCTCCGAGGCCAGGCGGGCTCCGAAAGCCGACTCGATCCGGGCCAACATGACGTTCAGCGTGCGGGCCAGACGACCGACCTCGGTCTTGTCATTCTCGCCCGGGACCCGCTCGGTCAGGTTGCCGGCGGCGATGGAGCCGGCTGTGGCCTCCATGTCCCGAAGGGGGCGGAGCCCGATGCGGACCAGCCACCACCCGCCGATCAGGGCGATGAGAAGGGCGGCCCCGGTGACGGCGAGCTCGACGAGGAGCAGGTCGTGGAGCGTACTGTCGATGTCGGCCAGGGGTTGAGCGACGATGAGCTGGTCACCGTTGCTGAGCATGGTGGCCTGCACCCGAAAGGCCGGTCCGCTGGGGTTCGTGGACGGTGCCGTGAAACAGGCGGCCTGGACCCCGCCCTGGTTCGTCAGACCGGTGAGGGTGATGGGGACGGCGGGGGCGTACTTCTTGCCGTCGACGTAGGCGGAACACTTCTGGCCGTTGACCACGGCTCCGGAGCTGGAACGGACCCACACGGCCTGTTCCTCGACGGCATTGGAGGCCAGGCCGCCGTCGCCGTCCCCGTCGCCGTAGGGACTGCCGCCACCGCCACCGCCACCGTCGCCATCTCCGTCACTGTCTCCCCCGGTACCCCCCGGGCCGGCACCGGGCTGCCCGTATCCGTTCGGGGCGCCGCCGTTCGAGTTGGAAGGGGGGGCGTACAGTCCCGGCGGGGCGCAGAGGTCGGCCGGAAGCCGTTGGCCGCTGTCCAGGTGCTGGATGAGGTCCGGACTCGAGGCCTGGGCCAGCTGCATGTCCACCCGGTTGTACAAGAAGGACTCGAGTGCCGAGTACGTCACCAGGTCGGCGGCGACGAGGGCCACCACGAAGATGACCCCGATGGCGATCAGGAGGCGCGAACGAAGGGACACGCACTACTCCGCTGACGGCTCGCGAAGCGCGTAGCCGACCAGTCGCACCGTGTGGATGACGGGCGGACCGACCGCTTCCAGCTTCTTGCGGAGGTAGCTGACGTAGGTCTCCACCACATTGCCGTCGCCGCCGAAGTCGTAGTGCCAGACGTTGTCGAGGATCTGGGCCTTGGACAGCACGTGACGCGGATTCAGCAGGAAGAACCGGAGCAGATTGAACTCGGTCGCCGTCAACGAGATGGGCTCACCGGCCCGTGTCACCTCGTGAGCGCTCTCGTCCATCTCGATGTCGCCGAAGCGAAGGATGCCCTCGTCCTCGGACTCGCTCCCCGTGCGGCGGAGGATGGCGTGGACCCGGGCCACGATCTCGGCCAGGGCGAACGGCTTGGTGACGTAGTCGTCCCCGCCCACGGTGAGGCCGGCCACGCGGTCCTCCACGGCGTCGCGGGCCGTGAGGAACAGGATGGGGACGCGGATGCCGTCGGCCCGGAGCCGTCGGGTGACCTCGAGGCCGTCCAGGTCGGGGAGCATCACGTCGAGCACGATGAGGTCGGGAGGGTTCTCTTGGGCGGACGAGAGGGCCAGCCGGCCGTTGACGGCCTCGTCGACCCCGAATCCTTCGTAGCGGAGAGACGTGGCCACGGCATCGACGATGGAGGGCTCGTCGTCCACCACCAGGATCCGTTGGTTTCGGTTGGGTTCCACCCAGCTCTTCCTTCCTTCGTGAAGGTATCGGGCCCTCTGGCCCAGTTGGCGCGTAGCCGTCTGACCTGCGGTTCACCGCTGACCGGTCAAGCATCGCACCTGGTGTTGGGCCGTGGGTGTGACTCGCCTGTGAACAGGCTGTGAACGATTGGGGCAGCAAATTTGTGGCCCGGCGGTCTTCGGTGCCCGCCCTCGGACGTCGATTCACAGGCTGCCCACAGGTGGGACGGAGGTGGCACTCGGATCGTCGATGTCGAATGAGCCCCGTACCGAAGGGAGGTCGGGTTCTCCTCGAGCCCGGGCTCCGCCCACGAGAGGAGAGGAACGTCATGGCCCGACCGCCCCGAACGACCGGCTCCCGGCCCGAGTCCGCGGCCCAGGCCCGTGATCGGGCCACCAAGAGGGTGCGCCGGACGACCGCCGCCATCGGTCTCGCCGCCGCCGCCGGCGCCGCCGGCCTCGGCGCCCTGGTGGCCTCGGACACCGTGACCCACTCGTCGCCGGCCGCGGCCGATCCCACCACGACGTCCACGTCCACCACCGGCGCGTCGGCGGCGACCACGACCACCCCGACCACCTCCGAGCCCTCCTCGACCGCTTCGTCCTCGGACTCGTCGGCCGCAGCCGACACGACCACGACGCCGGCCACCACACCGGCCACGACCACGCCGACCACGACGGCCACGACGGCGCCCAGGGCCACCACGGCGTCGCCCAGCACTGTCTCGGGGCAGACATGACGGCCCCTCCTGAGGCGTTGCCGACCGAGAGCACCGACGGCACAGGGGTGGCCGTTCGTTCCCTGCGGGCCATCGGGACCACGGCCAGTGTGGCGGTAACGGCGGTCGAACGGGCCGACGAGGCACTGGGTCTCCTGACCGAGGACCTTCGGGCCCTCGACGAGGCCTGCAGCCGGTTCCGTCCCGACTCGGAGCTCCGCCGCCTCGAGGAAGACGGTCGAGGTCGGCTGACACGCGGTGAGCCCGTTGCTGTTCGAGGCCATCGATGTGGCCTGTGGCGTGGCCATGCAGACGGCGGGCATCGTGGATCCCACCATCGGGTCGGCCCTCATCGAGCTCGGCTACGACCGTGACTTCGACGAGCTCGGGTCGGACGGCCCGATGATCGACGTCCAACCCCGACCGGCCCCCGGGTGGTGGCGCATCGAACTGGATCGCGATGCCGGAACCGTGGCCGTCCCGGTCGGTGTCCACATCGACCTGGGGGCGTCGGCCAAGGCGTGGGCCGCTGATGCCTCGGCGGCCCGTATCGCCGCCGCGCTCGGGTGCGGCGTGCTGGTCAACCTCGGTGGCGATGTCGCCGTGTCCGGGTGTCCCCCCGACGACGGATGGGCCGTCGGTATCGCCGCCACCTGTACCACTCCCACTTCCGACGTCGACCAGGTGGTCGCCATCAGCAGCGGTGGCCTGGCCACGTCGGGCACGACGGCCCGCTCGTGGGAACGGGGTGGTCGCGCCGTTCATCACATCGTGGACCCGTGGACCGGACAGGCTGCGCCGGTGGTCTGGACGCTGGTGTCCACGACCGCATCGTCCTGTCTCGAGGCCAATGCCTACAGCACGGCGGCGGTGGTGTGGGGACGAGACGCCGTCGGCAACCTGTGCGACCGGGGCGTGTCGGCCCGCCTGGTCGACGCCGAGGGTGTCGTCGTCCACTGCGGTGGCTGGCCCGCCGAAACCGACGGGCCCCATCCTCCCGACGTACCCGGTCCGTTGGACCACGAGCCGGTGGGCGGGGTGCGCTGATGTTGGCCACCACGTCCACCACGGTCTGGTTCACCATGCGGGCCACCGGTGTCGTGGCCCTGGTACTGCTCACGGGCACCATGGTCCTCGGCATCATGGCCGCCGGGCGGACGACCTCCCGCTCATGGCCGGCGTTCGCTCGGGCCGACCTCCACAAATGGGTATCGCTGCTGGCGATGGTGTTCCTGGCCCTCCACGTGCTCACCGCGGTGATCGACACCTATGTGGACGTGGGTTGGCTGGCCATCGTCGTCCCGTTCGCCTCCCACTATCGGCCCCTGTGGACCGGCCTCGGCACGGCCGGTGTCGACCTGATGCTGGCCGTGGCGCTGTCGAGCGCCCTCCGCCAGCGCATCAGCGCCCGCACCTGGCGGGGCATCCATTGGCTGGCCTACGGCAGTTGGCCGGTGGCCATGGCTCACTCGCTGGGCATGGGCACCGATGCCTCCACGTTGTGGATGGACGCCATCGCCGGAGTCTGCACCCTGGCCGTCCTCGTGGCCGTGGTCTGGCGGGTGGCCGAGCACAACCAGAGCACCCGGCGGGCCGTCGGCGCCGGCGCCCGGACGCGCAAGGTCTCGGCGTCAGCGCAGGGCCGGCGGACCAGGCGGCAACAACCCGGTGTCAGCTCCACGCCCGCACCGGCCCGGGTCCGAACCGCGACCCGGTCCACCGTCGACGACCGACCGACCACTGCCATCCGGCTCCTCGAAAAGGATCGACCATGAGCGCCATGACCCTTGATGAACACCGCCAGCTCGAGAGCCGCCTTCTGTCCGTCCCCATGGGACCCCCGTTGGCGTCACCACTGGCGACCCACATCGCCGCCCACGGGACACTGACCATCCCGAAGAACGACGACCTCTGGAACGCCGCCGTTGAACGGGCGGTACGCCAGTCGGGACTGCTCGGGCGGGGAGGTGCCGGCTTCCCCACGTGGGCCAAGTGGGCGGCCCTGTCCCAGAGCAAGCGCCGGCCGGTCGTGGTGGTCAACGGCATCGAGGGAGAGCCGGCCAGTGCCAAGGACCGTGTCCTGCTGACCCACGCACCGCATCTGGCGTTGGACGGAGCCGAGGTGGCGGCGTCGGTCATCGGTGCCAGAGAGATCGTCTTCTGCGTGGCGGACTCCGCCGCCGCCGATTCGGTCGAGGAAGCCATCGAGGAACGGCGACACGCCGGAATGGGACGGGCCCGGGCGATGGTGCGCCGAGCACCCGGCCGCTACGTGGCGGGCGAGGAGTCGGCTCTGGTGACGTGGTTGCAGACCGGTGCGGCGCTCCCGGTCATGCGGAGGGACAAGTCCGTTCCCCTGACGGTGGGCCGGCGACCGGCCGTGGTCCACAACGTCGAGACCCTCTCGCAGGTGGCCCTCATCGCCCGGCACGGCCCGGCCTGGTTCCGAGCCCTGGGGACGCCCGAAGCACCAGGGACCACGCTGGTCACGGTGTCCGGGGCCGTCCGTCGACCCGGCGTCCTCGAGATCCCCCTGGGCACGCCGATCATCGACATCCTGGCCGCGGCCGGGCTGATCGGGCCGGCGGCCGGCGTTCTCGTCGGCGGCTATGGGGGCACGTGGCTGGCCGCGTCCCGATCGCATACCCCCTACGCCCCCGGGCCCCTGTCCGCCCTCGGTGCCACCCACGGTGTCGGTGTCCTCATCGCCCTGCCTCAGGGGTCGTGCGGCATCGCCGAAACGGCGCGGATCGCCCGTTACATGGCCGGACAGAGCGCCGGCCAGTGTGGTCCCTGCGTATTCGGGCTGCCGGCCATCGCCGACGACCTGGAGCAGCTGTGGAGCGGCCGGGCCGAGGCCTCGGTGGTCGACCGCATCGGGCACCGGGCCGCCACCGTCGACGGGCGGGGAGCGTGCCGACACCCCGACGGCGTGGCCCGTGTGGTCAGGAGCGCCCTCAACGTCTTCGCCGAAGACGCCCGGGCGCACGCCCAGGGCCGACCCTGTGCCGGGGCCGGTTCCCCGACGGTCCTTCCTCTACCCTCCGGGCAGGGCCGTCCGATCCGGAGGACGTCGTGAGCGCGCCGTCGCCGGTGGCGGTGCGGCTGCGAGTGGATCCGGTGGCCTGCGACGCCTACGGATACTGCGCCGAACTGCTGCCCGAGCGGGTCACGCTCGACGAGTGGGGCTATCCGATCGTCGACGGATCACCCGTCGACCCGTCCCTGGTGGAGTTGGCCACACGAGCTGTGGCGTCCTGCCCGCGCCGGGCCCTGGCGCTCGAGTCGACGGAGCCAGCCCGACCGAGGTGACGCCGGATCGCACCGGCGGTGGGAACGTCCTCCGTCGGACCCGGCCACGGGCCCGCAACGGTTCGGGCCCTGTCTTCGGGGCGCGGTGTCGTCGGGCTGGAGCGCGTGGCGCGGTCGAACCGGGGGCCGTAGACCGGGCGGGCCGGTCAGCTGCAGCGGGTGCCGGACGCCGGTAGCTCGCCGTCGATGAGGTAGCTCGTCACCACGTGCTGCATGCACCCGTCGCTCGATCCACTCAGCAGCCAGGTATGGCCCCAGCCCCTCCAGATGGCCAGACTGGCCGTGGGGAAGGCGGCGGCCAGGTGCCTGGCGCCGATCAACGGGGTGTTGGGATCGCCGGTGTTGCCGATGATCAGGACCGGGGGAGTGCCCCGGGGATGGACATCGGCCACGGCCTGCCGGGCCGGCGGCCAGCCCACACACCCGCCCATGGTGTAGGTGACGGTGTAGGCACCGATCAGGGGATAGCGGGCGTTCATGGCGCGGGCCAGAGTGCCGGCGGCGACCGGGCCGGGGTGGGCGGCGGCGTCGTTGCACGTGATGGCCCACGAGGGGTCCACGAGCGGCGCACCGTCGATGTCGGTGGCGAACTGGAGGGCCAGGCTCCGCAGCGCCGCGCCGTTGCCGTTCCGGGCGGCGACCAGTGCCGACTCGTAGGAGGGGGTGAACCCGGGGACGCTGAGGTCGAAGAGCGTGGCCGTGTCGAGGTCGCCCACCGTGACCGGTACGTCGTCACCGTGGCCGGGTGCGGGCAAAGGATGGCGGGTGAGGGACGCGGCCAGGTTGCGGAAGTAGCCCCGGGGGTTGCGGCCGAGGGGGCACTCCGACGACGGAGTGCAGGTGGAGAACAGGTGGTCGAGTGACTGCTCGGCGGCCGGTGCTTGTTCATCGGCCTGTTGGGTCAGCGAGGCGTTGACGTCCACGGCTCCGTCGAGGACCATGGCCGCCAACCGGTGGGGGAAGAGGTCGGCGTAGACCGTCCCGAGAGAGGTGCCGTAGGAGAGCCCGTAGAAGCTGATCCTGGGCAACCCGAGCGCCTGTCTGATGCGGTCCATGTCGCGTGCGGTGTCGACCGTGTCGACGGAGGGCGTGAGCGACGGCTCCTTCGCCGCACAGGAACGGGCCATGGCGGTGAACACGGACGTGCCGGGCAGGGGTCGGCCGGCGGCGGCCGGTACCGGGTCCACGCTGGTGGCCTTCGACGGCGACGTCCCGCACCGCAGCGGATCGCTGGCCCCCGTGCCGCGGGGATCGAAGGTCACGATGTTGTACTCCTGGCGGACGGCGGCGGGGAAGAAGTCGAGCAGCACGGGAAGGATCTGGTTGCCGCTCTCCCCGGGGCCACCGGGGTTGAACAACAAGGTGCCGTCGCGGTCGAAGCCGTCGAGGGCCGGGGCCCGCGTTACCGCCAGGTTGATCGAGCCGTCGGACGGGTGGCGGTAGTCGATCGGCACTGCCACCGTCCCGCACTGGATGCCCGCAGTGGAGGCGCAGGGGCTCCATGTCAACGGTGGCGGCGCGGCCAGAGGCGCCGGCGAGGGGGTGGCGATCGGCCCGGCCGGTCGGGGGCTGGTGGCACTGCCCGAGGCGGAGCAGCCGGCCCCCACGGTGGCGACGACGACGATGGCCACCACCGCCGGCCACGTCAGACGGGACCTGGCCACTACCGCCGGCCAGGTCCGACGGGCCCGTCGTTCCCTCCGCAGTGCCATGGCCGGGGAACGTAGCAGTGCGGCCCGATTTTCGGGGGCCGGCCCCTCCTCCACGGGAGGGAAGACCTGTTGGGAGCCGGTCGGCGCCCGATCGGGGCCGGGTGGGGAATGTTTGGGGGAGGGGCACTGTTGCCAAGGGCGTGCAGTTGGTCGCGCTTCCTTCGGGTTTACGGCCGTCCTCCATAAGCGACGGCTCGGTGCGGATGGCCGCGGCCAAGGTGTTGGGTGTGGCCGGGGTGCTGGCCTACAACTGGTGGGTGGTCGTCCCGTTCGTCCCCGGCCTGATGCCGTCGGTCAACGGATTCTTCTCCGATCTCGAAGCCACCGGTCGGCCGCACGCCGCCCTCATGTCCGATGCCGACATGGCCGCCGGGTTCCTGATGGTGGCGGCGTTGCTCCTGCGGGGCTCGACGGCTGCACACGGCCGCCGCCGCGAGTGGAAGTGGATGGTGGCCTTCGCCTTGGCCGGTGCGGTCGGTGGCCGGTACCCGTACGCCTGTGCCGAAGGATTGAGTGCCACCTGCCGCCGGTTGGAGTGGCACCTGCAGCTGCCGCTCCACCATTACGTCCACGTGGTCTCGGGTATCGCGGAGTTCGCCACGCTGACGATGGCCGCCGTCATCGCCTGGCGTCGGACCCGCCACGACGGGACGGGCCAGGCCCGCATCTACTCCGGTGTGGTGACCACCTTGCTCATCGGCTACCCGTTGCTCGGCCTGGTCTACCTCACCGACCGGCTCGGGACTCTGGTCGAGCCGGTCTTCTTCGTGGCCTTCTCCGTCATGGTGATGGCCGAGCTGTTCGAGCCCATCAGGCCGCGGCCGCCTTCCCGTCTGGCCCGTCGGAACGACGACGGGGATGGGTACGGGTTGCCCGGCGGATCCGACCCCGACCACTTGGCCGGCCTCCGGGCCTGAGCCCTGTCATGCGGGCCGGCAGACGGGAATCTGGGGGGATTCTGCGCCACACTCGCTGTTCCGCCTAAGGTAAAGGGGTCGTCGACCCAATCACGCGGGCCGACACATGTAGGGCTTCACAATGGATCCCCGCGTTTTAGTGCGTGATTTTCAAGGAGTGACAGTTATGGGTGTAGGTGCAGTCAAGTGGTTCAACGCCGAAAAGGGCTTTGGATTTATCACGCCTGACGGCGGCGGGGATGACCTCTTCGTTCACCAGTCGGAGATCCAGATGGAGGGCTTCCGCGATCTCGCGGAGGGCCAGCGTGTGGAGTTCGAGACCAAGCAGGGCCAAAAGGGCCTGCAGGCAAGCCAGGTCCGCAAGATCTGAGTCAGTACCTCTGTCGGGGGTCGACCCGACGTCGCCACCGGACTTCCGGTGTCCGTCGTCGGGTCGGCATCCCGCAGGGCGAGTGAGAGCGCCGCTGGAGCTTGGCTCCGGCGGCGCAGTCGTTCCACCGGGGATAGCATCCGCCGCCGCGTTCCCGAGGCGACACCAGATGGCAACGAGAAGGTGGGGCGGCACTAGGTGGGTCGAGACCTGCCCCGTCGGCGATCGGTATGGCCGTTGCCACCGGACCCGCGGATGCCGACCAGCGCCGCTGTCATGAGTAGTACGAAGGCGGCGGATTCGACGGCCAACGACCATCGGGCAAAGGGGGCGTCCAGGCTGTCCTTGAACCCGAACAGCCCGATCTCGACCGACAGCACCAGTCCGCCGATGGTCGAGGCCATGAAGATCGCCCCGGTCAGGGCGGCCACTGGGCGACGGATGACCGACACCATCAGGGCCAGGAGCGCGCCGACCACTCCCTGGAGGACGAAGAGGGGTCCGATGGTGGGGATGTGACGGTATCCGCCGGCCCACAGGTGGAGGTGGATCGCCGCCGACACAATCATCAACGCGCTACCGCCCAGGCACAGCGCGGTCGAAGCCGCGGTGGGCGGGGCCACCAGCCGATGCCAGTCGTCGTGGCGGCGGACTGATGCCGGGTCGGTGCTCGGACCGAGGGACAGCGCGCGGTTGGTCATGCACGCTCTTCGTAGCGTGGACCGATCAGGATGACGACCGGGCGGTGTCGACGCCACCTGTCGGTGGCCGGACCGGGACCCCTCCCCGGTTACCAGCCCCGACAGCCGTCCTGGTCCGGTGGGCTGGGCTGGATGCGCTCGGCCACCATGATCTGCTCGTCTTCGGTGGCCAGGGCTCCCTCGGACGCGTACTCGTCGCCCCCGTAGGCACTCCAGTTGCTGCGGGTGATGCCGAGGCCGCCGCTGAAGCGTCCACCGTCGGAGGACCAGTCCCCACCCTCTTCGCACATGGCCACCCGCTCCCACTCGGCCCGCTGAGCCGCAGTGACCGTGTCCACGGGACCGGCAGGGGCCGGTGGCGGCGTGGCCGGCAGTGTGGCCGGGACGGGCGGTGTCGGGACCGGGGTCGGAGCCGGTGGCGGCGTCAGGGTGAGTTTGATCAACGACACGATCGGCTGTCCGGCGTCGAGATCGGGTAGCAGGTTCACTCCCTCACCGGCTGTGGTCGGTGTGCGCTGATCCCCGGCGGTCGACGGCTTGGCGCCGTAGGCCGCCAGCACGGATGCCGGAACGAAGAAGCCGTGCTCCGGCGCGGAGTCGATCGTTGGTGCTGATGCTGCTCGGGCCGACTGCAGGTTGGCAGTCTGCGCCGCGATACTTGTGGCGATGAAGGCGACCAGGATGGCCGCCACGAGTGCAATGCGGGTCCGCATGGCACCTCCCTTCGTAGGGCGCTTCGAAGCGCCTTCCTCTGCTCGGTGTTGGCGGGCTCCGGCCATTGCATTCGGTCCCCGGACGGCGAGCGGGAAGGCTTCGTCCGTCCTGGCTTCACGCCGTAGGGTGTGCGGCCGGTGTTAGTTATGCCCAGAGTTGCGTCTTGGGTTCACCACTCGTTTCAGGTCAGGGGAGTTTGTCGTGGCTCGTCGAGTTGTCTCTCTGCATGGCCACGGGATGCACACCCGGGTACCGGGCCGACGCAGACGATCACGAAAAGAACGAAAAAGTGATCGGTCGCCGACTGCCCGAATCAAGTAGATAGCGCCTACTCGGGTGCCGTGTGTTTTCGTGAGTATAACGGACTCGGGCCGACCGGATCGGGCGCCACCCCGGCATGGCTCTGACCTGCGGGGATGGGTTAGGTGTCGGTAAAGGAGATAGGGGTTATCTCAATAATTGATTGGATAAATCCGGGGCCATTATTTAGTGTTTAGTCCGCCACTCTCCGTGGTCTTCTATGAAGAAGTGCAGGTGAGGATTTCGAGCGGGCCATGTGGTCGCCGGCTCCCCGGCCCGCGTCGCCTGTGGATGGGGCGCCAGGCGACGGCGGGCCCGTGCTTCGACCCCTTAAGTACCCATCGGCGGATTCCGACGCCCGGCCGCTGCCGGCGGGTGTCGACCGTGACCCGGGGCTGTCTCAGGGTCCGACCGAGGGCACGCCGCCGGTAGCCGTGAGTGGTCGGATGAACAGGAGCCGGCTGTTCGGGTAGCCGACCTTGCCCGGCAGCCAGGCGTGGAATGCCATCTGGAGCTGGCCGTGGACGTCGGTGAAGACAGAGGGTCCACCGGGGCCGCTGAAGGTCGGCTGCGAAGCCAACAAGGGCCGGTCCGAGGTCTCCGCGCACGGCCCGAGCGGTCCGGAGCAGCGGGCCACGCCGATGGCGTATCTGGCCGTCTGCCAATTGTCGGCGGAGTAGAAGAGTAGGTACTGGCCTCCGGTCGTCACCAGGCTCGGCCCCTCGACGACGCCACCCTGCCACCCCTGGCTCGGCGTCAACAGTGGCGTGGCCTCGCCGGCCACGAGCGTGGTCCCGTCAGGGGACAGCTGTTGGGACCACAGGGTCGGCGGCTGGTTGCCCGCCCCCTGCGACTTCCAGATCAGATAGGGCGTGCCGGCGGCATCGACGAACGGGGACGGGTCCATCGACCCCCCGAGTGCGACCTGGCAGATGAGTGGCGCCGAAGAGCTGTCCACATAGGGACCCTGGGGGCGGGTGGCGACAGCATCGGAGATGCACTGCTCCCCGGTCGGTGCGTAGATGGCCGAGTAGTAGAGGACGAAGGTACTCCCGCGCTGGAGGACGGACGGGGCCCACGTGGCACCGGGCTGGGCCCACGCCGGCTCGTGGGGAAGGGCGTCGCCCACCGTGGTCCAGTGCGTCAGGTCGGCGGACTGGATGATCTGGATGTTGCCGGCCGCCGAGTTGGTGGCGAACCCGAAGTACTCCGACCCGACGGTGAGGACGAAGGGGTCGGGGAAGTCGAAGGGGTAGACCAGGCCCGGCGGCGAGCCGTCCAGGGCGAGGCAGGACGCCGATGCGCCGTCGATGGAGCCGACGGCGCCGGCCGGGTTGGACTGGGAGATGGCGGTGACGGCGTCGGAAACGCCCGAGAGGCAGGCATGGAGGGTGCCGATGTTGACCGACTGGAGGTAGCTGGCCTGGTCGGCGCTACTCAGATTCTGGGTGGTGGCGTCGATCTCCCCCTCGATGCGGGCCTGCGCCGCCTGTCGGGCGTCGCGGTCGGCGGTCGATGTGGTCAAGCGGTGCGAGACGGCGGCCAACGATGTCCGGTCCTGGTGGAGCTCGGCCCGGGTGTCTGTGAGAGTCCGGCGGGCTCCGTGCAGGGTGACGTCGACCACGGCCACGTAGCCCAGCGTGGCCACGACGAGGGTGACGACGATGGCCAGGACCATGGCGTGGCCGCTCCACCGCGAAGGCCGGACTTGCTTCGTCATGGCACCGGCTCCGCGGCCCGACAGGTGGCGGCCACACCGTCGAGGGACGCCTCCGCCGCGGATCGGTCGCCCAAGGAGATCTCGTTGAGCGCCTGTTGCACGCCGGAGAGGCAGGCGTCGAGATCCGAGATGTTCACGCCGTTGGCGGTGAGGTCGGCCTCCGTCGTCGACAGGTGTGACTCGTCGGCGGCCAACTGGGATGTCTCCGTGGTCAACGTGCGGGCGGCCGCGGCCGACTGGGCGGAGACCTTGTGCAGCGCCACCTGGGTGGCGTGGACCCGCGCCACCGTCTGTTGCACGCGGGCCTGCACCGAGGCCATCGTGGCGTCGGTGCGATGGAGCTGGGTGGTGACGTCGGCCGCCACCCATCCGGCCGCCACCATGAGGGCGATGCCACAGCCGTAGGCCACGAGGATGCGCCACCGGGACCACCCGGCGGCGGAGGCCCGGTGGGTCCGGTGGGCCCGGTGGGTCCGGTAGGTCCGGTGGGTCCGGTGGGCCGGTAGGGGGAGTGCGGCCTCGTCCGGCCGCGGTGGCCCCGCCGGCAGGGAGAGCGGAGACAGGGTCGGGACCGCTCGGGGGCTGGGGAGCGGTGACAGGGTCGGGACCGGCCGGGGCCGGAGGGGCGAGGCCGCCCGCCGGGGCACCGGAATCCGACGGGTGGGTACGGCGGCCACGACCCCCTGGTCGGGGACCTCGATGGTGGCCATCGGCCGGCGCTCGAGGAGGGCGGTGGCCTGACCGACGGACCCGGTGTCACCGGCGTCCCGGCCGCGGGGCCAGACGGGCTCGAGGAGGTCCATTCGGGATGGTTGGGCTCGATCGGCGTCCACGGAGTTTCCCTGCCGGCTCGTGGGTGGAGACCGGATCGTACTTCGCTTTCCCGCCGGGTGATCGATCGATCGTCGTCCGGCCCCGATCCGATGCCGGCCGCCCGGATTCAGCGGACCGGCCGGGCCCCTGTTCCGCCGGAACCACCGGTGCGGATCGAGGGAACCAGGGGAACGACCGAGCGGCACCGCAGGCACCCCCACCAGACCCCGGCTCCATAGGCCACGTCGTCGACGACGGAGGCGGCCGACCACCGCACCGGGTCCAGACGTGGTCGTCGCTGGACCCATTCGACGGCCGGAGGTAGCGCTACGAGCAGGGCCACCACCAGACGCCGGCGCCGCGAGCGCACCCCGGCGATCAACAGTGGGCCGGCCACCACCGTGGCGGCCCGGCCCAGGCCCACCGTGGTCCAACCCACCCCCTGCAGGGTCCAACGCAGCGACCAACGCAGCGGGACGCCGCGTGGTCGCAGTCCGCGGGACAGGCGGATGGTCGAGCCTGCCACCAGGGCCGCGGCCAACGCCCACCGCCGGGCCAGGACCGCGCCCACCACCGCCGTGGGCCACGGGCGGAGTTCGAGTGGGGCCAGTCGACCGGGGTGGCGCCGGGCCAGGGGCGCGGCCGCCGTCCCGTACCGGAACCGCCGGGACAGTAGTGCCGACCACGAGTCCGGCTCACGGTGGTACACGGTGACGGACGGCTCGTAGCGGATGCGCCACCCGGCATCGACCAGGCGCCAGACCCAGTCCACGTCCTCGCCGATCCGCAGATCCTCGTCGAAGCCTCCGCCCAGCGCCGACACGCGCACCACCAACGCCGTGCTCGGGACGTAGCGGACCAGTCGTCCGGGGCCGACCTCGCTCGGCTCGGGACCCAGGTCCAGCGCCGAACGGTGGGCGGCATACCGAGCGCGGACCGATCGGTCGTCGACCGGGTCGCGGGGCTCGGGTCGGATCCGGGGCGCCACCGCCCCGACATCGGGGTCATCGAACAGCCACCCGAGCGACGGCAGCCAACCGGGGGTGACGGTGCAGTCACTGTCCACGAACGCCACCAGGTCGGTGGTGAGCCCGGCCAGCGCTTCGTTGCGGGCTGCCCCCGGTCCGCCGTTGACGAGGCGGCGGATGAGGCGGGCCCCGTGCCGCGCCACCACCTCGGCCACCGCGTCCGGGTCCGTTCGAGCCATCGTCCACCACGACGACGGGCGACGCGGTCCGGAGCGCACGGAGGCACCGGTCGAGCGACGCACTGCGGTCCCGTACCGGTACCACCACCGTGGCAGTGGGCCGGGGCCGGTCCCCGGACACCGGCCGGGGATGGGCCATCCCGGCGTCGACCAGCCGACGAGCCAGCGCCCGGGCCGCTCCTTCCGCCGGTGCTCCTCCGAGCAGCCGTTCGAGGGTCTCGGCTCCGGTGGGGCTCAGCACCATCAGCCGGCCCGGGTGCCCACCGATCAGTACCGTTCCGTGGCGGAGCGTCGTGACCGTCCGGTCGAGGACCAGACCGGTCGTCTCTCTCCGCTCGGTCCGGGCGGCCCCTCCATCGCCGACCGGGCCCGGCCGGACGTTCACAACGAGAGGCCGCCGTCCACGGGGATGACCGCACCGGTCACGGCCCCCGAATCGGTGCCGGCCAACCACACCAGTGCCGCCGCCACCTCGTCGGGGGTCAACAGGCGCTTGACCGGTTGTTGGTCGGCGAAGGAACGGCTGTCCTCGAGGTGGTAGAGGCGGGCGCTCTCGTCCAGGATGGCAGTGGCCGTCGAGCCGGGGCTGACGGCGTTGGCGGTGACACCCGAGTCGCCCAGCTCTGCGGCCAGTCCCCGGACGAGCCCGGCCACCCCGGCCTTGGCCGCCCCGTACGCGGCCAACATCGGGAACCCGCGGTGCGCGGCCGCCGACGCCACGGCGAGGAACCGGCCCGATCGGGGTCGCGGGCGTCGGAGGAGGGCCGGGATGCCGACGCGGGCCGCGGTCACGGGCCCACCGAGGTCCACGTCCATAACCGCCTCCAACTGGTCGGTGGGCATCTCCCACAACGGCACGCCCCCGGCGATGACCCCGGCCACGGCCACGACGGCGTCGAGACCTCCGAACCGCTGTTCGGCCTGGGCCACGGCGACACCGAGCGCTTCGGGATCTGAGGCGTCGGCGATGTGGGCGACGACTGGTTCTCCGGAGAGCTCACCGGACGCTGCCCCCGCGTGGCGGAGGGCGAGGGCCGATGCCACCACGGCGTCGAGCTCCGGCCGGGTGCCCATGGGATAGGGGAGCCGCGGGTCGTCCGAAGCCCGGTCCACCGCCACCACGGCCCACCCGGCCGCGGCCAACCCTCGCACCGTGGCGGCACCGATCCCGCGGGCGGCACCCGTGACGAGAGCCACCCGGGTCACGGCCGGGACCCGGGTGTGGGCATGGAGGAGACGGACCGGGCCACCTCGACCAGCTCGTCGACGGCCTGGGCCAACAGCTGGGCTCCCTCCAGGGCGTTGGCGCCGGCGGGGTCGCCGAGGACCCCGTTGGCACTGACCGCACGGACGCCGTGCCGCCGGAGCTCGGGGAGCAGCGTGACGAGGGGACGCCGATCACCGGGCTCGGCCCGCTCCAGGTGGACCCGGTGGGGAGCGATGGCCATCATCAGGGACGTCTCGGTCCGGCCGGCGTGGGCGTCCCCGGGCCACGACGGCGACCATGCCGTGACCGGATGTCCCTCCTCGGACAGCTGGGCCATGGCCCGGGACAACGGAGCCGAATTGCCGCCGTGGGCCGAGACCACCACCACGTGGGTGAACTCGATCACCGCCGACCGGCCCAGTTCGAGCAGGAGGAGCTCGGTGGCATCCTGTCCGATCGACAGGGTGCCGGGGAACCCCTGGTGTTCACCACTGGCGCCGTACGCCACCGGCGGTGCCACGGCCAGCCGCGGCTCGGAGGCGGCCGCGCCCTCGGCCATAGCCACGGCGATGTCGGTGTCGGTGGTCACGGGAAGGTGGGGGCCGTGTTGCTCCGTCGACCCGAGGGGAATCACGAGGACGCCACCGGACCTGGCCGACGCGGCCAGGTCGGGCCATGCCGATGTCGACAGGAGCATCATCACGGTCGACCGCAGCGACGGCGCCGACCGCAGCGACCGCAGCGACCGCAGCGACCGGCCGCCATCGACGTGATAGCCGCCGGCGGAGCCGCATGGGCGGACAGCGTCACCGGTGGCGGTGGATGGCGACAACCGGACTCCCGTCACAGGCCCGGTCGGGCCGGCGGTCCCGCATGGTCACCGAAACCCGACGCGGCACGCCCGAGTGGTCGGGCGAGGGCCGGGGCGCCGCCGCATCGCCGCGGGAGCCGAGAGAATGCTCACCGTGGCCCAGGACACACTCGGGGTCGGGACCGTCGAGGGGCAGCCCGGTGAAGAATTTGGCCGCCATGCACCCGCCCCGGCAGGAGTCGTACTGGCCGCAGGAGGCACACGCCCCGGCGCTCTGTGGCCGTCGGAGCTCGGTGAAGAGGTCCGAGTGACGCCACACCTCGGCAAACCCGCCGGGCAACCGGACATTGCCGGCCAGGAACTCGTCGTGGATGGCGAACGGGCAGGCGTAGACGTTGCCCACCGGGTCCACGAGACACACCACCCGGCCAGCACCGCACAGGTTCAACCCCGGGAGGGCGTCACCGTAGCCGGCCAAGTGGAAGAACGAGTCGCCGGTCAGCACGTCCTCCCCCTGGGCCAAGAGCCAGTCATAGAGCGTGCGTTGCTGTTCGGCGGTGGGATGGAGCTCGTCCCATACGTCGACGCCGCGGCCCGACGGCCGCAGCCGGGTCAACCGCAGTTGGGCGCGGTACCGATCGGCCAGCTGCTTGAAGTCGTCGAGCTGGACCACGTTGTGGCGGGTCACCACCACGGAGATCTTGAAGCCCACGAACCCAGCCTCGACGAGCCGGTCCATGGCGGTCATGACGGTGGCAAACGAGCCCGTCCCCCGCACCGGGTCGTTCACGGCGGCAGTGGCACCGTCCAGGGAGAGCTGCACGTCCACGTAGTCGCTGGCCGCCAGGCGCCGGGCGACGTCGGCGGTCAGCCGCGATCCGTTGGTGGAGAACTTGACCCCGACATGGTGGTCGGTGGCGTACTGCACGAGCTCCCAGAAGTCGGACCGCACGGTGGGCTCGCCACCCCCGATGTTGACGTAGAAGATCTGCATGCGCTCGAACTCGTCGATCAGTGCCTTGCACTCGTCGGTCGACAGCTCGGCGGGGTCGCGGCGGCCCGAGCTGGACAGGCAGTGGACGCAGGCCAGATTGCAGGCGTAGGTGAGCTCCCAGGTCAGGCAGATGGGTGCGTCGAGCCCCCGCTCGAAGCGGTCGACCAGGCGTCCACGCCCGGAGGCCACGTCGCCCGATGGCGTGCCGGCGGGGGAGCGGTCGACGAGGGTCACGTCGCCGCCCGTTCGCAGATCATGCCGGAACGGGCCAGGGTGTCCAGCGCCCGTTCGTACCGTTCGAGCTCGTCGGTGGAGACCCCGGCGGCACGGCAGGCGTCACGACCGGTGGGTTGCTCGGCCAGCGACTCCACCACGGCCAGCAACGTCCGGCTCTTGAGGAACGAGAGACGCCTCGTCCCGAAGTGGTACGCCAGCGCACCGAAGGACTCGGGGCGCAGGGAGACCTGGGGGTGGAGGGCCCACGGCCGGGTGGCGTCGAAGCCCACCGAACCGTCCAGGTCGGCGTCGGTACGGGGTGGCACTCGGTCGTGGCGGGTGGGTCGGTCCGGGACCTAGTAGACGCCGCACATGCCGTCGATGGACACGTCCTCAACCAGGAGATCCTCTTCCACCAACGCCGACGGAGCCTCTGGCTCACCCGGCGTCGGGTCGTCGGCCACCGTCGTCGGGGCGGTCTCTTCGGTGGCGGCGACGGTCATGGGACCTCCGAGGTTCGGCCGGCAGGAGCCGGGTGGGTTCCAATTTATAGCACTCGATGTCAAAATGGAAGGGTGAGGACCGACTCGGTGCTGGACGGCGACGGGTCTGCGGGGGGCGCCACACGGGGTCGGCGGCCGAGCACATCGCGCCAGGACGTGGCCCGCGCCGCTCTCGACCTGTTCAACCGGCAGGGGTACGACCAGACCACGGTGGATCAGATCGCCGCGGCTGTCGGGGTCAGCCGTCGCACCTTCTTCCGCTACTACGAGTCCAAACGGGACGTGGTGTGGGGGGAGTTCGATGCCGAGTTGGTCCGGCTACGCGACCAGCTGGACGGCGCACCCCGTGGTCAGCCGATGATGGACGTCCTGCGCCAGGCCGTCGAGGCCACCAACCGGTTCGGGGCCGGCGAGCTCGACGAGCTCCGGATCCGCATCGGTCTGATCGGTTCCGTCCCCACCCTGGTGGCCCACTCCGCGGTCCGCTATGCCGAGTGGTGCCAGGTGGTGGCGGCGTTCGTGGCCGGCAGGATCGGCGGTTCGCCCGACGACCTCGGTCCCCAGACCGTGGCCCGGGCCTCTCTCGGGGCTGCCATGGCCGCCTTCGCCTGCTGGGCCGGAGGCGGGGGCCACGACCTCACGACCGAGGTCGACCGGGCCTTCCGACTCTTGTCCACCGGGTTCGACGAGCGACATCTCCGGGCCTGACGGCTCGGCTCGACGGGTCGGCTCGACGGCTCGACGGTTCGACGCCGCCACCTCGGGGCGCGATGCTGGTGACGAGAGCGATCCGGCACCAACGTGGAGGAGCCGGCAGGGGAGGTCACCCACATGAGAACTCGTGCAGCTGTCTGTTCGGGGATCGACGAGCCGTGGAAGGTCGAAGAGATCGAGGTCGACCCTCCCGGCCCCCACGAAGTGGTGGTCCAGATGGCCTACGCCGGCATGTGCCACTCCGACGAGCATCTCCGCACCGGTGACATGAGCGCACCTCCCGAGGTGCTCCAGGTCTTCGACGTCGACTCGATGTTCCCCATGATCGGTGGTCACGAGGGCGCCGGCGTCGTGGCCGAGATCGGTCCGGACGTGGAGTCACTCGCCGTGGGCGACCACGTGGCCGCTTCGTTCATTCCGGCCTGCGGTCGGTGCTTCTGGTGCGCCTCGGGCCGTCAGCACCTGTGCGACCTGGGCATGACCATCCTGGCCGGTCCGATGATGGGAGACGGCCAGTGGCGTCACCACCTCGACGGCCAGAAGGTGAACCGGATGACCCAGCTCGGGACGTTCTCCGAGACGGTCCTGGCCAACGAGGCGTCGCTGGTGAAGATCGACCCCGGGGTGTCCCTGCGGGCCGCCGCCCTCATCAGCTGCGGGATCTCCACCGGTTTCGGTTCGGCCGTGGACCGGGCCCAGGTCAAGCCGGGCGAAACGGTGGTTGTGGTGGGCTGCGGCGGTGTCGGCTCCGGCGCCGTGCAGGGGGCCCGTCTGGCCGGCGCCCGTCAGATCGTCGCCGTCGACCCACTGCCCTTTAAGGTGGACAAGGCCAGACAGATCGGTGCCACGCACGGCGCGGCCTCCATCCTCGAGGCCAACCTCATGTTGCCTGAGCTCACCGAGGGTCGCATGGCCGATGTGGTGATCCTGACGCCGGGTGTTCTGACCGGAGATCTGCTGGGGCCGGCCATGGCCCTGGCGTCCAAGGACGGCCGGGTCGTGACCACGGCCATCGCCCCGTTCAATCAGGAGCAGGTCAGCCTCAACCTCTTCAACTTCGCCATGTTCAACCAGTCCCTGTTGGGCACGGTGTTCGGCTCGTGCAGCCCGAGGGTCCAGATCCCCAATCTGGTCCGCCTCTACCAGGCCGGACTTCTCGAGATCGACGGCCTGATCACCCAGGAGTACACCCTCGATTCCGTACAGAACGGGTACGACGATCTGGCCGCCGGAATCAACGTACGGGGCGTGGTGAGATTCGACAGCTGATCTGACACACCGGTCCGAGGGGTGCCGAGGGCGAGATCGAATTGGGGCCCGTCACACGGTGCCCACTAACCTGCAGGCACCCCAACGAACCTGACCGGAGAGTGCACGTGGCGTTCGAACTTGCCGCCTGCCCCCGCTCATGATCGGTGACGAGGAGATCGACCACTTCGTCGGTGCCCTCGACGAGGTCCTGGCCGAGGCCCATCGCAGCTCCGGCCTGTTGATGGAGGTGGGAACGACCATGGCCCGTAACACCCTGCGCCGTGGTCGCCGTCGCACGCCGGAGGTGGCCGACACCGGTCCCCTCCGGTCATGACCGGGACCACCGGCGGCCCCGCGCTGGCCACGGACGACCAGGTGCTGGTGACCGGCGCCGCCGGCTTCATCGGCTCGACGTTGGCCCGGGAGCTGTGCGGGCGCGGCATCCGGGTCGTGGCCGTGGTCGAGCCGGGCGGCTACACCCGCAACCTCGACGACATCGAGGCCGAGGTGTGCACCGGCGACCTGCGCGACGCCGATGCCGTGGCCAAGGCCGTCGACGGCTGTCGGATGGTCTTCCACGTCGCCGCCCTGTACCGGTTCTGGGCCCGGAACCCCGACGACTTCTCCGACATCAACCTGCTGGGCACCCGCCACGTGTTCGAGGCGGCCCGCTCGACCGGATGCGAGCGGCTCGTGTACACCTCGACCGTCGGCACCCTCGGCCTCCACGGCGCCACCACCGCGGACCCGGTCGACGAGACCTCGTTCGCCCGGGTCGACCACCTGTTCGGGGGTTACAAGCAGTCAAAGTACGTGGCCGAACACGAGGTCCTCCGGGCCGGTGCCGCCGGGCTGCCGGTGGTACTGGTGCAGCCCACCACACCCGTGGGACGCCGTGACCGTGGACCGACACCGACCGAACGGACCGTTCTCGAGATCCTCAACGGCCGGTTCCCGGGCTACGTCGCCGGGCCCAGGGTGGCCGGCTCGTCCTCGCTAGTGTGGCGCCATGCGCGTGGTGATCGGCTCCGACCACGCCGGCTCCGACCACGGGCCATCGGCGCCGGCGTGACGGGGGAGGAGCTCAGCGGCGTGTCCGGTGTCGACGCCGTGTCCGGCGTGTCCGCCGTGTCCGCCGTGTCCGGTGCGCCGGTCACCGTCCGCTACCGGGCCGACGCGGTGGTGCCGTGCGACGTCGATCACGCCGTGCTCCGCCCCGGGGTGGTGGAGGTGACGGGCCATACCGTGACCCACGTCGGATCGGACGCGTCACCGACCGGTCATCGGAGCGTGCAGGAGGTCCGTGTCCCCGGTGCCCTGCTCCCCGGCTTCGTCAACGTCCACTGCCACTCGCCCATGACGCTGTTCCGCGGTTCGGGGGAGAACCTGGCCCTCCACTCGTGGCTCAACGAGGTCCTTTGGCCCCAGGAGGCCCACCTGACCGAGGACGACGTCTACTGGGGCATGACGCTCGCCGCGGCCGAGCTCCTGTGCTTCGGTGTGACCACCACGTGTGAGGCCTACTTCTTCGAGGACGCCGTGGCCGACGCGGTGTTGGCTGCGGGCTTGAGGGCCATCGTGACTCCCGGCGTGCTCCAGCTCCCCGGGGCCGAGCCGGTCGACCGGTGGTGGGAGCAGCGCATCTCCGACATCGTCGACTTCCACGCCCGCCGGAACGGTGACCACGGTCGCATCGAGGTCGGCTTCGCTCCCCACGCCCCGTACACCGTTCCGTTACCCGGTCTGGTCGACATCGCCGCGGCGGCGCGCCGGCTCGATGCCCTCTTCCACATCCATCTGGCCGAGACAGAGGAGGAAGGCGCCCGGTTCGCCGCCGAGCACGGCGGCTCGGCTCCGGCCGTGCTCGGCGATGCCGGGGTGTGGGACGGGCGGGTGTTGGCCGCCCACTGCATCTGGCTGTCCTCCGACGACCTGGACCTGTTGGGTCGGTTCGACATGGCGGTGGCCCACTGTCCCCAAAGCAACGCCAAACTGGCCTCGGGTGTGGCGCCGTTGGTCGAATTCTTGTCCCGCGGGATCCGGGTGGGCCTGGGCACGGACGGACCGGCATCCAACAACGACCTCGATCTGTGGGAGGACATGCGGTTGGCCGCCATGCTGGCCCGGGTCCGAGAGCGCGACGCCGGGGCACTCCCGTCCGCCGCGGCGCTGGACCTGGCCACGCGCGGAGCGGGTCTGGCGCTGGGACGTCCCGATCTCGGCGTGCTGGCCCCCGGGGCACGGGCCGACATGATGGCGGTGCGTCTCGACGATCCGGCATTCGTACCTCTCCTGCACGACGCCCAGATGATCGACCACCTGGTGTGGTCGGCCTCCAGTCGACTGGTCACCGATGTCTGGGTGGCCGGCACTCCGGTGGTGGCCGGGGGCCGGTGTCTGACCGTCGACGTCGAGCGCGCCCGCCACGAGGTCGGGACGCGGGCCCGACGGTTGCTCGGTTCCGTGGCCTGACGGCCCGCCGCCTCTCACCGCCGGCCTGGCCCGTGGCCCGCTCGCAGCCCGACCGGCACCGCCGGGCCCCGGTGGTGCGTGGTAGGAAATCCGGCGTGGACGCCGAACGCCCCCGGGACCAGGCCGAGCACACGGCCGTGACGCGTGCCGCCTACGACCGGCTCGCACCGGTGTGGTCGTCGACAACGGACGCGGGACCGTTCAACGGCCTCCTCGAGCGGCCGGCCCTCCGCTCCATGGTGCCGCGCCCGCTCGACGGTCGGACCGTCCTCGATGCCGGCTGCGGGTCGGGGGCACAGTGCGAGTGGCTCCTGGCCCACGGAGCCGACGTGGTCGGCGTGGACCTGAGCCCGGCCATGGTGGAGGAGGCCCGGCGTCGCTGCGGAGACCGCGGAAGGTTCATGGTGGCGGATCTGTCGGAGCCGCTCGATCTCGAGCCGGCGTCAGTGGACGGGATCACGTGCTCGCTCGTCCTGCACTACCTGTTGGACTGGGAGGTGGCACTGGGTTCGTTCGCCTCCGTGCTCCGTCCGGGGGGTTGGGCGGTCATCTCGCTCGACCACCCGTTCCGGCCTCCGCTGCCCGACCGGCGCGGTGGCTACTTCGACACCGAGTTGGTCTCCGACACCTGGTCCAAGGGTCAGGTCCGTGTCACGCAGCACTTCTGGCATCGACCGCTCTCGGCTGTGGTCGATGCCTTCGCCCGTGCCGGCTTCTCCGTCGAGGGCGTGGGCGAGGCCCAACCCTCGGCTCGAGCCCTCCGACAGTTCCCCGACGAGCTGGGTGAGGTGGTCGGGGTCCCCAGTTTCATCGTCTATCGGATCCGGGCGGCGGGGTCTGGTGATCGGCAAAGCGGGCCACGCCGTCGGCGAAGCCCTGGATGAGTCGCTTCGTGACCAGTGTCATGAGGCGCCCGGTGCCGGGGACCAGCTCGTCGAACGTGGCCGACCAGGTGATCAGGGTGCCGCCTCCCTCCGGTGAGCACACGACATCGGCCCGGTGGTGGCGCACCGGAAACCCCTTCACGATGGAGTAGGCCAGATGGTGCGGAGGTTCCCAGGCCAGCACCTCCTCGGTCGACCCGATTCCGTGCCGGGTGAAGCGCCGGAGCGCCCCGACACCGTCCGGGTCCGGGTCACCGGGCCGCACGATGTCGGAGTGGTCGAGGAACGACCACTCCTTCCACCGCCGGGCCTCGCCCACGAGCGGCCAGACGTCCTCCACCGGTGCCGCCGCCCGGGCGCGGGCCTGACAGGACCGCTTTCCCGGCCGGGTCCCCGACGGAGGAGAAGGCGGATCGCTCATGCCTCGATGTGGACCTTCAGGGCATCGAGTGCCTGTTGATAGACGGCGGCCATCAGATCGGCCATCTCGTCGGGCGTGGCGTCCACGTCCCAGGTCACCTGGGCACCGGCGCCGCGGGGGATGACGGTGATGACGGCCTGGTGGCTCTCGACCGGCGCGCCGTCGGCAATGGTGTAGGCCAACGTCCTTCCCGTGTCGTCCTTCGACACCATCCGCTCCGAAATGGTCATCCCCATGGTCTCGATGATCCGGAGCTCGCCGTCCACCCGGCACGATTCGATCCCCGGCATCCACGAGCCGATGCCGCCGAAGTCGCCGACCACGGCCCAGACCTGTTCGGCCGGAGCGTCGATGTCGATGGATGCCGTCCCTGTTGCCATGGTTCTCCCCGTCTGCTCGATGGGCCGTGCCGGCCCGGGGCACCGACACCGAGTGCGTGGCGCCGCCCAGATGGTAGGCGCGGTCGGCGGGCCATGGCGCCACTAGCGTCGGCACGATGACCGCCGCCCCGACCGGCACCGACGTCCCCGACGCCACGCCGAGCATCGCCGAACTGCTGGTGGCGCGGGCTGAAGACGATCACGTCGGCCTCCGGTTCGAGGACCGGCGGTGGCGTTGGCGCCAGGTGGTGGCGGCCAGTGCCGCCCGGGCCGAACTGCTGGTGGCGCTGTCATGCTCCGACCGGGAGGAGGACCGCCCCCTGCACATCGGGGTGCTCCTCGGCAACGTCCCCGAGTACCTGTTCTGGCTGGGCGCGGCGGCGTTGTGCGGTGCGGTGGTGGTGGGTATCAATCCCACCCGACGCGGTGAGGCCCTGGCTGGCGACATCCGACGCACCGACTGTTGGCTGGTGGTGACCGACGCCGACGGTGCCGCCATCCTCGACGGCCTCGAGATCGGTGTCGTCTCCGACCGCATCATCCGGATCGACAGGCCGGAGTACGAGGCGCGCCTCCAGCCGCACCAGGGGGCCGATGCACGTTCGATCGTCTCGTCTTCTCGACCCACTGCCGGGGATCTCTTCCTGTTGTTGTTCACGTCCGGGACCACCGGGGCGCCCAAGGCCGTGCGGTGCACCCAGGGCCGGCTCTCCACCATCGCCCAGGTGTCGGCGGCCGCCTACGGCTTCGACCGTAGCGACGTGGCCTACTGCACGATGCCGCTCTTCCATGGCAACGCCCTGATGGTGCTGTGGGGTCCGGCTCTGGCCGTCGGAGCCACGGTGGCGCTGGCCCGGCGGTTCACGGCGTCCGGCTTCGTCGCCGACGTCCGACGCTACGGTGCCACCACGTTCACCTATGTGGGCAAGGCGCTGGCCTACGTTCTGGCCACGCCGCCCGGTGCCGACGACGCCACCGTCACGTTGGTCCGGGGGTTCGGCACCGAGGCCTCGGTGGCCGACCAGGCCGCGTTCGAACGGCGCTTCGGCTGTGTGCTCACCGAGGGATACGGATCCAGCGAGGGCGGAGTGGCCATCAGCCGCGCGCCGGACACGCCGGCCGGCTCACTGGGCCGCCCCACCGGTGACGTGGTGGTACTCGATCCGGACACCCTGGTCGAGTGCCCCCCGGGCCGGTTCGATGCCTCCGGTCGCCTCGTCAACGGCGACCGGGCCGTCGGCGAGATCGTGAACCGCGACGGTCCGGGTCGCTTCGAGGGCTACTACGCCAACCCCGAGGCCGACGCCGAGCGCACCCGGAACGGCTGGTACTGGACCGGCGATCTGGCCTACCGGGACGAGGCCGGCTTCTTCTACTTCGCCGGTCGCCGGGGCGACTGGATGCGGGTCGACTCAGAGAACCTCACGGCCGGACCCATCGAGCGCGTGTTGAACCGGTTCGACGACGTGGCCACGGTGGCCGTCTACTCCGTACCCGACCCCCGGTCGGGGGACCAGGTGATGGCGGCGCTGGAGATGCTGCCGGGGCGGGCCTTCGACCCCGATCGGTTCGGTCGTCTGTTGGCCGACCAACCCGATCTCGGCACCAAATGGGTCCCGGCCTTCGTGCGCATCACCGGGGGCCTGCCCCAGACAGCCAGCGGCAAGGTGACCAAGGGCCCCCTTCGGGCCGAGGGCTGGTGGGCCGGAGGGGACCCGGTCCTCTTGCGCCGGGGGGCGGCGCCGGAGTACGTCCCGATGGAGGAGGCCGATCGTCGAGCACTGCGAGCCGAGTTCGAGCGGCACGGACGGGAGCACCTGATCGGTGGGTGAGCCTCCACCCCGCACGCCGGGACGACCGGCCGGCTCCCCGAGTCGGCGTTCCGGGGCGTTGGCCACGGCGGTCGACGGGCTGGACCGGTGGCAACAGCGCCATCGGCTCACCGCCGTCCCGAGCGCGGTGGTGCGCAAGTACTCCGAAGACCAGGCCGGTCGGCTGTCGGCCCAGATCTCGTATGCGGCCTTCCTCGCCGTCTTCCCCCTGCTGTTGGTGCTGCTGACCGTACTCGGTGTCTTCCTGCGCGGTCACGAGGGCCTGCAGGACGACATCGTCGACTCCGCCCTCCGCCAGTTCCCCGTGGTCGGCGCCGACCTCAAGAACAATGTGCACCAGCTGTCCGGTTCCAACCAGCTGGCCCTCCTCGTCGGGTTGGTCTGGTTGCTGTACGGCTGCACCAAGCTGAGCCGTAACTCCCAGGCCATGATGGCCGTGGTCTGGGGTATCGACCGCCGGGACCTGCCCACCTTCCGGCACTGGATCCCGCGGGCGGCGGGGTTCCTAGTGGTGCTCGGGCTGGGTTTCGTGGCCGGTGGCGCCCTGGCCGGCCTCGGCGCATTCGGTCGGCTGGGGAGCTTCTCCGCCGCCCTCGGCCTGGTCCTGTCGCTGCTGGTGAACGTGGCGATGTACTGGTCCGCGTTCGTGGTCCTGATCCGGATCCCGCAAGAAGAGCGGTCGGTGTGGCCCGGGGCCGTCATCGGCGGGGCGGGGTGGACGCTGCTGCAGTTCGCCGGGGCCCAGTTGGTCAGCCACCAGCTGCGGCACCTGTCGAACCTGTACGGGACGTTCGCCAGCATCCTCGGGCTCATGTGGTGGATCGCCCTCGGTGTCACGATCACCGTATTTGCCGCCGAGTCCAATGTGGTGCTGACCCGGCACCTGTGGCCCGTGTCGTTTCGGGGCACGGCGGCTTCGCCCGCGCCGGGGGAAGGCGGGGCGGCCAGTGAGCCCGGGCCGCAGGGAGGCGGGACGCCGACCGGACCGGCGGCGGCACCGGCGGCCCGGTGACCGACGTCAGTGGGAGAGCCAGGAGTCCGGATCGGTGGTGAGCTTCTGCACCGCGGGCGGGAGCGTCCCCGACACGATGTCGCCGATGGTCACGAACTCGAGCACGGTCCTCAGGCTGGCCCGCACCGCCACCCATACGTCCTGGAGCCGCTCGGCCGGACCCTCGTAGGTGGCGGCCTCGGGTCGAAGCCCCCGAACCTCGGCCAACGGCCCGTCGAGCGGCCGGATGACCTCGGCGATGGAGATGGACGCCGCCGGTCGGGCCAGTCGGTAGCCTCCTTCGGCCCCCCGCTGGCTGAGCAGCAGCCCCGCCCGCCGCATGTCGTTCAGGATGCTTTCGAGGAACTTGGCCGGAAGGCCCTGGGACAGAGCCAGCGACTCCGCCGTCACCGGGCGTCCGTCGGCGTCGGCCAGGGTGCACAGCGCCCGCACCGCGTAGTCCACTTTGGCTGAGATATACACAGAGGCGATTCTGTCAGACGATCCCGTGCCACGCCCCCTTCAGGCAGGGGAGGCCCCTACGGGCGGGTCCACCACGGCGGCGGCGGCCGATGCTCGGACGAGCGGGGGCACCGTCGGAGCGGGGATTGTTGCCGGCGGGGTCGGGATGGCCGTCTCGATACGTCGGGGCCCCGGGGGGGGTTGGGACCTGACGACGGGGACGGACCTATCCCGCCCCCGCGGCAACAGCTTGGGCCCAGGTGTAGCTGAGCGGAGGCAGGGTGCCCGAAGCCAGCACCAGCAGCTCGGCGTCGGACTCCCACCCGGTGCCGGTGGTTCCATAGGCTTCACCCGCACCCATCAGGAGGGTGCCGCCGTACTGCTGCTGGTAGTTGGAGAGGGAGAGGATGTTCTCGCGGTGACCCCAGCAGCCGGACTGGTCGGTAGTGGTGCAGTCGATGTTGCCGCTGTTGAGACCGTCGTCGTACATCCAGAAGTAGTTGGAGCCCAGCGGATTGGCGTTCTCCGCCCAGTTGCTGGCCCAGGCGATGATGTGCGCACCCGGGGGCACCTGGGTCGCGGTCGGATCCTCGTTGGCCTCGGCGCCGGCCAGCGCATCGGTGTCGAGGGTGCCGACGAGGCCCACGAAGGGGGGCAGGCCCCGGTCGACCCGCTCGATGTCGGTGATCACGAACATCTGCTGGGCCGGCGACAGGGAGGCGAAGTTCTGGGGAAGGGCCATCGGTCCGAGGCCTTCTGCGGCCCGGGCGTTGGTCGTGGCCTCGATGACGAGGGCCGTACAGCTGGCACTCGTCGTGTGGGGGTAGCACGAGCTCAAGAAGTTGGGCGACGGGGGCACGTTGGCCGGGGGGTTGGCCAGGGCCGGGCTGCTCGAGGACGCCGGATTGACCAACGAGCCCAGAAACGGCGCCCCGCCGAAACTGAACAGTCCGCCGTCGCTGGACACCGTCCAATAGCCGGTGCCGGGTCGGTGGGCCGAGACGCTGACCATCGGGGCGTTGAGCGCCGATCCGCCCATCGAGCCGAGGAACGGGGCATCGCCGAAGGTGAAGATCCCGCCGTCCGAGGCCACCAGCCAGTAGCCGCCTCCGTCGCCGGTGGCGGCCATGCTCACGATGGGCCGGTTGAGGCGGATGTTGCCGGTCGAGCCGTAGTAGACGGCGTCCCCGAAGCTGAAGATCCCGCCGTCGGAGGCCACCAGCCAGTAGCCGCCTCCGTCGCCGGTGGCGGCCATGCCCACGATGGGCTGGTTGAGGTGGATGTTGCCGGTCGACCCGTAGAAGGCGGCGTCGCCGAAGGTGAAGATCCCGCCGTCGGAGGCCACCAGCCAGTAGCCGCTTTCCGTCCGGGGTGGCGGCCATGCCCACGATGGGCTGGTTGAGGTGGATGTTGCCGGTCGACCCGTAGAAGGCGGCGTCCCCGAAGCTGAAGATCCCGCCGTCGGAGGCCACCAGCCAGTAGCCCTTTCCGTCCGGGGTGGCGGCCATGCCCACGATGGGCCGGTTGAGGTGGATGTTGCCGGTCGACCCGTAGAAGGCGGCGTCCCCGAAGCTGAAGACCCCGCCGTCGGAGGCCACCTGCCAGTAGCCCCCGCCGTCCGAGGTGGCCATGCCCACGATGGGCTTGGCGCTCCCGCTCCCGCTGTGGGGAAGCCGGCCGATCGGGCTCGGACCGGTGGCGGCGGTAGTTCCGACGGTCCCCACGCCGACCAGAGCGCACGTGGCCGCGGCCAGCGACACCATCGCCAGCGAGGCCCAGGTCCGCACCGCGGCCGGCTGAGGCGCACCGCGCCGTCGGGCCACAAGGGCTGCGGCCACCAGGGCCACAATCGCAACCGGAAACCAGGTACGCGTAATCATTCACTGATGGATCCGACCCTTGTCGCCTCTGGCTGGCCAAAGACCAAGACGGACCGCCCCTACCTCCTCGGGGTGGGTATCGGCCGATGGCAGGAGGGCCTTTAGCGTTGATCGCCGACGAGTTGTGTCGCCCCGGCGGCCGATCCGGGTCCGGGCCGGGGCTCAGCGCCGCAGTCGGTCGGCGAGGCGGGACCGGTGGACGGGCCACTCGTGGTCGAGCATGGAGAAGACCGCGGAGTCCCGTGCGGAGCCGTCGGCGGCGGGTCGATCGGCACGGATCACCCCGTCGAGCGAGCAGCCCAGGCGTTCGATGGCCCGGCGTGATCGGCTGTTACGGGCGTCGGTCTGGATGCGCACGGCCCGGACGCCCCAGTGCTCGAAGGCGTGGGTCATCATCAACAACTTGGCCTCGGTGTTGACCGGGCTCCGCTGGGCTGTCGGGTCGAGCCAGGTGTAGCCGATACTGGCCACGTCGGGGCGGTCGTGCCTCTGGAGCTCTTCGGACCCGGGGAACAACGACGTCCAGTCCCAGGGGGTCAGGTCGTAGAACCGGGTCGAGCCCACGATGCGCCCGGCATCGACGCTCCAGGTCACGAAGGGGTACTGGGTTCCCGACTCCCGGTTGACGATGGCCTTGTCCACGTAGGCGCGCATGGTCGGACGGTCCCATGGGATCGGGGTGTAGGCGAACGTCGAGCGATCGATGCTGGCCGCGTCCAGCAGCCCGTCGACGTGCTCGATCCCCATGGGCAGCAGATGGACGAAGCGTCCGCGGCAGCGTGAACAGGTCGGGCATGGCCCAATTGTGCCCGCCGGCCCGGTCTCCGCCGCCGACGGTCACGCCGGTGGCTGCAGCCGGCCCTCCCCACCGGTGAGGTGGGGCTATTTGAGCAGCCTCGACAGCCTCCGGTCGGCCAACGGCTTCCCCCCGGTCTGGCACGTCGGGCAGTACTGCAGCGACTTCGTGGCGAAGGAGACCTGGCGGATCGTGTCGCCGCACACCGGGCAGGCCTGACCGGTCCGGCCGTGCACGGCCATGGCCCGCTTCTTGTCCCCCTTCAGGTCCGACAGTTCGACGGTCGACGACCGCTCGACGGCCTCGGAGAGCACGCCCACCACGGCATCGTGGAGCCGGGTCAACTCGTCCCGGTCGAGCCGGTCCGTCTTCTTGTACGGGGAGAGGCGGGCCCGGTGGAGGGCCTCGTCGGAGTACGCGTTCCCCACCCCGGCGATCCGCGACTGCGTGGTCAGGGCCACCTTCAGCGTGGCCGGGGGTCCGGCCAGCACCTCGGCCAGCCGGTCGGTGGTGAAGTCGGGCCCGAGGGGGTCGGGACCCAGGGCGGCCAGCGGCTCGATGTCGGCCAGGTCCCGGAGCACCCACAGCGCCAGGCGCTTCTCCGAGCCCATCTCGGTGATGTCGAATCCGGCCCCGTCGTCGAGCCCGACCCGCAGGACGATCGGACTCCGGTTCGGACGGACCGGGCCCGATGGCGCCTCGTCGTACCACCGGATCCACCCGCCCAGGGCCAGGTGGATCACCAGCCACAGGCCGTCGGTGTCCACGGCGACGAACTTCCCCCGCCGGTCGACACCCCGCACGGTCCGCCCCACCAGGGCGTCGGGGGAGGGGTCCACAGTCTTGAGGGCGGTGAACGACGCCAACTGGCAGCGGACGATCTGACGACCGGCGGTGCGCCGGGTCAGGCCGACGGCCAGTGCTTCCACTTCGGGGAGTTCGGGCACAGGTCAATTGTGGACCCCCGGCGCCCGTAGTATCTGCTCCACCCCCGAACCAGCCGGCTTCACCCCCGCCCAGCCCACCCCCGAACCACCCCGAAGGGAAGCACCCGTTGTTCCGCCCGGTACCCAGCGACGCTGACTTCACCGCCCTCGAGGCCGCCGAATTGGCCCGCTGGAGCGAGCACCGCATCTTCGAGCGCTCGGTCGAGCTCCGGGCCGGGGCCGAGCCCTGGGTGTTCTACGAGGGACCGCCCACGGCCAACGGGAGGCCCGGGCTCCACCATGTGTGGGCCCGCGTCTACAAGGACCTGTTCTGCCGGTACCGGACCATGCGGGGCTACGCCGTGCCGCGCAAGGCCGGATGGGACACCCACGGCCTGCCCGTCGAGGTCGAGGTGGAGCGCCAGCTGGGCATCACCGACAAGGGCCAGATCGAGGCACAGGTGGGGATGGCCGAGTTCGCCAGGCTCTGCCGCGAGTCGGTGCGGAACTACGTGGACGAGTGGAAGGCCCTCACCGAGCGCATCGGCTACTGGATCGATATCGACGCCGCCTACTGGACGTTCTCGTCCGAGTATGTCGAATCGGTGTGGTGGAACCTCAAGAGCCTCTGGGAGCAGGGCCTCCTGTACGAAGACATCAAGGTCGTGCCGTACTGCCCACGGTGCGGGACCGCACTCTCCAGTCACGAGCTGGGTCAGCCCGACGTCTACCGCGAGGTGGTGGACGAGTCGGCCTATGTGCGGTTCCCGCTGTCCGACGAGGGCGAGGCCGCCGGACGGCTGCGCGCCACCCTCGGCCGGGACAGCCTCTCCGGGCTCTCGCTCGTAGCCTGGACAACCACGCCCTGGACCCTGGTGTCGAACACCGGTGCCGCCGTCGGCCCCGACCTCGAGTACGCCGTCGTCGGCGGCGACGGCCACGACGGTGGTGATGGGGCCGGGGGGCCCGGGGGGCCCGCGGGAGCCGGGGGGCCCGGGGGCCCGGGGGGTCGATCGTGGCCGCCGATCTGGTCGAGTCCGTCTTCGGTGAGGAAGCGGAGGTCGATCACCGGGTGGCGGGCCGGGAGTTGGTCGGGCTGTATTACGACCGACCGTTCGACGACCTGGTGCCCGGGCCGGGTCAGGGCCCGGGCCCGGACGGGGGCTGGCGGGTGGTGGCCGGTTCGTTCGTGGAGGCCGACGAGGGGACGGGTGTCGTGCACCTGGCCCCGGCGTTCGGCGAGGTGGACCGTCAGGCGGGCCGCGACAACGGTCTCCCCACGCTCAACCCGGTAGGCCCCGATGGACGGTTCACCGCCGCTGTCCCGTGGTTGGAGGGCCGGCCCGTGCGGGACACCAACACCGAGATCGACGACCGCCTCGAGCGGTCGGGGCGGCTGGTCCGCCGAGCGGACTACCGGCACGCCTACCCCCACTGCTGGCGCTGTGGCACCGCCCTCATCTACTGGGGCAAGCCCAGCTGGTATGTACGCACCTCCGAGCGCAAGGCCGAACTGGTGAGGGAGAACCAGACCATCGGATGGCACCCTGAGCACATCCGTGACGGTCGCATGGGGGAGTGGCTGACCAACAACGTCGACTGGGCCCTGTCCCGCGACCGGTACTGGGGCACCCCGCTTCCCGTGTGGCGGTGCGCCGAAGGCCATGTACGCTGCGTCGGCTCGCTGTCCGAACTGTCCGAGCTGGCCGACCGCGACGTCTCCGGCGTGGATCCGCACCGCCCGGACATCGACGAGGTCACCGTCCCCTGTCCGGAGTGCGGGGACGGCGCGGCCATGCATCGGGTGGAGCCGGTCATCGACGCCTGGTTCGACTCGGGCTCGATGCCGTCGGCCCAGTGGGGCTACCCGGTGGCGCCGGGATCGGCGGAGCAGTTCGTCTATCCGGCCGACTTCATCTGCGAGGCCATCGACCAGACCCGGGGCTGGTTCTACTCCCTGCTGGCTGTGAACACCCTGGTGCGCGGGTCGACACCGTATCGCAACGTCTTGTGCCTGGGGCACATCGTCGACGCCGACGGCCGGAAGATGTCGAAGAGCATCGGCAATGTCATCGATCCCTGGGAGATCCTCTCCACGCGGGGCGCCGACCCTCTGCGCTGGTGGATGTTCTCCCAGGGCTCGCCGTGGACACCGACCCGGGTCAGTTTCGAGGTCATCGACGTCTCCATGCGGGACACCCTGCTGACCCTGTGGAACACCTGGTCGTTCTTCACCACCTATGCCTCGTTGAACGGCTTCGACCCGACCGATCCGTCCGTCCCCGTCCCTGCTCGCCGCTCGGTCCTCGACCGGTGGATGGCCTCGAGGCTGGCGGCCACCGTCGACCGTGTGACCGAGTCCCTCGACGGCTATGAGCCGTTTCCCGCCGCCACCGCCATCGCCGAGCTCGTGGACGACGTGTCGAACTGGTACGTCCGGCGGAGCCGGCGGCGGTTCTGGCACACCGATCCCGACGCCGACCCGGCCGACTCGCTCGGAGCCCAGGCCACGCTGCACGAGGTGCTGGTGACCGTGGCCCAGCTGCTGGCTCCCCTGTGCCCGTTCGTGGCCGACCGGATGTGGCGCGACCTCACGGGTGCGGCCGAGGACGACTCGGTGCACCTGGCCGACTGGCCGGCCCCCCGGCCCCAGGCCCTCGACCCGTCGCTCGACGAGGGGATGGCCTTGGCCCGGCGCCTAGCGTCGCTGGGCCGGGCGGCCCGTTCCGAGGCCGGGGTGAAGGTGCGCCAGCCGCTGGCCCGAGCCCTCGTCTACCTCCCCCCGGGCAGCCCGACCCCACCGCCCGGCGTCGTCGAGGACGAGCTCAACGTCGACGTGGTGGAGGTCACCACCGAGCGCGGCGACGTGCTGGCCTACGAGCTGGTCCCGAACTACCGGCTCCTCGGCCCGCGCCTCGGCCCCCGGGTCCAGGCGGTGAAGCTGGCCATACGCACCGTCGATGCCGACGCCGCCGCCGCCGATCTGAAGGCCGGCCTGCCGTTGGTGCTGATGCTCGACGACGGCCCGGTCGAGCTCGTCGCCGACGAGGTCGAGCTCCGGGTGAAGGCCCAGGCCGGGTTCGCCGTCTCCGAAGACGGGGCCGAGGTGGTGGCCCTGGACCTGACCCTCGACGACGACCTTCGGCTCCGGGGCCTGGCCCGTGAGGTGGTCCGGAACGTCCAAGAGCTGCGCAAGGCCACCGGCCTCGAGGTCTCGGACTGGATCGAGCTCACCCTGCTCGGTCTCGACGACCTCGGGCCCTTCTTCGGGGCCATCGCCCGCGAGGTCCTGGCCCGCTCCATCACCACGACCACGCCACCGGACGGAGGTGTGGGCACCTCCGTCGTGCTCGACGACGCCGGATCGGCGCGGGAGGCGACCGTGTGGCTGATCAAGGCGTGACCGGCGCCGGCGCCGGCGCCGGGGTCGAGGCCGAGCAGTACGTGCTGGCCTTCGACCTCGGCACAGGGGGTCCCAAGGTGGTGGTGGTGGGGACGAGCGGCCGGATCGTGGCCCACGCCGGCGAACCGGTGGCCCTGCACCTGTTCGAGGGGGGTGGGGCCGAACAGGATCCGGCCGAGTGGTGGTCGGCCATCTGCCGGGCCGCCCGTCGGGCCGTGGCCGAGGCCGGCATCGACCTCGGCCGCCTCATCGGGGTGGGTGGCACGGCCCAGTGGTCGGGAACGGTGGCCGTGGGCAGTGACGGCGAGCCTCTGATGCCGGCCATCATCTGGATGGACTCACGAGGGAACAAGGCCATCCGCAGGGTGGTCGGGGGTCCGGTCAACGTCCTCGGCTACGACCCGCGCAAGGCCATGCGGTGGCTGCAGGTGACCGGAGGCGCCCCTGGCCTTTCGGGCAAGGACCCGGTGTCCCACATCCTGTTCATCCGTGACGCCCACCCCGACGTCTACGCCCGCACGGCCACCTTCCTCGAGCCCTGCGATTACCTCAACCTGAAGCTCACCGGTCGGGCCTCCGCCTCGTTCGACTCCATCGCCGCCCACTGGGTCACCGACAACCGTGCCATCGACCGGGTGGACTACGACGAGCGGCTGCTCGAGATCACCGGTCTGGACCGCTCCATGCTGCCGGATCTGGTGGCACCCGGGAACATCATGGGCACCCTCACGGCCGCCGCCGCGTCCGATCTCGGGGTCCCGGCCGGGCTTCCGGTGGCCGTGGGCTCTGGCGACGTGCACTCGGCCGTCTTCGGATCCGGGGCCACGGCCGATTTCGCCGCTCACCTCTATATCGGGACCTCCTCGTGGATATCAGGTCACGTCCCGTTCAAGAAGACCGCCCCCACCAGCAATGTGGCCTCGATCCCGGCGGCCCTGGCCGGCCGGTACCTGATCGTCGACGAGCACGAGACGGCGGGCGCCTGTCTGACCTTCCTGCGCGACAATCTCGGCCTGGCCGAGGATTTCGACGCCATGGACGCCATGGTCGACACGGTGCCGCCCGGCAGCGGGCGCGTCCTGTTCACCCCATGGCTCAACGGGGAGCGGTCGCCGGTCGACGACCACACCGTGCGCGGCGGCTTCCACAACCTCTCGCTGTCGACGACGAGGGCCCAGATGGTCCGGGCCGTCTACGAGGGAGTGGCCTTCAACTCCCGGTGGCTGTTCGAGGCGGTCGAGAAGTTCGCCGGTCGCCGACTCGACTCGCTGGCCTTCATCGGCGGAGGTGCCAACTCGGACCAGTGGGCCCAGATCCACGCCGACGTGCTGGGCCGCGAGATCCGCCAGGTGGCCGACCCGGTGTTGGCCAACGCCCGGGGCGCGGCCCTGATCACGCTGATGGCCCTGGGCCGGATCCGGGTCGAGCAGATCCCGGACATGGTGGAGATCCGCCGCACCTTCACCCCCGATCCCTCGACGACCGACGAATACGGCGTGCTCTTCGGCGAGTTCGTGGCGCTCTACAAACAGACCAAGGGAATCTTCAAACGCCTCAACCGGTTCTGAAGGACGGGGGCGAAGAGGGTCCGTGGGCCCGGAGGGGGGGACCGGTCAGTGGGTGGGTCGGCTCCTCTGGGACCGGACGGCGCGCCGGCGGCGGGACCGCTCCACCTCGTCGAGCAGCAGGCCGACCATCGACTGGACGGTGGCGAAGTCGGCGTCGGGTTCGTCCGACCCGACCCACCCGAAGCGCCCTGCTTCGCCGGTGACGAATCCCAGGTAGGCCGAGGTGACCGCCCGGTAGAGCCCGAGGACCTCCGAGCGTTCGGCGCCTCCTTCGACGAGGGCGTCGCCGATGGCCGTGTCGATGCTCCGTGACGACCCCGCGGGAGGCTCCCGCTGGGCCAACAGGACGGCGACCCCGGGGTTCCGCTGGGCCGAGTCCCGGATGGACGCCCCGGCGGCCAGGATCCGATCCCGCCACGGGAGATCCGGATCCGGAGGGACCATGTCCTCGTAGACCTGGCCTACGATCCCGTTGATGAGGGCGGACTTGTCGTAGACGTGGCGGTAGAGGGCCATCGGTGTCACACCGAGCTGCCGGGCCACCGAGTGCATGGACACCGCCTCGATCCCGTGCTCGTTGGCGATGGCCCGTCCCGTGGCGAGGACGGTCTCCCGATCGATCTGGCGACGACGTCCCACGATCCCGTGCTCCCGTTGGCCTTTTTTCGAATTAGCTATACAGCCTATACAGGTCAGATATACAACGTAGAGCTATTCGAAATCGCGGCACGGCGCCGTCCTCCTGACCCGACCGCCCGACCCGACCCGCCCGACCCGACCCGCCCGCCCGATCCCGCCGGCGCCAGCCCCGCCGCCGTGCGGCGCCTTCAGGACCGGGCCTGACCCCCCCGCTCGAGGTCGCGGTTGGCCGCGCTGACCACGGCATGGAGTGAGGCGTCGAGGATGCTCGAGTCGATTCCCACGCCCCACCACGTCGAGCCGTCGGGTCCTTCGGCCTCGACGTAGGCCACGGCCGAGGCCCCGCTTCCCGACGTCAGCGCGTGCTGGTTGTAGTCCTTGACCTCGAACGCCGCACCCAGGTCGGCTCGCAGCGCGCCGACCAGAGCGTCGATAGGGCCGTTGCCCTGTCCCATGACGGTGCGCAGCTCCCCGTCGACCAGCAATTGGGCGGTGACCGTGGTGCGGTTCCCCCCGGTGCTCACCTCGCTGCCGATCAGACGCAGCCCGGCGTCGTCGGGAAGGTACGTGCGGGAGAAGACGTCCCACATCTCTCCGGCCCGGATGACCGTGCCGGAGTCCTCCGTGACCGCCTGCACCTCCTTGGAGAACTCGACCTGCAGGCGGCGGGGGAGATCCAGACCGTGCTCGGTGTCCATCACGTAAGCCACGCCACCCTTGCCTGACTGGCTGTTGACCTTAATGATGGCCTCATAGGTCCGCCCGGTGTGGCTGGGATCGATGGGCAGGTACGGCACCTCCCACCGGTCGTAGTCGTCGCCGATGGCGTCGAAGCCCTTCTTGATGGCGTCCTGGTGGGAGCCGGAGAAGGCCGTGTAGACCAGGTCGCCGGCGTAGGGGTGACGGGGATGGACCGGCATCCGGGTGGCGTACTCGGCCACCCGGCGGACCTTGTCGATGTCACTGAAGTCGAGGGCCGGGTCGATGCCCTGGGAGAAGAGGTTCATGGCCAGGGTCACCACGTCGACGTTGCCGGTCCGCTCCCCGTTGCCGAACAGCGTCCCCTCCACCCGGTCGGCACCGGCCAGCACGGCCAGTTCGGCGGCGGCCACCGCGGTGCCGCGGTCGTTGTGCGGATGCAGGGAGAGGATGATGGACTCGCGGTTGGAGATGGTCCGCCCGAACCATTCGATGACATCGGCGTAGACATTGGGCCCGTACATCTCGACGGTGTTGGGCAGGTTGATGATGATGGGCCGGTCGGGGGTGGGCTCGATGATCCCCATCACCGCCTCGCAGATCTCCACGGCGAACTCGGGCTCGGTACCGGTGAAACTCTCCGGCGAGTACTCGTAGCGGATGTCGGTGTCGGGCAGGGTGGTCTCGAATTTCTTGCACAGGTGGGCCGCATTGACGGCGATCTCGGTGATGCCGGCCCTGTCGAGGCCGAACACCACCCGACGCTGCAGCTCGGAGGTGGAGTTGTAGAAGTGCACGATGGCCCGGGGCGCCCCGGCCAGGGACTCGAAGGTGCGCTCGATCAATTCCTCGCGACACTGGACCAACACCTGAATCGTCACATCGTCGGGGATGAGGTCCTCATCGATGATCTGGCGCTGGAAGTCGTAGTCGGTCTGGGAGGCGGAGGGGAATCCCACCTCGATCTCCTTGAACCCCGTCTCCACCAGCGTCCGGAAGAGCGCCAGCTTGCGTTCGGGATCCATGGGGTCGACCAGGGCCTGGTTGCCGTCTCGGAGGTCGACGCTGGCCCAGCGCGGGGCCCGGGTGGGCTGCCGGTCCGGCCATGTCCGGTCGGGCAGGTTGAGAGGTCGGTACGGGCGGTAGAGATGGAACGGCATGGGGGAGACGTCACAGGGCATGGCCAGCCGATGATGGCGGTCATGATCGCCGACGGCCGGCGGTGTGCTCTGGGTGGGACTGCTCACGGGCTTACTCCCTTGTTTCGTGACGGATGCTGGGGTCGAACGATCAGCCGTCGGGGTGGCAGGAACCCGTGCCACGGCCGTGCGGCCAACAAAAAACCCCCTGGCCGCTCGGGCTCAGGAGGTTGCGGGCGAACGCGATGTGGCGTTCGCCGTCAGGTGAGGAGGAGTTCCGAGGTCGGTGTGATGTACATGGTGCCAACCATGCTGACAGGAGGACACGGCCCCGTCAAGGATCGGGCGTGAGCCCTTCCAGCGCCACCGTCCCGATCAGGGCCGTAACCGTACCGACCACGACGGCCCGTCGAGCGCGGAGGGCGGCCATGTCCGCGTCCACCGCGTCGGGCCGATCGGTAGCCGGCCACGGCCCTTGTGACGCGGCCGAGGCGCTCGGCCATATCGACTGTCAGGTAGCCGCACACGGGTGCTCCCACCGCGGCGATCAGGCCGAATCCGAACCCGTACTGCACGCCCACCACCACACCGAGCACGAGGTAGACCGCGGTGAACAGGAAGAGGCAGGTCACCAACGCCACCGTGGCCCTCATCCCCTCGTTGTCCTGGGCCCGGCCGGCCCGCTTGGCCACCTGATAGGGCACGGCGTGGATGGCGGCCCCGGCCAGGGCCGGTGGCAGCGCCACCAGCAGTCGGGCCAGCGCCACCATCAGGTCCCACCGGAGCCGACGGGGTCCGTACTGGGCCGCCACCTGGGCATCGTCCAACCCCGACCGTTCGAGATGGTGCCGGTAGTCGGCGTAGGCGCTCCGCACCGGGGCCGTGCCACCGGCGGAGTCCTCTGCCGCCTCGGCCCGACGCAGGCCGTCCATCACCCGACGACGGTCGCGCAGGGCGGCGTCGGTGGGCAGGACGCTCGTGGGCCGCGCCACCACGTCGGCGATCCCGTCCAGCTCCTTCGCCTCCGACCACGAGTAGAATTCGGTGCCGTGGCGGCGCAGCCGTCCGGCCAGGTCCTCGGTCATGGCCCGCACCGTGCCGGGGGCGTCGATCCGGTATGCCTCCATCCATGACTGCGATGGGCGGGGTGTCCCCACCCGGACCAGTACCCGCGAACGGAATCGTTGCTTGTCCTCGTAGACCAGGGTCGCCACCACCGTGTCCACGTCTTCCACGCCCTCGGCCATGGCGGTGAGGGCGATACGGGCTGCCCCCGTGCGAAGCGGCTGCAGGGCCGGTCGATCGTGGCTGATGCCTTCCGGGAAGATGGCCACCATTCCCCCCCGACCCAGCAGGCGGCGACATCGGGCGAAGGCCCGGCGGTTGCGGGACCGGGAGGCGCCGTCCTGGAGGCGGTGGACCGGTACCACGCCGGCCAGTTTCAGGAACGGCCACAACAGGGGGTTGTGGAACAGCGTGGCCTTGCCCACGAACCGCGGGTACCGGCCGAGGGCGGCCATGAGCACCAGCCCGTCGACCAGTCCGTTGCGGTGGTCGGCCACCAGCACGACGGGACGTGAGGTATCGATGCGCTCGCCGTGTTCCACCTCCACCTGCCGGAAGAACATCCGCACCAGGCCGCCGGCCACGAAGCCCATGACGGCGTCGGGGACGGATCGACCCGATCGGCACCGATTCGACCCCGACCCACCGTCGCGTCCTGTCGGTCCCCGACCGGATGGCCCGTCGTTCACACCCTGTCTTCGGAGCCGACCCGGACCCCGGTTGGGCGGCCGGGTGCCACCGCCGGTTCAGATGCGCTCGAAGTTGCGGGCCAGCTCCCAGTCGGTGACCACCCGGTTGGCCGAAGCCCACTCCTGCCGGGCCGTGTTCACGAGGTGGTCGTGGACCTCGGGGCCGAAGGCCTCGGCCGCCACCTCGCTGCGGGCCAACCGGTCGACGGCCTCGGCCAACGTGGTCGGGATACGGGGTACGTCGGCGGCGACGTAGGCGTTCCCGGAGAAGGCCGGCTCCAGTTCGAGCTGGTGCTCGATTCCCCACAGACCGCCGGCGATGGTGGCGGCCAGGGCCAGGTACGGGTTGACGTCGGCCCCGGGTATCCGGCTCTCGATCCGCCGGCCGGCGCCGGTTCCCACGGCCCGGAACCCGCAGGTGCGGTTGTCCTCTCCCCACACCACCGCGGTCGGGGCCCACGAGTCGGGAACGAACCGGCGGTACGAATTCACATAGGGGGCGAAGCACCACGCCAACTGGTCGGCCGCGTGCAGCTGGCCGGCCACGAACTGGGCGCCCACCGGGGAGAAGCCCGAGGTGCCGTCCCTCCCGTCGGCGGGCGCCATAAGCGGGGCGCCGTGCTCGGCGTCCCACAGGCTGGTGTGGATGTGGCACGACGACCCGGCACTGTCCATGGACCACTTGGCCATGAAGGTGGCCGCCCGGCCGAACCCCGAGGCGATCTCCTTCACACCGGTCTTGAACACCAGGTGCCGGTCGGCGACCTCGAGGGCGCCCCCGTAGGTGATGTTGATCTCGTGCTGGCCGACCCCGGCTTCGCCCTTGGAGTACTCGACGGGGATCCCCGCCTCGACCATCTGGTTGCGGATGCGACCGATGATGTACTCCTGGCGCGAGGTCTGGAGCAGCTGGTAGTCCTCGATGGTGTCGGCGTGCGGGGCCAGGTCCTGCCAGCGCTTGCCGGCGGCCTCGGCGAAGGAGTCGAGGAAGAGGTAGAACTCGAGCTCGGTGGCGCACTTGATCTCCAGCCCGTGGCCGGCGGCACGTTCGAGCTGACGGCGAAGGATACGGCGCGGTGAGACCTCCACCGGTCGGCCCTCGGTGTCGACCAGGTCGCATAGCACCAGGGCGCTCCCGGGCAGCCACGGCAGGGGCCGCACCGTGTGGGGGTCCACCACCGCGTTGAGGTCGCCGTAGCCCGTCTCCCAGTTGGCGAACCGGTAGCCGGGCAGGGGTTCCATGTCGACGTCGCAGGCCAACACGTAGTCGCACACCTCGATCCCGTGGTCGGCCACGTGCTCGAGGAAGAACGCCCCGGTCACCCGTTTGCCGACCGGCCGGCCCTGCAGGTCGGGAAACGCCACCACCACGGTATCGATGTCGCCGGTCCGGATCTGGTGGGGCAGCGTCTCGAGGGTCAGCATCCAAGCACTCTGACCCAGCGACGACGGTCCGTCCAGCGCTACTCCGGGGTGACGTAGGCGGCGGTGATGCCGCCGTCGATCACCAGGGCCGAGCCGGTCACGAACGAGGCTTCGTCCGACGCCAGGAACAGTGCGCCCCGGGCTATCTCCTCCGGCCGTCCGAACCGGCCCATGGGAATGTGCACCAGCCGGCGCTGGCGGCGGTCCGGGTCGGAGAGGAGCTCGGCCAACAACGGCGTCTCGACGGGACCGGGGCAGATCGAGTTGGCCCGGATCCCACGGCGGGCGTACTCCACGGCCAGCTCGCGGGTCATGGCCAGCACCCCGCCCTTGGACGCGGTGTAGGCCATCTGGGCCGTGGCCGCGCCCATGAGGGCCACGAACGAGGCCACGTTCACGATGGAGCCGCCCCCGGAGGCCACCATGGCCGGCACCGCGGCCCGACACCCGAGCCACACCCCTTTGAGGTTGACCTCCATCACCTTCTGCCAGGTCTCGGGTGGGGTGTCGAGAAGGCCGCCGTCGTCGTCGGGGAAGATGCCGGCGTTGTTGAAGAGGACGTGGAGGCCGCCGTAGGTGGCGACGGCCGCGTCCACCATGGCCCCGATCTCGGTCTCGTCGGACACGTCGACGGTGACGGCGGTGGCTGAGCCGCCGCCGGCCACGACGTCGGCTGCAGTGGAGGCCGCCAGGTCGGCCACCACGTCGGCCACCACGACCCGCGCCCCCTCCGAGGCGAAGAGCATCGCCGTCACCCGCCCGATGCCACTTCCGGCTCCGGTGATCACGGCCACTTTCCCGTCCAGTCGTCCCATCGGCCTCTCCGTTCGGCGTCCGTCCTCGGCTCCGTTCGGCGGAACCGCCACCGTCGGCGGTGGGCGCCCGGGGCGCGGCGTGGAAGCGTCGGTGCCCGCAGGGCCGCGCCGCCATCCGCACCTTATCGGCGGGTCGTGGCGGCGGTGGGATACTGGCCGCCATGTGTCCTCCGGGCTCGCGGCCACTCATCGGGGTCACCATGTACCGCCAGAGCACGTCATGGTGGTCGTGGGACCGGGACGCCGCCCTCGTGCCCGGCCGCTACCTCGACGCCATCGACGGGTCCGGTGGCGAGCCGGTCCTCCTGCCCCCGCGGGGCGGGGCCGACGACGGCGACGCCGAGGGGAAACGCCGGCGGTTCGACCGTTTGGTGGCCGGGCTCGACGCACTGCTGCTCATCGGCGGCGGAGACGTCGACGCCGGCCGGTACGGCGCCCCCGTGGACCCTCGAAACGGCGGCACCAGCGATCGCCGCGACGATCTCGAGTTCGGCCTGCTGTCGGCGGCGTTGGCCCGCGATCTGCCGGTGCTGGCCATCTGCCGGGGGATGCAGGTGCTCAACGTCGGTCTCGGGGGTGACCTGGTCCAGCAGCTGCCGGACCAGCTGGGCTCGACCCGTCACCAGCCCGGACCCGGCGCCTTTGGACCGGTCACCGTCGTGACCGAGGCGGGAAGCCGGGTGCGCCGGCTCCTCGGCCCGCGGACCGAGGTGCTGTGCAGCCACCACCAGGCCGTCGATCGGGTGGGGCAGGGGCTGGTGGTCACGGCGTACAGCGCGGACGGCGTGGTCGAGGCGGTGGAGTCGTCCGACCACCGGTTCGTCGTCGGCGTGCAGTGGCATCCCGAAGAGACCGGCGACCGCCCCCTGTTCGATGCCCTGGTGGCCGAAGCGGCCGGCGCCGGCCGGGGCCACGGTCACGAGGACCGACGGCCTCGCCCGGCCTCGTCGGCGATGACACCGGCACGGGCGAGTGCCCATGAGTGACGTGACGACCGTGGTCAACCCGGCCACCGAACAGCCCATCGGCCATGTCGCCCTGCTCGGTGTCGACGAGACCGACGCCGCCGTGGCCCGGGCCCGACGGGCCGGCCCGGGTTGGCGGGCGGTGGCTCCGTCCGACCGGGCGCGGCTGCTGCGGCGCTTCGCGGCCCAGGTGGAGGAGCACGCCGAGGAGCTGGCGCAGCTGGAGACAGCCAACGTGGGCAAGGTCATCGCTGACAGTCGTGACGAGGTCGGCATGGTGGCCGAGGTGCTCTACTTCTATGCCGGTACCGTGGACAAGCACCGGGGGGCCACCGTGCCGGTGGCCGGCGGGGTGGACATGACGTTCCACGAGCCCCTGGGCGTGGTGGCGGCCATCGTCCCGTGGAACTTCCCCATGGCCATCACCTCGTGGAAGGTCGGACCGGCGCTCGCCACCGGCAACACCATCGTGGTCAAGCCGGCCGAGCTCACCCCGCTGTCGGCCCTGCGACTGGCCGAGTTGGCCCTCGACGCCGGCCTCCCCGAAGGCGTGCTCCAGGTCGTGGCCGGGCGAGGTGACGTGGTGGGCACGCGGCTGGTGGAGCATCCCGATGTGGCCAAGGTGGCCTTCACCGGGTCGACGGATGTGGGTCGGGAGGTCATGGCCCGGGCCGCGGCCACCGTCAAGCGGGTCACGCTCGAGCTGGGCGGCAAGTCGGCCTCGGTGATCTTCGCCGATGCCGATCTGGAGCGGGCCGCCGCCGCCACCCCGGGCGGCGTCTTCGCCAACGCCGGACAGGACTGTTGCGCCCGCAGCCGGGTCTTGGTGCAGCGCGCCGTGTTCGACCGCTACCTCGAGCTGCTGGTCGATGCCGTGGCGGCCTGGACGGTGGGGGATCCCACCGATCCCGCCGTCCGGATGGGCCCGCTGGTGAGCGCCGACCACCGGCGCTCGGTGGAGCGTTTTCTGGCCCCCGGGATGGGCGAACCCGGTGGAGGTCCGGTGAAGGCCTTCGTCGAGGGGACGGTGCCCGACGGACCGGGTTTCTGGTTCCCCCCGACGGTGGTGGCCCCGGCGCATCCGGGGTGGCGGATGGCCCGCGAGGAGATCTTCGGACCGGTGGTGGCCGTGATCCCCTTCGACGACGAGGAGGATGCCGTGCGGTTGGCCAACGACACGCCCTACGGGCTGTCCGGCTCGGTGTGGACCCGCGACGGGGCCAGGGCCCTTCGCACGGCCCGAGCCGTCCAGTCCGGCAACCTCTCGGTCAACTCGCACAGCTCGGTCCGGGTGCAGACGAGCTTCGGGGGGATGAAGCAGTCCGGGTTCGGGCGTGAGCTCGGACTGGAGGCGCTCGCTTCGTACAGCGAGGTGAAGAACGTCTTCGTCTCCACCGTGGAGTAGGAGGACCGGCACCATGGAGGACCGCATCCGATGAAGATCTTGTACGTGGCCAACTTCTTCCCGTGGCCACCCACGAACGGCGGGCTGATCCGGTCGTCCACGGCGGTCGAGGCCTTGGCCCAGCTCGGGGATGTCGACCTGTTCGCGCTCTACGACCAACGCCTCTACGACGGTCGGGGCCCGGCCGAGCACGTCCCTCCCGGCGTCGCCCTGTCGAGGGTCGGTGCCGTTCCCTACCCCCAGATCGGCCCGTCTCTCCGTTGGAGGGCGGCATGGCTGGCCCAGGGGCGGGCGCCGATGGAGATCGTGATGCGACGGTCCGACACGGCGCCTGGCGCCGCCTTCCGGCGGTGGGCCGCCGAACGGTACGACCTGGTCTGGTTCGCCACCCCGGGGACGTTCGACTGGCTGGGCCGGCCCGCCCTGGGACCCGCCGTGGTCGACCTGGACGGTCTCGAGGGCGGCAAGGAGCGCCGCCGGGCCCGGACCATGCAGTCCTCGTGGTCCGGGGACGGTCCGGCCGGGCTGGTCCGACGATGGCTGGCTACGGCCCAGACCCGGCTCAACGCCCGGGACTGGGACGCCTTCCAGCGTTCGGTGGCCGGCCACGTGGACCGGGTGTTGTTCTCCTCGGCCACGGAGGTGCATCGGTCCGGCCTCGCCAATGCGGAGGTCGTCACGAACACCTATCCACGGCCGACCCGGCCGGCAGGACGCCGTGGCGTGGGCGATCCGCCGGTCGTCCTGTTCCAGGGGACCTTCGACTACGCACCCAACATCGATGCCGCCGAGTGGCTCGTGGGCGAGATCGCCCCGCGGATCCGCTCGCTGGTCCCCGGCGTCCAGATCAGGCTGGTGGGGAGGACCACACCCGGTCTCGACCGGCTGCACCGTCCCCCCGACGTCACGGTGGTCGGCTACGTGCCGGAGATGGGGCCCGAGCTGGCCCGGGCCGACCTGGCCGTCGTGCCCCTCCGGTTCGGGAGCGGCACCCGTCTCAAGCTTCTCGAGTCCTTCGCCCACCGGGTGCCGGTGGTGTCGACCGCCATGGGCGCCGAGGGGCTCGACGTCCTCGACGGCGTGCACCTGTTGCTCGCCGACGATCCCGACGCCTTTGCCGCCGCCTGCGAGCACCTCCTCCTCGATCTCGATCTTCGTCAGCGGATCGTCGACGCCGCTGAGCAGCGCTACCTCGAACGGTACGAGAGCTCGGTGGCCCGGGACCGCATCCGTCAGTTGGCCACCGCCGTGGCCGGCGCCGACACCGACGACCGGTGATGGCCACCGAGCGCCGTGTCCCGTTGGTGGCGGTGGTCACCGGGGCCAGCCGCGGCCTCGGCGCCGGCCTGGCCCGGTCGTGGGCGGACCAGGGGGTCCGGTTGGGGCTGTGCGCGCGCACCCGACCGGACGCGCCGGCCGGGACCGATTCCCTCACCGCCTCGGTCGACGTGACCGACGCGGCGGCGGTGGACGAGTTCGCCGACGCCGTGGTCGGACGGTTCGGTCCGGTCGACCTCTGGGTCAACAACGCCGGCATCCTCGACCCGGTCGGGCCGCTGGCCGAGGCCGACCCCGGGGCGCTGCGCCGGAATGTGGACGTCAACGTGCTCGGTGTGCTCCACGGGTCGGCTGCCTTCGCCCGTCACGTTCGGGCCCGGCCCGGTCGTGGCGTCCTCGTCAACATCTCCTCGGGTGGGGCCAGCCGCCCGTACGCCGGATGGGCCGCCTACTGCGGCTCGAAGGCCGCCGTCGAGATGATCACCGAGGTGGTGGCGTTGGAGGAGGGCGGGGCCGGCCTGGCCGCCCACGCCTTGTCGCCCGGGCTGGTCGACACCGACATGCAGGCGCTGATCCGGTCGACCCGGCCCGAACAGTTCCCCCAGGGCGACCGTTTCCGGCAGGTGCACCGGGACGGCGCATTCAATTCGGCCGAGTGGGTGGCGGCGTTCATCCTCGACCGTCTGGTGATCGGGGCCGGCCCGGCACCCGGAGCCGGGGCGGAGGGGGTGCGTCTGCGGGTGCCCGACGAACACTGAGGCCGTCTGCATCCAGCCCACGCCGGGCGGCCCGGGCCACGGCCCGCCTCGTCCCATCGGCGAGCCGGCTGAATTAGGTTCGGTCCCATGGTCGCCACAACGCTGAGCGCTCCGAGCACGACGGGGGATCGGCCGTCGCAGCCGGCCGAGGAGAGCGGGTTGGCCCGGTTGGCCGGATGGTGCCACGACCACCGGTGGTGGGTACTGGTCCTGTGGCTGGTGGCCCTGGTCGGTGCCAACGGTGCGGCCCAGGTGGCCGGCAGCTCGTTCTCCAACAATCTCACCGGCGGCAAACAGCCGGTACAGCAGATCCTGGACCAGGCCTTCCCGAACCAGGCGGGGAGTCCGGCCCAGGTGGTCATCGCGTCCACCGGCCCGATCAGGGCGGCCGCGGTGCAGGCGCAGACGGCCCGGCTCGTGGCCGCTCTCCGGCCCCTGGCCCATGTGTCGGAGGTGGTGAGCCCGTTCTCCGCCCCGGGGGCCCACCAGGTCTCGGTGGACGGCCACATCGCCTACGTGCAGGTGGTCTTCGACCAGCAGGCCGGCGACCTGCCCACCGCCGCCATCAAGAAGGTGGTCTCGACAGCCGAGTCGTTCTCGGTACCCGGGTACCACGTGGCCCTGGGCGGGCAGGCCATCAGTCTGGTGGCCGGGGCGTCGCCGGGGTCGAGTGAGGGCATCGGAATCCTGGCCGCCATCGTCATCATGTTGCTGGCCTTCGGCTCGGTGGTGGCCATGGGACTGCCGATCATCACCGCCCTGTTCGGCATCGCCATCGCCTTCGCCGTGTTGGATCTGCTGTCCCACGTCGTCACGACGCCGGTCTTCGCACCCGAGATGATGGCCATGATCGGGCTCGGCGTCGGGATCGACTACGCCCTGTTCATCGTGACCCGCTACCGGCAGGGACTGGCCGAGGGCCGTGAGCCCCGCCAGGCCGCCGCGGTGTCCCTGGCCACCTCGGGACGGTCGGTGGTCTTTGCCGGCACGACGGTGATCCTCTCCCTGCTCGGCCTGTTCATCCTCCAACTCCCGTTCATGCGGGGCCTGGCCGTCGGTGCCATCGCCGCCGTGGTGCTGGTCATGCTGGCCGCCATCACCCTGCTGCCGGCCATGCTCGGGTTCTCCGGACGGGCCATCGACAAGCTGCACCTGCCCGGTCTGCTCCAGAGCGCGGCCGAGCCGTCGCCCCGGGGGTTCTGGTACCGGTGGAGCCGGACCGTGCAGCGCCATCCCATCCCGTCCGGTGCGGCCGCGCTGGTGTGCCTGGTCCTGTTGGCGCTGCCGTTCTTCTCCATGCGACTGGCCTTCACCGACGCCGGCAACGATCCGACCTCCAGTACCACCCGGCAGGCCTTCGACGCCCTGGCCGCGGGGTTCGGACCGGGGTTCAACGGGCCGTTGATCGTGGCGGCCACGCTGCCGGCCGGTGGCCGGCCCACCGTCGAGTCGCTCCAGGGCCGTCTGTCGCGAACCCCTGGTGTGGCCTTCGCCACGCCGGTGCAGTTCAGCCCTTCGGGCCGCGACGCCGTGATCATCGCCTACCCGACCACCTCACCCCAGTCGGCGGAGACCGAGACGCTCGTGCACACCCTCCGTGCCACGGTGATCCCGGAGGCCACGGCAGGGACCGGAGTGGTGGGCGTGGTGGGCGGGGAGACGGCGGGATCGATCGACGCGTCGTCCTACCTGTCGTCGCGGCTGGTCTTCGTCATCGGCGCCGTGCTCCTGTTGGCGTTCCTCCTCCTGATGGCGGTGTTCCGGTCACTGGCCATCCCCCTCAAGGCGGTGGTGGTCAACATGCTGTCGGTCGGTGCCGCCTACGGCGTGATCGTGGCCGTCTTCCAGTGGGGCTGGTTGGGTGGGGTGATCGGGATCGGGTCGACCGGACCGATCGACCCGTGGATCCCGCTCATGATGTTCACCATATTGTTCGGGCTTTCCATGGACTACGAGGTGTTCCTCTTGTCGAGGATCCGCGAGGAGTGGCGCCGTACGGGAGACAACTCGGATGCCGTGGCCGACGGCCTGGCCAAGACGGCGCGGGTCATCACCGCGGCCGCAGCCATCATGATCTGCGTGTTCGGGTCCTTCGTGATCGGCGACCCCCTCCACGTGCTGAAGGTGTTCGGCCTGGGCCTGGCTGCGGCCATCTTCATCGACGCCACCCTGGTGCGGATGGTGCTGGTCCCTTCGATCATGGAGCTCCTGGGTCGGGCCAACTGGTGGATGCCGACCTGGCTCGACCGCCTCGTCCCGCACCTGGGGGTCGAGGTGGATGCGGCGCCGCCCCACCCCGCTCCGGTCAGCGCCTCGGAGGGGTAACGTCAGCGGCATGTCAGATCGCTCTCGCAAGATCGCCAAACCGGTAGCGGCCTTCGGGGTGCTCGCCACCATGGCGAGCATCTGGTGGTTCGCCTTGCGGCCCCGCCGCAAGCACCGGGGCGGCGAGTAGCGGCACGCCGGTCGCCCGACGGTGGCGCCGCCGGAGGGCCCGGGAGCGCACGGACCGGGCCGGTAACCTCCGTCAGTGCGCCTGGCTTCGCTCCGCCCCCTCCGCTCGAGGAACTTCGCCCTCATCTGGTCGGCGGCCCTGGTGTCCAACGTGGGCTCGTGGATGCAGACCGTGGCCCTCGGGGTGTTGGTCTTCGCCCGCACCGACCAGCCGGCCTGGACCGGGCTGGTGGCCGCGGCCGCCTTCGTCCCCATCGGCCTGTTGGCACCACTGGGTGGCGCGTTGGCCGATCGACTGGACCGCCGGCGGTGGTTGATCCTCACCACCACGGCCGAGCTGTCGTTCGCCGCCGTTCTGGCCGTGTTGGCCGCCACCGGTCACGATCCGCCCGCCGTGCTGGTGCTGCTGGCCTTCCTGGGCGGGGCCTCGGGGGCGATCGGGTTCCCGGCCTACCAGGCCATGGTCCCCGACCTGGTCCCGGCCGAGGACCTCTTGGGAGCGGTGTCCTTGTCGTCGGCCCAGTTCAACCTGGGGCGGGTGATCGGCCCGGCCCTGGCCGGCCTGGCCCTGCTGTCCCACGACTACGGCCTGGTGTTCGGCATCAACGCCGCCTCCTTCGGTGCTGTGGTCGTAGCCCTGGCCCTGGTCCGGCTGCCGAAGCCGTTGGCCGCGCCTGACGGCACCGGCATCCTGACCCGCATCGCCGCCGGGGCCCGGGCCGCCGCGGCCGAACCGGGCTGTCGGGCCGCCATCGAGCTGATCGCCATCGTGGCCCTGGTGGCGTCACCGTTCATCGCCCTGGTACCGGCCATGTCCGGCGTGCTCCATCGCCATGGGGTGTCCACGTCGGTGGGTACGGCCATCCTCGTCACCGCCCAGGGGATCGGGGCCGTGGCCGGGGCCCTGGCCCTGCCGGGCCTGGCCGAACGGGTCGGTCGCCGCACCATGCTCCAGTCGGCCCTGTTCACGCTGCCCGTGCTCCTCTTCCTCTATGGGCTGGCACCCGACCTGTGGCTCTCGGCCCTGGCCCTCCTGGCCGTGGGCGCCGGCTACATCGCCGTGCTGTCGGGCTTGAACACCGTGGTCCAACTGCGGGCACCGGCGTCGGCCCGCGGGCGGGTCCTGAGCATCTACATGATGGGACTGGGCATCGTCTATCCCCTCGGTGCCGTGCTGCAGGGCGGTGTCGCCAACCACGTCGGAGTCCGGACGGTCACCGTGGCCGGTGCCGTGGTCATGGCGGTCGTCATGGGGGCCATCGCCCTGTTCCACCCGGTCGTCTTCGCCTCGCTCGGGGACCGGCCCGCTACCGGAGCGGTCGCCGGCCGCACGCCGACACCCGCCCCCGAGCTCCCGTGAGCGCCCCGGTCGTGGTCGAGGTGCTGACGGCGGCGGACGCCGAGGCGTCCGAACGGCGGGTGGCGGGGTCGCTGCTGTCGTCGGGGCTCCGGGCCGGCGACCATGTGGCCTTCGCCCTGTCGTCGTCGGCCGGCCTCCTCTGCGCCGTGCTCGGTGCACTGCGCGTGGGTGTGGTGCCGGTGCTGTTGAACCCCACCCTGGTCGACGCCGAACGGGACGTGCTCCTGGCCGACGCCAGGCCGGCCGCGGTGATCCTCGAGCCCGGGCAGCTGGCCGCGCTGGACTCGGGACCGCCGGCCGAACTGGCCCCGTACCCACTGGCCCGACCGATGCACTACACCTCGGGCACCACCGGGCGCTCGAAAGGCGTGTGGTCGGGACAGTGGTCGGAGGCAGAAGCAGCGGCGGCCTTCGCCGACGAGGCCGACCTGTGGTCGTTCGGTCCCGACGACGTCCACCTGGTCTGCTCCCCTATGTACCACTCGGTGTCGACCCGCTTCGCCGGCGGCACCCTGCTGCGCGGCGGGACCTGTGTGGTGCTGAGCCGGTTCGAGGCCGGCACGGCGCGGGAGGTCCTGGCCGGTGCCGCCGGACCTGTGCCCACCACCACGTTCGTGGCGCCGTCGGCCCTGCAGCGGCTGCTCGACTCGTCCGACGACCCGTCGGTGCTGGACTCGTTGCGGCTGCTGGTCCACGCCGGCTCGCCGTGCCCGCCCGCGCTCAAGCGGCGGGCCATGGCGCGGGTCGGCCCGGGGGTCCTCTGGGAGTTCTACGGCTCCACCGAGGGGCAGTTCACCGTGTGCTCGCCCGACGAGTGGTCGGCTCGACCGGGAACGGTGGGTCGTGCCCGTCCGGGCAGGACCCTGTCGGTCGAAGACGACGGGACCATCTGGTGCCGCCCACCCGCCTTCGCCCGGTTCTCCTACTGGGGCGACGAGGCCAAGACCGAGTCGGCCTGGCGGGACGGGGCCTTCACCGTCGGCGACCTCGGTCGGCTGGATGCCGACGGCTACCTCTTCATCGACGGCCGCCGCGACGACCTGATCATCAGTGGAGGAGTCAACGTGTACCCGGCCGAGGTCGAGGCGGCCCTGAGCGGTGCGGTCGGCGCGGCCGAAGTCGCCGTGTTCGGGATGGACGACGAGCGGTGGGGGCAGCGGGTGTGTGCCGCAGTGGTGGCCGCGCCCACGCCCGGCCCGGGCCCCGACGACGACACCGACGACACCGACGACACCGACGACACCGACGACACCGACGACACCGACGACGGCGCATGGTCCGGCTCCTGGGCCGACCCGGAGCAGGCGGCTCGACTGGTCGGAGCCCTCGAGGTCCGTGCGTCCGAGCAGCTGGCTCCGTACAAGCGGCCCAAGCAGTACGTCGTGCTCGGTGCCCTGCCCCGGACGGCTACCGGCAAGGTGCAGCGGCACCTCCTCCCCGGCCTCCTCGACCCGGGGTGACCCCGGTGCGGTCGAGGCGGGCTCCGGCCGGAACTCACAGGTTGCCGGCCACCGACCGTCGGCGATACTGGGTGGATGAGCTCCGTCGACGCCGGCCCCCCCATCGCCACCATCTCCCCCGTGAACGGGGAGTTGCTCCAATCCTTCGAGCCCTACGACGCCGACGGTGTCGAGCGGCGCCTGGCCGCGGCGGGTTCGGCCGCGTCCGAGTGGGCCACGAGCACCTTCGCCGAACGCTCCCGGCTGTTGATCACCGCGGCCGAGCTCCTCGAGGGCGAGCTACCGGACATCGCCCACGTGGTCACCACCGAGATGGGGAAGCCGTTCGCCCAGGCCAAGGCCGAGGCGGCCAAGTGCGCCACCGGCTTCCGGTGGTTCGCCGACAACGCCGAGGAACTCCTCACCGACCAGGAGGTTCCCGTCGACGCCTCCCTGGGTCTGGTCACGTACCAGCCCCTGGGTGCGATCCTGGCCATCATGCCGTGGAACTTCCCCCTCTGGCAGGTGACCAGGTTCCTCGCCCCCGCCATCATGGTCGGCAACGTCGGCCTGCTGAAGCACGCCCCGAGCGTGCCCCGCACGGCGCTGCTGCTCGAGGATCTCTTCCGGCGGTCCGGGGCCCCCGAAGGGGTCTTCCAGACGTTGCTGGTCGGGACCGACCAGGTACCGGCCATCATCGCCGACCCCCGGGTGGCCGCGGTGACCCTGACCGGCAGCGTGGGGGCCGGCCGGGCCGTGGCCGCCCAGGCCGGAGCGGTGGGCAAGAAGGTCGTCCTCGAGCTCGGGGGCAGCGATCCCTTCATCGTGCTGCCCTCGGCCGACCTCGACCGGGCCGTCTCGGTGGGGGTCCAGGCCCGGGTGCAGAACGCCGGCCAGTCCTGCATCGCGGCCAAACGGTTCATCGTCCACCGCGACGTGGCCGACGCCTTCACCGAGGGCTTCGTGGCCGGCATGGAGGCCCTGTCGGTGGGCGATCCCTTCGACCCGGCCACCGAGGTCGGCCCGCTGGTCACCGCAGCGGCACTCGACACCATCGAGGCCCAGGTGGAAGACGCCCGGGCCCACGGCGCCACCATCCTGTGCGGCGGCGAGCGGGTGGTGGGGCCCGGCGGGGCCGACCACCCCGGCAACTTCTACCGGCCGACGGTCATCACCGACATCACCCCGGCCATGCGGGTGGCCACCGAGGAGGTGTTCGGACCGGCGGCCCTGCTGTACACGGTGGCCGATGCCGACGAGGCCCTGGCCCTGGCCAACGGGACCGAGTTCGGATTGGGCTCGAGCGTGTGGACCACGGACCCCGACGAGCAGCAGCGGTTCGTCGCCGGCTTGCAGGCCGGCCAGGTCTTCGTCAACGGCATGGTGGTGTCCATGCCCGAGCTCCCCTTCGGCGGGATCAAGAGTTCGGGCTTCGGGCGCGAGCTGGCCGCCTTCGGCCTCCACGAGTTCTGCAACGTGAAGTCGGTATGGGTGGCGTGACGGCCGGGCCGGCCCGCGCCTATCTGGACCACGCCGCCACCACGCCCATGGCTCCGGAGGCGGTGGAGGCCATGCTGCCCTTCTTGCGCGGCGAGTTCGGCAACCCGTCCGGTGGCCATCTCGAGTCGCGACGGGCCCGGCGGGCGGTGGACGGGGCCCGCGGCCGGATGGCCGAGCTCCTCGGGGCCGACCTCGGGGACGTGGTCTTCACCGCCGGCGGCACCGAGGCCGACAACCTGGCCGTGGTGGGCGGCTGGGAGGCCCGGGCCGTCCCGGGGGGTCCGCCACCGGCGCTGGTGTGCTCGGCCATGGAGCACCATGCCGTGCTCACCACCTGTCGGGCCCTGGCCCGACGGACGGGGGCCGCAGTGCGGGAGGTCCCCACGGACAAGGACGGGATCATCGACCTCGATGCCCTGTCCGAGGCGTGCACCGCCGACGTGGGCCTGGTGTCGGTGATGGCCGTCAACAACGAGATCGGCACGGTCCAGCCGATGGAGACGGTGACCTCGATCGTGCGCCGGCGGTCGCCCGGTGCGCTGCTCCACACCGACGCGGTGCAGGCGGCCCCCTGGCTCGAGCTGGCCCCGCTGACGGCCCTGGCCGACCTGGTCTCGCTCAGCGCCCACAAGTTCGGCGGACCGAAGGGCGTGGGGGCGCTGGTGGTGGGCCACGGTGCCGACGTCCGGCCGGTGGTCCACGGCGGCGGCCAGGAGCGCGAGCGCCGGAGCGGGACCCACAACGTCCCCGGGATCGTGGCCATGGCCGCGGCGCTGGCCGTGTCGGTGGCGCGCCGCCCGGGGACGGTGGAGGCGGTGGCCGCCCGCCGCGATCGTCTCGGGGACGGGCTGGCGGCCTCGGTGCCCGGTGCCGTCGAGACCGGTGACCGTCAACGCCGGGTGGCGGGCTCCTTGCACCTGCGCTTCGCCGGCGTGGAGAGCGAGGCCCTCGTGGTCCTGCTGGACGAGCGGGGGGTGGCGGTCTCGGCCGGCTCGGCCTGTTCCAGTGGTGCCGTCGAGGTCAGCCATGTCCTCACCTCGATGGGCCTCGGCCCGGCCGACGCGGCCAGCGGCATCCGGTTCTCCCTCGGGTCCACCACCACGGACGAGGAGATCGACCTGGCCCTGTCCGTGGTGCCGGCGGCGGTCGGGCAGCTGCGAGACTGACCCCGTGCGTGTGCTGGTGGCGATGTCCGGTGGTGTCGACTCCTCGGTGGCGGCGGCGCGTCTGGTCGAGCAGCTCGGCCCGGGCCGCGTGGTGGGGGCCACGCTCAAACTCTGGGGTGGGTCGTCCGATTCGGGGTGCTGCTCGGTGGCCGATGTGGACGACGCCCGGCAGGTGGCGGACCAGCTGGGCCTGGTCCACCACGTCTTCAACTTCGCCGCCGAGTTCGAGGAGAAGGTGGTGGGCCCCTATGTGGCCGGCCACGCGCAGGGATCGACCCCCAACCCCTGCATCGAGTGCAACCGTCACCTCAAGTTCGATCGGCTGCTCGGCCGGGCCCGGGCCCTGGGCTTCGACGCCGTGGCCACCGGCCACCACGCCCGGTGCGTGGTCACCGGGGACGGGCGCTTCCGACTCTGCCGCGGGGCCGATCCCCTGAAGGACCAGTCCTACGTGCTGGCCATGCTGGGTCAGGACCAGCTGGCCCGGACCCTGTTCCCGGTGGGGGAGATGACCAAGGGCCAGGTGCGCGACGAGGCCCACCGGCTCGGACTGCGCACGGCGGCCAAGCCCGACAGCCAGGACGTGTGCTTCATCCGATCGGACGAGGGTCGCCACGGCTTTCTGGCCGACCGCGTCGACCTGCACCCGGGCCGGCTGGTGGACCATCGCACCGGAGCGGACCTGGGCGCCGTGCGGGCCGTCGAGCTGGTGACGGTGGGGCAGAGGCGGGGGATGGGCCACGGCGACGACGGCCGGCGACGGTTCGTGACCGAGGTCGACGTCCCGGGCCGGCGGGTACGGGTCGGGCCGCCCGAGGCGGCCCACGCCGGCTCGGTGCGCCTGCACACCGTGACGTGGGTCGACGACGATCCCACGGCCCCAGACGGCAACGGCTCCCCCGGGGCCGAGGACGCCGACGGCTCCGAGCCGGTGGCGGTCATGGCGCAGTGCAGCGCCCACGGCCGGGCTGTACCGGCTGCGGTGGTCGCCGATGGCGAGGGCCTTTGGGTCCGCTTCACCGTCCCGCAACGTCGGATCGCCCCCGGTCAGACCGTGGCCCTCTACGACCCGGGCCGCCCGGACCAGGTGGTCGGCTCGGGTATCGCCCGGTGAGCCGGCGGCACGCTTCCGGTCCCGAGGGCCCCGATGACGAGGGCGCACCCGGGCCGGGCCCCGACGACGCCGGTCTCGACCCGGTGGCCCGGGCCGAGGAGCTGCGTGACCTGATCCGGTACCACAACGACCGGTACCACCGGTTGGACGACCCCGAGATCACCGACGGCGAGTACGACGACCTCGTCCGTGAGCTGCGGGCCATCGAGGCCGACCACCCGGACCTGGCCGTGCCGGAGTCGCCGACCACGAGCGTGGGCACGGCCCCCTCGGCCCTGTTCGCTCCGGTGACCCACCGGGTCCCCATGATGAGCCTCGACAACGCCTTCAGCCCCGAGGAGCTGCAGGCTTGGGCCGACCGGCTGGCCAAACTGGTCCCCGAGGACACCACCTTCGTCTGCGAGCTGAAGATCGACGGGCTGGCCATCTCGTTGACCTATCGCGCCGGACGCTTCGTCCAGGCCGCCACCCGAGGGGACGGCCGCACCGGGGAGGACGTGACGTCCAACGTGGCCACGATCGTCGACATCCCAGATCGGCTGGCTGATGCCGTCGACCCGCCACCGGCGGTGATCGAGGTGCGCGGGGAGGTCTACATGCCGGCGTCGGCCTTCGAGGAGCTGAACCGGCGTCAAGGCGAGGCCGGGGAGCGGCTGTTCGTCAACCCGAGGAACTCGGCCGCCGGCTCCCTGCGCCAGAAGGACTCCTCCATCACGGCCGGCCGGGCCCTCTCGTTCTGGGCCTACCAGGTCGGCCAGTTGGAGCTGGTGGCGGGACCGGGGGACGCCGGTGGATCCTCCCTGCCCGGTGAGTTGGCTCCCACCCACGCCGACACCCTGGCCTGGTTGGAGCGGGCCGGCTTTCCGGTCAATCCTGAGCGGGCACTGGTCCACGGCCTCGGCGACGTGCTCGATTTCTGCCGGCGCTGGGAGGCCGGTCGTCACGACCTCGACTACGAGATCGACGGCGTGGTGGTCAAGGTGAACGACCTCGAGCTCCAGCGTCGGTTGGGCGCCACGTCGAGGGCACCGCGGTGGGCCATCGCCTACAAGTTTCCCCCCGAGGAGCGGACCACCACACTGCGGACCATCGCCGTCTCGATCGGCCGGACCGGCAAGGCCACACCCTTCGCCGTGCTGGAGCCGGTGTTCGTGGGCGGGTCGACCGTCTCGCTGGCCACTCTCCACAACGAGGACCAGGTGCAGGCCAAAGACGTCCGCCCGGGCGACACGGTGGTGGTGCGCAAGGCCGGCGACGTGATCCCCGAGGTGGTGGGACCGGTGCTGGTCAAGGGTAAGCGCCGGAAGCCGAGGTGGAAGTTCCCCAGCGCGTGCCCGAGCTGTGGGGCTCCGCTGGTGCGCCTGCCCGGGGAGAGCGACACCTTCTGCACCAATCTCGACTGCCCGGGCCAACGCGTCCAACGTATCGCCCACTTCGCGTCGCGGTCGGGCATGGACATCGAAGGACTCGGGGAACAGCGAGTGCAGCTCTTCGTCGATCGCGGTGTGCTCAACGACGTGGCCGACCTCTACTCGTTCACATCGGAGACCTTCGAGGGGATGGAGGGATTTGCGTCGGTCTCCATCGCCAACCTCCTGGGGGCCATCGACGAGTCGCGCTCCCGCCCGCTGCACCGGGTCCTGATCGGCCTGGGCATACGCCACCTGGGCCAGGTCGGTTCGCTGGCCCTGGCCCGGTCGCTCGGCGACATCGACGCCATCGTCGCCGCCGACGAGGGGACCCTGGCCGTGGTGGAGGGAGTGGGCCCGGTGATCGCCTCGAGTGTGGTCCGCTGGCTGGCATCCGACGTCAACCGGTCGGTGGTCGAGCGTCTCCGCCTGGCTGGGGTGAACCTCACAGAACCGGACCGGGGTCCGGCCTCGGCACCGGCCGCGCCCCAGACTCTGGCGGGCAAGTCGGTCGTGGTGACGGGCACCCTTGACGGTTTCACCCGGGAGGAGGCCGAAGGCGCCATCGTGGCCCGTGGGGGAAAGTCGCCCTCGACGGTGTCGAAGAAGACCTTCGCCCTGGTGGTGGGGGAGTCGCCGGGCGCCTCCAAGGTGACCAAGGCCGAGAACCTCGGGGTGCCCGTGGTGGATGGTGCAGCCTTCGCCGACCTGGTGCAGCACGGTGAACTGCCAGACTGACCTGCCCTGACGCGTCACCGCCGCCCTGACGCCCGCAGGACCCCGGCCGCCGTACCGGTCAAAATTGACGATCTTGTCGGGTGGCGAACAATGAGCTCCTCCCTTTCTTGATTTATCCTGAGTATCCCGTTATCGTGCGGGGCGCCGGAGCTGTTGCGGGGTGCACAGGGGGGTCAGTCTTTTTGGCTAGGTGCACCCAGCCGTAGGACGGCAATCACACGCCTGTCGGACTGAGCGCGTGAGGGGGGAGACCAACCACTGTTTGGGATCCTGCACGCGCCCGTTCGGGACGCTGTTGATTCGTCGGGGGCGAACGTCCCCCGGCTTCAATAGCCCGTAGAAAGTACGGGAGAAGAAGGAGCACACATGTTTAGGAAGATCATGATGGTGGCCGCTGCGGTTGCCATGCCTGTCGCTGCGGTAACTGCGGTGACCGCAGTTGCCGGTCCGGGCATCGCCGGGGCCAAAGCCCTGCCGCCCATCGCGGAGACGTGTAGCCAGACGGGTACTGTCACGTTCGCCAAGCCGGGACTCTCGTCCGGTGGCACCGTCACGAACAAGACTACGGAGACCACCGATGCCGGCATCACTGCTGCCAATGTAGGCAACGGAGTGGCCTGTTCGACCAAGGAGATCAAGCTCAAGATTGCCGCGGCTACCTACCCTTGCACCAGCTCGGTTGGGTCGTGCAACGCCCGTTCGGCCAAGGACATCATCAAGGACCCCTACTACTACGACACCGCGCTGTCCTACGTCCTCGATGGCACGTCCAACCTGTCGACGGCTCTGGCCGCCGGCATCAAGACGAAGGACAACGGCACCGCGGTGACGCTGGAGTACGGTTCGGCCTCGGCCATCACCGCCAACAACCAGTGCGGAACGTCCATCGGGTTCGAGGTCAGCGGTAACGTCAACAGCGCCACGGGACCGACCGGACTCACCTACGTGGATACCATCTGCCTGGTCGGCGACACCGGAACGAATACGACGGACAACTTCGCCAACGACCTGCAGAGTGCAGCCGGCGGGGGTTCGCCGTTGATCGCCACGGCGGTCATCGGTGGTCCGGACAGCCAGCTGGTCGTCAGCTGAGCTGAGCGGTATGGCTCGCCCTGGCTGGGCGGCCAAACGCAACGCGGTAGTGGGAGGGCGGGGCTTCGGCCCCGCCCTCGCCGCGTCGACACACCGGGTGGACAACCCCTGGTGAAGTAGTCACGTGGACTCCGCCCGGTCGCCCTTGCGTCGGCTGGGCGACCCTCCACCGTTTTGCCTTCCGGGCTCGGTACGCTGACCTGCAGAACCATGCCGAGTATCACCGACTCCATCGGGCGTGTCCTCGGCGACCGCTACCGACTGGTCACCGCACTGGGTACCGGTGCGTCCGCACACGTCTACCTGGCCGACGACGTGTCGCTGCACCGACGGGTGGCCATCAAGGTCCTCCACCCGGCCCTGGCCGGTGATGCCGCCTTCCTCAAGCGGTTCCGGGCCGAGGCCCGGGCCGTGGCCGCCCTCAACCACCCGAACATCCTCCAGGTCTTCGACTGGGGCGAGGAGAACGACGAGCCGTACCTGGTGCTCGAGTACCTGGCCGGGGGCAGCCTCCGCCAGGTCTACGACACCGACACCCTGCTGACCCCGGAGCAGGCGGTGCGGGTGGGGCTCGAGGCCGCGGCCGGGCTGGACTACGCCCACAAGCGGGGACTGATCCACCGGGACATCAAGCCGGCCAACCTGCTCTTCGATGCCGACCGGCGACTCCGGATCGCCGACTTCGGCCTGGCCCGGGCGCTGGCCGAGGCGGCCTGGACCGAGCCGGACGGTGCCATCCTGGGCACGGCCCGGTACGCCGCACCCGAGCAGGTCGAGGGGTGGGTGCTCGACGGCAAGGCCGACGTCTACGCCCTGGCCCTGGTGCTCTACGAGGGGGTCACCGGCGAGACCCCCTTCATCGGGGACACCACGGTGGCCACGCTCATGGCCCGGGTCGGCTCGCTGCTCCCCGAGCACGAGGCCCTCGGACCGCTCAACGACGTCCTGGTGTGGGCGGCCGCTCCCGAGCCCTCGGAGCGCTACGACGCCTCCGAGCTGACCGAGCGGCTCAAAGCCCTGGCCGGCTCCCTGCCGGACCCGGCCCCGCTCCCCATCGTCGACGCCGTGCCGATCGACGAGATCGACGATCTCGACAAGGTCATGGTGCGACCGGCCCGCCGGCCCCGGTCGAACGTCCAGAGCACGGACCTCACCGAGCTGGGTGCCCCGGCCCTGATCGAGGCGGCCACCGCCGGCACGGCGCCGGCGCGCCGGCGGTTCGACCGGAAGGACGGTGGCCGTGCCGGCCTGTCCCGCACCAGGCGCCGGTGGCCGTGGGTGGCGGCCATCGTCGTGCTCGTGGCCGCCCTGGTCGCCGGCGGTGTGGCCTTCGCTACCCAGACCGAGCTGTTCACACCCAGCCACCCGGTCCCGCTGCTGGTGGGCAAGACACCGGTCCAGGCGGAACGGACCGTCAAAGCGGACAAGTTCCACGTCCGCACCACCGGCCACGCGTTCAGCATCACTGTCGGGCCCGGTCTGATCGTGAACCAGCATCCCCTGCCCCGGTCAGGGGGCAAGCCGGTCACGGCCAAGGAGGGCTCGACCATCGGCGTGGTCGTCTCCACCGGGCCGCCGCCGGTGGCCATCCCGGACCTCTCTTCCTTCACCACCTGCAACGACGCCGTCCAGGCCCTGAAGGACGTGCATCTGGTCGGGGTGTGCCCGGTCGCGGCCGAGCAGTACAGCTCGACGGTGGCGACCGGGGCCGTCCTCGGTACATCGCCCACCGGGACGGCACCCTACGGTTCGTCGGTGACCATCATCACCTCGAAGGGCCACGCGCCGGTCGTCATCCCGAGCGTCGCCGGCGCCGGGGCTACCTACGCCTCGGCCTCGGCCGCCCTCGCCGCTGTCGGCTTCGTGCCCTCGCAGAACAACGAGTACAGCCCGACCGCTCCCACCGGCAGTGTCATCGGCACGGACCCGGCGGGCGGGCCCCTGCCGTACGGCTCGAAGGTCACCGTCGACATCTCCCTCGGACCGCAGCCGGTGATCATCCCCGACGTGGTGGGCCAATCGGTGACCGCGGCCACCGCCGCCCTCACTGCGCTGGGCCTCAAGGTGGCCGGCCCCTACGGGCCGCCCGGCTCGACCACGGTGCTCTCGCTCGATCCTGCGGCTGGTTCATCGGAGCCACCGGGCACCACGGTCAACATCTACACCTTGTGACCGGTCCCGATCCCGGGTGCGAGCTGTGCGAGGCGGCCCGCATCACCGAGTGGTTCCACGAGGACGACGTGTGCTGGGTGGCGGACTGCGAGGTGTGCGACGTGCCCATGGTGGTGTGGAAGCAGCACGGCAACGAGCCGTCCGAGGCCGAGGTCGAGCACATGTTGGGCCATCTGGCCCGGGTGGCCGACGACCGGCTGGGGGCCGGCGTGTGGTCGTTCGACCGGGTCATGCGCCAGATCCCGGACCACTTCCACGCCCACGCCCGCGATCCCAACTGGTGGTCCCGCCGATTCGGCCGACGATGAGGTCGAACCGGCCCCGATGATCAAGTACCTCGGGTCGAAGCGCCGGCTGGTGCCGGCCCTCACCGTGCTGGCGCGGGCCTCGAGGGCCCGGACCGGCCTCGACCTGTTCTGCGGGACGACCCGGGTGGCCCAGGCCTGGAAGCGTCTCGGCATGGACGTCACCGCCGTCGACAGCGCCCGGTTGGCCCACGTGCTGGCCCGGTGCTACGTGGCCACCGACCCGGGGTCGGATCCGTCGCTGTCGGGACGGGTGGCCGAGGCCGTCGACCGGCTCAATGCCGTGCCGGGCCGGCCCGGCTACGTCACCGCCACGTTCTGCCGGGCGTCGAGGTACTTCCGTCCCGACAACGGTGCCCGCATCGACGCCGTGCGCGACGTGATCGAAGCAGACTACGCCGGCACCGACCTGTGGCCGGTGCTCCTCACCAGCCTGCTCGAGGCGGCGGACCGGGTGGACTCGACCACCGGCCTGCAGATGGCCTATCTCAAGCAGTGGGCGTCCCGGTCGCTCCAGCCCCTGACCCTTCGGGTCCCCGAGCTGCTGGACGGCCCGGGTCGGGCGCTGCGGGGCGACGCCTGCCGGCTGACCGCCTCGGGCCAGCTGCCCGACGTGGACCTGGCCTACCTCGACCCTCCCTACAACCAGCACCGTTACGACTCCAACTACCACGTGTGGGAGACCCTGGTGGCCTGGGACTCTCCCGAGCACTACGGGGTGGCCTGCAAGCGGGACGACCTCCGTGACCCCGAGGGCCGCAGCCCCTTCAACGGCCGTCGGACCATGCCGGTGGCGCTGGGCCAGGTGATGGAGGCGGTGGCCGCCGAGGTGGTGGTCCTCTCCTACAACAACGAGTCGTGGCTCAGCTTCGAGGAGCTCATGGCCATGGGCTCGGGCCGGGGCCACGTGGAGATCCTGGCCTTCGACTCGGCCCGCTACGTCGGCGCCAGAATCGGCATCCACGATCCGTCCGGTCGCAAGGTGGGGGCCGTGTCCCACCTCCGGAACACCGAGTACGTGCTGGTGGCCGGGTCGCGGGCCCGTGTCCGATCGATGGTGGACGCCGTGGTCGGTGCCGGTCTGGGCCTCCGCGTGGATCGGCCGGTCCCGGTGGCTGTCGACCCCTCCGAGGGCGCACTGTCGGTTTGACCGCACCGTCGGCCCCTGTCAACGTGGTCGGGGAGCGGTGGGAGGTCACGCTCGGCGCGCGGGCCGCCACTGCGGAGCGGGAAGAGAGGGGAACGACCACATGGGCGCACTCGACGGACGCATCGCGATCATCACCGGGGCCGGTCGCGGCATCGGTCGGGAGCACGCCCTGCTGTTCGCGGCCGAGGGCGCCAAGGTCGTGGTCAACGATCTCGGTGGCGCCGTGGACGGGTCGGGTGACGACCGTTCCCCGGCCCAGCAGGTGGTGGACGAGATCACCGCGGCCGGCGGTGAGGCCACCGCCAACACCGACGACGTCACCGAGTGGGACGGGGGCAAGCGGCTGATCGACGCCGCCGTGCAGACCTACGGCGACCTCCACGTGCTCATCAACAACGCCGGCATCCTCCGCGACCGGGTCCTGGTGAACATGTCCGAGGAGGACTGGGATTCGGTCATCACCGTCCACCTGAAGGGTCACTTCGTCCCCACCCGGCACGCCGCCGCCTACTGGCGCCAGCAGACCAAGGCCGGCCACGAGGTCAGGGCCTCGGTGGTGAACACGACCTCGACGTCGGGCCTGCTGGGCAACCCGGGCCAGTCCAACTACGGAGCGGCCAAGGCCGGCATCGCCGCCTTCACCACCATCGTCGCCGACGAGCTGATCCGCTACGGCGTGCGGGTCAATGCGGTGGCCCCGGCGGCCCGGACCCGCATGACCGAGCAGACACCCGGGCTGTCCGACCTCGTCCGGGCCCCGGCCGACGCCTCGTCGTTCGACAGTTGGGATCCGGCCAACTGCTCGCCGCTGGTGGCCTACCTGGCCACGGAGTCGTGCCCGGCCAGCGGCCGGGTCTTCTTCGTCCAGGGCGGCCAGGTCCGTCTGTTCCAGCCGTGGACGATGACCGAGTCCATCGACCGGGACGACCGGTGGACGGTGGCCGACCTGCAGGCGGAGATGCACCGGCTCGGCGGCTGATCGATGTCCCCGCTGCGGGGGCCCGAGCGACCCGAGGGCGCCCCGTTCGAGACCCGCGAGGTGGTCGAGGCCGAGGCCCTGCTCAGCGGGACCGGAGCCGGTGCCGAGGGGGGCATCGTCGTCCCCTGGCCCGTGCTGTTCCGCCACCGGATCCACCGCCGGGTGGCCGGTTCGGACCGGTACCAGTGGTGGGTGCTGTGGACGGTGCTGGCCGGCCTGCTCTCGGTCAACATCACCTTCACCGTGTTCGTCGTGGCCTTGCCCCAGGTGGCCCATCAGCTCCACACCTCGGTCTCGACACTGACGTGGACCTCCACCGGGCCCCTGTTGGCCTTCGGGGTGGCGGCCCCGGTGCTGGGCAAGCTCGGCGACCTGCGCGGCTACCGCCGCCTTTATCTGTGGGGGCTGTCCGGGGCCGCCGTCAGCGTGGTGCTGACCGCCTCGGCCCCGACCGCCGGCGTGCTCATCGCGGCCCGGCTCTTCGACGGCGTGCAGGGCGCCGCCACCGGCGCCGCCTCCATGGCCCTCGTGCTCCAGGCCTTCTCCCACGAGGACCGGGTGAAGGCCATGGGCTGGTGGGCACTGGTCGGGGCGGGCGGCCCTGTGCTCGGTGTCACCATCGGGGCTCCGGTCATCCAGTACTTCGGGTGGCGGGCCCTCTTCTGGGGGGAGCTCCCCCTCATGGCGGTGGCGGCCGTGCTGGCGGTCGTCGTGCTGCCCTCCCACCACCGCGGCCTCGGACCGTCCGGGGTGCCGGCGGTCCCCGAACCGGCCGGGGGGGAATCGACCGGTTCGTCACCCGGCGCCGCCGGCGGCCCGCCGGGCCCCTGGGCCCAGCTCGACTGGACCGGCTCGTGGACGCTGGCCCTGGCCGTCACGGCCGGGCTGTTGGCCCTCAACGAGGCGCCGTCATGGGGGTTCACCGCCCCGGCCACCCTGGCCGTGGCGGCCCTGAGCGTCCTTGCCGGGGTGGTGTTCGTGCTCCACGAGCGCCGGGCCCCGCACCCGCTCATCCCGCTGCGCTACTTCCGCATGCGCAATTTCGTCTTCCCCCTCGGGTCGAGGGCCTTCGTCAACTTCTCCTACATGGGCGGATTCTTCCTGTTCCCCATCTTGATGGAGGGCGTGTACGGCTACAGCGAGACACGTGCCGGGCTGGTGTCCACCGCCCGCCCGCTCCTGTTCTCCCTCGTCGCCCCGGTGGCGGGCTACGCCGCCGTCAAGGTGGGGGAGCGTTCGTTGGTGATGGCCGGCGCGCTGGCCCTCACCCTGTCGATGGTGGTCTTCACCCAGCTCGGGTCGGCTCCCTCGCTGGCCGTCATCCTCGTGGCCCTGGCCCTGTCGGGGGTGGGGAACGGCCTGTCCACACCGTCGACGGTGTCGTCGGCCTCCAATGAGGTGGCCCCCGACGAGCTCGGTGTGATGAGTGCGGCCCAGCAGCTCATCACCCAGATCGGGATCGTGGCCGGCATCCAGGTCATGGTCACCGTTCAGGCGTCGGCCCACGGCGGGGTGGGTTCCCTGGCCTCGTTCCACCGTGCCTACGCCGTGGGGGCGGTTGCCGCCGCACTGGCCGGGGTGTGCGGCTTCTTCGTGCGGAACACCCCGCGCCCCGACCGGACCGGCTCGCCCGCCGTGCACCCGGCCTGAGCCGGTCGGCGCTACTCGGTGATGGCCAGGATCCGGGCGGCGATCTCCGCCGCCGACGGGTCCGGGGTGGCCGACTGGAGGGCCATCAACTTGGCGATGTCCCCTTCCACCCGGATCTTGCCGGACATGAAGGCCTGGATACCGGCCTGGGGATTGCCCTCCACCAGGATGGCCTTGGCCACCTCGTAGTCGAGGGAGACGGTCAGGTCGATGGGGTCGATGTGACCGGTGTCGAGGACCAGCTCACCGGTGGAGGTGTCCACGTGGGCCAGCACGGTGCCCTCGCCGAAGGGGACGGCGCCGATGACCAGGTTCATCCGGATGGACTGGTCGATGGTGGCACCCTGCCCGTCGAACTCCGCACGGATGGACCGGGCTTCGACCAGCCATTCGTCGCTCAGGAACTGATACGTGGCCATCGATGTCCCACTCCTCGCCGTCGTCGTCCGGTCTGGGCGCCCACACTAACCGGCGCCCACCAGGGCACCGAGACGGCCGGCGTGCCCGTCCACCCCTGGTGCGACCGGTAGCATCCCGTGGCGTGGTAGTTCCGATCATCTCCGGCGCCGAGCCGTGGTCCGCCGGGGGCGGAACCCACGGCGTCCTCGTCCTGCACGGCTTCACCGGAAATCCCCAGTCCCTGCGGAACCTGGCCGAAGCCGTGGCCGCGTCGGGCTTCACCGTCGAGCTCCCGCTGCTCCCCGGGCACGGGACGTCGATCGACGACATGCTCCCCACCCGGTGGGAGGACTGGAGGGCCGCCGCCGAGGCCGAGTACAGGTCCCTGGCCGCCCGGTGCGAGCGCGTGGTGGTCTCGGGGCTGTCCATGGGGGGCACCCTGACCTGCTGGTTGGCCGAGCGTCATCCCGAAATCGCCGGCATCGCCGTGGTCAATCCGTTGATCCAGGCACCCGACCAGGAGTTCCGCCAGGGTGTCGCCGCCATGGTGGAGGCGGGCACCGAGGTGTTCGACGCCATCGGTTCGGACATCAAGAAGGAGGGCGCGGTCGAAGCCGCCTACCCGGCCACGCCGCTGGCCGCGGTCCTGTCGCTGTTCGAGGGGGTCGACGCCGTTCGGGCCCGACTGGGGGAGATCCACTGCCCGACCCTGTTGTTCTCCAGCCGTGAGGACCACGTGGTGGACCCGGTCTCGGGGGATGTGCTGGCCGGGTCGGTGGGCGGCCCGCTGGAGCGGATCCACCTCGAGAACAGCTACCACGTGGCCACGCTGGACGGGGACGCGGCCCTGATCGAGGAGCGGGTGGTCGAGTTCGCCGTCGACGTCATGGGCGGACCGGGCACGGTGGCCCGCTGATGGGCCGGCCCCGCCGATGACCGAGCCCCCCCGCCTCACCCGCGACGAGGTGGCCCACGTGGCCGACCTGGCCCGTCTCGAGCTCACCGAAGAGGAGCTCGACCTGTTCACGGTGCAGCTGGCCCAGGTGCTCGACCACGCCGCCGACGTGTCGTCGCTGGATCTGGACGGCGTGGCCCCCACAGCCCACGCCATGGCTGTCACCAATGTGCTGCGCCCGGACGAGGTGCAGCCCTGTCTGGATCGCGACGAGGTGCTGGCCCAGGCCCCGTCCGTGGAGGACCACCGCTTCCGCGTGCCGCGGATCCTCGGGGACGCCCCGTGAACGCGCCCCGCCCGTCGACCGCGCTGGCCAACGCCGTCCGTTCCGGGGCCCGCTCGGCCGTCGAGGTGCTGGAGGAGCACCTGGCTGCCGTCGCCGCCGGCGACGGGGTGGTCAACGCCTTCAACCTGGTCACCGAGGAAGGGGCCCGCGCCGATGCCGTGGCCGTCGACCGCACGGTGGCCGACGGCGGTGACCCGGGCCCATTGGCCGGGGTCCCGGTGGCCCTCAAGGACAATCTGTGCACCCGGGGTGTGCCCACCACGTGCTCCTCACGCATCCTCGAGGGTTGGTGCCCGCCCTATGACGCCACGGTGGTGACCCGCCTGCGCCGGGCCGGGGCCGTGTTGGTGGGCAAGACCAACATGGACGAGTTCGCCATGGGATCGTCCACCGAGACCTCGGCCTTCGGCCCCACCCGCAACCCCCACGACACCGCCCGGGTCCCGGGGGGCTCGTCGGGGGGATCGGCCGCGGCCGTGGCCGCCGGCTTCGTCCCGCTGGCCCTCGGCTCGGACACCGGGGGGTCCATCCGCCAGCCCGCCGCCCTGTGCGGGGTGGTCGGCATGAAGCCGACCTATGGCACGGTGTCCCGCTACGGCCTGGTGGCCTTTGCCAGCTCCCTCGACCAGATCGGTCCCCTCGCCACCACGGTGGCCGACACCGCGCTGCTCTTCGACGTCATCGGCGGCCACGATCCGGCCGACTCCACGTCGCTCAACCGGCCGACGCCCCGGGTCCTCTCGGTCCTCGACGACGGGGTGGCCGGGCTGACCGTGGGCCTGCTGCGCGAGTACCTCGACGGCGCCGACCCCGACGTGGTGGCCCGGACCCGCCAGGCGGCCGAGGCCTGCGCCAGAGCGGGGGCCCGGGTGGTCGAGGTATCGGTGCCCGAGGTGGTCCTCGGGCTCTCGGCGTACTACCTCATCGCCCCGGGGGAGGCGTCCTCCAACCTGGCCCGCTACGACGGTGTCCGCTACGGGCTGCGGGTGGACGCCGAGGACACCATGGCCATGAACACCGCCTCCCGGTCGTCGGGGTTCGGAGCCGAGGTCAAGCGTCGGATCATGTTGGGCACCTATGTCCTCTCCGCCGGGTACATGGACGCGTACTACAACCAGGCGCTCCGGGTCCGGACGAGGATCATCGAGGGGTTCGATGCCGCCTACCGGAGCTGCGACGTCCTGCTCGGGCCCACCGCCCCGACCACAGCCTTCCCCCTCGGGGCCAAGACCGGGGACCCGCTCACCATGTACCTGTCCGACGTCTGCACCATCCCGACCAACCTGGCCGGCCATCCGGCCATCAGCGTGCCGTTCGGCCCCGGGGACGATGGGCTGCCGGTCGGCATACAGCTCCTCGGTCCGGCGCTGTCGGAAGGGATGTTGTTCAAGGTGGCGGCGGTGGTGGAGGCCGCTGCTCCCGCGCTCGACGGCCCGCGGCTGACCTCGGTGGTCCGCTCGTGAGGCCGGGGTGGGAGATGGTCATCGGTCTCGAGGTCCACTGCGAACTCAAGACGGCCACCAAGCTGTTCTGCGGTTGCCCCAACATGTTCGGCGACCAGCCGAACACCAACGTGTGCCCGGTCTGCCTGGGACTGCCCGGCTCCCTGCCGGTGATCAACCAGCGGGCGGTGGAGCTGGCCATGGCCATCGGGACCGCGCTCAACTGCGAGATCCGGCCCTCCACCTTCCACCGGAAGAACTACTTCTATCCCGACCAGGCCAAGGACTATCAGATCAGCCAGTACGACCAGCCGATCAACGTCCTCGGCCACCTCGACCTCCCCGACGGCAGCCGCGTCGGGATCGAGCGGGCCCACATGGAAGAGGACACGGGCAAGACCACCCACGCCGGCTCCTCCGGCCGGATCCACGGCGCGGACTACTCACTGGTCGACTACAACCGGTCCGGCGTGCCGTTGGTGGAGATCGTCAGCGCTCCGGACATGCGCTCCTCGGACCAGGCCCGCGCCTACGTGACCGAGCTGCGGGCCGTGCTGGTGGCCTCGGGCTCCTCGGACGGCAAGATGGAGGAGGGATCGATGCGGGTCGATGCCAACGTCTCGGTCCGACGTTCGGCCGATGATCCCTTCGGCACCCGGTGCGAGATCAAGAACCTCAACTCGGTACGCTCCCTGGGCCGGGCCATCGAGTACGAGGCCGATCGCCAGATCGACCTCCTCGAGGCCGGAGAGGAGGTGGTCCAACAGACCCGGCACTGGGACGAGGACGCCGGTCGCACGGTGACCCTTCGGTCCAAGGAAGACGCCTACGACTACCGGTACTTCCTCGAGCCGGACCTGGTGCCTCTGGTGCCCGACGACGAATGGATCCGGGCCGTGGCCAACACCATGGGCCCGATGCCCGCAGTCAGGCGGGCCCGGCTGATCGAGCTGTTGGTGGAGGGCTCCGGGGCCTCCGAGGCCCAGGTGGACCAGGTGGCCACGGTGGTCGACCTGGGCCTCGACGACCTGGTCACCAGGGCGGTGGCCTCCGGCGTGAGCTCCGCCCTGGCCCTGGCCCGCACGGCCAACGAGGCCGCCACCGATGCCGACGCCGCCCGTCGGCTCGACCCCGAGGCCTACACCGCCCTTTTGACCATGGAGGACGACGGGAGCCTGACCGCCACCCAGGCCAAGGCGGTGCTGGCCGAGCTGCTCCAGGCCGGAGGCGGTGACCCGGCCGCCATCGCCGAGGCCAGGGGGTTCGAGGCCATGTCCGAAGACTCGCTGGTCACCGTGGTGGCCGAGGTGGTGGCCGAGCACCCGGCCGAATGGGCCCGCTACTGCGAAGGGGACGACGCCGACCGCAAGAAGCTGTCCGGTGTCTTCATCGGCGGCGTGATGAGGGCCACGCGGAACCAGGCCAACGGGCAGGCCGTGCGGGCCGAACTGGAGCGCCTACGGATCTGACCCGGCGGACGGGGTCAGGGGGCTGACCGGCGCCGGCGGCCCGCCGGCGGCCAGGTAGGCCCCGTGGTTGGTGAGGCCGATGCGGGTGACGTACACCGGGCGGGGTGGGTCGAACTGGCTGGACATGACCGGCGTGTACAGCATCCACACCCCGCCGGTGGCGTCCTGGTAGATCGACTCCTCACCCGGTCCCTGCCCCTGGGCATTGGTGCCGAGCACCGGATGGTCGGTCACGTCGACGCAGGGCCCTTCGGGCTTGAGGCACCAGGCCACGCCGATGGCGTAGGGGGGCTGGTTGAACCAGTTGCCCGAGTAGGCCAACCAGTAGACCCCGTTCACCTCGAACATGTCGGGCGCCTCCAGGATGGTCCCCTGCCAGGGCTCGTCGGGGCTCATGAGATCGTTCGGTGTGCCGATGAGGCCGAGGCCGTCGGGTGTGAGCTGTTGGGACCACAAGGTGACGGGAGCGGTGGTGGAACGATTGTTCTGATCCGATTTCCACACCATCCAGTTGATGCCGGAGCTGTCGGTGAAGACGCGGGGGTCGATGGAACCGCGCAGGGCCGTCTGGCAGATCAACGGCTGGACCTCGTTGGAGACGAATGGTCCGGCCGGGGACGATGACGTGGCGTCGCCGATGCACTCTTCCTGCAGGGCGTCGATGTGGGCCGTGAAGTACAGGACATAGGTCGAACCGAATTGGTGGACATCCGGCGACCAGGTGAAGCCGGCGGTGGCCCACGGAGGCAGGGCTGGCAGGGCATTGGTGACGGGGCTCCAGTGCCGGAAGTCGGTGGACGTCGAGACCGGTACATTGAGGCGGTTGGTGAACGGCTCGCCGCTGGTGTAGAGGTAGTAGCGCCCGTCGGCCAGGTACAGGAACGGGTCGGAGCGGTTCTCGCCGGAGTCGACGGGCTGCCCGGGCGCCGAGGGGTCGGGATTGGCCGGGGGTTGGACCGTGGTCGATGCCGAGGTGAACGGCAGGCTGGTGCCGCCATGCTGAGGAGCCGTTGGAGGATCGAGCCGGGCGCTCAGCCACGGTCGTAACACGGCGATCTGGAAGGCGACGAGGGCGAGGGTGGCGGTGACCACGGCCACTTTGGCCACCGCGAACCGACGGTGCTTCCTGACCGTGGACCTGACGGTGGGCGTGGCCCCGACCGGTCGGACCGCAGGCGGCGGTGGTACCGGTCGGACGTCGGGCGGCCGTGTCGTGACGGGCGGGTGGACCCGGGCGGTCCGGGGCGCCGAGGGAGTGGGCAGGACCGGCACCGGATCGGCGGTGGGGGTCGTGAAGGCGTCGGGAACGGGCCCCTCTCGTTCCAGGAGGCCCGTCCCGGAACCGTTCCGCCGGCCACGGTCATAGCCGTTGGCGTTGCCGCCGGCTTGTTGCGGCGCCGGCGTCCCGGGTCGTCGATCGTGACCCGGCGGCGGGAGGTCTGCGGACGGCCCCTGGTCCCGGGACGCGGCACGCTGCCCGGTGGAGACGGCGCGCTCCACCGGCCCCGGCGCCACCGTCGGCGCGAGCAGCTCGTAGGCGCTGCCGGCCCCCCCTTTCCCCCCACCCCTGCGCATCGCCCACCAACGCTACCGGCTTGGGAGACAATCCGGCTAGCCGGGTCTCCGGACACCCTCACCGGTCCCCGTAACCTGGGGATGAACGGTGGACATCTCAGCCGATCCTGGGGACAGCCCGAGAAATGTGGCGGATAACGTAGGGATTTCGCGAAGGGCTATTGACCCTGGTCGCAAGGGCGTTCACAGTGTCACTTGTTGGGAAGCCGAAGCTCCGGCAGAGACCGGGGGAGGCCGAAGGAAAGGGTCGCAAGATCACTTCCGGCGGTCACCTCAGAGGCCTGACGGGACCGTAGGCGACCGACGTGGAGGTCCGGGGACGGGCCGATGTGCTCTTGGAGCGCAACGGTCCGGTGCCGGTTGCAGGGTCGTCCGACACGGCCAGGCACCGGTGAGGCCGGGTCTACCGTGTACGTGGCCCCGAGGAGCTCGGGCGGCTTCGGCCGTTCGGTTACTCGGGGCTGCGTCGCGCCCGGGCTCGGTTGTCGGGAGTAGGCGGGAGGCGAACACGGAATCCCTCCGGGCTCACGGAACGGCTGGGCGTTGTGTCCATGGCGGGGCCTTCCGCCCCCGCCCGGTCAGTGCCGATGGGTGGAGGCCGACGGGGACAGCGAGGGCGCATCCATCCGGCAGGGGTCGTCGTCGTCGTTGCACCGCTCGCACTCGAGCTCGAGGGTGCTGTGCGAGATGGCGAACGGCCCGGCGATGGCGGACTTGACCCTCTCGCCCACCACTTGGGCCTCTTCGAGGGTGGGATGCCCAGTGAGCACGAGATGGGCGGAGAGCACCCGCAGCTCGCTGGACAGGCTCCAGGCATGGAGGTCGTGGACTTCGCTCACCCCGGGCACCGCGGCCATGGTCCCGGTCAGGCGCTCGAGGTCCAGGTCGGCGGGGGTCGATTCGAGCAGGACGGCGATGCTGGCCCGGAAGATCCCGGCGGCCTGGTAGACGATGATGGCCGCCACCACCAGGGCCGACACCGGATCGAGCCAGCTGGCCGAGGGTACGGCCAGCATGATCACGGCGGCCACGGCCACGGCCAGCGAAGCCAGCGCGTCCCCGGCCATGTGCACCAGGGCGGATCGCATGTTCAGGTCGTGCGAACGGTCACGGAGCACCAGGGCCGCCACAGCGTTGACCGCCAGTCCCAGCAAGGCCACCACGATGACCAGACCGGCCCGCACCGGCTCGGGATGCCCGAGCCGGTGAACGCTGTCGATCACGATCAGCACCGTGACCACGCCGATGAGCGAGGCGTTGGCCAGCGCAGCCAGAATGGTGGCCCGGTGGTTTCCGAACGAACGCGCCGCGCTCGGAGGGCGGAGGACCAGCCGCACCGCCACCAGGGAGAGGACCAGGGCGCCCACGTCGGCCAGGTTGTGGCCGGCATCGGCCAGCAGACCGGTGGAGTGGGCCACCACGCCGAACCCGATTTGGACGATCACCAGTAGCCCGTTGAGGGCGAGGGCGATACTGAGTCTCCGGGTTCTGTCCATGGGCGCTCCCCCCACCAGCGTACCAATCGCCGTGGTCGAACCCGGCGGCCCGGCGGGCTCCGCCGTCGGGTGCCGATAGCCTCCGGGAATGGATGACCCGCCGTCCACGGTACGGCGAAAGGTTCTGTTGACCCTGTTGGCCCTGTGTTTCGTGGTCGGTGTACTCCTTGTGGTGGGAACGGCGCGGCTGTTCGTCTGGCCACCGACCGATCAACCCAGTCGAGCTGACGCCGTGGTGGCACTCGGGGGTGATGCGGGACAGTTACGGGAGAAGTCGGCACTGAAGCTGGCCCGGGAGGGCTACGCGCCGGTGGCGGTGATCTCGCTCGGGGGCAAGAAGGCGGTGCCGTGTCCACACGCCGTGCCCGGTGTGCACATCATCTGCTTCCGGGCCGACCCCCTCGACACCAGGGGCGAGGCCGAGTACGTGGCCGGCCTGGCGGCCCGACGGCACTGGCACCGGATCATCGTGGTGTCCGAGAGGAGCCAGGCCACGCGGGCCCGTCTCCTGTTCAAGAGGTGCACTCCGATCCAGCTGGAGATGGTCCCCGTGACCGACCCCCGCACCCGACTGGTGTTCGACGTGGCGTACGAGTGGGCGGCCCTGACCAAGGCCCTGGTTCTGGTGCGGTCTTGTTGACGCCGCAGGTGGGGGAGCGGGCCCGCCCGGCGGGGCCGGGCGACGGTGGTTCGGGCACTCGGAGGCCTGCGCCAAGTAGGGTCCCCGGCGTGCATCGAGTTGGGGGCTCCAGGTGTCGGGGTGACGTGCCATCGGCTGTGCCGGTCCGATCGGTCCCGGTGACCGGATGATCTACGTCCTGACCGTCCATTGGCGTTCCTCGGAGTGGATCGAGCCTCAGCTCGACTATCTCCGCCGGCACATCGCGTCGCCCTACCAGGTGTTCGCCGTACTCAACGACATCGATGACCGGGACCTCTGGAAGAGGTTCGACCACGCCGAGGACCGGGCCGGCCCCCACGGAAAGAAGCTTAACTTCTTGGCCGAGTTGGTCAGCGATGGGGCCGAGCCCGACGATGTCATCGTCTTCCTCGACAGCGATGCCTTCCCCATCCGGCCGCTCGATGCTTGGCTGGAGCGCACGCTGGCGTCCCATCAGCTCGTGGCCGTCCAGCGGAAGGAGAACCTCGGAGACCTCCGCCCACACCCGAGCTTCTGCGCCACGACGGTCGAGACGTGGAATCGGATCGGCGGGGACTGGAGCCGGGCCGCGTGGACCACGCCGGGCGGGGATCTGTTCGAGGACGCCGGGGCGCTCGTGCTGGAGGCCCTGGAGACCGCCGGGGTTCCCTGGTATCCCCTGACCCGCTCGAACACCCACGACCTGCATCCGCTGTGGTTCGGCGTCTACGGGCACTACATCTACCACCACGGAGCCGGCTCGCGGGCCAAGTGGAGCGTTCTCGACGACCGCAAGGTATTCACCGAAGCCAACCTGGCCAGCCCCAGCCTCGGATCGTTGACCACCGACTTCCGGAACGACCCTCGGCGTGCCCTCCGCGCCCGGCCCCGGGACCTTCGCGTCCTTCCTGCCGCCACGGCCAGAACGGTGAGCCAGATCCACCGCCGGGTGCTCGTGCGCTCCGTCAATCGCCAGTCGGACCGGGTGTTGGCACGGTTGAAAGTCGACCCCACCTTCTACCGCGAGTTCGACGATTCGTTCGTCGATCCCGGGCCGCCGTGACCGGGCACCGCCGGCCCCGGACGCTCTTCTAGGCCGAGTCGGCGGCGCCGGCGGCGGAGGTGGTGGCCTCGTGGTGCGAGCACCGCGGCGGGTCGTTGGTGAGACGGTCGGTCCCGTCGTGGACGAGACCGCTGCCGTTGGCCAGAGCCACGGCCGCCAGCTGCGACCGGACACCCAGCTTGCGCAGGATCGATCGGATGTGGGAGCGCACCGTGGTCAACGACACCACCAGGTCCGAGGCGATGTCGCGAGGCGACGTACCCGTCGTGAGATAGAAGAGGACCCGGCGTTCGCTCGAGGTCAGCCTCGTCAGTGCCTCCAATTGGGGAGGCACACCGTCGGCTGCCGGTTCCCACGGGCCCGGTCCCTCCCCGTCGACGGGCCGGCTGCGGCGCTCCAGTTCGGTCGGGAGCTCGTTGAGACCGAACAGGATCGACGCCCCCTTTTCGGTGCACGTGCTGAGGGCCCCGGCCCCGGCTCCGGCGCTTACGGCCAGGACGTCGACGCCGGCGGCCCGATAGGCCCCGGCCAGCTGGGCCGGGGCGCACCACGTACTCGACGACCACGGCGACGGCATGTCCGTCGGTTCGGCGCCCACCAGCAGCACGACCAGGTCGACGGGGGTGTTCTCGATGTCGGTGACGAGGGCGTCCCCGGCGGACAGTGGTGTGACTCTGGTCTTGAAGCCGAGGCGTTCAGCCAGGGAGCCCGCGGCCAGTGCCGCCAGACCGGGTTCTTCGGCACCGAGTGGGTCACAGTCCACCACCAGCACCGTCCCGCACCACGGACCGTGGTCGCAGTACGGCGAGTGGCCCACGTGACCCGCCCCGTTGACGGCCTGGGTCCGTGGCGGCGTGCCCACGACCGTTCGATGGCGCAGACGCGGGACCGAGACGCTCGACACCGTCGTACGTTCGGCGCGTTCGGGTTCCGTTGTCCGTCCGAGGTCGGCAGCCGCCGGCGGAGTCCCCTCCACGAGCAGGCGGTCCACGGTCACCACGGTGGTGGCGTCGAGCATTCCCGCCGGGGCGCGACCTGGGCTACCGTTCGGGCCGGGATCCGTGGTCCGGGGACCGAGCTTGCCGGGTTCGCTCAGGAGTCCCTGGCCGACGGCCCGGGCCAGTCGTTCCCCGAGCATCCTCGGTGACACGGCGTCGGCGTCGGGGCCGAACGCGACGGCTACTCGGAACAGACCGTACGGACAGAGCCGATCGTCGGGACGCACCGTCCGCTCGACGCTGCGGACAGCCGACTCGAAACGACGGGAGCAGGCCGACGTCTCACGCGCCGAGGGGTGCGCCGAATACGGCCGCAACTCGATCCTGGCGGTGGTGTGCGCTACCGGTATGACCAGGGTCCCGACACTGGTGACACTGCTTCGTTCGCTGACTGACATGTTCCCCCGTGCACCGCCCGAATGGTTCCAACGGCAGTCGTAGCCCCACAGTGCGACCCCTGCTGGCAGCCATTCTATCGGACGGGCGTTTGTTGGCAAGGCCCATCTCGTCAAGAATGACGAGATGGGCCTGCCGGTCGTGTCATCCCGGGCCGGGCAGCTCGAGACCGTCCGGTGCCAACGGGTCGGTCCGGCCGGTGGGCTCGGCCGACCCCGGCGTGGCCGATTGCGGTCTCAGCAGATGGAGCGCTCCGTCGATCAGCAGCAGGGTGCCCACGCCGAGGACGGCGCCGGCCAGCGCATCGCTCGGATAGTGCCAACGCAGTCCGATGACGGCCACCATCATCGACGCTGTCACCACGGCGCCGATGGCGATGGCCAGGACGCGGAATCGGGCGGGGACGGCCACCGCCCACGCCGCGGCCACCGCGGCCAGGTCGGCGACGTTGCCCGACGGGTAGCTCAGGACCCCCTCGAACCGCCGCCCCACCAGTGGTTTGAAGGTGTACTCGACCAACAGCGCCACCACCACGAGACCGGCCAGGCAGGCCACGGCTCGCCGACGGTCACGGCCCACGACCACCAGCGCCGCCGCGATGGCACCCAGGCCCAGTACCACCGCCGTCCCCAGCGTGGTGATCCGGTCGAGAAGCTCTGATCTCGGCGATCGGGGGATGAGATCGAATCCCCATCGATCGAATCGGTTGGCTTCGGGATGGTGTGCGATCACCACGGCGGCCAGGACCGAACCAGCCACCATGACGGCACCGACGGCCGCCTCCTTGGCGAAGGGTGTGACGAGGCGCCGCGACGGGGCCACCGCGTCCGCCGACCGGTGGAGCGGGGTGTCCGGCGTCAGGAGAGCTCCGACAGCCAGGACACCGTCGCCGCCAACCCTTCTTCCAACCCGACCGGCTCGACGTCGGGAAACAGCTGCCGGAGGAGGCGCTGATCGGCTTGGGAGTCGCGGACGTCGCCGGCCCGTGGTTCGGTGTGCTGTCGGGGGAGTGACCGGCCCATGACCCGTTCCAGGACGGCGATGACCTCGACGAGGGACACTCTGGTGCCGAAGGCCAGGTTCACCGGTCCGGGGTGTGTCACCTGGCGCACCACGGCATCGGTCAGCACGGCGGTGACGGTGCCGACGTAGGTGAAGTCGCGGGTCTGCAGACCGTCGCCATGGACAGTGAGGGGTTGGCCACGCAGCGCGGCATCTATGAAAGACGGCACGACGGCGGCGTAGGCATGGCCGGCGGCTTGGAGGGGGCCGAAGACGTTGAAGAACCGGAAGGCCAGCGCGGGCAGGCCGAACGAGCGGCCGTAGGCCAGCGTCGCGGCCTCGGCGGCCAGCTTTCCGGCTGCATAGGGGCTGATCGGCATGGTGGCCATGTCCTCGTGCTTGGGCAGCTCGGGATTGGCGCCGTAGACCGATGACGAGGACGCCACCACCACGTGGGGCAGTCCGTGCCGGCGTGCCGCTTCCAGAACCTCCATGGTCCCGGTGGCATTGGTCAGGTGGCTGGCCATGGGATCGGCCAGCGAGCGCGGAACGGACGGCCGGGCGGCCAGGTGAACGATGGCGTTCGAGCCCTGGACCACGTCGTCGAGCCGCGCCGGGTCGAGGATCGATCCCTCGACGAGCTCGACGCCGTCGAGACCGGGAACGTTGGTCCGGAACCCCGTGGACAGGTCGTCGAGAGCCACGACCTCGTCGATGCCCGGCTCCGCTATCAGCGTCCGGCAGAGGTTGCCCCCGATGAACCCGGCGCCCCCGGTCACCACCACCTTCATCGGCGGTCCTCGACGGTGACGGGGATGTTGCCGTCCCGGCCCCTGGAATTCGCCGCCCGGTGCACCCGGCGAAGACTACAGCCGTTCGACGCCAGGGCCGGTCAATCGATTACGGGTGTCGAGGACGTAGGTGGCGTGCCTGGCGATCAGCTCGTAGTCGAAGGCGTCGTGATCGGTGACGACGACCACTCCGTCCGCCGCCGCCAGCTCCTCGACGGTGAGCTCGACCAGCGGGTACGACACGGTCGGGTCCGAAAGGTGAGGGTCGACGACGCGCACGTCGGCGCCCAGGGACGTCAGGAGATGGGCGATGGTGGTGCCGGGCGCCTCACGGGCATCGCCGGTGTTGCGCTTGTAGGCCAGGCCGAGGAGGAGGATCCGCGAGCCGCTGATGGCGCGCCCCATGCCGTTGAACGCCAGGATCAGACGCCGCACGACGTAGTCCGGCATGTGCTCGTTGACGTCGTTGGCCAACTCGACGAACCGGAACGGCTGGCCGAGACTCCGGCGCACCTTCCACGACAGATAGCTGGGATCGATGGGCAGGCAGTGACCGCCCACTCCGGGGCCGGGGGTGAACCGGAGGTAGCCGAACGGTTTGGTGGATGCGGCATCGATGGCCTCCCAGACGTCGATGTCGAGCTCTGCCGCGAACATGGCCAGCTCGTTGACGAGGGCGATGTTGACGTGGCGGAAGGTGTTCTCGAGCAACTTGGTCAGTTCGGCCTCACGCGTTCCCGAAACGGCCACGGTCCGGTCGACGATGGCACCGTAGAATTCCTCCACGGCCTGCCGCGATGCCTCGTCGACACCCGAGACCACCTTTGGCGTGTTCTGCAGGGTCCAGGTGGCGTTGCCCGGGTCGATCCTCTCGGGGCTGTAGCCGAGGTGGAAGTCGCGGCCGGCGATCAGCCCCGATCCCGCTTCGAGGATCGGGGCCACGAGCTCCTCGGTCGTTCCCGGGTAGCTGGTCGACTCGAGCACCACCGTGGCGCCGGTGCTGAGGTGGCGGGCCACGGTGGTGGCCGCGTCCTCGACGAAGGAGAGGTTGGGCACTCCGTCGTGGAGCGGCGTGGGAACGTCGATGACGGCGACGTCGAACCCGGCGATCCGGTCGCGGTCGTCGGTGGGCTGGTAGCGGCCCGTGTCGAGGGCCCGCTGGAGGCGGTCGTCGGGGATGTCCTCCACATAGGACTTGCCCGCGGCCAGCGACTTGATCCGTTGTCGGTCCAGATCGAACCCGACCACGTGGAACCCGACCTCGACGGCCCTCAGGGCCAGGGGGAGGCCGACGTATCCCTGCCCGATGACGACGAGCCGCCCGGGCTCGCCGCTCGGACTCACCAGACGACCGGGGGCGGGGTCATGCCGGGACCTGCTCCGAACTGGCGGAGGGAGTCCCCTTCGAACGCGGGGGATGGGCGTCCGCGGCCTCGTGGCCCGGCCGGTGACCGTTCTGTTCCGATCGGCCCACGCCCGCGGTCTCGCCGGATTCGACGCGGGGTCGTGCACCCGACGACGTGGGCGAACCGATGGCGAACAACAGTCTCCTCACCGCGTCGGCGTCGCGCCGGGAGGCGGCTTCCTGCAGCTCCACCAGACCACTGTCGAGTTCGTCGGGGGAGACGGTGATGGGGATGAGGCGGTTGATGTACGGGTGGTAGGTGGTGAGCACCTCCTCCTCGGGGGACCTGAGGACCTCGTCGAGCTTCTCACCCGGCCGGATGCCGACGATCTCGATGGGGATGTCCACTCCGACCTGGTAGCCCGACAGGCGGATCATCCGCTCGGCCAGGTCGATGATGCGGACGGGATCGCCCATCTCCAGCATGAAGATCTCGCCACCGCCGTCCGAGAGCACCGATGATTCGAGGACCAGCTGCACGGACTCTTCGACGCTCATGAAGAACCGGGTCATCCTGGGGTCGGTAACGGTGACCGGGCCACCGGCGGCGATCTGACGTGCGAACGTCGGGATGACACTGCCCCGGCTGCCCAGGACGTTGCCGAAGCGGACCGTACAGTAGGAGGCGCCCAAGGGCGCTCTCGACAGGACGATCTGTTCGGACAGCCGCTTCGAGGCCCCCATGACACTCGAGGGTCGGACGGCCTTGTCCGAGGAGATCTGAACGAACCGCTGGACGCCGGTGGCGGTGGCCGCATCCACGACATTGAGCGTCCCGAACACGTTGGTGGTGGCGGCCTCTATCGGATGGTTCTCGAGCACCGGGACGTGCTTGTGGGCGGCGGCGTGGAAGACGACCTCGGGGCGGTACCGGTCGAACACGTCGTTGACGGCGGCCCGGTCGGTGACATCGACGAGCGCCTGTTCGCACGGCACCTTCACCGTGGCGGCGGCATCGTGGAGGTGGGTCTCGTCGTGGTCGAGCAGGACCAGCAGCGCAGGGTCCAGCTCGGCCACCTGCCGGCAGATCTCCGAACCGATCGAGCCGCCAGCCCCGGTGACCAGAACACGGCGACCCTGCAGCGACCGGCTCACGGTGGCCAGGTCGATGGGGACGGCCAACCGACCCAAGAGGTCTTCGATCCGTGGCTCACGCGCCTGGCGCAGGGGAGCCATGGCGCCGGATCCGCTGACGAGATGGCTGACCCCCGGAAGCACCTTCATGGTGAGATCGGCCTGTTCGCAGGCCTGCAGCACCCGCTCGACCGTCTCGGGAGGCGGATTGGGTATGGCCAGGAGCACCTGCTGGAGGGTGTACCGGCTGGCGGCGTCAGGGATGTCGGCGATGGATCCGACCACCGGTACCCCGACCATGGACAGCCCGTGCGACCGCGTGTCGTCGTCGAACACGGCCACCGGCACCAGTCCGGCGCCGGGGCTACGCAACATCTCCCGGATGGCGGCCGCACCGGCATCCCGACTACCGACGACGGCTACTCGCAGACCGACCCTCCGTCCCCCCCGTTGCCAGGCGAACAGGCGCGAGTGGAACCGCAGGAGGCCCATGCCCATGGTGGCGAACATGCACCCGACGACGATGACCGAGACCGGTACCAACTCGATCCTGGCCATGCGCCCGAGCGGGTAGGCCAGCAGCAGCACGCACAGGGTCGTGGCCGCCGACACGACGAGTTGGCGGGCTTCTTCGGCCCCGGCATGTCGCCACATGCGACCGTACAGACCGAAGATGTGGTTGGCCACCAAGGTGACGACCAGGGCCAGGCCGAAGAACGTGGCGAAGTGGGGCCAGTACAGACCAGGTGCCTTGTCGCGGAAGTAGGTCACCTCGGCGAACCCGTAGCCGGCGAAGACGCAGAGCAGGTCGAGCAGCATGAACACGAGCCTCGAACGGACATGACTCGCCCGCACGGCGACGGTGGGCTTGGCTACGCCCGCAGGGCGCTGCTCCGACCCATCATCCGACCCGTCATCCGACACTGTCTCACCCATGCCTCAAAACCCCCCCGGTCAAACCTCGGCCACGCCTGCTTCCGAAGCGCACCTGCTCATCGATCGTGTCCGTCCCTGGGGCACGGCCGGCACCATTCGGGCCGGCACAGACGTCCGTCCTCCGCTCCACTTCCGTGACTGCCGTCACTGACACGGGGCTCATCCCCCCGTCCGGGAACCTCCACGGTCCATACTGCCATCCCCCCAGGCGGGCCGCCATCCCCAGGCAGGCCGCTCTGTGCGGCTGCGCCCGTCGGCCAGGGACCCCCGTCCCGGACCACCGGCCCTCCCTCACTCCTCCGGAGCGAGCACAGCCGACACTACAGAACGCGTGGTCCACCGGCCATCCTCAATATTGAGGATCAGGCCGGTCGGTGGTCGGTGGAAGGGCCCGCTCCGGCCGGTGGAGGGGCTCCGGCCCCGGCCCGGCTCCGGTCTCGAATCGCCCGTCCGAGCCTCATCGCAGCAGGTCCCCGGGCCATGTCGACGGACGGTTTGGGGATGTCCAATTGCACGACCGGCGGTATATGATCTGCCGTCTACGTTGGGCTGGGAGTAGGAGAACGATGGAGCCGATCGACTATGCCGGTGCGCTTCGGCGCAGCTGGCGTCTGCTGGTGCTTTTGGCCTTGGTGGGCGCCGTCATCGGCGTTCTCATTCCTGTATCCGCGCCCAAGGGCACGAACGGAAAGAAGCACCCGCTCAAGTACGAAGCCAGTGCGCTGGTCGGCTCAGCTCCGAAGGGTCAAGGCGACAGCATCGGTGGTGGGGTGTCCAGCGAGCAGATCCAATTCTATGCGGAGAGTCTCGCCCTGCAGGGCGAAGTGTTCAAGGCGGCCAAGCAGAACGTCCCCCAATTCCTGTGGCCCGAATACCTGAGCGCCACCATCACCACGTCGTTCAGCACGGCTGCTCAGACCTCGACTTCCAGTACGACCCCACCGAAGAGGGGTCAGACCACGTTGGTGTTGTTGACGGCCTACGGAAAGACCGCCAATGACGCCATCACGCTGGCCGACAATTACGCCGGGCAGCTGGCCTTCTACTTGTCAAACGTGGTGTTGCAGCAAGAGAAGCAGACCGGGACGACTTCGAAGGGGAGTTCCACTTCGGCCACCACCAATCCCTATACCGGCTACGAGATCCAGCAGTACGCCGAGATTGCCACACGCGTCAAGGGGACCAAGGCGGGGCTGACGTCCAGCCGGAAGGTGCGTGGCCTCGCCGGTCTGGTCGTCGGAGCCCTCATCGGGGCGGCCATCGTGTTGTTGCGTGAGCTCCTCGACAAGCATCTCCGCAGTGCCGGCCGGGCCGAGGCCAACTTCGGATTTCCGGTCGTGTCGGAGATCCCGCTGGCGACGGGCCCCACCGGCCGGGCCGCGGCCGGAACCACGCCGATGGTCGATGTCGTGCGACAACCCGAGTCGCCCGGGGCGGAGGCCTATCGCATGCTGCGCATGTCGGTGCTGTTCGAGGCCCTGGCGCCCCTTCCCATTCCAGAGGACCCGCTCGGCGGCACGGCCTATGGCGCCGGCAGCTTTGCCACGGTGCCGGTGGCCTCCGAGCAGGCACCACCGCGCATCGGCGACCGGGCCGTCGTGCTCGTCCTCTCCGCCGGCTCCGAGCCGTCCCGGCCCCATGTCGCCGCCAACTTGGCGGCCATCTACGCCGAGGCGGGTCAACAGGTCGTCGTGATCAGCACCGGCAACATCGGAACCGGCAGTCCAACGGGCGGGGTGGGATCCGACCTGGCCGACATCCGGATCGAGGACGTGGCCAGGCGACTGCAGCCCTCGAGACTGGCCAATGTCTATCGGCTCCCCCTCGGATCGTTCATCGCCAACAGCGGCCAGCTGGTCACGAGGGCCCCGTCCCTGCTGAAGGTGGCCCGGCGCCTGGTGGACGTCGTGATCGTCGAGACACCTCCCCTGCTGGCTGTGCACCACGCCGAGGCCCTGTCGCATGCGGTCGACGTGGTACTGGTCGTGGCCGAGTGTGGGGTGACCACCTTCGACGAAGCCCGTCGGGCGGGCGACCGGCTCCGTCGGATCGAAGCTCCGGTACTGGGCGTGGTGCTGACCAACGTCAAGGTTCCTCGGAACGACATCAGCCAGATGGTGCCCCGCCAGGGCCAACCCGGTCCCCAGGCTCCCGAGGCCCCTCAGCCGAGGCGAAGCATGGAGCCGGCCCTGGCCATCGGCACTGGTTCGCCGACCGCTCCGACGCCGCCGTCCTCGGCCTGACGGCACACCGGCCGTCCATCGTCCATGCTCGTCGCGGCCCAGATCTCCTCCAACCCGTTCATCGGGCTCTTCGTGGCCGTGGTCCTGTTCGGTCTGGGCCGGATGATCATCCAACGAGTGGCCTTCGCCGAGCAGAATCCCTGGCTGGTGCGGATCATGACCATCGGTCTGGTGCTCCACCTCCTGGCCGCCCCGACCCAGATCTTCGTGGTCGACCACGTCTACCACGGCATCGCCGACTGGACCCGCTACACCCATCAGGGATCGATCCTCGGGCCCAACTTCCGTCGCTTCGACTTCACCACCGCCGGGGCCGATGTCCGTCAGATCATCAACGACGGGTCCGTGAGTATCGCCACGGGGATCGTGATGGCCATCGTGGGAACCAACCTGCTGGCCACGTTCTTGGTGTTCAGCTGGTTGTCGTTCATCGGGTGCATCTTCTTCTACCGGGCCTTCAGCCTCACGTTCCGCGGAGCCAACGACCGTCGCTATGCCCTGATGCTGTTCTTCCTGCCGTCGCTGATCTTCTGGACGGCGGACGTCAGCAAGGAGTCGATCATGATGTTCGCCCTGGGCCTGACGGCCTATGGCGCGGCCAAGATCCTGGCGCGGAAGCCGGGGGGATTCGTGCTGGTCGTGCCCGGTGTGGCCATCGGTGTGCTGGTCCGACCCAATGAGCTGCTGTTGATCCTGGCCGGGTTCGCCGTGGCCATGATGGTTCCCACCGCCGCGGTCCGGAAGAGCATGGGTGGCATCCGCCGTCTGCTGAGCCTCGGGCTGCTGGCCGCCCTCTTGGGCGGATCGGTCTATCTCACGGTGCGGTACCTCAAGGGTGGGGGCGGACTGTCATCACTGTCGCAGACCAACGCCAACAACCAGGGCAGCGGTCTCGGGTTCGGCAGCAGTGGTGTTCCGTACTCGTCCAGTCCGGTCACCTTCCCGCGGGACGTCTACGAGGTGTTGTTCAACCCACTGCTCTTCAACGCCCACGGGGTGGGTGAGCTGGTGGCGGCGCTCGAGAACACCGCGGTCATCGGATTGATCCTCATCTCGCTGCGGAATCTCCGGATGGCCTTCCGGGCCTCGTTCGCCCGGCCCTACGTGATGCTGTGCCTGGTCTACTCACTGACGTTCATGTACGCCTTCGCCGCGCTCGGAAACCTGGGGCTCATCGAACGGGAACGGATCATGATGTTCCCGTTCATGCTGGTGCTGCTCTGTATCCCGCGCACACCCAAGGGCCGCCGACCGGCGTTCGAGTGGGAACTGCGGCGACGGGCCCGGCTGCAGCTGCGCCGGACCATCGAGCAGCAGAACGCCCGACGAAGGCTCCTGCGGTCCCCGACGTCACGGTGACTGCGCCGCGGCAGCAGCGGGTGGTGGACCCTCGGCTGCGGCCCCCGGCGGTTCGGCGTCGTGGGTGGGGCTACTCCGCAAAGGTGTAGGAGGAGAGCACGTCGTAGCGCTCGATGAGGCGCTCGACGGCGGAACGCTCGTCCTCGGTCCATGGGATGGCGTCGCGGGTCCGTTTGGTGCTCGGCCAGACGATGCCGGCACAGGCGTCGAGATAGGAGGGCTCAGCCTCCACGCCCAGGAACCGGCAGAGCCCGGCCAGGCCGGCACGGGGATCACGGGCGAAGGACTCGTAACCCACATCGACCAGTTCGTCGGGGTCCAGCAAGGGCCGCACGATCTCGACGGCACTGCAGATCTGCTCGTACCACTCGATCCCCCGGGTCGGTGACATGTTGTGCCGACGGACCTCGGTGGCGATGTTGTCGAACGGGTTGCGTGTCACGTGGATGACCCGAATGGGCGCCTTGACCACGCGCCGGAACCGGTCCAACAGCTCGGGTCGCTGGGCGATCTGCAGTACGGAAGCCCGGGCCCGCTTGTCTCCGATGACCCGGAGCCGTTCGAACCGGCCCTGGTACTGATCGGGTACCTCGTACCCGTAGCCGGACCAGGTGCGGCCGATCGAGCCGAATTGTTGATCCCGCTGGAGGAGGAGCGAGAACAGCTGGGTCCGGCCGAATCGGTGCCGGACGTAGCGCACGGCGTCCAACTCGTGGGCCACGACCACCTCAGGGTGGGCGTTGAGCAGGGTGGACACCAGGGTGTGTCCGCTCCGGGCGTAACCGATGAAGAAGCAGAAGCGTTCTACGTCGTCGAAGGCCGGATTCCTACGGGCCCGAAGGGCTGACGACAGATACAGGCTGGCCCACTGGCGTCTGGTCCGAGGATCGGGCAGGTCGTCGAGGGCCGGGGGCGAGCCCCGTCGTTCGGGCGCAGGCACCGTCATCGATCCGCAGCCTCCGTCGTCAGGCCGTGCCGGGCCGTCTCCACCCCGTGGAGCACCGGATCGAGGATGCTCATCCACCCTCGGCCGACCATGTCCAGGCTGAAGTTGTCGAGGCAGTGTCGGCGGGCGGCCCGGCCCATGCACTCCCGAAGGGCGGGATCGGCGAGGAGGCGGGCGACAGCGGCGACCATCCCGCCCACGTCGTCGACCGGGACCACAAGTCCGGTCTCGCCGCTCTTCACGATCGATGCCACACCGGGCACCGCCGTGGCCACCACGGCCACCCCCGACAGCCCCGCCTCGATGAGCACACCCGGCATGCCCTCGCCGGCCGGACGGCTGGGGAACACCATCACGTCGGTCCGACGGAGCTGATCGGCGATGTCGGCGCGAGGCCCCAGCAGCTCGACCCCGCCGGCCGCCGCCGGCCCCTCCAATTCCGGGCGCAGTGGACCGTCCCCGATCATCATCGCCGCAACCTGCGCGCCCTGGGCCCGCAGCGCGGCCACCACGTCGATGAAGCGGTCGGGGCCTTTGCCCTCCGTCAGCGCTCCCACGAAGGTGACCTGAGGTGGGTCCGATGCGGTTGTTCCATCCGGGGGACGGAAGACCTCCGGATCGCGTCCGTTCGGGACCACGGTGACGCGCCGGGCCGGGACCCCCAGTCGGGCGATGCACTCGTCACGGACCTCCTCACCCTCGGCCGCGATGGCGTCGGCACGTGCCAGCAGTCGGCGCCACAGGTACAACTGCACGGGTCGATCCGAGCCGGAGTAGGTGCCGATGGCGTAGTAGACCATCGGCCGATGCCGCGCCGACCATGGCTGCCACCAGGTATTTCAGCGGTTCGCCGCCGTGGGCAACGACCACGTCGGGATCCATGCGGTCAAGAGCGGCCCGGAGCCGCACGGCCAGCCGGGGGTCGAAACCCACCGCGGGGGAGTCGCCGCCCGGATGGTCGAGTGAGGCATCCACCTCCACTTCGGCAGGGCCGGCGAAGAGGGTCAGCACACGATGGTGGCGGGTGCCGGGTCGGTCCAGCAGGTCGGCCAGGGCCCGCGCCTCGCGTTGGGCACCCCGCGCCCGCGGCGTGGGGATCACGTGGAGCACCAAGGTGACATCGGTCGACGCCAACTCATCGGTCCTGCGCTCGGTCATGGGCAGCCCCCCTGCTGCGGCCGGCCCCTCCGGCGTCGAGACCCTACCAGCCCGGCCGGCTGGGCCTCCTCCACTACCATCAGCGTTCTTCGGGTGCGGGCGTGTTCCGATTGCGCCGTACTCCACCCACGGGGCCGGCTGCCGGCGTGAGAGGTATCGATGAGGACCCTGGTGATTGCCGGAGACTATCCCTGGCCCGAGGACAGCGGGCCCCGTCTGCGCCTGGCCATGGTGCTCCGCGGCCTGCGCCGATGCGGACCGGTGGAGTTGGCCTCGGTGGTGTCGCGGTTCCGCACCGACTTCGACGTGCCCGACCGGACCCTGGGGCTGGACAAGGTGGCCCGGATCGGCTTCGACAATCGACCGCGGACCGGTCTCGGGGTGGTACCGACGCTGGTGCGGCCTTCGATGCCCTTCGGTCTGCCCTGGCGGGACGGGCGGCGGGTACAGCGGGCTCTGGCCCGCTTCATGTCGGGCCACTACGACCTGGTGTGGTTCTTCGGTGCCCGCCCGTGGGTGCTGTCGGGTGGGCCGACGCTCGCACCGACCATCCTCGATCTCGACGACCTCGAGGACCAGAAGATCGTGGCCCGGCTGTTGGCCCCGCATCCTGATCCCACCGGGTGGACCGGTCGCGCCCGACGGTTGGCCAGCACGCTGGTGGCCGAAGAGGAGATTCGTCGGTGGCACCGGCTCCACCGTCGGGCCGGCCACCGTACCGAGGCCATCGTGGTGTGCAGCCAGCTCGACGCCGAACGAGCCGGGGCGCAGGGACTGACCAGGGTCTCGGTGGTTCCGAACGGGTACCGATCCCCCGACCGCCCCCTCGGCCGGAGCACCGTCGGATCGCCACCGGTGGTGCTGTTCCAGGGTCAGCTTCACTACCCGCCGAACATCGAGGCGGCCACCGTACTGGCCCGCGAGGTGGGCCCGGCTCTGCGCGCCCTCGTCCCCGACGCGGAGATCCGGCTCGTCGGGGACCACCACCCCGAGCTGGCCGCCCTGGACGACCCCCCCCGGGTGACCGTGGTGGGCCGCGTGGCCGACATCGCCACCGAGTTGGCCCGGGCCGACGTCGTGGCGGTGCCGGTGCGCTATGGCAGCGGCACCAGGGTCAAGATCCTCGAGGCGTTCTCGCATCGGATCCCCGTGGTGTCGACCACGCTGGGTGCCGAGGGGATCGGGGCCGAGGACGGGGTGCATCTGCTCCTCGCCGACACCGTCCCGGCCCTGGCCGAGGCCTGTAGCCGGTTGTTGCACGACGGCCCACGGCGCCAGGCCATCACCTCCCAGGCCCACCACTTGTTCTCCGAACGGTTCCGGAGCGACACCGTCGAAGCGGGCATCGAGCGGCTGGCCCGGGAGGTGGCGGACCGGAAGGGGAGCTGAGCGTCACGGTTCGGGACCCTCGGAGTCCGAGCGGGACCTAACATGACCGCCGATGGAAGTCCTGGCGCTCTACCTACCCCAGTACCACCCCATTGCCGAAAACGATCGATGGTGGGGCCCGGGATTCACCGAGTGGGCCAACGTGGTAAGGGGCCGACCGCTGTTCCGCGGTCACGTCCAACCCCATCTCCCCACCGAGCTGGGCTTCTACGACCTCCGCGTACCCGAGACCCGCGAGGCCCAGGCCGACCTGGCCCGCGGGCACGGGGTCACCGGCTTCTGTTACTGGCACTACTGGTTCGGCGGCCACCAGCTCCTCCAGCGTCCCTTCGACGAGGTCGTCGCCTCCGGCTCTCCGGACTTCCCGTTCTGCGTGGCGTGGGCCAATCAGAGTTGGTCCGGCACCTGGCACGGGGCTCCGAACCGGATGCTGATGGAACAGACGTACCCCGGTCCCGAGGACGACCGGGCCCACTTCGCCTATCTGCGTAGCGCCTTCGAGGATCCCCGCTACGTCAAGATCGACGGCCGACCGGTGTTGTTCATCTATCAGGCCGGCAACCTGCCCGAGCCGGGCCGTTTTGTGGAGGAGTGGCAGAAGATGGCCCACGACGCCGGGCTCGGGGGGCTCTACCTGGTGGCGTTCCTGGGCGAACACGAGTACTGGTCGCAGGTATCGGACGGTTTCGACGCTGCCGTCTATTTCGAGTTCCCCTTCGGGCGCGACGTGCCCACCCGGGCCCGGGAGCACTTGCGGTCGCGCGGCCTCGTCCACAGCCCGAGGCGCTACCCCTACGCCGACACGCCGGCCACGCCCCCTGCACATGTGGGTGGTCGGGTGTTCCCCAGCATCTACCCGAACTGGGACAACACCCCCCGCATGGCGAACGACGGGTTGGTGGCCACTGGCGCCACACCGGAGCGTTTTGCCCTCCATGCCCGCCGGGCCGCCGAGCTGGCCTCGGCCCACCCGGTGGGCCAGCAGCTCATGATGATCAAGTCGTGGAACGAGTGGGCCGAGGGAAACTACCTCGAGCCCGATGACGAGTACGGGAGGGGCAGGCTTCAAGCCCTGGCCGCCGCGCTCTCCGCCGTCAGTGGAGCGCGCCCGTAGATCATCGATCGGCGAGCACCCTCCGGTAGATGTCCTCGATCTCGTGGCTGGACCGGGCGACGTCGAACGCGGCGCTGTCCTTCAGGGCCTGTGCCCCCAGCCGGCCGCGGAGTTCGGGATCGGCGCCCACGCGCTCGAGGGCGTCGGCCAGGCCCTTCGGATCGCCGGGCGGGACGATCACCCCGTTCACCCCGTCCTTGATCACCAGTGGGACGCCGCCGACCGAGGTGGCCACGATGGCCGCACCGACGCTGGTGGCCTCCATCAGGGCCACGGGCAGGCCTTCCTGCCGTGAGGCCAGTACGAAGATATCGGCGGCGGTGATCAGCCGGAGTGCGTCCTCCCGGTGGCCGAGGAACTGGAAGCGGTCGTCCAGCCCGAGCTCATGGGCCCGGGCCTCCAGCTCGGCTCGCAGCGACCCCTGGCCGGCGGCGGCGAATCGCAGGGGAAGGTGGCGCTGTGCCACCAGCTGGGCCGCGTCGAGCAGGACGTCGTAGCCCTTCTCCGAACGGAGATTGGCCACGGTCACGACCAGCACCGCATCAGGGGGTGTGCCCAGCGCTTCCCGCACCTCGCGTCGTATCTCGTGGCGGTGGGAGATCATGTCGGAGGACGGGGACAGATCGACGCCGTGCACGACCACCTGGGCCCGTCGTCGGAGGGCGCCGGGCAGTGCATCGTAGGCGGCCGGGGAGACGGCGATGAGCGCCCGGTCCCGGCTGACGGTGGTCCGGTTGAGCCACTTGACCAGCACCGCCACCTTGTTCCACAGACTGTGCTCGGTATAGATGGTCACGGGTCGCCGCCGCCGGGGGAGGGTGGCCACCACCAGGCGTCCCAGCGCGGCCGTGTAGGGAAGATGGAAGTGGACGATGTCGAAGTTCCCCCGGCTGAGCAGGCGTCGGAAGGCGAGCAGCCAACGCAGGTCGACGTTGCTGGCCGCCCCCAGGTCGTGCACGGGTGTCCCGTTGGCGCTGATGGCGGGGACGAGGGCGTCTGCGGCGGACAGGACGAATGCCACCTCGTACTCGAAGGCCTCGTGGTCACCGGAGGCGACGGTATCCACCAGCAGTCGCTCGGCACCGCCGTGGCCGAGGCCCTTGATGGCGATCAGTACGCTGGTCCGGGGGTGCGACCTGGATATTGGGCGCTCTCCTCGTCCCGGCACGGGCCGATGTTAGCGGTGTCCCCGGTGGGGCTTGCTGGAGACGGGGTCAGACGCGGTATCCTTCAGGGGGCATTCGGAGGGCCGTGAGCCCGGTGGTGCGGACCCAGGGGGGTATTGTCGGCCGATGGTAGCTGTGGACTCGACAACAACGTCGACAACGTTCGGTGACACGTTGGTGGAACCGGATACCGCGTCCATCCCGGCCGAGCCGGCCAAGGAGATCCTCTACCACCACAAGGTCCACTACCTCCAGGCCATCCGGTCGCTCTGGGACAGTCGGGAGATCATCTACACCCTGGCCGAGCGGGATTTCCGGGCCCAGTACAAGCAGGCTTCGCTGGGCATCGTCTGGGCCGTGATCAGCCCGTTGGCCATGCTGGCCATCTTCGTCGTCGTGTTCTCCCGTGTGAAGTCGTTCGGCAGCGAGGGGTTGCCGTACGCGCTCTATGCCTTCGTCGGCATCCTCTGCTGGAGTTTCTTCGCCAACTCGCTCAGCAACGGAGGCCAGTCGCTCCTCAACAACAAGGCCCTGATGGCCAAGACACAGTTCCCTCGCGAGTGCTTTCCGCTGGAGACCATGGGAGTCAACGCCCTGAACACCATGCTCTCGTGGGTCCCCCTGGCCGTGCTGTTCGTCATCTTCGGACGGGCACCCAAGTTCGCCACCGTCTTCGTGCCCCTGATGATGGTCATCGAGGTGGTCTTTGCCGCGGGGATCACCATGGCGGTCGCCTCCGTCATCATCCAGATGCGCGACCTCATGCAGGTGCTCCCCATCATCACGTCCCTGGGGCTGTTCGCCACCCCCGTCATCTGGCCGTTCGCGAAGATTCCCTCGGCCTATCACGTCACCGGGGGACGCATCGTCCACTACACCACCATGGTCCACGGGCACCTCGTCCACCACATCCACTACGTGGGAGGAATCACCATCAACCTGCAGATGGTGTATGGATTCTTCAATCCCCTGGGCCCGGTGATCGCCGCGGCCAGAGACACCATGTTGCTGGGCCACGCCCCGCAGTGGAACCTCATCGGCATCGCCAGCCTCGGTGCCCTCGTGTACCTCGTCGTGGGCTACCGCTTGTTCAAGCGGTTGGAGGTGAATTTTGCCGACATTGCCTGACGGGTCCATCGTCGTGGACGAGGTGTGGAAGAAATTCCGTGCCGACAAGACGGTCCCCAAGTTCTACGACCAGATGAAGCGGTTCGGGAAGTCGATCGGTACCGGGGCGCGTCACGACTTCCGTTGGGTGCTCAAGGACATCAACCTCGAGGTGCCACCGGGCGGGACGCTGGCCCTGATCGGCATCAACGGCTCGGGCAAGACCACGCTGCTCAAGATCATCAGCCAGGTCACCTACCAGTCGGCCGGACGGTGCACGGTGCAGGGTCGGATCGGTGCGCTGCTCAGTGTGACCAGTGGTATCCATCCCGAGCTGACCGGGAAGGAGAACATCTACCTCTACGGCGCGGTGATGGGCATGGGCCGCCAGACCATCAAGTACAAGTTCGACGAGATCGTCGAGTTCGCCGGTCTGGCCGATGCCGTCAACCGACAGGTCAAGTTCTACTCCATGGGGATGATGATGCGGCTGGGATTCTCCATCGCCGCCTTCTTGGAGCCCGACATCCTCCTGGTCGACGAAGTGCTGTCCGTCGGCGACGCCAACTTCCAGCAGAAGTGCCTCAAGCGCATCGGGGAGATCGTCCGTTCCGGCACGACGCTGCTGTACGTGTCCCACGACCTCTCCTCGGTCGAGGCGTCGTGCGAGAAGGCCGTGTGGTTGGCCGACGCCGTCGTACAGGCCTCCGGTCCGGTGCGCGATGTGGTGGGCAAGTATCGGGCTGCCGTCGAACAGAATGCGGCCCTGGTGACGTCGGCCGAGGGTGTGGTCGAAGTGCTGAAGGTGGAGATCGAGGCGTCCGACGGAGGCCAGATCCGCTCCGAGTGCGACTTGGACGTGCGCATGACCCTGAGCTCGCCCGAGCCGCTGCAGGCCAATTTCTTCATCGGCGTCTCGCAGGGAAGTGCCTTCCCCATGTTCATCGTCCGCTACAGCGGATCGTTCCCCGCCGGTGACTTCGAGCTGGCCTGCCGTCTCCACCACATCCCCCTGGCCAAGGGCCGCTACTCGCTGTGGCCGGCGATGTCGGGGCACGCCGGCGGCAAGGGGAAGCCTCTGCTTCCGTGGCGACCGGTCATGTCGTTCGACGTCTTCGGCCCCGAGTCGTACAGCCTGCCCGAGGGCGTCATGGTGATGTCGCCGGTGTTCGTGGGGGCCGACTGGGAGATCAACTGATCCCGACCGGCGGGGTTGGACTGGAGCGGACCTGGCGCTCGCCGGGTCAGGGAAAGAAGACGCCGTTGCGGATCGATCCGATCAGGCGACCGGTCCGCATGCCGGCGGCGCGGGCCCATTCGATGCGGCGGTTGCCTCCCGCGGCCAGCCCGGGGAGTTGCATGATCAGCCAGAGCCACGATTTGGCTGCACCGACCAGATTGCGTCGGGCTCCGGTGGCCCGGTGCCGGCGGTAGAGCGCCGGACCGCTGAGGCCGTACGCGGCCGCCTGGCGGAACACCTGCTTGGCCTCTTGGCGCTCGCGCTTGGACACCAGCGCACCGAATTCGATGACGAAACGAAACCCCTCGAGCTGAAGCCGCCAACAGAGGTCGATGTCCTCACCGATGAGGAGTTCCTCGGTGAATCCACCCACGGCTTCGAAGGCGTGTCGGCGGACGGCCAGGTTGGCTCCGAGCCCGGCCGGGAGAAAGCCGAGTTGGCGCATGGACGCCGGTTTGGGAGCAGATGCCCGCAGACCGTTGAGGGACCAGAAGTCGAAGACGCCGGCCACCACGTCGACCTCGTCGAGGGCCTTGGTCATGCTGGACAGCCACCCGGGCTGCGCGATGTCGTCAGCGTCGCAAAAGGCCAGGCGATCGCCTCGTGCCGTGCGCACGCCGACGTTGCGGGCGGCCGGGGCTCCGGTGACGGCTGAGGCGTCGACGAAGTGGACGTGGTCGTACTGGGCGGCCCATCGGGTGGCGACGGTGCGGCTGCTGTCGGACGAGCCGTTGTCGGCGATGATGAGCTCCCAGTCCTCAGCACACTGCTGGTCGACGAGGGCCTGGAGCTGCTCCTCCAGCCACGGCATACCGTTGCGCACAGGAACGACCACGCTGATCATCGTCGAATCCTCCGGATCACTGTGAGGTCGGAAACCGCCGGTCGTCCTCGTCTCACGCGTCGGAACCTCCCGGAGAGCTCGGATCAGACGCCAGCTGTGTGCCCGACACCTGGATAGCCGTCATCATTGGCGCGATTAGCCTAGCCCCGTGACGCAACCATGACTCCGGCCGAGGCGCCGGACACCGAGGGCCGCACGCCGGCTCCCGCGCCCGATGGGGTGGTGGCGGTGGTGCTCACCCACAAGAGGCCAGGTCTGGCCGGTGCGGTCGTCCGCTCCCTGCTGGATACCGAGGGTCTTGCGCCCGACCGGATCATCGTGGTCGTCAACGGCGAGGGTGGCCTCGACGACCGGGTGCTCGAGTCGCAGGTCAGGATGGTCCATCTGCCTCGGAACATCGGACCGGCGGGCGGCTTCCGAGCCGGACTGGTCGAAGCGGTCTCCGACCCGACCGTCCGGTGGATCTACCTGTGCGAGGACGACGTGGGCCTGTTCGATCTGCCGGTCCGCCGCCTCGACGACCTGCTCCGTCGGGTGGCCGAGCTCGGGGATCGGAGCCGAGGCGTGGGCGCGGTGGTGGCCTACGGACGGAAGTTCGTCGGTCGCGGTGCCCACACCGTGAACTTCGTACCTCCCCCCGGGGCGCCGGCCGATCTCACCGGTGTGGACGTGGCCTGCTGGGGTGCCACCCTGGTGAGCCGGGAGGTGGTGGACGCCGGGGTGCTCCCCGACCCGGAGTGGTTCTTCGGGCTCGAGGATTTCGACTTCTTCTGTCGCCTCCGCCGGGCCGGGTTCGAGGTTCTGGTCGACGGCGTCGCCGCCCGCCGGGTGGCCGGGCAGCAGACCATCGAGGGACGGGAGGCGGCCCACCGGGACCGTCGTCCCACCGACGAGGACGAGGCGTGGCGTGCGTACTACCACGCCCGAAACTCGTTCGCCCTGGCCCGCAGCCATGGGCGACCTAGCTGGTACGCCTGGCACCTGGCCTATTCGGTCCGACATGTCCAAGCGGCGCACAGCCGTGCCGAGCGGTTGGCCATTGCCCGCGGACTCTGGGACGGGGCCCTGGGCCGTATGGGGGAGAACCGACGCTACGGCCGCCGGGTCGGCGAGTACGACCCACCGGGCACAGACGCCCGGTCGATCCGATCGGAGGGGTGAGCCGGTGTGCGGTATCGCCGGGCTCTTCGATCCGAAACGGGTGGGCGGCGCGCCGGCGCTCACGCGCCAGGTGGCGGACATGACGGCCACGCTGACCCATCGTGGACCGGATGCCGCTGGCTTCTGGTCCGACCCGGAACAGGGGATCCATTTCGGGCATCGGCGGTTGTCGGTGGTCGGACTGGGGGATGAGGGCAGTCAGCCCATGCATTCGCCCGACGGCCGGTGGGTCGTCACGTACAACGGGGAGATCTACAACCATCGTGCCCTCCGGGGCCGATTGACCGGCGAGGGACTGGGCTTCCGTGGCGGATCGGACACCGAGGTGCTGATGGCGGCCGTGCAGCACTGGGGCCTTCCGGCCGCGCTCGACGCCTGTGAGGGTATGTTCGCCCTGGCCCTGTGGGACCGCCATCGTCACCTCCTCCATCTGGTACGCGACCGGTTCGGCGAGAAGCCGCTCTACTACGGCTGGGTGGACGAGACGCTGGCCTTCGCCTCAGAGCTGAAGGCCCTGTGCACGTTGCCCCGGTTCGACGGCGGAATCGACCGCGACGCCGTGGCCCTGCTCCTCCGGCACAACTGTGTACCGGCCCCGTACACCATCTACAAGGGCGTGACCAAGCTCCTGCCGGGCCAGATGGTGACGTTCGGGACCGATGCGGGGCCGGGCCGGCTCCCCACGGCCAGGACCTACTGGTCGGCCCGGGAGGCGGTGGAAGCGGCCCGTGGACGGCAGCTGGACGGACCCCCCGACGTCCTGGCCGACCGGTTGGAGGCGGCCCTGTCCGAGTCGGTGGCCGCACGAATGGTGGCTGACGTGCCGGTGGGCGCCTTCCTTTCCGGAGGCATCGACTCCAGCGTGGTGGTGGCGCTCATGCAGCAGCACACGTCGCAACCGGTGCGGACCTTCACGGTCGGATTCGCCGACCGGGCCTTCGACGAATCCGCCGAGGCCGCGGCCGTCGCCGCCCACCTGGGCACCGACCACACACCGTTGCTGCTCACCGACATGGATGCCGCCCAGGTCATCCCGACCTTGCCCGACATCTGGGACGAGCCCTTCGGCGATGTGTCGGAGATTCCCATGCACCTGGTGAGCCGGCTGGCCCGCACGCAGGTGACGGTCAGCCTCTCGGGGGACGGTGGTGACGAGCTGTTCGCCGGCTACAACCGGCATGCCTGGCTCGAGCGGCTGTGGCGACGCTCGTCGAGGCTTCCCGACCCGATCCGCCACCTGGCCGGGTCCACGCTCGGTGCCCTTCCCCCGTCTCTGGTCGACGGCGTGGCCCGCACCACGACCCTGCTGCCGACACGGATGCAGGTCAGGAACCCGGCATCGAAAGTGGCCAAGGTGGCCAAGGTCCTGAACGCGTCCGGACCGGAGGACGCCTATCTCTCCTTGGTCTCCTACTGGGACGATGCCGAGTCGATGGTCATCGGCGCCGGTCCCACCGTGTCGGTGGCCTCCCGGCCGTCGGAATGGCCCGCACTGGGCGGCATCACCGAGCAGATGATGTGGTTGGACCTCGTCGGCTACCTCCCCGACGACATCCTGACCAAGCTGGACCGGGCGGCCATGGCCACCTCGTTGGAGACCCGGGTCCCGTTCCTCGACCGTGACGTCTTCGATCTGGCCTGGAGGCTCCCGTTGTCGGTGAAGCTGCGGGGCGACACCACCAAGTGGCTGCTCCGCCAGGTGCTGTACCGCCACGTTCCGGCCTCGCTGGTCGAGCGACCCAAGATGGGGTTCGGCTTCCCGATCGGTTCCCTGATCCGGGGCCCCCTACGGGCGTGGGCGGAGGAGTTGTTGGCCGAATCGCGTCTGCGGCGCCAGGGCCTCCTCGATCCGGAGCCGATACGTAGTGCGTGGCGGCAGCACCTCGACGGCCGGCGCGACCTGGCCCACGAGCTGTGGGACGTCCTCGCCCTGCAGGCGTGGTTGGAACGCTGGACGCCCGGCCTGAGTCGGTAGGACCGGCCCGGGGTCCGGCCCCGGACGGACCGCGGGCTCACCGCGCCGGCTTCGGCCTCAGTCCCAACCCGTGTATCCACCGTCGGGCCCGAACCCACCGCTCGTCGGCAAGGCGCTGCTGGCGGCGGATGGTTTCGAAGCTCCGGCGGATGGTGAGGACGTCCTCCACCCAACCCGGTTCCTCGCCGAGGTCGGGGGCACGCCAGGCCAGGTGCGCTCCCTGCAACGTGTCGAGCTGTTCCACGATCTCGTACTGGGTCCGGTTCAGTCCGGCGTCGGGCAGCGGGGCCGATCGCTGATGGCGCAGCTGCTCGTCGAGTCCTCCCCGGGCGCGCTCGAACGAGCCCGGTTCGGTCTGGACTCCGATGGTGTCGAGGAACTCGATCAGCTCCCGGCGCCAGGCAGTGTCGTCTTCGAGCACCCGGTCGAACCGCACGAGGAGGGTGGGGATGCCGTCGAGGTTCGACGACGCCGAGCGGACGTAGCGCTCCCACAGCGCCAGACCGTGGGTGATGGTGAACCCGTTGCGGGCCCGGATCGATTCGGCCACCTCCACCGGGTGCCGGTAGACGAAGATGGCGGCATCGGGCGGGTCGATGATCGATCGCCAGAACGGGAGGAGCAGGCAGTTGCGTGGATCCTTCCAGACGAAGGGATGACGGGTGAAGGTCGCCGCCACCAGCCGGGCGGCCTGCAACCGATCGTCGCCCAGTGCCGGGTCCTCGTCCCACCCCTCGGCCAGCACCGGTGGTGATGCCCAGCTTCCCCCGCTCTTCCTCAGGAGTTGCTCGTTGAACCGGGTGAGGCTGGCGCTCTCGTTGTTGCCCCGCTCGTTCCACTGGGACGCGGGGATCAGGTCCTCGTCGGGAGGGCCTTGCAGTCCCAGTCCGGCCAGCAATCCTGTAACCGCCGACGTGCCGCTCCGGTGCATGCCGATCACATACAGGCATCGGCGCGCCGTGCCGGCCACCGGTCCTGCTCCATCACGATTCGGAGTTGTGGAGCTGGTCACCTGGCCGGTCCCTTGGACACCTTTCCCCTCGGGCGATTGAGGGTCCCTGAGTCTAGGAAGGTGGGATCGGATGCGCCACCATGGGCACCACGGGGCGGCGGGGGCCGGTTATAGTCTGGGCGCTTGGGATGCGCGTTCGCACGGCGGTCGGCTCCATGCCGATGCCGGCCTGGGGCTCGGGAGGGGGAGTGGTGATGGCGTCGACAGCCAATGCCGTGCCTGCGGCTCGGCGCGGGTGCCGGGTGGTGACCACGTCCCTGACGGCGAGACTGCTCTTGGCCAACCAGCTCCGGTCCCTCGGCGAGATCGAGTGGACGGTGGTCAGCGGCGACGCCTTCGACGACCCACCCGAGACGGTCGAGGTGGAGGTCATCCCCATCCGACGCGAGTTCGCCCTGTCCGACGCCGTCTCCTTCGCCCGATTGTGGAGCTACCTGCGACGTCAGCGGTTCGATTTCGTGCAGACCCACACCCCCAAGGCCTCGTTCCTCGGACTGCCGGCGGCCCGCCTGGCCGGCAGCACGGCGATCTACACCATCCACGGCTCGTTGTACTTCGCCGGCAACAGCGGCCGGGCCAACGCCCTCGGGTGGTGCTTCGAACGATGGTGCTGCCTGTGGGCCCATCGGGTGCTGGTGCAGAGCCGCGAGGACCAGGAGGTCCTACCGAAGGTCGGGATCTGTGGTCGGCGCAAGCTCAGTTATCTGGGCAACGGCATCATGATGGATCGTTTCGTGACGTCGGTGTCGCCGGCGCTCCGGTCGGACCGCCCGATCGTGTTGATGGTCAGCCGGCTGGTGCGCGAAAAGGGGTGCGCCGACTTTTTGGCTCTGGCCGAGTCGTTGGAGGGCCGGGCCGACTTCGTGCACGTGGGACCGGTCGAGCACGACCAGAGCGACGCGCTGTCGCAGGCCGAGATCGACGAGGCATCGGATGCGGGCAGGGTGACGTTCGTCGGTTCCGTCGATGACGTGCGGCCCTACCTGGCATCGGCCACCGTGGTCGTGCTGCCTTCCTACCGCGAGGGCATCCCCCGGGCGGCCATGGAGGCTGCGGCCATGGGCCGACCGGTGGCCGCCTACGACATCCGGGGGGTCCGGGAGGTCATCGATCCCCGATCGGGGCTACTGGTCCCACGAGGGGACCGTCGGGCATTGGGCGACCTGGTGGAGGAGCTGGTGAAGGACCCGACCCGCTGCGCCGAGCTGGGGGACCGGTGTCGTCAGTGGGTCGTGGCCCGCTTCTCCGAGGATCTGGTCGTCGACCGCCTGCGCACGCTCTACTCCTCGATCACCGAGCAGGCCGCATGACGGCCGAGGTGTGCCTGACCGTGGACGTCGAGGACTGGTATGACGGCATGGCCGTGCTGGGCGAGGACGTTCGTCGCCCCGACGGCGCCTCGAGCGGACTGGAGGATCTGGCCTCTCTGCTCGACACTGCCGGCGGCCGGACCTCCACCCTGACCCTGTTCGTCGTGGGCAATTACGCCCCTTCGGTCCGGGCCGAGCTGGTCGACCTGGCTGCCCGTGGTCACGAGATCGCCAGCCACGGACCTGACCACGGGCGACTGCCCGGGCAACCGGCCGACCTGGTCGACTGGCTGCGCCGGGGCCGGGCCGAAGTGGAGGATGTCGTACAGCAGCCGGTGCGGGGATTCCGGTCGCCGAGGTTCGACATCCCGCCGGCAATGGGCCTGGCCCGCTACCGTGAATCGGTGGCCGAAGCGGGCTTCGAGTACGTGTCCGACACCAGTCTGCTGGGCCGCGGGTCGCCGGTCCGGGAGCTTCCGGTCCTGGCCAGCCACGGCATTCCCATCGGCGGAGGCAGTTATCAACGGCTGTTCCCGACCGCGGTGACCTCCGCGGTGGTGGATCGGGCCACCGGACCGGCCGTCCTCTACTACCATTCGTACGATTTTGGAGCCTCGCTCCCGAGTACCACATCCATCCGGTCGCTGGCCATGGCCAAGCAGCTGGTGGGACGGGGGAGAGTGCGCGGGACCTTCTCGCAGATCCTCAGCCGCTACGGAAGCAAGGCGTGTGTCCATGTCGAACGGTGACTTCGAGACCTACTTCCAGCAGCGGGCGCGACGGTTCGCCAGCTTCTACTCCAGCGAGCCGGTGGCGAGGATGCTCGGTCGGGGGCCGATGTTCGACCGGCTGCGTATCACCGTCGACATCGCCTCGTCGCTGTCGCCCGATCGGGTCCTCGATGTCGGCTGCGGCAGTGGGCCCCTCTTCCCGCCGCTGGCCACCAAGGGCATTCACGTCACGGGTATCGACCCCGCCGAGGCCATGGTGGCGATGGCCAGGCAACAGGCCGCGGCCTACCCCGGACTCGTCGACGTGGACCAGCGGAGCTGGGAAGAGCTGACCGAGGTGGATGCCTACGATCTGGCCGTCGCCCTCGGCGTGTTCGACTATGTGGCCGAGGCGGCCCAGCTCCTCGAGCGCATGGGTCGCGCCGCTCCCCACGTCGTCGGATCGTTTCCGGCGCCCGGGCTCAGGCTCAACCTGCGCAAGCGTCGCTACGGGGCCCAGGGCGTGACGGTCCACGGATACCGGGCCACCGATTTCGCCTCGTTGGCGTCGGAAGCCGGTTTGGAGGTGGTCGATCGACTGCCTCTGGGCCGGGCGGGCTACGTGGTGCACTTCCGGCGCTCGCAGGGCAAGGTGGAGAACCCACCCGGCGACCAAACCGCCGCCGGATCGTAAATACTTGCCCCTGCCGGCCCGGGCCACCCTGTCAACCCGCACGGACGTCGGGCACTAGGTCCGGGCGGCACTCGAGCCGCCCGCAGACGGCGCCTTCGAGCAGCCTCCGAACAGATCCGGAGGCGGGCCCAGCCGACGGAAGTAACGGTACGCGTTCGGTTCGAACTCACCGAGTCCGTCCGACTCGGCCATGTGCAATCTACTGGCGAAGGAGGGGAGGGCCCCGGCCTGGAAGAAGAGCGCCTGGCCTTGGTAGCAGGCACGGTCCTGGGCGGGTAGGCGGTCCGAGTTGACGAAATATCGTGCACTGGCGGTCCATGCGGATCGGACCACGGCACCGTTGGCCCGACCGAAGCCGACCGATTCCTTCACCTGGACGATCAGGAAGATGGCCAGGACGACCAGGGCGAGCCGCGGGATCGTGTTCCGTGCCGGCGAACGGAGCGCCGGTCGGTGCTTCCAGGCGAAGATGACGATGGCGGTGAGAAGGATCAGATTGGGCATGACGTATCGGTTGCCGGCCACAGCCCCGGCCGGTCCCGTTCCCCCCCGACCCAGGGCGATGGTGACATCGAAGCTGAGGGAGAATGCGATGAGCAGCAGTGGGAGCGGGAGCCGTTCCTCGCCGGCCCGGAGGCGCCACGACTGGACGACGATGAACACGGCGGCGGCGAACAGCACCACGCCGACCAGTTCGAAGCGGCCGTAATCTGTGGACCGACGGAAAGAAGAGGACTCCGCCGGGGACCACATTTCCGATGAGGGCGAAAAAGAATTTGGTCACCGTCACCGGGTGCCGGAGGGCCACGCCAGGCGTGCATCCGCTGAGGCAACCGTTGTCATGGAAGTTGTAGCCGGGTAGGTACAGGGCAATCGTGCCCACGGCGACCGTGGCCCACGTGACGATCTCCGCCACCCGGGGCTCACGGGGCCGGCTCGGGTCACGACGCAGCCACCAGCCGCCGGGCCAGAGGATGGCGATGGCGCCCAGGGGCCAGAGAATGAAGCCTTGGACGGTCGACAGCGATCCGGCCACGGCAGCGAGCACGGCCACGGTGAACCACGCCACTCGGTGGTGTCGGGGAACGAGGAGGGCGAACATCATCAGGGTCAGGAACAGGACCGTCAGGTACCACGACAGCTGGAACGCCCACAGGGAGTTCTGTACGTCGGCCCAGCTGAACCAGACGGCCCCCACGACGAGGACCGGAATCGGTGTGAGCCGCGATCCCAGATAGCGGTGGAGAAGCCCCAGCAGGAGTGCGTACGAGGTGATGAACAGCGCGGCGCTGAAGAAGACCACCGCACGCAGATTGAATCGATCGAGGTGTCCGAACAGGACGTCGACGCTGTTGCCCATGAAGAGGCGTGACTCGTTGTACTGGCGCCACAGCTGGCTCAGGGAGAGCTGCCCGTGGAGAGCTTGGTGGACGAGAGGAGCAACGGACCAGTCGTCACCGAAGAAGGAGTTCACCGCGTAGTGATCGATGAAAACCAGATAGAGGGCAGGTCCGATCAGCGCTGCGACGCATGTGACGATGGTGTTGAACGGAGTGCCCCGGACGGACCGGTCGGCTGCGGGCGCGTCGGGACGCACCCGCTCCTCAGTGGAGACCATCAGCGACCCTCGGTTCGGTCGCGGACGAAGTCGTCGTCGGTCCAGGTGGTGATCGGGAACCAGGCCAGGACCCGCCGTAGCGTGGCCAGCTGCTCGTCATCGAGGCGCCGTTGCCACGAGTCCGACAGTTCGGAGGCCACCCGGTTGACGGCGAAGCCGGACCCCGGTGTGTTGTGTCCGCTGAGGAACGCCTCGGAGGGCTCTCCCCAGTCCAGACCGAGATCGGCGTAGAGACGACGGAATTCGGCGGGCGGGTCGATGCACAGCTGCTCATGGGTGCGGAGGTGCCATTCGGGGTGGCGGGACCGGGCGTCTTCGATGGCGGCCACGAGCAGCCCTATCCGCCAACTCATCCGCTCGATGGGGTCGGGGCCGGGGAGGGGCACACCCCAGGGCTCGAGGTAGCGGGACCGGATCTCCGGCCGGTTCTCGAGCGTCGAATTGCGAGCGTCCTTGAGGTTGAGCTCCATCCAGCTGGCCAACACGTTGGCAGGATGGCGAAGCAAGAGGAGCATCTCGACGTCGAACTCGGCGGCCAGCCACTCCGTCGCCAACTGGGCATGGATCGACTTCACCACCAGACGGTGTGGGACATGGTCGTGGCCGGGTGCATGTGGACGCGGCTCCCTGGCCACCATGGCCGCCAGCCAGGTGACGGGATCGGGCCGGCCCTCGTGGATGCGGTCCGAGTGTCCCGGACCGAGGATGCGTCGGGCCAGACGCGATCGGCGGTCTTCGTGAGCGCCGCCGAGGATCCACTCCCAGAGCCGGCGGTAGGCGCCGGCCTCGTCGCCGGGCTGCAGTACCGGATAGCGACCGACCGCTCGCTTGGCGTGGATCGAGGCCGGGTACTTGTCCTCGTTGTCGGGTTCGAGGATCCTGTCGGTGTCGGCGGCGCTGCCCAGTGCCCGCAACGTCCAGGTCGTACCGGACCGTGGCAGGCCCACGATGACGATGGGGCGGCCGGTCGTCATGAGCGGTCCGCCTTCAGCAGGGTGGCCATCATGCGGGCCGTGAGCCCCGGATCGCGGCGACGCATGCCGACGGCGCTGGCGGCCGCCCCTGCGGCCAACAACGTGCCGGCCACCGCGGCCGCCATCGGAGTCCGGAAGTCGCCCGCCAGTCCGTCGAGTACCCCGGAGCGACCGTCTTCGAGCTGGGCCACGGCCAACTGGTGGTAGCACCGGCATGCCGCGGTCATCAACGCCGCGTGCTTGTCGAGGAACCGTTGCCGGCCGACCACGAAGGCGGACCCCACCCTGGTCACCCGCACCTCACCGTGCTGGTGATAGGCGTAGAGCACGTGGGGAAGGGTGGCGATCGGCCGGGTCAGAGCACAACGGAGCCAGAGATCCCAGTCCTCACAGGAGGGAAGCGCGGGATCAACGGCCAGATCGTGGCTGAACATCTCCCGCCGGATGACGCCGAAGGGCAGGGCGACGAAGTTGAACCACAGCAGTTGCCGGGCTCCGTAGTCGAGGGGACCACGGTAGACGACGGTACGACCGGTGCGATCGTGGACGACCTGATGCCAGGCCGTGAGCACCCCGACGGCGGTGTCGGTGTCGAAACGCTCCGCGATGATGCCGGCGGCGCCCGGCAGCCACGCGTCGTCGTCGTCGCAGAAGGCCAAAAGGTCGCCGCGGGCAGCGGCGATACCCTGGTTGCGGCTGCCGCCGGGCCCGAGCGACTCGTCGTTGCGCAGTACCTGCACCCGCGGGTCGTCGGCCAGCCGGTCGGTGACGCGGCCGGTGTCGTCGCTCGAGGCATCGTCCACGATGACCAGCTCGATCTCGGTCGCCTGCTGGTCGAGCACGGAGCGGGCCGCCCGCTCCAACCGGTCGGGCCGATTGTGGGTGGGCATGACCACGCTCAGGAGGTGGGCACTCACGCCGGGGTCTCCCTGCCCGGGGTGTACTCCCCGAGCACGGCACCACCACCGTCAGCACTCGCCCCTCACGAGGGTTCATAGTATCCCACCCCCGTCGAGATCCATTGCTTGTCGGGTCCCTCCCCCTGTGGCATGGTGAGGCATGCGCCCACCCAGCGTGGCCCGGGCCGCCTTCCGAAGGCTGTCCCCGAGGTCGCGGAGTGCCGTGCTCCACCGCTTCGGTTACTTCGCCCCGTGGGAGGACGGTTTCGATTTCACTCCTCCGGCCCGGGGGCCGGGCGAGGTGGTCGGACCGCCGGACTTCGTCGGTATCGGCGTGCAGAAGGGCGGTACCAGCTGGTGGTACGAGCTCATCTCCGACCACCCCGGCGTGTGGGCCCGCGACGACATCCACAAAGAGCGCCACTATCTCTCGCACTGTGGGACCGGGCCCTTCGGCCCAGCCGAGGTCCAGCGGTACCAGGGGTGGTTTCCCCGGGTCCCGGGGACGATCACCGGCGAATGGACGCCCGACTACCTCGGGTATCCGTGGGTGCCCTCCCTGCTGGCCCGGGCCGCTCCCGAGGCCAAGCTGTTGGTCATCCTGCGCGATCCGGTGGAGCGATTCCGGTCCGGGCTCTCCTTCCGGCTGAGCATGGGCGCCTCCGACACCGGAGCCACCGTGGCCGACGCCGTCCGGCCGGGGTTCTACGCCCGGTGCCTCCGTCGATTCCTTGCCTACTTCGCTCCCGAACAGCTGCTGGTGCTCCAGTACGAGCGGTGTGCCGCTGACCCGGCCGCCCAACTGGCCGTCACCTACCGGTTTCTCGGGCTGGTCGACCACCGTCCCGATGACCTTCGTCGGCCGATCAACGTCTCGGGTGCGAAGCTCGCTCTCGACCCGGACGCCCACCGGCGACTCGTCGACCTGTACGCGTCGGATGTGGATGAGCTCGTCTCGCTGTTCCCCGACATCGACCGCTCACTATGGCCCAACTTCAGCGGGACCCCGCCGGTGACCGCACCGTGAGGACGGAACGTGGGGGGCAGCCGGCAATGAAGGGGCGAGGGTCTGTGGCCACGGCTCTGCACCGACTGCCGCCCGGAGTGCACCGACTCCTCCCGCCGGAGCAACGTGAGGATCTCCGCCACCGACTCGGACGCTTCTACCCCTGGGAGGCCGGCTACGACTTCTCGCCGCCCCCGCTCGGGGCGGGCGAGCGGCCCGGCCCGCCGGACTTCGTCGGCGTGGGGGCGATGATGGCCGGCTGGCGCTGGTGGTACCGACTCATCGCCGGTCACCCGGCCGTCTGGTCCCGGCCCGACATTCCGGTGGCACGGCACTACCTGTCGCACTTCTGCACCGCCCGCTTCGGAGCAGACGAGGTCCAGCGATACCATGCCTGGTTCCCCCGTCGCCAGGGGACCGTGACCGGCGAGTGGAGTGCCAGTTATTCGGCTGAGCCCTGGGTGGCGCCACTGCTGGCCCGGGCTGCCCCTGATGCCCGTCTGGTCCTGCTGGTCCGGGATCCGGTCGAGCGGCTTCGGCTCGGGCTGGCGGTCACCACCGACAACCGGGGGTCCCAGGTGGGTGCCCACACGGCGGATGCCGTCGATCGCGGCTACTACGGCTACCAGCTGAAGCGCCTCCTCGAGTTCTTCCCACCCGAACAGGTGCTGACCCTCCAGCTGGAACAGTGCCGGGCCGACCCCATGGGGGAGGCGGCCCGGACCTACCGGTTCCTCGGTCTCGACGACTCCCACCGCCCACTCTCACGCCAACCGCCGTCCACGGCCACCGCGGGGTGGGCCGGGCACGAGGATCCGGACACCGACCGCCGCCTGACCGAGCTCTACGTCGAAGACGTCGTCGAGCTGCTTTCGTTGGTGCCCGAGCTCGACGTGACGCTGTGGCCCCACTTCGCCCATCTGGCCGACGGTAGTCCGGAGCCCGGACGAGGATGACGGCCTGTCGGCGAGGCCGACCGCGGACCACGGAGGACGCCGGCCGCACTAATGTTCACCGGGCAATGTATGTCGGTGACAGCATGTCCACGGGGGGACGACAGTGATTCCAGCGCAGATCGCCGACCGGCTCCGCTGCCCGAGCTGTGGCGAGCCGTTGGCGGAAGGCGACGCAGAGGCGACGGTCCGGTGCCCGGCCGGCCATGCCTACCGGCTGAGGAACGGGTATCTGGACTGCTCGCAGGGGTCGGTGCCCGAAGGAACCACCAGCCGGACCCTGGCCAGCTTCGGCTTCGAGTGGAACAATTTCGACGACGTCCGCGACGAGGACGAAGGGTTCGCAGAGGTCTACTTCCGAGACATCGACCTGGCCGGCCTGGAGGGCCGGGTCGGTCTCGACGCCGGGTGCGGTAAGGGTCGTTACACCCGGTTCCTGGCCGACCACCTCGGGGCCGTAGCCGCTCTCGACGGATCGACGGCCGTCGAGGCGGCGGCGCGCGAATCTGTCCGGCTATCCCTCGGTCCTGGTGGTCAAGTCGGACCTGCGCAGTGCCCCCTTCGCCCCTCAGAGCTTCGACTTCATCTCGAGCCTCGGAGTCCTTCACCACCTCGACGATCCGCAAGCCGGATTCGACCGTCTGGTCACCTACCTCGCTCCCGGTGGGCAGATCCTCCTCTACCTCTACAGCCGGCCCCCCACGTTCGGGCTGCGGGCCGCCGCCCTCGGCCTGGCCGCCGCTCTCCGTACCGTCACGGTGCGGATTCCGCACCGACTCCTCAAATTGCTGAGTGCGCCCATCGCCGCGCTCCTCTACGGCGGCGTGGTCGTCCCCGGGGCTTACGGGGACCGACGGGGGGTGGCGGGGCTGGCGGGGCTGCCGATGGATGCCTACCGGGGAAAGCCGCTGCGTAGTCTGGTGCTGGACACGTTCGACCGGCTCAGCGCCCCCGTCGAGCACCGCTATGTATGGAAGGACCTGGAGCCGTGGTTCCGCCAGGCCGATCTGGTCGTCGACGCGGCCCGGGACGAGACGGGTTGGTTCATACTGGCGCACAGGCGTTGAGCGCCGGAGGGAGGACCGACGTGGACGGTACCGGGCGGCGCATCATGGCGTTGGTGCTGACGCACAACGCGCCGGAGTCGCTGGATCGCTGCCTGCGGGCCATTGCCGCCCAGACCACTCCGCCCGAGGCCGTGCTGGTCGTCGACAACGCCAGCGTGCCACCTGTGGTCGTCGACGAGGCCGCCACCCGCTCGCTGCCCGTACGGGTGGTGAGGTCGGAGATCAACTCCGGCCCGGCGGGTGGCTACGCCCAGGCACTGTCGGAGTTCGTTGCCACCGACTTCGGTCATGCCTGGGTCCTGGACGATGACATGCGCCCCGAACCGGAGTGCCTCGAGCGTCTGTGGACGGTGGCCAGCAGGAGTCCCGAAACGGCCTTCGTCTTCCCCATGTCCCGCCAACCCGACGGCTCGCTCGGGTGTCTGGCCGTCGTGGTGCGGGTTCGTCGTGGCCCGCCAGGTCGTCGACGCTGTCGGGCCTTCCCATGCGCGAGCTCTTCTGGTGGGCGGAGGATACCGAGTACCTGCAGTGGCGGATACCCGAGGCCGGCTACGAGCTCCAGATCGTGAGCGATGCCATCGTCAATCATGACGCCATCCGGCAGGGTGACGGGTTTCCGCTGTGGAAGTACTACTACGAGTCGCGGAACATGCTATACGTGCACATGCACGTGAAGCGCAAGCTGGGTCGCTATCCGCGCAGTGTGTCGAAGCTGTTCGCCCGGGCCATCCTGCGGGAGAAGGACGGGCGCTTCCGCCGGGTGTCGGTGATGGTGCGGGGACTGTCGGACGGCGCCCGGGGCAAGCTCGGCATCCGGTACCCGGTGGTACCGATGCAGGAGCGCAAGGGCGGACGCTGATCACGAGCGGACGGTGGGCCTCAGCTCCGATCGGCCGTGACCGCCCCCTCGGCCCCTGAGGAAGGCTCGGTGCGGTCGCGGGCCAACGAGGCCAACGCTGCCTCCACCGTGTCGACCTCGCGGCCCAGGGCCAACCGGTCCACCACGGCCTGACGGCAACGGTCGGCCAGATCGGGATCGGAACGCCGCCACCCTTCGAGTTGGTTGATGTGCGCGGCGAGGTCCCCGGGATCACCGGGGGTCACGAGGTGCTTGGCCAGCCATCCGTTGAGGATCTCCGGATTTCCTCCGACGTGCGACGCCAGTACCGGGACGCCACAGGCCAGCGGTTCGATGACCGACCGGGAGAAGGGCTCAGGCCAGATGCTCGGCGCCAACGCCACATCGGCGGTTTGGATCAGCGAGAGGACATCGCGTCGCGATTCGAGCCACAGCACATCGAGTGGTCCACACAGCGCCCGCAGACTGGCCAGGTAGCGCTCCGAGTCCTCGTTGGCGGCGCCGACCGACGGGCCGCCGACGACCACCAGACGGAAGTCCGGCTGTGTGGCCGCCACCATCCGGCATGCCGTGATCAGGACGTCGAGTCCCTTTTCGGGGCTGATCCGACCGGCATAGAGGGCGACGAAGGCTTCGGCATCGATCCCGAGGTCGGCGCGGGTGGCGTTGCGTTCGGCGGGCGGGGCCGGTACGTAGTACTCCATGTCGATCCCGGTGTGCACCACGATCACGCTCTCGGCCGGCAACCCGGTGTCCCGCCACAGCTCAGCGGTGTCGAACGAGACGGAGAGGGTCATATCCACGTGGGTGAGACTGCGCCGAATCACGAACGGGAGAACGTCGGGCTGGGGCAGGCAGAGGTGCAGCACCACGGGGGCCCGGGCCAACTTTCCCACCACAGCGGCAAAAGGAAGATCGAGGTAGCGGAAGACGTAGATGATGTCGGGGTGCATCCGCACGGCGGTGCGTGCCGCGTCGAGTACGTCGCGTAAGAGGAGATGAAGGGCTCCTGACTGCGAGGCAGTGTGCCCCCGGCCTGGACCATGTTGGTGGTCAGCTTCCTCCAGTCATCGGCGAAGTCACCGGGCGTCACGTAGATCAGGTCGACCTGGTGTCCCCGCCCGGCCAGGGCCGTGCACATGGTGAGCTGGGTCCGTTCCAGCCCGCCACGCGCTCCGAGGTAGTTGGCAACGGTGAGGATCCGCACCCGGACAGTCTGACATAGCGCCTCTTGGCCTCACCTGCCGGCCCGTGTGCTCCTAGGTGCCGCCGAGGACCAACCCGAACCGCCAACGGTCAGGAAGGCACCGGTTTCTGCCCTCTGTTCTCCATGCGGGCTGCCACCGATCGCAGCGGCCCGGTCACCTTCCAGCTCGTCGACGCCTGGAGGTTGACCAAGTCCTGTTCGGCGCTGTTCCAGTCGGTCCCGGAGAAGGTTGCGGGCCCGGCGGAGGTCATCCACGGCTCGGCGGTTGTCGTAGAGATCCTGTTCCACGGCGCGGAGCTCGACCAACGTCGATGCCAGACGGGCCCGAGTGGCCCAGAACCTCTGGTTGGCCGCTTCGGTCGCCGTGCGCTGCAGGGCCGTTGCCCGACGGGTGTCGATGATGGCCGTGGTCCAGGCCGATTCGACCGGTGGCGGACCCTGGCGGAGCGGGTGGTGGACACCGGTCGCCCCTTGTAGGCAGCCGAGGAGCTGCCGCTGCTCGGCAGTGACCAGCGCTTCGTCGGCCGCAGGGAACCGGGCGGGCTGGTGCTTGAGGTCGGAGGCGATCGAAGTCGCCGCTTGATCGAGGTCCCAACGGCCGGACGCCTGGTCGAACTGGTCCAACGCCCCGAGCCAGGCGGCGCACCGTTCGACGAATCCGGTGGGGTCGGCCACCGCGTCGGTCGAAGTCCACACCGAAGGTGTCGAGGCCGGCGAGACTCTCCAGGGCGGCACGGTTGTAGCGCTCCCAGAGCGCCAGACCGACAGCGAGCGGCATGCCGTCCCGTCGATGCAGGGAGTGGGCCACGGCCAGGGGGTTGCGCCACACGAACACCGCGGCCGGTGGCTCCGGCAGCAGAGTCCGCCAGTAGGGGAGCAGGAGGCAGAGCCGTCGGGTCCTTCCACACGGACGGTCCCGGCTGTGGGAAGGCCTCGGCCATGGTCGCGACCGCCTCCCCCCTCCGAGGATGGAGGCGCTGTGGACCCAGTGGCGGGGTAGGACGGGAGGCGCGTCCCAACTGCCGCCCAGCCGATGGAGTAGCCCCTCGTCGAACAGGCCGAGTGACAGGCTTTCCCAGTGTTCGGGATTGCTCTGCGACCACTCCACACGGTCACCGGGGCGCACCTGGTTGAAGCCCAGCGCCCCCAACGCCCCGGCCAGGGCCGAGGTGCCGCTGCGGTGCATGCCCACCACTACGACCCACGGTCCCGCGGGCATCGTCGTCACAGCTGTGTTCAACGCAGTCGCCGGTAGGCCTTCTGGAACAGCTTCGCCCGTGCGCGGAGACTTGTAGGCGAGATCGAGCGCCCGCTGCTTCCACCAGGGCAGCGAACTGCCCGTGGGCGGGGTGGGAGGTAGGATGCGCTTCGGCGGCTCTGCTCGCTGGCGATGAGGCCCACCGACATCGAGGTAGTCACGGACCGGCCGGATGTTCCGGGCCGCGGAACGGCTCCCCGTCCTCGTCGGGACCGACGGCGTGGAGGAACGACGTGGGAGGGGTGGTGACCGGGACCGGCTTCAGTGCCCAGACGAACTGTTGGACCAAGGGGTTCGGGTTGAAGGCCTCCGACAAGGCGCCGCAGCGCGCCGACCATCTCGACCGGGAGCCCGTCGTTGAGCTGGCGGTCGTACTGGTCGGTGTGGACGGTCTGGTAGTCGTCCCGGTCGGCCACCTCCCAACCGCACCGACGGAACATGCGCCCAGGGTCTCCTCGGTGAAGAAGCGGAGGTGGGTGCTGTCCAGCATCCCGGTCTCGGTGGGGGTCCACCGGCCGCAGAGGAGCCGCAGCCCCAGGTCGAAGTGGGCCGCGTTGGGGACCGACACGACCAGGGGGGGCTCACCGTGCTTCAGCGACCAGGACGACAGGGCCGCCAGCAGCTGCTGGGGCTGCGTCAGGTGCTCGATGACGTCGAGGAGCATGAGGGCCCCGACGTCACCGAGGTCGTCGAGCGTGGCCTGCACCACGTCGAGGTCGGTGAGGTCGCACTGGGTGGCCTCGATGCCGGCCTCTTCATCAGGTCGACCGCCACCGGGTGGAGCTCGAGCCCGTGGTAGGCGAGCCGGCCTGGCGCAGCGCGTGGCTGACCACCGCCGTGCCCGCCCCGAGGTCGACCACTTTGGAGCTCGGGCCCGTCGACACAGGGTGCGGACCAGTCCGGCGGCGTGCCCGATGGCACTGTCGTGCTGGTAGGGATAGACGTAGTCGTAGGCCTCCTCGGGGGCCACGTCCCCGTTGGTGCCCGTCTTGCGGAGCTCACCGGGCCGAAGCTCGCCGGCGGCCCCGAGCCGAGCAGGACGGCCCGGGTGGCGTCGAGGAAGGCCCGTCCGTAGCGCTGGTCCGGTTCGAGGTGGTTGCCCTCGGCCCACTCGTTCCACGCCACGATGAACAGGTAGTTCTCCTCCGGGCGGACCGTCGAGACCGAATCGGCGGCCAGGCGAGCCAGCGCTCGTAGGCCTCGGGCGTGGAGCCCTCGAAGATGGTGGCGCGCGTAGGGCCGTCGGGCCGTGTTGTCCCACCCCGCCATCACCGACGGGAAGCGCTTCCACGGCGGGGCCGGTGTCGCAGCTCGGCCTCGTAGGCCGAGTCGGTAGTCGAGGATCCGGTGACCACGCGCCCCCTCGAGCGGCAGGAAGAGCTGATCGCCGGAGAACGGCATGAACCCCACGCTGGCATCGAGGCCGAAGGCCTCGGGTCCGCCGGGAGGCGGTCCCTAGCTCTCCACCCAGCAGAGGTAGAGGTCGGGGAACCCGAGCTTCTGAGCCTCCTGGCGCCAGATGTCGGTGGTCCGCTTGGCGTCGGGGAGCTGCTGGGCCCGGTAGATGAGCATCAGCGGACGCCCGTCGATCTTGATGTAGCGGTCGTCGGCGAAGGCGTTGGCCAGCCAGCGGATGTGGGCCAGGTCGTCGTCGTCGCTGAACTCCTGGGGCATCAGGACCCTGCCGGTGCTGGCGTCCCAGTTGCGGGTCCACTCCTCGTTGGCCCAGCACAGGGCGAACGGGAAGTCGGGGGAGCCCGAGGCCAGCACCTCGTCGAACGGGCGTTCGAGCAGCCGCTTCCCGTTGAACCAGTAGTGGTAGTAGACGAAGCCGGAGATCCCGTGGGAGGCGGCCAGTCGGCCTGGGCCTCGCGCACCTCGGGCAGCCGGAGGTCGTAGTAGCCGAGCTCGGTGGGGACGTGGGGCTGGTAGTGCCCGGGGAAGAGCGGGCGTGGCCCGGTCGACGTTGGTCCACTCGGTGAATCCCTGGCCCCACCACTCGTCGTTCTCGGGGATGGGATGGAACTGGGGGAGGTAGAAGGCGAGAGCCTTCGGCATGTTCCTCTTCGCCGCCGCCACCGGAGCTTCGCCGCTGCCACCGGAGCTTTGGTCGCGGCCGCCGGGGCCTTCGCCTTGGCCACCGGAGCTTCGCCCGCAGCCGCCGGGGCCTTCGCCGTGGCCGCCCCGCTCTTCTTCGCCGGGCCGGCCGCCTTCTTCGGCCTGGCGGCAACACCCTTCTTCGCCGGGCCGGCCGCGGCCTTCTTCGGCGTTACCCCTGCGTCCCCCTGCTTTTCCATGGCACGATGATACGGCAGACGGCGGGTCGGCGCGCAAGGGGCCCTCGCCGGCCGACCGCGGAGTCCGGCCTGCGGTCAGCCGGCCAACGACGAGATGACCTCGACCACCCGGGCCTGGTCACTGGGCGTGAGCGCCGAGCCGGTGGGAAGGCAGAGACCCGCGCTCGAAGACGAGGGCGCAGGCATCGCCCGCCCAGCGTCGGTGCTCCGGCGAACACCGGCTGCAGGTGGAGGGGCTTCCAGGTCGGCCGGGACTCGATGTCCTCGGACTCGAGGGCCAGGCGGATCTGCTCGCGGTCGGCTCCGAACCGGCCGGGGTCGACCATGATGCAGGTCAGCCACCAGTTGGGCTCGCCGTAGGCGGCGACGGGCATGAAGCTCGATGCCCGGCAGGTCGCCGGACAGGGCCGACCGGTAGGTCGGGTCGATGGCCCGGCGCCGGTCGATGCGGCGGTCGAGTCCGCGGAGCTGGGCTCGCCCCAGCGCGGCCAGCAGGTTGCTGAGCCGGTAGTTGTAGCCCAGTACCGAGTGCTCGTAGTGGGGGAACGGATCGCGGGCCTGGGTGGCCAGGTGGCGGGCCCGGTCGACCAGCTCGGCCGAGTCGGACACCAGCATGCCGCCGCCGCTGGTGGTGATGATCTTGTTGCCGTTGAACGAGAAGACCCCGGCCCGGCCGAAGGAACCGGCCGGCCGTGCCCCGGTAGCGTCGCACCGAGGGCCTCGGCGGCGTCCTCGACCAGCGGGATCCCGTACTCGGTCGCACAGGGGTTCCAGGGCGCCGTAGTCGGCGGTCTGGCCGTAGAGGTCGACGGTGACCAGGGCCGCGGCGGGAGTCGCCGCCCCTGGCGGCCCGGACCGCCAGCTCCTCGGCCACCAGATCGGGATCGATGGCCCAGTTGGCGGGGTGGAGTCCACGAAGACCGGGCGTGGCGCCGAGGTAGGTCACGGCGGTGGCGGTGGCCACGAAGGTGAACGACGGCACGAGGACCTCGTCGCCGGGGCCGACCCCGACCAGCAGCAGGGCCAGGTGGAGGGCGGCCGTCCCGCTGGACAGGGCCACGGCGTGACCCACGCCCGCCCGCGCCGGCCAGCTCCTCTTCGAAGGCGTCGATGTCGGGACCGACCGGGCGCGATCCAGTTGGAGTCGAAGGCGTCGAGCAGCATGCGCCGCTCCACGTCGCCCACCTCGGGCGGCGACAGGTAGATCCTGCTCATGTCCGGCCTCCTCGGTCGGGGGTGAGTGCGCCGGTGGCCGCGGCCCCGATCACCAGCAGCAGCGCCGCGCCCACGTCGACGGCGACGGCGGCCGTCATCGAGCCCAGGTGGACGGCCACGCACCACCCCGCCGGCCAGCGACCGCGGTCGACGACGATATAGGCACCACGGCGCCGGCCACCGGCCAGCCCCGGTGCGACCAGCCGGTCGTAGGGATGGCCGCGGTCGCCGGCCACCAGGGACTGGCGGCTCGCGGACCCGTCGGATCACGGCGAAGGCCACCTCGGCCGACGGCACGGCCACCAGGGCCAGCGCGGCCACCCCTTCCGGCGCCGACACCCCGGGGGCCCACGCCGTCGGCCAGCAGCACCACGAGGGCCGTGCCCAGCAGGTAGGCGCCTCCGTCGCCCAGGTAGACCCGGGCCGGGGGGCGGTTGTACACGAGGAAGCCGACCAGGGCCGCGGCCACGGCCACCGCCAGTTGGCGTCCCGACCCGTGGACCACGAGAGCGAAGGCCACGGCGGCCACGGCCACCACGCCCGACGGCCAGCACGTCGAGCCCGTCGATGAGGTTGACGCCGTTGATCACCAGCACGCGTGACGACCACGAGGGCCACGGTCCCGAGCCCCCCGTCGAGGTGGACCGGACAGGTGACCACCACCGCGACGCCCACCACCACCTGGCCCGACCAGCCGGACCAGCGGCGGGAGGTCGAACCGGTCGTCGGCCACACCCAGGACCAGGGCCAGGCCCAGCGGGATCAGCGCGGTCGGACGGCCGACGGCGGCGCCGACCACCAGCCCGGCGAAGACCGCCACCCCCCCGAGGTAGGGCACCGGCAGCCGTCTGGGGCTTGAGCGAGCCGGGTCGGTCCACGATTCCGGTCCGGTTGGCCACGGCGATGACCAGTGGGGTCGGGATCAGCGGTCACGACCACGGCGGCGATGGCCGGGATCATGGCCAGGGTCCCGTGCCGGGGTCCCGGTCCCACTGCATGAGCAGGGACTCGGTGCCGGGGTGGAGCTCGAACCGGTCCACGGCCTCGAAGCCGGCCCGCCGGTAGAGGGCCACGGCCGCGGCGTTGTCCGCCCCCACCACCACGTGGGCGGCGTCGCCACCGCGGGCCGACACTTCGGCCAGGAACGCCGCGACCAGGCGTCCGACCCGACTCCCTTCCCCTGGCACGAGCCGTCGACGGCCACGGCCAGGAGCTCGGCGCCCCGCCCGGTACCGGCTCCTCCGGAGCCGTGGCGGAGGGTCTCGACGACCCGCCGCCACTGGGATACCAGGTGCCGGCACGAATGGAGCGCGGCCACGACGCCGTCACGCACGCAGGAAGGACCGGTACAGCCCGCCGACGTCGGTCGGACCCGGCGATGAACCCCACCGTGGTCCCCGTCGACCTCGGCCCACGATGAGGAAGGAGTCAGGGTCCAGGCTGATCCGCCGGTAGAGGCGGGCCAGGAAGCGCGGACCCAGCACCGACAGGAAGCCCTGCGAGATCTGGTCGGCGTGCAGGTCGGCGGCCCTCGGGCGTCGGAGACCGTGCCGGTGCGCACCCGCACGGTCGGTGGGGCTCCGTTGGATGCGGCGACCCGCCCGACGGGTCCGGATCGCTCTGTCCGGCACCGTCGTGGGACATCGGGCGCCCTCCTCCGTTCGGCCCCATCGTCGTCTCCCCCGAGCTCGACCGCCAGGGCCGGATTGCCGGGTGCCGGCCGTCACACCTGGTCGACCAGTGTACGGCTTGTTCCCATAGGCGGGGCCAGCGGCTAGATTCGTGGGTCATGGATCGGGGTTGGGGCGCAGGCGGATCGGGTCAGTACCAGCTGACGCAGTTGCAGAGCATCGAGGCGCAGTCGATCCACATCATTCGTGAAGTGGCGGCCGAGTTCGAGCGACCGGTCCTGCTCTTCTCCGGGGGCAAGGACTCGGTGGTCATGCTCCGTCTGGCGCAAAAGGCCTTCTGGCCAGGTCGGATTCCCTTCCCGGTCATGCACATCGACACCGGTCACAACTTCCCCGAAGTACTGGAGTTCCGTGATCGCTGTGTCGATGCGCTCGGGGCCACCCTGGTGGTCGCCTCGGTGCAGGAGTCGATCGACTCCGGCCGGGCCGTCGAGGAAGGCGGTCCCGACCCGTCCCGCAACCGGCTCCAGACCCGTACGCTCCTCGACGCCATCGCCGAGCACCGTTTCGACGCCGTGTTCGGGGGTGCCCGCCGCGACGAGGAGAAGGCCCGGGCCAAGGAGCGGGTCTTCTCCTTCCGGGACGAGTTCGGCCAGTGGGACCCGAAGAACCAGCGCCCCGAGCTGTGGTCCCTCTACAACGGGAGGCACCGGGCCGGCGAGCACATCCGGGTCTTCCCCCTCTCGGACTGGACCGAGCTGGACATCTGGCAGTACGTGGTGGACGAGGGGATCGACCTCCCGACGATCTACTACTCGCACCGGCGGCAGGTGTTCCGGCGTGACGGCATGCTGCTCTCGGTCGGCCCGTTCGTCACGCCCCGCGACGACGAGGAGGTCTTCGAGGCCACGGTGCGCTACCGGACGGTGGGGGACATGACCTGCACCGGTGCGGTGGAGTCCACCGCCGTCTCCGCCGAGGACATCGTGATGGAGGTGGCCGCCTCCCGGCTGACCGAACGGGGTGCCACCCGTGCCGACGACCGGGTCAGCGAGGCCGCCATGGAGGACCGCAAGCGCGAGGGGTACTTCTGATGGAGCTGCTCCGCCTGGCCACGGCGGGATCGGTCGACGACGGGAAGAGCACGCTGATCGGTCGGCTGCTGTTCGACTCCAAGGCCATCTTCGAGGACCAGCTGGAGTCGGTGGAGCGGGTCAGCCGCCAGCGGGGCGACGAGTACACCGACCTGGCCCTCCTCACCGACGGCCTGCGGGCCGAGCGCGAACAGGGGATCACCATCGACGTGGCCTACCGCTATTTCGCCACACCGGCCCGCAAGTTCATCATCGCCGACACCCCCGGGCACATCCAGTACACCCGGAACATGGTGACCGGGAACTCGACCGCCGACCTGACCATCGTGCTGGTCGACGCCCGCAAGGGCATCGTGGAGCAGACCCGGCGCCATGCCTTCCTGGCCTCACTGCTCCGGGTGCCCCATCTCCTCCTGTGCGTCAACAAGATGGACCTGGTCGGGTACGACCGCGACGTGTTCGAGTCGATCCGCGAGGAGTTCGCCGCCTTTGCCAGCCGACTCGACGTGGCCGACCTCAGCTTCATCCCCATCTCGGCCCTCCAGGGCGACAACGTGGTCCAGCGCTCGAGCAACATGCCCTGGTACGAGGGGGCATCGCTCCTCCACCATCTCGAGCAGGTCTACATCTCCTCGGACCGGAACCTGATCGACCCCCGGCTGCCCGGTCCAGTGGGTGATCCGGCCCCAGGCCACCAGCCAGCCCGACTACCGCGGCTATGCCGGCCGGGTGGCCGGTGGGGTGTTCCGGCCCGGCGACGAGGTGATGGTGCTGCCCTCGGGGCTGACCACCACGGTGGCGGCCATCGACACCTTCGGCGGTCCCATCGACGAGGCCTTCCCGCCCATGTCGGTGACCGTGCGATTGAGCGACGACGTCGACGTCTCGCGGGGGGACCTGATCTGCCGGCCCATGAACCAGCCGACGGTGGGACAGGACCTCGACGCCATGGTGGCGTGGATGACCGAGCGGCCGCTCAAGGCCGGGGACTTCCTCTCGCTCAAGCACACCACCCGCTGGGTCCGGGCCGTGGTCCGCGACGTCCACTACCGGCTCGACGTCAACACGCTCCACCGCGACGAGACCGCCTCGTCACTGGGCCTCAACGATGTCGGGCGGGTGAGCCTCCGGGTGACCCAACCGCTCTACTACGACAGCTATCGGCGCAATCGACAGACCGGCTCGTTCATCCTCGCCGCCGAGGACAGCAACGTCACCGTCGGGGCCGGCATGCTCCACGGTCCCGACTGAGGCCGTCGTGCACGATACGACATCGTCCAACGTCACCTGGCACCCCGGGCATGTGACACGCGAGGTGCGCCAGCAACACCTCGGAACCCAAGGGGCGACGCTGTGGCTGACCGGCCTCTCCGGCTCGGGCAAGTCGACGGTGGCCGCCGCCATCGAGCATCGCCTGGTGACACAGGGAAGAAGCGCTTTTCGACTCGACGGCGACAATCTCCGGACCGGACTGAACGGTGACCTCGGCTTCGAGCCGGGCCGACCGTTTGGAGAATGCCCGTCGCGCCGCCGAGGTGGCCTGCCTGTTCGCCGACGCCGGCATGGTGGCCATCGTGGCGCTCATCAGTCCCTACGCCGAGTCCCGTCGTCGGGCCCGTCAGATCCACGAACGGGCCGGGCTGGCCTTCGTCGAGGTCTATATGGACGCGTCGGTCGACCTGTGCACGACGCGCGACCCGAAGGGCCTCTACGCCAGGGCGTCGACCGGGGAGATCCGTTCCTTCACCGGTGTCGACGACCCGTACGAGGTGCCGGAGGCCCCCGATCTGGTCGATCGGGTCGGGCACCGACCTGGTCGTGGCCGTCGACGCCGCGGTGCGGGCGCTCGAGCAGGCAGAGGTGGCGCTGCGACCGTAAGTGTGGTGCCGGCTCTTTGCGTCGGCGTCAAGGGGTCGTTGCGGAATAACCACGGAGTGTCAGCCTTTGACCTCTCCCTGCAGCCGAAGGTGTGAATGCGTCACCGACGGGATACTATTCACGAAGAAATTCGTTCCAACTGCGACGAAATTCAGGGGATCGGTCACCGGTGGGCCGGTAGTCGAAGGATGGTGGGCAGTTGTCGGAGCGCATCGCCAATCCAGGGGTCGGATATGCAGAAGCGACGAATGCGAGGTAGCCGCCGGGCATCGGTTGCCGCCCTCGTCCTGGTGGCGATGGGGCTGGTGGTCATGGCCTCCAGCGTGGCGTCGGCCTCGGTTCTGCTGAACCACTTCCCGGTCATCAAGTTCTGGAGTGCCAGCAGTGAGGTCACGCTCCAGCTTCCGCAGCCGGCGTGCCCTGTCAGCCGGCCGGGGTGCGAGTGGACGCTGCTGGTCGACGAACCGGACGTTCCCGCCCAGACGGTGGTAGGGATGGTGTCCGGCACGTCAGGGATCCTCACCGTGGCGTACCCGCCCGACTTCTGCGGGGTGATCCAAGCGGATGCCATCCTGGGACCGGACCCGACCAAACTCGAGGTTGGTCACCAGGTCGTCGTGACCACCGCCTCCGGCTGCCCCCCCATCACGAAGAACACACTGCCTCCGCCGAAGCCGCTCCCCGGTGCCTCCGGGGGCAGTCCGCCTCCCGCTGGGAACGTGACGTCCACACCGGGGGGCACGGCCACTCTGGCGAACGACCCGGCCCACGTGGCGGCGGCCGAGGCCGCGCAACTTCCCTTCACCGGCATCGACATCAAGCCCATGGGCTACATCGGGGTGGGCATGGTGGTCACCGGGCTCCTTTTGGCCTCCACGTTCGAAAAGCGGCGACGAGACCTGCAGCGGGTGAAGGCAGGGACGGGCAGTGCGGCGCAACACGCCGCCCGCGTGTCGCGGTGGTTCCTGGGGGAGTAACCCGCTCGTCGGGCGCTGGTGACGCCGGGACGGCAACGGTGCCCACGGTTCCGATGGCCGTCGTCTATCCCCGCCGGTGCGTCCGGTCCGGATAGGACTAGGGGTGGGCGGGCAGGGACAGCTCTTCGGTGCTCGCCCGGGCTCGGGAGAAGCGCACCCGGAGGATCGCTCGCAACACGCTCCAACCGGCTCCGCTGGTCAACTTCTTGCCCTCGTCGATCGTCCGCGGGTCGTAGCGGACCGGCAGTTCTACGATCCGGTGGCCCTCGCGGAGCAACCGGCAGGTGATCTCGGAATCGATGTCGAACCCGTCACACCGGAGATCGAGCGACTTGGCCACATCGGCCCGTACCACCTTGTAGCAGGTCAGGATGTCCGTCAGGTGGGTGAGGAACAGCACGTCGGCCGACCACGTCAGCAGCTTGTTGCCGGCATAGCTCCTGAAGCGCGTGTCGCCGCGGCCCCGCCCTTTGAAGCGCGATCCGAACACCACCGGTGCCCCGTCGTTCAAGATGGGCTGGAGCAGCATGGGGATCTGGGACGGGTCCAACTCCAGATCGGCATCCTGCACCATGACGATGTCGCCGGTGGCCCGCTCGAATCCGGTCCGCACGGCTCTGCCCTTGCCCCGGGGCTGGTCCTCGAAGACCAGCACGAGCTCAGGCCATGAGGACAGCCCCTGAAGCGCCTGGCGTGTGCCGTCGGTCGAGGCTCCGTCGACGACGATGATCTCCTTCGCCACGCCGCAGTCCACGGCGCGGAGGCGTTCGAGGAGGGTGACGATGGTGTCACCCTCGTTGCGGACCGGTACGACGACGGACAGCCGCATCAGTGCCCCTGTACGCCGGCGGCCCGCGTGGCGTCCTCCAGCTGCTCGATGCGGTCGATGGCCAACCAGGCACCGTCGAACGGGTAGACCCGCACCGTCAGGCCGGATGCCACCGCGGAGTTGAGGAGATCGGGCATCTCATAGGCCCGACCGCTGGGCACGAGGTCGAGGGTCGACCACTTGAAGATGTAGACACCGGCGTTGATGGTGTCGTCGACGGCAGGTTTCTCGACGATTCCCACAAACCGGTCACCGTCCAGCTGGATCACGCCGTAGGGATGGCGGAGTTGAAACTGCCTGGTGACGACGGTGATGTCGTTGTCGCTCTTCTCGTGGAACTCGACGAGTGCAGGGATGTCGAGCTCGGTCAGCAGATCGCCGTTCATCACTAGCAGGGACTCGCCGTCCTCCATGGTGGCTCCGTACTGGTCCCGTACGAGGGCGAGGGGCCCGGCGGTGCCCAGGGGCTCCGATTCGTGGGCGTACTCGATGTGCACCCCCAGGTGCGAGCCGTCACGGAAGTACGTCTCGATGAGCTCGGCCCGATACCCGACGGCGATGATCAGGTCACGCAGTCCGAAGGCCCGGAGCCGGGTCACGATCTCTTCGAGGATCGGGTGCTCGCCCACGGGAAGCAGTGGTTTGGGGATCGAATAGGTGAGCGGCCGCAGCCGTACGCCCAGCCCTCCGGCCAACAGGACGCTCTTCATACGGCGTAGTCCTGGGTCCGATACCGGTTCAGGTGTTCGTTGATCCACTCGCACGTCCGGCGCAGGCCTTCGTCGAGCGACACCTCGGCCCGCCATCCGGCCAGCTGGAACGCCTTCGAACTGTCGGCGAGCAACCGTGACACCTCGCTCTTCTCCGGTCGGAGGCGGCGGTCGTCGCCGGCGATGGAAAGATCATGGCCGACAATGGTGGCGACCTTCTCGATGATGCCCCGAATGGTGATCTCGGTACCCGAACCGAGGTTCACGACCTCGCCCACGGCTGCATCGGACGCAGCCATGGCGGTGAATCCGCGTGCCGTATCCTCGACGAAGGTGAAGTCACGTCGGGTATCGACGGTGCCCAGGTTCAAGGTCGAACCGGTCAGTGCCTGGCTGATCACCGTCGGGATCACGGCCCGGGCGGACTGTCGCGGACCGTAGGCGTTGAACGGCCTGACGATGGTGACCGGCATGCCGAAGGACCGGTGGAAGCTGATGCCGAGGGCGTCGGCTGCCACCTTGGTGGCGCTGTAGGGGGACTGGGCCTGAAGGGGGTGCTGCTCGTCGATCGGGGTTCGGAGTGCCGAGCCGTAGACCTCGCTCGTCGAGGTCAGCACGATGCGCTCGAGGCTGGCCAGCTCCTTGGCCACGAGCAGGACGTTGGAAGTGCCCATGACGTTGGTGTCGATGACCTCCTGGGGATGCTCATAGGAGTACGGGATCCCGATGAGCGCGGCCAGGTGGAAGATGGCATGTGCGCCGCGCACGATTTCGCGCACGGCATCGAAGTCACGGACGTCACCGCGGGTGATGTCCACCTCGTCGAGCACGTCCTCGGGGATGTCCTCGAGGCATCCCCGGTCCCCGCGGGAGGTGTAGCGCAGCATGGCCCGGACGTGTGCCCCTTCGGTGACCAGCCGTTCGACCAGCGCACTACCGATGAACCCCCCTGCCCCGGTCACGACGACCGTCTTGTCAACGAAGCGCATGATCATCCCCCCGATGGCCCCCCGGAAACGTCCGGCGGAAGACCCCCGGAGACATTACTACGAACGCCGCGACCTGGCATTTCTGTCGTTTCACGGTGGGGACCGGGTCACGGGCGCCGGAAACGGCTGGTTCGGACGTCCTGACATCGGGGCTTCGGTTCCCTGGCCGGTCGAGCGTAGTGAGCGCGGGGTGGTCCGGGCCGGGCCATCTGATGCCGGCCGGTGCCCCCGTGGCTGCGGCCCGGTCCCCCCGTGGGGACGCCGGCCAACCGGCAGAACCGCTCGATCCGGCCCGGGAGACCGACCCGGTCGAGCCGGTACGGGCCCGGGCGCAGTCCCCGACCGGGGCGGTTTTCCACGTATCCTCGCCGGATGCAGACATCGCCCGCCGAGGGCCGGCTGGGATGACGGCGCCCGCTGCCGCCATCGAGTTGTCGCCGGTGGAGACGTTGGGGTCACGAATGCGCCGGATGGTGGGGAGGCTGCGTGAGCTCCCGCTGCTCTTTGCTCTCGTGGCATTCGTCATCGGTACGTTCCTCGTCTTTGCGCAACCGCCCGGTCAGGGCCTTGACGAAGCGGTCCATTTCAACCGGGTATGGACTCTGGCCCAGGGAACCCTTGTCGTGCCCATCCACCGCGGCGAACCCGGAGGCTACATCCCGAAGTGCGTAGTCGACTACGTGGGCCAATTCGGGACCGAAGCGACGAAGAACGCCCCGTTCTCCTTCAGCCAGTACTGGCAGGACCCGACCCACTGCTCGATGACCCCGGCCTTTTCGAGCGTGGGTACGGCGGCCACCAACAGCCCGGTCTCGTATGCACCGTCGGTCATCGCCGTGGCCATCCTCCGTGGTATCGGTGCGTCGATCCCGGTGGTGTTCTTCGGTGGGCGGTTCGTCACGCTTCTGGGGTTCGTCGCCTTGTTCTATCTGGCCATACGGCTGACTCCCGTAGGAAAGCAGGTGTTCTTCGTCCTCGGGCTCCTACCCACGACACTGCTCGTGGCGTCCAGCTACTCCGCCGATCCCATGACCATCTCTCTGGCCGCGCTGAGCGTGGCCCTGACCCTCCGATGTTGCCTCGCCGCCGACGCCACCTGGCGCACCGCGCTGGCCCTCGTCGTGGTACTGGTCGGCCTGGGCCTCACGAAACCGACGTTGTTCGTCTTCGCTCCGCTGCTGTTGCTGGTGCCCACCCAGCTGATCAGCCGATTCCGCCGTCCCGCTGTGGTCAGAGTGGGTGCTCTGATCGTGGTGCTGGGCTGCACGGGAGTCTGGTACCTCATCGTGCGCCACGCCGTCGGCGCACCCTTCCCTCTGTACGGGCTCAACGCACACGTGCAGTCCACGTTCATCGAGCATCACCCCATCGGGTACCTCAAGGTGCTGGCCCGGACCTTCTTCGAGGGCACCGGCGAGAATCGCTGGATCCCCGGCTTCTTCCTCTCCATCGGCTACTTCCGCAAGGACAGCGTCTATGCGCCGGTCGGACTGGTGGTCGTCGGCTCCGTCACCCTCTTCTACGCCTACCAGCTCCAGGCCGGGGCCAAGCGGTTGGTGGACCACGGGACCCGGCTGCTGGCCCTGATGCCGGTGGCGCTGGTGCTGGTGGGAATTCTCATCGTCGAGACAACCCTCTACACCTACGGCACACCGGTCGGCTTGCCGTACACCCAGGCCGAGGGACGCTACTTCATACCCTTCGCACTCCTGTTGCTCGTCACCGTCGGGATCTTGCGCGAGCCTCGCATCCGGCCCAGGTCCACACGGTGGATCGTGCTCGGCGTAGCCCTCATGCTGGTCTGGCTGGTCCTCAAGATCTTCGTGCACGACTACACCCTGTGAGACCCGGGCGGCACCGGGCTACGACAGTGACAACTCCAGCCCGATCATGAGGTTCAGGTTGGGCGACGGCACGATCAACGGGAAGTAGCTCCGTCGTCGGATCCGGAACCGGCGGGTCAGTTCGCCCAGGACCTCCTGAGCGGAGTTGCAGTGATCATGGGAGATCATCCACTCGTACGGCATGTGGTAGCGCTTCTCGAAGATGCGCTTGGTGGTGAAACGACGGCCCAACGAGTAGAGCAGTCCTCCTTCGCACGGGATGACCACCGAAAACACCCCGTCCGGACGGAGCACCCGGGCCACCTCGTCGAGTGCGACGGGCAGATTGTAGAGGTGCTCGAGCAGATGGATGGCGAGGACCCGATCGAATGAGTCGTCCTCCCACGGCAGACGCTCCTCACAGTCGGCGACGACCACGGAGAGACCGTCCCGACCGGGTATCTGGGCGGCCAGCTCCGCCGATCCTTCGAGCGCGACATACTCGCCGTCCGGCTCATAGGGAAGATGGCTGCCCGTACCGGCGCCGATCTCCAGCGTGCGACCGGTCGGTCGCCGTGACCGTATGGCGAAGCGATGATCGAAGCCGGAGAGCCAACCGAAGCGGGACGGCTTGATGGTGGTGAGGAACTCGTTGATCCAATCGGCCATGATGGCGGATTGTTCGTCGGTGAGGGTCGATCGTTCCTTCGGCCAGGTCACGTTGCGAACACTAGCCATGGCCAGGCCCACCCAGGTCCGGCGTGCTCCCTGTCCGTCGCCCCTGTCCCGCCACCGTCCGCAGATGACGGTCGAGGGCCCGGAGCCCTTCCGGCGATCCGATCTCGTAGAACCGCTCCGTGGCCTCGTAGCCGGCCAGCTCGCCCGCCAGGCTGAGGTCGGTGAAGAGCGACGACAGATCAGCCTGGGCCCCGGCCGGCACCCGAGCCTCGACCACGTCGCGCTTCCATACCGAGAGGCCGTAGTCGACGTACCGCATGTCCGGCGGCGGATCGGTCAGGCCTTTCTCGTACCAGGTCACCATGCCGTCGACGAACACGGCGTTGGGCCGCTCGAGGCGGTCGGTGTCTCGGTAGACCGTCATGAGGACCGGTGCCGGCGACCGGTCGTGCTTGCCTTGGACGGCGCGCAGATGAATGGGCAGATAGGAATCGCCATAGAGGACGGAGAAGGTGGGCTCGAGCACCCCCTCGTCCAGGGACAGCCGGAGCGCTCCCGCGGTGCCGAGGGGACAATCGCCTTCGTCCACGTAGACGACCCGCAGCCCGTAGCGCCTCCCGTCACCCACATGGCGGCGGATCAGGTCGCCTCGATAGCCGATGCTGAACACGACCTCGTCCACGCCCTCGGCCGCCAGCCACTCCAATTGCCAGTCGACGAAGGGCCGGTCGAACACGGCCAGGAGGCACTTGGGCAACGTGTCGGTGGCCGGTCGCATTCTCCGGCCGAAGCCGCCGGCCAGCACGACGCACTGCACGTCAGTCGCGGACGAGCACGACGGCACCGTCGTGGTCGAACTTGAACCGCACCTCGGTCAGACCTTCGGTGGCGAGGGCTCGGCGAAGCTGATCGGTGTCCTTGGCGTAGAAGAGGAGGAATCCGCCGGATCCGGCACCGACGAGCTTTCCACCGAGGGCGCCGTTCTCCATTCCCCGTTCGTGCCAACGGTCGATGGCGGGATTGGACATGGTCGACGATCGCCGTTTCTTGTGCTCCCAGTGTTCGTTCATCAGGGACGCGAACTGCGCCGTGTCGCCTTGCTGCAGGGCGTCGAGGCTGGCCCGCCCGATGGATTCGACCCGGTGCAGGCTCTCGATCATTTCGGTGTCGCCCCCGGCCGATTGGATCCGCTGTTCTTCGAGGATGGCGTCGGCGTTGCGCGAATAGCCGGTGAAGAACATGCACAGGTGCTCTTGCAGATCGTGCAGGGTGTCGTTGGTGATGGCCAGGGACTCCACCGCCACTCTGCCGTCGGGAGCGAACGTCAGGCGTTCGAGGCCGCCATAGGCGGCTGCGTACTGGTCCTGTTTGCCCACGGGTCGGCCCAGTATCTCCATCTCGATACGACAGGCCTCCTCGGCGATCTGCTCGGTGGTCACGTTCTGGCGCAGATAGGCGTAGATGCTCTTCAGCAGGCCGACAGTGAAGGTCCCCGACGAGCCCAGCCCGGTGCCGGCCGGTATGTCGGCCACACTGACCAGCTCGATCGAGGGTCCGATCGGATGCAGTCGCAGAGCCTCGCGGATGATGGGGTGCTGAATGTCCTCGATCCTCGTGACCCGCTCGATGTCCGAGTACTTGAGGAAGTAGTCGTCGGTGAACGTCCGGTTGATGGCGATGTAGATGTACCGGTCGATGGCCGCCGACACCACTAACCCGCCGAACTGTTCATAGTAGGACGGAAGGTCGGTCCCGCCACCACCGAGGGAGATTCGCAGTGGGGTCCGGGTAATGATCACGGCACGGCCGGGCCGGAGCGACGGGCCTCGGCCAGGAGCTGCCAACCGAACGGGGAGGAGTCGAGGTTGTAGCGAAAGGCGCGGTCGAACAGGCGGAGGGCGGCTCCCGAGGCACCTTGGTCGAGCGGTGCGCCGCTGGTCTCCTCCACGTCGGCGATCAGCCGTCTGCCCCGGGCGATGACGACGAGCCGATAGAGGTCGAAGAACGGGAACCCTGCCCGGCGCACTCGCACCTGCTCGAAGCCGTTGGCCTCGAGCAGGAGACGGAGGCGGCTGGAGGTGAAATGCCGGCGGTGGCCGATGTGGCGGTCGAACGCCGACCGCGGTCCGCCGGGCACGGTGACGAGCAGCCGGCAGTCTGGGGCCAGGTACTCGCCGGCGTTCCGCAACAGCACTCCGGGGTCGTCGACGTGCTCCAACACCTCGGAGCAGATGGCCGTCGTCGCCCTACCCCGCTCGGCATCGGTCAACTCGGCCGGAGCCATCAGATCGCGCCGGGTGAATCGAGCCGGCAGTCCGAGGGCGGCGGCCCGCTCGTTGGCCCGGCGCACCCCCTCCGCACTCACGTCGATGCCCCCGACCTCGGACCGCGGGTACCGGCGGGCCAGTTGGAGGGCGAACTCGCCCTGGCCGCATCCGATCTCGAGGACGACCGCACCATCGGGCACCGGACCCAGCATCTCGAGGATGAGCCGGGTGCGGTAGGCGGTACCGGGATTCCCCTCCACCGCGTCGCCGAACGCGCTCCAGTGGCGGTTCCAATCGTCGCTCACGGCATTCGTCCCCGACGAGGTCAACGGTCCGGTCCCACCGGGCTCACAGCACGAAGCCGGAGTCGGTGGCGTCGCGGTGGAACATGCGGACCGTATCCAACGAGACGTCCCCGAGATCGCGGTCGAGCCCGTCGAGCTTCCCGAGGAGGTCGGCGGTCAGGGTGATGATGTGGCATCCCACCGATGCGGCCTGGCGCACATTGAGGATCTCGCGCGGACTGGCCCACAGCAGCTCGAGGCCCGGATGGGGGGACAGGATGTCGACGGCTTCGGCCATCAGCGGAACCGGATCACGCCCGGTGTCGGCCACCCGTCCGGCAAACACCGACACGATGGCCCGGGGGCTCTGGGCCAACGAGTCGGCCACGGCGCTCACCTGGTCCAAGGAGAGGAGGGCGGTCACGTTGAGGTGCAGACCCTCGGCCGACAGCTCGGTCACCAGCCCTGTGGAACTGACTCCGTACGTGTTGGTCACGGGTATCTTGACGCAGGCGTTCGTCCCCCAGGAGGCGATCCGCAGCGCTTGCCGCCTCATCTCCGCGAAGTCGTCGGAGAAGACCTCGAAACAGACGGGACGATCGGTGACGTGGTCCAGGACCTTGCGGGCGAATCCCTCGTAGTCCTCGACACCGGCCTTGCGCATCAGCGTCGGATTGGTGGTGAAGCCGGTGATCCGTGGATCATCGGCCAGATCGAGGATGCTGCTCACCTCGGCGCCGTCGGCGAACAGCTTGACCCCCAGACTCCCTCGATCAGTCACCCCCCGCACCCCCTCAGCCCTCGCCCACCACGACATGTTCGATCCACCGTACCGCTTCTGCGAGATCGATGGCCACGGAATCTGCATCTTCGGGCGCCCGCTCGTCGTAGCCCCGGTCGATGTGGACGGTCCGACAACCGGCCCGCCGGCCCGCCTCGATGTCCCGCCACCGGTCACCCACCATGACGCTGTGACCCCGGTCGAGCCCCAGATCGAAGGCGGCGGACAGGAGGAGTCCGGGGGCAGGTTTGCGGCAAGGGCAGTGGTCTGCGTCGTCGTGGGGGCATGTGTACACCCCGTCGAGCTCGATCTCGTCGCTCAGACGTCCGTTGATGGCGTCGACGACCTCGGCGTCGAGTTGGCCCCGGGCCACGTCGGGCTGATTGGTGACGACGACCAACGCGAACCCGAGCCCCCGCAGGCGGTGGCAGGCCGCCGGTACCTCGGGATAGAGCTCGAGCTGTTCGACCGAGGTAGGGGGATGAGGCCGACCGTCACGGACGACCGGTCGGTTGAGGACGCCGTCGCGGTCCAAAAACACCGCCGGCCGTCTCCGTGTCGCCGCGCCGGTCATGTGAGACGACCCGAACGGAGATCGCCCACCATGGACTCGAGCGATGCCGATAGGGCCTGCGACGTCGACATGGTGTTGCACCACCCGAGGCGCCGGATCCGATCGGTGTTGAGTCTGACCACGGGGACATCGCCCCTCCAGCCGCGGTCGCCCCCGCTGAACTCGAACACCGTGCCGCCCTCGATTCCCAACACCCGGACGGCCAGTTCGGCGATCTCGGTCACGGTGATGTAGTCGCCGGTGGCCACGTTGTAGGTGGCCAGCGGGCGGGGGGCGGAGACTGCGGCCAGCATGACCGCGTCGATGACGTCCGACACGTGCACGTAGGACTTGCTCTGCTGTCCGTCCCCGAGGATGTGGAGACGGGTCGGATCCCCGAGCAAACGGCGGGCGAAGTCGAAGCCCACCCCGTGGGTCTGGCGGGCACCGACCACGTTGCCGAAGCGGAAGATGCAAGCGGTGAGTCCGAACATGCTGCAGTAACTCGAGATGAGCGCCTCGCCGGCCAGTTTGCTGGCTCCGTAGGTCGACACGGGAAGCAGGGGACCGTGGTCCTCGTCCGCCTCGAGCTCGCCGAGGTCGCCGTAGATGCCGCTGCCCGACGCATACAGGATGCGTTGGGCACCCGACAGGCGCATGGCTTCCACCACGTGGTGGGTCAGCAGGGTCCCGGCGTTGAAATCGATGGCCGGTTCCTTGCTGGCGCGGGCGATGTCGGGGTTCGATGCCAGGTGGATGACAACCTCGCTGCCGCGCATGGCGGTGACGAGGTGCTCGAGATCCGCGGCGTCACCGGTGACGACCCGAAGACGGCCGTCGTCGGCGTGATGGGCCAGGTGCCACTCCCTGCCCGACGAGAAGTTGTCGAACACGGTGACGGAGTCGGTGGAGGGTTCGGACAGAAGGCGATCGACGAAGTGGCTGCCGATGAACCCGGCGCCGCCGACGATGCAGTACCGGGGGGACGGGTGGGCGTCACCCGTCACCGCAGGGTCTCCCACTTCGTCGGTGTCCGGGCCAGGGACGGATGGCTCACGAGCAGGTGCCAGATGACGGCACAGAGCCCTTCGGTGAGAGGCGTCACGTGTTCGGGGTACAGGGGCGGAATGACCACGCAGGCGTCGGCGACCTCGGCGGCAAACCCGCCGTCACGCCCGACGACGGCGAAGACGGAGGCCCCTTCGTCCCGGGCCAGCTCCATGGCCTTCACCAGATTGGTCGATACCCCCCGGGCCCGGTCCCCTCCGCCGACCGAGAACACCAGTACGCCGTCCCGGTGGTCGAGTCGGGAACCCCGCAGCCACGCGGCAAATACGGTCTCCCACCCCTCGTCGTTGATGCGGGCGGTGAGCTCCGACACGTTGTCGGTGGGGGAGTAGGCCTCGAAATCGCACAGCTTCCTGAAGTCGTTGACGGCGTGGGAGGCGTGGCCGGCCGAACCCCCCACTCCGAGGATGAACAGCCGTCCGCCTCGGTCACGGACGGCGGCCAGACCGGCGACGCACTCCTCGACCGCAGTCTGGTCCAGACGTTGGAGGACGGCCGTGGCTTCGTCGATGAACCCGGCCGTGAACGTCACCTCGGTCTCCCAGGGTCGCCGTCCCGCACGGGCCGCCGGCCGTAGTGGACGCCCGTGGCGTGGAGCAGCAGGGTGAAGCAGAAGGAGGTGAACCCCATGATGACGAGGAGGAATCCCGTCACGGCCAGATGGTCGACTGCCGAGGCCGGACCCGGCAGCTTGTGCCCGCCGGCCAGGTAGTCGACAGCCAGGGCCCCGAGCAGGAAGAGTCCGACCACGAACACGGCGAAGCTGGACAGCACGGACCTGGTGTAGCGAAACCTGCCCTGCCATCGTCGCCGCGACTGGCCAGAGGGATCCGACAGGACCTGGGCCAGAATTCCGGAGAACAGGCTCTGCAACCCGAGTACCGACAGGGTGACGCCCAGCAGCTGCCAGTACAGACTGAAGGTGTACGAGCCGACGGAGATGGACCCGAAGCTGAGCGGCAAGGTCAGCAGCAGTCCCAGGACGAACAGCACCAGGCCCGGCTTGAACAGGAAGAATTGGGCGCGGAAGACGAACATGGTGCGCAGATTGATCCAGGCGGCCAGAAACGGCGAGAACCAACCGGATCGTTTGTGGTGTGACATCCGCCCGTTGCGGTCGCGGTAGAAGGTGACCGGCACCTCGGTGGTGCGCAGCTCCATCAGCACCGACTTGAGGACCATCTCCGATGCGTACTCCCACGACTGCGACGACAGTCCCATGCGCTGCAGGGCATCGAGGCTGATACACCGCATCCCGCAGTGGATGTCCGTGAAGTGACTTCCATACAACCGATTGAGTATCCAGGTGGTGACGGGCGTACCGACGTAGCGGTGTAGCGCGGGCATGGAGCCGGCTTCGATGGAGCCCAGCCAACGGGATCCCATGGCGAACTCGTAGCCCTCGCGGAGCTTCTCGACGAACGGTGCCAGCTGGCGGAAGTCATAGGTGCAGTCGGCGTCGCCCATGAGTACGTAGCGCCCACGGATGTACGAGCCGGCGTCGATGTAGGCCCTCCCCAGCCCCCGCTGCGGAGTCCGCAGCACCCGGGCCCCGCTGGCCAGGGCCAGCTCGGCGGTGCGGTCGGTCGAACTGTCCACGATGAGGACCTCACCGCGCACGTTGGCCTGGCGAAGGCCCTGGTGGCACCACTCGACGAACTCGGTGATGGTGAGCTCCTCGTTCATGGCGGGAACGACGATGGACACCTCGGGATCGTCGACGTCGTCGTCGGGGATGAGCAGCTCTACCGGGGGATCCCCGCCGGGCTCACGCCGATTTCCCTCGCTCTGATCGGTGAATGGATCGATCTTCGACACCTGGCCCCCTGACCAATCCTCCGCTGCCCGACTCGATGGCGCGCCACATCACTCGGCTCATTTTACCCACAGACCCCCGGGTCCTGCCGCCACGCGGACGCGTGGCCACGGGCCCCGCGCCTATGCCTCCCCGGCCGCTACGGGCGTGGGTACGGGCCGGTCGTCGGGCTTCTGACGGTGACGGGGAGTGCGGGACGGCGCCCATCGACCCTTCCGGAGACCGGCGTCGATGGCGACGGCCGCCAGCAGGACGAGAGGAATCTCCGCCGTGGCTCGGTACCTCGGATCCCCGATGGTGGGTAGGACGGTGACGGCGGCAATGGTCACGAACACCAAGAGCGGGTAGATGGCGACTCTCCGACGACGCAGGACGACTCCACCGATCACGGCCGGAATCAGCAGCGCCCAGTAGCTGATGAGGGCGAGTCGGGTCACGCCGACCCAGGTGCCCATCCACTGGGCGTCGATGTCGGCCTGCTGGAAGGGATTCCAGAATCCGAACGTCCGTCCCTCGCGGGCCACCAGGACGACGGGCAGCCGGCTCAGGTGGTGCTCGGCGTAGGTGAGGGCGATGTGGGCGTCCTCGGAGTCCTGCACGGACTGGTCACCCTTGACGAAGATCGGGAGACACTTCAGGTCGCCGTAACCGGTCTCGGGCCCGTAGTACGCGATGTTGCAGTTGCCGGTGGCCGCGGCGGCGCCGAACCCGTTGGAGAGCAGGACGGGTCGCTGGAAGCGTCCGAGGTTGAAGATGGTCCACGGGGCCACGACGACCAGCATGACTACCGTGGCCAACGCCAACCACGTGACCCGCTGGCGCCGATCGATGCCCTTGGCCGCGAGGACCAACGGGAGGACGAGCAGTGGCAGTACGAGGATCTGTTCGGACCTGATGAGGGCCAGGACGCCGCACATCCCACCGAGGACTGCAGCCCTTCCCACCGACGGGCGGTCACGGAACCGGTAGGCCAGCAGGATCATGATGGTCACACCGAACAGCAGCAACACCTCGGACAGCAGGGCCCGCTCGTAGACCCAGAGCCCGGCGTACACCGCGGCGATCCCGGCCGCCAACAGTGCGGCCCGGTCGCCGGCCAGCCTCCGGCCCACGATCCCGATCATGGCCACCGTGCCCGTACCGATGAGGCACGACAGGATCTGCTGGTGGAACCAGCTGTGCTGTCCCAGCCAGGCCCACACCGTGAGCGCCAGGGCCCATCCTGGTGGGCGCAAGGCGTCGGGGCGGAGGTTGAACGCGCTCACGAACCAGTGACCTGCGGCGTTCAGGTTGCCCTGCTTGCTCCATTCGTAGCCGTCGCCGTTGACCTGGTCACCCCGGGACAGGGTCACCACGAGGAGGCGGAGTCCGAAGCCGACGGCGGCGACGAGGGCCAGCCAGCTCCCGAAATGACGAACCTGTGGACGGTCTTCCGATGCCTCGGTATCGGTCACCTGGCGACCGTTGGATTGCATGCGCCCTCCAGGCACTGACTGGATTGGAGCCCACGGGGCCCGTTCGATGCCCCAAGGCTACCGTCGAGGGCACCTCCGTACTATTTCGGCCGTGCCGGAAGAAAGGGTCCCGGCCGTCCCAATCGCGATGATGGCGCGGCCCGCTGCCGGCTTGTGATCTGTAGCGTCTGGCATCCGGGTCTGATTTGATTGCAGTTCTGATTCGCAGCCGGGGGGGAGATGGTCCCAGTGGGGACGTCGGTGATCGAGGAACGCTATCTGCCCTCGGGGGATGAGGCCGGGACCGCTCCCGGTGATCGACGCTTCCGACCCGACGTCGAGGGCCTCCGAGCCGTGGCCGTGGTGCTCGTCGTCATGTATCACGCCAACGTCCCGCGCATAACCGGAGGTTACGTCGGGGTCGACGTCTTCTTCGTCATCTCCGGATTCGTCATCACCGGACTCCTCCTACGGGAGCGGGCCACGACCGGCCGCACATCGATACTGGCGTTCTACGGTCGGCGCTGTCGTCGCATCATCCCTGCGGCGACGCTCGTGATCGTGGTCACCGTTCTGCTCTCGTACCATCTGCTCGGCTTCCTGACCGGCAACAGCGTGGCCGTGGACGGGCGGTGGGCTGCGGTGTTCCTGTCCAACTTCCATTTCGAGGCGGTCGGGACGAACTATCTCGCCGCCCTCCAACCGCCCTCGCCGCTGCAGAACTACTGGTCGCTGTCGGTCGAGGAGCAGTTCTATGCGGTCTTCCCGATGCTGGTGCTGCTGGTGGCCAGGGCCAAGGCGCGTCTTTCGTTCGAGGCCCGGCTCACGATGGCCCTCGTCGTGGTCATCGCCGGATCCTTCAGCCTCTCGGTCCTCCAGACGGCCAACGACCCGACGGTGGCGTACTTCTCGCCCTTCACCCGGGCCTGGGAACTGGCGCTCGGCGCGTTGATCGCCGTCGGAACCCGGAGGCTCCTGGCGGTGCCGCCGCTGGCCGCCGCCGTCATGACGTGGACCGGTCTCGGAGCCGTCCTCGTCTCCGCCTTGGCCTTCGACGCCCAGAGTCAGTACCCCGGGTCGCTGGTGGCGGTACCGGTGCTCGGCGCCGGCCTCATCATCGCCGGCGGGGCGGCTGCACCCCGCTTCGGCGTCGAAGCCGTGCTCGGCGCCTTCCCCTTCCGCTGGCTGGGCAGACTCTCCTACTCCTTGTACCTATGGCATTGGCCCATCCTCGTCCTGGCCGCGGAGTCCCGCGGCGAGTCGAGCCTTCCGGCCCCGCAGAGTCTGTGGTGGGTGGCGCTGGCCGTGGTGGCTTCGATCGGCACCTACATCCTTGTCGAGAACCCGTTCCGGCACGCCAAGCTCCTGACGCGGAACCGGCGGGCCAGCATCGGCCTCGGTGTGGGCCTCACCCTGATCACGGTCGGGATCCTGACGGCACAGATCAACACCCATGGGGGTTCAGGCCCGGCAACGCAGGCGGCAGTGGGATCCGTCGCTCCCGCGTCGCCCCAGACCGTCCGATCTTCCGTCGTTGCCGCCACCCGGATCCAGCGGGTCCCGCCCGACCTCACGCCCTCGGTCAATGCTGCGTACTTCAACTACGGGATACCTGATACGTGGACCGGATGCGCACCGACCTATCCTCAGTCCACCGTGCCCGCCTGCACGTTCGGCGATGCCAAGGGAGTCCACACGGTGGTCCTCTACGGGGACTCCCACGCGCTGATGTGGGCACAGGCCATCGATGACATCGCCCTCAGGGCCGAGTGGAAGTTCGTACTGCTGGCCAAGGCCGGATGTCCCGTGGACATGCTTCCGTACACGGATCCGGTCGGATTCAACTCGCCCGGAGGTGCATGGACGGCGTGCGCCCAATGGCACCGGTTCGCCCTCGACCGCATCAACCGTCTGGACCCCGACCTGGTGATCGTCACCCAGGCGACACATCCTGCACCGGGCGGACAGGTGTACAGCGCGGCCCAGTGGCAGAGGGGATTGGAGGACACGCTCAGGCTCATGACCGCCCCTCGGATCAGGAAGGTCGTACTGGGCAACATCCCCTACCTTCCCGAGGCCGGGCCGAACTGCCTGGCTCGGCACCTGGACGACGTACAGGCCTGCTCCGGTCCCGACAGCCTGTCTCACACGTCGCAGGACCGTGCTGAACGGGCTGCGGCCAGGGCAACCGGAGCGCCGTACCTCGACCTGTCCCCGTGGATGTGCGGCACGAGCTGTACGGCAGTCGTCGGCAACTACGAGGTCTACGCGGACAGGTACCACCTGACCATCACCTACGCCCGATTTCTCGAGGAGGTGGTCAATGACACCCTGCGTCTCCCCGTGGTCCAGCCGCTGGCGCCCACGCAGCCGGACCTTCATGTCACCCTGAAGATCCTTTCGGAATCGCCGGGTGCTCGTTCCGTTGTGGTCGATGTCGGTACCACCGACAACCTACCGGTGACCAGGGTGGAGATCCGGGCCACCGGCGGAGCCCTGCACGAGGCGTTGGTTGCCGACGCGGCACGATCTCCCTATGGGTGGGTCGCGCACTGGGACTCGGCCGGCGTGGCCAATGGTCGTTACACCCTGCAATCCGTGGCCACGGACGCGGCCGGAAAGGCTGCCCGCAGCAGTCCCGTCATCATCGTTGTCAAGCACTGACGACAGCCATCGGCTGCACCGCCAGACCAGCATCACCAGCACCATTGTGGTCCTGAGGCCCCAAAAAGAGGCTGGTCAGCCGCTCGACTCGTTCGAACGTATACCTCCTCCCTGATCGCCTGTAGGGCGCCCGGAGCCCGATCCGCCACGGATCTGTCTCCGTCGCCGGCAGCGGGAGCCGGGTGGCGCCGGGTCCCCGTCCCACGGGTGGGCACCACCACCCGGTCGGCGGCCGTCGTCGGAGCACGGCAGGTCCCCGACCTCATACAATGTGATGATCCGGGGCCGGTGACGGCATCGGCGTCGTGAGGGTGAAACGGCTCGAGCCGAGAGTCGTCGGCCCGCCCGTACACCGCCGGCTGAACGGCACCCGACGACGTCTGGGGCGCCGCCTCCGATGTCGTGGCCCGTGGCTTATGCGGACTCTCCGTCACGGGAGGTGGCGATCCATATCGTTATGCAATCCGCGCCGTCAGACGATCCGCTACAGTCTTGGCCCATGAAGTGGATCTGGGTAATTGTGCTGGTCATCATTGGTGCACTTGCGACCTTTGTGGCGATCGAATACTTGACGACGTCGATACACGCGTTGCCGAGCTACATACCTGGGCACGAGGCCGGCCATAAGCACGGTCACTACCACAAGCGGGGGGCGGCTGCCGCGGTGGTCGCGTTGTTGGCGTTCCTCGGGGCGGCCTATCTGGCCTACCGAGTGGTGAGGGAGAACAAGGCTGGCGGTCCCGGAGCGGCGGTCGGCTCGGGCTCGAGCGCCGACCTCCTCTCGGACCCGCCTCCCGCCAGCTGAGCCTCGATTCACCGGGCCCCGGGGCGACCGGCGGGTTCATGGTTTCGGCCCGGTAGCTGACGCGGGCGGTGGCGTGGCCTGACCTCACCGGCAATCAGGATGCGGCTGCGGCGGACCGCCATACGGGGCCGTCGCCAAAAGGCGCCCGGCTACCTGGGATTCCCACCCATCGTGGGCCGGATCCGAGTCACTGTCCGGCACCGATTCACTAGCTCGACAGGATCACGTAAGCCGGCCCGGGAACGCGTGGAACGGCCACCGCAGTCCGACTCGAGCGTATCGACCTTCCGGCCACCCTGATCAGCCTTTCCTGTGGCCGGGTGTCCGACATGGGGACCTTATTGAGATCGGCGGTCCGCAATAGCCCTCTTTTCCTAGATCTGCCAAGCTGCACGTGGTAACCGGGCGACTGCATCACGGCGGGGAACGAGGCGGATGGAGCAAGCGGGTTCAGGAGAGCTAGATACTCAACCCTCCGGGGATCAAGCGCCGCACGGTGGATGGCGCCCCTCGGCCTTCGTTATTGCCGCATACCTACTCATTGGCGCCGTCGAGTTCTGGCCACTGTACGGAGGGATCTCAACCCAACCTTTTGTTGTTGGGTCGGATTTTTCACAGTCGGTCTGGTTTCTCAATTGGGTGCCCCACTCACTGGGTCACGGTCTCAATCCATTTTTCAGCAATGCTCTCTTTGCACCGACGGGCGTGAACCTGGCACAGAACACCGAGAGCCCCTTGCTCGGTCTGTTGAGTACCCCCTTTGCCACCGTGCTCAGTCCGATGGCCAGAGCCAATGTGTTCGTCGCACTTGCGATGCCACTTTCGGCGTCCTCGGCCTTCTTTGTCTTGCGCCGGTGGCAGATATGGACCCCTGCCGCAGCCGTTGCCGGGCTCATCTACGGCTTCTCACCGTATATGGCTGCTCAAAACGTGGAACTCATGTTCTTGCCGCTGCCGCCACTCATCGCGTTGGAACTCACTTCCATAGTGTGGCGCAGAGGTCCAGCGTGGCGGCATGGGATCCAGCTCGGGTTCCTCGTAGCGGCCCAGTATCTGATTTCACCGGAAATCCTTGCGATCGTCGGAGTCTTTGCCGCCGGCGCGATGGTGTGCGTCATGGTTCGCTATCGGAAAAGAATTCCTGAAGCACGACGTTCGGTGGCAACGTCGCTCAGCGGTGCCCTTCTCGTCTCGCTGGCACTGATCGGCTATCCCTTCTGGATGGTGATGGCAGGTCCTCAGCACATCACCGGACGTACGTGGGGGACGATCAATTATTTCCACAACGACCTGCTCAGCTTCATAGTTCCGGGATCCCAGCAGCACTTCACACTGGGCATGAGGTCGCTCGGGAGATACCTGGGGGGACCGAGCGGCGCAACAGGAGCCGGTGGGTACATCGGCGTACCACTCCTGATTCTTGCCGTCATCCTGGCCTGGAGATCTCGTCGCAGCCCTCGGATGCAGTTGTCGCTGCTCCTCCTGCTCGGAGCGGTGGTCCTCTCGCTCGGACCCTATCTGGAAGTTGACGGACGATCCACGACCATTCGACTGCCCTTTCTGATCCTTGACCATCTTCCGCTGCTTGACGATATCCTGCCGTACCGAATCTCCTTCGTGACAGACGGGTGCCTTGCTGCTGTAGTCGCGTTCGGGTTGGACGACATCCATCGGACGGCGATCGCCGGTCACCGGAATGCTTCGAGCCAGTATTCCCAACGATGGGCATACATCCTGATCGCCATGGTGCTGCTAGCCATCGTTCTTGCTACTGGCTTGCCTCAGTGGCCACCGGAGAACTCGGTATCGGCTCCCGCGGCCGTTGAACTGCCGACAGCCATTCGTCGGTCAGTCCCAACAGGTGACCCGGTGGCACTCACCTATCCGTTTGCGACGGAGATCACCGTGCAGCCGATGCTCTGGCAGGCTGACGACGGCTATCGCTTCCGCCTCCTCGGCGGTTATGCGTGGCATCCGGACGCGACGGGCGTCCCCGTCCTCGCTCCGAGCCGAATGAGCCCCGTGAGCCTGCAACAGTTTCTTGCTGGTCAAGACATCTACAGTCTCTTCCTTTACGGCAAGCTGTACGGAGCGCCTCTGCCGCTCAGCCCCTCGCTGATGGTCGCTGCCCGGAGAACTCTCTCAAAGTACGACGTGCGGCTGGTGATCGTCGACACTTCGGTTTCTGGAAGTGGTCCCGTGGTCAAACTGTTCGATGACGTGCTGGGCCGACCAAGGGGTTCGGCAGGTCACTTTTCCATTTGGGTAACCGGCAACGCTTCGTCGGCACACGAGTGAACGGTGTGATTGACAGCGGCCTCCACACCCGGTGTGCTGCATCGTGAGACGCTGGTTTCCCTGAGCCTCGACTCACCGGGCGCAGGGTGAGCCGGGGGCGTTCATGAGTTCCGGTAGTCGACGCGGGCGGTGGCGTCGCCCGACCTCTCGGGCAATCAGGGCGCTGCCGACCAGTGCTACTCGGAGTAGACCTCGATGGCCCTGACCACGGTTTTGGTTGTGGCGGACGGTGATGGAGTGGCCGTTTGGGGACTGCTGGTTACACTTCCAAGGTCCACGACAGGGCCACAGGAAGCTGGTGGGGCAGTTGACCGAGGTCGAACAAGGGGAGTGGGCCTCTGTGGCGGAGCCGTCGTCCGCCGGACCGCCGCGGCTGGTCGATCATGTGAGCCCACTCCTGGTCAACGTGCTGACCGCCCTGGGTTTCGGACTTCCGGTGCTCGGCTACTTCTGGGCCATCGCCCGGTACAGCGTCAACGACATCTATCAGGACCAGTGGAGTGACATCACGGTCATCCAGCACTCCTACTCGAATCTCTTCGACTGGGGGTCGCTGTGGTCGCAGCACAATGAAGATCGGATCTTCTTCCCCAACCTCGTCGTCATAGGGTTGGCGCACGCCACGCACTTCAACATCCGGGCTGAGGAGTTCGTCAGCGGGGCCATGCTGGTGGTGGCGACCGCCCTCGTCATCTGGGCCCACAAACGCCGGTCCCCCCGGACGCCGTGGTTGTACTACTGCCCGGTCGCCATCCTGGCGTGCTCCCTGGTGCAGTACGGAGCCACCCTGTGGGGCTTCCAACTGGCCTGGTACCTCGTCCTGTTGGCCTTGGCGTCCGCGGTGGCGCTCATCGACCGGGTCACCCTGACCTGGCCCATACTGGTGTTCGCCGCCGCCGCCGCCGTCATCGGGAGCTTCTCCTCCCTGCAGGGACTGCTCATCTGGCCGGTGGGCCTGGTGCTCCTGTTCTGCCGGAGGCGACGGGTGCGTTTCGCCCTGGCCTGGCTCGGGGCGGCCGCCTTGACGGCCGCCCTGTACCTGTACAACTTCAATTTTCAGGCCGGCACGGTCTTCCCCAGCTCGCTCACGCGCCACGCCATCTCCCCGCTCCTGTTCGCCACGTTCGCCGTGGGCGATGTGGTGGGAACACCGGTCAAGTTCGGCGGGCAGGAGAACGCGGTCCTGGTCCTCGGAGTGGTCATCGTGGTGTTGGCGGTGGCCGTGCTGGCCGTGTACGGCATCCGTGGCGACAACCGCAGCGGCAGCCCGGTCGGGGTGGCGTTGATCTGCTTCGGTCTCCTGTTCGCCGGGTTGGTGGCCGAAGGGCGGGCCGGCCTGGGCTACTGGGTGGCCAGTTCGTCCGGCTACACCATCTACGAACTGATGGTCTTGATCGGGATGTACCTTGCCGTGCTGGGTCGGCCGTGGCCGCGTGCCGGAGGTGTCGCTCAGGACGGTGGCCTACCGGGCGATGGTCGGCGTCAGCGCACGAGCCGGTGGCAGGGTGGTTACCAATGGATCGAGCGCTCGGTGCCCAGGGTGACCGCCTGGGCCCTGGTCGGGATCATCGCCCTCCAGCTCATCCTCGGGATCGGCAACGGCCTCGACGGGGCCCGCACCGTTCACGCCGCACAACTGCAGGCCGAGTACACGGCTCTGCACATCGATCAGGCGTCCGACGCCGACGTGCTCGACCACCTGAACTTCTCCGAGTCGGCCGCGTTCACGAGGCGCCAGGCTCGGATTGCCGAGGCGCACGACCTGGGCCCGTACGCCACCGCCGACAACCGGGATCGACCCTGACCACCCTGACCCTGGCTCTCCGGCCCGGTCCCATCCTCGGGCCATCGGTGGGACCGACGACGACCTGTCGCACCGAATCTAGACTCCCCGGTCGATGCCAGGGGGAGCCATTGCTGGCGCGGCTGCGGGCTCGGAGGGGCCAGTCCGGGGGACGGTCGTCTTGAGCGCGACCGTTCCCGAGGCGTCCACCGATCAGGCCCCGGCCGCGCCGCCATCCGAGGTCGCCACCGGGTCGAACGCCCCGACCTCCAGCCGGTTCCGGGCCGACATCGAAGGACTGCGCGCCATCGCCATCCTCGTCATCGTGGCCTACCACGCCGGTGTTCCCGGATTCTCCGGCGGGTTCATCGGCGTCGACGTGTTCTTCGTCATCTCCGGCTATCTGATCACCCGCAACCTGCTGGACGAATCGAGTTCGTCCGGCCGCGTGAGTCTGCTGGGGTTTTGGGCCCGCAGGATCCGGCGTCTGGTGCCGGGGTTGGCCCTCATGGTGATTGCCACGCTGGTGGCGAGCTCTCTGATCTTTGCCCCGTACGACATGTTGGAGATCGCCAAGGAGGGAGCGGCATCCGCTCTCTACGTGTCCAATCTGGTGTTCGCCAACAACTCCCAGAACTACTTCGCCTCGAATATCAACAAGAGCCCGTTCCTGCACACGTGGTCCTTGGGTGTGGAGGAGCAGTTCTACCTGGTGTGGCCGTTCCTGGTCTGTGGTGCGCTGATCATGGCCAGGCGATCGGGACATCTCGTCCGCCGCGTCGTCGTCCCGATCTTCCTGATCGTTCTGGTGGCCTCGTTCGCCCTCAATGTCCGATGGACCGGAGAGGGGAGTACGTGGGCCTTCTTCAGCCTCCCGACCAGAGCGTGGGAGTTCGCCGCCGGCGGCCTTCTGGCCTCCATCGTGGTGAAGAGGACGTCGCCTCGATGGAGCCTTCTGTGTGGGACCGCCGGCCTCGTGTTGCTGGCCTACGCCACGATATGGTTCACCGACGCCACCGAATACCCGGGCGTCAACGCCGCGGTGCCGGTGCTGGGGGCTGCCCTCCTCATCTTCTCCGGTCGGATGGTGGACCAGAGTGATCCGACCCCGGTGATGGCGGCATTGGGTACGGGCCCCATGAGGTGGATCGGCCGCCTCTCGTACTCGTGGTACCTGTGGCACTGGCCGTTCATCGTCCTGGCCGTGCTGGCGTTCAACAACGACAGCACCTGGCTCCGGACCGTCGCCGCGTGTGCCTCGTTGGGTGTTGCCTATGTGGCGTTCACGGTGGTCGAGAACCCGATCCGACTCAGCCAAAGGCTGCGCCGGTCATCGGGACGCACCTATGTCGTCGGCCTGGTGATCACCTTGGCCGTGCTCGGGGCGGCGGAAGGAACGTGGGTGGCCGCATCCCGCAGCACGCCCACATCGTTCACCAAGGCCAAAGACGCCGCCTTCAAGGACTTCTTTCCCATCTGCGCCACCCGTTCCACCGATGAGGGTATGAAGTACTGCGCCGGGGGCGACCTGGCCAGTCCGACGGTGGTCGCACTGGTCGGCGACTCGCACGCCGGGACGTGGTTCAACGCCTTGAGCCAGGTCGCCTCTCGTCAGGGCGTTCGTCTCGCCGGCTACTTCGAGCCTGGGTGCCCGTTCATCCCCGTCGTCGTCAGGCCGTTGCCCAACGGTCCGATCGACACCAGCCGCTGTCTGGCCTTGAGGAAGCAGGGGATGCAGCTGCTGGCGGAACTCAAACCGAAAGCGGTCGTACTGACCCAACACGAGGGTCAGTACCTCGGTCTGATCACCGACGCCAGTGGATCGGTGCCCGGCACCGGGGTGCAGGTGCAGCTGTGGAAGTCGGCCTTCGAACAGTTCCTGCACCAGATGATGGCGGAGGGCATTCAACCGGCGGTGATCCTGGACGATCCGACGCTTCCGTATCAGCCGGCCGAGTGCATCTCGAGAACAGGGTCCATCGCCGCCTGTGAGCCGACTCGCCAGGCCTCGCTGTCGACGGCCAGGCCGCTCATCGACGCCGAGCGGTCGGTCCTGGCCAACCATCCGGGGGTTCCCGTGTTCGCACCGGACAGCGTGCTCTGCAACCGGGCGGGTTGCCCGCTCGAGATCGACGATCACCTCCTCTATGCCGACACCAACCACCTGCTGTTCGGGGCCACACGGTTGATGGAACCGGAGATAAGCGAACTGCTCAGGTCCGCAGTAATGGCAAAGAGTTGATGGTCGGTGACGGTCCCGGGCCGGTGGAGGTGAAGCTCTCCGTCGAGGGATCAGAGGGCGGTGCGGCCGACAGAGCCGGACACCGTCGTCCCTGGTTCCTGACCCCCTGGGCATCGGTCGTCGTTCTCGCGGTGGTCTATCTGCCGTTGGCCGTGACCTTCAGTCTGCTGACCCGGGCCTACGAGGCCGACGACGAACAGGCCCACACCCAGTACATCGAGTACATCGTCCGGCACGACGCAATACCTCATATCAGCGTCGCCAATCTGCAGGAGTCCCATCAGCCCCCCCTCTACTACCTGCTGGCGGCGGGATGGCAGGAGGTTCTGGGGATTCCCGCCTTCACGCCGGTGACGACCCCCGAGCACTACAAGAACCCCTTCATACAGAACCGACTGGTGCTGTCCCACGACTACACAACGTCCCAGCACCGGGAGGCGGTCTATCTCCACGAACTACGACTGCTCTCGGTGCTGCTGGGACTGGGAACCGTACTGTTGGCGTACGCCGGCGCCAAGGTGGCCGGGCTGCGTGAGTCCATGGCCCTCTCCGCCGGCTTGTTCGTCGCCATCCTGCCCAGGGAACTCGTCGTCTCTTCGGCCGTGACCAACGATGCGCTGGTCATTCCACTCTGCGCCCTGGCCTTGGTGCTGTTCCTCCTCTCCGAGCGGGCCAGGAGAACGGGGCGTCGTGGGCATCGACGGCTCCACCTCACGGGCATGGGTCTGGCGCTCGGAGCAGCGGCCGCCACCAAGTTCAACAGTCTGCCCGTGGCGGCCGTGCTGATGGTGCTGGCCTTGGTGCCCATGATCCGGTGGCCGGAGCGATCATCGGCTCGGCCGCTCTCCGACGAATCGGGGAATGACCCCGTCGTTGCCACCGGCGGCTCCGGCGGTCGACCTCGCATCGGCGTCGACGGTGGGGTAGTGGTCGACGGCGTGATCGCCATCGTCTCGTTCTTTGCCGTGTCGGGTTGGTGGTTCATCAGGAACAAGCACCTCTACGGCCAGTATCTGGCCGGCAAGGCAAGTGAGAACTACCTCACGCACTATCTGCTCCACCCGTTGTCCTGGCATTCGGATCTGTTCGCGCAGGTGTTCTTCCGAACGTTCTTCGTCAGCACCTGGTACTCCCAGCCCAACCTCCTCCTGCCCGACTGGATGGACCGCATTCTGGCCATCATGGCCCTTGTCTGCCTGGCCGCCGGCATCGTGTCCCTCTTCGTCGGTGGCAGAGGCGATTCGTCCCGGGTGCCGAGCCTGTCCGGACTGGCGTTCGTCGGATGTGTCGCCGCCGGCATCGTCGCCGTGTCGATCACCATCGGTTCGACCTCCATCGGTGACGCCCGAGTGGCTTTTGTCGGCCTGACCGCCTTTGCCGCCGTGGTCACGGTGGGCAGCGTCCGACTGCTCGGACTGCTGCACCATCGCTTGGAACCGGTCGGCCTCCTGCTCTGGCCGGCCGCCTTGATGGCTGTCGACATCTACGTCCTCGTCCGGTTTCTCATACCACTGGGGGGGCTGTGACCGAGGCGTCGTAACCTGTCGTGGCCTCGGGGAACGTGGTGAGCCACTCCGAATCCGTGTGGTCCAAAGCCTGAAATACTCTGCCAATGGGGGAAGGCGCGGTGGAACCCACCGACATCGTCACAGAGGTTCCGGACGATCGTCCGCACCGGCTCCGACGTTCGGGTCAGCTCAGGATCGACCTGTTCGACGCGGCAGTGCTCGTGGCACTGGCCGGACTATCGGTCTGGCTCCTGGCCTTTCTCCTCTCGAAGGCCGGACCCAACCATGTCTGGACCGGAACGGCTGGGCCCTACATAGGCGATCAGCTGCAGTATCTGGGGTGGATCCAAGAGGCTTACCACCATGTCCTCATTCCGAATCCTTTCGATTCGGTCCCCGGTCCGGCGGACTACCTCAACCCGGCGCTGATCGTCTCGGGCCTGGTGGAGCGTCTGGGGGTGTCGGCATCCACGTCCTACCTGCTGTGGACGCCGGTGGCCGTGCTCTCGCTGTTTGGTGCGGCTCGTGCCGTGTGCCGGGGGACGCTCAGCGGTACGGCCCAGCGCCGTGCCGCGCTCGTATTGGCTCTCTTCTACATCTCGCCTGCCGCGGTGCTCACCCACCATCCATCGTGGCTCCCGGCCATAGACCGCTACTACCTGCCGGTGGTCAGCAGAGAGATGTGGGTAGTTCTGTACCTCTGGGGCTATCCGTTCACGGCTATTGCCGTGGCATCACTGGCCCTCTGCCTCCTCGCCTACGAACGGGATCACACCCGGCGACGGCTTCGACCCTGGGCACCGCTGGCGGGTCTCGTGTGCGCCTGGATGCAACCATGGCAGGGGGTAACGGTGCTCGGCGTACTGGTTGTTTCGGAGGCGGTGATGTGGCGGAGGGGGGACCGGGGGCATGGCCCACTGGTCCTGGCGACCTGTGTGGCCACCGGAGTGCCACTCGTCTACTACTCCGCCTTGGGCCATCTCGATCCGGCCTGGGCCCTCGCAGGCCGACAGAACTTCATCGTCGTCCCGTTCCTGGCCGTACTGGTGGCGATAGTTCCTCTGGGCCTGCCGGCGATCTTGGCCTACCGATTGCCTGCCCCGAGCTTGCGGGGGGTCATGCTGCGGGCCTGGCCACTCGTGGCCCTGGGTCTGTACTGGACCATCGCCTGGACGCACATCGGGACCTATCCCCTCCACGCGCTGCAAGGCCTGAGCATTCCGTTGGCATGCCTGGCCGTGATGGGCGTGAGCAGTATCGGGCTCACGGTGCCGGCGGTGCTCAAGACCACGATGGGGGCTGGCCTCGTCCTGCTCCTGCTCCTGCCGGCCGGTGTGCAGAATCTGAATGACGCCCGGTCGGTCGGTGCTTCCTACTATTTTGCCCAAGATCCGTACTTCATCACGAGCGGGGAAGAGCACGCACTGGAGTATCTGAGGCAGGATGCCGTCTCCGGTCCGGTACTGGCAACCCTCTACCTCGGGCAGACGGTACCGGCGGAGACGGGTCGCCAGACCTGGGTGGGCAATATCTCGTGGACGCCCGACTACACCGGGCGAATCGCCCAGGCCGACGCGCTGTTCTCGGGGGGCCTGCAACGGACGCAGGCTGTCCACCTCGTGCAGACGAGCATGGCCCGGTTCCTTCTGGCGGACTGCCAAGACCACGCCGACCTGAGCGCACTGCTGGCTCCGATCCTCACTTCCGTGAGGCACTTCGGGTGCGCAACGGTCTACCAGGTGTCGAAATCCGACTGAGGGGCCGTCCCTGTGGCCCGCCCGCCGCGGGGAAGCCCGGACGGGCTGGATCTGTTTACACCACCACCACTCCCTCGTCTCCCGGGGGTGGCTTGACGCTCCCTCGGCTCTGCTGCAAGCTCTGACCGTGGAATGTGGGGGCATTGCCGAATGACGGCGAAACAGCTGGTCAACCTGTGCTGTGCTTGCCTCGTGGCTGCCGGACTGGCCGGCTGCTCGTCGGCCAGCGGCGCCAACACGACGGTCGGGATCGTGGGGGACTCGATCACCCAGCATTCGGATGGATCGATCAGGTCCACCGTCAAGGGAGTGCATCTCGAGATCGAGGCCCTCCCCGGCCACACGGTCCGCGCCATGACTCCGTACGTCGAGTCGGACATCATGAAGGGACCAGACGGTCCCCCGCAAAGCATCTTCATCAATCTGGGCACCAACGACGTTATCCGGCGCAACCCGCACTGGAAGAGCGACTGGGACACGCTCGTGAAGGACACGGCGTCGGTTCCGTGCAAAGTCTTCTTCACCGTCAGCACGGTGGTCGACGCATACGGCCACCGGCCGGGGCCTACGTCCGAGGACTTCAATCGTGTCATCGAGAGTGCTCACGACGCCGACCCTTCGCACGTTCACATCATCGACTGGAATGCTGCCGTTCACGCCGATTTCGCCTTGATCGAGCCCGACGGGGTCCATCCGACGCGGAAGGGTGAACTGTGGATCGCCCAGCACATAGGGTCCACGCTGAGAGACGTCTGCGGAGAATGAGCCCTGCTTCCGTTGCGGTCTGTGCCGCCATACCGGGTGGGGTCGCCATGACCATCGAGACCAGACACGTCTGCCCACATGTCGGATCGCCGGTCACGGCGGCCCGGCCGACCCGCATCTCCGCGCCGGCCGCTGTCCCCCGAACCCTGAACCAGACCTTCTGATCGTGACCACCGCCCTCCCCATCCCAAAGCGGTGGATCGCCTTGGTCTGCATTGTCGTGGCATCGATGTCCGTGGCCGGTTGTAGCAGCGCCAGCGCCGACACCAACAGCTCCCGCTCCAGCACCGCACCGCCGGTGGGGGTCGTGGGCGATTCCATCACCTATCTCTCCCGGGCCGCCATCGCCCACGCCATCAGCGCCTGGCCATACCGCATCGAAGCCGTGGAGGGGAAGACCATTGCCGATATGACTCCCCTGTTGGAGTCGAAGATCATGAAGGGCTCGGACGGTTCGCCCCACAGCCTCTTCATCAACCTCGGGACCAATGACGTGGTGCACCGAAATCGCAACTGGCTCACGAGTTGGAACACCCTGATGGCAGACACGTCCCACGTCCCCTGCGAAGTGCTGTTCACCATCAACCAGTTCGCCGATGCCTACAGTCGGCCGGGTGATCCGAAAGCCGAAGCTATCAACCGGGCCATCGTCGGGGCGCATGAAGCGGATCCGTCCCGGGTCCACATCATCGATTGGAATGCGGCAGTACTGGCCAATCACCACGCCATTACTGCGGCCCAGGCCGCCGGAACCAAGCTGCCCGCTCCGCTGATCCGCCGGGACGGGATCCATCCGACACCCCAGGGTGGACTGTGGATCGCACGACACATCAGATCCGAGCTGAACGGGGTCTGCCGACCCTGACGGCCAGTGCCGGATCAGGCCCGCGACGGTTCGGACGCCCGGCGCGCCCCGTCGTCGAGGGCGCGAAGACCCTGACCTGTCGAGGTGCGGAGGAGCGCTCGACAGATCGGCATGTGAGGAGCCAGTTCGACGGGCCGCCAGATGTAGTTGGGGTAGGGGAAGGCCGAACCCAACCCGTCGGAGATGTACAGCTCCTCGCAGTCGCCCTTCACGAACAGCTCTCCGATCGGGGCCTGTGTGGGCAGTGACCCTCCCCGGACGACATGGCCGACCAGTGGATGACCGGTGAGGTCGCTCAGGTCCAGCTCGGCCCGGACGTAGTGGTCGGCCTGCGTCTGCGTCCAGCTGCTCTGGGGGGTGATGGCGATACCCATGTTGGCCACGAACCCGAACAAGGCCAGGAGGCCCACCGCCGCGGGGACCAGCACTCGTGGCCTCCGCGTCCTGCCGTCCAGTCGCCGGTAGATGTCCACCACGCCGATGGCGCTGGCCAGCACCAGTATGGGCAGGAAGTCGGCCAGAAAGCGTTCGTAGACGGTTCCGTAGATCAACATGGCACAACCGCTGGCCGCGGCCGCCACCAGCAGGAGCCGGAACGACCGGACCATCACCGGGCGGTGGCGCAAGAAGGTGGTGACGAACCCCCAGATTCCGGTGATCAACAGCAACGGCATCGACGCCGGGATGCTGGAGGTGAGGCCCCGGTTGAACAGCGGGGTGTGAGCGGTGAGCTGCTTCGGCAGCCCCGGCGTGGCGACATAGGGGAACACGGAGGTGAACCGGAGGTCGCTGGGCGAGAAGTAGGCCTGCAACGTGCTCGGCAGGAAGTGGATGCTGAAGTGCTTGCCCTTGTTAATGCTGGCGAAGTGGTAGGCCTTGTAGAGCAGCTGCTCCGATGCGGGGAAGCCGAAGAAGAGATCGAACTTGATGTAGTCGATGGTGCACCCGACGACGAGGGGCACCAGAGCGGCGAGCAGGACCGGAAATGCCCACCGGCGTTGGTCGCGCCCGGAGCGACCGAGCGCGAACCATACCGCCACCAATCCGGTGCCCAGGATGCACGCGTACCCCGTGGTGCCGCGGTTGAGGTTCGTGAAGAGGACGAGGATCCCCGTGGCCGTCACACGGCCCCACGAGGGTCGCTCGAGCACGCCCAACAGGGCGAAGAGGCTCCCGCACGTGAGGGCCACACCCCACGCCTCGTCCTCCGAGTAGACGTTGGGCATCGAGGCCAACGACATCAGTACGGATCCGGCCAGCACCGAAAAGAGCACGGCACCGTACGACAGCGCCTCGGACCAGCCGAGGGCTGCGCCCCCACGGACCACGATCCGTATCCGCCACAGGAGCAGTGCGCTGAAGACCGCGGTGACCACCCAGGCGGCCAGCATGGAAAGACCGGTAAGGCGACCGTCGAGGGAGTGGGTGAACAACAGGATCGGCATCCGGATCAACGAGGGGAAGATGCCGAAATACGTGTACGTCCGTCCATGGTGTACGAACGCCTCGATGCTGATACTGCCGGGCGGTAGGGAGAAGTGACCGTGGAGCAGGGCGCGTGCCTGCACGTCGTAGATGACCGAACCCGGCGCGGTTCTCGACTCGTCGGCCCGCAACGGGTCCAACGTTCCGGTCCAAAGGTCCCAGAGCACCCATAGGTAGGGCACGCTGGCGACCACGATGGTGCAGACTGCGACGGCGCGGAACCGACGGTGGTTCTGAGCCGCCAAGGGATCGGGCGGTCGCGGATCGGGCGGAGACGCAGCCTCCGGCCGTTGGCGTTCAGTATCCGGCGATGCTTCGGCGATCCCCACTGGCCCCCTCACCACAGCACGGTTCCCCCGCGGTCAGAGCTCGCAGTAGTGGGTAGGCACACCCACCGAGCTGGCCGCCACGGCGGAGGTCAAGCGCGTGATCATGCAGTCCCCTTACCGGTCACTCTGGTACTCCGAGTGACCCTACTACGCGCTCGAGCGCCGGAGTGGACGTGCGAGCTGGTGTTACGATTTTCTCGTGCAGAGAGAAGTCCTGTTGGCAGGGCAGGATGAAGTCCCTGTGGCACCCGAAGACGTCGACCGCGATCCTTCGACCGGCGGACCGGCCGTCACGCCTTCACACCGCCTGTTCCGACGCGGTGATGCGGCCGGAGTGGCGTGGGTAGTGGTGGCCGGACTGGCGCTGCTCGCCCCCATGATCTTCCACGGAAGGGTCCTGGGTCCGTTCGATCTGCTCTCCCGCATCGGCTTGACCAAGCAGTCCGGGGTCAAGATCCACAGCCTCGAGTACGGGGATGTGATCGATTCGCTGCTTCCGTGGTCCACCATGGTCTGGCACCAGGTGCACCAAGGCTTCCTGCCGCTGTGGAACCCGTACGGCGGGCTCGGGATGCCGCTGGCGTTCAACTGGCAGTCGGCTCCCTTCAGTCTTCCGGCTCTCCTCGGCTATCTGTCCCCGTTGCGGTATGCGTTCACCGTGGGGGCGGCCGTCGATCTGGTGGTGGCCGGCACCGGAGCGTACGTCCTCGGACGGGTCCTGGGGATGGGAGTGGTCGCCGCCGCCACCGTGGGCACGGTGTTCGAGCTGAGCGGCCCCATCGCCGCCTGGCTCGGGTACCCGTTCCCGTCGGTGTTGTGCTGGGCCGGATGGATCTTCGCCTTGGGCCTGCTCCTGGTCCGGGGCCGTCACCGGGCCGGCCATCTGGTGGCCCTGGCCCTCTGCATCGCCCTCGCCGTCTACGGCGGCGCGCCGGAGGGATTCGCCGTCCTGCTGATCGCCGCGGTGGTCTTCTTCGTGTTCGTCCTCGTCTGCCGCGCGGGCTGGGCCGGCGGTTCCGGACCCATTCGCACGCCCGCCCTCGACCTGGTGGCGGCCACGGTGGCCGGTGTGGCCCTGGCTGCTCCGTTCGCCCTGCCGGGCCTCCAGCTGACGGCATCATCGGTCCGGAGCCTCGAACCCAACGGCCTGGCCCTGTCCTCTCATGCGCTGCTGTATCTGGGGTTCCAGGGTTTCGACGGGCTTCCCCTGGTACACAACGGCCGTGTCGTCGTCTTCGGTGACTCGGCGTTCTATACGGAGACGGCCATGTACGTCGGAGTGAGCGCGTTGGTGCTGGGCGCCCTGGGGATCGTCCTGAACCGTCGTCGGAGGGAGCTCCAGGCCTTCGTCATCATCGCCCTCCTGTGCATGGCTGTGGTGTTCGTCCCGCCGATCGTCACCGCGGCCTACAAGGTACCCCTGCTCAGCAAGGTCGACCTGGTCCGAGCGCTGATGCCGCTGGCCCTTTCCCTGGCCGTGCTGGCCGGCTACGGCGTCGACCGGGTGGTGAGAGCCGGCAAGCCCCGGGACGCGGCCCGCTGGCTGGGTGTGTCCTTCGGCGCCGCGGCGGTGGCGCTCCTGGCCCTGTGGATCTTCGGGCGTGGAGATCTGAAGCCCGTGCCCCAGTCGATCAGGGCCCACAGCTTCATCTGGCCGGCGGTGGAGACAGTGTCGGGGCTCGGTGCCGCCGCCTTCCTCCTCTGGGCGAGCCGGTACCGGCGCCGTATCGGAGCGGGACCGGCCGGGTCCGCCGGGGCGCACAGCCGGAAACCGTGGATCCTCCGACGCTCGGGAACGGTTGCCGGAGTGGGTCTGTTGGCGGTTCAAACGGCCTTTCTGGTCAGTGCAGGGGCGACGATGATCCAGTCCAGCGCCGGCACGTGGCCACAGACCCCGGCGACGACCACGTACGTGTCGGCGGTCGGATCGTCCACCGTGGCTTTCGGAACCCACACCTGTCTGCTGGGGATCGCACCGAACATCAATGACGTGTACGAGGTTCATGAGCTCGGCATCTATGACCCGATCATCCCGAAGAAGTACTTCTCTGCCTGGACGGCGGACACCGCCACCGCCAGCGGCAACCCCGAGCTCAACCTGTTCTGTCCTGCGGTGTCCACGGTCGCCGTGGCCCGGGAGTTCGGCGTGGGTTATGTGCTCGAAGCGGCAGGGACACCCGGACCGGTGGGCAGTGTTCTTGTCCGACGGATTGCGGACGAGGTGCTCTACCGCATTCCGGGGTCGGGCCAGGCAACCGTGGCCCCGTTGTCAGGCGGCGAGCTTCCGCCCGACAGAGTGGCGGGGACTCCGGTGGCCGTCAGCCACCCCACGCCGTCCACGTGGCAGCTCTCGACGACCTCGAGTGGACCTCAGGCGCTTCGCCTTCATCTCACCGATGTTCCGGGTTGGCACGCCACCATCGACGGCAGGCCTCTGCAACTCGAGTCATATGCTGGCATGATGTTGCAAGCCCGTATTCCGGCCGGATCGCACACCATCGCGCTCCACTACTGGCCGCAGACGCTCACGGATGGAATCATCCTGGCGCTCGTCAGCGTGGCCTTCTTGGCCGGGGTACTCATGATGGCCTGGTTCCGTCGTCGCCGAGGACCTGCTGGCCGTCCGGACCAAGCTCAACCGCCCGCGCCGGCGCCGTGACCGAAACCCCATCGCCTTCCCCGGACCCCGACTACGGGTCCGTACCCGTGGTCGTCGTACCGTGCTACAACGAGGAGGCCCGCCTGGACCGGAACGCCTTCGTGGCGCTGGCCGACTCGGGTGAGGTGCGCCTCCTCTTCGTCGACGACGGGTCCACCGACGGCACCGGCGCCGTGCTCGATGGCCTGGCCCGTGCGTCGGCCGTCATCGAGACCCTGAAGCTCCCACGCAACGGGGGCAAGGCCGAGGCGGTACGTCAGGGATTCCTACAGGCCATGTCCGAGGGCGCTCCCGTCGTCGCCTACCTCGACGCCGACCTGGCCACGCCGGGCCCGGAGCTGCTCCGGATGGTCCGCACCCTCGACGCCCGGCAGGACCTGGCCGCGGTGTTCGGATCTCGGGTGGCCCGCCTCGGCAGCCATATCGAGCGGAGCCCGTTTCGTCACTACACCGGACGAGTCTTTGCCACGTTCGCGTCGTGGGCGCTGGACGTTGCCGTCTACGACACGCAGTGCGGCGCCAAGGTCTTCCGTGTGAGCCCCAACCTGGCGGCGGCCTTCGCCCTCCCGTTCCGGTCGGCCTGGTCGTTCGACGTGCAGCTGTGCCGGCGTCTGTTCGACGGAACGGCCGATCTGCCCGGCCTGCCCACCGACGCCTTTCTCGAGCTCCCTCTCGAAAGCTGGCACGACGTCTCCGGGTCCAAGGTGGACGTGATCGGGAGCGCGTCGGCACTGTGGGATGTCATCGTGATCGGGGTCGAACGCCGGTGGCGGTGACGGACGTGGTCGAAGGCGGATCGGTATCCGGAGGTTCTGGAGCTCCCGTGCGCCGGCGACTGGTCGACCGGTTGGACCGGCGGTTGGTCAATGTCCTGACCGTCTTGGGCTTCGGGCTCCCCGTGGTGGGATACTTCGTGTTGGTACACCAGGGCAGTGTGAACGTGATCGTGAGCGACCAGCTCTCCGACCTCACGGTCATCGAGCACTCGTACACCCACCTCTTCGACTGGGGCTCCCTGTGGGCCCAGCACAACGAGAACCGGATCTTCTTCCCCAATCTCATCGTGGTCCTGTTGGCCCACACCACGGCGTTCAACGTGCAGATTGAGGAGTACCTGAGCGCGGTCATGCTGACGGTGGCGACGGCGCTGTTGATCTGGTCGCACAAGCGGCGTTCTCCGGATACCCCGTGGCTCTACTACTGCCCGGTGGCCGTACTGGGCCTGTCGGTGGTGCAGTACGAGAACGCCCTCTGGGGCTTCCAGATGGCCTGGTTTCTGGTGCTGGTGGCCATGGCCATCGCCGTGCTCCTGATCGACCGGGTCACGTTGACCTGGCTCAGCATGACCGGAGCCCTCGTCGCCGCCCTGGTCGGGAGCTTCTCGTCGCTGCAGGGACTGCTCATCTGGCCTGTCGGACTGGTGCTCCTCTACCACCGACGTCGGAGCCGTCCGTTCTTCGTCGTATGGATCGTCACCGCTCTGGTGGCCGGCGTGGTCTACTTCTACCACTTCGACCCCAACGCCGGTGCGCCACGGCACGGGTACGCCCTGCACCACCCTCTGGCCACCGTGAAGTTCTACATCTTCGCGGTGGGTGACATTCTGGGTGTGCCGCAGCACTACTACGGACCCGGTAACAACGCCGTGCTGGCGTTCGGGGTGGTCATCCTGATCCTGGCCGTGTGGACGCTGGCCGCCTATGGACTCCGTCGCGATGACCGGCGGGGCAGCCCGATCGGGGTGGCGCTGATCTGCATGGGTCTGCTCTTTGTGGCCTCGGTCACCGCTGGGCGTGTGCTGTTCGGGTACACGGCGGCCAGTCAGTCCCGCTACACCACCTACGACCTGCTCATACCCGTCGGGATCCTCCTGGCCCTGCTGGGGGGACCGCCTCTCCGGCGCCGACGGCGCGGATCAGGAGGGTCGAGCGATGACGCGCCCGTGGGATCCCATCGAGCCGGTGCCTCGGATCGGCGGGACCGACGCGTGCTTCTGGTCGCGCGCTGGGCCACCGCAGCCGTTGTGACCGTTCAGATCGGCATCGGTCTCCACTACGGGATCGCCGGGGCTCAGAAGACCCATGCCTACGACGTGCAGGCCGCCCGGGTACTCAAGGGCATCGATCACGAGTCGGATAACGTGGTGGAGGGCTCCATCGACGTCTTCGGTCAGGTGTCCTTCATCCGGGGCCAGGTCCGTATCGCCCAGGACCACCATCTCAGCGTGTTCAGTGACGTGCCGGGCCACTGAGTGCGGGGGCCGCGGCCCGATCCTGCCGTCAGCCGGCCAGGGCCACCACGACGTGCTGGCCCCCGAGGGGCAGTCGCCGTAGGAGCCGGTCCACCGCGGCGCCCAACCGACCGCCGAACGGTGTGAACAAGAAATAGCTCCGGTCCACGACCCGTGCACCCGCTGCCACCAGCAGTCGCTCGACATCGCCGGCCCGCAGCAGCTCGACGCCGACATCGAGTTCGCAGCCCCGAACGGCGCGCCGGGTGAGCGGATTGGCCGGATTGTGCTCGAAGATGGCGATCACGCCGCCGGGCCGGGTCGCCCGGGTGAGCTCAGCGAGGAACGGCCTCTGTTCTGCCCGCGGGATGTGATGGAGCACGCAGATGGCGATGGTGACGTCGAAGGTCCCCGAGGGGAACGGCAGTGTGTGGCCGTCGTAGGACACGAACTCGCCGCCGGACACGTGCTTGCGGGCCACGGCCAGCATCTCCTCGGACACATCGACCCCGTGGAGGGTCTTGACCTGATCGGCCAGGTGGCGGTCGGTTGTGCCGGCACCGCATCCGACGTCCAGAAGGGCTGCTTGGTCGAGTGCCTGACCCTGGGCGCGGAGGATGTTCCGCAGCAGCGCCACCTTGCGCCGGGCGAAGAAGGACGCGTCCCGTCGGGTGAACGAGATGGAACGATCGACCGCCTCCTCGTACCCCGCCGCGTCGAGGTCGAAGATGTCGTGGGAGTGGCTGTCGGAGGCCGCAGGTTCAGGATCTATCATCGACGGCCGGATCTGCACCACGGTGCGTGAGGGATGGTGACGACGAAGGGATGACATCGGTGAGGGTGTCGGCGCAGGTCACCGACTCCAGCACATCCAGTGACTCGTCGGGGACCGAAGATGACCCGTCATCGTCGGCGTGGCGGACCAACCTCCAGATCCCGCGGAGGTCATCGAGCGCGGTGTTGACGATGCGCACTCTCGAATCGTCGTCCTCGACCCATCGAACCGGTAGCTCGGCGATGCGCAAGCCGCGCCGCCATGCCAGGGCCAGCAGCTCGGTGTCGAAGAACCAACCGTTGTCCTCGACGTTGGGGACCACGGTCTGTGCCACCTGGCGGGTCACGGCCTTGAACCCACACTGGGCGTCTTTGACTGCGTACCGCAGCATGCCCCGCGCTATCAGGTTGTAGACATGAGAGATGACCTCGCGCCGGACGCTCCGGGTGACCTGTGAGTCCGGCGCCAGGCGGGAGCCGATGGCGATGTCGGCACCGCCTTCGGCAATGGCATCGACCAACGGACCCAGGGCAGCCAGGTCGGTGGAGAGATCGATGTCCATGTAGGCGACGATGTCGGCCGTGCTGGACGTCCATGCCGCCTTGAGCGCCCGGCCGCGTCCACGCTGCCCGAGGCGCAGCGCCCGGACGTTCTGCTCCGTCTGCGCAATTCGTGCGGCGATCTCCCACGAGGCATCGGTGCTCCCGTTGTCCACGATCGAGATCGACCAGTGATAGCCGCTACCGGAAGGAAGCCTGGTCTTGAGATCACGCACATTGCGCTCGAGGCACCGCTGCTCGTTGAGCACCGGGAGTGCAATGTCGATGGTGGTTGTGCGCGTCATCTCGGCCCCCAGGTTTCGCACTTCACATCGGCATCCCAGCGGTCAGCCGGACTTGTTCTCCCCCGTGAACATCAGGAAGCAGCGTACTCGGTCCGATCGGCAAGCGCTATGGGGAGATCGCCAGTCCAGCGCCGTGACCGACCTGGCCCCGGTCTCCCTCAGGACCCGGCGGGCTGGGCCTTCGGGACGGCGGACGGGGGACAGCTGGCCGGGTCGAGGTGCCCGGTGATCCGGAAGAGCGAGTAGCCGATGAAGTAGGGCACATCACGCACCTGGGCCACCGCCCGGCTGAGCAGCGTGGTGGCAGGGTCCGTACCGGTCCAGACGGTGTAGGAGGTGGGCTTGTCGGTGAAGTCCTGTCGCGAGTGGATCAGGCCGGTGGTGGTCACCACGTACTCGTAGTGGCCGGCGTTGAGGGCCGCCCGCCACTGCTGACAGGTGGGGATCAGTCCGTACCCGTGGTCCGGCCGCGGTTGGCCGAGGTACTGGACGTAGTTGGTGAGCGTGTCCCCGTAGTACTCGTACTGGAGGGTGGCGAAGAGTCCGGCCACGGCGATCCTGGAGTTACTGATCTTGAGGGTCTTGGCCAGGACGCTGTTGTCGGCGTCGGCATAGCGATGGTTGAGGTAGAACTGCTGGACGAAGAAACCTGCGACCAACACCGCGGCGACCAGGACGGCAGTGGCCACGACGCGAGGTCGCCGTGCGGAGCCGATGTGCACCCTCCTGACGAGCCACAGCCCGATTCCGATTACGAGCACCGCTATCCCGCACAGCAGGCCGAGGAGCGAATCGATCCCGCTGATGGGAAAGCCGAATCTCTGGGACAGGATGCTGGTGGGCCAGATGGTCCCGTCCAGTTGGGTCAGGACGACGATCCCGCCGTAGCCGCCCAGCAGCCCCCACGATCCCCACCGGCTGCGCAACAACGGGACCAAGGGGAGGAGTACCAGGCCGAGCACCACGGCCGGATCGCCGTAGCGGACATTGTCGACGAAGAACACCGGCGCGCCGAGGACGACCAGGTACTGCGGGGTGACGAGGAAGGCCACGCCGCTGACCAGGCCCACCCAGGCGAGCATCCGCGGCACGCGACCGGGTCCGGTGGCGGCCCCGAGGATCAGACCGAGCGCTGACAGACCGAGCAAGGCCCACCACACGGGCCCGAAGGAGAGACGCAGACCGGGCAGCAGGTAGTGCCGCCAGGCACTCCCGTTCAAGAGGAAGTGACTGACCGTCGACGACGGCGTGGCCACGTACGGGCTCGGGAGGGAGATCGGACCGAACTTGACGTGTAGGGAAGGCAGGGGATTGCCCACGATGATGAGGTTGCGCAGATACCAGAACCCTCCGGTCACGGCGACCAGTAGTAGCCAGATCCCCGTTTCGGACCACCGTCGACCCCGTCGGGCCACGATCCAGATGCCCACGGTGAGGGCGGCCACCGGGGCCACGAAGGTGAACTTCGTGCCCATGGCCAGGCCGGCGGCCAGGGCCGCCATGGCTTGACCGGCCATGCGGTTCGCCGGGGCCCCGTTGGCTGCCGTCACCAGTAGCGCCGCGCTCGAGAGGAGCAGCGCCAGCCCGACGATATCGTCGTAGGCCCCGCCGGGCTGGGTAGCCACCAGGCCCGGCGTGGCCAGCAGCGCGGCCCCGCCGGTCAGGGTGACCGGAGCCACTCCGTAGGGCCGACCGATGCACCACGCGGCCAGGAGGACCACCGCGGCCCAGCCCAGGTTGATGAGCGGGGACAGCTGGTCGTTGCCCATGAAGACGATGCCCAATGCGTGGACCAGCTCCGACGTAGCCGGAAAGAAGACGGTCACGGCTTCGGAGTCGACATAGTGGAGCGGGGTGAGAGAGCCCTGCTGGACGAAGCGTGCCGCGAAGGGCATGTGGTACCAGAGGGTGTCGGTCGATGTCATGCCGTGGTGCAGGGCGTCGATGGTCCGGGTGAACCAGTCGGCGGACAGCACGCTCACCGCCACCACAGCCACGAGGGAAGCCCAGCGGTTCGTCGACATGCCCCCGGCTCCGTCCGGCCGTGTCGCGCCATCGGCCGGTGTCGCCCCGGTTGGTTCAGCCTCTGGTGGGACTCCGACCGTCCCCGCGGTCGTTGCCGCCCCGGCCAGGCGGCGTGTGCCGACATACCAACCGGCCGCCCCCACCACCGCCAGCACCGTCACCACGGCCGCCACCCGGAACAGGTGGACAGAGCCGAGCAGCTCGGAGACGACGATGACGGTGGACGAACCGAGGATGATCTCGGCCAGCCGGGCCACGGGCCCGGTCCACCCTGGTACCAGGTACTTTCTCCACACGAACGCGGCGGCCCCTATCGGGATGAGGGCGACGGCGATCAAGGCCAGGCCCTCCACATAGCGCCCGATTGTCATGTGGATCCGTCCCCTCTCGCCCGATGTGTCGAACCCACAGGGTAGTGACAGTCCCCGGGGGAGTGGGGCCGATGGGCCAGGCTCTCCGAGACGAACACCGGTACGACGTGCCAAACTTGTGAACGGGGCCGGGGCACCCGCTGATCACGATCCCCGAAGCTCCTCGCCGATCACGAACCGACCCCGAGTAGAGGAACCGTCAGTGACCCACGAGACCGACCTGGGCACCGGAGACCCCGAGTCACCTCCCGTGGCGGACACGGCGGACACGGCGGACACGGCGGACACGGCGGACACGGCGGATGTGGCGGACACGGCGGATGTGGCGGACGTGACAGAGGTCCGGACGCCCGAGCCGGTGGTCAGACAACCCCGCCACTTCGCCTGCTTCGACGGTCTTCGGGCCATTGCCGCCGTGTCCGTGCTGCTGCTCCACACCGCCTGGGTGTCAGGGTTCACGACGCGGTCGAGCCTGGGGGCATACACCAGTCGGCTGGAGATCGGCGTGTCCGTGTTCTTCCTGATCTCGGGGTTCCTTCTCTATCGGCCCTTTGCCGTCTCGCACCTGTCGGGCCGCACCGCGCCCAACCGCCGGCGCTTCTGGGAGCGGCGGCTGTTGCGCATCGTGCCGGCCTACTGGCTGGCCCTCACGGTGCTGACCTACTTCGTCCACGAGGTCTCCATCGGCGCCGGATGGCAGGGATTCGTGGCCCACTACTTCTTCCTGCAGATCTACTTCCCCACACAGGTCTTCGATGGCATCACCCAGGCCTGGTCACTGTGCACGGAGATGAGCTTCTATCTCGTACTGCCCTTCTACGCCGCGGCCATCGGGTACCGCCGCCGTTCGCCGAAGAACCAGCTGGTCCGGGAGTTGATCGGTCTCGGAGTCCTGTACGCCGTCAGCTTCGGTTTCCGGTACTGGATCCTGCACATGCCCCTGCTCACGGTCAAGAACGGGAAGTTCGTCTCCATCTGCAGCCCCCACTGCGCCACCAACCCCCCCTTGTCCACCCTGATGATCGACTGGCTTCCCGCCTACCTCGACATGTTCGCGTTGGGCATGTTGCTGGCTGTTACCAGTGCCTGGTTCGCCGAGCACGGCACCGAACCGGCGTGGCTGCGCCATCGGCTCATGCCATGGGTGAGTTGGATCGGGGCGGCAGTGGCCTTCGTGACCGTCTCCCACGTCGTGACCGATCACGACATCTTCTACTTCGTCATCCCGCGGGTGAATCTCGAGCGGCAGGCCCTCTACGGTCTCTTCGCCTTCCTCCTCCTGCTTCCGGCCGTCTTCGGACCCCAGGACCGATCGTTGATACGGAGGCTGCTGCGCTCGTGGCCCATGGCCAGCCTGGGTGTGATCTCCTACGGCATCTATCTGTGGCACCTCGACCTCATCACCGAGGTCGACCAGTGGACGGGTTGGCGGCCCGGGCACATCTCCTACTGGATGCTCGCCGGCCTGGTGCTGAGCGTCACCGTGCTGGTCGCCTCGGCCAGCTACTTCGGGCTGGAGCGGCCGCTCCTGCGTCTGAAGGATCGGATCAGCTGGTGGGACGGCCCGGCTCGGCGGAGCGGGAAGCCCGATCCGGGCCCGCCGTCCGTGGCCCACGAGCCCCCGACCGATGGTCGCCGTCCCCTGGTGCCGGGCTCAGGACCCCAGCCGGCGGACGAGCGAGCGTAGGCCCCGGCCGCGCCGACGGTCGTTGTCCGGGCGCGGCGTCTTCTGCAGGGCCAGCAACCCGATGTCGACGTCCACGTCGCCCCAGTCGCGGACGGTGTCGCGCCGGAGAAGGGTCAGACCGACGGCGGCGCCCTCGTCGATCACGTCCTGGAACGTCCCGTGTCGCGAAGGGTCCTCGACCTGCACCCCGAGGTTGCGGTTCCACAGGTTCTCCTCTCCCCGCTTCAGGTCGATGGTGAGCACCACCAGGCCGCCCGGTCTGGTGCGCGCCGCCATGTCGGCCAGCAGCGCCCGCCGGTCGTCGGCGGGCACGTGTTCGATCACGCTCACCGAGTAGACCCCGTCGAACGGGGGATCGAGCGGAACCTCGCCCAACGTGGCGTTCCACGACCGGTGGGCCAGGCCGGTGGCGCCGTAGTCGAGGAAGCCCCACTCGTTCCACTCCGCCTGTGTGGACCGGTCCCGGATGGTGGGGGAGGGATCGACGGTGTCGACCACGTAGCCGCGGCTGGTGAGGTAAGGGGGGAGCGGGGTGACTCCGGCACCCACGTCGATGATGCGGCTTCCGGGAGCCAGATGGTCGGTGATCAGTGCCGCCACTACCGGGTACTCCCACAGGCGGGGAGCGTGATCGGGATAGAAGCCGGTCGTCAGGCGGGCCTGGAGCCGGAGGGCGATCAGTGACATCGGATCGGGATGCCGGTCGATCAGGGGAGCCAGCGTGGCGGCGGAGTAGTCACGGCCGTGGCGGTGGGCCGGAGGTCTGAGGGCGGCGACCAGGGAGGCGGCGCCGTCGGGGCCGAGCGGGTAGAGCTCCGCCTCGGGTGCCACCCGTCGCAGCGTGACCGACAGCGGCTCGTGGAAGTGGAGGCCGGGCTGGTCGGACGGCGGTGGGACCTCGAGACCCGAGACCACCAGGCACTCGGCGGTGGATCGCCACAGCGTCTCGACCAGGTCGAGGTAGTCGGATCGGTGCGTGAGTTGGCCGAGGGCTCGGCGGCAGACGGTGATGTCGCCCTGTCGCCGGTGGTCCGGATCGGATCCGGCCACCGGCTTCCCATCGGAGCCGTACTCGAGAACGGTGGTGGGTCGGACCAGCTCCTCCAGCGCCGCCAGGCGGGGATCGCCGCCATCGACTGCGGCTGTGGCCTGGCCGGGGATGGCTACCGGTTCCAGGGTCTGCAGCCACTGCCGTTGGGTCCGGTCCGGCGCCGCCTGGTGCCAGACGTCGTCTATGGCCCGGTTGGCGGCTTCCACCTGTCCGTCGATCGACACCCGGCCGGTGGCACGGATCCGTCCGGTCCGATCGACCTCTTGGTGATAGTGGATGACGGCCGGGCGGGGCGCATCGGGCGGAATCCGGGTGGGGTCGTGGACGGGTGTGTTCCATCGGACGTCGAGGACCTCGGACTCGAGGCGCTCGGCCGCCAGCCCGAGGGCCATGGCCACCTGGTCCAGATAGACCGTCCATGTTCCCAACAGCTCCCTCCGGTCGAGGAGCCACCGGGCCCAGCGGGACCAGGCCGAGGCCACCGTGGGCAGGAGCGGCCCGGGCACGAGATACAGGCCGCCGTTGTTGTTCCCGCTCACCGTCTGGCTGTCCGGGCCCCAGGGGAGGGTGACGAGCGGGGGCAACTCCAGGCCGGCGGCTCCGAAGATGTCGACCACCACGTCGAGAGGGGGAACGGGTGCATCCACCGGTTTGCCGGCGATGCCATTGCTCGGGAGGGCCAGGCGCCGGGGATCCTCGAGCACGGCCAGATCGGTGTCGCACAGGACGGCCATGCCCTCCACCGTGTCTTCGGCCAGCGCCAGGGCGGCCGAGATCTTGTTGCAGTGGGGGGAGCGCGGATCGAACCGCTCGACCGTCCGGACCGCAACCCCCCGGGCCTTGAGAAAATCGAGCGGCTCGGACGAGTCGGATCCGACCACGTGCACCACCAGATCGTCGACGTCCACGCCCGCGGCCCCCGTGAGCGTGGCATACCACCGGAGCGCATCGAGGTGGAATCGTGGTTGGTCGTCCACCACGCAGGAGAATCGTCCGGATGGGCCGGGCTGACGTCGCTCCGACCGGCCCCCGTCGGCAGCAGCCGGGGTCAACGGCCGCGTGAGAGGCTCGTGCAGAGACCCAGGGACTTCGCCGGGGTCGGCACGCTGGCCACGGTCACCTCCGGCAGCGGGGAGCCGGCCGGCGTGGCCGGGGTCACCTGCACCACGGCCGGTCCCTTGCCGGCCAGGTAGTGCGTCAGCATGCCTGATCCGTACCAGAGGATCACCATCGAATTGAGGTTCGGATCGGTGGTCACCACGAACTGGTATTGCACGTGGACGTACTTGATGGGGATCTTCCACCCGGCCGCCGGCGGCCAATCGATGGTGGTGCCCGAGTTCTCGAGCAACAGCCGGGCCGAGCCCCGGCCGTCGGGCTGGAGGATCAGGGTGCTGGCCCCGTACTTCAACAGGGGCACGGACTGGGTGAAGTACTTCGACGCCACCCGGTTGAAGGTGAAGCCGACGGTCTGGGTGTAGCTGGGGTCCTGCTCCACCGGCACCCAGGTGTAGTGCTCGATCTGCTGGCCCGGGACGTCCTTCATGTCGTTCCCGGTCGAGAGGTACAGCCCGGAGCAGTGGTTCACGTCGAAGAGCTCCCCGGCCGGGGCCCAGTAGGGAAGGGTGGCGCCGTGCTGCACGGTGTCGGCCAGGGAGTCGATGCTGAGGGACTTCTGTGCCGACACGTAGTTGGCGTCCTGGGTGGAGGACCACTGGGCCACGGGGAATGCCGCAATGGCCAGGTTGGCGGCGATGCAGTAGACGGCGCCGGCCACGACCACCCCGAGCACCGCGCCCCTGGCCCCCCGCTGCCGTCCTGCCAGCCGCCGCCAGATGTCGATCAGGCCGATGGAGGCGGCGATGATGAAGAACGGCATCAGGTCGGCGATGTACCGCTGGGAGATGTAGCCCCACAGCAGCACACCGCCGGCCCCGGCCGCGGCGGCGATGAGGACGAACCGGGTGAGGCGCACCAGTCCGATCCCCTTGGGCCGGAAGGCGGTCACCGTGCCCCAGACAGCCGAGGAGAAGGAGCAACGGCGAGGTGTCGGTGAGGCTGGCCGTGGGGTAGCTCTGGTCCATGACCGCACCGGCCAACCACGCCGCCGGGGCGCCGGGAGGGGTCACGAACGGGAAGATGCCGCTGACCCGGAGGCCGAGCGGTTGGAGGTAGGCCCACAACGTGCTGGGCAGGAAGGCGAAACTGAACGCCTTCCCCCCGTTGGCGGCCAGGAAGTAGCGCCGATGGGCGTTGACCGTGGCCCATACCTGATCGGCCATGGGCAGTCCCACGGGAATGCCGAACTTGGCGTAGGTGACGGCGCAGCTGACGAGGAACGTCACCACACCGATGCCGGCCAGCGGGAGGGCCCACCGGCGCTCGGCCGTTCCGCCCCGTCCCGTGGCGAACCATGCCGCCACCAGAAAGGCCCCGATCGAGCAGGCATAGCCGGCCGGCGTGCGGTTGAGGTTGCAGCCCAGGATGAACAGCCCGCTGGCCACGACCCGTCCCCGGGTCGGGTGCTCCAACACCCCCAGCAGGCAGAACATGCTGCCGACGGTGAGCGGGATGCTCCAGGCAAAGTCCTCGTTGTAGATGAACGGCGTGGCGCCCAGGTAGAGGATCACCGAGCCGCCCATGATGGTGGCCATCAGGGCCCCGAACGACGCCGCCTCCGCCCGCCCGACGATGGCCCGACCCCGTATGAGGATGCGGAGGCGCCACAGCATCAGCGAGGACACCAGGGCCGTCGACATCCACGCCAGGAGGATCGAGGGTGCGGTCATCTTGCCGTCCAGGCTGCTGGTCACCAGCAGCACGGGCATGCGGAGAAGGGAGGGGAAGATACCGAAGTAGGTGTAGTCGCGGCCGTTGTGCACGAAGGCCTCGATGCCCATCTTCCCGCTGGGCAGGTAGAGGTGACCGTGGAACATGGCCCGGGCCTGCAGATCGTAGAAGTTGTCGTAGGGCACGCCCCGGAGCGGGTTCACCGTGCCCGACCACAGGTCCCACATCAGCCACAGCAGCAGTGGCAGCACCGCCACCGTACCGACCAGGACCGCCATGGTGAACCGCCGACGGCTCTGTTCCTCCGGCGAGCGGGGAGGGGTGGGCTGCGGGCGGGCCAGCGGCGTCGTCGCCCTCGGGGGCATCCGGCCCCCGGGTGATGGTGGCCGTGTCCGCCACTAGCCCTGGTGGCCCTTGCGCCGAAGGCGGTCGCGGTAGCCGAGGATCTTGCTGGCCGTCTGGTCGGAGATCCCCAGGTGCCGCTTGGTCCAGTCGTAGGCGCGGAGCATCTGCGTGTCGGCGTAGATCACGATGGAGTGGGCGCCGTCGCCGGGCCGGGCCCGGTACTCGGTCGAGCGGACCCGGGGGTCGTCCTCCACGCTGAAGTAGTAGAGGGCCATCGAACGCCGGGCCACGCCCTCGGGACAGGTCATGGGGTCGGGATGGCCGTGGAACGAGTCCACGTCCGTGGTGAAGATCAGCACCCGATTGGCCACGGGAGCGACTTTTTCGACGCACTCCTTCATGTCGGAGCTCCACAGCTCGAGATCCCCGCCGTATTCCGGCTTCCACTCGTCGTTCAGGTAGAGGAGGATGTTGGCCCGCCGCTGCCAGTTCCGGTTGTGGGGGTGGACGGTGAAGTCGGCGTGGATGTTGAGGTAGCCGCCCACGGTCGACTGGTGGAGCCCACCCCCTTCGAGGGAGGGGTCGGCGATCAGGTCGTCCACGCCGATGAGCTTGGACACGAACTGGACGAAACGGGGCGAGTTGAGCTGGGCCAGGATCTCGCGCAGGGTCGGGCCCCACGTGTCCGGATCGGTGTTCGAGAACTTCCGTTCGTTGGTGTGCAGGTAGTTGTTCCACTCGTTGGGGTCGAGCGGTGGGAACTCCTTGATGGCGGCCTGGGCTGCGCCGGGGGCGAGGAAGTCGTCCAGGACGATGTGGGGATAGGGCGTGGCTGCCTGGTACCGGGCGTGGAGGTCGTCGAGATCCCGTTCCAGTCGGTCGAGGTCGAGGACGGGCGCAGCTGCCTCATGGGCGGCCTCGGTGGTCATGCTGACTCGCTTCGCATCATCACTGCCGACAACCCCCCACTTGCCCGTCCGCCCTCCTGCCAACGGCCGCGTCCCACGGCGGGGACGGGCCAGGGAAGACCTCCCCGGGCGCACGAAGACTGTACCCCGTCCACTCGTGGGTCCGCGTCGTCAAAATTGACGGTTACCCGGTTCCCGGTGACCAGTCTACGACGGCTGGATGGCCTCCGTGCCTCGACCGTCGGCCGGCCGGAGGGGACGACCGGCGTCAGGCGTCAGCTCCGGCCTCCATCTCGTCCCCGACCTCGGCTTCGGCGATCTGGGCGAAGAGCCTGTTGAGGATCATGAATTTGAGCAGCCACAAGGTCCCGAAGGCGGCGATGTTGGCTCCGACCACGAGGACGGTCCGGGCCAGGTGGTGGAGGTGGTGGGCGTTGGCGAAGTCGTGCGCCCACGTGGACGTGACCAGGGCGAAGCCGATACCGGTGATGGACATCACCCAAAAGGGCAGGACCTCTCTCCACCAGTGTGAACGCCCCCCTTTCTTCCACACCCAGCGCCGGTTGAGGAAGTACGAGGGGAAGCCGGCCATGATGTTGGCGAAGAGCGTGCTGATCACCTCGGTCCACAGCCGGAACACGCCGTAGACGAGGGTGAGGATGACCAGCGAGGTGAGCGCGGAGATGGCCGACACCATGGTGTAGCGGATGAGCTTCAGGCCTTCCGGCGTCCGACAGAAGCGCCAGAGACGCATGACGGCTTCCCTCATCGAGGACAAGCTATCGCCCCGACCGCGGTTACGGCCACCGTTTGTCCCGTCGGCCTACCCGGCTGCGGCCGGTGGCCCCGGTTCACGACAGGACTCCCCACAGCGTCGGCAGGTGGACCACCACCGTCTCCGGGCTCGAATCGGGGACGTGGATGACCATCCTGGGGTCGGTGGGGACGCGGTAGTAGGGGATCCGGTGCAGGGTCCCTCCCCGGCCCACGACGAAGACCGATGAGAAGGCGTTGTAGGTGACGGGCAGGGCCAGAGGGGTGGCACCGGCGCACCGCACGGCAAAGCGGAGCGCCAGCGACTCGAGTGGGGACGACGTCGGTGCGACCACGTGGCAGGGGACGGTGCTGAGGGAGGCGGCTCCGTCGTCGTGGCTGTGCAGCCTGGTGTAGAGGTGTCCGTCGTCGGTGAGCTCCCGCCCGCCGGCGGAGTCCACCTTCGGCAGGTACTCGTCGTAGAGCATGCCGTTGAAACTGAAGATGCCCCGATAGCTCTGGTAGTCCATCGTGGCCGGCGGAGCGGACAAGGTGGTGCTCGGGAACTGATCCGGCCCGGCCAGCACGCCATAGGTCGTTCTCCACGTCGCCGTCACCGGCGAGAGCAGGATGAGCGAGGTCAGCCACGCCGCGGCCAGGACTCTCGGGACGATGTTGTGCGGGAACCTGCGGAAGAAGACGTCGGCCACGACGATCACCACGATGACGCCGATGGGGACGACGAAGGCCAGCATCCGATACGGGTAGTCGATGACCTCGAGGGGAGCCACGAACCGGTACACCCCGAGGAGGGCCCGCCACTGCAGGAGCAGGTAGACGGCCAAGCTGACCAGCAAGAAGGCGACCGAGGCGCGATCCACATCCACCGCCGTGCCGGTCCGGTCGGGCCGTCTCCTGATCCAGAGTCGGTACGCCACCACACCGAGTACGGCGGCCAGGATCGGGATCCAGATGGCGAAGTCGATCTGGAGGTCGAGGTGCGCGGTGTTGGCCAGCCACCGGTAGGTGCCGTTGTAGAAGTACGACCAGAAGGGGACGAACTCACCCGAGACGTGGTTGTTGTTCGTCACCTTGCTGGCCGGGTCGTAGTACGGGGCGAAGCGGGCTTCGGCCAGCAGGGTCGGGGCCAGCAGGAGGCTGGCGCCGACGACGGCGACGACCAGCCGTGGTGCCACGGAGCGAAGGCCGCGCCAACCGGCCGCGCAGAGGAAGGTGATCAGAGCCACGGCGAAGGTGAAGATCGAGACGAGTCCGATGGCACTGTGGGCGTCGACCAGCAGGGGCAGGATCACGATGAGCAGGAGGGAGACCCTCCGGTTCTTGACCAGCTCGAGACACCAGTAGAGCAGCCAGGGCACGATCATCATGGCGGAGAACTCCGGCAGGTCCCCCCGGACCAGCCAGTCGGTGAACACGTAGTTGGTGAAGAGGAAGCCCACCGACCCCACGGCGACGAGCAGCCTGCTCTTCGTGACCGTCCCGAGGGCCAGACGCATCCCGTAGGCCCCGGCGGCCAGGTACACCCCGATGGTTACGACCAGCGCCGGTTTGAGTGAGCCACCGAACAGGATGAAGAAGACGCCGGACACGTAGAAGAAGGCCTTCTGGTAGAAGAGCAGCACTGGCGTGCCCAGACCGAGGCCGTCCGTGCTCGACCAGACGGGGAAGAAGTCGAGGTGGCGGAAGTGGGCTGCGTACAGCTGAACCAGGATGAGCTCGTTGTTGAACGCCTGACCGATGGGCCACCCCGACCGACGGCCGACGATGGAGAGGATGAGGGCCACCGCGGCCACGACGAGGGCTCCGTAGGCCACCTCGTACACCCACCGCCGGCTCCAGAACGGCTCACGAGGGCGGGGAAGCGGTGACCGTTCCGTCCCCGGCCTTCGGATGGCCCGGGTGGTGTCCGCCATGTCGACATCCGGCACCGACCGCCCCCTCGACATAGTCGGCGAGGCTACTGCCGCCTCCCAAACAGGGCAATGGCGGCGCTCCCGACGTGGATGCCGTGGCTACACTCGCTCCGGATGGGGGATGCCATTGACGGTTCCACGAGCACTCCGGTGATGGACGCCGTTCCTGACGCGCCCACCGATGGAGACGTCCCCGCGTCGTTGTTGCCTCCCCGCCGGGGAGAGCGACGGCGGGTGGCACACGCCAACCGACGTCGATTCACCACCGCCGTGGTCGTCGGCGGTGTGTTGGCCGCCATTCCGTTCCTCTGGTTGCTCTGGGGTCCGTGGGAGTCCCCCAGCTTCCTCCGCCAGGCCCTGTCCCAGACCAACTTCTACGACCTGCAGGCGAGAGCCATGTTCCACGGCCACCTGTGGGTCCCCAACGGACGGCTCGGGGTCGAGGCCTTCGTCCACGACGGCAGGCAGTTCACGTACTTCGGATTGTTCCCCTCGATCTTGCGCATGCCGATCCTGTTGGTGACCAGCCGCCTCGACGGCCGGCTCACCGCACCGAGCATGCTGGTGGCCTGGCTGCTCACCGGGCTGTTCGTCTCACTCCTGCTCTGGCGGATCCGCGTGCTCATCCGGGGGGAGGCCGTCCTGGGCCGGGCCGAAGCAGTCTCGTTCGGCGTGCTGGTCGCCACCATCCAGGGTGGTTCGGTCTTCTTGGTGCTGGCGGCCACCCCGTACGTCTACAACGAGGATCTGGCCTGGAGCATCTGCCTGACCGTGGGAAGCATCTTCGCCCTCCTCGGCGTGTTGGAGCGCCCGACGTGGGGACGGGTGGTGGCCAGCGGACTTCTGGTCCTGGCGGCCAATCTCGACCGGGTCACCACCGGATGGGCCTGCGTGGCCGGCGCCATCCTGATCGCCGGTTGGTTCGGGCTCGGGCGCGGCGGGCCGGAGCAGCGGCGGTGGGTCGTACCCATGCTGGCGGTGGGTGGCATCCCGTTGATCGTGGGCTGTGCGGTCAACGCGGCCAAGTTCGGCGTTCCCTTCGGCCTCCCCGTGACCGATCAGGTGTACTCGAAGGTCAACCTCTACCGTCAGAAGTTTCTGGCTGCCAACCACAACTCCGAGGTGGGCGCGGCCTTCGCCCCGACCGACCTGTTGGCCTACTTCCGCCTCGACGGTCTGCGGTTCACGTCGGTCTTCCCGTTCATCACCTTGCCCGGCTCCCGAAACCCGGAACTGGCCGGCGTGCTCTTCGACAAGCGGTACCGGACGGCCAGCCTCCCCGCCTCCATGCCGCTCCTCTTCCTGCTGGGCATCTGGGGAATGATCACGGCCTTCCGTCCGAAGCCCATCGGGAAGGTGGCGCTGACCCGCCTGCTCCTGCTGGCTTCGGGAGCGGCGTGCGCCGCGCTCGATGCTGTGGGGTTACATCGCTCCCCGCTACCTGGCCGACTTCGTCCCGTTTCTGGTGTTGGCCAGCGCCGTGGCCATGGTCGACATCTGGCGGCGGTTGGACGGACGGGGCCGACGGGCCCGGACCGGTGCCGTCACCGTCATCGCCCTGGTCGCCCTGTTCTCGGTGGCCGCCAACCTGGGCATGGCCAGCACGCCCAACGACCAGTGGAACCCGACCCAGGTCCACAACTACGTGGAGGCGCAGCAGACCGTCAGCAATCTCACGGGTCACACCCTGCAGTCCAACGTGCACCGGGGCGACTCGCTACCCTCCTATGCTCCGGCCGACCAGCTGTTCATCATCGGGGAGTGCGACGGCCTCTACATCTCGAACGGTGAGAACTACTCGACCGTTCCGAGCCAGGCGTTCGTGCACACCACGTGGATGGCGGTGGAGCGGGGTCATCGCTTCCAGCACACGTTCCGCATCACCTTCAACCAGCCCGGATCGACGACGCCCGGTCTGGGTCTGGTGAGCGCCGGCCGCAACTCGGTGTCGGTGAACGTCGCCGCCACTCCCAGCCGCCGGCTGGTCCGGGTGCTCTTCGACTTCGCCAGCCCGGGCCACAAGGTCTACCAGTACACGCCCTACGTCGTCCCCGGCAGTACGCACACGGTGCAGGTGATCACCGACCCGGCCACACACCTGGTACTGGTGTCCATGGACGGGACGGCGTACCTGCAGGGCATCCTGATCACCAACCAGCCCATCGTCGTCGACAGCCAGCACGCCGTTTCCCCGGGCGATCCGCCGGCGCTGTCGGTGACGAACATCACCCCGCTGACGCCGCAGCCGACCTTGTGTCAGAGCCTCGACCACTGAGCCTCTACCACTGAGCCTCCACTCCCGCGGCCTGCACTCCCGCGGCTTGCACTCCCGGGGCTCGACTCCCGCGGCTGGACCACGAACCGGCCGACACCCGGCCGGACCGGTCGTCCCTCAGGCTGCGGGGTGGCGACGGCCGAGGTCGCTCCAGGGTCGGGGGGGCCTGATTCCCCACGCCACCTGTCGGGCCAGCTCGGCGCTCACGATCGGCAGGTCGGCGGCGTGAGTGACGCCGACCATCTTGGCGTCGGTCACCACCACCCGCACCGGCAGCCCGGTGCCCTCGGCCACCATGCCCGCCACCACGTCGGGTAGCAGCACCTCGGCCTTGGGCAGTTCACCACCGGCGGCCACCGCGGCCAGCACGGCTTCCTCGTCGAGCCCCGAGGCGTCCATGGCCGACTCGAAGACCGGCCAGATGGCGGGCTGGAACCCCCACAGGTTGACCGATGTCGGAAGGTCGCCGGGCAGTGTCACCGGCTCGAGCCCGTCCCCCGAGCTGAGCGTGGCGCCACCGTCGTGCCGGACGACCCCGCGCCGTTCGGTGAGGGCGGTCAGATATCCCTTGCCGTCGACCTGGCAGATCCCCCGGGTGACAGGGTCGTCGGTGGCCACCGTGGCCCGCAGGTGGTACGCCACCAGGGCGTGCTCGTCGGGGCCGGAGTCGAGCTGGTGGGTCAGCAGGCTCATGGCCGATTCGCTGTAGATGTCGTCGGCATTGGACACCGCGAACGAACGCCCGGTGTCGAGGACGTCCTTGGCCGCCAGCACGGCGTGCACCGTCCCGAGCGGGAGGCGCTGTTCGGCGAAGGTCACGTCCACCTCCGAGGGCCAGCACTGCTCGACGTGGTAGCGGATGGCCGGGCCGGTCTCGGGGTGGAGGACCAGCACGATCCGTCCGAACCCGGCGGTCACCGCATCGCTGGCCAAGAGGTCGATGACCGCCTCCCCGTTGGGTCCGATGGGGGCCAACGGCTTGCAGCCGCCGAATCGCCGCGCCTGGCCCGCGGCCAGCACCACCAGGGTGGGAGCCATGTCCTCATCCCCCCCAGTGGAGGACGGCGCTGGCCCAGGTCATGCCGCCCCCGAACCCGGTGAGCAGGACCCGGTGGCCCGGCCGGAGCCGGTCGGTGTCCAAGGCGTCGACCAGGGCCAGGGGGATCGAGGCCGACGAGGTGTTGCCGTAGCGGTCGATGACGACCACGGCCTTCTCCTCGGGGATGCCGAGGCGCTGGCAGGCGGCGGTGATGATCCGCAGGTTGGCCTGGTGCGGCACCAACAGGTCGATGTCGTCGACGGTGAGCCCGGCCTCGGCGATGGCCCGCTCCGCCGACTCCACCACCACCCGCACCGCCTTGCGGAAGATCTCCTTGCCGTCCATGTAGAGGAAGCCCCCGTGGTCGCACTTGAGCAGGTGGCGGAGCGACCCGTCGGCCCCGAGGTTCCACGACAGCAGCTGGCCCGGACCGTCCACGGCCTCGAGGACCACGGCCCCGGCCCCGTCGCCCACCAGTACCGCCACCGACCGGTCGTCCCAGTCGGTGACCCGGCTGAGGGTCTCGGACCCGATGAGCAGGAGTCGTTCGGCTCCGATGGCCAGCATGCCGTGGGCCACGGTCAGGCCGTAGACGAACCCCGAGCACGCCGCGTTGACGTCGAAGGCGCCCCCGGGCACGCCGATGCCGTCCTGCACGGTGGCCGAGGTGGCCGGAATGATCTGGTCCGGGGTGGTGGTGGCCAGGATCACCGCGTCGATCTCGTCCGGGCGACGGCCGGCCTTGTCCAGGGCGGCCAGTCCGGCGTCGATGGCCAGTTGGGAGGTGGTGCCCCCGATCCGGCGCTCGCGGATACCGGTCCGCTCACGGATCCACTCGTCGTTGGTGTCCATGGTCACCGACAGGTCGTCGTTGGTCACCACCTTGTCGGGCACAGCGATGCCCCAACCGGTGACGATGCCTCCCCGTGTGGTCGTCATGGTGCCTCGTTATCCTCGGGCCGGGACGCCGGCCGCAGCGCGTGCGGACACCAGACGTTCGAACTGTTCCAGGGGTCGGTCGTCGGTCACGTACACGGCCACGTGCTCCGCCCCGGCCTCGAGGTAGGCGGCGATGACGCCGGCCACCTCGTCGGCGGTCCCGTTGATGAGGTGGCGGTCGAAGGCCCGGGCCGGAATGCCGTAGAAGGTGGACATCCACTGGGTGCCCCGGCGACGACCGACGGTGGGGTCGTCGTCGATGGAGACGAACAGGACCATGGCCGGGGTCACCGAGCCGACGGCCCGTCCGGCCCGGTCCACTTCTTTACCCAGGCGTTCGACGGCGTCGCCGTACTCGGGCGGTGGGAGGTAGAGGGGCATCCAACCGTCCCCGAGGGCGGCGGCCCGGCGCAGGGCGGCCTCCGAGGAGCCCCCGACCCACACCGGGACGGGGGCGGGCTCGGGGAGTTGGCGGTAACGGGATGTTCCACCGGCCTCGATGTCGCCGGCGGAGGCACCCTGTCCCGACTGCCACGAACGCCGGAGCTCGGCGATGCCGGCGTCGAGGAGCCGGCCCCGTCGGCGGTAGTCCACGCCGGACTGCTCGTACTCACCCGGGTGGCTGCCCACGCCCACACCGAGGATGGCCCGACCCCCCGACAGGATCTGGAGGGTGGCCGCCTGCTTGGCCACGGCCGGGGCCTGGCGCAGGGGGAGTTGGATCACACAGGTCCCGAGGGCGACGGTGGTGGTGGCGCCGGCCGCCACGGTGAGGGTCAACAGGCAGTCGAGGGTGGGACCGTGCCAGAAGAGGTGGTCGCAGGCCCACAGGGCATCGGCACCGAGCTGTTCGGCCTCCGAGCAGACCAGGGCCAGGTCGGCGCCGGGGTCGCCCTCTCGGCTCGGCGGACCGGCCCACCGAGGAACCGTGTCTTGCACGAAGGTCGGCAGGATCAGCCCGATCGGCCCCGGGACAGTGTCGGAACGCTCCATGGGCACAAGGCATCGTAACCGCCACCGTCGCCGGTCGCGACCACCGGCGGGCCGGGGTCCCGGGCTTCGCAGCAGCGCGGGCGTCACAGGTACCGTGTAGCCCAAAGGAGCTACTATTTCGCCCGATCTACCGGGGCCCCGACCGGGCGGAACCCCGTGACTGTGGGCCGGACCATAGAGGGGAGGGCACCGTGGAGCTTGCGTCCGATCAGGCCCCCACCCCCGACGGGGAGCCCGACACCCCCGCCGAGGTGGTCAGTGTCCCCGGCGAGGATCTGGGCGCGCCCGGGCGAAGTGGTCGGGGCCCGGAGTGTGGGACGTGTCCCGGGCCTCGACGGCCTCCGCGGCGCCACGGTCATCATCGTGTTCGTCTCCCACCTCGAGGTCATCCTGCCCATCCCGAGGCTGGCGGTGGTTCCGGGGGGAACGGTCTCACTCGATTCGTTCTTCGTCCTCAGCGGGTTCCTCATCACCGCGCTGATGCTGCGGGAGCAGGCCCGGACCTCGAAAGTGAACACACCGCGCTTCTACCGACGCCGGGCCATCCGGCTGCTTCCCCCACTCCTCGCCGTGCTGGTGGCCCAGGCCCTATTCGCCTACGCCTCGGGCATCTCCTACCACGAGGAGTGGACGTCACTGCTCTCGGTGGTCTTCTACTACTCGAACTGGAAACTGGCCTTCAACTCGACCGGCCTCGGCGGCACCATCGCCCCCGGTCTCCAACACCTGTGGTCGCTGGCGCTGGAGGAGCAGTTCTACCTGGTGTGGCCGTGGGTCACGATCTACTTCCTCACCATCCGGGCCCGTCTGCGGACGGTGGTGATCGTACTGGTGTCGCTCATCGTCGCCATCTCGGTGCACCGGGCCTTCATGTACCACGGCGTCAACTCGTGGTACGCCGACTTCATCCGGACCGACACCCGTGCCGACGGGATCCTGCTCGGCTGTCTGGTGGCCCACATCTGGATCCGGCACCGCGAACCCAAACGGGGCATCGCACTGTGCGGATCGCTGGCGACCCTCTTTCTTGTCATCTGTCTACCCCTGGTGAACACCACCGCCCCCTTCCTCTTCTACGGGGGGATCGACGCCATCGACCTGGCCTGTGCCTTCGTGATCCTGGCCCTTCTGGACGGCCGGTGGAGGGGATCGGTCTTTTTCAGTTTCCGCGGCTTCGTCATCCTCGGCACGGTGTCGTACGCCTTCTACCTCTGGCACCTGCCCATCTTCTTCGCCATCCGCTACTACGGAGGGGGGTGGCCCGAGTGGGTCAGGGTCGTCGTGGCCGTCACCCTCACCGTCACCATGACCGCACTGTCCTGGATCTTCATCGAGAAGCCCGCCATGGAGTGGAAGGACCGCCTGGAGGGCCATCCCTATGTCGAACGGCTCTCGCTGAAGTCGATGTTCAGACGGAACCCGCCGCCACCGGTGGCCCACGACCCCGCAGCGCCAGCCGGTGCGGCCGTGCCGGCGTCCGATCCGGGGCTGTCCACCCGATGACGGGTCGGGCCCGGCGAGCCGACGCTCTGACGTCGAAACCTCGGGCGCCGGCACTTTCCCGGTTCAGGACCGGGTAGTAGCCTGAACGGGGTCCCGGTCGCGCCGGGCGCGGCAGAGGGGGCACCACCGCCGAAGGCTCTCGGCGCCACCGGAAGGGGGGTAGGGGTGAAGCAGCAGGCAAGTGTCGTCGGCGTGGGAATGACGCCGCTGAACCGTCGGGATCTCCAACCACAGGACATGGCGGCGCAGGCGGCGCGGGCCGCCCTGGTCGATGCCGGTGTGGCGTCGACGGAGATCGGCCTGGTGGTGGTGGGCAACGCCATGGGCGGCCGGCTGAGCGGCCAGGGATGCATCCGCGGCCAGACATGGCTGCGGGACCTCGATCTCCACGGTGCCGGCGTGATCAACGTGGACAACTCCTGCGCCGGGGGCTCCTCGGCCCTCCACGTGGGGGTGATGGCCGCACTGGCCGGCGAGTCGCCCGTGCTGGTGGTGGGGGTCGAGAAGATGTGGATCGGCGACCGCCTGGCGACGTTGGCAGGCATCGCCGATGCGCTTCCCCTGGACGAACGTCGTCAGTTCGAGGCCGAACTGGGCGGCCGCAGCATCTTCATGGAACAGAACGCCACCTGGGTTCGCCACCAGCTCGGCGAACGCGGAACGACGCGGGAGGAGATCGCGGCCACGACGGTCAAGAGCCGGGCCATGGGGGCGATGAACCCCTTGGCGCAGTTCCAGTCCGAGGTGACCATCGACGAGGTACTGGCGTCACCGCCGGTGTCCGGCCCGCTCACCCGCCTCATGTGCTCGTCGTTCACCGACGGGGCGGCGGCGGCGGTCCTGGTGTCGGGCACCGTCCCCCACATGCCCCGGGTGCTGGCCAGCACCGTCCGCTCCGGGTCCGGTGAGCTGGAGTACCACGATCGTCTGGCCATGGTGGCCGACGAAGCGTGGAAGACGGCCGGGGTGGGCCCGAAGGACATCGACGTGATCGAGGTCCACGACGCCACCAACGCCGAGGAGCTCTACGCCATCGAGTCGTTGGGCCTGTTCCGTCCGGGCGAAGCCGGCCCGGCCACCCTGGCCGGATCGACCCGTCCCGGTGGCGACGAGGTGTGCGTGAATCCGAGCGGCGGACTGGTGGCCCGGGGTCACCCGCTGGGCGCCACCGGCCTGTGCCAGATCTTCGAGATCGTGCAGCAGCTGCGCGGGCTCTGCGGGCCGCGCCAGGTCGAGGGAGCCCGGATCGGGGCCGCCGTCAACACCGGCGGCATCATCTCCGGCGACGCGGCACTGGCCAGCTTCCACATCCTCGCCGTCGAGTAGGACGGCCGGGCTCACCAGGGGCCGGTGACCGGCGGCCCCCCGTTGATGTGGAGCGTCTCACCGGAGATGAAGCTGGACGCGGCGGAGACCAGAAAGAGGATGGGGTAGGCGATCTCCTCCGGTGTCCCGGCCCGCCCTATGGCGTTGGAGGTGCCGGCCACGTCGTCGACGTCCCGCCCGATCGAGTCCATGGCCCGCACGAAGCCGGCGGTCTTCACGAATCCCAGGCACACGCAGTTGACCCTGACGCCGTGGGCCCCGTACTCGGCGGCCATGGTCCTGGTCAGGTTGTTGACCCCCGCCTTGGCCATGCCGTAGGGGGCCAGGCCGGGCATGGGGGCCTCGCTGGCCACGGAGGAGATGTTGACGATGCTCCCACTCTGCTGGCGCACCATGTGCGCCGCGGCATGGCGGGAGAGCTCGAAGACGCTGCGGAGGTTGAGGGACAGGGAGTTGTCGAACTCCTCGGTGGTCCACTCGGCCAGGGGGAAGTCCTTGCTGCCGCCGGCGTTGTTGACCAGGATGTCGACCCGACCGAACTGGGCCACCGTCTCGTCGATGAGTCGGCGGCAGGCCTCGGGGTCTCGGACGTCGGTCCGCTGCACCAACGCCTGCCGGCCCCGGGCCCGCACCTGCTCCGCCGTGCGCTCGAGGTTCTCGACCCGACGGCTGGCGACGACGATGTCGGCGCCGTGCTCGGCCAGCACGAGCGAGGTGGCCGATCCGATCCCCGTACCGCCGCCGGTGACCACGGCCACCTGGCCGGACAGGTCGAAGGGATCGGAGGGTTCGGAGGGTTCGGAGGGATCGGAGCTGGGAGCCATGTCCTCATCCCCCCCAGTGGAGGACGGCGCTGGCCCAGGTCATGCCGCCCCCGAACCCGGTGAGCAGGACCCGGTGGCCCGGCCGGAGCCGGTCGGTGTCCAAGGCGTCGACCAGGGCCAGGGGGATCGAGGCCGACGAGGTGTTGCCGTAGCGGTCGATGACGACCACGGCCTTCTCCTCGGGGATGCCGAGGCGCTGGCAGGCGGCGGTGATGATCCGCAGGTTGGCCTGGTGCGGCACCAACAGGTCGATGTCGTCGACGGTGAGCCCGGCCTCGGCGATGGCCCGCTCCGCCGACTCCACCACCACCCGCACCGCCTTGCGGAAGATCTCCTTGCCGTCCATGTAGAGGAAGCCCCCGTGGTCGCACTTGAGCAGGTGGCGGAGCGACCCGTCGGCCCCGAGGTTCCACGACAGCAGCTGGCCCGGACCGTCCACGGCCTCGAGGACCACGGCCCCGGCCCCGTCGCCCACCAGTACCGCCACCGACCGGTCGTCCCAGTCGGTGACCCGGCTGAGGGTCTCGGACCCGATGAGCAGGAGTCGTTCGGCTCCGATGGCCAGCATGCCGTGGGCCACGGTCAGGCCGTAGACGAACCCCGAGCACGCCGCGTTGACGTCGAAGGCGCCCCCGGGCACGCCGATGCCGTCCTGCACGGTGGCCGAGGTGGCCGGAATGATCTGGTCCGGGGTGGTGGTGGCCAGGATCACCGCGTCGATCTCGTCCGGGCGACGGCCGGCCTTGTCCAGGGCGGCCAGTCCGGCGTCGATGGCCAGTTGGGAGGTGGTGCCCCCGATCCGGCGCTCGCGGATACCGGTCCGCTCACGGATCCACTCGTCGTTGGTGTCCATGGTCACCGACAGGTCGTCGTTGGTCACCACCTTGTCGGGCACGGCGATGCCCCAACCGGTGACGATGCCTCCCCGTGTGGTCGTCATGGTGCCGAGGACGGTGCCGACCAGCCCATGGAGTTCAGCTCGCTTCGAGGACGTGGATGCCGATGAAGGCGGCGTCGGCCCGTCCGCGTTCGGTTCCGATCATCCCCCCGGTGTTGGCCGCCACCGCCAGCCGGGCCCCACCGACCTGACGTGGCCCGGCCTCGTGGCGCAGCTGGGTCGTGAGCTCCACCACCTGGGCGATCCCGGTGGCACCGAGGGGGTGGCCCCGCGCCACCAGGCCCCCGCTGGGATTGACGGTGACGCCGGACCCGCCGAGGGTGGTGGCACCGGCCACGGTGGCCGGCCCGGCATCCCCGGGCTTGAAGAAGCCGAGCGTCTCGAGGGCGTAGAGCTCCTCGGGGCTGGTGGCGTCGTGGAGCTCGACCACGTCGACGTCGGCCGGGTCGATGCCGGCATCCTCCCAGGCCGCCGCACCGGCTTCGGCCAGGCGCTCGTGGTAGTCGAGGTCACCGTTGCCGGAGCGGACCGTGCTCGACCGGATCGTCGGGGCGCGGCCACGGGCCGTGGACGAGAGCACCACGGCGGCGGCCCCGTCGGTGAAGGACGAGCACATCAGCCGGGTCAGGGGCCACACGATGGAGGGCGACCCGAGCACGTCGTCCATGGTGACCTCCGACTGGAATTGGGCATCGGGATTGAGCGACCCGTGCCGGCGGGCCTTCACCGTGGCCGCCGCGAACTGTTCGACCGTCGCACCCCGTTCCTCCATGAGGTCGACGGTCCACGCCGCATTGAGGGCCATGAGCACGGAGCCCGAGGGGTTCTCGAGGCGCTCGTGCATATCGATCCGATCCTGCAGGGGGACGCCGTCCTCGATACCGGCCAGGGTCTCGGATCGATCGCCGGTCCACATCTTCTCCACGCCGACGGCCAGGACCGTGCCGGTGCCGGCCAGGGTGGCCAGTGACGCCAGGTGGAGGGCAGAGGAACCCCCGGCACAGGAGTTGTCGACGTTGATGATGGCGGCGTTGCGCAGACCGGAGCGTCGGAGGAACGACTGACCCCTGATGCAGCTCTGGTCGAGCAGCCTGCCGGCGGTGGCGTTCCCGAAGACCACCAGGTTGACCTGGGCCGGATCGACCTGGGCATCGGCCAAGGCCTCGGCCACCACCTGGTGGGCCATCTCCACGGCTGGTGCGGTCCTTCCGGTTCATGGGGGTGATGCCGGTACCCACGATGTATGCGGTGCGGTCCATGGTGCCTCGTTTGTCCTCGTTATCCTCGGGCCGGGACGCCGGCCGCGGCGCGTGCGGACACCAGACGTTCGAACTGTTCCAGGGGTCGGTCGTCGGTCACGTACACGGCCACGTGCTCCGCCCCGGCCTCGAGGTAGGCGGCGATGACGCCGGCCACCTCGTCGGCGGTCCCGTTGATGAGGTGGCGGTCGAAGGCCCGGGCCGGAATGCCGTAGAAGGTGGACATCCACTGGGTGCCCCGGCGACGACCGACGGTGGGGTCGTCGTCGATGGAGACGAACAGGACCATGGCCGGGGTCACCGAGCCGACGGCCCGTCCGGCCCGGTCCACTTCTTTACCCAGGCGTTCGACGGCGTCGCCGTACTCGGGCGGTGGGAGGTAGAGGGGCATCCAACCGTCCCCGAGGGCGGCGGCCCGGCGCAGGGCGGCCTCCGAGGAGCCCCCGACCCACACCGGGACGGGGGCGGGCTCGGGGAGTTGGCGGTAACGGGATGTTCCACCGGCCTCGATGTCGCCGGCGGAGGCACCCTGTCCCGACTGCCACGAACGCCGGAGCTCGGCGATGCCGGCGTCGAGGAGCCGGCCCCGTCGGCGGTAGTCCACGCCGGACTGCTCGTACTCACCCGGGTGGCTGCCCACGCCCACACCGAGGATGGCCCGACCCCCCGACAGGATCTGGAGGGTGGCCGCCTGCTTGGCCACGGCCGGGGCCTGGCGCAGGGGGAGTTGGATCACACAGGTCCCGAGGGCGACGGTGGTGGTGGCGCCGGCCGCCACGGTGAGGGTCAACAGGCAGTCGAGGGTGGGACCGTGCCAGAAGAGGTGGTCGCAGGCCCACAGGGCATCGGCACCGAGCTGTTCGGCCTCCGAGCAGACCAGGGCCAGGTCGGCGCCGGGGTCGCCCTCTCGGCTCGGCGGACCGGCCCACCGAGGAACCGTGTCTTGCACGAAGGTCGGCAGGATCAGCCCGATCGGCCCCGGGACAGTGTCGGAACGCTCCATGGGCACAAGGCATCGTAACCGCCACCGTCGCCGGTCGCGACCACCGGCGGGCCGGCTCGGGGAGGTCGGAGAGGACGTTCGGACACCGGTGTACGAAGGTGGCCTCCGACGCGGCAGACTGGGGGGGCGGAACTGGCGGGGTGCGGCCCCCGGGGTCGGGACGGTCGACGAGAGGACGAGCAGTGGACGCAGATCAGCAAGTGGCCGGCAACGAGGAGGAGCCCACCGGGTCGGGCCCTCCGGCCGCGACCGCGGACCCCGAGGCCGGAGCGGCAGCGTCGGTCATCACCGACGAGGAACGCGGTGAGCGCCTGTCCCAGCTCAACGGTCTGATCGAGCTCATGCGTCCGGCGGTCCAGGCCGACGGGGGCGATCTGGCCCTTCTCTTCGCCGACGTGGCCACCGGCGTGGTCGAGGTCCAGCTGCAGGGAGCGTGCAGCTCCTGCGCCGTGAGCGCGTCGACCCTCCAGGGCGGGGTGGACCGAATCCTGCGCGACCGGCTGCCGTGGGTGACCGAGGTCCGAGGGGGCGTGGACGAGTCGGTGGACCCGTTCGAGAGCGAGTCCATGGGGCGCGGCGGGTACGTTCCGAGTTTCTAAGTGCCCTGGTCATGCCCTAGGCTGTGGGGTGCCGACCGGTGGAGCGTCGGCCGACGGTGGAGAGGGCGACGCTCGTGGGCGGCGGGCGAAGTGCCGGCCGAGGGCCGGGCAGGGGGACGACATCGTGAGCATGTGGCAGGCGCAAGTGACGGGGACGCCGTCGCCCCGGTGCCGGGCATGACCGGATCAGCTGCCGAGGCGGTCGCCCCGCCGACATCCGACCGGCCCGCGTCCGTTCCCGATCCGGCTCCCGGGCCCTCGGTCCCCCTCGAGCGGTTCTCGGCCCTGGACGGGATGCGGGCCTTCGCTGTCATGGCCGTGCTCTGCTACCACGCCGGTGTCAGCTGGTTCGGGGGCGGCCTGCTCGGCGTCGACGTCTTCTTCGTCCTCTCGGGATTCCTCATCACCTCGCTCCTCTGTCGGGAGCTGGCCCGGTCGGGCACCATCCGCCTGGGCCGGTTCTGGGCCCAACGGGCGCGTCGGCTGCTGCCCGCGCTGTTCGTCCTGATCCTCGGGGTGGCGGCCTACGCCTACGTCTTCCGGAACTCGATCGACGTGGCCGCAGTGCGGGACGATGCGCTGTCCACGTTGGCCTACGTGGCCAACTGGCACTTCATCTTCTCCGACCAGGGGTACTTCGCCCAGGCCGCGGCGCCGTCACCGTTCCTCCACACCTGGTCCCTGGCCGTGGAGGAGCAGTACTACCTGATCTGGCCCCTGATCGCCCTCTTCGTGGCCAAGCGTTGGGGAACGGCCAAGCTGGCCCTCGTCGCCGGTGTCGGCGCCGCCGCCTCGGCGATCCTGATGGCGGCCATGTTTGCCGCCGGGTTCTCCGTGGACCGCCTCTACTACGGAACCGACACCAGGGCGCAGGCGTTGCTGGTGGGGTCGTTCCTGGGCGCGGTCGGCTCGCACCTGGGCCGCGACTTCTCCATCGTGCCGGCCCGGTGGTCGGCGACCCTGCGCCAGCGTCGGCTCTGGTCCCTGCCCGGTCTGGCCGGGGCCGTCCTCCTGGTGTGGGCCTGGCACGCTCTGGAGGGCCAGAGCCCCACGCTGTACCGGGGTGGGTTCTTGTTGGTGGCGCTGGCCGCCGGCGCCGTCATCGTGACCTGCGTGACCGTGCCCGACTCGCTGGTGCCCCGCTTCTGCTCGCTCCGTCCGCTGGTGTTCACCGGACGCATCTCCTACGGGCTCTACCTCTACCACTGGCCCCTGTTCTTGGTCATCGACCATGCCCATACCGGACTGCTGGGGATCCAGCTGCTGGCGGCCCGCCTGGCCGCATCGTTCACCGCCGCCGTCGCTTCCTACTACCTGGTGGAGGAGCCCATCCGCTCGGGCCGGGCCTTCCGGGGCCTGAAGGGACTGGGCCTGGCCGGCGTGGCCGCCCTGGGCACGGCCGCGGCCCTGGTCGTGGCCACGGTGGCTCCGGTGGCCGCCGCCGGAGCGGCCCAGGAGGTGACCGGGGTGTCGAGCGCCATCCACCGGCTGACGGCGGCCGGCACGCACCCCGGGTCTGCTTCGGCGGCCCCGTCGGGTCCGGTCCGGTTCCTGCTCGTCGGTGACTCGGTGGCCATGACCATGGGCATGGGACTCGGCGTCGACGACGTGAGTCGCTACGGCGTCGACGAGCTCGACGCCGGCACCCTGGGCTGCGACCTCGACGACCTCGAGGTCAATCTGTCCGGCCAGGTGGGCGCGGCCACACCGGGATGTCTCGACTGGTGGTCGACGTGGTCGGACTGGGTGGCCGACTTCCACCCCGACGTCGTCGGGCTGCTGATCGGCCGGTGGGAGGTCAGCGACCACCTCTACGACGGGCAGTGGGTCCACGTCGGCGATCCGAAGTGGGACGCCCACCTCATGAACGAGATCAACGTGGCCATCGACATCTTCACCGCCGGTGGGGCCAAGGTGGTCCTGTTCACCATGCCCTACATGGACCCGTCCGTGGAGGCGGCCGACGGCACGCCGTTCAGCGAGAACGATCCGGCCCGGGCCACGGTCTTCAACCAGCTCCTGAAGAGCGTGGCCAGTCGACGGAGCAGCCAGGTCACGGTGGTCGACCTGAACAGGATCCTCGACCCCGGGGGTCGGTACCAGGCCGTCGTGGACGGCCTGACGGTACGCACCAGCGACGGCATACACATCACCGAACCGGCCGGGCAGTGGCTCCAGCCCCGCATCCTGCCCACGGTGGCCAAGCTCGGGCTCGAGGCCCGGGCCGCAGCACCGGCCGGGGGGAAGGGGATCTGACCGGCCGTTGACCGGTCTGTTGCATTAGTTAGGCAAACTAACTAAACTGGGGACATGGTTCCCGCCACCGTCCTCCCCGAGGACACGCCCACCAGCACCACCACCCGGATCACGGCCCAGGAGAGGGCGGTCGCGCCGGCGGTGGGACCCGATGAGAACGTCGATCCGGGGGAGACGGAGATGGCGTCCCGTCTGCGGCTGGCCGTGACCCGCCTGCATCGCCGGCTCCGTCAACACTCGGCCGGGGGGCTGACCCAGTCCCAGGCGTCGGCACTGGCCAGCGTGGGCCAGCTCGGATCCCCGACGCTCGGGGCCCTGGCCGCCAGGGAGTCGGTGCAGCCGCCGTCGATGACCCGCATCGTCGGGGCCCTCGAGGAGATGGGCCACGTGCTGCGCATCGTCGACCCCGCCGACCGGCGGGTGGCCCGGGTCACCCTGACCGACTCCGGTCGGGAGGTGCTGGCCCTCAGCCGTTCCCTGAAAAACGCCTACCTGGCCGAGCAGCTGCGGCGTCTGGCGCCCGACGAGCGTCGGTCGCTGGGCGACTTGACGGCGCTGCTCGAACGCCTCGTGGCCCTGGACGAGCCGTGACGGCCCTCCGCGCCGCCGCCCACCAGACGTTCAGCTCACTGCGGATCCGCAACTACCGGCTGTACTTCACGGCGCAGCTCATCTCGGTGTCGGGCACCTGGATGCAGACGGTGGCCCAGGCCTGGCTGGTGCTCCATCTGACCGGGAGCGGTGTCGACCTCGGGATTGTGGTCGGGCTCCAGTTCCTCCCGATGTTGCTCTTCGGTCCCGTCGGCGGCCTGGTGGCCGACCGGTTCAACAAACGCCAGCTGCTGTACCTGACCCAGGCGGCCGGCGGCGTGCTGGCCCTGGTGCTGGGCATCCTGGTCGTGAGCCACGAGGTGCAGCTGTGGCAGGTCTATCTCCTCGCCGCCCTGCTCGGCATGGTCAACGTCTTCGACAACCCGGCCCGCCAGACCTTCATCATGGAGATGGTCGGACGCGACGACCTCCCCAACGCGGTGAGCCTCAACACGGTGGTCATGAACGCCTCGCGGGTGGTGGGGCCGGCCATCGGGGGCGTGATCATCACCGTCCTCGGCCTCGGTGTCTGCTTCTTCGTCAACGCCGCCTCCTACATCGCCGTCATCATCGGCCTGTCCATGATGCGGTCGTCGGAGCTGCATCCGACCGGTACGGTGGAGCGGGCCAAGGGCCAGATCCGTGACGGCTTCCGCTACGTCTGGCGGACCCCGAGCCTGCGCAACACCCTGCTGGCCGTAGCCGTGATCGGCATCTTCGCCTACAACTTCACCGTCACGCTGGCCCTGTTGGCCAAGGACACCTTCCACGGCGGGGCCGGCACGTACTCGGTGCTCACGGCCTGCATGGGCGCCGGTGCCGTGGTCGGCGGGCTGGTCGCCGCCCACCGGGCCCGACCGACGCCCCGCCTCCTGCAGGTCCTGGCCCTGGTCTTCGGTGGGCTGCTGGCCGCGGTGGCCCTGGCCCCGTCCCTGGCCACGGCGGCGGTGCTCATCGTGGCCATGGGCGCGGCGTCCATCGGGTTCATCGCCACCGCCAACGCCTCCCTCCAGCTCGGTGCCGACCCGGCCATGCGGGGCCGCGTCATGGCCCTCTACGCCATGGCCTTCTTGGGCACCACCCCGATCGGTGCCCCGTTGGTGGGGGCCATCGCCCAGTGGACCAACCCGCGGGTGTCGCTACTGGTCGGAGCGGTGGCCACGGTGCTGTCCGCCGGGCTGCTCATGTGGAGGCACCAGGCCCGACTGGTCCGCTCCGGCCGAGCCGCCGAGGCCGAGGCCCGGAGCGCCGAGGCCCGGGCCGTGGACGAGGTGGCATCCGACGCAGCCTGAGACGTCACCGGACCCGGGTGGGCCCGCCGACCGGGGACGCCACCGAGCCGGGGCCGGCGGACGCGGTCAGACGGTCCAGTGCAGGGCGGCTGCGGTTGGTCCGAACGGGGCCACGACGACGGTCTTCGGCGTGCTCCCGGACGGAAGGACGAAGATGAGCAGGTCCCGTACCTCCTGCCCGGCGGCCAAGGTGGTCGGCCTGCCGGTGGTGGCCGTGGCCGCCGCGCCCACGGTGGGTGCGTAACTCGTTCCGGAGCCGGCCACCACGGTGACCTGGGAGGCTGGATCCAGCTGGTACGCGCCGGGTCCCACGTTCTTAACGATGAGGCCCAAGGCCCACGAGCCCGGGGGTCCTCCGAGGGACGCCCCTTGGTGCTGGGGGTCCCCGGCCGTGATCGTCAGCATCTGTCCGGAGGGCCCGGTGGCGGACTGGGTCGTTCCCCCCGAGGCGGCGACTCCCGAGGTCGTGGTCGTCGACGCGGCCGTCGTCGTGGTCGTCGTGGTCGTCGTGGTCGTCGGGCCGTGCTGGTCCTGGGGGGCCGTGCCACCCGACGAGCAGCTGGTCCCGATCAGCACCACCAGAGCGACCAAGCACCCGGCGCTGAGGCGGCGAACGGCCATGGTGACATCCAATCTCTCGTCGGTCTGGGGAGGAGCCGTCGGCCACGAGGGTGCCGGCCGGCTCGATATCAGGGGCAGAGCATAGGGCCCGGTCGGTCCGCCGTCTGGCTGGCGCCGCCCCGTCGCACGGCCGGCTTGTTTCTGCAGGCTGCCGCCGTCGGTGGGCTTCCCACCACCTTGAGTGGACGGTTCGGCATCGGGTGCCACGGCCGGGAGTTCGACCCGTTCCGACAGTTACCCGGTAGTACCCCCTGCTGTCGGACGGGATGAGCCCGGCGTCTTCCCGCGGCCCGGTGTGCGGCCGTCGCCGGGCGCCGGATCTGCCGGTGGTCGAACCTTGACACGACCTGTGTGCCCTCTTACTGTGACGCCACCAGTACCAACCAATCCTTAGGGGGATCAATGCAGAAATTCCGTCCCGTTCGTCTCGCCGTCGCAGTTGCGGTGGCCGGATCGTTCGGTCTCGCGATCATGCTTCCGGGCGCCATTGCCGGCGCAGCAGTAAAGCCACCGGTGACCGTGACTTGTAGCGGACTGCTCGGCAACTCGACGCAACAGCTCGAGAGTGGCTGTGTCGGGTCCGGGTCGCCCACCAAGTTCAAGGGCACGAGCTATGGAGTGGCGGTGCCCAACGGCAGTGACACCGGTGCCACCATCTACTGGACCGACAAGGACACCACCACCATCACCTTCACGTACACCACCATCACCAACGCGTGCCCCACCTACCTGGGTGTGGCGGCGAGCATCGAAGAGTCGGAGTCGGCCACGGTGACGGGCGGAACGTCCAAGCTCACCCTGGAGACCGGTCCTCCCTCCGATGTGTGCGTCTACATCGGCTCTGACAGCACGATTCTCGTGTCGGGAGACGGTAGCTACACCATCTAGAACGGCACTTCACTGGGTTCCTTGCGGACTCAGCGGTACCAACAGAAACGACCCCCGGCCTGTGCCGGGGGTCGTTTCGCGTCCCGGACGAGTCCGGTGGGGCGGCCTCGCCGTCAGCCCGGGGTGACGGCCACCTTGGGCTCCTTGGGCAGGCCCAGTACCCGCTCGCCCACGATGTTGCGCTGGATCTCGGCCGTTCCGCCCCAGATGGTCTCGGACCTGGAGAAGAAGAACGACGCCTGGAGGTCGCTCACCGGGTAGTCGTCACGACCGCGCTTGATCCGTACGTCGACGATGTCGCCCGGGTCACCGGTCAGGATCTGTCCGTGGAGGCCGAGGATGTCGACGGCCAACTCCATGACGTCCTGGTGGTACTCGGACCAGAACATCTTGTTGCAGGCGCCCAACGCCGCCATGTGGTGCGTGCCGTGGAGGGCGTCGGTCAGTGACCGGTACCCGTTGATCTCCATGATCTTCACCTTCGTCCAGGCCGTGGCCAGCCGTTGGCGGATGAGGGGGTCGCCGACCCTCCCGTTGTCGCGGGCCAGGGCGATGATCTGATCGAGCTCCTTCAGGAAGCGTCGATGGCCGGTGGTGGCCGAGGAGCCCCGCTCGAACCCGAGCGTGGTCATGGCCACCTTCCAGCCGTTGTTGACCCCGCCCACCACGTTCTCTTTCGGGCAGCGGGCATTGGTGAGGAAGATCTCGTTGAAGTCTGCGCTGCCGTCCACCTGGGCGATGGGCCGGACCTCGATGCCGTCCTGCCGCATGGGCACCAGCAGGTACGAGATGCCGGCGTGCTTGGGGGCATCGGGATCGGTACGGGCCAACAAGAAGATGTAGTCGGCGAACTGGGCCTGGGTGGTCCACACCTTCTGACCGTTGATCACCCACTCGTCACCGTCGAGCTCGGCCCTCGTCTTGAGCGAGGCCAGGTCGCTGCCGGCATCGGGCTCGGAGAAGCCCTGGCACCAGGCGATGGTGCCGCTCAGGATGCCGGGGATGAATTGCTGCTTCTGCTCTTCGGATGCCCACTGCAGGATGGTCGGCCCGACCAGCGTGTCGCCGAAGAAGTCGGCCCGGAGGGGTGCCTCGGCCCGGGCGAACTCCTCGTTGAGCACCACCGACTCCATGAGCGAGAGCCCCTTCCCCCCGTACTCGGCGGGCCACGAGGCACAGATCCAGCCTCCGTCGAAGAGCTTCTTGGTCCACTCCTGGTTGAAGGCCTTTTTTTCGTCCTTGCTCATGGCGAATCCGGGCGTGCCCCACCCGTCGGGCAGGTTGTCGCGCAGCCACTGACGGATCACGGCCCGGAACGGTTCGGTCTCGGGTGGGTAGCTCAGGTCCATGCCATCCGAGAGTAGTCCTCGGCTCCGGCAATGCGGCCGGGGGCACGTCTACGCTAGGGGGGTCATGAGCGCGCAGACCACCGGGACCAGTGGACTGGAGATCCTCCACCTGTCCAGCGTGATCAGGAGACCCCTCGTCGACTCGGCCGGTGACCGGTTGGGCAAGGTCCAAGACCTCATCGTGCGGGCCGGCGAGTCCCCCCACCCTCCCGTGGTGGGACTGGTGGTCGACATCGGCGGACGCGATCTGTTCGTCCCGATCCGCAAGGTGGCCGCCTTCGAGCCCGGCCGGGTGCTCTTCGAAGGGAGGCGCGTAGACCTGCGCCGTTTCGAACGCCGGCCCGGCGAGCTGCTCCTGGCCCGGGACCTGCTGGCCCACCACCTCATCAACTTCGTCGGGGGCCGCCTGATTCGGGCCAACGAGATCGAGCTGGCCAAGGTCAGCGGGAACTGGGAGGTGGTGGCCGTCGACCCGTCACCCCGCCCCATCCTCGGCCGGCTCATCCCCGGTCGCCACCGCCACAAGACCAGGCCGGGGACCATCGTGGACTGGGCCAGCATCGAACCGTTCGTGGCGCACGTCCCGACCTCCCGGTTGCGCATCCCGTACCGCAAGCTGGCCAAGCTCCACCCGGCCCAGATCGCCGACCTGGTCGAGGCGGCCTCCCACGACGAGGGGGAGGAGATCATCGAGGCGGTCGGTGCCGATCGCGAGCTGGAGGCCGACGTCTTCGAGGAGCTCGACACCGAGCACCAGCTGGAGTTCGTCCGGACCCGATCGGACGAGGAGGCGGCCCGACTGCTCTCCTCCATGGCGCCCGACGACGCCGCCGACCTGATCACCGAGGTCGATCAGGAGCGGCGGCTCCCCATTCTCAACCTGCTTCCCGAGCCCCAGCAGGGCAAGGTCCGGTCCTTGCTCAGCTACAACCCCGAGACGGCCGGCGGCCTGATGAGCCCGGACTTCCTCGCCGTGCCGGCCTCCACCCCGATCGGCGAAGCCCTGGCCCTGGTCCGGGCCAGCACCGCTCCTCCCGAGGCCCTCAACGTGGTCTTCGCCGTCGACGAGGCCGGGCACCTGGTGGGATCGGCATCCACGGTCCGCCTGGTCCAAGCTGATCCCTCCGCCCAGCTGGAGTCGATCGTCGAAGCCGAGCCGGTCCACGTCCACCCGGACTGGGACCTCGGGGCCATGGTGCGGACCATGTCCGACTTCAACCTCATCGTGGCGCCGGTGATGGATCCCGAACACGGTGAGATCCTCGGCGTGGTCACCGTCGACGACGTCCTCGAACTGCTCCTCCCCACGGGGTGGCGACGCGATTTCGGTCGGACCGCGGTGGAGGACTGAGCCGTGTTCCGACAGCGAAAACCCAAATCCGCCACCGAGCGTGGTGAGCGAGCGTCTGAAGGGCCCTAACGTGGAGCGGGCGTTCTTCCGGACCGAGTGTCCGTGAGCGACCGCAGCTGAGGCCCACACGGGCCGACTGAGCACCCGGGCCGGACAGTGACCCGAGTGGGCCCGTCGGTCCGATGCCGGATGCCCGAGGGAGCAGGGCCCACCGCCCGGCGTTCCCTACGGAACCACCACCGTCCCCGACCGCCCCCGACGATGCCTGGCCCGCGTGGCCGGCGCGCCCCTGTCAATGCCGCCCGTAGCCGGAAGGAGGTGAACCATGGCCGCAGATCACGAGTCCTCGGTGGAGTCCACCGGACCGGAAGCAGAGGAAGCCTCCGCCGTACTCGACGAGGCCCACCTCGGTGACATCCAGGGCGCATTCGGCACCATCCGCCAGCACGACCTCGACAACCGGAGGTCGTGGGGGGCGCGCATCCTCACGCTGTTGGCCATCATGGGCCCCGGGCTCATCGTCATGGTCGGGGACAACGACGCCGGCGGTGTGGCCACCTACGCCCAGGCGGGGCAGAACTACGGGCTCACGCTGCTGTGGACCCTGCCGCTCCTGATTCCGGTGCTCGTGGTCAACCAGGAGATGGTGGTGCGGTTGGGAGCGGTCACCGGCGTCGGCCATGCCCGCCTGATCAACGAGCGGTTCGGACGGTTCTGGGGCGCCTTCTCGGTCGGCGACCTGTTCATCCTCAACTTCTTGACCATCGCCACCGAGTTCATCGGGGTGAGCCTGGCCCTGCACTACTTCGGGATCAGCGAGTACATCTCGGTGCCGATCGCCGCCGTGTCGCTGGTGGCCATGACCGCCACCGGCAGCTTCCGGCGGTGGGAGCGGTTCATGTTCATCTTCATCGCGGTGAACTTCCTGGTCATCCCCCTCGCCGTCTTGAGCCACCCTGCGGCCGGCCCCTTCTTCAAGGGCTTCGTCACACCCGGCGTGCAAGGCGGGTTCAACTCGACGTCGGTCCTGTTGATCATCGCCATCGTGGGGACCACCGTGGCCCCGTGGCAGCTCTTCTTCCAGCAGTCCAACATCGTGGACAAGCGGATCACCCCCCGTTGGATCAACTACGAGCGGGCCGACACGGTCATCGGCTCCCTGATCACCGTGTTCGCCGCCTCCCTGCTGATGGCCGTGGTGGCCTCGGCCTTCGGCGGGACGGCGCTGTCGGGCCACTTCACCGACGCCGGTGGCGTGGCCAGTGGGCTCCAGCACTACGTGGGCCGAGCGGCCGGCACCATCTTCGCCATCATCTTGTTGAACGCCTCCATCATCGGTGCGGCCTCGGTCACACTGGCCACGTCGTACGCGTTCGGCGACGTGTTCGGGGCCCACCACTCGCTGCACCGGAGCTGGCGGGATGCCAAATTCTTCTACGGCGCCTTCACCGCCATGGTCGTGCTGGCGGCCGGCATCGTCATCATCCCTGGTGCCCCGCTCGGTGTCATCACCACCAGCGTCCAGGCTCTGGCCGGGGTGCTGCTTCCCAGCGCCACGATCTTCCTCCTCATGCTGTGCAACGACAAGGAGGTGCTGGGACCGTGGGTCAACCGCCCCTGGCTCAACGTGCTGGCCACCGGGATCGTCTCGATCCTGCTCATGATGTCCCTGGTTCTGATGGCCACCACCGTGTTCGGCTCCCTGAACGTCAACGAGCTGGCGGTGGTCCTGGGCGGGGTACTGGTGGCGGCCTTCGCCGTGGGGGGGTGGATCTACGCGCGCTCCCTGCGGCGCCAACCCCCCGAACCGGTCACGCCGATGGCCAAGCGGGCCACCTGGCGGATGCCGGCCCTCAACCTGCTGCAGCGTCCCACCTGGTCGCGCGGCCGCCTGTTCGCCATGTACCTGCTCCGGGGCTACCTGGTGGTGGCGGTGCTCCTGTTGCTGGTGAAAGCCATCCGGCTCGCCTAGGGACGGGTGGCCCCCGGCGCAGCGGGATTGGGACCGGATCCGTTCGGCCGGCCCGAAAACCCTGTTGCCGTGAGCCCCACGAGGTGGGTTTGCGCCGAAGTACCTGGCCGGGGGAGTATTTGACTTCTATGTGCCTGCCCGCTCCGGATGTCCATGCCTAGCTTTGGGCTGAGACGGCACAAGATCAAGGGTCCGAAGACTCCACCACCAGTTCCCGAGCGACTCACCCCACGGCCCCCGGGTCCCGACGGCCTCCGCATCGCCTTTCTGGTCTACCGGGGCAATCCCCGCTGTGGCGGTCAGGGTGTCTACACCCGGCACCTGACCCGCGAGCTGGTGGCCCTCGGCCACTCGGTCGAGGTCTTCGCCGGCCAGCCCTGGCCCGAGGTCGATGAGGGGGTCGGCTTCACGCCCGTACCCAGCCTCGACCTCTACCGCGACCCCGACCCCTTCCGGATCCCCAGGCCCCGCGAGTTCCGCAACTCCTATCCGTCCTCCATCGCCGCCCTCGAGTTCGGGGTCATGTGCACGGCCGGCTTTCCCGAACCGTGGACCTTCAGCCTCCGGGCCCGCCGCCTGCTGGCCGCCCGTCGTGACCAGTTCGACCTGGTGCACGACAACCAGTGCCTGGGCAACGGGATCCTGGGCATGATGGACGACGGTTGGCCGTTGCTGACCACACTGCACCACCCCATCACCGTCGACCGCCAGCTGGCCCTCAGCCATGCCACCAATCCCTGGCAGCAGTTCACCCAACGACGCTGGTTCGGGTTCCTGCGGATGCAGGTCAACGTGGCCCGTGCGCTGCCCCGGGTGGTCACGGTGTCCGAGTCGTCGAAGACCGACATCGCCGCCCAGATGGGCGTGGACATCGACCGGATGACCGTGGTGCCGGTGGGCGTGGACCACACGGTGTTCCGCCCGCAGGCCGACGTCGAGCCGGTGCCGGGCCGGATCATGGTCACGTCGTCGTCGGACGTCCCCATGAAGGGTCTGGTGCCCCTGCTGGAGGCGGCGGCCAAGCTCCGTACCGAGCGGGACATCGAGCTGGTGGTCATCGGCAAGCCGCGACCCGACGGACGGGTGGCCCGGGCCATCGAGCGGCTCGACCTGGGTCCCATCGTTCGCTGTGTGTCCGGCATCACCGATGCCGAGCTGGCCCGCAACTACGCCCAGGCCCAGGTGGCCGTGGTGCCGTCCCTGTACGAGGGGTTCTCCCTGCCGGCCATCGAGGCCATGGCCTGCGGTGTGCCGCTGGTGGCCACCACCGGGGGAGCGTTGCCCGAGGTGGTGGGTACCGACGGCGTGACCGGGCTGTTGGTCCCGCCGGACGATCCGGGCTCGCTGGCCGGGGCCATCGGCCGTCTCCTCGACGATGCCGAACTGCGGCGACGGCTCGGTGCGGCCGGGCGCGAACGGGTCCTTGGACGGTTCACCTGGCAGGTCACCGCGGCCGGCACGGCGGCCCAGTACCGGGCCCTCCTCGACGACGTCCCTGCGAATACGGAGATCTGACACATGCTGACCGTCGACTACGACCGCCTCGGGGTTCGCGCCGGGGATCGACTGCTCGATCTGGGCTGCGGATTCGGGCGCCATGCCTACCAGGCCGCCCGGCTCGGGCGCCGAGGTGGTGGCCTTCGATGCCGGCGCCGACGAGGTGCGCAAGGTGCAGGACACCTTCGGAGCCATGGGCGTGGCCGGTGAGCTCGATCTCGACCAGGCGCGGGTCGGTGCGGTGCAGGGCAACGCTCTCGCCCTGCCCTTCGACGACGGGTCCTTCGACCGCGTCATCGCCTCCGAGGTCCTCGAGCACATCCCCGAGGACGAGGCGGCCATGGCCGAGCTGACCCGCGTGCTCCGTGCCGGCGGCACCATGGCCGTGACCGTGCCCCGTTGCGGACCCGAGTTCGTCAACTGGGCCTTGTCGGACGAGTACCACAACGTGCCCGGCGGTCACGTCCGGATCTATCGCCAGAGCCAGTTGGTGAGCCGACTGGAGGGCACGGGGCTGCAAGCCACGGGCAGCCACCACGCCCACGGCCTGCACGCGCCCTACTGGTGGCTGCGGTGCCTGGTCGGGCCGTCCAACGACACCCACCCGGCCGTGTCCACCTACCACCGGGTCCTTGTTTGGGACATCGAGAAGGCCCCGAAGGTGACCCGGTACGCCGACAAGGTGCTCAACCCGCTCATGGGGAAGAGCCTGGTGGTCTACCTGCAGAAGCCCGCGGCGTCGGAGACCGACCGGGGGGCGGCGTCGGAGACCGATCGGGGGGCGGCGTCGGAGACCGACGGGGGGCGGTGCCGGAACCGGAGGCCGTACCGGAACCGGAGGCCGCACCGGAACGCGTGGACGCGTCGGAACGGGTGGCCGTGTCGGAACGCGTGGACGGTCGGAACGGGTGGCCGTGTCGGAACGCGTGGACGGTCGGAACGGGTGGCCGTGGCATGAGGTCGATTCCCGAGCTGTCCGGTGTGATCACGGCGTCCCAGGTGATGGACACGGCCCGATCGATCGTGTCGCTCCAGCGTCCCGACGGGATGATCGAGTGGTTCCCGGGTGGGCACTGCGACCCCTGGAACCACGTGGAGGCGGCCATGGCCCTGACCGCAGTGGGGCTGGACGACGAAGCCGACCGGGCCTACCGGTGGCTGGCCGACACCCAGCTCCCCGACGGCAGCTGGTTCAACTACTACCTGGCCACCGGTATCGAAGACCCCCGGCTCGACACCAATGTCTGCGCCTACGTGGCTACCGGGGCGTGGCACCGCTACGTCTCCACCGGCTCCATCGACGGCCTGGTCGAGCTCTGGCCGGTGGTGGAGGCCGGCGTCGACTTCGTGCTGCGGTGGCAGCGTCCCGACGGCTCGATCCGCTGGTCGCTCGATCCGTCGGGCTTCCTCGAGGAGTACGCCCTGCTCACAGGGTCGTCATCCATCTACCACAGCCTTCGTTGCGCCATCGCCTGCGCTGAGCGTCTGGGCCACGAACGACCCGATTGGGAGCTGGCGGCCGGACGGCTGGCCCACGCCGTGGCCCACCAGCCCGACGCCTTCGCGCCCAAAGAGGAGTTCGCCATGGACTGGTACTACCCGGTGCTGGCCGGCGCCCTCAGCGGCGACGCCGCCAGCCGACGCATGGAGGAGTCCTGGTCGAAGTTCGTCATGGACGGTCGCGGGGTGCGGTGCGTGTCCACCGGCGAGTGGGTCACAGCGGCCGAGACGGCCGAGTGCGTCCTGGCTCTCGACGTCCTGGGTCGGGACGACCAGGCCGTCGAGCTCCTGGCCTGGGTCCAGGCCCTCCGCAACGAGGACGGCTCGTACTGGACGGGCATGGTCTACCCCGAGGAGGCCACCTACCCGCCGTTGGAGCGGTCCTCCTACACGGCCGGGGCCATGATCCTGGCCGTCGACGCCCTCAGCCGGACCACGGCGGCGTCGGGGATCTTCCGGGGCGAAGGGCTCCCCAGCCATCTGGACCTCACCGAGCCGGCACCGGACTCCCCGGTCGAGCCGGCGGTACCCGGCTCCCGGCCCCCGGGGCCCGGCCTGATCCTGTGGCCCCGGCTCGGCCCTGGGTCGACTCAGAGCCGGCGCACCACGCGCAGGGAGCCGCACTCGCCGTCCTCGACGAACTGGCCCGAGTCCAGGGCGGCTCGCCAGATGTCGTAGGGCGGCCGTCCGCCGTCGGCCGGGTCGGGGAAGACGTCGTGGATGGCCAGCCATCCGTCCTCGGCCACCAGGGGGGCCCAGCCGGCGTAGTCGGCCCAGGCCGGCTCCTCGCCGTGCCCGCCGTCGATGAAGCAGAAGGCCAGCGGCGTCGACCAGCGGTCGGACACCATGCTCGAGTCACCGACGATCCCCACCACGGAGGACTCGAGCCCGGCGTCCACGATGGTTCGCCGCCAGTGCGGAAGGGTGTCGATCCGCCCGGTCTCGGGGTTCACCAGCGAGTGGTCGTGATGCTCCCACCCGGGCTGGTTCTCCTCGGAGCCGTGGTGGTGGTCGAGGCTGAAGAGCACGGCCCCGGTCTCTTCGGCCGCAGCCCCGATGTAGACGGTCGACTTGCCGCACCAGGCCCCGATCTCTACGAACGAGGCGTGCTCGAAGGAGGCCCCGGCCCTCAGGGCGGCAAGGTAGAGGGCCTGGCCCTCTTCGTCGGGCATGAACCCGGTGGCTGACTGGGCCCTGGCGAACAGCTCGTGGCGGCGTTCCGTCCGGTCCGGGTGGTCGGCCCGTGGGCGGCGGGTCGGGGGCGGCATCCATGGGTGCAGCCTGTCACGGCCCCGCACCGTCCTCCATCGCGGCTGGTCGGGACGGGATGGATTCCAGCCGGGCCGGCTCGGGGACGCCTCGGGCCACCTGCCTCTTTCCCTTTGGCGCCGTGCCGCATAGCATGGAGCGGTCCTAGGAGCCGAGGACCGGGGGAGGGGTGATGGGATCCATAGAGAAGAAGCGGATCGGCGTGCTCGTCGTGGCCTACAACGCGGCGTCCACGCTGGCCAAGGTGCTGGACCGCATACCGAAGGAGATCAGGCCGGACATCGAAGAGGTGATCGTAAGCGACGATCACAGCGACGATTCGACCTATCTGGTCGGACTGGGCTACCAGCAGATCTCCGACCTGCCCATCACGCTGATCCGCCAGCCGGCCAACCTCGGGTACGGCGGCAACCAGAAGGCCGGTTACGACCTGGCCATCGAGCACGGGCTGGACATCGTGGTCATGCTGCACGGCGATGGCCAGTACGCCCCCGAGTCACTGCCCGAGATCGTGGCCCCGCTGATCGCCGGCGAGGCCGACGCCGTGTTCGGGTCCCGCATCATGATCAAGGGAGCGGCCCGCCAGGGAGGCATGCCTCTCTACAAGTTCGTGGGCAACCGGATCCTGTCACGATTCGAGAACGCCGCCCTCGGTACCGAACTGTCCGAGTTCCACTCCGGCTACCGGGCCTACGCCGTCAGCGCCCTCAAGCAGATCCCCTTCGAGCGGAACTCGGACGGGTTCAACTTCGACACCCAGATCATCATCCAGCTCCACGACGCCGGCATGCGCATCGCCGAGGTGCCCATCCCCACCTACTACGGGGACGAGATCTGCTACGTCGACGGGATGGGATACGCCGCCGACGTGACCAAGGACGTCGTGGCCTACCGCCTGCAGAAGGCGGGCTTCGGGGACGGTAGCCGCATCGCGCTGAGCGAGGAGTATCAGCTCAAGCCCAGCGAGGACAGTTCGCACGGTCGGATCTCGACCCTGCTGCGGACGAGGCGGCCCAGCAAGATCCTCGACCTCGGCTGCTCCAGCGGGCTGCTGGCCGAGCGCCTCACCGACATGGGCCATGACGTCACCGGCGTCGACGTCATGGAGATCGCCGGCGTGGACCGGCGGACCTCGGCCTTCGTGAAGGCCGATCTCAACGAGGGCATCCCGGCCGAGGTGGGCACGGGCTACGACATCGTGCTGGCTGCCGACGTACTCGAGCACCTGGTCAACCCGGGGGCCCTGATGAGCCAGGTCAAGAACGTCCTGGCCCCGGACGGTGTGGCCATGTTCTGCGTACCCAACATCGCCCACTGGTACCCGCGGCTGCGATCGACCCTGGGCATGTTCGACTACGACCAGCGGGGCATCCTCGACTCGACCCACCTCCGGTTCTTCACCCGTCGGAGCATACGGAAGCTGGTCGAGCGTCAGGGCTTCACCATCCGGAGGATCGAGCCAGTGGGCCTTCCGCTGGACGCACTGGGGATGGAGGGCACCAAGGCGCACCTGCTCCGGTTGGTGGACCGCCTGCTGTTGGACCTGTGGCCCACGATGTTCGGCTACCAGTTCATCGTCGAGGCCACGCCGACCGACCGCTGAGGACCGGGGGCCCATTCTGGCTTCACCGGACCGGGGTCAGTTGGAGGGCATCGCTCAGGACGTGGGCCAGATAGATGGAGTAGGCCTGCGTGATGTGGTAGTCGTCGAGGTACACCTCGTAGTGTCCGATGACGCTCGTGCACGTGGTGGAGCAGAACCACGGGATGATGTCGACGTAGCGGGCCCCGACATACGCCGCGGCACTCCGTTCCGCCGCGTTGTAGTTGGCGACGCGGGAAGACAGCGGGGCTGAACAGGCCTGGACGTCGGTGGTGTTGCGGGACAGGCACTGAGGGGGACTTTGGGGAAGTTCGGGAATGTTCCCGATCACGACGATGCTGCTGGGTGGCACGGGAATCTGCCCGAGTGTCCTCGCCATGGACTGTTGCCACTGGTCCGGGGTGTAGGGCGTCCCGTCGGGTCGGGTCCGGAATTCCTGGGTGACGACGACCAGGTCCGGGTGAAGTTGACGCATGCGCCCGAGGGCGTAACGGTGCCACTGGTCGCACTGGGTGTACTCGCCACCGGGCCGGCCGAACCCGGTCGGATTTCCGTAGGGGAGCATGTTGGCGGGGCAGTAGCCCTTGCCCAGGTAGACGAGCTTCCAGTGGGCCAGGTCGGCGATGAGGTTCATGGCGTCGAACCACATACCGGCGTGAGAGTCCCCGTACAGCACGACGGTCTTGGTCCCGTGCCGATCACCGAAAGTGCAGGACGGTGCGCTGGTCTGACCGGCCGACGTCCAACACGGTACGTCGGGCCCGCCCCAGTCCTCGGGCACGTAGGACGAGGGGCGGGGAGAGATGGGCGGGCAGCGTGGTGATCGCGGGCGCCTGCCCGACCAGGCGCCGGACCACGGCATCCGAACGGGCTGGCGTGGCGAGGTGGCCCGTCGACGTGTCCCCCGTTGATGGTGGATCCGGCCGCCGGCACCGGGGAGCTGTGGACGGTGAGCTGGATCGTGGCCACGCCGAGGGAGACGGCGACCAGCGCCGCGCCGAGGGCCAGTGACGCCCATCGCGCCCGGCCGAAGGGGGCGTGCCGGACGGGGTTCTCGACCAGATGGAACGAGATGACCGAGGCGGCCAGGGCCACCGCCAGCCATACGATGTTCTGGCGAAGGGCAGGCTGGATCGCCCGGCCGCTTCGGCGGCGATGATCAGGATGGGCCAGTGCCAGAGATAGAGCGAGTACGAGAGCCTGCCGAACCAGCGGAACGGGGCCAGCCCCAGTAGCCGCTCGGCGGCCCACCGCGGCGTGTTCACCCCTCCGGCAATGACCAGGCAGGCTCCGCCGACCGGTATGGCCACCAACGACCCCGGGTACGCCGTGTGACTGTCGAAGGCGATGGCACCGAAGGCGATGGCGGCCAGTCCCACCCAGGTCATGACGGAGCCCGCCGGCGCCGGTACCTTCCGCAACCATGTCGTCCCCACCGCCACCAAGGCCCCGAGAGCCAACTCCCAGGCCCGGGTGAAGCGGGGAGAAGTAGGCCACTGTCGGGCTGGACGCGGTCTGCAGCACCGAGATGGTGAAGGACGCGGCGATGACGGCGACCAGCCCGACGGCCAGACGGGCTTGGAGGGTCCACCGGGTGCGGACGCCGGCGATCAGCAGGAACAGGGCCGGGTAGACGAGATAGAACTGCTCCTCTACGGCCAGGGACCAGAAGTTCAGCAGCGGCGACGGGGGCTGTTGGGCCGTGAGGTAGTTCGTGCCCACCGAGGCGAAGTGGATGTTGGCCAGGAACACCGCCGTCCAGCGGGCGTCGATTGCCGTCTGGTCGCCGGTGACGACGCCGAGGGCGGCATAGGTGGCGATCACCGTGACAACGATGACGAGCGTGGCGGCCGGGATGATGCGACGGCACCTGCGGGCGTAGAAGCGGAGGAGCGATGTCCTCGACGAGGACTCCCGCTCACGGAGAAGGACGCCGGTGATCACGAACCCGGAGATGACGAAGAACACGTCGACCCCGACATAGCCACCGCGGAGGCCGCTGAACCCGGCATGGTAGAACACGACCAACAGGACCGCCACGGCTCGGAGCCCCTCGATGTCGGGCCGGAAGCGCCGGTCGCCGGGTGCGGTGCCCGACTCGTCACCCGCATCGGCCGATGCCGATTCGTCACCCGCATCGGCCGATGCTGCCGACCGGGACCTGGTCGGCTGACGCCGTCACGGGGAGACTGGGTCGAGCGTCACCGACTGGAGGATGGCCAACTTGAGCCCCCTGTTCGGGAATCCCGTCACCGCCAAATCGATGCGATTGGTGCCGGCCCGGAGACGGATCTCGGCACGATACGAAGCCGACGTGTGCACGGTCGGCACCGCGGCTCCGTCCGGGCCGGTCACGCTGATCGGTAGCTGTGGGGCCTGAGGTACGTAGTTGAGTCGGAGCTCCACAGACTGCGCGCTACGACTGAAGACGTAGAGGGATCCCCGTGTCCCAGCAGCGGGAAGCCCCCGATCCTGCCCATGGACCAGTCGCCGCCCGGGAGCACTCGGGCCCCGTGTCACCCGGCTTGTCAAACAGCTGACGGGTGTGGTGACGGTGGCCGCGTCGTCCGCATTCAGGGAGATGGCGACTTGCCCCTGCTGGACGTTGACCGTGCCGTTGTCAGGAGTGGTGTAGTCGGGTTCCTCGTGGTGATCCAGGCACAGGGACGGTAGCGGGGCACCAGGCTCGGCAGTCGATTGTGCACATTGAAGTCGTTCAGCACACCGGTCCAGTGCTCGTGCTCGAGACCCACCCACAGTGGGTACTCGATGAGTACCCAGTTCCCGATGGCGGCCTTGGTGCAGGTCGACTGGGCCAGCATGGTCGTGATGGTCTGGTAATCCGAGGCCATCCGATTGCTGGTCGCCGTCTGATGGGACGGGAAGTACGGGGCCAGAAAGGAGCCGTGGTAGTCCATGGGCGGCACGAGCGGTGCTCCACGTTGTCGAGCAGCTGCGGGAGGCACGCGATCACCAACCGATCAGCACGAGACGGGTCACCCAACGGGGCCACCGGGCCAGCGCCACGGCGATGACGGCCGACCAGGCCACCAGGAGGGGCATGGCGTAGCGCACCTCGAAGGGACTCCAACGTGCGACCCCCGAGAACAGGATGTAGCCGACACGACAACCCGACGGCCAGGACCAGCGCCACGCGCAGGTGTTTGGCCCCGCGCCACACGGCCACGATGAGGATGACCAGCGAAACCATGGCCAACACCACGTCCCACGGGTTGGCCCCGTAGTCGGACAGTCGGTCCAGGTAGCTGTAGTAGGCGACCCGGAAGGGGTCGAAACCGGCCTCGAGACTGAAGCGGGTGTCGTTCTGCGAGATGCCGAAGATGGGATAGATGTGCCGCAGGATCCCGAGCACGATCATGCTGGTGTAGGTGCTGATGCCGGCGGTCCCGTCGCCAATGTCGAAGTTCCCGGCTGTGGTGCGGACGAGATTGGCGCCGAAGCTGGCCACTGAGATCTGGGCGTTGATGGTGCTCTTCGACGTGGGCCCGACCACGGAGCCGACCAGTTGCCAGGTCTGGACCAGAAACGGCCCGATGACGGCGGCGGCGCCGGCTCCGGCTACGGCCAGCCACTTGACGATCTGGCGCAAGGAGACCATCCGGGTCGACCCGCGGTGCCACCGGTAGACGGCCACGGCGAACAGGGACAGGGCCGCCGGGTCCGAGCATGGTCGGCATGGTGCCCTTGGCCATGTAGGCCAGACCCGCAGCCGCTCCGAGGGCCACGGTCCGGGGCACCCATTTGGGACCGAAGGAGAAGGCGGCGAGGATGATCAGCAGTCCGATCGCCGATGGCGGCGGCGAAGTAGTCGTTCTCGGTGGTGGTGGCCAGGAGAACGCCCGAGGGAATGGTGGCGCAGATGACCGACGCGGCGATCTGCACCGACGCGATTCGCACCGAGCAGCCGGGCCAACTCCGACGCACCGACGATGCACACCACGGCGGCGGACCACTGCATGCTCCAGTCCCACCGGTTGGTTCCCGACAGCAGATGCAGGTGCGCCAAGTTGTACTCGGACAGCGGCGACAGTTCGACCTGGGCGAGATAGTGGGTGGCGAACGGCGCGATGGTGCGGTTCTGGACCCAGTGGGCCACGCGGGCCAGGTGGTAGACCATCGAGTCGCCATTGGATGGGGGATACATCACACCCTCGACCACCAACGCGGTGAGGATCAGCACGATGACGACGATCCACAGGGTGTCCTCGACCGAGAACCGCCGGAGCAGGTCCCGGGCCGAGGGCCGGTGGCGGGCCTGGGACCGGGCCCGTGCGGCCAGCCGGGCGATCTGAGGGGCCGCCGCCACCACCAGCACCACGGTCACGAGGAACCAGGCGGCGGCCACCGTCCACGCGGTGAAGTGGCTCCCGATGCTGGTCACCTCGGTGATGACCAGCAGCAGCGCTTCGAAGGCCAGGTAGGCCAGGACGAAGGCACCCCGCACCGAGAGGTTGCCGAAGCCGAGTGCGCTGACGATGGCCGGCGACGAGCAGCCACAACAGCGCCAACGGAGCGATCAGGAGGAACAGCAAGGATCAGTCGCTATCGGGCGGACGGCGGGACCGAATTCTGAGCGAGGCCGACCAGGTCCCCGACGCCACCACGCGGCACGATCTGCACACTCCACCTGCCTGAGTACTCTTGCGGCGGAGGAGCCGTGGCTCCGCCCGGTATTGAAATCCCTGCCAAGGGCGACTTTTCGGTCCGTACCGTAACAGTTCCGACCCGTCGATGCCCGCGGGTCCGTTCAGCCCCGGACCAGCTCGACCAAGGTGTAGACGGCGAACCCGGCCAGCAGGACGCCCCCGATCTTGCGGATCACACCCAGGGGAGCCACGCGCAACAGGGCCCGACCACCGAAGGCACCGAGGGCGGCCACGGTGGTGAGGGCTCCGAAGGCGCCGACGAACACGGTGAGCGGCGCGTGGTACTTGGCGGCCAGGTTGGCGGTGAGGATCTGGGTGAGGTCGCCGAACTCGCCCACGAAGATGACCACGAATGCCGCCCCCACGGTCTTGAGGCTCTTGCGGGCCGTGTCCGCCTCTGACTCGCCCTCTTCTTCCTGCTCTTTCTCGGGGACGAAGATGAGGTAGGCCGCCCCGGCGGCGAAGAGGATGGCGGTGATGGCCTCGATCCAGGTGTGGGGCAGGAGCTGCAACAGCTGACCCACGGCCACGGCCATGGCGGCGTGCAGGAAGAACGCCAACGTGGCTCCCAACCAGACCAGCAGCGGCCGGTAGCGGCTTCCCATGATCAGGGTGGCGATCATGGTCTTGTCCGGGAGCTCGGCCACGAAGACCAGGACGAAGACCGTGACCACCACACCGAACTGCACCGGGTCAGGTTACGGGTAGGAGCCGAATGAGCGGGACCATCTGCCTGTCGTCACGTGTGACAGCGGTGACCGGTGTCCCGGTGTCCCGGTGTCCCGGGGGCCCCGCTGGCCCGGTCGCCCGGAGCCCCACTGGCCCCCCGGCCCCGCTGGCCCTGTGGTCGATCCCCGGGGGCTCCGGGCCGCACAAGCCGGTAGCCGCTGCGGCCGGAAGGCGGCTACCCGGGGGGAAGCTCGAGCAGTTCGGTCAGGGTGGCGGCCAGTCCGCAGTCCCTCCGCGTTGCCCGAACGCCACACTCACGGCCAGGCGCTCGAGGATCTGCTCCACCGTCTTGCCGCCGGCCGGGAGGGGATGGGCCTCGACGAACGCCGTGACCCGCTCGGCCAACTCGGGCGGATTGCACAGGGTCCGGGTCCCGTCGAGCATGCGGGGCAGGATGTTGGACGGGAACATGGCCACCAGCCGGTCCCACTCCTCGGTGATGCGCTCCCATACGGCCGGACCGGTGACCCGGTTGGCCACCAGCGACTGCAGCACGAACGGGGCGTTCTGGGTGCGCACCTCCGACAGGGCGAGGTCGAAGGTGCGCTGGGCCAGGCCCGGCTCGGTGAACGAGGCCAGGGCGTAGAGGTACCGGATCTCTTCTTGCGGCGTCGACGGGGTCCGGTAGCGGGCCAGGAACGCCTCGTACTCGGAGTCGCCACCGTGGGCGGCCACGATGTCCAAGATGGCCGATTCGGTGTCGGGGTGGAGCGGTGTCCTTCTCCGGCGCCGCGGCGAACCGACGGCCGGCCTCGGCCTCCACATCGGGATCGTCCCCGATGGTGCCCAGGGTGCGCAGCACGGCCGACCGCAACGACGGGGTGCGTTCGTCGTCGTCGTCACGGGGATCCCAGCCCAGGTGGCGGGCCAGCGGTCCGAGGAGGGCCCGCACGGCCCGGGCCAGCACCGGCCGATCGGTGTCGGGGACGATGCGGTCGAACAGGCCGACGGCGGCCAGGACCACCGACCACACGCTCGGGTCGCCCTCGGCCGAGTCCGCCAGCGTTCGGGCCAGACGGATCAGGTCCGAGGTCGGGGCCTGCCCGGCCAGGGAGGCGGCCCAGGTGTCCGACACCAGGTTGTAGCGCTCGAGCGGGGCCATCCGATCCAGTTGGGTGGCCAGGCGCGCCAGTGTGGCGGTGGGGTAGGCGACCCGGTAGTACCCGGACCCGCCGGCATTGACCAGGAGGTCCCCGACCCCCGAGGTCCCGTCGGGCTCCCCGGCCCCGGCTCCGACGTCGACATGGACGCCGGCCCGCTTGAGCAGGACGGGCAGGGGATCGAGGTCGGACGGTCCCAGCAGACGGGTCAGGACCGGGACCTGCCAACTCGAGCCGATGGCTCCGCCCGGCTGGCCCTGGTACGAGAAGGGCACCTGGTCCAGCGATCCCCCGTCTCCGACCCGCACCAGGGGGTAGCCCCCCTGGTTGATCCAGGTGTCCATGATCGAGCGCACCGCCCGACCGCTGGAGCGCTCGAGCGCGTTCCACAGGTCGGCGGTCTCCGTGTTGCCGTAGCTGTGGGTGGTCAGGTAGTCGTTGATGCCCTCGCGGAAGACGTCCGGACCGAGGAACTGCTCGAGCATCCGGAGCACGCTCCCGCCCTTCTGGTAGGTGAGGACGTCGAACATGCCCTGGGCCTCCTCGGGCCGTCCCACCGGGAACTCGACCGGGCGGGTGGCATGAAGCCCGTCCACGGCCATGGCCGCTTCGCGTTCCACCCCGAAGCTGACCCAGCGCTGCCACTCGGGCCGGAAGGCGTCCACAGCCAGTACCTCCATGAAGGTGGCGAAGGCCTCGTTGAGCCAGATGCCGTTCCACCACTTCATGGTGACCAGGTCCCCGAACCACATGTGGGCGATCTCGTGGCAGACCACGTCGGCCACCCGTTCCAGCTCCACCCGGGCGGCCTGGGCCGGGTCGACCAGCAGCGCCGACTCGCGGAAGGTCACGCACCCCAGGTTCTCCATCGCTCCGAAGGCGAAGTCGGGGATGGCCACCAGATCGAGTTTGTCGGCGGGGTACGGGATACCGAAGTACTCGGTGAAGAAGGTGAGGGCGTGGGCCCCCACGGTCAGGGCGAAGGGGGTGAGGTGGGCCTTGCCCGGGATGTGGACCACGCGGAGCGGGACCCCGCCCACGCTGACCGGTTCGGTGACCTCCAACGGACCCACGACGAACGCCACCAGGTAGGTCGACATGACCATGGTCGGAGCGAACCGGACCCGGCGCCTGCCGCCGGCCTCGGAGGCCTCTTCCACCACCGGGCCGTTGGAGAAGGCGGCCAGGGCGTCGTCGATCACCAGGGTGATCTCGAAGGTCGCCTTCAGCTCGGGCTCGTCCCAGCAGGGAAAGGCCCGCCGGGCGTCGGTGGACTCCATCTGCGTGGTGGCGATGGTGTGCTCGACCCCGCCGTCGTCGGTGAAGGTCGATCGGTAGAAACCGTGGAGCTTGTCGTTCAGGATGCCGGTGAAGGCGAGGTGCAGGGTGGCGGGCCCGGGGGAGAGCGGCTCGGGAAAGGTCAGGGTGACCCGCTCCTCGTCCGGGTCGAGGCTGATGGCGGTGGGGGAGAGGGCGTAGCCGGCGTCGGGATTCCCGTCGTTGAGCTCGGCGAAGCCGATCTCGAGCTCGGCGGCGTTGAGGGTGACCGATGTCGTGGTGCTCGAGGATCTTCAGGTCGATCTCGACGTCGCCCTGGAAGGTGGCGCCCGGCAGGTCGGGGGTCAGGACCAGCCGGTAGGCGTGGGGACGTACCGAGGTGGGCAGGCGGTAGTCGGTCGAGGCGGGGGGGGACCCGAGGTCGTCGGTCGGAGCGCTCATGTGGGGCAGGCTACCGTCGCGCCGTGCAGACTGACTCCCGAACCGACGATTCTTCGCAACTTTCCGATCCGGCCCCCGGACCGTCGCCGGGGCCGGGGACCGACTCCGGCGATCGGCGCCGCTTGGATGTGGTGGCCGTGGGCAATGCCCTGGTCGACGTGCTGGCCTCGGCCCGGGACGAGGACCTGACCTCGTTGGATCTGGTCAAGGGGACCATGGTCATCGTCGATCGCGCCCGATCCGAGTCCATCTACGCCACCATGGGTCCGACCACCGAGGCGTCGGGAGGATCGGCGGCGAACACCGTGGCCGGCGTGGCCGCCCTCGGGGGACGGGCCGCCTATGTGGCCCGGGTGGCCGACGACCAGTGGGGACAGGTCTTCACGCACGACATCCGCTCCATCGGTGTGGCCTTCGATCCCACCCCGGTGCCGGCCGGGTCGGGCGACGCGGTGACGGGTCACTGCCTGGTGCTGATGACCGAGGATGCCGAGCGGACCATGGCCACCCACCTCGGGGTCTCGGGGGAGCTCGGGCCGTCCGACCTGCACGACGGCCACCTCTCCTCCACCCAGGTCGTCTACCTCGAGGGCTACCTGTGGGAGCAGCCGTCGGCCAAGGCGGCCATGCGTCAGGCCATCGACCTGGCCCACGCCCACGATGCCGCCGTGGCCCTGACCGTGTCGGACCCGTTCTGCGTCCAACACCACCAGGCCGAGTTCCTCGAGCTGTTGAACGGCGACCTCGAGCTGTTGTTCGCCAACGAGGACGAGGCCATGATGCTCTTCGGGGCTCGTGACTTCGACGCCGCCGTGGATGCGGTGGCCGAGACCGGGGTGCTGGCCGTCCTGACCCGGGGGGCGGCGGGCTGCGTGGTGGTCACCCCGTCGGGACCGGTGGCGGTCCCGGCCCAGCCGGTCGACCGGGTGGTGGACACCACCGGGCGCCGGCGATCTCTTCGCCGCCGGGTTCCTCTACGGGATCACCAACGGGCTGTCGCCCGAGGACGCCGCCCGGCTCGGCGGGGTGTGCGCCGCCGAGGTCATCTCCCACGTCGGGGCCCGCCCCCTGGCCGATCTGCGTGCCCTGGCCGTGGCGGCCGGCCTCTTCGGCTGAGCGGTGACCGGTCCGCCGATCCTCAGGCCGACCCTCAGGCCGGCGGACTGGTGGCCTGGGGCCGGAAGGTGAAGGGGAGGTCGCCGATTCGGACCAGTACCGAGGCCACAGCCCGCCCGAGTGGGGCGAGGGCGTCGTCGAGGCTGGTCGGATCGTCGAGGATGGTCTCGTCCAGCTGGCACGGTCCCTCGTAGGAGACCTCGACCGCGCACTCCGACTCGTCGTGGCCGTCGATGAGCAGCTGTTCGATGGTGGTCGCCCCTCGGAGCAGTGGCTCGTCGCCCACGACCTCGAGGCTGGGGGGCAGCACGTTCGAGGAGCGGGGCGATCTCGGGCACACCGTCCAGGCCCTGGACCCGGAAGGCGATCTCGACCAGGACCTCGGGGAGCTCGTCGGGCTCGTCGCCGATGGCCCAACTCCGATAGGAGGTCTGGCTCCACGTCGGCCAGTCGAGGCTGGTGTCGACCCGGATGCGCGCCGGACGCTCCTCGCCCGGGAGGCTGTAGGAGGTCTCGAAGCTCACGTCCCCGAGGAAGACGTCCACCTGAAACCGCTCCTCGACCGCCTGGCGCTGGAGCAGGGCCGCCTCGAAGGCGTGCCGGTGGGAGGCGACGAGTTGGGTGAAGACGTGGTCCAGCATGGCGGGGCAGAGGCTACCGTTCTTCCATGCCCGTCTCCTCGCGTGCGCCGGTGTCGTCGCCGTGGCTCGAGCGGCGGGTCATCGCCTACGCCCACCAGGGTGGAGCCTGGGAGGCGCCGTCATCGACGCTGTTCGCCATCGGGGCGGCCGTCGGGGCCGGCGCCACCGGCATCGAGCTGGACGTCCACGCCACCGCCGACGGTCGGCTGGTGGTGTGCCACGACCCCACGGTGGACCGCACCTCCGAGGGTGCCGGCCGGATCGCCGAGCTGACCTACGCCGAGCTGAGCGGCGCTCGACAACTCCTACTGGTGGGCGCCGGGTGCCGATGTCTCGCCCGGGCTCGAGCCCGACCGGTACCCGTACCGGGGTCGGGCCCCGGGGGACCACCGGTTCGGCTTCGCCCTGTTGGAGGAGGTGCTCGAGGAGTTCCCCGGGGTGGTGCTCAACCTCGACATCAAACAGACGGCGCCGGCGGTGGCCCCCTACGAGGAGGCCCTGGCCGACACGTTCCGCCGGTTCGACCGCCGGGACGATGTCATCGTGGCCTCCTTCCTCGACTCGGCCACCGATGCCTTCTCCTCGTTCGCCCCCGAGGTCCCGACCTCGGCCGGCACCGTGGCCGTGGCCGCCTTCTACCAGGCCGTGCAGGCCGGCGAGGAGCCGGCACCGCTCCGGCACGTGGCCCTCCAGGTGCCGGCAGGGTTACGGCGGATCTCACCCTGGTGGACGAGCGGTTCGTGGCCGTGGCCCACGCCCGGGGCCTGGCCGTCCACGTGTGGACCATCGAGGAGGAGGCGGGAGATGGAGCACCTGTGCGGCCTCGGGGTGGACGGCATCATCACCGACCGGCCGACCGCCCTGGTCGGTGTCCTCGAGCGGCTCGGCTGTGCGTGGCGACCCGAGGGCTGACCCGGGCCCGGGTGGGCCGGTCAGGCTCGGACCGCCGGTCGGGGCCGTCGGTCCGGGCCGCCGGCCTCGGACGGGTCCGGGTCCGGGGACGGGCTACGTCGGAGTCGGGCTCAGCCCCGACCGCAGTTCGGCTTCTTGCCGTGGTTGGCCTTCTTCTTGGCCCGGAGCTTGCGCTTGGTGGTTCGTTTGGACACAGTTCGGAAATGCTAGTCGCTCCGGGCCGCCCACACCCGTCGGGGGACGGTCCATGACCTGGTTGCTCCGCGACGGCGACGTGCTGGCCGCCGCCGAGGTGGCCGACTCCTTCGCCCTGCGGACCAGGGGCCTCATCGGCCGGGACGGGTACGAAGGAGCCATGGTGCTGCCCCGTACCCGCTCCGTGCACACGGTCGGGATGCGGTTCGCCATCGACGTGGCCGTGTGCGACCGCGACATGGTGGTCCTCGGGGTCACGAGACTGCGGCCGTGGCGGATGAGCATCCCCCGGCGAGGGGGCCGGTCGGTCATCGAGGCCCAGGCCGGTGCCTTCGAGCGGTGGGGCCTGCGGGTCGGCGACCGACTGGAGCTCCGGGGATGACGGGTCCCTCGGCCGAGGAGCCCGACCTCGATCCGGAGATCCTCGAGGAGCTGGAGTTCTGGACCGGCCCCGACGATCCGCCCGGTCGACGGGGACGCCGGCCGGGGACGGACGAGGTTCCCGGAGGGCCGGGCCCGGCCCCCGGCGGCTCCCGCCCCCCGGGGTCGGATCCGGCCGGATCGCTGGTGGTGGTGGCCACGCCCATCGGGAACCTGGGCGACCTCTCCCCCCGGGCCGTGCGAGGCCCTGGCCCAGGCCGACGTCATCTACTGCGAGGACACCCGGCACTCCCGCAAGCTGCTGTCCCACGCCGGGCTGGCCGGGACCCCGCTGCGGTCGCTGCACGAGCACAACGAAGCGGACCGGCGGGAGGAGGTGGTCGGGGCCGTCCGGTCCGGCGCCACCGTCGCCCTGGTCTCCGACGCCGGTATGCCGGCGGTATCTCGGACCCCGGGGCCGCTGGTGGTGCGGGCCGTGGCCGAGGCCGGGCTGGTCGTCACCGTGGTACCGGGACCGTCGGCGGTCCTGACCGCACTGGTGGCGAGCGGCCTGCCCACCGACCGGTTCTGCTTCGAGGGCTTCCTGCCCCGGTCGGGCCGGGAGCGCCGTGAGCGCCCTGGCCGGCGTGGCCGCCGAGCCGCGGACCACGGTGCTGTTCGAGGCGCCCGGGCGGGTCGCGGCCACGCTGGCCGACCTGGCCGGGGTGTGCGGTGGGGAGCGGCCGGTGTCGGTGTCCCGGGAGCTGACCAAGGTGCACGAGGAGCACTGGCGGGGAACGCTCGCCGACGCCGTGACGTGGATCGCCGCGCACCCGATCCGCGGCGAGGTGGCTCTGGTCCTGGCGGGCGCGGCCGCCACCCCGGCCGAGACGGTCAGCGACGAGGTGTTGGTGGCGGCGCTGCGAGGAGCGGATGGCCGCGGGCGAGCGGACCAGGGGGGTCGTGGACGATCTGGCCTCCACCTTCGGGGTGCCCGAGACGGCGCGTCTACGAGTTGGCGTTGGCGGTACGGTCGGCGGCTCCGCCGGGGGTGGACGGGGAATGACGTAACGGACGGGGGGTCGAACGGACCACAGGGGCAGGGGTTCCGTCGGCCACCCAGCTCTCGGACGGACCCCTGACCATCGACAGAGAGGACCCCCCGCATGTTCGGACGCACCCACAGGGACAAGACCCGGGGCCCGGCGATCGCCCCCGACGACATCCCCGAGGGTCTGGACCGTGCCGCCTTCGCGGCCGGCTGCTTCTGGGGGGTCGAGGAGTTCTTCCGGGCCGTGCCCGGCGTGGTGGATGCCCTCTCGGGCTACGAGGGGGGTGACGTCGACCACCCCACCTACGAGCAGGTCTGCACCGGAGCCACCGGACACGCCGAGGCCGTGCTGGTGACCTTCGACCCGGCCCAGGTGTCCTTCGAGACCCTGCTCGAGGAGTTCTGGCGCCACCACGACCCGACCACGCCCAACCGCCAGGGGCCCGACCGCGGCACCCAGTACCGCTCGGCCGTCTTCGTCCACGGCGAGGCCCAGGGGAAGGTCGCTCGTGCCTCCCTCGACCAGTACCAGGCCCGGTTCCGGCGCCCCATCGTCACCGAGATCACGCCGGCCACCACGTTCTGGCCGGCCGAGGAGTACCACCAGCGCTTCACCGAGCGGACCGGTCGGGGCGGATGCCACGTCGCCAACTGGTAGCCGCCCCTACCGGAGCGATTCGTACTCAGCGCAGTTCGGTGAGGGCCCGGCGCACGTAGGGCCGGAGGGGCAGGTCCCCGGCCCGGTCCAGCGCCACCCAGCGGGCCGCGTCCGACGATCCGCCCACCTCGTCCCGGAGCACCCCGGAGTAGCCGGTGACCGAGTAGATGATCCGGATGGTGTGCAGGCTGGTCCCGCTGGGCAGGGCGAACACGTCGCGAGAGCAGGCCCAGCAGGGGACCGAGCTCGATCTCGAGTCCGGTCTCCTCCTCGAACTCACGCCGGAGGCCGGCGGTCGGGTCCTCCCCGTGGTCGAGCCCGCCCCCGGGCAGGAACCACTGACCGGCCACCGTCAGGTGGGGTGCGGCCCGGACCAGCAGCACCTTCCCGCCGCCGTCCTCGCAGATGCCGTAGACCGCCACCCGCTGCTGGCGCGGCGGCGGATCGTCGGGGGACAGGGTCACCCGGCCGTGACCCGGTGGCCCGGCCGGACGCCCCGCAGCCGGCCGTCGAGGGCCACCCGGGACACGGCGACGGGTCGCCATGGGGGCATCCTACGGTCGCCCCGCGGCCGCGTGGTCGGCCGTGCCGGTGCCGTGCCGGTGGCCACCGCCCTGATCGGTACGCTACCGGCAGTGCCCCGCTACTACGTCACCACTCCGATCTACTACGTGAAGGACGCCCCCCACGTCGGTCACGCCTACACCACGGTCAACGCCGACGCCCTGGCCCGTTGGCACCGGCTCATCGGTGACGACGTCTTCTTCCTGACCGGGACGGACGAACACGGCCAGAAGGTGGCCCGGGCCGCCGAGGCCCAGGGGCTCTCGCCCGGCCAATGGACCGACAGCCTGGCCCCCCGGTTCGCCGAGGCGTGGCGGAGCCTCGACATCTCCTACGACGACTTCATCCGCACCACCGAGCCCCGGCACCACCGGGCCGTCCAGGCGTTCCTCGGCCGCATCTACGACAACGGCTTCATCTTCGAGGACACCTACCGCGGCCTGTACTGCGTGTCCTGTGAGCAGTACTACGCCGAGGACGAGCTGGTCGACGGCACGCTCTGCCCGATCCACCGCACGCCGGTCGAGTACCTCGAGGAGGAGAACTACTTCTTCCGCCTCAGTGCGTTCGAGGGACGGCTGATCGACTGGTACGAGGCCAATCCGACGGCGGTGGTGCCCGAGTCGAAGCGCAACGAGGCCCTGAGCTTCATCAAGGGGGGGCTGCGGGACATCTCCATCACCCGGACCTCCATCGACTGGGGGGTCGGGGTGCCCTGGGACGACCGCCACGTCTTCTACGTCTGGTACGACGCGCTGATCAACTACCTCACCGCCATCGGCTACGGCGAGGACCCCGGCCGGTTCGAGCAGTGGTGGCCGGCCGTCCACCACCTCATCGGCAAGGAGATCATCCGCTTCCACTGCGTCTGGTGGCCGGCCATGTGCATGGCCGCGGGCATCGACCCCCCGGCCCACGTGCAGGTGCACGGGTGGCTGCTGCTCGGCGGCGAGAAGATGTCCAACTCGAGCGTGAACCAGATCGCCCCGGCCGACCTCATCGAGGAGTACGGCGTGGACCCGGTGCGCTACCACCTCCTGCGCGACATCCCCTTCGGGAGCGACGGCGAGTTCTCGGCCGAGGGCATCACCTCGCAGGTACAACACCGATCTGGCCAACAACCTGGGCAATCTGCTGTCGCGGGTGGCCACCGTGGTCGGTTCGAAGTCCGGCGGGCTGGGGCCGGCCCCGGCCCAGGACAGCCGACTGGCCGGCGTGGCCGCCGCCGTGGTGGCCGAGGCGGCCGACGGCGTGGAACTCCGGCCAGCCCAACCTGGCCCTCGAGGCCACCTGGAGGCTGATCCGCGAGACCAACGCCGAGCTCGAGCAGGCCGAACCGTGGAAGGCCGAGCCCGGGCCCGACGTCGACGCCGTGCTGGGCAGCGCCCTCGAGGTGCTGCGGATCGTCTCGATCCTGATCGTGCCGGCCATGCCGACGACGGCCGAGGCCATCTGGGCCCGGATCGGCCTGGACGGACTCGCCAGCCGACCAGCGGGTGCCCGACTCGGTGGTCTGGGGCGGATACCCGGCCGGGCGCCGGGTGGACAAGGGCGCCCCGCTCTTCCCCCGGCGCAAGGGCTGACCGGGGCCCGGTCGACGATGGACGACGCCGTCATCGAGTGGTTCGACTCCCACTGCCACCTGCAGGACGAGTTCACCGAGTCGGACGACGATCGCGCCCGGGCCGACGGACCCCACGCCACCCGACTGGCCGCCACCATCGCCCGGGCCTCCGAGGCCGGGGTGACCCGGATGGTCTGCGTGGGGACGGCGGCCGGTTCGTCCCGCGAGGCCGTGGCCCTGGTCCGGTCCATGCGGGAGCCGGGGTCGGTGGCCGTGGCCGAGGGGATCGAGCTGTGGGCCACGATCGGGCTCCATCCCCACGACGCCGTCGAAGGGGTGGACTCGCTGGACGAGCCTCCTCCGCCGTGAGGTGGGTTCGGCGGCCGGAAGCGATGGCCGCGGCGGGGCCGGTCGGGAGCCCGGTGGTGGTGGGCATCGGGGAGTGCGGACTGGACTACCACTACGACCACTCGCCGAGGGCCGATCAGCGGGAGGCCTTCGCCCGACAGATCGAGTTGGCCCACCGTCACGGTCTGGCCCTGGTCGTCCACACCCGTGAGGCCTGGGACGACACGCTGGACATCCTGGCGGCCGACGGGGTCCCCGACCGCACCGTCATCCACTGCTTCACCGGGGGGCCGACCGAGGCCCGCCGGTGCCTCGACCTCGGGGCCCTCCTCTCGTTCAGCGGCGTGGTGACCTTCAAGAACGCCGACCCGGTGCGGGAGGCCGCCGCGCTCTGTCCTCTCGACCGGCTGCTGGTGGAGACGGACACGCCCTTCCTGACGCCGGTCCCGCACCGCGGAACCCTCAACGAGCCGTCGAGGGTTCCTCTGGTCGGAGCGGCGATCGCCCAGCTCAAAGGGGTTCGGACTTCGCATGTGGCCGAAGTGTCGACCGCCGACGCCCGGGCCGTGTTCGCCCTCTGAAGGGGGCGGTCCGCCGCCCCAGGTGGGACCGCGCCCGTGCCGGGTGGCTGGCCGGACGCCGGCGGGTTTGATTCTTCGCCGCCGGCCTGTCTAGCCTCTGCCTGCGGCCGCGTTTGAGCGGTCGTTTTGTATTGAGCACCAGTGCGGTTGTCGGACGCATTGTTTGAGGGTCGGCTGGAGGAGTCGGCCCCGACCATCCCTTCGGGGGTGGACCGTGTCCGAAGGGTTCTTCCCCGACGGCGCGGCACGCGCAGTCCGACGAGGAGAGTGGAGCCCTGAGGACGAACGATACGGAAGGGGAGGCCGGCCCATCGCCGCGCTTCTCCTGTGTGGAGCGATCCTCGTGATGCCCTTGCTGTTGATCCGGAGCGGGCCGAGCCCTCGGGCGCGCCGGCCGGCGGCGGTGCCCCGGCCCCCCGGTCCCTTCCTCGGCGGCTCCGGCGCCGGTGCCGGCGTGGAAGCTGGCCTCGGACACCAGGGCATCGGTGGCGCCAGCACCACGACGGCGCCCACCACGACCGTTCCCCCCACCACCACCACGACCGTTCCCCCGACGACGCACCGGATCCCGCCCACGACGGTGCCGACCACGGTGCCGGTCCCGGCGGTCTCCCCTCCGACCACGGCTGCGGCCGCGTTGGCCGCCTCCGGCCCGGTCCACTACGGCCAGGTCACCTTCTACGACCACCCGGCCGGGACCTGCGCCAGCCCCTACCTGCCGTTCGGGACCGAGGTGCAGGTGACCAACCCGGCCAACGGGGCCTCGGTGACGTGTCTCGTGAACGACCGTGAGGCCGACACCTCCCGCTCCATCGACCTGGCCACGGCCACGTTCGCCGAGATCGCCCCGCTCTCCCAGGGGGTCATCGACGCCCAGCTGGTCTGGTGAGCCCAATGGCCCGGCTCCCGTAGCCGGACGGGACCGGACGGGACCGGACGGGACCGGACGTGTAAGGACGCGTACCGGGGTCGACGCCGGGCCCATGACACACTGACCGGGTGACCCACGGCCGAGCCGAGATCCACCAGCTGCTGGCCGCCCACGACCTGCACCCGAGCCGGGCCCTGGGTCAGAACTTCGTGGCCGACGCCAATACGGTCCGCCGCATCGTGCGTCTGGCCGGCGTCACCGAGGGTGCCAAGGTGGTGGAGATCGGGGCCGGACTCGGATCGCTCACCCTGGCCCTGGTCGAGGCCGGCGCCGAGGTCACCGCGGTCGAGATCGACCGGCGTGTGCTGACCGTCCTGCGGGCCCAGGTCGAGCCCTGGGGCGTCCGGGTGGTCGAGGCCGACGCCCTCGACCGTGGACTGGGCCGAGCTGCTCGGCCCGGACCCGGCATCCGGCGGGGGCCCCGGTGCCGCTCGGGCGAGACCGGCGCGGCCTCCCCGATGAGGGAGAAGCCGTGGACGCTGGTGGCCAACCTTCCCTACAACGTGGCCGTACCGCTGGTCGTCCGAACCCTGGAGGAGGCACCCGCGGTCGTCGTCCATGCTGGTCATGGTCCAGCGGGAGGTGGGGGAGCGCCTGGCCGCCGGGGTCGGCGACGAGGCCTACGGTGCCGTCTCGGTCAAAGTGGCGTACTGGGCCACGGCCCGAGGTGGTCGGTCGGGTGCCGGCGTCGGTCTTCATCCCGAGGCCCCGGGTCGAGTCGGTGCTGGTGCGCCTCGACCGGCACCCCGAGGCCGGAGCCGCGGCCACAGAGAGCTTGGCCGTGAGGGGTGGGCCCGGCGACCCGGCCTACGAGCGGCTGTTCGCCGTCGTGCGCGGGGGATTCGCCCATCGCCGCAAGATGCTGCGCCGGTCGCTCGAGGGCGTGGTCCGGGCCGAGGCGTTCGATGCCACCGGGATCCGGTCGACGGCCCGGGCCGAGGAGCTCACCCTGGCCGAGTGGGAGCGCCTGGCCGCCTGGCAGCCCGGAGACCGGTCCCATCCGGTCTTCCGGAGCGCTCCGTGACGGCCACGGCACCCGTCCCCGACGGCGGGGGAGGCCCGGGCCGGGTGCCGGCGGCGTTGGTGGCTCCGGCCAAGCTGACCCTGTCCCTCAAGGTGACGGGGCGCCGACCCGACGGGTACCACCTCCTGGAGTCGGAGATGGTCACGGTCGACCTGGCCGACTCCCTCGTCGTCGACGAAGGCGACGGACTCTCCGTCATCGAGGAGTTCGCCGAGTGGGCCGACCCGGCACCGTGGCGGTCGGGCGCGGTGACCGCGGGTCACGACAACCTGGTGTCGAGAGCGCTCCGTGCCCTCGGCCGGACGGCCCGGGTCGAGCTGGTCAAGCGGATCCCACCGGGCGCCGGGCTGGGCGGGGGCTCGGCCGATGCCGCCGCCGTGCTGCGGTGGGCCGGCGCCCTGAACCCGGGATCGGCGGCCGAGCTGGGTGCCGACATCCCGTTCTGTCTGGCCGGGGGGCGGGCCCTGGTCCGGGGCATCGGTGAACGCCTGACCCCGCTGCCGTTCGAGGAGCGGGCCCTCACCCTGTTCCTCCTGCCCTTCGGGATGGATACCCGGGCCGTCTATCGGGCCTGGGACGCCGGTGTCGACGACGGCCGGCCGGGCCGCTCGGGCCACCTGGCCGAACCGGACGGCAACGACCTCGAAGGACCGGCCCTGTTGGTCGAGCCCCGGCTCGGTGTCTGGAGGGAACGGGTGGTCGACCTGACCGGTCAGCGCCCACGGCTGGCCGGCAGTGGCTCGACCTGGTTCGTCGAGGGGACACCGGAGGAACTGGGACTCGGCCACCGGCATGTGGTCCGCCACGGTGGCGAGGCCGCAGTGATCGTCGGGGTGAGGACGGTGCCCCCGGTGCCGCTGGCGGCGCACCCGCCTCCGTCGACGGGCCGCGCCCGTGGTGACTGAGGACGCCGGTGGTGACTGAGGAGCAGGCGGTCCCGGACCGCAGCGACCTCGGGGGCGCTACTTGCCGGCGGCCCGCCGTTGCCAGCGGGTGGCCTTCAGCATCTTTTTGTGCTTCTTCTTGCGCATGCGCTTGCGGCGCTTCTTGATCAGCGATCCCATCTCGCCCGGCACCCTAGCCGACCAGGGAGTTTTGCGCCATGCGCCCGGACCGGCGGAACCGGCACCCGGGAGTGGCCCTGCAGCTGATCCCGAGGGGTGACCGCCGAGGCTGTCAGCGGCCGCTCACTCCTCGACCGGCTGGTCGGCCGGGTCCTCGGGGGCGGCGATCTCGGGCAGGCTGAACCGGAAGACCGCACCGCCCCCCTGGGCCTGGTAGACGTTGACGCTGCCTCCTTCGTCCCTGGCCACCTGGGCCACGATGGCGAGACCGAGACCCGAGCCGGGCCGGGCCCGGGCCCCGGGGGCCCGGTAGAAGCGGTCGAAGATGAACGCCACGTCGCTCGGATCCACGCCCGGGCCGTGGTCCCGGACGATCAGGGTCCCGCCGGAGCAGGCCACCTCCACCACCCCGTCGTCGGGGCTCCACTTGAGGGCGTTGTCCAAGAGGTTGTCCACGGCCCGCCCGATGCGGGACGACGATCCCGACACCCAGGTGGGCGCCACCCGGGCGTCGAAGGTGACGCCCCGGCTGCGGCCGTGGGTGGTGGCCACGCCCACCGCCTCGAGGACCACGAGGTCGAGCCGGAGGGGTTCGGCCGTCACCCGCGGCTGCTCGCCCCGGGCCAGTTCGGCCATGTCGGCCACCAGGCTGGTCAGCTCGTCCATCTGGGTCAACACGTCATTGATCAGCACGTCGCGTTCGGCCGGCGGGAGCTCCTCCAGGCGCCGGGCCACTTCCATGTTGGTCCGCAGGCTGGTCAGCGGGGTCCGCAGTTCGTGTGAGGCGTCCAGCACCAACTGCCGCTGGCTCTCCCGCGAGGTGTCGAGGGCCACCAACAGCCGGTTGAAGGCCCGGCGCAGGCGCCCGAGCTCGTCGGGTCCGCCGGGGTCCAGCCGTTCCGAGACGTCGGTGGTCTCGGCCAGTCGTTCGATGGACAGGGTCAGGCTGTTGAGGGGACGCAGCACCGTGCGGCCAACGGCCAGTCCCAGCAGGATGGCCACCGTCACCCCGATGATCACGATGATCCACAGGGCCAGGGCCAGGTGGCGGAGCTCCTCGTTCACGCCGGTCAGCGGCTGGCTGATCTGGAGGGCGCCGCCGAGGTGGAGTCTCTCGGGGTTCTCGACGCCGTAGTACGGGAACCCGGGAGGCAGGGCGGCCGTCACCGTGCGCACGTCGACGTTGCCGACCATGGTCGAGAAGTACACGTTCGGGGCGGTACCCAGGCTGGAGGCCACCCTCTGGACGGCCGGCGTGATGGGGAGCACGGCCGAGCCGTCCGGCTTGGTTGACGTTGCCGACGGGGAGGGGGAGGACGATCTGGATGCACAACCCGGGCGTCGGGCGCTGCACACGTTGTAGACGTCCTGCGGGTCTGGTTGTTGATGAAGCCCTGGGCCTGTTCGTGCAGGGTCAGGTCCACCGAGCCGATCAGCGAGTTGTAGGCCACCAGGTACGTGGCGATCGAGCCGAGCACCACCACCACCAGCACGGCGGCGGTGGCCGTCATCACCAGCCGCCCCCGGAAGGTCACCGCCGCCCACCACCGGTCGGAGGCACGGCTCAGGTCTCGCGGAGGACGTAGCCGACCCCGCGTGCCGTGTGGATGAGGCGGGGCTCACCTCCGCCTTCGGTCTTCCGGCGGAGGTACCCGACGTACACGGCCAGGCTGTTGGTGCCCGAATCGAAGGTGTAGCCCCAGACGCGGTCCAAGATGAGCTCGCGGGTCAGGACCTGACGCGGGTGGCGGAGCAGCAGTTCGAGCAGGTCGAACTCGATGCGGGTCAGCGGGAAGGGCCGGTCGCCGCGACGCGCTTCGCGGGTGATCGGGATCGAGACTGAGGTCGGCGAAGTGGAGCGCCTCGCCGGTGTCGTCGGGACGGCGGCGGAGGAGGGCGCGCAACCGGGCCAACAGCTCGGCCAGGGCGAACGGCTTCACCAGGTAGTCGTCGGCTCCGGCGTCGAGTCCCTGGACCCGGTCGTTGATGGCGTCGCGGGCCGTCAACATCAGCACGGGCGTGTCGTCGCCGGCCGCCCGCAACCGCCGGCACACGTCCAACCCGTCGATCACGGGCAGGCCGATGTCGAGGACGACGGCGTCGGGCGGGCGGATGGCCACCTCTTCGAGGGCCTGGGGCCCGTCGACGGCCAGGGACACCTCGTAGCCTTCGAGGCGGAGGGCCCGGTTGAGGGCTCCGCTGACGGCTGGATCGTCATCCACGACGAGGACTCGCATCGGGCCGGGAGCCTAGCGGGGTCGTGCCGTCTTGCCGCAGCACGCTCCCGGTCCGGGAGGGCCGGCCCGGGCTCTCCGGATCGGGGCACGACGGAAGAGCAGATGGCTCCGGCCCCGGGGGTAGCCTGTGCCCGTCGCCGGGCCAGACACCCACCATCCGTTCCGAGGTAGTTCAATTGGCAGAACGCTGGCCTTTGGAGCCAGATGTTGGAGGTTCGAGCCCTCCCCTCGGAGCCCAGCTCGGGCCGACGGCCCCTCCCGGGGCGACGGCCCCTCCCGGGCAACGGCCCGGTCGTCGAGCCCCCCGGCGTTCAGACCCCGGCTTTGCGGGCCCGACTCCGCTGCCGGCCCCGTGTGGCCTGCTCCAGTACGACCTTTCGCAGGCGGACCGACGTGGGCGTGACCTCGACGCACTCGTCGTCGGTGATGAACTCGAGCGCCTGCTCCAGCGAGAGCAGGAGAGGAGGTGTCAGGCGGATGGCCTCGTCGGCCGCTGCCGACCGGATGTTGGTCTGCTTCTTCTCCTTGGTGGGATTGACGTCCATCTCCTCGTCGCGGGCGTTCTCGCCCACGACCATGCCCTCGTAGACCTCGGTGCCCGGTCCCACCAGCAGGATGCCCCGCTCCTGCAGGCTCATCAGGGTGTAGCCGGTGGTGATGCCGCGGCGGTCGGCCACCATGGAGCCGTTCCGCTTGGTCTTGAGCTCACCGTGCCACGGTTCCCAGCCGTCGAAGACGTGGTGGAGCATGCCGGTCCCCCGGGTCTCCGTCATGAACTCGGTCCGGAACCCCACCAGGCCCCGCGCCGGAACCCGGTAGTCCATCCGGACCCATCCGGTGCCGTGGTTGACCATCTCGATGAGGGTGCCTTTGCGCAGGGCCATCAGCTGGGTGACCACGCCCAGGTAGTCGTCGGGGACATCGATGGCCACCCGCTCCATGGGCTCATGGATCTTGCCGCCGATGTCGCGGGTGACCACCTGGGGCTTGCCCACGGTCAGCTCGAACCCCTCGCGGCGCATGGTCTCCACCAGCACCGCCAGCTGGAGCTCGCCCCGGCCCTGGACCTCCCAGGTGTCGGGTCGCTCGGTGGGATTGACCCGTAGGGACACGTTGCCGATCAGCTCGGTCTCCAACCGGCCCAGGATCTGTCGGGCCGTCAGTTTCTTCCCGTCGGCACCGGCCAACGGAGAGGTGTTGATGCCGATGGTCATGGCCAGGCTGGGCTCGTCGACGGTGATCACGGGGAGGGGGCGGGGGTCGTCCGGGTCGGCCAGGGTCTCGCCGATGGTGATCTCGGCCATGCCGGCCACGGCCGCGATCTCACCCGGGCCGGCCTCGACGGCGTCGACCCGGTCCAGGGCGTCGGTCACGTACAGCTCGGTGATCTTCGTCCGTTCGATGGTGCCGTCGATCTTGCACCAGGCCACCAGCGATCCCTTGCGCAGGGTGCCGTTGTGGATCCGGCAGATGGCCAGCCGTCCCAGGTACGGGCTGGCATCGAGGTTGGAAACGATGGCCTGGAGTGGGGCGTCGGGGTCGAAGTGGGGGGCGGGGATCCGGTCCACGATGGCCGCGAACAGTGGCTCGAGGTCGGTGCCCTCCACCCCCTGCTCGGTGGCGGCCCAACCGGCTCGGGCATTGGCGAACAGGATGGGGAAGTCGATCTGGTGCTCGTCGGCGTCGAGGTCGAGGAAGAGCTCTTCCACCTCGTGGACGACCTCGTCGATGCGGGCGTCGGCCCGGTCGACCTTGTTGACCACGAGTACCACCGGCAGCCGGGCCTCGAGGGCCTTGCGCAGGACGAAGCGGGTCTGGGGCAGGGGGCCCTCGGACGCGTCGACCAGCAGCAGGACCCCGTCGACCATGGTCAGGCCCCGCTCGACCTCGCCCCCGAAGTCGGCGTGACCCGGGGTGTCGATGATGTTGATCTTGACCCCGTTGTGGCGGACGGCGGTGTTTTTGGCCAGGATCGTGATGCCCTTCTCACGCTCGAGATCGCCCGAGTCCATGACCCGCTCGTTGACCGACTCGTTGGCCCGGAAGGCCCCGGACTGCCACAGCATGGCGTCGACCAGGGTGGTCTTGCCGTGGTCGACGTGGGCCACGATGGCCACGTTGCGGATGTCGTCTCGGGTCTCAACAGGCATGGGCTGTGCAGGCTACCTGCCCGAAGGGCTGCCTCCGTCCGCACCTGGGTGCCCATCGGCGCCCTGACGGCATCCGGACGGCGCCCAGAGGACCGGCGGCGTCAGCCGAGACAGCGGCGCCGGTTTCTGCGGGGCGCGAACTAGGGGCCGGTCGGGGCGTACTGGGACTTTCCGCCGTTGTTCACCGACAGGGAGGCCACGGCCCACGCCTGGGTGCCGGGGGTGAGGAAGTAGGGCGGCGACAAGATGTTGAGCCGCTGGTCCCAGTTGTACGCGTTGAGGTACCCGGACTGCAGCCCGCTCTGGGCGCTGGCCGTGCCCTCGATGTCGGCGAAGTACTGGTCCATCGAACCGTCGAGCGAGATGGTGCCGCGGGGACTGTCGGTGGTGAAGTTGTTGACGGCGAAGTCGTGCTGGAGGGCCAGGACGACGCTGTCGATGCGGGGGTTGACCAGCTGGCAGTTGGTGCCGCCGGCCCCCGCAGTCGGACACGCCGCGGCCCCGGACGGATGGTTGAGCTCGACGAAGTTACTGGCGATCAGGCCCAAGATGTCGTTGGTCCCCGAGGTGGTGATCTGACAGGAGCTGGAGCCGCTGTTTCCCGGGACCTGCGCGCAGTCCTGGTACGTGATGCTGTTGTCGATGAGGACGTTGTTGGCGGCGGCGATGGTGAGCGATCCCGAAAGCCCCAGGTTCTGGGACGAGTTGGACGGGTTGTAGTACTTGTTGCCGACGATGGCGTTACCCTCGCAGTTCCGCTGAGCCTGGGTCCCGGACTGGGCGAAGTAGGTGCCCACGATCGGGGTGGTGGTGGTGGCACAGCTCGATCCGGTGGCGGCCGGCGTGGCCGCCTGAACCACCATGACCCCGTCGTTCGGCACCGGTATGGGTGTGGTCGGAGTGGAGCCCAGACACGTGTTGGTGTTCTTCAACAGGTCGTTGTTGGTGTCCTGACCGCTCCCGTTGGTCGGGGTGTCGGGACTGTTGACCAAGACCCCGCTGGTGCCGTCGAAGGTGATCGTGGTCGGGCCGGAGTAGACGCACCCGTTCTCCTCGGCCACCGAAGCCAGGTTGTTGACGGCACTGACGGCGTCGGGAGGAGTGGACTGGGGCTGGTTGAGGAGCGTGCCGGCGCTGTTGTAGTTGGTGTACGACGCCGGGCTCTTGCTCGAGCAGCCCTGGTCGGAGAGAGCCGAGGGCGAGGCCGTGGTGATCGGGAGCCACGGTGACGACGGGCCGATGGACACCGACTCCGACGGGTTGCTCAGGTTGATGGTCTGCCCGAAGTCACACACCATGAGCGGGTCGTCGGAGAAGACGGGTCCGTTGAAGACGGTCCCGAGGGCCGACCAGGCCAGGTCGCTCTGGCACACGCTGGAGTAGGCATTGGCACCGTTGCTGCCGTTTCCCCACAGCAGGCTGAGACCGCTGGTCTTCTCCGACGCCGCACTCAGGGTGCACGAGGATGCGTTACCGATCGTCGCCGGGTCGACGATGCCGTGGACCGACCACCAGTCGTGGAGCAGGAACGAGTTGGTGGGCTGGAAGGTGACGTTCTCGTACTCGTACACGTAGTGACCCTGGCCGTAGGAGGCACCGTCGATGACCGCCTTCACCAGACCGTCGGGGACGTCGAGGTACGGGTACACGGAGAAGTACTCGATGGGGGAACCCCCCAGTCCGGAGTTGGGGACCTGGTTCCACTGGCCGAAATGGAACGGCTGCAAGGCCTGGCACTGCGGGAGGGAGACGTTGGAGGCGTTGCAGAGCACCAGGTTCGGATTGGTGTCGATCTCGTACTCGTACTCGTTGAGGCCCGCTTCGATGGCGCGGTAGGCGTAGTGCTGGGCCAAACTGTTCTGGACGACGTGGAAGTTCTGTGTGGTCTGCGTGACCAGAATGGCCGTGCCCAGCACCATGATCAGGACGATTCCGAGCACCATGGTGATCGCCACCTGACCGGTGTCGGAGCGACGGCTCGGCCGGTCACGGTGCCTCGTAGAAATGATCCGGGACATCACGCTCACCCCACGAACTTCGAGTAGTTGGGAGCCAGTGCGCTGACCAGCGTCTGATAGGAAGCCGAACCGCCTCCGGGTGCCTTGACCTCGATATCGATGGTCACCGTCTGGATCTGGGTGACCGGGCACGACGTGGCGGACGTGCACGAGCCGGCGCCGAAGGCCGACGTCCACACCGAGCCGGGCGAGACGCCGGCCGTGGTGTAGGGGACCGGCGTGTTGGTCGTAGACGTGGACAACGTGTACTGGAAGACCGGTGAGGCAGCCGTCGGTGAGCCGTTGGTCAGGTCGGTGATCTGGAAGGCCCGCACCGGCGTGCTGCTCCAGGTGCATGCGGTGCTGGTGGCGCTCAGGTTGTTGCCCGACTCGGGGGTCCCCGGGCAGGTGTTGGCGGTGGGGGTGGCCACGGTGGCGGTCAGCGTGTAGGTGCCGGCCGGCGAGGTGTTGGCGGTGGTGGTCAAGGTGACCAACGACGGGCCGCTGGGGTTGCCGAGGTTGGTGGCGAAGGTGGCGCTGTTGGGACTGAGGTTGAAGGGGCCTTGCAAGACACTGGCCGGAGGCGGGGTACCGACCGGGGTGAAGGCCGGTACCGGCACTCCGGTCGATGCGTTGGTGGGCGCAGGTTCGGTCAGGGTCCGGAAGAACTGTTGCAGCGTGGTCGACGCCGGGAGGATCTGCTGGAAGGCCGAGTAGCTCGCCGTCAGCTGGTTCTGCTGGTTGTAGAACGTCGAGATGACCGTGGTGGTCATGGCCAGGATGACCATGAGGACGGTCATCGACACCAGGATCTCGATGAGGGTCATACCCTCACTGTCCCGGAACCGCCGTCGGCCGTGGCCGGCTCGGCATCCCGGTCGACGGGCCAGGGCACCCGGACCCACGCCGTCGGGATACGAGATCACTCCTCGAAGCCGCAGGGACCCCGCTCGGGCGACGTGACGCCTCGTGGTTCGCGGTCGATCGCTCATGGCACTGCCAGGGTCACGGGGATGGGGTAGGGGACGGTCACGCCCGACGGAGGCGTGACCTGGACGCCGGTGGCCGACACGGCGACCTGGGCCGTTCCGGTGTTCGCCCCTGAGGTGGCGGTGACGGTGTAGTCGAGCGGCGTTCCCGAAGCCCCCATCGGGAGGCCGGCCTCGACCATCCCGTCACCCTGGCTCGAGGGGAGGGCGAACGTTTCGCTCTGGCACCCGGAGGTGGTGACCTGGGCCGTCACGGTGGCCCCGCTCAGGGGCTGCCCGTTCTGGTCGACGATCCGGAGTGCCAGATAGGAGAGCGGCACGGTGAGCGAGGACGACGACGACGGTGCGTACTGGCCCGGCGACACCAGTGTCGAGGCCAGATAGGTCGAGGCCGGCTGGTTGGCCGTGCAGTCTCCGCTCCAGACGGAGTAGGTGGCGCCCGTAGCCCCGACGAAGGGGAACAGGTTGCCGACGAGCGTCGGGTTGGCCGCCGTGGATGTGGTGTACGGCACCCCCACATTGGTGTTTCCTGCGTACTGGACGTTCTGGTAGGTGAGGGGGAGGCCCGAGGCGTCGAGGCCGGTCCCGGTCAGCGTCCCGATCCCCGCCGGGGCCGTCCCCGAGGCCTGGGACCAGGTCCATGATCCGCCGCTGTAGTTGACGGTGTAGGCGATGGGCCCGGTCGGGCTCTCGCCGGCCGCCACGCAGTGGGTGGCGGTGTCGCAGGCGGCGCCGGATGCGAAGGTGGCCGAACCGGGGACGGTGGCCGCGGACCACGTGGTGCCGTTCCACTGGGCGGCGAAGCCCCCGCTGCTGTTGCTGCCGACGGCGAGGCACTGCGCACCCGACGTGCAGGAGAGGGCGCTGACGGCCCCGACGCTACCGGGGAAGCCGGTGGAGGTGGTCCAGGTGGCACCGCCGCTGGTGGTGATCTCGACCGTTCCGGTCGAGGTCGTCCCCGAAATCTGCTCGAGTGCCGCCATGCACGTCCCCGCGCCCGTGCAGGCCAGCTGGCCGACCTGGCCGACGTTGGGGATGACCGTGGTGGGCAGGCTCCACGTGACGCCGCCGTTGACGGTGGACATGAGCGTGGGGCCGCCGGCGGTGACGCCGGCCGTGCACATGAAGGGTGAGGCGCCGGCCTGGGTCGAGCACGAGATGTTGTTGATGGCGGTCACCGCGGTCGGGGACGTGGGGATCGACTGGAGGGACCAGGTGGACCCGCTCCCGGCCAACACCACACCGACGTGGTTGGCCAGCACGATCCCCGTGCCGACGGCGAAGCACTGGGTGGGACTGGAGCAGGCCGAGCCGTTGAGCGACGTCACCGCCGGCACGCTGAGCGTCGGCATCACGTTGGTGGCGGTGGTGCCGTTGGTGGTCAGCAGCACTCCCGCAGTTCCGCCGGCGGTACCGGTCACAAGGCACGACGTCCCTGAGGCCGGACAGGTCACGCTGGTGAGGTCGGTGGCGCTGACGCCGGTCGGGAGAGCGATCTGGGTGGTGGACCCGTTGGTCGGGTTGAGGCTGAGCAGTACCCCGACGGAGCCCAGGCCCGAGGGCCCGAAACCGCTCAGGACGCACTGGGTGGCCGACAGACAGGCGATTCCCGACACCCCGGAGACGACGCCGGCCGGCAGGGACACCTTGGACCAACTCCCGCTGCTGTCCTCGAGGACCAGCGCGCCCGCCGCCTCACGTCCGAGGGTGAAGCAGGTTCCGGCCAGCGGGCACGTCACTCCGTCGGCCAGGCTGGTCTGCGAGGCGTAGCTCACGTTGATGGCACCACCCTCGTCGTAGGTGACCGATCCCAGACCGGTTGACTCAGAGGGGACGGCCACCGCCACGGAGGTCGTGGTGTTCTCCCCGTCGTCGACATAGCTGAACGGGGAGCTGGTCGGCGAGCTCAAGGTGACGGTGTAGGAGTAGGGGCTGGCGGCCTCGACGAAGATGCATCCGCCTTCGGGCACCACGGTGGGCGGCGTGCCGAGGACGTGGGCGCCGGACTGGGTGCTGGAGAACGCCACATCGATCGGCTGGGCCGGCGGTGTGTAGCTCTGGCCCTTGCCGGCGGCGTTGTTCACCTGCACGGCCAGGAAGCCGGTTGTCGGGGTGACGAGGCCGTAGGGCGGATTGGCCACCGTCGACTCCTGCACGCTGTTGCCCTGACCCCATGTGACCTGGGCCAGCACATCGATGATCTGGGGCACGCTGCCGGAGTTGCACAGGTTGCCGTTGACGCCGGTCTGGCCCCACTGCATCGAGATCGAGGCGGTGTAGGTGTTCGAGCCGACGGTGGAGGTGCTCGTGTTCACGACACCTCCGGGGGTCGGGAAGGTTCCCGCCGAGTCGTCGAGGGCCAGGTTGTTGTAGTACTCGAGCCAGTGCTCGGCGATCCCGATGGCGGTGATCCGGGCGCGGGCGGTGACCGACTGCTGGGTCACGCTGGTGAGGAGGTAGCCGATGGGAATGGTGCCGATGAGGAGGATGACCATGGAGATCAACACCTCGATCAGGCCGAAGCCCTCGTCGTGGCGTCCGTGGCGTCCGTGGCGTCCGTGACGTCTGTGGAGCGCACGGCGTCCGTGGCGCGACGGAGCCCCGTTGCGCACGGTGCGCTCCGGAGACGTGGCGTCGCGTCGATGAGGTCGGAATAGGCCCACAGGCTCATTCCATCGGCCATCTGGGGCCTCCTCTATAGCGAAATCGCCATCTCCGGGTGGGCATGACGGGCGCGATCCGACCCGGAGCGAGAGGCCGAAGGGCGATCGGGGTGGCCGGGGGGAGTTCATAGCGCTGAGTGGCAGGTTAAGGAGCGGCCGCCAGCGTGACTAGACGTGATTCCACCTGCACCGGGGGCGATGAAGGGCCCTGTTCTCCCTTGCGGGCCAGGTCAGGGTGGGTGTTCCGGTTGGTGCCGGCCCATGGGCCGGTGAGGATCGAGGCCGGCCCGGTCGTTGCCCGGGCCGCCGCCGCTCAGTACGACCGGGGCAGCCCCAGGGAGTGCTGGGCCACGAAGTTGAGGATCATCTCGCGGCTGACCGGGGCGATCCGGAGCAGGCGGGTCATCCCCCACAGGTCGGCCAGGCCGTACTCGGACGACATGCCGTTGCCCCCGTGGGTCTGGATGGCCTGGTCCAGGGCGGCCAGGGCCGCTTCCGCGGCCGAGTACTTGGCCATGTTGGCCGCCTCACCGGCCTCGGGGGTGTCGCCGGCCACGTCGCACAGCCAGGCCGCCTTCTCCGTCATCAACCGGGCCAGCTCCACCTCGATCTTGACCTTGGCCAAGGGGTGGGAGATGCCCTGGTGTCGGGCGATCGGGGTGCCCCAGACCTCACGGCCCTTGGCGTACTCGGCCGCCTTGTTGAGGGCGTAACGGGCGATGCCGTTGGCGGTGGCGGCCGACAGGATCCGTTCGGGATTGAGTCCGATGAACACCTGGCGCAGCCCCTCGCCCTCGGCGCCGATCAGTCGGTCGGCTTCGACCTGCACATTGTCGAAGAACAGCGTGTACTGCTTCTCCGGTGCGGTGATCTCGACCGGCAGCACCTGCTTGTCGAGTCCATGGGTGTCGGTGTCCACCACGAACAGGGACAGCTGGCCCCGGCCGGTGTCGGGGTCGACGCCGGACCTGGTCACCACCAGGATGGCCTCGCACTCGTCCACTCCGGAGATGTAGTACTTCGAACCGTTGAGCCGGTAGATGTCACCGTCCTTGGTGGCGGTGAGGGAGAGGTTGTGGGAGTTGGAGCCGGCATCGGGTTCGGTGATGGCGAACGCCATCTTGAGCTCGCCGGTGGCGAACCGGGGCAGCCACCGAAGCTTCTGCTCCTCGGTGCCGAAGGCGGCGATGATGGTGGCGCAGATGGCCGGCGAGACCACGATGACCAACAGCGGGCACCCGGCGGCGGCGAGCTCTTCTTGCACCGCGGCCAACTCGGTGATCCCGCCCCCGCCCCCGCCGTACTCCTCGGGCACGTTGACCCCGAGGAAACCGGCCTCGGCCACGGCGTCCCAGAGCTCGTGGGTGCGCTCGTCGGCGTGGGCCTTCTTGACGTAGTAGTCGTGGCCGAACTTGGAGGCGATGGAGCTGACGGCCTCGCGCAACATGCGTTGCTCGTCCGATTCGATGAAGTCCATGGCGTTACTCCTCCGGTGGGCGAAGAGGCGGTATCGCCCCGTCTAATCGGTCAGAAGCCCGACGGGGATGTCGACCGTCCTGCTCCGAAGGTACTCGCCCAGGCCCTTGGCCTGAGCATCCGGACGGGTGGAGCTGGCCACACCCTCGCCCAACAACCCCACCACCACGAAGTTGAGGGCGGCCAGGTTGGGCAGCGCGTAACGCTCGACCCCGAGCCCGTCGGCCTCGGGAAGGAGGGTTCGGAACCGCTCGACGGTCAGGTACCCGTCGAGCCACGACCACGCCGCCGCCGACCGGGCCCACAACCCGACGTTGGCGTTGCCCCCCTTGTCACCGGAGCGGGCCCCGATGATGATCCCGAGGGGAGCTCGTCGGGTGGGGCTGGCGCCGGTCCGGTCCGGACCGGCCGGGCCGGAGGGCTCGCCGGAACCGTTCCCGGTCGTCGCATCGCCCGTCTCTGCGGCCAGGTAGGCCGTATGGGGGACGGCCACCCGTCGGCCGTCGGCGTGCACGACCTCGGGGACGACCAGGTGTGCCGGAACCAGCGCCGGCCAGTAGATGCCGTACGAGGTGCCCGCGGTCGGGGGTCCGGTCAGGTGCAGACCCGGGTACCCGGCCAGGGCCAGTTCGGTGGCCGCGCCCGAGAACCGCCGACCCACCACGTCGGGGTCGACGTCCTTCACCGTGATACGCAGCTGGGCCGTGGCCTCGACCTCGACCGGGGCGTCGGCCTTGTCGGTGCGGATGAGGCGGGCATCGAACTCGCCGAACCGTTCGAACGCCCCGGGGCCACCGAGGGTCCGCTCCAGCGAGCGCAGGGTGACGGCGGCCTTCTCTTCGATGTCGAGTCCGGTGAGGACGAAGGTCATCGAGTTCCTCCAGCCGCCCAGCAGGTTGCAGCACACCTTGACCCGGGCGGGTGCCGGCCGGCCCCGTGCACCCGAGATCCGCACCCGGTCGTGCCCCTCCTGGTCGAGGGCGATGGTGTCGAATCGGGCCACCACGTCGGTGTTGGGGTACTCGGGTCCGGCGATCTCGTAGAGGAGCTGGGCCGTGACCGTCCCCACCGAAACCTCGCCGCCGGAGCCGGTGTGCTTGGTGATGACCGACGAGCCGTCCTCGTCCACCTCGGCGATGGGGAAGCCGGGACGGTCCACGCCCTCGACCTCGGTGAAGAAGGCGTAGTTGCCGCCGGTGGCCTGGGGCCCGCACTCGATGACGTGACCGGCCACTACTGCCCCGGCCAGCCGGTCCCAGTCGGTGGGGGCCCAGCCGTGGTGCCAGGCGGCCGGGCCCACGACCAGGGATGCGTCGGTGATGCGGGGGCACACCACGACGTCGGCCCCGCCGCCCAGGGCCTCGACGATGGGCCAGGCCCCGAGGTAGGCGTTGGCCGAGACGACCTGACCGGAGGCGTCCGAGAGCGACCGACCGGTGTCCATGTGGTCGAGGGGCTGGCCGGCCCGTGCCAGCTGGGCCAGACGCGGCAACAGGTCGTCGCCTTCGACGTGGGCCACCGACACCGACAGGCCGAGCCGGTCCGCGAGCAACCGCACCTGTTCGGCCAGACCGGCGGGGTTCAGGCCGCCGGCGTTGGTCACGACCTTGATACCCCGATCGACGCAGGTGCCCAGGACCTCTTCCATCTGGGTCAGGAAGGTGTGGGCCCACCCGCGCGACGGGTCGCGTTGGCGCCCCTTCCAGAGGATGAGCATCGTGAGCTCGGCCAGCCAGTCGCCCGTCAGGACGTCGATGGGACCACCGTCGACCATCTCTCTGGCCGCCGACAGCCGGTCCCCGTAGAAGCCCGAGCAGTTGGCGATGCGCAGGGTGTCGGCCATCAGGGCGTCACGGCCGCGCCCTGATCGGAGCGGCCGTCGTCGGGATCGGCCGCCTCGGTGTCGGCCGCCTCGGGATCGGCCGCTCCGGGATCGGCCGTCTCGGGGTCGATCACCACCATCACCTGCCCCGTCTCGACCTGGTCGCCCTCGGCCACGTTGACGTCGGCCACGGTACCGGCCGACGCGGCATGGACGGTGTGCTCCATCTTCATGGCTTCCAGCACGACCAGCAGCTGCCCGGCCGCCACCGTGTCGCCGGGCGCCACCGCCACCCGGACCACGCCGCCGGGCATCGGAGCCAGGGCCGAACCGGCGGCCAGCGCATCGGCGACGAGCGGGAACCTCTCCTGTTCGACGAGGGCGGAGCTCCCGTCGGGACCGTCGACGTAGGCGGTCGGCCCGACCTGGTCGATCCGGTAGCGACGGGTCACGCCGTCGATGGTCAGCGCCACCAGGTCGGGTTCGATCCGGGCCGAATCGATCTCTGCCGGGCCGCCGTCGACGGTCACCTCGGCCAGTGTGTGACCGGAGGAATCGAACCGGTACCCGATCCGGATCACCTCGTCACCGAAGTGGTAGTCGACCTCCTGCGGCGAGGACGGGTTGTTGCGGAACCCGGAAGGGATGGTCGGTTGTACCGGGGCCGAGGATCGGCGGCGGGCCTGGGCGGCCAGGGCGGCGGCCACGGCGTGGCGCCGCACTCCCTCGGGCAGGGTCAGTGGGGCGGCCAGTGCCTTCACTCCGTGTCGCTCGATGAAGCCGGTGTCCGTCTCCCCGGCCAGGAACGCGGCGTGTCGCACCGTCCGGACCAACAGGTCGCGGTTGGTGGTGAGCCCGTGGATGCGGGCCCGGGCCAAGGTGGCGGCCAGTGTCGAGGCGGCCTCGAGGCGGGTGGGGGCGTGCACGACGACCTTGGCCAGCAGGGGGTCGTAGTGCGGGCTGACGACACTGCCGGCCTCCACGCCGGCATCGACCCGCACCACGCTGTCCAGCTGGGCGGTGCTGTCCACCGGTACGGCCTCGTCCAGTTGGTCGACCACCGACCCACCCACGTCGAAGCGGTGGAGGACGCCGGTGGACGGCAGCCAGACCCTGCGCCGGGTCCTCGGCATAGAGGCGGGCTTCGATGGCATGTCCCTGGGGTCCCGCGGCCACGGCGTCGTCGACCTCGGCCGGCATGGGCGCACCGCTGGCCAGCAGCAGCTGGAGGCGCACGAGGTCCAGGCCGGTCACGGCTTCGGTGACCGGGTGCTCGACCTGCAGCCGGGTGTTCATCTCGAGGAAGTGGGGATCGCCACGGCCGTCGACCACGAACTCGACGGTGCCGGCGTTCACGTACCCCACGGCCTCCGCCGCGGCCACGGCGGCCTGCACCAGTCGGGCCCGCAGGGCGGGGGTCACCATCGGGGACGGCGCCTCCTCGACGATCTTCTGATGCCGGCGCTGGATGCTGCACTCCCGTTCGAACAGGGCCACCGTGCGTCCGTAGGCGTCGGCCAGCACCTGGACCTCGATGTGGCGGGGATCACGGACGTAGCGCTCGAGGAAGACCGTGCCGTCGCCGAAGGCGGCCTCGGCCTCGCGGCTGGCGCTCTCCACCGCCTCCCGCAGGCTCACCGGGCCACCCACGACGCGCATGCCCCGGCCCCCTCCGCCGGCCGAGGCCTTGACCAGGAGCGGCCAGCCCAGCGCCTCCAGTTCGGTTTCGTCGGGTGGCTCCGGTCCGGCGATCACGATCGACGGCAGGGTGGGCACCCCGGCGATCCGCATGATCTCCTTGGCACCAACCTTCGATCCCATGGCGTCGATGGCCGTCGCCGGCGGCCCGACCCAGCAGGAAGCCCGCCCCTCCACCACCCGGGCGAAGTCCCCCGACTCCGACAGGAATCCGTAGCCGGGGTGGATGGCGTCGGCGCCGGCCCGGGAGGCGGCGTCGAGGATCAGGGCCGAGCGCAGGTAGGTGTCGGCGGGGGAGTCACCGGGCAGCCGCACGGCCAGGTCGGCCTCGTCGACGTGCGGGCTCCGGGCGTCGGCGTCGGAATAGACCGCCACGGTCGTGATCCCCATGGTCCGGGCCGTCCGCATGATCCGCCGGGCGATCTCGCCCCGGTTGGCCACCAGCAGCGTGCGGATGGGGGTGATGGCCGGGGCGGTCACCGGCTCGGGCCGGCTCATGGTCGGTTCCTCACCGTCGGGTCACCGTCGGGTCCTCACGGCCGGAACACGCCGTAGCCCCGCGTCCCCGTTATGGGCTGGTTGTCGATGACCGACAGGCAGATACCCAGCACCGTGCGGGTGTCCCGGGGGTCGATGATCCCGTCGTCGTAGAGCCGCCCGGACAGGAACAGTGGCAGCGACTCCGCCTCGATCTGCGCCTCGACCATCTCCCGCATGGCCGCGTCGGCCTCCTCGTCGAAGTCCACGCCCTTGGATGCCGCCGACTGGCGCCCGACGATCGAGAGCACCCCGGCCAGCTGGGCCGGCCCCATCACCGCCGAGCGGGCGTTCGGCCACGAGAAGAGGAACCGGGGATCGTAGGCCCGTCCGCACATGCCGTAGTTGCCGGCCCCGTAGGACGCCCCGATGTTGAGGGTCAGGTGGGGGACAGAGGAGTTGGACACGGCGTTGATCATCATGGCCCCGTGCTTGATGATTCCGGCCTGCTCGTACTCCTTGCCCACCATGTACCCCGTGGTGTTCTGCAGGAAGACCAGCGGCACGTCGATCTGGTTGGCCAGCTGGATGAACTGGGTCGCCTTGTGGGACTCCTCCGAGAAGAGCACTCCGCGGTGGTTGGCCAGCACCCCGACCGGGTAGCCGTGGATGGAAGCCCAGCCGGTGACCAGGCTCGACCCGTAGAGGGGTTTGAACTCGTCGAACCGCGAGCCGTCGACCACACGGGCCAGCACCTCGCGGGGGTCGAAGGGGACCTTGGGGTCGGCCGAGGCGATGCCCAGCAGTTCGGCCGGGTCGTGGACCGGTTCGTCGGCGGGTTGGCTCGGACCGGAGCCTCGCTTGCGGTGGTTGAGCCGGCTCACGATCTGCCGGCCCATTCGGATGGCGTCGGTTTCGTCCACAGCCAGTTCGTCGGCCAGGCCCGAGACCCGTGCGTGCATGGACGCCCCGCCCAGCTCTTCGTCGGTGGACTCCTCCCCGGTGGCCATCTTGACCAGCGGTGGTCCCCCGAGGAAGACCTTGGAGCGCTCCTCGATCATCACGATGTAGTCGCTCATGCCCGGAACGTAGGCGCCGCCGGCGGTGGAGTTGCCGAAGACCAGTGCCACCGTGGGCAGCGCCGCCGCCGAGCTGCGGGTGAGGTCCCGGAAGGCCCGCCCGCCCGGGATGAACAGCTCGGCCTGGGCCGGGAGGTCGGCGCCGCCCGACTCGACCAGGTTGATGACGGGTAACCGATTCTGGAGGGCGATGTCCGAGGCGCGTGCCCCCTTGCGGAAGGAGTACGGGTTCATGGCGCCGCCCCGGACGGTCGGATCGTGGGCGCTGATGAGGCATTCGACTCCTTCCACCACGCCGATCCCGATGATCACCGATGCTCCGACCTGGTACTCGGTACCCCACGCGGCCAGGGCCGCCAGTTCGAGGAAGGCCGAGTCGCGGTCGAGGAGGAGTTCGATTCGCTCGCGGGCCAGGAGCTTTCCCCGTCGGCGGTGCCGCTCGACGTAGCGGTCACCGCCACCGGCCCGGGCCGCGGCCAGCTGTTGGTTGACGGTGTCGAGGCCCTCGGCCAGGGCGCGGGCGTTGGCCCGGAAGGTCTCCGAGTTCGGGTCGATGGTGGAGGTGAGGACGGGCATGGGCGAGGGTGGGGGCGTCTCGTGGAAGCTGTGGGAGCCGGTTGAGGGCGGTGCGTTGGGGCGGATCTGGCGGGGTTGTCAGCTGCTCGAACGGGCCGGGTCGCACTGACGGGCCCGACGTGGGAAGAATAGGCGCATGATCTCTATGCCGCGTGACGACTGGGACTGGCACGCCGGAGGCATCGTCAGCCGAGCCCGACCATGGTGATCCGCACCTTCCCGCAGGAATCCCCGGGGGACGGGGACCGGGGCCGGGGGGAAGGTGGCCATTCGGGCGCGGGGCGGGGAGGTGGCGTCGCCCCGGGGCGGCAACTGTCGGCGGTGGTGCTGGCCGCGGGAGAGGGGACCCGTATGCGTTCGGCCCGCCCCAAGCCCCTCCACCGGCTCTGCGGTCGGCCCATGGTGCTGCACGTTCTCGACGCGCTGGTCCAACTTCCGGTGAACCGGGTGGTCGTGGTGGTCGGCCACCGCGCCGACTGGGTGACCAAGACTCTGGTCGAGCACGCACCACCGGGTCTGGAGATCGAGTTCGTGGAACAGGAGGAGCAGCGGGGCACCGGCGACGCCATGTCGGTGGCCCTTACGGGCCTTCCCGACGACGAAGGCAGTGACGAGGGCGACGTGGTGGTGCTGCCGGGCGACACGCCGTTGCTCCGGCCGGCCAGCCTGGCCGCGTTGGTCTACCAGCACCGCCTGACCGATGCCGCCGCCACGCTGTTGACGGCCGAGCTCGGTGAGCCCGCCGGCTACGGCCGGGTGGTGCGGGGGCGCGACAACTCGGTGGCCCGGGTGGTCGAGCACGACGATGCCACCGACGAGGAACTCGCGGTGCACGAGGTCAATACCTCCATCTACTGCTTCCGTCGCAGCGTGCTGGCTCCGTCGCTGCGGCGTCTCAGCCCGGCCAACGTCCAGGGCGAGTACTACCTGACCGATGTGGTCGGTGTGTTGTACGAGGCCGGCCACAAGGTGGGGTCGGTGGTGGTGGAGGACACCATGGAGGTGGCCGGCGTCAACGACCGGGCCCAGCTGGCCATCGCCGAGGCCGAGCTCCGCGACCGCATCAACGAACGGTGGATGCGCCGCGGCGTCACCATGTGGGATCCGGAGCGGACCTACATCGACGTGGATGTGGTGCTCGAGCCCGACGTGGTCCTGTTGCCCGGGGTCATCCTGCAGGGGTCGTGTGTGATCGGCAGCCATGCCGAGATCGGACCCGAGGCCCACCTGGTGGACACGGTGGTCGGCGAGGGTGCGCGGGTGGCCTCCAGCGTGTGCCGTCGGTCGGTCATCGGGGCCGAGGCCTGCATCGGACCGTTCGCCGTCCTGGACGAGGGGACCGAGGTGCCGGCCGGGGCGACGGTGGGACGGACGCCGGCTCCGGGCCAGGGGCGCGGGGCCGACGGGGCCGACGGGGCCGATGGGGACGGCGGGTCCGACGGGGTCGGAATCGGCGATGGCGGGGCGGGGTAGCGTCGTGGGTATGGAATTCACCCCTCGCCGTCGTCTCGAACTGGTATCTGGACGATCGCATCCTGAACTGGCCAGGGACGTGGCCCGACAGTTGGGCGTGGAGCTGGGCGAGGCCAATCTCCGCGAGTTCGCCAACGGGGAGATCCACTGCCGGTTCGACACGTCGATCCGGGGTAGCGACGTCTTCATCATCCAGACCCACTGCGGCCCGGTCAACGACACCTTGATGGAGCACCTCATCATGATCGACGCGGCCAAGCGGGCGTCGGCCAAGCGGATCACCGCCGTCTGCCCCTACTACGGCTACTCACGCCAGGACCGCAAGGCCACCGGCCGCGAGCCCATCACGGCCAAGCTGGTGGCCGACATGCTGTCGGTGGCCGGTGCCGACCGGGTGGTCAGCGTCGACCTGCACTCGGGCCAGATCCAGGGCTTCTTCAATGTCCCGTTCGACCACCTGACGGCGGCCCCGGTGCTGGTGGACTACCTCCGCGCCCAACGGAGTGAAGATCTGGTCGTGGTGGCCCCGGACGCCGGCCGGGTGAAGGTGGCCGAGCGGTTCAGTCAGCACCTCACCGCCGATCTGGCTGTGGTGCACAAGCGCCGGCTACGGGGCGCAGCCAACCAGGTCGAGGCGTTGCACGTGGTGGGCGACGTCGACGGGCGCCAGTGCGTCCTGATCGACGACATGATCGACACCGCCGGCACCATCGTGGCCGCAGCAGACCTGCTGGCCGAGCGCGGGGCCGCCGAGGTCTGGTGCATGGCCACCCACGCCGTGCTTTCGGACCCCGCGGTCGACCGGCTGAAGAATTCTGCGCTGACCAAGGTGGTGGTCACCAACACGTTGCCCATCCCCCAGGACCGGCGGTTCGACAAGCTGGAGGTGCTGTCGGTGGCCAAGCTCATTTCCGACGCCATCGATGCCGTCTTCGAGGACACCTCGGTGTCGGAGATCTTCGGCGGGGAGAACCTGGCCTGAGCACGGTCTGTCCGGCCGTGATCCGGTCGGTGATGTTCGACTTCGGCGGCGTGATCACCTCCAGCCCCTTCGAGGCGTTCGAACGGTACGAGCAGGAACACGGGCTGCCGCCCGGATTCATCCGCCTGGTCAATTCCACCGATCCCGACACCAACGCCTGGGCCCACCTCGAACGGGGCCAGCTGGACGTTGACGGCTTCGCCCGGGCGTTCGAGGCCGAGGCGTGGCGGCTGGGGGAGCATGTCGACGGCCGGGCGGTGCTTGCTCTCCTCGGGGGCGATGTCCGGCCGGCCATGGTGGATGCGGTGCGCCGGTGCTCCGAACGATTCGAGACCGCGTGCGTCACCAACAACTTCAGCCACGATGGCGGGCCCACCCCGCCGCAGGTGTCGGCGATCTTCGAGCTGTTCGACGTGGTGTTGGAGTCGCGGACCCTGGGGGTGCGCAAGCCTGAGGCCCGCTTCTACGAACTGGCGTGCGAGGCCGTGGGGGCGCGTCCGGAAGAAGTGGTCTACCTCGACGACCTGGGCGTCAATCTGAAGCCGGCTCGGGCCATGGGCATGCACACCATCAAGGTGGTCGATCCCGAGACGGCCCTGGGCGAGTTGTCGGTGTTGACCGGCTTGGACCTGTGTGCCGGGGGAGCGCGTCAGGACTAACTCTGCCCGAACAGGATTTCGAGCGGGCCGATGGATGTCTTCCGCTGATTCGCAGTGGTGGTAGCCCGTGGCCTACGCGTCGGCCTTGTCCACGGTGACTCGACCCCGGCCTGCGGCCACGGGCCGGGCGCGTGGGGGTCATTCCCGGTCGGTGAACAGGGTGGGTCCGGGGTCGGTGGGGGGAGGGCCCGTGGTGGTGGACCGTCGTCGTGTCGGTCGTTTCCTCCGTGGTGTCGGTGGTGGTGACTCCGGGGCCAGGAACTGCCAGTTCCCCGGTCCTCCGACCAGGCGGTAGCCGTGGTGGGTCTTCAGCCGGTGGTGGTGGCGGCACAGCCGGGCCAGGTTGTCGAGGGAGGTCTCCCCGCCCAGGGCGAAGTCCACCTGCCAGTGGTCGAACTCCAGTCCCTTGGTCCGCCCACAGCCCGGGACCACACAGGCCCGGTCCCGTTCCAGGAGGGCCAGGACCAAAGGGGTGGGGATGTTGCGTCCCAGCCGGCAGATGGTGGTGACGTCCACCCCGTCGGTGATGACCAGGTGGCAGAGGGCCCAGCCCATGGTGTCGACGGCCTGGTCGAGGGAGACGGGGCCCACCCCGTCGATCTCACAGACCTCACCGGCCAGGAGGTGGCCCCGGCGCAGGGCCGAGAGGTCGGCCCGCACATGGACGGTGGCCCCCGTGCCCCGGCATCGGGTGGGGGCAGAACCGTTGTCGGTGTCGGTGTCAGCGTTCTTGTCGGTGTCGGTGTCGGTGTCAGCGTTCTTGTCGCTGCCGGTAGCGGTGCTGCCGGCACCCTGGTCGGTAGCGGTGCTGCCGGTACCGGTGCCGGTGGTGGTGGTTCCGCCTTCCCTCCTCGGTCTGGTCGGCGGCCCGAGGAGGCCCCGTCCGGTGACCAGGGCCACCAGGGCGTCGGCCCGGTAGGCGTCGGGGGTCTCGTGCACCCCGGACCGTCGGGCCTGATGGAAGATGCGGTCGACCTGGGTGTCGAGGACGGCGGAGAGCCCGGCTCCGGCCACCGGGGCCAGGACGGCCTCCAGCCGGAAGGCCCCGTCCCCGTCGGTGTAGGTCCGGCACCGTCGGTCCTGGTGGAGTCGGCGGTGGTGGGCGGCCTCGTCGGTCGGTGACCGTCCCTCGGACTTGGCCTTCAGGCACCGGTCCTTCAGCTGGCGCATGGTGTCGGTGCCGGCTCCCCGCACCAGGTCGTCCTCGGCTGCGGGGTTGACCCTGACGGCGTCAGAGACCAGTCGGGCCCGGGACGGGGCCAGGGTCCCCTGGGTCAGGGCCTCGTCCACCCCGGGCTGGTCTCTCGAGGGCGTCCCCCAGCTTCAGAAGGCCCACGGCGTCCCCCATGGAGTCCCCGGTGGTGGCGGCCAGCCACTCGGCCGGGGTCCTGTGGCCGGTGGCCAGGTCGGGATGGCACCGGGCGGCCCGGGCCGCGGCCTTGGCCTTGCCGGCCACCCCAGCCGCTCCAGACGGGAGAACACCTCCACCAGCGAGGCGGCGTCGGGCCCCGAGTACCGCTCGGCCTCGAAGGAGGCCACAAAGGACCCCACCACCTCGACGGCCGAGCGCAACGCCTTGGTCGTGACACCGGTCTCTGCCGTCATGGACCCAGTGTCACAGGAGGGTGTGACGGGCTCCCTGTGGCCACTCCTGCGGCGGCTCGTCTATCATGATCAGCCGTCAGCGGCGATCTTCCCTGATCGGCACCGGTCCCGAACCTCCGGATCCGACGGCGCTGCGCCCGTGTTCGCATCCCTCGAGGAGTTCTCGCATGCCCGAAGTCACACTCACCGCCGAAGCCGGCCGCGAAACCGGATCGAGTTCGACACGCCGCCTGCGCGCCGCAGGGGAAGATCCCCGGCGTGGTCTACGGCCACGGCTGCAGATCCACTGCCGGTGGCAGTCGGTGCCCGCGAGTTCCAGATCGCCCTCTCCGGTGAGGCCGGGCTCAATACCCTGCTCTCACTGCAGGTGGGCCACAACAACTTCTTGACCCTGGCCCGCGATATCCAGCATCACCCGTTCCGGAACGTGGTCACCCATGTCGACTTCCAGATCGTCCGTCGTGACGAGGTCATCTCGGCTGAGATCCCCATCAACCTGGTGGGCGAGGCCATCGAGGTCCAGCACGGTGACGGGATCGTCGACCAGCAGCTGTTCACGCTGCACATCAAGGCCAAGCCGGCCGACATTCCGCCGTCGGTGGACATCGACATCTCGGAACTGACCATCGGCGCCGCCTTCCACGTGTCGGACATCACCATCCCCAACGGTGTGGAGCTCGAGACGGACGTCGAGGCCACCGTGGTGGCCGGGCAGCCTCCACGGGTGCAGACCGTCGAGGACGCCGAGGCCGAGGCGGCCTCCGAGGCCGCCGGGGAGGCAGCCGGCGATGCGGGCGAGGCCGCCGACGCCGGGACGGGGTCCGACGCCTCCGAGTCCTCGGAGGACTAGGCCCTGCTCCGCAAGCGGGGAGGAGGACCTGGCGAGCGCCGAGGGACGCCGGCCGACTTCTTGGTGGTCGGGCTTGGCAATCCGGGGATCGAGTACGTCTCGACCCGCCACAACGTCGGAGCAGAGGTCGTGGCGGCACTGGCCGAACGGCACCAGGTGCGGCTCAAGTCGGAGAAGGGACTGCACGCGCAGGCCTGCGACGCACTGGTGGGCGGCCGCCGGGTGCTGCTGGCCGTCCCCCAGACGTACATGAACGAGTCGGGTCTGGCTCTGGCGGCACTCGTCCGTCGATCGGGGATCGACCAGCGCGAACAGGCGGGCCCCCCCGACGGGACCGACGGGCCGTCCCTGTCCGTTCGCCTCGTCATCGTCCACGACGAGCTCGATCTGCCTACCGGCCGTATCAAGATCAAGGCGGGAGGGGGCAACGCCGGCCATAACGGCCTCAAGTCGATCGAGAGCCATCTCCACACCAACGGGTACCTGAGGGTACGGGTGGGGATCGGGAAGCCCCCAGGTCGGCAATCGGGCGCCGACTACGTGCTGAAGCGACCGGGGGCGGCGGAGCGGGCCGTCCTCGACGCGGCCGTCGAAGAAGGGGCTGACGCGGTGGAGGCCATCCTGACCGAGGGTGTCGATGCCGCCATGAACCGGATCAACGCCTCGGCCTGACGTCCCGTGCGCGGACCCGTGCCCGGACCCCGTCCGGAAGGTCCGGACCCCGTCCGGAAGGTCCGGGCCCCGTCCGGAAGGTCCGGGCCCGGCGGCCTACGTCCGGGGCCGGTCGGGGGCCGCCATCCCGACGTCCCCCGGTACCCTGAGCAGGTGAGCCTCCGCTCGCTTCCTGCCCTGCTCCGCAACGAACCCGCCATGACGCGGGTGATCGGCGCGTCCAACGCCACGTTGGCCGTGGCCACACCGGCCCAGGCCTTCGTGCTGGCCGGTCTGGTGCGCCTGGGATCGCGCCGTCCGGTCCTCGTCATCACCCCGACGGGTGCCGCCGCCGACCAACTGGCCCACGACCTGGAGGTCTTCGCCCCCGGCACCGGCTCGGGGCGGGTGGAGATCTTCCCGGCCTGGGAGACCCTGCCCTTCGAGCGGGTGAGCCCCGACGTGTCGACCATGGGGCGCCGTCTCCGGCTTCTGTGGCAGCTGAGCGGAGGGCCCGACGGGAACGGTGGGCGATAGGCCGGACATCGTGGTGGCCCCCATCAAGGCCGTTCTCCAACGGCTCGGCCCGTACCGGACCGCGGCGCGACCGGTGACGGTGGCCAAGGGTGACCGTGTCGACGTGGCCGAGTTGGTGTCCGAGCTCGTGGCCAAGGGATACCGCCGCGAGTCGATCGTGGAGCACCGCGGTGAGCTGGCCGTCCGGGGCGGCATCGTCGACGTGTTCCCGTCCACCGGAGACGAGCCGGTACGGATCGACCTGTGGGGCGACGAGGTGGATCGGCTGACCCGGTTCGACGTGGCCGACCAGCGCTCGATCGACGACGTGGGCGTGGTCGAGGTGTTCGGGTGCCGCGAGCTGGTCCCCGATGCCGCCATGCGCGGCCGGGCGGCCGAGTTGGTCGGGTCCCAGCCCTGGGGGCGCCACCAGTGGGACCGGCTGGCCGACGGCGACCAGTTCGACGGGATGGAGTCGTGGTTGCCCTGGCTGGTGGACTCCGACGATCTGGTCTGCGACCTGATGGGTGACGACGCGCTCGTCGTGCTGGTGGAGCCGCGGCGGGTCCGCGACCGGGCCGGCGAGCTGCACGAGGAGGAGGCGGCCCTGGCCGACGCCCTGGCCTCCACCTGGGGTCTCGACGCCGGCGCCGACGCGCCCCGGCTCCACGTGCCCTTCGACCGTCTGCTCACCGGCACCGGGGCCGGCGTGGTCTCGTTGGTCCCGTCGCCGGAGAGTCCCGACGTCCCGCTCGTGGAGTCCCGGGGGTGGGAGCCGATCCTCGGGGACGGGGCGCGGTTGGCGGCTCAGGTGGCGAACCTGGTCGGCACCGGGTACTCGGTGGTGCTCTGCTCGTCGACCACCGGGGGTGCCGAGCGACTGTCCGGCATCCTGGCCGAGGAGAAGCTGGTGGTTCCGGTGGTGTCGGACCTCGACGTGGGCCCGCCCGTCGGGCCGTCCGAGCTGAACGCGCCCGGAGCCCGCATCGTGGTGGCCGCGGTCGACCGAGGCTTCGTGCTGCCAGGGGCCAAGGTGGCCGTGCTGACCGAGTCCGACGTCACCGGGCGCCGCCGACCCCACCGACAGGCCCGGACCCGGGCCCGCCCGGTGGACGGTTTCTTCGACGACCTGGCCCCCGGCAGCTATGTGGTGCACCGTCAGCACGGCGTGGCCACCTACGGGGGCATGGTCACCCGGACCATGGGCGGGGCCACCCGCGACTACCTGCTCCTCGAGTACCGGGGCGGGGACAAGCTCTACCTGCCCACCGACCAGATCGAGCTGCTCACCCCCTACACCGGCGGCGACTCCCCGACGGTGAGCCGGCTGGGTGGGTCCGAGTGGCAGCGGGCCCGGTCCAAGGCCCGGGCCGCGGTGCACGAGATCGCCGAGGAGCTCGTGGCCCTGTACCGGCGCCGCCTGCAGGTCGCCGGCCACGCCTTCGGGCCGGACACCCCCTGGCAGGCCGAGTTGGAGTCGTCGTTCCCGTTCGTCGAGACCACCGACCAGCTGCGGGCCATCGAGGACGTGAAGGCGGACATGGAGCGTCCCCAACCGATGGATCGCCTGATCTGCGGGGACGTGGGATTCGGCAAGACCGAGGTGGCCATCCGGGCCGTGTTCAAGGCCGTGCAGGAAGGCCGTCAGGCCGCCGTGCTGGTACCGACCACCCTGCTGGCCAGCCAGCACGCCCAGACCTTCGCCGAACGGTACGCGCCCTTCCCGGTGCGGGTCGAGCTGTTGAGCCGGTTCCTGACCAACGCCCAGGTCCGGGGGGTCCTGGCCGGACTGGCCGACGGCTCGGTCGACGTGGTGGTGGGAACGCACCGGTTGCTCGGGGAGGACGTCACCTTCAAGAAGCTCGGCCTGTTGGTCGTGGACGAGGAGCAGCGGTTCGGCGTCGGCCACAAGGAGTCGATCAAGGCCATGACCGACGGGATCGACGTCCTCACCCTGACGGCCAGCCCCATCCCCCGGACTCTCGAGATGGCCCTGACCGGTATCCGGGACCTCTCGATGGTGAACACCCCGCCGGCGGCCCGACGGCCGATCCTGACCCATGTGGGCGAGTTCGAGGAGGCGGCCGCTTCGGAGGCCATCCGGCGGGAGCTGCTGCGCGAGGGACAGGTCTTCTACGTCCACAACCGGGTCCAGGACATCGACGCCGTGGCCCGACGGGTGGCCGGCATGGCCCCCGAGGCCCGGGTGGCGGTGGCCCACGGTCAGATGGACGAGGGCACTCTGGAGAAGGTGGTGATGGACTTCTGGGAAGGTGCCTACGACGTCCTGGTGTGCACCACCATCATCGAGTCGGGCATCGACATGCCGACGGTCAACACCCTGGTGGTGGACCGGGCCGACCTGCTGGGCCTGGGCCAGCTCCACCAGCTGCGGGGACGGGTGGGCCGGGCCGGGCAGCGGGCCTACGCCTACCTGTTCCATCCGGTGGACCGGGTCCTCTCCGAACAGGCCTACGAGCGACTGCGGACCATCGGGGACCACACCGAGCTCGGCTCGGGATTCAAGATCGCCCTCCGGGACCTCCAGATCCGGGGGGCCGGCAACCTGCTGGGCCGGGACCAGTCCGGCCACATCGCCGCCATCGGCTACGACCTCTACGTCCAGATGGTCTCCGAGGCGGTCTCCGAGCTGAAGGGCGAGCCGCGTCCCCAGCCGGTCGAGCTCAAGCTCGACCTGCCCGACGCCGCCCATCTGCCGCCGAGCTACGTCGAGGCCGAAGACGTCCGGCTCGAGGCGTACCGGCGGCTCACCGCGGTACGGAGCAACGAGCAGGTCGAAGACGTGCGGACCGAGTGGGAGGACCGCTTCGGTCCGCTGCCCGGGCCCGCGGCGGCCCTGCTCGACGTGGCCCGGCTCCGGGTGGAGTGCATCCGCCTCGGGGTGACCGACATCGCTGTCACCGCGCCCCGCACGGGGATGGGGCGGAGCGGTGACCGGGCCACGGTGAAGCTGTCGCCGATCACCTTGCCGGCCTCGGCCGAGGTCAGGCTCCGGCGCCTGGCCCCCGGGGCCACCTACCAGGCCGACCAGCACCGGTTGTTGATGCCGGTGTCGGTACCGTCAGCGGGGACGGGGTACGCCCCGGGGTTGGTGTCGCTGCTCCGCGAGCTTCTGCCGGCCGACTGACCCGACCGCAGCCGCCGGGCCGCCCGGCTACTCGGCCCGGAGCATCAGGGCCGTGGGGGTGCGGGCCGCGATCCGACCCGGGAAGGCCGCCACCGGGTTGGCCAGTGCCAGCGCACCGACGGCGATGAGAATCACCACCACGGCGGGCACGCTCGGGGCGGCCACGGCGTTGATCTCGTGGGCGAACAGGTCCCAGAGGGTCCGGCCCACCACCACGCCGAGCGGGATACCCACCACCATCCCGACGGACACGGCGAACGTCGACTGCCACCGTACGATGGCGGCCAGCTGGCGCCCTGTCAGTCCCAGGGACTTGAGGAGAGCCAGGTCCCGCCGGCGCCGCCGGACCGATGCCACCAAGGTGAGCCCCAGGGCCACCACGGCCCCGAGGGCCAGGGCCAGCCCGAGGACGGCCGGGAGTTTGCCGACGGAGCCGTAGTCGACGATCTCGGCCGGGCGCAGCACGCCCACCACCCCGCCGGCCGGATCTTCGGCGGCAGGGACGGCATTGATGTCGTCGTCGATCCTGTGCAGGGAAGCCAGCACGGCCGTGGGGTCGGAGCCGCTGCTGACTCGCACGAGTACGGCATTGGGCCCGGGGACGAGATTCCCCTGCAGATTGAGGGTGTTCGTCGAGAACAGCGTCGAGGAGACCAGGGCCCCGGTGCCCATTTCGAGGTGCGATCCACCACCGCTTCCGATGGTCGGCATGGTGGCCGTCCCCACGACCGTCAGTGCGTGGGACGCCCCGGTCCGACTGTCCAGCAAGACGGTGTCCCCGACACTCTTGTGGAGCTGGCGCAGCGTGGCCGCTCCGAGGACCACCTGGTTGGACTGCTCGAGGCCGTGGCCCGACAGGAGCGGGGGAGCTACGGCCGGTTTGGGGTTCGTGGCCAGGGCCGGCACCGACACCCCGTCGAGGTCGATGGAGACGAAGTTGATGCCGCTCCAGGCGGCCACGTGGGGGTCGTGATCGAGCAGGGAGGCAAGCTGCGGGCCCGGCAGATCCTCGGCCCCCGAGTAGGCGGAGACCATCTCGTAGTTCCAGTTCCACCCGTAGAGGCGGGGATGGGAGACCAGGTTGGTCAGGCTGGTGCCGAAGGTGAAGGTGGCGGTGAGGATCAGCCCGGCCAACACCGTGCCCACGATGGCCGACCGAACGGGAACGGTGTCGCGCCCCGATCCCGGTTCGAGGGCGAAGCGCAACCCGGTCACGGCCGGCACCGACAGCCCGACATTGGCGGCCGTGCCCACCACGGCCGACTCACGGGTCCTCATCCGGCGGCGACCGAGCGTGCGATCCGGTGCATCGCGGAGTGCGGCCGAGCGCGGCAACGCCGCTCAGGACCACCATCAGGACAGCAGCCCCGACTCCGAGCACCAACCAGTCCGCGCTGATCCCGCGCGTCGGGTAGACGGACCGGACCGGACCGATGGGGCCGACCGGAGACAGGACCACTGCCACCGCCAAGGCCAGCAGTGATCCGGCCACGGTGGCGACCAGTACGCCGGCCAGGGCGTCGGCCACGGTCATGGCCGGCGAGGATCCGAGCGAACGGAGGACGGCCCGCTCGGCCGAGCCCATCCGGAGCTGGCGCAGGATGGCCTGGGCCCCGATGATCAGTGCCGCCACCCCGGCCAGAATGCCGAATACCTCGAGGGCGATGGCCAGCGGTCGGAGGGTCCGCTGGGCTAGGGCCACCTGGACCGAGGTCGGCGTCGAACCGGTGGCGGAGCTCAATCCCTTCGGAGTCAGCCGGGTGGCTTCGGCCGTCACCTTGGACACAGTGGCGGCGCCTCCGCGCACCTGCAGCGCCACGCCAGAGAATGTGGCGTAGTCGGGCGCCAGCTGGCGGGTGAGGGCGGGCGAGAACCACACCACCCCACCTCCGAGGGTGTTGACCTGGTCCTGAATGACCTGGTCACTGGTCTCGATGATGCCGACCACGCTGAGCTTGACCACACGGAAGTCGTTCCCGCTGTAGTTGGCCAGGATCTGGGCGTTCGACTCGAATCCCAGCTCGGCCTTCGATCCGATGTGGAGACCGAGCTGCTGCCGCGCGGTTTCGTTGATGACCACCTCGTCGGCCCGGTTCGGATCGGCCAGGCGTCCCGCGAGCAGCTGGGGCCGCTCGAGGGTGGTCCCGAGCTCGTCGGGGCTGCCCTCAAGGGTGGGCGGAGATCCCCTGTCGTGTCCATCCGCCCAGACTCCCGGGTGCCAGTGCCCCACTGCTCCGATTCTGAGCGACGCCGACCGCCCAGAAAAGGGAGGTAACCGGAGCGTGAGGGTCGTGCTACCACCCGGCCCGGGGCGGACGGGGGCCTCAGATGGACCGGGGACGGACGGCCGGCGAATCCACCCCGCGGGCACCCGATAACATCCCGCCCGTGAAGCGCCAACTCTCCGGTGCCGTCGTGGCCCTCGTCGTGGTGGCCACCGGGTCGCTGGCCTCGGCCTGCGACATCACCCCACCGGCCGCCTCGTCCAACGGGAGCCACCATCTCCACCGCCTCGCTCAATTCGCAGCTCCACACCCTCGAGACCACCGCGGCGGGCGGTTGCCTCCTCCAGCTGGAGAATTCCCAGTTGGCCGACACCTCGGGCCAAGGGGACGGCGGGCCCGGCACGTACACCATGACGTTCGCCAACGCCGTCCTCAACAACCAGGTCGGCGACCTGCTGGCCGAGCAGTTCGCCGCGTCCAAGGGAATCACCGTCACCGCAGCCGATCTCAACACGGCCACGTCGGACTTCGTGTCCACGCTCCAAGGGGAGATCAGTTCGGCGGTGCAGCAGTCGGAGTCCGAGGGGACCATCTCGTTCTGTCAGGACGCTTCGGGGGCCAGCATCACCGGAACAGCCCTGCTGGCCGGCCTGCCGTCGGATATCCGGGCGGCACAGATCCGCAATCAGGCGGTGGACGAGAAGCTCCTGGCCCACGGGGCGAACCTCTCCGCCGCCGCCGTGGCCGCGTACTACGACGCCAACAAGTCCCTGTTCACCCAGGCCTGCGTGAGCGTCATCGCCACCGACACCGAGGCGCACGCCGATCAGCTGGTGGCCGAGATCAACGCCGGTCAGTCCTTCGCCGCCGTGGCCAAAGCCAGCTCCCTCGACACCCAGACGGCGGCCAACGGCGGTGCACTGGGCTGCGACTACACGGTCTCCCAGGTGGAGCAGGCCCTGCAGGTGCAGTCCATCACCCCGGGCCAGCCCATCGCCCCGGTACAGGATTCGAGCACCGGGCAGTGGGTCATCTACGAGGTCACCAGCCAGACGGTGGAGCCGCTGTCGGCCGCCGCTTCGGTGGCGCGACGGGAACTGCTGCAGTCGACGGACAACGTCAACCGGGTCAGCAGGGAGATCGTGGCCTTCGCCCGCACCTCCGACGTGTCGGTCGATCCCCAGTACGGGACGTGGAAACGGCTGGCCATCGTTCCGCCGGTGGCCCCACCGTCCCAGTTCTTGCTGAGTGCGGTGTCGGGGCAGACGCCTCTGGCCACCCGGACTCCCGCCAGCGCGTCCGGCACCGGCACCGGCGGTGCGGCCACACCGTCGAGCGGCTCCGGCGGCACCTGACGCCCCGGGCCAGACATGCCGCCCGCTGAGACGCCCACGCCGAGGATCGACGTGGTGGGCCTGGGCCCGGCCGGCCCGGAGCTGATCACCACCGAGGCCCTGGCCCTGATGGACGGGTCGTCCGCACTCTTCCTCCGTACCCGCCGGCACCCGGCCACCGTGCGGGTGCCCGAGGCCGTCAGCTTCGATCATCACTACGAGGTGGCCGACACCTTCGACGCCGTGTACCGGTCCATCGTGGAGGACCTGGTGGCCGCGGCCCACGAGCACGGGGCCGTGGTCTACGCCGTACCGGGCTCACCGTCGGTGGCCGAGGCCACCGTCGACCTGCTGCGCCATCACCCGTCGGTGATCGGGGGCGCGGTCGTGGTTGCCGTCCATCCTTCGGTCTCGTTTCTGGACCTGGCCTTCGACCGGCTCGGCGTCGATCCGGTGACGGCCGGTGTCCGGCTGGTCGACGGAGAGACGTTCGCCGTCGATGCGGCCGGAGAGCGGGGGCCGCTGCTGGTGGCGCAGTGCTGGAGTCAGGCCGTGCTCTCGGACATCAAGCTGTCGGTGGAGACGGCCCCACTGGGTCCGGTCACGTTCCTCCATCACCTGGGACTCCACGACGAGAAGGTGGTCCAGGTCGAGTGGAACGCGCTCGACCGCTCGCTCGTGCCCGATCACCTGACGTCGCTGTGGATCCCCCACCTGGCCGCACCGGTGGCCGGGGAGCTCGTCCATCTCGACGAGCTGGTCCACACGTTGCGGGCACGGTGTCCGTGGGACCGACGTCAGACCCACGGATCGTTGGCCCGCCACCTGCTGGAGGAGTCGTACGAAGTGCTGGAGGCCATCGACGCCCTGGCCGCGGTGGACGCGGCCATCGACGCCCTGGCCGCGGTGGACGCGGCCGCGGATGATGCGGCCGAGCCGGATACAGGGACCCATGTGGAGGCAAGTGTCGAGGAACAGGCCGTGGCCCATCTGGAAGAAGAGCTCGGCGATCTGCTGTTCCAGGTGTACTTCCACGCCACCCTGGCGGCGGAGGCCGGCCGATTCACACTCGCCGACGTGGCTCGCGGCGTGCACGACAAGCTGGTGGACCGCCATCCCCATGTCTTCGGAGACGTCACGGCCGACACGCCCGAGGAGGTGGCCACCAACTGGGAGGCGCGGAAGCTGGTCGAGAAGGGTCGGTCGAGCGTGACCGAGGGGATCCCGGCCGCGTTGCCGGCGCTGGCCCTGGCGGCCAAGCTGCAGCGAAAAGCGCTGGCCGTGGGCATGACACTCCCCAGCGTGGCCGAGGAGGCGGTCCGGGTGGCCGACGGCGTGGCTCGGCTGCAACGTGACGACGAGGACGGCCATCACTCCGACGGCCGGCCACCGCACGGGGTCGCCGACGGCGAAGGTGGCGGGGCCGAGCAGGCCGTACGACTAGGAGATCTGCTCTTCTCCCTGACCAACGTGGCCAGAGCGCTCGGTATCGATCCTGAGACCGCACTCAGGGCCCGGGCCGCGACGTTTCGGGAGTCAGTCGAGGCCCAAGGCTGAATCGACGCCCCCTACCAGGTTGTTCTCCCGAAAAACCTGTTGTCTTCCCGGCCGTTGTTGGCTAACTTACGGTGGGTGGGGGGTCACTGGGAAAGCGACGTTTCGGTTCTCGGCGGGTGTGGTCATGTCGGGCTGCCGCTTGGCCTGGCCTTCGCCGACGCCGGGCTCCGCGTCGTGCTGTTCGACACCAACTTCGCCGCCGTCGACCGCGTCCGGTCGGGCAAGATGCCCCATCTGGAGCCGAATGCCCCCGCGGTGTTGGCTCGCACGCTGGACAGCGGTGCCCTGACCGCGTCGACGGAGCCGTCGACGGTGGGTGGCTGCGAGCATCTGGTCATCGTGGTCGGTACTCCGGTGGACGAGCACCTGAACCCCGATCCCCAGGCCGTGGTGGGTGCCATCGAGGCCGTAGCCGATCATCTGGTCGATGGGCAGATCCTCATCCTGCGGAGCACGGTGTTCCCCGGGGTCACCCGCATGGTCGAGCGGCTGGTCGAGCGGCTGGGCAAGGACATCGATGTGGCCTTCTGCCCGGAGCGGATCGCCGAGGGCCGGGCGATGGAAGAGCTCCACTCCCTGCCCCAGATCGTGTCGGCCCGCTCCGACCGGGCCTTCGACCGCGCCGCATCGCTGTTCCGTCACCTGACCCAGACCATCGTGCGCGTGGAGCCCGAAGAAGCCGAGCTGGCCAAGCTCTTCACCAACTCCTACCGGTACATCAAGTTCGCGGCGGCCAATCAGCTGTTCATGATGGCCAACGACTACGGCCTCGACTACGAGCGCATCCGACGCGCCGTGGTCGAGGACTATCCCCGTGCCGCCGACCTCCCCGGCCCCGGATTCGCCGCCGGGCCGTGTCTGTTGAAGGACACGATGCAGTTGGCCGCCTTCAACAACAACAACTTCGCCCTGGGCCAGGCCAGCATGCAGATCAACGAGGGGCTTCCGCTGTACCTGGTGTCCAAGCTGGCGGCGCGGTACGACCTCGACTCGATGACCGTGGGCATCTTGGGCATGGCCTTCAAGGGTGGCTCTGACGATATCCGGTCGAGCCTCTCCTACAAGTTGAAGCGGGTGCTCAAGGTCCGGGCCGCGGAAGTGCTGACCACCGATCCGTTCGTGACGATCGACGACGGCCTCTGCCCGTTGGACCAGGTACTGGAGCGTTCGGATCTGATCGTGATCGGGGCACCGCACGCCGAGTACGCGGACGTGCCCATCAGCCAACCGGTGGTGGACATCTGGAATCTGAGAGGCGAAGGGGTGGTCATATGAAACCGCGGGTGACGGTGGTGATCCCTGCCTACAACGAAGGATCCGAGATCGAGGACGTCATGGGTCGACTGCTCGAGGCCGTGCAGCTCCCGTCCGAGATCGTCATCGTCGTCGATTCGCCCGACGATCCCACCGTCCCCTATGTCGAGAAGGTGGCGGACACGAATCCCCGCGTGCGCATCCTGGTCAACGACGTGAAGCCCGGGCCGGCTCACGCCATCCGCTACGGGATCGACCGTGCCGTCGCCGACGTGGTGGTGGTGACGATGGCGGACGGCTGTGACGATCCTCAGCAGATCGACCAGCTGGTCCGGCTGGTCGAACGTGGAGTCGTCGTGGCTGCCGCGTCGAGGTACTCGCGGGGCGGCCAGCAGGTCGGGGGGCCCCTGATGAAGAGCTTCCTGTCGCGTATGGCCGGCCTGTCCCTGTGGGCCATGGCCCGCGTCGGCACCCGCGACGCCACCAACTCGTTCAAGGCCTACGACGTCGGATTCGTCCACACTGTCGGGATCACGTCGGAGGCCGGGTTCGAGATCGGGATCGAGCTGGTGGCCAAGGCCAGACGGGCCCGGCTGCCGGTGGCCGAGCTGCCGACGATCTGGCTCGAACGGCATCAGGGTCTGTCGAATTTCAAGCTTCTGGCCTGGCTGCCCCACTACTTTCGCTGGTGGCGGTTTGCCTTCGGCCCTAGGCTTCCTGTCGAGGACATTCGAGCCGCAGTCGAACGGAGCAACGGCACATGAGCAAAGTACTGGTCACCGGATCGGCCGGGTTCATCGGCGGGTACGTCGTCGAGGAGTTGCTCGACCGGGGGCATTCCGTGGTCGGCATCGACAACTACTCCAAGTACGGGCCCGTCCACCGCTCGTACGACGAACATCCCCGCTACCGATTCATCGAGGCCGACGCCCGGGACGGGGATCTGCTCGACGAGGTGCTGATCGACTGCGACCACTTCATCGCCGGTGCCGCGCTGATCGGCGGAATCTCGTACTTCCACACCTATGCCTACGACCTTCTGGCCGCCAACGAGCGGATTACGGCATCGTCGTGTGACGCGGCGATCAAGGCCCATCGTGACGGCAGGTTGCAGAAGGTCACCTACCTCAGTTCGTCGATGGTCTTCGAGTCGGCCGACTCGTGGCCTTCCTACGAGGGACAGGAGCGGGATGTCCCACCTCCCCTGTCGTCCTACGGGTTCCAGAAGCTGGCCGTGGAGTACTTCGCCCACGCCGCGTTCGACCAGTACGGCCTTCCGTTCACGATCGTGCGCCCCTTCAACTGCGTAGGAGTCGGTGAGCGTCGAGCCCTCGGCGACGTCGAGATTCTCAGCGGCGACGTGAGCCTGGCCATGAGCCACGTGGTCCCCGATCTGGTGCAGAAGATCCTCAAGGGGCAGGATCCCCTGCACATCCTGGGTGACGGGAGCCAGGTTCGCCACTACACCTACGGTGCCGACCTGGCCCAGGGCATCGTCACGGCCATGGAACATCCTGATGCGCTCAACGAGGACTTCAATCTCTCGACGCCGGAATCGACGACCGTGCTCGAACTGGCCGAGGCCATCTGGGTGGCCATCAAGGGACCTGACGTGCCTTTCCGTTGGGTCTCCGATCCTCCGTTCGAGCATGATGTCAATCGACGGGTTCCGTCCACGGACAAGGCCAAGCGGATCCTCGGCTTCGAAGCGACGACCGGACTCCACGAAATTCTCCAGGACGTGGTGCCGTGGATCGAGAACGCGGTGGCCGAAGGCATCATCTGACCCACCTCGATCCGGGGTTCGGCGTCTTCACTCCGAGTCCCCGGTTCGCACCTGAGCGCATCTTCCCCTACGACCGCGTCGGTCGGTTCGATCGCGAATGCCCTGGTCCTCAGGGTCCTGGATGGTAACTTTCTACACACCTTCAACAGGAGTGGTTACCCACAGTGAGCTTCATCGAACAGGTCATAGGGCGCCAGGTCCTCGATTCTCGCGGCAATCCCACCGTCGAGGTCGAGGTCGTCCTCGACTCAGGTGCTGTCGGCCGGGCCATCGTGCCCTCCGGAGCCTCGACCGGCTCGTTCGAGGCCGTGGAGCTGAGGGATGGCGGTGACGACTACCGCGGCAAGGGAGTGCTGCAGGCGGTGGCCAACGTCAACGGGGAGATCGCAGACATCCTCGACGGGGCGGACGCCCTCGACCAGCGGGGGGTGGACCTGGCCCTGATCGACGCCGACGGGACGCCGAACAAGGCCCGACTCGGCGCCAACGCCATCGTGGGGGTGTCACTGGCCACGGCCAAGGCCGCCGCCGATGAGCTCGGACTGCCCCTCTTCCGCTACGTGGGTGGGTCCGACGCCCACGTGCTACCGGTACCGATGATGAACGTGGTCAACGGCGGGATGCACGCCGACAACTCCATCGACCTGCAGGAGTTCATGATCATGCCCGTCGGGGCGGCGTCGTTTTCGGAGGCGCTGCGGTGGGGGGTGGAGACGTACCACGCGCTGGCCGCGGTGCTCAAGGGCCGAGGCCTGTCCACCACGGTGGGCGACGAAGGGGGATTCGCCCCCAATCTCTCCTCCAACGAGGAGGCCGTCCAGATCCTGGTCGAAGCCATCGAAACCGCGGGTCGGATACCCGGGGACGAGATCGCCATCGCCGTGGATCCGGCCTCGAGCGAGTTCTACGAGTCCGGGAGCTACGTGTTGGCCGGGGAGGGCCGCACCCTGTCGCCGACACAGATGGTCGAGTACTGGGTCGACCTGGTCGGCCGGTATCCGATCGTCTCGGTCGAGGACGGCATGGCCGAGGACGACTGGGACGGCTGGGCGGCCATGACCGAGGCCCTGGGCGGGAAGGTCCAGCTGGTCGGCGACGATCTGTTCGTCACCAACGAGGAGCGGCTGAGGAGGGGCATCGAGTCCGGCACCGCCAATTCCGTGCTGATCAAGGTGAACCAGATCGGCACGCTGACCGAGACGCTGGGCACGATGTCGCTGGCCACGCGATCGGGCTACTCGTGCGTCATCTCCCACCGGTCGGGCGAGACCGAGGACACCACCATCGCCGATCTGGCCGTGGCCACGAACTGCGGTCAGATCAAGACCGGTGCCCCGGCCCGGTCCGACCGGGTGGCGAAGTACAACCAACTGCTGCGGATCGAGGAGATGCTGGGCGAGTCGGCCGCCTTCCGAGGGGGCGATGCGCTCTCGGCCGGGGGCGCACCTCGGTGAGCCGCCTCCACCTCCGCTCGAAGGCCAAGGCTGCCCCGCGTACCTATTCGGCGGCCAGGGGCTTGCTGGGGGGTTCGCCACCCCCTCGTTCGACGAGTTCCCCGGTCGGGGCCGGCCCAGCCGCCCTACTCCCGGCTCCGCTCCCGGCTCCACCTCTGCCTCCGCTTCCGTCTCCGCTGGAATCGGTCGAGGATGTGGCACCAACCGAGTCAGGCGGTGTGGCCGAGCCGCCCGACTCGTACCGGTCCCCGAGGGCGGCCCGTCCCCCGAAGGCGCCCAAGGCACCCGGGCCGCGCAAGCAACCCCGAGGCGGGACGTCCGGTGCGGCCAGGTCGACACCCGAGGAGCGGGTGGAGCTCGAACCGGTCGATCAGGAGCCGACCGACGTGGCGGCGCCAGAGCGGACGTCCGGATCGCCCGGGACACCCAAGGGAGCCACAGCACCCAAGGGTCTTCGTGGCCGACGGACCCGCCGCGAGCGGGGCCGGCGTCGCACGGACGGCGGTACCCGGGCATCGGCCGACGGGACCAGGCCGGCGTCGACGTCGGGGCCGGGCGCACCGAAGGGACGACGCCTGATCCGGCCGGGGGCGGGCGCCGAGGAAGCGCCACGTGGCCGGAAGGGCGGAGCCTCGAAGAGGAGGAGCCTCGTCCAGCGGTTCGGAGGGGTCAAGCGCCGGGACCGGAAAGCGCAACAGAAGCGCAACCCGGTGACACCCATCGACCGGAGGCGTCGGATTCCGGTGGCCCTGGCCGCCCTGTTCGCCGTGACCGTGTTGGCCACCAGTTTTCCGATCTCCGCCATCATCTCGCAACACCGTCAGCTGTCGGCGGCCAGCACTCAGCTCCACCAGTTGCAGGACGAGAACCGATCACTGGCCGTGCAGGAGCACGAGCTCGAATTCCAAGGTGGCCATCAACGAGATGGCTCGGGAGGACTTCCAGATGGTCTCGCCCGGACAGACCCTCTTCGACGTACTGCCCCCCAACAAGAAGACCGGACGGTCCACCTCGGGGACATCGACTACCGGCGACCCGGCCAATCAACCGCTCGTGACACCGGCGGAGGCCCCTGATCTTTCGCCCCAGCCGGGCCTGCCGGCGCCCATCCCGACGTACACGGCGACCCCGCCGACCAGATCGGCGTCGAGTACCTCCGCTCCGGCCAAGAGTCCGTCGACGTTCTGGGGTCGCGTCACCGACACGCTCGAATTCTGGAATTGACCGAGGGGTCAGCGGGCCGAACGGGCGACTCCGACTCCGACCCCACTGACCGCGACACGTCCGACGTGGCGGCCGTGGCTGATCTGCTGGGGCGGCAGCCGGCCGGCATGTTCGAGGTGGTCGTCCGCGGCGAGGGGGGACGCCCGGCCGTCATCGCCAACGCCCCGTTCCTCTTCGACGGCACGCCCATGCCCACCCGGTACTGGTTGGTCGACCCGGACCTCCGGGAAGTGGTGAGCAGGCTCGAGTCCACCGGGGGAGTGCGTGAGGCGGAGTCCGCCGTCCCGATGGGGGAGATCGAGGCCAGCCACCTCCGGTACGCACGGGAGCGGGACGCGCTGATCGAGCCGGACCACACGGGTCCGAGGCCCTCGGGGGGAGTGGGCGGGACCCGGCGCGGGGTCAAGTGCCTCCACGCCCACCTGGCCTGGTGGCTGGCCGGGGGTGACGACCCCGTGGGGGCGTGGACGGCGGAACGGATCGGCCTGCATCCGGTCTGAACCGCCGGAGAGCTGGTTGCGGCCAGGTCGCCGTGGTAGCAAAGGGAGATGGACCCCGTCGGACCAGTGGCTGCCATCGACTGTGGGACCAACTCCACCCGGCTGCTCGTCGTCGACTCCGACGGCGAGACACTCGAACGGCTCACACAGATCACCCGGCTGGGCGCGGGTGTGGACGCCACCGGTCAGCTGGCTCCCGATGCGGTCGAGCGGTGCCTTTCCGTGCTGCGGGAGTACCGGGAGGTCATGGACAAGTTCGAGGTGGTGCGGTGGTCGCCTGGTGGCCACCTCGGCTGCCCGGGACGCCTCGAACGGGGACGAGTTTCTGGCCGCCGCCGGCGCCGTTACGGGTCTGGAGCCCGAGCTCCTGGTGGGAACCGAGGAAGGTCGGCTCTCCATGGCCGGGGCCGTCTCCGACCTGGTGCACGAGCGGGGCCCGTTTCTGGTCCTCGACATCGGTGGCGGCTCGACCGAGCTGGTCACCGGAGCGGGCCCCGATGATCCGGAGCTCGCCGTGGTCTCCCTCCAGGTCGGATGTGTCCGGATCACCGAGCGGTTCCTGCGTGGCGACCCGCCCACTCCGGCCGAGCTCTTCGGAGCCGAGTCGATGATCAACGAGCTGTTGGACGGGGCCGTCGCCGATCACCCGCGCTTTCTGGCCGCCCACCGGTTGGTCGGCCTGGCCGGGACGGTCACCACCCTGGCCTCGCTGCAACTGGGCCTCGATGTCTACGACCGGAACCAGATCCACCACGCCGTGCTCACCGCCGGGGGCGTCTACGACTGGTACCGCACGTTGGCCTCCGAGGTCACGGCGGCACGGTTGGACCGGGCCGGCATGGTTCCGGGGCGGGAGGACGTGATCGTGGGCGGTGCGCTCATCCTGGCCGCCGTGATGACCCGGTTCGGGTTCGACGAATGCCTGGTGTCGGAGGCGGACATTCTGGACGGGATGGCGGCCGGACTGCTCGCGTGACGGTGCGGGGTCCGGACCGACGGCCGGCCGGCGGCCTGGACTCCCTTCGGATCCGGGTCTTCGGGGGTCCTGGGGACGATGTGGGGCCGGTGCTATCGTCAACGGTCGACGGACCGGTTTCACGACAAGGCCGATCTCGGCGCAGGTGCCGTGTCCGATCGGATCACGACGAGGCCGTCCCCCATTCTCATGAAACCCGACCTTCGATCTACTCTCATAACCGGTGGCGCCGGCTTCATCGGATGTGAGTTGTCGGCCAGGCTGGTCGATCGGGGGGAGCGTGTAACCGTGCTGGATGTTCTGCATCCGCAGGTGCACCATCAGGCCGGTCTGCCGGAGAGGCTCCATCCGGACGTGGATCTCCTGCCTGTTGACGTGACCGATGCGCAGAGCTGGTCGGCCACCCTTCGGATGGTCAAGCCAGATCGGATCGTGCATTTGGCCGCCGAGACCGGCACCGGTCAATCGCTTCACGAGGCCAGTAGACACAGTTTGGTGAACGTCGTGGGAACGACCCGAATGACCGACGCCGTGGGTTCGGCGGGGATCGTCCCCGAGCAGGTCGTACTGGCATCTTCCCGGGCCGTCTACGGCGAGGGCCTCTGGACCACCGGCACCTCCACGTTCAGCCCGCCGGCCCGCAGACACGCCGATCTCATGAACGGCCTATGGAACCCGGAGTCACCTGGCACCGACGCGGCCGAGCCCGTCGCCAACTCTGCGCTCACCACCCCGGCCCTTCCGACGAGCGTCTACGGATCGACCAAACTGGCCCAGGAACACATCCTGGGAGCCTGGTGCTCCGCCCTGGGATCGCCGTTCTCCGTCTTGAGGCTCCAGAACGTGTACGGGCCGGGCCAGTCCCTGGGCAATGCCTACACGGGAATCGTGACGCTCTTCGCCCGCCAGGCGAAGTCAGGCGAGGAGATCGAACTCTACGAGGACGGAAACATCGTTCGGGACTTTGTCTTCATCGAGGATGTGGTTGATGCACTGATCGCCTCGATCGACCATCCCCCGCCGGCGCGTCGGACGATCGATATCGGATCGGGACGCGGGACGACGGTGGCAGAGTTGGCCGGAGCGCTGGCGCGCAGGCTGGATGCACCCGAACCACGAGTGACCGGCAAGTTCCGCGACGGTGACATCCGGGCCGCGTTCGCCGATACGACCGAGGCGGAATCGGATCTGGGATGGAGGCCGGCCTGGAAGCTCGACGACGGTCTGGAGGCTCTCTTGACATGGATGGACAAGCGACCCGACAAGGTGACCACATGACCGTCGCCGATGGCAACGCTGGACCATCTCCGACCGACCGACGGGGTCCGTCCATTCGCGTCCAGACCGTGCTCTATCGGCCCTCGCCCGGGCAGATCGAGCGGTTGGTCAGCGGATTACACCACGCGGTGCAGGTCTTGCAGGGTCAGTACCCAGAGGTAGCCGTCTCCCTCGCCTTCGGTGACGCCTCGCCGAAGGCAACGCTTTCCATCCAAGGAGTCGAGGACCTGGCCGTCGAGATGAAGCCGTTGGGGATCGAGGGAATCACCTACGACTACTTCGGCGAAAACCTCGGTTCGGCCCGGGGCCACAACAGACTTCTCACTCAGTTCGGTGAGGATTTCGTGCTCTTCCTGAATCCCGATGTCTATCTGAGCCCGTTTGCATTGACCGAGCTCATGCTGCTCAGCTCTGACAGCACCGCGGGAATCATCGAGGCCAGGCAGATTCCCCTGGAACACCCCAAATCCTACGATCCGGACTCTGGCGACACCAGCTGGGCGTCGACGGCCGGCGCACTTGTCCGCCGAGAGGTCATCGGGGCCATCGATGGCTTCGATGCCGATTCGTTCTTCCTCTATTGCGACGACGTTGATTTCTCTTGGAGGGCGCGACTGGCCGGGTTCCGCGTCGTGCACCAACCGACTGCGATCATCTTTCACGACAAGCGGCTGACGCTCGAGGCGGGGATGCACGTCGGTCCTGCGGAGCACTACTACGCAGCCGAAGCGGCGCTGATCCTGGCGTGGAAGTACTCCCGACCGGATCTGGCCGAACAGTGGGCCTCGGACATGGAGGAATCGACCATGGAGCTACAACGGGATGCGGCGAGCGAGTTCCGGCGGCGCCAAGCGGCCGACCTGCTGCCGACGCCGATCGATCCGGACGCCGAAGTGGCTCAGTTCATCGGTACGGACTTTGCCCAACACAGATTCTCCTACGCCGATGCCTGACCGCTACCAATTTTCGATGACCGAGGATTCGGTCTACGAGTTCGTGATGGGACTCGTCAGGCAGTATGCCACCGGCACAGGTGAGGTCGTCATCGATGTCGGCTGCGGCTACGGGGCAATCGCCGAATCGGTTCGGGAAATCGGATTGACCTATATCGGCTGTGACGTCGATCCTGGTGGACTGTCCGATCTCACGCGCAGGGGCTTCGAGACCGAACTCATAGACCTCACCTCACCGGAAGAGGCGGTTTCGTCCATAGAGAAACGGCTGGCTCAACGGCCCATGGCCGCATTGGTGATGATCGATGCGCTCGAACACATCACGAACGGACCGCAAGTCCTGGCGGCGTTCAGCGAGATGGCCATCCGACAGGGGAGCGTTCCCTTGGTGTTGGCTGTTCCCAACGTCACGCACTACGACCTGGCCGCCAAACTCCTGTTGGGGCGGTGGGACATGACAGAGACCGGTCTTCTGGACGACACACATGTCTCCTTCTTCTCGAATGTGCGCCTCCGTGAGATGACAACGCGAGCGGGCTGGGTCGAGATCGGAGCCAACGACTTCCCCCTGCTCCTCAGCGACCAGCACTTTCCGGCCGACGCGGCCATCCTTCAAGATGGCTCACCGCTCCACGATCTGCTGCTCGGCGTCCGGATGCAGGCCGGCGAGGGGGGCATCGTCAACGAGTTCGTCCGGGCCTACGCTCCGTTGAGCTTCCCCGTAGAGACGAACAGTGAACCGGAAGAAGGGCACGCACCGTTTCTCTCCATACTGATGCGTACACAGGGGACGAGGCCGGCCACTCTCCAAGAGGCCCTCCTGTCCCTTGCCGCCCAGACGGACCGCGACTTCGAGGTGATAGTGCTCGCCCATAGCGTGCCTCGGGAGGCCCTGACCCACCTGCGGTATCTCGCTGATGTATTCGGGGAGGACTTCGGTCAGAAAGTGGTGATCGTGCCAGTTGACGGGGGCGGCCGGACCCGTCCTCTGACGGTCGGGGTCGAACGAGCCCGAGGGAAGTACGTGGCCATCCTCGATGACGATGACGTCGTATTTGGTCATTGGATCGAGACGTTCAAATCTTTGGCGAACAAGCACCCAGGAAAAGTGCTGCGTTCACCGGTCGCTGAACAATATGTCGAGCCGACGGAGTGGAGCGGCGGTCGACCCGGCTACGAAGTTGTCGGGCGACCACATTGTCGGTGGCCGGAGCCCTTCGACGTGCTCGACCATCTGTGGGAGAACCACTCGCCGCCCTGCGGATGGGCCGTGCCTCGCCCCATGTTTTCCGATCACGGTCTTCGGTTCGACGAGAGTCTTCCCGTGATGGAGGACTGGGACGTCCTCATGCAGGCAGTTCAGTGGTGTGGGGTGGCTGATTCCGGCGAAATCACCGCCTTGTGGCGACGCTGGGAAAAAGGCGACTCCTCCACATCCATACACACGGAGAACGAGTGGAGTCAGACCCGCGTGGCCATCACTGCGAAATTCGACGCCAAGCCGTTGTTGCTGCCGGCAAGATCGATGTCCGCCATTCAAGCTGACCGCATGCGGATCGAGATCCACAAGAACGAAGTCACTCGTCTGCAGACGGAGATCGCCAAGTGGCAGAAGTATGCGCTCCATCTCGAAGAGGCGGTTGAATCCGCGCAAGGCGAAATCGAGCTGATGCGGAGGTCGAGCAGCTGGAAGCTATCGAAGCCCATCCGGGTGGCCGGAACGGCCGCTCGACGGTTCGCGTCCCGGGCGACAGGGGATTCTCAACCCCAGTGACTGAGGTCCACGCGGCGTGAGACGACGGAGCAACGTAGATGGAGTGTGAGCCTCCCTCTAGTGGTCGGGGGGATTGATGGCGACAGGTCCCGAGGTCGATTCTTCGACATCCCAACCGTCGAGAACCATCCAGCACGAGTTCGACCCCAAACACAACAGCCTCGGGTTCCTCCGCATGGTGTTCGCCGTGATGGTGCTGATCGACCACTCCTTCCCGCTGGGCGGATTTCATGGGGGAACCGACCCCATGTGGGGTTGGACCAACGGACAGGAAAGTCTCGGTGGCTTGGCCGTGGCGGGGTTCTTCGTGGTCAGCGGATACCTGGTTACGAAAAGCTTCTTCGATTCCAATACGGCCGTCCGCTACACATGGAAGCGCGTGCTTCGGATCTTCCCGGGCTTCTGGGTCTGCTTGTTGGTCACAGTGGTCGTCTTCGCCCCAATCGCCTACCACTACGAGTTCCACACATTGAACGGCTACTTGAAAGGTGGGGTTGAATCGCCGTGGAACTATCTGAAGAACAACGCACTCTTGACGATGCACCAGTACAACATCGATGGTCTGCTCTCCAGCACCCCGTATGAGCACTCCGGCTATCCGCAGGCTTTCGACGGCTCGCTGTGGACGCTGATCTATGAGTTCAAGTGCTACATCGGAGTGGCCCTGATCGGAACTCTGGGGCTGATGTGGCGGGCCAGAATCTCGGTGGTGGCGATGTCCTTGGTCTTCTGGGTCGCCCAGCTGCAGGACACGCTCCATCCCTCCAGGTTGCATGGATGGCCTCTGATCGGCGATCCCAACATGGCCCGCTTGGCCTTCATCTTCTCCATCGGGATGTTGTTCTACCTCTATCGGGACAAGATCCCGATGTCCAACACGTTGGCCGGAATCGCCGCCGCGGTGTTCGTGATCGGGATGAGGACGGGCCTGTACGCAGGAGTGGGGCAGGTCGCCTGGGCGTACCTGGTCCTCTGGTTGGCCATTCGGCTTCCGCTGAAGACGTTCGACCGGTTCGGCGACTTCTCCTACGGCTTGTACATCTATGCGTTTCCCATCGAGCAACTGCTGGCCCTGTACGGAGTCCAACGGTGGGGATACGGTCCGTACGTAGCATTGGCTCTGGCGATTTCGCTGGTCTTCGCCGTGGCCAGCTGGTTCCTGATTGAGAAGCCGTTCCTCGGTCTCAAGCGGCTACGACTCGGAGAAGTACCGTCCAGTCAGGTGGACGGGGAACTGGTCGGGTTGAGGCGGCTGTGGAATCCTCGCTGGGGTAGCCCTGGAAGGGCAACTGAACCTTCATCGCCGTCTACAAGATCCGGCGTGAGGACTCGGCGCCACCTGGGGAGTCCATCAGAGACGGATCGCCGTGACGAAGCTATTTCCTGACGAAACGGCTCCCGACTGGATGTACCCGGAGGTCATTCCTCTGGCCGAGTTGGGCCCATCACTCGATCTCGACGCATTCGAGTTGGTGTGCGCCAATGCCGGCGCACTGCGAGCCCATACCGCTGAGCCCGTTCGCACTCGTGTGCGCCGCGATCGCAAACCGTCGAGCTTCGACGCAGCGCTCTTCTTGTACGTGCCGTTCTTGGTATCGGCTGCATGTGCCTTTTCCAGTACCGCTGACGATCCCCTCATTACGCTGAGATATGCGGCGAATCTGGTGCACGGCTACGGACCAGTGTTCAATCCGGGCCAGCATGTTCAAGGATTTACCAGTCCCTTGTTGCTCCTGGTGGCCGTAGTCGCCTACGTGACGCCCGGCGCCCACGCCCTTCTGGTGCTGAAGCTTTCATCGTTGCTCTTCGGACTGCTGGCAGTTCGGGAGGCCGGAAAGCTGCTGTATAGCACCGACATTCCTCTGTGGGCCCAAAGGGCAGGCCTTCTCGCGGTCAGCTCGAGTTGGATAGTTGCCTACGCGTCGGGTAATGGACTCGAGACGACCTTGGCCATGTGGCTTCTGGTGACACTGGCGCGAATGCTCGTGATCGGCGGTCCGATGCGTTCGCCCGCCGTTCTGGCTCTTCTGGCCTTCGGTGCGGTTCTGGCACGTCCCGACGCGTTGTTGGTGGTCGTGGCGATGTCGGTCGCCGGCCTCATCATCGAGCGGCCCATCTCGTGGAGATGGTGTGCCTGGATCAGCGGTGCGGCGGTCGCCGTAGCCGGAGTCGTGGTCGTGGGACTCGGCTACTACGGGAACGTGTTGCCGAACACCTATTACGCCAAGGACATGACCTTGAGCCGCGCCGTGCCCCTTGGTGCTCATTACCTGGTCAACTCCCTGGAACCTGGAATCGTGGCCCAAGGGTTCGGTCTTCACACCTTCTCTATCGGACTGCTGGTCATCCAATTGGTGGCGGTCTTGCTGGGGATCTTCGCCGTGGTCAGGCTCTTCCCCAGGTTCGGCTACCTGGTTGCGATGCTGGTGGCCCAGCTGATCTTCATCGTGAAATCTGGCGGGGATTGGATGGTTGGGGGTCGATTCGTCGCACCGGTGGTCATTCCTTTGGCCGTCGTCGAGTTGCTCGGTGTTGTGAATCTGGTCTCCCTGCTTCAGACTCACCGTGGGGTGGTGCTCCGAAGAGCCGTGGCGTTCGGCGGAGCAGGAGTACTGATCGTGGCATCCGCATTTCCGGTCGTGAACTCTCACTCACCCGTCTGGCAGCTGAGCGGAGTCGACAATCGATCGTTGCTCAGTCGGGACAATTACAGCGTCACGCAATTCTGGACACAAATGCCCCACTATCTCGACTGTCTTCGCCCAGGCCAGCTGGTGGCCACGAGCGAGGTGGGATATCTCGGGTTCGCCCGTCAGGACCTTCGGCTACTCGATCTGCGCGGTCTCACGAGCAGTGCGATCGCCAGAGCATCCCCGTCTTCCATGAAGTGGCCTGTCGGTGTATGGGATCAGCACTTGTTCGAGGTGACGTCGCCGGTCGGAAAGATCCTCATTCGACAAAGGCCCGCCCTCATCGTCACCTTCGATGAGGCCCCGGAGCGTACGATCCTCTCTGGGGAGTACCGGCTGGAGAGGGTCATTCGATTCTCGGATCTTTCCGTCGGTTTCTACGCCCCGTCGCTATCGCTCGAGAACTGTCCGGCCGGCGTTTGATCTGTCATCGAGAGGTCAATTGCCCTGGGGTCATCGGAATGCCGCTGCTCGGAGGCCTCGGAGGGAACTGGCCGATGGCTCCGCGCCCGGCGGCGTGGCTGGATCTGCCACGAATGGGCCGGAGCGCCGGCCATCCGGATGCCAGAAGCGCTCGACGAGTATGGCGCCACCAAGGGCGCCGCCGGTCCCCAGCAGTGGGAATGCAGGTTCCATGTGGCGGTAGTCGAAGACCACGGTCGCCACCGGCGCCAGCATCAACAAGAAGGCGCTCATCCCGTACAGGAGGCTCTCTGCTCCGAGTCGCCGCTTGATGTTCGTGCTCTTGGGTCGCCCGACGGCGCCGGCGAAGCTCGCCAGTAGAGCGAGAGCGAAGACAGGTCCGGGAAAGTAGAACATGCGCTGCCAGTCGATCAGACCTTGTGCCAATGGTCGCACGATGACGGGGTGCGCCGTGGGCGAGGCATCAGCTCTCTTGATCCATTGATCGATGTCTGGGGACGGATATGCCGTGAGCGAGTGGAGGCGGAAAGGAAAGTCGACAGCAACCGGATCGGCATCCGGTCCCGTGGATCGCGCCGGTTTGAAGAAGTCGAGAAAGTCGTCCGTCACCGCCGCGGCATAGGCCAGGGGCTGGTGGCGGATGATGGTCAGAGAGAAATTCGAGCGCGATCTGATTGGCATCGGGGTTTCCGCCTATCGGCGGATGATTGAACGGCGATGGTGTGCCCCACACGTACAGCGAGGGCCAAGGATTGCGGGGCGTGAGCGTGGGGCACAGGGCATGTTCTTCGGCTGACAGGTGGAGCCCTTTGCAGTCAGCGAAGGGAGCGACCCTGCCGTAGAGGAATCGGCCGGTGAAGTTCTGCAGGGCAAAGTGGTTGTAGGTCGTGTCGAACCAGCTGGCGTAGGCCACGAGGGGAATGGCCATGGCGAGTATCAGGGCGCTGATGTGCTTCCAGCCGAAGCGCCGAAGGAAGGCAAAGCCGAGGACGGGAACGATGAGGACCAGACCCACATCCCTGGTCACCGTGGCTCCGGCGATGCCCAGCCCGACCAGTACGCACTGAAGTATGGATGGTCGTTGCCTCCACACCAGTAGGGCCAACGCCGAGACCACGAGGAGTTCGAACAGGCTCTCGCTGAGAATGTGCTCCTCGATGACGAGCTGCAGGGGGTCGAAGAGGACGAACAGCGTCCCAAGAACTGCGATTCCCTTCTTGAGCTCCAGGTGCCTCAGCAGTGCGTAGGTGACGAGTGCGGTTACCAAACCGAAGATGTGCTGGAGAATGGGGACGAGAATCAGCCGGTGCACCGATAGGACCACGCGAAGGAAGACTGCGTACAGAATCGGTCGTGCGTCCCCCGGAACCAGGTGTGCCGAATTGTCGAGGTAGCCGACTGAGTCACCAGTGAAGAACAGTGCCGGTTGATAGGTGACCGTGACTACGATCCGCAACGCCAATGCCAAGGCGAGGAGACCGAGGATGAGCCGATGATCTCTGGCTGTGGTCCGAATGGACCTGCGTCGCCCGTGTCTGGCCGTCATCTCCGCCCTCGACGCACCGGAGCGATGGGATCCACGCCGGCGGGGTGAAGCCCTGGGCCGGAGCCTCTGGTGACCGTCCTTCGTCGGTTGACTACCGCCCGTACGGTCCGTCCGGCTGTACTTTTGTCCAACGGGGCTCCGAACGAAAGGGGAACAGTGTGTCGGTAACTGGCGAAACTGTTCCATATGGAGAGACCCGAAGCAAGGGTTCCGATCGGGGGCCACGATGCCACACCGTCGACTGCCGCCGGGTCGGAACAAGGACGATACGGACCGGAGGTAGTTGTACTTCGACCGGCCCCGATCGCTCTGGGCATCGTGGCTCCTCGTCGACCCCGCGATCAGGCACAATGTGCCGGTGCCGTGACAATAAGCGCTGGTGGAGGCACCTGTTTGCTCTGTGGACGAAGAGCAAACTGGCGGAACCGGGTGGTTGTTGACGTACCATTCGTCCGTGCTGAGACATCGTCTTCATCCAGAGAAAGTGCTGTTGGCGGTGGGGTGGTGGCCGAGGCATGATCTGGACGGCGGGTTGGCTCAGTGGCTCCGTCGGACGAAAGGCGAGTGCCCACGGTGATGAGTCCGAGTCTGCGTGCTCCGGCGGTCAGGTCACTCGAATTGCCCGGGTGGCGGGTTCGGCTCGCCACCCTGGTCGAGAGTGACTACGAGGCGTGGTTCGCCATCCGCAGCCGTTGCCGCTCGTGGTTGGTGCCATGGGAGCCCCGGTCGAAAGGAGCTCCGCCCGCTCCGGAGGATGTAGCCAGCTTTTCGGCCCGATGCGCGATGCGCGAGCGCGAGCGTCAACTTGGGAGCGGCTTCGGATTTGGCCTATTCGTCGAAGGCCGGCTGGCCGGCGAGGTCACCCTGTCCTCGATTCAGCGGGGGCCGTTTCAGAATGGCGCCATCGGTTACTGGATCGACCAGGAACTGGCCGGGTCTGGCTTCATACCAGAAGCTGTCGTAGTGGTGCTCCAGTTTGCGTTTGAGACGCTGCGACTGCACCGGATCGAAGTGGCAATTATCCCCCGGAATGCTGCAAGCCGACGCGTGGTGGAGAAGCTCGCTCTCCGGAGCGAGGGAGTCGCCCTGGGCTATCTGGAGATCAACGGTGAATGGGAAGATCACGTTCGTTATGCCATAACGGCCGAAGAGTGGACGTCTCGAGGCCCAGAGTTGCGCGCCACTTGGCTCAAGAGAACTTGACGGCGATACCAGAACCAGGACCGTCACACGTCTGCCAGATCATGTCCACCTCTAGCCGGGGGCCGGGGGGGCCGGGGCCGGGGGCCGGGGCTTGGTCGGCTCATAGACGGCGCCATCCTGGTGCAATGGTTCCTGCGCATCGGGACTGAGGGCCAGTCGGACGCCACGAGCGGAGGCGCCAAGGTATGGCGGTGCAGAGGTATCGTTGTGACTTGTCTTCTCATCCACTGCGTTCCCTCTCCCAGCGGTTGTCGGTGCTCCCTGCGCCTTCCGTGGAGTGAACAGCGTGCGGTTTCCGTGGAGTGAACAGGTGGTGCCGGGGCGTACACCGTTGAAACCATCCCGATCGGACCGGCGGGTCTGTCGGTGGGGGACCTCACGGTGGAGATAGGAAGCTCGCTGACTGGCTTATCCCTGCTCTTGCCGCTTGGACTGCTCGGGTCGATACTGGCGGTCGGCTCGGTGGCCATCGTCCGGTTCCGCGCTCCGAACGGTGTAGGTACCTGGATGGCGGCGGTGGCTGGTGGCTACGTCGTCTATCTCGTCTGCGGGCTTGCTGCCGCGGAGATCCTGAGCGCATTCGATGCGTTGGCCCGAACGCCTTTGGCCTGCTGGTGGATGGCGTATGTGATCGGAACCTTTTCGGTGGCCGCGCTCCTGTCACCGGCTCGACGCAGAAGTGGCAGCCTGCGGCTTCGTCCCTCGTTGGTGGTGGTCGGAGCGGTGGTTGTGTTTGCCGTAGTGCTCGGCTTCCTCCTGTGGTTGGGAACAGTCGCCGCCCCCAACAACCTCGACGCCATGAATTACCACCTGCCACGGGCGGCGGAGTGGGCTACGAACCACAACGTCAACAACTACCCGACCAATATCGCCAAGCAGCTCTACAACGGTCGCTTGGCCGAATATTTCCAGACCGAGATACTCCTACTCGACGGAACCGACCGGCTGGTGTTCATGCCCCAGTTCGTCGCCTATGCCGTGTCTGAGTGTGCTGGTGGCGGGATTGGCACGACAGCTCGGAGGCGGTCGGAGGGCTGCCCTGTGGGGTCTGCTCCTTGCCGCCACCCTCCCCGTGGCCATCCTTCAGTCGACGACGGCACAGACCGACCTGGTGGTGGCCTCGATCGTCATGGCCACCTACTACCTGGCGGCCGTCTGGTGGAACCAGGATCACTTCCACGTGACCCTGCTCTTCCTGATCGCGCTATCCGCAGGTTTGGCCATCCTCACCAAGGAGGACGCTGCGTTGACGCTCGCTCCGTTGGCAGTGGTCATGATGATCGAGGCCGTCCACAATCATTGGACCACCGCGCCTGCCTTCGGCTGGACTGCCGTCGCCCTGGTCTCGTGCGTCGTCGTCACGCTCCCCATGGGTGTTCGCAATTGGCAGCTCTATGGCAATCCCGGTGGTCCATCCGGCGGCGTCGACATCTCCTCGATCCAACCGGCCGGGATTGCCACTGCGGCCGGTGAGAGCTTATTGCTCAATCTGGACACTCTGACGTATGGCGGCAACATCCACATCTTCCACTTCGAATCATCCCTGGGCCGACTGCTGGGGTGGAATCATCCCGACCTGAACGTCGCCTATTCCGAACCCGACGAGAACTACTTCCCGGTCTGGCCGGTACTCGAACCTGCGCCGTCGGAGGACGGCTCAGGCGATCTGGTCGCCTTCGTCGCCGTGCTGGGAGCGTTACTGCTCCTCCTGTCGGAAGAGGTTCGCTCCCGAATCAGACCGTCGGCTCGAAATCTGGTGTTGCTCGTTACCGCCGGTGGTGCTTCACTCGCTCTGATCCTCTTCACGCTCAAATGGCAACCATGGGGCGCTCGATTCCAACTCATGGCCCTCTACCCGCTACTGGCTTGCGTGGCCGTCGTCTTCGCCGCTGTGCGCGGGAAAGTGCTGGTGATCACCCTGATCACCGTGGTGGTCGGTCTGACCCTGGTACTCACTCCGTTTGCCCTTCTGAAGGACGCAGGCAAGCCGGTGATCAGCGGATCCGAGGACTACCTCGGCCGGACACGTGACGCGCAGTACTTCCGCTGGTGCCCGGGACTGGAGGCGCCCTATACCGCCGCCGTCAACGAGGTCTTCCGCCAGCACCAGATGTCGCTCGGATACGTCTCCAAAGAGGATGACTTCGAGTACCCGTTGTGGGCCCTCATGAGTCGAGCGCGCCCGAGGCGCCCCGGTGCATGTCGTGCCGCTCGAGATCCAACATGAGGCCGGCGACCTCGGTCGGCCTGCGGAGCCAACTCCTCGCGTCGTCGTCGTCTCTGCGTTGACCAAAGCAGGTGTCGTCCGTCGTGCCGGACCCTTGGTGGCCAAGGGCTACCGACCGCAGTCGGTGCAGATGTCGAACTGTGAGGTCGTGGGTATCTACGATCGGGGCGGGGCTACGGCAGCGCCGAGTCCTTCCAGATCTCCGGCTTCCCGATGACCCTGGCCGAGTCGGGTACTTCGGTAGTCTCTGGCATCGGTCAAGGCCGTGGCCCGACCACGGCGCCGACAGTGGCCGGCAGATCTGCATGAACACTTCGATCGGGCGCGGTCCTGCCCATGGCCCTACGGTGTCCCGACTTGGCGAATCCTGAGCTACCCATGAAGACACCTAGCGACCGAGTCCGGACGGTGCACTGGCGCGGATGGACTACCGCGTTGGTCTGCGTGTTCGTGTCGCTGACCTACGCACTCGTGGGTCACCTGCTCGGTCAGGACGTCGACTTCGATCTCTTGAACTATCACTTCTTCGACCCGTACTGGTTGTTGGTGAACCATATGCAGGACGCCGCGCCTGCCTGGTTGCAGACGTACTACAACCCGTTCATCGATATCCCCTTCTATTTCGCAGCAAGGAGTTTCCCCGCGTGGACGGTGGGCTTTGGCGTTGCCATCGTTCAGAGTCTCTCGTTTCCGGTGCTGTATCTCATAGCGCGGTTCTTCGTGCTTCGACGGCCGCTGGCATTCCTCTTCGCCGGATTGGGGATGTTCACTTCTATAGCGATCACCGAACTCGGCACGATCACCGGTGACACGCTGACGGCTCCGCTCATACTCGGCGGCGTCTTGTGTGGGCTTCGGGCCGTGTCCAACATGGAGACCGGCGAATCAGTGGCGAGCCGCCAGGCCAGGCGGACTCGGCGACCGAGCCGAGCTGTCTTGGGCTACGCAGGTCTGGCCGGTGCACTTGTCGGTGTGGCCGCGGGCCTGAAGCTCTCGGGCATTGCCCTGGCCATCAGCGCCGTGGCCAGCTTCATCGTGGTCTCCGGACCGCTGAGAAGCCGCGTGACTCTGTGTGCCGCCTCGGTCCTCGGACTCCTAGGTGGACTGATCGTCTCGTACGGGTGGTGGGGATACGAGATGGTGACCAAATTCGGTGATCCGATCTTTCCGTACCTGAATGAGATCTTTCACTCGAGGTACGCGCCGTTGGCATCGAACGCGGACCCGGGCGCTTTGCCTCACGGCTTCGTGCAAACCTTGTTCTATCCGTTCGTCTGGAACCTCCATCCGGCGCAAGTCAACGACGTTGGCCTGCGCGAGTTGACCGGTCCACTTCTCGAATCCCTCCTGATAGTGCTTCTGCTCAAGTCGGTGGCGATGACGTTCAAGTATCGGAAGTGGCAGCCGATGTTTGGCTCCGACCTCGAGAGATATCTGGTTGCCTTTGCCGTGATCGGTTACTTCGTATGGGTCACTGAGTTCGGCTACTACCGCTATTTCGTTCCTGTCGAGATGCTGGCATTTCTGCTGATATTCGTCACTGGCCGCAGCCTGCTCGGGAGCGCAGTACCACGTCTCGTGTCCACGGTGATGATGGCGGTGGTCATCATCGCACTGCTCGCCACGGAGCAGGTCGGCTACGCGACGCGGCCGTGGTGGTCGTCGAGATATTTCAGCGTGCCCGTTCCCCGGACCCTACGGACCGGGCGCGCCGCATTCCTGATGGCCGGTACCAGCACCAGCCCGAATACCTATGTGATCCCGTACTTTCCCGCGGACGATTATTTTGCTCGGATTCAAGAAACGGTGACTTCCACGCCTTCGTACAAGAGAGCGATTTCGAGCCAGCTCGACCACTACAACAAGTTCTATCTCGTGTGGACCGACCCGGTCTACGGGTTTCGGACTGACGCCGGGTTCATGAGGCGAGATGCAAAGGTGTGGGGCCGATACGGCTTCACCATCGTGCCGTACTCGTGCATCCTGATGGTGGCCAAGGTGGCATCAATCCGTCAGGGTGTGAACATCTGCACGCTCAAGAAGGTCGTGCCGCGTCGAGACTGAGGATGACGCGAGCGCCTACCCGTCGATTCCCCGGACCACGGCAGGGGAGTGTCGGAAGAACTGCTCGACGTCCTGTTCGTAGCGGTAGGCGGGCTCACCCGAGCCGGTGGCCCGGCGCAGGTTGTTGGCCCGGGCGAAGCTCTCCACCGCCCCGGCACTGGTGTAGCGGTACTCGAAGCCCGCCTCGACCAGCCGCGTGGTGTCCACCCCCCGTCCGTAGCGGACGAGGCCTTCCATCTCGGGCGGGAATTGGATCCTCCCGATCCGTTGCAGCGGTGCTACGAAGGCCCGCGGCCTGAATGGCGGCAGCGGAAGGAGGAAGGCGCCACCGATGGAGGCCACTTCGCTCCAGGGGAGCTTGCCTGCTCCGGCCACGTTGTACACCCCCGGGAGTCGGTTTCCGGTGACGTACTCGAGGGCCCTGACCACGTCGTCCTCCTCGATGAACTGGACCAGGGGGTCGTAGCCGGCGATGCAGGGCAGCAGGCGCCGGCGCAAGTCGTAGCTGACCGGGGTGATGATGTCGGTGCCCAGCACATTGGCGAAGCGCAGAACGGTGACGAGCAGGTGCGGGTTGTCCTCGGCGAAGTCCCGCACCAGCGACTCCACCTCGATGAGCGATCGCTCCACGCGGGTCCGGACCGGGCTCTTGCGGGTGTCCCCCTCGCGGAACCAGGCCGGATCGCTCTCGGACGCCCCGTAGACGTGGGTCGAGGACTTCACCACCACCTGGCGCACGGACGAGCCGGCCGTGCCCGCCGCGGCCAGCAGGTTGAGGGTGCCGATGACGTTGATCTCGTGTAGGACCCGGGCCGGCATGTTGATCGAGTTGGTCTCGAGGAAGGTGTGCACGATGGTGTCGACCTGTGTGGCCCGGACGATCCGGTTGAGGATGGAGTACTTCTGGTCGGAGCGGACGAACTCGGTCCGCTCCAGCGGTACCCGGGGCTCGTTGGCCCCGAGTCCCAGGATCATCTCGACGTCGGGCTCGCCCTCCAGGGCCTGGGCCATCCGGCCACCCCAGAAGGTGTCCAGCCCGGTGATGAGGACGCGCCGTGCCACCGTTTCAGCCGAACCAGACGCTGCGGCGGACCCGCAGCATGTCGTGCAGGGCGTCCTGCATCGTGGACCGGATGCTCTCGGCCTCGTCCATGACCCGGCTCCTCGAATAGCGGTCCAGGCCCGGCTCCACGTCGAAGGTGACCGGGTCGAGGACCCGCAGCTTGAACTTGGTCGGGAAGTAGGAGACGTAGCCGAGCGGTCCCATCAACAGCGCGTTGGCCGTGACCGGAAAGTAGGGCAACTTGAGCACCTTGGCCAGGGTCGGGAGGCGGAACAGGATGGGCATGGACTCCTCGGCCCCGACCACGGCGATGGGGATGATGGGCACCCCGGCCCGCATGGCGATCTCGACGAACCCGCCCCGGCCGAAGCGGCGGAGACGATACCGGTCGGTGTACGTCTTCGACGTGGCCTTGGTCCCCTCGGGGAACACCAGGGCCAGTTGCTGCTGGTCGTGGAGTAGCCGATAGGCGTTGTCGGGGTGGGCCGGCACGCCCCCGGTGCGGGACCACATGGTGCCCACCACCGGGATGGTGCGGAAGAAGTAGTCGGCCAGGCCGTAGACGGGCCGGCCCAGCTCCTCTTCGATACCGTGCATGATGGCCGGGGCATCGGGGGGGATGGCGCCGGCGTGGTTGGCGATGAGCAGGGCCCCTCCGTGGAGGGGGATCTTCTCCAACCCGTCCCACTCCACCCGGAACCAGTGGCGGTACAGCGGGTTGTACAGACGTCGCACGATGGTCCGCATGTGCTCGGACCGACCCCACTCGTCCACGTCGGAGCGTCGAGGGTCGGGCGGACCGTCCTCCGCCAACGGGGAACGGGCCACCGGCAGGATGGACACCGAGCGTGGCGGCGTCGGGCCCTATGCCGTCGATCACCGGTTCCGGCGAGCTGTCCACGACGGCGCTCTCGAACGACTGCCCGTCAAAGTCGGGCTCGTCGTGCGGCCGGGGTTCCGGTTCCGATCGAAAGGGTCCGCGCTCACCCTGGCCATGGTACCGCTGTGGAACTCACCCCATCTCCGTCGGGCCCGGCGTCAGACGGCCCGTCAGGGGGCCCAGTGCGGTCAGGGCACCGATCGACATCTCCCGCCTGGTCACGTGGGCAGGGCTGCACTCGGCCCTCAGGGCCGAGAAGACCATCGCCACCCCGGCCGGATCGACCAGGGGCAGCAGTACGGTCATCGAGGCCCCGTCCGCAATCAGCGGTACCGGCACGCCGTCGAGGGTGGCGGCGACCACCGGCGCCACCTGTTCGATGAGCCGGGTCGGCTCCCGACCCGGCGGAGGCCTGGCGTACCACGACGGCCGGGACCGGCGGGGTGGCCAACAGGCCGAGCCGCGAGCGGTAGACGTCGGCGAGCATGGTGATCGAGTCGTAGAGGGGATGGATGGTGCTGCCGGGCACGTTCTTCCACTGCACGGGCACCTCGGTGGTCCGCAGTCCCAGGCGCCGGGCCCGGGCCAGGATCTCCACGTCGAAGGCGAACCGGTCGATCCTGCACCAGGTGGAAGAGGAGCCGGGCGGCCGGAGTGCGGAAGGCCTTGAACCCGCACTGGGTGTCCTGCAGACCGAGGCCGGTGCCGGTGGTCACCAGCCGATTGAAGAGTCGGCCCATGGCGGCCCGAACGGCATAGGTGCCGTCGACCATGGAGTGGACCAGAGCCCGGGAGCCGATGGCCACGTCGCTCGTCTGTGAGGGCCTGCATCAGGTCCGGGACGGCCCGGGGGTCGATGGCCATGTCGGCGTCCATGTAGGCCACGTACGGACCACGGGCCAGGGCCACGCCGGTGCGGACAGCCGCCCCTTTCCCTCGGTTGGCCGGCAGGCTGATCACTCGGTGGTGTGGGAGCGCGGGCCAGCAGATCGCGGGCCACCTCGGCCGTGGCGTCGCTGCTGCCGTCGTCGACGACCAACACCTCGGTGTCCGTGCCAGCGTCGACCGCGCCGTCGGCCATGGCGGCGCGGAAACGCTCCATGCCGGAGGGCAGGCGAGGGGCCTCGTTGAAGGCAGGGACGATGATGGTGAGCCGTTGTCTCATATGAAGGTCCCGACCCTATGCGTCCCCGGTGTCTACCTGTGGTCGGAGGTCAAGGGTACCGATCCCACCACCGAGGAACGGTGATCGGGTCCCTCGTCGAGGCGGTGGTGGACGTCCTCGGCTGCCCACCGAAGGAGATAGTGGCAGATGACGACGGGAAGCAGGAGTCGCAATCCCTCAAACCAGATGCCATCTGCGATGCTGACGACGAGATAAGGAAGAGAGAACACCCACAGCAGCGAAGATGCACGCCGATACCACTGTCGTTCGACGAGATGACCCTCATCGAACGGAGGCAGGATGGTTGTGAGGGTGTAGAGAAACAGTAGGACGACCACGGCGGCAATCAAGCTCGACTGGCTCCAGTTCTCGGACCAGGGGATGGGGTTCCAGAGCGTCGTGGAGACGCGGGGCTCGGTGATGATCAGCTTGAGGCCGACGTATGTGGCCAGCCACCCGGCGCCCACGGCAACAGTGGGTGCCCACAGTCGGCCAGCCAGTGGGATCGGGCCTTGCCGGTGTCGGTTGGATTCTGCGTCCGTCGAGCAGCAATCGCAGCCAGAAGTGCAGCGACCGCCACCACAAATGACTCCCTGGTCGCTGTCCCCACGACGGCCAAGAGGAAGCAGATCGGCCACGACCATCGTCGGTTCGTGAGCGCCACGACAACGGCCGACGCCACGGTCAGATAGCCCAGATCGTCGTAGGGAGTCACCACGTACCCGCCCAGGGCGGTCACCACCACGAGTACCAGGTAGGGAGGGAGCCACCGTTGATCGCGAACCGTGACGAGATAGAGGAGCAGGGCGAAGGCCAGAAAGGCCAACCCGTTGAGGATGAAGAAGGCGGTGAAGAGATTCCAGTGTTCGCTACCTTGGGTCTGTACAACGGCACGAGTTTCGATGTGGATGTTGAAGTGCTGGGTGATTCGACCGATGAGGAGGAGCAGTTCGGTCCCCAGGACGCGGTAGCGGTAGATCCCGTGCCGATACTGGTGGAGAAAGACCTGTTTGTTGTAGAACGCCATCGAGTAGCCCGATACGAGGCACAAGGTGACTGTGGCGTAGATGGCGAGCGGCATGGCCACACCGAGCGCCACCACTTGAGGACATGACCGTGGACAGCGCTGCCGCCTCAATGGGCCGCCGATTCGGTCGAGCGCTCTTCGTCTGTTCTTCCGCCCGACTCGGTCGCCATGCCCGGCTGAGCCTAGCGTTCGCCACGAAACGGTGGTCGGACGAACGAGGAGGTAAGGCGAGCGGTGAGGGATGTACCGATCTGTTGCTACGGTCGGGCCGCCCCCACCATCCCCGAGTACCAGATGGGGTCGTACGTCACCACGGTGCCGGTGTGGGCGGCCTGGATGATGGTGTCGTTCCCGTAGGGGGTGGGCTGCCCGTCGAGGTAGGGCCCGACGTACATCACGACGTGGTCGATGCCGCTGCCGTCGAGGTCGAAGAAGATCAGGTCGCCGGGCCGGAGCTGGTTGAGGGGAACGTGGGGGAAGTCGGCGTACTGGTCGGCGGCCGAGTGGTCCATCGTGACTCCGGCCTGGGCCCAGGCCAGCATGACCAGTCCCGAGCAGTCCACGCCGGCGAAGCTGGCCCCGCCCCAGAGGTAGGGGACGCCCATGTAGTTGATGGCGGCGTGCACCGCGGCCAGCCCGGCCGCGTCGTAGGCGCCGCTGGCCGACACGGTGACGGCTCCGGCGCCGCCGCCGATGGTGGCCGCCGTCGTGGCGGCCTGGTTGGCGGCGTTGGTGGCGCTGAGGGCAGCCGAGCTGCCGCCGCCGAGCGTCTGGGCCACCTGGGCTGCCTGTGAGGCCTGCGTCGCCGCGGCCTGGGCCGCGCCCGGCGTGGTGGCGGTGGCCGCCGTCTGGGCCGCCGCCGCGGCCTGGGCCGCGGCCTGCTGGGCGATCTGGGTGGCCAGGGTCCCCTTGACCTGGGCCAGGGTGGCCTCGGACTGGTCGCTGAGGGTCTCGGCACTCTGGCGGGCCTGGTCGACCGCGGTCAGCTGGTCGGTCTCGGTCTGCTGCTCACCCTGCAGCTTGGTCTGGACCGCCAGCAGCTTCCGCTGGCCGGCCTGCACCAGGGCCACGTCTCGGGCCACCAACGTGGCCCCGAGCTGCTGGTAGACGGCGCGCGTCTGGGCCGCACTGGTCGGTGAGGCGAAGAGCGCGGCCACGGCGCTGGAGGAGGTGTCGCCCATGTAGTCCTGCACGGCGTCGGCCGCCAGGTGGGCCCGCTCCGTGGCCAGCCGGGCCTTGGCCGCGTCGATGGAGGTCGTGGTGGTCTGCAGCTGGGCCTTCGTGGAACTCAGGTCCACCTGGGCCTGGTTGTACTGCTCGTCGGTCTGGTCGAGGACGGCCTGCTGTTGTGAGATCTGAGCCTCGAGGGCGGTGACCTGGGCTTCGGCGCTGTCGATCTGGGACTGCGAGGCGGAGGTGGTGCTGCTGGTCGAGGCGGAGGTGCCTCGACGGTCGAGCGATGGTCGGGTCGGGCCGGCGGGCGACGTCGGCGGATCGGTCGGCGACGGCCGATGGCCGAGGCCGCACTGGCACCGATCAGGGTCAGGGCCACGACGGCGGCCCCGATGCGTCCTCGACGGCCGGTCCACCGACCGGGCCGGGACGATGCCGCGGGCACGAGACGCCGCTGACCCATGGTGGACAGACACCCGGGTCACGCTATCGGCATCGGATCCCGCCGGAAAAGGGGGAATTCGCCGTTCCGGCCGTCCGGCCGGTCGGCCGCGGAGTCTCCTGCCCTGTTGTCGCTGCTGCCCCATCATCCAGTCTCCATCGGCACCGGGGCGCGGTTTCGTGCCCCGTGCATTTCCTTGCCGCGTGTGTCGGTCCTGGATCCCAGTTACTAAGTTGCTCGTTGTATCGGCAACTGGCCGCTGGAACTGGAGGCCCCATGGAGGACGGCGTGATCGAGGTCCGTGGAGGGCGGATCCGGGGGGTGCGGCGGCACGGCCTCTGGTCGTTCTCGGGGATCCCCTATGCCGCCTCCCCCGACGGCCACCGGCGGTGGCGTCCTCCGGCCCCGCCCCTTCCGTGGACCGGCATCCGGGAGTGCGACCGGTTCGGACCCATCGCACCGCAGCTGCCGGGCGTGATGGAGGCGGCTCTCAGCGGCGAGCCTGCGCGAGAAGTCCGAGGACTGCCTGAACCTCAACATCTGGACCCCGGGCCTCGACGGCGGACGGCGCCCGGTGATGGTCTGGATCCACGGCGGGTCGTTCGTGTCCGGATCGGGATCGAGTGGGCCTGTACCGGGGCGGCACCCTGGCCGGCGACGGGGACGTGGTGGTGGTCACCATCAACTACCGGCTGGGCATGCTCGGGTTCCTCGCCCATCCGGCCCTGGAGGACTGCCGACGAGGCCTGGCTGGACGGGGAGGGGTGGGCCGGCTTCGGCAACTGGGGCCTGGCCGATCAGGTGGCCGCACTGCACTGGGTCCGTGACCACATCGCCTCCTTCGGCGGTGATCCGGAGTCGGTGACCCTCTTCGGCGAGTCGGCCGGAGGCATGAGCGTCTCGAGCCTCCTGGCCGTACCGGCCGTCCGGGGTCTACTTCCACCGGGCCATCGTCGAGAGTGGGCCCCCCTACGCCTACACCCCCGAGCACGCCGCCGCCATCGCCGAGCAGTTGGCCGCCCAGCTCGAGGTGCCGTTGACCCGCGCCGCCCTCGAGCAGGTGCCGGCCGACGAGCTGGTCCGGGCCGTGGCCCTGTTCGACCAGCGGGGAGGGCGGCGAGACGACTCGGGGCTGCTCATGATGCCGGTGGTCGACGGTGGGCTGCTGACGGAGCACCCCACCGACGCCGTGGCCGGCGGCTCGGTCGCCGGCGTTCCGCTGCTCGTCGGCACCACCCGCGACGAGTCGACGTTCTTCACCGTCGGCGACCCGTCGCTTCGCGATCTGGACCACGCCGGCCTCCGCCGGTGGACGGGGCGGCTGAGCCCCGACCCCGGGCTGACCGAGTGGCTCATCGCCGAGGTGGCCGGCGCCCGGGCCGACCGGGGTGAGCCGGTCACACCCCGTGACCTGTGGGTGGCCATCTCGACCGAGTACGTCTTCCGGCTCCCGTCGGTCCGGCTGGCCGACGCCCACGCGGCGGCGGCGGCCCCGGGCACCGGCACGTACTGCTACCTGTTCACCTGGGAGTCACCCATGTTCGACGGCTACCTCGGGTCCTGCCACGCCCTCGATCTCCCCTTCGTCTTCGGCACGGTGAGCAATCCGGCCATCGCCGGGTTCGCCGGCGGGGGCGAGGACGCCCTGGCCCTGTCAGCGGCCATGCGCCGGGCCTGGACCACCTTCGCCCGCACCGGCGTCCCCGGTCCGGAATGGCCGGGCTGGGACCCCGACACCCGGCCCACCATGGTCTTCGGTCCCTGGCCGGGGGAGGAGGGCCTGGAGCACCTGGTCGACCGGCCCCGTCCCGAGGAGCTGGAGGCCCTGGCCCGGTTGGTGCCGGCCCGCGTCTCGGGCTGAGTCGACCGCCCCGTCCTAGCCCATGCGTTGGGCCCGGCGGGCCACCTGGGCCGCGTCGGCGATGACGATGCGGCCCCGGGCCAGCGCGAGGAGGCCGTCGGCCTGGGCCTGGCCGCAGCACCCGGTTGACCGTCTGGCGGGTGGTGCCGGCCATGGAGGCCAGATCGTCCTGGGTCAGCGGGATGGCCTGGGACGGGTGACGGGCGTAGATGTCGGCCAGTCGGGCCAGGCGCCGCATGACGCGGGTCTCGGCCGGGAGGTAGAGGGCGTCGAGTAGCGCCTGGGAGGTGGCCCGCAGCCTGGCGTCGAGCATTCGGGCCACGGCCATGGCGGCGGGACGGTGCTGCTCCCACAGGGCGTCGAACTCGGCCAGTGAGAGGCGCAGGGTCTCGGTCCGCTCCAGCGTCACCACCGTCGCCGACCGCACCGATCCCTCCCCGAGCAGGGCCTGTTCGCCGAAGGCATCCCCGGGCCGGAGGACGTCGAGGGTGACCACGTTCCCCATGGGGCTGGTGACGTGGACCGCCACCGTGCCCGTGTCGATCAGGTGCATGCTGTCCCCGATCTCGCCCTCATGACAGATGAAGGCTCCCTTGGGGTAGCGCTGCCGACGGCAGCGGGACAGGAGCTCCCGCCGGTCGGAGTCCGACAACGACGCCAACAACTGCCACTCCACCGTTGATCCTCCCGCGTCGAGGCGTCTGCGACGCCGGAGACTCTATCCCAGCCGACCCGACGCACTCCGGTCGAGGGGTGCCCGGTCCAGGCCGTTCACGGGGCGGCCGGGCTAAGGTCGTCCGGCAGGTCCGACGGTGGTGGGCGTGCCCGTCGCCGGTCACCGCGAGGCGACGGGGACGTAGCCCAATCGGTAGAGGCAGGGCGCTTAAACCGCCTCCAGTGAGGGTTCGACCCCCTCCGTCCCCACCACGTCGGCCCACGCGGACCGCTCCCGTTCGGTCCGGGCTCGTCAACCGGGCCCGTTCGGGACGAACGAGCCGACCCAGTCGTAGGTGGCGTTGAGGCCGTTGGGAGCGGAGGGCAGGGACGCCAACGGATCGAGCGGTGCCACCGACAGCGACCCGCCACCCGTCGTCCCGTTGTCGGAGGTCTTCGTCACGGCCAGATCGAACGAGAGGGTGCCCGGCGGGGTGCCGTGCTGGACCCAGCCGACGAGCGGCGACAGGAGATCGGCACCGGCCAGGGCCGGGTCCCCTCCGGCCAGGCAGTGGTACTGGCGCCGGAATCATGTAGAGGCGGGAGAACGTCTGGCTGGCCGGGTAGCCCCCGGCCGCGTCGACCAGGGCCTGGTAGTAGGCCACCGTGCCGAAGGGCGGAATGGCCTGGTCGGCCCATCCCTGGTAGATGATCAGCCTTCCCCCGGCCGCGGCGAACGACGAGAGGTCGGGATCGGTGGCGTCGTAGAGCCTGGAGAGCGCCGTCAACCTCTGGTAGCTCGACGAGGTGAAGCGGAACTGTGACAGGGAGTACGAGCTCGGTGGATCGGTCCCGTAGGCCAGGTAGCGGAGGAAGTTGACGGCGAACTGGTACATCAGCGTGTCCTGGGGCCAGTCCCGATCGCCCGATGGCTTGATGAACCAGTTCGACCACCCCAACTCCGAACCGTAGGGCTCGCCGCCCGGGTAGAGGGACTGTCCGGCCGGGTCGCTGGGGCCGCGGTAGAGGGAGGTCACGACCCGAACCTGCGCCGCCGTAAGGCAGGAGTTGGTGGTCCGGCCGTGGCACTCGATACTCGATGGCGGAGAAATTGCAGGTCCGGGGATCGAGGACGTATCCCCGCCCCTGGCCGCACGCCCGCACCACCGCGGCATGGAGGGCCGGGAGCTTCTGCGAGGTCAGGATGGCCCGACCTCCGGGTCCGGTATTGACCCGAATGTTCCACGTCGCCAACTCGCCGAGCAGCTCCGACTGGATGTTGGCCGGCGCCCCGGCCAGAATCCCGTTGAAGTCGTGCGGATAGCGCTGCGCCTCGATGAGCGCCTCGCGGCCGCCGTCGGAGCAGCCGTCGAAGTACGAGTAGGTGGGACGGCGGCCGTAGTACCCGGTGATGAGCGCCTTGGCCACCACGGCCAGCTGGTGTTCCGACGTCGAGCCGAACGACCGTGCGGCTCTTGGCTGTTGTCGGCGGCCCAGCTGGCGTCGGTGACCGACGATGTCACATGCCCCTCGTTGTCGACGGCCACGGCCAGGGTGTTTCCGGTCACGGCCGGGCAGTCGTCAGCTGCCAACGGCACGCGTTGTTCCACCAGACCGCAGAAACCGCCGCACCCCTCTTGTACGTACTGGCCCTGGTACGTCGATCGGGGCAGGCCGAGATCGAAGTAGAAATCGGTGCCGATCTCCCCCATCACGCGGCAGTACTTGGCGCCGGTGAACGCCGACAGTCGCGCCGAAAAGAACCGTACCGGCTCTCCGGTCGGTGAGACGAGGTGCTCCGAGGTGAGGCCGCTGCAGGGGCGGATGGGAAGAATGACCGAACCGTCTCCGCTGGCCGCCCCCGCGGTGCGTCCATCGGCGACGACCGCGGCCAGACCACTGCTGGCAGCCAGCGCCACCACCAGGACGACAGGTGTCAGAGGGCGAAGCGAAGTGGTGCAGAGGTCTCAGCCTGCGCCGTGCCCGCCGGGCCGGATGGATGCCACCGATCACCCCGCCCCTTCCCGCCGTACATTGGCACAACGCTATCGCCGACCCCAGTCGGTTGATCAGGGCTGGCGCAGCGCGCCTGCGACGGCACGGGGCCACCGACGTAGCCGTTTGTCCTCGAGGGCCGGCGGGGGGGCGATGTAGTTGTCGGCCGGATTGAGCTCGGTGCCGGGGGGCACGATCTCGTCGATGCGATCGAGGACATCGTCATCCAAGACCACGTCGGCCCCGGCCAGCAGGCCCTCGAGCTGATCGGGCGTCCGGGGTCCGATGATGACCGAGGTCACCGCGGGGTGCGACAGGGTGAAGGCCGTGGCCAGGTGGGTCAACGGCAGGCCGGCGGCGGCGGCCAGATCACTGAGCCTGGCCACGACCTCGGTCTTGGCCCGGTTGGCCGGAACCGTCTGGTCGAAGCTCCGGGACGACATGGTGGCCCGGTGGCTGTCCGTGGGGTCGGCCCGCCCGGACAGCCATCCACCGCTCAGTGGTCCGTAGGTCAGCACCCCCATGCCGTAGCGCTGGGCCAGGGGGAGCACCGCCCCCTCGATGGTCCTGGTCAGGATGGAGTACCTGGGCTGCTCGGTCCGGAACCGGTGGTGGCCACCCCGCTCCGCCGCCCACTGGGCTTCGACGATCTGTTCGGCCGGAAAGGTGGACGACCCGATGGCCCGGACCTTGCCCGCCCGGACCAGGTCGGAGAGGGCCGACAGCGTCTCTTCGATGTCGGTGTCCGGATCCGGCCGATGCATCTGGTAGACGTCGATGTAGTCGGTGTCCAACCGCCGGAGGCTGTTCTCGACGGCGCGACGGATCCAGCGGGGCGAGCCGCCCCGCTGGTTGGCGTCGGAACCCATGGGCAGCGCGAACTTGGTGGCCAGCACCACGTCGTCCCGACGCCCCTGCAGCGCCCGGCCCACGATCTGCTCGGACTCGCCCCGCGAGTAGACGTCGGCGGTGTCGACGAAGTTGATGCCGGCGTCGAGAGCGCGGTGGATCATGCGCACCGATTCGTCGTGGTCGGGGTTGCCCATGGCCCCGAGCATCATGGTCCCGAGCGCGAACTCGCTCACCGAAATGCCCGTCCCCCCGAGGATCCTGCGGTTCATCGTCACTCTCTTTCCGAGTCGGTAGCTGCAGCCTGCCCCGCCCCGGCCATCATGGCACCGGACCGCGTGCCGCTCGGCTCAGGCCCGGGCCCGGGCCCGGGTCCGGGGCACGGACGGATCATTCGGGGCACTCGATCTCACAGCTGGCCCCAGGCGATCGGGACAACGTCCGGTAGGCCGGCACGATCGGCCCGCGGCCGTCGAGGGCTGCGGTTCGGATTCGCGGCCAGCAGATTCAGGTCAGGTCGGGCTCGTCCCCTCCGACGCCAGCGGCCAGCGACGCGTAGCCCCCGGCGCTCTCGACGGCGTCCCCGAGGAAGGTGTCGTCGGCGACGCTCGTCGTGATGGGCCGCCGGGGCACACCGGCCGATGCCCTACGGGTGGGCGAGATCCCGACCTGCTCGCCGGGGTTCAGGTCGAGCTCACCGGAGGCGCCCCGGCTGAGCTGCACCCAGGTGGAGCTCCCGTCGTTCATCCTCAGGTCCACCCGGACCTCGAATCCGAGGTGGGTGACGCGCTCCACGTACCCGGTGTGGTCGCCGTCTGACGGGTTGCGATGGATGAAGAGGTCGTGGGGACGGACCCACGAGCCGTCGAGTTCGGTGGCCGGCCCGAGGAACTTCATGACGAACTCGTTGCTCGGATGGTCGTACATGTCGGCGGGATGGCCGATCTGCTCGAGACGACCCTCGTTGATGATGGCCAGGTGATCGGCCACCTCCATGGCCTCCTCCTGGTCGTGGGTGACCAGCACCGTGGTGACGGCCATCTTCTCGTGCAGATCGCGGAGCCAGACCCGGAGCTCCTGGCGGACCTGCGCGTCGAGGGCGCCGAACGGCTCGTCGAGCAGGAGCAACCGGGGTTCGATGGCCAGGGCCCGGGCCAGGGCCATGCGCTGGCGCTGACCGCCGGACAGCTGGGAGGGATGGCGGTCGGCCAGGTGGTCGATCTTGACCAGGTGGAGGAGCTCGTCCACCTTCCGGCGGATCTCGTCCTTCGGGCGCTTGCGGATCTCGAGCCCGAAGGAGACGTTGCGCCGCACCGTGAGGTGGCGGAACGGGGCGTAGTGCTGGAAGCAGAACCCGATGCCCCGGTCGCGCACGGGTATCCCGGTGACGTCCTCGCCGTCGAAGGCCACAGACCCCGATGTCGGGTACCTCGAGGCCGGCCACCACCCGGAGCAGCGTGGACTTGCCACCCCCGCTCGGTCCGAGCAGCGCGGTCAGGGAGCCGTCGGGCACTTCGAGGCTCACGTCGTCGAGAGCAACGGCAGTTCCGAATCGTTTGGATACTGATCGGATCGTGATCGCCATTTCGACTTCCTCCCTTCTGTTTCGAGGTCGTGATGTCCGGCACCCAGGACGGCCAGGACGGCCAGAGCGATGAGGGCCAGGATGACTGCGCCAGCGTAGGCGCCGACCAGGTTGAGGTTCTCCACACCGTCGGAGATGAACAGGGTGAGGGTTTCGGTCCGGCCGGCGATGGCTCCGGACACCACCACCACGCCGCCGAACTCGCCCAGCACACGGGCGGTGGTCAGGGTCACGCCGTAGGCCAGGCTGCGGCGGATGGACGGGAGCGTGATGCGCCGGAAGATGGTGAAGGGTGACGCGCCGAGGGTGGTGGCGGCCTGTTCTTGATCGGTGCCGATCTCCTGGAGGACCGGGAGCACCTCGCGGACCACGTAGGGGAGCGCCACCGTGGCCGAGGCCATGACGATGCCGGGCACCGAGAAGATCACGTTGATGCCCCGGGCCGCCAGCCAATTGCCGAACCAGCCGGTCTTTCCGTAGACGAGAATGAGGGCGATGCCGATGACCACGGGCGAAACGGCCAGGGGAAGGTCGACGAAGGCGTCGAGGAGCCAGGCCCCGGGGAAGCGGTGGCGGGCCAGGATGAGGGCCACGCCCACCCCGAACACGGTATCGAGGGGCACGGCGATGAGGACGATCAGAAAGGTCAGCCACATGGCGTGGAGGCCGTCGGGCGTGGTGACGGCGTCCCAGGCCGCGCCGAAGCCGTGCTGGAAGGCCCGGTAGAAGACGGAGCCGACCGGAAGCACCACCAGAAAGCCCAGGTAGCCGAAGGCCAGGATCCGCAACGGCCACTTCCACCGCCCCGTCATCGTGGCCCCGTCATACGGCCTCGCTGATGTCGAACCGGCGCCGGAGCAGGCCGATGCCCAACAGGACCAGCAGCGCCACGCCCACCAACACGATGGAGATGGCCGCCGCCGCCGACAGGTCGTCGCTCTGGGACAGGCTGTAGATCCACGACGACGCCACTTCGGTCTTGAACGGCACGTTGCCCGAGATGAGGACCACCGAGCCGAACTCCCCCATGGCCCGGGCGAAGGCCAGTCCGGCGCCGGCCAGCATGGCCGGGGCCAGGCCGGGCAGGATGATCCGCCACAGCACCCGGGACGAGGACGCCCCGAGCGAGGCCGCCGCCTCCTCGGTCTCGACGTCGAGCTCGGCCAGGACGGGCTGGACCGAGCGAACGGAGAACGGCAGGGTCACGAAGGCCAGGGCGAACAGGATGCCCCAACGGGAGTCGGCCACGTTGAGATGGAAGGGGCTGTTCGGACCGTAGAGGGTGAGGAGGGTCAGCCCGGCCACGATGGTGGGGAGGGCGAAGGGCAGGTCGATGACGGCGTTGACCGCCGCCTTGCCCCGGAAGTCGTCCCGCACCAGGACCCAGGCGATGACCAGGCCGGCCACGGCGTTGAAGGCCGCCACGGCCAGCGACGTGAAGAAGGTCAGTTTGAGGGCCGCTACCGCTTCGGGCTGGGTGACCGCCGACCAGAAGCTGCTCCAACCGCCCGAGAAGCTGTGGGTCACGAGGGCGGCCAGCGGCAGCACCACCAGCAGGCTCAGGTAGGTGATGGCCAGCATCGGGCCGCCCACCCGTCCCCAGATCCGGGGGATTCGGGGAGGCGAACCGCCCGCCCCGGCCAGGGTGGCGGGGGCGGGGAGGCGTTCGGCCTCAGCTACTGGAGGTGGAGACACCGAGACCTTGCTCGATCTTCGCCACGACGCCGGTGCTGGGCGTGAAGAACACCGTGTTGACCTTGGTCCAGCCGCCCAGGCTGTTGATGGTGAAGAGCTTGTTCGGCTTGGGGAACTTGAACTGGGCCGCCACATTCGGGAGCACGGGACGGTAGCCCTGCTTGCCCCAGACCTTCTGGCCGGCCGGCGACAGCAGGTAGGCCACGAAGGCCTTGGCCGCGGCCGGGTCGGCCGCCTTGGTGGAGACGGCGATGGGGTTCTGGATGAGGATCGTCTGGGGCGGGGTGATGATGGAGACGGGCTCGCCCTTGTGCTGGGCGTAGAGGGCGTCGTCCTCGTAGTCGAGCAGCACGTCGCCCTCACCGGACAGGAAGGTCTGCAGGGCATTGGAGGCGCTGGACGGCTGGGCCACGGTGTTCTTCAAGCAGCTTGGTCAGATAGGCGGTGGCCTGGGCCTTGGACTTCCCGAGGCTCAGCTGGGCCCCGTAGGCCGCCATGATGTTCCACTTGGCGCTACCGGAGCTGAACGGGTTGGGCGTGATGACCTTCACGCCGCTCTTGACCAGGCTGGCCCAGTTGGTGATGTGCTTGGGATTGCCCGGGCGCACGATGAAGGACACGATCGAGTTGGTCACCATGCCCTGCGTGGGGGTGGCGCTCCACTTGGCCGAGACGAGGCCCGCCTTCACCAGCTTGTTCATGTCGGGGGCGAGGGAGAAGTTGACCACGTCGGCGGGCAACCCGTTGACCACGGCCGTGGCCTGGGAGCCCGAGGCGCCGAAGGACTGGGAGAAGGTGACTCCCTGGCCGGCCTTGGTGGCGTTGTAGGCCGAGATCAGGGCGGCATAGGCCGGCTTCGGGGTGGAGTAGGCCACGATGGCCACCGACCCTCCCGTCGCCGCCCCGGCCGTGGCCGGGATGGCGGCACCGAGGGTAAGGGCCAGCCCGAGCAGGGCTGCGCCTGCACCGATCCGGCGCGTTCTCGCGTTGAGGACAGTTGGTTTTCTGAGCACTCTGTATTCCTGACTCTTCCAGTGGGTTTTGTCAAGTAGGTAGGAATACTGTAGTCGTAAGAAGGGGCGAAAAAAAGTGGGAGGAACACGCTGCGTGGCGGTCGTGCCCGAGGGGCCGGGCCCCAAGCGGCCAAGCTCAGTCCAGACGGTGGCCGGAACGGGGCGAAGAGGGCAGTACCTACCAGAGGGCGACGGGCCGAGGGACGCGGTGGGATCGGAGAGCACCATCCTTGGTGATCAGACGGCAGCCGCGTTCGACGGCGGTGGCGAAGATCAACCGGTCCATCGGGTCGGCGGGGAACGTCGCCGGCAGTGAGACGGCGGCGTCGGCGATGGCGGGCGTGATCCCCACCGTCTCCACCTGGCCCGCCATCTGCTCGAGCCACGTCCCCACGGGGATGGTCAGCAGGATCCTCTCGTGGCGGGCCAACCAGGACAGCTCGAACCAGGTGATGGCCGACACCGTCACGTGATCGGCCTCGTCGATGGCGGTCGCCGCCACCGGGCTGAGTTTGGTGGCGTCCGTGGACCACCAGTGGAGAACGTGGGTGTCGAGCAGGACGGCCGTCATTCGAGATCCCAGGCCACGCCGGTCGAGAAGAGCTCATCGTCAGGGTCTGCGGTGATGGCGATGCCCGCGAACATCTCCTTCAGCGCGTGGGGTCCGCCGGCCGGCACCAGTCGGGCCACGGCCCTGCCGCGCTTGGTGATCGTCACCTCTTCGCCACGGCCCACGTCGTCGAGGAGGGCCAGGATCGTGGCCTTGGCCTCCGTCGCCGTCACTATTCTGGTCATCAGGTCATCTTACCGGTCATCTGGTGACCGGTGGGGGGTGGTCCAGAAGGGCACCGTGTTCATCCGGGGGCGGGGCGACGACCGGGCCCGACTGTCTTCGCCCTACCGGACCGTGGTGGTGGAGAACCCGAACGGACCAGGGCACTCGTGGCCCGCTGGCTAGCATCGGCCCGAGTCCGAACAGGGAGCGACTGCGATGGCACATGACCCGGTAGTGACCGAGACCGTCGAGGAGCGCGACAGCCTCGAGCCCCACTTCGTCCTGCCCGACCAGGATGCCCGGGCCGCCGAGGCCCTGGCCGCCTACCGCGGTCGACACCCACAAGCGTCCCAACGTGCTGGTCATCCTGTTCGACGACGTGGGCTGGGGCGACTTCGGCTGTTACGGCGGCGGAGTGGCCGTCGGCGCGCCGACACCCAACATCGACCGCCTGGCCCGCCGGGGCATGTTGCTCACCTCGTGCTACTCGGAGCCCTCCTGCACGCCGTCGCGGGCCTCCCTCATGACCGGGCGCCTGCCCATGCGGCACGGCCTCCTCCGTCCCCCCATGTACGGCCAGCCCGGGCGGTCTGGACGGGGAGGTGACCCTGGCCGAGCTGTTGTCGGCGTCGGGCTACGTGACCCAGGCGGTGGGGAAGTGGCACATCGGGGAGAACGTCGAGTCCCAACCCCAGAACGTGGGCTTCGACGACTTCTACGGCTTCCTGTCGGTGTCGGACATGTATACCGAGTGGCGCGACCCCAACTTCTTCCCCGAGATCGTCTACAGCGAAGAACGGACGCGATGGGTGGAGAACCTGCCCTTCAACAAGTGTTTCGTCCATGCCGTCCGGGGGGGCGAGACCGAGAACGTGGAGGAGGTCACCGTGCCGGTCCTCTCGCTGCTCGACGACAAGTGGGCCGCCTACTCGATCGAGTTCATCCGCCGGATGGCCGAGGCACCGGCCGAACAGCGCCAGCCCTGGTTTCTCTACCACTGCACCCGGGGGGCCCACTTCGACAACTACCCCCACGAACGGTTCCTGGGCTCGTCGCCGGCCAAGCACCCGTACAAGGACACCATCGTCGAGCTCGACGACATCGTGGGACGACTGGTGGCCGAGCTCGAGTCCTCGGGCCAGATGGAGGACACGCTCATCTTCCTGTCCTCGGACAACGGTCCCGAGATGGAGACCTGGCCGGACGCCGCCTACTCGCCCTTCCGCAGCGCCAAGGGCTCCACCTGGGAAGGCGGTCAGCGGGTGCCGGCCATCGTGACCTGGCCGGGCACGATCGGGTCCGACCGGTCGACGGACGGACTCTTCTCGCAGATGGACCTGTTCACCACCGTCCTGAACCTGGCCGACATCGAGGAGTCGGTGCCGACCGACCGCTACATCGACGCGGTGGACCAGACCTCCTTCCTCCTCGACCCCACCGGTGTCTCCAACCGGAAGTACCTCTACTACTGGCTGACCAACGTGTTCTCCGCCCTGCGGGTGGGGGAGTGGAAATTCATGGTGGCCTCGACCTCCGATGACGACCGGGACTGCTTCAACCTCGGTGGCTTCACCGGCGTGACCCAGAAGTACTCCCACGGCCGGCTCTACAACCTCTACCTCGACCCTAAGGAGAGCCACAGCTACATGATCCGGAAGCTGGCCTACATCGACAGCTTCACCAGCGGGATCCGCGACCACTTCGTCACCTACGCCCGCTACCCGCCGAAGCAACCCATCGCCGCCATGAGTTGAGCCGACGGTGAAGGCGTGGTCCCCGTCCGCGGCCGGACGGGCCCTTCGGGACCAGGTCGCGAGTACCATCAGGGACCGCTGCACCGCCCTCGGACGCGGTGTCGCCGGAATGCTCCGCCGGTACTCGACTCCAGGGGACTCACATGCTCTACCAGGCCTATCAGGCGCAACGGGACCTCACCGCACCCGCCCGGGCCCTGGCCGGCCTGGCCTCGTGGTCCCTGGGTGAGCTGCCCGACCGGTGGACGCAGAACCGCCTGTCCCGGAGGCTGTCGGCCGGCTACGAGATGGTGGCGCGGGCCCGGCTCACCCACGAGCGTCCGGCCTTCGGCGTAGACCAGGTGCTGGTCGGCAACGAACTGGTGCCGGTGCGCGAGGAAGTGGTCCTCTCGACCCCGTTCTCCTCGCTGCTGCACTTCGCCAAGGACATCGACGAGCCGCAGCCCAAGGTGTTGTTGGTCACGGCCCTGGCCGGCCACTTCTCCACCCTGCTCCGCTCCACCGTTCGCTCGCTCAGCGCCGACCACGACGTCTATGTGGCCGACTGGCTCAACGCCCGGGACGTCAGCGTGGAGCACGGTCGGTTCGGACTCGACGACTACATCGGCCAGATCATCGCCTTCCTCGAGTTCATCGGCCCGGGCGCCCACGTGCTGTCGGTGTGCCAGCCGTGCCCGGCCTCGTTGGCCGCCACCGCCGTCATGGCCGCCGCCGGCAACCCGGCCCAGCCCCGCTCCCTCACCCTCATGGCCGGCCCGGTCGACACCCGTGTCAACCCGACCAAAGTCAACGACCTGGCCCACTCCAAGCCCCTTCGCTGGTTCGAGGACAACGTGATCACCACGGTGCCCCTCCGCTATCCGGGCGCCCTGAGACGGGTCTACCCCGGGTTCCTCCAGCTGTCGGGATTCGTGTTCATGAACTTCGAGCGCCACCTCAAACAACACATCGAGCTCTACAACGACCTGGTGCGCGGCGACTACGAGGAGGCCCGGGCCATCGGGGACTTCTACGACGAGTACTTCGCGGTGTTGGACATGCCGGCCGAGTTCTACCTCGAGACCATCGACCGGGTGTTCCAGCGGGAGCTCCTGGCTCAGGGGGCACTGACCTGGCGGGGGGAGCCGGTCGAGCCCGGGGCCATCCGTCGCACGGGCCTGCTCACCATCGAGGGCGAGCGGGACGACGTCTGCGGCGTGGGCCAGACCATGGCGGCCCAGGCGCTGTGCTCGAGCATCAGGCCGGCCCGGAAGCGCCACCATCTCCAGCCCGGTGTGGGTCACTACGGGGTGTTCAGCGGGAGCAGGTGGGAGAGCCAGGTGTACCCGATCGTGCGGAACTTCATCGCCGCCAACGACATCGGCTGACGGGCCGGCGGCGGGTTCCGGTCGGGGTCCGTCAGAACTCCATCTCGAGCTCTTCGACGTCGTCCTGCTCGCGCTCGGCCTCGGCCGTCCACTCGATCAGCTCGGGGAGGGCCAGCATGGTGTCGGTGTACGCCGACGCCACCGCGCCGAGCTTCACGTCGTAGGTGCGCATACGGGTGCACACCGGTGCGAACATGGCGTCGGCCACGGTCGGGGCCGGGCCGAACAGGAACGGGCCGCTCGAGCGGTAGAGGCACTCTTCCCAGATGGCCTCGATCCGGTCGACGTCGGCGCGGGCCCCGGTCCACAGCGGGAAGTCGGGATGACGGGCCTTGATGTTCATGGGGAGGGCCGAGCGAAGGTTGGCGAAGCCGGAGTGGACCTCGCCCGACACCGAGCGGCAGTGGGCCCGGGCCGCCTGGTCCTCGGGGAACAGCCCCCGCCCGGGTGCCAGTTCGTGGAGGTACTCGGCCATGGCCAGGGTGTCCCAGACCACCAGCTCCCCATGCTTCAGCCGCGGGACGAGGAACGACGGCGACAGCAGGAGCAGCTCGGCTCGGACCCCGGGATCCTGACTGTCGACGGCCTCCACGACGAAGTCGAGGCCGGCGAAACGGCACAAGAGCCAGCCCCGGAGCGACCAGGCCCCGTAGTTCCGGCTGTTGATGGTGAGGACTGCCTGGTCCACGGGTGACTCCTCCGAGCGAGGTTCGGGGTGCGTCCTTCGAACAGCATCACGGAGCCGCCGACTCCGCCCTCGCAAATTACGTCATCGGAGCCGGGCGCACCAGTACCGGCCGCCGGCCGTCGACCGGCGCCGCTCAGGACTTCTTCGAGACCACCGTGGGCGGGGCCGGAGGTGCGGAGATCTCCACCAGTCCCGACAGGAAGGCGTGCTGCGCGGCCATCAGACGATCGGCGAAGGAGAAGGTGGCGTCCACCGTCTCGCCCGGGGTGGGCAGCTTGTCGACGAGGGGGATGCGTGAGGTGTCGGGCCGGAAGGTGTCGAAGGCCGAGGCGGTGGATCGCACGGCTCCGAGGGTCCAGTCCTGGCTCTTCTCGACGATCTTCAGGACGCCGTCCTGCATCTTCTCGGTCAGTTCCATGGCGGTCATGGCGGTTCCTCTCATGGGATAGTTGTGCTTGTGCTTACTTTACCAAGCGCCACGACGAAGTCAAGTACCGGGGGAAGGCGGGTCGGTCACGCAGGGGAAGCCACCTCGATGGCGGCGCGGCGCGCCGCCGAGCAGAGTCGCTCGTCGTAGGCCACCAGAGCCGTCAGATCCGCGTGTAGCAACAGTGCGCTGGCAAGGTGGATGGCACCGAGGCTGCGGAGGTCGACGGGTGTGACCACTGCGGCAGTCTCCACGATGGTGCGGTCCATGGGCACGAGATCGACCCCGTCGAGCAATCGGGTGGCTGCGGCCACCGCGCCCTGATCGACCCTCCTGCAGACGCGCAGCAATTCGATCTTCGCCAGGTCGCTGCTGATCTTCGGGACGTCAACTCGGGCGGAGAGCCACTCGGCCAACGCCGCGCTCTCGTCCTCTTCGAGCACCAACTTCACGAGCGCAGACGTGTCGAGATAGATCATTCGAGCCGTTCGGTTCGGAGCTCGGTGAGTACATCCGTTGCTGTGGTGTCGGCCTCGGCGCGTCGGCGTTGCGGGAGAACGAACTCCGCTGTTGCCGGAACCAGGTGACCGGAGGCGATCAGCCGATCCCGTACCGCCACAGCCGGGTTAGGGGAGACCAGCAGTGCGACCAGCGTTCCCCGTTCGGTGACCTCGACGGTCTCGCCGGCCTTCACCAGGTCCAAGTAGCGGCTGGCGTGTTGGCGCAGTTCCCGCACACCGATTCCGGTCATGGGAAATAGTGGCACACCATGTGCTACCTGAGATACCAGCGCAACGCCCCCGGGCCAGTGGGGAGCCCGGGTCACTCGGCGAACCGGACCCGCAACACCTTCTTGTCGAACTTGCCCACACTGGTCTTCGGGATGGCCTCGATGCACTCGATACGGTCGGGCAGCTGCCAACGGGCGAAACCCCCCTCGACCAGATGGTCCCGGACCTGCTCCACCGTTACCTCGATCCCGGGCTGGACCACCACGCAGACCAGGGGACGCTCCTGCCACTTGGGGTCGGGGATGGCGATGACGGCGGCCTCGATCACGCCGGCCATCTCCATCACCCGGGCCTCCATGTCCACCGACGAGATCCACTCGCCGCCCGACTTGATGAGGTCCTTGGTGCGGTCGGCGATCACGAAGTAGCCGTCGGGCGAGGCCACGGCCACATCGCCGGTGCGGAACCAGCCGTCGGGGCTGAAGGCGTCCTGGCCCAGTCCGTGCAGGTAGCCGTCCACCACCCATGGGCCCCGGACATAGAGGTCTCCCATCGACTCCCCGTCGGCCACCACCGGATCTCCGTGCTCGTCGCGGACGGTGACCTCCACGCCCGGGAGGGGAAGCCCGGCCTGGGTGCGGGCGGCCGAAGTGACGTCCTCTTCCGGCCAGTCGCGCATCCGCTCCTGGGGCCAGGCAACAGAAGCCAGCGGGGAGGTCTCCGTCATCCCCCAGGCCTGCACGATCCGCAGACCGAACTCGGACGCGTAGCGCTCGATGAGGGCCCGCGGCGGCTGGGCACCACCGCAGATGATGTGGCGGAGGTCAGGGAGACCGCCGCCGCGCCGGGCCAACTCGTCGGCCACGCCGAGCCAGACGGTCGGCACACCGGCGGCCACGGTGACCCGCTCCGCCGACAGGAGGTCGACGAAGGCCACCGGCTCGAGGGCGCCGGCAAAGAAGACCTGCTTGGCCCCGACCGCCGTGGCCGCGTAGGGCATACCCCAGGCGTTGGCGTGGAACATGGGGACCTGGGGGAGCGCGGCGTCACCCGGTCCGATGGACATGCCGGCATGGGAGGTACAGGCCAGGGCGTGGAGGAACGTGGACCGGTGCGTGTACACCGCGCCCTTCGGACGTCCGGTGGTGCCCGACGTGTAGCAGAGGCCCATGGGGGCGCGCTCGTCGATGTCGCGGCGCGGGTAGACCGTCGGTTGGTCGGCCAGTAGGTCCTCGTAGGCGATGACCCCCGGGATCGAGGTGTCCGGAACCTCGGGAGCGAGCACGATGACGTGGTCCAGCGGTGGCAGGTGGTCGAGGGCCTGCTCGAGCAGTGGGAGCAGGTCCGGGTCGACCAGCACGGCCCGGTCCCCGGCATCACCCATGATGAAGGCCAGGTCCTCGCCGGACAGCCGGAGGTTCAAGGTGTGGAGCACCCGCCCGGTGCAGGGGACCCCGAAGTAGGCCTCGAGGTGACGGAAGCTGTTCCAGGCCAACGTGCCCACCGGGTCGCTACGGTCCAGGCCGAGGGAGTCGAGGGCGAACATGAGCTGGTTGGTCCGGCGCCCGAATTCGGCATAGTTCTGCCGCTCGATCCGGCCCTCGGGCGAGCGGCTCACGATCTCGGCCTCGGGGGCGTGGGCCGGTCCGTGCTCGAACAGCAGCCACGCGTTGAGCGGTAGGTCCATCATCGGGCTGGCCTCCTCGTCGGGGCCGGGCCCCTGTTCATGGAGCCAGAACGTACCGTCCGGGAGCGGCCTCGCGCCTCCTGTGGCGCCGGCTCCCCAGATATCGGGGTGCGGGTCGCCGCTCACCCGAGCGCTCAGCCGCCCATACCGCCCAGGGTTCCCACCACGACCCGGGTCGTGACTCGGTGCCTTCCAGCCACTCGTCGGGATCCGGCCCGGCCTCGGGCCCGAGGGCGACGTTCATCTTGGGGTTGCCGGGGGGATTGACGAGGCTCTGGATGTGGCCGGACATGGACAGGGCGAACTGGCTGGACCCGCCGAGCAGCTGGGTGGTGGCGTAGCAGGCCTTCCAGTCGGTCAGGTGATCGGTGCGGGCCGCCACCACGAAGGTGTCGCACTCCACCTTGCCCAGGTCGATGGGCGTGCCGAGGACGGTGACGTCGCCGGTGGCCAGCGAGTTGCGCTCGAACATGTCGAGGAAGTCGAGGTGGAGACCGGCCGGCAAGCCGGGTCGGATCGGCGTTCCAGGCCAGCACGTCGAAGGCCGGCGGACGCTCGCCCAGCAGATTGGACTTGACCCAGTAGTTCCAGATGAGGTCGTTGGGTCGCAGCAGGCAGAACATGGCCTCGGCCTCGTGGGAGGGGAGGACGCCGCGGCGTTCGGCCGCGGCCCGCGAGTTGCGCACGATGGTCGGGCTCCCGAACATGCCGATCATGGTGGGCACGGAGAAGTCGAGGAGGGTGACGGCGAAGGTGGCGCTGTTGACCAGATGGTCCCCGATGGCGGCCAGGTGACCGAGCAGCGCGGCCGTGGTGATCCCGCCGGCACAGAGGGAGATGGTGTTGACCTGGTCGGTGCCGGTGATCTCCGCCGCCGCCCGCAGGGCCTCTTCCAACCCGGCCACGTAGGTGTCGAGGTTCCAGTGGCGGTGCTCGGCGGTGGGGTTGCGCCAGCTGATCACGAACATCTGGAGACCCTGCTTCGACCCGTACTCGACCAGGCTGCGGCCCGGCGCCATGTCCATGAAGTAGAACTTGTTGATCTGCGGGGGGACGAGCACCACCGGCGTGTCGTGGACCGCCTCGGTGTGGGGGGCGTACTGCAACAGCTCGCAGACCTCGTTGCGGAACACGACCGCCCCCGGGGTGATGCCGAGGTCGCGTCCGACCACGTAGGCGTCGGGGTCACAGGTCCGGGGCATGCCGTGGTGGTAGCGGACGTCTCGTCCCATATTGGCCAGGCCCGACACCACGCTGCGCCCCTTGGTCTGGCGGGCGCGGTCCAGGGCGTCGGGATTGGTGACGAAGAGGTTGGTCGGGGCCAGCGTCGACGTCACCAGGGAGGTGGCGAACCGGGCCCGCTCATGGGTGCGCCAGTCCAGCCCGGCGCCGTCGACGAGATCGAGCGCGGCCCGGGACCAGGCCAGGTAGGACTGGCCCAGACGGCGGAAGGCGGGATTCTCGCTCCAGGCCTTGTTCTTGAACCGCCAGTCCTTGGGCTCGGGGGCGATGTCGGAGTGCCCGACGGCAATTTTGGCCAGCTCGAGTCCGGTGGAGGCCACCGCCCGGGGCAGCGTGGTGACGGCGGTGCGGGAGGCCACCCGGACCAGGGCCTCGCTCGTCCCGAGCGGGTCCACCCGCCCGAGTAGCCGGGTGGCGAGGCCCCTTCGGTTCTGCGGTTCCGACACCATCTGCTCGCCTACGTTCATTGTGGTCGCCTTGCACCTACCTCGCGGGGCCTCCACGCCGGATGAAGCACTGCGGTGCCAGTGAAGCACACGACAGCGGTTACCGACGAGGAACTCACACAAGAATTTCTCTTCCCGAAACATGGGCCACCGAAACCCGAGGGGCGGACCGTGGGGTGTTCTCACCAGCCGCCGGCTGCTGCCGTCGCCGGTAGGTGAGGACCGGTAGGTGAGGACCGGTAGGTGAGGACCGGTAGGTGGGGGTCCCCAGATGGCGGCCTCTAGATACAGTGCAGGCATGGACGGATCGGAGGAGGGACCGGACACCCCGGCGAGCCGTGGGACACCTTCGGGAGCTACCTCCGGAGCCAGCGCCAGCTGGCCCAGCTCAGCCTGCGCCAGCTGGCCGAGCTGACCAAGGTCTCCAATCCCTACCTCAGCCAGATCGAGCGCGGTCTCCACCAGCCCTCCATCAACGTCATCAAGTCGTTGGCCACCGCCCTCAACCTCTCGGTCGGGGATCTGCTGGCCCATGCCGCCGACATCGTGACCGGGGAGGAGTCGCCGTCGACGACCGAGGCCTCCATCCGCCGGGACCCGCGGCTCAACGACAGCCAGAAGAGCGCCCTGTTGGCCGTGTACGCCTCCATGGTTTCCGACGCAGGTGAGCCCCCTGCACCCACCGACGGCGATGTCGACGGTGCGCTCGACGGCGAGAACCCCGCCACCAGCTGAGACCCCCGCCCCGGCCGTCGGGCTCGTATCCGACGGACGGGCCCGTGCTCACCCCACCGGACCGGCCGCTACCGTGGGAGGGCCACCATGGGGACCCGAGGAACGCACACGAAGTGATCGCCCGTGCCGACGAGGTCGTGCTGGAGCGTCTGGTGGGCCAGGCGACGTATGAGCGAGGACGGGACTACGCCCGTCACGGTGCCGTCCGGAAGAGCACGTGGAGTCTGGGCGGCACCAGGGTGGTGGGCGAAGTCCAAGGAGGGGAACGCAACCCGTACTACACGTCGGCCGAGTTGGTCTGGGGATCGAACCAGCGACTGGTCGACTTCGAGGCCAACTGCACCTGCCCGGTCGGAGTTCAACTGCAAGCACGCCGTGGCGCTCGTCCTGGCCGGTGAGCTGGCCCCGCCTTCGGTGCGCCGCCGGCTGGGGACACAGCTCGGTCGCGGCCCCGAACAGGGCGCGTGCCGGTCGCAACGGTGCCACGCGTCGAACCCCCCGGTCCCGGGCACCAGCCGACGAGGGGTGGGAGGGCCCACTGCTCGACGTGCTCGGTCTCGGACGAGGACGAGGACGAGGACGAGCCGACCGGGCCGTCGGGAATCGGTCTGCAGTTCGAGCTGGTCATGGTGCCGTCCAGCCCGTCGATCCGGTCACGGACCGGCCCGGGGGCGGGTATCGGTGGACCGGGGATCCGGGTCCGGCCGGTGCTGCCGGGCCGGAGCGGAAACTGGGTCAAGACCGGCGTGTCGTGGTCCAACCTCGAGTACCTGTCCTACGGACGTGCCCGGAGTCCGCGGATCGGAGGGCAGATCGCGCTGGCCCAGGAGTTGTTGGCCCTGAGCCGCCTGTCGACCCGACGGACCGGGTATGCGTACGGCGACGACGTGGTCTGGCTCGAGGCCATCGACAGCCGGCGCCTGTGGGACCTCCTGGGCGAGGCCCGCGACCGGGGTCTGCCCCTGATCCAGGCCGGCCGCCGCGCCGATCCGGTCACGATTCACCCGGCGCCGGCCGCCGTCTCCCTCGACGTCTCGCGATCCGACGTCGGCCTCCGCCTTCAGGTCAGGGTGACCGTCGGGGACGAACGGGTGCCGCTGGCCTCGTGCCTACTCATCGGGACCCCGGTCCACGGGATCGCATGGTGGGACGATCCCACCGCCACGACCGGCGCCGCCCCCCTTCTGGCCCTGGCCCCGTTCGCCGCTCCCGTCGACATCGGGCTGCGGGACCTGCTCGACATGGCGGTGATCGACGTGCCCCGGCACGACGAGGACCGGTTCCTGCACGGTCTGCTCCCCACCCTCCGCCGCAGGGTGCCGGTTCTCTCCACGGACGGGTCGGTCGAGCTGCCCGAGGATCGACCGGCCTCTCTGGTGCTCGACGTCGACTATCTCGAGGGCCACCGGATCGGAGTGGTGTGGTCGTGGGGCACCGAAGGGTCGGGGTGGCGGGAGCCCCTCCGGGGGGCCCGGGGCGGCCACCACGACCGGAGGTTCGACGACGGTCTGGTGCAGGCGGTCACCGCCGCCGTCCGAACGGTCGACGAACTGCTCGAGTACACCGCGGCCGGTCCCCGACTGGCGGCCGAGGCCCGGCTCGACGGGATGACGCCGTCCGGTTCGTGACCGAGGTCCTGCCGGTCCTGTCGGCGATGGACCACGTGGTGGTGCACTCGAGCGGCCAGGCCCCCGACTACCGCGAGGAGGTCGAGGCCCCGGTGGTCAGCCTCGGGGGTTCTACGTCGACGGACAACGACTGGTTCGACCTCACCGTCACCGTGACGGTCGGCGGCGAGGAGGTGCCGTTCGCCGATCTCTTCGTGGCCCTGGCCGAGGACGAGTCGCACCTGATCCTTCCCTCGGGCACCTACTTCTCCCTCGACCGCGACGAACTGCGCGAACTGGCCCGGCTCATCGCCGAGGCGCGGGCGCTCCTCGACACCACCACCGACGGGATCCGTCTCAACCGCTTCCAGGCCAGTCTGTGGGAGGACCTCCAGCGCCTGGGGGTGGTCACGGCCCAGGCCGGCGCGTGGCAGGCGTCCGTGCGCGCCCTGATCGACGCATCCGACCGGACCGAGTACGACGCGCCCTCGGGCCTGCAGGCCACCCTCCGGCCCTACCAGCACACCGGGTTCAACTGGTTGGCCTACCTCTACGAACACCGGCTCGGCGGGATCCTGGCCGACGACATGGGCCTCGGCAAGACCCTCGAGGCGCTGGCCCTCATCTGCCACACCCGGGAGCGGGGCCTGACCGACGCCCCGTACCTGGTGGTGGCGCCGACCAGCGTCGTCGGGAACTGGGCGGCCGAGTGCCGCCGGTTCGCACCGGACCTCCGCGCCGTCACCGTCACCGAAACGGCCGGCCGTCGCGGCACCTCGCTGGCGGAGATGGCCGACAACGCCGACATCGTCATCACCTCCTACAGCCTGTTCCGGATCGAGTACGAGGAGTACGAGGGCGTGGCGTGGTCCGGCCTGTTCCTCGACGAGGCCCAGTTCGCCAAGAACCGGCGGTCCCAGGCCTACCAGCGGGCCCGGCTGCTCCCGGTGCCGTTCAAGGTGTGCATGACCGGGACGCCGATCGAGAACAACCTGATGGAGCTGTGGTCGCTGCTGTCCATCGCCGCACCGGGCCTGTTCGTGAGTCCCGACCGCTTCGCCCTCCACTACCGGGTTCCCATCGAACGGCAGGCCGACGCCGAGCGACTGGCCCAGCTCCGACGGCGGATCCGGCCCCTCATGCTGCGTCGGACCAAGGAGCAGGTGGAGGTGGACCTGCCCGACAAGCAGGAGCAGGTCCTCGAGCTCGAGCTGGCCCCGAGGCACAAGCGCGTCTACCAGACCCACCTCCAGCGGGAGCGCCAGAAGGTGCTCGGACTCCTCGGCGACATGACCAAGAACCGCATGGCCATCTTCCGGTCGCTGACCCTGCTGCGCCAGGCCAGCCTCGACGTGTCGTTGATCGACGCCGCCTACCAGGGGGTGCCCTCCACCAAGCTCGACGCCCTCATGGAGATGCTCGAGGACATCGTCGAGGACGGGCACCGGGTGTTGGTGTTCAGCCAGTTCACACGGTTCTTGACCCTGGCCCGGCGGCGGATCGAGGCCGCCGGAGTCGACCTCTGCTACCTCGACGGCCGGACCCGCAGACGTGACGCCGTCATCGACACCTTCCGCAACGGCGACGCGCCGGTGTTCCTGATCAGCCTCAAGGCCGGCGGGTTCGGCCTCAACCTGACCGAGGCCGACTACTGCATACTCCTCGATCCCTGGTGGAACCCGGCCACCGAGGCCCAGGCGGTCGACCGCGTCCACCGCATCGGCCAGACCCGCAAGGTGATGGTCTACCGGCTGGTGGCCAAGGACACCATCGAGGAGAAGGTCATGGCCCTCAAGGCCCGCAAGTCGGCCCTCTTCGCCGACGTCATGGATGCCGGTGGTCTCGAGTCGGGGGCTCTCACCGCCGAGGACATCCGCGACCTGTTGGAGTGAAGCCGAGGACGAGGGCGCGGCCCGGTCGGGGCCCGTTGGTCATACGATCCACCGGATGACGGTCGATGCACCTCCGGCTCCGACCGTCGACCGCCGACCGCGGCGACACCGCCGACGGCACCGGCGTCTGCCCCTGTGGGCCACTGTCATCGGTTGGGCCGTGGTGGTCCCGTTGCTCGTGGTCGCGGCCATGCGTCTGTTCGCCTGGGACCGCTTCGAGCCCTTCGCCGTCGCCAACGACGTGACCCTGTTCGTCTACCTGCCGGCCTGGATCGTCGCCGTGGTGGCGCTGGTCGGACGCCGGTTCGTCCTGGCCGGTGCGGCCGTCGTCGTCGTGGTGGCCCAGGTGCTCTTCGTGCTCCCCGAGTGGACGGCGGCCCAGCCCGTCCCCGGCTGGGCCGCCAACGCCCCCACCATCCGGCTCTTCGACGCCAACGTCTACTTACGAGAACACCTCGATGAGCGGCTACGCCTCCGAGATCAAGCAGTACCGGCCCCAGCTCCTGACCATGGAGGAGGCCGTCCCGCCCCTGGTGAGCGAGCTCGAGTCGGACGGAGCCCTGGCCGGCCTGCCCAACACGGTCCAGATCAAACGGCACGACCCGTTCGCCTTTCTCATCGCCTGCAAGTACCCACTGACCGATGTCCACGTGGTCACCCTCTACGGTCGGCCTCTCATCGTGCAGGCCACCATCCAGCTTCCGCCCGGGCCCGAGACCCTGTGGGTGGTCCACACCATTGCGCCCGTGAACGGCTCGTTCTCCGAGTGGAAGGGCCAACTGGCCGACATCGACCGGCTGCTGCGCGCCCGCGGTCCGGCCGGACTGCTGCTGGTCGGGGACTTCAACGCCACCTGGGGATCGAAGGGGTTCCGGACCATCCTCGACGCCGGCCTGGAAGACGGCGCCGCGGCCCGGGGCCACCCGTTGGAGATGACGTGGTCGCAGATCGAGCATCCCCTGCCGCCGTTCGTGCGCATCGACCACGTCCTGACCGGACCAGGTGTGGTCGTCACCCAGATCTCGACCGGATCGGGCCCGGGGAGCGACCACCGCGACGTCCGGGCCGCTGTGGCCGTACGCCAGTGAGGGGGCCGGGCCGGTTTGCCCGGTCCCGGTCAATACCACTCAGGGTGAGATCAGGTTCCCGAAAAGTGTTGGTACTTTTCCAAAATCGACCGTCGTTGCCGAAGAACCTCGTGTATATAGCCGGATCAATATAAGACGAAATTAGTCACGGTCAGTGGTCACTGAATGTGGTGCCTCCTTGGTGCATACTCACACCGGGTGAGCACTGATCTCTTGAACACATATGGTCGCCCGTCCAAGAGTTAGCAAATGGCGAAACCGACACCCGTTCGGAGGCTGGGGCCGAAGGAGTGTTGATGATGGTGATCTTCGAGGAAGGTCACGGCGCTGCATCTGGCGCGTTGATGCGACGCTCGGCAGACCTCAGGTTTCCGATCGCAATGCGGCTGGCCCGGTCCTGAGAGGGCATCTCGCACTTCGACCACTCGTTATTCGCGGGTGGTCGTGGAGCGCGGTTGAGGACCGGAGGCGGGAGCAACTCACCGTGCATAGCTGCAGGCAATGCCAAGGAACATCCATCCAATGAGAACAGGAGCATTACCGATATGAAGCTATTCAATACCAGAAGAAAGATCGCCGCCGTCGCGCTGGCCGGAGTGATCATTGCAGCCGCCGCGGGTAGCGCCGCGGCGTTCTTCACTTCCACCGGCACCGGAACCGGGTCGGCGGCGATCGCCTCGACCTCCGCGTTCACGGTTGCTCTGGCCACACCGACCGGACCGGCACTCGCTCCGGGTACTCCGAGCGGTGCAGCGACGGACAATGTGACCTACACGGTGACGAATCCTGTGACGGCGGCGAGCCCCGCCCAACTGACGCAGATCGTGATCGAGGTCACCCCCGGATTCGACTACGTCGACGGAGCGGGCGATCCTGCGTGTACGGCGAACGACTTCTCGATCAACGGTCTTGCCGTGGGCGCCGCGGGTACGTATCCGATCAATCAGACACTGGCCGCCGGCGCCTCGTTCGCCAGCAGCTTCAATATTCAGCTGATTGACAACGGCGCCAACCAGGACAGTTGCGCAGGTGGGAACGTGCCGCTGACCGTCGTGGCCAGCTAGTAGCCACTTCCTGGTCCAGGGACGGCCGATCTGGGCGTCGCTGGAGATCCAGTTGGCCTGCCGGATCGTGGGGTGACCACCTCGCGATCCGGCAGGCCCGACCGGATCAGGTCGAGTTGCCGGCACGGGTTATCGGACGAGTGCATCGAAGAAGGTGGGAGATGGTCAGGTACGTAACGTCCCGTTTCGGGTCAGCGTGGCGACTGGGTTCGGTCGCCCTGTTCGCTCTTGTCTCGGCCACCGGCATATCCGTCGGACCACTCGTGGAGGCTGCATCTGCATCCCCGTCCGTGGTGCCCCGCCCACAGATCACCTCGTCGCCGCCCACCCCGAGCGTCGACCGGGTTGCGGTGTTCACCTTTCGGGACACCATGGATCCTAACGTGGCGCTGTGGTGTCGCATCGATACGAGACCGGCGATGCGGTGCATGGGGTACACGGACCATCCCCGCGACGGAACCGATAAGGGAAGCGTGCGGTACGAAGGTCTTCTACCTGGTCCGCACTGTTTCTCCGTGTTCGTGGTCGACGACCAGCACGGTGCCGGCCGTCCCACGACCGACTGCTGGACGATCACCACAAACGCCACCATTGCCAGTGCGTCGGGGAGTGACCAGTCCGTGGGAATCGACGATGCTTTCAGTCTGCCGCTGGAGGCAGTAGTGAGGGACCGGCGCGGTCGACCCTGGCCCGGCGTTCGGGTCACCTTCACCGCCCCGTCGTCTTCGGGAGCCTCGGGAACGTTCGCTCGGTGTCCGTCAGGCAACCCGGAACGATCGTCATGCGTCGTCAGCACCGACCGGTCCGGAGTGGCCGTGTCCTCCGTGTTCAGTGCCGACAGCACCCCGGGCGGCTACGCCGTCACCGCTGGAGCCCCTGGGATCAGATCCGCGGCCCATTTCTCTCTTAGGAACCGCGCCTTCTTCTCCATCAGTGGCGACGTCATCCGGCCCCTCTATCCGGGATCCACGGAGAGGGTAGATCTCGTAGTATCCAACCCCAATCCGTCACCCATTTCCATCGAACGGGGAAGCCTCACCATCGCTATTTCGACAGGCCGCCCCGCGTGCTCGAGCTCACTGAACTTCGCGGTTGCCCACGGATTATCGGCCCCGGTGACGATTCCCCCCGATTCGACGAAATCGCTGTCCGGACTGGACGTGCCCAGGGCAACGTGGCCATCGATCACCATGGTCGAGACCCACACCGACCAGGACGCTTGCGAGGGCGCCCGCCTGATCCTCCGCTACAGGGCCGTCGCTACGGGGTGACAACTCCGGCCCTTGCTCGACTGACTCGGCGGGACCACACGATGTCCGCGACGCGCCCGATACGCCAGATCGATACGGGCTGATTCCCGCCCCACGTGCCGGCTGACGTCTTAGCCGTGGGTCGGGGCCGTACGCTGGGCAGGCGATGCTGACAGTCGGTACAGCCCCGGCGCCGACCGTGGGTCGCGCAGATCCGGTCGGTCCATGACCTTCAGCAGGCGCTCCTGTATGCCGATCTGTTCGGTGGAGGTTGAGCGATGTTCGTGACCAATCATGTGCTTTCCGGTGTGATCATCGGGCGGGCGTTCGAGCGGCGTCCGGTGGCGGCCTTCGTGGCCGGGGTGGGATCCCATCTGCTGCTCGACGCCATGCCCCATTTCGGCCTCGGCGGGAAAGCAATGTCGGAGGCCGACACCGAGCGATTCCTTAGGATGGCCAAGCGTGACGGTCTGCTCGGACTGGCGGCCATGGCGGTGTCGGTCATGGCCGTCGACCGGAGGGCACGACTGTCCACAGCCGCGGCCATGGCTGGCGCGGTGCTGCTCGACCTGGACAAGCCGTCGCTGTACTTCTTCGGAGTCAACCCGTTTCCCCCGCCCGTGAGGCGCTTCCATGAACGGGTCCAGAACGAGTCTCCCGGAGGATGCCGCTCGAGGTCGGCTACGGACTGGCCTTCACGTTGGCGGACGCGGTGGTGGCCAAGGCCTCCCGGTCCCACTGACTCAGGATGTCGGTGCCGGCCCCACGCTGTCCCGCCGCACATAACGGTCGGGTTGTATATCCCAGCGGGGTTCGGAGGTCACCGCCCCCAGACGGTGGAGCAGGGCCTCGGTCATCGCCGTGCCCACCGAGCCGAGGTCGCCGGTGATGACGTTGATGGCCGGCCGGTAGGCCGCGGCCCACGGGGAGTCACCGAACGTCAGGAACGAACAGTGCTGCGGGATGCGAGACATCGGCGGCGGCCAGGGCTCCCAACAGTGCGGGGGCCAAGGTGTGGGAGCTCGCCCACAGGGCGGTCGGGCCGCCTGGGGGTCGGACCAGATCGTCGAGTCGGGTGGCCAGGGCGGAACCGCCGGCACCCGACGGCGACCCGAGCCGGACGCGCTCGAACTCCATTCCCCGTGACCGGGCGCTGATGGCGATGAGGCGCCATCTGGTGTCCGATGTGCTGCCGCGCCGACCGGACCCGGTGAGGTAGGCCAGCCGGCGATGTCCGAGCGCGGCCAGATGGTCGCAGGCGTCGTCGACGGCGGTACCGAGTGAGACGGCCAGGGCATCGGCCTCGAGAGAGAAAGCCTCGGCATCGGCGATGGGCAACCCGGCATCGGCCAGCTGACGGACGTGGTCCGGATCCATGGGCCGACCAGCCACGACGAGGGCGTCGACCCGCTGGGCGCTCAACCGATCGAGCTGGCGTCGCTCGACCTCCCGCGACCGCTGGGTGTCGGCCACGATCACTGCATACCCGTGCTGCTGGGCCAGGTGCTCGACCCCCCGCAGGAACGGGAGGAACACCGGGTTGGCCAGGTTCGGGACCAGTACCCCGATGATCATCGATCGTTCGGTACGGAGGCTGCTGGCCGAGGCGCTGGGGGAGTAGCCCAACCGTTCGGCGGCGCGCCGGACCTTTCGGGCTGTCTCCGGGCTGGCCGGGCCCCGACCGGTGAGCACCCGCGACACGGTGGCCGTACTGACGCCGGCCTCGGCCGCCACATGCCGGATGTCGGCTCTCACGGGCGGAACTGCACCCTTCTCGCCGCGCCCTCGGGGTGGGTTGACGGAGGCACGCCACCACTCTACTGTAAACGTTTACAGGGTCCGCTTGGGCAACGGTCACGACGAGAGGAAGGGTGAGCTCACGTGGAACGGGGTGGATCCAGCCGGGTGGGAATGTCAGCGGTGGTGGCCCTGGCCGTGGCCGTCGTCGGTGCGGCCTGTGGCGGAGCGAGCTCCACCCCGCCTCCGTCCTCGGCTGCGCCCACGACCAGCACGGCGCCGCCTTCGTCGTCCACGACGACGCAGACGACCGGAGTGGCGAAGGAGTCAAGCTCCGGGTGCACCAGGTCGGCCGCGGCCCCAGGCACGGTGACCCTCACGCCGACCATCGACGGAAAGGTGCGCACGGCCATCGTCCACGTGCCCACCGGCTACGCGCCGCCGACTCCGGTCCCCCTGGTGGTCAACATGCACGGGAGCCAGTCGACGGCGCTCCAACAGGAGGGGTTGACGGGCATGGACGCCACGGCCGACGCCGACACCTTCATCGTGGTGTACCCGCAGGGAGACATCGCCGGCAGGGGCCGGGTACGAGTGGAACGTGCCGGGCCAGCCCTTGGTCGGGGGGGCGGCGGTGCCGGCCGGATCCCCCAACGACGTGTCCTTCATCGAACAGCTGGTCAGCTCCCTCGAGCAGCGCTACTGCATCGACACGCGTCGGGTCTTCGCCACCGGGTTCTCCGGCGGAGCCCGCATGGCCAGTCAGCTGGGTGCGACGCCTCGACCGTCTTCGCCGCCATCGCCCCGGTGAGCGGACTCCGCCTGCCCAAGCCGTGCCCGTCGACCCGCCCCGTCCCGGTGGTGGCCTTCCACGGCACCGCCGACCCGGTGGATCCCTATCTGGGTCACGGGCAGAAGTACTGGACCTACAGCGTGCCGACGGCGGCCAAGCGTTGGGCCAGGCACGACAGGTGTCCGACGGCCGGACAGACGACCCGGGTGGCCGCCACCGTGGTGCTCACGGCGTATGCCCCGTGCTCAGCGGGTTCCGAGGTGGAGCTCTACTCCATCGTGGGGGAGGGGCACGAATGGCCCGGCGGGCCGCACCTGCCGAAGAGCATCACGGATGCGCTCGGTCCCCAGTCCACGGCCATCAGCGCCAACAACACCATGTGGTCGTTCTTCGAGGCCCACCCGCTCCCTTAACCCGAGGGCCCAACCTGCCGAAGTAGCTGGATCGGCAGAACGTCAGTGCCCTCGCCGAGGTCATTGCCCACGGGACAGTCGGGCCGTACGATCGCGGTCCGGGTAGGAAGAAGGGGAGCCATGAGCGATACCTCACAGGGCCCGGGTTGGTGGATGGCCTCGGACGGCAGGTGGTATGCGCCCGAGCTCCATCCCGATGCCCAGATTCCGACCTCGTTCGGGTCCCAGCCCGTCGGTCCCACCCGAGGATGCGCTGGCCAGCTGGGCTCCGACCCTGGCGGCGCCGATCGGAAGCACCTCCGGTGGCCGCCTACCCCGGACCAGGGCGTCGATGCCGGCGCGACCGGCTGGTCGCCGGCGGGAGGCGCGGGCCCGACGTCCGCCCCCCGCTACCCGCAGGGGTGGCAACCGATCGTCCCCACCTCTTCGGGAGGCCGGTTCGGCCGGGGACTCCGCCTGGTCGGAATCGGCTTCACCATGGCCAGGGACGAGCCCGGCCTGATGATGGTGCCGGTGGTGGCGTTCGTGGTCCAATTGGTGATCCTGGGCGTGGCATTCGTCGCCCTGTTCCCGACGCTTGCACTCGAACAGCTCGAACGGTCAGTCCGTCCACCTGTCGGCCGGCCAGTGGCTCATCGTGATCGTGGCCGGCATCCTGACCATGTTCGTGTCGGTGCTGTCACACGCCACCATCATCTCCAGGGTGATGGCTCGCTTCCACGGGCAGGGCGTGTCGAACGCCCAGGCCGCCCGGGCGGCGTTGACCAAGAGCCCCCAGCTGCTGGCGTGGGCCTTCATCAACTACGTGGTCGTCAGCATCCTGCGCAGCATCGGGAACCGGGGGATTCTCGGGCTTCTGGTGGGGGCGCTGCTCCGGGCCGGCTGGATGCTGGCCAGCTTCTTCGTCGTGCCGGTGATCCTCTTCGAGGACATGGGTGCGCTGTCCGCCATCAAGCGGTCGGCCCACCTGTGCCGGAGCCGGTGGGGCGAGAACATCGTGGGCAACGGAGCCCTCGGGAGTCATCGGCCTCGTGGCCGTCATGGTCGACGTCGTGGTGTCGGTCCTGTTGGGGGCGGTGTTCGCCCCCCTCGGGGTGGCCGTCGGCGTCCTCGGGTTGGCCGCCATCCTGTTGGTGCTGACCGTGGCCTCGGCCGCCTTCAACGCCGCCCTGTACTGGTATGCGGTGACGGATCAGTCGCCGGGCCAGTACTCGGTGGGCGACCTTCAGGCGGCCTACCGGACCAAGCCGAGCCGGTCCCGCAGCCTGGGATTCTGACGGGTCGCGCACCCGGCCGGCGCCCGATCGGCCCGTTGCCACCGCACGGCACCAACGGGCGTAGGCTTTACGGCGTGTTTCATGTGAGCGGGAGCCAGTGGATCATCTACGGCGTACTGTCGGTGGTCTGGGCCTTCATGGGGTACCGCCTGTCGGAGAACGACCGCAAGATGCTGGGTCGGACACCGTGGGGACTCCCGTCGGCACTGTGGGCGTTCTTCTGGTTCTTGTCCCTTCTCCTCGGACTGGTCCTCTACCTGATCGCCCACTCCATCGGGGTTCGCCAAGCCCAGCGCAACCCGCCGGTGATGGACCCCGGGGCCCCGGTCACGCCGCCGTCGATGGAGGTGAGGGCGCACGCCAACCGTCAGCTGACGGCGGCCGAGCAGTTCCCCGCCTACCCTCGGCCGGCGAACTTCCAGCCCGAGCCGAGCGACGAGGCGCCGGTGGAATCCGAAGGAGAACCCGAACAGGGCGGGGCCGGGTCGATAGACGAGGGCGGGGCCTCGACCAGCGGCCCACTCTCACCGCCGGCCTGGCACCCGGATCCGAGCGGGCAGGTTCCACTACCGCTGGTGGGACGGAAGTGAGTGGACGTCGCAGGTATCAACCGACGGTCACCACCTGATCGACACCAACCCGGACCAGCGGATCGGGCCGTACTGAATCGTCGCTGAAGCCGAAACCAGGCGAGAGGGGCACGCACCTTCATCGGACAGATGTTAAGGATCTGCGGTCCCGGCGACCCATACAGGTGCTGGTCCAACGAGGTGACGCCGCAACCGAGCCATGGGATCACTCGGCCTTTGTCGCAGTCCAACCCAAGGCTGAGGTCGGACGCCGCAGGGCCCAGTTCCGCGTGGCCCAAGGGATAAATGGACCGATCGATTCCTGGCTGTCCTATTTGTATGTGCGACCTGTCCGAGGAACCTTGTCACTGTGGGGATCCCGAGCTCGGAGTCGAATGGCTCATTTTGCGGAGTTCGGGTTCCTCGGGCACCAGCTTCACCGTAAAAGCTACGGCCGGTAGTTCCGATAGGCAGGCGAACTGTTGGTTATTCCGGAGGATCGAGTTCGAGGACGACACCCGGCGCAGCGGAATCAAACCACGCGACTCGCTCCCACTGGTAAAGGGGCAAGATCGACTCTGCGATGTCTTTGGCCTGGGTAGTGAACACGACTGTGTTCTCGAGATCACCATTCACTTCGGCCCCAGCTGGCGTCCATCCCCACTCATTGAACCGGTCAATGGCCTCGGCGCTCGGTCGCCACACCTGCACTATGTACCGGGTGAGCATCTTCATGGAGTCGCCCCCGCCGAGCCTGGTGAGCTCACGGAACAACTGGCCCCGGAATTCTAAGACGTCGGGGCTAACAACTCCGTCATCCTTGTCAATGCGGTAGCCCTTGGCTAGCGGTCCTGTTTCGCCTAGAAATACTTCGTCCGTCAAATTCGACGGCCTCTGAGCTATCCCTGCCCATGCCCCCGCCCCCTGTATCACGGCGGCCCTCACCGCCCTCCCACAAGGTTGCCTCTTCGCCGTCAGTTAGCGCAAGGGTTGACCAGCCCCACGGCCCAAAAAGTCTGGCGGGGCTGTCCGAGTTCCCAAGGGGATTCGCACCTCAGACTTCAGCCGTATGCCGGCAGAACCGACGCCGATGAGCGTGACCACGTTCACATGCCGGAGCCCGTCAAATGTGCACCCTGTTCGCGGAAGTCAGCTCGGTGAGGGGATCTCGAGCTCCAGGTAATTTGCTCAGTTCGCGGGACCCGGTCAACAGTGCTTCACGGGCCCGAGGTTCATTGGGTTGTGGCTCAGGTGGGAGCCGCGACCTTGTATCCCATGATCCGGGCTGCTGCAGTCATCTTTTCGTCATAGGTGACAATCTCGCCTAGGTCGGAACCGAGGCGCCCCGCAGTGGCCAGGTGGATGGCATCGAGCGATCGAAGTTCCTCCAGTAGAAGGGATCCGGCAAGATTGAGGACTCGATCGTTGACACGCACCAGATCGATTCGCTCAAGGACTCGGCGCCCGGCGACCAGCGCGTTCTCACCGCCTGGGAGCAAGGCGCGGAGCACTTCTGTTCGCGCCAGTGCGCTCGAGACGAGAGGGCGTCGCCGTCGCAGGTGTTTTCGGAGCGCGTCCGATTCGGTCTCGCGAACGGCGAGCTTTACGATGGCGGAGGAGTCCAAGTAGGTGGCGGCCACGCGGTCAACGTTCTTCGCTGCGCAGGCGTCGTAGCGTTTCCGATGGTGACTCGACGCTGCTCGGCAAAGCCGTGGGCTCCGGGAGGTCGTCCATGTCAGCACGGGCTGAGTCGATCTCTCCGGAGGAGCGCAGTTGTTCCAAAGGTGTCCCTTCGGGAAGCGGAGTCAATCTCGCTACGGGGCGTCCACGATCCGTTATCTCGACGGTCTCACCTTTTTCGACCAGCCTGAGCAGTTCGCTGGCTCGCTGCCGCAACTCTCGGACACCTACAGAGGTCATGTATTACTTGTAGCACATGTCGGGCTGTGGCTCAACGGCGGCCGATGAACCTCTGGACCCCCGGGCTGCGGCTGGCCGGGCCAAGGCGCCCCGGAACAGGACTCCCCTCTGATCTCAGGAATCCGCACCCACCAGCGTCGGCGGAGTGGTCAGCCAGTAGCGGTAGGCGACCTGGTTGTAGACGTTCTGGAACTGGTGGTGGGAGACACCCATGCGTTCGAGGCCGAGCGCCCGGTGGATCCTGGCCGCCGGACCGATGGTCTCGAATCCATCCACCTCTTCGTGACTGACGATCGGCACCTCTTGGTCCCCGCCCCGCACCCGATCGAGGAACGGGCTCGGGATGGCGCCGTCGCTGTCGAAGAGGAGATCGAACGTCCGGGCCGTCAAAGGCATGTCCCAGACCAGGTGATAACGCGTCTCCGTCCCCAGGTTCCTGGCCGAGTGCACGCACCCGTTGTTGAAGTAGTAGACGGAGCCCTCGTCGAAGTGGAAGTAGTCCCCGTCGAGGTACACCTGTGCCTCGGGTGTGGTGAAGATAGGGAGATGCAGCCGGACCCGAACACCGAATCGAAGGCCCTGCCTGATGACCGTGTGCTCCTCGTGCGGCGAGAGGCCTGAGTCCGGCCCCATTCCGTTGAGCCGCAGGTTGATGGCATCCGGAAAGCCTCCGATGAAGCGGGACAACGCCGGATACTTGTCACCGTGGTGGAATCGCTTGTTCCGACTCGTCCCATTGAAATCCTTGGTGAAGTCGTCGAACTGACCGGATTCGTTCAGCAGGGAGTACTGGATGGCGTTTCCATAGGGTCGTGTCCAGTTGGTCAGGTGCTCCTTGTTCTGGACATCAGATGGCTGGTTGTCCACGATGAGCTTCGAGATCTCCGACTGCATCTCCCGAAAGAACTCCTCTTCCACCGTGAGGACCCGCTTGCAGCGAAGGCCGCCGTGGTGGAAGTTGGCATCTCGGATGTCGCACAGAACCCGATCTTGCGTGCTGGTCATCGCCGCCTCCTCTCCGTTGTCTAGTGAGTGTGAAGCACTTGCCCTGCACCTGCAAGCCCTGCGACGGTCGCGCGTCGATTGTTCACGCGCTGTTCTTCATTTCCGGACGTCTGACGCCAGATCGACGTCCATTCGGTGTAGGTAGTCTGTCCCTACCCGAAGCGGTGGATGCGGTGGGTTCGCCGTCGGCGCACCGAAAGGCCGAGTTATGAAGTGGCGAATTGGGTGGTGAGGAGTCGGGCCGGTCACGGACGCGGCACACCGATCATCATTGTGGTTCTGCTGGTCACGGCGGCTGCCTGGTTGATCGACTCCCTGGCCACCTCGGCACCCCTGGGCGGCCAGCGGTACGCCGCTCCCGCCCCCGTCGACTCGGCCGCATCGTCCCCGTCGCCGGTCCTGGGCATCATCGGCGTCAGCACGAGCTACCTGGCAAAGGTCAAGTCCGCCGGCGTAGGAGCGGTGACCATCGGTATCGGCTGGGCCAGTGCCGAGCCCCGCCAGGGGACCTTCTCCTCCGGCTACCTCGGATACATCGAGCGCGAGGTCGATGCGGCCCGGGTCCGCGGGTTGCTCGTCGTGCTGGACCCCGGTCTCCAGTACGCGCCGAACTGGGTGTTCGCTCTACCCGGAGGTACCCGGTTCGTCAACCAGTACGGCGACCGATTCGGCGGAACGGCCGGCTCCGGAAACGAAGTGCCGAACGCCGTCACCGACCTTGCCGTGCGTTCGGCCGAAGCGACCTACCTCTCGTGGCTGGGATCACGGTTCCGGCCAGGCGAGATCATGGCCGTTCGCGAGGGCGGGGGACCGCTCGGTGAGCTCCGGTACCCCAACGCCGACTACCAGGGTCATGCCAACAGCTACTGGGCCTACGACGCCAGCACCCAGGCCATTTCCCCAGTTCGGGGTTGGCTTCCCGGCACCGGCACCGTCGGACAAGCTCGAGCCTTCCTGGCCGCATACAACGCTGATCTCGATCGGTTCGGGCGTTGGCTCGACGGTCAGCTGCAGGCCGACTTCCGGACTGAGGTACTGGTCATGCTGCCCGGATGGGGGGAGCGCCCCGGGGGGGCGACCAACGAGGTGGCCACCTTGCTGACCCTCGACCTGCCTGAGTTCAACGAGGGACTCGACTGGACGGACCTGCTCGATGCACTCCCAGACCCGGCCCACTCCATCGCCTATTCGACCTACCTCGACGCATCCACGGTCGAACCGACGCAACAGTTGGAGGACCCCATGGACTACATCGCCTCGATCGTGGCCGGTACGCCGGTCGGACTGGGCGGTGAGAACACCGGCAATGGCACGCTGGCCGACTTGGGCCTCTGCATCCAGCGAGCGCGGCGGCTGCACTTGTCCATCGTCCAATGGATGGACGGGGACCAACTGATCGCCTCCGGCTCTGGACGCGATGCCAAGGGCCCGACCCTCTCCGAGCTGGGGGCGGACTGGCGCGCCGCCATGACCACCGCGCCGCGGACTGATTGACGTGCTTCGTCAGCCGTTCGCCCGGCAGCCACCTAGTACCCATTTTGGCGTTGTGGTACCTTGCGCCATGATGGCAAGTTCGATCGTGCTGTCGACGTATGCCCGTCACTGGTATCCCTCAACTACGGCACCATGACGGCCGAGCTCTCACCGATCGGGCAATCGGGTGGCGTCGAACGACTGCTGGTGATCGGCAACTACGGCAACGGCAATGTGGGCGACGACGCCATCCTCACCCAGGTGGCTCCCGAAATGCTCCGCCGTGGGGTGGTCACCGTTCTGAGCCGACACCCTGACCGGATCTCCGCCCTCAATCCCGATGTCAGGTCAGAGGCCATGGTGTCGACCGGTGCGGTACGGGCACTCGTGCGAGCCAACACGGTGATGATCGGTGGCGGTGGCATGTTCGGCCGCGGTCTGCCTCCGTTGGTCGCCTGCCTACCGTTCCTGCTGCTGGCCGTGTCCGTCGTGGGCAAGAACGTGGAGCTCCGCTCGATCGGCGCCTACCCGGACATGCCAGGGCCGGTGGCCTGGGCACTCAGACGTCTGGTCTGTCGGGCCCGCTATGTGTCGGCGAGGGACACTGCCTCGGTGCAGGCGCTCGGGGGACCGGACCGGGTCGTGCTGGTCCGGGACCCGGCCTGGGACCTCGAACCTGCAGGTCAGGAAGTTGTCGACCAGGCATTGGCCGAGGCAGGGGTGCGACTGGACCGGCCGTGCATCGCTGTATCGCTGAAGCCCGGTGCCGGGGCCGAACGCCTGCAGCGCTGCGTCGACAGCGTGGCCGAAGGACTCGACAGGTGGGCCGATGCCTGCGGCGGCCAGGTCGTGTTCATGTCCTTCTCCGACAAGGGCGACTACGCGCTGGGAGCCGAACTGACCGACCATGACCTCGGAGTGCGGCTGCGGGCCGGGATGACCCACGGGGACAGCGTTCGGTTCATCGGGCCCCTCCACCCGGCGATCATGCTCGGGATCGTCCAGCACTGCTGCGGCGTGGTGGCCATGCGGCTCCACGCGCAAATCTTCGGTCTCTCCGTCGGCCGTCCGGTCTATGGACTGTCGTTCGAGCCGAAGTGCGACGAGTTCTTGTCCAGTGTGGGGATCATTCCGGTCAGACCTGAGGAAGTCTCGGCGGACGAGCTGGGCCATTGGCTGACGGAGCTGGCACCGAGCCACTAGGTCGCGCCACTGATCTGGTGGAGGCGATGACGCAGCGCACATATCCGACCACAGTCCGTGGGCCGATCCTGCTGTCGGTTCTATTCCCGTTCGCGGACGTTCATGCGACATTGCCGAAACGGCAACAGATCGGAAAACTTCCAGAAACATACAGCTTCTACTGTGGAATCCAGAAGAGCTACAAGCACAGCGGGAGCTACAAGCACAGCGGGGATAAGCACACCGGGGAAAAGTTCAGCAGCTACGAGCACGGCAACAGGCGGCAGATCACCGAAGTATCCGTAGGGGGGATTCTAAGGGGAACTGACAACCATGCGGCAGCTACTCGAGCAGCATCACACCGGATCGAGGCGAAGTGCGGACGTTGAGCTCGATCTCGTCATACCGGCTCTGAACGAGGAGAAACGTATCGGGGGTACGTTGGCCGCACTCTTCGAGGAGGCCGAGGAGTCCGAACTGGCCATCCGCATCCTGGTCGTCGACAACGGGTGTGTCGATGCCACCAGCGATGTCGTCAACGGGACCCGCAGCGATCGCACTCCTGTCGAGTTGATCAGTTGTAGGACCCGGGGCAAGGGCGCCGCCGTCCGGGCCGGCGTGCACCGCTCGACCGCTCCCTTCGTCGGTTACTGCGATGCCGATCTCTCGACGCCCCCCTCAGCGGTGACGCTCGGATTGGATCTGCTCCATTCCGGTTGGCAGGTGGTCATCGGCTCTCGCCGATGCACCGGTGCCGGCTACTCGGTGCCTCAAAGCCATCTCCGTCGCATGGGGGGTTTCGCCTTTCGGACCATGGCCGCAGGACTCAGTGGGCCCGTCACCGATACGCAGTGCGGGTTCAAGCTGTTCCAGACCGAAGTGGCCAAGGAGTTGTTCTCACCGACCACCCCCGCTGGATTCGCCTTTGACGTGGAGGTTCTCGCCCAAGCCCGGCAACGGAACCACCGGATGATCGAACTCCCCATCTCGTGGACCGACCGCCCCGACTCTTCGTTCCGCCCGGTGGTAGACGGGCTCCGCTCCTTTCGGGAATTGAGACAGATCCGCCGTTCCTTGGGCGGGATGTACCCAGTTGACCCCCAGTAATGGAGCGAAGACGTCCGGGACGCTCTCCGCTGGTCATCACCAACTGGCGTGACAGCAAACATCCGGACGCGGGCGGGGCGGAGGTCGTGTGTGAGCGACTGGCTCAGAGCTTCGTAGAGCGGGGCTTCGACGTCGTGCTGCTCGTCGCCGCGGTGAAGGGTGAAAGTCGTAACGACCAGGTGAACGGTTACCGGGTGGTCCGTCGGGGCAACAGGTTCACCGTCTACCCGTGGGCACTGTTGTGGATCCTGGTGCACCGACGGCGGATCCGGGCCGTCATCGACTCCCAGAACGGCATCCCGTTCTTCACCCCGGTGGCCGTAAATCGACGCACGCCGGTGCTCATGCTCCTCCACCACATCCACCAGGACCAGTTCTCTCTCCTGTTCTCGCCACTCATGACCCGCGTCGGCAAGTGGCTGGAGAAGAGAGGATCGAGCATCGTCTATCGGAACCGGTCGATCGTGGCCGTCTCACCCTCCACCCGGACCGGCGCCCGGGGCCGATTGGGATTGAAGGGCGACATCGTAACGGTCTCCCCCGGATGTGAATCCGCCGTGACATCCTTCGGCGGCCGGCGTGGCCGTTCGGAGAGTCCACGCATCGTGTGCGTCGGCCGCCTGGTGCCGCACAAGCGGACGGCATTGATCGTCAGGTCGATGCCCGGCCTGCTGGACGAGTTCCCGCAGCTCGAGCTGCACCTTGTCGGCGACGGATCCGAGCGCCCCGCCATCGAGGCACTGGTCGACGAGCTCGATCTCCGTACCCATGTCGTCGTCCACGGTGAGATCAGTGATGCGGAACGGGACCAGTTGCTGAGGACGGCGTGGATGTCCATCAACGTCTCCGAGGGAGAGGGTTGGGGCCTTTCGGTGGTCGAGGCCAACACCTTCGGTGTTCCCGTCCTCGCCTATCGGCGCCCCGGTCTGAGGGATTCGATCCGTGATGGTGAGACAGGCTGGTTGATCGAGGATGAGGAGGAGCTGGGGCCCGCCGTCTTGAGAGCGCTGGCACTACTGTCCGACGACGCCGTGGCCGACGCCATGGGCAACCGGGCCCGTCAGTGGGCGTCACTGTTCTCGTGGGACGGGATGGCGTCCCAGATTCTCTCCCTCATCCGGGCCGAGGAGGGCCGGCTGGCCCACCTCTCCGACAACCGGCGGCTGAGCACCGACCTGTCCACGGTGGCCAGGGTCCCGGTCGACGTCCTTCCCGTCGGCCTCGACCCGAAATTCCGGTACACCGACAAGGCCGTCATGACCGACGACCATCTCGTCGTCCTCCTGAGGAACACCGACACCGACACCGCAGTGCTGGCGCTGCACCGGGCCGGAATACCGTCGGCCATGCTGACGGGTAGCGGTACCCGCCTGTCGGTCGCGACCACCGTCGATCTGATCTCGCCGGCTCTGTCGGCCTCGGCCCAACCGGACGCAGAGGATCAGTCCGTGCCCGACGAGCTGGCCGGTTGATGAAGTCGGCACTGGCCCCCCCTCCGGTTCCGACGGCGTACGCGCTCCTCGACTGGATCGGGGAAGAGCCGGACATCGAAGCCTTGGCGCTGCCGGTCGGGTCGGAGGAGCCCGACGAAGAAGAGCGGCCACCACGTGACCCGTTCCGACTGCTCCGGCGGACTCTCGCCAGTCGATTGTTCTGGATGGCCGTCATCGGTGTGGTGGCGCTCCTGGCTCGCATCGTGGCCATCTCGACGGCGTATGACATCTTCATCGACGAGGCCACCTACACGAACATCGCCATCAACGTGGCCCATGGTCGGGGGCTCGTGCTCTACGGCCAGCCCTTCGCCCTCCATCCACCCGCCGCTTTCGGACTCTACGGGTTGGCCATTGACGTATTCGGCCTTCACGGCACCACCGAGACGGTGCTCTTCGAACTCCGTCACGTGGTGGCGGTCCTCGGTGCCGTCACCTGCGTGCTGGCCTTTCTCCTGGCCGAACTGGCGGCAGGCAAGCGCGTGGCTGTCGTCGTCGGACTGCTGGCGGCACTCGATCCCCTGGCCATCAGCTACGACAGCCGCGTCATGCTCGAGGCGCCGTCCCAGCTGGCCATGGTCACGATGCTGCTCCTGTTGGCCGTCTCGATAGGCGCCAGACCGGGCTCGAGACGCCGGAGGTACGGTCTCGTCGGAGCCGGACTGGCCGGCGCAGCCGTGCTCAGCACCAAAGAGACGTTCGGGCTCGTCGCCGTGCTCCTCATCCTCGGGCTGCTAGCCACCGGCTGGGTACTGTCGCGACGGGAAGCCCTGCGGGTGCTGGTGGTGGCCATCCTGGGCTACGGATGCACGGTCGTTTCGGTGGGGATCGCCAGTGGTTTCAACGTGTGGTGGGGGGCGCAGGCGGACGGAGTGCTTCGGCTCGTGGGAGCTCACCAGATCAGTGGGTTCAACTCATCCGTGGTCCATGTGAGCTTCGTTTCGAGAATCCTCGCCAATGGGACGACCCTGGGCCTGACCTACATGATCCTGGCCATGGGCTCGGTGGCCTCCCTCGGACTGCTGTGGCGCTTTCGACCCTGGAGCCGCGAGAGGGCGGACCACTTCCGCCCCGTCGAGCGGATCACCGTTCTGTGCGCCCTCTGGGCGGTATCGGCCGGAGCGTACCTGGCCTATGCCACCCTCTTCGGCACCCTGGAGGAGCAGATGTACTACATCCTGCTCCTGCCCTGCATCGTGAGCCTGACGTTGTGGTCGGCCGGGTTCGTGCGGGCGAGATCGTTCCGGTGGAGAACACTGGGCGTGGCCGTGGCGTGTGCGGCGCTGCTCCTCGACTCAGCAGTCTGGGTCCATGTCCATGCTGGCCGGGACGACGAGTACCGCACCATGTTGAGCTGGGTGTCGACGAACGTGCCCCCTACCGCGGTCATCGGCGGCACCGAGTACCTGTCGCAGTTCTTGTTGACCAAGGGGATCATCGGCCAGTGGAGCACGGTGGCCGAGCTGAAGGCCCACCATGTCGACTTCGTCATCCTCGGGACCGACCTGGTCACGGAGGGCTACGGCATCGCCCAACCGGCGTTCGAGCGCTATCTCAATGAGCACGCCATTGTGGTATTCCAGGCCAAGGGCCCCTCCGACGGAATCCTCCGCGTCTACGACGTGACGCCGATCACCGGAGCCGCCTTGTGACGAGCGTGGTCGGCGCACGAGCGGGTACGGCAACCGCCGATCCCCCTGCGGCCGAGCCGGACTCAACCAGGTCGCGCCGGATCGGCGACGAGGCCGTGGTGCTTGGAGCCACCGGGATCGTCTCACTGCTCAACTACGCCTACACGATCATCCTCTTGTATCTGCTACCGGCACACGAGTTCGCCGAAGTCGGTTCGATCTCCGCTCTCCTGCTGGTGGGAGGGACCATCGCCGGAGCTGCCCTGCCCTGGGTGCTGGCCCAGGAGGTCCTCCGGTCCAAGGAGGATCGGCCCCGTCGCCGGATCGCCGTCACCTTCTGCCTCGTGGCCACGATGATCCAGGGTGCGGCAGCCGGGCTGGTCACGTGCCTCATCGCCTACCACTACGCCAGCAGCTCGCTGCTGGCTGCCGCCTTCTGCTCGGTATTCCTCATCTTCCTCGCCGCCACCGCGGCCGGATTCTTCCAGGGCCAGCAGCGCTTCCGCTATCTGGCCGTGCTCCGGGTCTCCGAGGTGGTCATCAAGATGGCGTCCGGGGTGGCCCTCATCGCCCTCGGTGCCGGTGCCAGCGGGGCCATCGCCGGTTTTGCCCTCGGCGCCAGCCTGGTGGCCGGTTTCGGTCTGGTCTACATGGTCCGGGACATCCGCTGGTCGTGGTCGGCACTGGCCGGTCGGAGCCTCTGGACGAGCGCTCAGGGTCTGCTGGCCATCCAGGGAGGCGTGGCCATGCTGGCCAGCATGGACGTGGTCATAGGCAGTCTGATCCTCGGTGCCCAACCGGCACTGGCCACCTATCAGGCCGCCAACATCCTCGGTCGGGTGCCGGTGTTCTTCGGAGCAGCCATCTCCGTCGTCATCTTCCCCCGGATGATCGCCGGGCGTACCCATCCGACCGTGGTGATCCGCGAGAGCGTGTCCCTGTACCTCAAGGTCTGTATTCCGGTTGCCCTCATCACCGCCACCCTTCCGGCTGTGGTGGTGGGCAATCTCTTTCCGGCTCGCTACGGGGACGTCGGGGCCATCCTTCCGTGGTCGGCCATGGCCGGACTGGCCATGGGCGTCGTCAACCTCACCACCACCTACTTCCAGGCCAGTGCCATCTACCGACGAACCACCAACCTGCTGGCCCTCGGGGTCGTGGTCTGTGCCGGACTGGACACCGCCGGTCTGACGGTCCACGGCATCATCGGTTTGGCCATCGCCGTGACCATCGGTGGGGTCCTGGTGGCAGCGGCACTCTTCCGCCGGATCCATCAGACATGGCCGGGCGGCCTCACCGGAACTTTGCGGACCGGCATCTGGGTCAGCACGGCCTGTCTTCCCATGGTCCTCCTTCGGAGCCACCTTGTCCTGTGGCTGGTGTGGGCGCTCGGCTGCGGGGTGCTCTTCACGCTGCGGAGTCTGCGCGATGTCCCGATCGCCCGCGACGAGCATGCCGGACCACCCCGACCTCGGGTCCTCCACCTCGGTTACGAGGACCCGCGCCGCCCCGGGGCCGGCGGCGGCTCGGTGCGTACCCATGAGATCAACCGGCGCCTGGTGGACGAGTTCGAGATCACCGTGGTCTGTTCCCGATACCGGGGATGCCACGAGCGCACCGAGGACGGCGTCCGCTACGTACACGTCGGCCTCGTCGGCTCGGACTTCACCGAGCGCTTGGCCTACTTCGCAGCGCTTCCCTGGGCCCTGATGCGGTATCGCTCTGATCTCGTCGTCGAGGACTTCGGTGCCCCGTTCTCTTCGGTGGCCGTGCCGTGGCTCACGTCGCGGCCCGTCGTCGGCATGGTGCAGTGGCTGTTCGCCGAGGAGAAGAGCATCCAATACCACCTCCCGTTCTCGTGGGTCGAGCGTGCCGGCGTACGCGCCCATCGACGGCTGATCACCGTCTCTGTCGACCTGGGTCGGACCGTGATCCGTCGAAACCCCCGCGCCCATGTCACCGTCGTTCCCAACGGTTTGGACCAAGGGGCGTTTCAGGACTACGACCTCCCACGATCGGGAATCGCCTACCTGGGCCGGCTGGAGATGGCCCAGAAGGGTCTCGACCTGCTGTTCGAATCCTTCGCGTTGGTCGTCGACGACATCGATCAGGATCTCGTCCTGGCCGGTGACGGCCCCGATCGGAAGGCACTCGAGGATCTGGCCGAGCGTCTCGGCATCGCCGAGCGCGTCCGGTTCATCGGACGGTTGGCGGCAGCTGACCGTTTCGAGTGGCTGGCCGGCGCCGACCTGGTGGTCATGCCGAGCCGGTACGAGACGTTCGGAATGGTGGCGGCCGAGGCATTGGCGGTGGGTACCCCGGTGGTGGCCTTCGACATACCGTGTCTCCGTTCGTTGGTGGACGAGGAGGTCGGCTACCGCGTACCCGCTTTCGATATCGAGATGTACGCCGTGGCGCTGGGTGTCCTGGCCAACGACAGTCCTCGACGTCTCCGGCTCGGCGCCGCCGGCCCGGAGAGAGTGGCCATCTATCGGTGGGACGACCTCGCCGTCCTGCAGGGCGCGGTCTACCGGAAGATGCTCGAGGTGGAAGGGGACCACCTCGAGCCCCTGAGCCCCGACGAGGCGATCGTGGCGTCCACCAGGCTGGCCAATTGGGTGTCGGACACATGACGATCTCGTCCGATCCGGGCCTGTCGGCCACCTCCCGACCCGATCGCTCTGCTCTGGGTCGGCTGACCGACCAATTCCACCGGAGTCCGGACTCGGCCGCCGTCACCGACGAGTCCGGTACCTGGACCTACGACGAATTGTGGTCGGCGGCACGGGTGGCGGCCCGTGCTCTCCTCGTTCGGGGCGCCGGGGCCGGATCCACCGTAGGGGTCTGCCTGCCCCGATCCAAGGAAGCCGTCGCCGCCATGCTCGGAATCTGGCAGACGGGCGCCGTCTATGTTCCCCTCGACCCTGACTACCCGGTTGCCCGGATCGACGACATGTGCGACCGCGCCAGCATCGACCTGTTGGTGGGTCAGGCCGCCCTCCTGTCGGGCCTGAGCACCGAGGTCCCACGGATCGATGCCACCGACATGGTGCCCGACGGCCCGACGTCGGGCGGGGGTCCTCAACGGGACTCGGAACCCGATCCCGACTCCATCGCCTACATCCTGTTCACCTCGGGGTCCTCCGGGGCGCCGAAGGCGGTGCAGGTGCCGCACCGCGGGCTGTCGAGCGTCCTCTCGTGGATCACCTCGACCTTCTCACCGGACGAGCTGGCCGTCGGTGCCACCAGCACCTCGTTCAGCTTCGATCCGTCCTTCATCGATGTACTGGGACCACTCGTGTCCGGGGGCCGTGTCCAGATCATCCCCAGTGCGCTGGCCCTGTCGGATGCGGACCGGTCGGTCACCGTGCTGACGTCGACGCCGTCGGTCGTGAGCGAGCTGTCGCGGGCCGGCCGGGTTCCCTCTGCTCTCCGGCTGCTTCTCGTCGGTGGCGAGACCTTCCCTCCTTCGCTGGCCGAAGACCTGCTGTCCGGCACCCCGGGGCTCCGACTGTTCAATTGTTACGGGCCGACCGAGGGAACGGTGCTGGCCACGTTCCACGAGATCACGCTGCCCGTACCCGACCCCATTCCCATCGGCCGGGATCTGCCCGGCGCCGGCGTGGTCCTGCTCGATGAGGAGTTGTCGCCGGTCGCCCCGGGTGAATTCGGTGAGATCTGCATCTCCGGCCCCCAGGTGGCCGATGGCTACCGCGGGGATCCGCAGGGCACGGCCGAGCACTTCGTCGACTGGATCGACGAGAGGGGAGCACCGGTCAGGATCTACCGGACCGGCGACTCCGGGCGGCGCACGGCTGACGGGTCGATCGAGTTCGGTGGCCGCCGTGACCGTCAATTCAAATTGCGGGGCTTCCGGATCGAATCGGGTGAGATCGAGGTGGCGCTCAGCCGACACCCACGTGTGGCCCAGGCCTTCGTTGCCACGGCCGGCAGCGAGCCGCAGCTCATCGCTTATGTCACGGCATCGGCACCCGGACTCGATGTCCCTGACCTCCGTTCGTGGCTGCAGGAACGGCTGCCGTCGTTCATGGTTCCTGCGCACTTCGTGGTCTTGGACTCCTTCCCGACCTCGGTGAACGGCAAGATCGCCGAGGACGCGCTCCCGGCCTGGCAGCCGATGAACGGCCCCCGCCGGCCGGCGACGGCGGACGACCCGTCCGACCACCTCACCGTGGGCGAGTCCATCGTGGCCGAGTTGACGAGGAGGATTCTCCACTTCGAGGGTCCGATACGGGCCGAGGACGATGTGCTCGACGACCTCGGGGCCAGCTCCCTGTCCCTGTTCCGGCTGCTCAGCGCCATGGAGGACGAGTGCTCGTGTCGGATCTCCCTCGGCCGGATCCTCGGGGACACCTCGATCGCCGGCTTGGCCCGGCTGCTCGGGACCGAGACGGAGGCTCCGAGCCATCTGTCGGTCAACCGGAATGGCACGAAGGTCCCGCTCTATCTGATCCACGCCTATTTGGGCACAGCGCTCCGGTATCGGCGCCTCGGGCCCTACCTGTCCGGTGACCGGCCACTGATCGGGGTCCAGGTGCAGGAGTTCGGGAGCAGGACCCGACCCACCAAGACCTCGGTGGACCAGATGGCCGAAGAGGCCGTGGCGCAGATCCGGTCCCTCCAGCCGAGCGGCCCCTACCTGCTCGGAGGCCATTCCGCCGGTGGACTCGTGGCCTACGAGGCGGCCCGGCAGTTGACAGGCGACGGTGAGCAGGTGCCCCTGGTGGCGGTGCTGGACAGTCCCGCCCTGCGGTCCCCGATGCAGTACTTCTGGTCGGAGGCCGTGTTGAACTGGCCCGATATCGCCTCGGCGTCGGGTCGCCAGCGGGTGGACCAGTTCCGGTCGCTGGTCGAGCGACGGAGGAGCGTGATCAGACCCCGGGCCGGATCAGATCGGGTCGACACGGCCATCACCCGTTCCCACCGGGCCAGCAACCTCGCCGTCAAGAGGTACAAGCCGGGGCCCTACGGTGGCGCCGTGGCCGTACTGCGCACCCGTCAGGGAGTGCTGATGGCTCTGGGGCGGAATGACCTCGGGTGGGGCAAGTTCACGACGGGCCCGGTGGAGGAGGTGGTGCTTCCCGGCCTGCACAACACCATCTTCGAACAGCCCTATGTCGAGGTGGTGGGCCGGCAGCTGGACCGCCTGTTGGAAGAGACCGAGGTCGCCCGGCCCCACGGTCACCCCGGGGACTAGCGGCGCCTGTCGCACCGCGCTCCACGTGAATCACTCAATGGCTACCAGGCCGGAACCGATAGGACCTAGAGGAGGTCTGCATGTCGTATTCCCGAGTGGCCCCGGTATCACGCGTCAACCGGAGCGATGGATGATTCGGAATCCACGGCGGTGAACAGAACGCTCCGACGGCCCTCTCGTGGGGGCAACCGGTCGTTCGCGGTGGTCGTGGTGGCGCTCGTGGTGGCCGCGGGCGTCCTGGTCGGATCGATCAGCACCGTTGTAGCCGGACCGTCGCCGCACCCCGATCGGACGGCCACCGGCCACGTGGCCGGTGGCCCCATCTTGGGCCTCCTGCAGGCCACCGAGCCGAACTTCGGTGCCGAGCGGACCGCCGGTGTCCAGTCGGTCACCATCGGGGTGAGCTGGAGTCAGGCCGAGCCGACGGGGGGCAGCTTCTCGTTGTCCTACCTCGCTTCCGTCCAGAGCGAGATCGGCGCCGCCCGGGCCACCGGGCTCGGTGTCGTGCTGGACCCCGGCCTCCAGTACCCGCCGGCCTGGGCCTTCGCCCTGCCCGGGGGGACCCAGTTCGTCGACCAATTCGGCGACGTCTTCACCGGTACGGGAGCCTCCGGCAACGATGTCGTCAACGCAGTCACGGACATGGCTGTCCGATCGGCCGAGGGTTCCTACCTGTCGTGGCTGGGAACCCAGTTCACCCCGGGCGAGATCATCGCCGTCCGCGAAGGGGGCGGACCCCTGGGGGAGCTCCGCTACCCGAGCGGCGAGTACGACGGCCACACCGACAGCTTCTGGGCCTTCGACGCCAGCACCCAGGCCGCCCTGCCGCCCTCCGTCCAGGGGTGGGACCCGGGTACCGGCACCACCACCCAGGCCCAGACGTTTCTCACCGCCTACAACCAGGATCTCGACGACTACGGGATCTGGCTCAACGGCCAGTTGCAGGCTGACTTCGCCACGGAGATCCTGGTGCTCCTACCCGGGTGGGGTGAGCGTCCCGGGGGGGCGGCCACCGAGGTCGCGGCCCTGCTGGACCCGACGCCGTCACTGGACGAGTTCAATCAGGGCCTCGACTGGGCCGACCTGCTGAGCGCGCTGCCGGACCCGTCCGACTCCGTCGCCTACACCACCTATCTCGACGCACCGACGGTGGAGCCCACGCTGCAGCTGGAGGATCCTGCCGACTACCTGGCCTGGCTGGTCACCGGTACTCCCATCGGGCTGGGCGGGGAGAACACCGGCAACGGCACCGTGGCCGATCTCACCCTGTGCATGACCCGCGCTGCGGCGCTCGGCTTCTTCATCGTCGACTGGATGGGGGAGTCGCAGCTGGACGCCACGGCATCGGGAACCGATCCCGCCGGACCGACGCTGGCCCAGTTGGGGTGGGCGTTCGAGTCGGCCATGGGGAGCCCGCCGGCCACCCTGGCCCTCGGCGCCACCACCCTCCCTTTGGCCACTGTAGGTCAGCCCTACTCGGCCACTCTGACCGCCTCCGGTGGGGAGCCGTCCTACACCTGGTCGCTCACTGCCGGAGCCCTGCCGGCCGGGCTGAGCCTCGACCCCTCCACCGGTGTCGTGAGTGGGACCCCGGCCTCGGCTGGCCGAGCGGACTTCACGGTCGGCGTCACGGATTCCATCGGCTCGACGGCGACGGCGACGTTGCACATCGTGACCGTCGCCACCGGTTCACAGCAGATCACCGCACCGGTGGTGGGGATGGCGTCGACGCCGGACGGCAGTGGCTACTGGCTCGTCGACTCGAGCGGGGATGTGGAGTCCTTTGGTGATGCGAGCTACTTCGGATCGCTGGCCGGCCAACCGTTGAACGCCCCGATCACCCACATCGTGGCCACGCCGGACGGGGCCGGCTACTGGCTGGTGGCCGCGGACGGCGGGATCTTCACCTTCGGTGACGCCACCTTCTTCGGCTCGATGGGTGGGCACCGGCTCAACGCCCCGGTGGTGGATCTGGCCTCCACGCCGGACGGGGCCGGCTACTGGCTGGTGGCCTCCGACGGTGGCATCTTCAGTTTCGGTGATGCCGCCTTCTTCGGCTCGATGGGTGGGCACCGGCTCAACGCCCCGGTGGTGGGCATCGCCGCCGATCCGGACAGCGGCGGCTACTGGCTGGTGGCCTCCGACGGTGGCATCTTCTCGTTCGACGCGCCGTTCTTCGGGTCGACGGGCTCCTTGCGGCTCAACCGGCCCATCATCGGGATGGCCGGTACGGTTGACGGGAAGGGGTACTGGTTCGTAGGTTCCGACGGCGGCATCTTCTCCTTCGGCGGCGCCACGTTCCAGGGATCCACAGGAGCCATCCACCTGAACAAGCCCATCGTGGGCATGACTGCTGACCCCGCCACCGGTGGTTACTGGCTGGTGGCCGCCGACGGGGGCGTGTTCTCCTTCGGCGCACCCTTCTTCGGCGCGGAGTAGTCCTGAGCCCCACGGTCGGAGCGGCTCGCCTGCTCGGCGAACCACCGGAGTTCCATGGGGGCGCCGAACGCGTCGGCCACGGCCAGCACCACCGGCGCCGACGCTTCCAGCTCCACGGGGAGTTGTCGGACGTGCCATTGCCGGTCGCCGTCCACCACCGCTGTGTCCCCTGTGAGCAGACCTCGGACATCGACAGAGGCAAGGTCGTCGTCAAGACTTCGGGCCGCCGCCTTCACCACGGCCTCCTTGGCCGTCCAGAGGCGGAGAAAGGCCGCGGGTCGATCTTCCGGAGTCAGATCGAGCAGGCCGGCACGTTCGGCCCGGGACAGACTTCCCCACTGGGCCGGTACACCACGGTCGAACTCGATGTCCACGCCGACGGCGTAACGGGACAGGGCCAGCACGGCCAGCCCCTCACTGGACGAGACGCTGAACTGGATCGGGGCTCCGACCACGAAGGGCCGGCCGTGTTCGGTCGAGCCGCAGGTGGGACAGTGCCGAGCAATATCGAGATCGGGAGCCCTTTCCCCGAGCACCCGACCGAGGAGTGTCCGTGTGGCCGACCGCCGAGCCAGCAGCCGATGGCCGGAGGACGGGTCGCGGAGTCGTTCCGCCTGTCGATGGTCGGAGTTCGTCAGCGTGGCCGGCTCGAACGAGGAGGCGGCCCAATTGTCGAGGTCCACGAGCCAGACACCGATGTGCTCGAGCGCTGTGTCCTCTGGCGCAGGCAGGGCGGTCACCGGCGCCGCCGATGTCGATGGCACAAGGGGGCCGGAGTCCTCCACCACTGTTCCAGCGTAGTGCGATGCCCCGGTTGGCCCCGGTGGATGGAGATGAGCCGATGTGGCTCACGCCCGGCAGGGTTCACTGTCATGCACTGGTCGAGTGGGCCGAGCCGGCCCTGCGCGGCTACGAGGGGATTTCCGCCAACGGCCGACGGTAGACCTGAATCACGGTAGGCAGAAGTACGAGGGCTTCGCACGCCGCGGCCAGGGCCCATCCGAGGCAGAGTCCGGTTGCTCCCCAAAGCGCCCCCCCTACAGCCACCCCGGTGGCTTCTAGTGCGGTGCCAAGGGCGATCACCCTTGTTGCACTACTGAGGCGCCCTTGTGCCCTGCGGATTGCCACATAGTGATCCTTGATCACGTAGGAGGGGCCAACGAGGATGAGAAGTCGCAGCGCTGTACTTCCGTGAACGGCATAGGCCGTGCCGAAGAACTGGAGGATCAGCGGGGCTGCAAGCTCGACGACGAGCACGATCGCAGCGCAGGCGGCGAGACCGAGGGGCAGCGTCCGTCGAAGAAGTCGGTGGAGTACCACCGGGTCATCTGATTTTGCCGCGAAGAGCGAGAGGGCCAGAAGGTAGGGAATAATCAGCACGGTGGTCGCCACCAAATCGGCGGTGATGAAGTAGGCAACCTGACGGGGAAGTATGAGCAGGGCCGCCATGGCCGGAACGATGAACGAGATCGAATTGATCGACAAATTCAGTGCGTGATGGTTGAGCGAGAGCATCCCGTACTGGCGTACGAGGGCGATTCGATGGCTCAGCCCACCTTGGCCGCGGGGGACGCGCTCGAGTCGGAGCATCGGAAGGCAGACAAAAAGAGAGATCACCAGCCCTGCCGCCCAGGAGAACATGAGACCGGCACTGGTCCTCGATCCAACGAGTACGAGAAGGCCCAAGAGAGCAACTTTGAGTACAGAGGCGAGGATTCCCCTCGTGAGCTGCGCTGAGCCGCGATTGAGACCGATGGCCGCGTTGTCGAAGGTAATGGTTGCCACCGTGGCCACGCCCCCGGCGATGAAGAGGGCCGCGGTGATGGGATCCTCCGCGATGATTCGCAGACTCTTTCCGAGGATGGGGGAGAGCGCCATGGTGCCGACGGAAAACACCAAGACCACCAGGCAGGCAACCGAGATCCCCGTGGTGATCACAACCCGTCGCGAGTTGTCGTCGATCGATTTGAGTTCGGCGAGCAAGAGGACTGCGATCCCGAGGACGCCGATTGCTGCGAGGAAGAAGGCCGTGGATGAGGCCGCCGCCGCGAGGCCGACATCCCGCGCCCGGAAGAGGTGCGTAGCAAGCGACCAATAGATCAGGCCGATGACAGCCGTGGCACCCTGTTTGGAAACAAGGTACGCAAACGTCGCGAACAGCCGTCGTCCCTCCGTCGGCTCCTTCGTCCTGTCGGCCGATTGACGATGGGATCGCCGGGCTTGTGGCAACAGATAGCCGGCCGTGGTCGTGAGGAGGCCCATGACGATCATCACCGACCGGGCAAAGCCTCCGAGGTCACCCCGCAACCCGGCGCGCAGGCCTCCGAAGATCCCGCTGGGCAACGTGGAGCGGACGTAGGCACGCTCACTGGCGAGTGCTCTCTCGCTGCCGGCACGCTGTGCCACGGCCGCCTTGGAGACACCCTCCGCAAAGCAACGCCTGAGGAAATAGTTCACGTTCGTGCGCTCGGCCCCCACATGATGGTGGACCACGGCCAACGGCACGTGCACAAGCTCGGTCCCGACGAAGGCGCTCCTGACGCGCAAGGCGAATTCGGTCTCCTCGCATCCCAGAGGGAGCGTGCCGAGACGTCCCATGTCCGTGTCGAAGAAGCCGACTTCGTCAAAGACCGAACGACGGAACGACATGGCGGCTCCGATGAGATTGCGTTGTGGCGCAACGCTGTCAGGGAGGCCCCGGTAGCTACAGCCCACTACCCAATCGAACTCTGGTGGGAACCATCGGGGACGGTCGTTTCCCGGCCAGACGGCCAGCGCCACGCCGCCGGCACCCACTATGTCCGGGAGAAATTGGGCCAGCAGCTGCTCCAACCAGCCCGGGTCGGCCTCGGCGTCGTCATCGAGAAAGGCCACGACGTCGCTGGTTGCTGCTCGCACTCCGGTGTTGCGAGCTCCCGACAGGCCCGTGATGTCTGTATTGGCGAGAACCTCTACGTCGCTGGCGAATGTCGCCCGGGCTCGTCGGAGCATCTCCTCGTTGTGGTCGATGACCACGACGATCTGATCGGGGCGACGTCGCTGCTTGCGCATCGACTCCACCGCATCGAGGAGCGATTCCCACCGTCGGTCGGTATAGGCGCAGATGACAACCGTTATCGTGTGCGGGGGATCGAAAGGGGCACGGCCGGGTTGGTTACCGACTTCGTGACCGCCCTCCTCTCCCACAGGAAGCCGGGAGTCCCCGCTACCCATTGCGTTGAACCTGCGGTTCGTCTTCGTGAACTCGTGGCCCATCGCCGTGTCGCATGGCGACGTACGCTGCCTGTTCAGCGTTTGCCCTCACCGCGACACCCCCTCGAGCGCTTGCTTCGTCCCTCACACTCTGCCTTGATATCGCGGCCACCAAGGGAAAGGACCAAGTGTTTCATTGCCTCCCCCACGGATTCAAGGGTGACGTCCCCCACCCGAAGGGGCCGGAAATGCGTCTAGCCGAACCGTACTTGGGTCTCGAAGGCTTCATCCATTCGACTGGCCGGCGGGATTTCTGGACACTCACCGAGGTCGGCTGCGCACCCTTCGTGCCGCGACCAACGGACTGAGACGCGCCCAGCGGTGTCGCTCCCTCGGGATGCATCGTCGGAGGTTCGCACCGACGAATCCTCTGGCTTCTGCGTCCCGGTCGAGGGACACCGACCTCCAGGCTGAGCGGCCGGATGTCGGTCGGGACACTCTGCAGGGGAGATGAAGGCGGTACCGAGCCCTCGGAGTGTTGGCCGACCGCCATCGATCGCCCGATCGTGCGTCAATGGCATGGACTACACTGCCGATCCAATAGAGGCGCGACGTCCATAGGGGCCGCGGCGTGGGTTGGTACCCGAGGTGCATGCAGACGACAGTGGTCGAACTTCCCCTTGAAGCCGGCGGACTGATTGATGCCTGGATGGATTTGGCCAACCGGGCGGCCGAGCCGAATGCCTTCTTCGAGGCGGGGTTCGTCCTTGCAGCAGCACGGAATCTGACATCGTCGACCGTCTACCTGGCTGTCTTCGTCGAGAACGGAAACCTCAAAGCTGCGCTACCGGTGTACTCGAACCGGCTGTGGCGGGGGATGGGGCCCAGCGTTGTCCGCAGCTGGGTCCACGACTATTGCTACCTGGGTACCCCCATACTGGACGCCGACCAGCCGTTGGTGGCCCTCGAGGGGCTGATGGACGAACTGGACCGGTGGGCCGGCCGCCAGCGAATTCTTGCGTTTGACCTGTTGGGCACCGGTGGCCCCGTCGAATCGGCGCTCAATCAGGTTATGAGCGCGTACCACCGTGAGCCGGTGATCGGGAACTCATTCGAGCGGGCCGTACTCCACAGGGACGGCGACGGCTCGGCACTGGGCGGTCGCGTCCGCCGGGAGGTCTCACGGCTCGGGCGTCGTCTCGAACGGGAGACGGGAGCACCCGTCAAGGTCGTCGAGCGTAGCGATGAGCCTGCGGCGATCGATAGTTTCTTGGAGCTCGAGGCCAGCGGATGGAAGGCCGCCAGTGGCACCGCCATGGCGTCCAAACCAGAACACGCGCAGTTTTTCAGGGATGTCTGCGCAGACTTCGCTCGCAGGGGTTGCCTGCAGCTGAGAAGTCTCGAGGTTTCCGGCAGGCCCGTCGCCACCAAGTGCAATCTCATTTCGGGAAACGCCGTCTTCTGCTTCAAGAGTGCTTATGACGAGCGGTACGCCTCCAGCTCGCCCGGATACCAGCTGGAGGTCCGCGACATGGAGTGCTTTGCTGATGAAGGACGTCAGTGGGAGGACTCCTGCACCGATCCTTACAACTCGATGATCAACCGCTTGTGGCCGGGGCGCCGGACGCTCGCCAACGTCCTGATCCCCCCGTCTCGAAGCGCCAAAGCGGTACTTCGCCCTATCTTGGGCGCCGCCAACATCGGCCAAAAGGCCAAGAATCGCATCGGAGACCACCGATGAGCGAGTTGCTCGACATCGATCCGCAAACGTTCCTGTCGGCATTGGGTCGTCGGCCCTATCGAGGTGGATCACCGTCTTGAAGGCCATCCGCTCCTCAGTCTCGAGGCTCTCGGAGAGCTGGCCGACAGCATGTCGCCCGACCGAATCGAGCGCCAGAGGACCGACCTGGATCTGGTGCTCCCGGGTGGAGGGAACCCACGCGGGGGAGTGACGTCGCCTGGTGACCTGGTGCGCGGTATCGAGGCCAGCAATGCCTGGGTCGTGCTGTGGAACGTCGAGAACGATCCCCGGTACAAGGCGTTGCTGGACGAAATCCTGGATCCGATCGCCGACCTGCTGGGTGACCGCGAAGGCGGCATGTGCCGTAGGGAGGCATTTGTATTCGTCTCCTCCGCCGCGTCGCTCACACCGGTCCACTTCGATCCCGAACACAACTTCCTGCTGCAGATCCATGGCGTCAAACAGATGCACATCGGGCAGTTCGCCACCGAGGAGCACGGCCAGCGTGAGCTTGAGCGCTACTACATCGGAGGCCATCGGAACCTCGAGCACATGCCGGAAGAGGCCGACGTGTTTCGGATGGAGCCCGGCAAGGGCGTCTACGTTCCGTCTCATGCGCCGCACTGGGTCACCAACGAAGGCCATGCCTGCATCTCGCTGTCGATCACGTTTCACACGGGGGCCATTCTTCGTAGGGGGAATCTGCATGTCGTCAACCATCATTTGCGTCGCCTTGGACTGTCACCGTCCCCTCCCGGTACGTCCTCGCTCGTCGACCAGGTGAAACTGGCGTTTCATCGGGCGGCGAAGAAAGCGCGGGGCCTCGGCAGGAAACTCACCGAAAGCCGTCGACCCTGATCGATCCCCCGGTATCTGTTGTCGAGCGAGAGAGCCTGGGTGGCCTTGCGCCTGCCTGGGACGAGTTGGTCGCGGCGGCGCCCCTGCCTTCGCCCTTTCTCCGGTCTTGGTGGCTGGAGGGCGCGGCAGGTCCGGGTTCGGAGTTCCTGTTGGTTCTCTCGGGCACGGAGCTCTTGGGCGGTCTCGCCGTCGAAAGGGTCACACGGTTCGGCGTGGACAGCGTTCGGTTGATGTGCAGTGGGGATCTCGGACCTGATCACCTCGACCTGGTGGCGGCGCCAGGGTCCGAGGCTGTGGTTGAGACCGCTCTCTCCGAGTGGTTCGCACGCCCTGGCGGTCGCGTTATCGAGTTCGAGGGCGTTGTCGAGGGAGCGCGCTTGGAGGCCGTAGTGGCTCCTCTGGGTGGCCGCCGGTGGGTCGGATCGAGTACGGCGCCGTGGGTGAAGTTGTCAGGCAGCTTCGAAGAGTACCGATCGTCCCTGCCCTCGCGTCTGCGCAACAGCGTGGCCCGGACTTCGTCCCGTCTGAAACGCCAGGGCGTCAGATATCACGTGGCGACACCAGAGGAGTCCGAACAGGCCATCGAGTGGCTGCGGCGGCTGCACACAGGGTCCTGGGGGCCACAGTCCACGTTCCTTCCGTCGTTCCCCCGCTTCGCAGCGGCGGCAAGTGTCGGCATGGCACGAGGAGAATTGATGATCCATCAGCTGGTCGCCGGTGACGAGGTGATCGCCACGCAGGCCTGGTTCGAAGTCGGAGACCGGGCCAACTTCTACCAGAGTGGACGCAACGCCACCGATGCCCAGTGGCGGGGGGCTGGAAACGTGCTGCACGCGTTCGTGGCCGAGCGGGCGTTCGAGGTCGGGTTCAGGGAGCTCGACTTCCTGCGCGGGGACGAACAGTACAAGTCCGAGTGGGCGGACCGATCCCGTACCCAGGTCTCGTACCTGGTGGCCAGGGGAGCCCGAGCCCGAACCATGGCCAAGGCTCGTGAGGCCAGAACCCGTGTCGTGGGATCCATCTCATCGCGTCCTCCGTCCTGGGTGCCCCTTGCGGGCTGAGCTCCTCTCCGGCCTCCCGGCCAACGGCTTGTTGATGCCGCAGCGGAGGGCAACGAGGGTAGCGGTCACATCCGGGTTGGGACTACCTCGGCGTACACCCGGAGGAGTTGGTCTACGCAGTGTTCCCAGGTGGGCAGCGCGGGGCTGTTCGGACTCATCGCCGCCGCTACGTCGATGAGCGTTCTGGCCAGTTCGGTTCGGGACGCCTTCGGTGGAACGGCAATGGCGAGCCCTTCTGACGCCAGCTCGCTCAACCCGGACGTATCGGCAACGACGATCTTCCTTCCCAGAGCCAGCGCTTCCATGAGGGCCACCGGATTGGCCTCGTAATCGCTCAGGAGGGCCACGATGTCGCTGGATCGAATGAGCGTGCCCAATGCCGCCCGGTTGGCGGCATCGAACGAGGTGAACGTCACAGCGCGTTCGACGCCGAGACGGATGACGAGACGTCTGAGCTGCCGTTCATAGCTGCCGCGGCCTACCACCACCAACCTGGCGTCCGGCGCCATCTCGAGGAGCGCCGGCATGGCGGCAATGAGCCTGTGATGACCCTTGTAGCGCTCCAACCGTCCCACCGAGCTTATGAGCGGCGAGCCGGTCACCGGGGACGGAGAGCCGTCGACAGGGAGAGGTTCGGCACCATTTCGGATGAGCCTGATCCTCTGCGGATCAACCTTCAGCCGGCGGGCGAACTGCTCGACTTCGTAGTCGCACACGGCGATGAGGGCGCTCGATCGGCGAAGGAGAGGCCGTAGCATCTGCCACTGAGGCTCCCTGATGGCCGTCCGCAGGCGGCTGGAGTGACCTCCGGTGTGAAATGTCACCACGGTTGGGATTCCGGCATGTTGGCAGGCCGCCAGTGTCATGGGCGGCAACAGGGTGTGCAAGCCCTGCACATGTACGAGGTCGTAGCTGCCGTTGACCAATTCCCGGACGAGAGTCGGCGAGGCATGAAGATCAGTCCGGCGCGGTCCGGCTCGAAACCGTCGGACGGTGAGTGCTCCCTGCTTCTCGCAGGGGGCGAGTCGGCCGCTCAGATCGGTGGTGAACACCGTCACCTCTGGGCCCCTGGTGGCCATCCTGCTGGCCACCTCGGCAACGTGCGTCTCGATGCCACCGAGGAAGGGCGGAAAACGGGAAGCCACCATGGCCACTCGCAGAGCGTTGCCTTCATGGTGGTGGCGCCGGGGATCAGTACGGGGGATCACGTCGGTCACCCGAGTCTCCAACGCTCGAGCTGTACTCTGAAGCGAGCGCGTCCCCAGTCCATAACGAGCCGTCGCGGTAGCCGGTAGGGATCCATCGATGTCTCTGGCCGTGCCCGGCAGAGTCGTGCACGCGGTGGTCGAAGTCGGCAGAGCGCACGGCGTGAAGCGAATTGTCGTCGAAGTCGTCGCTACGCCCGAAGGGATACGCGAAGTGGGAGACCCTCTGTCCGAGGAATTGCTCGAGATCGAGTTTCGAAGCGGTGATGGTGTCGATCTGCTCCTCCCTCGGCCGCCCCCGCAGTCGGACATGATCGACCGTGTGGGCACCAATGGTCACCACTCCAGCCGCGGCGAGATGGCGGAGCTCTGCCGGTGTCAAGGCGCGAGCGTCGGGAGGAGCGGCCGATTCTACGGACCACCGGTCTGAGGTGGTCTCGAGGGCACGATCTATGTCTTGGACCTGAAGGGGAAGCAGATGCTTCCGCACCTCGCTCAGGTCGGTGTCGAAGCCAGAGGTGCCGAGGGGGATGCGGACAGTCTGTTCGCCGGTCGCCAGGCAGAACTCGTGGTACTTCAGGAGGACGCGAGCGCAGGAGAGCGGCGAGGCGATCCCACCAGAATCCGGTGTGGCCACCGAGCAGGCCACTGGTTACGAACACGGTGATGGGAACGCCCTTCGATTCGGCGATCGGCAGTGCATTGGCCAGGTTGTCCCAGTATCCATCGTCGAAGGTCACGACCACCCGGGGTCGGCGCGAGGGAGCTGACAGGTCGTCCAGCGTCGAGGGTTCCCGTCTGCGCAGGAGCTCGTCGAGATGTGCGGAAAAATTGTCAGGACTCACGCACAGGCCGAAAGGGTCTTCGGCGGGGTCCGCGATTCGGTGATAACAGAGAATGAGCGTCCCCCGCCCCTTCACTGAGAGGTCGCTTCCATCAAGAACATGAGCCGCACACGCCGGTTGGCCCGGGTTGCACCGCTATTGCCTCGCCGGGACGTGTGCACCCATGGCCAGGCAGTCTACCGAGGGGTAGGCAGGGGCTCGCCTGGGAATCGACAGCCTGCGGTTCCTGCCGGTCGCCCGATGACAATCGTGGGCGTAACGCGACTGCAGGGAGTGGCCACGGAGTTACATTGAGCGTCGCTAGAGCTCCGGACACCCCACGAACGCCTCCCACATCTCCTTGCAGAGCCGATCGACTTCCGGGTTCAGATCGTCCAGGGTGACGGCACTCGGTTGAGCCCTCACCTTCTTGACGATCGAGCGTTGGGGAAGCGAGATCCCAATGTAGGTCGATAGCTTTTGAACCACCTACCCCCGGGCAGGTGCAAGCCTGTTCATAGCGGAGAATCCGAATCCGCTCTTCATCCCAGAGGCGCAGGTCGAAATAGAGTTGGTTACGAGTCCACCAGAAGAGGGCGGCCGCATCGAGCGGCGACAGCCCGGCACTCAGGAGATCCACGACCGTGTCCCTCGTTTGCTGTGTGGCACCTCGATAGTGCCAGTCCAGAGTGTCGCCGGAACGAAATGGCTCTAGATCCTGAAACGGATTTTCCGTGCCGAAGCGTTTCAGGTTGGATCGCGCCACATCCTTGTAGTGGCGCAGCATCCAGATCGCCTTGGCGCCACCGCGACGCCACCGGCGGCATCGACGAGTTCGCTGACCCGAAAGCTCTCCACCAGGGCTTTTGCCGCTACGACTTCGAAGGGAAGGCGGTGAATCCGCTGAAACACGGTCGGGATGTCTTCCCAGCTTGTCTCTTCCGGATCGTCGCCGACTAAGCGGCGATCGTGTTCCTCGAGTATCAGAACTCGCCAAGACTGATCGAGGAAGGTCTGCTGGAGCATGGTGGTTCCCGATCGCTGGCATCCGAAGATGAGAACGACACTTCGCTGATCGTGAGGAGCCCGGACCACTGAACGAGCCAGGGTCTTGGTGGCCGACCGCATCCGCCGTGTGATGAGCGGCTCGTCGTCTCGGTCCTTGTTGCGAGCCAAAGGCCTCATAGGGGTCGGTTCGAACTGGTCGTTCGACGACATGGCGAACACCCGTTTCGCGGATCTGCGCAGTCGCTTGATTGTCCGCCCCGCACCCATAAGGAACCGCAATACTAGATGATGGGGAATCGCAGGGCATCGGTCGTAGACGCCGACCACCGAGTCCAGTCCGGCAAAGCCGGGGCTTGCACCTACCGCCGTCGTTGTCACCGCTCTCCGCAACCCGGACATCGCTCCCAGTGGTGTCCGACTAGGTTGAGTTGGCGATGCGGGTGCTGATGGTGACACAGTTCTATCCGCCGGTCGTCGGTGGCCAAGAAGCTCACGTCCGTAATCTGGCTCAGGCGCTCGCAACACACGGCCATGATGTCGAGGTGGCGACGATCGCCGTGGACGGCACCGAGGAGACGACCTCTGACGGCGTGGTGCCCGTACACCGAATGCGGACAGCTGCGCAGCATCTTCCAGGCCTGTTCAGCGATCCGGAGCGGCCGCATTCCATGCCGGTACTCGATCCGCAGTTCCGGGCAGGCATCGGGAGGCTCCTTCGCGGCGGGCGATTCGACGTGCTCCATGCCCATGACTGGAGCATAAATTCGGCGTTCGGCCCGGCTCGGCGCTGGGGGACGCCCGTGGTGTTGACGCAGCACGATTACAGCCACATCTGTGCCACCAAACGGTTGATGCGGGGGGAGGAAGTCTGTCCGGGTCCGGCGCCAGTCGCCTGCATTCGTTGCGCGTCCTCCCAGTACGGACCTATCGTAGGTACCGGCGTAGCGTTGGCCAACTTCGCAACCTCGGCCGTGCGGCGGAGGCGTGTCGATGCCTTTGTTCCTGTGAGCTCGGCGGTGGCCGTCAGCACCGGCCTGCCGGGACGTTGCCAGTTCGACGTCATTCCGAACTTCATTCCGGACAGCCTGGTCGTGGATAGGGCGATCCCTCGGCCTGACGGGCCTATCGTTTTCGTCGGGGACCTGAGCCGTGACAAGGGGATCGATGTGCTGATCTCGGCCTATCTGCGACTCAGGGAGGCGCCCCCCCTGGTGCTGGCCGGCCGCGTCCTCACCGAGCTGCCTTCACCCCTTCCGGAGCGGATCGAAGTGCTCGGCGTGGTGGATCACGATGCGGTCACAAAGCTCATTCAGTCGGCAAGTGTGGTCGCCGTCCCTTCGATCGTTCCTGACTGTTGTCCGACCGTGGTCCTCGAGTCGATGGCCGCGGGCAGACCGGTTGTCGCCGCGGCGAGCGGAGGGATAGTGGATCAGGTCGACGACGGCGTCACCGGCCTCCTCGTTCCGGCTGGCGACCCGGTGGCCCTTGCCGAAGCGCTCATCTCGATCCTCAACGACGTCGATGGCGCCACCGCCATGGGGGAGAGGGCGCGTGACCGTGTTGGCGTATTCACCGCGTCCGCGGTCGTGGGACGAATAGAGAGAGTGTACGAGCGCCTGATGGCTGAGGCGATGGCAAAAAAGTAGTCGGCCGAACCCTTCGTCGGATTCCCGAGGTTGTGATGGAGGGGACCACCCCGGCGGTCCGATCGGGGTGCTCCATGCCGATCGAGCGTGATCAGCCACGGACGATGCCCCAGAGCGTCGCACGGTGCTTGCAGGATCGGGAGGAATGGGGTGCCCGCTGGGCCAACAAGTCAACATCGGAAGCCTGGCTGCTCACATGACCCCTGCGTGACCCAGCGAATCAGCAATTCTCCTGCCATACTGGACGTCCTGCGGGCAAGCCTGTCGAGGTCCCGTCGTCGGTGCAGGAGAGCGCGCCTCCCTGCATCCAGCGACGTGGCTTGTCGCCCGTGGTGCGAGTTCACGATACGACATGGCATTGGGGCAAGTGATGGTTCTTCGAATTCCAGATACTCGTCACGATGTCGATATCGATATCGATCGAGAGACCCACCGTTGAAGGGGCGCACCCCAGCCAGCATCTGGACGCTCATCCGTCCGGCGTGGCCTCTCCGGCGCCGCTGACGCCCAGCCAGTCCCGACTCGGAACGGTCATCGCCGTGGCCGGGCTCGGCTTGTTGATGATCGGAGTTGGAGACGCCCTGGCTCGCACGGGACATCAGTCCCCGGTGGTGCCGCTCTTTTTGGCCGGACTGACGTTCATCGTGGTTCCGTGTGCCTGGCGTCTGACAGGCACAGCGGCGACACGCAACGAACGCATCTGGGTCTCGCTCGTGCTTGGCGTCGGGCTCCTCGCCTCATACGTGTTCCGGAGCCCCCTGATCTTCGATGGCTTCGACGAGCTCGCTCATGGGGCGACCCTCATGCGGCTGCTCGACAGCAGATCCCCATTTCCGACCAACCCTATTCTTCCGGTCAGTCCGTTCTATCCCGGAATCGAGCTCCTGACGATCTCCTTCAAGTGGCTGGTCGGACTTCCACTGCTACTCGACCAGATGGCTGTGCTCATTGCAGCCCGCGTCGTGCTGGTGCTTTGCGTCTTTCTCATCGTGGAGCGGGCTTGTCTTTCGTCACGTGCCGGTGGTATCGGCGTGCTGGTCTATGCAGCCAGTCCCGAGTTCTACTCGCAGGGCGCACAGTACGGCTACCAGACGCTGGCTATCTCCTTTGCTGTCGCGGTCGTGTACCTGCTCTTTCTCTCGATCGACGAAGCTCAGCCGAGGAAGGGAAGGCTGTTCGCGCTGGCACTTGTCTGTCTGGCCGCGATGGTGGTGTCCCACCACGTCACCACTTGGCTGACGGTGGGATTTCTCGTGGTCTGGGCGATCGGACTCCGTTGGGCGGCCGATACTCGGGTTCCGTCTTCTTCGACAGCTCCTTTCGCATCGGGGGAGGAAGTCGGGGTCGTTCCGCCTCAACGCGACGGGATCGGCTCTCAGAAGTGGCAGCTGGCGCGGCGAAGAGAGCAGTCACGGATCATCGGCTTAGCCGCACTGGTCGGTGTTGTCCTTGCAGGGCTCTGGATCGCGTTCGTCGGTCATCTCCTCACCGGATACGTCGGTCCCATCGTCGAGGCCGGAGCCAGCAACGTGGTTGCGACATTGGATCAACTTCATGGAAACCGAGAACTCTTTCAGAACTCGGCCGGTGGTGGCTCACCACTGTGGGAATCCATGCTCATGCTGGCGGCGGCCATCTCCTGGTGCTTGATCCTCCTCATGGCGCTCTACTCGGCCATCTGGAAGAGGACCGTTCGAGGTGGAAGGCTTCGGTATATTCCTGCCGTTGTCGCGGCGACCTATCCGCTGGCCTTGCTGTCGAACATATCGTCCGACGCAAAGTTGATCGGTGCCCGGGCGACCACCTTCATATTCTTCGGCATGGCGGTGGTCGTAGGAGGATGGCTCGCCAGACGGACCTCGACCAGCCGTGGTGTGATCGTACGGATGATCACTATCGGTGTGGCTACCGTCTGCTTTCTCGGGAGCACCCTCTACGGAGGGGGCCCGTTGCCCGCTCTCATTCCCGGGCCGTATATCGTCGGCGCCCATGAGCGTTCGCTTGGTGCGCCGTCGCTGGCGCTGGCGAACTGGGTCGCTTCGAATCTGCCAGCAGGCTCCCACATCGCCGCGGATCGGGATAACGCTGCTCTGCTGAATGACATCGGACGGGTCGAACCGATTACCCCGACCAATGGGACGAACAGCCCTGCGCCCCTGTTCTTCGATCGGCAGATCACCCCATCTGATGTCGCACTGATCCGCCGGGACGATATCCGCTACATCGTGACCGACACGCGCCTCACCGAGGGGTTGCCCCTCTACGGTGCGTACATCGCTCCAGGTGAAACCCGAGTTCCCACGCTTCTCACCGCGGCTGAACTCGAGAAGTTCAACTCCGCTCCATGGGTCCGTCGGATCTACGACAACGGCCCTATCCAGGTGTACGACCTCTCGTTGCTCGCCGGCAAGAATCCCTCACCGATGTCCCAGAGCTCGCCCGGTGCCAAGGCGGACACGGGAACGAACGTGCTTGTGCTCGTCATGGCCTTCCTGGTCATGGCGGTGTGGCTCGTCAGGCTACGGCGCCGAGCGAAGCTCGGACGGGTCCACGTGCACGAGGTGGTCTGTGGGATGGTGGGGGCGATGGCGATCGCCCTCTTCGGGACCTTCGCTGTCGTGCTTCTCCATCTTCCCTCCGATCCCATTGCCATCCTCACTCTAGTGGTCCTCCTCTTGCTAGGCCTACGACCTCTCCGGTGGTGGATGGGATCTCTGCGGAAGATCGGTCGTCGGTCAGCGTCGTCACCGACGCCGGCCGAGCCCAACGTGGCTTCGGAGACACTGGCCGTCACCAGTACGTCGACGAATGGCCATGGCCCCGACCCGTCGTCGCCGAGCCAACCGGCGTCGAGCCGCACGCGTCGGGCCCGTTCGCAATTGGCGCTGGGGTGTGCGGGGTTGGTGCTCGTAGCCATTGGGGCCTCGTTTGCCACGGCAACCGCCCATACAGAATGGGTGCCTCCTCCCGAGCTGTCCATCAGTTTCCTCCAGACCGACAAGGCGGTGGCCAGCGTCAATCTGGGCGCAACCACTCCGGTCTCCGCACGCCTGGCCGTGGTTGTGGCAGGTCACGTTCTGTGGTCATCTCCTCTTTCACCACATGGCGCCAACCAGAGCATCACGATTCCGGCGCACCTGCTTCACCCGGGATCACGGGTGGTTCTCATAGCGAAGGGGACCCTCCGCGAGGTCGATGGCTGACATACGAGAGGAAGCTCGGTCGACCTGGGCAGAGTGACCGGGTGATCCACCGTCGAGGGGCCCGTCGTCATCAGGTCCGAACGTCAACAGGCCGACGATCTGTGGCGAACACCAACGGTTGGATCAGGGCGCCAGCGCATACGCCTGAACCTCGGCCACACTGAGCACCGATGGATTCGGAGACGCCCCCGTCGTGTGATAACCGGAGGTGTTGGAGGCGGCCTGTGAGTTCCACATGACGATCTCGTAAGGATTGGTGCCGACGTTCTGAGTCCACCAACCGACCAGGGTGCCGTTGAAGTACGTCTTGATCGACCGCCCGGGGATGTACTCCATTCCGTACGTGTTGTATCCGGTGTTCATAGGAGCGGGGGTGGCGTAGCCGAAGTCAGATTGACTGCCCGATTGGGTGTGGTAGGTCGAGACGAAGATGTCGTTCTCTTGGGTGCTGCTGGGCAGTCCGGCGTCAGCAGGAGTGAATCCGCCTTCCTGCAGATCGATCTCTTGACTGCCGCTACCACTGTTCGGATCGATGAACCAGATGGCGGGCCAGCTCCCCTCTGAGGTGTCCGGCAGTTTGGCTTTGATCTGAACGTACCCGCCCGTGAGTGTGAACTTGCCTCGGGATGTCACGACACCGGAGCGGTATCCGTAGCCCAGTGATGAGTACTTGGCGTCGGGCACCATGGTGAGATTCAGCCCGTCATCCACTGTCACCTGGGAGGGAGAGAAGTAGGTCTGATGAAGATGAGTCCCAGCGGCCGAATCGCCGGAGGGCAGGCCGGCGGAATTCCAGACCGAGTCACCCTGACCGCCCATCTCTGTGTTCCAGCGAGCGGAATCGAGCGACCTACCGGTGAACTGATCATCGAAGATGCGTTGGCTCGGTGAATACCCTGGCGGTGGCGCCATCCCCGTTGTCCCAGCAAGGGTCGTGGTCGGGGAAGGCGCAAGGGTCGTGGTCGGGGAAGCCGTCTTGACCAGGGCGCGCAGAATCGCTGAACACATTCTCTTGTGGTGGTCAGGGTGGTTGACGCAGTACTTCTCGCGGGCGTAGGGATGTTGCAGGCAACGCCTCCAGCGGTCGTGGGGGTGGTGTGTGCAGGCCTTCGCTTGGTTCTGGGTGGTCGCTGCGCCTACTGACGGCAGGGCAATCCCCAGGGCGATCACCGGCGCCACGATCAACGATGTCATGAGGACTCGCTTGATCCGCATTGACAGCCTCCTTCATCACGATGGCTGATGTGTCTGGCGCGGTCCGCGTTGCCGGTGTGGGCCGGTTCGGATTCTGCCTGCCTCCCTCGCCGTACCCGGGCTGGCTTGATCCGCCTCAACTTCCGAAGCGAGGACGACTCCTGCGCGTATTGCGCCATCCTTTTGCTATATCCGAAACCACCGGAACTCATGCGCCCACATCTATTCCGGCCACGCCACAGCCAGACGAGTCACCCCCGAATCGACGATCCAAGGGTCGCCTGACCGCGGTCGAATCGACCATCAGGCGACGTCACGACTTCGGAGGGCCTTGTTCCGAAACTTCCGTAACGCTGTTGTACCCGAGCCTTCCAGGGTGTGCCCGATCAGCTCGTTCTGACAATCGTCGCACATTCGGCCGAAAGCCCGTCTCGTACGCAATCGCTTGCGATCCTGTCGCCGCGGCCTGGCCACCATGCCCCTCCAGCCGCAGCGATGACAAACGCCGTGCCGACTGCGTGCTCTTCTGCTGTCGTCATCCTCGCTCACGAATTGGCTCCTGCCAGTTGCGATACATATCTCGCGGGAACTTCATTCTCACGTGCTGCTGAGGCATAACGCCTGTTCAGCGCGGCGAGTCCCGATTCCACCAGTCTGGTAGCCATGGGACCTCGCCTGGCGGATAGTTACCGTTCCCAATTCATCCTCGTCTGAACCATCTCCTGTTCGGCCGCCGGTCTTGGATCTCGAGGGGGGGACCACTGGGGGCTCCGCCGGCACCAGGCCCTCTCTGAGCTGGCAATTGTCGCCGTTCCATTCGAGATTCGGTTTCGAGCACAGTCGCAATACCTACGCTCGGGGCGTTCGGCGGCCACCCTGCCTGGGCTGACTCAACCTTGGCGAGGGAAGGCCGATATGACGTGTATGGATGTGGCGGCGGCGTGGATCCGAAGTTCATGAGTGAGCACGAGGAGGCGGGGAGGCCCCGCAAGCAGCGGAGCGGCGCGTGTCATCGGTGCGGATGGAAGCGACCGGTCTCGAAGATCGGACGGAACGATCGGAGACGCTTGCAGACCGGGAGGTCGTTCGGGCGGCTGTGCGACGAGTGCATAGACGACCTCATCCGTCAGCTCTCGGCCGGTGGGGACGCTCACGCCCCTCGTCGGAGGGTCCTGGACGTACTTCGTCACCACGATGTGGCGTGACTCCTCACCCAATTCACCATCGTGTCCCGGCTTCCGTCCGGGCTGTCACGTGATCGGCCATGCGGGCTTGGAGCGATCACCGCGATGCGCATGACTGAGTAGGGTGTGACGCAGCTTCTCCCAAGTGGCAGAAGCGAAGGGCCCACCTGATCACGTTCAGGTGAAGAAGGGAGTCAACTGGCCTCTTCGCCTGAAGTGGACAACACGGACCACGAAGTCCCCGCCACTGTCTGGCTCCCTACCGATTCGGCAGAGGTCTTCTGGGAAGTTCGATTGAACTCCGCGTGGATGGTCCTGAGCACTCGCAGCCCATCCGACAAAGCATTGAGGTTGCTGGCGCCGAATTGCCGAAGCATCTCGAAGCTCGGAACCTCCGTAACCCGCAGGCCGGCTTTCGCGATCCGCACGTTGATGAGGGTTTCCACTTCGAAACCATCCCCCCACTGCATGGTCCCGTCGTCAGTGTCGGCGCCACCTGCGTCGAGTGCCATGACGTCCAGACACTCCCGCCGGAAGGCGTTGTAGCCGTAACAGAGGTCCGTATATCGGGTTCCGTAGAGCAGATTTACTGTCTTGTTCAGCCAATAATTCCCGACTCTTCTCAGTAAGCTGATGTCGTGGCTCCCGCCACCCGCCAGAAACCGGGATCCCTTGGCAAAGTCGGCTCCTTCTTTGAGCGCGCTCACGAAGCAGGGAATCTCAGCCGGATCGTTTGAGCCGTCCGCATCGATCATGACGATGAAGTCACCGATGGCTGCGGAAAAACCGCACGCCAAAGCGTTTCCTTTACCAGTACGCGTCTGACCGATGACGGTGATCTCCGGTCTCAGTCGCTGTGCCTCACTGACGGTGCCGTCAGTCGAGTTGCCGTCGACAAGGATCACTTCGCAGTTGTCCGTCGGCAGCTTTGCGAACACGCGGGGTAGGTTCCGGGCTTCGTTCTTCGCCGGAATCACAATGCTGATGAAGGGCTCAGTCGTTCCAGGTCCGATCATGGGACGGATCTGAGTGGCCTCTCCCGCCGATTCTTTGACACCTACCGTCGCAGCGATGCGACGCTTGGGCCAGTGTGAAGGAACGTTCCCTTGAGCCACGGCGTGCGCGTCACCATCGGCCCCCAAGTCGCCCACCCCTATCCCTTCTCTTAGGACTTGTAACGCCCTTCAATGGAGTACCCGGACCATACAGACATGGTCAGGGAAGTTCCACCGCGAACCCGCGAGTGAGCGGGGTGAAGTAGTCAGCCTGACACTTTGGGTGACGATCGGGAGCTGAGGTTGGAGTGCACGGCACCGGCGAGATGGTTCACGAAACGTTTGCTTGACGAAGCCGTCGGTCAAAAGCCGTTGAGGGCGCGACCGAGGACATCGGGTCGACACGGCGAGAGCCTGCTGCATGGCGGACGCAGTTGCGAACAGAGGAGCCGTCAGGACCGCTGGGCCGACTGGGCGTGGACCGTGTCGTGGATGAGCATGAACCGCATCGACCAGTACCCGGGTCGTGGCTCGAGGAGATCCTGTCGGGACCAGATGAACCCCGTCAACGTGACGGCTGCGGCGGCCAGCCATATGACCATCCCGACAGCCAGGACCCACGGCGTGGATCCCAACGACATCACGATGAGGCCCGCAATGGCGACGGCCAGCCCTAGGTAGCCCACTCGAAGGGTCCAGACGGCCATCCTCCAGTGTCTGTTGCGTTGCAGCTCCGGCGGCTCGTCCATGCCAGAGATTCTCCCACGGTTGCGTGACAAGGTGATCGGCCCTCTGCGCCGCAGTCAACAGAACTTCTATCACTTGGGCCTGACCCCGCCCACAGGCGGCTGTGATGTACCGGGCGAAGTATGGCGGTGAAAGGAGATGGCAGGAGTGCGCTTCCGTCCCACGCCTGCAAGCCCACATGACTCTCTTCTACATCACAATTCCTCTGATGATCGCCGCAGTGGCAATCGCCGTTGTGCCCGTGCTGGTCGGGTCGTTTCGCCATGACAGGGCGCTTGAACGTGGTCACTTCGAAACAGCCGAGTCGGTGGCGCAGGAGTCGGACTTCTGGCACCACATGCTCGGTCATCGCAAGGTCGAGGGTTACGCGCCGACACCGAATCTGGTTGAAGATGCAGAGGTTCTCCGGGTGGTGCCTGCTGATCGAATGGTGAGTAACGAGCCGACGGTCTGGGCTGTATCGCAGCGGAACTAGTGAGGCCAGGGGGTGCCCCTTTGCTCCGCCGACCGGTCGGTGGTGGGAACCTTGCGGATCCTTCGGCCGCTTCGGGCGTCAGCCGTCTTGGTTCAGCCGGCCCACTGCGCCGTCCATTCTCCGGCTTCTTGGCCCGCGATCACGTTGAGCCGGTTCCAGGTGTTTATGGCCGCGATGCAGACGATCAGCGCAGACAGAGCATGCTCGTCGTAGTGTCGGGCCGCCTCGTCGAACACCGCGTCGGGAACCGGTTGCGTCTGATCGGCCAATCTGGTTCCTGCCTCGGCCAAGGCCAGGGCGGCCCGCTCGGCGTCGGTGAAGTAGGGCGTGTCCCGCCAAGCGGACAGGGTGAAGATGCGCTCGTCCGCTTCGCCGGACTTCTTCGCCCCTCGGGTATGCATGTCCAAACAGACGGCACAGCCGTTGATCTGGCTGGCGCGCAGGTTCACGAGCTCCAACGTCGCAGGTGGCAGACCAGCCTGGTCGGCCGCCTCATGGGCCGCTTTCGAGAGGTTTTGGAGGGCTTCGAGGACGCCGGGCACGCTGAGCGCAGGATTGGGGATTCGAGATGTCATGGGTTCTCCTCGTCGACATGATTGTGGATGGCCGTCACCCTCATTGACCCTGGGCGACCTGGCGATGTGACAGCGGCGGGCAAGAACGCCGTTGATCAGCAGTTTTGACCCAGCTCGCCTCCAACGTGGAACTGGCCTCCGCGCCGGCGAGCAGTCGGGCAACGCCGTCCCCGGGCCGACCCTGGGCGGTCGCACCCCCTGCTGTCACACTTGTGACCGCTACGGGGTCATTGTGGTGACGGCATTGAGCGAGGATGGCTGTGATGGACGAGAGCGATTGGCTGGCAGAGCGATTCGAGGAGCAGAGGACCCACCTGCGGGCGATCGCCTATCGGATGCTGGGCTCGCTGGCCGAGGCCGACGACGCTGTTCAGGATGCCTGGGTACGAGCCAGCCGGGCCGGGGTGGATGAGGTCGAGAACCTCGGGGGATGGTTGACGACGATCGTCGCCCGCGTCTGTCTGAACATGCTCCGCTCGCGCAACGTCCGGCGCGAGGAATCATTGGAAGTGCATCTGCCCGATCCGGTGATCAGCCCTACGGATGAGCTCCAGCCAGAGGAGGAGGCGATCCTCGCCGACTCGGTCGGCCTGGCGCTCCAGGTCGTACTGGATGCTCTGGCTCCCGCTGAGCGTCTGGCTTTCGTTCTCCACGACATGTTCGAGCTGCCATTCGACGAGATCGCCCCGATGGTGGGTCGATCACCGGCCGCGGCCCGACAGCTGGCGAGCAGGGCACGACGCCGGGTCAAAGGGGCCGAAATTCCCGACCCCGATCTCGCTCGTCAACGAACGGTGGTCGACGCCTTCTTTTCGGCAGCTCGCGGTGGTGACTTCGACGCACTGGTCGCCCTGCTCCATCCTGACGTCGTCCTGCGAGCCGACTTCGGCCCCGGCCGCCCGGCTGCATCCATGGTCGTCCGCGGCGCGGAAGCTGTCGCCAGGCAAGCCCGCCTCGGCGCCAATCCGGCGGCACTGCTCCACCCTGCTTTGATAAACGGGGCCGCGGGCGTCGTCATCACACTGGATGGTCAGCCGCACGTCGTGATGGCTTTCACTGTCGTCAGCGACCAGGTCGTTGAACTCGACATCATCGCCGACCCCGACCGCGTTGGCAGAGTCGCATCCGCGGTCCTCGCCGGCGGCTGATCGCAAGTAGGCGAAGAAATCCCTTTCTTCCTGGTCCGGCAGCTCCGGGTTGGGGCACGGCGCCGGCTACTCCTCGCCAGAGAAGCGCTCCCATGCTGACTGTCGAGTCATCCCCAAGGACATCCCGATGGCGGCCCAGGTTGCACCGAGCGCCCTCGCCCTCTTGACGAAGCGGGAGAGATTGCTTTCGACCTGTGCCCCTGCCGCCGCCATGCGGGGAAGGCTGGCAAGCACCCCATCGAGGTCGAGGTCCTCTTCCCAAGAAGTAAGTGCTGGTGGCAATGAGGGTGGGCAGTCGATGATCTGACTGCACAGATGAACACATTCATTGCAGATGAAGACCCCCGGACCAGCGATCAGCTTACCGACCTCGTGGTCGGGCTTCAGGCAGAACGAACACGATGCGGTTACTCGATCCTCGGTCACAGCCATCGAGACCTCCCTTGTCGTTGGTTGTCAGGGTTAACCTGCACAGTGTCAGGGATAGCCTGACACTGTGCATGGTCGGTCGGACCACTTGAGCTGCGGTCAGGGGCGCGGGTTGCCCGGATCGGGAGCTGAAGGCACCCGTGAGGAGACATCGATCTTGGTGGTCCCATCGACCCGGGCATTGAGGAGTCCGTCATTGCTCCCTGGGCCTTAAGAGTTCCGATTCAGCCAGAGGAGTACCAGCTGGCGTTCCACTGATACTTGCCCGATGAAGAGTCAGGTTCGACCGTCCCGTCATACACCCCGATCCTGACACCCGATGAACTGTAGGCAAAACAGGTGAATGGTTCTCCTGTTTGCCATGACTTGGGCGGGTGGCAAACCACAGATGCGACGCCTGGCACCTTCAAACTGTCAGATCCATTCCCAGCAATCTGAGCTCTGACACTCGACGTTAGTCCTGACAGTGACGGTCCAGAATTAGTCGAGCTGGTTAGAACAAATCCGATGATGGCCAGGGTGATCCCGATTGGAACGAGTATGACGAGGACGATCACCCACAGAGAGGGAGCGTTCCTTTTCTTCGCCACCGCTACCTCAAGGGGCGCACTTTCGGTCGCAGTTGAAACGAGGGGACGCGGGGGTGGCGAAGACTCTCGGATGGCAATTGAGCTTCCGCACGCAGCGCAAAATGGAGCGTCTGGAATGCCTTCCGTCCCGCACTGAGGGCAGTCCCGCAGATACTGTGGGCCGGCGGCGATCGGCAGACCGCATAGTGGGCAGAAGTTTTGATCAGAGCTGACCGAATGACCGTTGCCACAGCTCACCAACTGAGGATCGGGCGGGTCCGCAGGGGTTGGGATCGGCTGCGCTACTTCGCCATCGCTGAGTTGCGAGTAGCCACCGACCTGTGCGTTGTCGGTCACCACCGCGACACCACCGACGAAAGCATGGTCGGAAACTTCGGCCTGGTCAGTGACCCTCGCGTTACCGTCGATGACGGAATTTCCGCCGATGCGGGCATTGCCCGACACCTCAGAGTGTCCTCGGACCTGCCCCTGGTCCGACACCGTCGCCTTGCCCAGCACCTTTGAGGTACCGAACACTGCAGCCGTCGGACCCACAAATGCTGTTCGGGATACGGTGGCAGAGTCCGCAACCCAGCCCCCGCCATTTGCATGACGGTGAGCGGGGACTGGGCCGCAACCATCGTCAAAGTCGTGCGTCGCACCGCCGGTGGGCTTCAGCGACCATGTGCCTTCGGCACGGGGACCATGGTTGTCTGCAATCGGCGGATCCCCCTGCTCCTCGAGTGCTTGCGACCCACCTGTGTCCTCGTCCGGCTCAGGCCGAGAGGCGGAGTCTGACTGCGGTTCCGCCTTGTCCGGGTGAGTTTCAGGTGGGTACCACTCCCCGTCAGTCGCCTGCCACCAGCCCTCTTCGATACTCGGAACAGTTTCAGAGGTGAAGTCCGACAGTTTCCGCTCTGTCCGGGTGAGTTTCAGGTGGGTACCACTCCCCGTCAGTCGCCTGCCACCAGCCCTCCTCGGCAGCCGGCACAGATCGAGCTGTGTCCGGCACAGATCGAGAGATGAGATCCGACGGGACTGCCCTGTCCGGGTGCGCGTCAGGTGGGTACCACTCCCCGTCAGAGGCCACCCACCATCCTTGATCCTGAGAGGTGTCGCTCACTGAGATCCTCTGTTGCTCACCGGACGCCGGGTCCGTTCCGCCGTCAGCGCGAAATTGTGCCATACAACCCACGGGACCGCCCTTGGCCATCTGTGGGCCACGTAGACAGATGGCCAGGTCGGTGGCCGTCTGTCTACGTGGCGGGCAACGAGGTGGCTGCCCAAATCGGCACACCGGCTCTCCGATAGGTGCTGTTGCCGTCCTGACGTCGAATATCAAGGGAACGACGAATCCACAGGCCAGTATGCGACCTTGGTCTGTGTCCGTTCGGCCTGGCTTCCCTTCCGAATTCTCCTGATCGGCTTCATGTCGAGAACACCTCGGTGGACCTGCGGTGGTGGTGCGAGGTCGACGAGGTGGTACAGCTGGTCCTCGGCGCAAGGGTCACCCGCTGCGGGTAGTCCACTACCGACCGTGACCCCTGACATGACCCAACGACCAGATGAGTCGGCGTCGGCTGGCCGCGGCCCATTGCATGTCCAACATCCTTATCTCAATGATCGTCGACGCAATGGGCGGGGTGTCGTTGGCACTCTGCGTGGCCAAGCTCATTCTGGTGACGTTTGAGTGCCGATCGTCGGGGCAACCCGACATTATCGGTGGGAGAGGGTGTGCTGTCTGATCGTCGTACAGGCAATTCCTGTTATCGGAGAGGGGTTATCGGCGTCGTTACCCACGGAGATGAAGGCACGCATCCATTGGCGATCAGACGAAGGGTCACGCAAAGTGAGAACACGCCATTCCCAGTTGACGCACAGGAAGTAGTCCTTCAAGATGCGACCTGGTTGGCTTGTGATGGGCATCGTGAGTCAAGTGGGGGTACGAAGGCGGTTGGCGGTATCGGACGCTACCCACGAGCCTGCCCGCGGAGATTTATAGTGCCAACCCCCCATGGTCACAGCGTCGACTCACACGTGCCGAAGGCGCGGGTCCGACGTCGAAGCCGTTTCCTCATCGCCAGTCTCGCCATCGGGTTGCTCGCCGCAACCGTGACACAGCTGCCCATACTCGGCGCCAGCGGTGTAGGGCTCAGAAATTGCACCGGCATCGTTCACCACCACCTTGACGGGTGGCACAACCGGGACGCTGGGCCAATCGTGGAATGATTCCGCCACGGTCACCGGTGCCACAATCTATGGGGCGCCAGCGGGCACCGTGACCTTCACCCTGTGCACAGAAAGTGCGCCGAACACCCCGTGCACGACCGGAGGCACGATAGTGGGCTCGCCCGTATCTGCTGTGCCGACTCCCAACTCCGATGTATCTACATTCACCTTGCTAACCACGGATCGAGAGACCCCCACGTCGGCAGGGACTTACTGCTATCTGGCTTCCTATTCCGCATTGCCGGCAGGGCAGTACACGTCGGTTGCCTCGGCCTCGAACACCGAGTGCTTCACTGTTACAGCGGAGACCACCGGTCCGCCATCGGGTGGTCAGTGGTCCTGTGACCAGCAGACCGGTGGCAACACCGGCGGCCCAGGCCCCAACCTCAAGACCGACACGGGTAACGGGCAGAACACCGGTGGCGGACAGCAGTGCAACCCCGGTGGCGGCCAGACCTGCAACGAGTCCAACACCGGCGGCAACACCGGTGGCAACACCGGCGGCCCAGGCCCCAACCTCAAGACCGACACGGGTAACGGGCAGAACACCGGTGGCGGACAGCAGTGCAACCCCGGCGGCGGCCAGACCTGCAACGAGTCCAACACCGGCGGCAACACCGGTGGCAACACCGGCGGCCCAGGCCCCAACCTCAAGACCGACACGGGTAACGGGCAGAACACCGGTGGCGGACAGCAGTGCAACCCCGGTGGCGGCCAGACCTGCAACGAGTCCAACACCGGCGGCAACACCGGTGGCAACACCGGCGGCCCAGGCCCCAACCTCAAGACCGACACGGGTAACGGGCAGAACACCGGTGGCGGACAGCAGTGCAACCCCGGTGGCGGCCAGACCTGCAACGAGTCCAACACCGGCGGCAACACCGGTGGCAACACCGGCGGCCCAGGCCCCAACCTCAAGACCGACACGGGTAACGGGCAGAACACCGGTGGCGGACAGCAGTGCAACCCCGGCGGCGGCCAGACCTGCAACGAGTCCAACACCGGCGGCAACACCGGTGGCAACACCGGCGGCCCAGGCCCCAACCTCAAGACCGACACGGGTAACGGGCAGAACACCGGTGGCGGACAGCAGTGCAACCCCGGTGGCGGCCAGACCTGCAACGAGTCCAACACCGGCGGCAACACCGGTGGCAACACCGGCGGCCCAGGCCCCAACCTCAAGACCGACACGGGTAACGGGCAGAACACCGGTGGCGGACAGCAGTGCAACCCCGGTGGCGGCCAGACCTGCAACGAGTCCAACACCGGCGGCAACACCGGTGGCAACACCGGCGGCCCAGGCCCCAACCTCAAGACCGACACGGGTAACGGGCAGAACACCGGTGGCGGACAGCAGTGCAACCCCGGTGGCGGCCAGACCTGCAACGAGTCCAACACCGGTGGCAACACCGGCGGCCCAGGCCCCAACCTCAAGACCGACACGGGTAACGGGCAGAACACCGGTGGCGGACAGCAGTGCAACCCCGGTGGCGGCCAGACCTGCAACGAGTCCAACACCGGCGGCAACACCGGTGGCAACACCGGTGGCCCAGGCCCCAACCTCAAGACCGACACGGGTAACGGGCAGAACACCGGTGGCGGACAGCAGTGCAACCCGAAGCCTTGCACTCCGGGACCGGAGGTCAAGACAGCGGGTGGCAAGTGGACGAGCGGGAGTAACCCTGGTTCGAAGTGCAACCCGACGCCCTGCGCTGCCGGTCCCGAGGTGAAGAACTCCGGTGGCCAGTGGTCGTGCAACAAGCCGGGCAATGGTGGAACGTGGTCGTCCTGCACCAAGTCCGAAACCGGATGGTCCAACATGGGTGGGAAGTGGTCCAAGGTCGTGACCACCACCGGTGGTAGGTGTGACGGTGGTGGTCAGAGCTGCCACAGGTCAGGCAACGGAGCGACTTGGACCTCCGACAAGTCCAACACCGGTGGAAAGTGCACCAAGTCGGGCACCGGGGGATCGTCCAACGGGGGCGGGTCGTGGACCGACAAGTGCACCAAGTCCGACACCGGAGGAACGTCCAACGGAGCGACTTGGACCTCCGACAAGTCCAACACCGGTGGAAAGTGCACCAAGTCGGGCACCGGGGGATCGTCCAACGGGGGCGGGTCGTGGACCGACAAGTGCACCAAGTCCGACACCGGAGGAATGTCCAACGGAGCGACCTGGACCTCTGACAAGTCCAACAGTGGTGGAAAGTGGACCTGCACCAAGTCGAACGGCGGCAAGTCCAACGGGGGCTGGACGTGGACCGGCACCAAGGGCGGCGGCAAGTGCACCAGTGGCAAGTTCACGAACGGCGGGAAGTCCAACAGCGCCACGGCAACGTGGACTTCCACCCAGTCCAAGGCCGGCGGGAAGTGGTGTTCCTGCAAGAAGTCCAACGGCGGCAAGTCCGGCTCCGACGGGACGTGGACGAGTAGCCAGTCGAAGTCGGGCGGGAAATGCGCCAAGGGCAAGTCCAACTCCGGTGGGAAGGGCAACACCGGGACGTGGACGTCCACCCACTCCAAGACCGGAGCGAAAGGTTGCTCCTGCAAGAAGTCCACGAGCGGCAAGTGGTCTTCATGCAAACGAGGACACCATCAGCGGTACGTGGTCCTGTCCGTGACCGGGCAGACGTCGTAACAGGTCTTGGGCGTCTGCCGAGGCAGCCAGCCAGAGCGGGCGATGACTTCGGCGGCCGGGCGGGGGTCCTCCCCCTAGGGTTCTCCCCCTACTCGGGTCACTCGCCCGGACGCTGAAGTGCACGGAGTGTCCGAGTTCAGCCCTCTTTGTTCCCGCCCTCAACGCCGTTCCCCGTACGGAACCGGTAGCTTGAACTGGCATCGAGCAAGCAGAAATCCGAGGTTCGTCACTCCGGCTCCCACCGGATCGCTGGCATCGGCCTTCCGTTCTCTGAAAGGATCGACTGCCGGGCGGCACTGCCGGCGGCTCCTGACCGGGAGGATGTTCTCGTGATCGATACCGCGTTCGACCGCAGCGACCTCGGCGCTGACCTCACCGACTCAGCGCTGTTCGCCGACGGGTTCCCGCACCGAGTGTTCGCCGCCCTCCGGCGCCATGAACCGGTGAAGTGGCAGGCTTTCCCCGAGGGTTTCCCGGGCGACCACGACGAGGGCTTCTGGGTGCTGTCCAGGCACGAGGACATCCAGGCGGTGAGCCGAAATCCCGAGTTGTTCAATGCCTTCGACGGACCGCAGCTGAGCCACCAGCCCGCCATCGCCGGGACGATGCTTGTCAGCATGGACGGTCGGGACCACGTCCGTCAACGTCGGCTCATCAGCGCCGGGTTCACACCTCGGATGATCAACCAGCTAGAGCGCCAGATTCGACGATGGGCCGAGTCGATCGTCGACGGAGCCCTGCAGCGGGGGGAGTGCGACTTCGTATCGGAGATCGCGTACCCCCTGCCCATGAATATGATCGCCGACATGGTCGGCATCCCCGCCGCAGACCGGGAATGGCTCTTCTCTCTGACGAACGAGTTCCTCCAGGCCGACGCCCCCGGTCGCCGTCTGTCACCGGAGAACCATCTGAGTCTCCAGGTCGAGTTGTTCGGGTACGCCCAAGAGCTGGGCCGGAGGAAACGGGCCAACCCCCAGGACGACGTCTGGACGATTCTGTCGACGGTGGAGGTCGACACCGACGAAGGTGGCCGCGCCACCCTCAGCGAGATCGAGTTGGATCTGTTCTTCCTGCTGCTCATCGTGGCGGGCAGCGAGACCACCCGAAACGCGGTATCGCACGGGCTCGTGGCGCTTCTCGAGCATCCCGACCAGCTCGAGCAACTGCGGCGGGTGCCCGGGGCCATTCCCCTGGCGGTAGAGGAGATCCTGCGGTGGTCGTCGCCGGTGGCGTGCTTCGCCCGACGAGCCACCCAGGACACCGAGATCCGCGGCGTGCCCATCGCCGAGGGTGAACGGGTTGCCATGTGGTACCCATCGGCTAATCGGGATGAGGAGGTCTTCGACGATCCCTTTCGTTTCGATATCGGTCGCAGCCCGAATCCGCACCTGGCCTTCGGAGGCGGCGGGGTGCACTTCTGCCTGGGCGCCAGTCTGGCCCGCCGGGAGCTCACCACCCTGCTGGAGGTGCTGTTGGAGCGGGCGCATCACATCGAATTGGCGGGAACTCCGTCCTACACCCCGCTCGGCATCTTCAATCCCATCATGCTCTTCCTGGCGGAGCTGCCTGTTCGCCTGGCCTGACCCACGGCCACTGGAGGGCGACCGGTTCTCCGGGCCGGAGGGTCAGCGAAACATGCAGCCCGACGCGGCCGTCCGACTGACTACTCCGGCCTGGGCGTCCCCTCGAGAGCCTTGACGAGCAGCCCCTGGAGCTCGACTCGCTCCCGGCTGGTGAGCGAGTCGAGCACGTCGTCCTCTACGCTTTCTATGCCGCGTTCGGCCTTCTCGAACGCGGCCAATCCCTCTTCGGTGATCTCGACGAGGTGCCGGCGCCGGTCCGCCGGGTCACGACGCCTGTAGGCAAACTCCCTCGATTCGAGCTCGTTCAGCAGCAGCACGAGGTTGTTGGCATCGATGCACAGCATCTCACCCAGATCCTGCTGCGGGATCGGACTGTGCTCGCGAAGGTGGGCGAGCATGACGAACTCTTTCATCCGCATCCCGAGGAGGTCCTCGGAGGTGCGGCGGTAGACGACGCGGGAGAGCTGGGTCAGCAGCACCGTCACCCCGGGTGTCGTCGTGGTGGGCATGGCCCGCATTATAGCCGATGTGATGACCATCATGTTAGTTTGACACTCACTAGTTAAGTGACTATCAATGTCTAGGGAACCTGAATCCTGCCATGACCAAGGAGTCCGCCATCCCCTCTTCCCTCGCATCCTTCGTGCATGCCCGCCGCCGCTGGATCGCACTGATCGTCGTCTGCTTTGCGATGTTGATGAACATCCTCGACCAGACGATCGTGAACGTGGCGCTGCCGACCATCCAGCGCGACCTGCACTTTTCGCAGGCCTCGCTGGCCTGGGTGATCGATGCCTATCTGATCACGTTTGCCGGCACGCTCCTGCTCGCCGGTCGGCTGGGCGACCTCATCGGCCGCAAGAAGGTGTTCCTGGTCGGCGTGGCCCTGTTCACCTCGGCTTCGATCGCCTGTGGTGCTGCCGACAGTCAGATCCTGCTCATCTCGGCCCGGTTCGTCCAGGGGCTGGGTGCAGCCCTGTCGTCCTCGGTCATCCTGGCCATCATCGTGGCCGACTTTCCGGTTCCCAGTGAGCGGGCCAAGGCGATGAGCTCGTACATCATCGTCGCTGTCGGTGGCGGCTCACTTGGACTTCTGGTCGGCGGATACGTGACCCAGGCCCTCAGCTGGCACTGGATCTTCTTCATCAACATCCCCATCGGCATCGCCACGTTCATCGCAGGGACGGTGCTGATCGAGGAGAACGTCGGCATCGGGTTCCGCGCCGGGTTGGACATCGCCGGTGCCGTGCTGAGCACGGCCGGGTTGATGCTGGCCGTCTACGCCATCGTGAGCTCGACGCAATACGGCTGGACTTCGGCTCACACCCTGGGCTTCGGCGCCGCCGCCATCGTGGTCCTCGCCGCCTTCCTCGTGCTGGAGAGCCGGCTGGCCACGCCGATGATGCCGATGCCGGTGATGCGGGCTCCTGGCCTGCTGGCGTCGAGCCTGGTGAGGGGGTTGATGGTCGTCGGCATGTACAGCACCTTCTTCATCGGCGTCCTGTACTTCCAGCACGTCCTCGGATACGACCCGATCGTGACGGGGTTGGCCTTCCTGCCGCAGACCCTTTCTGTGGCGCTCATGTCCTCCGGTCTGACCACGCGCATCATGGAACGACTGCAACCGAAGCTGACGGCCCTGATCGGTCTCGCCATCCTGGGTGTCGGGCTGACCCTGTTCATCACCTCGGGAGTGCACACGGCCTACTTCCCCCACCTCTTCGCGGCCGTGCTGCTGGTCGGCCTGGGCGCGGCGATGGCCTTCACCCCCTTGTTGACCATGGCCCTGGCGCATGTGCCGGCCAAGGACGCCGGAATCGGCTCGGGAATCGTGAACGTCTCCCAACAGGTGTCGGCCGCCCTCTCGGTGGCGGTCCTCGGAGCCGTGTCCACCAACCGGACCGCCACCCTGCTTGCCGACGGCCGCTCGGCTCTCGCCGCCCTGGACGGTGGCTACCGATTGGCATTCACCATCGCCCTGGCCAGTGTGGTCGTCGGACTCGTGCTCGGCGTCGTCATCCTCAAGAGGAACGGCGCTCCGGGCGAGCAGGCGGAGGAGGGCGACGGATCGGAAGAGGCGGCATCGGAGACGATGATCGCCGAGGTGCTGTGACCGGCCGGGGGTGATCGAACCCCCGTTCGAGCCCGAAATTGGCACAGGAGGTGTTCCTCGTCGACGGTGGGTCGGTCTCAGTTCGAAGGTCAGGACGAGTGGCCGATGGGCCGGACGTCCCGCGGCAGATGTGGGACACCCGACGCCATAGCAACTGTGAGTTGCATCGACCGCAGAAGTGGTCCATAGTGTGTCGGGCGGCGGATCCCTGATCGATCACCATGCCCTGGATCTCAGCGATGCGTTTTGAGGTCCAGGCGTGGTGGATCGGTTGGATCGCTCCGCTGTCGGACGTCTGGGGCTCGTTCAGCGAGGAACCCAGTCGGGATCGAACTCGAAGAACTGGCGAACGAGGCCCTCCAGGGCCACGGCGAAGATGGTCCACTCCTGCGGTTCGCGGTTCGGGCCCGTGGGGCGGACGACCATTCTCATCGACGAGTCGTCCAGCCGGTCTCGTATTCCGTAGCCTTCGCTCAAAGAGTCCTCAGCGATGACGAAATCACGGAGCGTGAACTGCTCGCGGAGGCGGAGCCCGAGCAGTGCCGCCATGCCGCCGTAGATGGCCTCGATCCGTGCGGTGAAGCCATCGAAAGCCGAGAGCAGGGAGGCCTCGATCCTCTTGCGGCCCTCGGAATGGTCACCCGTGGCGGTCTGTGCCCATACCCCTATCAGCAGCGGCCAGTTGACCGACTCCCGTACCGCCCGTGCGTTCAGCTCCCCGGCAAGACGGCAAAGGTCTCGGAGGGCCTGGTCACGGGATTCGAGCGTCGTCAGTGTGATCGACGACACGATCGGTCCGATGACCTCCTCTGCTGCGTCGATCTCTGCGGCGTTCTGACCTTGGGCCACCCTCACCAGGACATCGGTTTGGAAGTCGGACTGGCTGTCCCAGACCCTCCGGATGACCGAGGCGTTCGTCACACGGACCCCGGTGTCCTGCTCGATGCGGGCGAACACCCGTTTGAAGGTCAGCGCCGCGGCCCCTGAGCTCAGGCCCTCTTCCTTCAGCATGGTCCGGCCGGTCTCGAGGATCAGCTCTCTGAGCTCGTCTCGGGTGTGCCGGGTGGTCTTCGCCATCACCTTCGCCTCCGTCTCGGGCGAACACTAGTCCTGTGACCAATGGCTACCTTGCAGATGGGATTGCGCAGGAATGACGCGGAGGGGGTGCTGTCGGGTGCGCAGGAGGAACGGGGCCCCCGGGTGGCCTTCGGGCCACGTTGTCGTGTCCGGATCGGCCCGTCAGCACCGGCCCCGCCTGAGGCCTATCCGACCGACACAACCCCACGCGGCAGGATCATCGACAGATCATTGTAGGTGGCGATGCCCGGGGCGGCGGCGACGACGGCCGGAATGGCGTTGATCGGGGGAGCGGCCGTCATGATGTGTCCGAGGACCATGAAGTCGGCCATCGTTTCCGCTCGAAAGTCAGGAGGGGGAAGGAAGCCGACCTTGGCCGTCACCGTGGGCCGCCCGTCGACCTGAATCACCCAACCGTCCTGGTCGATCTTCCAGTCCGGGTCGAGCGTCTGTCCCTTCCGCCATCGGACGTTGAGCTCGACGACGACCTCGCCACCGACCGATCCCTTCCAACTCGCCGCCACTCCGGCGACACAGCCGGCCCTGATCGTCCACGACCCCAGGTCCAGATCGGCCGTGGTCTGGGCGTACTCGGCATGGCAGCGGACGTCGTCGAGTCCGACTCCGAGGGCATCGGCGACCATCCGCACGGCCTCGCCGAAGACGGCCGTGCCCTCCGCCGTCATGGCCTGAAGTTCGGGGTGGTCGATCGGTTGGCCGAAGCCCACCGGAATCTCGGTCGCCGGGGAGTCGTAGAACGTCGTGTCCGCCGCTTCGTTTACCGTGATCTTGTCGACGCGGTCACAGATGGTGGCGGACACGATGGCCAACAATTCGGCGAAGCCCGGGCTGATGCCGGTGCCGAACATCGTCGAGCCGCCTCTCCGGCACGCCTCGGCGATCCTGTCGCGACCGCCGCCCAGGTTGTGACCGGTGATGAACGCTGCCGTCGCCACTACGTTCACGCCGGCCGAAAGGATCCGCACCAGCTCGCCCACGTCGAGCCACATCGGGTTGTAGACCACGCAGTCGGGCTTCAGGTCCAAGAGCGCGTCGATGTCGTCGGTGGCGGTGATACCCAACGGGTCGATACCGCACAGCTCGCCCACATCCTGGCCGACCTTCTCCGGCGACCAGGCGTAGCACCCGACGAGCTCGAGCGTGGGGTTGGCCGCGATGGCCTGCACCGAGCTCTTGCCGACGTTCCCGGTCGTCCACTGGACGATCCGATAGGGAGAATTGCTGAGCATCTGCACAACATAGCGCCCGGTGGGGGGGCTGGCCGGTGGGACCACGGTGGCACCGGTCAGGCCCGGTTCAGAGGATCCCCGATGCAATGGCGATACCGATGAGTAGGAGCACAGCTCCCCCGAGCTCCGCACTCCACTTCTCGACCGAGGCGCCCAGTCGGCTTCCGAGTTCGAGGCCGGCGATGGACAATCCGACGCTGACCACGGCGAGGACGATGGCCGCCAGCGCCACGGATACGTCATGGGTTCCGAGGGCAAAGCCGACGATGAGATTGTCGATGCTGAGAGCGGCGCCGGTCACGATGAGGTTGCCGGTCCCAGGCGAGCCAGGCGGTTCGTCGGACGTGTCTCGCCGAGCCTGGACGACGGTGTAGATGCCGGCGACGATGAGGAGTCCGCCTCCCAGGTATGACGCGGCCGAGCCGACGGAGTGGGCCAGACGGCTCCCGATCAGAAGGCCGACCAAGGGTGTCGCGGCCTCGAAGAAGCCGAAGATGACGGCGATGCGGAGACGCAGGGGACCATCGACCCCGGAGAGACCGATACCGATGGCTGCGGCGAAGTTCGACAGCCCCACAGCGAGAGCGATGATGGCGACATCGGCCACACGATCAACCTAAACGACCCGCGTGCCGGCACCGGCGGGCGTTCACCCAGTGTGCTGCGAGCGTGTTACCGGCAGCAGCCGTCCGAGGGCAACCCTTGTCACGCCCTGCGCCACCGCTGTCGACGGCCTCGGGGCACGAGCTCGTGCGACCTACTGACGGACCTCGGCGATGAATCCGTTGAACGCCGGCTCCCACTGATCGGTCCACAGCGTCTGGAGCTCAGGTGGCATGCCGGAGAGCATCCGGTCGTTTTGCTCCGGGGTGAGGCGCTCCCTGACCAGCCCGAGCGCCAGCCACGGCTTGTCCCCGCTGAAGGACTGCAGCGCGTGCCCCGGGAGTTGGGCCCACTCGTCCGGGCTGATCCAGGCGCTGGCGATGGGTAGCACCTCGTTCTCCTCTTCCCCGAGGTGGGGCCGGAGGGTCTCGTCGATGGTGGCGATGAGGGTGATGACCGTCTGGGCCCCGTCGACCGATGGGCTGGACCGCCACGCCGCAATGGCGGACCGAGCCTCTTGCATGGGTTCGTCCAGCAGGCTGTGCTGGGCGGCGATCCGTTCCAGCGTCTCCTTGTCGTCGACACATCGCTCTTCGAGGACCGGATAGATCAGCTCGTCCTCGCCGGCATGGTGCACGTGGAGGAACTCGAGGACGTTCTCGAAGTAGGACCCGACCGGGTCCGCTCGGTCCGGCCTGTCACCGGCGGCACCGACCAGGGTCGGTGCCGCATCCAGCGCTCCCATCAGTGCTTGATGGACGGCGATCATGTCAGAGGTCTCCGTCGTATAACTGCCGGGTGTGGTCATGGTCGTGGTCCGCCTTTCTCGCGAGTAGAGGAAAAATAGCACCGGCCATCAGGGGATGCAGCCGGTGGCCCGGCGCCCGGAGCCGACGGGAACCTCAGCCTCCGGCGTCCACTACCCCCGCCGGTCCGCTCGGCGCTCCTTCCGACGCCGGTGACGACGCATGACACCGAGTCCGAACCAGATCAGTGCTCCGAACACCGCCGTGATGATGGTGTAGAGCCACAGCGGCCACGAGAAGTGCCAGACCAGGAAGTGGAGTCTGATCTTCTCGGTGTTCTGGAGGATGAAGACCAAGAGGAGTCCGACTCCGACGAGCGATGCAATGGCTCCACCGCTCAGTCGGGAGCCGTTCCTCTGAGGGGCACCGGGATCTGGCTCAGGCATGACGCTCCCTTCCGCACCTTCGGCAGACCGGCAGGTGCGCTGAGGCTGCGCGTCAAGCCTCTCATACGGGGGGATCTCGAGGACCCGGGGTCGGATGGTGCGACGTCAAGCCTACGATCGGGCTCTGCGGCGGTAGCGGAGCGGACAGGGGTCGGCGGCGCGGGCCACGCCCCCGATCTGGTTCCGCACGGGGCCGGCCTCACCAGACCACATCGGAACCATGTCGAACTCGGCCAGCAGGAAGGAGACGGTGGACGTCATGGCCGACAGCGAGAACGGCTGTGCCGGACAGGTGTGGCGGCCATGACCGAACGTGGTGACCAGTTCGACCGCTCTCAACTCCGAGGTGTCGGCCAGGCGTCGTCCGTTCCAGTGGCCGGGGTCCCACACGTCGAGCCCGGGTGCCGCACTCGAGTTCGTGAGGGGCAGGAACGTTGCCACCGTCACGCCGGGCGAGACCTCGTACGTGCCGTCCCCTACCTCCATCCGGATCGGCTTCAGCACGTAGCGAGCCATGATCGACCGCTGCGCCAGGCGGGTTGACTCGAGCGCACAGGACTCGGCCAGCCTCCGGTCTCCGTCCCGAACCCCTGCCGCCTCCCGAGGATGGGCCAGAAGATCGATGAGGGCCCAGCCGATGGCGGCAAAGAGGTTCGACATGGAGGCGATGTGGATCAGTACCACGTCGAGAGCCAGGCCGGTCCGGCGCACCTCCTCGGGCTCGTCGCTCCAGTTCGCCGCCACCCGGGCGAAGAGCGGATGCTCCGTCTCGGTGCCGGGCAGCTCGTCCAGGGCCACGCCGAACACCTCGGTGATGTCGTCCAGCGCCCGGTACTCGGCGGATTTCCCTGACGATGCCACTGCGGCCATGGCATCAGGATGGACAAAGGAGTCGGCACCGTCGAGCGTGTCGAACGCTTCTACCAGACGCTCGAACGTGTCGCCCCGGGCTGCACCCGGGCCACCCCACGACGCCAGACCGATCCGGTGGCCCAGTCGGCGCGACAGGGCGAAGACATCCACCTGCCCTTCGGGACCGAGTTCGTCCACCGTCGCCTCGAGCGCACGGGAGACGTTCCTGACGTAGTCGGCCACGTCGTCCCGCCCGAAGAGCCGATCCGGAAGCATCCGACGGCCGGCGAACAGTTCGTCGGGGAGCTTTCGTCTGAGCATTCGCCAGTCGGCGACTCCTTTGCTGGCCATGGACTCGGGCAGCGCATAGAACGCTGCCACACCGGGTGCTGAGAAGACGAACAGGTAACGGTCGTCTCCGCTGTCGACGACGAACGTGTCGCCGAGCGATGCCCTGGCGTCACGAAGGTCAGCGGCGGGATCCTCGGTCGGGGCGTCCCAGGGCAGACCGACCGTCGACGCCAGGGGCGGCATGGGAGTGATAGCGGGACGTTCCATCGGTGTGCCTCCCGGGACGCAGCGGCCGATCGGGTCGGGGCCGGGTCCCGCTCACCCCGCCGGCAGCGCGGTGTACGCCTGTCCGACTGTCGAGAGTGTCCCGGACGCATCGAGCAGTCCGGTGTTCTGGTAGCCGCCCGGGTACGGGCGGTTGGAGAACCATCCGATGCGTTGGAGGTAGGGGAGGGCCTCCAGCTGGGCCCGACCTGTTGGATGAAGCTGGCGTTGACGGCGGCCGAATCCGTTCAGGCACGAGAACTCCGTGAGCCACAGCGGCAGTCCGTAGGATGGCCATGCCGGCCAGGTAGCTGACCAGGCTCTGGGGATCGGAGCAGTTGCCGTACCAGTGGACGGCGATGAAGTCGACCCGGTAGCCGTCCTGTGCGGCCCCGGCCATGAAGGCGGCCAGCCAGGCCGAGCCTCGGCGAGCTGTCGGTCACCGCCGGACTGCCGAGCTGAAGGCCGGTGGCCTCCAGGTACGGCCAGAGCTGCAGGGCCCGGGCCACCGTCATGTTCGACTGGCTCGGGTTGTCGGGCTCGTTGAACGTCAGGAGATACGGGCTGCCCGAGGCCGAAAGGCTGGCCGGCGGCGACGAACAGGTGGACGCCCCGGCGCACCAGTCCCCCGAACTGCATGGGCACGAAGGGCACGCCGACGTTCGGGCAGCTGGTGTTCATCTCCCAGTCGTAGTACCACGAGTAGCCGAGCGTCTGCATGTCGCTGCAGTCCCCGGGCAGGTCGACCAGTCCTCCGCCGCGCATGGGCGCGCCCGTTGCGTGGCGAGTACGCCGGGCGCGTCGCCGAACGCGTAGTTCGTGCCGGTCTGGCTGGTGATGTTGTAGCCGGCGCCGTCCGGGCTCGGGATGATGTCGACGATGGCCCCGGTCACCCCCTGTCCGACGCCGGAGCCGTAGAAGGTGGCGCTGCCGAACGAGAAGACCCCACCGTCCGAGCCCACCAGCCAGTAGCCGGTGCCGCCGGGCGTGACCGCCATCCCCACCACGGGCGCATTCAGGCGTGTTCCCCCCATGCCTCCGTGGAAGACGGCGTCACCGAAGGAGAAGGTCCCACCGTCCGAACCGACCAGCCAGTAGCCCTTCCCGTCCGGGGTGGCCGCCATCCCGACGATCGGGCGCGTTGAGGTGGGTCCCGCCCTCGCCGCCGTGGAAGACGGCGTCGCCGAAGGAGAAGATCCCGCCGTCGGAACCGACCAGCCAGTAGCCGCCACCGTCCGGGGTGGCCGCCATCCCGACGATGGGCGCGTTCAGGCGCGTACCCCCCGTGCCTCCGTGGAAGACGGCGTCACCGAAGGAGAAGACGCCGCCGTCCGCCCCCACCAGCCAGTAGCCACTCCCGTCCGGGGTGGCCGCCATCCCGACGATCGGCTTGGCCAGAGCCTGGGAGGTCGAGCCGTACGAGGTGGCCCCGTCGAGCGGCGTGACGCTCCCGGTCCCCGTCGTCTCCCACTCGCCGCCGGACGGCCCGGCCGCCGCGGCCGCCACGATCGGAGCCGGACACCGACTGGGCGCTGGCCGTGACGGCGTTGCCGGCCCGATCGGCGTGCGACGCCGGGGTCCTCACCAGTTGGACGGATGCGACGACGAGGGCCAGCGACGGCCACCAGCGCGGCGATCCACGCCGATGCGGCCACGGGCCCGCGGCCGTGTCCACGTGCCGGGGCCAGAGCGAGACGCCAGCCGTGGCCAGACGTGACGGCGCGTCCGAGGAACGTCGTGCGCTCGACATGGGAGCATCGGTGGACGGATGGAACGGGAATTTGACCATGTTGTCTCCAATGACGGGGACGGACCGGGGAGCACTCGCCTCACTGAATGGGAACAGCGGTGCTGACTGGTGTCGGTGTTGCTGTGCTGAGGAACTCACCAACAGCAATGGTGATTCAGGTCGGTCCGGTCGACTGCTTCACGACCCCCGGTGTGTTGTCTTCGGAGCTGCCCCGTCGGTGCCCACCGTTCCAACGGGTGGCAGACCCTAGACGTTCACGTCGGACCCGTCCAAAGCGACAGGTGGTCCGGCCGCGAATGATCGCGGCGCCAATTTCATTTCAGGACAACACATTTTGTGTTGCCGGTCGTCTGCGTCACGGTGCCAGTTTCCGATCGGCTCCCGATCAGGCTGTTGTCACTGGCCGTGAGGTCATCGTCACCCTGTGGGAGATCCACATCATCGGGAACGAGATCGGCCGGGACACGTAGAGTTCGTTGTTGCCATGGCCAGCCACCCCATCTTCTCCCGTCTGTACAGTCGGATGGCTCCGGGGTTGGAGCAGGTCGGCGCCGGAGCCCACCGCGACGAGATGTTGGCCGGCCTGTCGCGGCCGTGTGATCGAGGTCGGTGCAGGCAGCGGACTCTGTTTCGGCCACTATCCGTCCACCGTCACCGAGGTGGTGGCGGTCGGAGCCGGAGCCGTACCTCCGTGGGCTGGCCCAGAAGGCCGCCGCCGCCGCGCCGGTTCCGGTGCGGGTGATCGACGGCAGTGCCGACCACCTGCCCGCAGAGGACGGGTCGTTCGACGCCGTGGTCACCTCGTTGGTCCTCTGTTCCGTCCCCGACCAGGTCCGCGCCCTGGCCGAGGCCCACCGTGTCCTCCGCCCCGGTGGGGAGCTGCGCTTCTACGAGCACGTGCGCTCCGACGACCCCCGACAGGCCCGCCTCCAGGAGCGAACGGCCTGGATCTGGCCCCATCTGTTCGGGGGATGCCACACCGACCGTCAGACGGAATCGGCCATGGTGGAGGCCGGCTTTCGCATCGAGCAGTGCCGACACTTCGACTTTCGAGACCCGCATCACCTCGAAGCCGACCATCCCCACATCGTCGGGACCGCCGTCCGCCCCTGAGGGCGGTGCCGATGCAGGATCAGGGCCAGGGGACGAGCTGGCGGCTGGCGTTCATGGCGGCCGGAACGTCGACGAAGGCCTGACCGGTGGTGGTGAGGTTCCCGTTGGCGTCGAGCAGGCTGGTGTACTGGTAGCCGTTGGGATACGGCCGGTTGGTGAACCAGGCGAAGCGCTGCAGGGAGGGGAGCGCGGCCAGCAGTGGGGGCCACCGCCGTGAAGAACTGGGTGTTCTCGGCCAGCGAGTCGTTGAGGCAGGAGAACTCGGTCAGCCAGATGGGCAGCCCGTAGGTCTCCAGGCTGGTCAGGTAGCTGATCAGGTTCTGCGGATTGGAGCAGTCCCCGTACCAGTGGGCGGCGATGAAGTCCACGCGGAGCCCCTGGGCCTTGGCCTGGGCCATGAACGAGGCCAACCAGGCCGTTCCGGTGGACGAGGAGGTCACGGCGGGGCTGGAGAGCTCCAGTCCGGTGGCCTCGAGGTACGGCCAGAGCTGCAGGGCCCGGGCCACCGTCATGTTCGACTGGCTCGAGTTGTCGGGCTCGTTGAAGGCCAGCAGGTACTTGTTGCCGTTGGCGGCCAGGCTGGCCGGCAGCGCCGTGCAGGTGGACTGGCCGGAGCACCAGTCTCCCCACTGCATGGGGACGAACGGCACGCCCGGAGTTGGCGCACGGCGAGGTGGTCTCCCAGTTGTAGTACCACGACAGGCCGAGCGTCTGGATGTCACTGCAGTCGGCCGGGAGGTCCACCAGCCCCGCTCCCCGCCACGGGACGATGCCCGTGGACGGAGCCGGATCCGCTTGTCGTCGTGGTGGTGCTCGACGTCGTCGTGGTGGTCGGCGGGATGCCGCGGGACGGGCCCGGCCTCGGACCACCCCGACCGGCCAGGGCCGCCTGGGCGGCGGCGTCGGCCGCGGCGGTGGTGCGGCGGTGGAGGTCGTGGTGGTCGGCGGCGGCGCCTAGTCCGGAAGTTGAAGGGCCTCACCGACCCCACGCTAGATGGCGGGCGGCGATCTGCAGACACCGGCGTCTCCGTCCACACCATCGCCGCAAGAGCGACACAGACGATGACGGTCAGCGTGGAGAGTGGAGTCAAGCGTGCCCCGTTACGTCGTCTCGGATTACCCGATACGGACATGCAGTAGGTATCGACAGAGGCCGACGACTCCTTGAACTGCCCAGGTCACCAAGAGCGAATGCCGTCACCGCCGGGCGGTTCACGACGGCGGAAATTGTCACTCTATGCGGTAGGTCAATCACTGGACGGCGTCGGACGCAGGCCTCGATTCGCCGAAGTGCTCACCACTGTAAGCGTCGACTCAATCACTAAATGGAGTATGGGGCAGCACTATCGGCAGCCTAGGAAGTTGTCACTGTAAGCGGCAACTGAATCACTAAATGAAGTCGTTAACACGCGTTGACAGGGCACGGTCGCGATTGGCTTGCATGCCCTCGCGCCATGATGCATAGTGCTAGCCGAGGCAGCGGAGCCAAGCTCACGAGAGTGACACGTGGTGTGTCGCGGCCGAGTGGGCTGTGTAGCGAAATCTCGCGTCCTCGTGCGCTTGTAGCAGGGAAAACACGGGTCGGGTCGGCAACCCATTTGATAGTGGCAAGTTCGAATCAGTGGGCTATTGACCGTTAAATGCTTGTCGCGTACAGAGATATCACGGAGCAATACAGCCCACCACAGTCCAACCCATAGGAGAAGAGGATCAATACGTGGGCGAACGCATTGCGGTGATCGGAACCGGCTACGTCGGGTCGGTGGTGGCGGGATGCCTGGCCCATGTGGGCAACGACGTGATCGGCGTGGAGTCCGACCCGCACAAATTGGCGGAGCTGAAATCAGGGGTGCGCGCCCTTCCACGAACCGGGTCTCGACGGGTTTCTGGCCAGCGGATTGGCCAGTGGGAACCTTCGGTTCACCGACGACTTCGCCGCGGCGATGGACCAGATCCGACATCGTCTTCGTCTGCGTGGGCACCCCGCCGGGGCCGGACGGCCATCCGGAAATGGGAGCCATTCGATCCGTTGCCCGTTCGATTGCGGAGAACCTCCACCACTACCACGTGATCGTGACGAAGAGCACGGTACCGATCGGTACTGGCTACTGGATGGGCTCGCTCATCGAGGACATTGTCGGGCTCGAGGGACGTGGTCTCTACGGCATGGTGTCGAACCCCGAGTTCCTTCGGGAGGGCAATGCCGTCCAGGACTATCTCCACCCCGACCGGGTGGTGCTCGGTAGTGACGACGAACGGGCGCTGCGGATAGCGGCAGACGTCTACCGACCCATTCTCGAACAGAAGATCCCTGGTGAGGTCGGGAATTGGGAGGTGGTCCCGCTCCTCCAGACCCGCCTGACCACGGCGGAGATGATCAAGTACGCCTCCAACGCATTTCTCGCCACCAAGATCAGCTTCGCCAACGAGATCTCCCGTATCAGCGACTTCGTGGGAGCCGACGTGACCGAGGTGACCGCCGGCATGGGGCTGGATGTCCGGATCAGCGAGCGCTTCCTCGACGCCGGGCTCGGGTGGGGCGGCTCCTGCTTCGGCAAGGACCTGTCGGCCCTGGTCAGCACGGCCGGCGAGTACGGCTATGAGCCCAAGCTGCTCGAGGCGGCCATCTCGGTCAACGAGGCCCAGCGACAGCTCGTCATCGACGAGCTGCTCCGCGACCTGCGGACGCTCCGGGGCGCCCGGATCTGTCTTTTGGGCCTGGCCTTCAAGCCGGACACCGACGACCTGCGGGACTCGCCGGCCCTCGACATCGCCTGCCGGCTCGTCTCCAAGGGGGCGATCGGTCACGGCCTACGACCCCATGGTCACCTCGGTGCCGGACGCCCCCGACATCCAGATCCTGCCCGGAGCGTACGAGGCCGCGGCCGGGGCCGACGTCATCGTGGTGGCCACGGAGTGGCGCCAGTTCCTCGGCCCTCGACCTCCCCCTGCTGCGGAAGGGGACGCGGGGAGACCTGTTTCTGGACGGTCGGAACAACTTCGATCCGGAATCGGTGCAGCGGGCCGGATTCCGCTACCTGGGCATCGGTCGCCGCGCCGCCCTCACCTCGCCCGGCCCCCGGCCCTTTGCCACGTCGGCGCCGGACGACGGAGTGGTGTCACGGTGACCGGGTCCCTCGCATCTCGGACGGGGGGTTAGACCCGTGGCAGAGGGAGCTGTCCTCGTCACCGGAGGGGCCGGGTTCATCGGCAGCCACACCTGCTTCGACCTGCTGGCGCACGATCACGAGATCGTGGTGGTGGACGACTTCTCCAACAGCTCGCCCCGGGTGCTGGACGAGGTGGCGCGGCTGTCGGGTCGCAAGTTCGCCCACTACGAGCTGGACGTGTGCGATCGGCCCGCGCTCGAACAGGTGTTCTCCGCCCACGACATCGGTTCGGTCATCCACTTCGCGGCCCGAAAGGCCCCTCGCGAGTCGGTGGAGCAGCCCGTCGAGTACTACGGCACCAATCTCCTCGCCACCGTCAACCTCCTGCGGGGCATGCAGGAGCACGGCGTCACGAACATGGTGTTCTCGTCGTCGTGCTCCATCTACGGCAACGCCGAGGTCGTCCCGATCGACGAGTCGACGCCTCCGGGCCCGACCAATCCCTATGCCCGCTCCAAGCTCATGTGCGAGGAGATGCTGGCCGACGCCTGCGTCCGCCATACCGGGTGGTCCGTACTGGCCCTCCGCTACTTCAATCCGACCGGCGCCCACGAGAGCGGTGACCTGGGCGAGGACCCGAGGGGCGTCCCGAACAACGTCATGCCCTACATCGCCCAGGTGGCGGTCGGGCGTCTGCCCAGCTCGAGGTCTTCGGCGGCGACTACCCGACCCCGGACGGATCGGGGGTGCGGGACTACGTCCACGTCATGGATCTGGCCGACGCCCACCGGGTGGCCCTCGAGCGCCTCGGCGAGCGCCAGGGGTACGCCAGCTACAACATCGGTACCGGTGTCGGCACGTCGGTGCTGGAGCTGGTCTCGCTGTTCGAGAAGGTCAGTGGTGTCGAGATTCCCCACAGGTCGTCGATCGCCGGCCCGGGGACGTGGCCGAGCTCGTGGCCTCGCCCCGACTGGCCGAAGCCGAGCTGGGTTGGACGGCCCGACGCGACGTCGAGGCCATGTGCCGCGACGCCTGGGCGTTCCAGAGCAAGCACCCGCAGGGGATCACCTAGGCGATGGCATCGTCCCCTCCACCCCCCACATCGGGACCTCGCGGCAGCGCGGCGTCATGACCGACCTGGCATCCGAATCCTCGGTGTCGATGGAGTCCGGGGCCGCGCTCTCGCCGGTCGACGACTTCGTCGACCATCCTCGAGGGGCGCAGGTCGGCTCTCGAGATCCGGCCATCCGGACCACTGACCGAGCTCGACCTCGACGACGGACCGGAGCCGGGGTCCGATGGGGACGGGGCCGACGGCGACAGGCCGGCCCGCCAACCCACCGGGCTGTCGTCTTCGGCCCTGTCCAGGGTCCGGGCCCAGGTGAGCGAGCTGGTGCATCGCCACTCCGACGGTCCGTCCAAGGACGGCGACGGCAGCGCGGCCGCGGCCGGCGACATGCTCCTCACCGACACGCCTGACGGTGCATCGCCGCTCGACAACGTCCGGGCCCAGGTCGACGAGCTCATCCGCCAGTCAGGACGGTGCGCCGTCGAGCGGCCCTCGATCGGTCGTCGGCCCAGGTCGACGATCTGATCCTTCACGAGGACGATCTCCGGTCGGCCGAATTCGAGACGGACCTGGCCCACATCGACGAGTTCCTCCTCCAGGTGGAGAGCCAGTCGATCGAACGTCAGGCGCGCTTCGAGCGGATCGGTGGCGCAAAGAACCAGGTCCTCATCGGCATCCTCATGCTCGAGTGGGTCGCCTTCGTGGTCTGGTTCTGGGTCTGGTGGTTGCAGCCCGAGCACCAGGTGTCGCCCATGAGGACGGCCATCGACGCCAGCCTCCTGCTCTACGTCTCGGTCCTCCTTCCGGCCATGCCGGCGCTGTATCTGACCCGCATCCGCCGAGTCAATCCGAAGCTTCCCGTTCCGCTGATCCGGGTGGCCATGGTCGTGACCAAGGCCCCGTCCGAGCCATGGGACCTGGTCAAGAACACCTTGCTGGCCATGAAGAGCCAGGACTATCCCGTACCCGTACACGGTCTGGCTGTTGGACGAGGCCCCGAGCCCGACGACCCACGAGTGGTGTGACGAGAACGACGTGCGTGTCTCGTCGCGGTATCGGAGTGGAGGCGTACCACCGACCCACCTGGCCCCGCCGGACGAAGTGCAAGGAGGGGAACCTCGCCTTCTTCTACGACCACTGGGGCTACCGCGACTACGACGTCGTGGTGCAGCTGGATGCCGACCACGTACCGGCCGCCGACTACCTCCAGTCGATGGTCCGGCCCTTCGTCTCCGAGCAGGTCGGCTACGTGGCTGCCCCGAGCATCTGCGACGCCAACGCCAGGGAGTCATGGGCGGCGAGAGGTCGGCTCTACAAGGACGCGCTCCTCCACGGGGCGACCCAGGCCGGCTGCAACGACGGCTTCGCCCCCATCTGCCACGGCTCGCACTACGCGGTGCGCACCGCCGCCCTCCGCGAGATCGGCGGCATCGGTCCCGAACTGGCCGAGGACTTCACCACGTCGTTCCTCCTGACGGCAGCCGGTTGGGAGGGCGCGTTCGCCATCGACGCGGAAGCCCACGGGGAGGGACCGCCCACCTTCCGGTGCCCTGCTGATCCAGGAGTTCCAGTGGTCCCAGAGCATCTCCCTGGTCGGCCTCCGGCTCTTCTTCCAGAACATCATGCGGTTCCCCTGGAAGCTGCGGATCCGCTTCACCATGGTGCTCCTCTTCTATCCCATGCTGGTCATCACCACCGTCACCGGCATCTTCCTGGCCCCCATCGCCGTGGTGACCGGCGTGCCGTGGATGCACGTCAACTGGCTGGCGTTCTTCGGCCGGTGGGTCCTCGTGTCGGTGCCGCTCGTGCTGGTCGACGGTGGTCCTCCGCTCGAAGGGGGTCCTGCGCCCGCAGCGATCCAAGGTCCTCAGCTGGGAGTCCTGGCTGTTCTCCTTCGCCCGGTGGCCGTACGTCTTCTTCGGGTTCTGCGTCGCGGTGAAAGAGCTCATCGTTCCCAAGCCACGGACCATCAAGGTGACGCCCAAGGGCGATCTGAGCGTCGAGGCGCTGCCCTTCCGGTTCCTGACCCCGTACTTCGTCATCGCCGCCATGACCCTCGCCGCCGTCTGGTCCCGGTCGGAGAATCCGGCCATCCGGTACTACGTGGTCCTCTGCCTGTTGACCGGAGGTGCCTATCTCCTGGTGGCCGGGGACGGTATCGATTCTCCACGCCCGGCAGACCCGGCGGGATGCCCACGTTCCGTGGTCGATGGCCATCGCCACCGTCAGGACCGGCCTGATCATCGACGCCGTCATGGCCGCGGCCTGGGCCGCCACCGTGGTCACCGTCATCCCCAAGTTGTTCTGACCCGAGACCGCTACGGCCCCAGGCCGGCGACGAGCTGCTTGTACGCCGGATAGGCCGGCTTGCCCCGGTAGTTGTCCTTCGTCAGGCCGTACTGCTCCTGCTTGTTCTTGATCTTGCTGTTGCTGTCGCGCAGGTCGAACCACTCGAAGTCGGTGATGCCGTCCTCTTTGCGGACGGCGTTCACCGAGTCGACCAGCGAGTTGAGGGCGACCACCTGTGAGGCCGGCGACCGGCCCGGCCCGGTGGGATAGCCGGTCTCGGAGATGTGGATGGGCACCGAGTAGGGAAGTCCGCTCTGGACCATGAGGCTGCGCAGGACGGCCACGCCGCTGACGAGGGTGGGACCGGTCTTCTTGGCCGACGTGCCGAGATCGGAGAAGGTGCCGGGGTAGTCGTCGAGACCGACCCAGCTCACAGACTTCCGGAAGGCGAGCCCCTGGGACTTGATGAACGTCCACATCGCCTGGCCGATCCCGGTTCCGGTGGCATAGGCCCAGTTGAAGCCCACCTGAATGGGATAGCTGTCGCGGCCCGCCTCCTGGGCGGCGGCCTCGACCCCGTAGCCCAACGCCTGCACCGCCCCGCTATAGGCCCCGTCGGATGACTGCGGGGCCTGGGTCTGGTTGACTTCGTTGGCGATCTGGATGAACCTCACGTCGGGGTTGGGGCCGTAGCGCTGCACGAGCTTCCGGACGAACGTGAGATAGGCCTGGACGGTGGACAGGGGGACGTAGGTTCACCGGCTCGTAGCGGACCACGAGGTCGATGAGGAAGCCGTTCTCGGAGTAGGTGGTGATCTGGCTGTCGGTGGTGGCGTTGTCGCCGGTGCCGGTCCATGAATCCACCGACGGCTGTCCGGTGAACGACTCGTAGAGACGGACGACGAAGGGCCGGGCCCCGCCGGCGGAGTCGGTGGCCCGAAGGTTCTTGAGGGCCGCCAGCCGCTCGGCCGGGTTTTCGGCCACGGGGCGAGTCGATGAAGTTGATGGTACCCACCGGCCCTCCGGGATAGATCCCGAACTCCAGCGGGGGCGAGAAGGCGACGTTGGCCGAGTTGCGCGACTTCACGATGAAGTAACCGGCCCCGACGAGGAGGGCCGCTACCACCACGACGACCACGGCGCCCCACGACCCAACGGATCCGACCCCGTCCCTGTTCGTCCACGTTCGACTCGAGGCGGCCCAGGTAGGCGCTCAGGCCGGGGGGTGCCGACGGAAGGACCTGGGCCGGTCGTCGCGCTGCGCCTCGAGGTCGGTGCCCGGCGCCACGACGGGCAGTGGCGCCTCGGGGACGGTGGGCGGAGCAACGACCGGCATCCTCCGACCGGGCGTCCTCGGGCTGGGCTGCCGGGACGCCGTCGGGCTCCTCGTCCGGCGAGTTCGTCGAGTTCGTCGGGTTGGCCGAAGCCGGGGAGCGGATCGCTCGGAGGACCGGCCCAGAAGAGGTCGGGCCGGTCGTCCCCGTCCGCCTGTCCGTCCGGTTCTCCGTCCGGTTCGCTCGGGGTGGCCAGCGATGGATCGCTGTCGCCGGGGAGCGGCCCGCCCAGCCCCGGCAGCGGTTCCTCGGACGACTCACTCATGCGCTGAGGGGTCCGGCGGCACCGGTTGCCGCGCGGGCCTCGGGCGTGCGCTCCCAGCTGTGGGCCGGCTGTGTGTCACCTGTCCAAAACCCCAGTTGGCTGCCCACTTCCTGATTGTAGACGGCGCCGTTACCGCCCGAACATTCGGCTCACGCCCCGTGACGGCGGCCGGAGCCCTCAGGACGGGGCGGGACCCGACTCCACCACGATGGACATGGCCGGCAGCGACAGATGCGGCCCGGCGGTGACGGTGGCATGGACGATCGGCTCTGCTGAGCCCGATGTCGCCGCGCTGTACGTCGACAGTTCGATCTTCTGACCCTTCGTGAACCATCCGTTACCGATCGTGGTCGGAGCGTTCGGATCGGTGTTGACGAACAGCACCCGTTGCTGCTTCTTCAGCGTCGACTCGAACTCGAACACGTTCGGTGATCCGGTGGTGATGGCCTCGAGATGGCTGCCGGAGGTGGTGAGGGCCGAGGCCAGCTTCTCCCCGTAGTAGGGGGCCAGGGGGGTGCCGGCCGGCGTGGTCTCGGGAGCCCCCGAGGACAGCAGTCCGTAGTCGCCGGTCGTCGGAGAGCCGAAGTTGCTGAGGTCCCACCAGTCCACGGTCTGTGCCCCCTGGGCCAGCCACTCGAGATTCGTGGCCGCGGCGAACAGGGCGGAGACCGGTTGGAAGGCGAGTGGTGACTGGACGGACGAGATGTTGGTCTCGCCCACCACGAAGTACGCGGTCGGGTCCAATCGCTGCAGTGTCGAGCGGATGTCGGCCGCCGCCGCCGGTATGGCGTTGACGGTGGCGAGGATCTGCTGGTCGCTGAACCCGTTGACCGTGTCGAAGGGGTACCAGTGGGCGTCGACGAAGGAGATGTCGCTCTTCACCGCCGGCAGCACGGTGTCGTTCCAGGCCGTCGGGTCGTGGATGCCTGCGCCCACCGTCTCGGCTTGGCTGAAGGCCCACGGCACGCCGATCTGGGCGGTGGGGTCGGCCTGTTTCATGGCGTTCAGATACGGCACGGCGTTGACGGCGAACGAGTCGGCCATCACCGACGTGGGCGGGCAGACCGGGCCGTTGGGCGAGTAGCCCCGCACGTAGGTGGGGCTTCCGGCCAGGTGTTGATTGGCCTCGTAGCAGGCGTAGCTCTCGTTTCCCACCTCCCACAGCGTCGAGCCCTGCGGGTGGAGGCCGTTGGCGTAGGTCACCCAGCTTCCGGCTTCGGCCGGCGTGCCGGATCCGTAGTTCACCGTGAGGAACGTCGATGCCCCGAGCGGCCTGGGCCTGGCTGGCAAAGGCATCGAAGCCGAGCGGGTCGGTGTCGGAGCAGGACGGGGTGGCCGTCGACCCCGAGCACCTCGACGTGTCCGAATTGGTGTTCCAGTCGTACTCGTCGGCCCAGGTCCCTCCGGGGAAGCGCAGGAGGCCGATGCCCGACGACTGGAGGAGCGCGTTGATGGGGGAGACGTTGGCGCCGGTGTAGACGCTGTCCCATGCGGCCACGTTGACCCCGAGGGCTGCCGCTCCGAGCGTCACCGGGCCGGCGGCCGGTGGCGGAGGGGCCGTGGTCGTGGTCGGGGCACCGGTCGTGATCGGGGCATCGGCGCTTGGCCGAGCCGCACGCCGCCATCGTGCCCGCCATCGCCACCGCCACGACGGCGGCGCCGACCCGGGCGGCGCCGTCCGGCCGCGCACCCGCCCCGCCCCAGTCGCTCTGCTCACCCGGATATCCTGCCTCACCTGGCCCATCCGTCCCAGCCGGCCCAGTAGGTTGGGGCCGGACCGGCCCCGGGCGGACGAGATGGGGCCAGACAGGGAGGGAACGGCAATGACAACCGTGGACGTCGACGATGTGGTCCGGTCCGCCGGCCCGGCACCGGTCATCCGGGCCGCCGGCCCGGCGCCGGTCGTGACCGAGGGATACGTCCGACCCTCCGGCGTCCTCGCCGGCTGATCCGCCCGCCCCCGCCGCCACCATGGCCACCACCTCCGGCGTCGACGAGTCCGAGCTGACGGCGCCGCTGGCCGACCCGGAGTTCTATGCCGCCGATCCCTTCCCGCTCTACGCCCGGTTACGGGCCGAGGCCCCGGTGGCCCGCAACGAGGCCCTCGGCTTCTGGGCCGTAAGCCGTCATGCCGACGTGATCACCGTGTCGAGGGATCCCGAGACCTTCTGTTCGGGCCGGGGCATCCTGACGATGGAGATCGGGGCCGAGTACGCCACCCCGCCCACCATGATGCACACCGACCCGCCGGACCACACCCGCTACCGCAATCTGGTGCAGCCCGGCTTCCGCCCCACGTTCATGCGGGCCCTCGAGGACGGGATCCGCGCCCGCACCCGGGCCCTGGTCGACGTCATCGAACCGGGGACCCCGGTCGACATCGTCTCCGATCTGGCCGTTCCGCTCCCGCTCCAGGTCATCAGCGACCTTCTGGGTGTACCCGAGGAGGAGTGGCCGCGCTTCTTCCGGTGGTCCGAGGCCGTCATCCCCGGTGCCACCGACTGGCCCGAGGAGGAGCGCGCCGCCCTCAGCGGCGAGATGGTCACCTACCTGCTGGCCGCGGCAGCCGACCGCCGGGCCAATCCCCGTGACGACATCATCTCCGAGCTCGGCGCAGCCGAGGTCGAGGGCGACCGGCTGACCGACGCCGAGCTCGGCATGTTTCTGGTCCAGCTGCTGGTGGCGGGCAACGAGACCACCCGCAACATGATGTCGGGAGGGATGCTCGGCTTCGCCGGCGAGCCCGGGGAGTGGGAAGCCCTGCGGTACCGGTACCTGGCCGACGCGCCGCGGGCCCTGCCCCTGGCCATCGAGGAGATGCTGCGCTGGACCACCCCGGTGGTGGCGTTCATGCGCACCACCACCCGTCCGGTCGAGCTGGGCGGTGTGGCGTTGGGTGAGGGGGAGCCGGTCCTGATGCTCTACGCCTCGGCCAACCGCGACCAGACCGTCTTCGGGCCCACGGCGGAGACCTTCGACGCCGCCCGCGACCCGAATCCCCACGTGGCCTTCGGGTTCGGCCCCCACTTCTGCATCGGTGCCGTGCTGGCCCGGCTCGAGGGCCGGATCCTGCTGGAGGAGTTGCTGGCCCGGTTCGCATCGGTCGAGGTGGCCGGCCCGGTGGTCCGGACGCCCTCGCCGGTCATCGCCGGTGTGCGATCGGCCCCGATGGTGTTCCAGGCGGTCTGAGCCTCGGGCCGGACTCCGTCCGGGTTCAGGTCTCGGCGTCGGTGAGCGAGGCCACCTGGTCGTCGGTCAGCACCACCGTGGCGGCCCCGCAGTTCTCCTCGACATGACCCACCGACTTGGTGCCGGGGATGGGGAGCATGACGGGTGACCGGCGCAGCAGCCAGGCCAGCGCCACCTGTGAGGGCGTGGCCCCCGTCTCCGACGCCACTGCGTCCACCGGTCCGCCCGGGTGGGCGAGGGAGCCGGCGGCGATGGGGAACCAGGGGATGAAGCCCAACCCCTCGGCCTCGCAGTAGTCGAGTACGTCCTCGGACGAGCGGTCGGTCAGGTTGTACAGGTTCTGCACGCTGGCCACCGGTACCACGGCCCGGGCCGCCCGGATCTCGTCCACGCCGACCTGGCTGAGCCCGACGCTGCGGACCTTGCCTTCGTCGAGAAGATCGGACAGCAGGCCGAACTGCTCCTCGGCCGGCACCTTGGGGTCGATGCGGTGGAGCTGGTAGAGGTCGATGGCCTCGACCCCGAGGCGTCGCAGGCTCATCTCGCACTGTTGGCGCAGGTATTCGGGTCGTCCCACCGGCAGCCACTTGCCCGGCCCCTGCCTGGTGAGCCCGGCCTTGGTGGCGATGACCAGGCCCTCGGGATAGGGGTGGAGGGCCTCGAAGATGATGTCCTCACTGACCCCGGGACCGTAGGAGTCGGCCGTGTCGATGAGGTCGACGCCCAGCTCGACGGCCCGGCGGAGCACGGCCACGCACTCGGCCCGGTCGGCCGGTTCGCCCCACACCCCGTCGCCGGTAATCCGCATGGCCCCGAAGCCGAGTCGGTGGATCTCGCGGCCTCCGAGGGAGAAGGTGCCGCTGGACAGCACGGGGCGGGTGGTCTGATCGGTCGTGGTCATGGCTCCTCCGCAAGGATGGCTTCACTCCGGCGACAGGTGCCGGGGCGTCTCCTCTGTTCTACCCGCTCAACGCCGCCGGTAGATCGGGTCCCGGCCCTCGGCCCGGGCCGCCTTCATCTCTCGGTAGTCGGCGGAGGCGAAGACCATCGACTGGGCCACCGCCTCCTCGGCGATGGACCGCTGCACCTCGTGCACGCCGAGGCCGTACAGGGTGCGCCGGGCCATCTTGACGGTGAAGGCCGGGGCCGAGGCGATGGTCTCGGCCATCTGCATGGTCACCGCCTCCAGCTCGTCCACGTCGGCCACCAGCCGGCTGACCACGCCGTGGGTGAGGGCCTCCTCGGCCGTCAGCACCCGACCGGTGAGGGCGAGGTCGGCGGCCAGGCCGTGCCCGACCATCTGGAACAGCCGGGCCATACCCCCGGTGTCGGGGATGACCCCGTGGACCACCTCGGGCAGGACCATCTTCGTCCCCAGCGCGGCCACCCGGATGTCGCACAGCAGGGACCGCTCGAAGGCCCCGCCGATGACCCAGCCCTTGAGGGCGCAGATGATGGGGCAGGGCATGGTGAAGAACATCTGCGAGGGGCGGTGGCCCCGCTCGATGAACTCGAGGTCGGAGATGTCCTCGGTGCGCAGCCCGAGCTGGTCGGTGTCCCGCCCGGACGAGAACGACTTGCCCGCGCCCCGCCACACGATGGCCCGCAGCTCGGGCATCTCGTGCACCTCGGCCAGCACCTCGAACAGCCGCCGGTCCATCTCGTCGCTCATGGCGTTGTGCTTTTCGGGCCGGTTGTTGGTGATGACGGCGATGGGACCGTCTACCTCCAGCGTCACCAGACGCTGGTCCTCGGGACTCAGGGTGCTCACGGTCGGGCTCCTCTCGCCGGACCGGAGCCCGGATCGAACGGGGGACGGCCCAGTTGCTCCCGGATCGGGACGAACGGTGGCTGGACGGTGTGACGACGCTGCCAGTTGGCCCCGTCCACCACCAGCGAGTGGCCGCTGATGTAGGTGGCGTAGGGCGAGGCGAGGTAGGTGGCGGCCCAGGCCAGCTCGCGGGGGAAGCCGACCCGGCCGGCCGGAACCCGAGAGTCCTGGCCCTCGTACTTGCCGGGTACGGCGGCGATGGCGGCCACCTCGTCCTCGTGCGGCATGAGTCCGGGCACCAGCCCGTTCACCCGGATGCCGTAGGGTCCCCACTCCACGGCCAGGGTCTCGGTCAGGTTCTTGACCCCGGCCTTGGCCGCGGCCGAGTGGGCGAAGCCCGGCCCGCCCGTCCAGGCGTAGGAGGCGCCCACGTTGACGATGGCTCCGTCCCGCTCCGCCGGGATCAGCCGCCGGGCCAGGTCTCGACAGCACAGGAACGTGCCGTTGAGGACGATGTCCACCACGGTGCGCCAGGCGTTCGGGCTCATGTCCTCGGCCGGCACCGGAAAGTTGCCGGCGGCGTTGTTGACCAGCACGGTGATGGGGCCGAGCCGTTCCTCCACGGCGTCGAAGGCGGAGGCGATGGAGTCGGCGTCCCGGATGTCACACGGCGCGGCGAAGGGGATGCCACCGGCTTCCCGCACGGACTCGACGCCGGCCGATCGGTGGCCCTCGTCACGGCTCAGGATCCCGACCGAGGCCCCCAGTCGGGCGAACTCGGTGGCGATGGACTTGCCCAGGCCGGTGCCGCCGCCCGTCACCACCACCACCGTGCCCTCGTAGGTGCCGGCGGCCAGGGCCGCGGTGCCCAGCGGTGGGGGTGGTCTGAGGCCCGGTGGAGTCACGCCGGGCAGCCTACCGACGGAGCGTCACCTCGGCTGGAGGGTCCGCCGCGCTGGAGGGGGCCGGCGGGCCGGCGGGCGCTCGCCGGGCCGGGCACACCCCGGGCCGGAAGCACGGGGTGGACGGACCGTCCCGGCCTCGACGCCGGTCCGGTCCGTCCACTCAGAGCGTGCCTACACGGCCATGGCTCCGTGCCGGCGGCGGCGGCGCTGCACGTAGACGGCTCCGCCGCCGATGGCGAGCACCGCCAACGGGAGCAGGAGGGTGGTGGGGACTTCGGGAGTATCCACGGGCGGGACGGTGGCGGGGGTGAACGACACGCCGCGGATGACCTGGCCGTACGTGGCCGGCATCACGTTCGAGAAGCTCTCGCCGCTCGGAAGAGTGGTGCTGGCCAGGTTGTCGGTGATGGAGACCAGCTGATTGGGGTCGGACCCCGGGTCGCCACTGCCGCTCACCGTGGAGGTCGAGGCCCAGATGCTCACCGTACCGTTGCCGTTGACCTGGCCGACGAGGTTGCGCAGCCCGTCGGTGGCCGGCGTCCAGGGGAGCCCGGTACCCCCGTCGGTGTTGTTCGGCCCGGTCGGGTAGCTGTTGGAACCCGAGTTGGCCACGGAGTAGGGCACGCCGAGGTTGAGGCCGCTCTGAAGCGTGTAGTCGAGGCCCCATGTGTGGGTGGTGGTGTTCAGTGTCCACTTCTCGAGACCGGCCGTGGTCGAGGCCGCGGCCGCCGTGTAGGTGTTGGTGGCGGACGAGTAGGTGGTGGTGCCGTTGCCCTCGTCGGCAACGTACAGGGTGGTGGGGTTGGCGAACCAGATCCCGAACGGGAAGTAGGTGGGTGGGGGGTTGGTGGCGCTGGCCAACGTGGTCGGGAAGCCGTTCAGGATGCAGCTGTTGGTGGGGGCCAGCCCCGGGTTCGACGACGTGAGGCCGAGGCCCGTGTTGCTGGTGGAGTACGTCGGCGAGGTGAAGGTGGACGCGGTGGGCAGGGTGGCCGAGGACGAGGGGAGGCCCGAGCCGGAGGGGCAGGTGCCCCCAGTGGTATCGAGGTAGTAGACGGTGTTCACACCGTTGCTGCCGCTTCCTTTGGTGAAGTACACGACGTTGTTGTTGATGGTGAGGCCCCGGTAGTTGTTGTCCTTGGTCGACTTGTCGGCCTTGTCGCCCAGCTCGGTGATGTTGAAGTTGCCCAGCGGGGTGGGAGCCCCCGGTGACTGGGAGGACTCGGGTGCGTTGGCGGGGGAGAGGATCTGGGTGCCTGTCCCGGTGACGACGCCCGGGAATGTCGGCTTCCCGCCGTTTCCGCCGTTCCCGGCCGTGAAGATGGTGTTGGTGGCCGGGTCGAGGATGGCAGCCCGGCCGTTGTTGCCGCTGTAGGCGTTGGTCTCGGTGAACTGGAAGTTGCTGTTGCCATCCAGCTGGGCGATGACGCGATAGTCCGAGTTGGGGCCGGCGGTGTTGGTGGGATCGACGTCGCCCGGGGTGTTCGAGTTCGAGACGTCCAGCGCGCCCACCGGCGCGTTGTAGCCCATGAAGGTGACGTACTGCCCGTCCGTCGACTGGTTGAGGGCGATCTCGGACTTCGAGGAGAAGCTGGTGACCATCTGGTCGGAGCTCGGGGTGATGCCGGACTGCGTGCTGTTGGGCACGGTGAGGGAGGCGATCTGGCTGTCGTTGCTCGGGTTCAGCTCATCGAGCACGATGGGTTGGGTCACGCCGAAGCTGCCGTCGACGCCGTCGTTGTTGAACACCAGTGGGTAGGTACCCGGAGCAGTGGCCGTGGCACAGGGAGCGGCCGACGAGCCACAGTTCGGAGGAAGCTGCGTGCTCCCTGCGGTGATAGGGGCATCCTGGGCCCAGACGCTGGTGGAGACGAGCAGGTTTCCCGGGGTGAGGACCCCCCCGGCGCCGGCCGTGCCCCCTCCGGTGGCGAGGGCGACCGAGCTGGCCAAGGTGGCGACCGAGGCCACCAGCGTCACGGCGCGACGGCGGGGCCGTAGCCGCGACCAGCGTGGGCGGATGCTCTCCATGAGTTGGCTCCTTGTCTCCCTGTCGGGTGTTCGGAATCTCCGGCCTGGCCCGAGGGCAGTCGGCGTCGGGGGCATCTCCTGGGAGCTGTCGCACCCGGGCCTCCGACCGACGGCTCCGGATGGCGGCATGACGAACGTTTTCTGTTGAGAGGCAACTTAAGAAGGGCCGGTGAACAGCTCGATACCGTTGCTTGAAGACGGCGTTATCTTCGGGGTGCGCTTCGGTGGCAGAATCGCGACGGATCCGCGAACTCCCACGGACAGGGACAGAACCATCACTGTGGGTGCACAATGGCCGGCTCCCGGGCCCAGTGCCGGTCCAGATGGGCCCTGTGCCTCCTCGGGTAGCCTCGTCGTCCGTGGACTTCGACCTCTCGCCCGAGCTCGCCGACCTGCAGCAGAGCGTGCGGCGTCTGGCCCAGGACAAGATCAAGCCCCGGGCCCGCCAGATCGACGCCACCGGCGAGTACCCGGCCGACCTGTTCGAAGCCTTCCGCCAGGCTGACCTGCTCGGCCTGTGCCTGCCCACCGAGCTGGGCGGCTCCGGGGCCGGCATTCTGGGATTGACCGTGGCCATCGAGGAGGTGGCCAAGTACTCCAATGCTGCCGCACTCATGCTCTTGTTGACCCGGCTGCCGATAGGGCCGGTGCTCATCGCCGGCAACGACGACCAGAAGCAGCGCTATCTGCCCGGCATCGCCCGCGGCGAGGTGCGGGCCGCGTTCGGACTGTCCGAGGCGGTGGCCGGATCCGACGTGGCCGGCATGCGCACCCGGGCCGTCCCCGACACCGGCGGTGCGGGCGGATGGGTGCTGTCCGGTACCAAGTGCTGGATGTCCGGGGTGGTCGAGGCCGACTGGTACACGGTCTTCGCCAAAACCGGCGACCCGTCGTCGAGGGCCCACGACTCCATCACCGCCTTCATCGTCGAGCGGGGATGGGAGGGCCTGTCGGTGGGCCGCACCGACGCCAAAATGGGTGTCCGCGGCGTCCACACCGGCGAGCTGGTGCTCGACCAGGTCCGGGTCCCCGCCGACAACGTGATCGGCGAGGTGGGGGGGTTCCGTCTGGCCATGCTGGGCCTCAACGCCATGCGCCCGGTCGTGGCCGCCCGAGGCATCGGCCTGGCCGAGGGGGCCCTGATGTACGCCACCGAGTACGTGAAGGAGCGTGAGGCCTTCGGTCACACCATCGCCGACTTCCAGGGCATCCAGTGGGAGATCGCCAAGGTCGCCGTCGACATCGAGGCCGCCCGTCTCCTGACCTACCGGGCCGCCTGGCTCGCCGACCAGGGGAAGTTCGGGAAGGAGTACGTGCCTCTCCTGTCCATGGCCAAATTCCACGCCACCGAGCTGGCCGTGCGGGCCTCGGGCCTGGCCGTGCAGCTGCTGGGGGCGGCCGGTTACATGGAGGACCATCCCACCGAGCTCTGGTACCGCGACGCCAAGCAGTTGACCATCGTGGAGGGCACGTCTCAGGTACAGCTCGGCCTCATCGCCCGGGGTGTGCTCGGCCACGATCTGTGGTGGGACTGATGGCCTCCGACGCGTCGGCGAACCCCCCCGCCCCGACCTTCGAGTCGCTGGGCGGGTGGCCGGGTGTCCTGACCTCCCTTCTGGCCGGAACGTCGCTCACCGCGCCCGGGGCCGAGACGGTGATGGGCCAGGTGCTGAACGGTGAGGCCACACCGGCCCAGATCGCCGCCCTGGCTACCGCGTTGCGGGCCAAAGGGGAGTCGGTGGAGGAGATGACCGGCTTCGTCCGGGCCATGGTGGACCACGCCGTCCCCCTCGGCCTGCCGGCCGGAATCGAGGTCGTCGACACCTGCGGGACCGGCGGTGACCGCCTGCGCAGCGTGAACGTCTCGACCATCGCGGCCCTGGTGGTGGCGGCCACCGGGACCAAGGTGTGCAAGCACGGCGGGCGGGCCTCGTCTTCGGCCGTGGGTGCCGCCGACGTGCTCGAGGCCCTGGGCGTGGTGGCCGACCTCGGACCGGCCGGGGTGGTCCGGTGCATCGACGAGGTCGGGATGGGGTTCTGCTTCGCCCCCCGGTTCCACCCGGCCATGCGGTTCGCGGCCCCGGTGCGCAAGGAGCTGGGCATCCCGACCGTCTTCAACTACCTGGGCCCGCTGGCCAACCCCGGTCGGGCCCGCTACCAGGTCATCGGCGTCAGCAACCCGGCCATGGCCGACAAGATGCTCGGAGTGCTGGCCGCCAACGGTGCGCTCCGCGCCGTGGTCGTCTACGGGGACGACGGGCTGGACGAGCTCAGCACCACCGGACCGTCCACGGTCCACGAGCTCACCGTGGGTGCGGATGGTGGCTACGAGACCACGGCCTACCGGGTCGATCCCGCCGCGCTGGGCTTCGCCCCGGCCACCCTCGACGACCTCCGGGGCGGGGACGCCTCCTACAACGCCGAGGCCATCCGCCGCGTGGTCGGCGGCAAACCCTCGCCGCACCGGGACATCGCCGTGCTCAATGCCGCCGCCGCCCTGGTGGTGGTGGGCCGGGCCCCCGATCTGCCGAGCGCCGTGGCCGTGGCCGGCCAGGTCATCGACGACGGCCGGGCGGCCAAGGTGCTCAACCGCCTGATCGAGGTGACCCAGCAGGCATCGGCCGAGGAGCAGGCCGGGTGAGATCAGGCAACTGACCCCACCGCCGGCCCGGCTCCGGCTCGGCTCCGGCACGGGTCCAGCCCACCGCACAGCTCGACCAGCGTCGGGATCCGCCGGGCCGGTGAGGCCAGACCCAGGGTCGACCCGACCTCGAGCACGCGTACCTCGTCGGCGTGGACCCGCAACCACTGGGCCACGATGGCCCGCTCCGCCTCGTCGTCATCACCGACACCGCCGGGCCCGACGGCTCCCGGATCGGGGAGCGTGGCCGGCTCCACCAGCCGTCCACCGTCGAGCTCCACGACGCCCTCGCCGTCGACGGCGAGCACGAGGCGCCCGGCGGTCCTCAGCGACTCCACCCCGCGGTGCCGGACGAGCAGGCCCCGGAGCCGCTCGGCCTCGTCCCGCACCGACGCGGCCTCCTCGTAGCGCTGCTGGCCGGCCAGCTCGCCGACGCTCCGGGCCAGCGGGAGGAGCAGCTCCGCCGGATCACCGGCCAGTTGTTCGGGACTCCAATCCCTCCTCCGGCCCCGGCGACGCCGGGCCGGTCGGGGCCCGGAAGCATCGGTCGGGGCGGACCGGGACACCGCGGCCGAGCCCCGGCGGCGGCCCTTCCCCTGCTGGTTGAAGGGCGGGGCCCAGGCCCGGATCAGCCGACCCTCCATGACCGCGGCCTGCAACGGTCCCGTGCAGACCCGGTGGTGCACGGTGTGGAGCTGGCGCAGCAGCCGGCCCACCTTCCGGCGCTCGTCGGACGTGAAGTACGACCGCACCCGGGTGTGCAGGTCGGTGGCCTTCCCGACGTAGAGGACGTGCCCGGCGGCGTCGCTGAACCAGTACACGCCGGGCCGGTGGGGGAGTCGGACGGTGAGTCGTAGCTTGCCGGCCTGGGGATGGCCGACCAGTCGGGGCAGATCCAGCAACTCCTCGAGCTCGAGGATGCCGAAGGAGCCGGCCCGCTCCAACATGGCGTGGAGCAGGTCCCCGGTGGCCAGCACGTCGGTCAGGGCCCGGTGGGACGGCTGGTGGGGGAGTCGGAGAGAGGCGGCCAGGGTTCCGAGCTTGCAGTCCGGTACGACGTCGCGCACCAGGCGCCGGGCCAGCGCCAGGGTGTCGACGGTCGCGTTGTCCAGCCGCGGCCTTCCTGTGGCGACGAGGGCGTGATCGAGGAACGACAGGTCGAACCGCAGGTTGTGGCCGACCAGTACCGACCGTCCCACGAACTCGAGGAAGGACGGGAGCATCTCGCCGACCCGGGGAGCGTCGGCCACCATGGCGTCGCTGATCCCCGTGAGTGCGGTGATGAACGGCGGGATCCGCTCGTCGGGCCGCACGAAGGTCTGGTAGGTGCCGAGCAGCTCGCCGCCCCGGTACCGGGCCGCGGCCACCTCGGTCAGGGAGTCGGTGGCCGGGGAGCCGCCGGTGGTCTCGACGTCGACCACCACGAAGGTGACCTGGCTGAGGGGCGTGCCGAGGTCGTCGAAGGACCCCTGCAGGGCGATGGCCATGGGGACACTGTAGCGAACAGGTGTTCGATTCGGGCGGAGTCCCGGCCCCCGTCACTCGGCCCGGAGGAGGAGGGCGGTGGGCGTCCGGGCCGCCATGCGCCCGGGCACGGCCGCCACCACGTTGGCCAGGGCCAGCGTGCCCAGGGCCACCACCGCCACCCACAGCACCGGCACGGTGGGCTGGGGCACGGCGTAGATCTCGCGGGCGAACAGGGTCCACAGGGTCCGGCCCGCGGCGATGCCCACGGGTACCCCGATGATGATCCCGACGGCCGAGGAGACCGAGGCCTGCCAGGCCACCGCCGCGGCCAGCTGGCCGTGCGTGAAGCCGAGGGATTTGAGCAGGGCCAGCTCGCGCCGCCGCCGCCGGACCGAGGCGGTCAGGGTCAGGCCGAGGGCCACCATGGCCGCCGCGGCCAGGGCCGTGGCCAGCAGGGCCGGGGTCTCCCCGATGGTCCCGTAGTTGACGATCTCGGCCGGCCGCTGCACCCCGAGGACCACGACATCGTCTCCGCTTCCGGCTCCGTTCGGGGCCGAGGCCAGGGCGCGGTCGGCGGCGTCGGCCACCCGTTGCAGGTCGGCCCGACCGGCGGCCGCCGTCACGCCGGCCCGCAGGCGGACGAAGACCATGTTGGGCCCGTTGAGCACGGCGATGGAGCTCTGCGACGCCTGTTGGAAGGCCTGGGGCAGGCCCGACACCGAAATGAGTGCCCCGGTCCCCATCGACGTGTGGTCGTCGATGACGCTGGAGTAGCCGACGGCGGGCATGGTCGCCGTCCCCACCACCACGTAGGTGGTCGGCGGAACGTACACCGGTCCGTCCTCGGGCGTTCCGTAGGAGACCGACACGGTGTCGCCGAGGTGTTTGTGGAGCTGGGCCAGGGTGGCGGCGCCCAGGACGATCTGGCGGCTCCCTTCGACGGCGTGGCCGGTCAGGATGGGCGGACTGATGGGGGCTTTCTGGGCGGAGTGGCCGTAGTCGAACAGGAAGGGGATGCCCTGGCCGTCGATCTCGGCCACGTTGTAGTCGTACCCTTCCCACGCGGTGACGTCGGGGTCGTGGTCGAGGAGGCGGAGGGACTGCGGGGGTGTGGTGTTGCTGGCATTGAGCAGGTAGGTGAAGTTCCACCCGTACAACGTCGGCCGGGAGACCAGTGTCTGCAGCCCGCTGCCGAAGGTGAGCGTGGCCACCACCAGTGCCACGGCCAGTACTGCGCCCAACATGGTCGACCGCACCGGTACCGCGGTGCGGCCCCGGCCCCGCTCGAGGGCGAACCGGACCCCGACCAGTGTCGGTACGGGGAGGCCGGACGAGGCCACCGCTTCCACCGTTCTGGAGGCGTTGGGCGCCGTGGCCAGTGCACGCCGGGCGGCGCGGTAGGGGGTGCCGCGATAGGCCAGGACCAACGCCGCCACGCCCAGCACGGCCACCAGTATCCCCACCCCGATCCCGAGGACGGTCCAGTCGACGGCGACTCCCCGGGTCCGGATAGACCGGGCGGACCGGACCGAGTGGGGCCAGGGGCGAGAGTGCCACCGCCACCCCGGCAGCGAGCAGGGATCCGGCCACGATCGACGCCGCCAGGCCGATCAGACTGTCGCCCATCATGGCTGTCTGGTCGGCCCCGAAGGCCCGCAGGACCTCGAGGTCACCGGCCGCCTCACCCAGCTGGCGGGAGATGAGCTGGACGGCGATGAGCAGAGCGGCCAGGAGGGCCACACCGCCGAACACACCGAGGGCGATGACCAGGGGCTTGACCGTCCGGTCCACCTTGACCTCGACGTTGCCCGTGTCGTGGAAGGCGACGGTGTTGCCGGGCGGTGCCACCGAGGAGAACTCCCGTTCCACGGCGAGGACACCCCGGTTGCCCTGGTCGAGTTGGAGGCCGTAGGTGACGGCGCCCTCCGTCCCCAGTCCCGAGTCGGCCACGATCTCGCGGCCCAGACGCCGGCGTGAAGAACTCGAAGGTGGGGTACCGGTCGATGTCGTCCTCGACCACGGCGTTGTTGACCTGCACCAGGCCGACCAGCGTGGCAGTCGACCCTGAACAGGGGTGGGACGGCGGCCGTGCCGAAGCCCGGTTCACTCTCCTGTTGCGAATCGTAGAAGCCGTAGTGGATGACTTCGCCGACATGGACCCCCAGCAGGTGGGCGGCCAGCGCCGTCATGACCACCTGGTCCGCCTTCCGGGGATCGGCCGGGCGTCCCGCCACCACGGCCAGGCGGTCCTGGTCGAAGAAGAGCCCGTCCACGCTGGCCACCGGTTGGATGTCGTTGATGGCTTCGAGTTCGGGGGCGCCGTGCGCGTCCAAGGGCGCGGCGGCGATGGGGACGGCGGCCTCGACATGTTTGACCCCGGGCAGGCGGGCGATAGCTGCGGTCGCCGATCGCGAATAGACCGGTACGCTGCCGCCCCCGCTGCTGGGACCGCCGAAGACCGACACGCCGAGGTCGGACGGGTTGGTGCTGGCCAGATAGGTGGCGAAGGACGACTGGGTTCGGCGAGCCGCCGCCACCGAACCCAGGGCCAGTCCACCCACCAGGCCGATCAACAGGACCAGCGAGAGGTACCCGCTCCTCCGCTGCCGGAAGGTGGCTCGCTGCCGGTAGCTGGCCACCCGCAGGCCCTGGCCCCTCAGGGCCACGCGTCACCCCCCGCTCGGCTCATGGCGCCATCCTCACCTTCCGTCCACGCGGCTCTCTCCGATACCAGGGCATTGTGCACCGGTCGGCGGCCCCGGCCAAGGTGGTCACCCTGTAGATCGCCGATCGTGCTACCACCACGTCGGCCATCCGAGATACTGATCCGGTGTCCGAGCCGACTGCCCGCCCGTGAACTGGAGGGACCGTGTCTCGGCCGTACTGGGGGCCATCGACAGCTCCCGGCCGCTCGGAGGGTCCCTCTGGCAGGTCGGCGTGGCCGGCCGTGCCCTGGTGGTGAAGGTGGGTACCGGCGTGTTGGACGAGGCCGAGGGGCTCCGGTCCCTGTCCGTGGTGCCCGGCAGCGCCGCCCGTGCCCGAGGTGGTGGTGGCCGAGCCGGACCTGTTGGTCACCGGCTGGGTCGCTCAGGGCGCCCGCACCGCCGTCCACGAGGAGGAGCTGGGGCACGGGTTGGCCCGGCTCCACCAGGGGCCCCGGTCCGAGTGGGGAGGCGGCTCGTCGTGGATCGGGGCCTGTCCGGTCAGTCCGGCGATCCATCCGGATGGCGCCGCGTTCTACCGCGCCCGTCTGGTCGAGCTGGGTGGGCGTTGCGGGATGGAGCGGCCGGCATCAGCGGTGGCCGGGCGGTTGGACCGGTTACTCCCGCCCGGCGGCCCGGCCCTGGTCCACGGCGACCTCTGGTGGGGGAACGTGCTCTGGGGGGCCGACGGCCGGGCATGGCTCATCGACCCGTCGGTCCACGGGGGCCATCCCGAGGAGGACCTGGCCATGCTGGGCCTGTTCGGGACCGTCCCCGAACGAGTGCTGCGGGCCTACCTCGAGGTCCATCCGCTCGAACCGGGCTGGCCCGACCGGGTCGACCTGTTCCGGCTCGTCCCGCTGTTGGTGCACACCGTGCTCTTCGGCGGCGGGTACCGGGCGCAGGCCGAGGACATCCTCCGCCGGTTGGCGTGACGTCGTCTTCCCCGGACCCCGGCCGACCGGGTGCCGACCGGGTGCCGACCGGGTGCCGACCGGGTGCCGACCGGGTGCCGACCGGGTTCGGAGTGTTCGGTCCGAGGCGGCTACCGTAGGCGTGGTGAACGCAGACTCGCCGCCCGCCCCGGCCCAGGCTGACGCCCCCGTCACCGCCTCCACCCCCGGGGTGACCCGCTACCGGTGCGCGGCCTGCGGGAACCTGACCCGGTTCGACGTGGTCACCAACCGGCGTACCCGGGCCTTCCACCACTTCTCCGTGGGCGGGGAGCTCTCGGTCGAGGACGTCGAGGTGCTCGAGGAGTCGGTCGACGACGTGACGTGCCGGTGGTGTGGCAACGGGAAGGCCATCGAGATCATCGGGGACGATGTTCCGGAGGCGGGCTAGTCCCATTCCGGCATCCCGAACGGCCGGGTCGGCCGGGTCGGCGGGAGAGGGGTCGACGGCCCCGCAGATGTCGGCGGAAGAGGATGGCCCCAATCCCCTGGACGACCCGGTCTTCGTGGCCGGGCTCCGGCCCATCCCCTCCGGCTCCCCGTCCGGGTCGGTGTCACGACCGGCCTCGGACCTGGCCGGGGTGAGCCCGGGTGGAGACCGGGTCGAGGTGGTCCTCGCCCATCTCGAGGGGCCCGTGCTGCTCTGCTTCCTCCACATCCGGTGCGACGGGTGCGACCAGTTCTGGCGGGGCCTGGCCGACGACGTGTCGGCCCAGCCGCCCGGGTCGTCCGAACTGCCCGACACCGTGACCGCCGTCGTGGTGACCAAGGGGCCCGGCTCGGTCGATCGGGTCGAGGTGGCACGGGTCGCCTCCGGGGTCACCCGGACGGTGGTGATGAGCGATCAGGCCTGGGCCGACTACCGGGTGTCGGCCTATCCCTTCTTCGTCCTGGTCGATCCCGGCTCGATGTCGGTGGTGGGGGAGACGGTGGGCTTCGGTTGGTCGGACGTACGTTCCATGATCCGCGCCGGCGGACGCTGAGTCCGGCCATCGGGCCAGGGGTCGGCTCGCCCACCCTGGCCCTGTCCCGATTCGAGCGGTCGGGACGCGATGGACCTGACCTGGAGCGTCGAGCTACTGGAGGGCGGTGGCGGCGACCGGCCCGCCGGCCGGCGTTCCGTGGTCGCCCGGTCGGTAGGGCGCCGAGGTGGAGGGGGACCATTCGCCGTCGGCGTGGTCGCCTTCGATGAAGATGTCCATGGAGAAGACGCGGCCCAGCTGGGTCAGTGTCTCCGCCATGGCACCGGCGTCGGCTGGCTCGTCCGTCCCCGCCATCAGTGACCGGCCCACCTTGATGACGTCGATGGGATAGCGCTGCAGGAAGGTGAAGAAGGAGAAGCCGGTGTCGCACTCGCCGAGGGCGATCCGCACCCCGAGACCCCGCAGGGCGACGAGCCGGGCCATGGTGGTGCGTGCGCCGGATACGAGCACCCTCTCGGCCACGACGATGATGAGATGACCGGGGTCGAACCCGCTGGCGGCCAGCGGCGTCTTCGATGTCGTCGACGAACGTGTCCTGCGAGAAGTGCTCGTCCGAGACGTTGACCGACATCCAGAGCATCCGACCCTGACGGTGCCACGCCGCGCCTTGGTCACAGGAGGTCCGGAGGAGCCATTGACCCACGGGTCTGCCCAGACCGGTGGACTCGAGCACCGGCAGGAAGATGTCGGGCGGCACGACTCCTCGCTGCGGATGGAGCCAGGCCAGGAGGGCTTCGACACCGGTCACCTTTCGGGTGGCCAGGTCGGTCGTGGGCCGGAAGCGGACGAAGAACTGGCCGGCATCCAGGGCGGCACGAAGATCGATCTCGAGGGTACGCCGGTCGTCGATCGTCTCCTGCATGGACCGTGAGAACACCGCAGCGTGCTGTTTTCCGGTTGCCTTGGCCTCGTACAAGGCGACATCGGCGTCCCGCAGGAGCTCCTCCGGCGTCGATCTGAACCCTTCGGCGATACCGATGCTCACCGTGACCCACTGGGGAGCGGGGGAGCCCTCCAGCTCGAACGGCGAAGCAAGGGCATCGAGGATCCGGTCGGCGACGACCCCGACGGGCTCTGCCGGGGTGGGGCCGTCGACGAGGACCACGAACTCGTCCCCTCCCATGCGCCCGACCGTGTCCCCGGCCCGCATGGTGCCCGACAGCCGGGAGCCGATCTCGATCAACAATTGGTCCCCGGCGCCGTGGCCCAGGGTGTCGTTGATCTCCTTGAAGTTGTCGATGTCGACGTAGAGTGCCGCCATCGGAGTGCCGGCGCGGTCGCGATCGGGCCATCACCTGGCTGATCCGGTCGAGGATGAGGGCGCGGTTGGGAAGTCCTGTCAATGAGTCGTGCAGCACCTCGTGACGGAGTTGGGCGGTGCGCGCCCGTACGAGCTGGAGGGCGCGGGATCGGCCCGTGCCGAGTAGGTAGATCAGCGCCCCGAACAGAAGGCTGAGGACGATCCCGCCGATGAGGGCGGGACCGCGGAACCCGCCGAAGTAGCCGTTTCCACTCGTCGGCCGGAAAGGTCATCCGGACCGACCACCCGTCGTCCAGGACGATCGTCGACGACTGCCCGCCACGGGGTGCGGACCCGGCGGTGAAGGCGACAGCCGACCGACCCGTCCCGAAGCGGAGGGCCACCGACGTATGTGGGTTGCCTACCAGGGCGGCATCGAGTACCCGCCGGGGATCGATCTGTTCTCCGACCCACCCGATGAACGCCGCCTGCCGGGCGGCCACGGTGTCAGGCGGCGCGTCGCCTCGATAGACGGCGCTTCCGATGCCCAGACCCGTGTCGGCACCCGAGCCGAAGGGAACGACGACCTCCTGACCGGAGTTCCGGGCGCTCACCAGCACCCGGCCCACCGGCTCCTGGCAGAGATCCACGCCTGCGGGGACCTCCGGGGCACCGGCTCGGGCTTCGGCCATGGCCCGCAGGCAGTAGAAGGGCCGGTTGCCGGGGGGGACGACAGCGCTCGACGGTGCAACGGTCGAACCCGGAGCAACCGTACCCGTGCGTACGAGGAAGTCACCGAGTTGCGACGCCGGCACGATGGAGGTGATGGCGATGGCCTGAAGCTCGGGATAGCGCTCGAATGCCTGTACCGCGGTGATCCATTGGGAGAACTGGGTCTGGGTGGCATCGGGACTGCCCTTGAGGAAGGCCTGGGCACTGATGGCCAGGTCCTGTTCGTGTTGGATGGTCAGGCCGAGCATCGAAGCCATGGCCATCGACGAAGCGGCCACGTGTTGTTGCTGGCGGATGTCGGCGGCCTGGGTCATGGCCGTGGACCCGATCACCGTGCCCACCACCCCGACAACGGCTACGGCCAGCGCCACGGCGGTCCACAGGCCGCGGCGTTCACGCCAGGGACGCCGGGCTCTTTGGTCCGCCTCGCTGGCTCCCTGCACGGCTCCCCGTTTCCTGTGCGTCCGGGCTGATCGCCATCGACGCCCGCGGCCCGGTGCCGACCCTGCCGGCGAAGTGTCGGATGTCGGCCACGACCTGAGCAGAGACGCGTGGACTGCTCTTTCACTGTCGACCATCCCAGTCGGTCCCTTGAGGTATTGAGGGCCCACCCCCGGATGCCCAGTGGTGGGCCCTACCCCGGATCGCGCGACCGGACCACCCGCTCGGCAGTCGGCACCGGGCGTCCGTTCGTCATCTGATCGACGGTGAACTCCCAGCCACGGCTGGCCGGATCCCCAGGGCGCCCACAGTCCGCCACCGCAAGCTGACGATCGACAGCAGTCCACGGCAAAGGAGTTGGCCATGACCGATGAAGATGCAGTGACCCGATGTGGATCCGACCCGCGGCGCCGATCGCCGATGGAGACGTGGGGGCAGTTGCCCGCACGCTGACGGGCGGTTCGGTTCCCGATCCGTACCCGGCCGTCACCCGGAAACGCCGCCGGGGAGTCCGGGTGACCAGTGCCGCGGCCATCGCCCTGGGCTTGGCCCTCGGTGGGTGGGGTGTGGCCGGCGCCACTACCTCTTCCTCCAATGCCAAGGCCCCGTCGGGTTCGCCGGGATCGCCTCCGACTCCGGGGAGCCGTCCACCCGGAGGGGGTTCCCCGCCGACGGCCGTCGGCACGGTGGCCTCGGTGGGTGACGGAACCTTCACGCTGACCACGAAGTCGGGCACCACCGAGACCGTCGACGTCAGCTCGAACACCACGTACGTCGATCACGACGTGACCTCCCCGAGCTTCGCCGACGTGACCGTCGGCGAACACGTGGCCGTCTTCGGGACGAGCTCGTCCGGGGTCATCACCGCCACAGGCGTCGCCATCGGCATGCCGCCCAACGGTGGCCGGGGTGCACCGCCCGGCGGAGGCAAGGGTGCACCGCCCGGCGGAGCGAAGGGCGCACCGCCGGCCGGCCGGCCACCCGCGCGGCGGCAACGGCGGCTCGCCCCCCGCCGCTCCGAGCAGCTCCTCCTCGTCCTGATCGGTCGAGGGCCGGTCCCCGACGAGGGGATGCCACGGTCACCACGTCCCTGCGCCCCGCCCCCCCGGGCGCAGGGACGTGGAGGTCCGGGGATCGACCGATCCTGGTCGCCCGGGTCACGACCCGTGGGGCACGACCGGCTCCCCACCGGTCATGCTGGCCCCATGATGCACGCCTGCGCCCTCGCCATGGACCTCCGCATCCCCGCCTCCCGATCGCTGAAGGCCAAGCGGGCCGTGGTCAAGCACGTGGTGGAGACGGCCAAGTCCCGGTACGGGGTGGCGGCGGCGGAGGTCGGCCATCAGGACCAATGGCAGCGCGCCGAGCTCGGGTTCGCGGCCGTGGCGGGATCGCCCGCCCACGTCGACAAGGTCCTCGACGCGGTGGAGCGTTTCGTCTGGGCCCAGGCCGAGATCGACGTGGTGGGCGGGACGCGGAGCTGGCTCGAAGCACGGTGAGAGGCGTGAGCCTCACGCCGGTTGACCTAACGTCACGGCATGGCCACCTTGCCCGAGCTGCTCGACGATCTCGAGGACGAGTACGCCGATGCCCGTAGTCTCGTCGACCCGCTCGCCGCCGACGCACCCGAATGGGACCGGCCCACCCCGGCCGTCGGATGGGCGGTGCGCGACCAGATCAGCCATCTGGCCTTCTTCGACGATGTGGCCCGGATGGCCCTGGTGGAGCCGGACGAGTTCACAGTCATGGCCGAGGCGGCCCTGGCCCGGCCCGGCGATCCCATGGAGGAGCACCTCGTCCGTGGACGGGCCATGGACGGCGACGCCCTGCGGACCTGGTGGGAGGAGGCCCACCGGGGGATGGCCGACGCCCTGGCCGGAGCCGACCCGGCGGACCGGATCCCGTGGTTCGGGCCCCCGATGGGGATCCTGTCGTTCGTGTCGGCTCGGCTGATGGAGACGTGGGCCCACGCTCAGGACGTCGCTGACGCGCTGGCCCGCGACCACAGGCCGACGGATCGACTGCACCACGTGGCCCATCTCGGCGTTCGGGCCCGACCCTTCTCGTATCTCGTCCACGATCGGAGCATCCCGCCGGGCCGCATCGACATCACCCTGACCGCTCCCTCCGGGGAGGACCTGGTCGTGGGAGGTCGGGCCGGCCGATGACGAGATGGTCGGCACCATTCGAGGGTCGGCGCTCGACTTCTGTCTCGTCGTCACCCAACGGCGCCATCTGACCGACACCTCCTTGCTGGTGGAGGGCGGTCCGGCAATCGAGTGGATGTCGATCGCCCAGGCCTTTGCCGGTCCGCCGGGGCCGGGGCGTGCCGCCGCCGGCGCCCCGTAAAGGCTTACCTGCGGGAGAAGTTCGGTGGCTTTGACGGACATGCTCGCCGTAGGAGAGGGTGCCCAGGCACGAGTGGGGTACCTCCGGAGTCGGACGGCGGGACAACGTGGTGCTCGCCGTCAAATTCGGCCTTCCGATGGACGCTGACCCCAACCACCATGGAGCGGGGCGGCGCTGGATTATTGAAGCGGTGGAGGGCTCGCTTCGCCGGCTCCAGACCGACTGGATCGACCTTTACCAAGTGGGGGTTCCCGATCCCAATACCGACATCGACGAGACGCTCGGCGCAGTGTCCGACCTAGTGCGCGCTGGCAAGATCCGTGCCTTCGGAGCGTCAAAGGTCCCTGCATCTGAGATCGTCGAGGCACAATGGGTCGCCGATCGCCGCGGCCACCATCGATTTCGCACCGAACAGCCGCCCTACTCCCTGTTGACTCGGGCGATCGAATACGACCTCCTTCCGACCTGTCAGCGTCATGGGATGGGCGTCTTGGCGTACAGCCCACTGGCCGGCGGCTGGCTGTCGGGCAAGTACCGCAAGGGACAGGAGGTAAGTGGCCCGGGCTCCGCTGCTCGATTGCAGCGCTTCCCAGGGCGGTGGGACGCAAGTAGCCCGGCAAACGCAACCAAGCTCGACGCCGCTGATGCGCTCGGCGCACCCGCTGACGAGGCCAACCTGACACTCGTACAGATGGCTGTCGAGGTGCTGGACCACATGACATAGTCCCACCGGGGTCACGATCAACGTGGTCGACAACATGTGGAATGTCGGTACGACATCGCTGGACGCCGGCTACCGCCGCCGGCTGAGATGACATCGACAGTCAGCAGTGTTTCCGAATGAGTGCCTCAGGATTGCGGTCGGCGTAGCCTCGCTGCCGGGACGGAGGCGGTTATCCACTGGGGCTGACCGGCACATCGGGGATTATCGTCAGGACCGGCGAGACTCTGCCCATGCGAGCCCGATTGTCGCTACCGTGGCGGGTACCAATCCTTAGCCGCTCGGAGGCGATCAGGCGTGGTGCCGATGTCCCAGAATGAGGGCAAATCCCTACCAACCGTGGTTGACCGCTCGACGTTCCAGGAGCAACTCGAGGCGCTGCGGGTGAGGGAAAAGGCACACACTCGAGAAGGGGACGCGATCGCCGCCGCCCGCCGCCGGCTCCCGATGGTCGAGGTTGCCGCAGACAGTCCGTTGCTCGGGCCGCACGGCCAAGTGACATTGCTCGACGCGTTCGAAGGCCGGCGTCAGCTCATTGCCTACTACTTCATGTGGTGGCCGGGCCGACCTGCAGCCGAGCAGTGCGAAGGCTGTACATGGGTGATGAGCCATGTGGGCGAGCTTGCGTACCTGCACTCCCGCGACATCACCTTCGCAGTGCTCTGCCAGGGGCGGAACACCGCCTACGGCCCTGGTGATGAGCAGATGTCGTACGACGAGAGCCTTCGCTATCGCACCTTCATGGGCTGGGACATGCCGTGGTACTCGGCCCAACCCTCACTTGACGCTCTCCTCGTTGACCGCGAGCAGGGTTTGTTCCACCTGGTGTGCTACCTACGCGATGGCAACCAGGTCTTTGAGACGTACTGGACCAAACGCCGTGGAGCCGAGGCGCTGGACTACAGCTACGCACTTATGGACCTGACCGTGTTTGGCAGGCAGGAGGAGTGGGAGGACTCGCCTGCGGGCTGGCCGCGGCGCGGACAGGCGATCCGGACCCTGGACGGGGCTCCAGAGTGGTCGCCGCTGTGGGAGTGGCCAGGCGGTCGTCCCACCTCGCAATGGCCACGGCTCGAAGCCGGGTACTCGGACGATCTGGGAGCGGCGGACGCGGGTGCAGCGCCACCTCCGGAACACCGCCACTGATGGGTCTTGCCGTCGCTGAAAGGGTCCCCATTCGCCGGAGTAGCCCTCACCGTCTTCGACTTTCAGCGGCCACAGATCAACCAAGAGAGTGGCTTTACTGTCGATCTCCACCCGGAGGTCCATCTCCAGCGAGTGACACTGTCTCTCAGGGTCCACCGCTGAACAGGTGGTCCTCAATAGCTTCGGGAGCACTGGAGGATTCGGTCTGACTTGAAGTCATGAGGCGCCTTCGGGCGTCGTCGACCGGGCCCTTCCAGTCAGCACATTGACAACGGCACGCCCCGTCTCCGAGGTGGGTGATTGGTCAGGACTGCGCCAACAGCCCCGACCGCCCGTCGCTCCGATCCGAGACGGCCGTGCCACCCTCAACCGTGTAAGGAAGGAAGGGATGGCCATGACCATCGTAGAAGCTCCCCCCGGCATCACGGGTGGTGTCGACACCCACCTCGACACCCATATCGCCGCGGCACTCGACCCACTGGGCCGCCTCGTCGGCACGGAGTCCTTCGACGCCGATGCCGCCGGCTTCAAGGCTCTGCTGGCCTGGCTCGAGCAGTTCGGCCAGGTGGAGAAGGTCGGTGTCGAGGGTACCGGTTCCTATGGGGTGGGGCTGGCCAGATTCCTGCGTCGCAAGGGCGTCGAAGTGATCGAGGCCAACCGGCCCAACCGTCAGGCCCGGCGCAACCACGGGAAGTCCGACCCCCTTCGATGCCGTCGAGGCGGCACGGGCGGTCATCAGCGGACGGGCACTCGGGACAGGCAAGACCAAAGATGGTCCTGCCGAGGCCATCCGGGTGCTGGTGGTGGCCAAGCGCTCGGCCCGTCAGGCTCGGGTGAAGGCCGTCGTCCAGATGCGCCATCTGGTCATCACCGCCCCTGACCAGCTGCATTCCCGCTTGAAGGGACTGACGGTCACGGCTCTGGTGACAGAGTCGGCCAAGCTGCGATCCACCCGAGCGTCGGATCCGGTGACGGCAGCCACCAAGGCATCCCCTGCTGCCTCGGCGTATATGATGAACTAGCAGATTCATACAATACCGGAGCGATCGTGACCACCAACTACGTGATGAAGGTGTCCACCAACGGACAGGTGTCGATACCTGCCGAAGCGCGGGCACGGTGGAACGCCGATCAGGTCGTCGTCGTTGACCTCGGGGACCGAGTGGTCCTACGGCCGCTGCCGGCCGACCCTGTGGGGGAAGTCCGAGGCAAGTACAAGAGGCGCGGTCCGAGCAGTGAGCGCAGCCGTCGCCAGTCGAGGAGCGACGACGCAGCCCGCGAGCGCCAGAAGTGATCGTCCTTGACTCTTATGCCGTTCTCGCCCTCCTCAAGGGTGAACCGGCGGCCATCCAGGTCCAACACCTCGTGGAGAACGAGGAGGATGCGTTGCTGACGTCTCTCGGTGTCGCTGAAGTGCTCGATCACCTCGTGCGCCTCGCCGATGCCGAGGAAGATGAGGCCGTACTCGATCTAGCTCAGCTCGGACTGAGGTCGCCGGCGGCAGTCGAAGCCGATCTAGGCGCCAGAGCCGGACTGCTCCGCGCTCGCCACTATCACCGCAAGAACCGAGCCGTCAGCCTGGCCGACTGCGTGGCGGCCGAAACCTCACGACAATTGGACTGTCGACTCGCTTCGGCAGATCCGCACCTACTAGATATGTGCCGCGACGAACGCATTGACGTCATTCCGCTGCCGGAGAGCGCATCACGCATCTGGTCGCCCTGACCGCCGGATCCATGGGACGTTGAGGCTTTCGGGCCATTACGTGCAGACGAGCGGAAACAGCTTCTGGAGTCTCTCGGTAAATCGGACTTGGCTGGAAATGTACTTCGTGCGAGGAATGGAAATCGTGAAGAGGTCGAGGAAGGACCCGTCCATCTTCCAGCTCCAGATCGCGCTCGGCCCATGGGTGTGACTGAGCCGACACGGCACCCACTGTTTCCAGCCGTTCTGTGGAAGGTGCTGGTCGAACCAATCATTCAAGGTGGTGAGGCTTACGCCATGGGGCAAGAGGTACTCACCAAGCTCGTTCGGCTTGTTCACCACCAAGACGGCCTTAGATGGGACCGGAAGGTCAGCCACGATCGACGCCTTTGCCGCTCCGAGTGGCGACGGCGCAGTCCCAGACGCGCTGGTGCATCCCGCAACCGTTAGCGATATGAAGGCAATGAGTATTCCCCAGCGCCCGGTCCGCATGTCGCTACCTCCGCCTCGTAGTTGACTATCCCACAACGCTGCCGGATGGGTGGGGCACTACTGGCTCGCGAGGCCGACCATTTGTGAAGTCATCTGCGCGAGCCACACCCGAACGTTGCCGCAATCAACCTGCGACGATTCTGTCGATGCGCGCTGGCAGTCGGAGTGGCGGCATTCAGTGGACTTAGCGCCCTGGTAATCGCCGTATGGTTCATATTGGGGGAATGGAATGTCCTGTCTTATACGGTGTCGGTGTCCTTGCTCACTAACGGTTGTCCCGGCCAGCCAGGGCTGCAAGTGGAGCTACCCCAGCTCGCCCATCACCGTGGAGACGAGTTCGATGAAGGCGTCGACGTCCTCTTCGTCCGTGTCGAACGACGTCATCAGCCGCACCACGCCAGTCCGTAGGTCCCACACGTAGAACGGGAACTCCTCCTGCAGGGCCTCGGTGACTGCCGCTGGCAATGAAACGAATACGCCGTTGGCCTGGGTCGGATAGGCCAGCGTTACGCCCGGAACCCGGGCCACCCCCTCGGAGAGTCGGCGGGCCATGGTATTGGCGTGTTCGGCGTTGTGCCGCCAGAGGTCGTCCGACAGGAGGGTGACGAACTGTGCGGCGATGAAGCGCATCTTCGACGCCAACTGCATCGACTGCTTGCGGATGAAGCGGAGCCCAGCCACCTCGGCCGGTAGGTAGGACACCACTGCTTCGGCCCCCATGGCTCCGTTCTTCGTTCCCCCGTAGGAGAGGACGTCGACCCCAGCTGACGCGCCGAATGCGCCGAGCCCCACTCCCAAGGCCGCGCAGGCGTTGGACAGCCGGGCCCCGTCGAGGTGGAGCCACATCCCCTGTCCGTGGACCCACTCGGCCAGGGCAACCACTTCGTCCACCGAATAGCACGTGCCCACCTCGGTGGACTGGGTGATGGAGACCACCTTGGGCTGCACGTGGTGCTCGTCCCCGACACCCCCGGCTGCCGCCTCCAGCGTCTCCGGTGTGAGCTTCCCGTCCGGCGTGGACACTGCGACCAGCTTGCTACCCAAGAACCGTTCGGGCGCGCCGCACTCGTCGACGTTGATGTGAGCTGTCTCGGCACAAAGCACCGCTTCGAACGGGCGGAGCAACGACTGGAGCCCGACCACGTTGGCCCCGGTCCCGTTGAAGGTCAGGAACACGTCGGCCTTCTCACCGAAATGTTGACGGAAGAGGTCGACCGCCTCCTTGGTGACCGGGTCGTCGCCGTAGGAGGGGACCTGGCCGGTGTTGGCGGCCACAACCGCGGCCATCACGTCGGGGTGGACGCCGGCCCAGTTGTCGCTGGCAAAGGTCCCGCTGCGCAGGGGCATCATCGAAGGTCAGCCGCGAACCAGCGGCTTGTAGCGAATCCGGTGGGGCTGGTCGGCATCGACACCGAGCCGCTTACGTCGGTCGGCCTCGAAGTCGCTGAAGTTGCCCTCGAACCAGCGGACCTCGGAGTCCCCCTCGAAGGCCAGCACGTGGGTGGCGATGCGGTCGAGGAACCAGCGGTCGTGACTGATGACCACTGCACACCCCGGAAATCCGATCAGTGCCTCCTCCAAGGCCCGCAGGGTGTCGACGTCGAGGTCGTTGGTGGGCTCGTCGAGGAGCAGGACGTTACCCCCCTCCTTCAGGACCTTGGCCAGCTGGACCCGGTTGCGCTCGCCACCCGACAGCTGACCGACCTTCTTCTGCTGATCGCTTCCGGTGAACCCGAAGCTGGCCACGTAGGCCCGACCGTGGAGCTCCCGGTGCCCCACCACCAAGAGGTCCTGTCCGCCGGTGATCTCGTCGAAGACGGATGCGTCACCACTCGAGCTCGTCTCTCGACTGATCGACGTAGGCCAGCTGCACGGTGGCGCCGATCTCCAGCTGACCGTCGTCGGGCTTCTCCTGGCCCACGATCATCCGGAACAACGTGGTCTTCCCGGCCCCGTTGGGCCCGATGACCCCGACGATGCCCCCCGGAGGCAACAGGAAGGACAGGCCGTCGATCAGGAGGCGGTCGCCGTAACCCTTGACGAGACCTTCGGCGTCGACCACGCGGTCGCCCAGGCGGGGTCCGGCCGGAATGGTGATCTCCAGCTTGTCCGCACGACGTTCGGCCGCCTCGGCCTCGGCCACCAGGTCGTTGTAGGCGTTGATCCGGGCCTTCCCCTTGGACTGGCGGGCCCGCGGCGACATACGGATCCACTCCAGCTCCCGCTGGAGCGCCTCTTGTCGGGATTTGTCCGCCCGTTGTTCCCCGGCCAGGCGGGCCTGCTTCTGCTCCAGCCATGACGAGTAGTTGCCCTCCCACGGGATGCCGGCACCCCGGTCGAGCTCGAGGATCCACCCGGCCACGTTGTCGAGGAAGTAGCGGTCGTGGGTGACGGCCACCACGGTGCCCGGGTACTCCTGCAGCGTCCGTTCGAGCCACGCCACCGACTCGGCATCGAGGTGGTTGGTGGGCTCGTCGAGGAGCAGCAGGTCCGGCTTGGACAGGAGCAGCCGGCAGAGTGCCACCCGCCGCCGTTCCCCTCCCGACAGTGTGGTGACCTCGGCATCGCCCGGGGGCAGCCGGAGGGCATCCATGGCGATCTCGAACGTGCGCTCGAGGTCCCAGGCTCCGGCGGCGTCGATCTTGTCCTGCAGCTCGGCCTGCTCGGTGAGCAGCTTGTCGAAGTCGGCGTCGGGATCGCCCATGGCCGCACAGACCCCGTTGAACCGGTCGACCAGGGCCTTGGCCTCGCCCACGCCGTCGGACACGTTTCCCAGGACGTCCTTGGCCGGGTCCAGCTGTGGTTCCTGGGCCAGATGGCCGACGGAGAAACCGGCGGTCAGGCGGGCCTCGCCGGTGAACCCGTCGTCCTCCCCGGCCATGATTCGCAGCAGCGAGGACTTCCCGGAACCGTTGCCCCCGATGACCCCGATCTTGGCGCCGGGGTAGAAGGAGAGGTTGATGCCTTTCAGCACCTCTCGATCAGGTGGGTAGAACCTCCGCAGGTCCCGCATGGTGTAGATGTACTGAGCAGCCATACCGAACAGTGTGGCGCAGACAGGACGGCCCGCAAACCGGGGGACCCGGGCCTCGCCGCTCCGTTCCCTCACAGGGATGACGGGAAGTAGCGTGGGGGTCCATGGCATCGCCCGAGGTGACCGACGGGAGCGGTCCCCAACCCGATCCGGCCGGGCGCCGGGCCGGCATTCTCGCCCAGCTCGAGCGGATGGTGGCGGCCATCAGGTCCGGGGACGACGATATGGTCGAGAGCGTCATCCTCTCCCTGAGTCAGCGGAGCCGTCTGCTGGCCCCTCTGACCCTGGTGGTCGGGGCGTTCGCCATGTTGTTCCAGGGGGTGAAGCTCCTGTTCACCAATTGGCGCCTCACGCTGATCCAGATCCTCCCGGCCATGCTGATCTGGGGGGCCATGCTCGATCTCAAGGTCCACCTGCTGCACGGAAAGAGCTTCCATGTACTCCGGGGGCCCATCCTCATCCCGATCGTGCTGGCCATCGCCGCTCTCACCGCTGCGGCCTACTTCCTCAACGCCGTCTTCGCCTTTTCCATCGCCGGCGGGGGTGCGCCGGAGATCCGTCCGGCCTTCGAGCGGGCCCAACGGCACCGGTGGACGGTTCTCGGGTGGGGCTTCCTGATCGGGTTGGGTCTGGCCTTCGCCACCATGATCAGCTCCCGATGGGGCAAGGGTTGGTTCGCCCTGGCGCTCGGAATCGTCGTGGCCGTCATGATGATCACCTATGTGGCTGTGCCTGCCCGCCTCATCGGGGTGGCATCCGAGCGATCACGCCGCGACAAGTTGACCGCCACGGCCATCGGCGGTGCGCTGGGGGCAGTTGTGTGCTCGCCGCCCTACGTGCTCGGGAGGATCGGGGTGATCCTGCTCGGTTCCAAGACGTTCTTCGTGGTCGGGGTGGTCCTGCTGGTGATCGCCGTCCCGCTCCAGACCGGAGCCGTCACGGCCACGAAGGCCGTCAAGTTCAGCGCCAAGCTGGTCACCGGCCAGGCTGTGGAGGCGGTTAAGGGTACGGCCACTTCAACCGGGGATCCGGCCACTCCGACCGATCCGGCCACTCCGACCGATCCGGCCACTCCGACGGACACCGCCAGCCCGAGTACGGCGGCGCTGCCGGACCTACCCGGCGTGGCGGCAGTTTCCGCCGACGAGGTCTGAGCGAAACCTACAGAACCAACTCAGCCATGGTCTGCAGCGTGTCGGGAGATCCGGCCACCAGCAGGGTGGTGGCGATGGACTCCTTCCACCCTTCGAGATCGTCTCGGATCTTGTCCACCGGGCCGATGAGGGCCGTGTCCTCGATGAGTGAGGTGGGCACGGTGGCGGCGGCCTCGTCCTTGTGGCCGTCGAGGTACAGCTCTTGGATCTTGACCGCCTCGGCCTCGTAGCCCATCCGCGAGAACACGTCGAAGTGGAAGTTCATGGATTTGGCCCCCATCCCGCCGATGTAAAGGGCCAGTGAGGGTCGCATGAGGTCGGCGGCCCGCTCGATGTCGTCGTCGATGATGGTAGGGGCGAAGGCGATGACCTCGAAGTCGTCGGCGCGGTGACGGGCCCCCGGCCGGGCAAACCCCTCGGCCAGGGCCGGCTCGAAGGCCTTGACCGCGTTGGGTGAGAAGAAGATGGGGAACCACCCGTCGGCGATCTCGGCCGCCAGAGCCACGTTCTTCGGTCCCTCCGCCCCCAGCACGATGGGGATCTCCGGGCGCAGCGGGTGGACGATGGGCTTGAGGGGCTTGCCCAGCCCGGTGCCACCCGGGTAGGGGAGCGGATAGTGAGGACCGTCGTTGACCACCGGGCCCCGGCGGGCCACCACCTGGCGGACGATGTCGGTGTACTCGCGGGTCCGGGCCAGCGGCTTCTCGAACGACTGGCCGTACCAGCCCTCGACCACCTGCGGTCCCGACACCCCGAGCCCAAGGACGAATCGGCCCCCGGACAGATGGTCGAGGGTGATGGCGGCCATCCCCATGGCCGTCGGGGTCCGGGCCGACAGCTGACAGAGGGCGGTCCCCAGGCGGACCGTCGAGGTCTGTGAGCCCAGCCAGGCCAGAGGGGTGAGGGCGTCAGACCCGTAGGCCTCCGCGGTCCAGATGGAGTCGAAACCGAGCCGCTCGGCCTCGGCCACCTGTTGCGCGGCATTGGCCGGCGGCCCAGCTCCCCAGTAGCCCAGCTGGAGTCCGAGCTTCATGTCCTTCATGGGATCCTCCCCTGCGGTCCGACACCCGCGGTCCGATAGAGCGACCCTATCGGCGCGGCCCACGCCGGGGCGAGCCCACCCCGTTTCCCCGGCAAGCTGACGGCTCGGTACGGTGGGGACCCAATCGGACCGGTCGGAGCGCACAGACCAGCCCAGACAGCCCAGACCACACGAGACCAGCCAGGGAGGCAGCACCCGTGTCAGCCATCAGCGTGTTCGACGGGGCGAGACCGACGCACCAGGGCGACCTCACACTCGAGACGGCCGGCATCGTCCCCATCCCCGAGGACGAACGCTACGGGGCGAACTGGCGGAACTTCACCGTCTGGTTCGCACCCAACATGGAGCTCTCCGGCGTCTTCACGGGCACCCTGGCCGTCACCCTGGGCCTGGGGGTGGCGGCCGGTCTCGGTGCCATCGTCATCGGGGTGTTGGCCGGGGCGGCACCGGTGGCCGCGCTCGCCCTGTGGGGCCCGAAGACGGGCATGGCCCAGCTCCCCCTGGCGCGGCTGCCCTTCGGCCGGTCCATCACCATCCCGGCTCTGGTGCAGTGGGTGTCGGCGGTGGCCTGGGACGCCCTGGTCGGACTGTTCGGCGGTCAGGCCGCCCAGATCCTGTTCCACGTGCCCTTCGCCGTGGGGGTGCTGGTGGTGCTGGTCCTCGAAGGCGTGATCGGGTTCTTGGGCTACGAGTTCATCCACCGGTTGGAGACATGGGGCGCGGCCATCCTCACCGTCCTGTTCGTCCTCCTCACCTACCGGATACTGGACCACGGCGACTTTCCGGTGCACAACACGGTCCACGGCGGCGTGGCCGTGGCCATGTTCTTCCTCATGATGACCATCGCCTTCAGCGGCGGGTTCAGCTGGGCCACCTACGCCGCCGACTACAGCCGCTACATGGACAAGGACACACCGCGGGGTCCGCTGTTCTGGTACACCTTCGCCGGCCTGGCCGGCTCCTTCCTGTGGGTGTACAGCATCGGGATGCTCGGGGCCAAGAGCCTCGGCGCCCAGACGGCGGCGGGTGTGCAGCGCCTGGTGGGCGGGGGGTTCGTCGGGGAGCTGTCCCTGGTGGCCATCATGTTCGGTGCCATCACCTCCAACGCCATGAACGACTACTCGGGCTCGCTGGCCGTGCAGGCCGGGGGCGTGCGGGTAAAGCGGCACTACTCGGCCCTGGTCGGGACGGTCATCTCGTTCTTCCTGATCCTCTGGCTCGACACCGGCGACGTGTCGGCCAAGTTCCAGAACGTGCTGCTGTTCACGGCGTACTGGATCGCCCCGTTCCTGGCCATCGTGCTCATCGACTGGCGGGACCGCTCCGCCGGGGTCGACCGCCGGACGCTGGTGCACATGCTGGAGTGGAAGAACCTCCGGTCGGGGTGGCCGGCCCTGCTCTCCCTGGTGGTGGGATTCGGCGTGATGGTGCCGTTCATGGACACCGGGTTGGTGGTGGGGCCGGTGTCCAACGCACTGGACGGCGCCGACCTCTCCTTCGTGGTGGGCTTCGTGGCGGCGGCGGTGGTCTACTACCCCCTGCGGGTCCTGTCCGCCCACCCGGCCCAGCCGGTTCCTCCCACCGCCCTGACCGGAACGACGACCCCGGCTCCTGCACCGGTCACCACCTGACCGTCACCGGGCTCCGTCCCGCCGGGCACCGTCCCACCGAGGCCATCACTCCATGTTGGCGATGATGTGCTCGGCGAACTGCTCGCACGCGTCCAGCCGGGCCGCGTGGACGGTCTCGGGAGTGTCCCCGTCCCTGGCCCGGACGGCCATCCACGGGGCGCACAGCAGGTCGGTCACGCCGGCATCCTCCAGCCGTCGGTAGAGATCGAGGTCGGGCATGGCGTGCACGGCCACGTAGATCGAGAACGGCTCGTGCTCGCGGCCGGCCTGCTTCAATGCGTCCTTGATCCGCTCGACCTGGGCGAAGGCTTCGTCGGGCTCGGCCGCACCGGTGTTCACCCAGCCGTCGCACAGGGTGGTGGCGCGCACGAGGGCCACGTCCGAGTCGCCGCCGCCGATGAAGGGGATCGGTTGTGAGGGGGAAGGGTTCATCTGGCAGGGCGGGACGTCGTAGTAGCTGCCGTGGTGCTCGACCCAACCGCCCTTCCACAGGGCCCGCAGCGCGGGGATCATCTCGTTGAGCCGCTTCCCGCGGGTGTGGAAGTCCTGACCGGTCTGGACGTACTCCTCCTCGCACCAGCCCACCCCGACCCCGAGGCGGACCCGGTTGCCGGACAGCACGGCGGCCGTGCCGACCGTCTTGGCCACGGTGATCAGATCGCGGACCGGGGCGATGTAGATCCCGGTGGTGAAGGTGAGGTCGGTGGTGACCGACGACAGCGCCGAAATCACGCACATCGGGTCGGGCCAGGCCGTCTCCTTCTCCCAGAACGGGGCCCCGTCGGGGGCCTTCGAGTAGGTGTAGCGCGACGCCAGGTCGCGGGGGTTGAACAGGTGGTCGGACAGGTAGATGCCGGAGTAGCCCAGGCGGTCGGACGCCACGGACAGGCTCAGGACCTCATCCAGGGGCAAGAAGGTGACTGCTTGGTGGAAACGCATGGCGAGGCGCCTGCTTTCTCGTGGTGGTTCTCGTCGAGGCCGTTCAGCGACCGACCGGGGCCGACGGAGCGAACGCCACCGGAATGTGCTTCACACCGTTGATGAAGTTGGAACGGAGCCGCTGGACCTCGCCGTCCAGCCGGATGTCGGGCATCCGGTCGAGCAGGCGGTCGAACATGACCCGGATCTCCATGCGGGCCAGGTTGGCCCCGAGGCAGAAGTGGGGACCGCCTCCGCCGAACGCCATGTGGTTGTTGGGGGACCGGGTGATGTCGAAGGCGTTGGGATTGGCGAACACCGTCTCGTCCCGGTTGGCCGAGATGTGCCAGAACACCACCTTGTCGCCCTCGGTCACCTTGTGGTCGCCGATGACCACGTCGGAGGTGGCCTGGCGCCGGAAGTGCATCACCGGGGACACGAATCGCAGCATCTCCTCGATGGCGGACGGGAGGAGGGAGCGGTCGGCCCGCAGCTTGTCCCACTGGTCGGGGTGGTCGAAGAAGGCCACCATGGCGCCCGAAATCAGGTTGCGGGTGGTCTCGTTGCCGGCCACGGCCAGCAGCATGAAGAACAGGTCCAGCTCGAGCTGGGAGAGCTGGTCGCCGTCGATCTCGGCCTGGGTGAGGACGCTGAACAGGTCCTCGTGGGGATCGAGGCGCTTCTTCTCGCACAACTCGTCGGCGTAGGCGAACAGCTCCATGGAGGCCTGGGCCCCGGCCTCGGGGTTCAGTTGGTACTCCGGATCGTCCGAGCCGACCATGCGGTTGGACCAGTCGAAGACCAGATGCCGGTCGGACTGGGGGACTCCCATCAGTTCGGCGATGACCTGGAGCGGCAGCTCGGCCGAGATCTGCTCGACGAAGTCGGCGGAGCCCTGCTCGCACACGGTGTCGATGATGGCGTCGGTGGAGGCCACCACCTTGGCCTCGAGGTCCCGGATCATCCGGGGGGTGAATCCCTTGTTGACGAGCCGCCGGTAGCGGGTGTGCATGGGCGGGTCCATGTTGAGCATCATCATGCGCTGCTGGCCGAGGACCTCCTCGTCGAAGTCGTGGAAGAGGGTGGCGGCGCGGTAGGACGAGAAGTGCTCGTAGTCCCGGTTGACCCCGACGCAGTCGTCGTAACGGGTCACCGACCAGAATCCTTGGGCGAACCCGTCCGGGTCGGGGTGCCACTGCACCGGCGCTTCGCGGCGGAGCTGGGCGAACCACTCATGGGGGACCGCCTCGACGAAGTTTCCGGGGTCGGCCAGGTCGATGTCGGTGACTTCCATGCTGTCTCCCCCGGTCAGTGCTGCCTTGGTGGGCCGAGTGCCACGCTCCCGACCTCGTTGAACTTTCTAGAACGTGTATCAGTTATCATAGGCCAGTCGCACCCGGGGCCCGACCACCGCAGGTGACCTCGGGCAGTACGAGGGAAGAGCAGTACAGGGGAAGCAACACAGGGGGAGAGAGGTCAGCCCCGGGCGCAGGTGGCCTGTCTCCTCGGTACTCTTCCGCCTGACAGGTCCGTCGCCGGGTGGTCAGCCCACCGGGGCCGACGGACGACGGAGTCGACGAGTGGAGGGAACGCACGCCATGTACCTCGAAGAGACCCCCGAGCAGCTGGCCCTCCGGGCCGAGCTCCGGGCCTACTTCGCCGACCTCCTCACCGAGGAGGCGCGGCGGGCTCTCGACAGCGAGACCGAGGGCGGGGCCATGCACCGCACCCTGGTCCGACGGATGGGGAAGGACGGCTGGCTGGGTATCGGCTGGCCCAAGGAGTTCGGCGGCCAGGGCCGCCCGGTGTCCGACCAGTTCATCTTCTTCAACGAGGTCCAGCGGGCCCGGGCCCCGTTCCCCTTCGTCACGCTCAATACGGTCGGCCCGATGCTCATGCGCTACGGGACCGAGGAGCAGAAGAGCTTCTTCCTGTCCGGCATCCTGGCCGGCGAGATCGCCTGTGCCATCGGCTACACCGAGCCCGGTGCCGGCACCGATCTGGCTTCGCTGCGGACCCGGGCCGTTCTGGACGGCGACGAGTGGACCATCAACGGCAACAAGGTCTTCACCAGCGGTGGCGACCAGGCCGACTTCATCTGGTTGGCCGCCCGCACCGACCCCGACGCCCCCAAGCACAAGGGGATCTCGATCTTTCTGGTGCCCACGTCCGACCCCGGCTTCTCGTGCACGCCCATCGTGACGGTGGGCAATGTGGTCACCACGGCCTCGTACTACGAGAACGTCCGGGTCCCGCGCTCGGCCATGGTGGGTGGGCTCAACGAGGGGTGGCGCCTCATCACCGGCCAGCTCAACCACGAACGGGTGGGGCTGGGTGCCGTCAGCGCCCAGGCCTCCCGGCTCTGGCAGGAGACGGCGGAGTGGGCCATCGACGAGGGCGTGGCCGACGTGGAGTGGGTCCAGGCCGACCTGGCCCGTTGCTACGCGCTGCTCGAGGCCCAGAAGCTCCTCAACTGGCGGATGGTGGCGGCGGTGGCGGACGACACCCTGGGACCGGCCGACTCCTCGGCCGTCAAGGTGTTCGGCACCGAAACCACCCTCGAGATCTACCGCCGGCTCCTCGGCATCGTCGGGTCCGGTGGCTACCTCGGTCCCTACAACCCGGGGGCGGCCATCCGCGGTGACCTCGAGCGGGCCGGCCGGCAGTCCCAGATCAACACCTTCGGTGGCGGGGTCAACGAGGTCCAGCGCGAGATCCTGGCCATGGCCGGTCTGGGGATGAAGCGGTCGTCTCGGTGAGCTCCCCCGAGGTGGCTCCCCCCACCGTGTCCGAGCCGGGCAGTGACGGTCCGGGCCTCGACGAGCGGTTGCAGTCCTACGTCGGGCTGTCCTCCGGCCCGGTGACCCGCGCCCCCGATCCGGTCAACGTGCCGATGATCAGGCACTGGGTCGAGGCCATGGGCGACCGCAACCCGGTGTACCTCGACGACGACGCCGCCCGGGAGGCCGGGTTCCCCGGGATCATCGCCCCCCCGACCATGCTCCAGGCCTGGATCATGCGCGGCCTGCGGCTGTCGCTCGAGCAGGACGCGGCCCGGGCCGGCGGAGCGACGGGGGACTCGCCCACCGACGGTCTGATGGCCGCGCTCGATGACGCCGGGTTCACGTCGGTGGTGGCCACCAACTGTGACCAGCACTACGAGCGACCGCTCGTCCCCGGTGACGTGCTCGAGGTGCGGTCGGTCATCGACGCCGTCTCCTCGGAGAAGGCCACCGGCCTCGGTGTGGGCCACTTCATCACCACCCGGCTGGAGTACACCGACCAGGACGGTGAACTCGTGGCCACCATGCTGTTCCGCATCCTCAAGTTCAGGCCCCGACCGGCGGGACCGTCGTCCGGATCGACCCCGACTCCGGTCCCGCAGCCGCGGCTCCCCCGGCGGCCCCGCCGGCACGGCCCCGGCGACCCCGTCCGGCCCTGACCCAGGACAACCGGTTCTTCTTCGACGGTGCCAAGGAGCACAAGCTCCTCATCCAGCGGTGCACCAACTGCGGCATGCTCCGGCACCCGCCCCGACCGGCATGCGGAAATTGCCGGTCGTTCGAGTGGGACGCCGTCACGGCGTCGGGCCGGGGGACCGTCTACAGCTACGTGGTGAACCACTACCCCCAGGTGCCGGCGTTCGACTACCCCCTGGTGGTAGCCCTGATCGAGCTGGAGGAGGGCACCCGGTTGGTGGCCAACGTGGCCGACATCACCCCGGACAGCATCTCCATCGGCATGCCGGTGGTCGCCACCTTCGAAGCCTTCGACGACGACCTGACCCTGCCGGTGTTCCGACCGGCGCCGGTCGCCGGCGGCCCCGACGATACGAGGAGGACCTGATGGACTTCACCTTCAACGAGGAGCAGCGAGCGGTCCAAGAGGCCGTCGAGGGCGTCTTTGCCGGCCTGGTCACCCCGGAGCGGGTCCAACAGATCGAGGCCACCGACGACGGCATCGACCGCGAGCTCTGGGCCGAGCTGGCCCGAGCCGACCTGGTGGGGCTGTCGCTGCCCGAGGCCTACGGCGGAGGTGGCTACGGCATGGTCGAGCTGGCCATCGTCCTCGAGGGGCAGGGCCGCTCGGTGGCCCCGGTGCCGTTGTGGTCCACCATCGTCCTCGGGGCCATGCCGCTGGCCGAGTTCGGATCGGAGGCCGTGCGGAACGAGCTGCTGCCCGGTGTCGTGTCCGGCGACGTCATGCTGACCGCGGCCCTGGCCGACGTGGCCGACGACATCGCCCGCGGCGGACCGGGCCGACCGGCGGTGGTGGGCAAGTCCGGCGCCGACGGGGTGGTGCTGTCGGGGACGGCCTTCGCCGTGCCCTTCGCCCATGTGGCCGACCGGGTGCTGATCCCGGCGACCCTCGACGACGGCGTGGTCATCGCCGTGGTCGACCCCCGGGCCGACGGGGTGTCCATGGAGCGGGCCGTCACCACCAACCGCGAAGTCCACCCCCATCTCCATCTCGACGGGGTGACCGTGCCCGCCGACCAGCTGCTGTCGGGCGGCGACCCGACCAAGGGCCACGACGTGCTGGCCTGGATCCTCAACCGGGCCTGGACCGGCCTGTGTGCCATCCAGGTCGGGGTGGGCGAGGCGGCGGTGGCCCAGACGGCCGAGTACCTGAACACGAGGGAGCAGTTCGGCCGGCCCCTGTCGACCTTCCAGGGGACCATGCTCCGTGCCGCCGACGCCGCCATCGACACCGAGTCCATCCGGGTCACCATGTGGCAGGCGGCGTGGCGGCTCGACAGCGGGCTCGACGCCGACCTGGCCGTCAGCGTGGCGTCGTGGTTCGCGGCCGAGGCCGGGCAGCGTGTCGTGCACGCCACCCAACATCTCCACGGGGGCATCGGGGCCGACATCTCCTACCCCATCCACCGCTACTTCCTGTGGGGCAAGCAGATCGAGCTGCTGCTCGGCCCCCCGAGCGCCCAGCTGGCCCGGCTGGGACGTCAGCTGGTCGGCGAGCTGCGGGCCGGGCATCAGGTGACGGTGTGAGCGGAGCACCCGGGGCTCCGGTCGGAGCCCGTCCCACCACGCTGGCCTTCGAGGAGGTGACCGTCGGGGACGAGCTGCCCGAGTTGGTCCTGCCCCTCACCCGCACGCTGATCGTGTCGACCGCCATCGCCTCCCGCGACTACCAGGACGTCCATCACGACTCGGTGCTGGCCGTGGCCCGCGGCTCGAAGGACATCTTCATGAACATCCTCTCGACCAACGGGATCGTGGGCCGGTACGTGACCGACTGGACGGGGCCCGGGGCCGTGCTCACCGACGTGAACATCCGGCTGGGGGCGCCCAACTATCCCGACGACACCATGACCCTGACCGGTCAGGTGACGGCTCGGGACGAAGAGCCAGGACCGGACGGCAAGGGGGGCGTGGTGGTCTCGGTACGGGGGGCCAACGGGTTGGGAGACCATGTCACCGGCACCGTCCACCTTCGTCTGCCCTCGGCGGCCGGAGGGGCGTCGTGAGCGGCGACCGGCCATGCCTTCACCGGCACCACCGCCATCGTGGGCATCGGGGCCACCGAATTCTCCAAGGAGTCGGGACGCAGCGAGTTGCGCCTGGCCGCCGAGGCCGTGGACCTGGCCCTGCGCGACGCCGGCATCGAGCCGGCCGAGGTCGACGGACTGGTGACCTTCAGCTCGGACACCAACCCGGAGATCGAGATCGCCCGCAGCCTCGGCATGGGCGAGCTGTCCTTCTTCAGCCGCATCCACTACGGCGGGGGAGCGGGCTGTGCCACGATCCAACAGGCCGCGTTGGCCGTGGAGGCCGGCGTGGCCGACGTCGTGGTCTGCTATCGGGCCTTCAACGAGCGCTCCGGCAACCGGTTCGGTGCCGGGGTGCAGGACCGTCCCCCCGTGCCCAACGCCGAAACGGCCAACTTCGCCTGGTACGCACCGTTCGGGCTGTTGACGCCGGCGCAGTGGGTGGCCATGGCGGCCCAGCGCTACCTCCACGTGTCCGGGGCCACCTCGGAGGACCTGGGGCGGGTGGCCGTGGCCGACCGGAAGCACGCCGCCACCAACCCGAAGGCCTGGTTCTACGGGAAGCCCATCACCCTGGAGGAGCACCAGGCGTCGCGGTGGATCGTGGAGCCCCTGCACCTCCTGGACTGCTGTCAGGAGACCGACGGTGGACAGGCGTTGGTGGTCACCTCCCTCGACCGGGCGCGCCACCTCCCGTCGACACCGGTGGTCATCGAGGCCGCGGCCCAGGGGGCCGGCCCCGGCCAGGAGATGATGACCTCGTACTACTACGACGACCTGACCGGCCTGGGCGAGATGGCCGCGGTGGCCCGTCAGCTCTGGCAGACCTCGGGCCTCACCCCGGCCGACATCCAGACGGCGGTCCTCTACGACCACTTCACCCCGTACGTCCTCTACCAACTCGAGGAGCTCGGCTTCTGCGGCAAGGGTGAAGCCAAGGACTTCGTCCGCGACGGCAACATCGAAATCGGTGGTGGGCTGCCCATCAACACCCACGGGGGCCAGTTGGGCGAGGCCTACCTGCACGGCATGAACGGCATCGCCGAGGGTGTGCGCCAGGTCCGGGGAACCTCGGTCAACCAGGTACCCGACGTTCGCCATGCTCTGGTCACGGCCGGAACCGGCGTGCCCACCAGCGGGCTGATCCTGGGAGTGGACGGCTGAGTCGCCGCTCCGCCGCTCCGCCGGTCCGCAGCTCCGCCGGTCCGCAGCTCCGCCCCTCAGTCCGACCCGCCGCTCACTCCGACCCGGTCACTCCTCCGCCTCCCTCGCTACGCCACCGGTGGAACAGCTCGGTGAACTCGTCGAGGACCTCGGGCGGGAGGTCCTCGGCCTGAAGGGAGCCGGTGGCCCTGATGGTGATCCGCAACTGCTCGAGGTAGTTGGTGCAGTTGGGGCAGTGGCGCAGGTGGTACTCGAATCGCTTGCGTTCCGACCGGGGCAGCGCACCCTCCAGGTACTCGGTCACCAGCTCCACCACCTGCTGGCAGACCAACTCGTCGCGTCTTCGGAGAAGCTTCATCATCGACCCCTCACGCCTATCTCCGCCTCCAGCATGGACCGGAGCCGGCTCCGTCCGCGGTGCAGCAGCACACGCTGGTTTCCCTCGGTGACCCCGAGCAGCTGGCACACGTCCCCGCTGGCCATCCCCTCCACGTCGCGGAGGAGCACGATCTCACGTTGCCGCGAGGGCAGCTCGTCGAGGGCACTCCGTAGCACCTTGGTCCAGGTGCCGGCCACCACCCGGTCGTCGGCGTCGGCGACCCAGGCCTCGAGGGGCTCGTTCCAGGCCCCCGAGGGGTCGAACCGGCTGATGTCCACGGCCGGCTCGGGCACCGGCATCGGCAGGTTGCGATGTTCGCGTCCGCCGGCGGACCGGGCCCGGTTGATGAGGATGCGGAACAGCCAGGTCTTGAACGACGAGCGACCCTCGAATCGGTCCACTCCCCGCACGACGCCCATCCACGTCTCCTGCACCGCCTCCTCGGCGATGGCGTCGCTCGGGACGAAGCCACGAGCCACGCGCAACAGCGAGCTGTTGTAGCGGTTCACCAGGGTCACGAAGTCGGCCTCGTTGCCGGCGCGCACGCCGGCGAGCAGCTCGACGTCGGGATCCATGGTCCGCAGCGTAGGCCGAGGCGACGGCGGGACGTGGACGCCTGATGGTTCTGGTTCGATGGCCATCGTCGGGACATGGTCTTCCTGTGCTTCGGACGCGGTGAGTCCTCTGCAGTCATCGCCGACAGCCATTCCGTTACACGGATACACGCCGATGCCGACCGATGCCGGCGTCACACCACCGCCAACCGTCGACGGACCGGTTGTCCGTGTAACGGCCGGCGAGCGGACAGGACAGAGGAGTGACGACCCTGTCCACTGTCAAGAAGAGACCGAATGAGACGAACCATCAGATGGGCCGCGCTGGCCGGAGTCGGTGTCGGCGCGGCGGTGGCAGCCCTGTGCCTGCCGGCCGCGGCGGGTGCTGCTACCGGTGTGACCGCCGCCGCCTACCCCCAGCGGCAACCAGTTGATCGTGACGACCAAGGCCAACGCGAGTGCCATCGACGTGTTCTCGGTCGGACCGTCCGGGGCGCTGTCGGCGCCGACGGTGAACCCCTCGGCCACCCCGGTGCCGTTCGGGTTCACGTTCGATCGCAGCGGGCACCTGGTGGTGACGGAAGCCGGTACCAGTGCCGTCACCACGTACACCGTCAATCCCGATGACACGGTCACCGAGCGCGGATCGGTGACCGACGGGCTGACCGCGCTGTGCTGGGTGACGAGTGCTGCGGGACGGCTCTTCTACGGTCCAACGCCGGCAGTGCCACCATCACCGGGTACACCGTCAGCCCCGGTGGTGTGCCCTCGGCCATCGGTTCCACGGCCACCGATCCGGGGCCCATCGATCTGGCTGCCTCCCCGGACGGGTCGGCCCTCTACGTCGAGACCGGTGGGAGCGACGTGATCGACACCTTTGCCGTGTCGCCCACCGGGGCGCTGGTCCGCACCGGCACCGTGGCACCGGAACTGCCCGGCCACACCGGGTTGGAGGGAATCGCCGTCGGTTGACCATCGGGGCGGGGGACCGGGCCGTCCGGTTCCCCGCCTCCGGTCACGGTCCGATCAGCGTTCGGCCACGGCCCGATCGAGGGCGTCGGCGTCGGCGTCCTCGAGCAGTCGGTAGGGTCCGTCCTTCAGCGGACGCCACCACACCGGGTCCGGCCCCCGCCACCCCTCGGTGCGAAGGACGCGCTTGAGCACCTTGGTAGTGGCGGTCTCGGGGAGGTGCTCGGTGACCCGGACGTACCGGGGGGCCCACTTGGTGCCGAGGTCGGCTTGCCCGCCCAGGAACTCGGCGAAGCCCTCCGGATCGAAGGTGGTCCCGGGTTGCAGGAGCACGGTGGCCATGACCTGGTCCCCGACGACGGTGTCGGGCACGGCGTAGACCGAGGCCAGCACCACGTCGGGGTGGCGCTGGAGGATGCCCTCGACGGGAGCGGCGGCGAAGTTCTCCCCGTCCACCCGGAGCCAGTCGACGTCACGACCCCCGAAGTAGAAGAAGTCGTCCTCGTCCCGGTAGGCCAGATCGCCGGTCCAGTACCAGCCGTTGCGGAGCCGGGTCGACTCGGCCTCGGCGTTGCGCCAGTACCCCTCGAATCCCGCCGCGCCGGTCTGGCTGACCATCTCCCCGATGGCCTCTTCGGCGTTGAGGAGCCGACCGTGTTCGTCGAAGACCGCCCGCGGGCATTCCTCCCCGGTGTCGGGGTCGAGGATCACCGTTCCCGGCAGGGCCCGGCCCAGGGCCCCCGCGGTGTGTCCGGTGTGCGCTGCACCGTGGCCCCGCCCTCGGTGGAACCGTAGGCGTCCTGCACCGTGCAACCGAAGCGTTCGGCGAACCGGGCCAGGTCGGACTCGGCCGCCTCGTTGCCGAAGGCCCGGCGCAGTGTGTTGTCGGCGTCGTCGGGGCGCGCCGGGGTCGCCAGTATGTAGGACAGCGGCTTGCCCACGTAGTTGAAGTACGTGACCCCGTAGCGGCGGACGTCGATCAGGAATTGCGAGGCGCTGAATCGCTCGCGCAGTGCCATGGTGGCCCCCGCGGCCAATGCCGGAGCCCAGCCGGCCATCAGGGCGTTGGAGTGGAAGAGCGGCATGGCCAGGTAGCAGACGTCGTCCTCGGTGAGCTTGAACATCTGGGTGACGGCGCCGCCGATCCGGGCCAGACGCCCCTGGCTGCACAGGCAGGCCTTGGGAGCCCCTGATGTTCCCGAGGTGAACAGCAGCAGACCGAGCGACTCCTCGGTGATACCGGTCACGGCCTGGTCGGGGAGGGGAGAGGCACCGGCCCGGGTCACCAGCTCGCCGTAGGTGGTGCGGGGATCGGAACCGAGGTCGCCGGTGGGATCGTCGACGACCAGGATCCGGTCCTCGGGCAGCGCCGGGCCGAGGTCGTAACCGTCGACGAGAGTCCGATACTCGGGGCTGGTCACCAGTAGCTGGCACTGGGTGTGGGACAGGTCCCGGGCCAACTCGTCACCCCGGTGGGTCGGGTTGCCGCCCACCAGCACCGCCCCGGCCAGGGCGGCGGCTCCCATCCAGAAGACGTACTCGGGGACGTTGTCGAGCAGCAGGGCCACGTGGAAGGGTCCGGGCTTCCGAAGGGTGGCGAGAACGGCGGCCCGGTCGGCCTGGGCCTGCACCACCTCGGCATGGGTCCACTGCCGGTCGGAGAACACCAGACCCACCCGCCGGTCGCCGGCCCGCTGTCGGATCAACTCGTCGATGGTCTGCATGACTTCCCCCTGGTCTCGACCGGCCCGGCCCGCACGCCGCGTCCCGGGCGTCCGACGGCAAACGGCCGGCCGACCCGGGCCGTGTCGGCCATGGTCACTGCACGGCCGACAGTAGGTGCAAACAGCCCCCAAACGGGGCGAGCTAGGCACAAATATGGAACACGTTGCAATTTATCAAATCTCCGTGTTACCGTAAAAAGGCGCCCAGCGAGAGGAGCACCACCCCCATGGAGTTCGGCATCTTTCTCAACGGCTATCTGCCCGGACAGGCCGCCCACGATCCGGCCTGCGAGCACGAGATGTTCAGGCGGGAGATGGCCTACGTCGTCGAGGCGGACAAGTACAACTGGAAGTACGCCTGGGTCGGCGAGCACCACTCCCTGACCGAGTACAGCCACATGTCCTCGCCCGAGGTGATCATGGGCTACCTGGCCCACGCCACCGAACGGATCCATATCGGCACCGGCATCATGAACCTCTCCCCCCGGGTGAACCATCCGGTGCGCTGCGCCGAGCGTGTGGCCATGCTCGACCACGTGCTCGAGGGCCGCTTCGAGTGGGGGACCGGACGGGGTGCGGGAAGCCACGAGATCGCCACGTTCAACAACCTCGACAAGAACTCGACCAAGGCGGAGTGGAACGAGGTCATCCGCCAGATCCCGCGCATGTGGGAAGAGAAGGACTACATGTACGAGGGGGAGAGCTTCATCGTCCCCTACCCCCACAACATCCTGCCCAAGCCGTACGAGGGGAAGGGCCACCCGCCGATCTGGGTGGGGTGCGGCAACCCCGGCACCTTCACGCAGGCCGGCGAGCTCGGCATCGGTGCCATCGCCTTCAACTTCGAGCCCATCTACAACCTGAAGGGTCGGATCGACGCCTACAAGGAGGGCATCGCCAACTGCACCGAGCCCCTCGGCCAGTTCATGAACGACAACGTCATGATGACCAACGCCGTCATCTGCCTCAACGACCGGCGAGAAGGCGCGGGCCGTGGCGCTACGCCGCGGACGCGGCTACCTCTACTCGCTGGTGTGCAACTACCACGACACCATTCCGCACGAGGAAGGTGTGCCGGTGTGGCCCGAACGGCCCAACACCATCACCGACGAGAGCATGCTCGACTACCTCATCGAGAACGGCTGGATCCTGTGCGGCGAACCGGACGAGGTGGCCGAGCAGGTGGCCAAGTACCAGACCGTCGGTTGTGACCAGCTGGTCTTCGGCCTGCCATCGGACTCCCTGATGGAGGACGAGGTCCACGAGATGCTCGAGGTGTTCGGCTCGAAGGTGATCCCCCAGTTCGATCCCGACCCACTGCACTCGACCACGCGCGTACCGCCAGTCGGCCAAGCGGAAGTATCAGGACTTCAACTTCCCGATCCCCGACATCACGGTGGAGGAACTGCCGACCAACGCCATGATCCAGCTGGACGGCACCCGGGTCATGTAGTCCCCGGTCCCCGGGGTTCGAGGCCTCGACGAGGGACCCGACATCGGCTGGGGAGCTGTCCTCCCTGATCGAGCGCACCTCGGCGGCAGGACCGCCTCCCCTGCGAGTACGTTCGCCGGGTCCGGAGACGCGGGTCCGGGCGGCGAGCGGCGCGATATATGCCTTGACAGATATATACGGTCAGAGGCATGCTTACGGGCATGGGCGTGAGCACGACCATCGAAGTGATCGCCGAGCCGAGCCGTCGTCACATCCTCGACGAGCTGCGCCGCGGTGAGCAACCGGTTCACGCCTTGGTCGAGCGCCTGTCCCTCAGCCAGCCGGCCGTCTCGAAGCACCTCCGCGTCCTCCGTGACGCGGGACTGGTCAGCGTACGACCTGACGGCCAACGACGCCTCTACAGCGTCTGTCCCGAGCCGCTCGTCGAGGTCGACGACTGGCTCGAACCCTATCGACGGATGTGGCGTGACAGCCTCGACAGACTGGAAGCCCACCTGGCGGAGACGCAGACATCGAGGAGGGAACGATGAATGAGGCAACGCTGCTCACGGATGGCTCTCGGCCCGTGCTCCGATTCGAGCGTCACCTGCCCGGATCGGTCGAGACGGTGTGGCGGGCGGTCACCGACCCCCACGAGATGCGGTCCTGGTTTCCCACCCGTATCGAGATCGACGAGTGGAAGGTCGGGGCAAGGCTCACACACCACTTCGACCAACACGACATCGACCCGCTGCCCGGCCGCGTGTTGGCATGGGACCCTCCCCGCAGACTGAGCTTCACCTGGGGGTCGGACACGATCGGGTTCGCCCTCAACGAAGCACCCGACGGCGGCACCATCTTCGTTCTGACCGAGGAGTTGAGCGCCAATCACGCGGCCCGCAACGCGGCGGGCTGGGAAGCATGCCTCGATCGACTTCAGCTCGGCGCCGAGGGCGACTCCTGGGAGGAGCGCTTCGACCGCTACGTGGCTACCTTCGAGCCCATCCTCGGCCACCAGGACGGGCCACCCCGAGGTGTGGCAAACCCAGACGACTGATGCCGGCCGCCACCGTACTGACGATTCCTCCGTTCCGTGGATACGATGACCGGGACGTCGCCATGGCTCGACTGGGGTGAGTCGGCCCGAGGGTGGTGGCATCGTGGTGCTCGGCTCCCCGATACCCGCAAGACGAGTTGCCGTGCAAGGCTGAACCGGTGATCGAGGCCCGGGGACTCTCCAAGCGCTTCGGCAACGTGCTGGCGGTGGACGACCTGACCTTCGACGTGCGTCCCGGTACCGTGACCGGCTTCCTCGGGCCCAACGGGTCGGGCAAGTCGACCACGATGCGGATGATCATGGGCCTCGACTCGCCGGCTTCGGGCTCGGTCACCGTGCAGGGCTGCCGCTACCACGACCTCCCCTGGCCGCTGCGGGAAGTGGGGGGACTCCTCGAAGCGAAGGCCATCCACCCCGGTCGCTCCGCCCGTGCCCACCTGCTGACCCTGGCCCGCAGCAACGCCATCGCCCGGGGGCGCGTTGACGAGGTACTCGAGCTCGTGGGTCTGACCTCGGTGGCGGGCAAACGGGCGGGCAAGTTCTCGCTCGGGATGGGCCAGCGTCTGGGCATCGCCGCCGCCCTACTCGGCGACCCGGGGGTGCTGCTGTTCGACGAGCCCGTGAACGGGCTCGACCCCGAGGGCATCCGCTGGGTGCGCACGCTGTGCAAGAAGCTCGCCGGTGAGGGCCGGACCGTGTTCGTATCGAGTCACCTCATGGCCGAGATGGCACTCACCGCCGACCATCTGGTGGTGATCGGCAAGGGCAAGCTGATCGCCGAGATGTCGGTGGACGATTTCGTGGCCCGCAGTTCCCGGAAGTCGGTCAAGGTGCGCACGCCGGCGTCACCCCAGCTGTCCGAGGCCGTGATCAATTCCGGCGGGACCGTCATCGACGACCCTGACGGGTCGATGACGGTCACCGGCCTGTCGGCATCCGAAGTGGGTGACCTGGCCGCGGCGATGGGCATCGCCCTCCACGAGCTGACGCCGGTCGCCTCTCTGGAGGACGCCTTCATGGAGCTGACCGACGAGGCCGTCGAGTTCCGAGGTGGATCGTGAACGCCGTACTCGAGACCCCGTCCTCCTCGGTGGTCGAGCAGCAGCCGGGCCGTGTCGGTCTGCGCAGGGCCATAGCGGCCGAATGGACCAAGTTGTGGTCGGTGCGTTCGACGTTGTGGACCCTGGTGGCCACGGGGTTGGCGGTGCTGGGCTTGTGCGCACTGGGCACGGGTACGGTGAGCCCGTCCGAGATCATCGACGATCCAACCCGCCGCAGCCTCATCGGCATCTTCCTCGGCCAGCTCATCTTCGGCGTCCTCGGTGTCCTGGTCATGAGCGCCGAATACGGAACGGGAACCATCCGCGCCACCTTGTCGGCTGTGCCCCGCCGGCCCGTCGTGCTCGCGGCCAAGGTCCTCGTGTTCGGAGCTGTGGCAGTGGTGGTGAGCGAGGTCCTCGTCTTCTGTGCCTTTGCCATGGGCCAGGCCATCCTGTCGGCCAAGCACGCCGTGGGAACGTCGGCGGCGGTGGCGCAGCGAGCCCAGCAACTCGGGGTGAAGGTGCCGCACAACCTCCAGAGCATCCTGTCGGGTGGGTCCGCGTCCCTGGGCCAGCCCGGGGTCCTGCGGGCCGTGGTCGGAGGCGGCCTCTACCTGGCCGTGCTCGGGCTGTTGGCGCTGGGACTGGCCACGATCATCCGGCACACCGCCGGTGCCATCTCGACCTTCGTCGGAATAGTGCTGGTACTGCCCCTCATCGTCGAGGCGTTGCCCACCTCGATCAGCAATGCGGTGGCCCGCTACCTCCCGGCCAACATCGGCCTGGTCATGTTCTCCACCCATGGCGCCCCCGACCGCGTCGGCCCGGCCTTCAGTCCATGGGGGGGCTTCGCCTTACTCGTGTTGTACACCATGGCGACCCTGGCGGTCGGCTGCTGGGTGCTCGTACGCCGCGACGCCTGACGGTCCCCACCGGGTCCTGACCGCGTGCTCGGCGGAGGAGGCGGCGCGTCAATCCTTCTGTTCCGACTCAGCCCACACCGTCGGTCCGGTGCTCACCATTCGATCGGCAGGCACCACGCGGAGCACTTCTGAGTCTTCCACCAGATCCGGTGTCGGCGCGTAGTCCCCGGCATGCCGGTGCCGGAGCATCCGATGCCAGAACGCCGATTCCTGTGCCACCGACTCGGACGTCTCGTAGTGACCGTTGTCCAGGGACTTCTTATGGCGGAACGACCACACCAGCACAGGGACAACGGCGATCGCCACAGCGACGACCATCAGAGGGATCGTGAGGTAGAACAGGGTCATAGTGGGCTTGCAGGCGTGGGGCCGGAGGAACACGCCTGCCGTCTCCTTTCACCGGGATGCACCTACCCCTCCCGTCCCGGAGCGAAACCACAGGTGGGGCATATCCGGGACCGGGGCGACCAGGGCTGCGACCACCGCCGGCCCGATTGCCCCTCGACCCTCGGGCTGCTCGGCGCCGCCTCGGCCTGGGAATAGCGGGCCCGGGACGACGGTTTACGGAACCATGACGATCCGAGCAAGTTGGAACGGTGCGGTACTGGCCGAGAGCGATCGCACCGTTCTCGTCGAGGGCAACCAGTACTTTCCTGCGGAAGACGTGGTCATGGAGCTACTCGACGACAGTCAGTCCTCCAGCTACTGCCCTTGGAAAGGGGATGCCAGCTACTTCAGCGTCGTGGTGGACGGGAAGCGCAACGAAGACGCTGCCTGGTACTACCCGGAGCCTTACGACGCGGCCAAGGACATCAAGGGGTACGTGGCGTTCTGGAAGGGTGTCGAGGTGAGCGGGAAGAACGAGAACACCCCCGAGATCCGACCGACGGGCCGTTGACGACGGGGTGGCCTGGGCACCGACCCGATGATGCAGGTCAGCAATCTGCCCGGTCGAAGACGGAACGGGTGTGAGGTGACGGCGAACCAGACGTGAGGTGGCGTAGGCCATAGCGTTGCGGTCATGACGGCGAGACGCTGGAATGCCAAGAGCTACGACCGGGTCGGCGGTCCGATGACGGAGATGGCCTCCGTGGTGCTGGACAGGCTCCCTCTGGTCGGAAGCGAAACAGTGGTGGATGCCGGGTGCGGCACTGGGCGGGTGACCGAACTGCTCCTGGAGCGATTGCCCCGGGGTCGGGTCATCGCCGTCGACGCCGACCCCGAAATGATCCGTGTCGCCCGTGCGAATCTCGGTGATCGAGCCGACGTCCGGCAGTGCGATCTGGTGGAGCTTCCTGCCGAGGAGCAGGTCGATGCGGTCTTCTCCACCGCCACCTTTCACTGGATCCTCGACCACGATCTTCTCTTCGCCAAGCTCTTCTCGGTCTTGAGGCCTGGTGGCCGCCTCGTGGCTCAGTGCGGAGGTCGTGGGAACATCTCCGAGCTTCGATCGGTCGGCGATTCCCTTGCCTCCGATCCGACCTTTGCCCCCTACTTCGAGAACTGGAGCCCGCCGTGGAATTACGCGGGATCCGAGGAGACGGCCGAGCGACTGGTGCGGGCGGGCTTCACCGACGTCCGGACCTGGCTGGAGCCTTGGCCCGTCGTGCCAGACGACCCTGTTGAGTACCTCGGCACCGTCACGTTCGGCGCTCAGGTGCAGCGCCTGCCGGAGTCACTGCGAACGACCTACCTGACCGGGGTGATCGAACGCCTCGATGCGCCCGTGACGGTCGAGTACGTTCGGCTGAACATCGATGCACGCCGACCATGATGGGTGGGTCGAGACTCCGATGTCGCCCGCGGTGGACCCGCACCCCCACAGCTGGAGCCGTCGACCATGCCTGATGGCCTTCCGGCTCAGAGCGATCCCTCACTCCTGGCCAAGCTTCATGACGTCGCCGGAATCGTCGCCGGCCGATTGGCTGCCGCCGTCGTCGACCTGAGGGCTGAGCCTCGGACCAGACTGGCCGTGGTCCGCTCATCGGCGGACACGGTGTTCGAGATCGGTTCCATCACCAAGGCTCTGACGGGAATGCTGCTGGCCGACACCGTGCAGGAGGGACGCCTGCCACTGGACACCTGCGTCGGGGTCATTGCGCCCGAGACCGAGGGGTCCGACCTGGCCTCGGTGACTCTGCTGGAACTCGCCACCCACACCTCGGGGCTCCCGAGGATGCCGGCCGGTGGGGCGGGTGCACTTCGCATGGTGCCCTATGCCCTGGCGGGACGCAATCCCTACGGCGGCAGCCCGATGAGCGTGATCGACGTCGCCGCCCGACAGCAGCTCCACGGTCGAGGCCAGAGGAGGTACTCCAACCTCGGAGGAGCGTTGCTCGGAGAGTTGCTGGGCATCGCACTCTCCACTGACTATCCGTCTCTGCTGGTACGGCGAGTCCTGCGTCCCCTGGGGATGGAGGCGACGGGTATTTCGACCAGCGACAACTGCGCACCGTGGGGCCGGTCGTCACTGGGCCTGCCCCGTGAACCTTGGGCGCTTCGGGGTTATGCACCGGCGGGTGGTGTGTTCAGCACGATCGAAGACATGGCGCGATTGGCGTCGGGCCTCCTGGATGGATCTGCCCCAGGATCGGCGGCCATCCGTCCGATCGACGGTGTCCCTACCGATCGTCCGAATAGACGGACGGGGTTGTGCTGGATCATCGATGGACCGCCAGATCGGATCCCCGCCATTACCTGGCATAACGGGGGGACTGGCGGGTACTCGTCGTTCGTGGCCCTGATACCCGACGCGGGACGGGCTGTCGTCGTCCTGCAGAGCGTGGCCGGAAGAAGTCAGCGCCTCCAGCGCATGGCGCTGGACCTGACCGCGTAGGTCACGGATTCCCGTGAAGCTGCTCCTCACACCGGTCCACAGGTTCCACTCGGCCACAGTCCCACCGCTGACCCGTCGACCCGCTGCCCGCCGAACCCCCCCCGACCCGCCGAACCGCCGGCCCGGTGCTGTGGGGAGTGACCGTCAGTCGTGGGCGATCCAGTTCCAGTGGTTGCCTGTCGCCAGCTTGTCCTCGAAGTGAGCCAGATCGAGCGGCCCGTCCCCGTCCATGTCGAACAGTCGCAGTCCGATGTCCTTACAGATGACCCGGTGGAAGTCCTCGTCCGACGCTCCGAACTGGGCACTCCCGCCCCAACCGTGCTCGATGGCCATGATCGGTCTTGCCCGTCTGAGGGTGTCGATGGCCCCGGCGATGACCAGCCCTTCGGCCCCTTCCACGTCGATCTTTACGAAGTCGGGAAGCCAGCCCGTCGGCAGGTGATCATCAAGCCGTTCCGTGTGGACCACGATCGACTCGGAGCGGACCTCGGCCGGGTAAGGCCGCTCCTGCAGACCGCTGTATCCCTCGAACTGCGGATCGAGTACGTGGACGAATGTGCACTCGGCCTCGGTGTCGGACAGGACTCGCTGGCGAACATCCATTTCGGGATAGTCCCGTTCCAGCACGGCGAACAGGTTCGGAAGCGGTTCGTAGGCGATGTGACGCCCGTCTGGGGCGATCGTTCGGAAGGCGCGGAGGAAGAGCCCCTGATTCGCACCCACATCGAGACAGTTGGCAGTGCGCCGGAGACCGAATGCGAGCAGCAGGCTGACGTGCTTCTCGTCGGTCCAGTTGCGTTGATCGATCGCCGTGCTGTGATCACCCGTCAGCAACCGGACCAGCTGATCTCTGTAGCGCGCCACATGCTGCCGCACCCCCAATGAATCAGCCAATCCTTGAAGTTCTCGCCGCACGGTCACAGTCTGACACCGCCGCTGCAGGACGACAGGACGACTCCCGTGGCTCGACCGCCCGCGAGTGGCCGGTGCTGCCAGGCGTGACAGGTCAGAGGCGTTGTAGGGTCGCCGGGTCCTCCGTGCCGCCGAAGAGACGTTCGATCACCCGCGTGCGAAGGATGGTTCGGTGGGAGCGGCTTCGTGGAAGAGCGTCATCGACGAGTGGAGCTTCTGCGCGTCGATCTCGCCGAAGATCCCTCGGGCCGTGCGGCCCTGTAGCCCGGCCACTATTCCTGCGCATTCGATGAGCCGGGGTCCGAGCACCGGATGGGCCAGATAGGCCTTCGCTTCTTCGAGCGACGAGATGGCGTACGTTCGGGCGGTCTCGCTGCGGCCCAGCCCGGCGACCTGGGGGAAGACGAACCACATCCAGTGGCTCACTTTCAACCCGTTGCGCAGCTCTTCGGTCGCCTGCTCGTAGGTGTCGCCGGCATTCTGGGCCGAGACGAATCGCTCGACATCGTACGGGTCGCCGATGTCGGCTGGATGTCTCCCCGTCTCTCCCAAGGATCCTCCCCGAGGATCACGCGGCCCAGGCGGCCAGCAGCTCGTCCACGTTCGTCAGGGTGGTGATGAGGGGGAACGTGGTGTCCAGCACGGCGTCGGCATACGCCCGGGGTACACCGGCCACGGTGTCACGGGGCACGACCACCCGGTAGCCGAGGTTGACCGCCTCGATGGCCAGTCCCAGCACCCCCAGGTTGACGGACACGCCGGTGGCCACCACCGTCTCGACCCCCAGGCTGCGCAGCCAGGTGTCGAGCGCCGTGCCGGTGAACGGGGACACCCCGTGGAGGCGGGCGGACACCAGGTCGCCGGGCTCGGGTCCCAAGGCCGCGATCAACTCGGCCGGAGGCGTGCCCACCAACAGGTGGTCGGGGTTGCGCACCATCGCCGCGATCAGGGAGCAGTTGACGGTGGAACCGGCCCGGTCCGGTCGGAACTCGGCCGTGCAGTGGACCACGGGCACGCCACGGGCCCGGGCCGCGGCCAGCAGCCGGGCCGTGTTCGGTACCACGCCGACCTCGCGGGCCGCCTCGGCCAGTTGGGGGAAGGCGCTGAGGTCGCCGACCACTCCCCGTTGGATCTCCTGGGTCAGGACGGCGCACGTGGCCGGTGCGGCCAGTTCGCTCAGATCGACGGGCACGGAGCTGACCTCACCGGCAGTCGCTCGACCACGGTGGTCACCGCTCCCGATGACGTGCGGAGCCCCCCGCTGTCGGTCTCCTCGGGCACCTCGGCCACGACATCAGCGGCCCAGCGGTAGTCGGGCTTCCCGCTGGGGGAACGCACGATGGTCTCCACCACGTGGAGCTGGCGGGGCACCTTGTAGCCGGCGATGGCCTGGCGGCAGTGTTCCTGAATGTCCTCGAGGGTCGGGTGCTTGTCGGCCCGGGGCTGGATGATGGCGGCCACCCGCTGCCCCCACCGGTCGTCGGGGGCTCCGACCACGATGGCGTCGAACACCTCGGGGTGCGAGCGGACGGCCGACTCCACCTCCTCGGGGAAGATCTTCTCGCCGCCGGAGTTGATGGAGACCGAGCCCCGGCCCAGCAGGGTGATCGAGCCGTCCTCCTCCACGGTGGCGAAGTCACCGGGCATCACGTACCGGGTGCCGTCGACGTGGATGAACACCTCGGCCGTCTTGACCGGGTCGTTGTAGTAGCCGACCGGGATGTCCCCGTAGCGGGCGATCTTGCCGATGATCCCGGACCCGGGAGGCACCACCTTCATGTCCTCGTCGAACACCACGGTGTTGCCCAGCACCGAGACGGTGGGCCCGCTCTTCATGGCGGTGTTGCCCTTGCCCATGGAGACCATGCCGTTGTTGCCGGACTCCGACGAGCCGATGGCGTCCACGATCACGATGTTCGGGAAGTGCTTGAAGAACTCGTCTTTGACCGGCGCTGAGAACAGTGCGGCCGACGAGGTGATGGCCAACAGCGAGGACAGGTCGTAGGAGGCCGCCTCGGGATCGTCCAACGCCTCGACGAGGGGCTTCCCCATGGCATCCCCGGTGATCATGATGGAGTTGGCTTTTTCCTCCGCCACCAGGCGCCAGACCTCATGGGGATCGAACTTGGGCACGAGGATCGTCCGGTTGCCGACGAAGCTCTGCCCGAGGATGGACCACTGGGTGGCCCCGTGCATGAGCGGCGCGATGGGGAGCAGGGTGATCTGGCCCCCCCGGCCCTTCTCGACCATCTCCTCGGGTCGTTGCACGCGGGTGTTGGTGTGGGGATCGACACCGCCGCCCAGGGCGTAGAAGACGTCTTGGTGTCGCCACACCACACCCTTCGGCAGACCGGTGGTGCCGCCGGTGTAGAGGATGTAGTGGTCGTCGTTGGACCGGGGGGCGAAGTCCCGCTCGGGTCCGCCCTGGGCCATGGCGTCCTCGTAGGGCACCGCACCCTCGGGCGGGGTCTGGCCCGAACCGTCGCCGACGGTGACGACCAGCCGTAGGTCGGGGAGTTCGGGAAGGAGCTCGGTCACCTGGGGGCCGTAGCTGGCCTGATGGACCAGAGCCACCAGGTCGGCATTGGTGAAGAGATACCGGAGCTCGTCCTTCACGTAGCGGTAGTTGATGTTGATCCACACGGCCCGCAGCTTGAACACGGCCCAGGCCGTCTCCACCCACTCGACGCTGTTCAGCGAGTAGATCCCCACGTGGTCGCCGGGCCCGATGCCCTGGCCGGCCAGGAAGTGGGCCAGGCGGTTGGCGCGCTCCTCCATCTGGGCGAAGGTGCGGCGCTCGCCCGCGGCCACCAGGTACTCGCGGTCCCCGAAGGCGTCCACCGCCGCCTCGAACAGATCAGCCAGGTTGAACGTCATCGGCCTGTTAGTAGAACACGTTTCTATTGGGGCGGCAAACAGCCACGGAATGCCAACACCGGCGCGCCGGGGACCTGACTCCTCCGGGTCGCCGGCCCTGTCGCCGGCCCTGTCGGGCCTGCGACCGGCGCTGGGGGCCGGCCCCGTGGGGGTGCAGTCGTGCACCCGGCCGAAGGCTCCACCACGAGTCTCAGTCGGTGGTCTCCTGGGCGCTCATCGTGGCCGGGCGGGGAGTGCCCAGCGGACCCGGCCGGTTGGCGGGCCTGCCGGGCAGGCTCGGCGCAGCCTGGGTCCCGATGTCGGCCACGCTGCGCTCGATCCCGACCGCGGCCCTGACGGTGCGGGCGATGCCGGCGGCGTCGAGGCCCAGGTGGGCGAGGATCCGGTCGGGCTTGTCCTGGGGGATGTAGGCCCGGGGGATGCCGACGGAGATCACCGGGGGTGCCGCCCCGCTCGGGCATGACTCCCGCAGGGCATCGGCGACGAACATCCCGGCACCGCCCTGGCGTACGCCGTCCTCGGCCGTGATGACCACGGCGTGACGGGCGGCGTCGGCCAGCATCAGGGGGTCGGGGTTCGACACCACCCGGACGTCCCACAAGGTGGCGTCGACGCCTTCGTCCGCCAGCAGCCGGCACGCCTCCTCGGCTGCCGTCACCAGCTTCCCCACCCCCAAGATGCAGACCGAGCCGTCACCAGTGCGCACGCATCGGGCATGGAGGCCGGAGCCCACCGGAGCGGCCGTGCCCGGTGCCACCGGCGGGGCCGGCGTCTTCGGGAAGCGGATCATGGAGGGGCCGTCGATGGCCAACGCCTCGGCCAGCATGACCTCGACCTCTCCGGCCGAGGACGGCGCGAACACGGTCATGCCGGGAATGGAGAGACCGAGGGCCATGTCGAGCACCCCGTGATGGCTGGGTCCGTCGTCACCGGTGATGCCGGCGCGGTCGAGGACGAGTACCACCGGCAGCCGGTGGAGCCCGACATCGAGGTTGGCCTGGTCGAAGGCCCGGCTGAAGAACGTCGAGTACACGGCCACCACCGGCCGCATGCCGGCCATGGCCATGCCGGCGGCCGCGGTCACCGCGTGCTGTTCGGCGATCCCGACGTCGACGAACCGATCGGGGAACCGGGCCTCGAACGGGAGGAGGCCGGTCGGGCCGGGCATGGCCGCGGTGATGGCCACGATCCGCGGGTCGGCCTCGGCCTGGCGGAGCAGCGACCGGGTGAAGGCGTCGGTGAACGTGGTCACGGGGAGCTGGGCGTCGACGGCACCGGCCACTACGCCGAAACCCGTGCTGCCCGCTCCCGCACCGGCCGGCTCGTCGACCTTCACGTCGACCCCCATCTCCGCCGCCGCCTCGGCCGCGGAGACGACGGCCACCTTCACGTCGTGGAGCCGTTGGATGTCGTCCTCTTCGGCCGGCGCGTAGCCCCGGCCCTTTTTGGTCATGACGTGCACCACGATGGGACCGGGCCACTCCGACGCATTGGCCAGCGCCTGCTCCACACCGGCGATGTCGTGCCCGTCGATGGGACCGGCGTACCGGATGCCGAGGGCCTCGAAGAAGGTGTGGGGCGTGACCACCTCCCGCAGCGCGCTCGTGAGCCCGTGGACACCCGAGTAGGCCAGGTCGCCCACACCGGGCAGCTCGCGGATGAGGTGTCGGATGCGCTGGCGGGCCTGGACGTAGGCCGGGTTGAGCCGCAGGTGGGTCAGGCCGAGGGAGAGGCGCGAGATCGTGGGCGCGTAGGAACGCCCGTTGTCGTTCAACACGATGACCACCGGGGTGCCGGAGTGGCCGAGGTTGTTGAGGGCCTCGTAGGCCATACCCCCGGTGAGGGCCCCGTCGCCGACCACGGCCACCACCTTCCGGTGGCTCCCCTGCAGTTCGAAGGCGCTGGCCAGTCCGTGGGCATAGCTCAGGATCGTCGACGCGTGGCTGTTCTCGACCCAGTCGTGCTCGGACTCGGTCCGATTCGGGTAACCGGACAGCCCATGGGCCTGGCGCAGTTGGGGGAAGGACTGGCGCCGACCGGTGACCAGCTTGTGGACGTAGGCCTGATGGCCCGTGTCCCACAACAGCACGTCACGGGGGGAGTCGAAGGTCCGGTGCAGGGCCAGGGTGAGCTCCACCACGCCCAGGTTCGAGCCGAGGTGGCCGCCGGTGGCCGTCACCGCGTCGACGATGAAGGCCCGGATCTCTGCGGAGAGGATCTCCAACTCCTCCGGCGTGAGGGACCGGAGGTCGTCGGGACTGTCGATGTGTTCGAGGATCATGGGTGCAGAGCGTTCCTTTCCGCCGAGGCTACCAGCGCGCCGGCTCCGGAACCGATCCCCGGCCGCCGATGACCCGGAGTGACAGGCGCGGGCCCAGGACCCTCCGGTACGGGTCCACGACGCACCCCACGGGTGGGAGCAGACTGGTGGGCGGGCCACGGGCGTCACCATCCCGTGGCCCGGGACGGTGACGGAAACCGTGACGAATCGGTGCGAGAAGACCAGGGAACGAACGAAGACAACGGAGACAAGGAGGCGCCATGCACGCCGAAGTGAAGGGCAACACCATGCCGCTGCTGGAGCTGGTCCTCGAGGCGGGGGAGTCGGTCATCTCCACCCACGGGGAGCTGTCTTGGATGTCGGCCAACGTGCAGCTGACCCAGACCACGGCCACCGGTGGCCAGAAGGGGCTCATGAGCGGCCTCAAACGGGCCATCGGCGGCGGCGGGCTCTTCCTGACCAAGTACGAGGCCCAGGGGGGCCAGGGCCTGTTGGCGTTCGGGGCCAAGCTCCCCGGCCAGATCTTCGAGGTGGCCATCGCCCCCGGCCAGGGTTACCTGGTCCACCGGCACGGCTGGGTGTGCGGTACCGACGGGGTGGTGCCCACGGTAGGCATGCAGCAGTCGTTCCGGGGCGGCATGTACGGGGGGGACGGCTTCATCCTCCAGCGCCTGGAGGGCCAGGGCCAGGCCTGGGTCGAGCTCTCGGGGGAGATCACCACCTACGAGCTGGCCGAGGGACAGTCGCTGCTGGTCCACCCCGGGCACGTGGGCCTGTTCGAGGACCGGGTCAACTTCAGCATCACCCGATTGCAGGGCATCAAGAACATGGCCTTCGGGGACGACGGTTTCCACCTCGTCTCGTTGACCGGTCCGGGCCGGGCGTGGCTCCAGAGCATGCCGGTGCCGGTGCTGGCCCAGGCCATCGAGCCCTATCTGCCCAGGGGCGACGACCATCCCGCAGCCGATGCCGGCCTCGGAGGTGTGCTGGGCGGCATGATCGGCAAGAACCTCTGACCCGACACCGGCGGGCCCAGCCGTTAGCGTCGTCCGCATCATGGACGACGAGACGGCGGGGGACCAGGCCGGCCCCACCAGGAAGCGGTCCCTCCGGTGGTGGATCATCGGTGCCGTCGCCGTCGTGGTGGTGCTGGCCGTGGGCGGTCCCTTCGTCTACATCCACCTCATCGAGGGCCCGGCCCCGGGCAAGCTGACCCTGCCGGGGCCGTCGACCGGCTCGACCTCGGCCACCTCGGCCGGTTCCTCCGGCGCCGGCGGGGACCAGGTGGCCGGCACGTGGGCGGTGGGCCCCGGCTCCATCGTGGGCTACCGGGTGCAGGAGGTGCTGATCGGCCAGCACGCCACCGCCGTGGGCCGCACCACCAAGGTCTCGGGCACGGTGACCATCGACGGCACCACCGTCACCGCCGCCACCGTCACGGTCGACATGGCCTCGGTGGAGAGCGACCAGTCCGAGCGCAACGCCCAGTTCGACGGTCGGATCATGGACGTGGCCACGTATCCGACGGCCACGCTCCACCTGACCGCGCCGCTGGCCCTCGGGACCGTCCCCGCCCCCGGCCACCCGGCCTCCTACCAAGGCACCGGCACCTTGGCCATGCACGGCGTGACCCGGACCATCACCCTGCCCCTGTCGGCCGAACGGATCGGGACGGGCATCGACGTGCTGGCCGAGATCCCCATCATCTTCGCCGGCTGGAACATCGCCAACCCGAGCACCGGTGGCTTCGTCACCACCGCCTCGGACGGGACGCTCGAGGTACTGCTCCACCTCACCCGGGGGGTGGGCAACCCCGCCGTAACCGACGCCAACTCGACGTCGACGGGGTCCGGCGGCCCCGGTGGTCCCGTCACCGTCCCTTCCACCACCGTGCCCCCGCTGACCATCCCCGCCGGAGGCTGAACCCCGCTGACGACACGTCAGCTATCGTCCAGGCCCGGACGGCCGGAGGGAGCGGGAAAGGGGAGTGACCGTGGTCGAGCACCACCCGAGCGATGAGTTCCACACGCCGGACCGGGCCGACCCGTTCTGGACCGAGACCTGCTGGTTCACCTTCACGGTCCCCGAGCGCCGGCTGTCCGGCCAGTTCTATCCGTTCTTCCGGCCGACCCAGGGCGTCCTGTCGGCGGCGGCCTACTTCTGGGACGACACCGGCTCCACCCCGGCCGATGTCCTGCACGCCCGGCACTTCTGGCACCTGCCCGTCCCCGACGAGCCGCTGTCGGACATCCACCTGCCCAACGGGATCTCCTACCGGTGCGTCGAGCCCCAGCACCGCTACGAGCTCACCTACCGGGACCCCGACGGGTCCGGCTCCGGGGGGGACGACGAGGTACGCGCCGACCTCACCTTCACCGGCATGGCCCGGCCCAACTACCTGGGCGAGTCGCACCTCGACCAGCCCGGCCGGTACGAGGGGACCATCGTGGTGGGCCGCGAACGGTTCGACGTGGACTCTTACGGGTTCCGCGACCGCTCGTGGGGGTCGCGCTCCCAGTTCGGACGCGGCATCCACGGGACGTCAGCCCGATGCGGCGGCTACAGCTACGCCACGGCGTCCGAGCGCGACGCCTTCCACGCCATCACCATGGACTTCGGCGCCGGCAGCATGGCCATCCACGGCTACCTGCTACGTGACGGGGTTTGGTCGAAGGTGAACTCGGGTCGGCGCCGGGTGCTCGAACGCCACCCCGACACCGCCTACCCCACGGCGGTGGCTCTCGACCTCGGGGACGAGGCGGGTCGCTCGCTCCACGCCGAGGGTCGCTGCCTGAACGGTCTCGGGCTCTTCTTGAACCCCAACCTGTACTCGGTCAACTGCCTGACCGAGTGGTCCTTCGACGGCATCTTGGCCTTCGGTGAGGACCACGACAACTGGAGCGCGGCAGGGATCCGGCAGTTCCTCCGTTCCCGCCGGGCCGACAACGGCCCGGACCCGACCATCGACGAGGTGCACCTCCCATGACCATGGCCGACGGACCCCGCAGCGAGCGACCGCAGACCTCCACCCGCGACTACGACCTGCTCCGGACCCAGCTCGAGGGGTGGCTCCGCCAACGGGTGCCCGGGGCCACCGTGTCCGAGCTCATCGTGCCGGAGTCGAACGGGATGTCGTCGGAGACCGTGCTCTTCGATCTCGCCGTGCCCGGGGAGGTCGAGCCCCGCGCCCTGGTGGCCCGCATCGCCCCCGATCCGGCCGCCGACCCGGTGTTCCAGCGTCTATGACATGGAGCGCCAGTTCCTCACCATGCAGATGGTGGCCGACCACACCGAGGTCCCCGTCCCCAAGGTGCTGTGGTTGGAGACCGGCACCGACGTCATCGGCGCGCCCTTCTTCGTGATGGAGCGGATCCGCGGCATCGTCCCCCCCGACGTCCTCCCGTACACGTTCGGCGACAACTGGTTCTTCGACGCCGACCTGGCCGACCAGCAACGTCTGGAGCGCCGGGCCGTCGAGGCGCTGGCCGCCCTCCACGAGCTCTCCGTCAACGGTCCGGCCGCCTTTCTGGCCTGGCCCGACGACGGCGTCACACCACTGCGCCACCATGTGGACGAGCAACGGGAGTACTACGACTGGGTGGCCGCCGACGGCGTGCGTTCCCCGCTGATCGAGCGTGGCTTCGAGTGGCTCGACGCGCACTGGCCGGGCAACGCCGACGACGCCGTGTTCAGCTGGGGCGACGCCAGGGTCGGCAACATGATGTTCGAGGACTTCACCCCGGTGGCCGTCCTGGACTGGGAGATGGCCTCGGTCGGGCCCCGCGAGATCGACATCGGCTGGATGATCTACATCCACCGTTTCTTCCAAGACCTGGTGGAGGACCTCGGGATGCCGGGCATGCCCCACATCCTGCGCCGCGACACCGTGGCGGACATCTACCGCCAGGCCACGGGCTACCAGGCCAAGGACCTGGACTTCTACACCGCCTACGCCGCGCTCCGCCACGGCATCGTGATGTTCCGGATCACGCGGCGGTCGATCCGGTTCGGGGAGGCCGAGATGCCCGAGGATCCCGACCACGCCATCCTGCACCACGCCCATCTGGCCCGCATGCTGGACGGGGAGTACTGGGGCGCGGTGTAGCCGGTCAGCGCACGTTGGCGAGGAAGGTGGACCGGTCCACGATCACCCGGATGAGCTTGCCCGCCGCCACCAACCCTCCGCCCTCGGACACCGAGAGCGTGAAGACCAGGCGTCGGCCCTCGATCCTGTCCAGGGTGGCCTCGGCCCAGACCGTCCCGCCCACGCCCACCGGCACCAGGTGGTCGAACTGCAGCCGCTTGGCCACCGAGGTGCTGTTGTCGGGGAGCTCGCCGTCGATGGCCTTGCAGCTGGCTTCCTCGCACAGGGCGACCAGCCGGGGAGTGGCCAATACCGGTACGTTCCCCGAGCGGAAGGCCTCGGCGGTGTCGGCCTCGGTCACCTGCATTTCGATTCGGGCCGACAGACCGGTGTGTGGAGCCACGCCGGTACGATAGGTGACACAGCAGGCATCGGCCACCGAGCGCCGAGCGGTACAGCGAGGAGGCTGTGGTGATCGATTCCCCCGTACTCGAGCGTGTGCTCGCCGAGGCCCTGCGCCATGGCGGAGAGTTCGCCGAGGTCTTTGCCGAGGACCGGTCGACCTCGTCGGCCCTGCTCGACGACGGGCGGGTCGAGGAGCTGTCGTCGGGCCGTGAGCGCGGCGCCGGCATCAGGGTGGTGTCCGGCGAGACCACCGGCTTCGCCCATACCGCCGATCTCACCGAGTCGGGGCTCCTGCGGGCGGCCGAGGCGGCCTCGGCCGTGGCCCGGGGCGGGGGTGGGTCGGGCCGCGTGGCCGTCGGGCCCCTCCGGGCCGACGGGGGATCCGACGGGGGGGCGGCAGCATCGGTCTCGCTGGCCTCGAAGGGGGACGCCTTGGACCTGCTCCGGCGGGCCGACGAGGCCGCCCGGGCCTCGGACGGCGCCATCACCCAGGTGCAGGCCGGTTGCGGAGGATCGCGGCGCCGGGTGCTGATCGCCAACTCCGAGGGCCTCTGCGCCCGCGACGAGCAGGCCCGGACCCGGTTCTCGGTCTCCTGCGTGGCCTCGGGTGACACCGGGCTGCAGACCGGGTTCGAGACCGCCGCCCGCACGCTGGGGTTCGAGCTGTTCGACGAGGTGTCGGTCGAGGAGCTGGCCCGGCTGGCCGCCACACGGGCCCTGTCCAAGCTGTCGGCCCGTCCGGCCCCGTCCGGAGCCCTGCCGGTGGTGTTGGCCGGCGGGAGCGGCGGCATCCTCTTCCACGAGGCCTGCGGCCACGGATTGGAGGCCGACCACATCGTGAAGGACGCCTCGGTCTACACCGGCATGGTCGGTCAGCAGGTGGCCAGCCCTCTGGTCACCCTGGTCGACGACGGCACGGTGGGCTCGGAGTGGGGCACCTTCGCCGTGGACGACGAGGGCCGTCCGGCCCAGCGGAACGTACTGATCGAGGACGGCATCCTCACCGACTACCTGTGGGACTACCTCCGGGCCCGCAAGGAGGGCCGGGTCTCGTCGGGCAACGGGCGGCGCCAGACCTATCAGCACCTCCCCATGGTCAGGATGACCAACACCTTCCTGCTGCCCGGGTCCGAGGATGCCGACGAGATCGTGGCCCAGACCCCCCACGGCGTCTACGTGGCCAAGTTGGGAGGGGGCCAGGTCAACACCACCACCGGGGATTTCGTCTTCGGCACCACCGAGGCCTACCTGATCGAGGGGGGCAAGATCACCGAGCCTCTCCGCGACGCCAACCTGATCGGCAACGGCCCCGAGGTCCTCAAGCGGATCGACGCCGTGGCCACCGACTTCTCCATGACGCCTGGCACCTGTGGGAAAGACGGGCAGAGCGTCCCGGTCGGATGCGGCCAGGCCACCATGCGGCTGACCGGCATCACCATCGGGGGGACGGCCGAGTGAGGGCGGCCACCGACACCGCCCCGGCCGAGGGCCGCAGCGGCCCGAGTGCCGGTGGTGACCCTGAGGACCTCGTCGGCATCGCCGACCGGGTGGCCGGTTGGGCCCGGACGGGCGAGGACGTCGAGGTGTACGTGGCCTGGGGCGACGAGACCGAGATCCGCGCCTACGCCGGCGAGGTGGAGTCGCTGACCTCGGCCACCTCGGCCGGCATCGGGATCAGGGTCGTGGTCGATCACCGGCTGGGCTTCGCCTGGGCCGGGTCCTTGGACCCGGCGGTGTTGGAGGAGACGCTGGCCGAAGCCCGCGACAACGCCTCGTTCGCCGCCGCCGACGATCACGTCGGCCTGGCCGTGCCCGACGGTGTCCCCGCGGTGGCCGTGGACCTGTGGGACGAACGGTTGGCGTCGGTGCCCACCACCGACAAGGTGGCGCTGGCCCTGGCCCTCGAGGACCAGGCCCGGGGTGCCGACCCGAGGATCCGCCAGGTCGACCACGCCGACTACGGCGACACGTCGGTGGAGATGGCCCTGGTATCGACGACCGGCATCCGGGTGGCGGCCCGCAAGACGTCGGGATTCATTTCGGTGGGGGTGATCGCCGGCGAGGGTGAGGGCAGCCAGACCGGCAGCGGATTCAGTGTGGGCCGGGGCTTCGACGGCCTCGACCCGGCCAAGGCCACCGGGGACGCCGTCACCCGGGCCGTCCGCCTGCTCGGCGCCACCAAGGGCCCGTCCGGTCGGACGACGGTGGTCTTCGACCGCCGGGTGGCCTCCACCCTGTTGTCGGTGGTGTCCTCGGCCCTGTCGGGGGAGGCCGTGGCCAAGGGACGGTCGTTCTTCGCCGGCCGCATCGGCGAGTCGGTCGGGGATCCGCGCCTGACACTGGTGGACGACCCCACCGACCCCCGGGCCTACGGGGCCGCGGCCTACGACGCCGAGGGTCTGGCGTGCCGCCGCAACGTCCTCATCGCCGCAGGTGTCCTGCGGGCGTTCCTCTACGACACGGAGTCGGCGTCCCGAGCCGGCGTGTCCTCCACCGGCTCCGCCGTCCGGGGCGGGTTCGCCGGCACCCCCGGACCGGGTTGCCGGGCCCTGACCCTGGCCCCGGGTCCGGAGGGTTACGACCAGGACGGTGTGCTGGCCGCGGTGGGGGAGGGCCTGTTCGTCCAGTCGGTGACCGGGGTCCACTCCGGGGTCAATCCGGTCAGCGGGGACTTTTCGGTGGGGGCGGAGGGGCTCATGATCCGCGACGGACGATTGGCCGAGCCGGTGCGCGAGATCACCGTGGCGTCGACCCTCCAGCGCATCCTGCACTCGGTGGTGGCGGTGGGTGCCGACGTCGAGTGGCTGCCGGGCATCGCCGCCGGCCAGACCCTGGCCGTGGGCGACATGCAGGTCAGCGGGGTCTAGCCGGAGTTCCTGTCCGGCCGGACCGGCCGGACTTGCTGGCCGGCCGAGCCGGACCCCCTCTGGATCGACCCCTTGTCAGTGGACGGCGGCCGTGGCCTTCGTGCACGCGTCGAGGGCGCTCGGTGTCGAGGTGTAGTAGATCGAGCCGTCGATGGCCAGACTGTAGGGACCGGCACCGTCCGCAGTCGCCGTACCGCCCGTCCACAGGGGTGGCTGGGAGGCGTTGACGGTGGCCGAGCCCGAGGCCGACGCAGTGGTGGTGCTGGCAGTGGAGCCATAGGTCAGGTCAAAGGTCTGGATCACGAACAGACGGGGGAAGCTGTCGAGTTCGTTGATGAAGTTGAGGACCTGGCCGTAGTTACCGGTCACGGCCAGTGTGGTCGGGACGGCGACGACGCCGGCGGGCGTGGCGGTGGAGCTGCCGGTGGTCGGGGTGGCCTGGGCCGTGGTGGCCGGGGCGAACCCGCTGAACTGGGTGAGGGTGACACCCGAGGTGGCGGTCAGGGCGTTGAACTGGCTCTCGAACGACGACTCCTCGGCGTCGACGTCCGTCGGGCTCTGCACGCTCGGGATCTGAGTGGCGATCTTCTGCAGGTCGGCGCAGCTCGACGACAGCTTCTGCTGTTCCGACTTGAGCGACGACAGCTTGACCTGGAGTTGGGTCTGCTGGCTTTGGAGCTGGGTCTCCTGAGTTTGGAGGCTGGACAGCTTGGACTTCTGGGGCGACACGAGGACGGCCCAGAGCAGGAGGGCCACCACGAGGCTGCCCGCCGCGATCATGAGGGGAATCCGATAGGCGCGGACTTCGTTCATTTCAGGCTCGCATTCTTCGAGAGGCTCGCGTTGGGTGTGATCGAGATGGCGAAGGGGAACGAGATGGTCGAGTCCGGATTGGCCGTGGTCGCCCCCTGCAGCGGGTTGGCGAACAGCTGCGAACTCGAGACGGCGTTGATCCACGCCGCCGAGATGGTCAGGTTCGGCCCCGGCCCGGTCACACTCAGCTGCACGGTCCCGATGGCCGCCGACGTGGTCGACGTGGCCGCCCCGGACGAAGCGCTCGTTCCGCTGGCGGCGGTGGACGTGGTGGTGGCTCCGGTGGAGGTGCTCGATCCGCTGGCCGACGTCGACGTCCCGCTGAAGGTCTGCACCTTGGCCCCGGCCGGCGTGATGGCCACCAGCTGGTTGTAGACGGCGGGCCAGTCGATGGCGGAGTCGAGGACCGATGCCCGGCGGGCCACGCCGGCGGAGTAGGCGTTGTTGGCCGCCACCACCAGGTCGTACTTGGGAACCTGGGCATTGAGGGCCGAGATCTCCGACTGCAGCGCGTTCACGTTGTTCTGGGCGTTGTGAACCTGCAGGAATTTCCATGCCCCGAATCCCAAGAGCACGATGAGCACCGCCACGCAGCCGACGAGTGTGCGCTCTTGGATCCGCTTCATGCGGGCCCGTTGGGAGACCTCAGGGGGAGGAGGTTGAACTTCTTGACCGTCTTGTCGGGCTCGGGGAGGGCCAGGCCGATCGGTGTCGACAAGAGCGGGCCGATCTCGTCCTGCTGGGCCTCTGTCAGGGACAGCTTGGACATGTCGAGCTGGGTCAGTGGCGACACCGGGATCACCGGCAGATGGACCTGATCCTCGAGCAGCGGCAGGAGCCCGTGGAGGGCCGAGCCGCCTCCGGTGACCAGGACCCGTGACACGGGCAGGCGACCGGGCAGCGATGCGAAGTACTGGATGGAGTTGCGGATCTCTCCTACGAGATCGAGCTTGCCCTCCTGGGCCGCCCGGTCCGCCGACTGGAACTGGGCGTCGGGCTCGCCGATGCGTCGCTTCATGGCCTCGGCGTCGGCGAGCGGGATGTCGAGCGAGGCGGAGATGGCCGCGGTGGTGGCATTCCCCCCCGAGCCGATGGTGCGAACGAACTGGGGCCGTCCCTTCTGGTGGATGACCACCACGGTGAGCCCTGCACCGACGGACACGATGGCTTCGGGCTGCTCCGACACGTCGGCACCGCCGACGGCCCGGACCAGTGCCGACGAGATGAGATCGACGCCGACCACGGTGAGATCGGCCTTCTCCACCGTGTCGATGACGCCGTTGACCAGATCGAGGTGTGCCGCCGCCACCAGAACCCGGCGCATCTTGTCGCCTTCGGGTGAGGTGTAGTCGGCCAGGATCTGTGACGAGAGAATCGTCTGATCGGGAGGGAAGGGGATGACCTCTTCGGACTGGAAGCGGACGGCACTGTCCACCTCGCTGTCGGGCACGAAGGGGAGGTCGAGCTCGCGGGTGATGGCCCGAAGCCCGGCGATGCCGACGATGACCGACGTGCTGGAGAACTGGCCGTTCTCCCACAGCTTCTTGATGGCTTCGGTGACGGACGAGCCGTCCCGGATCTCCCCGTCCACGAGTGAGCCCGGGGGCAGGCCGACCTGGCCGTAGGTGACGAGGACGGGCTTGTGGTGGCTGATGTCGAGCTCTGCGGCCCGCACCGCGCTGGTGCCGATGTCGAGACCAATGACGAGTTGTGCCATGTCAACGCCCCCCTGTGCTCACGTTGCCGGGGTGAAAGCCACACCAGGCCTCCGTCACGATGTTCACGTAAATCTCCGGTCCTTCTGGTGACCGCCCGAGGGAGATCAGCTGTTCATCTGGCGCCGAACCGCTGTGGCATCCGGCCGTACGAAGATCTATCGGATCGAATTGCGGCCACCTTGAGGCACTCCGTAGCGGGACCAGAAAGGCCCGGCGACCTGGGCTGACTCACAGCCGAAGGGAAGGCCGCGTCGATGAACTCCGAAGTCGCCCGCGTGAGTGGGGTGAGGGCGGAGAGGGGACGCGGTGGGGAGAGCTCGGGCGCGGTCAGGCGAAGCTGGCCGCGAAGCTACCGGTCTGCATGATGCCGGCCCGCTCCAACATGACCTTGAGATCGTGAGGATTCGTGGCCGTGCTCATGGCCTCTTGGAGATCGATGGTCCCCTGGCTCAGCAACTGGACCAGCGATTGGTCGAAGGTCAACATGCCGTAGTACTCGCCGTCGGCCACGATGTTCCCGATGTCGCCGGTCTGGAGGGGGTCGATGATGGCCTGTTGGATCCGTCCGTTGACGACCAGCAGCTCGAGGGCCGGGACGCGTCCCTTCCCGTCGGCGGTCGGGATCAGGCGTTGGCAGATGATGCCTTTGAGCGAACCGGCCAGTCCCACGCGGACCTGGGTCTGCTGATGGGGTGGGAAGAAGTCCACGATCCTGTTGATGGTCTCGGTGGCGTTGATGGTGTGGAGCGTGGAGAACACCAGGTGGCCCGTCTCCGCTGCCGTCAGTGCCGCCGCAACCGTCTCCTGGTCACGCATCTCGCCCACCAGGATGACGTCCGGGTCCTGCCGCAGGACGACCCGCATGGCCGAGGCGAAGGAATCCGTGTCGAATCCCACCTCCCGCTGGTCGATGTCGGCCAGATCATCGGTATGGAGGTATTCGACCGGGTCCTCGACGGTCACGACGTGACAGGCCCGGGTGTGGTTGATGTGGTCGACCATGGCGGCCAGGGTCGTGGTCTTGCCCGAGCCGGTCGGACCGGTCACCAGGACGAGACCCCGCATCTCCTCGGACAGCCGGGTGACCACCTCGGGCAGCCCGAGCTCTGCGACGGTGGCGGCACTGGCCCTGACCCGCCGCATGGCCAGCGCCACCGATCCCCGCTGGAGGTAGGCGTTGACGCGGAATCGGCCCGTCCCCGTCAAGCTGTAGGCGAAGTCGACCTCGTGGTGGGCATGGAACGTCTCGCGAATCGGAGGCGACATGATCGACTCGGCGATGGCCAGGGTCTCTTCGGACGTGAAGCTCGGTTCATCGTCGAACGTACGCAGCGAACCCGCCAACCGCATACGAGGTGGGGCTCCCGCTTTGATATGCAGGTCCGAGCCATCGAGGTCGGCCAGCATTAACAGCAATCGATCAAGATCAGACGCATCCACGATCGCCATTGTACGCGCCAAAAAGGCCCTCTGGCCAGCATTAATTTAACTAATATTTGACCTAAAGTCGACGCAATTAGTGGTCGATACTTTGGGGTTGGGGGGCATCAAAACTGCCTATGTGGCGGCTAGGTTCCTGCGCCCGATTTCGCACTCTTGCTCGGCTTCGTCGGGGTTGCGGACGGGGTCGGCTTCGTGGGCGAAGCAGGTGCCGCCGACGCGTCCGCGGCCGGGGCCTTCGGAGCAGCGTCCCCATTCGTGTTCGAGGAACCCGAGGTGGCGTCGGCGCCTTCTTTGCCCGATCCCTCTGACCCGTTGGTGGCTGGGACACCGTCGCCGGCGCCCTCTTTCTTGGCACCCCCGGAACGGCTGTCGGTCTTGTAGAAGCCGCTCCCTTTGAAGACGATCCCCACGTTGCCGAAGACCTTGCGCACGGGCGAGCCGCAGGTGGGGCACGAGGTCAGCGCGTCATCCTGGAACGACTGCACGACGTCGAAGTTCTTCGCGCAGCTGTCGCAGCGATACTCATAGGTTGGCAAGCTGATAGTCCTCTCGGTCCGAGACCTGCGTCACGCTGGCAGTCTACTTGAGAGAGTGCCAATGCCGACCCCCGCCCCCGTCTCCCGTAGACTGAGGCGGTGATCGACGACTCCGCACCATGAGCGACCGCAGCCTCAGCCATCTCGACCCCTTCGGCGGCACCCGCATGGTGGATGTGTCGCCCAAGGAGGCCACCCACCGTCGTGCGCTGGCCCGATGCAAGGTGTCCATGAAGCCGGAGACCACGGCTCAGGTCGCCAACAACGCCATCACCAAGGGGGATGTGCTGGCTGCGGCCCGCGTGGCCGGCATACAGGCCGCCAAGCGGACGGCTGATCTCGTCCCCATGTGTCATCCGCTCCTGGTCGGGGCGGTGCATGTCGACTTCACCATCGGCGACGACTTCGTCGAGGTGGAGGCCAAGGTCGAGGCTGTGGACCGGACAGGCGTGGAGATGGAGGCCATGACGGCGTGTGCCATCGCCGCGCTGACCGTCTATGACATGTGCAAGACGGCCGACCGGACCATGAGTATCGGACAGCTCATGCTGTGGGAGAAGACCGGGGGGAGCTCGGGTATCTGGAAGCGGGATCCACTCGCCTGAGCGGAGCCGGGGTGGAGTCTGCTCCGGCGCGTAGGCGGTGTCAGCCTCGTACGGCGGTGCGGAGATCGCGGAGCGAGAGCTCGGACGTGGCTTCGCCCCCGCACTGCGAGCAGTGCTCGACGTGCCGCCAGCTCCGGAGCAATCGGGTGCCCTCCGGATTCAACAGGACGACGAACGACTCGGACAGCGGGTCGATCTCGACGCCGTAGCAGGCCTGCCACTCGGTGGATGCCGGTGTGGCGCTGGTGTTCGAGCCCTTGACCAGTCGACGGAACCTCGAGTGCTCCATGTCGATGATCCACGTGCTGTGACACGACTCGATGATGATCTCTTCCACATCCTCACTATCCCATAAATTGGGGAGAATCGGCAGGCGATTGCATGTCGGTTGAGTGACATTTTGTGACTGAATCTATCGGGTTTCGGATGGGTTGGCCCACCATCTCGGTCGCCTGACCTGCACGGCAGCGATGGATCCGTACCAAACGGCTCAATCTCGGGCGAGAATCGTTGCCGGCACACGCACGTCCACCGTCGTACCGGCCCCCTTGTCCGAGTGGACGACGAGCCGGGCTCCGATGAGATGGGCCCGTTCGCTCATGCCCGACAGCCCCAACGACCGGTACCCCTCGCCTTTCGGACTCTCCGAGCCGTCGAATCCCACGCCGTCGTCTTTGACCAGCAGACGGAGGCCACCCGAGTCGAAATCGATCCCTACGGCCACCCGATGGGCGGAGGCGTGGCGCTCGGCGTTGGACAGTGCCTCCTGGGCGATGCGGAAGAGGGCGAGCTCGACGGGGGGCGACAGTCGTCGTTCCGAACCGGTGACCCCGAAGGTGGTCTCGAACCGATGACGATGCCCGGCTTCGGAGAGCAGCTGGTTGATGGAGGCGACCAGGCCCAGGTCGTCGAGGATCGACGGACGCAGACCCTTGGCGATGGACCGCAGCTCCGTCACCGTCTCTTCGACGATGATCCGTAGATCGGCCAGGGCCTTGTCCTCGGCCACCGACCCCGTCTGGGATTCGACGGCATCGATCTGGCGGCACAGGTGGATGAGGGTCTGCACCGGACCGTCGTGGATCTCCTGGGCGATGTGGCGGCGTTCCTCTTCCTGCCCCGACACGACCCGGGAGGCGTACGCCTCCATTCGATCGTGCCGTCGGGTTTCGGCCGTGACGTCTTCGAAGACGACCTGCATTCGCCGGTCGCCATCGGCGGACCCCAACATGGTGGCGGCCGGTCGGTACAGCACCCGATGGCCGTCGAACTCGAACGCCACCGGTTCCACCCGCTCCACTCGTCGCCGTTCCTCTCCCGACCTGGCGTTGTCGCCGCCGCGCTCGGAAAGGAGCTGGGTCAGGACGCGGCCCGCGGCGTCGGGTCCGATCATGTCCACCAATCGGATGGGCGTGACGCCCGGCGTAGCTACCGCCCCGGTGGGTGCCGCCGCTTCCGGTTCCGACGGCAGGAGCCCGCCGAAGGCCGTTTGCGCCGAGGCATTGACCTCGACGACGAACCCGTTGCAGTCGACGATCACGATCGGGGCCTGGTTGGAGTCGAACAGGTCCCGGTAGAGGGCTTCGGCACTCGAGTGGGCCTGGCTGGCCTCCTCGGCCAGGCGCCGGGCGTGCCGTTCGGCCGACACGCGCTGACCGACGAGCCCGGCCAGCCCGCCGAGCAGCACGAGTTGTGTCAGCTCGAACCAGGTGGCGTCGTACTGATGGGCACCGAGATACGAGAAGATTCTCGGCAGGGCGAGAATCGTGACCCATCCGGCGGTGAAGAGGGCTCCCTGCAACCCGTAGTTGAGGGCGGCGTAGACCACGGGGACGATGAAGAGCGCCAGGGTGGAGAACTCGACCACGAGCGAGGTGGCGCCGAGGTGGAACTCCACCAATGACGCCAGCCGGATGAGGTAGATGGCCAGAACCAGCAACTGGAGGATCCAGAACGCCGAGCTGGACCATGGCCGTTGGTCGGGCGTCGGCCCGCTTCTCCGGTCCGAGGCCGTGGCCGGGCCCGGCGGGCCGGCCGGGCCCGGTGCGCCGGCGGTCTCGGGTGCGGTGGTGGCCGCCCGCTCGGGGAATGGCCAGCTCGGAACGGGTATCGCTTCACCCGACGTGGGGCCCGTCTTGAGCTCGGTCACGCCGGCGTCGTGGGGTGGGCTCCGTGGCCTCGTCCGAACAGACTGCTGGCCAGGGCATAGTGGACCAGTTCGGTGCGCGACGTCGTCCCCACCTTCTCGAAGATGTGATTGAGATGTCCCTCCACGGTGCGAGGACTGATGCCCAGTTGGCGGGCGATGGCCTTGTTGGACATGCCCCGGGCCACGAGCCGGACCACCTCCTGCTCCCGAACGGTCAGCCGCGGGACCTGGACCCGCACCTCTGCCTGGCGTGACCTGTCGCCCTCGCCGCGCCCGAGGGGACGGTCGAACAGTGACGGTCCGGTACAGGCCAGACGAATCAGGCGGACGAGTTCCTCGCTCGGCGTCGTCTTCAGAAGGTAGCCGTCCACTCCGGCGGCCAACGCGGCCCGGACGTAGTCCTCGTCGTCGTAAGCGCTCAGGATGAGCACGGTGACGCCAGGTTGGTCCGCCACGATGTGCCGGGCCACGTCGATGCCGTTCATCGAGGGAAGACGGATGTCCACCAGGACCACGTCCGGCTCGACCTCGGCTACGAGCCGAAGGGCGGCCTCACCGTCCTCGGCCTCGCCGACCACGGAAAACCCGCTGGCTTCGTCGAGGATGCGCCGGGTGCCGGCGCGGAGCAGTTCGTGGTCGTCGACGACCACCACCCGCAACGGGACCTGCCGTGCCGGGTGTTCGGGGGCGACGTCAGCCGGAGCGGAATGCAGAGGCCCTCCGGCGTCGGTGATGCTCACCGTGTCCATGGTTCGTCAGCCTCCCGCAATCAGGGACGCGGCCATACCGATGGCGATGGCGGTGACCAGCGGAGTGAGGAGTACGGGCGGGGTGGATCGGTCCCATGTCGGAGCCCCGGCCCCAGCCCCGGCCCCGGCCGTCTGGCGGGCTATCGACCACGCACCCACCATGCAGAGGGCGTAGGCGGCGATCCAGATCCCGATTCCGACCGAGGTGGCCCCCAGTCCGAGACCGCCGACCCAGCAGCCCGCCGGAAGCAACGCACTTCGTCCATGGCCCCGCCGATCGGCGCACTCGGGATCACCGTGTCGCAGCAGTCCGTAGACGACCACGGCCAGGGCCGTGCCGAGCAGGGACCCGCTCACCACGGCCCAATGGTGCTGCCAGCCGCCGGCCACCACGATGACGAACTGACCCAGTCCGGTGCCCACCGCCGCCACCACGAGTGGAGCCCGCTGTCCGCGGTACTCGATGAGTGCCACCGCGATCACCGTCGCGGCCAGGATGCAGTAGCCGGCAGAGATCCACCACCCGTGCCAGGCCCAGGTCACCAGAGCGAACGTCACGCCCGTCGTCAGCTCGACCAGCGGGTAGCGAACCGAGATCGGCTCATGGCAGGTATGGCAGCGGCCCCGAAGCGCGATCCACGAGATGACCGGGACGTTCTCCCACCAGGCCAGTTGACGATCGCAGGTGGGGCAGAACGATCGAGGCGAGGCCACGGAGAGACCGAGCGGGGTCCGGTAGACCACGACGTTCAGGAATGATCCGACGAAGAGTCCAACCACTCCGGCCAGGGGCACGGATACCGCGAGGATCGACAGGCCGTCAGTGTTCATGCCACGTAGTCAACCGCGTAGGCAGAGAGGGTGGTGCCGATGGCGGCGACCCCGCGCCGAACCGACTGGGGTTCCGGGTGATCGCGATCGTGGGCTCGGGTGTGGGCGTCGGCATCGGGGATCGAAGTTGGGCCACTGACGTCAGTGGGACCACTCCTGTCTCCGTATCGGCATGGGCGCACCCGGGCCTTGAGCAGGGGTCCGCGTCGTTCGATGCACAGGTCATGTCGGAGCGATCGGAGGGGTACGGGCACCACATCCTCGCCTACCCCTCGGGTAGGGAAAGATGGGGGTCCGGATCGGCCTGTTCCGCCTTTGCCACATGGGAAAATCATTTGGTTTGGGGGTCAATCTCTCCCTCCACCCTGCCGATGGTGGAGGGATGAGCGACGTCGATGCCATTCGCTCGATGGCAAGCGAACACGACCTCCAATTCGTCGATCTCGACGCCTACGGGGTGGACCCTGCCGCACGTGAGATCCTGCCTGCGTCGTTGGCCCGTCTCCACCACGTGGTGGCCGTCAAGCGCAAATTCGGCACCCCGGTGGTGGCCACGGCCGACCCCGACGACCTCGTGGCCCAGGACGAGGTCCGTGGCGCCATCGGGCGTGACTTCATCTCCGTTGTCGCCTCAAAAGAGCAGATCAGCCACTATCTCGATCAGTCGTTCGGGCCCGCGGAGCACTCCGACAGCCTGGAGGGCGGATCGGAGGGGATCGGTGAGGAACCCCCATCCCCGACCTCCGAGTCGGAGGTGGTCGAGATGGCGGAGGCAGCGCTGTCGGGTACCGACCAGGCTGAGAGTGGCGACGAGATCGGATCGGCGGATGGGGTCGTCGCCGACGAAGCTGACGCCCAGGATCTCACGGAGAATACCCAGGTCAGCGATAGTGTAACGCTCGCCGGCGACCCTAGAGAGCTCGCAGCGGATGCGGAGACGAAGACGGTGGCGCTCGATGCGGCCGACGGGCAACCACAGGGTCAACCACAGGTTGACGACTCGAGTGGTGTGTCCCCGTCGGGATTCGACGAGCCGTCGTTCGATCTCGCGGTGCGCCAGCCGGACGGCCCGGTGGACGAATCAGCGCCTCCACCTCCTCCACCGCCACCACCACCTCCACCGCCGCTTCCACCGCTCAGCAACATCCCGACGCTGGAGCCGTCGACCAGTGTTCTCCCCACGTTCGGGTCGGAGGCGACAGGGGGAGGCCCTCCGCTCCCCAACCATGTCCTGGCTGCATCGGTCGAGGAGTTGGAGGAGCTGGCCCGATCGGTGCAGGACGGCGCGGCGCCCGATACCGACTCGACGGCCCTGGCCGCCGACCTGGTGGCCGAGGCGGTGGCCACGTACCAGGAGCAACAGAGCGACATCGAGCCCCCCGAGTCGCTCGAACTCGAGGCCCCGTCGGAGACGGCCCTGTTCCCACCGTTGGCAAAAGCCCTGGTAGAAGGCGAGCGGGTCTCGCTGGAGGACATGGAAATGGTGTTGGCGGAACACCTGCAGAGTGGGCAGAGCGTGGCCAGGATCCTCACGGCCCAGAACCTGGTGACCGAAGCCGACCTCATGTGGGGCATGGCTCAGGAGATGGGTCTGGAATTCGTCGATCTCGACACCTACACGGTCGACTTCTCCGAAGCCGGCATGATCCCCGAGGCAACGGCACGCCACCACAACGTGATGGTGATCGGCAACGATGACGGCACCCCGGTGGTGGCGGCATCAAATCCCACCGATGTGTTCGCCATGGACGACCTGCGGACGATCATGGGCCGCAGCTTCACCGTGGTCGTCGCCACCCGTACGCAGATCACCGCCTACATCGGGCGCGCCTTCAACAGCGGATCCGACGCCGCCGACATGGCCATGGAAGCGTCCCTGGGCTTCGACGGCCAGAGCTCGGACGGCGGCGTGGATGACATTCAGGCCGTTACCGAAGAGGCGCCGATCGTCCGTTACGTCAATCTGCTCATCCTGCAGGCGTTGAACGAACGTGCTTCGGATATTCACATCGAGCCCACGGAGACCGACCTCCGCATCCGCTACCGGATCGACGGGGTGCTCCATGACGTATCCAAGGCCCCCAGAACGATCGCCCCTGCGGTGACGACACGCCTGAAGGTCATGGCCGACATGAACATCGCCGAGCACCGGGTTCCTCAGGACGGACGAATTTCGCTCAACGTCGGGAGCAAGGGCATCGACCTTCGCATGGCCACCCTGCCCACCATCTACGGCGAAAAAGTGGTCATGCGGGTCCTCGACAAGTCCAGCGTGGTGCTGGGCTTCGCCGACCTGGGCTTCGACGAGAACCTGTTGAAGACCTACGAGAGCATCTACACCAAGCCATACGGAACGATCCTGGTCACAGGCCCGACAGGCTCCGGAAAGTCCACCACCCTCTACACCACCCTGACGGCCCTCAACTCGGCTGAGAAGAACATCATCACGGTCGAGGATCCGGTGGAGTTGCCGCTCAAGGGCGTGAACCAGGTGCAGCTCAATCTCAAGGCCGGGCTCAACTTCGCCTCGGCCCTGCGGGCCATCCTGCGTTCCGACCCGGACATCGTGCTGGTCGGGGAGATCCGGGACAAGGAGACCGCCGTCATCGCCATCGAGGCGGCACTCACCGGGCACATGGTGCTGGCCACCCTGCACACCAATGACGCCGCTTCGACCCCGATGCGCCTCATCGAGATGGGCCTCGAGCCCTTTCTGGTCACGTCGGCAGTCTCAGGCGTGATGGCCCAACGGTTGGCACGGCGCCTCTGTGTGCACTGCAAGGAGCCCTACGAGCCCACCGAATCCGATATTTCGGCTGCCGGCTGGTCCCTCGCCGAGGTGGAAGAGCTGGGCGGTATCACCCAGGTGTTCCGGGCGGTCGGATGTTCTGCCTGTTCAAACACCGGATATCGCGGACGTAAAGCTTTGGCAGAACTTCTGCCGATGAGTGAAGAGATCGAACGAATCATCATTGAAGGAGGATCGGTGGACGAAATCCATAGAGTCGCAGTGGCCCAGGGAATGAGCACCCTCCGCCAGAGTGGTCTGCGCAAGGCAATGGAGGGTGAGACCACCCTCGAAGAAGTGCTGCGGGTGGTCGCATGAGCCCGGCGACCGCAGCATCCCACGCTGAATGGTCGACGCGCCTGGCCGAGGCATTGGTACAGGGCGGCTACGAGACCGAACCCAACCTCGTTCCCCTGCTGGCCGAATCGCGCGCCACGGGCCAGAGCCTGGCCGCCATCCTCATCAGCCGTAAGCTGGCCCTACCCGGCGTGGTGGTGGGCGCACTGGCCCATATGGCCCAGTTGCCCGCCATCGACCTGGCGGTGATGACTCCGAGTCCTCAGGCGACGGCGGCCATGCCGGACGCCGTGGCCCAGCAGTTCGAGGCCGTCGGACTCCAGTTCGACGGCAACGTCCTGGCCGTCGCGTTTTCGGAGCCTCCGTCCAAAGAGGACCTCGATGCACTGGCGGCGAAGGTGGGCTACCGCATCAACCCCGCCCTGGCCGATCCGATCGTCATCGCCCAGGTCCTCGGGACCGACACCGGCACCCAGATTCCGCCACCCCCCGGTCCCGCCACGGGGTCGCCCCTGGTGGATCCCACCGGGACGAGCGCCTCATCGAGCGAGCCGGAAGCGCCGTCGAGCGGGCAGAACGTTGCGCAGTTGCTCGAACGGGGCATTCCGGCCGCGGCCAGTAACGGGTCCATGCCGCTGCATATCGATGATCTGCTTCGCTATGCCGTGGCCGTCGGCGCCTCGGACCTCCACCTCACTGCGGCCCAACCCGGAGCCATCCGGCTCCACGGTGCCATTCGGCCCATCGAAGGGTGCCCGGTCCTCGACAACGAGACCATCCGAGACATGGTGTTCGGCATCCTTCCCGCCAGCCAGCGGGAGCGCTTCGAGGAGGAGCACGAACTCGATACTTCCCACTCGATCTCGGGCGTCGGTCGCTTCCGCGTCAACGTCTCGCTGCAACGCGGGACGGTGGCGGCCGCGCTCCGACCCATCCCTCACGAGATGCCGGAGTTCGACACCCTGGGTATTCCCGATTCGGTGAAGGCCTTCACCGATCTCCGGCGCGGGCTGGTACTGGTCACCGGTCCCACCGGTTCGGGGAAGTCGACCACACTGGCGTCGCTCATCGACATCATCAACCGGACCAAGCCGCTCCACATCGTGACGGTCGAGGATCCGATCGAGTTCCTCCACGACCACAAGCGGTCGATCATCACTCAGCGGGAGATCGGCGAGGACACCAACTCCTTCGCCGAGGCACTCCGCCGGGTGCTCCGGCAGGACCCCGACGTCATCCTGGTCGGCGAGCTTCGGGACCTCGAGACCATCTCGACGGCGTTGACGGCCGCAGAGACCGGTCACTTGGTCTTTGCCACGCTGCACACCCAGGACGCCCCCCAGACCATCGACCGGGTGATCGACGTGTTCCCCACCAACCAGCAGGAGCAGATCCGGGTCATGCTGGCTTCCACGCTCGAGGGCGTGGTCACCCAGCAATTGATCGTGAACGCAGACGGGACCGGTCGGGTGCCGTGCTCCGAGGTACTGGTGTGCACGTCGGCCATCCGCAACCTGATCCGTCAGTCGAAGTCCCACCAGATCTATTCCGTCATGCAGGTGGGCGGATCGTTCGGGATGCAGACCATGGACCAGGGATTGGCCCAGTTGGTAAGGGACGGAGTCATCTCCGAGGCCATCGCCTACGACCGGTCTTCCAACGAGGAAGACCTGCGAAACCACCTGAACACCTGACCGACATGACCTGTCCGATCAAACAACGAAGCGGGGCATCGTGGCACTGACATTTGACTACAAGGTCAGAGACAAGTCCGGAGGCTTGGTCGAAGGCCAGCTCGAGGGCGACAGCATGGCGCTGGTCGTCCGGCGGCTACGTGAGATGGGGTACATGCCGATCTCGGTGACGCCGAGGTCTGCGGTCAATCTCAAGACCGAGATCAAGATCCCCGGGGTCTCCGACCGGGTCAAGCTGCGAGAGATCGCGGTGATGACGCGGCAGCTGTCGACCATGGTCGATTCGGGTCTCTCGGTTGTGCGGTCACTCGGGATCCTGGCCGCTCAGTCGGAGAACAAGGAACTGGCCCGGGTGCTCGGTGAGGTGCGACTGGATCTCGAGCACGGATCGTCCCTGTCGGTGGCCTGTGCCAAGCATCCCCGTGTGTTCTCCCACCTCTTCTGCACCCTGGTTCAGGCGGGAGAGATCGGCGGAAATCTCGACGAGGTGCTGGGCAGCCTGGCCACGACCATCGAAAAGCAGGCCCAGCTCAACCGGACCATCCGTTCGGCCATGACCTACCCGGCCGTGGTGTTCACCGTCATGCTCATCATCTTCACGGCCATGATCGTGTTCATCGTGCCGGTGTTCAAGAACCTCTTCAGCTCCCTGGGCGGCAAGCTGCCGTTCCCGACCTTGGTCCTCATCAAGATCTCGGGAATCGTCACCAGCGTGTGGGTGCTGCTGGTCATCGCGGTGATCATCGGGACCGTCATCGGCATCCGCAAGTGGATCAGCACCGACGAAGGCCGACGGAAGTGGGACAAGTTGCTGCTCAAGCCCCCGGTGTTCGGGAACCTCTTCCACAAGGTATCGCTGGCCCGGATGACAGGCTCGCTGGCCTCACTGATCAGCTCCGGCGTACCGATTCTCGAGTCCCTGGACATCTGTGCCGACGTGTCGGGAAACCGCACGATCGGGGACGTGTTGCTCGAGGCGAAGAACGGTGTCCGCGAGGGACGGCCGCTGGCCGATCCACTGCGCGAGCACGAGGACGTCATCCCCACACTGGTGGTCCAGATGATCGAAGTCGGTGAGCAGACCGGTGCATTGGACCAGATGCTGCGGAAGGTCGGCGAGTTCTACGACCAGGAGGTGGAGGTGACCGTCAACAACCTCACCGCCCTGCTCGAACCGCTCCTGACCGTGGTGATGGGCGTCATGGTCGGTGCCATGGTCATCTGCCTCTATCTGCCCATGTTCGACTACATCAAATTGGTGCCGAACTCGGGTAGCTGAACCCTCCCCGGGGCGCAGGCGGCTTCCCGGGGGCGAGCCGGCGACCACCCCGGGGCACAAGCCGGCGACCCGGGTGCGGTGTGGCGTTGCACGTGCCCATCACCTGGCCCGGCTGCGCGGGCAAAGGCCGGCGATGCCGGGTGAGGCCGGTTTTGGACAAGCGTCCCATGCCCGGATGGACGACTCCACTGGATAGCCACACCGTTGGCCATGGTCGCCCCAACCGACCTGTCAGAGTTCGAATCCCTGGGATTCTCAGCTGATTCCAATACTCAGTCAAGGTCAAATCAAGGGTCTGACCAGCGAAAACTCCTCAAGACGGCGCTTCTTGCTGCCGATGTCCAAGACATGATTGATATGAATGAGAAGTTCCGACCCCCGGCGGGTCAACCTTTCATCCAACGGCGGCTGGAAGAATCGTCGACCTCGTCGACCGAAATTCGACGCACTCGGTCACGTGCGTCGACCGACCCTCACGTGAGCGAGATCAAAGGTCTCAGGCGCACATCCAGTGCCGATGCCGGCTTCACGCTCATCGAGCTCATGGTGGTGCTGTTGATCCTGGCCATTCTGCTCGCCATCGCCATCCCGACCTTCCTCGGCGTGACGAAGTCGGCCAATGACCGGGCTGCGCAGTCCAACCTGAACACCGCTCTGGTGAACGCCAAGTCCATCTTCCAGCAGAACAGCCAGTCCTACAACCTGACCGGGACGACGAACCCGACCACCACGGTACTGGCCGCCTCCATGGTCGCTTCGCTGATCTCGTCTCAGCCGAACCTGTCGTTTCAGGCCGGCGCAGTCACGAGTGGTCAGACTCCTTCGACCATCAGTGTGGCGGTTGCGGCCGACGGCAACGGTGTCGCTCTGGCCGAGCAGGCCAAGGGAACCGGCAACTGCTGGTACGTCATCGACAACTCGCAGTCCGAGGCCGGCAACTGGGTCACCACCACCACCAGCAACCCTGGTCCGGCTGGCACCTGGTACGGCGAGTACAAGAACACCGGCACCACACCTACGTGCAGCGCCGCCTCGATCCCGAGCTACACCGCGGGTTCGATCGTCTGGTCGAGCAGCTCCTTCCCGAGCATCTAGTCCTGACGAGCAGAGCAGTATGACGAGCCTCGCGGAGGGCCGTCCGAGTGACGAGGCGTGCCCCCTTCGTAAGAAGGGGGCACGCCTTGTTCCGGTGCGGCGCCGGTCGCCGATCCCCGACGCGGACCCCAGGGGTGGGGTGGGAGACCGGGACGTAAGGGGAGCGCGTTGTCAAATAGAAAAATTGTTATTGCGCTCAGAGTGACCGTCTTGATACTATAAGTACGAATTTCCACTCCACTTAATGAATCGTAGTGGTTCGAGATGACGAGGGGCCTTGGCATCTGCCGGAGCGCTCTCTATACGCGCCGGCGATCCGGCGGGTGGACGAGAGCGATACGGACTGTTGCTGTCGCGCCTACATCACGCTGATGACTCCCTGACGTGGGAGTTCGGGGTGATGGGTCCACCGAGATCGAGGACTGCTGCCTCCAAGAGGTGGTCTCGGAGTTCGGTAATTGCAATGGAGTCCCTGCGACAAAAAAAGACGTCCCTAAAGTCTGGATCTGGTTGGGACGATACAAGAAATGGGAGCCAGCCAGGCGCCCTTCATTGATGCATCAATAACTCAAGGAGGCAGTAAATGTTTTCATCCGCTATCGAGCGCCTCAACGCACGGCGCGATACCACGGGTGAGGCCGGTGAGGATGCTGGCTTCACGCTCATCGAGCTCATGGTGGTGCTGTTGATCCTGGCCATTCTGCTCGCCATCGCCATCCCGACCTTCCTCGGTGTGACGAAGTCGGCAAATGACCGGGCTGCGCAGTCCAACCTGAACACTGCTCTGGTGAACGCCAAGTCCGTGTTCCAGCAGAACAGCCAGTCCTACAACCTGACCGGGACGACGAACCCGACCACCACGGCACTGGCTGCCTCCATGGTCGCTTCGCTGATCTCGGCTGAGCCCAACCTGTCGTTCACATCCGCTGCAGTCACGAGTGGTCAGACTCCTTCGACCATCAGTGTGGCGGTTGCGGCCGACGGCAACGGTGTCGCTCTGGCCGAGCAGGCCAAGGGAACCGGCAACTGCTGGTACGTCATCGACAACTCGCAGTCCGAGGCCGGCAACTGGGTCACCACCACCACCAGCAACCCTGGTCCGGCTGGCACTTGGTACGGCGAGTACAAGAACACCGGCACCACACCTACGTGCAGCGCCGCCTCGATCCCGAGCTACACCGCGGGTTCGATCGTCTGGTCGAGCAGCTCCTTCCCGAGCATCTAGACCTGACTGGCAGTGCAGTATGACGAGCCTCGCAGGGGGCCGTCAGAGTGACAAGGCGTGCCCTCTTCGTACGAAGGGGGCACGCCTTGTCCGCGTGTGAAACCGGGTGCGCAGCTGTCCGACAGGGGTCTCAACTCCTCGCCGAAACCTGACGATAGCTACAACATTATGAATGATGACTGCCTAACATCTTTGGTAATCGACACCGAGGTTGACGACCAGGTCGACCCGAACCACCGCCGCCGCACCGCCGCCGTCAGAACCCGGTTCGGGCGCAGAAGGTGGCCTATGGTCACGACCGCGCTGGTCCTGGTGACCGGAATGGTCTTCATCTTCGCGTGGAATCCGTTGGTCCACCACAACGGATCGTGGGCCACCGGTGGCGACCTCTGGGGCATCTACCGGGGCGCTCACTACGTCGCCTGGGGCTCGCTCGGAGGGATCTACACGAGTGGCACCGGCATCGTCTCGTTCCCCGGCATGGCCATACTGCTCGCACCGGTGGCCTGGACGACCGGCCACTTCCACATGAGCGAGTCGTACGGGCCCTTCTTCATCCCCCGCCCCACCGCCGCGCTGGTCCTGATGCCGGTCGAGCTCCTGCTGGGCTCGACGGTCATCTTCGCCAGCGATGCCCTGGCCGAGCGCCTCGGTGTCGGACGCACCCGCCGGATCTGGCTCTGCCTGTCCGTGGGGGTCCTCGCCTGGCTCGTGGTCGAGGTCTGGGGGCACGCCGAGGACGCCTTGGCCGTCACCTTTGCCATGTACGCCATGATCGCCATGCTGAACCGGAAGTGGGCCCTCATGGGATGGCTGTTCGGACTGGGCATCCTCATGCAACCGCTGGTGGCGCTCCTGTTGCCCCTGTTCATCGGTGCGAGTCCACGCGGGTCAGCGGTTCCTGTTGGCCGTGCGGTCCTCGGTGCTCTCGGTGGTCCTGGTCGGCGTGGCCTTCGCCGGTGACGCTGCCGATACCTACCGGCAGCTGGTCAAGCAGCCCACACCGCCGTCGCTCAATCATGCGACGCCCTGGGTGGCCCTGGCTCCGCATCTCACGTCCAGCGCCGTCACCACGATCCACCGCGCCACCCTGATATCTCGCGGACTCGGCCACGTCGGCGTCAAGTCGGTGGCGGTGACCGGCGTCCCGACTCTCCTCGTGTCCGGTGGCCCGGGTCGGATGATCGACGTGGTCCTGGCTTTCCTTGTCGGCGTGTTCGTGTGGCGTCGTCCCCAACCGCCGATACGTCTGCTGTGGCTGGCGGCGGCGGTACTCGCCTCGAGGTGCTTCTTCGAACCGGTGATGACCCCGTACTATCTGGCGCCACCACTCATCCTGTCGTTGGTCATGGTGTCGCGGCAGCGAGGCAAGCGCTTTTGGCCGGCGGCGGTCATCGCGCTAGAGGTCACGGTGTTCTCGTATCACCACCTGAACCCGTGGGTCTGGTGGTTGCCGGTCGTCGCCGGTCTGGCCGCGGTCTTGGCCCTCGGTTACCCCGGCGACGAGAAAGAGCGTGTCGAACCGATCGATGACCTCTCGCAGGTACCGACCGCGGTGGAACCCGATCCGTCGGAGGCCGAGGCATCCCCGGTGGCTGATCGCGAGCCCGCCCTCATCTGACGGTCGGGATGGTCGGTCCTTCCGCCCGTCTCAGGCCAGCGTCTGACCTACAGCGGCCCCAGCGTGTGCTTGCGTCCGGGCAGCATCTCCTTGGCCGTGGCCAGGGTGGTGAGGGCCTCGGTCACCACCGACCGGGTGGACGATGGATCGATGACCGCGTCCACGAACCCCCGCTCGGAGGCCTCGTACGGCGTGAGGAACCGTTCGGTGTACTCGGCCTGGAGGCCTTCCCGTTCCTCGGGGAGGGCCCTGCGGTGCAGGATCTGGACGGCGCCCTCGGCCCCCATGACGGCGATCTCGGCTCCGGGCCAGGCGAAGCACAGGTCGTTGCCCAGCCCCTTGGAGTCCATCACGATGTAGGCCCCGCCGTAGGCCTTGCGCAGGATCACGCACACCCGGGGCACGGTGGCCTCGGCGTAGGCGAAGGCCAGCTCGGCCCCGTGCCGGATCATGCCCCTCCACTCGAGGTCCTTCCCCGGCAGGAAACCCGGCGTGTCCACCAGGGTCACGAGAGGGAGGTTGAAGGCATCGCAGAAGCGGACGAACCGGGCGCCCTTCTGCGAGGCGGCGATGTCGAGGGTCCCGGCCAGGGCCTGGGGCTGGTTGGCCACGAACCCCACGGGGCGGCCGCCGATACGTCCGAGGCCGGTCACCAGCTGTGGCGACCACCGGGTCCACAGCTCGGTCACCTCATGGTCATCGGCCAGGGCGGCCAGCACCCGGCGCACGTCGTAGGAGCTGGTGGTCTGACCCGGAATGATCTCGCGGAGTTCGTCCACCTCGTGCTCGGCCCGGCCCGTCTCGACCAGGGGAGGTAGCTCGTCCTGATGAGACGGGAGCAGGCCCAACAGGTGGTCCACATGGGCCAGCGCGTTCTCCTCGGACCCGGCCTCGATGGCGCACAGGCCGCTCGATCGGGCGTGCATGGCGGTGCCGCCCAGCTGGTGGATCCCGATGCGCACTCCGGTGAACTCCTCCACCATGGCCGGACCCGACACGAAGGCGTAGGCATCGCTGGTCATGACGACGAGATCGGCCAGTCCCAGCAACAACGCCGGTCCGGAGATGGCCGGTCCCGTCACCACCACGATGAACGGCACCACTCCCGAACACCGGGACAGGGCCCGGGCCGCCTGCCCCCAGCCGTGGAGCGACGCCACCCCTTCGGATACATCGGCCCCACTCGAGGCCAGCACCAGCACCACCGGGATCCGAAGTGTGAGGGCGGAGTCCGCCGCCGCCCGCATGGTCTCACCGTCCTCGATCGAGAGCGCGCCCCGGCGCACGGCCGACACCGAGCGCACCACCATGGACGGTCGTCCTCCGAGTTCTTCGACGCCGGCCCGAATGGTCCCGGTCACATGACGACGGAGGATCGGAGTGGTCGGACTGGTCGGAGCGTCGATAGTCACCGGCCCATGGTACGGACGAGTCCCACGGTCGGCCGGGGATGGCCGGTCATGGACCGTCCGGTCCCTCGCCGTCGCGGAAGTCGCCGAGGCCCTGGGGATGATCGGAGCGCCGGCGCCGGCGATCGGTGGGTCGGTTGGAACCACCGGAACCCGCGCCGGAGTTCCCACCGGGTCCCGAGCCGTCGTCCGAACCGGCCGGGCGGTCCGGGCCACCGCCGGCGGACCCGTGCCGTCGTTGACGGTCGACCCGCTCGAACTGGCGCTCGACGTCAGCCCAGACCAGGGGTTCGTCGCGGGCCAGCTCCTCCTCGGTCACCGGGGCCCGGGCCAGCACCACGGCTCCGACGATCAACAGCACCAACAGCATCGACACCTTCGAGACGATGCCGGCGATCTGCTGGTCGTTGAGGGGTCGCAGGCCCACCGCGGCGTGCGACCGGGCGAAGGTGGCATAGAGGGGGTGGCCGGAGAAGATCAGGATGAAGGAGAGGAAGGCCGGCACCACGGCCTGGGCCACCAGGTAGCCGAACCGGACCACCGGCTTCAGTCGGAGGATCCCGGGGATGCGCCCGAGGACCGGCATCCAAAGGATGAGGCCGGCCACCACGATGAGAAGGTCCACCACCCCGCGCGACCACCAGAGAGGTCGCCTGGGCCCGTACCAGCTTCGGCATCATCGAACCCACCACCAACAACGTCACGACCACGATGGCGATGGGCGGACGTTGCAGGCGCACCAGCACTGCGTCCACGATCCTGGGTCGGGTAGCCCACTGGACGATGTCGTAGGGAAGCCCCAACCACAGCAGGGGAGAGGCCAACAGCAGAAGAAGCAGTCGTTGGAGCACCAGCGCGGTCAGCGACCAGTGCGCGGCCACATTGGCCACCGGCCAGGTGAGGGCGACCACGGCCGTGATCCATGCGCCGCCGAATGCAGCCATCTGGCGCCGCGACCATGGAATGGGGTGCTCGCTGGTCCGCTCGAGTCGACGGTGCCCGAGCACGACGAGAGCCCCGACGGCCACCAGAGTGCCCCACGTGACCAGATGGGGATCCCACGCGTACGGCCCGGCGGTGGCCATCACGGCCGGCACCAAGCCCCGCGCGCCCTAGATTGACCCCGATGCAACGCCTCGACCGCTTGGAACGGGTCACCGACCTGTTGTTGGTGCTCCTCGACGCACCTCGACCGCTCAGCCTGCGCGAGATCGCCAACCGGGTGCCCGGCTACCCCGACACCCACGGAGCCCGCCGTCAGGCGTTCGAGCGCGACAAGCGGCTGCTCCGCGACGAGGGCGTGCCGGTACTGGTCGTGCCTATCGACGGCGAGGATCAGCTCGGGTACCGGGTCGACCCCGACGCCTACTACCTTCCCGACCTCGGTCTGGAGGCAGAGGAGCAGGCCGCACTGAACTTGGCCGTGGCCGGCGTTCACCTTGGTGAGCCTATCGGTCGCGCCGCCCTCTCGAAATTGGGGGCCGGAGGCGATTCGACGCTCCGTTCTGCCACCTCGCCGCTGGTCGATCTGCCCCCCATGGAGGGGCTGCCGGCCCTGCCCGCCCTCTTCGATGCCGTCCGCCAGGCCGCGGTGGTCCGGTTCGGCTACCGGGGCCAGCCGCGGGAGGTGGATGTGGCCGGCCTCCGGTTCCGGACCGGCCACTGGTACCTGGTGGGGTTCGACCGTGGCCGAGGCGAGGCCCGCACCTTCCGGGTGGACCGGGTGGACGGGACTCCGGAGGTGGGTGCGCCCCACTCGGCCCGGGTGCCGGACGGGTTCGACGTCGACCAGGCCTTCGGCCGCGACCCGTGGCAGTTCGGCTCGGGGGAGGCGGTCGAGGTGGACGTGCTCGTGGACGGGGCCGAGTCGGGTCGGGTCGTCGGTGAGCTGGGCGAAGAAGCGGTGGTGGAGCGGGGCGACGACGGCGCCGTGGTGGTGCGGCTGTCGGTCTCCGACGTAGGGGCCCTGGTGTTGTGGGTGCTCGACCTCCTCGATCATGCCGAGGTGCTCCGGCCCGAATCGGTGCGGGCAGCCGTGGTCGAGCGACTCGAAGCCTCCGTGGCCGCGGCCGGACCGAGCCCGACCGGTTCGCCCCCGCCCCGTTCGCGCCGATGACGGTGCTGGTCGAGACCGGAGCCCGCCTCCGCCGGCTGTTGGCCATCCTGGCCTGGTTGGCCCAGGTCGGGGAGGCTCCCATCGACGAGGTGGCCGAGCGCTTCGAGCTGACCCCGGGTCAGCTGGTCACCGAACTGGAGATGGCCGCCTGTTGTGGGGTCCCTCCTTATACCCCGGACCAGCTCATGGAGATCGTGGTCAGCGACACGTCGGTCTCCATCCGGGTCGGTACCGCGCTGGCCCGGCCCCGGCGGCTCAGCCCCTCGGAGGGATTCGCCCTGGCCACCTCGGCCCGGGCCCTGTTGGCTGTGGCCGGAAGTGACGAAGACGGTGCGCTGTCCCGGGCCCTGGCCAAGTTGGATCGGGCCCTCGGTAGCCAGGAGATCGAGGTGGAACTGGACGCGCCCGGGCCTCCTTCCCCTGGTGCGCCAGGCCGTGGCCACCCGCGGACGCCTGGCCGTCACCTACTACTCGGCGTCCACCGACCGGGTCACGGAGCGGGAGATCTCGCCGCTCCGCCTCTTCGCCTCCGCCGGCCACTGGTACGTGGACGCCTGGTGCGCCACCGCCGACGACGTCCGGCGGTTCCGCGTGGACCGCATCGGGTCGGCCGAGCCGGTCGAGGACCAGGTCGGGGAGCAGGACGGGGACCGCACCGACGAGGGCTCCACTCCCTCCGCCCTTCTCGACGGGGACGCCGATCTCGAGCCCTTCGTGCCTGGACCCGACAGCCGTCGGGTGCGGATCTCGATCGACCCGTCCACGGCGTGGCTGATCGAGTCGATCCCGACGGTGTCACCGGCCAAGAAGAAGAAGGGTCGGATCGAGTTCGACGTCTTCGTCGGCGGTGACGCCTGGCTGGAGCGACTGTTGCTGCGACTGGGCCCCGATGCCTGGGTGGTCGAACCGCCGGAGTACCGATCGCTGGCGGCCGACGCCGCGGCACGACTGTTGGAGCGATATCGGTGACCATGGGATGTAGTGAAACATAATGAAAATACTTGAAAAGTAATGCACTTGGGCACTACCGTGTCGGGGACGGGAGGTCCGGGTGCGGTGCTGAAGATCCATGTGGTGCGCCAGGGCGGCCACCTCTACTACGTCCACGATCTGGTCCCCGGACGAGCCGAGCTCAGCCTGGTGGCCGGGGAGGAGCCCGGCGTGTGGGTGGGAAGCGCCCACGGCGCCCTCGGTCTCGGGGGAAGAGTGGAGTCGGCCCCCTTCGCCGACGTGCTGGAGGGTCGTCATCCGCTGTCGGGTCGCACCCTCAGGAAACAGCGGGGCCCACGGAGCGCGGCCGGGTTCGACCTGACGTTCTGCGCTCCGAAATCGGTCAGTCTGCTCCACCTGTTGGCCCCCGGGGAGATCGCCTCCGAAGTGGGGGCGGGCCACCAGGCCGCGGTCAGCGGGGCCATCGACTACCTGGGTCGGGAAGGTGTGGGGGTCCGTCGGACCCGGAAGGGCGAGACCGCGCACCTGGCGTCGACCGGGATGGTGGCCGGCCAATTCCTCCATCGCACCAGTCGCACCCTCGATCCCCACCTCCATACCCATGTGGTGGCGGCCAACCTGGCCGAGGGTGTCGACGGGTCCTGGTCTGCGGTGGACAGCCGGCGGCTCTTCTCGCACCTGGGCGCGGCCCAGGCCCTCTACCATGCTCGGCTCCGGCTCGAGCTCGGCCACCGCATCGGAGCGGCGTGGGAGGTGCGCCCGACCGGACTCGGCGACGTGGTCGGGGTCGACACCGGCCTCCGGCGGCTGTTCTCGCAGCGTTCGGCCTCGATGGACGAGTACCGATTCGTCCAGGCCGGGCCCGACCACGCCGCCGTCCCGCCGCGGGCCGCCTTCCACGCCGAGCGCCCCGAAAAGAATGGATCCGTGACCGTGGACGAGTTGCGATCACAGTGGCGACGTCGGGCGGCGGAGCTCGGCTTCGACCTCGGTGACCTGACCCGCGCCGTGGGACCTCATCGCGATCGGTGTGTCGCTCCGGTGATCGACCACCGGGCCGTCGCCGACCGTCTGAATGAGCTGGCGCGCCGTCAACGCGCCATTGCCCGACACCAGCTGGTGGCGCTGGTGGCCTCCTCTGCCCCGGGTGGTGCCGACGCCCGGTCCGTCGAGTCCATGACTTCCCGCTGGTTGGAGGCTTCGGGGGCGGAGCTGGCGGGCCAGGCCCGGGGCCTCCCTGGTTCCGTCCGGTCGGAGCGATGGGAAGCTGCCGCCCTCCGACGTACCGTCGAGGCGGAGCCGGTGGGAGCGGTGGGGTCGGAGCGGGCGGGGTGGCCGATGGCGCGGTCGCGGTGGGGGAGCGGGGTACCTGCACCGGACGGACGGAGCTTCGGTGGTCGTGGCCCGGTGGCCGTGGCCTTCGGGATCGATCTCCCCCCGCGCACCACTGGACAGACCCCGAGCTGGGACCTCGACGGCTCCGATCGATCGTTGAGCATGGATCGCTGATCCACAGCTGGGATCACGAGCTGGAGTCCACTCAGAGCCGTGGTCAACTCAGAGCCGTGGTCAACTCAGAGCCGTGGTCACCTGGGAACGGCCACGCATCAGGAGCGGTCGTCCGAGGCACACAAAGAGCCCAGCCCGGCCCGGACCAAGGGGCGTCATCTACCCCGCTCGAGGGGCGGACCGTCCCACTGGTGTGACGGGAGCTCGAGCTGACGAAGGGTTCGCCACGGCTCGACGGCAAAGGACGGCGCCAGTGGAATCCACGACGGTCGGTTGCGCTGGTCGAAGGCCAGGGCATGGCCATCGGCCCCTTGGGCGATGACGTCGACCGGCAACCGTCGTCGCCACTGGGTCGACACGTTCTGGCCGAAGTGGGGGCGTCCACCCGACACCAGATCAGCCACCGGTCGGTCGGTGAGCGCACGTCCCGACGAAATGGCGCGGGTCGGCAGTTCCTCCTCACCGGCCAGGGTGGCAAAGGCGTCGAGGGTGTTCACGTCACCGATGCCCGGCAGCACCACGGTCGTGCCGAACAGGGAGGGGAATCCGTCGGCACGTCCAGGCCACCGGTAGCGTGCCTGGGACAGATCCTGCAGGCACGCCAGGACGACCACCCCTTGCCCACCCCCTTCGCTGACCATGGCCGGTAGGTCCGGGATCGGGGCGATGTTGGCTACCTCGTCGAGGGCCAACAGCACCGGCGGCGACTGGACCGCAACCTGGTCGTGCGCCTGCTCGGCGTGCCGGGCGTAGGCAGCCTGGCGCAGGTCCTCGACCAGACCCACCACCATGGGGGCGACCAGGGCCTGTCGATGGGCCGGCGCGGTGATGTAGATGGTGTCGGAGGAACGCACGAATCCGGCCGGGTCGAAGTCCGGTTCGGATGTGGCGTCGAGGGCCTGTTCGGACCGGAACCCGGCGAGGGCGCCGGACGCCGTCGACCAGATGCCGCTGAGCTCCCGTTCGTCGGTGGCCACGATGCCGTCCAGCAGGTTGCGGGCCAACTCGGTGCTCCGGCCCGGCTCACCGGCCAGGATCTGTTGGGCCGGCAGGGCCTGACGGCGATCGACCCAGGTCAGGACGGTGCGCATGTCGGCTCCGTCGAGGGCGGCGGCGTGCAGAAGGGGCGCCAGCACCGCCTGGGCCCGCTCCGTCCAGTGGGATCCCTCGGTCCGGACATGGCCGGTCGAGGCGAGGGCACCCACCTCCACCAGTGAACGGGCCATGGACAGCGCGCCCGGCCACGGCCGGCACGACTGCAGTGGAGACCACCGCAGAGGCGTCACCAGACTCCCTCGGGTGGCCGAACCGGTCGGATCGAACAGGTAACACCGACCCAGTCGGGATCGCGCCGCAACCGTGGCGTCGAGTACGTCGGGTTTGGTGGAGGTGGACACCACGGGACCGTTGCTGGCCAACACGTTGGGGATGATCAACGACGACGTCTTGCCCGAACGTGGTGGCCCCAGAATCATCACCGAATGTTCGGAAGGAGCGAAGCGCCACCCCCGCGCATCGTGGCCGAGGTATGCGCCGTGGCCCGCACACGCCGACGCACCTAACGCGGCGCGATGGCGCGTTGTGACGCGATGTGGACGTGTTGCGGCAAAAAAATTTCCCATGATCTTCCGTCCCCTCACCAGCTCGATCGTGTCGACGAACGGAGGCGGATTCAGAATTCCGCGAGGACGGGCATTCGAGCGCCGTGCCCGATAATCCTTGCAAACAAACGGTTTTCTGTCCAGGGGCTGATGTCGTCCTCTTGTCATGCCCTCGACAATCCCGTGCGGCGGCGGCGGCGGAGGAGCATTCGGCCCGGGATGACAATCACGCGCCGGGGCGATTGGTGCTTGACCTGGCCATGAAAAGCCATTTTGCTTGTAAGGGTTGCGTATCGCTGAGGAGGTGATGGTGAACAAGTCTCAACTCGTGCAAGCAGTCGCGGAGTCGACGATGTCGACACGGCGAAGTGTGGAAGATGTGGTTGATGATCTGTTCGACACAATCATCTCCGAAGTTCGGTCCGGGCGGAAGGTCACGGTCGTCGGGTTTGGTTCGTTCAACCCGGTTGCCCGTGGTCCCCGGGTCGGTCGAAATCCACGAACTGGTGCAGCGGTACCCATCCCGGCGTCGAAAGGTGTCCGGTTCGCCACCGGTTCGACGTTCAAGTCGGCGTTGAACCCTAAGGAGGGAGTAGGAATGGCAGTAAAGAAGGCAGCAGCCAAGCGCTCGGTCAAGAAGGCTCCGGCCCGCAAGACCGCGGCCCGTAAGTCGACAGCCAAAAAGGCGGTGAAGAAGGCTCCGGCACGGAAGGCTCCAGCCCGTAAGACTGCAGCGAAGAAGACGGCGGCCAAGCGCACGGTCAAGAAGGCTCCGGCCCGCAAGACCGCAGCGAAGAAGTCGGCAGCCAAGCGCACGGTCAAGAGGGCTCCGGCCCGCAAGACCGCAGCGAAGAAGTCGGCAGCCAAGCGCACGGTCAAGAGGGCTCCGGCCCGCAAGACCGCAGCGAAGAAGACCGCGGCCAAGCGCACGGTCAAGAAGGCTCCGGCCCGCAAGGCAGCCAAGCGGACGGCCAAGCGTAGGTAATTGCCGACTCGGCACCCTCGGGTGCCGCCATCGACCGCCGAGCAGGGGCCTTCGGGCCCCTGCTGGCGCGCCGGGCCTCCTGCCCTGTGACGCCTATAGCTCGGTGATGAGGTGGAAGGCCTCGCCCGAAGGTCGGGCGGCCAGAGAGCCGTGGGCCGCCAGCTGTCGGTGCACCTTGGCCGCAAACGACGTGTACCCCTCGTCCGCCGGGTCGTCGTCGACGGACCGGATCCCCATGGTGGACTCGAACTGGCTGCGGTGACAGAGGAGGGCTTCGATCTTCTGGCTCTCGAACCCCCTGACGTCCTCCACGTGGTTGGGGAGGTCGGCTTCGAACAGCAGGAGCGCCTCGGGACGGTGGGGGGCGAGTCCGATTTCGGGGAAGAAGTGCGGATCACGTGCCGCCACCAGCGCGTCGAGGAGGGCGAATCCGGCAGCGCGATGGTCGGGGTGGAGCCGGTACCGACGCCACGGGTCGTGGCCCAGCACCATGTCAGGACGGAGCTGGCGGACGATCCGGGCTATGGCTCGGCGGACCTCGCGGTCGTTCTCGAGTTCGCCGTCGACCCGGCCGAGGAACAGCACGCGGTCGTCCCCCTCGGAACCGGCCTGTTCCGGCCCGTCGATGACCGCAGCCGCGGCGCGACACTCGGTCTTCCGCACGGCCACCAACTGGTCCTGATCGGCATCGGGGTCCCAGCTCCCCTTCGATCCGTCGGTGAGCACGAGGTGGTGGATGCGGGAGCCCGACGCACCCCACTTGGCCAGCGATCCTCCACACCCGAACTCGATGTCGTCGGGATGGGCTCCGACGGCGAGCACGGTGGCCGGGCGGGGGCAGTCGACCGTGGGCGGTTCCGGACTCCGCGGGTCACTGCCGGGCAGGTCACCCACGGGAAGTCCGCTCGTGCGGGCCGCATCGCCGAGGGGTTCGGACCCGACCATCAGAGCCGGGGCCCGGTGGCGGCCACCGGGACCACGTCGGACGGCTCGTCCACGTCCCAGGCCAGGTCGGGTCGGTCGAGGATGCGGGGTGTGAACCCGATGCGCGTCGCCTCGGCCCGGTGCCGGGCGAACGAACCCGGTCCGTAGGAGAACTGAAAGCCGGCTCCCGTGGGCAGGGCGATGACGTTGGTCCCGTTGCCGTAACGGTCGGGCACCAGGGTGATCCCCGCGGTGTCGCCCACGCCGGCCAGATCGGTGGCCCGCGGCAGGTCGGCATGGGCCACGGTGACCTGAGTGACGCCCATGGCTGACAAGTGGGTCACACCGGCCTCGACCGCGCCGTTCAGGCCGCGTCCCGGTTCCCACACCACGAGGGCGCCGTGGCGCCGGGCCCAGTCGGCCACGTCGTTGTCGTCGCAGACCACCGCCACCGGGAGGGGCTTGGCCGCCTCGACCACCCGCTCGGCCATGGCCCGGGACAGCGCCGAGCGCTCGGTCTCGTTCAGCGCCAGGTGGAGTCGTCGCTTGGCCTGGTCGAAGGCTTTGACCGGGATCAGGACGACGCGGGGTCCCATGGCGGGCGCGTGGCCCGGTCGGGACGACCGTGGGGAGGCGACTGCCACATCCACAGTGTAGGTGGCCGACTCCGGTGTCCTCCGGGGCCGGTCGAAGGCTCTCGGTCGCGGTCAGGCCTCCCGCCCGGCGGTCACGGACCCCGGACCCCGGGACCGGACGACATGCGTCACCCCCACTAGGTTGGATCCGTGTCGGACGACGAAGTCACCACTGCACGTCGTCGGGTCGAGGCACTGGCCCGCGTGCGGGCCCTGCTCCTCGAGCTCGGGTGCACCGACGACGAGATCGACCGGGCCGTGGCTGACGATGTGGTCGACCTGCTGGTCGTCGACCGGATGATGGTCCCCACCGCCAACCGGATGACTCAGGCCCAGGTGTCGGAGCGCACCGACATCCCCATCGAGACGGCACGACGGTTCTGGCGTGCACTCGGGTTCCTCGACGTGGGCGACGACGACCCGGTCTTCACCGACATGGACATCGAGGCGGTGCAGCTGTTCCAGGCCATGGTGGCCATGGGCCTGGTCGACACGGAGTCGGCCGTCCAGATGGCCCGGGTCATCGGCACGGCCATGGCCCGCGTGGCCGAGGCCGAGACCGGTCCGGGCGCCACGCCGATCCTGATGACCTCGGGAGACAGCATCATCGACGCCGACGCCTTCGCCCGACAGGCCGGGGCCTCCCTGCCGGCCATGGCCCGCCTTCTCGAGTACGTGTGGCGGCGACACCTGCAAGCGGCCACCCGGCGGGCCATGCTGCTCCGGTCCCGCGGCGCCGACCAGGGGATCAGCCCTGTGGTGGCGGTGGGATTCGCCGACATGGTCGGCTACACCATGCTGAGCCAGCACCTCGGCGACGAAGAGCTGGCCGAGATGGTGTCGCGGTTCGAGGCGTTGGCCCACGACACTGTGGTGGCTCTCGGTGGTCGGGTGGTCAAGATGATCGGCGACGAGGTCATGTTCGTGGTTCCGACTGCCACCGGCGCCGCTCAGATCGGGTTGAGCCTGGCTGAGGCCTATGCCGGCGACGAATTGCTGTCCGATGTCCGGGTGGCACTGGCCATCGGTCCGGTGCTGGCCCAGGACGGTGACTTCTACGGGCCCGTGGTCAACCTGGCCAGTCGCCTGGTCGGCGTGGCCAACCCGGGCACGGTGCTGGTCTCGGACGAATTCCATGCGGCGCTGGCGCGTGAGGAGGGGCGGGGTTTCGACCTGCGGGCCCTCCGTCCCCGTAACCTGAAAGACATCGGCCGGGTCCAGGTGTGGAAGCTGTCCCGGGCCGGTGCCGTACCCGGAGCCGACCGTCGGAGGAACATGCGCTGGGAGCGGCTCGAAGGAGTGCTCCGCGAGCTCGACGAGCTGCGTGACCGGGGTGAACAGGTGGTATCGAGAGGAGCTGCCGCCGACGAGCCGATCTCAGCCGCCGTCGAGACGGGCCGTGGCGATCTCCTGGGGTCGCAGCTCGAAGCCCCCCTCGAAGGGGGCGACGGGGCGGCCCCGTAGGTCCACCAGCCAGCCCGAGCGCCCGGCGATCGTCACCGACGTCGCGGTCGGACGGGGATTGAACACCCGCACCTCGATCCGGCCTGCCTGGCGTCGCACGGCCGAGACCTCGGCTCCGCTCACGGTGAGGGCCGAGCCGCGGTCCGTCCGGTCGCCCCCGCCGAACGACTCCGCGGTGATCAACGGTTCGAGCACGTCGTCAGCCATGCGGTAGGGGTCGACCTCACCCAGCGCCAGGGCGTAACTGACGGCAACCGGGCCGAGGAGTTGGGGACCCTCGATGGGGATCATCGGACCGGCCGGCATGGGGCGGAGGCTCATGCCCAGTCGCGACAGCATCCCCGTCGAGCGCAGCAGCGTCAGGGCCATCGTGGCGGCTCGGTTCTCGTCCGTCCCGGTGTCCTCATCGGCGGAGATGTCGACCAGTTCGTACTCCAGCAGGCCCTCGTGGACCACGGTCAACCCGCCGCTCGAGACGAAACGGTGGGACGGGAAGGTCGGGATGCCGATCTCGTCGTCGCGACCCTCGGCCGTCAATTCGCGCTCGACGACGGTGAAGGCGCACTCGGCGCTGGATGTGGCCGACGGTCGGGGCAGGGGCAGGTGCACCCGGAGGCGGTGGTCCCGCGACGTGTTCACGAAGCGGGTGCCCACCCGCACCAGCGACTCGTCGGCGCGCACCTCGACGGTGGTGGCCACCGGGACCTGATGGCCGCCCACGCGCCCCTTCGACGCATCGTCCACCCGGTCGGGCCAGGTGTACGTCGAGGTGATGGTGACGCTGGCGCGTACCGGTCCGCGGTCACCGACGGCGATCGACACCGAGTCCGGCCGGTCGACGATGGAGTCGTGACGGGGGGGCGAGTAGTTGTAGGTATCTCCGAAATCGCCACCGTCGACCAGCCGTCCGAAGCCGGGGATGCCGTCGATGGAGAAGGTCCCGTCGTCGGGGTCGAGTACCACCGTCACCAGCCCGTTGGCCAGCGTGACCGGCCCGTCCGGGGCATCGTCGACGTGGACCGGGTGGGCCAGCGGCGCCGGGTCGAAGCGGGACCAGCCGAAACCGGGCACGTCGCTCTGGCGGGCCAGGATCCGGCGCACCGGGGGCTGGTCGAGGAGGAGCCGCACCTCGGTGTCGGGTCGGGCGGTGAGCCGGGTGAACAACTCGCGCTTCACCTCCTCCACCGGTACCCCGTCCCGGGCCTCGGTGCCGATGACCAGGGTGATGTCCAGTCCGGTCTCGTCCTCGGCCAGGGACACGTCGGTGATGTACATGTCCTCGCCGATGCGCGCCCCCTGGATGAGTCCCAGCATCTCGCGCACGGTCCGCCCGTCGAGGGTGATCGAACCGGGCAACCCGATACGCTCGGACAACACCTGGATGTCGGGTCCGACCGGACCGGTTGCGGTCACCACCACCTCCACCAGCCCGCCCCGGTCCCGTGCCGACGGGTTGACCACCAGCGGCCCGGGCTCGGCCATCGACCGGGCCACGGCTTGGACGGCCTGGTCGGCCAGTCCCTGGCCGAGGTGCCGGGCCTCGGCATACCGATGGAGGACGGCATCCACGACGTCGTCCACCGAGCAGGCGCAGATCGAGTCATGGGCGGCGTTGCGGATCATGAGCGTCCACGCCAGCTCCAGAAATGGTTCCGGCCACGCGTCGGCCGGCAGGAACAGGGCGGACAGTGGCTCGGCCCGGTGTTCGAGGGCGCGCTCGGCCCGGGACGCGGCCTGTTTGACGTCGACGCGGTTGGAGCCCACGCCCATCAACAGGTTCGAGCGGAATCCGGACCGGAGCTCCCCGCTCCATTCGGGCAGTTCGTCGGCCGGGGCTGTCTTCAGGTAGTCGTGGAGGGAGGTGATGGTCAACTCGAACTCCGATTGGATCTGGTTGGCCTCGGCCACGACACGGCCCAACCACGGCTGGGGTCCGTGGTGGTCGGTCCCGTTCATCAACAGCAAGGGGTCAGCGGGCCGGAGGAATTCGCCGAACTCCTCCAGGTGGGCCCTGAGCCGACGCACCAGGGCCTTGGCGTCGTCGGGCAGGGCGGCCCCGTTGCCGTACCCGGCCACCAGGTACTCGGCTCGGACGCCGGTGCCGTCCGGTGCCGTCCAGCGGAAGGCGTTGCGGTCGACAGCGGAGGGCACACCACGCCAGACCACGGCGTGCTCGAAGCCGGCCAGGGCGAGGATCTGAGGCATCTGGCCCACGTGGCCGAACATGTCGGGGAGGTAGCCCACGTCCATGACGCCGCCGAACGCCGTACCCCGCCCGATGCCGGCCTGCAGGTTGCGGATGATGGTCTCGCCCGACACCAGGAACTCGTCCATCAGGATGTACCAGGGCCCGACGGTGATTCTTCCGGCGCCGGTCAGTGCAGCCAGGCGGGCCTCGTTCTCGGGGCGGATCTCGAGGTAGTCGTCGATGGCGGCCAACTGGCCGTCGAGGAGGAAGTGCGAATAGGAGCTGTCCTGCTCCATCTGGTCGAGCAGGCCGTCGACCATCCGCACCAGCTTCAGCCGGAAGGTCTGGAACGGCTCGTACCACTCGCGGTCCCAATGGGTGTGGGGGACCACTGCGATGCGGCGCGCCGGCGGCGACGCAGCCTCGCCTTCGTCAACTGGGCCGTTCGCGCCGGGGTCAACGGCCGCGCCCCCTCCGGCTGTCCCATGGCAGTGCTCCTCTTCGACCTTCGCCGACCGGTTGTTCCCTCCGGTGTAGCAGAATTGGATCGATGGGCGCCCGCCTCGAGCTCCCGCTCACGTCCCCGCCCCGGTCCCGAATTCCGCTATGACTGGGAGGGAGTCGAGCGAGGAGGACGTCCCTGCGCCCTTGGCGTGATCACCTACCGGCCGGAACCCGCCTGCATGAGGCCGATCTACTGGCCCGTGGCACCCTGGTCCGGGCCTGGTCCGAACAGTGGCGCTCGGCCCCCGAGGCGCCGCTGTGGTTCGACGTGCCCGACGCCGGGGGCACCTGGTGGACGGCCGGAGAGTTCGACGATGCCACCGGCCGGGTGGCCGGACGACTACTGGGGGCCGGCCTGGCGGCCGGGGACCGTGTGGTGTGGTCTGCATCCTCGTCGGCGACGGCGCTGGCGGCGCATGTGGGAGCCCTCCGGGCAGGCCTGGTCGTGGTCCCGGTCAACACCGCCTACTCGGAACGGGAGGTGGCCCATGTGGTGAGAGACGTCCGTCCGGCCGCAGCCATCGTCGAACGGGCGGACCACCGAGGGTGGATCGAGCGGGCCTCGACCGGTCCGGTCCTGGTGGTCGGACCCGATGTCGACCTGACGGAGGCCGGCCCCGGCCTGAACGGCCGGTCCCGTGCCACGGCCGATCAGCCCGGCAACACCCCCTCACCCGACGATCCGGCCCTCATCTGCTTCACTTCGGGCACGACCGGCATGCCGAAGGGGGCGGTCCTGCGCCACCGGAACCTGCTGGCGGCCACCGAGGCCCTGGTGGCGGCGTGGCGTTGGGCCCCGGACGACCGCCTGATCCATGCGCTGCCGATCTTTCACGCCCACGGGCTGTGCGTCGGCGTCTACGGCACGCTCCTGGCCGGCGCCTCGGCCGTCCTCCTGCCGGCGTTCGACCCGGCATCGGTCATCGACGCGGCCGGGCGGCATCGGGCCTCCTTGTTCTTCGGGGTGCCCACCATGTACCACCGGCTGGTGGCTTCGGGACGGGCCGACGAACTGGGAGGCCTCCGTCTGTGCGTGTCCGGTTCCGCCCCCCTGTCGGGCCGGCTGCACGCCGAGGCCAGTGCGCACCTGGCTGCCCCGGTCCTCGAGCGGTACGGGATGACCGAGACCCTCATGAACACGTCGAATCCCTACGACGGAGAACGGCGGGCCGGCACCGTGGGCTTCCCGCTGCCCGGTGTGGAAGTGATGGTGGACGACGACGAGATCCTGGTGCGGGGACCGAATGTCTTCGATGGCTATTGGGAGCGTCCCGAGGCCACGAGCGGGGCATTCGCACCATCGAACGACGGCGGGCCGGCCTGGTTCCGGACCGGCGACCGGGGAGTGGAGTCGAACGGGTACCTGGCCATCCGCGGCCGCTCCACCGAGCTCATCATCACCGGCGGCTACAACGTCTACCCGCGGGAGGTCGAGGATGTGTTGGCCACGCACCCCGGCGTGGTCGAGGTGGCGGTGTCCGGTACCCCTTCCGACGAGTGGGGCGAGGTGGTCACGGCCTGGATCGTGAGCGACGGGTCGCCGCCCACCGCTGACGACCTGGCTGTCTTCACCGAGGCCTCGCTGGCCGACTACAAGCGACCCCGAGTGGTCCGGGTGGTCGATCAGCTGCCCCGAAACTCGCTGGGCAAAGTGGTACGGAGCGAGCTGCGCTCGTGACCGCACCGGACCGCTCCGGCCGCCCGCGCCCGCCGCGCCCCCATGCCCGGCTCGAGCGGTCGCTCGGGAACGACGGCTACGGGTCGGTGGCCGGTCTCGACGAGGTGGGGCGCGGCGCCTGGGCCGGCCCCGTCTCGGTCGGCATCGTGGTCTTCCAACCCGACCGGCGACCACCCCCGGGGTTGCGTGACTCGAAACTGCTCACCGAGCCGCGGCGCGAAGCCCTCTTTCCGCTGATCACCCGCTGGTGCACGGCATGGTCGGTGGGCCATGCCGATCCGACCGAGTGCGACGACCTGGGAATGACCGGGGCCCTACGCGTGGCCGCCCGGCGGGCCCTCGAGGGTCTGGCCGCGCCGCCGACGGTCGTCCTCATGGACGGAAATCACGACTACGTGACCGACCCGGCGTCCGGCGGCCGGCCTCCGGGTGGATCCACGCCGCAGATCCGGACCATCGTGCGTGGGGACGCCACCTGTATCTCCATCGCCGCCGCTTCCATCGTGGCCAAGGTGACCCGGGACCGCCTGATGCGCTCGTTGGCCGACAGCTTCCCCGCCTTCGACTTCGACCGCAACAAGGGCTACCCGTCCCCGGCGCACCGCACGGCCCTGGCCGGCTTCGGGCTGACCTCGCTGCACCGCCGCTCGTGGTCGTACGTGGACGATCTGGCCTTCCGGTAGCCGAACTCGCATCGAAGGGCCCACCTCGCCCCCCTCGCCCCCCTCACGACCGCACCCTGACGGTTCACCGACCGGAGCTGACCGAAACCGTCGGTTACCGGGGCGCGGGCTCCTTGGGCAGCCCCAGCACCCGCTCCCCCAGGATGTTGCGCAGGACCTCGTCCGACCCGCCGGCGATCCGCATGCCGGGGACCCCGAGCAGATACTCGGACCAGGCGTAGGTGCCCCAGGCGCCGGTGTCGGCTATCAGGGCCGGTCCGAGCACCGAGGCCAGGAGTTCGCAGGTACGCGCCATGTTGGCGGTCAAGGACAGCTTGGCCAGCGACATCTCCGGTCCGGGGAGCTGACCCACAGCCAGCTTGGCCACGGCCCGCAGGTTGGTGTACCGGGCCACCTGCTCGTTGACGATCACTTCCGCCAGCTGCTGACGGATCAACGGATCCGAGGATCGACCCATGGCCCGGGCCAGCTCCACCAGTCGGGTCGACGTGGGAAGCCCGACACCACCGCCACCTCCACCGATGGCGGCCCGTTCGTTCATCAGGGTGGTGAGTGCCACCGTCCACCCACCGTTGATCTCGCCGAGCCGATGGGAGTCAGGGATGCGGACGTCGGTGAAGAAGACTTCGTTGAACGAGGCGCCACCGGTCATCTGGCGCAACGGGCGGACCTCCACGCCGGAAGCGTGCATGTCGACCACGAATCCGGTCAGGCCCCGGTGTTTGGGCACGTCGGGATCGGTCCGGCAGATGATCTCGCCGATGTCGGAGAACTGGGCGCCCGAAGTCCAGACCTTCTGGCCGTTCACGATCCACTCGTCCCCGTCGCGGACCGCCCGGGTCTGCAACGAGGCCAGATCGGACCCCGAGCCCGGCTCGCTGAAGAGCTGACAGGCGACGATGTCGCCGCGGTACATGGCTCGCAGGTAGGCCGTCTTCACCTCCTCGGTGGCGTGGGCCAGGATGGTCGGCGCCACCATGCCCAGTCCGATGCCGTAGGCGGCCATGGAGGGAGTCCTGAAGTCGGCGGCCACCGTGTTGTAGATCCGCTGGTACTCGCGGGGCAGCCCCCGTCCGCCGTAGGCCGGCGGACCGCTGATCCAGCCGAAGCCGGCATCGAAGACGGTCTGAGCCCAGGCACGGGCGGCGGCCAGGTCGGCGGCCTCTTGGGCCGGGGTCCGCTCCGGAAAGAGGCCCACGCTGTCCGAGCCCTCGCCCCAGACGAAGGCCTCGTCGGAACGCCTGGTGGCGTGACCTTCGAGGAACCCACGGGCCTCGGCTTCGAAGGCATCGGGGCCCGTCCCGTGGGATCCCACTCCAGACTCCGAGCCGTCCTGGCCGGCCACGGCGACAGTGGTCAAGGTGGCCCCCCTTCTTCCCCTTCGTCAACTTCGAGCCTTTCGTCAACTTCGTCAAGTCCGTCAACTTCGTCAACTCCGCGAACTCCGGCGACTCTGCCGACCTCCGCCGGGTCGTCCGTCCGCCTACGTGGTTGACAGCGTAACGGCCGGCAGGTGATCAGTCGGTCCGTGCCAGCACCGAGCGGACCGCCTCGACCAGGGTGCGGTGTGCGAAGGGGAAGCCCCGCGACTCCAGTGCCGCGGGGAGGGCCCTCTGTCCCCCGAGCACGAGCTGATCGGCCATCTCGGCCCCGAGGACCAGGCGGAGCGCCGTGGCCGGGACCACCATGGCGGTCGGTCGGTGGAGCACCGCTCCGATGGCATGGGCCACCTCGGCGTCGGTGGCCGGCTCGGGGGCGGTGGCGTTGACCGGTCCCCGTAGTCCGTCGTCGGCCAGGCAACGGAGCACGACGTCGATCTCGTCCTCGAGGGTGATCCAACTCCGGTACTGGGCTCCGGAACCCATCCGTCCGCCGAGTCCGAGCCGGAACAGCGGTAGCTGCTTTCCCCAGGCCCCACCGTGACGACTGAGGACGATGCCGGTGCGGAGCAGTACCGTGCGGATGCCGGCGTCTTGGGCCGGCCGAGTCGCAAGCTCCCACGCTCGGCACACCTCGGCCAGGTACCCGCTACCGGCCGCCGACTCCTCGGTGAGCTCTTCGTCGCCCCGGACACCGTAGAAGCCGACGGCCGAGGCGCTGACCAGCACCGGCGGGGTGGGCGACAGCCCGAGCAGCGTCTTGACCAACAGCCGGGTCGAGTCGGTGCGGCTCTCGAGGATGACGTTCTTGCGGGCAGCCGACCATCGGCGGTCACCGATGCCGGCGCCGGCCAGGTGGACGACGCCATCGAACGGACCGTAGCGGTCGAGTGCGCCGGCGTCGATCTCGTGGCGGTCCGGGGACCATGTCACCTGGTTGGTGGGGGAACCCGGTACCGGCGCACCCCGGACGAGACGGGTGACCGTATGGTCCCCGCCGACGAGCCGGTTGGTGAGAGCCGTGCCGATGAGACCGGTGGAGCCGGTGATCAGAACGTTCATGCCGTGGCCGGCGTGGACACGTCGGTGGAAGCCCTGCTCCGGGCGAGCGCCGACCGTACCAGGGCCGCGAAGGCATCGGGGTGGGTCAGATGCGCGCCGTGCGCGGCTCCTCCGATCTCGACGAGCTCGGCTCCGGGTGTGTGCTCGGCCAGCCAGGCCACGGTCTTGCGATGGCGGTCGGCCGAGAGCCCGCCACGGCCGAACGTGGCGGGCACGGCGAGCGCGGTCACGTCGAAGGGGGCATCGGATCTCCTGATGTCGGCCAGTTCGGCCTCGAGGGCCGGCCCGTCGGCCCGACGTTCGGCCTTGGCCGGTTCGGGGAGCCTGTCCCAGGCCGAGTCCCCGACCATCCGCCGGAAGAACCGTTCGGCCGCCGCTGCCGCGTCCTGGTCGGCCCTGTCCGGGCCCGACGGGGACGGTTCATCTTGCGGCGCCGGCGGTCGTGTCGCCCATCCGACCCAGCCAGGGCATGGGGGGTTCGTACGCGGCCACCGACACGATGCTGGAGCCCTTCGGGGAGCGGAGCGCCGCCCCCAGGGCCACGTCCCCGCCGTAGCTGTGCCCGATGACCACCGCCGGCCGGCTGTCGATGACAGCCAGGAGGTCGTCGATGTGGCCCTCGAGGCCACCGTTCGAGGGCCGGGCCGGGCGAGACCGGTGATAGCCGCGGCGGTCGTAGACCACCGTGTGGAGACCGTCGAGCCGTCGCAGGACGCGGGCGAAGCTGTCGGACCGATCGAGCGACCCGTGGACCAAGACCACCACCGGAGTGGTGTTCGGGACTCCGGCGGCCTCGAGTTCGGTGATGGCCAGGGGAAGTGGAGCAGGCATTGCCGATCCAGACTGACAGGTGGTCGGTGCCCATGCCATATGGGCCCGTGACGTGGACGAACAGCGGTTCGACACCGGGTCGGCGGAGCACCGCAAACCGACCGGAGGCCCGGAATTGCGGCCTTCGGCGGCTCCGGATGCACGCGGGGGTCGCTCAGATCGTGCATTGTTGTGGCTTCCAAAGACGAAGGAGAGACAGTGCCCCTTACCAAAACCGATCTCATCGCGGCAGTCGCCGCCCACACCGGTTCCACCTCCAAGGACGTGGCCACCGTGCTGGCCGGCCTCGAGGATGTCGTGGTGGCCACGGTGGCCAAAGGCGAGAAGGTGGTCATCACCGGCTTCTTGACCTTCGACCGCGCCCAGCGCGCCGCGCGCACCGGTCGGAATCCGCAGACCGGCGAGACCATCAAGATCAAGGCGTCCAAGAGCCCGAAGATCTCGGCGGGTACCTCGTTCAAGAAGGTCGTGAACGGTCAGGCCCCGGCCCCCAAGATCACCAAGGCCAAGTAGCAACCGGCGGCACCGTGGTCCGGGATCCACCCGGGCCACGGTGCCGCCGACTCCCCGTTCCATCGAGTCGACGTTTCCCATCGGCGTGATGGCGCTGCCATCAACCCGTTTGAGGGGGTGTGTCCCGGTAGGCTGAAGGGCCTATGGACGCCACTGGGGACGGAGACGCGAGCTCGGCCGGCCCGGCCGGCTCGCGTGCCTCCGACGGCGCCGGGGCCTTCGGGCCCAACGCCTGGCTGGTCGAGGACATGTACGACAGCTTCCGGAACGACCCGACCTCGGTCTCCGAATCGTGGCGCGAGTTCTTCGCCGACTACCGGCCGGCCAGCGCCCCGGTGGCCGAGCCCCCGGTGATCGCTGCCCCGTCGGTCTCCCCGTCCCCGGCGGCGGCCACGTCACCAACCGCACCGCGATCGCCTGCGCCAGACGCTCCGCCGGCGGCACCGCCGATGGCCACCGCCCCCGCTACCGCCGTCACCTCGGGCGCGACCACCCAGCCGGCCACTGCTCCGCCCCCCGCCGCCGCCGTCCCGGTCCTCGAGTCGGCCCAGCCCCTACGGGGCGCGGCCGGCAGGATCGTCGCCAACATGGAGGCGTCGCTGGGCGTGCCCACGGCCACCAGTGTGCGGGTGGTGCCGGCCAAGCTGCTCGAGGTCAATCGCACCATCGTGAACAACCAGCTGTTCCGGACGGTCGGGGGAAAGGTCAGCTTCACCCACCTCATCGGGTACGCCGTCGTGAAGGGCCTGATGGCGGTACCGGCCATGAACGCCGCGTTCGTCGCCGACGCCGACGACAAGGGGACACCCGGCGTGATCCGGCACCGTCACGTCGGTCTGGGCCTGGCCGTCGACGTGGAGAAGTCTGCCGGTCAGCGCACACTGCTGGTTCCGTGCATCAAAGACGCTGACGCCCAGGACTTCCGTGGTTTCGTGGCCGCCTACGAGGAGTTGGTGCGGAAGATCCACACCAACAAGATCGCTCCCGACGACTTCGCCGGCACCACCGTGACCCTCACCAATCCGGGCACGCTGGGAACCGTGCAGTCGGTGCCCAGGCTCATGCCCGGCCAGGGTCTGATCGTCGGTGTCGGGGCCCTCGGTTTCCCCCCGGGTTCGAGGCCGCCGATCCCCGGACGCTCGCCGACCTGGGGATCGGCAAGACGGTGACGATCACGTCCACCTACGACCACCGGATCATCCAGGGGGCCGAGTCGGGACTGTTCCTGGCCTACGTGTCCGAGTGCCTGATGGGTGGGCACGGCTTCTACGACGAGGTGTTCGAGTCCCTCGGCATCCCTTACGAACCGGTCCGGTGGGAGAAGGACGTCAACGCCTCCGACGACGAGGGTGACGGCCTCCACCTCCGTCTGATCAAGCAGGTCCACGTCCAGACCCTCATCAACATGTACCGGGTGCGCGGCCATCTGATCGCCCACCTCGACCCGCTCGACGCCGAGCAGCCCGCGCTCCACCCCGAGCTCGACCCGCTGCACTACGGGCTGACCATCTGGGACCTGCCCCGCACCTACGTGGCCGACGGTCTGGCCGGTAAGGACCTGGCCACGCTGGACGAGATCCTCCACACCCTGCGCGACGCCTACTGCCGGACCCTCGGCGTGGAGTACATGCACATTCAGGATCCAGACCAGAAGCGCTGGATCCAGGAGCACCTCGAAGGGGTCCCGTCGCTACTGTCCCCGGACGAACAGCGGCACATCCTCAGCCGGCTGAACGCGGCAGAGGTCTTCGAACGGTTCCTCCACTCGCGGTACGTGGGACAGAAGCGGTTCGGCCTCGAGGGGGCCGAATCGGCGATCGTGCTGCTCGACACCATCCTCGACGAGGCGGTCAACGAAGGGCTGCACGAGGCGGTGATGGGCATGTCCCACCGGGGCCGGCTCAACGTGCTGGCCAACATCGTGGGCAAGTCCTATGGCGAGATCTTCGAGGAGTTCGAGGGGAACCTCGACCCCGAGTCGGTACAGGGCTCCGGTGATGTGAAGTACCACAAGGGGGCGTCGGGTACCTTCGTGGCCCGGAACGGTGGCACCATCCCCGTCACCCTGGCCTCCAACCCTTCCCACCTCGAGGCGGTCGACCCGGTGGTGATGGGCATGGCGCGGGCCAAACAGGACGCCCTCGGGGGCGAGCAGGGCAGCGGTCCCCATCTGGAAGAGGGCGTGGGGGATCCCTTTCCGGTGCTGTCGGTCCTCCTGCACGGTGATGCCGCCTTCGCCGGGCAGGGGGTGGTGGCCGAGACCCTCAACCTGTCCGGGCTGGCCGGATACCGCACCGGCGGGACCGTCCACATCGTCATCAACAACCAGCTGGGCTTCACCACCGCACCGCAGGCCGCCCGCACGTCGGTGTACCCCACCGACGTCGCCAAAATGGTGCAGGCGCCCATCTTCCACGTGAACGGCGACGACCCCGAGGCCTGCGCCCGTGCGGCTCGGCTGGCCTTCGGGTTCCGGCAGGCCTTTCACAAAGACGTGGTGATCGACATGGTCTGCTACCGCCGCCACGGGCACAACGAGGGGGACGATCCCAGCTACACCCAGCCGTTGATGTACGCCCTGATCGAGGCCAAGCGCTCGGTACGGAAGCTCTACACCGAATCACTGGTCCGTCGGGGCGACATCTCCCTCGACGAGGCCGAGCAGGCCCTCGACGACTTTTCGGCCCGCCTCCAGTCGGCCCTGGACGAGACACGGGCCGAGGCCGAGGCGGAGTCGTCGGACCGCACCCCGGTGTTGCCGGCCTACGTCGTCCCGGACCTGTGGATCCCACCGGTGGAGACCGGCGTGGAGGCGTCGGTGCTGGCCGGCTTGGCCCAGACGGTGCGATCGGTCCCCGACGGGTTCGTCATCCACCCCAAGCTGGCCCGCCAGTTCGAGCAGCGGGACAAGGTGGTGGCCGACGGAGAGATCGACTGGGCCCTCGGCGAGGCCCTGGCCATCGGTTCCCTGCTGCTGGAGGGGACGAACGTCCGGCTGACGGGCCAGGACACCCGACGCGGCACCTTCTCCCAGCGTCATGCAGTGCTGGTCGACCACATCACCGGGCGGGAGCACGTGCCGCTGGCCGGGCTGGGGGGCGGACGGTTCACCATCCGCGACTCGTTGTTGTCCGAATACGCCTGCGTGGGTTTCGAGTACGGGTATTCGGTCGAGGCCATTGACAACCTGGTGGCCTGGGAGGCCCAGTTCGGTGACTTCTGGAACGGAGCCGAGATCATCGTCGACAACTTTCTGGTGGCGGCCGAAGGCAAGTGGGGCCAGAAGTCGGGCCTGGTGCTCCTGCTTCCCCACGGGTACGAGGGCCAGGGCCCCGAGCACTCCTCGGCCCGGATCGAACGGTTCCTCACCATGTGCGCCCGGGGCAATCTGCGGGTGGCGGATCCGACCACGGCGGCCCAGTACTTCCACCTGCTCCGGTCCCAGGTCAAGGGTGAGGATCGCCGGCCGCTCATCGTGTTCACGCCCAAGTCGCTGCTCCGGGCCCGTCAGGCCCGCTCGCCGATAGGGGCCTTCACCTCGGGTTCGTTCGCCGAGGTGCTCGACGACCCGGCGGCCGGTGACGAGGACTTCGACGCCGACGCCGTCACCCGCGTGGTGCTCTGCACCGGCAAGGTGGCCTACGACGCTCTGGGACGGCGCGACGAACTCGGGGCGGACGGCCGCTCGGTGGCCGTGGTCCGGGTCGAGCAGCTCTATCCGTGGCCGAAGTCGACGATCAAAGGCATCCTGGACCGCTACCCGAAGGCGCGCGAGGTGGTGTGGCTTCAGGAGGAGCCGGAGAACATGGGGGCGTGGAACTTCGTGCACCAGCGCCTCCACAGGCTCTTGAGGGACACCCATGCGCTTCGCCATGTGAGCCGGGCCGAGTCGGCCAGTCCGGCCTCGGGTAGCGCCGCCCTCCACCGTCTGGAGCAGGACGACCTGTTGGCCCGGGCCGTCGGCTGAGGCTCGGCGGACCGTTCAGACCAGAACGTCGCGGGCCAGCGCCATCCACATCTCGGTGGAGAGGTGCAGCGATTCGACGTCGACCCGCTCGTCGATGCCGTGGAACATGGCCCCGTACTGCTCGAATCCGATGGCCCGGCTGTGGAGGCCGAAGCCGTAGGCCACGTTGCCGATGGCCCGGTGGAAGCGGGCGTCGGTCGCTCCCACCGTCAGGTACGGGACGGTACGGGCCCCCGGGTAGAAGATGCGGCTCACCCTCTCCAGGGCGTCCCACAGGGGCGTATCGATCGGTGAGGTGGTCGACGGCTGCTCGTCGCTGATCTCGATCTCCACGTCCCCGGCCAGATCGCCCACGATCTCTTCCAACATGGTCACCACGTCGGCGGTGTCCCACCCGGGCAGGGTGCGGACGTCCACGTCGAGCTCGACCCGGTCCGGAATGACGTTGAGCTTGGTACCGGCGCGCATGAGGGTGGGGGCGATGGTGGTGTGGGTGCAGGCGTGGGCCTGGCGGGCCAGGCCGACCAGCGGCAGATCCTCGCAGAACTGGTCGATGCGGTCGGGGTCGAGCAGGGGCTCGGCCAGTTCGGGAGGAAAGCCGATGCCTTCGATGAACCTGGTCCAGGCCTCGTGGAGCTGGGCCTCGGGCCGGTACTCGTCGATCCGACGGATGACCTCGGCTGCCTTGACCAGGGCGTTGTCGGTCTTGAAGGGCTGACTCCCGTGTCCGGGCGTGCCCTTCACGACGAGACGGCACCAGTAGACGCCCTTCTCGCCCACGATGACCGGCAGCCGGGTGGTGCCGTCGGCTCCTCCCATGGGAAAGCCGCCGGACTCGGTGATGACGTAGTCCGCGCCGACCTCGTCGGCCACGTTCTGGGTCAGCCACATGGCACCGTAGGTGCCGAGCGCCTCCTCGTCGGCCACGGCAACGTAGGTGAGGTCGCCGGCCGGGCGAAAGCCCGACAGGGCCAGATGGCGGAGCCCGGTGGCCATGGTGGCCGTCAGATTGAGCATGTCGATGGCTCCGCGTCCCCACACCTCACCGTCGATCAGCTCGGCCGCGAACGGGTCGTGGCTCCAGTCGTCGCCAGTGGCCGGCACGACATCGGTGTGGCCGAGCAGGGTGAGGGAGGGGGCCGAGGGGTCGGAACCGTGGAGCTTGGCCACCAGCGACCCCCGGCCCGGCGCCGGCTCGTAGATCTCCATATCGACGCCGGAACCCTCGAGATAGCCCCGAAGCATGTCGGCACTGCGAAGCTCCTGTCCAGAGGCCTCGGTGCCGTCGTTCACGCACCGGTTCCGGATCAGCTGGCGGAGGAGGTCCGTCGCCTCCCCGGTCCGCTCGGACTCGCTGCTCACCAGGTCATCCTACGGCGCCAGCCAGCCGGTGGCCGGTGGCGGCCAGGGGGAGCCGCCCGGGAGCATGGCCGGAGGCGCCCTAGTCAGATGGTTGACTGTGGATCGTCATGGTAGAAGATCAGAGCGAACGCCGGCGCATCGTCGTGGACGGTTCCAACATCGCCACCGAAGGCCGGACCCTCCCCAGCCTGGCCCAGCTCGACGAGGCCATTCGAGCATTCCTCGAGGAGTACCGGGGCTTCTCGACCTCGGACGTGACGGTGGTGGTCGACGCCTCCTTCGGGCACCGAATCGATCCATCCGAGGTGGCGACATTCGAGCAGGCCATCGAGCACGGTGAGATGATCACCCCGCCGGCCGGCGCCGTGGGTCGAGGCGACGGGTTCATCCTGCGCATCGCCGAGAAGTCCGGGGCCCTGGTGCTGTCGAACGATTCGTTCCAAGAGTTCCACGCGGAGCGGCCCTGGCTCTTCGAACCCGGCCGTCTCATCGGCGGCAAGCCGGTACCCGGCGTGGGATGGATCTTCACCCCGCGGACGCCGGTGCGTGGCGCCCGCAGCAGATCGGTGACCAGCAAGTCCAAGCGGAGGGCTACGGGGGCCGGCAACCGCCCGACGAACGGCGAGGAGCTCGACTCGGCTTCGGTCGGTGTGGAGTCCAACGGATCGCGATCCGGGTCGTCCGGGCGGTCGTCCAGGGCCACGAAGGCGGCAAGAGCGGGCAAGGCAACAACCCGGGGTGCGACCACTGCGACCAGGTCGGGCACGGCCGACGGCGCAGTGGCGATTGAGGTGGAAACCGAGCCCGTTACTTCCACGAAGGGATCGGTAACCAAGGCCACCAAGGCCGCCAAGGCCGCCGGCCACCAAGGCCACCAAGGCCACCAAGGCCGCCAAGGCCGCCAAGCCGCCACCACCAAGGCCACCAAGGCCGCTGCGCCCGCCACCACCAAGGCCACCAAGGCCACCAAGGCCACCAAGGCCACCAGGGCCACCGACCAGGGCCGACCAAGGCCACCCCAAGGCCACCAAGGCCACCAAGGCCACCAAGGCCACCAAGGCCACCAAGGCCACCAAGGCCACCAAGGCGGCTACTGGGGCTTCGAAGTCGGCCGTCAGCCGTGGGTCGGTCGACGAGGGTCAGCCGGCAGAGACGGCACCGCGCACTCGACAACGCGCCGACCGCTCGAGTGGCGGCCAGACCGCCTCGACCGGTGAGGCCCTCAACGACCCGTTGACATTCCTCACGTTCGTCGCCGATCACCCGATCGGGAGCACATTCGATGGAACCGTCGTGGCCTTCACGTCCCACGGGGCTCACATCGACGTCGATGGCATGCTCTGCCACGTCCCGTTACGTGGGCTGGCCGATCCACCTCCGAACAAGGCGCGCCAGGTTCTGACGAGGGCCGAGACCCGGCAGTTCACGCTGATCTCCCTCGACGCCAGCCGCCGGCGGGCCGAACTGGCCCTGCCCGAACTCGGTCCGTCAGGGCGAGGTGGCCGGTGACGGTTCCGTTCTCGGGCCCGTGACCGGGTCGCAGCCCTGAGCAGGTGGGGACCCGGTCGTCCCCTGTCCGTGAGCTGTCGCTCGACGGGGACCGATAACCTCGGCCACCGTGCGAGCCGAGGAGTACCTGCCCCACCGTGAGCCGTTCCTGTTCGTGACCGAGCTCTATGCTGTCGAACCCGGTCAGTCGGCTCGCGGCTGTTGGCAGCTGACCGGGGACGAAGCCTTCTTCGCCGGTCATTTTCCCGGCCGGCCCACCCTCCCCGGAGTGCTCATGGTCGAAGCCCTGGCCCAGCTGGGCGGCGTGGCCGTACTGGCCGATCCGGCCTACGCCGGAAAGCTCCCCCTGTTCGGTGGGATCGAAAAGGCCCGGTTCCGTCGGCAGGTGGTCCCCGGTGAGCGACTCGACCTCGAGGTCTCGCTGGGCCGGATGTCAGCTCGGGCCGGCAAGGGGACGGGCCGGGCCACGGTGGGCGGCGAGCTGGCCTGCCAAGCTGAGCTGCTCTTCGTGCTGGTGGACGCAACCACCTCCGATCCGGCCTGACGGAGGGTCGCCCGTGCGCATCGCCACCTGGAACGTCAACTCGCTGACCGCCCGTCTCCCTCGGGTCGAAGAGTGGATCGGCTATGCCCATCCCGATGTGCTGTGCCTGCAGGAGACCAAGCAGGCCGACTCGGCCTTCCCCCACGATGTCTTCGCCGCTCTCGGTTATGAGACGGCCCATCACGGAACCGGGCGGTGGAACGGAGTGGCCATCGCCAGTCGTGTCGGGCTGTCGGGCGTGACCCCGGGGTTGGGCGGGGAGGACGATGCCGAGGGGCCGAGGCTGATCTCGGCCGACTGTGGCGGGGTGCGGGTGCATTCGGTCTACGTGCCCAACGGTCGGAGCCTCGACAGCGAGCACTATTCGGCCAAGCTGGATTGGCTGGCCCGGCTGCGGGACCACCTGGAGTCCACCGCCGACCCGGGACGTCCCGTGGCGGTCTGCGGTGACTTCAATGTGGCCCCAGAGGATCGCGACGTCTGGGACCCCAAGCAGTTCGAGGGGATGACCCACGTCAGCCCGCCCGAGCGGGAGGCACTGGCCCGTCTCGAGTCGTGGGGACTGGTCGACGTGTTCCGGCGGCTCTACGACGACGACAGCCTGTTCAGCTGGTGGGACTACCGCGGGGGTTCGTTCCACCGTCACCAGGGCATGCGCATCGATCTGATCCTGGTCACCGAGGTCCTCGCTACTGCCACCACCTTCGGATTGATCGACCGACAGGCCCGCAAGGGTGAGAAGCCGTCGGATCACGCGCCCGTGTTCATCGAGACCGTCGTCGACTGAAGCCGGACACCGCCGCGCCCACCACCACCATCCTGACCGTTCCCGAGGCACATCCACCCCGCCCACCGAGGTCACCGACCCCGCTCAGCGACCCAGGTCAGCGACCCAGGTCGGCCCTCATCTCGTCGATCATCCGAATCGTGTCGCGCCGGGGCATGCGGCCGGTTCCCGCCCTGGAGACCCGGGCCACCGCGGCCAACCATGGAGAGGGCTGGCGGTCCATCGTCCGCCCGTTGCCCATGCGTCGAGTCCTCGCCCACGAACAGTGAAGTTCCACGGAAGCCCGGGTGAGCGCCACGTAGAGCAGACGGCGCTCCTCGGCCCGAGCTTCGGAGGACTCGGCGTAGACGATGGGGACGAACCCATCCTCCAGACCCACGACATGCACCGACGACCACTCGAGCCCCTTGGCCCGGTGGAAGGTGGCGAGCTCCACCGCGTCATCCGCATGCCGCGGGCCACGGCGCGGGAAGTCGGCCCGTCCCCCGGGCGGCTTCGCTCGGGCTGTCGACGACCCCGCCCCGGCAGCCCGGCCCCGGCAGCTCCCGCCCCGGCAACTCCGGCCACGGCGGTTCCAGCCGACGACTCGGGCCCGGGTGCCATCCGGTGGGGGATGCCGGCCCGGGCCAGAGCCCGGGCCACGGTGGCCAGTTGGTCGTGCGTACGGGCCAGCACTGCATGATCCGACCAGGGCCCTCCGTCCTCGGCCCGGTCGAGCAGCAGCGTGACCACCCCCTCGGCCTCAGCGGCGTCATCGTCGAAGGCGGTGACTACGGGAATGGGTCCGGCCTCGACCACCGATCGCGGGGGAGCGGTGGAGGAGCGGCCCAGGGCCGCGGTGGCCGCCGCCACCACCTGGGGGGTCGAACGGTGGTTCTCGTCCAGCCGGACCACCTCCATGCCCGCCACCAGCTGGGGCAGGCGGGCCAGCAGGGTCGGGTCGGCGCCGTTCCATCCATAGATGGCCTGGTTGGGGTCGCCCACGGCGCAGAGATCGTTCCCGCTCGCCGAGCAGGGCCTCGATGAGCCTGAACTGGGCCGGGTTCACGTCCTGGAACTCGTCCACCGAGAAGTGGCGGTACCGCCAGCGCATCCGTTCGGCGAAGCCGGCGTCGTCGTGGAACAGGTCGGCGGCGTGGATGAGGACGTCATCGAGGTCAAGGGCGTGACGACGGCTCAGCGAGTCGCGGTAGGCGCTGAAGGCCGATTCCACCTGGTCGGGGTCCACGGCCACGATCCGCTCGGCGGCGAGGGCGGCGTCGGCGTACAGCTCCGGCCTCAGGCACCGGGCCTTGGCCCAGCCGATCTCGGTGTCGATCGCCGATGCCGTCGCCGGGTCCCCGACGATGGTGGCGATGGTGCGCCACCGGTGCTCGGCGACCACGGGGGGCGGCTGCCCGGTGTCGAGGGCATGGCGCCGGAGCAGGGTCAACCCGAGCTGGTGGAGCGTACCGGCCCGTACGCCCGGACCCGGCACCCCTCCGGCCGGGGCCGGAGTCGAGACGGGCACCCCGTAGAGCCGCAGACGCTGGCGAAGTTCATGGGCCGCCTTCCGGGTGAACGTGCACACGGTGGTGTGGTCGGCGTCGGCCGAGCCCTCCCTGATGCGATGGGCCACCCGCAGGGTGAGGACCCGGGTCTTGCCCGAGCCGGCCCCGGCCACGATGCACAGGGCATGGGCCGGAGACTCCACCGCCTGGAGCTGGTGCTCGGTCAGCGAGGCCCGAGCCTGTGAGAACCGGTCGGTTCCCGACGGGCCGACCACAGCGGGCGCCCAGGGCTCGACGGGTACGACGGATTCCACGGGCTCCACGGAATCGAGGTTACCGGTGGGCTGTGTCACCGCCCTTGATGGTCGGCGGCTCCCGTCCGGCCTCCGCGTCGTCGTCCGGGCCGGGGTGCGCCACGCTGGCCGGAGCGGTCGGTAGGGTGTTCCGGTGCTGAAGTCGTTCGCCGGCGGTCAGCTGTTCGGCGGCACCTGGGGCCCGGGGGTGCCCACCGTCCTGGCCCTGCACGGATGGCAGCGCACCCACCTCGACTTCGCGGCAGCGCTCGACCCCGGTCGTCACGGGGGCGGTCCCAGCGTGGCGGCGCTCGACCTGTTCGGCTTCGGGGCCACGCCTCCACCCCCCGAGGTCTGGGGCAGTCCCGAGTACGCGGCGCGCCTGATGCCGCTCTTCGAGGAGCCGGGGACCCTGGCCGACCGGGTCGTGCTGGTCGGCCACTCGTTCGGCGGCCGCGTCGCCGTACACCTGGCCACGCTGGTCCCGGACCGCATCGAGCGCGTCGTGCTCACCGCAGTGCCGCTTCTCGACCGCCAGGGGCGCCGCTCCCGCCCCGTCGTCGCCTACCGGCTGGCCCGGCGCCTCCACCGGATGGGGCTGGTGGGGGAGGCGCGGATGGAGGACCTGCGCAACAAGTACGGATCCCCCGACTATCGGGCCGCCCAGGGCGTGATGCGTGGCGTGTTCGTCCGGTTGCTCGGCGAGCGGTACGAGGACCAGATGGCTGCTATCCAATGTCCGGTGGACCTGCTGTGGGGCGAAGCCGACACCGACGTTCCCCTCGAGGTGGCCGAGCGGGCCCAGGGGATCTTCCCGTCCGCCCGCCTGCAGACGCTCCCGGGCGTCGGCCATCTCACACCGACGGAGGCGCCGGCACAGCTCCGGGCCGTCGTCCTCGGCCAGGATCCGGCCCGGGTACCGCAGTGAGCGCCGCACCCTTCGCCACCACCCTGGCCGTGCTGGGTCCGGCCCGTCTGCACCACGGGGTGGCCTGGGTCACCGTGGCCACCTGCGCGGTGGCCTGTGTCCCGGCCGGCCTCCGGTGGCTGCGGGTGGCCCAGAGGGAGCACTACCTGGCCGGGTCGGTGTCGCGGTTCGCACTCCGGTGGTGGCGGGTCGATCTCCTCAACGGGGCGCTGGCCGGGGTCGTGCTGGTCGCCGCTCTGGCTTCGCTGTGGTGGCCGCTCACCGGCGTGGTCGTGGCCCTGGGGGTCGCCGCCGGCCCGGTCGGGCTCTCGCTGCGGGGACGGACCTCGCCCCTGGCCTGGACCCGCCGACTCAAGACGTTGGCGGCGACGTGGGCCCTGCTCGAGTTGGTCGTCGTCGTGGTCGGCATGGTCGTCGGACCGGTCGCCCCGCTGGCGGTGGTGGCCGCGCTGGCCGTACCGGTCCTGGTCGACCTGGCCTGCTGGGTCACGTCGCCCGTCGAGCGACGACTGTCGGCCCACTTCGTCGACGCCGCCGCCGCTCGCCTGGCCCGGGTCGACCCCACCGTGGTGGCCGTCACCGGGTCCTACGGCAAGACGTCCACGAAGGGCCACATCGCCCACCTGGTCCGGGGGGAGCGGACCGTGGTGGCCACGCCGGCCAGCTTCAACAACCGGGCCGGACTGGCCCGGGCCGTCAACGAGCACCTGGCCGATGGCACCGAGGTGTTCGTGGCCGAGATGGGTACCTACGGTCCGGGGGAGATCGCCGATCTGTGCCGGTGGTGTCCGCCCGACATCGCCGTCATCACCGCCATCGGGCCCGTGCACCTCGAGCGGTTCGGGTCCGAGGAGCGGATCGTCGAGGCCAAGGCCGAGATCCTCGAGCGGGCCCACGACGTGGTCCTGGTCGTCGACGACGCCAGGCTGGCGACCCTGGCCGACCGGGCCGAGGCTGGCGGGAAGCGGGTGTGGCGTTGTTCGGCCGTCGACCGCGGCGCCGACGTGTGCGTGGTCCGGGACGACGACGGACGGCGGATGTCGGCGTTCGCCGGCGGCACGACCGTGGCCGAGGACGTGCCGGTGCCCACGGGTGTCCAGCCCTCCAATCTGGCCTGTGCCATCGCCGTGGGCCTGGCCCTCGGGATCGACCCGGCGTCCATCGGATCCCGGTTGGCCGCCCTGCCCGCCGTGGAGCATCGGCTCGAGGCGGCCCGCTCCTCGTCCGGGGTCATGATCCTCGACGACACCTACAACGCCAATCCGGCCGGATCGGCCGGAGCCCTCGGTGCCCTGTCCGCCACCTTCGCCGGCCCCAACGGGAGCGAGCCGGACCCCAACGGGTCATCCCACCTCCTGGCTGTGGTCACGCCGGGCATGGTGGAGCTCGGCGCCCGTCAATACGAGGAGAACCGGCGCTTCGGCGCCGCCATCGCCGCCACCGCCGACCACCTGGTGGTGGTGGGCCGGACCAACCGCCGGGCCCTGCTGGCCGGGGTGGCCTCCGTTGCCGACGCCACGGTCGAGGTGACGATGGTCGCCGAGCGGAACGGGGCCGTGGCCTGGGTGCGGGAACACCTCGGCGCCGGGGACGCCGTGCTGTACGAGAACGATCTGCCGGACCACTACCCTTGAAAAGTTGAGCATCTGGCCTCGACCGCCGATCGGTGGCTCAGGTCCACCCCACCACCGAACGGAGGAGTCCGCCCAGCCGTGTCCGACGTAGCCGTCATCTTCGGAGGTCCGTCGCCCGAGCACGACGTGAGCGTGCTGACCGGCCTCCAGGCCACCCGGGGCCTGCTCTCGGGACCCCAGGGATCGTCCGTCAGCGTCCGGGCCCTGTTCTGGTCGAAGACCGGTGACTGGTACGAGGTGGACTCCGGGCTGGAGGCCGACGCCTTCGTGGAGGGCGTGCCGCGGGGGGCGTCCCGTCTGCAGCTGATCGCCGCTCCCGACGGGGGGTTCACCGAACCGGGGGGCAGGCTGGGCCGGACCCGGGCCCTCGACATCGATGCCGCCCTGGTGTGCTGCCACGGAGGGCCGGGTGAGGACGGATCCCTCCAGGCCGCCCTGGACCTGGCCGGCGTCCGGTACTCGGGCCCGACGGTGGCCGGCGCGGCCCTCGGGATGGACAAGCTGGCCTTCGGCTCGCTGGTGGCCTCGGCCGGGCTCCCCACCCTGCCCCGGGTGCTGCTGGCCGACGGCACCGAGCCACCCCCGTTCGACGGCCCCTACATCGTCAAGCCCCGATACGGCGGATCGTCCATCGGCATCGATGTGGTCGAGGACTTCGCCACCGCCTCGGCCCGACTGGGCGCCAACCCCCACCTCCGCTTCGGGGCCGTGGTCGAGCCGTACCGTCCCGACCTCACCGACCTCCAGGTCGGCGTGCGCACGTGGCCCTCGCTGGAGCTCTCGGCCGTGGAGCGCCCGATACGGGCGTCGGGCGCCACCGACATCCTCGACTACCGCGACAAGTACGTGGCCGGCGAGGGTATGGCCGGTGCCAGCCGCGAGCTCCCGGCCCTGATCCCACCGGAGCTGGACAAAGGGCTCCGCGACGCGGCCGAGCGCATCGCCGGCCTGGCCGCGGTCCGGGGGGTGGCCCGGATCGACTTCCTCTCCGACGGGCAGGAGTTCGTGGTCAACGAGATCAACACCGTTCCGGGATCGCTGGCCCGCTACCTGTGGGTGGCACCGCCGGTGCCGTTCGCCGCGCTGCTCCACGACCTGCTCGACGAGGCTCGCCGACGGCCCACGCACGCCTACTCCGCCGCCGGCGCCGATGGGACCGTGCTCCGCTCGGCCGGATCGATCGCCGGCAAGTTGGGCTGAGGCGTTTGGCCGTCCACCGGCTCCAGCTCCTGCCGGACGAGAGGGTCCTGGTCGACATCAGGCCGCACTGGCTGTTCCTGTCGGGCCCGCTGGCGGCCTCGCTGGTGACCATCGGCCTGGGCGTGGCCCTCGACGTGGTCTATCCCCACACCACGGTGTTCGTGCACTGGATCGAGGGACTGGTCGTCGTCGTCCCCTGCATCTGGCTGGCGGCGCGGGTGACCCGGTGGTGGACCACCAGCCTGGTGCTGACCTCGTTTCGGCTCATCGAGCAGTGGGGGACGGTGACCCGGCAGTACTCCGAACTGCCCCTCGCCGACGTGGGCTCGGTCGTGGTGGTCCAGAGCCTGTTCCGCCGCATGGTCGCCACCGGCCGGCTCGGGCTCGTCATACGGAGCGAGGGCGAGGTGCACTGGATCGACGACGTCCGCAAGCCGGTCATCCTCCAGCGGGTCATCAACCGGAGGCTGGCCCCCTGGCCGGGGGTCCAGCCCGGCGGAGGGTAGACGGGGTCCCCTCTGGGACGCCGAACCGGCCGGACCCGACTCTCCGGGCCGGAGGCGTTCAGCGACGGGCCGCCACCGTGCCGTCCGAGGCTCGCACCCGCCACGCCGGAGTGGGCCAGGCGTCGGTATCGACGGCTCCGGGGCGCGTCAGCGCCACCACGCAGCCCCCGAACCCGGCTCCGGTCATCCGGGCACCGAACACGCCGGGTCGTCGACCGAGGTGCTCCACCAGGTCGTCGAGTACCGGGGTGGACACGTCGAAGTCCCCGGCCAGGCTGCGGTGGCTCTCGGTCAGCAGGCGGCCGGCCGCCGTGAGGTCGTCGTGGACCAGGGCTCCGGCCATGGCCCGCACCCGCGCGCACTCCGAGACCACGTGGCTCGCCCGGCGGCGGAGCACCGGGTCCGACAGCCCCGGCACGTCGGCCGCGGTGGCGCGACCCAGGGGGCCGATGACGGCGGCGGCCGTCTCGCACTCGGCCACGCGGGTGGCGTAGGCCGAAGTGCGGACGGTGCGACGTTGGCCCGAGTCCACCACCACGAACTCGGCGTCCCCGGGCACCGCGATGTGTCGGGTGGCCAGTCGTGGCGAAGTCGATGAGCATGGCGTGACCGGCCTGCCCACCGGCGCAGACCAGGGGGTCGAGCAGCCCCACCGGGGTACCGGCCCGGTGCTCCGCGGCCTGACACAACCGGGCCACGGCCTCGGGCGTCCCACCCGTTCCGAACACCTCGGCCAGGGCCACGGCCAGGGCTGCGCTCGAGGACAGGCCCGATCCCACCGGCACCGTCGAGGTGATGGACAAGGCGCCCCCGGAACCAGGACCGGCCAGGGTCACCATGGCCGCCACCAGCCGGGCCCACGGCGGCGCCAACGACCCCACGGCGGTGGGGTCCGGTGCCGGGGCGACCGGGATCGTGGCCGGTTCGTCGAAGGCCTCCGAGGTGACGACCAGCCTGGGCCGGTCGGCCGGGATGAGCTCCACGGTCACTCCGAGTCCGATGGCCATGGGCAGGGCCAGGCCCTGGTTGTAGTCGGTGTGATCGCCGATCAGGTTGACCCGGCCCGGTCCCACCGCACGTCGGGCTTCGGACAAACGTCTGCTCTCCTCGGGCTCCGGGATCAGGGCAGGCTACCTCCGGCCGGCCCGATGCATTTGACCCGTGGGGGTCACTGGGCCACCATCCGCCCATGACAATCACGTCCCCGTGTGGTCCGGGCGGTCCGTGGTGAGCGGCCCCCTCGACGGCGTCCGCATCATCGAGCTGGCCGGACTGGGACCGGCTCCCTTCGCCGGCATGATGCTGGCCGATGCCGGGGCCGACATCATCCGCATCGACCGGTCGGAGCGGGCCACCTACCCGCCCAACACCGAGCCCCACGTGGACCTCATGAACCGCGGCCGGCGGTCGGTGGCGGTCGACCTCAAGCACCCCGACGGCGTGGGGCTGGTGCTGCGACTGGTGGCGCAGGCCGACGGGTTGATGGAGGGCTTCCGACCCGGGGTGGCCGAGCGCCTCGGGATGGGCCCCGACGACTGTTTGGGCCGCAACCCGAAGCTGGTCTACGGGCGGATGACCGGATGGGGCCAGGCGGGCCCGATGGCCTCGGCCGCCGGGCACGACATCGACTACATCGCCCTGGCCGGAGCCCTCGAGCCCATGGGTCGGGCCGGGGAACGCCCGTTCCCGCCGCTGAACCTCGTGGGGGACTTCGGCGGCGGAGGCATGCTGTTGGCCTTCGGGATGTGCGCCGCCATCATCAGCGCCCGCCAGACCGGCGTCGGCCAGGTGGTCGACGCGGCCATGGTGGACGGTGCCGCGGCCCTGATGACCATGACGTACACGCTCATGTCGGCGGGGATCTGGAAGGACCAGCGGGGGACCAACCTGCTGGACACCGGCGCCCACTTCTACGAGGTGTACGAGACCTCCGACGGCGGGTACATGGCGCTCGGGGCCATCGAGCCCCAGTTCTACGCCGAGCTGATCCGGCTCCTGGGCCTCGAGGGCGAAGAGCTCCCCGACCAGATGGACCGGGACGCCTGGCCACAGATGAAGGAGCGTTTCGCCGCGCTCTTCGCCACCCGGACCCGGGCCGAGTGGGAGTCGGTCTTCGAGGGCTCCGATGCCTGTGTCGCTCCTGTCCTGTCGCCGTCGGAGGCGCCGAACCACCCCCACATGCGGGCTCGGGGCACCTTCACCGAGGTGGCCGGCGTGGTCCAGCCGGCTCCGGCGCCACGGTTCGGGGTCACTCCGGGCTCGATCCGGCGACCGCCGCCCAACCCGGGACAGGACGGCGACGAGGCGCTGGTCGACTGGGGGCTGGGCCAGGCCGAGTTGGCCGAGCTGCGGTCGTCCCGGGCCATCAGCTGATCACTACGTCCACCGGCTGACACCGATGCCACCGGTGGGCGAGGTCGGCGGGCCGACCGGCGCCCCTACAGGTTGACCACGGGGCAGGTGACGGTGCGGGTGATGCCCTCGATGAGCTGGATGGCGCCCACCACCATCCGCCCGAGCTCGTCCACGGTCTCGGCTTCGGCCCGCACGATCACGTCGTAGGGACCGGTCACCCCCTCGGCGGCCAGCACCCCGTCGAGCGCCGACACGGCACGGGCCACCGTGGCGGCCTTGCCGACGTCGGTCTGGATCAGCACGTAGGCGTTGACCGGCATGGGCTGCTCCCCGGAGGTCGGTAGGTGCGGACCCGCGCATGTTACCGTCACCGCTCCCGCCCGCTCCCGCCCGCTCCCGCCCGCTCCCGCGTCCTCGGAGGTGGGCCGTCCGGCGCGTACCATGCCGATGTGAGCGTACGGGAGCGAAGCGACCAGTTCCGACGCTTGGCGCGGTCGGCCATCACCGACCTGTTCGACCAGCGCCGCCCCTTCGGCAGGCTGGCCCTCACCCATGTCCTCATGACGGCGGGGGACACCCTGTTCGCCGTGTCGCTGGCCGGTTCGCTGTTCTTCTCCATCTCACCCACGGCGGCGAAGGACAAGGTCCTGCTCTACCTGCTGTTGACCATGGGCCCGTTCGCGGTGGTGGCACCGGCGCTCGGGCCGCTCATCGACCGCAGTCGGGGGGCCCGTCGGGCCATGGTGGTGGCCTCAGCGGTGGGAAGGGCGGCACTGTGCCCGTTCCTGGCCCGGGACATCCACTCGGTCCTGTTGTTCCCCGAGGCCTTCGCCATGCTCGTCCTGTCGAAGGTGTACCTCGTCACCAAAGGGGCGCTGGTGCCGGAGATGGCCGCCCTGGGCATGCTGGACGAGGTCCGCACGACGCCTCCTGAGGCGGCGGACAGCTCCGCGGACACGTCGGCGGACGCCTCGGAAGGCACCGACGCGGCCGGAGAAACGACACCGCCACCCGACGGCCGTGCCGACGGGGGAGTGCGGGCGACTGTGGCTCCCACCGCACGAGGTCCCGACCCCACCCCTCCCTACGGCACACCGCTGATCCACGTCGACGACCCCGGCACCGGGGTGGACACGCTCGAGCCCGATCTGGCCACGCTCAACGCCCGTCTCGGGCTGTTGGCGTCACTGTCCGGATTCGCCTTCGCCGTCCCCGCCGTGGCCATCCTCAAGCTCGGCGGCGCCCCCAGCGTCTTGTGGGTGTCCGTGGCCGTGTTCGCGGCCGCAGCGGCCTCTGGGGCCCGCCTGCCGGTCCCGCACCGGTCCGATCGTACCGAGCGTCGGCGCCGGGGTGGGGGACGGCCACCATGCCCGTCGCCGGTGCCAGGACCAGGGCCCCGGTCCCGACCGTAGAGATGGCGCCCGACATGGACCCGGTCTGGGTGGGTGACGAGGAGGATCTGGCCGCCTTCCGGCCCATCGCCGACACGGAGGTGCTCCTGGCCCTGATGCCGATGTCGGTGCTGAAGGCCCTGGTCGGGTTCACCACCTTCCTGTTCGCCTTCGGGCTCCGCCGCAGCGGTGCGGCCACCTGGTGGTTCGGGTTCGTCCTCGGTGGGCTCACGGCCGGGGCTCTGATCGGGGTCCTGTTGGTGTCGAGGATCCGGCGGGTGCTGAACGAGCAGCAGATGCTGACCGGCTCACTCCTGTTCGTGGCGGCCATCACCGTCATCGGCGCCTTCTACCCGGCCCGGTGGTTCTGGGCCGTCATCGCCCTGGCCGTGGGGTTGTCGAGTGCGGTGGCCAAGCCTTCGTTCGACGCCCTGGTGCAGCGCCACGTCCGCGAGTCCCTTCAGGGCCGGGCCTTTGCCCGATTCGAGACCCGGTTCCAGCTCATGTGGGTGGTGGGTTCGCTGGTCCCCGTGGTGCTGTCCCTGCCGGTGGCCGCCGGCAGTCTGGTCATGGCTGCCACATCGGCAGTGGGGGCGGTCTCGTACATGAGCTCCCGTCGTGCCGTACAGGGAAGCGTCCACCGGGGTTCGCGGAGCGCCGGGTGACGTCGACGGTGGGCAGCACTGGGCCGCCCGGTCAACCCAGCTCGCGCTCGAGTTCGTCCACGGCCGCGGTGAGCTGGTCGGGCAGCTTGTCCCCGAAGGTGGCGAAGTGTTCGCGGATGCCGGGCACCTCGGCCCGCCACTCCTCGGTGTCCACGGCCAGCAGCTTTTCCATGTCGGCCTCGGAGACGTCCAATCCGTCGGTGTCGATGGCATCGGGCCCGGGCACGAAGCCGATGGGAGTCTCGGTGGCCTCGCCGGTGCCGTTGACCCGCTCGAACACCCATTCGAGGACCCGCGAGTTCTCGCCGTAGCCGGGCCAGAGCCAGCGGCCGTCCTCGTCCTTGCGGAACCAGTTGACGTAGAAGATCTTGGGCAGCTTGTCGGGGTCGGCCGAGGCGCCCAGCTCGAGCCAGTGGGCGAAGTAGTCGGCCATGTTGTAGCCGCAGAAGGGAAGCATGGCGAAGGGATCCCGACGCAGATTGCCGACGGCTCCCGTCGCCGCCGCCGTGGTCTCGGAGGCCATGATCGATCCGAGGAACACACCGTGCTCCCAGTTCCTCGACTGGAACACCAGAGGAACCACCGAGGCCCGTCGTCCGCCGAAGAGGATGGCGTCGATGGGCACTCCGGCCGGATCCTCCCACTCGGACGCGATGGCCGGGTCCTGTGCCGCCGGGACGGTGAATCGGGCGTTGGGGTGGGCGGCGGGTGTACCGGCCTCCGGCGTCCAGTCCTCTCCCTTCCACGACGTGAGATGGGCCGGTGGGGTGTCGGTCATCCCCTCCCACCAGATGTCGCCGTCGTCGGTGAGCGCGGTGTTCGTGAAGATGGCGTTCCCGTCGAGGGTCAGCATGGCGTTGGGATTGGTGTGGCGGTTGGTTCCGGGGGCCACGCCGAAGAACCCGGCCTCGGGGTTGATGGCGTAGAGGCGTCCGTCGGCACCGAACTTCATCCAGCAGATGTCGTCGCCCACCGTCTCGACCTTCCACTCGGGCAGGGTCGGGATCAGCATGGCCAAGTTGGTCTTGCCGCAGGCCGAGGGGAAGGCCCCGGTCACGTACCTGGTCTCGCCGGCCGGGGACGTCAGTTTCAGGATGAGCATGTGCTCGGCCAACCAGTTGTCGTCACGGGCCATCACCGATGCGATCCGGAGGGCGAAGCACTTCTTGCCCAAGAGCGCATTGCCGCCGTATCCCGAGCCGTAGGACCAGATCTCGCGGGTCTCGGGGAAGTGGACGATGTACTTGTTCTCCGCGTCACAGGGCCACGGCACGTCGGCCTCGCCTTCGGCCAGCGGGGCACCCACCGAGTGGAGACACGGGACGAATTCGCCGTCGGTCCCGAGGACTTCGAGGGCGCCGCGTCCCATCCGAGTCATGATCCGCATGGACACCGCCACGTAGGGCGAGTCGGTGAGCTGCACGCCGATGTGGGCGATGGTCGAACCGAGCGGACCCATCGAGAAGGGGACCACGTACATGGTGCGACCCCTCATGGATCCGGCGAACAGGCCGGTCAGGACGGTGCGCATCTCCCCGGGGTCCCGCCAGTTGTTCGTCGGGCCGGCGTCGGACTCGAGGGTCGAACAGATGTAGGTGCGGTCCTCCACCCGGGCCACGTCACCGGGATCGGAGTGGGCCCAGTAGCTGTTCGGTCGCTTGGCCTCCGAGAGCTTGGTGAACGTCCCCTGGTCCACGAGAAGCTGGCAGAGGCGGTCGTACTCCTCGGCCGAGCCGTCGCACCACTCCACGGCGGCGGGCTCGGTCAGCGCAGCGATCTCGTCCACCCATGCGACCAGCTTCTTGTTCTCGGTGGGGGCCATGGGCTGAGTGATCCTCCTCGGGATTCGGGTGGGTCGCAGCCGACGGACGGCCGTGCCTGCGGCCCATCCACCGGTTATCCACCGATTGTAGTGGCGGTGGACCGCCTCAATGGTAGGCAAGGGAGGTGGATAGTCCCAATTCCGGTGGTGGCGAGGGCCGCACCGAAGGCGGGCTCGATGAGTTCACGGCCATCGAGCTCATGCGGGCTCAGTTCGAGGCTGCCGCCCGCCACCTCCGGTCCGGAGGGGTGGTCCCACCCGTGGGCGACACCTGGATCGGCGACGACGCAGCAGTGGTCCGGCCCCACCTCCCCGACGGGACCGGGACCGGTCGGGCCGTACTGGCCACGGACCTGGTCGTAGCCGGCGTACATGCCGATCTCGGCCTCTCCGGGCTCGACGATGTCGGCTACAAAGCGCTGATGGTCACCGTTTCGGACTTCGCCGCCATGGGGGTCCGGCCGGAGTACGCCCTGGTCTCGGTGGCCGCACCGGCCGGCACCGACATCGAACGTCTCGGGGCCGGCCTGGCCCAGGCCTCCCAGGACGCATCCTGCGTCATCGTGGGCGGCGACCTGTCGGAGTCCCCGGTCCTGGTGGTGTCGACCGTCGCCGTCGGATGGGTGGCCGCGGCCGACGACCCGCCCCTGCTCCGGTCCGGGGCCAGGCCCGGGGACCGCCTCTTCGTGACCGGCCCCTTGGGCCGATCGGCCGCCGGTCTTCGGCTGCTGCGCCAGGGCCCGGAGTCCGGTGGTCCGGCGGCGGCAGGTCTCGTCCGTGCCCACCGGCGCCCGGTGGCGCGCCTGGCCGAGGGCGAGGCGGCGCGGCGGGCCGGAGCCTCCGCGGCCATCGACCTCTCCGACGGTCTCGTGCCGGACCTCGGGCACTTGGCCGAGGCCTCCGACATCGGCGCCGAGCTCGAGCTGGTGCCCGTGGCCGACCTGGCCACCAGGGAGGAGGCCCTCACCGGCGGGGAGGACTACGAGCTGTTGGTGGCCACGGGCCGGCCCGAACGGCTGGTCGGGGCCTTCCGGTCGGCCGGACTGCCGCCCCCGATCCCGGTCGGCACATGCACCGGGCGGCCCGGCGAGTACACCCTGGAGGACGGTCCCCTCCCTTCGGGAGGCTGGCGCCACCGGTTCTGACCGGTCCGGATTCTCCCTCACGGCCCGTCGGACCTGCCCGGCGCCGACCCCCAAGGCGGACCTCCGGCGGGGTTCTAAGCAAACTCACAGATCCATACGTCAGCATGGAGGGATGGCACGGATGAGGGTCGTCCCGGTTCGGACCTCCACCAGGGGGCGGCGGTGACGACGGTCGATCACCGCATCCTGGTGGTCGACGACGAGAAGAGCATCACCGACCTGGTGACGATGGCGCTGCACATCGAGGGGGCGACCGTCGAGGTGGCCCACACCGGCCTCCAGGCCCTCCATGCCGTCGAGAGCTTCCGGCCCCACCTCGTGGTGCTGGACGTGATGCTCCCGGACCTCGACGGGTTCACGGTGCTCGAGCGCATGGGCCAGGAGCGTCGTTCGGCCGACATCCCCGTTCTCTTCCTGACCGCCCGCGGCGATCTCGACGATCGGCTCCGGGGGCTCGACCTCGGCGGGGACGACTACATGACCAAGCCCTTCAGCGTCGAGGAGATGCTGCTCCGCATCAATGCCATCCTGCGCCGGTCCGAGGGATACGAACAGCTCGGGCCCTGCCTCGTGGTCGGCGACGTCGAGTTGGACGAGGACAGCCACGAAGTGCGTCGCGGCGGCCAGCCCGTCGAGCTCACGCCCACCGAGTTCCGCCTCCTCCACTACCTGATGGCCAACGCCGGCCAGGTCGTGTCCAAGTCCCAGATCCGCGACCGCGTGTGGGACTACAGCTTCGACGGCAAGGTCAACATGGTGGAGGTGTACATCAGCTACCTGCGGAAGAAGCTCAACGCTCACGGGCCCGCCATCATCCGCACGGTCCGGGGCATCGGCTACAGCATGCCGAGCCGGCCTGCGCCGAACGGGAGGACCCCGGGAGGCGACGGGCCATGACCCTCCGTCTCCGCCTGCTGCTGCTGCTGGTGGGCTTCGTGGCCGCCGGACTCATCATCTCTGACGTGGTCACCTACAACGCCTTGCGTTCGTTCTTGACCACCAGGGTGGACCAGCAGCTCGACGTGGCCGCCTTTCCGGTGGGTCGGGCCCTGCTCTCCTCCTCGGGCCTTGGTCCCCCGGTGCCCCTGGCCCCGGCACCCTCCACCGGTCGCTCCCGTCCGCGCGGAACCGACCCGTTCTCCTCGGGTGGCGGGTTCCGAAACGGGGGCGGCCTCCACGGCCCGTCCCGCGGCGGCGAACCGGGCGTGCTCGTGCCCCCCGGAACATTTGGGCAGCTGCGCAGCGCCCACGGCAAGGTCGAAGCCCACCTGTTCTTCACCTACGGGGGGAAGTCGCCCACCGCACCGGACATCCCGGCCCGCCTGCCGGGCTCGGGGCTGGCCTCCCACGCCGATCTGTACTTCTCGACCTCCAGTGCCGGCCCCGGCGCGGTGTCCTACCGGGCTGTGGCCAAGCCGCTCACCGGCGGAAAGGGCGTCATCGTGGTGGCCGTGCCCCTCGACGACCTCGACACCACCCTGCGCCGGCTCCTGCTGACCGAGCTCATCGTGTCGGCTGCCGTCCTGGTCGGTCTGGCCGTCCTGTCCTGGGTGATGGTCCGCCGCGACCTCCGTCCGCTCCAGGCCATGACCAAGACGGCGGGGGCCATCGCCCACGGCGACCTGACCCAGCGGGTGGCCCCCATGCCCGAGACGACCGAGGTGGGCCAGCTGGGCCAGGCGTTCAACACCATGATCGACGAGATCGAGGTGGCCTTCGCCCAACGGGCCGCGTCGGAGGACCGGCTGCGCCGTTTCCTGGCCGATGCCTCCCACGAGCTCCGCACCCCGTTGACCTCGATCCGCGGCTACGCCGAGCTGTTCGAGCTCGGGATGCAGGACCGTCCGGCCGACCTGGTCACGTCCATGCGCCACATCCGGGACGAGGCCACCCGGATGGGCACGCTGGTCGATGACCTCTTCCTTCTGGCCCAGCTCGACCACGAGCGTCCGCTGCGCTTCGAGCCGGTGGATCTGGTCGAACTGGCCCATCAGGCCGCACAGGGTCTGGCCGTGTCGTCGCCGAACCGGACGGTGGCGATCGAGGGCGTCGGCCCGCTGATCGTCGAAGGGGACAGGGGCCGTCTCCGCCAGGTGGTGGACAACCTGGCCGTCAACGCCGTCAGCCACACCCCCGACGGGGCCTCCGTCCAGATTCAGGTCATCGACGACGGGGCGTGGGTCGTGCTCAGAGTCCACGACGACGGTCCCGGCATCGATCCGGTCGACGTCCCCCGGATCTTCGAGCCGTTCTACCGGTCGGATCCGTCGCGGTCCCGCTCATCGGGGGGTGCCGGACTGGGCCTGGCCATCGTGGCGGCCATCGTCCAGGCCCACCAGGGGACGGTCGCCGTCCAGCCCGGTCCCGGGGCGACCTTCGAGGTCCGGCTGCCCAAGCACCGCCATGGGCCGGCGGTCACGCCCGGTACGGGAACCGACACGGGGTCCTCCGACACGGGGGACACCGGGGCCACCGACACCGGGGCCACCGGTCCCGCCGCCGATGGCGACGACGGGACCGGGGCTGCCTCCGGTGCCGCACCGGTGGGGGGGTTCTCGTCCGACCTCACTGAGGTCTGACGCCGCCGGTGCTCCGCTGAGCCAACGGGCCGTGGACCCGCCAGACCCGCCTGACCCGTTTAGCTCGTGCGGTTCTGTCCCCTCAACGGCGCCGTCTCTGGTGTCGGCACCGTCGTTGGTAGGGAGCCCGTCGGTCGGGGGGTAACCGCGGCCTCGCACAGGCGACCGGGGATGGTGCCGCCCAGTCGGGCCAGGGGTCCTGGGGCGTGCCGTCGTCCATCCGTCCGGCTGACGCCGATGGTGGTTGACGAGGCACCGCCGGCGAACGTCGAGAAATCCGTTTGGGCAACCCTCTCATCGTCTGCCTCCGCCTCTCGCATCTCCGGGCTGGTTCGCCGTTGTCGGCTCCATGTCCGGTCGTTGACTCGTCGGGACTCCCTGTCGGGTTCGGCCCGTGACGCGTCTCTAGAGCTGATCCTGGACCCCTGCCGCCGTCCTGTCTGTCACCCAGGCGACACAACGGTCAGGTTTTTTGGGCCATCGGATCGTGGCCGACGGGTCCGTGGTTTGGCGCTGGCGTTTGGCGCAGGGCCAGGCGGAGTGTGTGGCGAAGGGCGGGAGCCAGACCGACCGGCACCGGCACCCGGCGCCCGATCAACCGGCAGTTCGAGACCGAACGGCTCAGACCGTGCGGCTGAGAGCGAACGGTTCAGGAAACGGGCCCGACCCTCGCCGGGACGATTCGAACCGAGAGCGTCCGGCGGTGGTGAGCCGGACAGGGGACCGTCAGCCCGGGATGTTCCGCACCGGCCGCTTGACGACCTTGCCCGAGCGGATGCACGAGGTGCAGGCGTTGAGGCGCCGGGGAGAGCCGTCCACGAGGGCTCGGACACGCTGGATGTTCGGATCCCAGCGACGCTTGGTCCTCCGGTGGGAGTGACTGATGTTCATCCCGAACGACGGCTTCTTGCCGCAGACCTCACACACCGCTGCCATGACACTCCGACTCCTCGTAGGATCCTCCGGGTAAGGCGCAAAGGTTAGCATCCTGGTCATGGTGGTCCTCGACGCGCTCGGCCCAGATGAGCTGTGTCGGGTCATCACGACGTTCCGCGACGGGCTCCGTTCCCACCAGGAGTTGATCAACCGGTTGAACGTGTACCCGGTACCCGATGGGGATACCGGCACCAACATGGCGCTGACCATGGAGTCGGTCACCGAGGAGATCGCCGGCCTGGACTCCCCCGACCTCGACGCCATCTGCCGGGCCATCGCCCACGGCTCCCTGATGGGTGCCCGGGGCAATTCGGGCGTCATCCTCTCCCAGCTGCTGCGGGGCTTGTCCGAGGGTCTGAACTGTCCATCGGGCCTCCCCGGTCCGGTGGAGCTGTCCGACGCCCTCACCGTTGCCGACAAGCTGGCCCGTGAAGCGGTCATGCGACCCGTCGAGGGCACCATCCTGACCGTGGCCCGCGGGGCGGCCGAGGGGGCCAGGGCCGCGGCCGACCTGGGAAGACCCCTGGGCGAGGTGGTCGAGGCGTCGCGGGGCGGAGCGGCAGAGGCGCTGGCCCTGACCCCTTCGCTCCTGCCCGTGTTGAAGCAGGCCGGTGTGGTCGACGCCGGCGGGACCGGATTCCTCCTGCTGTTCGACGCCCTCCTGACCGTGGTGGACGGGCGGCCCATGCCGGACCCTCCCGACGCCCCCGACACGATGTTCGGTCCCCTCAACCCCGAGGCCCCCGGCACGGCCGCACCCCTGTCCGCCGACGACGCCTTGAGCGAGTCCGACCGTGCGCTGGCCGGACTCCGCTACGAGGTCATGTACCTCCTCGAGGCGCCGGACGAGACGGTGCCGTCGTTCAAAGAGGTCTGGGCCGGGCTCGGGGACTCCATCGTGGTGGTGGGGGGGGACGGCCTGTGGAACTGCCACATCCACACCGACGACATCGGGGCGGCGATCGAGGCGTCCCTCGACGCCGGCCGACCTCGGAACGTCCGGGTCACCGATCTGTTGGAGCAGATCGAAGAGGAGCGATGGGTGCGCGAAGGGGCCGGCACCGTGGGCACCGGACCGGCACCCACCCCTCCGGGCCCGGCGCCGACCACCGGGGTGGTGGCGGTGGCCACGGGCGACGGCATCGGGCGGATCTTCCGCTCCCTCGGTGTCCAGGGGCTTATCGCCGGCGGGCAGTCCATGAACCCGTCCACAGCCGAGTTGGTCGAGGCGGTGGAGGCCGTGCGGTCCCAGTCGGTGATCATCCTGCCCAACAACCGCAACATCCGACCGGTGGCCGAGCGGGTCGACGACCTGACGGCCAAGTCGGTGTGGGTGGTGCCCACCGACACCATCGCCGAGGGGTTCGCCGCCCTGTTGGCCTACGACCCCGAAGCCGATGCCGCCGTCAACGCCCAGACCATGGAGGCCTCGGCCCGCAACGTGGTGGCCGGCGAGGTCACCCGGGCCGTCCGCGACTCGGACAGCCGGGTGGGGCCGATCACCACCGGCGACTGGTTGGGGCTGTCGCGGCAGGGAATCGAGGTGGTGGACGACACGCTGGCCGGCGCGGCCTGCGCCTTGCTCGATGCGCTGGTGGCAGACGAGCACGATCTCGTCACCATCATCGAGGGCGAGGGTTCTGGCGCGGCAGACACCCGCCGGATCACCGAGTGGCTCCGAGACCACCGGCCCGACGTGGAGACCGAGGTGCACCACGGGGGCCAGCCGCTCTACCCCTACCTCTTCTCCATCGAGTGACCGACGTCGTCCCCGCCGAGGCCGGCGGAGCGGTGCAGCGCAAGCTCCGGCAACTGGCCGAGCTCCCGGTCACCGAACTGCACAAGGTGGGTCCGAGGACCGAGCGGGAGCTGGCCATCCTCGGGATCGAGACGGTGCTCGACGTGGTGACCCACTATCCACGCCGCTACATCGACGGCACCCGGCTGAGGCCCATCGCCGACATCGAGGAGGGGGAGAAGGTCTCCGTGCTGGCCCGGGTGGCCCGGGTGCGCCAGGCTTCCTCCGGCTACGGAAAGGGCCGACGACGCGGGCCGTCGAGAGTCGAGCTGGAGATCACCGACGACAGCGGCCGGCTCCGCGTCGTCTTCTTCAACCAGACCTGGAGGGCCAAGCAGCTCCCGGTCGGCACCCTGGCCTTGTTCTTCGGCTCGATCTCGATCTACCGGGACGCACCCCAGCTCACCAGTCCGATGGTCGAGGTGCTGGAGGCCGCCGGTGAGGACCACGAGGACGGGGACGACCCGGACGGTCGACCCGACCGCGGTCGGATCTACCCCATCTATCCGCTGTCCGACAAAGCCAAGCTCACCTCGACCGCCATCGGCAGGATCGTGGCGGAGGCCCTCGACCGGGCGAAGGACTTCACCGATCCGGTGGCACCGGCGTGGCGGGACCGGTTCTCGCTGGTCGACCGCACCACCGCCTTCAACCACATCCACCGTCCGGCCGTGCTGGACGAGACCGCGCCGGCCCGACGCCGACTGGCCTTCGACGAGCTGTTCCGGCTCCAGCTGGCCCTGGTCCTGCGCCAGGACCGGCTGCAGCGGGACGCCCGGGGCATCGTCCACGCCGTCGCCGCCGAAGACGGGAGCTCGACCCTGGTGGAGCAGTTCGTCGACGACCTGCCCTTCTCCCTGACCAGGGCCCAGCAGGAAGCCGTCGATGCCATCGCGTCCGACCTGTCCGGACCACTGCCCATGCACCGGCTCCTGCAGGGCGACGTCGGATCGGGCAAGACCGTGGTGGCCGTGGCCGCCATGTTGATCGCGGCCCAGGGCCAGCACCAGGCGGCCCTGATGGCCCCGACCGAAGTGCTGGCCGAGCAGCACGCCAACGAGGTCCGTCGTCTTGTGGCGGGACTGTCGGTGCCCGATCCGGCCACCCTCGAGGGTCACCGACCTCTGGGTGTGGCGCTGCTGACCAACCGGACCGGGGCCGCCGATCGGGCCGCCATCCGTGCCGGCCTGGCCGACGGCACGGTCGACATCCTCATCGGCACTCATGCCCTCCTCACCGACCAGGTCGATTTCCGCTCCCTCGGGGTGGTGGTCATCGACGAGCAGCACCGCTTCGGGGTCGAGCAACGGGCTGCCCTGCGGGCCAAGGGACGGGGCCGAGACGGGTCGGGTCGGGACCCCGACCTGCTGGTGATGACGGCCACGCCGATCCCCCGTACGGCAGCCATGGTGATCTTCGGTGACCTCGACATGACCATCATCGACGAGCTCCCACCCGGTCGTCTTCCGGTCTCGACCCGGTGGCTGCGCACCCCGCTCGAGATGGAGGAGGCGTGGACGCGGGTCCGCGACGAGGTGGCTGCCGACCACCGGGCCTTCGTGGTGTGCCCACTGGTCGAGGGCTCGGAACGGGTGCAGGCCACGTCGGTGGTGGCCGAGGCCGAGCGTCTGGCCGGAGCCGAGCTGGCCGGTCTCCGTGTCGGGCTCCTCCATGGCCAGCTGCCGTCGGCCGAGAAGGAGCGGGTCATGACCGAGTTCCGCCAAGGGGCACTCGAGGTCCTGGTGGCCACGACCGTCATCGAGGTCGGCGTGGACGTTCCCGAGGCCACGGTCATGGTGATCGAGGACGCCGACCGGTTCGGGATCGCCCAGCTGCACCAGCTGCGGGGCCGGGTGGGACGGGGCGACCAACCCTCATGGTGCTATCTGTTGTCGGAGAACGAGACGCCCGAGGTCGAGGCCCGCCTGGCGGCCATGGAAGCCACCACCGACGGATTCCGCCTGGCCGAGGTGGATCTCGAGCTGCGCGGCGAGGGCACCATCCTCGGCGCCCGTCAGAAGGGCCGGAGCGACCTCCGGCTGGCCAAGCTGCTCTCCGACCAGGACCTGGTGGTCGAGGCCCGGGAGATGGCGAAGCGTGTTGTGGCCGAAGACCCTGGTCTGGTCGATCACGCCCTCCTGGCCGAGGAGCTCCGGATCTTCATCGACGACGACGAGGCCGAGTTCCTGTTCAAGAGCTGACCGAGGCGTGAGTGGCGGCGCCAGCCCGGAGCGGCAGACGCGGTGTCTGACGCGGCGTCCCACGGAGCGTCGCCCGGGGCGTCCGACGATGGGGCCCACAAGGTGGCCGGTAGGCTGGTGGGGTGCGAGTGATCGGTGGCGAGCTCCGCGGCCGACGGCTGGCCGCTCCGGCCAGCTCCTCCGTCCGGCCCACCGCCGATCGGGTGCGGGAGGCCATCTTCGACATCCTCTACAGCCTGGGCGGGGTGGGTGGACTGCAGGTGGTGGACCTGTTCGCCGGGTCCGGCGCCCTCGGCATCGAAGCACTGTCCCGTGGGGCGGCGGCGGTGACCTTCGTCGAGCGGGACCCGCTCGCCCTCGACTCCATCCGCGCCAACCTGGAGTCGGTGGGCCTCGGGGATGCCGAGCGCAGCGGTGATGCCACCGTGGTGCGGGCCGACGTGGACGGATGGGTGGCCACGACGGCGTCCCGGTACGACCTGGCCCTGTGCGACCCGCCCTACGACTACGACGGATGGGGCGCACTGGTCGGGCGGCTGCCCGCCGAGCTCGCCGTTCTCGAATCGGGGGCCGAGATCGAGGCGCCGAACGGGTGGGGAGTCATCAAATTGAAGCGATATGGAGGTACGATCGTGACCGTGGCCCGTCCGGAACTGGTCACCGAGTCCCATCCGGAACCGGCCGTAGAGAAAGGTGCCTCGTGAGGATTGCGCTGATCCCCGGGTCCTTCGACCCGGTGCACAACGGACACCTCGAAGTGATTGAACGGGCCGCCCGCCTGTTCGACGAGGTGGTGGTGGCCACGCTCCGGAACCCGCAGAAGAGCGAGGCCCTCTTCGAGCTGGAAGAACGCCAGGAGATGCTCGAGAAGTCCCTCGACCACCTGGTCAACGTGCGCATCGTGTCGGTGTCCACGCTGGTGGTGAACGTGGCCCACGACGTGGGCGCCAGCGCCATCGTGAAGGGACTTCGGGCGGTGTCGGACTTCGAGAACGAACTGCAGATGGCCCAGATGAACAAGCAACTGTCCGGGGTGGAGACACTGTTCATCCCCACCAGCTCGGCCCATTCGTTCATCGCCTCGCGGCTGTTGCGCGAGGTGGCCCGGTTCGGTGGCGATGTGACGTCCTTCGTGCCCAAGGTCGTGGCCGAGCGACTCCAGGAGAAGTACGAGGATGAGTGATCTCTTCGAGGATCTCGACCAGCCGCGGGCCGCCGGCGAGGACATGAACGCCGAAGCGCTGGTGCGCGGCGCCCTGGACCTGGTGCAGACGGCCAAGGCCATGCCGCTGTCGGCGTCGGTGCTCGTCTCGCGTGAGGAGCTGGCCGAACTGCTGCAGGCGGCCCTCGATCGGATGCCCGACGAGTTGAGGCAGGCTCGTTGGCTCCTGAAGGAGCGGGACGAGTTCCTGGCCGAAAAGGGCCGCGAGGCGGACAACCTGTTGGAGGAGGTCCGGGTCCAGGCGGAGCGCATGGTCCAGCGCACCGAGATCGTCCGCCAGGCCAACCATGTGGCCCAGCGCATCCTCGATGACGCCAACGAGGAGGCCCGGCGCATGCGTCACGAGGCCGAGGACTACGCCGACCAGAAGTTGGCCAGCTTCGAGATCGTCCTCGACCGCACGATGAAGACCGTGCAGGCCGGGCGCGAGAAGCTCCAGGTCACCCCCATACCCAACATCGAGATCGGCGAAGGGGGACTGACCTCGGTGGCGCCGGTGTCGGGTCCCAACGGAGAAGTGGAGCCCTCCGGTCAGCCCGAGGGCTTCTTCGACCAGGACCAAGACTGAGCCGGGCGATCCGGTGAGGACCGACCCCAGTCCCTCGGGCCCGCCGGGGACCATCGACCCGGACGGTGCGGGCCAGCCCCGCCGGTCGCGCCGGCCACGGCCCTTTGTGGTGCAGGTGGGTGCATTGCGCAAGGTGGCCGGCACCACCCGCAACGAGACCCGCTGCGGGGTGATCGAAGGGTTGGCCGCCGTCAGTGTCTCGGTGCCGGAGGGCGCCCAGATCTGTGCCGATCTCGAGCTGTCGTCGTACCCGGGCGGCATCACCGTGACGGGCACGGTGCGGGCGCCCTGGCGGGGCGAGTGCCGACGCTGCGGCGGGGCCGTCTCGGGTGAGGCGGTGGCCGAAGTCAGGGAGCGCTATGTATCCGAGGGAGGTGGGAAGGAGGACGAGGACGCCTATCCCCTGGCCGGGGACCAGTTGGATCTCGAGCCACTGGTCCGCGACGCGGTGCTCCTCGACCTTCCTCTGGCCCCGTTGTGCTCGGACGGGTGCCTCGGGCTGTGCCCGCAGTGCGGGGCCAACTGGAACGAGGGTCCCTGCCGCTGCCCGCCCCCGATCGATGCCCGCTGGTCGGCGCTCGACGCACTTCGTGACCACTAGGCCCGGCCGGCGGATCTGCGGCCGGGCCGTCAGGCGGTCGGGCCGCGGCCGTACCAGGGGGCGTGATCCCCAGGGGGCGTGATCACCGGGGGCGTTACATCGCCTAGGATGCCAGCCCTATGGCCGTTCCGAAGAAGAAGACCTCCAAGTCGAAGACCCGGAGCCGCCGGGCGTCCAACTGGGTGCTGAAGACGCCGGCTCGCTCCGTGTGCCCCCAGTGCACCACGGCCAAGCTCCCCCACGTCGTGTGCCCGAACTGCGGTTGGTACAAAGGCCGACAGGCCATCGAAGTCGACTAGTGCCGCGAGGCGTCGCACGGCCGACGGGTGAGGCGTTGGCCGCACTGCCGGTCGCCGTCGACGCCATGGGAGGCGACCAGGCCCCGGATGCCATCGTGGCCGGGGCCCGCCAGGTGGCCGAGCAGACGGACATCAAGGTGACGCTGGTGGGTGTTCCCGGTGCCATGGGCGATACCGGGGACCTGCCGTTGATCCCGGCCAGTGAGGTCATCGGCATGGAGGACGACCCGGCGCAGGGGGTCCGGCGGAAGAAGGACTCCTCGCTGGTCCGCGCGGCCGAGGCCGTCCGTGACGGCAAGGCCATGGCCATGGTCTCGGCCGGCAACACCGGTGCCACCATGGCCTCGGCCCTGTTGCGCATGGGCCGACTGCCCAACGTGGTCCGTCCGGCCATCGCCACGCCCATCCCCAACCTCGAACGGGGCTGGCCGACCGTGCTCCTCGACTCCGGTGCCAATGCCGAGTGCACGGCGGCGATGCTGGTCCAGTTCGCCCAGATGGGAGCGGCGTTCGTCCGCAAGCGCTACGGGGTGGACCGGCCCCGGGTGGCACTGCTCTCCATCGGAGAGGAGAAGTCCAAGGGCACGCCGCTGGAGAAAGAGGCCCACGCCCTGTTGGCCGACATGGCCGGGAGGCCGGGGTTCGACTTCGTCGGCAACGTCGAGGGTCGTGACTTCTTCGGCGATGGCGCCGACGTCATCGTGACCGACGGCTTCACCGGCAACGTGGCCCTCAAGACCATGGAGGGCACGTTGCGCTTCCTGGTCGGGGCGCTGACCGAGATCTTCGCCCGGCCCGATGTGGCCGATGCCGCCACTGTCATCTATCCCTACCTGCTGCCGTTGGCCGCCGAGTTCGAACCCGACAACACCGGCGGGGCCATGCTGCTCGGCGTCGACGGTGTCTGTGTCATCAGCCACGGTTCGTCCTCGTCCGTGGCCATGGTCAACGCCATCACCGTGGCCCACGACCTGGCCGTGGCCGGGCTGGTGGACGCCGTGGCCGCATCGGTGACCCCCCAGGGCGGACAGAGCGCCACCGAGTGATCCACGGGGACGTCCCGGGGGCGACGCCGGCTGGCGGGCGGCCCCACCGGCGGTGGAGGATCAGCTCCAGAAGTGGAGATCAGCCCCACGTCCGCCGATGCCTGTCGCGGCCCGAGGGCCAACGCCTTCGGAACGGCCGTCGGCGTCATGAGTTCCACCAGGTCGACCTCGGCGGGCGTCCGGATGAGCACCTCGGTTCCCGAGGCCCGAAGGTCCTCCAGCTCCTGAAGGCCGGCACCGGGGTGGGACGTCATCATCCCCTCGGTCATGTCGGCGCCGTCCGTCAGGGTCAGGACCAGGGCCCGATCGGCCCCGGCCAGCAGGTCGAGGTGGGTGCCGGTGCCGCTCACGCCGCCGTCCATGCAGCGACGGTCACCGATGGGTTGGGGAGCGAAGACGCCGGGCACGGCGCTGCTGGCGGCCACGGCCCGGGGGATGCTGGTGCCGGCGTCACGGGTCACGACGCAGCGCTCGCCGGTGTAGGCGTCGACACAGGTGATCTGCAGCGCCTCCGAGGTCCAGGACACCGGTCCCACCACCAGGGAGATGTTGCGCCGCATGACCTCGGGCCTGGGGGCCGACGCGGCCAGCGCAGCGTGTCCGATGGCCTGCACGGTCGGTGGATCGCCGTCGGTGGCCTTCAAGAAGAGCTCGAGGGCCTGGTTCTGGCTCGGCGTCAGGGCCGACGCCGGAGCCAGCGCCGAGACCAGTGCCGGCACCTTGGACAGGACCGAGACCTCGGAGTGGAGCCGCTTCAGCTTTCCGGTCGTCAGCGCCGAACCCACCATGGAGCCGGCCGAAGTCCCCACCACCCGGTCGGCATGGTCGAACCGGACGCCGTGGTTGGCCAGTGTCTGGAGGTACGCCACCTGCCAGGCCACGAAGAACAGGCCCCCACCGCCCAGGCACAGACCCCGCCGCACATCCCGGCCGTAGGCCGCTGCGAAGTCCCGTGGGCCGGGCCAGGTCGGCGGAGCGGCCGCGGCAGCGGCGGCGGACGCAGATCGGCGGAGGGGCACGACCCAATTCGACCGGGCCGGGTGGACGATCCGGTCTCATCGGTCGACGCCAGGCCGACCCGTGCTGGACGCCGGCGCCGAGCCGAGCCGCAGGCCAGGTCGACCCGGCGACGCCCAGGCCGACTACTGGCGCAGCAGGTCCTTGGCGATGTGGGTGATCTGGATCTCGTCGGTACCGGCGTAGATCTGGAACACCTTGGCGTCCCGGGCCAGCTGCTCCACCCGGAACTCGGCCATGTAGCCGTTGCCCCCGAAGAGCTGGACCGCCTCCATGGCCACCTCCGAGGCGGCCTGGGCCGAGTACAGCTTCATGGCCGATGCCTCGGCCAGCGAGAGGCTCTTGCCGGCCGCGGACAGCTCGATGTGGCGGAAGACCAGGTTCTGGACGTTGAGCCGGGCCACCTCCATCTTGGCCAGCTTGAGCTGGATGAGCTGGCGGTCACCGATGGGCTGGCCCCACAGCATGCGGTTCCGGGCGTACTCCACCGAGAGCTTGAGGCACTCCTCGATCAGTCCGAGCGCCATGGCGGCCAGACCGGCCCGCTCGGTCACGAAGTTGCCCTTGGCCGACTCCCGTCCGCTCCCGGCCTGTTCGTCCTCGGTCCCGCCCAGCAGGTGGTCGCGGCCCACCCGCACGTCCGAGAGGAACAGCTCGCCCGTGGGCGAGGAGTGCAGGCCCATCTTCCGGAACGGCGCCGACTGCTCCAGGCCCGGGGTGCCCCGGTCGAGGACGAAGGTGAGCACCCGGCGGTCGCGGACGGGCGTGTCGGAGCCGTCGTCGAGCTTGGCGTAGAAGACGATGGTGTCGGCGTAGGGGCCGTTGGTGATGAAGGTCTTGTTGCCGTTCAGCACGTACTCGTCCCCGTCGCGTCGGGCCATGGACTGCATGCCGCCCAGTGCGTCGGAGCCCGAGTTCGGCTCGGTGATGGCCCAGGCCCCGATCTTGTCCCCGGTGAGCAGGTCGAGGGCCCACCGCTCCATCTGGGCCGGCGTGCCCTGTTTCATGATGGTCCCCCCGGCCAGTCCCAGGCTGACCCCCATGGCGGTGACGATGCCGGGGCAGTAGTGGCATAGCTCGATGATCGGGATGAGGGTCATGGCCGCCGCTCCGCCGTCACCGGCCCGCTCGGCCCGTTCCTCCGCCGTTTCGGGGCCGGCTCCCGAGGCCTTGCGCTCCAGCTGCTTCTTGAACCGCTCCCGGGCCATCTGGTCCATGCCGAAGGTCGAGTACAGCTTGCGGATGATGTCGTAGGGGGGCAGGTCGCCGTGCTCGAGGGCCTCGATGTTGGGCACCACCTCGGCCTCGACGAACCGGCGGACGGCCTCCCGGACCATCAACTGCTCTTCGGACCACTCGAACACTGTCGACCTCCGGTATCGGCTGGATCCGCTCATGCGCCCCCTGCGGTGGCTCCGAGGCTAATCCACGTCCGCCTACAGTCGAGTACGTGCGACTGCAGCGCCAACCGGCCCAGACCGCCTTCGCCCGGTGGGGTGGCGAGGAGTTCTTCACCACCCTGGTCGAGCGGTTCTACGAGGGGGTGGCGGTCGATCCGCTGCTCCGGCCGCTCTATCCCGACGACCTGGCCGATTCGAAGGCCCATCTGGCCCTGTTCCTCATGCAGTACTGGGGAGGGCCCCGCCACTACAGCGAACAGCGGGGTCATCCCCGGCTCCGGATGCGGCACGCCCCCTTCGTCATCGGAAGCGCCGAAGCCGACGCCTGGCTCCGGCACATGACCGACGCCGTGGTGGCCGCCCACATGGCTCCCGACGATCAGCGCGAGCTGCTCGACTATCTGGCCATGGCGGCCCGGAGCCTGATCGAACGCGCCGGGCTGACGCCACCGGTCAGTGGTCCATGGCCGCCGATCGGCCGGCGTCCGCCACCGAACGGGTCACGTCGACGGACACGTCCAGCGTGTGGGAGTCACCGCCGCCGAAGACGATGCCCTTGAGCGGAGACGACGTCGGAGTAGTCGCGCCCCCAGGCCGTGGTCACGTAGGTGGACCCCACGATCTGGTCGTTGGTCGGATCGATGTCCAGCCACCCCCACCCGGGTACGAAGACCGAGGGCCAGGCGTGGGAGGCGTCGGCGCCGATGAGCCGCTCCTCCCCGGGGGGTGGGGCGGTCTCGAGGTAGCCGCTCACGTACCGGGCGGCCAGGCCCATCGAGCGGAGGCACCCGATGGCCAGGTGGGCGAAGTCCTGGCAGACGCCGCGGCGGTACCGGAGCACCTCCTCGAGCGGTGTGGTGACCGTGGTGAAGCCGGGGTCGTAGGCGAAGTCGTGGAAGATCCGCTCGGTCAGCTCCGATACCGCCGACAGCAGGGGCCGGCCGGCCGGGAACGAAGGTGCGGCGAAGTCGCGGACGCCCATCGACAGGGGCACCAACGGCGACTCGAAGCAGAACTCCCGGGCCGCCAGCATCTCGGGACCGAGATCGTCGGCCAGCCACTGGCGGGCGAGCTCCCAGGCCGGGCCGGTGGCCGGCAACGGCTCGCGGCTGGACACCGACACCGTGCTGGTCGAGGTCACCGTCAGCTCCTCGAAGGGTCCGTCGACGGCGAACGAGACCACCGGGTTGCCGAAGAAGTCGGTCCGTTCGGTCCAGCTGGTCGGGGTGGGTTCGACCACGAGCTCGCTGCTCTGGCAGCTCTGGCGCTCGGTGTCCCGGGGCCGGAGGTGGGCCTCGTTGCGGCAGCGGGACACCGGAGCGTTGTAGCGGTACTTGGTCCGGTGGACGATGCGGAACATCACGGGCTCCGCCCCAGGTTGTGTTGGAGTCCTTCCAGCACCGACAGCCGTTCGTGGGCGAAGTACGTGGACCGCAGGCTGTCGAGCAGCTCGGCCAGCAGTTCGTCGGCCCGGCCCAGGACGGAGTCGAGTTCGACTCGACGCTTGGTTTCCGGGTCCACCGCCGCCAACTGTACGGCGTCGGTGAGCCGCAGCATGGTCGTCGTCCGCAGCACCAGCTGCTCCTGATCGCCCAGGCGCTGGGCCGGGCCTGTCTGGGCAGGTCGGCGAGGTGGCCGAACAGCCGGTCGAGCTGGTACATGACGCTCCGGGGATTGGCGGCGTCGTAGACCAGCAGGTCCACCGCCCCGGCCACCTGCATCATCGAACCCGACCGCCGCCGGAAGATGATGAGGCTCTCGGACGTCTTGAGCAGTGACTCGAGGAGGAGGTCCTCGACCACCCCGGCCCGCTGGCGCACGAGGAGGGCGCGGAGCAACCGCACCAGCGACTGGGCCCGCTCGAGGCGCCGTCCGGCATCGAGGAAGAGCCAGGCCGAGTCCCGCTCCATGTTCTCCGCCGACAGGCCGGCCAGGGCCAGGAGGGCCTGGAGCAGACGTTGCAGGCCGGACTGGACGCCCGACGAGCTGGGTGGGGGGGCGGTTGCGCAGCCGGGCCAGCTCCTCTTCCACGTCGCCCACCAGCTGCCACGAATCGCTCGAGAGCTGTTCCCGCACCGAGTAGGCCGCGTCGACCAGCAGCCCGAGGGACGACACCAGGCTGCCGTCGACCCCGGCGTCGAGGAGGAGGGAGAGGGCCCGTCGGTCGGTGGGGATGTCCGGCTCCGGCGTGGGCTCGCCGGCCGCGGCGGGCTCGGCTCCTCGGGGACCCGGGCCTGGGGGCCGTCGGGGACCGACGGGCGTGCCCGGTGGGCCGGGGCGGCACCGGTCCGGCCACGGTGGGGACGTCGTCCTCGTCGGGCTCGGACACCGGGTCGAACCCCGACACGGTCCCGAGCGCCATGAGCAGGACCTGCAGGGATTCCGCCCCCCCGTCCACGCCGACGCCCAGCGGCTGGTCAAGGCGGGCCAGCACGGTGCGGATGAGCCGGATGACCAGCTCGGCGTGTTCGGCCGTCCGACCGAGGACGAACAGCTGGGCCGCCACCCGGCCGGGCAGGAGGGTGGAGGTGTCGGTCACCACCGGTGGGCGGACGGTGGTAGCGGGCCGACCGGAGCCACGGGCTCTGCTGCAGGGCCGGCTGGTCGGAGGCCACCCAGGTGTCCTTGCTGGTTCCGTCGCTCCGGCTCGAGATGACCAGGGTGTCGAGGCCGGCACCGACGCGGGTCAGTCCGCCGGGCAGGACGTTGTACCCGTGGCCGAAGGCACCCGAACCGTGCTCGTCGGCCACGGCGAAGGTTCGCAGGATGGTGGGTCGGGGTTCGATCGACCCGGACTCGGCCACCGTCGGGGTCAGGGACGGCTCGATGATCTCCTGGCCGACCCAGGCGCCGGGACGGGCCAGGATGCGGTTCCGCAGGTCGTCGAGGGCGTCGGCCGACAAGGTCGAAGCCACCACCGGCGGTTGGGTCGGGGACGGACGCACCGGCAGCAGGATCAGGTCGCCAGCCCGCCCAGCACCCGGCGCAGCCCCTCGGCGTGCCCGCACCACCAGGTCTCGGGGCCCCGGAGGGCCAGCTCCTGGCCCAACAGAACCGGAGCCAGGCTCTCGAGCAGCCCCGTCAGGGCCGGGTCCTCGACCACCCCCGTACCCAGCGGGTTGACCACCGTGACACGGCCCCGCCGGGCCACCTCGAGGAGGCCGGGCACCCCGAGCAGGGAGTCGGCCCGCAGCTCGACGGGGTCGCACCACTGGTCGTCGACGCGACGGATGACGACGTCGACCGGGTCGAAGCCGGACAGGGTCCGGAGCCATACCCGGTTGTTGGTCACCACGAGGTCGCGGCCCTCGACCAGGGCGTACCCGAGGTAGGAGGCCAGATAGGCGTGCTCGAAGTACGTCTCGCTGAGAGGGCCGGGGGTCAGGATGACCACCCGGGGCTCGTCCACCCCGTCCGGGGCGGCGGCGGCCACGGCGGCCCGGATGGACCGGAAGAACCCGGCCAGGCGTTCGACGCCCGACTCCCGGTGGAGGTTGGGCAGGACCCTCGACAAGATGGTGCGGTTGACGAGGGCGTAGCCGAGGCCCGAGGGGGCCTGGGCCCGGTCCCCGATGGCCCGGAAGCCGCCGGTCCCGTCCCGCACCACGTCCACCGCGGTCAGGAACATCCGGTGAGGACCCGGCGCGTCGATCCCCACGCAGGCCCGGAGGAACGCCGGGTGCCCGAGCACGAGTTCGGCCGGGATCCGCCCCTCGGCCACCATCCGGCGCTCGCCGTAGATGTCACCGAAGACCAGATCGAGCAGCCGGGCCCGCTGGGCCACTCCGGCCGCCAGGGTCAGCCACTCCGACTCCTCCAACACCAGGGGCCAGGGGTCGAGGGACCAGGGCTGCCGCCGGCTCTGGTTGTCGCGGGTCACGTTGTAGGTGGCGCCCTCGTTGCGGAGCAGCCGCGCCACCTCTGAGCGCCGGGCGATGAGCCCGCCCGTGCCGAGTCCCGCCATCTCGGCCGCCACCCGGGCCCAGCGGTCCCGGACCCGGCCGTCCGGACCCAGGTACTCGTCGGTCCGTCCCGGCGACGCGGGGGTACTCCGGGAGCGCAGGCCCGCCGCCCGCCGGCATGTCGCCTCCCCCCAGCGGGTCGGCGGTGGTGGCGGTCGTCACGAGCAGCTCACGAGAGGGACGAGGTCAGAGGGGGCGTCTGCGGCGGGGTCGACGAAGGGCCGAGCCGGTCACGACGCCACCGACTCCGGCTGCCATCCGGCCTCGCTGGGGCGGAAGTAGGTCTGGTCGATCTCGTGGTGGACATCGTCGAGCGCCACCTGCACCTCGTCGAGGAACTCGCTGAGCCCACCCAGCGTCAGGTGGGGCACGGCGGCCGAGGCCACGATCAGGGAGGCGATGGAGCAGGCGTCGAGCGCTTCCTCGGACCGGGCCAGGCTCTTGAGCTGGGCCCGGGTCTCGGTCAGGCAGGCGCTGACCGCCCGGGGGAAGCGGTCGTCCTGGAGGAGGAAGCGCAGTGTCGACCCACCCTGGGGCCTCGCCGGCATGGCCCGGCGGTACGGCTGGTAGGCGGCCAGGGACCGGAGCACGGCCATCCAGTGCACCACGTCGTAGGAGTCGCCCCGGTTGGGCCGGAGGCTCTCCGAGCGCACGTCGAGCACCCGGGTGGTGAGGTCGGCGCGCTCGAGGTTCTGTCCGATGGTCAGGAAGGACATGGCCTCGTCGCGGCTCATGGTCCCGAGCAGCACACCGTTGATCCGTTGGCATCCGGCGATGACCCGCCGCAGCCACAGCACCCTCCCCTCGCGGGTATCGGCCTCGGCCAGGTTGTCGGAGCAGGCCAGAAACAGGTTGTTGCACGCCTCCCAGGCCTCACGGGGCACCACCGGACGTGCCGTGCGCAGGTTCTGGCGGGCCGCCGTCACCGAGGCCAGGATGGACGAGGGATTGTCCGCCCCGTGCAGGAGGAACTCGATGACGTCGTGCTCGGCCGCGTCTCCGGCGCCGGCCCCCTGGGCCGCCGAGTAGCGCTCGGCGAACTCGCTGTCGACCCCCACGATGGCCAAGAGCGGCTCCCACCCCACGTCCTCGCCGACCGGCATGTCCACGTGGGCGTCGGTGTGGACCTGCACGATCCGCGCCGTGCCCTCGGCTCGCTCGAGATACCGCCCGGCCCAGTAGACGGCTTCGGCCATTCGTGCCAGCAACATGATGGGCTCCTTGGTTTCGGTGGAGGGAGAGTGGTCGGTGGAGGCGTCGGCCGGGGACCCGGGCGGCCCCGGTGTCCCGGTCGGAACGGGCGGTGTCGTCGACGATTCGGCCGGCGGTCGGCCGGACTGCGATTGGGATTGGGATTGGGATTGGTCGGGGGACCTGTCCGTGGGCCCGCTCATCGGCTGGACGCCCCGACCGGCCCTGCTTCGACGCCGTCGGCCCCGTCGGCCCCGTCGGCCCCGTCGGCGCGCACGCCGCATCGGCGGCGCCGCCGACCGCAGGGGTGGCGGCCAGGCGGGTGTCGACCACCCAGGTGTCCTTGCTCCCGCCCCCCTGGGACGAGTTCACCACCAGCGAGCCGGACTGACGGGCCACCCGGGTCAGCCCGCCGCGGGTGACATAGGCCCCTTCCGGTCCGAGCAGGACGAAGGGGCGTAGGTCGACATGGCGGGGTGCGATCTCTCCGTCGCAGAGGGTGGGGGCGGTGGAGAGCGGGATGATGGGCTGGGCCACCCACTTGGTCGGCTCCTCCTCGATCTGTTTGGCTGCGCCGGCCAGCTCGTCCTCGGTGGCCTGGGTCCCCACCAGCACGCCGTAGCCGCCCGACTCGTTGGCCGGCTTGACCACCAACCGTTCCAGATTGCTCAGCACGTAGTGACGGGAGTCGTCGTCGCTGCAGCGGAGGGTGGGCACGGTGGCCAGGATCGGCTCCTCGTCGAGGAAGTGGCGGATGATGTCGGGCACGTAGGAGTACACCTTCTTGTCGTCGGCGATACCGGCTCCCGGGGCGTTGACCAGGGCCACCCGGCCGGACCGCCAGGCCCGCATCAGTCCGGGGACCCCCAGCAGCGACGTGGGCTCGAAGACCTCCGGATCCAGGTAGAGGTCGTCGATCCGGCGGTAGATCACATCGACGCGCTGGAGCCCGTCGATGGTCCGGGCGTAGACGCAGTCGTCGTCGGCCACCACCAGGTCGCTTCCCTCGACCAACTCCACGCCCAGCTGCTGGGCCAGGAAGGCATGCTCGAAGTAGGCCGAATTATAGATGCCCGGCGTCAGCACGACGATGGTGGGGTCGCCGGTGGAGGGTGATACCGAGGCCAGCGTACTGGCCAGTCGCCCGACATAGGGGTCGACGGGCTCGATGCTGTAGTGCCGGAACATCTCGGGGAAGACGTGTTTGGCCACCAAGCGGTTCTCGAGAAGGTAGGACACGCCCGAGGGGACCCGCAGGTTGTCCTCCAGCACGTAGACCGTCCCGTCGGCGTCGCGGATGAGGTCGCTGCCGCAGATGTGGGCCCAGATCCCGCCCGGGGGGTCCACGCCGACGCACTCCCGCCGGAAGCTCGGCGAGCCGGCCACCAACTCCGAGGGGACGATGCCGGCGCTCACCGCCGTCTGGTCGTGGTAGACGTCGTCGATGAAGAGATTGAGGGCGTTCAACCGCTGGACCAGCCCCGATTCGATGAGGTGCCACTCGTCGGAGGGAACGACGCGGGGGATGATGTCGAACGGCCAGGGGCGGTCCACCCCGGTCGTCCCCTCGTAGACGGTGAAGGTCACCCCGATGGCCCGCATCTCCCGGTCGGCGGCGTCCTGTCGCTCGGCCAGGGCCTCGGGTCCGAGGCGGGCGAAGTGGTTCCATAGGGCGGCGGCGGAGGCCCGGGGCTGCCCGTCCGGCGCCACCAGTTCGTCGTAGTAGAGGCCCGGATCGTACGAAGGCCACGACGCCCCTCCCGTGTCCGCACGTTCTGCAGGCGCGGCAGCAGGGTCGTGATCGTCCACACCCAAGTGATACGACGGCCGTGGGTCAGAAGGGTTGCCACAGTGTTTCGACTCCGTGAATGTCGTGGTCCGGTATGCTCCATGCCTGGTGAGAGGTACCGGCGCCGGTGCACGGTTTCTCGACGCCGTGTCGACCCCCCGGCTGCGCTCAGAGCGTCCCCGGGCAGGCGGTACGGCGTGGGGGAGCGGTCCCCGGCTCGGAGCTGATCACCCGCGGGCCCCCGGAAGGGACCGGTCCGCGGCTGTCGGTGCCGTCAGGTCATCCCTGACGGTATGGCCAGCGAAGAGGACCACTACCCACAGGAGAAGCCGTGCCCGCAGAGACCCACGTAGAAGAGGGTCCGCTCGACCGTAACCAGGTACTGGAGCTCATCCGTGACCTACTCGCCGACATCTTGGAGATCGAGCCGACGGTCATCAACGAGTCCTCGTCGTTCGCCGAGGACCTGGATGCCGACTCACTGGCCCTGATCGAGCTGGTGGAGGGGCTGGAGGAAGAGCTGGGAGAGCGCTCGGTGGGCTTCCGGATCGACGATGAGGACCTCGAGGAGCTCCGCACCGTGCGGGACGCCGTGGACTACGTCTACGCCAAACTCGGGGGGGCCTGAGGCGCCCGATGGCGCCCAGCACAGGCTCGGGAGCGCCCCGGGGGGAAGACTGGTCGGAGCATCGTCCGAGGGGGGAGGACTGGTCGGAGGAGCGGATCGGCTACCGGTTCGACGACCCGAGCCTGCTGGACCGGGCCATGGCCCACCGGTCGTGGTGTGCAGAGCAGCCGGGCCGGACCTCGAACGAACGGCTCGAGTACCTGGGTGACGCCGTGCTGGGCCTGATCGTCGCCGAGTACACCTATCGGAACTATCCACTGCTGGCCGACGGGGCCATGTCCAAGGTCCGGGCCGCGGTGGTGAACACCCGGGCTCTGGCCGAGCTGGCCCTGGAGCTGGGCGTGGCCGAGCACCTCCGGCTGGGCCGTGGCGAGGATCTCTCCGGAGGGAGGGCCAAGGAGTCGATCCTGGCCGACGCCACCGAGGCCATCTTCGGTGCCGTCTACCTCGATGGGGGCCTGATCGAGGCCGAGCGGCTCATCCTCTCCCTGCTCAAGGGCCGAATCTCCCTGGCCGTGGGGGAGCCGGGCGAGTCGGATCACAAGAGCCGACTGCAGGAGCTGGCCGTGCGGTTGGGCCAGGGCGTACCCCGTTACGAGGTCGAGGGGTCGGGGCCCGATCACGCCCGCAGGTACCTGGCCACGGTGTACGTTGCTGGCCAGAGCCTCGGCATGGGGGAGGGGCGGTCCAAAAAGGACGCCGAGCAGATGGCCGCTCAGGTCGCCTGCGGATCGTTGGAGGTTGAGAGAGGCGGAGGGAGTGCCTGAGCTTCCCGAAGTTGAGACCATCCGGCGCGACCTGCAGAACGAGGTCGTGGGCCGGAAGATCAAGTCGGTCGAGGTGAGGAACGGCCGCACGGTACGGCGCCATCCGAGCGCCAAGCAGTTCCGCGCCCAGCTGGAGGGCCACACCATCAAGTCCATCAACCGGGCCGGAAAGTACCTCCTCTTGGGACTGGAGGACGGCCAGACGCTGGTGGTGCACCTCGGGATGAGCGGCCAGCTCCAACGGGCCAAGAGCGCCAAGCAGCCCAAGGCCCCCCACACCCACGTCGTGATCACCTTCACCCAGGGCGGCCAGCTGCGGTTCGTCGACCCGCGGACCTTCGGCGAGCTCTTCGTATCGGCCGCCCCGGCCGAAGGGGAGCGTCCGCTGCCCGAGCTCGCCCACCTCGGGTTCGACCCCCTCGAGGACGTGATGAGCTGGGAGAAGTTCTGGGTGCTGCTGGCATCGCACAAGAGCGGGCTGAAGGCGCTCCTGATGGACCAGGAGTTCGTGGCCGGCATCGGCAACATGTACGCCGACGAGATCCTCTTCGCCGCCGGCCTCCGCTACGACCGCCTATCCGACTCGTTGTCCTCCCAGGAGGTGCGCCGTCTCTACCGCTCCATGGTCGAGACACTGGCCGAGGCGGTGAAGCGACGCGGATCGACGCTGGCCGACGAGCAGTATCGAGACCTGTTCGGCGAGGTCGGCGACTACCAGGATCAGCACCAGGCCTACGACCGCGAGGGTCAGGCCTGCCGGCGCTGTCGGGCCACCATCGTGAAGGTCAAGTCGGGCGGCCGTTCCACCTACTTCTGCGATCACTGCCAGGTGTGAGTCCGCGCCCCGGGTGGTGCCGGGTCGTGGGCGCGGGTCGTGTGCGCCTCCAGTGTCGGGGCCGACACCGGCTCCCGTGCGGGCCGGGGTCTCCCACAGGGGGTGGCGGCGACCGATAGGGTGAGCGCGCGGTGTTCCTGAAGTCACTTTCCCTCAGAGGTTTCAAGTCCTTCGCTGACCCGGCGGTGCTCGAATTCGAGCCCGGGATCACCGTCGTGGTCGGTCCCAACGGGAGCGGCAAGTCCAACGTGGTGGACGCCGTGGCCTGGGTGCTCGGGGCCCAGGGCCCCCGCACCCTGCGGTCGGCGAAGATGGAGGACGTCATCTTCATGGGCACGGCCAGCCGGCCGGCCCTCGGACGGGCCGAGGTCACGCTGACCATCGACAACAGCGCCGGCAAGCTGGCCACCGACCTGGCCGAGATCACCATCACCCGGACGCTGTTCCGATCCGGTGACAGCGAGTACTCGATCAACGGGACCGCCTGCCGGCTCCTCGACATCCAAGAGCTCCTCTCCGACACCGGCGTGGGTCGCCAGCAGCACGTGATCATCAGCCAGGGGCACCTCGACGCCATCTTGGAGGCCCGGTCCGAGGACCGGCGTGCCGTGATCGAGGAGGCGGCGGGCGTGCTCAAGTACCGGCGTCGCCGCGAGCGCTCGGAGCGACGGCTGGCGTCGACCGAGGAGAACCTCGAGCGGCTCTTCGATCTGGTCCGCGAGGTCAAGCGCCAGATCCGACCCCTCGAGCGCCAGGCCGCCGCGGCTCGGTCCTACGCCGGCCTGTCCGAGGAGTTGCGGGCCGTGCGGCTCTACGTGGCCGGCACGGAGCTTCGGGCCCTCGACGCCCGGCGTGAAGCCGGTACGACGTCCCAGGCCGAGCTGACGGCCACCGAGTCCGCCCTCGGGGACGCCCTCAGCCGGTTGGACGCCGAGACCGAGCGCACCTCCGACGAGATGTCCGCACAGCGCGAGTCCGATCTGGCCTCCGCCCTCGGACGGACCGAGGGCATGGTGGAGCGGGCCCGCGGCCTCACCGGTGTCCTCCGTGAGCGGCAACGGTCGCTGGCCCAGTCCCTCGACGCCGCCGCCGACGCCGACGTGGTCTCCACCCTCGAGGCGGAAGGCGCCCGTCTGGCCGAGGAGCTGGAGGCCACCGATGCCGAGGGGGTCACCCTCATCCCGGAGCGCGAGGTGATCGCCGAGGCCGAGGCCGCCGTCACCGCCGAGCTCCAGGCCCATCTGGCCTCGTGGGGGGACGGGGCCGAGCTCCGTGGCGCCGAGGAGGCCGTCACCGTGGCCGAAGGGCAGCTGGGTTCGCTCGAGCACGCCCTCGAGCGCGACCGCCGGACGCTGGCCCAGCTCACGGCCCGTCTGGCCTCGACGGAACGGCGGGCCGGGCTGCTCGAGGGCGAGGACCACGAGCTGAACGAGCGACTGGCCGAGACGGAGCAGGCCCGTCATCATCTGCAGGCCGTCGTGGCTGAGACCGAGGCTGCGCACGGACGGGCCCTGCGGCGGCTCGAGGCCGCCCAGGAGTCCCTACGCCAGGCCGAGCAGGAGCAGGCCCGATCGACGGCCCGGGCCGACGCCCTGGAACGGACGCTGGACGAAGCCCGGGGAGCGGCCGGCGCCGAGCTGCTGGCCGGCATCGACGGCGTGGTCGGCACCCTGCTCGACGTGGTGGAGGTGGATGCCGGATGGGAGGCCGCATTCGAGGCCGCCATCGGGGCATCGGTGGCCGCGGTGGTGGTGTCGGGGAGCCAGCCGGCCCGGACGGCCCTGTCGAGGCTGCGTCAGGGTGGGGCCACCGGCGCCGTGCTGGCCCTCACCGAGGGTGCAGGGGCGCGGGCCGGGGTGGAGGCCGCGTCGCGGGTCCAACCGCTTCCGCCGGGGACCGAGTCGATTCGCGGCCATGTGCGGTCCCGGGGGCAGGGCCACCCGGTATCGGGCCTCGACGCCGTGTTGGACACCCTGCTGGCCGGCTCTTGCTGCACCCGGGGCGGGTGGTCGGAGGCCATCGACGTGGCCCTGACCCGTCCCGACCTCGTCGTCGTCACCCGCGACGGTGACCGGTTCTCGCCCACAGGCTGGCGGGTGCGTGCTGCCGGCGGGGTGGTGACCGCGGTCCTGGTGGAGGAGGCCCGGGCCCGGGCCGACGTGGCCGCGGTGCAGGCCGGTGAGGCCGCCGAGGAGCGCGGCCTGGCTCAGGGCGAGGTCGAGTCGACCCGGGTGGCCGCGGCCGATGCCGTGAGGTCCGACGACCGGAACGAGGTGGCCCATCAGACGGCTCGGGCCGCGCACCAACGGGTGGCCAGTGACCTGGTGGTGCTGGCGGCCGAGCTCGAGGAGGTGCGCCGGGATCACGCCGAGCTCGAGGATCGGATCGCCCGGGACCTGGCCCGCGTGGCCCGTCTGCGCGAGGAGATGCCGGCCTTGGAGGAAGCCCGGGCCCGGGCCGGGGAGCGGGTGGCGGCGGCCCGACAGGAGCGGCAGGCCATCGACGAGCGGATCGCCGAGGCTGCGCTGCTCCGCAGCGATTGGGAGGCCCGCTCGGCCGGCCTGGTCGAACGCCGGCGGGTGTTGGCCGAACGGCTCCAAGAGGTCGAGCGGCGTCTCACTGGACATGCCGACGAGCGCCGGCAGGCCGCTGAGCGTCGGACCGGGCTGGAGGCCGACGCCACGGCGGTGGCCCGTCTGCTCGAGGTCGTGGCCTCGGCCGGGGAGCGCCTGGACGCGGCGCTGGCCGGGCTCCGGGAGCGGTACCGGCTCCAGCTTGAGGCGGTCAAGGCCGGCGGTGCCCGTCTGGAGGAGCTCCGTCGTGAGCGGGCGGCCAGCGAGCACGAGCTGGCCGCGGCCCGGGCCCGCCTGCAGAAGATCGAGCTCGACGTGGTCGAGGCCACCATCCGGCACGAGACGGTGGTGGAGTCCCTCCGCCACGATCTGGGATGCCGGCCCGACGAGGCCCTGGCCGCCCCGGCACCGGAGCTGGCCGACGACTCCGACCCGGGGTCCCGGATCGTCGAGCTGGAAGCGGAGCTGGCTGCACTCGGACCGGTCAATCCCCTGGCCCTGGAAGAGCTCTCCGAGCTCAGCGAGCGGCACCAGTTCCTCGAGGCACAGGTCGAGGACGTACGCAACGCCCGACGCGAGCTCCACCACGTCATCCGGACCCTCGACGAGGAGATCATGCACGTCTTCGACGCCGCCTTCGCCGACGTCAACGAACACTTCTCGACCCTGGTCGGCTCGCTCTTCCCCGGTGGTACCGGACGCCTGTCGCTCACCGACCCCGAGGATCTGCTCGACACCGGTGTCGAAGTGGAGGTCCGGCCGGCCGGCCGCAATGTCCGGCGCCTCTCCCTGCTGTCGGGCGGGGAACGCTCGCTCGTGGCCCTGGCCTTCCTGTTCGCCGTGTTCCGCAGCCGGCCGTCTCCCTTCTACCTGATGGACGAGGTGGAGGCGGCACTCGACGACGTGAACCTCCAGCGGTTCCTCGGATTGGTCCACGAGTTCCGCGGTGAGGCCCAGCTCATCATCGTGAGCCACCAGAAGCGGACCATGGAGGCCGCCGATGCTCTGTACGGCGTGACCATGGCCCCCGGGGGCTCTTCCAAGGTGGTGAGCCAGAAGGTCGCCCGCGGCGGGGGCGGCGGGAGCGACGGCGAGATCGGCGATCCGGGACGGGCCACCGATGAGCTGGTCGCCGAAGAGCCGGCCGCCGGACCGAAGAGCCGGCCACCGAAGAGCCGGTCGCCGAAGAGCCGGCCACCGAAGAGCCGGCTACCGAGGAGCTGGCCGACCAACTACCCCGGGACCGGGAGGCGGTCGACCTCTCCGACATCGAGACGGCTACCTCGGAGCCGCAGTCGGGGGCGTGGCTCCGGCCACCGCGGGTGTCCCGAGTGGAGCCGGTGGGCGGCACCGACCCGTGACCATCGCCACTCTGGTGGCGTCCGGATCATCCGACGCCGTCATCGCCGTGGCCATCGCCGTGCCGGTGCTGCTGGTCGGAGTCGGGGTCGTCGTCGGGACCCGGTTGCGGGGACGGGGGTCGAAGGACCGTGTCCCCGCCGGCGAGGTGGCCAGTGACGCTCCCACCGACATCGAACTGGAGCGCAGTGCGGCCACCGTGCGCGCCGCCGACACGCTCGTCGAGGAGCCGCCCCCGACCCCGACCGAGCCGGAGGAGCGCCCGTCCGAACCCGAGCCGGCGACCTACCGGGGTCGCCTGGGCAAGGCCAGGGGCCTGCTCTCCGGCTATCTGGGCTCGGTTCGCTCGAAAGGCAAGATCGAGGCCTCGTCGTGGGACGATCTGGAGGAGGCGCTCATCCGGGCCGATGTCGGCGTCGGGGCCACCGACGCTCTCCTGGCCGACCTGAAGAGCCGGGTGAAGGCCGGCGAGATCAGCGGGGCCGAGGCCCTCGTCGAGGCCCTCAAGGGAGATCTGGTCGCCATGCTCTCGTCCACCGACGCCACGCTGGCCGTGCCTGGGGCCCCCGACGGCCCGCCCGACGTCGACGCCGACGACGATGATGCCGACGACGGCCGCCCGGTCGACGTCTGGCTGTTCGTGGGGGTCAACGGGGTGGGCAAGACCACCACGGTGGGCAAGGTCGCCAATCGGGTGACGGCTACCGGCACCAGGGTGCTGCTGGCCGCGGCGGACACCTTTCGGGCCGCGGCCGGCGAGCAGCTCGCCCTCTGGGCCTCGCGGGCCGACGCCGACATCGTGCGGGGATCCGAGGGCGGCGATCCCAGCTCCGTGGTGTTCGACGCCGTGCAGCGGGCGGCGTCCCGGGGGCACGAGGTAGTCCTGGTCGACACGGCCGGCCGCCTGCACAACAAGGTCAACCTGATCGAGGAGCTGAAGAAGATCCGAAGGGTGGCCGACCGACCGCCCGGAAGGGTCGTCGAGGTGCTGTTGGTGCTCGACGCCACCACCGGCCAGAACGGTCTGGCCCAGGCCAAGGTGTTCCTCGAGGCCGTCGAGGTGTCGGGGGTGGTCCTGACCAAGCTCGACGGGACGGCGAAAGGCGGGATCGTGGTGGCCATCCAGCGGGAGCTGGGCCTGCCCGTGAAGTTGGTCGGCCTGGGGGAAGGTGTCCACGACCTGGTGGACTTCGATCCCGCGGCCTTCATCGACGCCCTGTTCTGAGGGTTGGCCATGAGACCATCCCGCTGATCCGGTTCCTCTGGGACGGCGGTCCGGGGTGCATCCGGCGCAACACGGTTCCGGCTCCCGTCCTGTAGCCTGAGCCACCCATGTTCGAGAGCCTGTCCGACCGATTCGAGGGGATCCTCAGCCGTCTCCGCAACCGGGGTCGGCTGACCGACGCCGATGTCGACGAGGTCCTCCGGGAGATCCGGACCGCTCTGCTCGAGGCCGACGTCGAGATCGGGGTGGTCCGCGGGTTCACCGACGCCGTACGGGCCCGGTGCGTGGGCCTCGAGCTCTCGCAGTCGCTGAGCCCGGGCCAACAGGTCATCAAGATCGTCAACGAGGAGTTGGTCGCCATCCTCGGTGGCGAGACGCTCAAGCTCACCTATGCGGGCCGACCGCCCACCGTGATCCTTCTGGCCGGGCTGCAGGGATCGGGCAAGACCACCGCCTCGGCCAAGTTGGCCAGGTGGTTCAAGCAGCAGGGACGCAACCCGCTGCTGGTGGGGGCCGACCTCCAACGGCCGGCGGCCGTGGAGCAGCTCCGGGTCCTCGGCGTCCAGGCCGGCATCAGCGTGTTCAGCGAGCAGACCGACCCGGTGTCGGTGGCGGCGGCCGGGCTCGAGGAGGCCAAGCGGCTGGGACGGGACGTCCTCATCGTCGACACGGCCGGCCGCCTGACTGTCGACGAGGACCTGATGGACGAGATCCGGCATATCGCCGGGGCGGTCGACCCTCACTACACCTTCCTCGTCATCGACGCCATGACCGGCCAGGATGCCGTGTCCACGGCGTCGGCCTTCCACGACGCCCTCTCCCTCGACGGCGTGATCCTGACCAAGCTGGACGGCGACGCCCGTGGGGGTGCGGCGCTCTCGGTCAAAGAGGTGGTGGGCCGGCCCATCGCCTTCGCCTCCACCGGCGAGAAGCTCGACGACTTCGACCAGTTCCACCCCGACCGGATGGCCGATCGCATCCTCGGGATGGGCGACGTGCTGAGCCTCATCGAGCAGGCCGAGCGCACCATGGACCAAGAGGTCACCACCAAGGGCGCCGCGGCCATGATCGAGGGCCGCTTCTCCCTCGAGGACTTCCTCGAGCAACTGCAGCAGGTCAAGAAGATGGGCTCGGTATCGGGAATGCTCTCCCTCCTGCCCGGCGTCCCTAAGGACCTCAAGCAAGCCTCGTCAGCCATCGACGACCGCCAGATCGGCCAGATCGAGGCGATCATCCAGTCGATGACGCCGGCTGAGCGGCAGGACCCGGCCATCATCGACGGGGCCCGTCGGGTGCGGATCGCCAACGGCAGCGGCACGGCCACCTCGGACGTCAACGCCCTCCTCAAGCAGTTCAAGGAGATGCAGAAGATGATGAAGGGGTTCGGCAAGGGCGGTATGGGCGGTGCCCTCGCCGGCATGTTCGGCCGTGGTGGCCCGAAGATGTCGCCCCAGGCCATGGCCGAGATGGCGAGCATGGGTGGACCCGGTGGGGACCTGGCCGGGATGCCCGCCCTGGGCGGGGATCAGGGCGCCTTCGGACCGGGTTCGATGGCTGCCACGGGCGCCCGTGCCGGTGGCGGCTCCCGGGGCTCGTCCAAGGGCAAGGGCAAGGGCGGACGGAAGGGCAAGGGGGGCGGACGGGTCACCCCGAAAGCCCGCTGACCGGGCGTGTCCCGGGCGTACGGTTGGGCCCCCGGCGCCGGGGCCGGGGACGGATGCACGAAGGCCCCGTCTTTGGTGGGAGACTATCGGGCGCTATCGACAGAATGCAGAGGAGTTCACCGTGGCAGTAAAGCTCCGCCTCGTGCGGATCGGGAAGAAGAAGCAGCCGACCTACCGGCTGGTGGCGGCGGACAGCCGTTCGCCGCGCAACGGGCGGTTCATCGAGATCGTGGGTACGTATGCGCCCCGCGGAAAGTCGTTGGCCGAACCGGACGCGGTCATCGAGATCGACAACGCCAAGGCCGTCAAGTGGTTGTCCCAGGGAGCTACCCCGACCGAGCGGGTGGAGAAGCTCCTGAAGAAGTCGGGCGCGCTGGACGAGTTCGCCACGGCCAAGGCGGCCAGGTGACCGACGAACTGGCCGTGGACTCCGATGACGACGTGAACGTGATCGACGACGACGAGGCCCATGAGGACGACGACGTCGGCAACCGGGTCTCGGGCGGGACACCGCTGGCGGTGGTGACCTATCTGGTCGGCTCCATCACCTCCGAGCCCGAAGCGGTGGTCATCAACACCGATGAGCGGGGGGACTCGGTCCGGTTCCGAATCCATGTCGCTCCGGACGACATGGGCCGCGTCATCGGCCGCCGGGGCCGGGTGGCCCAGGCCATCCGCACAGTGGTGGCTGCGGCCGGAGCGCGGGACGGCGTGCAGACCAGCGTCGACATCGTCGACGACTGAGCCCCACCGTGACCGGTGGACCCGCCCAGGCCCCCGGCCCCGTGCCGGGTGACGGCGGCGACGGACCTTCCGGACCCGCCGGTGGACAGGACGACCCCCACTCGGCCCTGCTGGAAGTCGGGCGGATCGTGAAGCCGCACGGGCTGCGCGGGGACGTGATCGTGTCGCTGTCGACCAACCGGGACGAGCGGGTGGCCGCCGGCTCGGTCCTGACCGCGGCCGACGGCCGGGAGCTCCGGGTGGTGCGGTCCTCACCGCATCAGGGTCGGTTCATCGTCACCTTCGACGGCGTGGTCGGCATCGACGGCGCCGAGCGGCTCCGTGACCTCGTGCTGTACGCACCGCCGCTCGACGATCCCGACGCGCTGTGGATCCACGACCTCATCGGGGCGCAGGTCGAAGACGCCGGTGGATCGGTGCTCGGGACGGTGGAAGGGGTGGAGGCCAATCCGGCCAGCGACCTGTTGGTCCTGACCGGCGGAGCCCTGATCCCGCTTCGCTTCGTCCTCTCCTCGGAGCCAGGGGTGCGGGTGACCGTCGATGTGCCCGACGGCCTCCTCGATCTGCCCTGATCCGCTCCGACACCGTGCGCCCCCTCCGGATCGACGTCTTCACCCTCTTCCCCGAGGTGATCGATCACTACGCCGATGCTTCGATCCTCGGGCGGGCCCGGAGCGCCGGCCGGCTCGACCTCCGCACCCACGACATCCGCCAGGCCGCCCAGGATCCCCATCACTCGGTGGACGATGCTCCTTTCGGCGGCGGCGCCGGGATGGTGCTGGGGCCGGAGCCGGTGTTCGGCTCGGTGGACCAGGTGGCCGCCTCTCCCGACGGTCTGCCCCGGCCCCTCGTCCTGCTGACACCGTCGGGACGGCGCTTCGACCAACGGGTGGCCCACGAGCTGGGCCGGGGAGACCACGGGTTCTCGCTCCTGTGCGGGCGCTACGAGGGGATCGACCAGCGGGTGGCCGACCATCTGGTCGACGACGAGCTCTCGGTCGGGGACTTCGTGCTGGCCGGAGGGGAGCTGGCCGCCCTGGTGGTGGTGGAAGCGGTGGCCCGGCTGCGGCCCGGCGTACTGGGCAACGACGAATCGGCCGCCGACGAGAGTTTCTCGGCCGGGCTGCTCGAGTACCCGCAGTACACTCGTCCCGCCGAGTTCCGGGGCTGGTCCGTGCCCGAGGTGCTCCGGTCCGGGGACCACGGGCGGGTGGAGCGGTGGCGGCGGGTCCAGGCCCTGGTCCGCACGCTCCGTCGCCGTCCGGACCTGATCGAGGCCCGGGGAGGGCTGTCCGACGAGGAGGTCCGTCTGCTGGTGGAGCACGGTGAGGTGCAGGTGCTGCGCGATCACGGCTACGATTGGTGAGCCTCGTCGGCACCGGCCCGTCCGGTGATCACATCGAAGGCCCGCACCAACCAGTCCTCCCTGGTCAGAGAGACCATCAGCGGGCCCTGGCGGTCGGGTGACCGATGGGGGAGAGTTCGAACGATCCGTGGAGAGACGCGCCCCATGAACCCGACCGACATCATCGACCGAGACAGCCTTCGGGAGGACATTCCCGAGTTTCGACCGGGGGACACGGTAAAGGTCCACGTCCGGGTGGTCGAGGGGACCCGAGAGCGCGTGCAGGTGTTTCAGGGGGCGGTCGTGCGCCGGCAGGGGACCGGGGTCCGCGAGACCTTCACGGTCCGCAAGGTGAGCTTCGGCGTCGGGGTGGAGCGGACGTTTCCGGTGCACTCCCCGGTCATCGCCATGACCGAGGTGGTGTCCCTCGGGGATGTCCGGCGGGCGAAGCTCTACTACCTCCGCGACCGTCACGGCAAGGCCGCCAAGATCAAGGAGCGGCGGACTGCCCGGCCCTGAGTCGGTGGCCGGTGGCTGTGGTCGGCTCTCCGTCGAACGACGCCCCGGATGAGGTACTGCGGTGAGTGAAGAGGATCTCGAGCGATACGAATCCGAGATCGAGCTGGCGCTGGTACAGGAGTACCGGGCCGTCCTTCCCCTCTTCTCCTATGTCGTCGAGACCGAGCGCCGCTTCTATCTGGCCAACACCGTCGACGTGACCGTGCGCTCGGACAGCGCGCCGGCCTGCGTGGAGGTGAATCTCGCCGACGCCTGGGTGTGGGACATGTACCGACCGGCCCGCTTCGTCCCCTCGGTCCGGATCCTCACCTTCCGGGACGTCAATATCGAGCGGCTCCCTGAGAAGGACCTGTGACCGCGGGCGCAGCCGGGCGCCCTCGTGACACCGGCGACCCCTCCCCGGACCGGCGTCACGCCCTCGGATCCGCGGGTGAGGCCGAGGCCGCCCGGTGGTACGAGGAACAGGGATACGAGATCCTCGAGCGGAACTGGCGCCGCCGGGAGGGCGAAGTCGATCTCATCGCCCGCCGCGCCGCCACGGTGGCCTTCTGCGAGGTGAAGACCCGCTCCAGTGACCGGTTCGGCACGGGGGCCGAGTCGGTGCTTCCGGCCAAGCAGCGCCGGATCCGACGCCTCGCCGCCCGGTGGCTCTCCGAACTGACCCCGGCCGTGGGTCGGGCCCGCGTCGAGGTCCGGTTCGACGTGGTGTCCATCACCGCCGGACGGGTCGAGGTCATCGAAGACGCCTTCTGAGGCAGCTCCGAGTGCCGCTGTTCCCGTGCCCGGAGAGGATCCGCCGGATCGGATATCTCGTAGGCTGCGGGAATGGCCAGCGAGCTCGAGACCCTGATCGTGGAGCGGAAGGACGGAGTCGTGACGGTCACGATGAACCGACCGAAGCGCAAGAACGCCGCCAACGGCACCATGTGGCGGGAGCTGCTGGACACCTTCGAGGACGTCGCCGCCGACCGTCATGACCGGGTGATGGTGCTGACAGGGGCCGGGGACGCGTTCTGCTCGGGTGCCGACCTGGGAGACGCCTCCAACGTGGCCGGCCGCCCGGGGGATCCGTTCCTCGTCCAGATGCGGGCTCTCGGAGACGTGGCGCTCAGGCTGCACCGCCTGCCCAAGCCCACCATTGCCAAGGTCGGGGGCGTGGCCGCCGGAGCCGGGATGAGCATGGCGCTCGGATGTGACCTGGTGGTCGCCTCCGACACTGCCCGCTTCTCGCAGATCTTCTCCAAGCGTGGCCTCTCGGTCGACTGTGGTGCGTCGTGGCTCCTGCCCAGGTTCATCGGGCTCCACCGGGCCAAGGAGCTGGCGTACTTCGCCGACATCATCGACGCCCGCCAGGCGGCCGAGTTCGGCCTGGTCAACCGGGTTGTTCCGGCCGACGAACTCGACGCCTTCGTCGACAGCTGGGCCACTCGGCTGGCGGCGGGACCCCCGCTGGCGCTGTCGTTGACGAAGACCATGCTGAACAACTCCTTCGATCTCTCGATGGACCAGGCCCTGGAGGAGGAGACGCGCTCGCAGGCCGTCAACTTCGCCACCTCCGACACGGCCGAGGCCATGGCGGCCTTCCTCCAGAAGCGCGACCCCGTGTTCGAAGGTCGCTGACCGTCCCCGAGGCCGCCACCGACGGTCGCCTCCCGGGCGCGCCTCCCGGGCGTCCACCGGTGACGATTGGGCCGGAGACGGGCAGAGGGTGTGACAGCAGTGGCGTAGGTTCCCGACGGTGCCTTCGAGTGGCCTCCGGCACCAACATCTGAGCGGCCCTCCTTTCCTTCCAACCGTGGCACCGATGGGCCCAGGGGTCGACCGCCTGCCGCACCGAACGAACGGAGGGCGCTGTGATCGCCTCCATTCCCTCTGCTGTTCTCGTCGGCGTCGAGGGCAAGCACGTATCCGTCGAGGTCCACGTGTCGAACGGCCTGCCCGGCTTCACGGTGGTCGGGTTGCCCGACGCCGCCGTCAGGGAGTCACGCGACCGGGTGAGGGCCGCCCTCCTCTCCAGCGGACTGTCGTGGCCGCTGCGACGGGTAACGGTGAACCTGGCCCCTACCAGAAGTGAATTTGGTAGGTAGCTCGCCGGGAAAGTCAGCTGGCCTGGGTCGGTACCGGCGCGATGGACACTTGGTCACGATCAAAGGGCACCTATTCTCCGCTCTTGCAAGACGTCAGACGACAAAAATCTGAGCAACATCTACACACCAAATGCATCGCTTCTGTCGAGGATCTACGGTTCGGGGTGGCAGCCCTTCGGGAGGGCGGGCCAAGAGAGGCGGAGATGGGCGTAGCCTAAAAGACTTTGGGTCTCGATCGTGGCAGCAGTGCTAACCGTGGCTCTTACCACGGGTATCGCGGTGGCATTAGTTGGTGGAGGCTCACCCCCCAGCGTCACCTACTTCGGGTGTCTGCATGACGGGTCACTCTCGCAGGTAGGGACTGCGTCTCCAAGGTGCGCGACGAGAGGGTCCGCTGTGATCTCTTGGAACTCCGTGGGACCGCAGGGACCGGCAGGGCCGCAGGGACCGAAAGGATCACAGGGTGGCAACGGCTTACAAGGGGCGACTGGACCGCGAGGTGCGACTGGCCCTGAGGGCCCGCCAGGTGGATCGCTGAACTTCCAGCAGATTGCAGCGCTGCACTGGTACGAGGCAAACGAAGCTGGCAACACAGTGAATGTCGGCAGCTTCACATCAGGAATCCTCTTCGATGGCGAGCACATCTGGACAGCCAGTCAGGGCACCGGAGACATCGTCGAAGTTGATCCCGCTACGGGTGCAGTCCTCGCTTCGTATCCAACAGGCGGTCAGCCAGAGGAGATGGCATACGACGGCGCGAACATCTGGGTCGCTCTGTACTACTCAAACTCAATGGCAAGATTCAAGCATCGACCGGGACCGTTCTGGGAACCTATCCGGTCGGCACCAGTCCCGATGGTGTCGCTTTTGACGGAACACACATATGGGTGGTCAATCAGAGCAGCAACAACGCCACTGAGCTGCTGCCCACGACAGGGGCAACAGTGGGAACATTCCCAGTCGGGAGCTCGCCTTTGCACATTGTCTCCGATGGTACGAATCTGTGGGTCGATAACTCCCTTGGCAACTCAGTGACTGGAGCTGAGCGGATCGAGCGGAGCAACCCTAGGCACCTACTCCGTTGGACACTCGCCCGCTGGGATCGCGTTCGATGGATTTCATATTTGGGTGAGTAACAAGAGCGACAACACCGTGACGGAACTCTCGGCGAGTAATGGAAGCACCGTGGGCACCTTCCCAGCCGGTCCCACCCCAACGAAGATGGCATTCGACGGACACAATCTCTGGATTTCCAATGAGTCTGCCAATACCGTAACCGTCCTCTCAGCCGCCACCGGAGCTGTCGTCAAGACCGTGAGCGGATTGGACGAACCTGCGGGAGTCGCGTTCGACGGGGACGACATTCTGGGTCACGAACTTTGCGAACGGGACGATGTCGAAGCTCTAAGTCAATCGCTCAGATCTGATCTGACTTCGGGAATAAATAAATCGCTCAATCGTTGGGCCATTGTTCATGTGGAGCGTGATGTTGGAGCTAAGAACACTGCGCGTCTACTTCAAGGTGCTCGGCAAATGAGAAGAGCTGAGATTTTGAACGAATAATCCACCTACGAATAAGGGAGAACTCGTGCTCGCACCGCACGAAGACATCAGACGTGAAATTTGATCGACTCCGCAGAGCCAGGAACGCAGGAATCTTCCTGACGGGTTTGCGTACGACCATGCTCGCTCCACCGTGAAGGTGATGGGAATGTTGTCGCCAGATGAGTTCTATCTACTGCATCATCGACGCACGAACGAAGGGCCACTACTCCGTCATTTCCACCAGGGGAATGGGTGAACTTCTGCCGAATTTCACCCTGCCTCGAATTCGCAGAGCTTGCAAGTCTCTACACATCCAAGGATTTATCCGAGTCACAAGGGAAAGCCGTGGTGGGATGTGGCACTGCCGGTGCATCTGGAATCCAATCGTGACACATCTCAATGGAATACTCCCACTCCGCAGCAGTGGGACACCGACACGATTGCTGCCACTGAGCCGACTACAAAGTACAGACGCAAGCTTGATGCTCCGATTCTTGATGCCGATGGCAAACCTGTGAGGGGAAATCGTCCACAGTGCGTTGCTCATACCAAGGGCGGGCGTGGCTCACAAGTGTCTTAACAGGTGTTTGGCCGACAACGACGTATGCCGATCCCACCGCGACGGGTGGGAACGGGAGCAGGAAGACGCTGAGGACTGCGTGTCAAGAATCGAACGCATACAGCGCGTAAACCGCCAACTCCAGAGTCGCCGGGGTTGACGCGGTTCGAGTCACCACCGTGTCAGAAACCGACGTACTCCTTTGTCCTAAAGGCTGCTGAGAGGGAAGAGGGGGTTACACCCTCTGACCGAACCAGCAGTTCGCCTGATATAGAAGCTTTATCGGTACCAAGTGCCAGAGACCACAGTAGTTCGGCTGACGGTGTCGTAGATTCAGAGTCCTCAGAATTACTCGTTCAGGGAGAGCAGGCGCGTGAAATGAATGACAAGATCTCCACACGAACGAGGCTTTGGATCAATGGAGACCAGCTGGTGATTACCGTGCCGTACGTCTATCAAGCTTCTGACAAACTTCACAGCGAGCTAAAAGAACGCCATCGATGACGACCAATATGAAATGTCCACAAGCACTCATCGGCTCCCTCTCGGTGCCATTCTTGAAGTTGCTCACATCTGCACCGGCTGGGCCATCAAACTCCCGCCGGAAGTAGCAACTGCCCTAGATCAGTCGGGTGAAGGTACACCAAACTCGTTGTCACAGCCTAAGAAGTCTGCACTCTAGGTATTCGCCTTTGCCTCTGACTTCTAAGTCGGGCTCATAGCGGTCAGCGCCTGCTCTAGGAGGCGCCTCTAGACTCGCTAGAGGGCTCCTAGAAGGCTTCAGACGTGTTGGGGTGGACCAATGTACTAGAAAGGTATTTTGATGGCTGTAGCGACGACGAGGGCGTGCGGGAAGTGCGGGTGATCAACCATTACCACTAGTCTTAAATGGTTCCAATAGGGGAATGCCTACTCTCTGTTTTTGAATAAGAAGAACTACCTGGTCACAGGCTTACTGTTCAATGCATCTGCCGCTAAGTATGCGAAAACTACAGATCAGGGGAAACTCATCTAGGTCATAGAGCTCGGCATTCCTGGCCTAAGGCATAGAGATGGCTAGCGAGGGCCGCAGGTCAGTAGTTGACTCACACGCTCATGTCGAAGCACTTGCGCGTGTAAGGGGGGTGTTCTGAATTCACTCCCCGTCGCTCACTCCGTTGTTCGACGCTAGGCCAATCGTGGGTCTCCGATTGAGCAGCGAGGCTCTTGACCAGGACGCTACGTCAACTCCAAGGGCAGCGGACACTTTCAAGATATTGAGAAGCGATGGGTTCACTTCGCCGTGCTCAGATGGCCGATATATGTCCGGTGGAGACCGGAAGCATCTCCGAGGTCCTCTTGGCTTAGAGCTAACTCTAGGCGAAGGTGCCGTACTCTCATGCCCAGCTCCCGAGCCTGAACAATCCCACGGCGGGTCCGCTCCACAATCCCGATTCGACGTCATCTGCACTTGATGCGTCGACAGCAGATATCTAGCATCTGTCCAGCTAGCCAACGGACGGAGACGGTGTGGGGCGGAGACAGGCAGTCCTACTAATGGCGCTAACCGTCGCTGGCCTGGCTGCTTGCTCAAGTTCCAGCTCAGTCACCGTGCTACGGCATCATCGGCCACGAAACTCGAATCCAGCACCACGACGGCAGGAAGCTCTCACCACAGCGCGGCCTTTATTTGGCTCAACAGCGAGGCGGAGCTCTGGAATCAGAAGATGAACGTGGACCAAAATGCGATTCCGACTGACGTTGGTGATAGCTCCACCTACTCTTCACGCGTGGAGGCAGCTTGCACGCAGCTAGGAGATGACGTGGGCAACGCATTGAAGATTCCAAGCGCCCCCGACAGCACGCTTCAGTTCGACTGGCAAACCATGGTGACGGCCACTCAGATCTACGCTACGGCTGGGGTCATTGCCGCTACGGATCTCTCTGCGTCCAACCTGAATGCCTGGACAAGTGACGACAAAGAGATGAATGGATTCATTCGGACTTGGAACTCCGAAGCAGCTCTGATTCGCAGCCAGGCAAGTGCCTCGGCCACTACCGTCCCAACCACTTCCAGCGTTCCGCCGACGACTACGACGGTTCCTCCTGCGACCACTAACTCAGATTCAACTGTGAAGGGTTGGACAAGCTCCGATGGAGAATCTGAGATCAACGGGATCATCGACGCCTATCAAACGATTGCAGCCGACTCGAAGACTTACGCAAATGATCCGATTCCTTCCAACGCCAGCCAGCTCCAATCCGACTGCCAGGATCTAGCCGACAATGCCACGCAAGATCAATCAGAGGCTCCCATCCCTAATACCGTCTACCAAGAGAACTGGGCTGGAGTGCTGAGCGCTGCGAGTCAGGCTGGACAGGATTGCGTTGCCAGTGCCGAGGGCACGAGCTCGCCTAGTGACTACAGCGCCGAACTGGCGCTTGAACAAATACTTGGTGTCGCTCTGTCGGAGCTCAACCTGAGCTATTTGTATGCGGGTAACTGACGGCGGTGGTCTCGTCTCTCCCGGCTCGGTCAGACGTGCTTATTGCTCACAAGATAAGGTCGCGCCTCGAAGGCTGGGTCTCGTGGAGACTGACTGGGTGACCTGAAGAGCGGAGGCCAAACGTGGCAGTGCCATTGCAATTTTTTTTTTTTTTTTTTTTTTTTTTTTTTTTTTTTTTTTTTTTTTTTTTTTTTTTTTTTTTTTTTTTTTTTTTTTTTTTTTTTTTTTTTTTTTTTTTTTTTTTTTTTTTTTTTTTTTTTTTTTTTTTTTTTTTTTTTTTTTTTTTTTTTTTTTTTTTTTTTTTTTTTTTTTTTTTTTTTTTTTTTTTTTTTTTTTTTTTTTTTTTTTTTTTTTTTTTTTTTTTTTTTTTTTTTTTTTTTTTTTTTTTTTTTTTTTTTTTTTTTTTTTTTTTTTTTTTTTTTTTTTTTTTTTTTTTTTTTTTTTTTTTTTTTTTTTTTTTTTTTTTTTTTTTTTTTTTTTTTTTTTTTTTTTTTTTTTTTTTTTTTTTTTTTTTTTTTTTTTTTTTTTTTTTTTTTTTTTTTTTTTTTTTTTTTTTTTTTTTTTTTTTTTTTTTTTTTTTTTTTTTTTTTTTTTTTTTTTTTTTTTTTTTTTTTTTTTTTTTTTTTTTTTTTTTTTTTTTTTTTTTTTTTTTTTTTTTTTTTTTTTTTTTTTTTTTTTTTTTTTTTTTTTTTTTTTTTTTTTTTTTTTTTTTTTTTTTTTTTTTTTTTTTTTTTTTTTTTTTTTTTTTTTTTTTTTTTTTTTTTTTTTTTTTTTTTTTTTTTTTTTTTTTTTTTTTTTTTTTTTTTTTTTTTTTTTTTTTTTTTTTTTTTTTTTTTTTTTTTTTTTTTTTTTTTTTTTTTTTTTTTTTTTTTTTTTTTTTTTTTTTTTTTTTTTTTTTTTTTTTTTTTTTTTTTTTTTTTTTTTTTTTTTTTTTTTTTTTTTTTTTTTTTTTTTTTTTTTTTTTTTTTTTTTTTTTTTTTTTTTTTTTTTTTTTTTTTTTTTTTTTTTTTTTTTTTTTTTTTTTTTTTTTTTTTTTTTTTTTTTTTTTTTTTTTTTTTTTTTTTTTTTTTTTTTTTTTTTTTTTTTTTTTTTTTTTTTTTTTTTTTTCATCTTCGTGGCCATTGCGGAGTTCGAGCGGGACCTGATCGTGGAGCGCACAACGGCAGGGCTCAAGGCAGCGAGGGCGTGTGGTCGGGTTGGCGGGCGTCCAAGGCCCTTAGCGAGGCCAAGGCTCGGCAGGCTCAGGGGATGTATGACGATGGCTAGTGGGTGACTGATATCGCCGAGACACTTGGTGTCGGCGTCGCTACCGTCTACCGGTATGTCGACACTCACAAGGCAGCCTATCGTCCCAGACGGCAAAGTGATTTGAAGCCACTTCAGCAGCACGTTGCAACGAAGCTTGGATACGTAAAGACGTGATCACGGTTTTTTGGTGCCCATGCGTGGGACGTGGGCAGTGCCGACGATGAACGTCCGTACAGTCGTCTGAGCGGGATCTGGTGCTTCTTCGTGCTCGCGTAGTTGCCTGCCCCGCAACGGCACATGGGGGATACCCCTCAGGTTGACTCGTAGGATCGTGGGGTGTGCGAGTTCGACAATCTCAACCCTCCAGGCGTCGCCTTTGGCTGCGACTACTGCGCCGACTGGCAGAACCGCAACTTTGGCCATGTGACTCAGATTGGGACGGACTCTGACAGAGGGATGATCCTGATCAAGTGCCCGATGTGCGGAACTCTCTACGAGAACTCTGCCGAGGGAGAGGACTTGACTCGACGGCTCGACGAAGTTGAAGCCAGGATCATCTACCCAGGGTCTTTCTGACCGCTTGTAGATGGCCACCACCTCGGCACTAAGGAGCCCCTGATCGCCGGTTGCAGTACGGCACCTTGGGGATGCTCGTTCAGGTTACGGATTCTGTAACTTCGAGCCGTCCATTGGGAGTCGTTAGCTGCGTCGGAGGCCTTCGAACCGGCACTCAATGTCCATAGCAAACCCACCACCATCCCAGTTACTGCCCAAACGGCAAGCCAGCCGTTGTGCAAAACATCGGGGGCCGCCACATTGCAGTGATTGCCTGAATAGCTACTTCCCCAGCAACCGAACGCATAGTGTCCTGCCGTTTGAGTCGCAACCAAACCGAAGGCCACAAACACGAATAGTTCTATGACTGGGGGACGCCACCAACGGCGTGCCAGTCGAGACTGCCAGGCCCAGACGAGGGCGATCTGAAGGACGCCGATGCCCACGACTGCTGCAAGGCACAGGTGCGTCAACAAGCTGCTATTGGTGTGAACAATGACGTAGTTGCCGAAGGGTCCGGGGTCCTTCACTGACTCCTGCGTAAGGAGTCGCCGTCGATCGACCAGTGCCAGACAACACGACCAACCGCCAGAGCCGTGAGGGCGGAGAGTCCCCGGAAGAAGGCCCTCTCCCGCCAAGTCCCAGCCTGAAAAGAATCCACCATTAGAGAGTAGACCTGGTAGTCCGTGCCCCTGATCGCCGGGAGGGTGGGACCCTACCCGTCGCCGCTGGATCGGAGCTGGGCAGCTATGACCGCCAGAACGACGACCCAGAACACGACGCCAGCGACAATGACGTTTCTGAACACGGCTCCACTGACAGCGCCCAACACGACGCCCACGACGAGGGCATTGCGGGCTACCTCAGCCAATCGTCGCCAACCCTTGACGGGCCGTCTCGAACCAAGGAGTCGGCCTCTGGAGTCCAGGGTGGATTTCCACCACGGAGTCGAGTTGACATTTTTGGCCACGACGAACCATCGGCATCCTGGCGTTGGATCTGAACGATGGGAACCTGTCCTCGAACGTGGGAGTGTGGCGTCGACAAACGTCCACTCTGCGCAGCAAGATTGGCCTATGGCCACCCGTCGACGGGAACCGATTTCCCCGGAAGCCCTGTTTGGACAATTCGTTGAGGACATCGCTCTTCTGGCCGCTCCCGCAAGCAGGCAGGAGGAGTGGCTAGACGAGCACCACTACCCCGTCGTCGAACTGGCCCTCCAGTACTACGACTCGTATCACGCCTTCGCACAGCGACTCGCTGAGAATGGACTATTGGACACTCAGGACTGTCGGCACTTGGACAAGCTGGAGGAGTACATGATGGGCCTACCTCCCTATCCGGATGATTTCGCGTGGCTCCGGACGGCTGAACGAGTGGGCCCAGATCAGGGCATTGGCGAGTCGCACGCTTGAGAGTCTCGACCGACACAAGGTGTGATCGGCGCCTATCCCACAACACCGGATCCGTGGGACACATATCCCTCACGTGATGTTCTCGCTGCTTGCTACCGCGAGCATGTCACTGGCTTAGATCCGATGAGGCCGGATTCAGTGGGGAACGACCTGAAGACACTCAAGCCTAGGACGCGCTCTTGTGTTGGCTCGGCAGAGTTGTCGTCACTCGGGCACCGCCGATTGTGATGCCCTGTGGGGTACTTTGAGCAAAAGGAGAATGCGTGGACAGAGGAACGGTCCCTTCGATGATCCCGTCGTGACGTAGCCGAATTGTTAGGCGACCTGGGTCGAAATAGTTCGCACCCGAAACCGTGGCTCGGCCTACGTCGATTGAATCGACCACGGCCAGAATAATGAGTCGCTTGTCCTCAACGTTCATCCTGTCCCAGCTCTTACCAACCTCTCCGCCAAGTCTGTCCAAAGCTGATCGTCCCCGCAGAGCGGACAGTTTGCCAGCGCGCTCGGCAACTCGCGCTTTGAGCCTATGTGTTTGGGTTTGGTATGTAACCCTGTCTACGATGCGATCGGCATAATCGTCGTCCAATTGTCGCAGCATCCGTTCATCCGCAGCGTTGGCGTTAACCAAATCGCTCGCTGTAGTTGCTTGCCCTTCCTCGTCAGCGCGTGCAGCTGAGAGCAACTCGGGTGAGTCGGCCAACCGCACGATCAAGTCAAATACGAAGCCCTCGATCGGAGCGGCGGATACCCAAACGTGTCCACAGCCGCCAGTATCCTTCTTGCAACCGTAGTGTCGGCGGCTTTTCGATGGGATCGACGATAAGAAGACACCGCAAAGCGAGCCATCATCGCGAAGGGCGTTGCACTTCAAAACGCCACGTAGGGGATATTCACGCGAAGCGGCAGGCTGTCGACGTGAGGGGTCAGTAAGAATCGCACGCACCTGTTCCCACGTTTCCCGGTCGAGAATGGGATCCCATGCCGCGGGACGGTTCCAAGACCACGCACCTTGATGCTGACGCAATCCTGCTATCCGCGGACCTATTAGAACTTGCCTGATCCCTGTTGTGGTCCACTCTTTGTCGGTGCTAGTCCGGACGCCGTTTTGATTCCATGCAAGCCGGATGGATCGCAGTGACGCACCCTCCAGCACTCGGGTTGCTGCGCTCCTCAACAACACGGCTTCGTTCGGCCGGATGGTCATGCCATCCTTCTCGTATCCAAAAGGACGTTGGCCTCCGGAGTACCTGCCCTCCTCCGCGAGAGCTGCCTTCTTGCGCCGAATCCGGTCCCGAATCCGGTCGACCTCATTGGCAGCGACATCCCCTGTAATGCGCAAGATCATCAATGCGTTGGAATCACTCAAATCGGTCATCCCTGACTTGACCGAAAATAGCTTGGTCATCCCTGACGACCTGGCCGCCACGACGAACAGCTCCAGCTCCATCGGTTGCCGATGCAGGCGATCGGCAACGGAGACCACAACCACGTCCACATTCGACCGGGCGACCATTTCCATGAGTCGGTCATATTCTGGGCGCGCCTTGTCAGGGTCAGCGGCCGTGAGGTCATTGTCAATGAACACCCCAACGATCTCCCACCCGTTCGACTCGCAGGCTTCTCGGCAGTCCACTTCCTGCGTAGCGACGTTCAGTCTCAGGTTCTGCCGGTCACTGGAGATGCGACAGTAAATGGCGGCGCGCTCGGTGTGGCATCTCATAAGTATACCTACCAAAGCAAATATTTGACCCTTCGGGTATGCGGAAGGGCGGCGCCGGACTCGACCTCCCCATTGCCGTGGGGGTCTTGGTGGCGTCCGGCGCGCTCGATCCCCGTACCGTGGACGGGACCGCCTTTTTGGGAGAGTTGGGCCTCGACGGTTCGCTCCGGGGCGTCCCGGGGACCGTGGCGCTGGCGGCAGCACTGGTCGACCATCGGCTGGTCGTGCCGTCCGAGAGCAGGTGGGAGGCCCAGCTGGCCGGCGAGGTGGACGTGCGAACGGCGACCACGCTGGGATCCCTGGTCGAATGCCTGACCGGTCGCGGTCGGTGGCATCACTCTGCCGACCTCGGTGACGCCGACGAATCACCGTCCTCGGGATCGTCCCCGTCGGATCGGGGTGGAGCGTCTGGCACGTCTGGCACGTCTGGCTGGTCGGGTTGGTCCGGTTGGTCGTCTGAGCCAGGCAGTGGCGGCGAGCGTGACGACATGTTCGGAGGGGATTCGTCACCGGGCCCGGACCTCGCCGATGTGCAAGGTCAGCGGCTGGCCCGACGAGCGCTCGAGGTGGCCGCAGCCGGAGGCCACCACCTGTTGTTCGTGGGACCGCCGGGGTCGGGAAAGACCATGCTGGCCACTCGGATGCCCGGCCTGTTGCCTCCGCTGGCGCGGTCGACCGCGCTGGAGGTGACCCGAATCCATTCGGTGGCCGGTCTCTCCCTACCCAGGACCGGGCTGGTCGAACGGCCGCCGTTCCGGGCTCCGCACCATGGAGCGTCACCGGTGGCCATGATCGGTGGAGGGACGAGCGGAATGCGACCCGGCGAGATAAGCCTGGCCCACGGCGGCGTGCTGTTTCTCGACGAGATGGGAGAGTTCCCCTCCATCGTGCTCGACTCCCTCCGGCAACCGCTGGAAGAGGGCGTGGTCCGGGTGAGCCGGGCCCGGGGGTCGGCGGTAATCCCGGCCCGGTTCATTCTGGTGGGAGCCATGAACCCCTGCCCGTGCGGGGATGGTGGTGCTCCCGGTCAGTGTCGTTGCAGTGCAGCATCTCGCGAGCGCTACACCCGAAGGCTCTCGGCACCCCTCTTCGACCGGTTCGACATCACCATCCGGGTGGGGCCGCCCGAGGCGGTCCGGCTCGCCAAGCCCAAGCCGGGTGAAACGACGTCGACCGTGGCCGAACGGGTGGCGCGGGCCCGTCGGCGCGCGGTGGAACGTGGGGTCGGGTGCAACGCGCTCCTGGCTGCCTCCGTTCTCGACGACGTGGCTCCGTTGAGCGAGGCGGCCGCCGACATCGTGGAGCGCCGCCTCCGGTCCGGGGCGCTGAGCGCTCGGGGCCTCCACCGCATCCGACGGTTGGCGCGCACCGTGGCCGACCTCGACGAATCCGGCCTTCTGCTCGGAGAGGACCACGTCCGGGAGGCGCTGTTGTTGCGGTCCCCGCGCCAGATCCTCCTCGGGGCCGAAGTGTGATGGCCGGTTCGCTGAATAGTCCGGAGGCGCACGCGGCGGCACTGGCCGGACTGCCCGGCATGACCGCCGTTCGGTTGGCCAAGCTCCTGGACGGAATCAGGCCGGGGGAGGCGTGGCAGGCGGTGGTGCGGGGATCGCACCCGGCCGATCCGCGCCGGAAGTTCGCCGGTCCAGCCCGCACCACCGACGTCGGACGGACGGCCGAGCGGTACGCCGCCCACGGCATCGAGATCCTCTTGCCGGGGACGGCCCGGTATCCCTCAGGCCTGGAGGCCGATCCGGGCGCCCCTGCAGTGCTGTTTGCCCTCGGCGACCCGACCCGGGTCGAGGACCTTCCCCGGGTCGCCATCGTTGGCACCCGATCGCCGACCCACTATGGGCTTCAGGTGGCGTCGGAGCTCTCCGCCGAACTGGCCTCCCATGGTGTCGTCGTCGTCTCCGGCCTGGCCATCGGCATCGATGGTGCCGCTCACGCCGGCGTTCTCCGGGGCGCCGGGGCATCAGCGGCCCCTCCGGCCGCCGTGGTGGGAACCGGTCTGGACGAGGTCTACCCGAGTCGGAACCGGGAGCTCTGGGAAGAGGTGGCCGCCGCCGGTGTGGTGTTCTCCGAGTCGTCCCTGGGCACCAAGGCCCGGCCGGGGCTGTTCCCGGCGCGCAACCGGATCATCGCGGCCCTGTCCGATGTGGTCGTCGTGGTGGAGAGCCATCGACGGGGAGGTTCGCTCTACACAGCCGAAGCGGCTGCTCGTCGGTCGATTCCGGTGTGCGCGGTGCCCGGCTCCGTCCGGAGTCCGGCCTCGGCGGGCACCAACGGCCTCCTGGTCGATGGGTGTGTTCCGGTCCGGGACGCTACCGACGTGCTGGTGGCCATCTCGTTGGCCCGGGCCGGGCGTGGCGCGAGACCTGGGGTGCGAGGGCCCGATCGGCAACCTGAGGGTCCGCAGATCGGCGTGGTGTCCGGTGCCCCTGTGGCGTGTCCCGTGTCCGCCGGTTCTGCCGGGGCCGTGCCCGAATCGTCGCCGGATCACGGCCTCCGGACATCAGGTTCCCGAGCGTCCGAGTTGTCACCCGTGGAGCGCACCGTCTTCGGCTCCATCGACGACACCCCCACCACGTTCGAAACCATCCTGATCCGCACCGACCTGTCCCTCGTCGACGCGGCGCAGATCTGTGACCGGCTGGTGGAACTGGGCTTGGTGCGCGAGGGGGCAGGGTGGTGGTCGAGGTGCTAGCTGACGAGAGGTCTATGCCGTCGGAAAGCCGCCCGGCTGCCATCCGATGGTCGACGAGGACACCGGACCGGGTACCGGTGCCGCGGTGATTGCGGGCGCGGTGCACGTCGACTGGTGGGTCTGGGCTCCGTAGAACGTTGTCGATCCACCTCTCCACACGAGCCAACAGATGCCGTCCGAAGAACGGGCTGCCAGGGTGACGCTGCTTGCTCCGGCGCCGTTGCCGGTTCCGCCGACGATGCCACCCACTCCACTTACTCCACTCACCCCACTCACCCCACCGACCCCCGTGTCGGCCACGGCCACGCTGACGGTCGAGGGACCCGAAGACGGACCCGAGACGAACGAGATCGAGGGGTTGGCGGCCGACAGCGAAGCGGCGCTCACCTCACCGGAGCCGGCCCCACCGGCGGATAGCGTGGCGACGGAGGTGAGGCCGGTCGACAGGGATTGTTGCGCCAGCAGATCCTCGGCCTGGCCCACGCCGGGCGCGTTGGAGATGCTGGTGTTCGACGTACTGCCCGAGTGCAAGGTCGTACCGAGGAGCAGCAGCACCAACAGGGCGGTCGCCACCATGCTCAACACGGTGGCGATCATGGAGAAGCCGGCGTCGGAGTCCCACCGGCGGACCCTGTTCGCCGTGACGAACCGATCCGAACGAAGCCCTTGCTCTCGGTGTCCCATGGTCACCTTCCTGCCCGATTGACCCTGTCTCCTCACGGGTCGCGGCAACCCCGAGGAGTCACCCGGCCCCTCGTAACCAGACGCGGCCGATCCTTCTGTTTCTTCTAGGGGTTCATCGGTCGTTCCAGGGCCAGGACTTGAGCGTTGGCGTCCACCCGGTCCAGTACCCTGGCCTCTGCGGGGAGCTCCTCGGGCCGTCGGCCGGCCACCCGATTGGGGTGCCTACTGGACACCAGCGCCGCACCCGGCGACGGCGACGGCCTCTTCGAGCATCTGAGCGGTCTGGCCCGAACGGCGGGAGAGCGCAGGATTCGACTCTCTGTGGGTTCGCGATGATGGCAGGGGGCCGGCGGGCTCGAGGCGTATGCGCTCCTCGGTGCCCTCGCCATGAGCACGCGTGCCATCCGGCCCGGGGCTCTGCCGACCGGAATCGACAGTCGATCCCCGGCGATCGTGGCCAAGACCGTGACGACCCTCGACGTCCTCTCCCACGGCCGCGACCTGTTGACGCTCGGCGTCGACACCGGGCACGGCTCGGAGATCGAACGCCTACGGGAGAGGCTCCAGATATGCCGTTCGGTCCTCCAGGACGACGCACCTACGTTCAGCGGAACGCATTACTCGATGGCCGGTGCAGTGAACCGCCCGCGGCCTCTCCGGGCCGGGGAGTCCCAATTCTGGTGTTCGTGGGACCCGAGACTTCGTCACGAAGCGGAGTGTTGAGGGCCGCTGCCACCGTCGCCGACGCGGCGGTCATCACCGGCGGCCGCATGATGTGCAGGACGCCGTGGACCAGGTGAGAGGTGCGACACGCTACGAGGAAGGCCGGTCGAATCCGATCCAGGTGATCTGGCTGGGATCGCCATCAGCTGGCGTTACGTCCCATCCAGCGGTCACCGACCTCGTGGCCGAGTGCCGCGCCCGATTCGCCGCCGGCGCAGACGGCTGCATCCCGGTGATGAACGGCAACAGTGCCACCGACCAATTCCGACAGATGGAGCGACTTGGGAGGGAGCTGGCCCGTTGAGAGCTGGGCCTGCCCGGCCTGCGCTGTGAGCTAGGCGTCGTCTCCGGATTGCATGACGATATTGTCGGCATGAACTCGGTAGGTGACACGGACCTCGCCCGGCCGACGCATGGGGTAGGTATCGACGTTGAGGTACTTCTTGGCCAGCGAATCGATGTGGGCGTCCGCTCCCTCTTCGGTTGCCTCAGCTTTCCCCCGCACCACAACCACGTTGTACTGGTTGTCGGGATCGACGATTGACACGGCCACGTGGGGATCCCTCTCGAGGTTGTTCGCCTTGGCCCGTCCTTTGGCGGTATTGAACAGCAGATCATTACCATCGAGATCGATCCACACCGGTGTCACTTGGGGCCGACCGCTGGCATCGACGGTGGCAACGCTGGCAATGACCGGTCGTTGGATCAGAGCTCGTGCCTTGTTCGTGAGCGCGGTTGTCACAGGGTCACTCCTTGATCTGGGAAGGACGCTTGAGGTCGCTGACGAATCGGCCGAGCGTCTCCGGACTCTGCTTCCAATGGTAGCAAGGGTGGCCAACCACTCGATCTCTCCATGGCCACTCCGCGCTGCGCCGCGGCCCGCCCTGGCCTTGCAGCCACGGGCCGGGGCGTGGGGGTCACTCCCGGTCGGTGAACAGGGTGGGTCCGGGGTCGGTGGGGGGAGGGTTGGTGGTGGACCGTCGTCGTGTCGGTCGTTTCCTCCGTGGTGTCGGTGGTGGTGACTCCGGGGCCAGGAACTGCCAGTTCCCCGGTCCTCCGACCAGGCGGTAGCCGTGGTGGGTCTTCAGCCGGTGGTGGTGGCGGCACAGCCGGGCCAGGTTGTCCAGGGAGGTCTCCCCGCCCAGGGCGAAGTCCACCTGCCAGTGGTCGAACTCCAGTCCCTTGGTCTGCCCACAGCCCGGGACCACACAGGTCCGGTCCCGTTCCAGCAGGGCCAGGACCAAAGGGGTGGGGATGTTGCGTCCCAGCCGGCAGATGGTGGTGACGTCCACCCCGTCGGTGATGACCAGGTGGCAGAGGGCCCGGCCCAGGGTGTCGACGGCCTGGTCGAGGGAGATGGGGCCCACCCCGTCGATCTCACAGACCTCACCGGCCAGGAGGTGGCCCCGGCGCAGGGCCGAGAGGTCGGCCCGCACATGGACGGTGGCTCCCGTGCCCCGGCACCGGCATCCGGTGGGGGCAGAACCGGTGTCGGTGTCGGTAGTGCTGTCGGTGCTGGTGTCAGCGTTCTTGTCGGTGCCAGCGTTCTTGTCGGTGCCAGTGGTTTCCGTGTCGGCACCCTGGCCGGTAGCGGTAGTGCTGTCGGTGCCGGTGGTGGTCCGCCTCCCTTCCTCGGTCTGGTCGGCGGCCCGAGGAGGCCCCGTCCGGTGACCAGGGCCACCAGGGCGTCGGCCCGGTAGGCGTCGGGGGTCTCGTGCACCCCGGACCGTCGGGCCTGATGGAAGATGCGGTCGACCTGGGTGTCGAGGACGGCGGAGAGCTCGGCTCCGGCCACCGGGGCCAGGACGGCCTCCAGCCGGAAGGCCCCGTCGGTGTCGGTGTAGGTCCGACACCGTCGGTCCTGGTGGAGTCGGCGGTGGTGGGCGGCCTCGTCGGTCGGTGAGCGTCCCTCGGACTTGGCCTTCAGGCACCGGTCCTTCAGCTGGCGCATGGTGTCGGTGCCGGCTCCCCGCACCAGGTCGTCCTCGGCTGCGGGGTTGACCCTGACGGCGTCAGAGACCAGTCGGGCCCGGGACGGGGCCAGAGTCCCCCGGGTCAGGGCCTCGTCCACCCCGGGCTGGTCCTTGAGGGCGTCCCCCAGCTTCAGAAGGCCCACGGCGTCCCCCACGGAGTCCCCGGTGGTGGCGGCCAGCCACTCGGCCGGGGTCCTGTGTCCGGTGGCCAGGTCGGGATGGCACCGGGCGGCCCGGGCCGCGGCCTTGGCCTTGCCGGCCACCCCCAGCCGCTCCAGACGGGAGAACACCTCCACCAGCGAGGCGGCGTCGGGCCCCGAGTACCGCTCGGCCTCGAAGGAGGCCACAAAGGACCCCACCACCTCGACGGCCGAGCGCAACGCCTTGGTCGTGACACCGGTCTCTGCCGTCATGGACCCAGTGTCACAGGAGGGTGTGACAAACGGCCGGAACGGCCGGAACAGACCGAAGAAGCGAGAGACCGAAGAGAGATGCAGGAGAGGAGCCGGCCCCGGCGGAACAGGGCCGGCCAGATGCGGATAAATCGCACGCTGCTACGGTGCGCCAATGCGAATCGGAGCGCATGTCAAGGCCGGAAAGGGCCTCATCCCGGCCCTTGAGCGCGGTGATGAGATCGGCGCCGAGGTGGTCCAGATCTTCACCCAGAGCCCGCGCATGTGGAAGGCCTCGCAGTATGGACCAGAGGTGCTGGCCGGCTACCGCGAGGCACAGCGCCATCACTCCGCCGTGACCTCGACGTTCTGTCATGCCACCTATCTGATCAACCTGGCCACGCCCGACCCGGAGCTGGCGGCGAAGTCCAAGACCTGTCTGAACGCCAACCTCGAGACGGCGCAGGGCATGGGTTCGGAAGGTCTCGTGCTGCACATCGGCAGCCATCGCGGCAGCGGGTTCGCGGCGGCGCTGCCGGGTGTCGTCGAGGCGTTGATCGAGGCACTGGACTCAGTCGAGGTGTCATCGGATCCCTGTCCGATCCTGTTGGAGAATGCGGCCGGCGCCGGTGATACGGTCGGCCGGTCCTTCGAGGAACTGGCCGAGGTCATCGAGGCCGCTGGCGAAGACGAGCGACTGGGTGTCTGTATCGACACACAACACCTGTGGGCCTCCGGGGTGCCGTTCGCCACGATCGCGGAGGCCGACGAGCTGGTGGCGCTCGTCGACGGAACGGTGGGACTGGATCGCCTCCGTTGTCTGCATCTCAACGACTCCAAGGTGGCGTTCGGCGCCAACAGGGACCGTCACGAGAACATCGGGGACGGGACCATCGGCACAGACGGCCTGGCCGCGCTCCTCGGTCACCCCGACCTTCAGGACCTTGCCGCCATCCTCGAGGTCCCCGGGGTAGGAGACGGTCCGAGGGCAGAGGACGTGGCCTTGGCCCGCCAGGTGTGGAGCCGGGGGATCGAGCTCCGTGCCTGATCCGATTGGAGCCGGTACAAGAAGGCCGGGGCCCCGATCCAATCTCATAATGGGAATCATTCTCGGGCCAGTCGTCGAGGAGGTCCCGGGAAAAGGCGCTGTCGTCCTGCGCAGGCGGCGCGGGTGGTGGCCGAGGAGCAGGGTTACGAGGTGACCGGCCCCCAGTTCGACCTGGTCGGGGTCTGCCCGGCCTGCCGCGGATCAGGGGGATGACGTTCCGACTTGTCGGATCCGGCCGTCCCTCGGAGCCCGGTCCGGGGGGCAGCCCGCGAACCGGCCTACTACCCCGAGGATCACGCGCACGGTAGGGTCAGCGCGCATCACCGGGGGATCCTGATCGAGAGTCTGAGCGAAAGGGTGCGACCATGACGACCGAGACCCGCACGGAGACCGACAGCATGGGGCCGATCGAGGTTCCGTCCAACCGCTATTGGGGCGCTCAGACGGCGAGGTCACTGCACCATTTTCCGATCGGCGACGACCGGATGCCCGAGCCCCTCATCCGGGCCATCGGGATCCTGAAGGAGGCGTCGGCCCAGGTCAACGCGGACTTGGGCAAGCTGTCCCCGGACAAGTCGGCGCTGATCGTGTCGGCCGCCCGCGAGGTGGCCGAGGGGAAGCTCGACGAGCAATTCCCGCTCAGCGTCTGGCAGACCGGGAGCGGGACCCAGAGCAACATGAACGCCAACGAGGTGATCTCCAACCGGGCCATCGAGATGGCCGGCGGCGTCATGGGATCGAAGGACCCGATCCACCCCAACGACGACGTGAACATGTCGCAGTCCAGCAACGACACGTTCCCGACCGCCATGCACATCGCCGCGGTGGAGGAGATCACCCACCGGCTCCTCCCGGCCATCCGGACCCTGCGGAATGCGCTGGCCGCCAAGTCGGAGGCGTTCGCCGGTATCACGAAGATCGGCCGGACCCACCTGATGGACGCCGTTCCCCTGACGTTGGGCCAGGAGTTCTCGGGCTATGTGGCCCAGCTCGATGCTGACATGAGACGTATCGAACTGACCCTCGACGACCTGTACGAGTTGGCGGCCGGCGGGACCGCCGTCGGGACCGGTCTCAACACCCATCCCGAATTCGGGGTCCGGGTGGCCTCGGCCATCGCCGAACTCACCGGACTGCCGTTCGTGACGGCGCCGAACAAGTTCGCCGCCCTGGCCGCCCACGATGCGCTGGTCATGGCCAGCGGTGCGCTCCGGACACTGGCCGCGTCCCTGATCAAGATGGCCGATGACCTGCGCTGGCTGGGTTCAGGCCCTCGAAGCGGTCTGGGGGAGCTGATCCTGCCCGAGAACGAGCCGGGCTCGTCCATCATGCCGGGCAAGGTGAACCCGACCCAGTGCGAAGCCATGATCATGGTGTGCATTCAGGTCTACGGGAACGACGCCGCGGTGGCCATGGCCGGGGCCCGGGGGAACCTCGAGCTCAACGTGTGCAAGCCGGTCATCATCTACAACGTGCTCCACTCGGTGCGGCTGCTGACCGAGGCCTCGGCCACCTTCACCCGCTTCTGCGTGGAAGGGCTCGAGCCCAACGAGAACCGGATCCGACAGCACCTGGAGAACTCGCTGATGTTGGTGACCGCGCTCAACCCCCTGATCGGGTACGACAAGGCGGCGGAGGTGGCCAAAAAGGCACACCACGAGGGAGCTACGCTCCGCCAGGCGGTCGTGGACCTCGGGTACCTGACCGGTGAGCAGTTCGACGAGGCGGTCCGACCGGAGTCGATGACCCACCCCTGAGGAGGGTCGGCCGGCCCCTACCGCGAGTGGAAGCGGGAAGTGGACGCATGGACGTAGACGACACCGATCTCGACAGTGTTGACCTCACCGACCTCGATCTGTTTGTGGGCGGCTTCCCCGACGAGCTCTTCACCCGTCTGCGACGCGAAGCTCCCGTGTGGTGGCATCCCCCCACCGAGCACACCCCGGACGGCGTCGGCTTCTGGGTGCTGAGCACCCACGCCGACGTCATGGCGGCGGCCTCCGACGCCGAGACGTTCTCGTCCGAGCGTGCCCCGGCGGCCGAAGGCGGGGGGACCATCATCGAGGACCTCCCGTACGGCTTCGCCTCGGGGGTGCTGCTCAACATGATGGACGATCCCCGACACCAGCTGATCCGGCGGCTGGTCACCCCGTCCGTGGCACCGAGGGCCCTGAACCTGATGGAGGCGGAGCTGCGGGAGCGGGCGGCGCGCATCGTGGATGCCATCGCCGACCGTGGACGGTGCGACCTGCTCGCCGAGGTGGCCGTCGAGCTGCCGCTGCAGGCGGTGGCCGCCCTGATGGGAGTACCCGACGCCGACCGCCACGACCTGCTGGCCTGGTCGAACGCCACCCTCGACTACGAGGGGCGCGAGCTGGGTGAGACCAACGACCGGGTGGTCGCCGCGGCGGCGTCCATGGCCGACTACGGCTCACGACTCATCGCCGACAAGAAGCGATCACCGGGTGCGGACGTCATTTCGGTGGTGGCCAACGCCGAGATCGACGACGGCCCGGCCGGCTCCCGCCCCCTCACGGAGCTCGAACTGCTGATGTTCTTCAATCTGCTGGTGGTGGCGGGCAGCGAGACCACGCGGAACTCGATCGCCCTGGGCATGGTGGCGCTCATCGAACACCCCGACCAGCTCGACGCGCTCGTCCGCCAGCCCGGGCTCATGCCCACAGCGGTGGAGGAGATCCTCCGGTGGACCACGGCCACCCTCTACAACCGGCGCACGGCTACCCGGACGACCGTCATCGGGGGCCAGGTCATCGAGGAGGGGGACAAGGTGACGCTGTGGTGGCCGTCGGCCAATCGGGATGCCGACGTGTTCGACCAGCCTTTCCGCTTCGACATCACCCGGACGCCGAACCCCCATCTGACCTTCGGGCACCGCACCCACTACTGCATGGGCGCCAATCTGGCCCGTCTGGAGATCCGGGTGATCCTCGAGGAGCTCCTCGGCCGTCTCGATGGCTTCGCGCTGGGCGGGCCGGTGGAGCGGGTCCGGACCAACAAGCATGCCGGTGTCTGCAAGGTGCCGATGACGTTCCGGCCGCGGACGCCCGGGTGAGGCCGGTCATCTGACGCTGCGTCAGATCGGGGCCTATACTCCGGCGAGGATCCGGGCGGGCCGGGGGCCCGGCTGCGACAGGACGAACAAGGAGCCCCATGACCACACCGCCCCCTGAGTTGAGCATCGGTCTGGCCGACGGCACGTTCTACTCCGGCGATCCCTTCCCGGCCTTCGCCTGGATGCGGGAGCACGCACCCGCCTACTTCGACGTGACCTCGGGCGTATGGGGCATCACCCGCTATGCGGATGTCAAGGAGATCTCGAAGGACCCCGACACCTTCTCCAACGCCGGCGGCATCCGCCCTGACGGCGACGCCCTGCCCATGATGATCGAGACGGACGCACCCGAGCACGTGCGACGACGGCGCCTCGTGAGCGAGGGTTTCACCCCCCGGCGCATCCGTGACAGTGAAGAGGGCATCCGTAGCGTCTGCGACAGCATCATCGACCGGGTCTGCGAGGCCGGATCGGCCGACTTCGTTCGCGATATCGCCGCACCCCTGCCCATGATCGTGATCGGCGACATGCTCGGTGTGGCCCCCGAGGATCGAGCCGACCTGCTGCGTTGGTCCGACGACATGCTCAAGTCTCTCGGATCGCCGGACCCCGGAGCCATGGACCTGGCCGCCCTGGCCGCCATGGAGTACGCCGAGTACATCACCGCGGTGGCAGAACAACGGCGGCGCGACCATCAGTCCGACGACCTCATCGGAACCCTGGTCCACGCCGAGATCGAGGGGGAGCGGCTGGACGAGGGATCGATCATCTACGAGTCGTTGCTGATCCTGATCGGCGGGGACGAGACCACCCGGCACGTGATCAGCGGCGGCATGTACGAGTTGCTGCGTCACCCCGACCAGTTGAAGAGCCTGTCCACCGACCGGACCCTGTTGCCGTCGGCGGTGGAGGAGATGCTTCGATGGGTCTCGCCCATCAAGAACATGGCCCGGCAGATGACCCGCGACGTCGAGCTGCATGGATCGCTTCTGCGTCAAGGGCAGAAGTTGCTCCTGCTCTACCCCTCGGCCAACCGCGATGAACGTGTCTTCGAGGACCCCGAGCGTTTCGACATCACCCGGACCCCCAACGACCACATGGCATTCGGTTTCGGTTCCCACTTCTGCCTGGGCAACCGCCTGGCTCGCATGGAGTTGACCGTCATGTTCGACCGCCTCCTCGACCGTCTTCCCGATCTGGCCCTGGCCGATGATGCGCCGCTGCCGAAGCGGGCCGCCAACTTCGTGTCCGGGTACGAGACCATGCCCGTGGTGTTCACGCCCACGGCACCGGTGGGAGCGCCGGCGTAGATGTCGGACCCTGTGACCGCCTCGGTGGGCGGGCCGAGGGGGCGACCGGTCGGGTGAGCGAGCCGGTCCTCACCGAAGCGGCGGTGATCGGCGCGTTGTCGTCCGACGACGGACCCGACTGGCACCTCATCGCCGGAAAGCTGGTCAAGACGGTGGCCTGCGCCGACTTCGTAGCCGCCCTGGCCTATGTGGAACAGGTGGGGCGATTGGCCGAGGCCGCCAATCATCATCCCGACATCGACATCCGGTACAACAGGGTGACCCTGGCGCTGATGACCCACGATTCTGACGGGATCACCCAGCTCGACCTCGACCTGGCCCGGGCCGTCGACGGGATCGGCTACGGCGAACCGACGGTCTCGCCGTAACGCTCATGTCGGTCCGAGGAGCACCCCTCAGCCCTTTGGGCCCGGGTGGGAACCCGACCCGGGTAGGGGTCCGGCAGACTCAGTCGCAGCGGGCGGGCGCGCCGGCCGCGGTCTGGACGGCCGTCATCCGACCGGGAGGTCCCAGAGCGGGAACCACCTGTCGAGGTCGGCCTCGACCACCAGGTCGTCCGCTACCAGGCTCTTGAGCTTGAGCTCCTCCTCGGTGTCCCGGTGTTCGTGCCCGTCGGGTACGAAGGGGTAGAACGTCCCCCGTTTGAACAGGTAGACGAGGTAGGCGGTGGAGGAGACCACCTGGCCCGGGCCCGCCGTGGCGGCCGGCATGGTGTCGGATCCGGCGTCGAGCGCTGCCAGCGCCGCGGCGGCGGCTGGGGCGGCTGGGGCGGCTGGGGCGGCTGGGGCGGCGGCCGCAGGGGCCGCAGGGGCGTCGTCAGTCTCAGGGTCCGAGGCGGAGTCCCGGTCCCGAAGAGGAGCCAGACCGAACACCGAGCACAACAGTTGAGGCCCCCACCCCGAGTCGGAGAGGGAGGAGTTGACCATGTGGATCTGGGTGACCAGCTGCTCGATGTCGGCGTCCTCGACCACCAGCCACTGGTAGCCATAGCTGTCCTCGGCCTTTCGCAGCCCTGAGGCCCCGTCCATGGACAACAGCTTGACCACCTCGGCTTGCATCTCTTCGAAACCCTGGCCGGAAGGGGGTTTGAAGCACACGCCGGCGTGTCCGGAACACGACGTCCCGGCCGCGCTCTGCAGAGTGATCGAGGCCGAGGGAAGGGCGAAGAGTGCGTCGAGATTGGACTGGACCGGCTTGGTCCGGCCGAGGAGGGAGCTGAGCAGGCCCACTAGCGGCCTCGGGTCACGGCGTGTCGACGGAGCCGAAGGGGGAGTGGGTCACGAGGGACGGCCCAGCTCGGCTTCGATGCGAGCCAGCTGGGCCAGTCGCTTGTCCAGTGAAGGATGGGTGGAGAACAGGGTCGACAGGCTGACGCCGTTCTTGGCGATGGCCGGCGTGAAGTAGAAGGCGTTGAAGCTCTCCGCCGAGCGCAGATCCCGGGTCGGGATCCGGGACATCTCGCCGGTCACCTTGACCAGAGCGGACGCTAGGGCCGAAGGCCTGCCGGTCAGGAGTGCACCCGACCGGTCGGCGGCCAGTTCGCGGTAGCGGGACAGGGCCATGGTCAACAGGAAGCTGATGGCGTAGACCACCACCGACACCACCAGTACCCCGAGCTCCACCAGGGCGGCGTTGTCCTGCCCACCCTGGTTGCCTCCCCGGTTGCCTCCGCCGAATCCGCCCATCAGACCGGTCCACAACATGATGCGGGTGATCATGCCGGCCACCATGCCCAAAAAGCTGGCGATGGTCATCACCGCCACGTCCCTGTGGGCGACATGACTGAGCTCGTGGGCCAGGACGGCCTCGAGCTCGGACTCGTCGAGGCGGCGCATGAGCCCCGAGGTGGCGCACACCACCGCGGAGTTCGGGCTCCTGCCGGTGGCGAAGGCGTTGGGCACGTCGGTGTCGGCCACGGCCACCCGCGGCTTCTTCATGTCGGCCAGGGCGCACAGTCGGTCGATGACCCCGTGCAGTTGGGGGGCTTGCTCCGGCGTGACGATGTGTCCACCCATGCCGAACAGGGCGATCTTGTCGGAGAACCAGTACTGGGCGAAGAGGATGGCGGCGGCGAAGACCAGCACGATGCCGATCGAGAGTCCGAAGGAGATCAGGAGCCCGATGACCGCGCCGTACAGCAGCACCAGCAGGAGGCCGGTGGTGAACATGCGGATGGTCAGGCCGTGGTCGTTGGGGATGTTGCGTGCGGTGCTCATCGGCTGGACCTCAGCGGTCGTGTCCTCCGTTGCTCTCGTCCGCCAGTAGGGCCCTGGTCTCCGCCAGCGTGGCGTCGGCGAACGGCACCACGAGGTCGGAGGGGGCAAAGGCATCGTCGGCCAGCGGCACACCGGCCCGGCGCACCTCGCTGGTGAGTGCGGCCAGGGCTGTCGAGAAGGCGACTTCGTCGCCACCGTCGACTGCCTGGTCGACGGCGTCCTCCAGCTTCTGGAGCGCCCCCCGATGGTCGTCGGGCACCGTGTACTGGCCTTCTCCCAAGATCCGGACGATCACGACGGTGAGTCCTCGTGTTCCGCCGCTCCCAACTCCGCCGGAGGCGGCGCCCCGGTCCCGACCTCGGCCTTGAGCGCGGCCAGTTCGGCATCGACCGTCGAGGTGGTGGAGGCCTTGTCCAACTGGGATTGGATGTCGTCCACCGGATTGGTCAGATCGGTGAGGGCCCCCGACGCCAGTAGCTCGTCCATGGCGCCGGCCCGGGCCTGCATGCCGTCGATCTTGTCCTGGGCCCGCTGCATGGACATGCCGGCGTCGCTCATCGACTCCGAGATCCCCGACACGGCCTCACCGATCTTGGTCTGGGCCTCAGCCGCCGTGTAGGTGGCCTTCATCGTCTCCTTCTTCGTGCGGAAGGAGTCAACCTGGGTCTGGAGCTTCTGAGCGGTGTCGATCAGCTTCTGCTCCTGTGCGGCGACCTGTTCGTGCTGGGTCTGGAGGTCGCCGAGCTGCTCGGCCAGCGCCGCCCGGCGCGCCAGGGCCTCGCGGGCCAGATCCTCGTTGCCCTGGGTCAGGGCCGCCTTGGCCTGCTGTTGCAGCTTGTCGGCCTGGCCCTGCAGCTGTGAGGCCTGGAGCTCGATGCGCTTCTTGGCCGTGGTTACGTCGGCCACGCTGCGGCGGACCTTTTGCAGGCTCTCCAACTGCTTCTGATAGGAGAGATCGAGCGACTCCCTCGGATCCTCCGCCTTGTCGAGCAGTTTGTTGGTCTTGGCCTGGACAATCCCAGACAAACGCTTCATCACTCCCATACCGATGGATCCTTCCTCGCTCTTCGCAATTGAAGCTTAGGGCCTCACTGCCCGGTAGCGTGATCGGCGTGCCTGATCAGCTCTGTCTACTGACCGTCCACGCCCACCCCGACGATGAGTCCTCCAAGGGGGCGGGCACCGTGGCGCGGTACCACGCTGAGGGAATCCGCACCGTGCTGGTCTGCTGCACCGGGGGGAGGAAGGCGAGGTGCTCAATCCCGCCCTCGACACCCCGGAGGTGCATGCCCGCCTGGCCGACCTGCGGCGCGAGGAGCTGGCCGAGGCCACCCGGATCATCGGCTACGACGAGGTCGTGATGCTGGGCTACCGCGACTCGGGGATGGCGGGGACGGAGTCGAACGCCAACCCCGAGTCGTTCGCCCAGGCGCCACTGGACGAGGCCGTCGATCGCCTGGTGCGCATTGTCCGGCGGAGCCGTCCCCAGGTCATGGTGGTCTACGGCGACGAGCAATCCGGCTACCCCCACCCGGACCACCTTCGGGTCCACGAGGTCGGGGTGGCAGCATTCCGGGCCACCGGGGATGCCGAGCGCTATCCCGACGCCGGCCCGGCCTGGCAGCCGGACAAGCTCTTCTACACGGAGTTCTCGGTGGCCCGGTTTCGGGAGATCCACGAGAAGTTCGAGGAGCTGGGCCTGGTCTCCCCGTTCGACGAGGAGTGGCGCAAGCGGTGGGACGATATACCGGCGCCGGTGGTGACGGCCTCGGTCGACGTCTCCGAGTTCGCCAGCGTGCGCAGCGAGGCCCTACGCGCCCATGCGACGCAGGTCGACCCGAAGTCACCGTTCTGGTTCGGACTGCCGCCAGAGGTGATGCGGTCGATCCATCCCTTCGACGACTACCGCCTGGCATTGATCGTCGGTCCGGACGGAAACCTGGTGGCACCGGCGACCCCCCGGGACGGAGCGAACGGGACCGACGTCGAGAGCGATCTTTTCGCCGGGCTCCGTCCGTCCGGATAGGCCATCGGCTCGCCGGGAGCCTTGGAGCCCTGGGGCTTTGGGGCTTTGGGGCTTTGGGGCTTTGGGGCTTTGGGGCTTTGGGGCTTTGGGGCTTTGGGGCTTTGGGGCTTTGGGGCTTTGGGGCTTTGCCAGGCGTGGATAGCATCCATCGGTAACGACGACGACTGGGGTGTTCCATGAGCAAGTGGCTATCCGCGGAGTGGTTCGACGAGACCAGGGCTGCAGTGTCGAGCCAGGTCACGTTCCCGGGGCTGTCGGCGCGGATCCAGTGTGAGATCTCAGGGGGGCCGGACGGTAACGCCACCTCCTACTGGGTGATCGAGGACGGCCGTCCGGTGTCGAGCGGCGGGGGCCAGCTAGCAGGAGCCGAGGTGACGTTGTCCATGAGCTGGGACGACGCCGTGGCCATGCAGCAGGGCCGGTTGGACCCCAGTGTGGCGTTCATGCAAGGTCGGATGAAGGTGACCGGGTCGATGGAGGTGGTGCTGGCCCTGCTCCCCGTCACGGCCAGCTCGGAATTTCGGGACCTGCAGGGCCGGGTGGCCGAACTCACCGAATTCTGAGCGCGGGCAGGGACTGCTGGCTGGAACCGCCGAGCAGCGGGAGATGGATGGTCCCGGCACTCTGGAGGAGGATCAGCGTGACCACGACTCCGATGAACACGACCAACAGGACGGTCAGGATCGGCCGGACCCTGGCCCACCCGACCGGGACGGGATCCGGCCTCACCGACTGGCGGCGTTCGATGTCCTGCCCCCAGGCCACCACCCGGGTAACCGTCGAGGCACCGGTCGGTCCCTGGTGCCTGACGGCGAAAGCCGCTACCCGGCGTGACAGCTCAGCTGGATCGCCCCCGGGGAAGAGGAACCGGTACGAGCCGTAGGGGGTCCGGATGCTGATCAGGGCGCCGGCCCCGACACGAGCGACAGGAGCGCCGGTGCCACCGGCCGGATCCCTGTCTCCGCCACTTCCCCTGGCTCCCCTTCTGCCCCCGTGCGCACCGTTTCTGCCCCCGTTCCCATCGCTTCTGCCCCGGAGCCCGCCGCTTCTGCCCCGGAGCCCGCCGCTTCTGCCCCGGAGCCCACCGCTTCTGCCCCGGAGCCCGCCGCTTCTGCCCCGGAGCCCGCCGCTTCTGCCCGTGTGCCCACCGCTGCCCTTTGCGCGGGCGGTACGTTCAGGAGAAGGCGCCGCCTCATCCAGACCGTTGCGATCGTGGTTCACCCAACCGTCGGGAATGGCCCCGCCGACCCACCGTTCGACCACGTGCGCGGTCACCGAGGCCCACGGAAGCACTCGGGGCTGCTCCCCCCGGTAGCGGACGACGCCTATGCCGTCGTCGCCGAAGACGATGCTGTCGACGGTCACCGGCTCCCGACGGGCAGCGTCGCAGAGGACCAGCCCCTCGAGCCTGAACGGCGGAGGAGGTGGCGGGATCGGCGGCCGGCTCTCCGCTGAGGGTACTGGCCTCGGCGATTCGAGCTGGTCTCCCTCCACGGCTGCTCCGGCGGTCGATCAGTTCTGGCGCATGGCGTCGCGCAGCGGCCGGTAGCCGATGAGGACGACCCCGGCCTCGGAGATCACCTGGTCCAGTCCCCGGTCGGCCACCAGGAGCACCTCGTCGGCCACTCTGGCCTGCCAATCGGCGGCGATGGCCCGGAGTTCGGGCGTGTCGACGGCGGGGTGCATGGTCAGTTCGGTGATCCCCGGCTCGAGGGAGCCCAGAAGCTCGAGGAAGGCTCCGCGCATCCCGACCTGTGGCAGGGTGGCGAACCGGTCGGCGAACAGGACGCCCTCGTCAGCCGCCAGTTTCCGCACGGGGAATCCCACGTTGGGCTCGGCCTCGGCACTCAGGAGGCGCAGAGGCAGGTCGAAGTCCACGGCCAGTTCGAGGTAGATGTCGAAGAACTCCGGCCGCAGGACGAGGGCGTCGAGATGGGCGACCAGGTGGCTGATGTCGAAGCCCCAGAGCACGGCCCGTTCGATCTGTGCCCGGCACTCGCGACGGACTTCGTCGAGATCGGCGTGGTCCCACAGGTCGGTGACGGTTCGGGGGAACCCGCCGTCTCCGTCGAGCAAGGACGGGGCCTGGGTGATCGGTGCCCAGCGGTAGAGGTCGTGCTCGGCGTTCAGCGTGAGTTGCACCCCCACGTCGTCCCCGCGAAACCGCGAGGCCGATTCGCGGGCCCACGGGGCCGGCACGATCAGCGAGGCGCTGGTACCGATACCTTCTCGTAGGGCGTCGTAGACCCCCACGGTGGCGGCGTGACAGAGCCCCAGGTCGGCGCAGTTGAGGATGAGCAGTTTGGCCTCGGGCCCGTAGCCGAGGCGTTCCGCAGCGATCGTCATCCTCGCGACCGTAGTGCCGGTAACCGTCAGGCGGCGCGACCGGTCGGTCCGCGGTCACCCCCGGGGGACCTCCGAACTGCCGGGGCCGCGGACCGCTCGAGCAGGGCGCGGGCCGCGGCCACGCCCTGGCGGCCGATCCTGCGGGTCTGCTCGTCGAGCTTCCACCCGTCGGCGGCCGGGTCGTCATGCCCGGGGTCCGGCTGATGAAGGGGAAGCTCGAGTTGGGAGGGTCGATACCGGTGTCCGGCGGTTGCGGTCATGGGTGCAGCATGCCGGAAGGGTGTATTACGGGGTCCATGGCAGACGAGGAGGTGGTCACGACGCCCCCGGTTACGGGGCCGCGCTACGGGATCACGGTCCCGTTCGACGGGGTCACGTTGGCCGATCATCGCAGGTGGTACGAGAGATTGGGTCATCTGGGCTACACGGACCTCTGGAGCGCGGAGACCGACGGTGCCGACGGGTTCACCCCGCTGGCACTGGCGTCGGCGTGGGTGCCCTCCCTGCAGCTGGGGGTGGCCATCATCCCGGCGTACACCCGGGGACCTGCCCTGCTGGCCCAGAGCGTGGCCGCCATGGCCGAGGCCGCCCCCGGACGCTTCACGTTCGGTCTCGGAACGTCCTCCGACGTCATCGTGTCCCGGTGGAACGGGGTGGAGTTCGTCGAGCCCTACAAGCGGGTGCGGGACACCATCCGCTTCCTGCGATCGGCGTTGGCCGGTGAGAAGGTCGATCATGAGTACGAGACCTTCCGTGTCCGGGGTTTCCGGCTGGCCCGCCCGGTCGAGCAGCCACCGCCGCTCTTTCTGGCCGCGCTCCGGCCCGCCATGCTGCGGTTGGCCGGTCGGCAGGCTGACGGGGTGATCATCAACTGGCTGTCGGCCGAGGACGTAGCGACGGTCACGCCGGAACTCGGCGCAGACATACCGGTGGCGGCCCGGATCTTCGTGTGTCCGTCGGAGGACGCCGATGCCGTCCGGGCCGTGGGTCGGCGGATGATCGCCGCCTATCTCAACGTGGGGGTCTACGCCGCCTTCCACCGCTGGTTGGGCCGGGGTGCCGAGCTCGAGCCGATGTGGGAGGCCTGGCAGGCCGGTGATCGGAAGAGGGCACTGGCGTCCATCCCCGACGAGGTGGTGGACGCACTCGTGGTGCACGGTTCCTACGACGAATGCCGGGCCCACGTGGGTCGGTATGTGGCCAACGGGGTCACCATCCCGATCATGGCGGTGATCCCGTTGGGCGTGTCCCTCGAGGAGGCAGTGGCGGGCCTGGCTCCGCCGTGGTCGGCCCCCTGAACGGCGAGCTCCTCCGTGTTGGGTCCTTCCCGTCGGGTCGGGCCCCGGTGCGGGCGGGCCCGGCGATCAGTCGACCCGGTAGCGGGCCACGATCTCGGCGTCCATGTCCCGCACCTGATCGGCGAGCTCCTGCACGAATCGCTGCAGCTCGCCGGCCAGGCGGGCGTCGGACAGGGCCATGATCCGGACGGCCAGCAGGGCGGCATTGCGGGATCCGTTGACGGCCACGGTGGCTACCGGAATGCCTTTGGGCATCTGGACCATGGCCAGAAGGGAATCGAGCCCCCCGAGGTTGGCCAGGGCGATCGGTACCCCGATGACCGGCAGGGTCGTGGCCGCGGCCACCACCCCGGCCAGGTGGGCGGCACCGCCGGCGGCGGCGATGATCACCTGGATGCCGGCGTCGGCCGCACCGCGGGCGAAGGCCATGGTGTCGTCCGGTGTCCGGTGAGCCGAGAGGACCCGGATCTCGACCGGTATCCCGAACGAGCGGAGGGTCTGGACGGCGTCGTCCATGATCGACGAATCGGATGAGCTTCCCATGATGATGGCGACTGACATGCCCGCATTCTGCCCGACACGCCGGAGGGCAGGCACATCCGCCTCGTGGCCTGCGGCAGGCCGACGGCGCGGCCGATACGGTGGCAGCCGGGCTCGTGGAGTCAGATCCCGGGCAGCCGGATGACCGGGGGCCCGGAGAGGAGGCAGTGTGCGCATCGGCGTGATGGTTGACACCGAGCAACCGTTCGACCTGGTCATCGAGCAGTTCATCGGACTTCGTGACGCGGGGATCGACACAGCCTGGGCCTCCCAGATCTTCGCCTACGACGCTCTCACGGTGCTTGCCGTGGCCGGACGGGAGGCGCCGGGGATCGAGCTGGGGACCGCCGTGGTGCCCACCTACCCCCGGAATCCGGTGATGTTGGCCGGTCAGGCCCTGACCGTGCAGGCCGCCACAGGGGGTCGGCTGACCCTCGGTGTCGGCCTGTCCCACCAGATGGTCATCGAGCACGTGTTCGGGGAGTCGTTCGACAGACCGGCCCGGCACATGAGGGAGTACCTGTCGATCCTGATCCCACTGCTCCACGGCGAGCCGGCCGACTTCACCGGCGAGACGCTGAGGGCCTCGACCTTCGGTCCTCTGGGGATCGAGGCGACTGCCCCTCCGGTCCTGGTGGCGGCCATGGGCACCGTCATGTTGGGCATCGCCGGCCGAATGGCCTCGGGCACGGTCACCTACCTGACGGGTCCGGACACCATCGAGCACCACATCGTCCCGACCATCCGGAAGGCAGCTGTCGAGGCGGGCCGGCCGGAGCCGGCCATCGTGGCGTCGCTGCCGGTCTGCGTGACTAGAAATGCCGACGCCGCCAGGTCGGCGGCCTCGGATCAGTGGGCCCTCTACGGCTCCCTGCCCTCCTACCGGTCGATGCTCGATCGCGAGGGTGCCGACGGCCCGGCCGACGTGGCCATCGTGGGCTCTGAGGCCGACGTGACCGACCGGGTCCGCCGACTGGCCGACATCGGATGCACCGAGTTCTGCGGGGCACCGTTCGGCTCCGGTGAGGAGAGACGCGCCACTCTGGGCGTGCTGGCGCAGTTGGCTGGAGGCTGACGGCGTCATCTGGGCCGCCGGTCAGGATCAGGTAGGTCTGCGACTCCGGGCCGGAGCCACCGCCACGGCGCGTGCGTGGCTGGCGCTCAGGTCAGAGAGCCACGCGGGTGTGCTTGAACTCGTTCAGCTCGGGCTGGTCGGTGATCAGCCCGACAACCCGATCGATGGTGGATCGGGCGGTGCCGCCATCACCTTGCGGACGGGTCATCAGGCGGACGAAGACGGCCCTGTCGCCGACCATGAAAGTCGGTACGCCGAAGACGTCGAGACGCGAGACCACGTCCTCGTGCTCAGTGCGCACCTGCTTGGCGGGCCACCCCGATTCCACCTCAGCCAGGACGGCGTCCCCATCGACGCCACCACGCTCCAACGCCTGGCGGACCACGGACTCGTCGCGCAGGTCACCCCCGTCGTCGTGCCGGGCCGTGAACAGCGCCCTGTGGACGGCGAGGAACTGTTCGGGGAACCGCTCGCGGACGACGACCCCTGCGGCCAGCGCCAGGAGATCGGGCTGCTGGGCCGGGTCGTCCCACGACGGAATACCTCCCTCGGGCACATGCGTCTGATTGAGGAAGAAGGGGACGAACGCAACGTCCCAGGGAGCTCCGGCTTCGAGTCCCTCGATGAGGTGCTCGTGGCCGTTGCGGGCGAACGGGCACCGATAGTCCCAGGTCACAGAAAACGTGTTCGTTGAGGTCATACCCAGGCAACCCCAGAAGGGAGGGATCCATTCCTCACGAGGGGCCACGCTGCCGTGTTCCGTCCTTCGGACCCGCTCAAAGCAGTGCCCTTCCCACCAGGCCCAGGGCAACGCCGATCGCCGCGCCGCCGATCACATCCGAGGCATGGTGGGCACGCAGGTGCAGTCGGCTCACCCCGACCACGGCGGCCGCGGTGACGAGGAGGGCATTGCCGCTCCGGTCGCCCCGCCTGCTCATGACGGTCACAGCGCAGAAGGCGGCCAGGGTGTGGCCGCTCGGAAAGCTGCTCGACGTTGGCTCACGGACCGGGACTCCCGATGCCGTGAGTCGGAGCCCGTCGCCGTCCGGTCGTGACCGTCCGACCGTCACCTTCAGGGCCCGGTTCACGATGGTCGACTCGATGCCGGCGATACTGAGCGCCCGGACCGCCTGGGCCCGCTCCGGGCCGGTGTGGCGTGCCCTCCACAGCGTTGTCGCGGCCCACATCACCCCGTAGTCGCCCAGACCGGTGGCGACCTTGGCCACTCCGTCGAGGGCGGCATTCCCCCGGAGGGGCTCGAACCAGGCGTCGACGCGGTCGTCGACGGATCGGACCATGCGGGCCAGGCCGCCCGGACGGGCGCCCGGCCCGCCGCCGCCGCCCGTCGGCCCGTCTCCCGGACCTGTCCCGCCAGAGACATCGGGACCCGATCCGTCGCCGTCCCCGTCGGGTGGCTCCGTGACGGTCGCCGCTCACGCGGCACCCACCGGCGTCCGACCAAGCACGACGGCCGCTTCCTCCGGATCGCCCCCATAGGCCGGGCAGAAGGCCTGGAACCGGCAGAACCGGCACAGGGGCGACGTACGAGGACGGAAATCCTCCTCACGACAGGCCCGCTCGATGGCCGACCACACCGCCAGGGTCTTTTGACGTTGACCCCGAATGGCCTGCTCGGACGGCTCGGCCACGATGGCCATCGGCTCCTTCAGGTGGAGGAGCTTGACCTGGACGGGCCGGCGGCCCAGAACCTCCTGGCACAACAGGGCGTAGATGTGGACGCCGATGAGCTTGGACTGTTCATAGGCCTCGGAGGGGGCCCGGCCCGTCTTGTAGTCGATCACGACCAGGTCACCGTCGGGCGTCCGGTCGAGACGGTCGAGGATGCCCCGGAGTCGCATGGAGCCCACCCGGGCCTCGAGCATGAGCTCGATGCCCACCGCGTCGACCTCGTTGGGGTCCTCGAGGGCGAAGTAGTTGGCCACGAGACCCTCGGCCTCCGACCGCAGCTCTTCGGCCTGCGCCGGGGTCAGTGCCAGGGTCAGGAAGTCGGGATCGGTCGGGAGCTCCGACCAGGCCCGGTCCAGCTCGGTCCGGGCTGCTTCGGGCGTGCGACGGCCCCGCTCATGGTGCCAGAACAGACCCTCGAGCACCGTGTGGACGAATGTGCCCTTGACCGTCCAGATCGTGGGTAGATCGGGCAGATGGTCGATGGAGTTGAAGCGGAAGGCCAGGGCGCAGTCCCGAAAGGAGGAGACCTTGGAGGGGGACAGGGTCCGGGGGGGTTCGAAGGGCACGGGTACAGGTTAGGACGCGGGTGTGCCGGCACCGTGACCCGCCGGTGGGGCCGGCCTGGGCGCACCGTCCGGTCCGCACCCCGCCCCGGCCCCGAAGGCACGGATGACCGCTTCGGCCACGACAGCCGGCTGCTGGAGGGGTCCGAAGTGTCCCATGCCCTCCAGCACCTCGACCCGGCCGTCCGGGATGGGCTCGGCATCGGCTTTCATGAGGCGGACGCCGAAGGCATCGGTCTCCTTGCCGCAGCACAGCGTGACCGGGCAGGCCACCTGGTGGAGATGGGCGAAGGCGTCGTGGTCTCCGGCCGCCGCGAAGGTTTCGGCCTCGTCGTGGCGGCGGCACCGGAGCCGCACGGCCCGGCCGTCCCCGCCCTCGTCGGCCGGGACCAGCTCGAAGCCGGATTCGACGTAAAGGCGCAGTGCCTCGGGATCGAGCTCACGGTAGGGCGGCTTCGAGGCGTAGTTGGCCAGGGCGTCCTCCGCTGAGGGGAATGTCTCGCGCCGGCGTCTGGCCCCGTCGGCCAGCGGGTTGTGCGCAGCGATGTGAGCCCGTGCAGCATCGGGCATGACCACGGGCTCGAAGCAGTACAGGGACCGGAAGAGCCCGGGCCGCGCCTGTTCGGCCAGCAGCACGGCGGCGCCCCCGCAGGAGTGGCCGAAGCCGAACGGGCGTTCCAGTCCCAGGCACTCGACCACGGTGAGGACATCGGTGGCGAATCCGGACCAGGCGAAGTCCCCGTCGGCCGGTCGATCGGACCGGCCGTGGCCGCGCAGATCCAGTCCCCAGCACCGGAACCGCGGACTGAGCGAACGGGCCAGAGGCCCGAAGGGCCCGGCGCAGAAGCCGGTGGCGTGGACCAACAGGAGGTCCGGGCCATGCCCCCCGAAGTCGTAGACGGCGATCCCGAGTCCGTCCGGCGTGGCACAGCGGTTCCGGACCGGCTCGGTGGCTGGGGCGGCGACGCTCAAGACGGCTGCTCCGCGGACATCCCGCCGACGGTAGCCGAGGCGGTGCGAACGCCGTCCACCGGTCGGGACCACCCCCCGAAAGGGTGCCGACGGTGCTCGTCAGCTCACGGTCGCTCGACTAGACATGGTGGGCTATGGAGAACTTCCTCGCTGATCACGGCTACCTGGCGGTCTTCGTCCTGAGCTTCATCTCGGCCATGGGACTGCCGGTCGGTGCCGAAGTGGCCCTCATCTACGGCGGGGTGTTGGCCAGCGGTCAGGTGACGACCGGACATCATCAACTCAGCCTGGCCGCGGTGATCATCGTGGCGGTGGTGGCCGAGGTGCTGGGCTCCCTGGCCGGCTACCTCATCGGGTTCTTCGGAGGCCGGCCCCTGGTGGACAAGGTGGGCAAGTACGTCTTGCTCACCCACAAGGATCTGGACCGGGCCGAGGCCTGGCTGGACCGCCGGGGAGAGCCCTTCGTGCTGTTCGGTCGGTTCATACCGCTCCTCCGGTCCTTCGTCTCCTTCGCCGCCGGCCTGGGGGAGATGGCCATCGCCAAGTTCGTCGTGTTCACGGTCATCGGTTGTGCCATCTGGTGCACCGCCCTGGTCAGCCTGGGCTACTCGCTGGGGAGCGACTACTCGAAGGTGTTGAAGGGGTTCAGCGATGCCGGGTACGTCCTGGCCGCCCTGGCCGTCATCGCAGTGGTGATCCTGATCGTCCACCGTCTCCGGGTCGTCCGCGAGGAGCGCCGATGAGCCGGCCCCGCCCTGCCGCGGCCCGTCGGGCTGCCATCGAAGCCTCGGGACACCTCGAGCGCTCGGAGACGTGGAACGGGCTGAGGGCCGGCGACCGGGTCGTGGTGTCCGGCCTGTCCCTCCGGGGCGCCGAGTGGCGGTTCCGGGCCCAAGTGCTCAACCACCACAACGGCACGGAGTCGGTGGAGGTGGTGGGCGGCCGACCCGGGGACAACACGATCCGTTCGTTCGGCCCCGAGCGCATCTTCGCCGTCAGCGGCAAGAAGGGAGCACGGCGCGGCACGGGCCAGGCCACCGCCGGACAGCTCTCGCTGGCCGAGGCACCCCAGCTCCCCCTGGGCTGATCGGGATCTGCTACGAGGTCCGATCGGGTCCCCGTCCTCCCACCCGCCGCACCGCCCCCCGGACCCAGCTGACGGGTCCCGCCGCACCGGCCCCCTCGCGGTCGAGCCACAGCGGCCGCAGGGGTAGGGTGCCGGTGATGGCCACCGTCGTCTTCTTCCACGCCCACCCCGATGACGAAGCGATCGCCACGGGCGGGACCATGGCCGGCCTGGCCGACCATGGGCACCGGGTGGTGTTGGTGACGGCCACGCGCGGTGAACTGGGGGAGATCCCCGTCGGCCTCCTCCGGCCGGGCGAGTCCCTGGTCGAGCGCCGCGCCGTCGAGCTCGACGAGGCCTGTCGCATCCTCGGTGTGGCCGACCACACCTATCTCGACTACCTCGACTCCGGCATGGCCGGTGAGGAGAGCAACGGGCGCCCCGGTGCGTTCGCCGCCGCCGACGTCGACGAGGCCGGTGTGGCGTTGGCGGCCATCCTCCGCCACGAGGGCGCTGACGTGCTGGTGATCTACGACGAACACGGTGGGTACGGACACCCCGACCACATTCAGGTGCACCGGGTCGGAATGGCCGCGGCCGAGCAGGCCTCGACGCCGATTCTCTACTTCGCCACCATGAACCGCGACATGGTCGAGGACCTCATGAACCAGGTCGGCGAGACCGACTGGGAGCCACCGGAGGGAAGTATCGACAGAACGGAGGGTATGGGGGAGCCGGCCAGCCGGATCACCACGGCGGTGGACGTGACCCCCTGGATCGACCGCAAGCGCCGATCCATGCGGGCCCACACCAGCCAGATCGGTGAGGACAGCTTCTTCCTCTCGATGCCCGATGACGTGTACTCGGTGGTCTGGGGGCGGGAGTGGTTCATCCGGATCCGGCCCGAGCCGGACGGGTCAGGGCCGGATCACTGGGAGCCGGGGCTGCTGCTCGACGCCGCCGGCCCGACGCGGGGCACGGCGGTCGCGTCCGACCCGGTCCGGCCGTGACCGCCCGCCACCAGGTGCTGCGGGTGCACGGGGGACGGCTGGTGGTGGACGACGCGGCGCCTCGAGTTGGAGAATGCGCTCGATGCCGCCGCGGACGAGGGTTACGACCTGATCGACTCGTTCACCGTCGACGACAACGTGTACCTGGTACTGCGACGGCCTGACCTCGGAGCGTGATGTCCCAGCTCAGAACTCAGTGAACGACTGGATGGAGACCACCCGGTTTCGTCCTGACTCCTTGGCCCGGTAGAGCGCCTGGTCGGCCCGCTCGATCAGCGAGGTCGTGTCCTCGATTCCGTCCCAACTGGTCAGGCCGGCCGACAGGGTGATGCCGAAGTCGGTGGTGGCATCCCTTCCGCCCTCGCGGAGCTTGTCGAGGAGATGGTGACCCCCCAGGATGTCCGTCTCGGGAAGCACGAGGCAGAACTCCTCGCCGCCATAGCGGACGACCAGGTCCTGACCCCGGATGTTGGAGACCATGACGGCGGCGATGGAGCGCAGCAGCATGTCGCCGGCCACATGGCCGTGGCGGTCGTTGTACTGCTTGAAATGGTCGAGGTCGACCATGGCCACCGTCAGGGGTGTGTCGGAACGGAGGGCGTGCTCCATCTCGACCTCGATCCGCTCGTACAGGGTGCGCCGGTTGGCCAGCCCGGTCAGGGGGTCGGTCCGGCTCTCGGCCTGGAGGCCGCTCACGAAGTTGGCCCGGCTGGTGACGCGCAGGAAGGCCGCGGCGATGAGCTCGGCCCCTTCGCTGGACCGACGGTCGGTGTCCCCGTCGCCGCCCGGCCGTTGGACCACCATGACCAGCTCGCCCTGGCTGCAGTACCCGACGGGGATGGCGCAGAAGGCGGGAGTCAAAACGACAGCGTCGGTGCGCAGCACCTGGTACAGCTCGGGCAGCTCGGCCAGATACGAGCAGTCGATCAGGCGATCCGGCCACACGGCGAGGCTGGTGAATCGGCCGACCCGTCCGTTGCGTGCGAACACCGCCACACGTTCGGCCGGCAGGATGTCGGCCACGAGGGGGAGGCCTCGTTGCAGGAGACCCTGGATGTCATCGGCGTTCGCCGCGTCATCCTCAGGGCGGCCCCCGTCGATGGCCTCGGTGAGGGCGGCGACGGCGTGCCGCAGGTTCACGCTCTGGTTCAGCGAACCTACGGTCCGGGCCGTGACCCAGGTGATGATGACGATGGTCGATGCATAGACCAACGTCACCGACACGAGCGTCGCACCCCGGACGCCTTCCAATCCGCTGATGACGGCGACGAGAGCGATGCCGTAGAGATCGATGCCGATCCGCATCCGCCGGTCCCCGATGATGCTGACGAAGATCACGCCGATCAGGACCGCGGGGGTGTAGGTGCCGGGCTGGGAGGAAGAGGCCAGTTCGATGAATCCGAAGGCCCCCATGGCCAGGCAGACCATGACGAACACCAGACCGGCCTGGGTGGCGACGTCGAACCGCTTGCTGCTCACGACCATGAAGAAGGCCGCGTACACCACGGACGCCACGATGCAGGCCACCGCTCCGAGGATGTAGGCCCAACGCACCGGCTGGTGACCCACCACGATGACCGTGGCGAGCAGCGGGACGGTGATCGAGACCGCGATCAACCCAGAGATCAGCCCCTCGCGGAACTGACGTTCCGTGGGGCGGGCGAGGTCGAACTTCACGCCTTGGTTATCGGCTTTGGCCGGGTGGTCCTTTACCGCTTTGGTGGCCCCCGGACCACCGCCGGTCGGATTCGGTCCCCGAACCGGGCGCGGCCAGGCCGTTCTCGTACCTCACCAGGCTCGGGACGGTCGTAACCGGTGGGGTTGGGGCCAGACCGGCCAGACCGGTCAGACGGGCCGAGGCGTTCTCGGCCACCGCGGCCCGCTGGGCCGGTGGGGTCAGGTCGGTCGTCTTCAGCGCCTGTTCGAGCTCCGGATCGGAGACGAAGGGCACGCCGTTCTCCAGCTGCGCCGTGGCCTTGGCCGCGACCTCGGCCGGAATGGCTGTGTTCGTGGTGACGCCGGCTATCAATCGCGGTGGGAGCGAAACAGGTCGCGCTAACTTGTCCGCACACCGTCGCCCCGGTCCAGCTGGGGGCGGGATGGGAGACCACCGTGACCTACTGCCTGGCCCTGCGACTCGACGAGGGTCTCGTCTTTCTGGCTGACACGCGCACCAACGCCGGCGTGGACAACGTCAGCTCCTACCGCAAGCTCCACGTCCTCCGACCGGCTCCCGACCGGATCTTCGTCATCGAGTCGGCCGGAAGCCTGGCCACCACACAGGAGGTCCTCGATCGCATCCGGCGTGACCTGAACAGCGACACCTCCGAAAACCTGGCCACCGTGGATCACCTGTTCGAAGCGGCGCTGTACGTAGGCCGGTTGAGTCGCGAGGTGTCGCTCCGTCACCGCGAAGCGCTGAACGACGTCGGTGCCGACGGAACGGCCACGTTCATCCTCGGGGGCCAGGTCAGGGAGGAACCCCCCGACATCCTGCTGGTCTATCCGGAGGGCAACTACATCCGCGCCTCGGACGAGCGCCCGTTTCTCCAGATCGGGGAGAGCAAGTACGGCAAGTTCATGTTGGAGCTGGCCGTGGAGACCAGGGTCGACCTGGAGACGGCCACCATGATCGCCATCGGGTCCATGATGAGCACGGCCGCGGCCAATCTGTCGGTGGGGCCGCCCTACGACGTCGGCGTCTACCTCAACGACTCGATGGCCGTGGAGGGCTTCCGCTTGGACAGCGACTCTCCAAATTCTGGGACAACTGCGGGAGACCTGGGAACGGCACCTGCTCCAAGGGGTGGCCGAGCTGCAGTCCATCTCCCACGAAGAATTTCGCGGTCGAGCTGCCCAACGCTCTCGTCGGTCCGGCCGACCAGGCGTGATCCACCCGTCCCGCGGGCCGTTCCCTGACCGACCGACCCTGGCCGTCAACCGGGCCGCAGTGCGGTCGACGTGGTGGGTCAGGAGGAGATATAGGACTTGGAGGCGAACACGTTGAGGCCCAGCTTCTCCGACAGGTACCGCGTGGCACACTGACCTCGGACACTGTTGCCGGCCTCGTCGAGCGGCGGGGAGAACGTGCCGAGACCGCCCTTGCCCGGGGCGATGGTCACGATCCCACCACTGACCCCGCTCTTTCCGGGCAGTCCCACCTCGTAGAGCCAGTCACCCGAGTGCTCGTAGAGTCCGGCCGTGGCCATGGCGGCGAGGACGTGCTTGCAGTTGTGGGCCTCGACGACCTGCTCGCCGGTGATGGGATTGACGCCGCCGTCGGCCAGGGTGGCTCCCATGACCGCCAGGTCGGTGGCGCTGACCAGTAGCGAGCACTGTCTCGTGTACACCTCAGTGGTCTCGTCGGGATCGGCATACAGCCGGCCGTAACTCTCGAGGAGATGGGCGATCCCCTGGTTGCGCAGGTTGGTCGAGGACTCCGAGGTGAACACCTCATGATCGAGGACGAGCGGTCGTCCGGCGAAGCGGGACAGACCGCCCAGAACGAACTCCCACCGCTCCTCCTTGGAAGTCCCGGGGACCAGGCTGGTGGTGGCCAGAGCGCCTGCGTTGACCAACGGGTTCATCGTGCGGTCCTCGTTCAACTCGATGGCCATCACCGAATTGAAGGCCAGCCCGGTGGCGTTGACTCCCAACTGCCGGCGAGCTTCCTCGTGGCCGATGGCGTCGCAGACCAGAGCGAAGACGAAGGCCTTGGAGATGCTCTGGAGGGAGAACTCGTGTGAGGCGCTACCGGCGGAGAAGGTCCGACCGCGCACCCCGACGATGCAGATCCCGAAGAGCGAGGGGTCGACCCGGGCCAGCGCCGGTATGTAGTCCGCCACGGCGCCGGCCTGCTCCGAACCATAGAGCTCGTGGACTTCGTCGAGGAGGCTCTGCACCACCTCTGCTGACGGGAGCTCACCGGTGGAGACGGCTGAGGTGGTGGATCCCTCGTTGAACGGGAGTGGGATGTGCATGCAGGTCCGATCGTGTCGAGTGCCGCTGGCGTGCTGACACTACCGGGCTGTCCACACGCCCACCCGGCCCACAGGAGAGGGGGACGAGCCGATTCCCAGCTGTAACATGTTCCATCGCTCAGGGCGGAGCTGGTGTACTTGCCGGGAGGAGGGGTGTCGGGTGCTGGCGGAGATCGATGCGATGAAGGCGATGCCATGAAACGGACCGGTGTCACGAAGCAGGTGATTCCGGCGATCCTTCTGGCCGGTGTCCTCGTTGTGGGCCTGGGCGTCACGGCATCGCCGTCGGCGGGGGCCAAGACCACGAAGCACAGGGCGGCGGCGAGCGGTCTGTCGGGGGCATCGGTCGAGAGCCCTCTGTACTGCCTGGCCACCTCGTGCGATGCAGGCGGCGGTTACTCGTCACGGGTCGGTGCTTCGCCGAATCTGTCCGGGCCGCCGGCGCCGCAGACGTTCACCCAGTCGACGATGGCCGTCACACCCGGCTCCCAGGTGTCCCTCCACTGGGGCACTGCGTCGGGTCAGTACTTTCTCCTGACCTCGGCAGCACCGTCCGCACTGCCCGATTTCGATTCGAGCAGCACGGTCATCTGGCCGTCCAGTCCAGGTGCGAGTTGGAGTGCCTCGTCGCAATCATGGACCTCGACGGGTGATGAGGTGAGCGTGACCATCCCCTCCAATGCTCCTGCGGGTGACGCATTCGCCCTGCAGCTCGTCACCTGCATCTCGGGAGGTCTCTGCTCAGACTCCCTTGGTGGAGGCGGAGACGCCCAAGTGAGCCTGGCCGTGGTCACCAACTGGACCGTCGAGAGCTACAAGGCCAGCCTTCCGAAGGTCAGCGTGATGATGCAGTCAGCGGGTGCCCCGCTGGACGTCACCTTCGGCGCGGCCTCGACGATCTGGAACAGCAGCGAGTTCAGCGACGCGCTCGGCGGAAGCCCGAAGAAGTCGTCGTTGACATCCTTTGCCGATCCGGCCGACCTGGCCACCACGCCCTTCGCCTCCTGCTTTACCATTCCCTGCGCGGCCAGCGGATTCAGCGCCCTGGGCGAGCGTGTGATCTACGCCGACAAGCTGGTGTGGTTCACGCAGGGCGGATGGTTGGGCTTTCCGGGGGGGTCCGTCGCCAACCATTCGGAAGTGGTGGCCTTCAATCCGAGCACGCAGGGCTTCTGTACCTATCTGGTGCCGGGCGACGACAACGAAGTGATGGGGGTGGCAGCAACCGGGTCGGGCAAGAAAACCGTGATCTGGTTCGTCGAATCGGACTTCGCCGGAGAGCATCCCGCCCTGGACTCCTTCACCCCGGCCAAGGTCGGCGACAGCTGTCCGAACGACTACTCCTTGTCCGGCGCCAGCACGTTCCGGCAGATCGTCTGGCCTGACGACGACGTTCCGGCCCAAATCGCGGTGGACCCGGACGGAACCTCCCTGTGGGTGTCGGATTTCTTCGGCAGTCGGGTCGAGAAGGTCACGATGGCGACCGGCTCGGTCACCACATACTCGTATCCGTCCACGAATCTGTATTCGACCCACGGTGCCGAACCGTGGCAAGTGGTCGCGGACGGGAGTTATGTGTACGCCATTGACTATGGAGACGACAACCTGATCAGAATCAACAAGGCCACTGGCCAGATCGACCAGGTGCCGATTCCGTTGACCTCGGATACCGAGGAGGGATACGGCCTGTCCCTCTCGGGGGACTACCTCTACTTCAGCCTTTCGGACGACGCCCAACCGGCCGTAGGTGCCGCGTCCACCATCGGCTATGTCGACATCGCAACATGGGAGGCGGCGTCCGGAGCGTGTGCTGCTGGCGTGGACTGCGCCCCCGATCCCAGCACCGGCGTGGTGTACTCCGGTCTTGCCGCCCAATCTGATCCGTCGTCCGATGCCGACTTCCGTGGCATCGACGCCGGCGCCGGCGGTGTCGTGGCTCTGGCCGATCTCCACCAGGTCATCCGTCTAAACCGGTAGTCGGCCCGAACAGGGTGTGGTTGGGGACAGCGAGCCGCCCATGAACGACACATTCGGTGTGGACGGCGGCCTACGGTTCGACGGTGAGCGTGAGCTCCTGCGTGGCCAGCATCTTGTGCGGGTGGAGCGCCTGTAGGCACTTTACGATGACCGTGTAGGTTCCCGCCTTCTTCGGAGTTCCCGAGATGAGACCACTCGTTGAGAGGCGGAGCCACCTGGGGAGAACACCTCGACCCTCCGGCGGGTACTTGTTCCACGAGTAGGGCGGGGTTCCGCCGACGGCCTGGAGCTGGAATGAGTAGGGCAGGCCGACAGTGGCATCAGGCAGAGAGGTAGTCACGATCTGGAACTTGGACACGAAGATTCCGGTTGCGGCCATATTGAGCTCCGCGGCGTATGGCAGATTCGTGAATGCAACAGTGGTGCCGGGTATCGGCAGTGACGTCGACTCCGCTGGTGCAGACCCGACAACGTCTCCCGCCGGACCAGATCCAGTGACGAAGCAGTAGTCGGAGAGCGCACTGCTCGAATTGGCCCAGTACGTCGCCGGGCTGAACCGGAATTGGCGACGCCAAGGTAAACGTGTTGAGCGTGTTCTCGATCGTCTCCGGCGGGCTGACTCCGACCAACTCATAGCTGCCCGGGGTGGCTGTCGGCCGCCAGACTTCGAGAGCCAAAAGAGAGTTGGTGAAACTACCCTGGGCACTCCACGACGCGATCTCGTTGACCCCGCTCGGCACGGCGTAGCCTGGTACGCCCGAACCAGTAGAGGTCTGCACCAGGGAAGTGGGACCGCCCAAGCACCCAATCGAGGCGTCAGCCCCTGTCTGCCCGATCGTCGTGGATGCTCCCGCCGGAGTGGTCACGGCCCCCCATCCGACGAGGAGCCCCCCGAGCAGCACCATCACACTGAAGGCAACGACCATCAGCCGTGTGATTCTGCGCACGCCGGTCACCTCCCGTTGGGGACCTCCGAGTCGAGGGCCTCCAGGCTCCATCGCCTCCATGTGGTGTAACACGCCACGCCAGCTCCGGCAATCGGTGCCCCGGCCAATGCGTCGTCGGCTGATGCCGCAAACGTGGAGGGTTTTCCCCGGGACGAGGTGAATGACGGGCCGGGGATTGCGTTGCATGACCGGCGGATACCCTTGGGCGGATTGCGCAACACATGGCTACGCTTCCGATATGCCCGGCTATGACCGCATTGGTTTCTTCTTGCTCATCATCGGTTACCTGGGTGTAGTCGGCGGCACCGTGGCATGGATCGTTTCATACTGGGACTTGAACTCCTTAGAGACCCCGATATACCAAGGGGCTTTGGCCATCGGAATGGATTGGCCGGACTTGCTTGCTGGCGCTGGACGGTCGCCTGTCGAACCGCCCACATGTCCTCAACGATGGTTCGTGGTCCGACCCGTTGGATGGCCGCCGCATCGTTGGTATTGGCAGCAGCACCCGCCTCTCTGACCTATCAGATCTACGACAATCAACGTCAGTTCGTGCACCTCACCCAAGGATCGCACGATTATCCGCACTACCGGTTGCTCATTGCTGGCGGTGTTGCTCTTACCGCCGGTCTGGTCCTGGCCGCCGTCGGCTTTTGGATCCTAGGCGCTGCTCTGAGGGTTCCGACTGACGAAGCCGTGATCGATCATCGTGAAGGCGCCAGCACCGGTTGAGCGTCTCGCTGCCGGCTCGGAGGACATAGTCGTGATTGTCCCAAGCGACACCTGACCACCGGGTCGTGGACTCCTTACCCTGCCACCCCATGGCACCTGCGGGCGTGTGCATATGGCCGAAGGTCAAGAGGCGATGCGGTATCGGATGTGGGTGGCTTCTGGGGTGTTGATCACTCGGACGATCTCCAACTCGATCCTCTCTGGCAACACTTCGAATAGTCGGCGCCCGTCGCCGAACAGCACCGGGACCTGGTGAATCTGCAACTCATCGAGAACTCCTGCCGCAAGCGCCGCTTGTGCTGTGTATGCGCCATGGACCAGGACGTTGCGGTCACCTGCGGCGGCCTTCGCCTGCGCCATCGCGACGGCGATCCCATCCGTTACATAGGTCACCAATGGATAGTTGGCAACCGATGGCCCCGGCGGCCGGTGACTGGGCACAAAGATTGGTACACCGTCGTGGTGGTCACCGCCCCAGTGATCGATCTGTTCCACGGTATTGCGACCGGCGAGGACGGCGCCGGTCTTCTTGATTTCATCCAAGAATTGACTGCCAGCTCCCGATGCATCCGCGGTCTCCGCTGTTGGCGCTGCGTCCGAAGCAAACCCGTACCACTTGTGAAGCCGCATGAAGTCGTCACCGCCGGGGTTGCCGGGTTGGTCATTCGGGCCAGCAATGTACCCGTCAAGAGACATCGACATGTAGAGCACCGATGTAGACATGCAGTGGTCCTTTCGTTCCGGAACTTCTGATCCAATCACCAGTAGAGACGGCGCATAGTGAAACAAATCATCGGTGCATCTACCGCCTGCCCCCAAGGCCGGCTGTCCCTGAACGCTTGTGTTCTGAACCGGACCATCGGCGATCAGTCAGCTGGCCTCACGTCAGTTCGGCGAGTTGCGTCGGAAGCAATACCTGTCCGTCAGCCAAGCTATCCCGCTATCAAGTGTTCCTCCAGCAGGCCGAGCTCGCGGAGGCTTTCGGCGGTCTCGATGATCGTGGTCTCGGCCGGCCGTGGTTGCCAGCCGAGCTCCTGTTTGGCGCGATCGTTGCGGATCGTGAGTGGTGACGGGTCCTCGCCAGGCACCTCGTCAGTTGTGACGTGACCGCCTGCGGGCCCGAGGTGGTCGCGGAGGATCTGGGCCAGCCCCAGCCAGGTGATCGTCGGGCCGTCCGCCAACAACAGATAGCGCTTCCCGGCGGCGGCAGGAGATGCCATTGCCGTGACGTGCGCGTCAGCGACGTCGCGCACATCGACGACGCCAAAGCGCTGGCGCGGCAGCGCCGGCATGGTGCCTTCGATGATCGCCTTGAAGTAGGTCAATGACGAGCGCAGTGCCGGCACCAGCGAGGGGCCGGCGATGAAGGTTGGATTCATCACCACCAGCTGGGTGTCGCCTCCTTCGGCCCTGATGAAGTCCCAGGCGGCACGCTCGGCGATCGCCTTGGAGCGTGGGTAGGGCGGCAGCCCTGGTGTATCGGGGTCGGTCCAGTCGGCCTCGGTGTAATCGCGGACGGCCTTCGGTGAGTAACCCACCGCCGCGAACGAGGAGGTCAGCACCACCCGGTGTGCGCCCGCGTCCCGGGCCGCCCTCAGCACACGCACTGTCCCTTCACGGGCGGGGACAATCAGCTCGCCCGGGTTCTTGGGTTGGGCGGAAGGGATTGGCGAGGCAACATGGTGGACTTCCTCCACACCCTCAAGCGCGGCCGGCCAACCGTCATCGGAGGTCAGATCCGCTGTCACCAGCTCAAGGCCAGAGTCATCGGCACTGCCACGGCGCACGGCCTCGCGCACACCTGTCTCAAGATCCAATGAGCGGGCCGTAGCGCGCACCTCACGCCCATCACGCAGCAGCGCCGCGATCAATTGCGTGCCCAGATATCCGGACCCGCCCGTCACCAGCACCTTGGAGCTCATCGGCGCAGCACCTCCTCCAGTCGTGGGAGCATCTTCTGTACCTGCAGGTTCGCCTCGGCTTCCGCTCCCGTATCCGCACGGTCGCGGGCATCCCAGAGCGCCGCTTTCGCCCGTAGGTAGTCGAGGTGAATGCCCAGTGTCTCGATCTCGGCTGCGACGCGCTCTGCGTGACGCAACAGCAGATCTCGCTGCTCACCCGCTTTGGCGTGCCCAAGGGCGCGGTTTTCCTGGTAGGTGCGCATCTCCCGGATCCCGATGCCCATTGACCGCAAGCAAGCGAGCGCCTGCAACGCGTCAACTTCCTCCTCGCGGTAACGGCGGTGTCCGCTGCTTGGATCACGGGTGATCGGGCCGATCAGGCCGACCTCCTCGTAGTAGCGCAGCGTCGGCTCACTCAGCCCGCTGCGCCGGGATACATCCTGGATGGTGAGAGGTGGCATGACGCCAGTAAAACAAACGTCAAGCGCTTGAAGTCAAGGGCTGCGAGCTGAAAGTGTTCTCACCGGGTAGCGGACGCTTGAGACGTCCCGGAGCACACCGGTGCCCCCCCGGTGGCAGGCTTGTGAAATGCAGACTTCTCACCTGCCTGGTGACGAGGTGCTCATCGCGGAAGGACCGTTCGTCGGTCGAATAGCAACCGTCGTCGAGATCAAGAGCGAGACAGCGCTCGTCACCCTCTCGGTCTTTGGCCGAGTTGTCCCACTCGAAATGAATCTGATCCACCTGTTGCCTCGGCCCGATTCCGGTGGCGGTGTTGGGGACCCGCGGGTGCCAACCCAGCCATTCGGGAATCCCGGCTCCACCGCTCAGGTGGAGTAGTCCCAAATTCATTCCCCTTCCCCTGTCGCCGATTGAGGACACACCGGATTGCCGCAAATTGAAGAGGAGCGAGGCGCCGGCTACGTCCCCGGCGGGCGGTATGTCGAGTCCTTGGCGGCGGCTTCGTCGGTTTCAGCGCGGTCCGGAGCACCACGGTCCGCACAGTTGCGCCACCACCGGCGGATACCTTGAGCGCAGTAGCAGCTGCCGAGGCATTATCGGGGAGGTCGGCGATGGCGTAGACATCCGTGGCTCCCAGTGCGAAGTAGAAGCATTCCATCTTCCCGCCCAACCCCTCGATCAGATCCTTGGCTGCCGCCACACGGGCTGACCCACCTTTGGATTTGATGCTCTGATGCCATCGAGCGTGTAGTTCACTTCAAGCAGATACTTCGGCATACTTCCTCCGCTTCCGCCCCCGCCGGGTTGATGGACTGATGATAGAGCGCACGTCACCGCCGTGTTGGTTGAAAGCTGTACTGGCATCTCCATGGACAACGGCTGGGGTGTCACCTGTCGCCGCCTGCGGGGTGGTCGGCGACCCAGGTCCCGTCGCACAGATCGCGTACCGACGGTCGACTCGGCCAAAAGGAGCCGGCGAAGTTGCCGGACCTGAGAACGACACGGGAGCGGCTGAAGGGGATCGAACCCTCGTCATCAGTTTGGAAAACTGAGGCTCTACCATTGAGCTACAGCCGCGGAGACGCGGAGTGTAACATTGCCGCGGATCGACCGGAGCTTCGGTGCTATGACCGGGGGCATGAAGTCCGTTCCCAAGACCGCCGTTCGGGCCACGATCGAGCTGGTCACCGGGGCCGTCGCCGCTGGGGGCGGATGCGTGGCCCGGGCCGCCGACGGCCGGGTGGTGTTCGTGCGGCACTCACTCCCCGGCGAACGCGTAGTGGCCGAAGTGACGGCGGAGACGACGTCGTACCTCCGGGCGGACGCCGTCGAGGTGCTCGAGGCTTCGCCTGAGCGTGTGGCTCCTCCGTGCCCGCACGCCGGCCCCGGCCGGTGCGGGGGGTGCGACTGGCAGCACGTGGCCCTTCCCACCCAGCGTGAGCTCAAATCGGACCTGGTGGTCGAACAGCTCCGCCGGGTGGCCGGCATCGAGAGAACTGTCCGGGTGGAGGAAGTGCCCGGTGCCCCCGACGGACTTGGTTGGAGGACGAGGGTGACCTTCTCCGTCGATCGGGGCGGTCGGATCGGGCTCCGGCGGCACCGGTCGCACGACATCGAGCACGTGGCCCACTGCCCGTTGGGAACCGCCGCCGTCGATGCGGTGGCAGTGGGCGCTTCCACCTGGCGAGGTGCACGCCAGGTCGAGGTGGTGGCGTCACCCGATGGCGGGGAGCCGGTGGTGACAGCGACCGGCCGGAACGGGCTGTCGGTACCGGCCGGGGTCCGCGCCGGGCTGGTGGTCAACGGGAGAACGGTCCGTCGACCCGACCGGGTGCGCGTCGACGTGCTGGGCGAGCGGTTCGAGGTCAGTTCCGGCGTGTTCTGGCAGGTCCACCCGGCCGCAGCCGCCACCCTCACGACGTGTGTGTTGGACGGACTGGCGCCGCGGCCCGGCGAGCGGGTGGCCGACCTCTACGCCGGCGCCGGCCTGTTCACGGTTTCGTTGGCTCGGGCCGTGGGTCCCCGGGGTTCGGTGGTGGCCGTCGAGCGCAGCGCCACGGCGTGCGCTGATGCGGTCCGCAACGCCGGTGACCTGCATCACATCGACATCCTGCGGTCCCCTGTCGACCCGGACACCGTGGCCGAGCGACTCGGCTCGCCGGACCTGGTGGTGCTGGACCCGGCTCGACAAGGTGCGGGCCAAGCCGTGATGGGTGCCCTGGTATCGCTCGTGCCGGCCCCGCGCCGTATGGCCTACGTCTCGTGTGACCCGGCCTCGTTCGCCCGTGACCTGCGGGTTGCCCTCGACGCCGGCTGGTCGATGGACTCGCTGCGGGCGTTCGACCTGTTCCCCATGACCGAACACGTGGAGTCGGTGGCCATCCTCGTGCCTCCGGCCGTTCGGAAGTCGAGCTGACTCGACCGGGAGAGCGGGCCCAGCGCTGGTACTGTCGCCGCGTGCGTGGTCGGGGAGTGGTGGCGCTGGCGCTGGTGGCATTGCTCGGGGCCGGCTGCTCCTCGGGCGCGGCCCCCGGCACCACACAGGCGCCGAAGCCGGCCGGTGCCACGCCGTCCCCGATCGCCGTGCAGGTGTGCGCGGCGGAAGCACGGAATGACATCGACTCAGCGCTCGGAGTGAAGGCCACGGTGTCGCGTCCGACCTGGGTCGACCATCTCTACCAGTGCCGGTACGGCTATCCGACCGGCTCGTTCGTGCTGTCGGTCAAGGAACTGTCCAGCTGGCCGCAGACGCTGGACTACTTCCACTCGCTGGCCACCCGGTTGGGCAAGTCCGGCGACCTGCAGGGCCTGGGCCAGGGCGCGTTCCAGACCACCGATGGATCGGTGGTGGTCCGCAAGGATTGGAAGGTCCTGTTGGTGGACACCTCGGCCCTGCCTCAGCAGTTCGGGGTCCCACCCACCAGCTCGTCGGACGTGGCCGTCACCATCGGCGACGTGATCCTCGGGTGCTGGGCCGGGGACTGACACTGTCGGTCAGACTTCGGGGGGCACCGCTAGTACTGGGCCTTGCCCGTCGCCGACACCGTCTGGATGAGGGCCAGGCACATCTCGTCCGACGACCCGTCACCCCAGGTCACGAAGCGTGGGGGGAGCTTGCGCAGTTGGGGCAGCTCCTGGCGCAGCGTGGGGTCGTAGGTACAGGTGACGCCGATGGTGTCGCCGGGGCTGGTCAGGACCGGCGTCTTGAGCGTGTAGGACCTCTGGTAGTCGAAGTTGTAGTTCGTGACATTCAGGAGCGTCCGGGCGGCCAGGGTGCCCGGATCGAGCACGATCTGCATGCCCCGCCCGAGGAGGTGCATGTGGACCCCCAGGCGGACGATCTCCCGGCCCGCCTGTACGGGCCAGACGCACGATGTGGTGTCACCGGCCGGCGGGTCGCTCGGGTTCCTCCCGCAGAACGACTCGAGGAAGTCGTCGAAGCCCACGGCGCTGGCACCGAAACGCTTGCCCAGGTCGGCGAGCGAGGCCGCGCGGTTGCAGAGCGGACCGGTGACCCCGGCGGGACAGGGTATGTCGGGCGGTGCCGGCATGAGCTCGAGTGAGAGGGGCTTCAGCGGGGTCGAAGCCGGCACCGTGTGGAGGGTCAGCTTGGCCCGGACGGGCTTGTCACCGCGCAGAAGGTTGTAGTGGATCTGCATGATGACCAGGCTTCCGGCCGGAAATTTGACCCCGGTCCCCTGGGGCAGCACGTCCTCGCCATGGCCGGGGGCCCAGGCGGTCAGCCACGGTGTCTGAGCGATCTGGGCCAGCCCGGTGCCGGGCAGCGCCGTCTCGCCGAAGCAGGTCCAGCCTTTCCCGCCCGGGTTGGCGGCGTTGGCCGCGGGCACTTCGTCCGGAGGCACGAGGAAGAGAATGGCGTGGTGGACCTCGATGCTGTTCGGGTAGAACTGGCTCGAGACGATGAACGAGTTGCGGGTGACGTGCGGGTTGACCAACGTGCAGTGATAGTCGTCGGTGGCCCCGGGCGGGGCTTTCGGCGTGTAGGTGCTCCCCTGCATCGTGATGGTGGTCACGGCCGGCGCCGACGCTCCGGCCGTGGAGGCCGACAAACCGATAGCGGACGCCGCGGCGAGCACAACGACGACCAGGCCCAGACGGACCCCCCCTTTGGACATGCCGGGATCCTATCCATGACGAGGGGCCTCCGCCGGTTCATGCTTCGAGCCTGACCGGGTCCTACCCGGTCCTGCCGGTTGCGACCCCTCTGGTCTGGTGCTCTACCGGTCAGGGAAGTGTTCGGGTGAAGGTGAAGGACACGGAGCCGTGGCCGTAGGGAGTGCGCACGTGGAACGTCCAGGTCCCCGGTGTGAGGTAGACGATCTCGGAGAAGTGGCCCGGGGCCAGCCGCAGCTGGGGGAGGGCCTGGGGGATGCTCCTCCCCGCCGCGGCCGTCACCCTCGGCAGTACCGACGCCACGTCGGCCGGGCGGCCGGTGATGATTACGTGGAACTGGTTGGCCCCTATGCGCCCGGGATCGAGGTACAGCTCGGCTGATCCACCGCGGGGGAGGGCCACCGTGGTGATCGATGGCAGGCTCGGCAGCAGGGACTGGCCTCGGGCCGGGGACACCGCCTGGCTGGCCACGGTGAGACCGGCGAACAGCACCATCGGCAAGAGCACCGATACCACCACACCACGTCGGCCGCGGAGGAAGCGCGGCCGAGTGACCGCGGCCAGGCCGACGCGACCGACGCGACCGAGGCGGAGGCTGTTCAGGACGACGATGAGGCTGGACAGGCCCATGGCTACCGCGGCCACCAGCGGATCGAGGAGGCCGAAGGCGGCGAGGGGGAGCGCCGAGATGTTGTAGCCCATGGCCCAGCCGAAATTCTGCACGATGACCGAGTAGGTCGATCCTGCCACCCCGATCGCAGCCGGTACGCCCTGCAGGTCGTTGCCGAGCAGGGCGACGTCGCTGTTGGCCAGGGCCGCCTCCGACCCGCTGCCGATGGCGCACCCGACATCGGCAGCGGCCAGGGCCGGGGCGTCATTGACGCCGTCACCCACCATGACCACCCGGTGAGACTCGTGACGGAGATCGGTGAGCGCGGCCAGCTTGCCGGCCGGGCTCAGACCAGCTCGGGCATCCGTGATACCCAACGCGCTGGCCACCGTGCTCACGGCCGGTTGGCTGTCACCGCTCAAGATGGCGGTGGAGAGCCCCATGGCCCGCAGATGGGCGACGGCGGGGGCCGCCTCGTCGCGCAGCGGGGTGGTGACGGCGATGACCCCCACCACCGCCCGGTCCCGCTCCACGACCACCAGCGTCTCGCCCCGCTCGGTGCGAACCGTGACCGCCGGAGCCAGAGCAGGGGGCAGACGGCCGGCGATCATCCGGCTGACCTGCACCTCGTGACCGTCCACCGTCCCCATCACGCCGATGCCCGGCACCGATCGGACGTCGGTTGCTCGGAGGCTGACTCCGGACTCGGAGCCGAACCCGGCAGCGGCGACGGCGGCGGTGATGGCTCGGCCTATGGGGTGTTCGCTCTCTGCCTCCACTGCGGCGGCCAGGGCCAGTACCCGGTCCTCGGAACAGGTGGCCACCCCGGTCACCATGGTGACCTCGGCATGACGCTCGGTGAGGGTGCCGGTCTTGTCGAAGACCACGTAGTCCACCTTGGCCAGGCGCTCCAGCGCGTCGGCGTTGCGGATGAAGATGCCCAGTGCGGCGGCCCTTCCGCACCCCACCATCATGGCCACCGGTGCGGCCAGGCCCATGGCGCACGGGCAGGCGACCAGAAGCACGGCCAGGGCGCTCAGCACGGCCTGACCGGCGTTCCCCGCCGCAAGCCACCAGACCATGAACGTCAGGGTGGCCCCGATCAGCACCGCCGGCACGAACACGCTGCTGATCCGGTCGGCCAGGCGCTGTAGGGGAGCCTTGTCCCGCTGGGCGTCGTCGACCAGCCGTTGCAACCGGGCCAGCACCGACTCGGCTGCCACCGCTCCTACTTTCACCACCAGGACGGCGTCACCGTTGCGCGTACCGCCGGTCACCTGGCTGCCCGGGCCGCGGTCGACCGGCATGGGCTCGCCGGTGAGCATCGATTCGTCCACCGGTGACCATCCCGAGACCACCGTGCCGTCCAGCGGGATCCCCTCGCCCGAACGGACCCGGACCAACGCACCGACCGGGACGGTCTCCGGTGCCACCAACTCTCCCTCCTCGTCATCGTCGCTGGACACCACCCGGGCCGTGGGAGGCCGAAGGGAGAGAAGCGAGTGCAGGGCCCGGGCCGCCCGGGCCCGGGCCCGGGCCTCGATGGCCCGGCCGGTCACCAGGATGGACACGATGAGCGGAGCCATCACTCCGTGGAGGCGGGCGGCGAAGGCACCGCTGCCGCCGAGGTGGAGGTGGCGGCCTCCGAGGGCGATGGCCTCCACCGCGCTGACTCCGAGTGCGGCCAGGGTGCCCAGGGCGATGAGCGTGTCCATGCTGGTAGCGCCATGCCGGAGCAGTCGGGCGCTGTCGCGGAGGAACGGCCAACCCCCCGCCACCTCGACACACACGGCCAGGATGAGCACCGTCCAGCCCGCCGCGGCCGTCTCCGGAGCGGCCAGTGAAACCGCCAGGGCGGCCAGGGCCAAGGGCCACGAGATGGCGGCCCGGAGCGCCCAACGATCGGGATCCACATCGACGTGGTCGGGGCGGTCGTCGGCTACCGGCGACGCCGTGTAGCCGACATCGGAGACCGCACGGCAGAGGGCATCGGTGTCCAGGACGGCCGGGTCGTAGGAGACGAAGGCCCGGGTGGTGGCCAGGTTGACCGAGGCACTGGCCACGGCCGGCAGCCGGCCGAGCGACTTCTGGACCCGGGTGGCACACGCGCTGCAGTGCATGCCGCCGATCTCGAACTCCGCTGTGGTGAGCGGCAGGTCGTCCCGGCCGACCGGCGCTGTGGCCTGACCCGGCGCGGTGAGCATCGGGAGTCGACGGCTCCTAGCCGGCCGGGCTGGCCGCGTACCCGGCCTCGACGATGGCTTCGGCCAGCCGGTCCGAATCCAGGCGCTCGGGGTCGTACTCCACCACGGCCCGAGCCGACTCGAGGTCCACCGACGCCTTGGTCACGCCCTCCTGTTCGACGAGGGTCTCCTCGATGAGGGCCACGCAGGCTCCGCAGTGCATTCCCTCCACTGCGAACACGGCGGTGGCCGATGCGGCCGGATCGGAGCGGCCGTCGGGTTGTTCGGGCACGGCGGGGACGGAGGTGGTCACGGCCACAGCGTAATTCGTGCATCCGGCCGTGCGTACGCCGGGTGGCCCGGGTGCAGCGGGAGCCGGTCGGTCATCCGTCCACCAGGCGTTGGAATTCGTCGTGGGCCGTCCCGGCCGCCTGCTTGTCGGCCAGGTCCTCGAGCCACTGTCGGGCCGGCTCGCTGTCCAACGCCTCGACCATCTGTCTGGGGATGGCCCTCACCACGTAGTCGTGGGGCATGACCGGTTGGTGCGGTCGGCGCCGGGCCAGGGCCGCTTCCACCACCGGCTCCAGGCGGACCGCCTTGGCCCGGCTGGCCTCCTCGTCTCGCTCGACGAATTCGGGGAGGACCTCTGATCCGAACAGCTCGAGTGACTCCATGATGTCCTCGTGGCGGTTGTGGCCGGCCTGCATGACGAAGATCAACTGGTCGATCCCGGCCGCTTCGTAGCGGCGGAGGAAGTGGCGCAGCTGGTCCGGGGTGCCGATGGCCCCACGTAGTCCGGTCTGGTCTCCGGCGGCCACAGTGGCTCCCAGGGTCTCCCTCTGTGCGGCCAGGGTCGCTTCGGGCGAGAAACCGGTGGTGCCGCGGCGTTCGAGGAATTCCTGCCACACGTCGGTCGTCGCCGGGACATGGTCCCCGAAGACGTAGTAGTGGGCCAGCGAGTACCCGAAGAAGTTGGCCCCCTCGAGTCCGCGGGCCAGGGCATCTTCCTCGCGGCGTGCGCACATCATCGGCGTCACGCAGGCCACCTGGGGGTTGACGGAGAGGCCCACCGGCACGCAGCGTTCGACCAGCACGGCCTCGTAGTCCTCGACCCACTGTCTGGCGTCTTCTGGCTCGATGAAGGCGAAACTCAGCGCTCCGATACCCTTCTCGGCGGCCAGCAGGATCGTGTCGCGTCGGCTGCAGGCCACCCACAGCGGGGGGTGGGGTTTTTGCCGCGGCTTGGGCACCACATTGCGGGGCGGCATAGAGACGAACTGCCCCTGCACCCCTCCGAAGGGGGTCTCGGTCATGCACCGGATGGCCACCTCGAGACCCTCGAGCCACGCATCCCGTTTGGACTCCCGATCGACGCCGAACCCGCCCAACTCGGCCTCCGACGACGACTCACCGGTCCCGAATTCGACCCGACCCCCCGAGACCAGGTCGAGCATGGCGATCCGCTCGGCGATCCGGGCCGGATGGTTGTAGCCCGGTGCGGTCTGCACCACACCGTGGCCGATGCGCATGCGTCGGGTGCGCTGGCTGGCTGCGGCGAGGAATACCTCGGGTGCACTGGAGTGCGAGTACTCCTCCAGAAAGTGGTGTTCCACCTCCCAGAGGTACTGCACCCCCAGGCGATCGGCCAGTTCGATCTGGTCGAGGGCGTCCTCGATCAGGCGGTGCTCACTTCCCTCCGACCACGGTCGGGGTAGTTGGTGTTCGTAGAAGATCCCGAACTTCATGATCGGTCCTTTCGACAGTATCCCCTGGTAGACGGAGGCAGCGGGGATCTCAGCCCAGCTCGAGGGGACCGGACGGATCGGCCAGTGACCCGTCGCCCGTGCGGAACACCGAGCCGAGCGAGAGCATCTCGTCGATCAGGTCGTCGGCATCGGATCGCCCGGCCAGGGCCGCTTCGATCTCCGCCATGACGAAGTTGAGGTTGTCGCGCCGTCTGAGCGAGAGGGAGTCGTGCAGGGCGCGATCCCACAGCAGCCCGATCATGTCCGTGCCGGCATGGTGCCGACCGCCGCTGCCCACCCAGGTCCGATCCCGCATCTCCGACAACGCCGTCCGCAACCAGGCGACATGGGGCGCCTCGTCGGACCGGATGTGGGAGACGAGGACGCCCGCCGCTCCGTCGCCGGCCACCAGCTCGGTATCGCCCAGAAGGGTCTCGGCCCACTGGAATCCGTGGAAGGCCGAGATCTCGATCAGGAGGAGGCCGACCATGCGGGCCACCACCATCTCCAAGGCGAAGTCGATGTCGTCTGGCAGCACCCGCTGTTCCATGGCCGACTGACGCGACCGGACCAGCTGCTGCGCCGATTTAGGGCGAGTGTCGATCCCCATCCGGGTCAGCATCCGGGCCGTCTGGTCCTCGGTGACCGGATGTTCGAAGGCGATGTCGCGGGCCACGAACCACATGCGATCGTGTCCGGCCCGGCCGTCGAACCCGGACTCGTCACGGGCGTGGGCCTCGAACAGCCCACCATCGATGTGGGCGATGGCCGTACCGGTGATGTCCTCGTCGAAGCTCCGCTGGAAGTCAGGGATCGGCAGGTGTCGGAGCATGGCCCCGAAACCCTCCACGGTGCCGATGCGGGTGAGGGCGCTGATGGTCGGCTCGGGAGCCCCGGCGCGGATCAGCAGTCTCGACTGCTCCACATTGGGGAAGTTCTCGGGCCATGTCTCGAGGGGGACGTCGAGGATCGGTGTAGAGAACTGCGAGCGTCGCCGCTCCTCCCAGGAGTCGATGGCCGGCCATCGATACTTGGTCCGCGGGGAGTACGTATCGGCCGTCGTGGTCGAAGCCGCCGTGGCACCGGGTGCCGTCGACGACCAGCGGTTCCTCGATCTCGTGGTCGGCCAGCAGCTCGGCCTCGGTGTACTCGGTCTGGGCCGTCCCCATCATCTCGCCGTCATCGAGCTTCCCCCTGATCCGGAATGGCGCCCCACCCGAGTGTAGGGGAGTGCGGCCGTACGCTCAGAGAAGCACGCCGGATCCGGCGTAGTCGGTGATGAAGGATTCGGCGGCCTTGCCGGCCAGGGGCCGGGCCATCAGGAATCCCTGTCCATGGACACACCCCAGCTCGATCAGCCGGTTGAGTTGACTCTCGTGCTCGATTCCTTCGGCGATGACGTCCAGTCCGAGGCTTTCGGCCAGACCGATGACGGCTTTGACCAGCGCGGTGCTGCCCGGGTCCTGGCGGACCAGGGGATCGATGAAGGACTTGTCGATTTTGAGCACGTCGACCGGAAAGCGCTGCAGGTGGCTGAGGGACGAGTAGCCGGTGCCGAAATCGTCGACGGCGATCCGGATGCCCAGCGAGCGGAGCTCGGCCAGGGCCAGGGCCGCACTGCCCGGATCCTCCATCAGGACGCTCTCGGTGACTTCGAGCATGAGGTGGCGGGGATCGACGCCGCTCGCCGACAGGGCGGCGCGGACCTCGTCGGTGATATGGGCGGAGATCAGCTGCCTCCGGGACAGGTTGACCGACAGGGTGAGCTCCTCGCCGGACTCCTGGTTCCAGGCGGCGAGCTGCTCGCAGGCCTCCGCCAGCACCCATCGGCCGAGCGGCACGATGAACCCGGTCTCCTCGGCGATGGGGATGAAACGGAGCGGTTCGACCTCGCCGAGGTGGGGATGGTTCCACCGCACCAGCGCTTCGAACCCCCGCAGCCTCTGGTCGGAGAGCGACACGATGGGCTGGTACTCGAGGAAGAATTCGGAGCGGCCCAGGGCCCACCGGAAACCGTTGGTCAGGTCGAGCCGCTCCAGCATGCGTGACCGCATCGACGTGCGGAACACCTCGACGCGGTTCTTCCCCGTTTCCTTGGCTTCGTACATGGCCGAGTCGGCCTCGCTCAGGAGTTGTTCGGTGGTCTTACCCGGATCGCCGTAGGCGACACCGACGCTGATGGACAGCCCCACCTGGTTGCCCTCGAAGTCGGGGGCATCGCTGAGGACCTTCACGATCCGGTGGGCGAAGTCCACGGCGTCGGTCGGTCGCTCCACGTCGACCATGAGCACGGCGAACTCGTCGCCACCGAGGCGGGCCACGGTGTCACCCGGGCGGACGATGGAGCTGAGGAGCCGGCTGGCCCGGACCAGCACACTGTCGCCGACGTGATGACCGAGAGTGTCGTTGACGGTCTTGAACCCGTCGAGGTCTCCGAAGCACAACGCCACCATGCGGCCCGAGCGTGTGCCGGCGGCCAGGGCCTTCTCCACCCGGTCGTGGAGAAGGGCCCGGTTGGCCAACCCGGTCAGTTCGTCGTGGAAGGCCAGGTGCCGAAGGTCGGCCTCGAGAGCCTCGCGCTGCCGCAGTGATGTCTCGAGGGCCCGGGCGTGGATCTCGATCTCGTTGGTCTGTCCGGTGATCTGCCCGATGAGCCACATCATGCGCAGATAGATGAGGGCGAACACGGCCACACAGATGGCCGACATCACCCCGACGTCGGTGTCGGCACCGAGCCTGCTGGTCACCAAGAGGATGGTCGGCGGGACGAACCCGGCGAAGGCCACGACAGGGATGCGCCGCCGGGTGTCGGTGTCCCGACGGTAGACGTTGGGCTGGAGGGGAGGCTGATAGGGGGTCGGCTCGCCCATGGACGGATGGAGAGCCGCCGCGGCGACGAGCAGGTAGCCGATGAGGAAGAGCCCGTCGATCGGGCTCCCGCTGGTGTAGCGCCCGTGCAGCACCAACAGGTCGTAGCCGAAGTCGGCGAGGACCAGGATCCCCGACGCCGCGGCCAGCAGCCAGTGGCACGGTCGGTGGGCACGACCGAACAGGAGGGCACGGAAGACGATGAACACCAACAGCGATGTTCATGATCGGGTAGGCCAGGGTGACCGCCTTGGCCACACCGTCCAGTGTGGGATCGTGGGCGTAGGCGTTCATCAGGAAGTGCCAGGCGACGGCCAGTGCGCCCATGGCCATGATGGCCGCATCGGCATTGTCCTCCCGTTGGCCGGTCCGACCAGGGCGGCGGGTGAGCTGAAGGATGCCGGCGAAGAGAAACAGGTACCCGGCCAGGGAGAGAGCGTCTCCCGCCGAGGGAAAGGGCACGGGTAGGTGGAAGATCAGGCGGTAGGCATCGTGCACCGCGTCGCCCAGCGTGAAACAGCCGACACCCGCGGCGAGGAGATACCAGCTCAGGCGATCCGGCGGCCGATGGAGGGCGACCCCGGCCAGGATGCCGATCACCGAGCAGGCGCCGATGACCACGTAGGCGATGGCCTGGCTCGAGGCCGACGGGAGCGCGAGGTACCCACCGGCGGCGGCGATGCCAACGATCGTCCAGTACTTCCAGATGTTCCCTGTCATCGCACCCGGTTCAACGTCGAGCCCATAAGCTGTTTGTATCGGCTCGTGAGGGCTCCGGATTGAGCACCATTCGCCCTGACCGACGGGTAGCCGGCCCGCTACGGTGGGGCTCCATGCCCACGTACGTCGACAGGGATCAGGCCATCGGCCTTCTCCGGCGCCAGTTCGCGGCCATCGGCCGGCTGGCTGCCGGCCTCGGTGGCGATCAGTGGGACGTGGCCACCTGCCTGCCGGGCTGGACCGTCCGCGACGTCCTCAGCCACATGATCGGGACCGAGGCGATGCTCTTGGGCCAGGCCCCTCCCACCGTCGACGTCGCCCATCGGGGACCCTTCAAGAATCCCGTGGCCGAGGCCAACGAGGTATGGGTGGAGTCGATGCGCGGGCTGGACGGGAACGAGCTGGCGGCAAGGTGGGCTGAGGTCAGTGAGGGCAGGCTGGCCGCGCTCGACGCCATGACCCAGGCCGAGTTCGACGCCCCGTCATGGACGCCGGCCGGACGGGACGAGACCTATGGGCGGTTCATGAGGATCCGGCACTACGACTGCTTCATGCACGAGCAGGACATGCGTTTCGCACTGGGGCTGGCCGAACGGCCGGAGCCGGACGATCTGGCTTCGTGCCTGGACGAAGTGGCCACGGGCCTCGGTTACATCGTGGGTCGACGGGCGGCGTTGCCTGACGGTTCGAGGGTACGGATCGAACTGACCGGACCGGTTCCCCGGACGTTCTCGGTCCGCGTTGCCGAACGGGCCGAGGTGGTCGACTCGCTGGACGGTCCTCCGACGGTGGGACTCGAACTCCCGACGGCGCTGTTTCTTCGGCTGACCGGCGGCCGTGACGACCAGGGTTCGGGGCCGCCCGGGGAGGTACACCTCTCGGGCGACGAGGAACTGGCCATGCGCCTACGGGACAATCTGGCCTTCACCATCTGATCCGGTCCCATCCGGACGGGCTCCGAGGGCCGACAGCTGACCGTCAGCCGCCACCGTCGTCCCGGCCGGCCGTCTCGGCCAGTTCGGTCAGCGCCGACCCCGACAGCCGGTACCCGTGCCACTCGTCGAGGTGTCGGGCACCGAGCGACCGGTAGAAGCCGATGGCAGGCTGGTTCCAGTCGAGCACCGACCATTCGACGCGGCCGTATCCCGAGCGCTGGGCAATGGAGGCCAGCTCGACGAGGAGGGCCCGGCCCACGCCGGCGGAGCGGGCCTCGGGGCGCACGTAGAGATCCTCGAGGTGGATGCCGTGCCGTCCGGTCCAGGTGGAGAAGGTGAGGAACCAGATGGCCATGCCGACGACCTCGCCGCCTTCCTCGGCCACGTGGGCGAAGACCGTGGGTGTCGGGCCGAACAGTGCCGCCCGGAGCTGGTGGCCGTCCATCCTCACCGAGCCGTGAGACCGCTCGTAGGCGGCCAGGTCGTGCACCAGCCCGAGGAGGGCATCGACATCGTCCACCGTGGCCGCGCGGATCATCGCCTGCACGCTACCGACTACCGACTACCGACTGGGCGGGGGTCAGGGGACGAGCAGCACCCGTCCGAAGGCCTGGCGGCTCTCGATGTAGGCGTGGGCCTCGCCGGCCTGTTCGAGCGGGAACCGCCGGTCGATCACCACCTCGAGTGCACCTGTCCCGATGTCGGCCAGGTGGCGGGCGATCATGGCATGGGCCCGTCCACCCACGAACAGCTCGGCACCGAGGAAGTAGCCCACCAAGGTCTGGTTGTTGGCCCTCATGGTGGAGATGTCGAGTTGGCGAGGAGTTTCTCGACCGGCGTCGCCGAAGGTGATGCAACGGCCCCGGTAGGCCAGGCAGGCCAGGCTCTTCTGCAGCGTCGACCCGCCGATCGAGTCGACGATGACGTCGGCGCCCCGACCGTCGGTCAGTTGACGGACGACGTCGACGAAGTCCTCCGACGTGTAGTCGATCCCATGATCGAGACCCAGCCGCTCGAGACGCTTCAGCCGGGAGGAGCTGGACGCCGTGGCTACCACCCGGCCCCCGGCCCGCTTGGCCAGTTGGATGGCGGCGATGCCCACGCCGCTGGCGCCGGCCTGGACGAGCACCGTCTCGCCCGCCTGCAGGCGACCGAACTCGAACAGTGAGTCGTCGGCGGTTCCGAACGGTACGGGGACGCAGGCCGCTTCCTCGGTCGTGACCCCGGGTGGGACGATCCAACAGAACGACTCGCCCGCCACCCGCAGCTCGGCGTGCGAGCCGTCGAGGCCCACTGTGACGACACGGTCCCCGACCCTGACACCGACGACGTCGGCGCCGGTGGCCACCACGACACCGGCGGCCTGGTAGCCGACGACGTGGGGGACCCGGGTCATGGCCCCACCCAGGCGGTTGAGGGTGTCGCCCCCCTCGATGCTCACCGCCTCTACTCGCACCATGACCTCGGCCGGGCCGACCACCGGATCGGGCACTTCCTCGTACCGGAAGACCTCGGGGCCGCCCGTCTGGTAGTACACCGCTGCCTTCACCGGGTCCACCTTAGACAGGTGCTCGGGTGGAGACCTGCGGCCGACCTCTGACCTCCTGCGTGCCAATGGGTCCCAAACCATAACCCTCAAGTCTCAACTCTCGACTCTACACGTAAAGCTATAGATGAACAAGAGGTTGAGGTAGTGGCGGGATGGTACGTCGCCGGTCCCGTTCACCGGGGAGCGCGGCGGAGTGCCGCGTCACCGGTCCCGCAGTCCGTCGATGCCAGCTGTGCGCTGGGGAAGTGATCGACGAGACGGGGAGCTTACGTTCCCTGCCCGACGTCAAGTAGCGGTTGCCGGGTGCCGATGTTCCGGGACATGGAATCAGGCATCCGGGGTGGAACGGAGTGGGGTGTCGACGAGGCGCTCACCACCGGGCCCCGGCACCAGGGCGATGGCCGGCCCGCGGAGCCGGCGTTGAGCGACGAACGCCAGGCTCTGGGTGGGGCTCTTCTGGCCCGGGCCGACGAAGTGGGCCGGATGGTCGACGACCAGTTCGCCGCGGATCTCAAGGGCGACGCCTATGACACGGCCCGTCTCGGCACCGAGCTCATCGCTCGCTGGCTCAGCACCGACGAAGCAGCCACGGATGAAGACGTGGCCTGGCTGTCGGGGCAGGGCGAGCGGGCCATCCTCGAGGATGCCGGCCTGGCCAGCGTGGCCAAGGCCTATTTCGCGTGGCGGGATATCACCGTCGCCGTGCTGAACGAGGAGGGCCGGCGCCTGGGAACCAGTCGCCGCCTGATGACCTTGGTCACCGACGTCGTCCGGTTCAGCTGCGACGGAAGCCTCGTCCGCCTCATCCGCCAGTTCGAGGACACCCGGCGGGCGCTCAAGAGCCAGCTCGACGAGGAGCAGGCCCGGCTGGCGCACCGGGCCCTCCACGATCAACTCACCGGGTTGCCCAACCGGGCCCTGCTCGCAGACCGGCTGTCCCAGGCGGCGGCGTCGCTGGAGCGTCGAGGTTCCGGAGCGGTCCTGCTCTATCTCGACCTCGACAACTTCAAGGCCATCAACGACCGCTTCGGACACCCGGCAGGCGACCGGTTGCTGGTGACGGTGGCTGCACGCCTGCAGAGGCTGGCCCGTGCCGGTGACACCGTGGCCCGCCTGGGCGGGGACGAGTTCGTCGTGCTGGCCAACGATCTGGCCGATCCGGAGGCGGCAGCGCGATCACTGGCAGAGCGCATCCACCTGGCCATGCGTGCACCGGTGCCCGTCGGCGAGCGACAGCTCCACACTTCGGTGAGCATCGGAATCGCCCCGGTGGGGCCCGACACCGAGCCCGAGGTGTGCCTGGCCCAGGCCGACGCGGCCATGTACGAGGCCAAACGGGGCGGCCCGGCCCGCTATGAGGCGTACAACCCGGTCATCGGCGAGGACAAGCGGCGGAGCAGCCGGCTGATCCACGAACTGCGGACCGCCCACGACCAGGGCCAGTTCTCCGTGCACTACCAGCCGGTGTTCACCGTCAAGGGGGGGATCGTCGGCATGGAGGCCCTCCTCCGTTGGCGTCACCCCGAGCTGGGCGCGGTAGCCCCGGGCGAATTCATCCCCCTGCTCGAGCGGAGCCGCGAGATCGTCCCCATCGGCCGCTGGGTGCTGCAGGAGGCCACCCGGCAGTGTCGGACATGGCAGGAGGCGGGCCGGGCCGAGCTCACCGTGTCCGTCAACGTCTCGACCCGGCAGCTGCAGAGCCCCGAGTTCTGTGGCCATGTCCAGCATGCGCTGACCCGGGCCGAACTCGATCCTGGTTGTCTGGTGCTGGAGATCACCGAGTCGGCCCTCGTCATGGAGTTGGCGCGCATCGAGGCCACCATGCAGCGCGTGCGGGACCTCGGTGTCCACATCGCCCTCGACGACTTCGGGACCGGCTACTCGTCCCTCCTGTACCTGAAGGGTCTGCCCATCGATCGGCTCAAGGTCGACCGCAGCTTCGTCTCCGGCCTCGGCACCGCGGTCCAGGATCCCACCGTCATCTCCACGGTGGTGGACCTGGCCCACAAGCTGGGCCTCCAGGTGGTGGCCGAAGGGGTGGAGACCGAAGCGGAGCTCCGGGCCGTCGGGGCTGTGGGCTGCGACGAGGTCCAGGGATTCCTGTTGGGACGACCGGGCCCGGCCGAGTCGTTCCCGGCCGAACTCCCGATCCTGACCGGCCCCTGAGCCCAGCTCTCCGGACGGCCCCTGAGTCCGGTCCGCCGGTGGAAGGACGGCGCCTCAGGCGTCGGACGGGATGGACTGCTGGGCGTCGAGCATGTCTCCCATCACCATCTTGATGAACCCGTCAGCCTCGTCGGTCATCCCACCCGCCACCCCGCCGTAGATCGCACCCGACCGGGGCACCTCGGCGGCATGTTCGGTGGCGTAGGCCACGGCGTCGGCCAGGTCGGCGGCGAACTGGTCGGCCACGCCGGGTTGGGTCTGGGGCCGGGTCACCGCCATGTGGAGTGCGTTGGGGTACTGCTGGCCGTTGAAGCGCCAGCCGCGGTCTCGCATGAAGTCGTTCACATGGTAGATGTCGAAGGCGTCCGAGGTGAAGCTGAACAGGAAGGTCGGGTGGCCGAGGATGCGGAGTTCGGGGTGTGCGAGGACGGATGCCTGCATGGCCGCGGCCGTCTCGAAGATGGCCCGGGCATAGTGCCGGTACCCTTCGCGGCCCAACTGGACCATGGCGGCCCAGGTGGCCGCGATCAGCCCGCCCGAGCGTGACCCTTCCATGCCCGGGGAGCAGTACTTCCCGCCGCTCCAGTCGGTGAGGAAGAAGTACTGGGCGTTGCGGATGGTCTTGTCCCGGAACGTGAGCACCGACGTCCCCTTGAGGGCGTAACCGTACTTGTGCGTGTCGGCCGAGATGGAGGTGACTCCGGGGTGGCGGTAGTCGAAGACCGGGACGTCATAACCCAGCTCCTGGCCGAAGGGAAGGATGAAGCCGCCCAGGCAACTGTCGACGTGGAGCCCGACGCCGTGACGGAGGGCGATGTCGGAGAGGTCGCCGATGGGGTCGATGGTGCCGTAGCCGTAGTTGCACGCCGAGCCGATGATGGCCACCGTGTCGGCGTCGATGTGCCGGTCGACCCACTCGGTGTCGACCTGGGTCGTCCGGGGGTCGACCGGAGCCACCCGGAGGTCGATCCCGAAGAGGTGACAGGCCTTGTCGAAGGCCGGATGGGCGGTCTCCGGCTTGATGACCGCCGGACGGTCGATGCCCAGCTGCTGGGCCGCGTGCTCCCGGTAGGCCAGCATGGCGTGGCAGATGCTGCCGGTACCGCCGGTGGACACCAGTCCGACCGGCTCGCCGTCGGTCACGGCCTCGGCGTGGAGGAGGTCCAGTGTCATGGCGATGATTTCGGCCTCGAACTTGGTGGCGCTGGGACAGATGTCCCGCTGGAGCACGTTGACGTGGGCGAACAGGCCGAATGCCTCGTTCAGGAAGCCGTAGTGGTCGTGGTCGCCGCAGTACATGGTGCCTGAGCACTTGCCCGACTCCCACGCCGCGTCCTCTTCGGTGGCCATGGTGCGCAGGGTGTCGAGGATCTCGCCGCGGGGCGTGCCCTGTTCGGGAAGCTGGCGATGCACGGCGTACCGGCCCTCATAGGGGAACGTGCTCATGGTGGCTCCTTGCCTCGCGGCTTCACGCCCGCGGGCGCATGTGGGCTGCACGGTACACGGCGTCGATGACGGCCATGTTGGCCACGGCGTCCGAGGGCGGGGTCAGGACCGGACCTCCGCGCAGTACGGCATCGCAGAATGCGTCGAGCTGGTAGGCGTAGGTCGGGCGGCGTGATCCGAACTCGACGCGGCGCCGACCACCGGACCGCACCGTGAGCACGCTGATGGTCTGAGGGGCGATGGGATTGAACACCCGCAGCGTTCCGTCGTCACCGGTGACCCGGGCCTCGATGTGGAGCATCGACCGGGACCACATGGAGCAGTGCACCGTAGCCGTGTGGCCACCCGGAAACGACAGGTCTGCGTCCATGGCCCGGTCGATGTCGGATGAACGGAGTTTGGCTCTGGCCGCGACCACCTTCGGCTCCTCGCGCCCCAGCAGACGTGCCCAGTGGACCACGTAGGACCCCATGTCCATCATGGCCCCGCCGGCCAGGTCGGCCCGGTAGCGGATGTCGGAGCGGTCGGGGATGGGGGCGCAGAGCCAGGCCTCGATGTGACGGATGCGTCCCAGCTCGCCGCTGTCGACGATGGCCCGCATCCGATGGGCCAACGGGTGATAGCGGTAGTGGAAGGCCTCCATGACCACCAGTCCGTGTCGGCGGGCCGCCTCGTCGGCCGCCACCGCCACCCGCTCGGCCTCGGCGGCGTTGGAGGTGAAGGGCTTCTCGCAGAGGACGTGCTTGCCCGCGGCCAGGGCGGCCAAGGTCCACTCGGCGTGGAGGCTGTTGGGCAGGGGGATGTACACGGCATCGACGGCGGGGTCCGAGACGACCGCGCCGTAGCTGTCGGCGACTCGCGGAATGCGGTGCCGGGCGGCGTAGGCCACGGCCCGGTCCCAGTCCCGGGCGGCCACCACCTCCACCCGGGCCTCGGGGTGGGCCGCCGCCGGCCGGAGCAGAGCGGCCGGAGTGATACGGGCCGCCCCGAGGACTCCGAATCTGACGGCGGCATCGGGCATGGTGATCGACCTTCCGGGACGTGCGGGACTGCGACGGAGGATATCGTCGCTCCTGTGCCCGTGCCCTTCCCGGACCCGTCGAGCGAGAACCTCGAGCCCCCCGACGCCCACGAAGTTCGGGAGCTGAGCCGGGGAGTCCTGGGTGTGGTGGCCCCCGACGGTGGACTCACCGCACTCCAACGCCTGTTGATCGAGGCCGTGGTGTCGGCCATGACCGGATTTCCCGCCGACCTGGAGGCGGAGCCGGTCCCTCCCGAGCAGTTCGCCCAGACCCTGGCGCGCCGGAACCTCGGGTTCCGCACCCGCATCGTGCAGATGGTGATCCTTTATGTGCTGGTGCTCCAACCCATCCCGCTGGCCGTGGTGGATCGAGTCGAGCGGTTCGCCCGAGAGGCCGGCGTCGAGGAAGGCATGCTGTCGGTGGCCCACGAGTTTGCCACCGGAAGCCTCGGCCTGGCCGCTCTGGACTTCGAGCGGAACGGCTATTCCTCGACGTGGCACGAAGAGGACGAGGCCGCCCTGCACCTGTCGTCCCACCTGCACGGGGCGTGGGACGCGGTGGAGGACGACGCCGACCTGGCCCGTCGTTGGCAGGCCCTCGAGGACCTCCCCGACGGGACGCTGGGACGGCAGGTGGCCGACTTCTACCGGGCCCGCGGGTTCACCTACCCCGGCACGCCCGGCTCGGCGCCGCCGTTCCTGGCCCAGCACGACTGGGTCCATGTGACCGCCGACTATGGCACCACCGTCGAGTCCGAGCTGGAGGTATTCGCCTTCATTGCCCGGGCCAACGACGACACGCGGGCGTTCTCGCTCCTGGCCATGGTGGTCTCGCTGTTCGAGACCGCGTACCTGCCCACCGCAGCCGGCCTGTTCGAATCGGACCGGGGCCATCTGTCCCAGTCCGGCGTGGCCACCCGGCTGGCCGATGCCATGCGCCGTGGAGCCCGATGCACCGGCAGCATCGATTTCCTCCGCATCGACTGGTTTGCCCATGCCCCGCTCTCCGTGGAGGAGGTGCGGCGTCAGTTCGGCGTACTGCCCAAGTCGTCCGAGGCCATCGACCAGGGATCGGTCGGGCCGTGGGAGCCGGGCGGCATCAGCCCGTTCCAGTGGCAGGCGGGCCAGGCGCTGGCTCGCAGCCTCGGTCGTGGCTACGACAGCTTCGGGGCCAGCTGCTAGCCCTGCTCTCTCAGGGGGGTGGCCTCGAGGGCGCAGTGACGGAGCGTGTCGGCGGACCGCCCGGCCGATCCGGTGGGCCGGGGTGGGTTCCGGATCCCGACCGCGGCTACGACGCCGCCGACGGCACAGCACACGCCGGCGATCAGCACCGCTCGGCGAAACCCGTGGGCCAGGGCATCCGGGTAGAGATAGCTCAGCCCGGTGATCCCGCCTAGGGCGGGAAGCACGGCCACGGCGATGAGGCTGCCGAGGCGGGCCACGTCGTTGTTGACGGCGCTCGCCAGCCCGGAGCGGTTTTCGGACACGGAGCTCAGCGCGGTGGACGTGAGGGGAGCCACGGTGGCGGCCAGTCCGGCCGCCATCACCAGCACGGCCGGGAGGACGCTGGTCACGTAGGTGGCACCGTCGGGAGCCCGACTCAACAGGACCAGGCCCATACCGACCACGACGGGGCCGACGCTCATCTGCAGCCGGGGCCCGATGGCGGTGGCCAGCCGACCGGAGCGGGCCGAGAATGCCAGCATGACGACGGTGATCGGGAGCAGGGCCAATCCCGACTCGAGCGGCGAGTAGTGGTCGACGACCTGGAGTACGACGGGCAGGAGGAACAAGGTGCCGCCCAGACCGGCGTAGACGACGAACGTCACTCCATTGGTGACGGCGAACTGCCGGCTGCGGAAGAGCCCCAGCGGCAGCATCGGGTCCGACGACCGGGACTCGACGACCAAGAACGCAGCCGTGCCCGACACCCCGACGGCCAGTGAGGCCGCCACCGTCGCCGACGTCCATCCGTCTGCGGGGCCTTCGATGAGAGCGTAGGCGATGGCCGCCAACGATGCGGTGGCGAGGGCCGCTCCGCCGACGTCGACCCGCCCGGTGGCGGTGGGATCGCGTGACTCCGGCAGATGCCGGGCCGAGACCACCAGGACCGCGATCCCGATGGGGATGTTGATGACGAAGATCCACCGCCACGACGCCGCCGCGATCAGATAGCCCCCGAGGAGGGGACCGGCGGCCGTGGCCACGCCCCCGAGTCCGGACCACGCGCCGATGGCTTCGCTGCGGTCGTCACGGGCGAACGAGGCCTCCAGGATGGCCAGGCTGCCCGGCGTGAGCAAAGCCCCGCCCACCCCCTGCAGCAGACGGGTCACGATGAGCTGGGTCGATCCGCCTGAGACGGCACACGCCGCCGAGGCCAGGGCGAACCAGGCCACCCCGACCAGGTAGATCCTCCTCCGACCGTACCGGTCGCCGAGCGAGCCACCCAGCAGCAACAGCGAGGACAGGGTGAGCGTGTAGCCGGTCACCACCCACTGCAGTGTGCCCACCGAAGCATGGAAGTCCCTTCCGATGGTGGGCAGGGCGATCCCGATGACGGTGGCATCGATGGCGGCCATGCCCGACCCGAGCACGGTGGCGGCGATGACCCACCGCCCGGACGACGATCGGTAACGGAGATCCCCACCCCGTGGGGGGTCGGCCGTGGGGTGGGGTGTCGCGGTCACCACGACACCGTCCCACACCGGACCGGCGCGGGCACGCCCGGGCCGGTTCAGCCGGCGGACGAACGTGCCGATGGGGAGGGATGGGGCCCGGTGTGGACCAGACCGCCGCATGGCGGGGTTGGGCTGATCGTGCCGCGTCCACCTCCGGCCCGGTGACCAGCGCCCGGCTGGCATCGACGGCCAGGCCCACGAACCGCCTGTTCCCCAAGACCCGGTCCTGGTTCGCCCTCGACTCGCCGCTGGAACTGCTGAGCCCACTGTCCATCCTGCGGGTGCTCTTCGGTCTGGCCTCAGTGGCGTGGCCGGTGGTCGGGCTGGCCAGCCCGTGGCCCGGGGTCCACACCTCCGGCGTGCTGGTCGTGGCCGCCTCTACCGCAGCTCTGTGGCTGGTGCTGCTGGTCCTCCGGGCGGTAGGGGCCCGGGGGAGCCGGATCCTGGTCGGGTACTGGACGGTGGCCGTCTGCGTGTTGGTCTGGTGTGGTGCGGGAACCGGAGTGAGCCTGGTCTACGCGCTCTTCTTGGCGCCCATCGGCGTCTTCACGGCCCTGTTCCTCGGCGTGCGGGCCACCGTGGGTCAACAGGTGGAGGCCGCCGTCGCCCTGGGTGTGGCTCTGACACGCTCAGCCGGGGTGGCGCACGCGGCCGGACTGGCCTTGGTCGCCGGCCTGGCCTCGGCGGCGGCACCGGCGGCCGTACTGGTCCTGTCCCGATCGGCCCGACGACACGGCACCGTCGACCCCGACACCGGGCTGCCCAACGGCTTCGGGCTGGCGCAGCGGCTATCGGCCCATGATCGAACCACCTACGCGGTGGCCGTGGTAGTTCTGGACGGCATCGGCCACGCGCGGGAGGCTCTCGGCTACCAGGTCGGCACCGAACTGCTCCGGCGGGCCGTCGAGGACCTGGGTCAGGTACTGCCGTCGGACGCCGTGATCGGTCGCGTGGACGGTGACGAGTTGGTGGTCACCCTGGCCCTCGGAGGACCGCGTCCCACCGGCCCGACCGCCGACGCTCCGGGTCCCCGGCCGGAGCGGCCCGAGGGCGTCACCGGAGCAGGCCGGGCCCTGGCTGCAACCCTGGTGCAGGCCATCAGCGCCGGCCGCTATGTCGTGGGGGACGTCGAGATCTCTCTTCGGGCCCGCGTCGGGCTGTCCACGGCGCCGTGGGACGGCACCGACATGGCCGAGCTGGTCCGGCGGGCCTCCCTCAGCGCCCGGCGCGCCGGCGAGCAAGGCAGCACCGTGCTCTTCTGGGACGGCGACGGGGGAGCGCTCACCGGCGACGACCTGGCCCTGCTGGGCGACCTCCGGACGGCAGCAGAACGAGGGGAGCTGTCGCTGGCCTACCAGCCCCAGGTCGAACCGACGACCGGCCTGATCCGCTCGGTGGAGGCGCTTCTCCGATGGGACAGCCCGGTCCATGGGCAGGTCCCACCCGGACGGTTCATCCCGCTGGCCGAGAGGACCGGGCTCATCGACCGGCTCACCGAATGGGTGGTGGTCGAGGCCCTCGACGCCCAGGTGCGGTGGCAGCACCTCGATGGCCCGCTGCCGGTCTGCGTGAACCTGTCGGCCGTCAGTCTGTCCGCCCCCGGTCTGTCCGCCTGGATCCTGGAGCGACTCGGCGAGCGCCACCTGCCCACATCCCACCTCACGGTCGAGGTCACCGAGACGGCGGTGGCCGATCCTGAACGGGCCCTGGCCGCACTGCGGCCGCTCCACGATCGGGGGGTGCGCATCTCCATCGACGACTTCGGTACCGGGTTCACCTCGCTCGCCTCCCTGCCGATGCTCCCGGTGGACGAGCTGAAGGTCGACAAGTGCTTCGTCCTGCGTTCGACCACGTCAGTCGCCGACGCGGCCATCGTGCGGACGGTGGGGGAGTTGGGCCACCGGCTCGGCCTCGAGGTCGTGGCCGAAGGGGTGGAGAACGAAGCCGTCGTGGCCGTGCTGGCCCCGATGGACATCGATCTCCTGCAGGGTTACCACGTGGCCAGACCCCTGGCCGAGGCCGACCTCCTCTGTTTCGTCGCCGCCGCCGGCCCTGGCTCGCCGGCCCGACCCGAGCGTGCGGCACACGCCCGCAAGACGCCGCATCCGGCCGCCTGACCGCGACCGGCCCGGGGTCGACCGAAACCCGGGCCGGCCAGGATCAGTGCCCCCCGGACCGGAGGGAGGGGCCCGCCGTGCGAACAAATTCCTCCAGCGCAGGCTGTTTGGTCCACTGCCAGTAGTCGACCAGTCGCCACGGCGAGAGGATGTAGATGCGACCCTCGGGGTTGCGGTACCAGCTGTGGCGGATGGACGGGTGGGACCACACCATGGTGTCGAGCTCGGCTTGGAGCCGTCCGTTGTAGTCGTCGTGGACCTCCTGGCAGCACTCGATGGCGCCATGTCCAGCCTCGATGATGGCGCTGATGCACCCCATGACGTAGCGGATCTGGCACTCCGAGTGGAAGACCAGGCTCCCCCCGTGGGCCAGGTTGGTGCCGGGACCGTAGAGACAGAAGAAGTTGGGGAAGTTCGGCACCGTGATACCGAGATACGCCGTGGGCCGCTCGCCCCACTGGTCGGCCAGCCGGATGCCGTCGCGGCCGGTGATCTCCATGGGCCACAGGTACCGGTTGGCATGAAAGCCGGTGGCGTACACGATGACGTCCACCGGAAACTCCGTGCCGTCTTCGGTGACGATCCCGGTGGCGGTGATCTCGCGGATCGGATCGGTGACGAGTTCGACGTGGTCCCGGGTCAGGGCGGTGAGCCAGCTCCCGTTGTCCTGAAGCGTGCGTTTGCCCAGGCACACGTAGTCCGGCACCACCTTGGACAACAGCTCCGGGTCGTCTCCGATCTGGTCGGCCATCCACTGGGTGAAGACTTCACGGGCGGCGTCGTTGAGGGCACTCACCGAGCGGCTCTGGTCGGGCCAGTCCGGATCCACCCGCATGGCCGGGAGCCCCCCGTCGCAGGCCGGCCAGAAGAGGAGGAATCGGTACCACCGGCCGTAGAAGGGCAGGTGCTCGAAGGCCCAACGGGCGCCTGGGCCGACCCGGTCGTGGTAATGGGGGTTCGGGAACATCCAAGGCGCCGACCGCTGGAACACGGTGAGCCGCCCGACCTGGTCGACCACGGCGGGCACGATCTGGAACGCACTGGCACCGGTACCCACCACGGCCACCCGCTTGCCGGTCAGGTCGGTCCCCTCCACCCACTCGGCCGAGTGCATGGCCTCCCCCTCGAACGACCGGCGCCCGGGGAAGTCCGGTGTGCTGGGTCGGTTGAGCTGGCCCACCGCACTGATCACGGCGTTGGCCTCCACGGTCCGGACCGAGCCGTCGCGGTTGCGGAGCTCCACCGCCCAGCGGGTCGCATCTTCGTCCCACGTGGCCCTGATGACCTCGGTGCCGAACTCGACGTGGTCGCCGACACCGAATTGGTGCATGCACCGCTCGAAGTAGGCCTGCAGTTCGGGTTGGCGGGCGAAGAACTCCGACCACTCGAGGTTGGGGGCGAAGGAGTAGCAGTAGAAGTGGTTGCCGACGTCGACTCGGCACCCCGGGTAGCGGTTCTCCCACCACGTGCCACCGGGCCCGTCGTTCTTCTCGACCACCGTGTACGGAATGCCGGCCTGGGCCAGTCGTATGCCGGCCAGCAGTCCTGACATACCGGCCCCGATGACCACCACGTGGAATCCCCCGAGGTCCTGGTCGGCCAGCCGTTCGGCCCAGTGGAGGTCGCGGGCGTCGATGCCGTCGAGTTCGAGCTCCTCGAGCATCAGCGGCACGTACTCGTCGGGCACCTCTCCGGCCACCAGGACGTTCATCATCTCGTGGACGACGTCGGATGAGGGTGGGGGAGGGAGGACACAACCGCCGTCACGGAAGGCGGCGATCACCTCTACGGCCCGGGCGCGGACGGCGGCTTGGTCCTCGGGACTCATGAATCCCTGGACCTCGTTGAGGTAGATGCCGGCCGGCCGGAGGGCGCCGCGGAGAACAGCGGGGTCCCCGGTCATGTGGACCAGGGACATCATCAGCGTGGGAACACTCACATCTTCGAGAGCGGCCGCGATGGTCTGGTCGTCGTCGGTTATCACTGGACAGGTGGACCCGGTGATGGACATCGGAGCTCCTCTCTCCCGGCCGGTGGCCGGCCGGGGCGGCCGGGTCGACCCTCCGACGATGGGCCTCGGAGGCTGCGAAACTCTACGCCACGCCTCTGGCCTACCGTGGAGGGAGCGGGCCCCGGTCCGGCGACACCAGACCAGACGACTACCGAGCAGACCCGTGAACAGAGGAGCCACCCGACCGTGAGCCATCCCGGCGTCGAGATGATCAGCGCCTTCCTCGCCGATGCCGGCTTCAGCCCCGGCACCATCACCGAGCAGCGAGCCGCCATGGCCGCCACCGCCGAACATGCCCCGGCGGAGCCGGGCGTCCGCGTCGAACCGGTGACACTGGGCGGCCGGCCGGCCGAGTGGCTCCGGCCGGAAGGCGGCCGATCGGACTGTGCTGTCCTGTATTTCCACGGCGGCGGCTACTGCATCGGCTCGCTGGACACCCACCGCGGTCTGGCCAGCCGGATTGCCCTGGCCGCCCGGAGCCCGGTCGTGCTCCTCGACTACCGGCTGGCACCCGAGCACCCCTTCCCCGCCGCGTTGGATGACGCAACCGCGGCCTACCGGGCCCTGGTGGCCACGGGCGTCCCGCCCGCCCGTATCGCCCTGGCCGGCGACTCGGCCGGTGGCGGGCTGGTGATGGCCGCCTTGTTGGCCCTGCGGCAGTCCGGGGCGGAGCTTCCGGCTGCGGCGGCCTGCCTGTCGCCCTGGGTGGACCTGACCCAGTCCTCACCCTCCTTCCGGTCGAAGGCCGACGTCGATCCGATGGTGACGTCGGTCGGCCTCGACCAGATGGCCGCGTCCTACCTCGGCGGCGAAGACGTCCGGAGCGAACTGGTGTCACCCCTGTTCGCCGTGGAACTGGGTGGGCTGCCTCCCGTGCTCATCGAGGTCGGTGAGCACGAGGTGCTCCTCGACGACGCCACCCGGCTGGCCGACCGGATCGGTGAGGCGGGAGGCGAAGTGTCGCTCACGGTGTGGCCGGAGATGATCCACGTTTTCCAGGCCTTTCCGGCCTCGATGATACCCGAGTCGGACGAGAGCGTCACCGCCATCGGAGCCTTCCTGTCCGGGCGGCTCGGCAGGGTCGCCGGCGGGTCCACCCCTGCCCGGTCGGGCTGACCGGGCAGAGAACCACAACCACCAGAGAACCAGAACCACCGGAGAACACAGAACAGGAGCATCACCATGCAGGAGTTCGAAGGGAAGACCGCCGTGGTCACCGGAGCAGGGAGCGGGATCGGCCGGGCCCTGGCCCTGGCCTTCGCCGGCGAGGGCATGCAGGTGGCCGTGGCCGACCTCGACCGACAGGCACTGGCCGAGACCGAGGCACTGCTCACGGAGGCGTCCCCGTCGACCGAAGTGTTGGCCCGGGAGTGCGACGTGAGCGACGTGGCCCAAATCGGCGCGCTGGCCGACGCCGTATTCGACCGGTGGGGCCAGGTCCACCTGCTGTGCAACAACGCCGGGGTCTTCGTCGGGGGGTTCATCTGGGACCGTCCACCGGCCGACTTCGAATTCGTCCTCGGCGCCAATCTGTGGGGCATCCTCCACGGGATCCGGGCGTTCGTGCCCCGCATGATGGCCCAGGGGACGGAGGGTCATATCGTCAATACCTCCTCGGTGGCCGGGCTGTTCGGGGCGCCGTTCGAGGCCCCCTACGCCATCTCCAAGTTCGCCGCCTTCGCGGCCTCGGAGTCGCTGGCCAACGACCTGGTGGCGGCAGGTTCCCTCCTCAAGGCGTCGGTACTGTGCCCGGGGATGATCTCCACGAACATCGTCGACTCCGACCGTCATCGGCCGGAACGACTGGCCACGAAGTTCACCGAGGACCAGAGGTTCGTCTCCGACTACCTGGCCTCTGCCGTCGCTGACGGAATGGATCCGGCCGAGGTGGCCCGGATCGTCATCGAGGCCGTCCGGGCCGAGCAGTTTCTGATCCTGACCCACGACTCCTATCCGAAGGAGCTGGAGACGCGGGTGGAGGCACTGGTGGCCCGCCGGCTTCCCGACATTCCCGAGTTCGCCTGACGACTGTCCCGGCTGGGGTACCCGGTGGCCGGGGCTCAGGCCGTGGTGGCGATGCCCCCGTCGACGGGAATGATCGCCCCGGTCACATAGGAGCCGGCCCGCGAGGCCAAATAGATGGCCACGCCGGCCATGTCGTCCGGCCGGCCGATCCTTTTCATCGGCGCGCTCTCGACGATCTGGTCGCCGAAGGCCTCGAGCGTGGCTGCCATCATCTTGGACTCGAAGGGGCCGGGTGCCACCGCGTTCACGGTGATGGTCGGGGCCAGACGCTTGGCCAGGTGTCGGGTCAGCTGGTGCACGGCGGCCTTCGACGCCGAGTAGGAGTAGGACTCGAGCACCGGGACGTGGATACCGTCGATGGACCCGACGTTGATGACCCGGGCCGGATGGTCGGGCCTGGCCGCGGCCTCGAGTAGGGGAACGAAGAACTTGGTGGTGTGGAAGACACCTTCGACGTTGAGGCCGATGACCCGGTCCCAGGTGGCGGCGTCGTGTTCGGCCAGCGGCGCCCCCCACGTGGCGCCGGCGTTGTTGACCAGTACGTCCACGGCGGAATGGATCCGGCCCACCTCACCGGCGAAGCGACGACAGCCGTCTTCGGTGGACAGGTCGGCCACGAGACCCGAGCAGGTTCCGTAGGCCGAGAGTTCGGCCACCGCGGCCTCCACCCCTTCGGCCTTGCGCGACGCCACCACGACGGTGGCCCCGGCGCCGGCAAAGCCCGCGGCCATCATCCGTCCGATGCCGCGGCTTCCCCCGGTCACCACCACGGTCTTTCCCGCCACCGAGAAGAGCTGGTCCGGCGGGGTTGGAGGTGTCGATTCGGTCGGGTCGCCCATGGCCAGTGACGGTACCGCACCCGGTCCGTCGAGGGTGGAGCGTGCGTCTCCGCTCAGTCGGCCAAGGTGATGCGCTCGCGGAGGTGGGTGCCCTGCTCGAGGCAGTCCACGACGCCGTCGGCGAAGTCTGCGTAGCCGATCCGGCTGATGCCGTCGTCGTCGTAGAGCATGAGGTTGTGGCCCAGCTGGTAGTCACCCACATGGTCGCCGGGTCCGATCTCCGAGGCAGGCGAGACGTACGTCCAGTCGAGGTCGTCCACGGTGCGGTAGTACTCGAGGGCCTGGCGCTGAGCCAGGGCGTTGGGCCTGTAGGCCTCGGGGAACTCGGGGGTGTCGACGGCCTGCACCCCGGGCGACACCTCGAGACTGCCGGCCCCTCCCACCACCAACAGCCGTCGCAGGCCGGCCAGGCGGAGCCCGTCGACCAGGGCGTGGGCCGCGGCGACAAAGGGTTGGGGCTGGTCGGTCCCGAACGTCGGCCCGATGGCCGAGATGACCGCGTCGCAACCCCGGGCCCAGCGGACAACATCCTCCGGGTCGGTCGCATCGCCGGGCCGGACCTCGAGTCCGGGTGGAAGCCGGTCACGTCCGGTCCCCGTCCGGGTGACGCCGACGACCCGATGGCCACGGGCCGCCAATTCGGCGGAGATGGCCCCTCCGATCGAGCCGGTGGCGCCGAAGACCACAACGTTCAAGAGCGCCTGCTCTTCGTCGCCCATCGACTCAGGCTAGATCAGACTCCGGACCGTCCGGCGCGGGCCGGTCGCACCTCGGAGCCGGGACCAAGCGGTCACGATCGGTACTCGGTTGTTAGGGTGCGGGCGGATACGGGAGGCCGAGGATGCATCTGGCACTGACGGAGGAGCAGCGGGCACTACGGGACGAGCTGCGGGACTACTTCGGCGGGCTGGCCGACGAGGCGGCCCGCGATCCCGAGTCCTCGTACACCCGCTCCATCCGACGGATGGGCCAGGACGGCTGGCTCGGACTGGGGTGGCCCACCGAGTACGGGGGCCAGGGACGGGGCCCGATCGACCAGATGATCTTCGTCGAGGAGTCCCACTGGGCCGGTGTGCCGTTACCCCTGCTCACCCTCAACAGTGTGGGGCCGACGCTGATGAGCCTCGGTACCGACGAGCAGAAAGAGCGCATCCTCCCCGGCATCCTCGCCGGCCAGATCCACTTCTCGATCGGGTACACCGAGCCGACGGCCGGTACCGATCTGGCTTCGCTCCGGACCCGGGCGGTGCGGGACGGCGACGAGTACGTCATCACGGGCGAAAAGCTGTATACCAGCGCCATCCAGTACGCCGACTACATCTGGCTGGCGGTGCGGACTGACCCCGACGCGCCGAAGCACAAGGGGCTTTCGGTGTTCATTGTCCCCACCGACGCACCCGGCTTCCACTGGACCCCGTTGCGGACGGTGGCGGGAGAGTTCACCAGCACCACCTTCTACGACGAGGTGCGCGTGCCCGCCACCAACCTGGTGGGCCAGGAGAACCAGGGGTGGAAGCTCATCACGAACCAGCTCAACCACGAACGGGTGGCCATCTGCCCGGTGTCCGGGATCCTGCGCAGTATCGCCGACGTCGAAGCGTGGGCCCGTCAGGAGCGGCGGGCCGACGGGAGCCGGGTCATCGACCAGCAGTGGGTGCAGGTCCACCTGGCCCGGCTCGAGGCCAGGGCAGAGTATCTGAAGCTGCTCAACTGGCGGGTGGCCTGGGCCTCGGGCCAGGGGCTCAACCCGGCCGACGCCTCGGCCACCAAGGTCTACGGCACCGAGTTCGCCCTCGAGGCCTATCGGCTCTTGCTGGAGATCGTGGGCCAGGCCGGGTACCTCCCCGAGGGCTCGCCCGGGGTGGTGCTCCAGGGTCGGCTCGAGCAGAGCTCACGCAGCCAGACCATCTTCACCTTCGGCGGCGGTACCAACGAGGTCCAGCGGGACATCATCGCCATGATCGGTCTTGGCCTGCCGCGGGCACCGAGGTGAGAGGCGGCCCACCGGAGCCGGCCACCGGCACCGGTGGCGACCCCTAAGGTGATGCGGTCGGGCCGGAGGGCCCACCGAGCAAAGGAGTCCGAGTGGACGACCACGAGATCATCGCCCGGATCGGGAGCCTGGCCGACGAGGAGCGGCGCCTCGAGGAGCAGCATGTCGGCGAGGGTCTCTCCGATGAGGAGACAGCCCGCCTGCAGTCCATCGAGGTCACGTTGGACCGCATGTGGGACCTGCTCCGTCAACGGCGGGCCCTGCGCGACGCGGGCCGGAGCCCTGACGCGGCGACGCTCCGTCCGGAGGGCACCGTCGAGGGCTACCGCCAGTAGGGCCTGGGGCCCGACAAAGCTCCGCCTCCCGAGGCCGACGAGACGGGCCAGCTGCTGAGCGGGGGAAGACCCTCAGTAGAGGCCGATCACGTCGCCGTTCTCGTCGATGTCGATCTGTTCGGCCGCGGGATGTCGTCCCAGACCGGGCATGGTCCGCATGTCGCCGCAGAGGGCGTAGATGAAACCGGCTCCGGCCGAGGCCCGGACCTCGCGCACCGGAAGCCTCCAGCCGACCGGAGCGCCGACCAGCGTCGGGTCCGAGGAGATGGACAGATGGGTCTTGGCGATGCAGATGGGTAGGCCGCCGAGACCGTTGGCCTCGAACCGGTCGAGGCTGCGGGCCGCCTCCGGTCGGATGTCGACGCCGTCGGCACCGTAGACCCGTGTGGCGATGGTCTCGATCTTCTCTCGCAGAGAGGCCTCGGCCGGGTAGAGGAACCGGAACCGGCCCGGCTCGTCGGCCGCGGCGGCCACGGCTTCGGCCAACTCGGCCGCCCCGGCCCCGCCGTCGCGGAAGTGGGTGGAGACCGCCGACCGCACGCCCAGCGCGGCGGCGATCTCGTGGATGGCGTCGTACTCGGAGCTGAAGTCCCCGGGGAAGGCGTTGATGGCCACCACCGGGTTCACCCCGTGCAGGAGTACGTTCTCGATCTGCTTGCGCAGGTTGGCTCCGCCCAACCGGACCTCGTCGGGACGCTCATCGGCCAACGCGGCAGGAAGCGGTCGTCCGGCGACGATCCGGTGGGCCCCCGAGTGGGCCTTGAGTGCCCGGACCGTGGTCACGATGACGGCGGCATCGGGCACCAGGCCCGATACCCGGCACTTGATGTTGAAGAACCGCTCCGCCCCCATATCGGCGCCGAACCCGGCTTCGGTGATCAGGTAGTCGCCGGTGTGGATGCCGATGAGGTCGGCGATCACCGACGAGTTGCCGTGGGCGATGTTGCCGAAAGGTCCGGCATGCACGAGTACCGGGGTGTTCTCGAGGGTCTGGAGCAGATTGGGCTGGATGGCGTCCCGCATGATCACGGTCATGGCTCCGGCCCCCCGGAGCTGCTCGGCGGTGACCGGATCGCCGTCGGAGGTGAAGCCCACCACGATGCGCCCGAACCGTCGCCGCATGTCCTGGAGCGAGGTCGACAGGGCCAGAATGGCCATCACCTCGCTGGCCGCAGTGATGTCGAAACCGGACTGACGGGGTACGCCGTCCTGGCTGGAGCCCAATCCCACGACGATGTTCCGGAGGACCCGGTCGTTGACGTCGAGCACTCGGCGCCAGGTGATGGAGGAGGGGTCGAGTCCGAGTTCGTTGCCCTGGTAGAGATGGTTGTCCAGTAGGGCCGACAGCGTGTTGTGGGCTGCGGTCACTGCATGCATATCGCCCGTCAGGTGGAGATTGAGGGCCTCGAAGGGAGCGGCCTGGCTGTACCCGCCGCCGGCGGCACCACCCTTGATCCCGAAGGTCGGGCCCATGGACGATTGGCGGATGGCGGCGGTGGCGCGTCGGCCGACATGGTGCATTCCCTGGGCCAGGCCGATCGTGGTCGTGGTCTTGCCCTCGCCCAGGGGGGTGGGGGTCACAGCCGTCACCACCACGTAGCGCGCCCTGGGCCGGTCGGCCAGGGCCTCGACGGCGTCGAGCTTGATCTTGGCCACGTACTCGCCATAGGGCTGGAGCAGGTCGTCCCCGATGCCGATGGCGTGCGCCACCGAGGCGATCGGAACCAGTGAGGCCTTGCGGGCGATGTCGAGGGCCGTCAGCCCGTTCTCGTCGGTCACCGTGGTCGATCGTCCTGCCGTGGCGTGGACATCCCGCCCCCTCTTCGTGGTCGCCCGGGCCCGGCACCCGGGGTGTCGGAGCATCGTAGTGCCGCTCCTGGCGGGCGACCGGAGTGTGGTCCCGACCCGGCTCTCACACCAGGATCTTGGTCCAGCCCTCGGCCACCGGCACCATGAACACTGTGGTCATCGTCATCGACTGGTGGAGCCAGGTCCCGTCGACGCGGACGTACTCGTCGTCCTCCACGCCGCACATCCACCATGACGACCCGTCCGGCCGGAGGCATGGACACAACAAGTCCCACCGTCCCCGGGCCCGTTCGCCGTCCACCTCGATGCGCGGATTGACGAACAGGTGTCTCGAGAAGATCAGTGAGGGCTGGCGAAGCTGGTCGGCGATCGCGGCTCGCCCTTCGTGGCGGCCCAGACCGGGGCCTCCGTCCCAGACTCCGTCCTCGGCGAAGAGCCCGGCGATGTCGTCGGCGACGCGCCGTAGCGAGCCGCCGTCGATGACCCGGCCGCCGGAGTACCGCTGGTCCACCAGCTCGGCGTACCTGGCCTTGAGCGCCTGCACTCCCAGCACCGCCTCGGTGGCCTCCACCCGACGGCGGAGGGCCGACACCTCGGCCGCCAATGCGTCCAGAGTGGTGGCAACCTGGCGTGGGCCGCCACCGGCGGCGGCCGGACCGTGGCCGGGCGTGGCCCCCATCACGGCGCTGACGGCGGGCCCAAGGCTTCCATGGCCTGACGTTGCAGCATCTTGTCCGACAGCCGCCGGGCCGCCTCCGGCGTGTGGAAATCGAGTTCGAGGCCTTCGGCCACCTCGGCCAGCAGGTTGATCCGTCGGTCGTTCAGCGCCACGACCCCGGTCGGACCGGTGGCACGGAGTGCCTCCACGGTCTGTGCCGGCGAGCACCCCGACATGTCCATCACCGTCCCCATCCGCGAGAGGAGTCGGGCCGCCTCTGCCATCTCCGGCTCGGAGCTGTCGAGGACCCAGACGATGTCGCACGGTCCCTGGGCTGCTCCTCGCAGGGAGAACAACGACGGCGTCGTGGCCTCGTAGGAGATGAGCAGTCGGTGACCGCCGGCGGCGGTCACCCCGTCGGGCAGACCGTGGACACCGGGGAATCGGCGGGTCCGACACGGCGGTCTTGAACCGAGCAGTCGCAACCCATGGCTCCTAGTATCGCCCTTGGGTCGCGCCCAGGGCAACGAAGGCGATCGGCCGCCTCCGGGTCATCCTCCGAACGGTGACCGATTCTCAGTTTCATCTCAGAATGGCCCGGTACCGTGACGTCGTTGGGTCCATGGAGCGAGGAACCGCCGTCCGAGCTCCGGACCCAACCCTGGGCCGGCTTCACCGCTGACGAAGGGGCCGCCGCGGTGGCCCCGACCTACACTCCGATGGCGTCGCTGATCCCGGCGGCCAGGGCGCGGGCTGCATCCCGGAGTCGGGTCACGTTCGGGCCGCCCTCCAGCAGAGAACGAGATGCGCTCGGCATCACCCGGTCGGGACAGTCGCCGAACACCCGTGCGATGTCGGCGGGAGTGGCTCCCTGCGCACCGACACCGGGCGACAGAAAGAGCCCGTGTGCTCCCAACAGGTCGAGTGGACCGTCGACCCGGGTGGGACCGACGACGGCGCCGATCGGTCCGATCTCGTCCGGGACCAGGCGGTGGTTCCACTCGCCGATGGCCACGAGTAGGTCGTCCTCGACGCGGTGACCGGCGTCGGTGCGGGCAGACTGGATCACGCGGCCCTCCGGGTTGGACGAACGGGTGACGACGAGGAGGCAACATCCGGATTCGTGGGCCCGGGTGACGAACGGCCCCATGGCGGCCAGACCGAGATAGGGATGGACGGTGAGGGCGTCGGCCTCGAGGGGTGCGCCGGCTCCGAGGAATGCCTCGGCATAGGCGTGGTTGGTGCTCCCCACATCTCCCCGTTTGGCGTCCACGATGACCAGGAGGCCGGCGGCCCGGGCCTCGGCCACCAGACGCTGCAACGTGCGGAATCCCCGCCAACCATGTCTCTCGTAGAAGGCCGCCTGCAGCTTGACCAGGCCGACCGTCCCCATCGCCGCAGTGAGGGCGATGTCGGCGAATCGGTCCAGACCGTCAGGGGTATCGCCCACCTCCCAGGCGTCGAGCAGCGGGCCCGACGGGTCGAATCCCCACACGAGTGGGCCGTACTTGGATCGCACCAGTGCGAAACGCGAGGCGAAGGTCTCGGTGATGAGGCGATCTTATCGAGTGGGGTTCGCCTGTGTCGCGGACCGCAGACCGCAGACCAGGGACCGCAGAACCGTGCCGGGCCCGTCTCAGGCGATCGACAGGGACCGGCGTCCGGACGTCCCGCGACTACGCGTCCAGAACGCGTCGCCGTGGTGAATGAGCCGCTGGCGCAGCTCGATCCCGTCGAACGGTGCGGTGATGGAGAACTCCCGGTCATTGGCTCCGGCCAGCATCTTCATGACGGGCATGTACTGATCGTGGGGCAGAACTCGGGCCAGGGCCAGGCACAGCGCCTCATCTCCGTCGGAGACCCCGGCCTGACGGTTCCGGGCGTACTCGGCCCAGAAGGCGTCGAGGGCCGACGTCAGCATGGTCATGGGAGCCGGGACAGACCCGGGCGCGACAGCTGTGTCCGGGAGATTCCGCCGACTGCTCATGCAGATTCCATCGGCGCGACCGGCCGGGGAACTTGAGCGGGGCCACGAAGCAGCGCCCGCTGCCTGTGGCAATCACCCGTGACCTCGGGTTTTCTATCCCTTGTCGACTTTCTTGAGGGCGCCGTAGCCCCGCTCCATGGCCGAGACGATGATGGCCTCGAAGTCCTTGTCCGTGAGTACACGGGGTGTCCCGAGCGAGGCGGAACGCCAGTACAGCTCCGCCAGCCATTCGAGCAGCTCGAGACGTTCGACTGCTTCATCCATCTTGCTGCCGTAGGCGATGGACCCGTGGTTCTGCATCATGGCCGCGTTCCGGCCCTTCAGCGCCTTGATGACATTGTCGGCCAGCTCCTGGGAGCCGAACGTGGCGTAGGGCGCGGTACGGGGCGCCCCGCCGAGCGACAGGCAGCTGTAGTGGAGTGGCGGCAACTCGTCGTGCGTGCAGGAGAGGGCGGTGGACGCCATGGCGTGAGCGTGTGTGATGGCCAGCGCGTTGGTGGCGGCGTAGATGCCGGTATGCAGCGGCACCTCGGAGGTGGGGGCGAGATCGCCGTCCACGATCTCGCCGTCGAGGGTGATGACGGTGATCATCTCGGCCGTGACCGTGCCCAGGTCGGCTCCGGTGGGCGTCACGGCCACGAGGTCCCCATTCCGGGCGGAGATGTTTCCCGCCGTGCCGATGACCAGACCCTCTTCGGCCAGATGGCGACTCGCGCCGGCTACGGCCTCGCGTTCCTCGGCCAGGACCATATTACTCATTCCTCGCTCCTCTCAGAAGCTATCGAACATCGTCGTTGTGCTTGGCGAAGTGGCAGACCGTCGGGCGCAGTCGACCCATGGCCAGGCTAGAGCACGGGGATCGACCGGGTACCGCCTGAGCGGTGGCGGGCTGATGGTAGAGGAGGAGGGGCAGACGTGGCAATCGGAAGCTTTCATCCGAGGCATCCCTGGGCCGGGCGCTGGGCGCGGCTGGGCCTCGCCAGTCCACTTTCGACCGTCACATCGATCGAGCCGGTGTCCTTCGTCGGAAGTTGACTACGTGGGTACGGCTCGGCCGGAGGTGAGCACCCTCGAGGCGGGCTCTGGAACCATCTGACTACTGCTCAGGTCGGAGGTTGACCCTGCGGACGATTGCCGTAGGAGGCCACCTCGCAACAGGTCTCCGGTGTGGGGTGTGACGTGACGCCAGGGGAGCACGTGGTCACCGACGTGACCGTCTCCACCTCGGACCCGCAGGTGCTGGTGGAAGCGGCGTTGGTCGAGTCCCCGGAGTAGGAGGCCTGCCAGTAGTAGGTGCCCGGTGTGGTGAGGGTCACCGCTCCCGAGGTCGGGACCACGCCACCGGACACCGTGACCGTCCCCCCGCTGCCGGCCGAGGTGGAGCAGGTGTCGTTGGAGTACACGGTGTAGGTCACCGTCCCACCGGCGTGGGCCACGTCAGTGCCGGCCAGGGTGGCCGAGTCGGTGACCGCAGTGCCTGTGGGCACCGAGATCGATGCTCCGGACTGGCTTCCCCCCGTCAGAGAGGTCGTCACCGTGACCGGTGTGGGCACCGGTGGGGTCGTTCCGGTGACCGTCTCCACCTCGGACCCGCAGGTGCCGGTGGAAGCGGCGTTGGTCGAGTCCCCGGAGTAGGAGGCCTGCCAGTAGTAGGTGCCCGGTGTGGTGAGGGTCACCGCTCCCGAGGTCGGGACCACGCCACCGGACACCGTGACCGTCCCCCCGCTGCCGGCCGAGGTGGAGCAGGTGTCGTTGGAGTACACGGTGTAGGTCACCGTCCCACCGGCGTGGGCCACGTCAGTGCCGGCCAGGGTGGCCGAGTCGGTGACCGCAGTGCCGGTGGGCACCGAGATCGAAGCCCCGGACTGGCCACTTCCCTTACCGCAGGTGGTGGTGCCACCGGAACCGTTGCCACCCCAGCTCTGGTGTTCGGTGGTCGAGGATTGGCCCCATGTGGAGCTGCACCCGCTTCCCGTTGCCGACAGCGATGTCGTCACCGTGACCGGTGTGGGCACCGGTGGGGTCGTTCCGGTCACCGTCTCCACCTCGGACCCGCAGGTGCTGGTGGAGGCGGCGTTGGTCGAGTCCCCGGAGTAGGAGGCCTGCCAGTAGTAGGTGCCCGGTGTGGTGAGGGTCACCGCCCCTGAGGCCGGGACCACGCCACCGGACACCGTGACCGTCCCCCCGCTGCCGGCCGAGGTGGAGCAGGTGTCGTTGGAGTACACGGTGTAGGTCACCGTGCCACTGGCGTGGGTCACGTCAGTGCCGGCCAAAGTGGCCGAGTCGGTGACCGCAGTGCCGGTGGGCACCGAGATGGATGTCCCCGACTGGCCACTTCCCTTACCGCACGTCGTGGTGCCACCGGAACCGTTGCCACCCCAGCTCTGGTGATTGCCTCTGGTGGAAGAGGACTGGCCCCATGTGGAGCTGCACCCACCTCCGCCAGCCGACAGTGACGTCGTCACCGTGACCGGCGTGGTCACCGGTGGGGTCGTTCCGGTCACCGTCTCCACCTCGGACCCGCAGGTGCTGGTGGAGACGGCGTTGGTCGAGTCCCCGGAGTAGGAGGCCTGCCAGTAGTAGGTGCCCGGTGTGGTGAGGGTCACCGCCCCTGAGGCCGGGACCACGCCACCGGACACCGTGACCGTCCCCCCGCTGCCGGCCGAGGTGGAGCAGGTGTCGTTGGAGTACACGGTGTAGGTCACGGTCCCACTGGCGTGGGCCACGTCGGTGCCGGCCAAAGTGGCCGAGTCGGTGACGGCGGTGCCGGTGGGCACCGAGATGGATGTCCCTGACTTGGTGTTTCCCCGGCTGCACTGGCACCGACCTCCGCCAGCCGAGAGGGAGGTGGTCACCGTGACCGGGGTGGTCACCGACGTGACCGTCTCCACCTCGGACCCGCAGGTGGTGGTGGAGGCGGCGTTGGTCGAGTCCCCGGAGTAGGAGGCCTGCCAATAGTAGGTGCCCGGTGTGGTGAGGGTCACCGCCCCTGAGGCCGGGACCACGCCACCGGACACCGTGACCGTCCCCCCGCTGCCGGCCGAGGTGGAGCAGGTGTCGTTGGAGTACACGGTGTAGGTCACCGTTCCCGCCGCTGCGCCCACGTCGGTGCCGGCCAGGGTGGCGGCATCGGTGACACCAGTTCCCGTCGGCACCGAGATCGATGCTCCGGACTGGCCGCCTCCCGAGAGGGAGGTGGTCACCGTGACCGGTGTGGTCACCGACGTGACCGTCTCCACCTCGGACCCGCAGGTGGTGGTGGAGGCGGCGTTGGTCGAGTCCCCGGAGTAGGAGGCCTGCCAATAGTAGGTGCCCGGCGTAGTGAGCAGCACCGGGTCTGGAGGTCGGGACCACTCCACCGGCGACGGTCACGGTGTCTTCTGCTGCCGGTCAGCGGCTTCGTGCAGGTATCATCCGAATAGACGTTGTAGGTCACCGTTCCCGCCGCTGTGCCCACGTCGGTGCCGGCCAGAGTGGCCGTATCGGTGACACCCGTTCCCGTCGGCACCGAGATGGATGCTCCGGACTGGCCGCCTCCCGAGAGGGAGGTGGTCACCGTGACCGGGGTGGTCACCGACGTGACCGTCTCCACCTCGGACCCGCAGGTGGTGGTGGAGGCGGCGTTGGTCGAGTCCCCGGAGTAGGAGGCCTGCCAATAGTAGGTGCCGGCAGCCAGCAGCACCGGGTTGGAGGTGGGAACCACTCCATCGGCGACGGTCACGGTGTCTTCTGCCCCGGTCAGCGGCTTCGTGCACGCATTATCCGAATAGACGTTGTAGGTCACCGTGCCACCGGCCGTGGCCACGTCGGTGCCGGCCAGAGTGGCCGTATCGGTGACACCCGTTCCCGTCGGCACCGAGATGGATGCCCCGGACTGGCCGCCTCCCGAGAGGGAGGTGGTCACCGTGACCGGGGTGGTCACCGACGTGACCGTCTCCACCTCGGACCCGCAGGTGGTGGTGGAGGCGGCGTTGGTCGGGTCCCCGGAGTAGGAGGCCTGCCAATAGTAGGTGCCCGGTGTGGTGAGGGTCACCGCCCCTGAGGCCGGGACCACGCCACCGGACACCGTGACCGTCCCCCCGCTGCCGGCCGAGGTGGAGCAGGTGTCGTTGGAGTACACGGTGTAGGTCACCGTTCCCGCCGCTGTGCCCACGTCGGTGCCGGCCAGGGTGGCGGCATCGGTGACACGCAGTGCCCGTGGGCACCGAGATCGATGCTCCGGACTGGCTGCCTCCCGTCAGAGGGAGGTGGTCACGGTGACCGGTGTCGTCGCCGACGTGACCGTCTCCACCTCGGACCCGCAGGTGGTGGTGGAGGCGGCGTTGGTCGAGTCCCCGGAGTAGGAGGCCTGCCAATAGTAGGTACCGGCAGCCAGCAGCACCGGGTTGGAGGTGGGAACCACTCCATCGGCGACGGTCACGGTGTCTTCTGCCCCGGTCAGCGGATTCGTGCACGCATTATCCGAATAGACGTTGTAGGTCACCGTGCCACCGGCCGTGGCCACGTTGGTGCCGGCCAGAGTGGCCGTATCGGTGGCGTCGGTTCCCGCCGGCACCGAGATCGATGCCCCGGACTGGCCGCCTCCCGAGAGGGAGGTGGTCACCGTGACCGGGGTGGTCACCGACGTGACCGTCTCCACCTCGGACCCGCAGGTGGTGGTGGAGGCGGCGTTGGTCGGGTCCCCGGAGTAGGAGGCCTGCCAATAGTAGGTGCCCGGTGTGGTGAGGGTCACCGCCCCTGAGGCCGGGACCACGCCACCGGACACCGTGACCGTCCCCCCGCTGCCGGCCGAGGTGGAGCAGGTGTCGTTCGAGTACACGGTGTAGGTCACCGTTCCCGCCGCTGTGCCCACGTCGGTGCCGGCCAGGGTGGCGGCATCGGTGACACCCGTTCCCGTCGGCACCGAGATCGATGCTCCGGACTGGCCGCCTCCCGAGAGGGAGGTGGTCACCGTGACCGGGGTGGTCACCGACGTGACCGTCTCCACCTCGGACCCGCAGGTGGTGGTGGAGGCGGCGTTGGTCGAGTCCCCGGAGTAGGAGGCCTGCCAATAGTAGGTACCCGGGGTGGTGAGGGTCACCGCTCCCGAGGTCGGGACCACGCCACCGGACACCGTGACCGTCCCCCCGCTGCCGGCCGAGGTGGTGCAGGTGTCGTTGGAGTACGCCGTGTACGTCACCGTGCCCCCGGCCGCGGCCACGTTGGTGCCGGCCAGGGTGGCGCTATCGGTCACCGCAGTGCCTGTGGGCACCGAGATCGATGCTCCGGACTGGCTTCCCCCCGTCAGAGAGGTGCTCACGGTCACCGGTGTCGTGGCTGAGGTGACCGTCTCCACCTCGGACCCGCAGGTGCTGGTGGAAGCGGCGTTGGCCGGGTCCCCGGAGTAGGAGGCCTGCCAGTAGTAGGTGCCCGGGGTGGTGAGGGTCACCGCCCCTGAGGCCGGGACCACGCCACCGGACACCGTGACCGTCCCCCCGCTGCCGGCCGAGGTGGAGCAGGTGTCGTTGGAATACGCCGTGTACGTCACCGTGCCCCCGGCCGTGCTCACGTCAGCTCCGGCCAGGGTGGCGGCATCGCTCACCGCAGTTCCCGCCGGCACCGAAACGGATGCCCCGGACTGACCTCCGCCCGTCAGGGAGGTGCTCACCGTGACGGGTGTGGCCGTACCGGTGATCGTCTCTATCTCGATGCCGCAGATGCTGGTCGAGGGTAGGGAGGTGGAGGTCCCGCTGTAGTACGCCTCCCAGTAGTAGGTCCCCGGGGTCGTGAGTGTCACCGTGTTGGATGGTGGTATCGGCCCGCCTGCCGGAATCGTCAGGGTCCCACCGCTCATCACCGGCGTCGTGCAGGTGTCGTCGGAGTACACGGTGTAGGTCACCGTGGCGGTGGTCGAGGCCGGGGGATCGGCGCTCGGGGCCGGGGGATCGGTCCCGCTCGGTACGGTGGCGGCGGTGACGGTCTCCACTTCACTGCCGCAGGCAGTTGTCAACGGCAGGTAGTTGCTGTCCCCGGAGTAGGAGGCCTGCCAGTAGTAGGTGCCGGGAGCAAGAGTGGTCACGTTCGACGCCGGAACCACTCCGTCAACCACCGTGACGGTGCCCTGGGTGCCCGGCACCAGCTGCGTGCAGGTGCTGTCAGAGTAGATGCCATAGGTGACCGTCCCGGTGGCCGCGCTGGAATCGGTCAGGCTGGCGGCATCGGCTACACCGGTACCCGCCTTCACCGAGATGGTCGGGCCTGACTGGCCTCCGCCTGACAGTGTCGTGGTCAGGGTGGGGGGCGCCCCCGCGGTCACCGTCTCCACCTCGCTGCCGCAGGGGCTGAGGGAGGGTCCGTTGTTGGCGTCGCCACTGAAGTAGGCCTGCCAGTAGTAGGTGCCGGGGGTGGTCAGGGTGACGGCGTCCGAGATGAAGTACGCCTGGAGGAATTCGAACACCGAGACGGTTCCCCCAGAGGCCACGGGCGTGGCGCAGTTGTCGTCGGAATAGACCGTGAAGGTGGCTGTGCCGGTCACGTCGCCCGCGGCCCCGAGCTCTGCAACGTCGGTCACCGAAGAACCGGCGGGGACGGTCAGGGACGAACCCCCTACCGTGCTGCCGGTGAAGAGATCACCGAGGTACAGGTCTGTAGCGATGGACGTGCCCAGCGGGGTGACGGTCTCGACCTCGGAACCGCACGTTCCGGTCGAGGGGGCGTTGATCGTGTCGCCGGAGTAGGAGGCCTGCCAGTAGTAGGTACCAGCCACACCGGTTTCAAAACCGAAAGCGCCGACATCACTCTGGACTACGTCGGTGCACTTGCTGTCCGAATAGACCGAGTAGGTGAAGTTTCCCGTTCCTTCATCTTCTGCGTATCCAGTCGACAGCGTGGCGGTGTCGGTGACGGTTGTTCCCACCGGAACGGAGATCGACGGGCCGGACTGCCCTCCTCCGGACAGGGTGGTGGCGATCGTCGTCGGAGCGGGAGTGGTCACCGGCTCCACGGTCAGCACCTCGCTGCCGCAGGCGGTGGTAAAGGCGGCGTTGTCGGCATCCCCGCCGTAGGAGACCTGGAGGTAGTAGGTACCAGGGGACAGAAGGTAGGTGGGCACCGCAGCGGAAGGCACCGCGCCGGCGGTCACGGTTACCGTGTCGAACGATCCGCCCTGTGTGCAGGCATCATCCGTGTAGTAGCTGTACGTGACCGTGCCCGTTGCCGTACTGGCATTGGGTCCGGTCATCGCGGCCGAGTCCGTGACGCTTGCTCCGCTGGGGACGGTGAGGGACGCTCCCGAGTAGCTGCCACTGGACAGAGTCGTGGTGATGGTGAGGGGAGAAGCCCCGGCGCTCGTAGTTTCCGTCTCGCCGGAGCAGCTCTCGGACGATGCTCCGTTCAGGCTGTCTCCGCTGTAGGTGACTCCCCAGTAGTACGTGCCGGCCGTGCGCAATGTGACCGGAGTGGAGTCCGGGACCACGCCATCGTCCACCGAGACCGTCCCCGCGTTGGCGACGAGCTGGGTGCAGAAAGGGTCCGAGTAGACCGAATAGGTGACCGTGCCTCCGGCCGTCGCCGTCGCCCCCGAAAGGGTTGCCGAGTCGGTGGCCGCCGTCCCAGCCGGAACAGTTATCGCAGGGCCGGACTGACCTCCACCCGAGAGGGATGTCGTCAGAGTGGTCGGCTGGGAGATGGTGGTGACGTTCTCGACCTCGGCTGTGCAGGTGCTGGTAGATGGCGAGTTGAAGGTGTCGTCACCGAGGTAGGAGGCCTGCCAGTAGTACGGACCTGTCGTGGTGATGAACCCCGATTGAAGAAGATTGATGGGATTGGACAGGGCGACCCCGTTGGTCACGACCACATCGTTGCTGCCTGCGACCTCATCAGTGCAGCCGGCGTCCGAGAATACGGAAAAACTCATGTAACCGGTGGCGATAGCGGCATTGGGACCGGACAGTGTGGCGGTATCTGTCACGTTGGTGTTGCTGGTCACCGAGATCGAGCTCCCGGTCTGTCCGCCACCAGAGAGAGATGTCTGAATCGAAGTTGGCTCGATACCGGTGGGCGCCACAACGGTCTCCACTTCGCTGCCACAGGCGGTGATCGAGGACTCGTTGGTGGCATCGCCGCTATAGGAGGCCTGCCAGTAGTACGTCCCGGCCGTCGACAGCTCAACCGCGCTGGATTCGAGCACGATGCCGTTGCTCACCTTTACCGTCCCGCCACTTGCGGCTGACGTGGTGCAGTCGGCGTCCGAGTACACGGTGTAGGTGACCGTGCCGGACGCAGTGGTGGCACTGGGCCCCGTCAGAACGGCGAGGTCGAACACCGGAACTCCAACTTCGACTCCGATGGACGAGCTCGGTGCGCCCGAGTAGGACGAGAGCTGGGTCGCGATGGTGATCGGCGCCGTCCCCGCCTGGACAGTCTCCACCTCGGAGCCACACATGCTGGTGGAGGGGGCATTGGTGGCGTCGCCGCTGTAGGACGCCTGCCAGTAGAGCGGGCCGGAACCCACGGAGACCGAGTTGGAGGCGGGGACCACACCCTTGACGACGTTCACCGTGCCACCAGACTCGGCGTAGTCGCTACAAGAGCTGTCCGAGTACGCCGTGTAGGTGACCGTACCGACTGCGTCGGCCGAATTGGTCCCCGACAGGAGGGCCGCGTCGGTGACACCGGCATAGGGCGGAACGGTAATGCTCGCGCCTGACTTTCCTCCCGACGACAGCTCGGTGATGAGGGTCGTGACGGTAGGGGCGGCACCGGTGACCGTAAAGGAGACTTCGGCGAACTGTACGTAGCCGTCATAGTTGTCGCAGGCCGCGGTCACGAAGTAGGTACCGGGTGGAAATGTGGATGGGACGGTCAACGAGGTTGTGATGGTCGGCCCTGGTCCCGAATTTCCCTCGGTGATCGAAAGGTTGGGGTCGGTGTCGGAGAACATCGAAACAAAGAACTGGGCTTGGGCGGTGGGGTCTGAAGAGGTGTTCCCGAGCGTGGCGGAGTCGGTCGCACCGGTCCCCGGAGCCACGGAGATCGACGATCCCGACTGTCCCCCGCCTGACAATGAGGTGGTGACGCTGACCGGAGCGCAGGTTCCAGTGGCGTTGATGATTGTTCCGGCCGGACCTGACTGGGGGGAGAGGGTGAAGGGTGGAAGGGGGCTGCCGCCGGTCACCACGAAGTAGGCGGTGCCGATGGGCGCGGAGGGGTACTTGCACCCCGCCGCGACCACGTAGTGACCGGCCGCGGTATCGGCCGGTACGGCGAAGGCCACCTGGGTGATCGGGACTCCCGGTGTGCCCTGGTACTGCTGGTAGACGGGCTCCGCTCCGACGACGTTGGCAAATGAGACGGTGAGGGCATCGGGATCGACGCCGATACCGGCATCGGTCGGCGTGGTGCACGGAGAGGGCAGTGTGATGGTGAACGTCGTACCCGCCGGTCCCGACGTGGGGCTCAAGGTGATGGGAGGCGATACTGCCGCGGCGCTGGCAGCAGTGGTGCCGGCCAGCACACTGGTACCCGTCATGAGCAGAGCGGCCACGAGGACCGTAAGATTCCGCAGTTTCATGAAGTGCCCTCCGGGGAAGTCGGGCCGGCGAGAACCGTCGGCGATGAGATGGTGCTGGTGGACGATCGCAGTGAGCAGCCAGGGGTGGACCCACCCTCGAACTGGGTCAGTGATGTGGCTCCCCCCGGCGCCAGGTCAGCAACGGGTACATATGCGGAATGGAGCGCCACGGGCAGTGTGATCTGGTCGGCGCCGCGCAGCTTCCCGAGCACATGAGCCAACTCGGACAGGGCCAGCGGGCTGGTTCCTCCGTCGATGGTCACGGCACCGGAGAGTTCCCACAGTCGCTTGGCTGAGGTCAATGGCGCCGTCGGCCCGATGTGAAGGTTTGCCCCCAGGGCCGCCAGCACTTGTGAGGCCCTCCCCGACCGCTCATCCTGTGCGGTCGGGGCTGGCTGCCATGCACCGTTCACGAACTCCTCGAGGTGGCGAGACCGGACATAGGCCAGAGCTTGTGATCCGTCCAAGCGGTTCACTCCGGCATGAACGATCGAGAGCCCGGTGACGGTGTCTCGTTCCGGCGTAGCGACAGTGATCGCTATACCACCCACATCGTTCACGAGGGCCCGCAATCCGTTCATATGGATGAGCATGAGGTGATTCACACCGACGCCCAACGAATGACACAACGTATCGACCACGGCCTGCGGCCCCCCCAACAGCGACATCGTGATCCGAGTGGGTGCACCGTCCGGCAACTGGACCAACAAGTCGCGGGGGATGGGCAAGACGCTGACGGAACCACCGGAGGTGATACGCACCAACACGATGACGTCCGCATGCTGACCGGGTGAGATGGTGGCGGTCCCGAACGTATTCCGGTCGGCCTCACTCTGCACGAAGGATCGTGAATCCGAGCCCACCAACAAAAACGTCGTGCCCCCCGGCGGTGAACCGGGGAAGGTGATTGGGACTCGGTTGATATGGGACCAACAAGCAACGGCGAAGCCGCCGAGTGCAACCATGAGCACCACCGGCACAAGCAGGACGAGGATGAAGGCTCGGCGATGGTCCCGGTAGTACCCCCGAACGCCGCCAGGGGCTGGGCGGCTGCTGGGCAGCCGTTGTGGTCCGTCCTCACGCCTGCGTGCCTCAGAACGGTTCCGCCCGTCGTGAAGCCGCGGCTCTAGCACGCCGGTTTTGGCTGTTGCCGCGTGGTCAGCGGCCATCGTCCGCACGCGGATGCGCTGACGAGCCACGACCGACCACGACTGTCCAGTCCCTGCCCTGCACCCCCGCCCCCAATGTCATTGGAACTCCGCCACGTTGCTGGCATGTCAACGTCGCGTGTCGGATATGTGGCCGTCAAGCAAGCTCCTACCTTGTTCACATGGGGTAGCAGCTGGGTCACTATTGGAGCCGTTCGAACGCACGGTTGCGTGGCGAGGTGACGGAGAGTGGGGCAAGCACCGGGTAAAGTGACCATCACCGGTGTGGTGTCCAGGTTCTCTAGACGACACGCAAAGCACTGTCTAGTGTTTCTAGACATGACGAAAAAGGGCCGGAATGGCGAGCTGGTCAACACCAACAAGAGCACGAAGGCATTTCTTGTATGGCTGAACGAGATCTCCGATCCGCTGGAGCGCTATCGACGCGCCACGGAGGAACTCGAGAGGCACCGGCGGGCCGTGGCACAAATTTCCATGGCGAGGGCTCGGGCGGCCGCGGACGCCTACGAGGACGGTCGATCGGTCCGGGCGCTGGCTGAACGGTTCGGGCTCAGCCCGGCACGGGTCCACCAGCTGATCGCTGACGCCAGGGACGGGCAATCCGAACCATGAGCCCGCGGGCGGTGGCGCCGGCGCTCCGGCCGAGCGCGGTCGTCAGGGCTGCCTAGTAGAACTGGTCCGATGGCACCTGGCGAGTCGATCCGATCACCGCGCGCTCACACCCCCGACGGAGGCGTCCTGCTAGGCGGGGCGGACGTGTCGCGACGGCTGGTCCTGTTCGAGGATCCACAGTGTCCGTACTGCCGACAGTTCGAGGAGATTTCGGGCGGGCTCTTGCGGGACGCATGGCAACGAGGCGACGTGGCCATCGAGTACAGGATGCGCTGTTTCCTGGGCGTGGAGTCGGTCCGGGCCGACAACGCTCTGGCCTTGGCCGCAGAATTGAACCTGTTCGACGAATTGCGCGGCGAGCTGTTCGCGTCGCAGCCGGAAGAGGCTTCGGGCGGCTTCACGAACGAGGATCTCGTGCTGCTGGGCCAGCGTGTGGGTCTGACCGATCCCGACTACCGAGACGGTGTCCGGACCGGGCGCTACGAGAGGTGGGCACGGAGCGTGGAAATCGAGTTTCAGAGACAGGATCCCCAGGGCACCCCGGCCGCCTGGTTCAACGGCCGACCCGTCGACAGTGGCGTGTTGACGGACACGCGGTCCCTCGCTGCTTTGGTCCGCTCCTGAGCATCGGGCCGGGTCGTCCTCACCGTTCGGGCAGAGCAATGCGCTGACTCGGCGGATAACAAGTCAGGGCATCGTGGAGGTGGCGGGAATCGAAGACGCCGCGCTGACCGTGACGATATGACCGCCGACCGAGACTCGCGCTGGTCATTGCCTATCGAGTCGATCAAAATCGACCATGGGTCAATAAGCGTGTCGGGAGGGGAACACATGACGGGATGGTGCTGGGACATGCGTGCCGAGCCCTACGAGGATGAGGACCAGGACGATGAGGTAAGGGACTCATCAGAAGGTCGTCGTGAGGGCTCAGAGCAGAAGCCGGTATCGTGGCTCCCGGTCGGTCCTCTTTGAGTCACTGATTCTCCCGTGCGTGGCTCCGGGGCTCGGCCAGATCACGGACTCCGGGCGGTAGGCGCTAACCACCGCCTACCCGGCGGTAAGGAGCACTCCGGTGCAGTTGCCGTCGTTGCCCTCTGTTCTGCTGAGGTGGATCCCCTTTGACCGGAAGAAGCCGAGGGAGGAAGATGGCGCGCGGATCCTCCTGTGAAGGGTAGCCATGATTGGACGCTTGCTTGCTGTTCTCGGTGTCGTGGCGCTCACCTTCACCGTCGTTCCGACCATGGTGGCTTCAGCAGCCGGCGCGAGCACGGTCAGCATCAATGACGTCGTCTCCTCATCGTCATTCAACGGGGCCGTATCCTCGCAGTCGGGAGTCAACGGGTGCAGTTACGATGTTCTGACGTTCACTAGCTCGTACGCTGGAAGTGCAGCCGTGGGCACGGTCAATCTCAATGTTGTCGGATGCTTCGACTCCGGCGCGAACAGCTTCACTGGCTCCTTCACCATCTCGACGGGGGTCGGAATGCTCGGTGGTAGTGCCTCTGGCCCGGTGGCGATCACCTACACCGCAGCGGGCGACCCGCCCGTGATCACCCCGGTATCTGACAATTTCGAGTTGACGCTGAGTGTGGCGGCGGGGACTGGCTCATTTGCGGGGGCGAGAGGAGATCTGCAGGCGGTCCTCGATACTCCGTACAACAACTTTGAAAGCAGCTTCGAAGGAACGATCACGGACTTCTTCACTCAGGTCACCGCGCCCCAGACCGGAACGCTCAGTGGAGTGACCTATCTCGATGCGGGCGCATACGACGCTCCAGGGGTGACCATCACCAAGGTGGTCTTTGAGGTGACCAACGACCCCACGGGTCCGCAGGTTGTCGCCACTGCCACCCCCACCATCTATGGCTGGCTCGCTCAATGGAATACCACCGCCAGCATCGCCAGCGGGATCTATGACCTCGTGAGCGTGGCGACCGACAGCCATGGCAACACCGCGACCAGCTTCCCGGTCCAAATCCAGGTGAACAATCCTCCGCCCACGACGAAGATTCTGATCCCGTCGAGCGGGGTCACCCTTTCGGGCACCTCGGCGGTCCTCGACGCCACAGCCTCGTCTCCCGACGGAGCCCCAATCAGCGTCAAGTTCACGGGCAGCGGCGCGTTGAACGGGGTGTTCGGGAGCCTCGGAACGGCCACACGTACCATCTACGGCTATATCTTCGTTTGGAACACCACCTCCGTCCCGAACGGCACGTACACCCTTCAAAGCGTTGTGACCGACGTCGCTGGCAACTACGAAGACAGCACCGGGGTCTCGGTCACCGTCGCGAACCCCACGCCCACCACGGCAGTGGTCATCCCATCGGGCGGGGCCAGCGTCTCGGGCACCTCGTCCGTCCTCGACGCCAGCGCCTCGGCCAACGTGACCTACGTGGCCTTCGAATTGAGTGGCGGCACGATCAACGGCGAACAGTTGATCGCCACCGCCACCCCGACCTATTACGGCTGGCTGGCCGAGTGGAACACAATCAGCGTCCCCAACGGGACCTATAAACTACAAAGCGTTGCTTCTTATTCCCGGTATTTTTCGGGCGGCACCAGCGCGCCCGTCACAATCACGGTGGCCAACTAGCCCCGAAGGAACGGTCGAGGTCCAGGCCGTCTACGTCCAGACCACCTACGTCCAGACCACCTACGTCCAGAACGGCCGGTTGCGAGGCCCCTGGGTGATCGTGTGCGGACCACCCACCCGCTGGACGGAGATCAGGTCGGCTCGATGACCATCGCAGGCCACGACGGTGTGCTACTTGCCCACAGTGTCCTGGAACCGGCCCGCCATCGGGGAGCGTACGGGCAGTGCTGGGCAGGGCCGGTGCCGTCCTCGGCCTGGATCATGCGGAAGCAGTGGATGCTCACACAGGTGAAGCGTTGACGTAGTGCTCCACCTGGCCCAGAGTAGAGCGGGGGTGTCCCTACGGGACCTGTGACGACTGAGCGAAGCGTAGCGGGGGTCGTCAGCGGACCCACTGAACCGATGTCAGATCACGCTGCCCCTCTAGCTATCAGAGCTATATCAGCGACGGATCAACTAGTTGTAAAGGCATAAGTGACGATGGCGGCAATCACCAGCATCCCTCCGAGGAAAATAACGGGGAACCAATACTGAATCACGATGTGCTCCTTTCGGGCATCACTACCACTTCTCTTATTTTGAGCTGATGCCAGCGAAATGCAATACCGTCGCCAGGGTCACCGTGACGCCCTAGACACAACCCTCACGCCCTCGGGATCGGTGACGACAGGGTCGGCCTCAGGCACTGCTGAGGCGACTCTGGACACCTCTCCCGTGTCTCGTGTGTCCTGCTCGTGTCTTTCCTGTGGCTTGAAGCCTCTTTGCTCGGGCAGAGCAATGCCCTGACCTGCGGGAAAACAAGTCAGGGCATCGTGGAGGTGGCGGGAATCGAACCCGCGTCCTCCGGCTTCTCAATGGGCCTTCTCCGAGCGCAGCCGGTGTTGGGTTGTCGGGATCGGCGCCGCTACCGGCGGCAGCGCCGTTCCGTATCCGACTGAGTTGTCCCTGACGGCCCGTCGGCGCAGCTGTTCAGGTAAGTCCCACTAGATGGCGCCCGGTTCCGGCCCGTAGGACTGAGACCGGTCGGACGTCGCAGTTTCTAGGCTGCGAGCGCGAGCTGAGGCTCGGCGTTTGTTTTTGGTTCCGGCTCTTTAACGTGGCTCCGGAGACCACGGCTCGCTTCTCCCACCTCGACGACCAGAGTCGAAGCCTGTCACCCCCTGGGGTTCATGCCTACGACCGGACCCCGTGTCCGGCCGAGGCGTCCATCGTACCGTCCTCAGCGGTGGGATCCGTCCCGCTGTGCGGCCCGGGCCTCCCGCTGCGCTTCGCGGTTGGCGTCACGGGTGGCGATGGCGTGGCGTTTGTCGTACTGCCTGCGGCCCCGGGCCAGGGCCAGCTCCGCCTTGGCCCGTCCGTCGCGGAAGTAGATGGACAGGGGCACCAGGGTCAGGGACTGCTGCTGGACGCGACCCATCCACTCGTCGATCTGGCGTCGGTGGAGCAGGAGCTTTCGTCTCCGGTCCGGCTCGTGGGCCCCGAACCCGTTGGCCTGGGCGTAGGGGGGTATGTGCACGCCGAACAGCCACATCTCCCCGTCGATGATGCGGGCGTAGGAGTCCTGGAGGGCGATGCGCCCGGCTCGCAGCGACTTGACCTCCGACCCCTGCAGGACGAGCCCGCACTCCACGGTGTCGAGGATCTCGTAGTCGTGCCGGGCGCGGCGGTTGGAGGCCACCACACGGTTGGCCTCGGCCACATGGCCCGAGACCTTGGCGGTGCCGGGTCGACCCGAGTTCGGCGGCGAGGCCTTCTTTTTGGCGGCAGCCATGACAAGGTGACGGTAGTCGCCCTGTCCGACGGTGGCTTCCTCTAGCCTGCAGGGGACCATGCTCCTGCTCCTCAAACTGGTGCACGACCAGATGGTGGCCCACTGCCTCGACGGGCTGCCCGAAGAGGCCTGCGGCCTCCTCGGTGGTCACCTCGAGACCGGCGAAGCGGTGACCTGCTATCCGACGCGGAATCTGGCGGCCTCGGCCAAGCTCTACACCGTCGACCCGAAGGATCACTTGCGGGCCGATCGGGATGCCGAGGCCGCCGGCAATGCCATCATCGGCGTGTTCCACTCCCACACCCACACCGAGGCCTACCCGTCGCCCACCGACGTGGCCCAAGCCCCGGACCCTTCCTGGCACTACGTGCTGGTCTCCCTGCGGGACATCCAGCCGGTGGTACGGAGCTACCGGATCGTCGACGGGACCGTCACCGAGGAGCCGGTTCAGCTGCGGCCCCGGTAGGATCTCCACCGAGTCCGGCACGTAGTCGCCGAGCGTCAGAACTGAACCAGAGGAGCGCCGTGCCCGTCCAAGTGAACCTTCCAACCGTCCTCCGCACCCATGCCGGGGGAGCCAAGGTGGTATCAGTGGAGGGATCCACCGTCGGCCAGGTGCTCGTGACCCTGGCCGGCCAGCACCCCGGTCTGTCCGGGCAGGTACTCAATGAGGACGGGACGCTTCACAAATTCGTCAACGTCTACCTCAACGACGACGATGTCCGGTACCTCTCGTCGCTGGACACCCCGGTATCGGACACCGACGAGATCTCTATCCTCCCGGCCGTGGCCGGAGGGTCCGTGGGCGCAGGGGAGCCGCAGCCCCGATGACCGCCCACAGCTCGGTGTTGGACCTGATCGGGAACACCCCGTTGGTCGACATCACCTCGCTGAGCCCAAACCCCGACGTGCGCCTGCTGATCAAGCTCGAGGGCCAGAACCCGGGCGGCTCGGTCAAGGACCGCATCGCCCTGTCCATGATCGAGGCGGCGGAGAAGGAAGGCCTGCTCGAACCGGGCCAGACGCTCATCGAGCCGTCATCGGGTAACACCGGCATCGGCATGGCCCTGGTCTGCCGGATGAAGGGGTACCGCCTGAAGGTGGTGCTAGCCACCAACGTGTCCATCGAGCGCCGCCAGCTGCTCGAGGTGTGGGGAGCCGAGATCATCGAGTCACCCGGCTCGGAGGGCTCCAACGGGGCGGTGAAGCGGGCCCGGGCCCTCGCCGCCGAACATCCCGAGTGGGCCTTCTTGTACCAGTATGCCAATCCGGCCAACCCCAGGGCCCACTACGAGGGGACCGGTCCGGAGATCTGGCGGGACTGCCCCGAGGTAACCCACTTCGTAGCCGGGCTGGGAACGTCGGGCACGCTGCTCGGGGCGGGCCGCTATCTGAAGGAACAGAACCCGGACGTGAAGGTGCTGGCCATCGAGCCGCCGGCCGGTGAGATCGTGGACGGTCTGCGGAATCTCGATGACGGATACATCCCTCCGATCTTCGTGGACAACGGCGGTGCCGAGCTGCTGGACGGGAAGCGGATCGTCCGGCCCCGCGAGTCCATCGAGTGGACCAGGCGGCTCACCGAGGTGGGAATATTCGCCGGTATCTCCTCCGGGGCGGCGTTGGCCGGTGCCATCAAGACGGCATCCACGTTGCCGTCCGGGGTGATCGTGGTGATCGCCGCCGACGGCGGATGGAAGTACTTGTCCACCGGGGCGTGGACTGACGACCTCGATGTGGTGGAGGAGCGGGCCAAGCGGATCACCTACTTCTAGATCCGGTACGGCCCGGCGGGATCTTCCGCCCGCGCCTACGCTGCGTCGGTGCCCGATGGCGCCGCCGACGAGCAGACTGCAGCCGCGCCTCGCGACGGAGCCGGACTGTCCGTGCGGGTGCTCGGATGCGACGGGAGCTGGCCCGGACCCGGTGGAGCGGGGAGCGGATATCTGGTGTCCTCGGGCCCCACCCACGTCGTGCTCGACCTCGGGCCGGGGACGTTCGCCCACCTTCAGCGCTACCTCGATCCGGCGGCGCTGACGGCCGTGATCATCTCCCACCGACACCCTGACCACTGGTCGGATCTCTACGGGTTGGCCACCCAGGCCCGATTCGTCCTGGAGCGGGATGTCGTGCCGGTGTACACGCCGACCGGCCTCGACCGTCGGGCCCACCTGGCCGGATCACCCACCCTCGACTGGCGGACGGTGGCCGACGGGGATTCCACCCGGATCGGGACGCTCGAGTGTTCCTTCCATCGCACCGACCATCCGGTCCAGACCCTGGCCGTCCGTATCGACGGCGGTGGGCGGGCACTGGGGTACTCTGCCGACACCGGTCCCGACTGGTCGCTGACGCGGCTCGGTCCGGGGCTGGATCTCGTCCTGTGCGAGGCCTCGTACACCGTCGAGCAGGAAGGGACCCTGAGCCACTTGAGCGGGCGGCAGGCGGGTGAACAGGGTCGACGGGCGGGGGTCCGTCGACTGGTGCTCACCCACCGGTGGCCCACGGTGGAGGCCTCGGCCGTGGCCGTCGAGGCCGCGGCCGCGTTCGGGGGACCGGTGGAACAGGCTGCACTAGGAAAGGAATTCGTACTGTGACCGATGGATCGACCCCACGCCAGACGATCGGCCGCAAGGACGGCCGGCGAACCGACGAGCTCCGACCGGCGACGTTCGAACGGGATTTCACGGTCTTCGCCCCCGGGTCGGTATTGGTCTCGATGGGCCGGACCCGTGTGCTGTGCACGGCGTCGGTGGAGGAGCGGGTTCCGCCATGGATGCGGGGGAGCGGCAAGGGATGGGTCACCGCCGAGTACTCGCTGCTCCCGGGTTCCACCGCCGAGCGGGTGAGCCGCGAAGCGGCCAAGGGAAAGCAGTCGGGCCGCACCCAGGAGATCCAACGTCTCATCGGGCGGTCCCTGCGTTCGGTGTGCGACATGGTGGCCCTGGGTGAGTTGCAGATCACCGTGGACTGCGACGTGCTCCAGGCCGACGGGGGGACCCGCACCGCCTCGATCTGCGGGGCCTACGTGGCCCTGCACGACGCACTCTCCCGGCTGATCAACAAGGGCGTACTCCGGGTCAATCCGCTCACGGAGGCAGTGGCGGCGGTGTCGGTGGGTGTGGTGGACGGGGTCTGCATGCTCGATCTGCCCTACGAGGAGGACAGCCGGGCCGAGGTGGACATGAACGTGGTCATGACCTCGTCGGGGCGGTTCATCGAGGTCCAGGGGACCGCCGAGGGCATGCCTTTCACCAAAGGTGAGCTGGACGAGATGCTGAGCCTGGCCGAGCACGGGATCGCCCACCTCCTCGACCTGCAGGTTGTCACCCTGGCCGATCCCCCGGCACCCCGTTGACCGGGTCGGCCCTGACGCTGGTGCTGGCCAGTGCCAATCCCGACAAGGCCGCCGAGATCAGGTCCATCCTCGGCCCGGTTCCGGGTGTCGCACTGGTTCCTCGTCCGGCATCGGTCCCCGACGTCGAAGAGACCGGTGCCACGCTGGAGGACAACGCCCGGCTGAAGGCGGTGGCCCTGGTCGAAGCCACTGGTCTGCCCGCCGTCTCCGATGACACGGGACTGGAGGTCGACGCTCTGGGTGGGGCACCGGGGGTCTACTCGGCCCGCTTCTCCGGTGAGCACGCCGCCTACGCCGAGAACGTGGCCAAGCTCTTGTCCGAGTTGGACCGGGTGGGAGCACGCGACCCCGGTGACCGGACGGCGACCTTCCGTTCGGTGGCCTTCATCGCCTACCCTGACGGCGGTGAACTGTGGGCCGAGGGCAGGGTGACCGGGGTGATCGCCCCGGGCCCGGCCGGCGATGCCGGCTTTGGGTACGACCCGGTCTTCGTCCCGGACGGATTCGACGGCCGCACCTTCGCGCAGATGACTCCCGAGGAGAAGCACGGGATATCCCACAGGGGCCGGGCGTTCCGCGCCCTGGCCGAGCTACTGGCGAAGCCGTCCCGGCCCTCCTGAGTCCGATCGGAGCCCGGATGTCGACCCCGGGTTGACCGCTGAGGTCCGGATCAGAGGGTCAGGCCACCCCGTCGTCATCCGGATCCGGCGGCTCGGCCGTGGGCGTCCAGGGGTCGTCGCCGATGGGCGGCGGCATGATGGTCACTTCGGCCAGCGCATTTCGATGGTCCATGTCGCGACCCGAGTCGGCCTCGGGGGCGGGATTTCCGTAGCCTCCGGCCGACGGGTCCGAACCCGGGGGAGGTGGCAGCGTCGAGATGGCCGGGGCCGGGCCCGTGGGTGCCCCGCCTGGTCCGGTGCCCCCTGACGGATAAGGGGCCGCGGTGTCGACCACGATGAGGCCGGCGGCCTGTAGGTCCCGCAGCGTGCGGAGGCCCACGATCTGCTCTCCCCGAATGAGCTCGAGAACCGTGCGGACCGAATAGCCGCTCGTGCCGACCGTGGCCAACACCTGCCATTGGTCGTTCCGGATCTGCACGTCCTGACCGGGCGGATTGGGGGCGAGGGTGACGACAGCGTCCAAGGGGACGTCGTGGCGGATCTCCCTCCACTCGTCGACCTGGGGACGGACCTCGTTCAGGACTGCGGCCACCGGCACGGTGGGCTGTCCGCTGGAGGAGACGACCCCTGCGGTGAAGTAGAACCAGCCCTCGGTCACACAGGCCAGCTCGAAGACCGCCTGCCCGATGGTCGTGGCCGTGCCCACCTGGGCGTTGGAGAGCTCACCGTCAGCCAGCCACACCTTGCCGTCCACCAACTGGCTCACGACGTGCACCTCGCCGGTCTGCTTGGTCGACGCCAGCAGGTACAGGACATCGGCCAGCGAGAACACGCTCAGGGATCCCACCAGGGTTGCCGCCGGTGCCTCCTCTGATGACTCGTTCTGGTTCATGATCGGTTCCTTCCCCTCTTGCCCCTCTTCGGCCGAAGCCGAACCTGACGCGGGCACTGGATCCACGACGGGTGGCCACCCTTGGCGTCGCTCCGGAGGGCCCTGACGGCGGTCGCCCAGCCTACGGTCCGTCATGGCGCTCCGCAGGTCCGCGGATGCTTCCTCCGATGACCGGCGTCTCCAGGCCATCTCCCGTCACTTTCGATCGATTCACCTACCAATGCCAGAATAACCGCAAACAGTGACATACTCCACACTTTGAGTGGTTTTTCCCTGATTGTGGGCCTTCCTCTCAGAGAGGTCCCCGATCAGGCATGCCCCCCACGGGCGACAGCCGTCGGCCGCTCCGGTCGGTTCAGGCAATGATCGCGCCATGACCGACTTCGTGCATCCCGGCCCGGCGACCTCGTGGGACGAATTCCGGCATCTCCGGTTCGACCGCCCGGCGCCCGGGGTCCTCCTGATCACCATCGATCGGCCCGAGGTACTCAACGCCGCCAACGAGCGCCTTCACCGCGAGTTGTCCGAGGTCTGGGCCGTAGCCGACGCCGACGAGACGGTGGCGGTATCGGTCATCACTGGGGCCGGCCGCGCCTTTTCCGCCGGCGGGGACCTGGCCATGGTCGAACGCATGACCACCGATCACGATGCCGTGGTCGAGCAGTGGCACGATGCCAAGGCCGTGGTCGAGTCCCTGCTGGGCTCGACCAAGCCGGTGGTGTCGGCTATCAACGGCGTGGCCGTGGGCGCCGGGCTCGTCGTCGCCCTCCTGGCCGACGTGAGCGTGATGGCGGAGTCGGCACGGCTGTCGGACGGTCATGTCCGACTGGGGGTGGCGGCCGGCGACCACGCCGCCATCCTGTGGCCGCTGCTGTGCGGGATGGCCAAGGCCAAGTACTACCTCATGACCGCGGAGTTCGTCCCTGGCCCCGAGGCCGAACGCATCGGACTGGTGACACGGTGCGTGCCCGACGCGGAGGTGCTCGACGAAGCCATCGCCATCGCCGTCCGACTGGCCCAGGGGAGTCGTACCGCGGTGCAGTGGACGAAGCGGGTCCTCAACGAGTGGATGGTCACCAACGCACCGGTGTTCGGCGAGTCCTTGGCCCTGGAGATGCTCGGCTTCCTCGGTGCCGACGCCCGTGAGGGCGTCCAGGCCCTGCGGGAGCGACGAGCCCCGGACTTCCCCTCGGCCCGACTGCCCTCGTGATGTCCGGCCGTCGCCGCCGCTACGAGACGGTGACCAGGGTTCCGATGGGTGTGAGTGGGAAGACCACTGCGGCGTTGGCCGGCGGCATCTCCACGCATCCATCGCTCTGTGGGAAGCCGTAGCTGCCTCGCACGAATCCGTGCAGGGCATCGCCCCCGTTGAAGTAGCTCACCCACGGGATGCCCGGATCCACGTACTTCGACCCGTCGGGATTGGTGCCGGTCATGGTAGTGACCTTGTAGCGCAGATAGACCGGGAACGTCCCTGAAGCGGTCGGGGCGGCGGCGACGCCCGTGTTGGCCCGGGTCGAGTAGACAGCGGCTCCGTTGCTGTAGACGGTGGCGGTTTCGGGGAGCGCCTTCGACACGTACACGTAGTTGTAGGGAGCCGTATCGACGGTTCCCGTACCGGCATCGGCCAACAGCTGCTGCCAGACCCCGGGGCCGGCGATCCCGTCGGTCTTCATGTCGTGCTGTGACTCGAAGGCCATCACCGCCCCTTTGAGGAGCGGACCGGTCGTGCCGGGGGTCCACAGGCTGACGAGCGAGGCGGGCTCGGCCCAGCGCCAGGCGAACGAGCCCTGCTGGGCCTGGGCAGCCTCCTGAGGCGCGGTCAGCGCCCGTGCCGGCGTGAAGCTGACGGGCAGATAACCCAACTGAGCCAGTAGCTGTTGGAGGCGGAGTGTGCTGCCGGGCGCCACGGTGAACTGGACGGTCGCCGACTGGGCCAGCGTCTTGCCCGACGTGCTCCTCACCCCACCGCTCCCCCCGGGGATGGTCACGGTCTCTGTGGTCGACGGAGCGAACGGTGCCGAAGCGACGAAGGCGATTTCGTACGGGGTGACCAACTGCCACACGCCGGCGACCGGAGGGGCCAGCGTGGGAGTCGGGGAGTTGGCGTCCAGAGGGTCGGAGAACCGCGCCGCGACGGTGGTGTCCGTCGGGACTCCCGTGGCCCCGCTGGCCGGGGTCACAGAGACCACACTGAACGGGCCGGCGTGGAGTGAGGTGTCCACGGCGTTGACCGGCGCCGTGGTGGGGGAGGCGGCGGCAGGTCCGGACGGGCTGTGCACGACCACGGCGGCCACACCGACACCGAGGACAGCCACGCCCAACATGACCACAGCCAGCAGCAGTCCCGTACGGCGGGCAGCGGCGCGGCGACTGGGAATGTGCATGAGCGGACGGCATAGTTCTCCTTCGGTGGGCAAATTCTACCAGCCCGATCTGCAATTACGGCGGCACCAACTGCGACCGGACCACCCCGAGGTCCAGTCCGGTCAGTGGACTCCGGTCGACCCGGTCTGGGCCACACGACTGCGGATGGCCGCTTCGACCGAGGCGATCCGGCGGGAGTCGGTCACCTTCCCACCGTCCGGTCCACGCACGTAGAACGCATCGACGACGGCGGAACCGAAGGTGGACACCTTGGCCGAGTTCACGTCGAGGGCACAGTCGGCCAGCGCCTGAGTGATCCGATGGAGTTGGCCGACCACGTCCTCGGCCCGGACCTCGACCACGGTGGCCGTGGCCGAGGCGTTGTTGTCCACGCTGACCTGGGTCGAGACCAGATGGGGGGTGAAGGCACGGTGCTCGTTGCGGTAGGTCCGGGCCCGTTCGGCCAACTTGGTTTCGATGGACAGCGTGCCCTTCATGACACCGGCGAGGTCGTCGGCCAGGCGGGCCGCTGCCGGCCAGCGGCCCCTCGACGGCTCGACCGTGAAGATCTCCACGGCCACGGCGTCCTCACCGGCGACCACGGCGGAACGCACATTGAGCCCGTGGAGGGCCAGCACCCCGGTCACGTCGGCGAACAGTCCCGAGCGGTCCTCCGCCACCACGGTGACGGTGGGATCGTCGACCGAAAGAGCCGGAACGCCGTGGGTGCGCACCGTGTCCATGATCACCCGGAGGTCATCGGTGATCCACGGTGTCGGCGGGGGGGCGGGCTCGCCGGCCAGTAGACGCCTGCTCCGTTCGACCAGGTCGGCCAGGAGACCCGCCTTCCACGAGCCCCAGGCCGACGGCCCGGTGGCCAGGCTGTCCGCCTCGACCAGGGCGGCCAGCAGATCAAGGGTGGAGCGGCTCCGGACCTCGTTGGCCACCAACTCCGCGGTGGCCGGATCATCGAGGTCCCGCCGGGTGGCCGTGTCGGGAAGCAACAGGTGAAGTCGGACCATGGTGACCAGGGTGTCCACGTCCTCCTCGGGCAGGCCGATCCGCTTCCCGATATCGGCGGCCACGATCATCCCCACCTCGGTGTGATCACCGGGGAAGCCCTTTCCTATGTCGTGGAGGAGGGTGCCGAGCAACAACAGGTCGGCCCGGGCCACCCGGTGGGCCAGAGTGGCGGCATTGGCCGTGGCCTCCAGCAGGTGGCGGTCTACGGTGAACCGGTGGTACGGGTTTCGCTGGGGCTTGTTGCGGACGGCGGCCCACTCGGGCAGGTATCGCTCGAGCAGGTGGCGCTGGTCCAGGGCTTCGAGGGCGGCGATGGCCGGCGGCCCGGTGGCGAGCACCCGGACCAGGTCGGCCCGCAGGTCGTCGGGCCAGGGCTCAGGAGGCACCGGAGCCTTGCGGGCCAAGAGGTTGAGTGCCTCGCGGGCGATGGGGAGATTCCTCTCGGCGGCCACGGCGGCCAGACGGAGGGAGAGCGACGGGTCCCCGGTCACGTCGGCCGAGGGCATCAGGACCACTTCGTCGTCGGTCAGGCCGATGTCGGCATCACCGGCTACGGGCGTGCCCTCCGTACCCCGTCGCGCCGCCGATCCGGGGGAGCGGGACCGGCGTCGTGAACGGGCCGAGCCCCGGGACCGCGACCACGCACCGCGGCGGCGCCAGGCGTCATCGCCCTCCCAAGCTACGGTGCGACCGGCCGTGGCCACGGACCGCATGAGGGCGTCGGAGTCGACCTCGCCGAGGGCCTGTGCCACCTGGTCCTGTTCCTGCAGAAGCAGCTTGTTCTGTTCGCGGCCGGACCGTCGGTGGAGCTCGACCCGGATGCAAGTGAGCACGGACCGGGCCGTGTCGATGGCTACGGTGTCGACGTAGTCGGCAAGCACCGGCACGGCCAACATCATGGCGGTGAGGGCGGCGACGTCCCGCAGCCCGCCGTGGGCCTCCTTCAGGTCCGGCTCGAGCAGGAAGCCGACATCCCCGTAGGTCCGGTGTCGCTCGGCCACGAGGTCGGCCAGTACCCCGAGCCACGGTGGCTTCTGCTTGACCCACCGCTCCAGGGCTCCGTTGACGACCGGTTCGGCCACCTTCGGGTCACCGCAGACCACGCGGGCGTCCAACAGCCCGAGGGCCACCCGAAGATCCTCACCGGCCATGTCCAGGGCGTCGCCCGGTCGGCGGACACTGTGGTCGAGGCTGATCCCTTCGTCCCAGACCGGGTACCAGATCCTGTCGGCCAGGGCCGAGACGTCCCCTCGCCCCTTGTGGATGAGCACCACGTCGAGATCGCTGAACGGGCAGAGCTCCGAACGCCCGTACCCACCCACGGCGACCAGGGCCAGACCTCGGCTGTCGCCGTCGGTGGCCTGTTCGAACAGGTTGGTCAGCCAGTCGTCGGCCGCGTCGGCGTAGGCACGGCAGAAGGCATCGCCGAGCAGGTCGGTGCGCTCGATGAGCGACTGCCTTCGGGCACGCAAGGACACGGCCGGACCGTACCACCGGGTCCCAGCGGGATGGCCGACCGGGGGAAAAGCGGTTGCTGATGTCCATGTTGGCCCGGGGACGATTAGCGTAGGGGTATGGCCGAAGAGGAGCACACCGGGCTGAGCGTGTTCGACGGTGTTCTCATCGTCGGTGGGGGCATCATCGCCGTGGTGGTCCTGATCACGTTGATCGGCTTCGTCACGTCCATCATCTGGTTCGTGTTGAAGCTCGTCATCGTCGTGGCTCTGGTGGCGTTCGTGGGCCGCCTCATCTTCCGGCGACGCTCCTGACGACGTCAGGCGATCATCGACTCGAACAGCTCGATGTGCTCGGCCACCATGCGCTGGGTGGAGAAATAGCCTTCCACGGCCAGGCGGCAGTCGGTTCGCTGTAGTTGGCCGAGACGGCCCACCGCCTCCACCATGGCCTCTTCGTCCTCGCAGATGAACCCGGTGCGTCCGTGATCCACGACCTCGGGAGCGGCGCCCTCGGGGAAGGCCAGGACCGGAGTCCCACATGCCATGGCCTCGATCATGACCATCCCGAACGGCTCGTTCCAGCGGATCGGAAAGAGCAGGGCCGAAGCGCCGGCCAACAGCTCGAGCTTCCGCTCGTGCGACACCTCGCCGAGGTACGTGGCGTCTTCACCGAGCAGGGGCTCGACCTGCTCGGTGAAGTAGCGCATCTCCCACGGCTCGCGCATCTTGGCCGCCAGCAGGATGCGGATGCCGGCCCGACGAGCGATACGGATGGCGCGGTGCGCCCCCTTGTCGGCGGCCATGCGGCCGAGAAAGAGCACGTAGGGACCGTCGTGGTCGCCGGTGCCGTCACCCACCGGAAAGACGGTGGCGTCGACGCCGTGGTGGATGACCCGGGCGATCGGGATGTCCGGCGCGGCCCGCCGCTGGGCATGGGAGATGGCCACGATCGGGACCCGTTCGGCATTGGCACGGTAAACGTCGGTCAACTCTTCGTTGAACGGTCCGTGGATGGTGGTGGCCACCGGTAGTCCGGGGTAGTGCTCAGAATGGAACGGCCCCATCATCGTGTGGTCGTGCACGACATCGCAGTCGCGGACGGCTTCGTAGGCGTGAATGACATGGCGGATCTCCGGGACCGCCATCCCGATGCGGGTGCCCTCGGCCGCCGGCAGCACCCACTTACGAGGTACCGGACAGGTGGAGTCGCCGGTGGCGAACAGCAGGAGATCGTGGCCGGCTTCCTGCAGGCCACGGGCCAGCTGGTCCACCACCAGCTCGATCCCGCCATAGAGCAGGGGAGGGATGGGCGTCCAGGGTGGGGCGATCATTCCGATCCGCATGGACAGATTCAAGCATCCCGACGGGGAGGGTAGGATCGCCGGACGCCACGGCGGCGTGGCCGAGTGGTTTAGGCAGGGGCCTGCAAAGCCCCGTACGGCGGTTCGATTCCGCCCGCCGCCTCCAGTGATCGGCCGCGCCCGCCACAGGACGGGCCGACCGCCATCGCCGCCCGGGCTCTTCAGTCCGGGGGTGTGGCGTAGTCCCACAGGAGGTGGGACTCTTCGGATCCTCCGAGTAGGAGATTGGCCGGGACGACCTTGTCGATATGACCGATCAACCCCCGGTAGATCCCGAATCCCACAAGCTCCTGCAGCCGGGCCGGGAAGCGGCGGACCGTGGCCGTCGGGAGCCCCAGCTGTTGATTCTCCTGTTGGCGTAGGTACCCGGCGCAGTAGTTCATGGCGATACCGATGCGACGGTTCGTGGTGCGGTTGGCTCCGCCTCCGTGCCAGAGGCTTCCATGCCACACCAGCACGCTTCCCTTGGGCATTTCGGCTGGGATTGAGTCGTAGCGGAGCGTCAGGTCCGGGGACTCCGGCGCCGTGTGCGACCCGGGGATGACTCGGGTGGCGCCGTTGGCCTCGGTGAAGTCGGTCAGGGCCCACATGGTGTTGCAGACGGTCGGAGGATGGGGTTTCGGAAGGGGGATGACCTGGTCGTCGGCGTGGATCGGCTGCGGGGTTTCGCCGGGTCCGATGGCGATGGAGGACAAGGACGAGACCAACAGGCCGGGATCGAGCACCCGCTCGCAGATGGGCAGGATGTTCGGATGGATGGGGATCTGCTCGAAATGGGTGCCGTGGGCCAGTAGGTTGTAGATCCGCGTGGTGTGCACGCCCTCGAATTCGTTGGCCGCCGGCGCCGCCCCGAGGTCCCGTTCGAGGCGGAGCAGATCGTCCACCAGGCCGTCGACCAGATCGATGTCGACCGCACCTTCCACGATGGTGTAGCCGTCCCGGCCGATCCGACCCACATGGGCTTCGACGTCGACGTTCACCGGCGCTCCCTTCGCGTGTTCGTCAGGAACCAAGCCTATTGTGCGGAGGTGGCTCGATCGAGGCGTCCCGACAACTTCTACGAGTTGGTGACCTGCGGATGGAAGGGTCACGAACTGGTGGGCACCGACGTCGCCCACGTCAGGCCCGAGGACAACATGTTGGCGCGGGACGGTGATGGGATCCGGTGGTACCGATGCCTGCGGTGCGACGCCTGGATTGCCGCCGACCCGCCCCAGGCACCGACTCGCGACCGGATGCCTGAACAGGACGAGATCGAACTACCTGTGCGGGGCCCGATGCTGCGCGACAAGTACGTGCTTCGGCTCATTGCCGTCGACCGTGCCATTCACGTCATCGTGCTCACCACCCTCGCCATCATCCTCTACACCTTCGCCCGGCACGATGCCGCACTCCATCGGGACTACGTCGACATCATGAGTGACCTGTCCGGGACGACGCCCGGGGAGTCCCAGGTGCGGGGGGTCCTCGGTTACCTGGGCCGAGCATTCAAGTACTCGCCGACGCGGTTGATCCAGCTCGGCCTTCTGGTCACGGCTTATGCCGCCCTCGAGGCCACCGAAATGGTCGGACTGTGGTTTTCCAAGCGGTGGGCGGAGTATCTGACGTTGGTTGCCACTGTGGTGCTGATTCCCATCGAGCTCTTCGAGTTGTCGCTGAGCGTCAGCGTGTTCAAGTTGATCACCCTGGTCATCAACGTGGCCATCGCCGTCTACCTGCTGTTGGCCAAGCGGCTCTTCGGACTGCGAGGGGGTCACGAGGCCCAGTTGGAGCGCCACCGGCAATTCAGCGGCTGGGGAGCCATCGAGAAGACGACACCGGCCGACACGTCCAGCGTGCCCTGAGGGGGGCGCCGTTCTGTATTCGCTGGGTCAAGCTCAAGGCGACGGTCCGACGGGGGGTCAGTGGTATCGTCGGGCGCCACGGGCCGTTGGCGCAGTTGGTAGCGCACTTGCATGACACGCAAGGGGTCGTGGGTTCAAGTCCCGCACGGCCCACCATTGTGATGTCGCGCGACATAAGCAACGATGTCGCGCGACATCGTAGACGACCAGCTCAGGGCATGGGCTGGTAGTCCTGATTTGTATCGAGGGTGAGTTTTCGGAGCGGTGACCCGTCGGCTCCGAGGACTTTGATCTCGCGCCCGGCCACCAACAGCACGACGCGCCAGCCGGCATAGGGCCGTCCCACCCCGATGTGGTGGAGGCGTCCCCGGTAGCGGAGCGTGACCGTGCCGTTCTTGTTGACCTTGTCATTGCGGACCCGGTATCCGGCACTGTCGATCTTCGGGCCGAGAGGATGGCTCTTGTCCCTCGCCGCGAACGCCTCGGCCGGCGTGCGACGGCCGATGGCTCGATGCGGGCGCACGGTGTTGTATGAGGTGACGAAGCGGTCGAGTTGGCCCTGGAGCTGTTTCTTGGTGGTGGCCGGGTCTTGTTTGGCTAGGTACTTCTTCATGGTCTGATGGAAGCGTTCGACCTTGCCCTGAGTCTGGGGATGGTAGGGACGCCCGTGTTTGGAGGCGATGCCGAGCGAGAGCAGCTCGGCTTCCATGTCACCCACCCCACCGCCCTTGGACGCGGTGAAGATGGCTCCGTTGTCGGTCAAGAGCTTCTCCGGATAGCCCCATTGGCCTGCGGCTCTGTGCAAAGTCCGCACCACGTCAGAAGAGTGGGTGGACACGAAGACCCTGCTGGCAACGCACAGTCGGGAGTGGTCGTCGATGATGTTCAGCACTTCGTAGACCACCCCGTCGGCCACCTCGACATGGGTGACGTCGGCCTGCCAGCACTCGTTGGGCAGCTCAGCGCAGAAGCGCGTATAGGAGCTCTTTGGCCTCTTGTGGGGCTGGGGTGTGACAAAGCCCCGGGCCTTCAGCACCCGCCAGATGGTCGAGGTCGAAGGGACGTCGGGGTGGCGGCGGGCCAGATGGCTGCGGATGGTGTCGGCTCCGGCGTCAAAACCGGCATCGGCCAACTCCTTCCGCAGGGCCACGATCTCCTCTTCGTAGAGGTCGACGATCCGGCCCGGCGATCGGTGGGGTCGCCGGGAACGCGGCTCGAGTCCGGCCTCCCCTTCGCGTCGCTGACGGGCCAGGCGCCGGTAGAGCCAGCTGCGGTCCATCTCGTAGGCCCGAGCCAGCTCGGCGATCGGCCGGCCTGTCCGCAGGTGCGTCTCGATCACAAATCGGCCCTTGTCCATGAAGCGACCCTCCCGCTCGGTGTCGCTTATGTCTTGACACATCCGAACCTGCAGGTGTGGCTTATCTCATGAACTCAGGCACCGCACGGCCCACCAGTGGAAGTCCAGTTCAAGGCATCAAATCCTGAACTCGGCGAGGCCCCCAAACGTGCCAAAATAAGCCGATCGTCAAGGCGTGAGGGCGACGTCGCCACCGGCTTGGGGCTGGTCCGTTCTGGGAGTTGTCCCGCCTCGTCTCAATAACGCGATTCGTCGGGTAATAGCGTCCCCTACCGCACCTCGGGGACAGGCAAACCGGCGTGTTCGGCGCATATTGGGGCGGGTCGCGCGTGTCGGGGAATCCTCCAAGGATTCCCCGACACGGTTCGGGCGATCAGTGCAGGGCCGGCTCCAGGTGCTCCGTCTCCGACAGATCCACCGCCGGAACGACCGTTCCCCGGGTGGCGGCCCGCTCGGTCCAGATGTCGAGCACGAGCAGGCTCAGGTTCGACGCGACCGTCGCACCGATGATCGTCGTGATCAACGCCATGAGCCCGCTGACGTCGTGGAAACCGAGTGCGGCTCCGACGACCGCACTGACACCCGCGGCAACGATGCCCTTGGCCCGCATCGTCTTCGGCGTGTCGGTGCAGACCCAGCCGGCGTAGACCCCGAGCCAGATCGGCACCGCGACCGAGACCACTGACAGCAGCTGGTCGGGGAGCGCCCGGCTCGGCCAGAACCGCAGTACCAACAGTTCGCCGAGGAACCATCCGCCGAGTCCGAACACGATCGGACCGGCCGAACGGATCCATGCGCCCGTCTTGCGGCCGGTACCGCCTCGGCGGCGGATCCGGATCGCCAACACCACGAGCCAGATCACTGCCAACAAGGCGAAGCCGAGCATAAACCCAACGATGTCCTTGGCAATCGCTGCCTGCGATTGCGGTGTGGCGAAGCTGACAACGTTCGGGGTGTAGCGGGACGTGTCGACCTGGCCGGTGGCGTAGAACGTGGTCAGCAATTGCGTGCTGGCGCTCGGCTCGTAGGCGTCGAAGTCGTCCACGTGCCCGAGCCCGGACAGGATGACCTGATGCCCGTTGGAGAGGTGCGGCAGCAGCTCCTTCGCGGCGTTCTGGGCCGGTGTCTCGAAGTCGAGCGTCCCGCCGATGAGCAACGTCGGGACGCTCGAGTTCTGCACGCTGGTGTACTGTTTCTCGCCCGGGTTGGCCGGCCAGGCGTGAGCCATGCCTCCTGCCCCCCATAAGAACTCCCCGAGGGGATTGCCGATGATCGAGCCCCGGTCCGCTCCGGAGCCGAAGTAGAAATCGACGGGCTGCGCGTCGGCCATCCCGATGCTCGCTAACTCGCCCCAGGTGAACGACTGGGGGAGGACGACACCGGACAGCCACGACAGCAGCCACAGGCCGCTCGGATCGCCATGCGCGGCGGAGATCCACGAGTCGAGGGTCATCGGCCCGGACAGTATCGAACCGCCGTTCGAGTTCGCCTCCGTGAGCCCGAGGAACGTCCCGACCAGGGCGTTGCCCGGCTTGATCGGCAGGGATAACCAACTGCTCGGCATGTGTGCCGCCGTGTGCTGCATGCTCGCGGCGAGGTTGCCGGTGCGGGCGCGGCAGGCAGGCTGCTTCGCGCACAGCGCCGAGTAACGCTCGATCCCCTGATCGATCTCGGCTCCACTGTAAATGTAGTTTCCGGGCGGGTTGACCCCGATCATCACTGAGCGGTCGACACTGTTCGGATACCGCCACTGGTAGATCATCGCCAGACGGGTCCCGGCGCTCTCGCTGAGCAGGTTGATGCGCTGGTAGCCGAGCGCGACGCGAGCGGCTTCGATGTCGTCCGCCTGCTCCGCCAGCGTGTAGCCGGCGAGGTCAACGCCGCTTCGCTCAAGCCGCTTCGCGCACGAGGCGAAGGCCTGGGAGTACGCGCTCAGCGACGCTTTGCCGAGGTAGTCAGCGGAGTTCTCCAGCGCCGCCGTCACCTCGGGACAGTTCAGCACCGAAGAACCATCGACGCCGCGGTAGCCGACCATGACGACATCGTGCTGAGCGGTCAGGCGACTCGCTTGGGGGAACGTCATGTTGGTTATGCCCGGGCCGCCGTTGAGGTGGAAGATTGGCGCCAACGGGTGGGATGAGCGAGCCAGGACCCGGGTCACCGGCAGCGCGATCAGGCGCGACCGGGGGTCTGCCCGGTCCTCGGGCACGACGAGCGTTCCGCAGTCGGCGCGGTAGCTGCCGCTCTCGGTGGGATAGGTGCACGCGTGCATGGTCAGCTGGCCGGCTTGTGCCCCCTGAGGGACCGAGACCGTTCCCGGGCTGGCCGAAACTCGCAGATAGGTAAGTCCCGTCAATAGGACGATGGTCATCAGCAGGGCAGCAATTCGTGCCCAGGTGAATACCCGTGGTCTTTGGGCCAGCGGCACTGGTTGGTCGGCTGCCACGGTCTTGCCGAAGCGCTTGGTCAGGTGGTTTGGCTCGATCATGGTGCTTCCTTTCCTCGATGTTCGGTCTGGAAGCAGCCTGAGATCAGGGCCTGAGGTGGGACTGATGTGGGCCTGAGACGGGCCTGTTCAGGTCCTTTCGGCCTCTTCGGACACACAGGGCCGTTCTCGCTAAGCGCCTGGATCGCCACCGGAGGGGTATCACCTATCACCGGCTCGGCGGCAGTTATCGAGCGAAGTGAGCTTGCCGCGGGCTAACTGCCCATGAACGGAACATTCGGGCGTGTAGATAACCCCCTTGGGTGTCCGAGTTCCACCAGCGAAAGACCCCCGGCCGGAACCGGGTGCCATCGCAGAGATAACAGGTGGCTCAGGTGATGGTCAGGGGGATGGTGGCCTGAACCGTCGATAGAGTCTTGACCTTCTTCTTGCCGTTGAGGGTGGTCACTGTCTCGGTCACCTGGACCGCCACCGAACTCGGACCAGCTTGCAGCCTCGCAGTTGGTGTACCCGACAACACCCCGGCCGAGGACAGCTTTAATCCCCTGGGGCCTGTGACCTTCTTCCACTTCAGTGCGGTGGTGTAGGGACTAGTGCTGACTGTCATATTGGCTGCCTGGAGGGTTACTGGGCCGTAGGCGACCCCTGGAGTGGCGTTTGGGAGTGACGACGTGGTGATCGTGAAGCCAACAATGGAAATCTCGGTCACCGTGTTGGACCCTTGGTTCGCCACCCAGACGTGGGTGCCGTCCGACGAGACACTGTAGGGATAGGTGCCCACGCCGATGGTCTGGACGACCGAGCCGGTCGAGGCGTTCAGCTCGGTCACCGTGGCGACGCCTTGGTCTGCCACCCAGACGTGGGTGCCGTCCGACGAGACACTGTAGGGATAGGTGCCCACGCCGATGGTCTGGACGACCGAGCCGGTCGAGGCGTTCAGCTCGGTCACCGTGGCGACGCCTTGGTCTGCCACCCAGACGTGGGTGCCGTCCGAGGAGACACTGTAGGGAGTAGGTAGCGCCGACGCCGATGGTCTGGATGACCGAGCCGGTCGAGGCGTCCAGTTCGCTCACCGTGTTGGAGTTAAGGTTCGTCACCCAGACGTGGGTGCCGTCCGACGAGACGCCGCTGGGATTGGTGCCCACAGGCATGGTCTGGATCACCGTGGCCGCCGCCGAAGCAGGCAGTGCCCCGCCGATGAGCACTGCGGTCAGCGCACCGCCCAACGCCAGCGACCCGGCCAGGACCACCCGCACAGTTCTTTTTGAAGCTAGTCCCCATGGCTCAATGCCCGATTCTCCAGGGTGTGGTATCCCTGCACCCGTCTGCATGAATGGCTAGCACCGTTCCATTGCTGCCGCCATCGAGATTGGGCATGGTGTCGCGGTTGGCATATGACTAAGGTGAAATGCTCCCCTTCGGAACAACGACGGAGAGACGGAGAGTGGTCCGCAGGTGTCGGGACGCCGGGGACGAGGTATCCCCGATCGCCGGCTCGGCGGCGCTATCGACTCGGGATTGCTTGCTGACCGCTAACGCCCTCGACCGGAACCTATGCAATAGTTACTAATCCGTACTGTTAGTCGGCCTTTTGATGTCGATGCGAGGCCTAATGGGCTGAGGAATGACGCACGAACCGGCTTCGATTCCTACGAGATCACGAAGCTACTCATGGCCGTTCCGTCCGGGGTGGTCACGGTCACAGGTCCGGTCTCAGCGCCCGATGGGACATTGGTGACGATCTTCGTTGCTCCGTCGCTCACGATCGTGGCCAAAGTGCCGTTGAACTCCACGGTGGCATTCAATAGGTTCGCGCCCCTTATCTGCACCGTTGCCCCTGCCGCCCCTGTTGCCGGTGACAGGCCGGAGATGGTGGGCAGTGGAACGACGAAGTCACCGGTGGCGATTCCGTCGGGTGTCGCCACCACCACGGGACCGCTGGTAGCGCCGGGGGGCACAGTTGTATTGATCTCGGTGTCCTTGTCGACACCGATAGTTGCCGGAATGCCGTTGAACGTCACAGACGTGGCGTTCGAAAGGTCAACCCCATTGATGTGTACCTTGTGGCCGACCACCGCGGCAGCTGGACTGATTCCGGTAACCGTCGGTGTGGGAACCGAAGCCCGCCCGATGGAACCGAGGTGATTGCTGTCCTGGTCCGTAAACCAGAGCGCCCCGTCCGGTCCCGCGGTGATGAACTGGGGGCCGGTGAGCCCGGGACCTTGGTAGCTACTGAGCACACCGGAAGTGGTCAGCCGAACAACCGAATAGTCGCCAAGGACCTTTGTCGAGCCCGCTAGGACCCACAAGGCTCCATCGGGTCCGGAGGTAATCGCCGTCGGGATTACGTGACCGATCGGGTAGGTGGAAATCACTCCATCGGTCGTGACCCTGGCAACTAGGCCGAGGTTGCCTGTCCGACTTGTGAGCCAGAGGGCTCCGTCTGAGCCGGTTGCTATATCGTCAAAGGAGCCCGGATTGTAAAAAGTGTAAGAGTTCGTCACCACTCCGGATGTGTTCATCCGCTCGACGTTCTCACCGCTGCCTCCAGCGATGAACCAAAGTCCTCCATCCGCCGTGGTGGTTAGGCCGTTGAGCAGGTCGATGCCCGGAACGGGGTACAGATTCGTAATGACTCCGGCGGTCGTGATTCGTCCGATCCCGCCCAGGTACGTGAACCAGAGCGCACCGTCTGACCCCGCTGTGATCTCATACGGAAGCGAAAGGCCCGGAGTGGTGTAGCTCGTAACCGCCCCCGTGGTTGTAATGCGCCCAATCGTGTTGCTGTTGAAATTTGTGAACCACAGAGCGCCGTCCGGGCCGACCGTGATCTGCTGGGGCCTATTGATGCTCGGATCCGTATAGGTGGTAAGTACCCCTGCTGTCGTCATTCGGCCAATCGAGCCAGCCAGTCCGGAATCGGTGAACCACAGTGCACCGTCGGGACCGGTGACGATACCGGACGGGTCGGCGAATTGGGTTGGAACTGGATAGTCGGTCACGACCACCCCACCTGTGTTGCCTTTTGCCGTCGCGGGAGAGGCGGTCAACGTAAGGCCCACAAAACTAAGCAGAACAATAAGAGCGACGGCGTACCGGGTGCTTAGCATCCTCGATCTCCCCCAATATCGGCGATTCCGCAGGGAGCACAGCCTTCGAACCACTCGACCGTTCCGATCACAATTTCGGAAGGGTAACTGTGCTTCCTTCCCCTTGGGACCTCCTATTCGGCCTACGCAGCCGACGGTAGCACCGCTTACCTTTCGGGACCACCCCCCGAAATGCCGTCATCTCCGATGTAAGGTTTAGTCCTCGAACGATCGATCTTCTGGGCGTCCAAATGTGACCCTGAACACCGGCTCGGAGGGGCAGTGCGGCAAGATTCTTCCTCTGCAATCATCTGCTCTTGTGGCTAACCACCATCAGTCCGAGGGGATCCCAGTAAGAGGTGGTTCAGTGAGGGCGGAGATTCACGGCTCGCGCCTTGTCGCAGCGGCTCTCGCTACGGCTGGATTCGTCTGGCAAGACGTCGTAGTTCGAGATGAGGACGACCGTGAGTTGTATAGAGGGACCCTTCCTCGGTATCGGGCGGCAATCGTCGAGGATTGCGGCCGACATCAGTCGAGAGGGGCTGGAAGCGTTCATGCGACGTCAGCACATCGCGAATGGTCAGCTCGGACCAGTCGAGGTCCCGACCGGAAACAGGAGGTCTCTGTACCTTGACTACCTCCGAGCCTGGATTGGCACAGTCTTCCACCGAGGGCATCGCGACTAGGGCTGGAAGATCTGTCGTGAGGTCCGGTCCCAGGGTGACCCCTAACAGCGGATCAGTGGGGCGCATCTGGCCTGGTGGAGGTCCCGCATGTAGCGCCGCCAGAGGCTTGCACAGGGTGGATTAATGCCCTGGCAAAGTTGACCTTACGCTTAGACGCGTGAGTCACGACGACGATTCCAAGTTTCGTGAACAAACGGTGTCCATCGAGGCGGACGTGAAGACGGCCCAGGAGTACCTCGACCGGACAGCCCACTATTACGGCCCACATGTCGGGCTTCCGGTGGCCGGACTCCACAACACCAACGAGCGATTGTCAACGGCGGCCCCCGGTGAGCCGGTATGCGGGGCGCGAGCGGTGTGGGATCAGTATCTGGGAGGCGGCGGGTACGCAGGCTCGTATGTCCTCCACGGGCCGGTTCACTGCATCCGGCCAGCAGGACATCAGGGTCCCCACGCTGGGAGCGTGACACCTCGTGGCCAGAGGAAGTCGAAATGGCAGGCGGTCACCTGGCCAAACCATGACGGCGAGATCACCTCCTTTTTGCTGAGTCCGAGTTACGGAGTGGAGTCCCCGTTGTGGCCATCGACCGTGGCGACCAGGGAGATGATTCCGGCGGCTCTGTGGGATGATCTCCTCGCCTGGGAGGGAGAGTTCGAAGCCAACTTCGAGTGGGGCTCAGGCTGGCGGACGGAGAAGGCACAATCTGATTGGGCGACAGCCTCCACTGAACTGATCGAGCGAGTGCGGCAAGCCATCGAGGGTAAGTCTGAACTCGTCGTCAACTTATGGCCGTTGGGCCAACCCGAACAGCGATTTCCGTTGCAGACTGGAAGTGATGGGTGATCCTGTCCTCAAACCGCACTTCGGAACTGTGATCTGTCCCCGACTGAACCTGCTCCTGACCACCGGGTCAGTGGGTGCGGTAGCCCGGCAGCGGCATACTTAGGTGTGGGCAAGAAGCACAAGTACAGCTCTAGCACCGGAAGATTGTCGTGGGACGGGCGGTTGTGGGACGATCGGGGCACGTTTATGAACGTGCCGTCGCTGAACTGACCGCCGAGATGTTGCTCACGTCCATTTCGTTGGATCGAAACTGTCGAGCGCCACCCCGGGGACCGCCTCCGGACCCGTGACGCTCCAGGCGGGCAACCTCGGGACCAGCACCAGCCCCTACACGACCACCGTGAAGTGGTTCGGGGCCGAGCTACCCAAGGGGCTGACACTGTCTAGTGACGGGGTGTTGTCGGGGACACCGAGCACGAACCTGATGCCAGGGACCTATTCGTTGGTGGTTCAGGCGACCCAGACGGTGACCACCATCAGCGGCAGGACCAAGGTCAAGACCTGACGACGGTGCAAGCCGCCATTCCCCTGACCATCACCTGAGCCAACCAGCCGCAGGTGGGTTCAGGGGGTGCGGCATAAGTGCCTGGGGCACGGCCACCTACGTCCAGAACGACCGGTTGCGGGGGGTCCTGGCGCTTCACAGTGATCATGCTGCTGCTGTAGCTATCAGAGCGATATCAGCGACGCATCACTAGGTCGTAGAGACACGAGCGACGATGCCAGGAATCACCGGCATCCCTCCAAGGAAAATAGGGGGGAACCAATGCTGAATCATGATTCGGGCATTACTGACGAACGTCTCATGCTGTAGCTCGCCGTCTGGTTCTACTTCTCTTATGTTGAGCTGACGTCAGCGAAATCCGCTACCGTCGGCAGTGTCATCGTGACGGTCTACGGAACCAGCCATGCCGCCTGGCCCACCACAAAACCCCAGGTCAAGTACACCTCTTGGCTTGGGTTCGCCGCCTAAAGGCCTAAGCCGACACTGTCGGCAGCAAGACAGCCGCAGGGGAAGAGAAGCGCGCCGCCAGCCGCCAGCTCGATGACTTCCTCCACTTCGCACCAGGTGCCTATCCCGCACGAACCAACGGACACTCAACCGGAGTTCGTCCACTTCGGGAGCCAGGACGGATGACCTTTCCAAAGTCCACACTTCATGGCGGCGCGCCACCGGGGACTCTCCCATAGGGCAGGATGGACGTGGCGTCGGCGAGCGATCCGGCGTCGGCGAACGGGAGAAGATCATGGCGTTCATCTTTGGTGCCATCTACGTGGTGCTGCTCATCACCCTCGGCATCCTCTCGATACGGAAGGGCCATTGGGTGATGTTCATCATCGGAATCTTCATCCCTCTGTTCTGGATCATCGGGGCGTTGTTGCCTCGCAGACAACTGCGCTAAGTGGACCTGGCCGTTACGGCTCTGCCCGGAGAATGGGCGCATCTGGTTGCATCGAGTTCGGCTTCGGGCAACGTTGGGAGTGACTGGTGGGAGTACCTCGTACTGTTCGTGGCCGTCACCGCATCGTGGGCGGGCGTGCCAGCGGTCGGGAGCGCCGCAGTTGGCGCTGCGGCAGTTGGGGCCAGTCAAGGGAACCTCAACCTGGCCGCAGTCATCGTCATTGCGGTGGCTGCCGGTGAAGTCGGTGGTCTCATCGGCTACTACATCGGACATCATTGGGGTACCCAGCTACTCGCTCGCCCGGGCAAACGCCAGGTAGGTCGCCAGAAGTTGATGGACAAGGGAGAGCTGGCCTACGCAAAATGGGGGCGGCTGGCCGTCTTCTTCACTCCGGCAATCATTTCCGGTACGGCGAAGATGAAGCTGACCCAGTTCGCTCTGTGGAACTTCATCGCTTCGATCGGGTTCGCGCTTTCCGTTGCCGCCACGGCTTACGGGGTCGGAAGGGTGACAACGGGACATCACTCGACTCAGGACATCGTCATACTCGTCTTTGGATTGGTGATGAGCGCTCTCTTAATTGTCGTGTTTGTACGTCGCCATCGACGCCACAAGCTTGCCGTCACACGACGATGATGATGGAATGGAGACCGTGGACCGTGTGGACGATCGTGAAACTCAACCGAGTCTCGTAGCGGTCGTCGTTGGCCACTTCTTGGTCGGGTTCGTGGTGTTGCTGGTGACCAAAAGTCTCTTCCGGCAGAAGTTCGTGGTGGCTGTCGTGGCCGCGCTACTCGCACTCGCAGCACATCACAACTTCGACGCGCCGGTGGCACGGAAGTTGAGCGAACTGGGCCTGTAGGTCCGACTGGGCTGTCCACCCTACCGAGCGTGGGCCACGGGTTCGATGATTGACCCCGTCATTTCCTGTGGGCGGCGGGATCACAGCGCCGTTCATGGTGCCCCATAGCTCGTCGACGCAACCGGACCAGATGGCAACGCCGGCCGGCCCGATCGCCTCATCCGCTCGCTCTTACCTCATTCGCCCTCCGAAGGACTCTCCGGCGTCGGCAAGGGTGTCGGATGGCTCGGAAATGGACAGATCTCATACTGGCTGGGAACGCAGATGGTGGCGCTGGTGGGGAAGGCGAAGTGGTCGGCGATGGTGACCGGCAGGCTCGGCGTCTTTCCTGCGCCGAACGTCACTTTCATCAACCGGCCGTGGAAGTCCTGGGGTCCGCAATTGGAGAGTATGCCGGAACAGACGATGTGGATATCGATGAAGTACAGCGTCCCGTTGGGTGCAAACGCCATCCCGAAGGGGTTGAAACCATTCGGGTCCGACCCGAAGTCGGCGAGCGATTCGCCGGGCACGCCGGGCCGGGCCACCGGGGCACCGGTGGCACTGAACCACTCGATGACGTCGTCGGCACTCCCGCCGCCGAAGATGGAGGAGATCGCATAGCAGCTGCAGCTCGGGTCGCCAGCCACGCCCATGGGCACGGGCAGATTGCTGGTGGTCCCTTGGAAGAACACCGACGATGAGATGTCGGCCCGCGGGTACACGCCCCCCGGACACTGGGCGGCGCTCGTCGGGAACGACGAGTGGTCGAACTCGAGCACATCACCGGGAAAGCCGCCTGTCGACGATCCCGCCTGCGGCACCAGCACGTCGCCGTTGGGCATGGTGGTCATCATCCCCGGCTGCGACAGACCACCCGTGCCGTCGTCGTGGTCGCTCCCGATCCCGCCGGCGGTAGGCCCGAACAACACGCAGGACGTGGTGTAGGACGGGGCGAACCACTCGATCAAGCGCCCGTCGGTGGGGATGGGGAACGAGCCTTGGGCCGTGCCAATGTCGCTGGCGAACACATTGTGTTGGGAGTCGACGGCGCAACCGGTATAGGTGGCCTGGCCGTTGTAGATACCGGTGGGGTCGGGCGGCGAATCTTCGCCGGGCAGCCCCGGTGCCATCCGGTAGGGGCCGGGCACGTACAACGTCTTGCCGGTGAAGTTCCCGTTGACGTCGTTGACTTCCTCGCTGATAGCGGGTTGCTTGAATTGATAGGTGGGCGGTCCACCGGGGTTGTGCTGGCTCTCATTGGTGGGGTCGGAACCGCCGACCCACCGGCCGGTGCCATCGTTGAGGAGACAGGTCTGACCGTTCAGATCCCACGGTGCCATCAGCTGGCCCTGGGTGTTGTTGGCCGACTCGTAGTAGTCGACCTCCTCGTCCTGATCCCAGTAGACGAGGTAGCCCGATCGGGGAACGGAAAACGACGATGACGGCTGGCTGCTGGTTGCTGCCGTCGCACTGGTCGAGACGCATGCCACCAGTACGAGGAGAGGCAGCACGCCGAGGGCCACGATGTTGCGGCGCCTGGAGTTCCGTTTCCCTGGCCGGTACCGGGCGATTCCCATTCCGGATCGAGGCGTCGTCATCATGGTTGCGGCGTCACCTTGTTCGAGTACGCCGACGCCGGACCTGATCCGACGGCGTTGAGTGCGCTGACCGTAAAGGCATAGCTGGTGCCGTTGGTCAGCCCGGTCAGGGTGGCCGACGTCGACCCGGCCCGGGCGTGCACGGTGGGAGAGCCACCGAGGGCGGAGATCACGTAGCCGGACACCGGACGACCGCCGTTCGTCACCGGCGGCATCCAGTGGACGGTGGCCGAGCCGTTGGCGGCAGTGGCGGTGACCGAACCTGGGGGTCCGGGAGCCTCCTGCCCGGTGATGAGATCGCGGACGCAGTTGTTGGCGGAATCGGAGATGCGGAGCGAATCCGGAGCGGCGAAGGCCACTCCCAGCGGTACCGACAGTGCCGCCGCCGTCCCCGGCAGCGGTAGACCGATGCCGGCCGGGCAACTGGTCGACCCCGCCTCCGGCGATGGTGTAGATGTCACCAACCGTCATCGACTGTCCGAAGAACGTCCCCGATACGGCGGCCACGACCCGGACGACGTTGTTGGCCGAATCGGCGAAGATCACGTTTCCGGTGGGATCCACCGTGACCCCCGCCGGGAAGGACAGTTGTGCAGCCGCGGCCGGACCGCCGTCTCCGGCCGAACCCCGTGAACCATCGCCGGCCAAGGTGTACACGTTGCCAACCTCCATGGGGATGCCGTAGAAGGTGCCGGTGGCTGTGGCCACCACCCGGACCTCATTGTTCAGATAGTCGCCGACCACCAGGTTGCCGAACCGGTCCACGACCACGCCTACCGGCTGTTGGAAGGTCGCGGTGAGAGCGGGGCCCCCGTCGCCCGTGTCGCCCGATGCCCCGGTGCCGGCGATGGTGTAGATGTCTCCCGCTGTCGTCGAAAGCCCATAGAGGGTTCCGCTGGTGGCGGCGATGGCCCGGACGTCGTTCCCGTAGAACTCGGTGAAGACGACGTTGCCCGATCCGTCCACGGTCAGGTTCTCGGGGGCGTTGATCTCAGCCCGTGTGGCAGGTCCCCCGTCGCCCGTGCTGCCGATGGCCCCCGTGCCGGCGATGGTGTAGATGCCACCCGCAGTCATTCGGCGTCCGTAGAAGGTGCCGGTGTCGTGGGCGACCACCCGGATTCGGTTGCCGGCGAACTCGGCCACCAGAAGATTGCCCGCCGGATCGAACGCCAACCCCGATGGGGCGTCGATTTCCCCGTCGGGCCCGCTCGTCCCGTTGGTGCTGGTCCCGGCAGTCCCGTCGCCGGCCACCGTATAGATGCTGCCGCCGATCATGGACTGGCCGAAGTACGTTCCGGAGCGCACCGGGACGAACCGGACCCGATCGTTGTTCTGGTCGGCGACCGCCACATCGCCGGCGGCGTCCGCCGCCACCCCGGTGGGGAGGTTGAACACTGCGTCCCCGGCCGCACCCCCGTCGCCAGAGAACCCTCCCAGGGCTCCGGTGCCCGCTACCGTCTGGATGTCGCCGGCGGAGACGGGCTGGCCGTACGCGGTGCCGGTGGAGGCGGCGATGACTCGGACGCGGTTGTTGCCCGAGTCCGCCACGACGATGTTGCCGCTGCGGTCGACCACCACGTCACGCGGCGTGGAGAGGGACGCGCTCGGTGGCAGGGCCTCCGTCGCCCGAAAACTCCGCGTTGCCGGTTCCGGCCACCGTGTAGATGTCGCCGGCGGTCACCGGCAGCCCGAAGGCGGTCTTCGTCCGCTCAGCCACCAATCGCACCCGGTTGTTTCCGTAGTCGGCGATGACCACGTCACCCTGGGCGTCGAGAGCGACGCCCTCGGGCATGTCGAGCTCGGCTCCGGTGGCCGCACCGCCATCGCCGGCGAACCCGGCCGTGCCGTCGCCGGCCACCGTGTAGATGTCGCCGGCGGTCATGTGCTGGCCGTAGTAGGTGCCGGTGGCGGCAGCCACCACCCGGACCTGGTTGTTGCCGAGGTCGGCGATGACCAGGTTGCCGGTCCTGTCCACCGCCACCCCGGTGGGTTGGTTCAGCTCGGCGCCGGTGGCCGCGGTGCCGGTGCCGGCATCTCCGGCCGTGCCGTCGCCGGCCACGGTGTAGATGTCGCCGGACGTCATCGACTGGCCGTAGAAGGTTCCGGTGGATGAGGCCACCACGCGGATCACATTGTTGCCAGAGTCGCAGATGACCAGGTTGCCGTTGCGGTCGAGAGCGGTGCCGGCCGGGTACGCCAGTTGGGCACTGGTTGCCGGCCCCTTGTCTCCCGCGTAACCCCATGTGCCGTCCCCGGCGACGGTGGTGATCTGGCCCGCGGTCACCGTGGTGCCGAAGAGGGCGCCGCTTGCGGCGGCGACGACCCGGATGCGGTTGTTCTGGTTGTCGGCGACGATGAGGTCGCCGGACCGATCGACGGTCATCCCGTAAGGTCCGTCGCAGGCCGCATCCTGAGCCGGTCCACCGTCCCCCCCGTATCCCGACGTGGCGATGGCGCCCGAACACGCCACATTCCGCTCGAGGCCGAAGCGGCTGAGGTTCCTGACCACCATGAGGGTTCCGTCCCCGATCTCGAGGCCGCCGGACGGAGCCAGGGCCAGCGACACCGGGTTCTGAGCCACCGTGTCTCCCGCGTCCTCCCCCGGGGCCGCCGATGGCGGTGAGGATGCCCGTGGGACTCGCGGCGAAGGAGAGGCCGGTGGCGGCTCCTGCCGCGCCGACGACTAGCACGGCCAAGGTGATGGTGGCGAACCGTCGCCTTCGCCGACCCGTCACCGTCGGGAACCGTGTTCCCGGAGTGCCGCCGTCCCGCGGCCCGCCACCGCCGGTCCCGATGATCGCCCGTCGGTCCGGCACCGCTCGGATCCCCCCGCAGCAGCCATGGGGGCCATTGTTCCAGAAGGTGGAGGCCGACGCTCGGGCGATCAATCAGGGCCGATGGCCCTGCGGTCGGGCGAACGGGGATAGGTCACGCGGAGCGAGGGTCCCGTCACCAATTGCGAAGTCCGCCGACCCGCTGCAGCACGGTCCCCGGCCGACGTGTGGGCGGAGGCACCCCGCCGGGGAGTGGCCCGGATCGGCGGCGCGTCACTCGGGAATCTGCTTCGACAGGCAGAACGGATGACCAGCGGGATCGAAGAGAACGACGTAAGGATCCGGTGCCGGCTGCGAATCGGCTCGAACAGCTCCCAAGTCGGTGGCCCTGAGCTCCGCTTCCTTCAGGTCATCGACGGCCAGGTCCAGATGCATCTGCTTCGGAGTCGGTCCGCCCGGCCACGTCGGAGGGACGTAGTCCTCGACACGCGTAGCTGCGAGCCAGACGCGGTCAGTCTTGACCGCCACGAAGGCACCGCTGGAAAAGGCCACCTCCCCGTCCAGCTGGTCCGCCCAGAAGGCGCCGAGTCGCTCCGGATCGGTGCAGTCCAATGCGATGGAGCCCAAACGTATGTTCGCCATTCCGACACCATAGGGAGGCTCTGGTGGCCCGGCAAATGAGCACCAGGGAGGTACCGTCTTCCATGGCGATCGCTCGGATCGAGGTCGTTGGGAGGATGACGTCCGCTCAGAAGCGGGACCGTCTGGACGCAGTGCGCGACGCAGTCGTGACAGCCCTGCAGGTGCCCGGTGACGACCCGACGGTGACGATTACCGAGATCGACCCGGACAACATCGTGATGCCCGGTGGCATGGGCGACAGTTTCACCCTCGTAGAGATCACGATGTTCGCGGGACGCTCGATCGAGACGAAGAGGGACCTCTATCGGGGTCTCTGGGAAGCGTTGACCTCCATCGGGATTCCCCGGTCCGACATTCTCATTGCCCTGGTCGAATCTCCCACCGAGAACTGGGGCGTCGATGGTGGACGGCCGGCCAGCGAAGTAGACCTCGGATTCTAAGTGGACATCTGAGAGGAGCCCGGCCCTCCCCGCTGCTATTCGAGCTCTTTCCAATGTGGTCGACGGAAGAGGCGGGCGAATCTTGCGTTGAGGGAAGGACCTTCGTCGTAGGTGGCGTCGATATGGAGGACCGGAGGGCCGCTGGGTGGCGGCAGGGACGCTGCCTGCTCGTCCGACAGATCGCACCGGACACAGGTCGTTGTGATCGCAGCGACCTGGTCCCGGTCGACGAATCGGTGGCCGCTCTTCGTCGAGACGACGATGCCGTCGAACTCGTCCAGCTCAGGTACTTGCAGGACGTGCGCGACACTTCCGAACTCCGAACCGGACGAGCTGAGGACGGGAGTACCTGTTGCCAGGGCAAGGTACGAGATGGGTTCACCGTCGTCCACGAAGGCCTCCTTCACCGAAGTGGCTCAATGCTACTTTCCCGACACCCAGAGGCGGTTCGGCATCGGTAGCGCGAGGGAGAGGTTGACCATGGCCGACATGGTCCGAAGGCAGTGAGCGGGCCTCCCACCCGCTGGGACCTTCCCGTCGTGCCGTGCCGTGGCGATCGCGGGAGTGCACACGTCGGGAAGTGGCGCCACAGCACGCCGGCATCATCGCCGTTGAGTTCGACGTGGAAGGATGCCATTCTCTGACGATGACGTTTGTGCTGGTGCACGGAGGAGGCTTCGCGGCGTCCTGCTGGGATGAGCTGCTTCCCTATCTCGACGGACGAACGGTCGCCGTTGATCTGCCCGGGCGCGGTGGTAGCCCCGCCGATCTGAGCTCTGTGGCTCTCGCCGATTTCGTCACCACCGTCGTCGGAAGCATCGTCGACGAAGGCTTGACTGACGTCATCCTGGTCGGGCATTCGATGGCCGGCCTCACCCTTCCCGGCGTGGCCGAGGCAATTCCTGGCCGGCTCCGACGACTGGTGTTCGTCTCGTGCGCGGTTCCACCTCACGGGACACCATTGGCCGAGGTGCTCGGCACGTTCAGCCCGGGTGCTGCGGAGATCGCCGAACGCGTCGGAGGTGACGTGGTCGACAGCGAGGGTGTCTTGCATCCTGACCTGGCGACAGCACTGTTCTGTAACGACATGAATCCCGAGCAGACTGCCTTAACGCTCCGACGACTCGTGCCTGAAGCCATCGGGGTCCTGTCCGAACCTGCCGATCTGACCGGCCTGAGCCACGCGATTCCCCGCACCTATGTCCGACTGACTCGCGACGCCATCCTGACTCCCGACGCCCAGGACCGGATGATCGTGCATCTGGGACGTGCCGAGGTGGTCGACCTGGTCGCCGGGCACATGGCAATGATCAGTCGACCTCAGGACCTGGCCCGGATCCTCAACCGGTTCTGAAATTCGCCAGCACCCGTGCTGCGATCCGAGTGGCCGTGGTGACCACGGGTTGAGGTTGGCGCCATGAGCGGGAGATGCTGTCGCTCCAGCCAAGGCGAATCGGTGGCGGGGCCGCTACGATCTCCGAATGAGCAATCGGCGGCGTGCTTCGTCGACCTATGCGGCATGTGTTCGGATCTCTATCGGGATAGGAATCGGTGTCCTGGCCGCCGCCGGGTCCCTTTCCTCAGCTGCAGGTGCGGTGGAACATGGTCACGTCGCTCTGCGTCACTCCGAGGCGGCGTCATCGACGGCGACCCGCAGTCGTGCTCATCGGGCCGTGGCAGTTGTTCCGTCGGTCACCGAGCCCCCCGGCGGAACGGTGTTCGGAGCCACGCCCGCCGATACTCCTGAGTCCGTCTCGTTCATTCTGAGAGCGCGCCAGCTGGCGCAGCTGAAGGCTGACGTCGAGCAGGGCGTGAAGAACTTCCTGTCGGTGAGCCAGTTCGCTCAGACCTACGGCCAGAGCTCGGCCAACATCTACGCACTGGAGGCCTTCCTCGCCGGTTTCGGCATTCAGTCCCAGGCCGACGCCGACGGCCTCGACGTCACCGCCACCGGCACCGCCGGACAGTTCGACCAGGCATTGGCCGTACAGCAGCTGGAGTACCACGTCCCGGCCCACCCCGGCACAACCGGCACGGCGGGTGTCCCATCCCAGACGGTGCACGGCTCACCGAAGGCCCCTGAACTCCCGACCCTCCTGGCCCGGGAGGTACTCACCGTGCTCGGGCTCACCGACTACGGACCCTTCACCAGCCAGGCCGTACACGCCGACGTGGCCGTCGCTCCGAACGGATCGGTCAGCCCGAATCAGTGCGTCCAGTTGACCGGGGCTCCAGCCGACTGCAACCTTCCGGAAGATTTTGACGCCAACTATGGACTCGATCCGCTGGTCGACGGCGGCTCCGTCGGAGCCGGCCAGACCATCGGCATCGTCACCATGGCCGCCCTCGACCCGGGTGCGCCACAGTACTTCTGGAGCAACGTGCTCGGGCTTCCGACCAGTGGGCGAACGGTGGCCGTCGAGAATGTCGACGGTGGACCGGGTGCGCCCGATGCACTCGCCGGATCGAGAGAGACGGACCTCGACGTCGAGCAGTCGGGGGGAGTGGCGCCCGGGGCCAACGTGATCGTCTACCAGAGTCCGAACTCGGCCAATGGATTCGCCGATTCGTTCTTCGAGGCCGCCAGCCAGAACGTGGCGGGGAGCGTATCGGCCAGCTGGGGCTCGTCCGAAACCGCCCTTCAGGTCGGAGCGGCGCTGGGCTTGGAACCTTCGACGTATGCCGCGGCCTTCGACGAGGCCTTCCTGGAGATGGCCGAGCAGGGCCAGTCGGCCTTTGCCGCCGCCGGTGATGGGGGGGCCTACGGCAGCCACGGCTTAGGCATCACCGATCTGTCCGTGACCTACCCCGGCTCCAGCGCTTTCGTCACCTCGGCCGGCGGGACCACTCTCCCATGGAGTGCAACGCTGTACGGGACCACGAGCTCGGTCACGGTCAACGTGCCTTCGCAGCGCGCCTGGGGTTGGGACTATCTGTGGCCCGCCATCGCCAAGCTGAACGACGTCCCCAGGCGAGTGGCGGCGGAGGCCGAAGTGATCGGTGGCGGAGGAGGGTTCAGCGCCGACGAGCCCCGTCCCGTCTATCAGCAGGCTGTGCCGGGTACCAAGGTCTTCAAGTCCGTCCGCTACCTGACGCCGACACAAAACATCGACCTCGGCGGGGTCACCGTCCCGACGAGTTGGCGATTCGACGCCCACCCGTCGGTGGCCAGCGGGATGGGGTCGGGTCGGGCCGTCCCCGATCTCTCGACGGACGCCGATCCGTTGACGGGCTATCTCGTCTACGATCCCTCGGCGGTCGGCGAGCCGGCTCTGGAGGGCGGTTGGGGAGGGACGAGCTTCGTCGCCCCCCAGCTCAACGGTTCGACCGCAGTGATCGAGTCGTACCTGGGACGCCGAGTGGGCTTCTGGAACCCGACGATCTATGCCCTTGCCTCTTCGAGCCATTCCCCGTTCACCCCGCTCCAGCAGAGTGGAACCATGAACGACAACCTCTTCTACACCGGCGAGCCGGGCTCGCTGTACAACGAGGCCACCGGCCTCGGAGTGCCAGATCTGAGCGAACTGGCCTACGACCTCGGGCATTGAGGATCGGGATTCCTCCGGTCCACGGCCCGTTGCCGAGCCGGTGTCCGAGCCGCGGACTCAGGGACAGGACACCAGCGGCACCACCTGGCCGGTGCGGGCTGTCATATCGATGGGACCGCGGTCCCGTCCACAGCGGCCGGCCGCCTACGTGCCAGTCGAACAACGGTGAGACCCTGTCGTAAAATTGGCGTTCCCACGGGTAACTATGGGTAGAGGCCTATGGGAGAACCGAGCCACCATGAGTTTGAAGCCTTCCTGACGAGGGTGGAACCTGGGCTCCGCCGGGCGCTCTTCTCCGCCCTCGGCCTGGACCGGGGTCGGGAGGCCACGGCCGAGGCGTTGGCATGGGCCTGGGAGCACTGGCGGCGTGTTCAGAAGATGGACGATCCGACCGGCTACCTCTTCCGGGTCGGCCAGAGCCGCAGCAGGACGAAACGGACGCCGGCCATCTTCGTTCGGCCGGAATGGAGGGAGCCCGTGGTGGAGCCAGGCCTTGGTCACGCCCTCCAGGAGCTGACCGAGTCGCAGCGGACAGCGGTGATCTTGGTCCACGGGTTCGGTTGGCACCTGCGAGAGGTCGCCGAGCTCACCGGTGTCACGATCTCGAGCGTACAGACCCATCTGGATCGAGGATTGAAGAAACTGAGGGCCACATTGGAGGTTGACGATCATGCCTGAGCTGTCCGAGCGGATTCGTGATCTGGTCGACGGTGCCGAACGGGCGGTGACCGTGGCCGACGTCGAGTCCGTGCTGCAGGCACGGACGGGGCCTACACGGGTCGTGAGCGGCCGAATGTCGCGGGGAAGGACGGGGGCCCTGGCCACTGCCGCGGCCGCGGCAGTGGCTGTTGGCGTTCTCGTCTTCTGGTCACCGTCGCCGGCGCGAGTGACCGTGGCGGCGAGCACGCCGGTCGTTCTCGAAGTCCCATCGAGTCCGACGCTGATGATCAAGATTCCCAGCGATGCCATACACGGCTACAAGATCAGCTGGTCCAAGGTCCCGGCGTACGTACCCCTCTACTCCGGCGGCTCGTTGATCGGATATGTCACCAAGGCCGGCGTTCAGCACCCGCCACTGATCGCCGCTCCTGCGATGAGCATCCATCCGCCCTTTCCCGGGGTCAGATCGTGTTACCTCGTTCCATCCGACAGTGCACAGGTTGTGAACGTGTTCAACGGTTCGCATGCCCTCATCGGCCGGATCTACCCCAACACGGGATTCGTCCGACTCGGTGATCAACCTGCCTGCAACTGAGGCCGTGGACCGGCAGCGAAGACCGGAACAGCGGCTGACTCTGGGCATAATGAGTCGGTGCCCTCGCCCGCGGATCCGTGCCGACGCATCGTTGCCGCCACGACCCGAAGGACCGAACGCATCGTCGAGGCTCTCGACGGCCTCGACTCCGACTCCTTGTGCGCCCCGTCCGAGCTACCCGGGTGGAGTCGGCTCACCATCGCCTGCCATCTCCGTTTCGGGGCCGCAGCGCTGCTGAGGATGACAGCGGCCGGTCTCTCGGGGGAGGAGACCGCCTATTACCCAGAGGGTCGGATGGTGCAGCGTCCATGCACCCTCGTAGCGGAGCCGGGTGAACACCCTCATACCGTCGTCCGGTCGTTGGCCCGCTTGGGTGGAGAACTGGATCGACTGTGGAGATCGATCGACGATGGAGCGTGGAACGTGGAATTGCGTGAACCCGAGGACAACCCTGATCTCGGAACTGTTCCACTGTCCGGTCTGGCGCTGCTGAGGCTGACCGAAGTGGAGGTACACGGCTCGGATCTGAACGTCGGGTTGGATGATTGGAGTGATTCCTTCGTAGGGGCTGCGTTGCCGACCCGGCTCGGAAGACTCGGCGTCCGGCGAACCAATCACCGCCAGTTCGATGACACGCTCAACGGGTCGTGGCTGCTCGTGGCCGTGGACGGGCCCACGTACAAGGTGTCGGTGTACGGGAGGACCGTCGAATCCCATCCGGCAGATCCCTCGTCGTCGGCAACGGCGGTCATCGAGGCCACCAGCCGCGATCTTCTGGCACTGTTGTTGGGACGGTCCCTGCAGCACCCTCTCCGAATTGGCGGCAACCTGGAGTTCGGCCGAGCTTTCTCTGCCGCCTTCCCCGGCCCGTAGACAACGAGTCCGCCGGCACGGCCCCGTTCCGTCCGCCATCCGCTCCTGATGCCACGATGGGCCGGCAGCTCCGAATACGAGTCTCGCCGACCTCGTTCGCCACCGGACCGGTTCGCACATCATCGATCGACGCGCTGGGAGACGAAGACGAACTCGCGGCCGGGTCGGTCGGGGGCATCTCGGACCTCCCGCACCTCCAGTCGTGCCTCCGCCAGCGAGCCGGCCAGCTCGTCCCGGCTCCGGAACCGCAGGATCGAATCGGAGGTCAGTACTGCTCCGTCGCTCTCGAAGGCATACGTGGATCGGAACGTCACGAGGTCCCCCTGGACGTCGAATACATCGACCCAGGCCTCAACGGTGCCGATGAGAGGTATGTCCGTGCGGGAATGGGAGGCCTGGCGAGTCCATCCCGACCATGCCTCTGCCCCCGGATCTCGGCTTTCGAAGACCAGCCAGCCGCCGGGGCGCAGGGCCGGGCGCACAGAGCTCAGCGTGGCCGCCCATTCCTCGTCGGTGAGAAAGACCTGGGCCACATTTCCCGTCATGGTGGTCAGGTCCACCTGTAGGGGAGGCAGGTCCGTCGGGTATCCCAGGAGCCAGCGCACCCGATCTGCCCCCGGCTTCCGTCGGGCCACGTCGAGCGAGGCCGCGGCCGGATCGACTCCGACGACCGTGTTCCCCCCGATGGCCAGTTGGCAGGCCAGAGTTCCGGTACCGCAACCGATGTCCAAGACCGATCGAGCGCCCAGCTCGTCCGCCAGGGCCACGTAGACATCGAGGTCGGCCCGGTCGGGGTGCAACGGGTCGTACAGCTCGGCAAGCCGAGGGATCTCGAACTGCGAATCAGCCACGGTACGACACTAGGTTCGGTGGTGCGGTGACCGTGGCGGGCCTCGAAGCTTCGTCGTGCCCCGCTCCTGGGACTCGTGACGAGGATCATGCCGAAGGAAAGGGACGGTGCGGCTTCTGTTCGTCGGTAGATTGGGCCCGTGATCCGGGTGTTGTACCGATGGCGCGTGGAACCCGGGCGCTATCAAGAGTTCGCCCAGTGGTGGCACGCCGGCACACTGCGTATCCGCTCCGACCACGACGGAGCGATGGGGAGCACCCTGTGCCGGCCGGTGCCTCCGGGTGACCGGGTGGTGGCCATGGCCAGGTGGAGGTCACAGGACGACCTCGAACAGTTCTGGCTGAGCCCGGGCGGGCCCGGATTCGCCTGGGCCGAGCTGGAGAGCGTTGAGCTACTCGACGAGGTCGATCATCTGACCACGGAGGCCTAGCTCGACGCGTCGCGCCCCGGGTCGGCGGTCACGACCCGATCGAAGTGCCACCCTGCCGCGCCGGCGAAGGATCCTTCGACGGCGATACCGCCGATGGGCTCAGGAACGATGCCCGACGTCCGCCCCCAGCTATCGGGGAGCGGAGGCGAGGGAGTCGGCGGCCTCGGTGTCGACGATGAGCACCGAGCACGGTGCAGCGTGGGCAATGGAGTTGGGAACGCTGCCGAGCACCCGACGAGTTCCTTTCATGCCCTTGTTGCCTACGACGATGAGATCCGCATGTGTCTGCTCGGCTACTTTGACCACGGCGTCCACCGGTGAGCCGGTCACGGCTTCCACCGACACTGCGAGACCGCGTTCTTGGCCCACGGCGGCCAGACTTCGCAGCAGCTGGTCGGCGGGATGCACAGCGGTCGACAGTCGCAGTTCGGGGGGGAGGTCATCGAGTCGGACCGACTTCGGATCGTAGGCCGTGACGATGACGAGTGAGGCTCCTGACATCCGGGCGATATCGGCGGCGGCCACCACCGCCTGCCGGGCTGTCTGTGAATCGTCAGCCCCTACGACGACGGTATGGAACATGGAGATCCCTTTGTTCGGAGGCAAACTTCGAAATGCATGGGAAGTCTTTCGCGGACGGGTGAACATTGTCACAATCCCCGGTGAACGTTGTGTGACAGACAACGAACCGGTACTCGATTGGTCGGGAAACGGGTGGCGGTCAGTGGAGAAATACCGTCCCTGGTGGCTGTGTGGGCACCCAGCGTGGTGACACTCGACGTGGTCAAATGAGCACGGATACTGTCCGTTCTCGTGTCAGAGCCACTCGGCGAGAGCCAGATCGACGTAGCGCTGGTGGTGGGGGCTTGTCGGTATGAGCTCCGTCTCTACGGGCCGGATGAGACGACCGTCCCGGCCTGGTGGATCGGCATGGTCAGCGAGTCCGGCGAACGTGGTTGGACCGGCGTCTGTCCCAGTACCGACCTGTCGCCGATCGAGCTCGAACTCTGGCTGCGGCCCCTCGCCGGTCGGGACGTAGCCGAAGAACTCGTCCGGTTGGTGGCCGAGGCGGTGTCTGTGGCCCGTTGCCGGCGAGGGATCGTGGGCAGCAGCCGATAGAAGGCAGAGGGAAGCCCGAGTGGGAGGCCCCCGGCGGTGCGGGTGTCGGGGTTCAGGATCCAGAGCGGAAGGCGCACGGGGTGTGCCTCGCCGCCACGCTCACCCCGGAGCCAGGCCCATCCCCATGACCGTGATCGACGAGTCCGGGTCGTTCCACACCGCCATCGTCTCGCCGGTCGTCTGCAGGCCCATGGCCAGGTACGCCCGACGCGCCGCCTCGTTCCCGTCGCGTACGCCGAGGCGCAGTGCCGACGCCCCTTCAGACCGGGCCCATCCGGCCACCGCGTCGAGCGGGGACCGTGCCAACCCCCTGCCTCTCGAGGCCGGCGACACCCACATGCCCACCAGTTCCCGCTGGGCCGGATCCCCCGTCCATCCGTCGACACCTCCGGCCACGCCCACCACGTCACCGTCTTCGACGGCCACGAACCACTGACAGGAGGTGGCGCGATCCCGCCACGTCGTCGTGTCGAAGGCCGCCTCGCGCTCGAAGGTCGACGTGAACGCGAACGGGGCGTCGGCCAGGGAACGGAGGCGGACCTCGCGGACGACCGGCCAGTCGTCCGGAGTGAGCCCACGGATCTCGGTCACTGGCCGAGGCAGGCTAGCTTCCCCGGTCCGCGGTTCCGGCCGCGGTGTAGATCATCCGAGGTTGTTGACGCAGGTGTCACCATCGTTGTTGCTGTTGGTTCCGTCCGGGCAGGTGGTGTTCGACCAGGTGACGTCGGTGAGGTTCGCTCCACTGAGGTCGGCGCCGGTCAGGTTGACATCGGTCAGGTTGAAGCCGCTCAGATCGGCGCCGGCCAGTGCGGCATCGGTCAGGTTGGCCACGGGTCCGATCAGGTAGCCGTCGACGAGTCCCCAGTCCGGCGGGAACACCGCCGGAATGCCGACGACGCCACCCGAGGTCATATGGTCGGGAAGGGACGGGTCGCTGGTGTCGAACACGGCGTTGGCCACGTTGGTGTCGGCCAGGTTGGCATAGTTCAAATCGGCGGCGGTGAGGGTGACTCCGCTCAGGTCGGCACCGGCCAGGTCGGTCCTCAACAGGCTGGCCCCGTACAGATTGGCCCCGGCCAGATCGACGCCGGTCAGGCTTTCGTTGTTGTAGCGGCAGTACTGGAGGTTGGCGCCGGGGGAGAAGTCGGAGCAGTTCGGGCCCTGCCCGGCCACGACCAGGGCCCGCGCTTTCTTACCCAGGCCGACGATGTTCGACGCCTGGACGTTGGCGAAGTAGCTCTTCCCGTTGGTGAGCCCCGTGATCGTGCAGAACAGGGCGCCGGAGGTCGTACAACCGTGGTCGTGGGAGGTGGTCACGGTGTAGCCGGTGATCGGGGAACCGCCGTCGGAGACCGGAGGAGACCACGATACGTTGGCGCCCCCGCTGATGGGGGCGGCGGCCACGTCTTGGGGAGCACCCGGCTTCTTGAGCGGTGGGGTCCTGGCCCCGGCCGTGGCGGCAGAGGCCACCGTGAGCAGGGACATGGCCACGAGTGCGGCCAGAAGGAGCGTGATCCCCCGCCGACGTGCCCCCGTGGGGCCGTGCGGCGGAGCTTGATCGGACAGTGTCGCTGGCATTCCAGCACCCCCAGAGCCCCTCAGCGGAGGTGTCCATCATCGACCCGTCGGCGTCGGAAGTCAACGGCCGCCCTTCGGGGCCGGAGGAGGTCGCGCCGGTGCTGCCTGGTTGCTATCGTCCCCATGTGTCCCCCGGGTGGCCATCGGTTCCCTATGAGGAGTGGAGCGACACATGTGACACCCTGCACGCGCACACCCAGGTCCTCGGCAAGCTGGCCGTGGCACTGGCCCCGGCCGAGCCCCAGCTCCAGCACGCAGCGCTCCGACTGACGGCGCGGGGTTGGGAGACAGCACCTCTGCCCAGGCCCGACGGTAGGGGGACGCTGGTCGTCGTGCTCGACCTTCGAGCCCATCACGTGGTGATCGAAACCAGCTCGGGGGAGTCCCGCCAGGTCGCCCTGGCCCCCGACCGTCCGGTCGGCGCCGTCACCCGCGAGGTCCTCGACGCCGTCCGGAGCGTGGCCGGTGCGGTGGCCATCGACCCCAGGCCCCAAGAGGTCCCGTGGAGCGTCCCGCTCGACGAGGACGACCAGCATGCCCGGTACGACCCGGATCAGGTGGCTTCCTACTTCGCCGCCGCTACCCAGGCCTCACTCATCCTGGCCGCGTTCCGTGCTCCCTACCGGGGACGCTCGACACCGGTCAATGCCTGGTGGGGTTCGTTCGACCTCGCCGTCAGCCTGTTTTCGGGCCTTCCGGCCACTCCGCCGTCCGACGACTTCATCATGCGGAACGCCATGGATGCCCAGGAGGTCGCCATCGGCTGGTGGCCCGGCGACCGACGCTCCGGCCGTGCCGCCTTCTATGCCTACGCGCACCCGGCCCCGGACGGGTTCGCCGGGGCCACCTTGTCCCCGCCAGCGGCCCACTGGGACGAAGCGCTCGGAGAGTACATCCTCTATTGGGATGACGTCCGCAGCAGTCCCACGCCACGAGCCGACGGGCTCGAGTTCGCCCACGCCGCCTTTCGCCACGCTTGCGCGGTGTGCGACTGGGATCCGGCACTGATGGCCAGTGCCGAGGGGACACCGCCTCCAGTGTCTTGAGGCACCGGCTTCACCTGATGGTGCGAGCGTCAGTAGGGCAGGTCGCCCGGTGAGCAGTTCCGGTAGTCCGGTTCGGGTTCGGTCACGAACCGGACCGCCCTGATGGTCGGGCGACCTTCGAGGATGGCCCGGGCCACCCGGTGCATGCCGTCCATCACCCGGCCGTCGGACCCCAGGATGATCGGATAGGAGGGGTCGACCTCGGCGATGAGCCGAACCTGGTCGATGATGCGCCGCACCGTGGGTTCCGGCCCGAACTCGAACCAGAAGTTGGTGTCCACCTCGTGGATCGATGCCACTTCCACCTCCTCGACGGGGAGATCGGCGCTCTCGCGGATCAGACTGTCGACATCCCAGGCGTCGAGTCCCCGGTCGCCCGGTCGGAAGTTGTACTGCTTGCGCATGGCCCGATTCTTCCGCGCCGGCCGGTACCCGGCGACCGCTGACCGACCTGACCGGAGAAATGGGAGCCTCCCGCTAGACTGCATGGTGCAGGTCCGTTGAGCAGGGTTCCGCCACTCGGCTCCGGACCTGCCTTATCGTTCCCCGCCTCCACAGGCGCCTCCAACTCCGCCTCCACAGGCGCCTCCACGGATGCAGCCCTCCGTGCTCCGGCGACATCCCCCGTGCTGTGGGACCAGATGTGTACCGCCGGGGCGATGATGGCCGGGGGGACGCTCAGGCCCGGGCGTGGGACCCCTCCGGGCACGCCCCGGTGACTCCCCGTTCCCGCCGTGGAGGTCACTGACGGTGCCCGTGAAGTAGCGCAGAGCGCGATTGTCTGAAAGTCAGAACAGTTACCGTCAGAATGGTGGCGTGGGGCACGTGGAGGGGCAGGCGGCATGAGATGGGGGAGGCGCTCGGTCGAGCGGTGGTTGGGCGAAGCCTGGCCCGTCGTGCGGTCCCTCATGGAGGCCGAAGACCGGCTCATCTCGGTTTCGGAGGCCCCGTCGGTGGTGGTCCTGGCCTCCTGTGACCAGCTCGGCGCGGCGGTCAGTCACGCCCAGGCCTGGCTCCGGAGCCGACGGTGTCCCGACGACAACTTCAGTACGAATCTCGAGGAGTTGATCTCGGCTTGTCGGGGGTTGTGCGCCATCATGCAGTTGGTCAGCCGCGAAGTGCCCGAAGGACGGTGGACCGGCAACCGCGACCTCACCGACAGGGTGGGTGAGAACTTCATGGACCGCGTCCAGCAGGCGTCGCGGGCCCGGCTCTACCTCCAACAGTGGAGCGCCTGACCAACCACGCGCCTCCTCCCCGCACGCCGACCGGGGATCAGGATGCGGCCAGGTATGGGCCCTTGGAGGAGAAGCCGATCCGCGTCATGTCCACCGGGCGGGCGATGATCGGGCCCGGGCTGTTGGACTTGAACGGGTTGTAGAGGAGATAGATGGCCGACCCCGTTCGGAACAGCGACTGCTCGCCCGGCCCCGCGCCCTGGGCGTTGGAGCCCAAGAAGGGTCCGGGGTCGGGATCGAAGCATGGCCCGAGGGGGCTCCGGCACGCCGCCACGCCGATGCCGTAGGCGGAGGAGTTGAACCAGTTGCCCGAGAAGAACAGCCAGTAGATGCCCCGGGCCTGGACCATGTCCGGTGCCTCGACGATCGTGCCCTCCCAGGCTTCGGTCGGGCCCATGATCTTGACCGCATGACCCAGTAGGTTCCGTCCGTTGGCGCTGAGGTACTGGGCGTAGATGCCCGTGGGCCCGTTCTGGTCCGGTCCGGGCACGTTCGGATTGGCGTTGTCCTCCGACTTCCACAGCATGACCAGCCGACCACCGGGCTCCACGAACACCCGGGCATCGATCGAGCCTCGGTGATCGAGCTGACAGATGATGGGACGGGACGTGGGGACGAACGGGCCCGAGGGGGACTTGCCGAAGGCCGAGCCGATGCAGTGGGTGTACTGGGCCGCCCCCTTCAACAGGGCGGTGAAGTAGAGCGCCCATCCTCCGGCCACCTGATGGACGTCAGGGGCCCAGGTGAAGCCGGACTCGGCCCAGTTCGGCAGGTGGGGGAGGGCGTCGACCGGCTTGCCCCACCGACCGATGGTGGTTCCGGTCCGCAGGGGAACGTTCAGGTAGTACTGCTGGCTCGTGTACAGGTAGTAGCGGCCGGCCACCTTCACCATGAACGGGTCCGTGGAGTCCGGCCCGGACAGGATGACCCGGCCCGGCCGTTCGGGATTGGCGGTGTGGGCTGGCTGGCCTCCGACATCCCCGGTCGCCGCTCCGGCGGGTTGACCGGAGCCCGTCACCAGCTGCGCAGCGGTCACGGCCATGAGTACCGTGACGACGACTGCGGCCCGATGCGCCCGGAGCCGTCGCCACCAGCGGGCGGCCGCCGTTCCCGGTGCGCCCAGCGCCACGGCGGCCACACCGGTTCGACCCGGCGCGACGCCGGTCGAGGTCGGCGTTCCGGCCCGCGGCCGAGCCGCGGTCGTTGCATCGTCCAGCAGCGTCACAGCACCGAAACCTTGCAAGTGGAAGATCCGGCGTCAGCCGAGCCCCTGCCCGACCACGGACCCCCGAGCGGTGATGACCATGGTTGCCCCCCCTTCACCCAAAGTTTGGCACATCCGGAAGCGTTAACGCCTGTAGGTAGTGTCGCCCCAACCCCGTCGGGTCCCCGGCCGCGACGGGCTGACCCGCCCGGACCAGGAGGTTTGCCCGTTCGCCCCCGTCAGTCGGCCCCGAAGAAGGGCGCTCCGAAGCTGAAGACCCCCCCGTCCGACCCCACCAGCCAGTAGCCGCCCGATGGGTCGGTGGCCATGCCCTGCACCGGATCGCTCAGGGCCGTCCCGCCCATGGAACCCTGGAATACGGCATCCCCGAAGCTGAACACACCACCGTCCGACGCCACGAACCAGTAGCCGCCACCGTCGGGGGTGGAAGCCATCCCATTGACGGGCCGATTGAGGCTGAGGTCCCCGGTGGAGCCGAAGAAGGGCGCGCCGTAGCTGAAGATGCCCCCGTCCGAGGCCACCAGCCAGTATCCGCCGGTGGCGTCGTCGGGACTGATGCCCACCACCGGACGGTTCAGGTGCCGACCCCCCATCGAACCCTGGAACACGGCATCCCCGAAGCTGAACACGCCCCCGTCCGAAGCCACCAGCCAGTACCCGTCCCCATCGGAGGTGGGCGCCATGTCCACCACCGGGGCGTTGAGGTGCTGACCGCCCGTCGAGCCGTAGAAGCCGGCGTCTCCGAAGGTGAAGATGCCCCCGTCCGCCCCCACCAGCCAGTAGCCGCCACCGTCCGGCGTGGCCACGATGTGGGCGATGGGGGCGTTGAGGTGTTGCCCGCCCATGGACCCGTAGTACACCGCCGAGCCGTGGACCGATACCGCTCCTTGGGCGTCGACCAGCCAGTAGCCGCCGCCGCCCGGTGTCGATGCCACGCCGGTGACCGGCCAGGCCAGGCCGGGATCGGTCAACCTGGTCGGCGCCACGAACAGTCGTCGCGCCCCCCACACGAGTAGTCGGTACAGCCCGGCGACCAGGCGGCGTAGGCGATCATCCAGTTGCCCGAGGCATCCTCGAACAGCGATCCGCCCCCGGGTCCGGCCGCCGATCCGTAGGACGACAGGATCGGTGTGGGCTGGGGCTGTGTGCACGGCCCGGTCGGGCCGGTACAGATGGCGTCGGTCTCCGTGTAGGAGGCCGAGTTCCAGATGCCGGCCGAGAACAGCAGGAAGTACGCACCGTTCGACGACACCAGATCGGGGTTCTCGATGGTGGCCTCGTACGGGTAGTCCACCATGTCCTGGGTCAGGAGGAGGTGGGGCGAGCCGACCAGCGAGAGACCGTCGGCGCTCAGCTGCTGGGACCAGAGGCGGGCCGGCTGGGTCGACCCGCCGTCGTTGGACTTCCAGATCAGATAGGCGGCGCCGGTGGCGGGGTCGATGAACGGACTGGGATCGATGTCCCCGCCCAGGGCGGGCTGGCACTCCAGCGGTTGGGTGGAGCTGTCGGTGAACACCGGGCTGGTCGGGGTGAGGTCGGTGGCCACGGCCACCGACAGGCAGTTCCATCCGGTGCCGGCCGCATGCCCGGCCTGGGAGGCGTCGTAGTACATCAGCCACCTCCCTCCCCAGTAGAAGACCCCGGGCGAGGTCTGCGTGTTGATCTGCTCCCAGGCCGGCGGCACGGGCAGTGCACTGGAGCCGTAGCTCTGGCCGGTGTAGGACTGCCAACCCGACAGGGGCGAACCGGCAGTGTCGACCAGCGCCTGCAGGTAGTTGCCCATCGTCGTCCCGGTGGTGAAGGCGTAGTAGGTCGATCCGTCGAGCACCACGTCGGGATCGGGCGCGTCGCCGTCGAAGGCCGGAGTGGGCGTGGGCTGTATGGCGATGCTCCCCAGGGACTGGCCCTCGGCCCGAGGGGCATGACCGGCGGTGCCGACCCCGATCAGTACCACCAGGATGCCGGTGACGGCGACGAGACCCACCACGAGTTTGGAGATCCGCCGGATCCGCACCGGCACAGTGTCGCACCACCGTGGGTACTGTGGCCACTCCGCTCGGTGGGGATCGATACGCTGGCGCCGAGGGCCGAATGGACGGCCGCACGATGCGGGAGGAGACCGTGGATACGGGCCACGACGGGTACGAGGAGGACCACCGTCACCGCGTCGATCCCGCCGACGAGGCCCGGCACGTGCCGGCCGGCGAGCTCTTGTGGAACGAGTCCTACTACCTCGACTTCGTCACCGGCGACGGTCGTGTCGGCGGGTACGTACGCATCGGTCTCTGCCCCAACCTCGGGGTCACCTGGTGGGCGGCGGCCATCGTGGGGCCGGACCGGCCACTGGTGACGTCGGTGGCCTACGACCTGCCGGTGGCGGACGGGACCGGCCTGGTCATCGGGGCCGGAGGCCTGGACGTGAGGGCAGAGGTCGTGGCCCCCCTGGTCACGATGACGGTTGCCGCCACGGCCCCGGCCCGGACGCTCGCCCACCCCGGAGCGGTGTACCACGGGGAGCCGGGCACTCCGACCACGCTCGGGCTGGACCTGGCCTGGACCACCGACGGCGAGGCCTATCACTACGACCTCACCACGCGGTACGAGGTGCCGTGTCTGGTCCACGGCGAGGTCTCCGTCGGGGACGATCGCATCGCCGTCACCGGCCACGGCCAGCGTGACCATTCATGGGGGGAGCGGGACTGGTGGGCCTTCGGGTGGTGCTGGGCCGCGTTCCGGCTGGACGACGGAACCCGCGTGCATGTTGCCGACATCCGGATCCCCGGTCATCCGGTGGCCTTCGGCTACCTCCAGCCGCCCAGGGGCGGGGTCACCCCGGTCACCACCCTCGAGGTGACCGAGGCCCTCGGTCCGGAGGGCATCCCCGTCCGGGGCCGGGCCGTGGTCGGGCCGGGCCGTCTCGACCTGCGCATCGAGCCGCAGGCCTTCGGGCCGTTGCTGCTGACCGCACCGGACGGGAGGATCAGCCGGTTCCCCCGGGGCCTGGCCCGCTTCGTGGCCGACGACGGCCGGACCGGGCTCGGTTGGATCGAGTGGAACCAACCCGACGGCCGGAACCGTGCACAGTAGGTTCGCGGAGTGCGCCTGTCGCTGAACCCGCCCGGTGATCCGGACGCCTACCCCTTCGTCCACCAGGTCCGTACCAGGTTCGCCGAGACGGACGCCATGGGCATCATCCATCACGGAGCGTTGATCCCGTACCTCGAAGAGGCCCGCGCCGCCTTCCTCCGTTTCGCCGGCCACCCGTACGACGAGGTCCGGGCGGCCGGGATCGATTTCACCGTGCTCGAGCTCTACGTGCGCTACCGCCGGCCCCTCCGGTTCGACGAGGTGGTCGACATCCACGTCATGGTGGACGGCCCGACCCGGACCGTCTTCGAGGTGGGCTACCTGCTGCAGGTGGTGGGAGAGACGCGGGCCGACGCAGTGACCGTCCACGGAGCCGTCGACGGCGACGGCCGGGGGCGGCGCATGCCGGGCTGGGTGGCCCAGCTGGCCGGCACGCGTCCCGATCGGGGCGAGGGCCGCGCCGATGGGGCCACAATCGGGTGGGGCACCCCGATGAACCGATACCGGATGTAGGCGACGGGGGCGACTGCACCGTGCTGCGGCGCGGTGCCTGCGCCGTATGCTGCAGGGCGAACCACGAGCGCGAGGAGACAGACCATGGCCATTGCCGTCGGCGACACGATCCCGGACATCAAGGTGATGACGTCAGGACCCGAGGGACCGGCCCACGTCCAGACCGCCGACGTCTTGGGATCCGGAAAGGTCGTACTGTTCGCCGTGCCCGGCGCGTTCACCCCGACGTGCTCGGACTACCACCTTCCGAGCTACGTCATCCGCCAGGACGAGCTCCGGGCCAAGGGAGTGGACTCGGTGGTGTGCATCTCGGTCAACGACCCCTTCGTGATGGAAGCGTGGGGAAAGGACCAGCAGGTGGGTGAGGCGGTGACGCTGCTGGCCGACGGGAACGGTGAGTTCACCGAGGCCGTGGGGTTGGTCATGGACGGCAGTGGGTTCGGCCTGGGATCCCGCTCTCAGCGCTACGCCATGGTCATCGAGGACGGCGTGGTGACCGTGCTCCACGTGGAGCCGGGCGGCGGACTGAGCGTGAGCTCGGCCGATGCCATCCTCGAGGTCCTCTGACCGCACCGCCCGCCACAGGCCGTCGGCGGCGCCACTACCGTCGGGGGCGTGGAACTGATCGAAGCCCTGCGCACCACCGGGGCGGTGCGGGAATTTGCCGACGCGCCCATCCCCGACGCCACCGTCCACCGCCTGTTGGACACCGCCCGCTTCGCTCCCAACGGGGGGAACCGCCAGGCCTGGCGGGTGATCATGGTCAAAGACCCGGCTTTGCGCCGGGCCATGCGGGACAGCTACCTGCCCGGTTGGTACCAGTACCTGGCCCAGGTGGCCGCCGGGCTCACCCCGTGGGCCGTGGTCACCGACCGGGCCCTGGAGGAGCGGTCCATCCGCGAGGCCGACGCCGTCGCCCGAGCCGCCGCCCTGGGGCCGGGCGGACTGGCCGAGCACTTCGACGAGGTTCCGGTGATGCTGGTCCTCCTGGCCGACCTGACCAAGCTGTCCACCGTCGACCGTGATCTCGACCGGTACACCATGGTGGGCGGAGCATCGATCTACCCGTTCGCCTGGAGCATCCTTCTGGCGGCACGGGCCGAGGGGCTGGCCGGGGTGATGACCACCATGGTGGTCCAGGACGAGGCGTCGGTGCGGGGACTCCTCGGCGTGCCCGACACCGTGTCCGTGGTGGGGGTGGTGGTTCTGGGCCAGCCGGTCCACCAGCCCACCCGGCTCAGGAGGAACCCGGTCGGGTCCTTCGCCACCGTCGACCGGTTCGACGGTCCGCCCCTGGTGGTGACGTGACCGCCCACCCGGACGGGACGAGTGCGGTCGGTGCGGTCCGATGAAGGTACGTATCGGGGTGGGAACGGGCGCGGCTCCCACCCTCGGCGCGCCGGCCTTCGCCCGTCTGGTGGACGATCTCGACGGGCTGGGCTTCGACTCCCTCTGGCTCCCCGAGGTGCTCACGGCCCCGACGTTCGACCCCCTGGTCGGTCTGGCCTATGCCGCCGCCCACAACCCCCGGCTCAAGCTGGGTACCACCATGCTCCTCCCGGGCCGGAACCCGGTGCGACTGGCCAAGGAGCTGGCCACACTGGACGTGCTGTCGGAAGGTCGGGTCCTCACGACATTCGTGCCCGGCCTGCCGCGCCAGCCCGAGTCGGGTGCCGCCGGCGTGCGCGGGCCCGAGAGGGCCAAGCACATGGACGAGCTCCTTCCGCTGTTGCGGCGATTGTGGACGGGCGAGAGCGTCTCCCACCACGGGGAGGCGGCGGCGTTCGACGAGGTATCGGTGTCGCCGATCCCGATCCAGCAGCCCTTCGAATTCTGGACCGGAGGCATGGTTCCCGCCGCCCTCCGCCGGTGCGGGCGGTACGCCGACGGGTGGCTGCCGTCGGCGTGTGCGCCCGGGGAAGTGTCCGCGGCGCGCGTCGTCATCGACCAGGCCGCAGCCGAGGCCGGCCGGACCATCAGCCCCGAACACTTCGGCGTGTCCATCGGATATTCGCCGGGTCCGCTCTCGCCCAAGGTGGCGCGGGCGCTGGGGGCGTCGAGGCGGGGAGTCGACCCCGCCCAGGTGGTCCCGGTCGGCATCGACGGCCTGCGGTCGATGCTGGAGGCGTTCGTGGCCGTGGGGTTCTCCAAGTTCGTGGTGCGCCCGTTGGAGACCCCCGGGTCGTGGTCGGCCGAGCTCGAGGCACTGGCCCGGGGCGTCCTCGATCTCCAGACATGACCCGGAGCCGACCGCTCGAGCTCGAGTTCGTGGCCCTCGACGATCCCGGGCTCCTGGCCCACATGGCCCACCTGGCTACCACCGGGGCGGGTTGGATCAACGTGACGCCACTCATCGAAACGGAACACGAACCACCCCCGCCTGGTCCGTTCGCCTTTCTGGGCGGGTCCACCCACCAGGTCCCCACAGCCACGTGGAAGCCGGGTCGGCTGCAATCCGACGGCACGGCCCGGCCGACGACGGTCGGACTGCAGCACGCGGCAGGAACCCATCTGGCGTGGAGGCTGTCCGATCTCGGCCTTCCCCGACCCGAGGGTTGGCGGGTCACTCAGGACCATCCGAGACGGGGCCTGGTGATGACGGTGCCCGCCGATGCCGACCACGCGGCCACCATGGACTGGCTGTTGCGGCTGGCCGCCGCGGTGTGCACGGTGCCGACCACGGGAACGTGGGAGGCGTCCATCCACGCCGGCCTGCCCTAAGGTCGGGGACCGAGCCGCGGCCCGGGGTGGACCGGGGAGTCGGCTACCGCACGGACCGTCGGGCCGACCACAAAGGAGCCGATGCCGCCATGGTCAAGGAGTTCAAGGAGTTCGTGTTGCGGGGGAACCTGCTCGATCTGGCCGTGGCCGTGGTCATCGGGGCTGCGTTCACCGGTGTGGTCAACGCCTTCGTGAGCAATCTGATCACCCCGCTGATCAAGGCCGTCTTCGGCGGATCGACGCAATTCAACAACCTGGCCTTCACCGTCAACGGCTCGAGGATCACCTACGGTGGCTTCCTCGACGCCCTGCTCTCGTTCCTCATCGTGGCCCTGGTGGTGTTCTTCGCGGTGATCAAGCCGGTCAACGCACTGATGAAGCGCACGGGTCGGGCCCGGAGCGAGACCGTCCGCGACTGCCCCCAGTGCCTGAGCAAGGTGCCCGAGGCGGCCAGCCGCTGCGCCTACTGCACCTCCGAGCTGAGCCCGATGGCGCCGGCCACCGGCAGCTGACCCGTCGACCGCCCAGACCGCCCGGCCGGCCCTGACCGGTCGGAGGCGATGGGACCCACGCGGCCGGGTACCGACCGCCATACCACGGCGGCCAAGCCGAGCCCGGAGCTACAGACCAGGGCCACGGTGACGAACGGGAGCCACGAGGCCACGGCGAAGGCGGCGCCGGCCGCAGCCGCGGCCAGCGCGGTACAGGCCGTCTGGCCGGTGCCGAACAGACCCTGGACCCGTCCGACCTCTGACGGGTCGGATCCCTGGGTCAGCAACGATTGGACGGCCGGCATGGCCGCGGCGAACCCGAGGGCTTCCGCCGCCCCGAGCAGGATGAGGACCGGCACCTGGTGGATGAACGGGTACCAGGCGCACAGCACGGTCGACATGCCCACGCCGGCCAGCACCAGGACCCGCCGGTCCATGTGGTCGGTCAGCCAGCCGCTGGGCTTGGCCGCCAGGACGAACGGCACGGCGAACAGGGTCCACGAGATGCCGATCTCGAGGCCGGAGGCACCGCGGGCCACGAGCAGCAGCGTCCAGCAGATCTCGTAGACGCCGGTGGTCAGCCCGAGGGCCGCTCCGCAGATCAGGGCACCGATCATGGACGGGCGGATCCGGACCCGCCGGAGGGGGAGGGCGGCCCCGTCCGAGCGCGTCGGTCCGTCCGACGCCCGGCGCTCCTGCAGCCGGAGGGCCGGGAAGCAGGCCGCCAAGGAGAGCAGGCCGGCGGTCAGGAACATGATCCCCATGTGCCGCACCCCGACGACGCTCCCGACCAGGGGGCCGACGGCCATGCCGGCCAGCTCGCCCCCGTAGACGGCGGCGAAGGCCCGGCCGCGACGTTCGACCGACACCGAGCCGGACACCATGGCCAGTGCGGCGACGGTGGCGGCCCCGGCGCCAACGCCCTGGACGGCCCGGAGGGCCACCGCGGCCGGGGCACCGATCGGCAGCAGGAACGAGAAGCTGGCCACGGCGTAGACCACGAGCCCGGCCATCAGGACCGGTCGCCGTCCGATCCGATCGGCCAGACGGCCGATCGGGTACTGGGAGAGCACACCGGCGGCGAAGAACGAGGCCATGACCACCCCGGCCAGGGCGTCGGACCCGCCCAGGTGCCGGATGTACTCGGGCAGCATGGGCACGATGGCCGTGGCCCCCATCCACTGCAGGAGCACGGTCAGGGTGAGGGCACGGATCATCCGGCGCGAACGGTCCTGGTCCGCCTCGGCCCGGTCGGCGCCGTGGCCGGTCAGTTCGGCGTCCGGGCTGTCCTCCGGGTCCGGACGCGCCATGGCCGGAGTGTACCGGCCGGGCCGTCGTTCACCGGGCTCGGTTTCCGAGGTGCCACCCCCCGCAGAATCCGCAGCGGTAGGGATCGAGATCGGCTCCCTCCTCCAGCCGGAGCCGGAAGGCCGAACGGTTGGCCTGGTCCTCGGTCGGGAACCGGGTCTTCGGCTGTCCGTCGGCCCGCCAGTGCTCGCGGCCTACCCCGCCCGAGGGTGGTTCGGTCGGTCCCCTGGTGCGCTTGCGGCCCCGGCGGGCTTTGGCCACCGTCTCGTCCTCTCGGTCCCCGTGTCGTCGCACTACTCGGTGTAGACGGCAGGCCGCTTCTCCCTGAAGGCGGCCGAGGCCTCGTTCAGGTTGCCGGTGTGGCCGGCCAGCAGCTGTGTCCTGTTCTCCAGGTCGACCGCGGCCCGGAGGCTTCCGACCTCCAACGCCGCCCACATGGTGTCCTTGGTCAGGCTGAGGCCGAACGGACTGAAGGCGCACATGCGTTCGGCCATGTCCACGGCATGGTCGAGGACCTCGTCGTCGGGCAGGACGTGGGAGACCAGACCGATCCGCAGGGCCTCCTCGGCGTCGACCTTCTTTCCGGTCAGGAGGATCTCGGCGGCGTTGGACGTCCCCACGGCCCGGGGTAGGAGCCAACTCACCCCGAGTTCGGTACCGGCCAGGCCGTTGCTGATGCCGGCGCCACAGAACACGGCCGAGCGGCCGGCCAGTCGGATGTCGGCACCGAGGGACAGGCACATCCCGCCGCCGTAGGCGGGGCCCCTGATGGCGGCGATGACCGGCTGGGGGATGTCCCGCAGGGCCGGCACGATGCCGCCCATGTAGGCCATGGCCCTCATGCCCATCCGGTGGCGGCCCAGATCCTCGGTGCCGGGCGGTGCGCCGGCGTGCTCGAGCTCGAGGCCCGAGCAGAAGGCCCGTCCCGCGCCGGTGAGGACCACCACGCGGCCACGGTTGTCGGCCGCCACTTCGTCGAGTGCGGCGTAGAGATCCGACACCAGGGCGAACGAGAGGGAGTTGAGCCGGCCCGGATTGTCGAGGGTCAACACCCGGACCTGGTCGCTTACGGATTCGAGGGAAACGAGTGCCATGGTGACAGCCTCACCGACCGGACCCGATTGCGCCACTCAACGCGCCAGATGAGCCATCATCGCGGGGTGCCGATGGAACCGTTCAGCCCGTTCGAGCCCTACGGGGGAGCGGTTCCGCCCGAACGACTGGCCGGCCAGCTGTTGGTGGCCAGCCCCCGCCTGGCCGACCCCAACTTCACCCGGCGGGTGCTGTTGGTGCTCGACCACGGCCCCCACGGGGCCCTGGCCGTGGTCATCGACCGCCCTGGCGGGGTGGCGGTGGACGAACTCCTCCCGCAGTGGCACAGCTTGGCCACGCCCCCCGCCGAAATCTTCACCGGAGGTCCGGTGGCCCGCAACGCCCTCATCGGCCTGGTCCGGCTCAAGACCCGGTCATCGGCGGTCGAGCCCGAGGCCCTGGGCCTGGTGGGGTGGCGGACCCTGGTGGACGCCGACCGGCCGGTGGGCACGGTCGACCTGGCCGCCGATCCGGCTGGGATGGCGGACTCCATTGGCGGTGCCCGTCTGTTCTCGGGCTATGCCGGCTGGGACACGGACCAGCTGGAGGTCGAGATCGACGAGGGTTCGTGGTACGTGATGCCGGCCGAGGCCCGTGATCCCATCTCCGCCGATCCGGAGGGCCTCTGGCGCCGGATCCTCAAGCGCCAGGGCGGCGCACTGGCCGTGGTGTCGGGGTTCCCCGAGGACCCGGCCCTCAACTGACACCGGCCGTGAGGCACCGCCGGACGGCTACGCTCGCCGCGTGCAGTCCGGAGCGACGAGCCCGACCGTCCGCACCGCGGGAAGCTCCGATGTGCCGGCCCTGGTCGAGGTGCTGGTCCGGTCCTTCGCCGACGATCCGGTGGCCAATTTCATGTTCGCCGGCGAACGCCGCCGGCGACGCGGGCTGCACTCGTTCTTCACGACGCAGATCCGACGCCAGTACCTTTCCGGCGGGCACGTGTACACGACCAAGGACCGTGCCGGCGCGGCGATCTGGGGCGCGCCGGATCGGGCCCGCCACGGCCTGGCCGAGCTCCTCCAACTGCTGCCCACGGCGCCGTTCCTGCTGAGCGTGCGCACGCTGCCGGCGCTGCGCCTCCTCTTCGAAGTGGACGGTCTCCACCCCAAAGAGCCCCACTGGTACCTGGCCACCCTGGGCACCGATCCCGACCACCAGGGCCGGGGCGTCGGGTCGGCCCTGGTCCAGCCGGTCCTGGCCCGGGCGGACGAGGAGGGCATGCCCGCCTATCTCGAATCCTCCAAGGAGCGCAACGTCCCGTTCTACGCCCGCTTCGGCTTCGAGGTCATCGAGGAGCTGCACTCGGCGCCGGAGAATCCCACCATCTGGCGGATGTGGCGCGAACCGCGGCTGCCCGGGAGCTAGAACGGCCACCCCGCTTCGATCAAGCCGTCACGTGCACGCCCTCGGGACGGTCCTCGGGACGGGCCACCACCTCCCTGAGCAGGTCCACGAGAGCCCGGGTGGGAGCCGACGGAAGACCGCGGCTCCGTTGGGCCACGCCCACGCGTCGGCGGGGGAGCCCCTCGATGGACAGGGGATGGAACTGGGCCCGCAGATAGGAGGGAATGGCCGTGGCCGGAAGGATGGCCGGCCCGTACCCCTCGAAGGTCAACGAGGCGATGAGACGGAGCCCGTCGATCTCGGCCGCCGGCAGAAGGGTGATCCCGAGGGGCCGGGTCACGGCGTCGAGCTCGTCACGGAACGCCGTACCCGGCAACGGCAACAGCAACTCCATGTCGGCCAGGTCCTCGAGGCCCAGCGTGCGGCCCGGGTCGGCCATGGCGTGGCCCTGGGGCACCATCAACATGAGGTCCTCTTCGAAGAGGAGCCGCGCCACCAGGTCCCGGCCCGACACCGGCAGGTTGAGCACACCCACGTCGAGGAGGCCGCTGGCCAGCTGGGGTTCGAGCCCGGTGCCGATGCCCTCGACCACCACCAGCCGGAGCCGGGGGTGCCGCTGCCGGGCCAGGTCCATCAACCGGGGGACCAGCCATCGGGCCGTGGTCCCGATCATCCCTACCCGGACAGTGCCGCTGACCTCGTCCTTGCAGGCAGCCACGTCGGACACCAGGGCGTCGAGCTCAGACAGGATGCGGCGGGCCCGGGCCACCACCACGGTGCCTTCCTCGGTCAGGCGCCCGTCGGCCCGGTCGACGAGGGGAGCTCCCAGCTCCCGCTCGAGGCGGGCCACATGGGCCGAGATGTTCGACTGCACCGTGTTCAGGTGCTCGGCCGCGGCGGAGAAGGTTCCATGGTCGCTGATCGCCGTGAGCGCCTGGAGGTGTCGTAACTCCATCGCTCATAATGATAACAGCTATCAAGATTAGCTGCTTGACTGATTGCTCGCGACCGTTATACAGTGTCTTCAGACCACAGGACTAAGGAATCCCCCTCCTATCCTTGTTGAGTCAGTGCGAAGGGGCCGCCTACCCCCCCGGCGGTCCCTTTGCCGCGTCCGGGGCCGGTTTTCGGGGCTGATGGGGGTGCCGAGTGGGCCCGGCCCCGGGGTACCCGGGGGCGGTCGGGTCGGCGGTAGCGTGAGGGCGTGGCTGATCCGACCGGTGCCGTCTTCGTCGACCTCGACCGCACCTTGCTGCGCTCGGCCAGTGGACCGGTATTGCAGGAAGCGATGGTGGCCGAAGGCGTGCTGAGCGCCGGCCGGCACCTCCCCGGCGAGGACCTCATGTACGGCTTCTACAACCGCTTCGGGGAGTCGGTCCCGTTCATCGGGCTGGCCCGTGCCGCGGCCCGCTACATGCGGAACCGGTCCGCCGATGCCACCCGCCGGGCCGGCAAGCGGGCCGTCGAACCCCTCACCGAGCTGGTGCAGCCCTGGGCCCTCGAGATCCTGGCCGGACATAGCGCGGCCGGACGGCCGGTCGTGCTGGCCACGACGTCCCCAGTCGATCTGGTGGCCCCTCTGGCCGAGGCCCTGGGCTTCGACGACGTCATCGCCACCCGCTATGTGGAGTCGGACGGCCGTTATACCGGAGGGCTGGACGGAGGGTTCGTCTGGGGGGTCGGCAAGCGCGCCGCTGTGGCCCGTTGGGCCGGCGACCACGGCGTGGACCTCCGGTCCAGCTACGCCTACAGCGACAGCTTCTTCGACGTGCCGCTCTTCTTGTCGGTCGGCCATCCGCACCCGGTGAACGCCGACCCCCGGCTGGTGGCGGTGGCGCTGGCCCGCCGGTGGCCGCTCGAGCACTGGGACCGACCGCCGGGCATACCGTCCCTGATCGGCCTCGAGCCCTACCACCTGGCCCGCCTGTTCTTCCGTCCCGAGGCCTTCCCCTACGCCCGCTTCGACGTGAGCGGCGTCGAGCACATTCCGAGGCGCGGCCCGGTACTGTTGGCGGCCAACCATCGGAGTTACTTCGACGTGGCGGCCATCGGGCTGGTGGCGGCCCGAATAGGGCGGCCGGTGCGGTTCATGGCCAAACAGGAGGTGTTCGACGCTCCCATCGTGGGCCCCCTGGCCCGCTCCCTCGGGGGCATCGCCGTCGAGCGCGGCACCACGTCGTCCGAGCCGATGCGCCGGGCCGCCGCCGCACTCCGGGCCGGCGAGGTGGTCATCGTCCTTCCACAGGGGACGATCCCGCGGGGTCTGGCCTTCTTCGACCCGCTGCTGAAGGGACACACCGGCGCGGCACGGCTGGCCGCGGAGACGGGGGCGCCGGTGGTCCCCATCGGGGTGTGGGGGACCGAGCAGGTCTGGCCGCGTTCGTCGAAGGTGCCGGCCATGGCCGAGCTGGCCCACCCTCCCCGGGTGACGGTCAAGGTGGGGAAGGCCGTCCCGCTCGGACTGGAGGATGCCGTGGCGGACACGGTGGTGATCATGGAAGCCATCGTGGATCAGTTGCCCGACGAAGCCAGGCTGGAGCGGATCCCGACCGATGAGGACGTGGCCCGGACCCGCCCCTCGGCGTGACCGTCTCGACCCGCCCCTCGACGACACTGACGGCGCGGGCCTCAGTGGCGGTGGAGGCGCTCACCCTGTCCAACTGGCTGTCCCGAACGCTGGGCCGCGGCAGCGGGACGGTGGCCGGGGGTCGGGTCGGTCTGGCCATCGACCCCACGCTGTTGGCCACGTTGGCCCACGACCGCAGGATCGCGCTGGTCACCGGCACCAACGGGAAGACCACGACCACCCGGCTGCTGGCCGCGGCACTCTCGGTCGCCGGCGGGCCCCCGGTCGTGTCCAACGACACCGGGGCCAACATGCCGCCCGGCCATGTGGCCGCCCTGGTGGGATCACCCCCGACCGCCTCCGCCGTCCTCGAGGTCGACGAGGGCTACCTGGGCCGGCTGGTCGAGGACGCGTCTCCCCGGGTCGTCGTCCTGCTCAACCTGTCGCGGGACCAGCTGGACCGTATCTCCGAGGTGCGCATGATGGTGGACCGTTGGCGAACCGCGCTCGGGCGCCTGTCCTCTGAGTCGTCGGGAACGTCCCGCACCTGGGTGGTGGCCAACGCCGACGATCCCATGGTCACGTGGGCGGCCCTGGCCGCGCCGGACGTCCGGTGGGTGGGGGCCGGACAGGTCTGGCATCACGACGCGGTGGGTTGCCCCTCCTGCGGGGGACGGATCACCTTCGAACCGTCGGGATCCTGGTCGTGCGATCGGTGTCCGCTGGTCCGACCCGAGCGTGACGCGTGGGTCGAGGGTGCTTCCCTCGTGCTCTCCGACGGCTCCCGTCACCGGCTGGAGCTCGGCATTCCGGGCCAGTTCAACCGGGCCAATGCGGCCATGGCCGCCATGGCGGTACCACTCATGAGCGCGGACGACCCGGGCCAGGCGCCCCTGTCGTCGGTGGTGGACGGTGCGCTGGAACGGATGGCCTCGGTCGACCAGGTGGCCGGTCGGTTTTCGGGCTCGGTGCGCCGAGGTCGCCTTGTCAGGCTGTTGTTGGCCAAGAACCCGGCCGGGTGGACGGCCCTGTTCGACCTGTTGGACGAGGACCGCTCGCCCGGGGGGCCGGTGGTGCTCTCGGTCAACGCCCGCGTGGCCGACGGTCTCGACACCAGCTGGCTCTGGGACGTGCCGTTCGAACGTCTGGCCGGTCGGTCGGTGGTGGTCACCGGTGACCGGCGCCGCGACCTGGCCGTGCGACTCCACTATGCCGAGGTCGACCACACCGTGGTGGCCGATCCGCTCGACGCGCTGGACCGTTCCCTCGGCACCGGGTCCTCGTCGGACGCACCCACGGTCGACTTCGTGGGCAACTACACGGCCTTCGCCGACCTGCGGCATCGACTGTGACCGGGCCCGGAGCCGGTGCCACCCTCAGTATCGTCGTGGTCTACCCCGACCTTCTCGGCACGTACGGCGACGGTGGGAACGGGCTGGTGCTGGCCCGAAGGGCCAGCTGGCGGGGCATCGACGCCCGCGTGGAGCAGGCCTACTCCGGTGGCGTCCTCCCCGACGCCGACATCTACTGCATCGGCGGCGGCGAGGACGGCCCCCAGGTGCGCGCCGCCACCGCCCTCCGGGCCGACGGAGCGCTGCACCGGGCCGCCGATCGGGGCGCGGTGGTGCTCGGGGTGTGCGCCGGCTACCAACTGCTGGGCCGGTCCTTCCCCGACCGCGACGGCCGGCCCCACGAAGGACTGGGTCTGCTCGACGTGGTGACTCGCAAGGGAGGGAGCCGCGCCGTCGGGGAGTTGATGGCGACGGCGGCACCGGGTGGACCCCGTCGGGCCGGAGGACAGCCGCTTCCGCCCTTGACCGGGTTCGAGAACCACGGCGGAGTCACCGATGTCGGGTCCCGGGCCACGGCCGTAGCCACGGTCGACCACGGCATCGGGAACGGCAGCGGCGACGGGTCCGAGGGGGCGTGGTCGCACAAGGTGTTCGGCACCTATCTCCACGGTCCCGTCCTGGCCCGCAACACCGACCTGGCCGACCTCCTGTTGGGCTGGGCCCTCTCGCCCACCGATGCCCCGGTCGAGCTGGCCCCGCTGGACGACACCGAGGAGCAGGCCCTGCGGGGTGAGCGTCTCTCGGCTGTGGCCGCCTCTCGTCATACGGGCTGGGCCCGTCTGCACCGTCGCCGGCGGTGATCCGGGCGTTCAGCGGCTCCGCGCCGGCCAGTCGACGCCGGCATCACGGTCGCGGCGGCCGGGCGGCTCCGTCAGCATCCACGATCGTCGCCACGCCGAGGCGTCGGGCCCCTGCAACGGGGGGGTCGTACCCCGGGCCGCCTGCTTGCGGGCCGTCCACCAGTCGGTGGTGACCTCGTTGGCCATGGTGGCCACCGAGGTCTCGACCCGGGCCCCGAACCGGCGGGTGCTCTCTCCCTCTTCGGGCCACAGCGGCGAACCGAAGGTGACGGTGGTACGGGACCGGCGGATCCCCGTACCCCCCTTGGGCAGGAGGTGGCGCGTGCCGTCCAGGTGGACCGGCACCACAGGTCGGCCGGTGCGCTTGGCCAGGTAGGCGTCGCCGCCCCGGAACGTCTGGGCCCACCCGTCGGGGGAGCGGCCCCCCTCCGGGAAGATGACCAGGTTCCAGCCGTCGTCCAACAGATCGGCGGCCTGGTCGGCCGATCGGCGGTTGACCTTGTTCCGCTCGATGGGGATGGTGGCGAGGAGGAACGACGACGCGTCGGCCTTCCAACGCCGGTCGAAGAAGTAGTCGGCCGCCGCCGCCACCACCGTCCTGTGCCTGAAGTGCCGCGGCAGGCACGTGAGCAGGAGGGCCGTGTCGACATGGCTGGCGTGGTTGGCGGCGAAGATGACCGGCCCCTCCAGTCCCTCGAGCCCCTCGGCGCCGCGGATGAGGGGGGAGGCGACGAGTCGGGCCACCGGGAGGGTCACGTTGTCGAGGACCATGGCCCGGGCCAGCCGGACCGGGTAACGGCGCGACCATCCGGTGTCGTAGTGGACACCGAGTTCGGGCTGGGGAACCGGCCGCGGGACCGATTCGGGCCAACTCGGCCGGGCCAGGGGGAACCCGGTCCGGCCGACCCGGGCCAGCAGGGCCGAGGGGGCCAGATCACGCCACGGCTCTGCAGAGGGCGTCTCGCCCTGATGGCCGAGTCGTGCGTCGGTCCGGACGGCCCGGGCCGGCCGCAGCGAGTTCGAGGAACGCCGCGTCGGCGTCACGTCACGTCGGCCATGAGGATCGGTGGGGCATGGAGGTGGGTCAGGGTCGGCGACGGACCGACCACGTCTTGGGCCATCTCCAGCGCGTCGGCCAGGGTGGAGGCGGCCCGGAAGCCGAGCCGGTGCACGGCGGCCGGATCGCCTCCGACGATGATCACTCCGCCCAGGTGCTGGAGCGCGTGGGCACACCAGTACCACATGTAGAACGGGTGGACTCCGTGGTAGGCGTGCCCGGTCCGGTAGAGGTGGATGTACCAGGGGTCGGTGGCGTAGGACTCCTCGAAGCGCTCGGACACCTCGATGGGGTCGGTGGTCTCGCTCAGGACCTGCTCGAAGAAGTCGATGTAGCTCGGGTGGTGGACCGGGTTGAACTCCCACGGGGTGGGATGGGTCATGATCAGCACGCCACCCTCCCGCACCAGCGGCTTGCCGCGGTACATGTTGAAGAGGTAGCCGAGGCCCAGGCAGGCCACCAGGATCGGGTTGAGGATGGAGTTGACGTTGTAGGGGCTGATGTAGGGAAGTCCCATGGTCAAGATGTCGGTCTGACCCTGCACCGACACTCCCTGTTGGGCCCACACGTTGTCCGTGGTGAGCTTGTGGACCGCCTCGACCTCGCCGGCCTGGACCGAGGTCATGCGGTGGGGAGCCTTGACCGAGTGGAAGATCTGACGGGCGAGGCGCGGAGGCGTCCGGTCGAGTGCCTTGGAGGCGGCCAGATAGCCCACGCGGTCGCGCCCCTTCCACTCCCACTCCCGCTTCTGCAGGAACTGGAACGCCGTGGGGAAGGTGTCGTTGTTGAGGTTGGTCTCGATCTGGAACACCTTGACGCCACTGTCGGCGATGACCCGGCCCATCCGCCAGTTGGCGGAGTGCAGCTCGGACCGGTGCTGGTCCATGAAGGACCGGCTCCGCTGCATGGTCCGGGGGTTGTGGTGGTGTTGGAGGCTCTTGTAGCTGGCCAGTCCGGTGGCCACGCTCTTGTGCCCGCCGTCCATGGCCACCAGGTTGATGTTGACGTAGACCAAGAGGTCACTCTCCGCCGCCCGCTTGTTGATCTCGACGTCCTCCCCCTCGTCGGTGAGTCCCAGGTGCACGAGCGCCTCGGGGTCCTCGGCATCGTGCTGGGTGAGCAGTCCGTTGGGGGCGAAGGCATCGTAGATACGGTCGCCGATGGCGTGGCGGAGCTCGGCCTCGGTCATGCGTCGGTGGAGGGCCAGTGCCACGATCAGGGCCACGTCGTCCACGCCGGCCTCGGCGGCCAGGTCCAGTACCTGCTCGATGACCATCTGACGGATGTCGGGCCGCTCCATGGGGGGCAGTGGGAGCGAGATGTCGTCGAAGGCGATGGTCAGCGACATGCCTGGCCGCAACAGGGCCGGCAGGGGGTCCTGGTCGCCCACCGGGTTGTGCAACGCGGCCCGAATGGCCGCCGAGGGGTCGGTCAGGGCATCGACGGGCTCGGGGGCGTACACCACCCGGCTCCCCTCCGGCAGGCGTTCGAGGCTGAACCGTTCGCCGTGCCAGAACAGGGTCGGCGGGGTGGAGCGGTCGACGTCGAGGACGAAGCCGGGCCTGGGGCTCATCGGGTTCCCTTTCGCTGGCGGAGATCGAAGGCCACCTTCACCGCACCCCGGCGTCCGGCTGCGCCGGCGTGGGCGATGGCCTCCTCGTAGCGCTCGAGCGGGTAGGTGGCCGATACCAGCGACCCGAGGCCGGCCGAGCCGACCAGGCCGATGGCCAAGGTGAACGTGCGCTCGGAGGCCGGAGCCGTGGGGGAGGAGTCGTGACCGTAGGCGTAGGCCCCGACCAGCGTGAGCTCGCGGTGCCACAGCGGGGCCAGGTCCACCGACACCCGGCCAGGCATGCCCACGAGCACCAGCCGGCCGCGGGGCCGGACCATGGCCAGCGACTGGGTGATCGACGCCGTGGTCCCGACGCAGTCGAACACCACGTCGGCGCCATCGGTAAGCCGACCGGCCAGCACCAGCGATCCCGCGGTGCGGCGCACGGCCCGGGCCAGCTGGTCGGGAGGTACGACGGTATCGGCGCCCAGGTCGGCCGCCACCCGTCGCTGATGGTCGTGTTTGGCCCCGACCATGACCGTGCAGGCCGAGGTCGGGCGGACCAGGCCGTCCAGCGCCGCCGTGGTGGCGAGACCGAGGGTGCCGGCACCGACCACCGCTACGACGTCCCCGGGGTTGATCCCGGCCGTGAGCACGGCGTGCACGGCACAGGCCGTGGGCTCCACCACGACGGCGTCCTCGTCGGAGAAGGACTCCGGCACGGCGTGCAGCTGGGAGGCGTGGGCGCAGAGCGCGGTGGTGGACCAGCCCCCGCCGGTGTCGGCGCAGAAACCGGTCTGGAGTCCGGGCTCGAGGGCGCCGAAGGCCACGTTGCCGCACAGGCCGGTGTTGCCTTCGGCACAGGCCCGGCAGCGTGGTTCTATCCGGCGCGGTGCACAGCCCAGGACGGGCTCGATAACGGCACGCGTGCCCGGCTCGAGGCGCTCACCGGTGTGGTCGACACCTCCGTCTTCGAGAGTGCCGACGACTTCGTGCCCGGGGACGAACGGGAAGCTCACCATGTCCTCGAAGTAGCGCGAGCTGCGACCGTCCAGCGTGGCCAGGTCCGATCCGCAGATACCCGAGAGCAACGGACGGAGATGGAACCAGTCGTCGCCGGGCAGCTCTGGTGCCTCGGTGTCGAGGAGCTGGAGCGGTCCGATCCCCGCGCCCGGCCCGAGCCGAGCAGCGATGCCACCCGCGACGCCGCGTAGCGGGGCACGTTCCTCTCGAAGACCAGCGACTTCACCGGCGCGCTCCTGCCGCCAGCCGTCGGGCCGCGCCGGCCAGCGCGGCGGGGCTCGTGCGGCCGCGTGCAAGTGATCCCCGCCGGTCGACGGGGCCCAGGGGCAGGACGGGCTGGGAGCCGCCCTTGGCCTGGTGCCAGTGTTCGACGTGCCAACCGCGCCGTCGGGCGATGGCGGCCAGCTTGGCCTCGGGGTTGACGGCGACGGGGAACCCCACCACCTCCAGCATGGGAAGGTCGCTGGCCGAGTCGGCATAGGCCATGGACTCCTCCAGCTGCAGGTGTTCGGCTTCCGCGTACTCGGCCAGGACCAGGGCCCGGGCCTCGCCGATGGGAGGTAGCTCGTCGAGGCGACCGGTGAACACGCCGTCGGACTGGCCCAGACGGGCGCAGACGATGTCGTCGAAGAGGGGGCGGAGAGGTTCGACCACCAGGTCCAGGGCACCGGTGATGAGCATGGTGCGGTGTCCGAGGGCCCGGTGGGCCCGAACCCGGGCCATGCCGTCGGGGAAGGACTTCGCCAGCAGCAGGTGGTGGAAGAGCTCCCACCCGTCGTCCCGCAGTCTGTCGACCGGGGCACCCTCGTAGCGTCGGTAGAAGGAGCGGAGGAAGTCTCCCCGGTCCCTGCGGTCGAGCAGGAGCAGGGACGGCGCCTCGGCCATCAGATCGGCCACGAACGCCGCCCGTTCGGCCGGTGCCAGGTGGCGGGAGGCCAGCCAGGCATAGGAGTCGACCACGTTGGAGGCGATGAGGGTGTTCTCGAGGTCGAACGCGGCCAGGTGACGGTCCGGAGACAGGATGGCCTTGCGAGAACGTTCGGCCCGCGAGGGCTGGGTCGATCGTCCGGGGGACGTGCGTACGCGGGCGTGTTCGATGATGGAGGGCAGGTGGATCTGGCGCACGTAGGCGTCCCAGTCCACGACGGCGGGATCGAGGCAGAAGGCGTCCCGGTCGTCGGGTTCCATCCGGTCCCACAGGTCGAGGAGGCGGTCGACCCGGTAGCGGGCCTCGGTCTCGGTGTAGGCCCCGTAGAGCTCGACATAACCCAGAGCCCGGTCGGCCAGCAGGTGCTGCTCCTCGAGCGATGCCATCCAGGCGGCCTGACGTCCGCGTATCGGAAGTGAGCCCACCACCCGTTCGGCCAGGTCCATGGCCTTGGACGCCCGGGACAGCTGGCGCTGCACCCGGCCGCGGCCGGGGAACGACCAGGCCGGCACCACGATGGGCTGGCCGTCGGTGTCGTAGAGCGGATGCTCGATGAACCAGGCCTGGACCAGCTCGACCAGTCGGCCGTAGCGGAGCGGGTTTCGGACGCCCGAGGCCACGTGGTACACGGTCGGTCCGGGGTACGACTCCAGACCCTGTTCGAGGGCCTCGCCGGCCACGGCGATGATGGTGGCCACCACCAGGTCGACCGGGATCACGTCGGTCACACCTTCGGGGACACCGGGGAACTCGCGGAGCAGTCCCCGCGCGTAGGACACGATGATCGGTTCGGCCATCCGGAAGCCGCGGATCCAGCCGGGCCGCGGTTCGGCCAGGGACGACTCGATGATCGAGGGACGCACGATGGTCATGGGCACGGTGTCGCCGAACTGGCCGACCAGGGCCCGCTCCCCCAGGGCCTTGGTGTACGGGTAGGCGTCGGGCCATCCGAGGGACTGGGCCCGGGCCTGGCCGACCTCGACCATCTGCTTTTTGACCCACTCCTCCCGCAGGCGCTCGGCTCGCTCGGCCAGCAGATGGAGTCCGGCCCCACCGATCTCACCGCGTGCCGCCTTGGCGAAGCGGGCCAGGCGCTCCGGGGTCCGGGACTCGGCGTCGGTGTCGCCGCGTTGGCGACGTGCCGCGGCGACCTCGCTCCGCCAGTCCACCTCCACACTGAAGGGGTTGCCGCCCAGCAGCTCCTCACGGGCCTCCCCCTGGTGGGTGCCGGCCACGTAGGCGGTGGACACCGGAATGAAATGGACCGGGCCGGTCCGGCCCTGATCGGCGGCACGACGTCGTGCGTCCACGATGGCGGCCGCGACCCGCGACGGACCCAGCAGGTTCACCTCGACGGCGGCGTCGAGTGGGGAGTCGAAGCTCACCGAGGCGGCGGAGTGGACCACCACGTCGCACTCGGACAGGAGCTGCAGGCCGGCTTCGTCGAGTCCCAGGCCGTCGGTGGCGACGTCGCCCGCCACGGCCGACACCCGGGCCGCCACCTCGGCGTCGAAGCGCGCGCCGAGCTGGCTCCGGAGGAGATCGAAGCAGTCGTTCTTCAGGATCTCCTTCGTGGCCCGCTGCATCGCCGTCGAGCGGCGACCCGGTCGGATCAGGAGAACCACCCGGCTGTCCGGGACGCTCCGGAGAACCCGCTCCACCAGCGCCGTACCGAGGAATCCGGTCGCACCGGTGATGAAGAACTGCTTGCCGGCGAGGGTCTCGCGGACACTGGTCACCAGATCTGTCTACCATATGGTAAGTGAATGAGTCGAGCACCGGAGCCGGACCCCCCGGCCGGCGTGACGTGAGTCGTCCCCGCGCCGTCACGGCCCGAAGAGGGCGGGGTCCGAAGGCCGGTGCGACCTCCGAGCGCATCCTCGACGCCGCTCTGGCGTCCTTTGCCACCCGCGGCTACGAGGCCTCGTCGCTCGACGCATTGGCGGCCGGGCTCGAGATCCGGAAGCAGACCATTCTGTACTGGTTCCCCTCCAAAGAAGTGCTGTTGGAGGCGGTGATCGACCGGAGCGCCATCGAGCTGTCGTCGGCCCTCGAGGACTCGTTGGCGGTGGCCGGAACGGGCTGGTCCCGGGTGGAGGCCGTGGTGCGATCGGTGTTCCGCCTGGCGGCCCGCCGGCCCGAACTGCTCGGGCTGGTCCGGGAGATGGGGCGCCTGGGCAATCCGGCCGCCACCCGATTGGTCACAGCCCTGGAACCCATGGTCCGGCGGGCCTCGGAATTCCTCGAGGCGGAGATGGATGCCGGTCACATGCACCGCCACGAGCCTCGGCTGCTCCTGTTGGCCATCTACTCCACGGTCATCGGGATGCTGACCGAGGTGGAGGTCCTGCGGGCCTTCGGTGAGGAGCCGACAGCCCGATCCCTGGTGCGCCGCCGATCCGAGATCCTCGAGCTGCTCCACTCGGCGCTGGTCACCGAGCCGGCGTAGCCGGGCCTCAGTCGGCGGCCTCGGCCGCCTTTCGCTCCCGACGGGACAGCTTGGGAGCCGGCACCGGAGGTCGTTTGGGCGTGTAGCGCTTGTTCGCTTCTGGCCGGGCCGGGCCCTTCGGGCGGGACGGGGACTTGGTGTTGGATTTCCGCGGCGGCGTCGTGGTCGCCCGGTCGGCGCCACGGGAGCTGGCCGACGAGGGTTCGCCCCGTCCGGCCCGGGCCGCTTTGGCCTTCGCCGTCGCCTCCTTCTGGAACTTGTACGAGCGGTACAGCAACCAGACGGCCAGAATCAGAAAGGGTACGCCGGCGAAGTAGCGGGTGCCGAGGAACAGGAAGGTGAACAGGGCCACGAAGCCCACCGGCGCCCGTCGGCCGAGGAGGGTGGCGACCAGAAGCAGGGCGCCACAGACGATTCCGAGCACCAGGGTGGTCTGAGGCGTGAGCTGGCCTTTGGCCAGACGGAAGTGCGGGTTGCTCCGCTCGGTCACGTAGATGATCACTCCGATGACGACAGCAGCACCGGAGGCGGCGAAGCACAGCCGGCGCTCCCGGTCGTCCAACCGGTCGACCTGACGCTTGGGCGATGTCGGTGTCGTCGATGGGGACGGCGCCCGAGCGGGTGGCCGGATGAGGGCGCGGGCCCGTTCGATCAAGCCGGCGGAAGCGGGTTCCGCGGCCTCGTCCTCGTCGAAGTCCCCGTCCTCGTCGAAGTCCTCTTCGGAGTCCTCGAACTCGTCGGAGTACTCGTCGGAGTCGGAGTCCGGTCCATCGTCCAGTTCGTCGTCGTCGGCAGGCGCCATTGGTCAAAGGCTAGCGAGCCCGGGGGCGACCTCGGATCTGGACGCTCTCCGCCCGGCCCGTTCGTCTCGGCGGGACCGCCGGTCAGGCGGGCAGTACGACCAGGCCCAGCCCGGAGTTGTCCCCGGGCGGGATCACCCAGTACGTGCCGTCTTCGTGGGAATCGAGACCGAGCAAGCCTGCGTCCCCCGGGCGGGCATTGGCGAGAGCCTCGGGTTCTTCGGTCACCAGCTCGAGATGATGGACACGTCCCGGACGCTTTCCCAGCCACGAAGTCAGCGCCGAGTCGGGTGAGGCCTCGTTCGGCGAGATCAACCGGACGCGGAGGGGGCTACCCCAGTCGAGTTCCACCCAGCGGTGATCGGGACGGGTGCCCCGGTCGACGGGTTCGGCGCCCAACAGGTCGACGAACAGGGCACTGGCGCGGTCCAGATCGGCCACGGCATGGACCACCCGGGTGAGGTCGGAACCCGAGACCGGACCGGACCCGTCCTTTCGTTGACGCAGTTCGCTCGGAAAGTCACCGGGTGGGGGAGAGGTCCAAGCGCTGGGCGCCTCGGCCAGCTGGACGACGACTCCGGTGGCCTGGGCCGGATGGAGGAACGCCTCCATCCACTCGGGGTCGCTGAGGTCGATGCCGACGGGATCGAAGCCCGACCGCCGGGCCTGGTCGATGGCGGTGGGAAGGTGGGGAACCTTGAAGGTGAGATGGTGGGGCCCGGGCCCGTGACGGGTCAGGAACCGCTCGAGGAAGTCGTTCACCTGCGGGTCGTAAGGCATGAGTACCTCGACCCGGGCACCGTTGGCGAACTGCAGCTGGGCCGGAGCGAAGCCGGCCCCTGGCCCACCCGAGCTCCACTCCGCACCGAAGTCCACCGCGTACCGACCCCAGACGTCCTGCCAGCGGGGGACGGCATGGGCCACGTGATCGAGTGCGACTCCGGCAACGGTGTCCCCGGGCATGTGCCCCACACTGGTTGGTTCCGGTCGGGGTTGTCGAGACGGGGAGCCGGAAGGGGAGCGACGGTTGTGGGGGGACGGTGGGACCGATACCGTCCACGGCGTGGACTTTCGCAACGAGACTGTGGTCGGTCTGGCCGATCAGGTGCGGAAGGGCCAACGCTCGGCCAGTGAACTGGTCGATCACGCCCTCGAACAGATCGTCGCCCACAACCCGACGCTCAACGCCTTCGTCGCCGTCGACGAGGACCGGGCCCGTCGCCGGGCCGGCGAGATCGACGCCCAGGTGGCCGGCGGTACGGACCCCGGGCCGCTGGCCGGCATCCCACTGGGCGTGAAGGACCTCGAGGATGCATCCGGGTACATGACCACTCTGGGTTCGAAGGCCCTGTCCGGCGGGCCGGCGGCCGAGGGGGACTCGGAACTGGTGGCCCGACTGGTGGCGGCCGGGTGCGTGGTGGTGGGGAAGACGAACACCCCGGAACTGGGTTGGAAGGCGGATACCGACAACCTCTTGTTCGGGCCGACGCTCAATCCCTGGAATCTCGATCACAGCCCGGGCGGGTCCTCGGGCGGGAGTGCGGCAGCCATCGCCGCCGGGTTGGTGCCGATGGCCACGGGCTCTGACGGTGGCGGCTCACTCCGCATCCCGTCGTCGTGTTGCGGCCTGTCGTGCATGAAGCCGTCGCTCGGCAGGGTACCCAGTGGTGGTGCCACCGCGCCCGACTGGCATCATCTGTCCACGAAGGGGCCCATGGCACGTCGTCTGTCCGACGTGGTGGCGGCCCTCGAGGCGGTGGTCGGTCCCGATCCGAGCGATATTCGCTCGCTGCCCCGACCCGAGGCGTCGTGGTTGGCAGCCCTCGAGCACCCACGGCCTCCGAGCAAGGTGGCATGGTCACCGACGCTGGGATACGCCGAGGTCGATGACGAAGTGCGGGCCATCTGCCAACGGGCGGTGGAGGTGCTGGCATCGCTCGGCGCCGACATCGTGGAGGTGGCCGAGGTCTTCGACCACGATCCCGTCGACGAGTGGCTCCTGCTCTCAGGCGCCTACAACCTCCGCACCATCGAGAGCGTACGTGGTACTCCGGCATGGGAGCAGGTCGACCCGGTCTTGGCCATGGTGGTCGAGGGCGCGGCGGGGACGAGTGCCCTCGACCTCGTGAAGGCCGAGGATGCCTGCCACGACCTCAATCTCCGACTGGTGGACCTGTTCCATGATGTTCGGCTCCTGGTGACGCCGACCGTGGCGGCCGCTCCACCTCCCCGGGAATTTGAAGGGCTCGGGGCTGATCAACGGGGCCGTCGACGTGAACTGGGTGAAGTTCACCTATCCGTTCAACATGACCCGGTCACCGGCGGCTTCAGTCTGCGTCGGACTCACGGAATCGGGGTTGCCGGTGGGGCTCCAGATGGTCGGACCCCAACACGGCGACCTGGTGGTACTGCGATCGGCCGCGGCCCTCGAGGCGGCGATCGGCTTTGATGCCCTGGCCCCGTTCCCGCCGACCCCGACCTCTCCGGCGGGCTCCCGGTAGGCTCGCCGGCCGCCGCGCCGGGCTACCATGTCCGTCTGCTCGGCCACGAGGCACCTACTGTGGCCGCTGTTTTGGGCGTTTAGCTCAGTTGGTTAGAGCGCAGCCTTCACACGGCTGAGGTCGGAGGTTCGAGTCCTCTAGCGCCCACCAGGTCAGACGGGATCGTTAGCCCAGGGAACCGGTCCGACATGCTCCCGAGGGCACAGAAGGGCACACACCTAACCCCACGGCACCGCCCCCGCATCACCTGCGGCCAGTCGGTCCGCCTCTGGCAGTGCCTTTGCGGGGAGCTGCAATGCGGTTTGCGGAGTTGGCGTGTCCCAGACGTGCCTGCGCCGTTTTCACGTCTGCGCCAGCGGTCACCAGGCCGGCGCCGGCCGGTGCCCGCAAGTCACGGAATGTCAGGTCAGGCATCCCCCGCCTTCACCTGCCGGCCCCCGGGTGCAACGGCGCCAGTTGCTGTACGCATTGCTGTAACCCAGGTGTCCACCCTGGCTGTCCGTGAACAGAATCCCCTCTCCTTCGGAGTGTCCCCGAGCCGATTCGGGGATGCATTATGTGCGAGACGGAGGGATGATGAGAGCCAAAAGTGGAAAGTAGGCGTGATGAACCCAAAAGACCAAGCTCGGCAATGGCTCGCCGAGCGGAGTGGTCGAAACGTGCATGTCGAGACACGCTTCGTCCACTCGACTGCGGCTCCCCTCACCAACACGGGCCTACTCAGGAGTCAGCGCACGACGAATCCTGAGGTCGCAGATGATCGTAAAGAACTACCTGACCCTTGGGACTGGTACGAGGTCGGGACGGTCTCGTACAACCTGGCCGACCTGCCCGACGAAATTGAGGTTCACATTCGAACCGAACCGGCGGAACAACTCGAATTGACCTTTGATGACGGGACGTCGCTCTTGATCACTGCCACGATCACGGTAACAGCGGAGGACCCCGAAGATTGACGTGCCGACCCACGGAACGACGACTCGTTCAAGCCGTTGATCGTCGCCGTCGCCGGCACGCCGACTTGCCTCATAAGCGCGAGACGAGTTCAGCCACGATCTCCGCCGCTGGTCGTGGCTGCGTGGCGAGAGCGACGCATTGTCCGGCCCACATGGACAGCGCTTCAATGTCACCGGTGGTGCCAACCATCGGTGGTGCTGGCTCATAGCGGACGATTGCTTCGCCCGAAGCGAAGTGCGCGATCACATCGCCCACTCCGGGCCGACTCTCCAGAGGCGGCCGGCCTGCGGTCTCCCACATCTCGGCCGTCGAGTTGTGGAGCGCGCGGTGGGGCGAGTCCGGCCAGTCGACGTCGTAGAGGTCGGGGTACCACTCCGCATCGGTCTCGTCCGCGTTGATCAGGCGGGTGCGGTACTCCGGATGGATGGGCATCTCCCGGGCAAGCAGAAACTGGGTACCCACCCACGCTGCCTGAGCACCCAGGGCGAGGACGGCGGCCACGCCGCGAGCGTCTCCGATGCCTCCAGCCGCGATCACCGGTACCGGCGCTACCGCATCCACGACCGCGGGCACTAAGGGGAGCGTCGCAATCTGACCGCCCACATGCCCCCCAGCTTCCCAACCCTGCGCCACGATGACATCCACTCCGCTGGCGACCGCCCGCCGTGCCTCCTCGGCGCTTCCAACCGTACACAGAACGAGTCCGCCCGCATCGTGGACCGGCTCGATGTAGCCGGCGGGATCTCCCAAAAACAGCGACACGATTCGCAAACCGGCCTCGAGGACTTCGTCGAGGCGACCGTGCTGATCGGAGGTGAGAACCAGGTTGCCGCAGAAGGGTCGATCGGTGAGCGCCGCCGTTTCGCGAACCACGTCTCCTACCGGATCCGACCACGTCAGCGTCACCATGCCGAGCCCACCGGCATTCGAAACTGCGGCCGCCAACTCGGGCACCGCCACCATCGCGGCCAAGACAATCGGTTGTTCGATCCCCAGCAGTTCGCAGACCGGTGTTCGTACCACTGCCACCTACCTCATCGATCCAGGCCGTCCCCCCACCCGGCACGGACAGCTCCATACTCTCCTAGGACTCCTACGATGTGGGCATCGACTTGGCAGCCCAACCTGCGGGGATCTCAGTGTCAGTTAGACCGGCCACCGGAGTATCAAGCCAGCCCAATGTCCTCTACTAGTGACAGCGCATCCCGTTGCTGAAAATCTTAATCGTCTCAGCCTAGAACCGTGGTGGCTGAACGGGAGCCGGCGTCCGGTGTTCGGGCCACGGCTAGGAGATGTCCGCTGAGCCCGAGGACCGAGGGTTCATGTTCGATCGCTCGGGCCGAATACAGAATGGCATCGCGTCCCTCCGAGGTGTCCCACTGGCCGTGGAGATGGCCCAGCCAACCGGCCAGGCCTTCGATTCCCACCAGATCCACTATCCGGAGGCCGACGCTCTCGATCTCCACTTTGAGCTGCTCGGGGTCGTGGAGGTAGGCGGTCGTAAACCAGTGCTCCGCAACGATACCCAGGATGCCGAAGCCGGTCCTCTACGGAGATGCCTGAGGCAACGTTGTGCATACACGGCGCAGACGACCAACCAGGCACCACTCGACTGGAACTGCCGACTACGGGGGTCTATCCCGCTCATCCGGTTCCGAGACCGGCGGCGCCTCGCTCAAGATCGTGCTACCACGTGCCCTCCAGGCAGGCTACCCCCCTGGGTTCCAAACTCCTGATGCCACATGCTGAGATGAGGAGGTCCACGTGGACGCGGTCTGGATGATCTTGAGAGCGGAGTTCCGCCGTCGGTGGCGCTCGTGGCTGATCCTGGTCGCCCTGATTGCCCTCATTGCCGGACTGGTTCTGGCTGCAGCGGCCTCCGGGCGCCGGACGGCGACAGCGTTTCCGCGTTTTGTCGCTTCTCACGGGTATGACGTCTACATCTACAACCAAACTCCTGTTGCGGGATTGGGCAGGTTGCCGGGGGTTTCTTCTGTCACGACCATCAGGAGCCCTGCGAGCGGGCAACCGTCGTGCGACTGCACCACCCGTGCCATCGACCCGACGAACTTCTACATCAACGAGCTGTCGCCCACGGCGTTACGCCGGGTAGTGAAGTTGGTCTCCGGCAGCATGCCAGCCGAGTCGTCACCCTATGACGTCCTGGCCTCCTTCACGTTCCAACAGGACTACGGCGTGCACATCGGTTCGATCATCCGAGCGCCACTGTATGCATCCTCGCAATTGTCGGCACTGGGTAGCGGCGCCACTGTGGCGCCATCCGGGCCGACGGTGTTCTTGCATGTCGTGGGAATCGGTGCCGCCGAAATGGAGTTCCCCTCCGGGACGACACCCGAATACGACCTCTTCACAACGCCGGCCTTCGCAGACGTTGTCAACAGGGGAGTACCGCACGCTTCCGTCTACCTGGTGCGGCTTCGTCACGGGACGTCCAGCCTCCCCCAGTTCGGTGCCGCCGCAGGCTCCCTTCACCTCGACTATGTCTCGAATCAGGCCGTGGCCGCGGCGGCAGTGGAGGCATCGATCCACCCCCAGGCCGTTGGTTGGTGGGTCCTCGCCCTCCTGGCCGCACTGGTCGGACTCGCTGTCATCGGCCAGGCGCTCGGTCGACAGAGCATCGTCGAGAGTGAGGAGTATCCCTCGTTGGTGTCGTTGGGCCTGCCCAGGCGCGACCTGGTGAGACTCGGCATGACGCGGAACCTCCTAGTGGCACTGGTCGGATCGGCCGGTGCCGTCATCGTCGCCTTTGCCCTGTCCCCCCTGACTCCGGTGGGCGAGGCGCGCCTGGCCGAGCCATCGACCGGTCTCGCCTTCGATCCGCTGATCCTCCTCCTAGGAGCGTTGGCAACGGTTGTCGTAGTCCTGCTCCTTGGAATCTGGCCGGGGGTGCGCGCCTCGCGTATACGGCTCGGCGGAGGAGGGGCATCCGAAGCACGCCCCTCCTCCATCGTGGCCAAGGTGGCCGGTTCGGGGGCACCGCCCAGCGCGGTGATCGGTGTCCGTCATGCCCTGGAGCGCGGACGTGGCGTTGCCTCCATTCCCGTGGGAACGGCGCTCTTCGGGTCGGCCCTGGCCGTCATGGCCCTGTGCGCAACGGTCGTGTTCGCCGACAGCTTGACGCACCTCACCAGTTCCCCCGCGCTCTACGGCAGCAACTACCAGTTGTCGTTCTCGACCTCGAACGGGGGCCCGGGCAACCCCACCTCCTGGGTGTCCAGCTTGGACCACGACCACTCCATCACCGCCATCATGGTGGCCGCCACCAACGAGGTGACGATCAATGGGCATGCCGTCTTGGCCATTGCCGGGAAGGCTGTGCGAGGACCGATGCTCCTGTCGACGGTGGATGGCCGGCTCCCCACTGGTGACGACGACATGACGCTCGGAATTACGACTCTGCACCAGGTCGGGGCCCATGTGGGGTCGGTCCTCGGGGTGACCGTGCAACTGCCGGCCGGAGGATCCCGTACCGTGCCCTTCCGCGTCGTCGGGACGGCGTCGTTTCCCAGCGACGCCGGAGGCGGAGGACTCGGCACCGGTTCGGCCTTCACCATGGCCGGCTACCTGAACGCGGTGTGTCCGCCCGGACGTGAAGCGAACAGGTGCCGACAGGAATTCGCGGCCACTCAGGACTTCGTCGTCCTGGCCAGGGCGGTTTCGGGTCCGAAGGGCCAAGCCGACATTGCCCGCTACGTGGCTCAAGACAGTGCGACCCGGCCGACCGTCCCTACCGCGTTGATCAACTTCGGGGAGGCGGTGAACTTCCCGCTCATCCTCGGGTTTGTTCTGGCGGTGTTCGGTGTGGCCACGCTGCTCCATCTGCTCGTGGTCAGCGTGATCCGGCGTCGCCGGGAGATGGGACTGCTCAAGGCGCTCGGCTTCGTGAGCGTCCAGGTCGGAGCGACCGTACTCTGGCAAGCTACGACGGTCGCCCTTGTGGGCATCATCGTCGGCATCCCGCTCGGCATCGTGGTCGGACGGGTGGTCTGGAATGTCTTTGCCACCAACCTCGGTGTCGTCCCCGTCGCCGCCGTACCAGGGCTGACCATCGCTGCCTTGGCGATAGGCGTGCTCGTGGTCGCCAATGCGCTGGCGGTCCTGCCGGCAGTGAACTCTGCGCGCCGAAGGTCGGTGGGGCAGCTGTTGCGAACCGAGTGAAGGAGTCCGGTCCCGCCGCGGATGAGCGGCGGATCGAACCCGGGTCGGGGGTCACCGTGGGTGGCTACGACAGGCGTCGGGCGTGAAGAACGACGTCGTGCGAGTGACCGGCCCCGGCGCCGGCGTGTACGCGGCGAGGCCTCCGCTCATCGAACGTCACCTGCCAGCTGTCGTCCAGAAACGAGGCTACGTCACCAGGTGACACGTAGTCGGCCGGATCGAATCCGTGGGCCTTGGCCTCTTCGGTATCGACATCGGCGTGGTGCACCACGAGGAGGTGGCCGCCAGGGGCCACAGCGGCCAGCAGCCGGCGTTCGGCATCGTGGGCCGGAGTGTGGAGCAGGGCGGCGTAGTGGGCCGACACGAGGTCGAACCCAGCGGGGGGTAGCGACGCATCCAGCAGGCCGGCATGCACCCAGTGCACGTGGACACAGGACTGCCGAGCGGCCCTTGCCGCGCGTTGCAGTGCAACGTCGGACACGTCGATGGCGGTGACCCGCCAGCCTCGGCCGCCCAACCACATGGCGTCGGCTCCCTCGCCGCAGCCCACGTCGAGCGCGGTACCAGGTTCGAGGTGCTCCACTTCGGAAACGAGCGAGGAGTTGGGCTCACCGCTCCACACCTGTTCGGCACTTGCGTACCGTTCGTCCCACTCAGCGTCGCCTCGGTCAACTGGCGCGGTTCCCGAGGCCTGGCCATGCCCTGACAGGTCCCCTTCGTGCTCTGGCTGATCGGTCAGTCCGGTCATGATCTCATCGGCCTCGGGAACGACCGGTGGACATCCGGGCCGACATCGACCGGCCGGGCAAGCGCATGACGCCCCGAGAGCGTCCCCGCACCGGGCGGAACAGGGGCACGTCGCGGTGGGTTCCGGTCGGCACTATCCTGAGCCTGATCAATCCTCACCGTAGCCAGCCAGAAGTTCGAGGACTCGATCTCTGACGACGTCATGGCTGGCCCCCAGACCCTCGAGAACCTTGGCCGCCACCGAGTTCTCATCGGCCAACAGGCCGAGGAGAAGGTGCTCCGTCCCGATGTAGTTGTGGCCCAGTTGCAGTGCCGCGTCGGCGGCGCTCTTGAGCGCCGCCTTCGCCCTCGGGGTGAAGGGCAGCTTTCCTTCGTCGAAGTCGGTCGATTGCTTGATCAGCTCGCCGACTCTCTTGTCGACCATGGGCTTGGCGATGCCCATCTCGTCGAGGACCCTGTGGGCCAGGCCTTCGGGGACTTCGAACAGAGCCAGAAGGATGTGCTCGGTTCCCACGAATCCGTGCCCCAGTCGGTGAGCTTCTGTCTGGCATCGACTGAGGACCATTCGTGCTCGGTCCGTGAACCGCTTGAATGTGGGGTCTTCGAGGGTGAACCGCTTGTGGGCTGCCTGCTTGCTGACGCCGAGGGACTTGCTGATCTCTGACCACGAATGTCCGTTCCGCCGACACTGGTCGACGAAATGACCGACCAGGGCGTCGCTGACCTGTTCGAGATCGCTGACGGTCTTCGAGGCCTGGGACAGCTGGACGAGGGCCTCGTCACCGGGGGCATCGGCCTTCACCCCGTCGATAAGTGCCTGCAATGTGGGCGAGGGAGTCATGCGTCAACCCTACATTGACAATCCTGAGTCGTCAACCGTGGATTGACGACTCAGGCGACCGGGTTGCTCACCATGCGACGGTCCGACCGAGATAGTCGAGGAATTGCAGGCCCGAGTGGCCGCGCTGGGCGTCCATGGTCGTGACGAGGTTGGGGATGCTCTCTTCGATGGTCAGGCGAGCGTCTGGGCCGCCGAGCTCGGTCTTGACCCAGCCGGGTGCCATGAGGAGCAGCGTTCGGTCGCTGTCGTGACGGGCGGCGTAGCTGCGCATGAGCTGGTTGAGCGCGGACTTGCTGGCCCGGTAGATCTCGAACCCACCGCGTTCGTTGTTGGCGATGCTGCCCTGACCAGAGGACATGATGGCGATGGTGCCGTTCGGGTCGACGAGTTCGCCCAGCGTTTCGATGACCCGCATCGGGCTCAGCGCATTGGTGACCATCAGTCGGGTGAACTCTTCGGTTGTGACGTCCAGCGTGGTCACGTCGGGGCGGCTGGTGACGCCGGCGTTGACGAAGAGGAGATCGAACCGACGTTGGCCGAGCCGGTGACGGAGGACTTGGACCTGCTCCGGTGCGTTGATGTCGACGTGTTCGATCTCCAGTCGCCCACCAGCGGTGTCCTGTAGCTCGTGCAACATGGTGCGGGCAGGGCTGCGGACGGTAGCCACCACACGGGATCCCCGGTCGACGTACTCGGCGGCGATGGCATAGCCCAGGCCTCGAGAGGAGCCGATGATAAGCACGCTTGCGTTCGCTGAGACCGGAGTCACTTTTGCTCCTAGTGCTCGATCAATCCCTGCTCCTGTGCCCCGGGGGCTCGACCGCCAGACAAAAGTGGGTACTGGCCAGCGGCGAGCCCACACCTGAACATCAGGGACTCGAGCGGCGGGGGAGAGGTGCGACCCACGAGCTCCCGTCAGCCTTCGGGAAGGGCGGCGAAATCACGCTTGGCTTGCCGATACCAACCCATACCCTTGATGGGGTTCTTCCAGCGGCCCTTCATATCCTTTAGGGCTGCTTCGTGCGTCACGTCACCGTTTGCGACCATCTCTCTGAGATGTCGATCTTGTGCCTTGATGACCTCGTCTGCAGTCGTGCCCTGATGCGGAGAGCCGCACGGGCCACCAAGTTGCTGACACGTCATTGTCTTCATGATCCTCGATTCCTTTCGGCTCTGTCTGACTGTGATACGGAAACTGCCATCGCCACCTGTCAACCTCTCGACCTGGCCCGTACGCGGACGATGTCCATGGTGGCCAGCACGTCCGGGTCGGCGATCAGCTCGACCTCGTGCACCATGCCTGCCTCGAGATGGAATACGAATGCCGCCTTGGTCGTCCCGGCCTGGATCCAAGCCGCACCCAGGTCACCATCGATGGTGACCGGCGCCGCCCCCCGGGTGCCGTTGAAGCGAGCAGCTACGGCGGCCGCCCCCTCGTACACGGATTCCGAGCCCATCGATTGCCCGACCTGGTCGGCTCGCATGACGGCGTCGGGCGCCAGTAGCGCCAACAAGGCGGAGAGCTCTCCGCCGCGGGCAGCGGTGAGGAAGGCGTCGACGACCCGCCGGTTCTCGACCCTCACCGTCTGGGACCCGGCCCGCTCCGGCAGGCCCTGCACCTTGCGTCGCGCCCGGCTCGCCAACTGGCGTACCGCGGTACTCGAGCGACCCATGACCGCGCTGACCTCGTCGAAGGGGTAACCGAACACATCGTGCAGGACGAACGCAGCCCGTTCGGCCGGTGCCAGGGCATCGAGGACGACCTGCATGGCGTCGCCCGTCATCTCGGCGAGCAACGCGTCGGCCTCAGGGTCAACCGGAGCATGGTCGTCGGGCACTGCCGCTTCGATCACCGACCGGGTACGCCGCTTTCGGAGCTGGTCGAGGCAGAGCCGCGTCACAACGGTTGTGAGCCAGGCCGGCAGGTCATCGATGGCGTCGGTGCGGGACAGCCGAAGCCAGGCCTCCTGAAGGACGTCGTCGGCATCGGCCTCCGACCCGAGTATCCGGATGGCGATTGCGGTCAAGCGCGGCCGCTCGGCGTCGAACTCTGAGATTTGCATCGTAGTCACACCCTATTGACGCAGGGCACCGCCAGAATGTGACTGCCGGCCTTGCGACCGGAAGATTTCCTGGTGGATGGAGTCGGATCAGGCCACGACGTCAGGAGACGATGCTCTCTTCGACCAGGGATACCTTCTCCATCAACTCACGGAGTAGCTGGTCCTGGGCCTGCAGGTGGTCCTGGAGCTTGACCGATTCGTGCAACACCGCGTCGGCATCTTCTGAGGTCGCCTCGGACCGCTTGTCCGCCGCTGCGGCCAACACATTCTGGCCCACGATGATGACCGACAGCAGCACGAGTTGGAGGAAGGTCTGGGAGATCCATGAGACGAGGATCACCGGGCTGTGCGACCGGAGAGCTGAGGGCAGGCCCACGCAAGCCAGAGCGGCAAAGGCATAGGCGCACCACATCGTCCCGACGCCTTTGGTCACCCGCACGGCCAGCCAGGCATTGAACCGTGCGGTTCCATTGTCGTGAGGGAACTGTTCCACCACCTTCACCGGTCCCCGTACCGCCTCGCCTATCTTCGCCTTGGTCCGGTCGTGGGGCACGTACTCGTAGATCAACGCGTCGTGGTCGGTCATGGGGATGCTCCTTTGTGTCCTCGTACCTGGTTGCCATGATGTCGTACGTTCGGCCGGTCAGCGCAAGCGCAGTCTGAGCGGACCGGCCGACGGGAGAGCCGATCGTCCAAGCCGTCAGATCGGCAACCGTGACCACCGTTGGCACCCCTCCACGAGTAGTTTTGCCGCCAATGGCCGGTTCGGCACCCAACGACGGATCGTCGGATCGCAGGAGAGGTTCGGCCCACTCACGCCGTGGGAACAGACGCGGAGGGGCCAGGCAGACAAGAGGCGACGCCTGGACACCTTGTTGCGCGTGCTCATCGTGCTGGTCGCCCTGTTGGTGGCACTGACCGCCGGTGGGGCCGGTTACGCGTGGTACCTGAATCACAAGGTGACCCGCATCGATGTGAAGGGCCTCGTCGTTGCACCCACCAAGGGAGCCGACGAGGGCACGGAGAACATCTTGCTGGTCGGCTCCACGTCGAGGTGCGCTCTGGCCGTCCAGGCCACCGTGTATGGACTGTGCTCGCAGGGGGTGGACGGTGTCAACAGTGACGTGGTGATGATTCTCCATCTCGACCCGGCGGTGCCAAGTGTCTCCATCCTGTCGATCCCACGGGATCTCTTCGTGCCCAATGCACGTGTCGAAGGCGCTTACAAGATCGACGCCGCGTTGTACGAGGGACCGACCCAGTTGGTGGCAGCCATAGAGGAGGATTTCGGCATCCCCATCCAGCACTTCGTGGAGCTGAACTTCGACAGCTTCGGAAATGTGGTCAACGACCTCGGCGGTATCTACATGTACTTCCCCGAGCCTGTCTTCGATGCCTACTCCGACCTCGATCAACCCACGACAGGGTGCAAGTATCTGAATGGATTCCAGGCACTCCAAGTCGTCCGGGCCCGCCATCTGCAGTACCAGCCCCCCGGCGACACCGACCCGGATCCGCACGACTGGCCCCAGGAGGCGCAAAGTGACCTCGCCCGTATCCAACGGGACCACGAGTTCCTGAGAGTCCTGGCTACGGCGGTCTCCAAACGGGGACTCGGCAACCCCATCACCGACGAGCAGCTTCTTGCCGGGGTGGTGGGTCAGCTCGTGGTCGACAACGGCTTCTCTCTCGGACATGGTCAACCTGGTACTGACCTACCACGGCGTCAGCATCGAGAACGCTCCCCAGTTGACCCTTCCCGTCCAAGTGGACCAGTACGGGAACTACTACTACAAGGGCAGCAACTACGGAGACATCGAATTCCCGATACAGCCAGAAGACCAGCAGACCATCGACCAGTTCCTCGGAGTCCCAGCGATGTCCGACACCATCGACGGTGGTCCACTACCCGCTCCCAGTTCCGTCACGGTGTCGGTACTGGACGGCACCGGTACCTACAACCAGGCCACCACGACCTCCACGGATCTGGAGCAGCTCGGTTTCGACGTGGTCGGCACCGGGTACACGCCTTCGGTTGCGTCCCAATCGGAGACCCTGGTGACATACTCGCAAAGGAACCCGGTCGACCTGGCCGCGGCCCAAGCAGTGGCCGACTCCATCTCCGGTGCCGTCACCCTGGCATATGGACCGACCACGGATGGGGCCGACGTGACGGTCACCACAGGCTCACAGTTGAGTGTCAACCCGCCCACTGCACCGACGGCTCCCTCGTCGACGGCCCCCGTGGTCTCCACGTCAGTCCCCACGTCGACGCCGACCACGACCACGACCACCCCGCCCTCCGACGAAGCGTTCAGTGCGCCCACCTCGGACGACGAGCCGCTCACGCCCTGGGACCCTCGCTCCTGCATTACCTCAGGGGGCGAGGGGCCCTGATCCATGGATCGGTCGTACCGGCCACAGCGGGTAACCAATCCGTAGGTTTCGGTCTCGACGTGAGGGGCAATGAACACCTGGGAGTTGGCACAGGAACAGGGGGAACGCATGCGCCTGCCTCAGCGCGAGTTTGCCGCCTGACGCGATGGATCTATGAGAGCTGGAAGTCGAGGCGACCCTGGCCACCGCCGGGCAACCCGGCACCGTCGTAAGCCAGCGCCAACTCCTGACCCAACCGTTCACAGGTGCGCAACGTTTCGGCCTGAAGATTGGCGCCGACGATTCCGAATCCGGTGCCCGAGGTCGTCGCCGTCCCCAGATCCCCCCGGACCGGGTGTCCCTCTTGTAATGCCACCAGGACGTGGCCGCACCAGAGGATGGCGGAAGGGCAGCGTCGAGCCAGCTCTTCGAAGGCCCATGCTCGCTCTTCCGGAACGCTGTGGCCGTACCAGTAGACCAGGCCAACACCGCGATCGATATGCGCCACCACGCTCACAGCGCCTCCGGCCAGCCTCGACTCCGGGCGAAGGGCCGCCATTCCGTCGGCCACCACCGCGGTCACCGAAGAACCCAAACGGAGCGCTCTCGCCGCTTCGTCAACACTGGCCACGCTGGCCGGGTCTACATCGCAGAAGAGGATGCGGTGTCCAGCCCCGAGTTCGGACATTGCCGGCATCGGTGATCCCGGATACGACGTCAGGGTGCCCTCCGCAGTTGCATGGCGAAGAAGCTGTTGCCGATAGTGAGCGTTGTGCAGGGTCGGATAGTCGGCGGAGACCCTGAGAAAGCGCTGAGCGCCGAAGATACGTTCGGGATCGTCGACCATCGGGTACAGGGCGCTTCCGGCGTGGCTCTCCCAGTAGGCGCCGGGCTGCTCGAGGTGCACGATCTCGGTAAGTGGAAGATGCTTCCAGACATCGGCCAGCTTGCCGAAGCGGTGGTTTGCCATCCCTACCGCTCATCTCCGTCGGCAGAAATGGCCGCGGCCACCGCTCGACGACCCGGACCGCTGGACGGTCTCCATCACGGCGAACGAGTAAATGGCCGATTCAGTACACCTCGCGGAAGTTGCCGATGAAGGTGATGCTGTTCCCATCCGGATCAGCGACTGATGATACCTGTACACCCTTGTCGGCCTCCTCGGTCGGACTGGGACTGAAGTGATGTTCGACGAGTTCTGCAACATGTCCGCCGGGCGACGATCCGACCCGGATCAGTAGGACCGGGCCACCACGGCCACCAGGGAGGCCTCGTCGGCCGCCTCTCCGGGGCCCACCTCTCCGATCGCCTCGTCTCGCGACCCGGCTGGTCGCAGACAGCGCACGCTGACCGACTCGGCGGCCAGCTCCACCTCGCCCGCCTCGCCCAGGACGCTCCAGGGGATGCGGGCGAACCCGGTCCCCGCCGCGTCCACCGCCTCGGCCACCGACGACACCTCGACGGTCCGCGACCGGCGGAAGGCCAACGCCTCCTCCCGTAGCTCATCGCCGGTCCGGGCCAGGACCGATGCCACCTCGGCCGCGGCCGTCGGCAGCGGCACTGTGGCCTTGGAACGGGTATGACGGGTGACCACGGTCACGTTCCCCTCGGCCAGGTCACGGGGGCCGATCTCGACCCGCGCCGGCACCCCTTTCAGCTCCCAGTCGACCGAGCGCCGTCCGAACGAGGTGTCGACCCGGTCGTCGAGGCGGACCCGATGACCTGCGGTGACGAGCGCCGCCACCACTGACTCGGCCGCGGTGCGGGCCGCGGGGTCCTCGCGGACCAGCAGGACCACCACCTCGACCGGCGCCAGGAGTGGTGGCAGCCGAAGCCCGGCATCGTCCCCGTGCGCCATGATCAGCGCCCCGATCAACCGGGTCGAGACCCCCCACGAGGTCTGCCAGACGTACTCCCTGGCTCCGCCGGCCTCGCTGGCGAACTGGATATCAAAGGCCCGGGCGAAGTTCTGGCCCAGCTCGTGACTCGTCCCCATCTGAAGGGCCTTGCCGTCGCCCATCATTCCCTCGCAGGTCCACGTCCGGATGGCCCCGGCGAACCGCTCCCGGGCGGTCTTCTCCCCGGTGAGGATGGGGATGCCTGCTACCTCGACCATGGTCTCGACGTAGACGTCGGCGAGGATGCGGAGGGCGTAGGCCCGGGCATCGGCTTCGGTGGCATGAGCGGTGTGGCCCTCCTGCCACAGGAACTCGCTGGTGCGGAGAAAGAGGCGGGGCCGGAGCTCCCACCGGACCACGTTGGCCCACTGATTGATCAGCAGCGGGAGGTCCCGGTAGCTTTGCACCCACTTGGCGAAGAAGCTGTTGATGACGGTCTCGCTGGTGGGGCGTACCACCACCGGCTCCTCCAGCTCGCGGCCGCCTGCATGGGTGACCACGGCCAGCTCGGGGCTGAACCCCTCCACATGGTCGGCCTCCAGGCGGAGGTAGGACTCGGGGATGAAGAGGGGGAAGTAGGCGTTCTCGGCTCCGGCCTCCTTGATCCGGGCGTCGAGGGCCGCCTGCAGCCGTTCCCATATGGCGTATCCCCACGGCCGGATGACCATGGTGCCCCGGACCGGGCCGTTCTCGGCCAGCTCAGCGCGGGCCACGACCTCCTGGTACCAACGGGGGAAGTCCACGTCCCGTGGGGTGAGGGCACCCTTGGCCGAAGGGATGTGGTCGGCGGCGGCGGTCATGGGAGCGCAGGATATCGGTATCGGGGTGCTGGCGATGATCCGATCCCCGACACCACTTCTGTCACGCGCCCCGATGATCGCCGACACCCCGTGTCGGCATGCCCCGGTGCTCGGGGGGTTGGCTCTACTATCAGGCTGGCGGGGCGCCCGGGTATGGCCGTGACCGCTGCGACCCGGTGGTGGGGGAGCGCGCCTCCAAGCGCTGCGCCATCACCGGTGGTGGGCACATGGCCGAGGAGAAGGGGTGAATCCGTGACAACCCTCATCAAGCGACTCTTCCGGGACCCGCTGGCGTCCAAGGTTCCCGAGATCATCTTCCTCTTCTGGGTGGTCAAGATTCTCACCACCGCCGGCGGCGAAGCCACCTCGGACTATCTGAAGACGTGGGGAAACATCGGTGGCGGAGGGACCGAGGTCGGCCTGTTCGTCATCGGCTTCGTGATGCAGTTCGGGACACGACGGTATCGGGCCGTTGCCTACTGGTTCTTCGCCTATGCCATCGCCATCTTCGGTACCGGCGTGGCCGACTTCCTCCATCTCGACGTCCACATTCCCTACGCCGGCACGACCATTCTGTGGGCGGTCATACTGGGGGCCATCTTCATCGTGTGGTATCGCGTGGAGGGGACGCTGTCCATCCACAGCATCACCACGCAGCGACGGGAGTGCTTCTACTGGGCCACGGTGTTCGCCACCTTCGCCCTGGGCACCGCGCTCGGGGACTTCACGGCCACGGCCCTGGGGCTGGGCTACCTGGCGTCGGGCATCCTCTTCGGCGTCGTGATTCTGATGCCGGCCCTGGCCTGGTGGCAGTTCAACATGAACGCGGTGGCCGCCTTCTGGTGCGCGTATGTGGTGACCCGGCCACTCGGGGCCTCGTTCGCCGACTACATCAGCAAGCCCCCGTACCTGAGCGGGATCGGATTCGGAGACGGTCAGACGGCAGCGGTTTTTACTGTGGCCGTGGCCCTACTCGTCCTCTACCTGGCCATCGCCCGTCCGGACATCCAACCATCTGGAGGCGTTCCGGGGGACCACGGGCACGACCCAGCGGCAGCGACCGAGAGGCGCCACCTGACCGATGGGGGGCACGGCGCCATGCCAACCGGTGGTGACGGTATCGTCGACGGCTAACTGGCCGCCTGCCTCGCTCTATCGGCGGTTTCGGCCCGCACCCGTGGGGCGACCCTGGTGCCGAGCAACTCGATGGCCTCCAGCCATTCGCCCTGGGAGATAGGGCCCAGGTCCATCTGGAGAACATGCCGCTGGTGCCCTAGGTGGCGGTGGAAGGTGACCAAGCGGTCGGCGATCTCCTCGGGTCCCCCGGCGAAGACCATCCCGCCGGGCGCGGCGTCGAGCTCATAGGCGGAACGACTTCGGTCGCGCCCGCCGGGACTCCCGTGCTCGGCGGCGTAGGCGGCGAACGCCTCGGTCTCGAATTCGAAGTACCTGGCCTTGGCCTCGGCACCGTCGGCTGCCACGAATCCATGGCTGGCCACGGCGATCTCGAGTCCATCCGGACCGTGGCCCGACTGCTGGGCAGCTTCGCGGTAGAGCTCGGCACGCTGTACCCAGTCCTCCGTCGAGCCGCTGAGGATGCCGAAAGCCAGCGGGAGACCGAGGAGGCCTGCCCGCACACACGACCCCGGATTGCCCCCGGTACCGAGCCAGATCTTGAGGCCACCCTCGACCCGGGGCACCACCAGGGCATCGTGCAATGAAGGCCGGGTGGTGCCGCTCCAGGTGACGCGTTCTTCGGCGTTGACGGCCAGCAGCAGATCGAGCTTCTCGGCGAAGAGCCGGTCGTAGTCGGCCACGTCGAAGCCGAACAACGGAAACGAATCAGTCGAGGAGCCCCGTCCGACGGTGAGGTCGACCCGCCCTCCGGAGACGGCCCATGCCATGGCGGCCTGCTGATAGACGCGCACTGGATCGTCGGTGCCGAGTACGGAGACGGTGCTGCCCAGCCGGATCCCCGACGTGGCGGCGCCCGCGGCGGCCAGCAGCGTGACCGGCGCCGATACCGGCATGGAGGCGGTGTGGTGTTCGCCGAACCCGAAGAAGTCGAGGCCCACCTGGTCCGCCAGGCGGACCCCTTCCATCAGGTCGGTGATGGATTGTGCCGTGGACGCCAGAGATCCGTCGAGCCGCCGGGCCCGGTGACCGAAGCTGTAGACACCGATCTCCATCACGCCACTCCCTCGGACACTGGGCAAAAGGATATAGTCGACGCATCGATAGGGGGCTATCCGAGTTTCGGGCGGAATGCGATCCGTCACTCGTCAAGGAGGAACGTCAATGCCCGGCCTTGACACTTCGTTGCACACGGACATGCTTGACGAGTTCAAGCACCAGAACTCTCTGCCCCGTCGCCTCTATCGGAGTGTCCGACGGGAGTTCAACGGCAACAACATCTACGGGATGGCCTGGGGTGATCCCGATACCGAGGCACCATTGCGATTCGTTCGCAGCCACTGGGTCCTCCCCTACGTCGACCGTGATCACAAGGCCGTCGAGATCGGACCGGGCGGGGGCCGCTGGACCCAGTACCTCCTCGGCTTCGGTCAGTTGTATGCCGTGGACTACTACCCCGAGTTGCTCGAACAGCTCAAGAAGAACTTCGACAAGCCCAATGTCGTCTTCGTCCGGAACTCGGGAACCGATTTTCCGGGTGTGCCGGTTCACGGCATCGACTTCGTGTTCAGCTTCGGAACCTTCGTCCACCTCGAGCCACCGTTGATCGAGGCATATCTGAAGAACATCCGGGAGATCCTCAAACCCGGCGGTAACGTGGTGATCCACTATTCCGACAAAGAGAAGATCATGGCGCGCAAGAATCCGACGTTCGTCGAGACCACGCCGCAATCGATGCGCACCATGGTCACCGAAGCGGGATTCACGATCGTCGAGGAAGATCTGACGACTCTGTGGCACAGCTCGCTCATTCGCCTCACCGCCTGAGTACCGCGGCTCAGCGCCGCCACCGCGGCCTGACCATTGGCTCGGGCCGTGTCAGGGCTTCGGTTGCGGCTGCAACGGTGCGTACCCCGCGCCCTCGTCCACTGCGACGTCACGGTTGAGCCGGATCTGTCGTTCGACGAAGGCCAGATAGAACGCCGTGGCAAAGGCCAGACTGGTGAAGAGGCTCATCACAAAGAAGATCCACGGCGCCCGCAGTCCTCGTCTCCGACCGTCGACGATGGTCCACAGCGGCAACAAAACCACGTTGACGATGATGTAGTCCTGAGCAGCCGAGTCCGCCGCCCAGTTGGAGAAGAGCGACTTGGTGTAGTCGACATAGCTGGCCCTGTGACCGTAGAGGTGGACGTAGCGGATGTTGAAGTACCAACCCAGCATCAACGAGGCCACCCCGACGAAGAAGTACAGGCCCTCCAGAACCGTCGAGCGTCCGACCCCTCCGCGGGCGAAGAGACGCCGATTGGCGACGAAGGCGAAGACGGTGCTGGCGAGACCGAGGATTCCGTAGAACACGAGCGAAGCGGTCATGGTCCTCCCTAGGTGTCGGCGCGGCGCAGAGCCACCGCAGTGTAAGGGCCGCTCCGGTCAGGTTCGTTGACCGTTGGGACCGGCACCGGTCGACCACTGGCGGGCTCGACGGCCCATACCGGTCCGACGTGGGGCTGGAGGTGGCCCCCGGGGGCGCCGGCCCGCCATCCGATGGCGGTTCCGGTCGGAACACCGCGCTCCGACGCGGATGCAGGGAGAGGCGCTACCGTGCGTGACGTGAGGAACAGGATCCCTTGGGGGCGGAGTCGGTCCGGGCTGTCGGCTGGTCTCGTTCTGGTCGTCGTGCTCCTGGTGGCGCTGTGGTCGATCCCGGGCGGGGCCGCCACCACCGGTGCGACCGGCAAAACCATCAACGCCAAGGCGACCTATCGGGCCGAGGCCAGACTGACCGGCCCCATCACGGTCGGACACGTCATCGAGCCCCTGACGGCCAACCCCACGAATCTGGCCGCCAACGGCTACGTCGAGCAGGAGTTCTTCGCATCGGGCACAGCGGCCGCCTTTACCGCGACGTCGTCGCCGAGTGACGGCAGGTGGGTCATCGCCCCGACGTCGACGGCCCCGTACCGCACGAGGATCCTGGTGCGCCGTCCGACCGACCCGGCGCGGTTCAACGGCACGGTGGTCGTCGAGTGGATGAATGTCTCGGCCGGCGAGTCGGCGCCCGACTGGGACTACCTCAACCCCGACCTGATGAGGCAGGGCTATGCCTACGTCGCCGTGTCGGCCCAGGCCCAGGCCGTGAACGGCGGGACACCGCTCCTCGGATCTCCGGTGGCCGGTGGAGGTGGCGGCCTGATCGCCTCCGAGCCGGCCCGGTACGGAACACTCCACCACCCTGGTGATGCCTACAGCCTGGACATGTTCGCCCAGATCGGCAAGGCCCTTCGGAGTCACCCGCGTCCCGTGCTGGGCGGCCTGGATCCCACGCGGGTGATCGCTGTCGGCGAGTCGCAGTCGGCCTACTACCTCACGACCTTCGCCGATGCCCTCCAGCCGGTGACACACGCCTTCGACGGAATCTTCATCCACAGCCGGGGCGGGAGCGGTGCTCCCCTCGACGGTTCGGGGTTGACGTCGAAGCAGGGTCCTTCGAATCTGTGGATCCGGACCGACCTCACGGTGCCGGTCTTCATGTTCGAGACGCAGACCGATCTCATCACGTTGGGCTACGCCGCGGCCCAACAGCCGAACACCGATCGGATCCGGACATGGGAGGTGGCGGGAACCTCCCATGCCGACGCCTTCGAGTTGGGACCGGCAGCGGGGATCCTCGGCTGCACCACGCCTGTCAACGACGGTCCCCAACATCAGGTGGTCCAGGCCGCATTCGTCGCCTTCAACCGGTGGCTGGACGACGGCACCCCACCGCCTTCCCCGGCGCGTTTTCGTCTGGCCAGCTCCGACCCCCCGACCCTGCTCCTCGACACCTACGGGAACGTGATCGGCGGGGTTCGGACCCCTGCCGTCGACGTTCCTGTGTCGACGCTCAGCGGCGCCCCACCAACCGGCGCCAACGAGCTCTGCTCGCTGTTCGGGTCCACCACCCCCTTCGGCGAGGACACGCTGATCAGTCTGTACACCGATCCGAGCGGCTACCTGAAGGCCTTCAAAGCCAGCTTGGACAAGACCATCGGCGATGGCTACCTCCTGCGTGCCGACCGGGCCGCGCTGCTGGCTCAGGCCGAACAGGTCCACTTTCCCTGAACCAGGGCCGACGGCGCCGGTGGAGGCGCCGGCCGTACCGAGCATCCCCTGCACTCCGGCCCGGTCGGGTACGGTCCGGTGCCGCCGTGCCCCGGCCGGGGACGTCGCCGGTCAGTCGAACTTGCCCAGCGCCCGGAGCCATTCGCTCGTCCGCCGCAGGCCCTCGTCCAGTGTGATGGGGTCGTAGCCCAACCGCTTGTACGTCTTCGACTCGGCCAGGCTGCGCCGAACGGGCCGGTCGGCCGCAGCTTTGGTGGCGATGGCCACCAAGGTCGGGCCGAAGACCCGGGCCAGCTCAGGATTGTCCGAGGGTTCGATGTCCTCCACCCGATGGTCGAGGCCGGCCAGTTCGCAGATCCGACTGCAGGCTTCGGCCGTGCTCACGACGTCCTCGGGCCGACCGTCCAGCATGTAGCGCTCGCCCGAAACGCCCCGGTCGAGGGCCAGGAGGCAGCCGAGGGCCACGTCATCGGCGTACACCCAGCTGATGGGGAATTTGAGGTACTGCTGGATGCGCTGACGCAGTGCCGACAGCAGAACCCGGTTGAAGCTGGTCCGGCCGAGTGCGTTGGACACCACCGGCGACGGCCCGAAGATGGCACCCGGATGCGTGGTCACCACGTCCTGGCCGGCGGCGGCGCGCGCCATGGCCTCTTGGAAGGCGGCCATCTTGGTGAGGGTGTACGGATCCGAACTGGGATGCTCCGACACCGGCGCGTCCTCCCGTTCCAACCCCTGGGAGGTGTCGAAGAACGTGCCGGTGCTGACAGCCACCACCCGCCGCATACCGAGGGCCAGTCCGGCATCGAGGACGTGCCTGGTCCCGTCCTCGTTGACGGCCCGAAAGGCGTCGAGGTCCTGGGTGGCGCCGCCCAGCAGGGCGGCGCAGTGGATGGCGGCGTCACTGCCGCTGGCGGCCCGGAGGACATCGTCGGCGTCGGTGATGTCGCCGGTGACGACCTCGACCCCGAGGGCCACCAGCGGATCGACGTCAGCTCCGTCCCGAGCCAGGGCCCGTACCGAATCGCCCCGTTCGATCAGCAGCTTGCAGACATTGGCACCGGCCAGTCCGGTGGCACCGGAGACGAACACGGTTTCGCTCATGCCGATGCCTCCTCGGGTACGGGCGTGATGGCCGTGTCCACCTGGTCCGGGTCGTAGGCGATGACCGGTGTGCCGTCACCGAAGACGTCGAGCGTGTGGATGAAACGGTGCGTGCCCATGGTGGTGGCACAGGTGAAGCCCAGCTCGACGATCTGGGCGGCAGTGAAGACCTCTCCCAGACGGCGGTACATGTCATCGTCGATGGCGTGGTGGTCGGCCGACATCAGATCGAGGAACTCGACGGCCAGCCGCTCCTGGGCGGTCAGGTCGGAGTGCCCCGGGGCGATCAGACAGGCCACGTCCTCGTCCGTGATGGAGTCGTGCTTGCGGGACTGCATGCACGGCTGGCACTCGCCCAGCTGCGCGCTCCGGATCCGGATCAACTCGAGGATCCGACCTCCGAGCAGGCTCTTCTTGCCCCAGGCGCTGCGGGCCATGCTGGTCTGGATGATCTGGGCGGTGCGGTAGGCGAAGATCTGCAGCGGCACGGGGGTGGCATAGGTCCCGTCGGCCACACCTTCCTCGATGATGCGCCGTGGCTCTTCGGCCAGCTGGTCCATTGGGATCGGTTCAATCCGTGGCATGCATGCCCCCTCTCCACCGGTTCTGCCGGTGGCCATCGCTTCGTACAGTCGAACTTATTAGGCTGAGCGCCCCATGTCCATGAACCCCTCGTCCGTGCTCCTCACCGATCGGGTGGCCGTCGTCACCGGGGGCGGAGCCGGAATCGGCCGCGGCATCGCCCGGGGCCTGGCCTGCCTTCGGGGCCAGGGTGGCCGTCTGGGAACGCGATGCCGACACTGCGGCGGTGGCCGCCGAGGAGGTGGGTGGGCTCGCCATCACCACCGACGTCCGTCAGTCGGCCGAGGTCGACGCGGCGCTGGCCCACACCCTGGCCGCAGCTCGGCCCGGTGAGCATCCTGGTCAACAACGCCGGAGGGGTGTTCCTGTCCCCTCTGCTGGAGACATCGGAGAACGGGTGGGACGCCCTCTACCGGGCCAATCTGAAGCACGTCATCCTCTGCACCCAGCGGGTGGCCCGCACCATGGTCGACGCCGGTGCGGGCGGGAGCATCATCAACGTGACGTCGATCGAGGGGGTGCGGGCCGCCCCGGGCTACGCCGCCTACGCCGCGGCCAAGGCCGGCGTGATCAACTTCACCAAGACGGCGGCATTGGAGTTGGCCCTGCACGGCATCCGGGTCAACGCCCTGGCTCCGGATATCACGCTCACCGAGGGCATGGCATCGGTGGCCCCGCCCGGAGCCGAGGAGACCTTCGGGCTCACCGTTCCCATGGGACGCCCCGGCCACGTCGACGAGATGGCCGGGGCGGCGGTGTTCCTGGCCGGGTCGCTCTCGAGTTACGTGACCGGTCAGACCATCCACGTCGACGGCGGGACCCAGGCCTCGAGCGGCTGGTATCACCATCCCGACACCGGTGCCTACGTGCTCGGCCCCTCCTGAGCCGCCCTCACCGCCCGGACCCTCCGGCCGACCCGATGTGGGCGGACATGCCGCCGTCGATGACGATCATCTGCCCGGTGATGTAGCGGGACTCCTCCGAGGCCAGGAAGACCACGAGGTCGGCGATGTCCTCGGGGCGACCCAGGTGGTCTGTGAGGAGCAGGCGACCCAGCCCGGCCAGCATGTCCTCGGTCAGATGGGCCCGCACGGCGTCGGTGATGATGAGACCGGGGACGATGGTGTTGACCCGGATCCCCTCCTTGCCGTGGGCCGAGGCCACGTACATGGTCAGGGTGTTCACTCCCGCCTTGGACACGCCGTAGGACGTTCGGGTGCGGTCGCCCTTCAGGGACGCGCCCGACGACATGTTGACGATGGAGCCTCCGCCGGTCCGCACCATCTCGGGGATGGAGTGCTTGCACAGCAACATCTGGCTGCGAAGGTTGACGGCCATGGTCCGCTCCCAGACCTCCAGCGACAGTTCGGTCACCGAGGTGTCCCGGTCCAGGAAGTTCGAGTCGGTGAGCGCGGCGTTGTTGTGGACCACGTCGAGGCGACCGAACTCGTCCATGGCCGCGGCCACGGCGTCGATGACCGCCGGCTCCTCGGACAGGTCGGCCGGGACCGAGCGGGCCGATCCTCCCGCGCTCCTGATGTCTGCGGCCACGTCCTCGGCGCCGGACCGGTCGATGTCGACGACGACCACCGAGGCACCCTCCCGGGCCAGGGCACGGGCCGTGGCCGAACCGATGCCACCGGCGCCGCCGGTGACCAGGGCCACCTTGCCTTCGATCCGGCCCATCTCAGGCACCTTCACGGCCGATGTCGGTGGTGGGCGTTGTCGGCATGGGTGGCCTCGGGCACGGATGAGGGCGAAGTGGGGGGAATCGGGTCGGCGGCGGCTCCCCGGCCCCCCGGCCCCGGGCCGTCGGTCACGGAGCCACCAACACCAGCGAGAAGAGGAGGAACGTCATGGTGGCCAGGAAGGCCCCGGACACCCCGGCCAGCACACCGAGGGCGGAGGGCCGGATGGCCCGGGCCACGGCCACGATGAGCGGGAAGGCGGTCAGGAGCACCCGGGGACGGGCTCCGACCATGTTCGAATCGAAGGCCGTCAACAGGATCCCGACGGTGTAGATCCAGATGATCACCGGCGGCCGCCACCGGACCATCAGCCCCAGCCCGACCAGTGCGAACACCAGCCCCAACGCCGGTACCACCGCCTCGAGGTCGTGGGGATGGGTGACCGCCTGCCGGAGGTCGAACACCGTGTCGTGGTAGAAGCCCGTTCCACCCCAGATGGTCCGTTCCACGTGGTACCAGCGGAAGAAGTCGCCGGTGGCGTGGTCGAGGTAGGAGAAGTAGGCCAGGACGCCGGCCAGCGAGAGCACGGGCGCCAGGACCGCCCACCAGTCCCGGTCCTTCCAGATGGCGGCAACGGCGGCCCACAGGCAGCAGGCCACCAGCACGAGCGCCTCGGGGTGCACGGCGGTGGCGACCCCGGCGGCCAGCCCGGCGATCAGCCACCGCTGCGGAGCAGGGCCAAGAGGCAGACGGCGCACAACAGGATGGCCAGGGCCTCCGAGTAGACCATGGACAGCACGACCGCACCCGGGAAGAAGACCCACAGGACGACGGCCCGGTCGGCCACGGCGCTCGTCGCAGAGATGGCGCACCAGGTACCAGAGCGCCACCGACGCCGCCGGCACCGAAGACGAAGGCCATGGCCACGCCGACCACGACGGGGGTGGCCCCGGTCAGCGCCGACACCCCCCGGAGCAGCAACGGCCAGGCCGGAAAGAAGGCGATGGCCGAGCCCGGCGGCGACGGCGGCATGGGCCGCGGACGGGAAGTAGCCGTACTTGGCGATGAGCAGATACCAGCTGCCGTCCCACGAGCCCAGGGCCTGCAGGAACAGGGATGCTCGGGGCGGTGGGGGCCACGGGCCGGTGAAGTGGTGGGTGGCCAGACCCTGGTTGACGACGAGGACGGCGCCGAGGACCGCCGCCACCACCAGCCGCGACAGGGCGAAGACCCCGGTGGTGCGGCCCAGGGTCACCAGCACCTGCCGGTGCCGAGCCGGATCCACGGGTCCCCCTGCTGGGGACGGTGGGAGTGGCGGGTGGGGGACAGGTCCGGCGGCGGGTCGACCACCGGCACCGACACTCTGTCGTCGTCGGTGGTCGGACCGGTCACCCCGGTCACCCTATCCGTCGGCCTGGTGGCATCCGGGGAGCGTCGTGGACGGTGGGCCGGGGCGCTACTCGGCCGCCTCGGCCAGCGCCTCGGCCAACGTCGGGTGGACGAGCATGGACTCGACGATGTCGTTCACGCCGAGCCCGCCGGTGACGGCCACCGCCAGCACCGAAATGAGCTCCGAGGCGTTCCTTCCCACGATGGACCCGCCCAGGACGATCCCGGTGGCGGGATCGGTGATGATCTTCACGAACCCGCGGGAATCGTTGTCGATCAGGGCCCGTGAGCTGGCCGCGAACGGCACTTTGGTCACCCGGATCTTTCGCCCTTCGGCGAAGGCGTCCGCCTCGGCCAGACCCACGTCGGCGATCTCGGGCTCGGTGAAGATGGCTGACGGGGCGCTGTCGTAGTTGGGGTGCCGGTGGGCCACGGTGTGGCCGCCCACGACGTACTCGGCCACCTTCCTCCCCTGCATGGCCGCCACCGAGGACAGGGGCAGCTTTCCCGACAGGTCCCCGGCGGCGAAGATGTGGGCAACATTGGTCTGGCAGTGCCGGTTGATGGGAACGGTGCCACCCTCGGCCACCTCCACGCCGGCCGTCTCCAGCCCCAGGCCCTCCGAGTTGGGCACCGAGCCGATGGCCAACAGCGCGTGCGACCCGTCGACCATCCGGCCGTCGTCGCAGCGGACCACGACGCCGCCGTCGGTCTGGTCGACACCGACGGCCCGCGCTCCCTTCAGGAGGTGGACCCCCCGGCGGGAGAAGTCCGTCTCCAGCACTGCGGCCACCTCGGGGTCCTTTTGGGGCAGAACCTGCTGGCGACTGACGATCAGGGTCACCTCGCATCCGAGGGACGAGAACATGTGTACGAACTCGACCCCGGTCACGCCCGAGCCGATGACCACCAGGTGCCGGGGGAGCACCTTGGGCGGATAGGCGTCCCGGGTGGTGAGCGTGCGATCGGCGTCGAGGTCGATCCACGGCGGTATCCGGGGGCGGCTGCCGGTGCTGAGCAGGACGGCGTCGGCTTCGAAGGTCTCCTCCTCCCCGTCGCCCGTCTCGGCCACCACGGTATGGGCGTCGGCCAGGCGGGCCGTGCCTCGGACCAGCCGCACGTGCTGGCTCTGGAGGATCTTCTCGTTGGTCTGCTCGAGGTGGTCCACGATGGCGGTGATCCGGTCCCGGAGCAGTTCGAGGTCGAGGGAGCCCTCGGCCCCGACCACACCCATGCCCGCGATCCTCCGCAGGTAGGACATCGATCCGCCGGTGGCGATCATGGCCTTGGACGGAACGCAGTCCCACAGGTTGGCGGCGCCGCCGATGATGTCCCGCTCGATGAGCGTGACGTCGACGCCCAGGCGGGCGGCGTGGGTCGCGGCCTGGCCACCGGCCGGGCCGCCGCCGATGATCACGAAGCGCATGTGGACAGGTTACGGCGCGCGGCCGGCCCGTCCCATATGGCTGGTGACCACCACATCGTCCGCCGGCGTCGGTATCGTTTGTCTCGGACTTCCTGGCGGAGGGACCGCACGGGACAGCGAACCGAACATCGCCGACCTGGTGCCTCAGGACAACCCAGCAGAAACGTCATGTGAGCCATGGACCCACGCCGGAAGCAGAAGCAGCAGCGACGACGCGTCGTCCGGCGTCGGCAGGTGGTGAGTGCCGGCCTGGCGTCTGGTCGTGATCGTGGTCGCTGGTGGTGCTGACCAAGCCCACGTCGTCGGCCACGGCGACCTCGGGTCGGGCCCTCGATCCGACCGAATTCGCCGACGGCTCCTGTGTGGCGTTCGCCCCGACGGCGGGGAACCGCAACCAGACGGTGTTCCTCGATGCCGGGCACGGGGGGATCGACCCCGGCGGGGTGGGCACGACCGAGTCCGGGGCCACCATCGAGGAGGCCACCGAGACCCTTCCCGTCGAGCTCGAGGTGAGCAATCTCCTGCGGGCCGAGGGCTATCGGGTGGTGGTCTCCCGGACCACCGACGACACCGTCCTCCGGCTGACGCGCGGTCGACCTCTCCGGCGGGGAGCTCTCCCTCGTCGGGTCCCACGACGACGTGGCCGCCCGGGACATCTGCGCCAACGATGCCCACGCCCAGGTGCTCGTGGGCATCTACTACGACGCCGGGGCTTCGCCGGACGAGGCCGGGAGCCTCACGGCGTACGACCCCAGCCGCCCGTTCGCCGCCGACAATCTCCGACTGGCCACCCTGGTCCAGCACGACGTGGTGGCGGACATGGACGCACAGGGGTGGGCCATACCCGACGACGGCGTGCAGACCGACGGGAGCCTGGGCTCGTTCGTGGGCGACCCCGACGAGGGCGGCCTCGCCGGCCAGGCTGCCGCGTACAACCATCTTCTGCTGCTGGGGCCGGCCGCGCCCGGCTTCTTCACGACGCCGAGCCAGATGCCGGGCGCCGTCATCGAGCCGCTCTACCTCACCGATCCCTTCGAGGGCTCGATCGCCGACAGTGCCACGGGTCAGCACGTCATCGCCCAGGGCATCGCCTCGGCCGTCGAGCAGTACCTGTCTCCCGGGCCGCGGTACGACGAGCCCGACGTCGACGGCGGGCTGACCGGTCCGGCAGCCGGGCTCGACGGGAGCCCGATCAGATGGGCAGTCCGGCCTTGGTGGCCTCCGGCACCTCCACCAGCCGACCGGTGGTGACGTCGTAGAGGTAGCCGTAGATGGGAATCCGCCCGGGCACCAGGGGGTGGGAGCGGATGCGGGCCACGTCCTCGGCCACGCTCTGGGCATTGTCGGTGATGGTCAGCCAGTCGATGTACCGGGCCTCGGACGACCCGGGGCCGGGGCCGACGTCGTGGAAGCCGTCGGCGCCGAGCTCGGCGGTCTCGAGACTGCTGGCCAGCAGATCTCGCATGACCTCGTCGGTGAAGAACTCCATGCCGCAATTGGTGTGGTGGATCACGAACCACTCCTTGGTGCCCAACAGCTTGTAGGAGATCACGAGGGAGCGGATGGCGTCGTCGCTGGCCCGACCTCCGGCATTGCGGATCACGTGGGCATCGCCTTCGCTCAGACCGGCGTACCGGGCCGGATCCAGGCGGGCGTCCATACAGGTGAGGATGGCGAAACCTCGGGCCGGTGGCAGGGCCAGGGCTGATTTGTCACCGAACGAGCCGGCGTAGGAGTCATTGGCGGCGAGCACGTCGTCGAGGATGGACATTGGCTATTTCTCCTTTGGGTCGAGCGACCGGCTCGACTGCCCGACGGTGGGAGGAACCGGTCTGCCGTACGGTGCCTTACCACCATAACAGAGTAAGTCCATCGGGAACCTAGGAAATAGACCAAGCAATCCACCGAGCAAGACCTGAAGATACGGGTGCCGGCCACCTACGTTCAGAGGCCCCGGTGAGCCTCGACCGACAACTGTTTGTGAACATCGTGTGACGAGCACTCGAGAGGATCGCCGCCGAGGTTGCGGTTGGGTTACGGTCGGCGGTTGCCAGCAGGCGGGCAGTTCGGAGTCGGAACGTGGTGGCGACTTGCCACCGGAGAGTCGGGTGTGAGGATGCATCGAACAGGAGTTATTCGACGGACGGCCATCGTGGGCCTGGTCGTGGTGGCCATGTCGGCCGGCATGGTGACGCTGACGGCCGCGAGGCCAGCGGGGCGGCCACCCCCACCTCGGCCACGTTCGCCGAACAGCCGCAGTCCCCGCCCAACTACATCTTCCCGTTCATAAGCCTGGCCTTCTTCACCGTCTACAACAGCGAGCAGTTCCAGTACCTGATGTACCGCCCCCTGTACTGGTTCGGCGACGGCTCCACCCCTAATCTGAACCCGGCGCTGTCGCTGGCCGAAAATCCGGTCTACTCCACCGACACCAAGACGGTCACCGTGGACCTCAAGCCCTACAACTGGTCGAACGGTGAGACCGTCACGGCCCAGAACGTCATGTTCTGGATGAACATGCTCCACGCCGAGAAGGCCAACTGGGCCGGCTACTCGCCCGGGAGCCATCCCCGACGACCTGCAGAGCGTCACCGTCGACAGCCCCACCGAGCTGACGTTCACGCTGACCAAGCCGGTCAACACCTACTGGTTCACCTACAACCAGCTGTCCCAGATCACCCCGATGCCCAACGCCTGGGACATCACCGCCAAGGGCGGCGCCCCCAACTCCGGAGGCTGCGCCGCCGGCGCCTACGGCACCGTGGACAGCCAGTGCAAGAAGGTCTACACCTTCCTGTCCAAGCAGGCCAACTCGCTCTCCACCTACGCCACCAGTCCCATCTGGGCGGTGGTGGACGGGCCGTGGAAGCTGTCCAGCTTCAACGCCTCGGGGAACGTGACCTTCGTCCCCAACCCGACCTACTCCGGACCGGTCAAGCCGACCCTCAAGAAGTTCATCGAGCTGCCCTACACCTCGGACTCGGCCGAGTTCAACGCCCTGGTGGGGGGCAAGGTGACCGTGGGCTACCTGCCGGTCCAGGACGTCACCCAGGCCACCACCAATCCGCTGAAGGCCGGTCCCAACAATCCCCGTCTCGGCAACTTCAACCTCAACCCGCTGTACACGTGGTCCATCAACTACTTCCCCTACAACTTCCACACCAAGGGAACGGCCGGCAAAGATCTTCAACCAGCTGTACTTCCGCCAGGCCGTCCAGTACCTGGTCGACCAGCCGCTCTACATCAAGAAGATCTACAAGGGCTACGCCGTCGGAACCTACGGCCCGGTGCCGGTGACCCCGCCCAACCTCTTCGTCTCCCAGGAGGTCGCAGAGACAATCCGCTGAAGTACAACCCGGCCACGGCCGTCTCGCTGCTGAAGAGCCACGGCTGGAAGGTCGTCCCCTACGGCACCTCGACCTGCCAGTCGCCCGGCACCGCGGCCAACCAGTGCGGCGCCGGCATCCCCAAGGGGGCCAAGCTCTCCTTCAACCTCCAGTTCGACAGCGGATCGGTGTCCACCACCAGCTGATGGCGGCGGAGAAGTCCTCGTGGTCCCAGGCCGGGATCAACATCAACCTGTCGCAGGCCTCGTTCAACACGGTGACCGGCATCGCCGTCCCGTGTACAGTCGTGTTCGTGGCAGCTGGAGAACTGGGGCGCGGGCTGGATCTTCTCCCCGGACGACTACCCGACCGGTGAGGCGATCTTCCAGACCGGGGCCGGGTCCAATTCGGGCAGCTACTCGGATCCCACCAACGACGCCAACATCGTGGCCACCAACGTGACCCAGACGCCGCTGACCCAGTACGAGAACTACCTGGCCGAGCAGGTCCCCGGTGTCTGGCAGCCCAACCCGGTCACCACGTTGACGGAGACCCAGAAGAGCCTGTCCGGCGCCCAACCCCAGAATGTCTTCCAATCGATCACCCCGGAGAACTGGCGGTACTGATCGAGCCGGGCTCCGATCGATGCGCGCCCGCGGCGGGAGCGACGGTGTTCGGCCCCCGGCCGGACCGGCCGGGCCCCCGGCGTCCCCGTGTCGACGTTCCGGCAACCGAGGGCGACTCCGATTGGCTGACCGGCGATGACCAGCTACCTGATCCGTCGGGTGGGCCAGGCCCTGATCGTGATCGTCGGGGTCATCCTGATCACCTTCCTGCTGGCCAAGCTGATCCCCGGGGGTGAGGCCAAGGCCGTGCTCGGCTCGAGGGCCACCCCGGCCACCGTCGCCCGCTTCAACCGGGTCAACGGTCTGGACGCCTCGATCTACCTCCAGTTCTGGCGGTACATCGAAGGGATCTTCGTCCACCTCAACCTGGGCTACTCGTACAAGTTCAACCAGGGAGTGAGCCGGTCATCGGCGAGCGCCTACCGAAGACCCTGACCCTGGTGGGTGTGTCGGTGCTCCTCTCCCTGATCGTGGCCATCCCCCTCGGCATCCTCCAGGTGGTCCGGCGGAACAAGCCCATCGACTACGCGTTGACCGGGAGCTCGTTCTTCTTCTACGCCATGCCCGACTTCCTGCTGGGCACGCTCCTGATCATCTGGTTCGCCTTCGACCTCCACTGGTTTCCGGTATCGCCCCCGGGGGACGCCTCGGCCTGGGCCATCTTCACCGATCCCCGGGCCTTCGTCCTGCCGGTGGTGACCTTGACCGCCACCTCGGTGGCGTCGTTCAGCCGCTACATGCGATCGTCGATGATGGATGCCCTGGCCGAGGAGTACATCCGTACGGCCCGGGCCAAGGGGGCCAGCAACCGACGGGTGCTCTACGGCCACGCCCTGCGCAACGCGCTCATCCCCCTCCTCACCCTGCTCGGCCTGTCGCTGCCGGCCATCGTCAGCGGCGCCCTCATCGTCGAGAACGTCTTCAACTACCCGGGGATGGGCCTGCTCACCGTGCAGTCGGCCTTCAACGACGACATCCCGGTGGTGTTGGGGACCACGCTGGTCATCACTGTGGCCACGGTGATCGGCTCGTTGATGGCCGACATCCTCTACGCCGTGGCCGACCCGCGGATCCGACTCGGGAAGGACTGACATGAGCGATCCCGAAGGCCTGCACCCCGATCGCATCTTCAACGACGAGGAGGACCGGACACCGCTTCCCATCGGTGGCGGTCCGACCATGACCGGCGGGCAGTTGAGCCAGTCGGACGACCTGGTTCCCGAGGGGGGCGAGTTCCGGTCGACCGGAGGTGTCCTCCGCCAGATGGCCCGCGTGTTCCGCGAGAACAAGCTGGCCGTCGTGGGATTGGGGGTCATCGTCTTCTTCGTGCTGTTCTGCTTCGTCGGTCCCCACCTGTACCCGACCAACCAGACCAACACCCAGCTGGCCCTGCAGACCTCCACCGACAACGCCCCGCCCGGCAACGGCAATCCCGCTGGGGACCGACGAGTCGGGCTTCAACATCCTCGGTCGGCTGATGTTCGGCGGGCAGGCCTCGCTCATCGTCGGCTTCGCCTCGGCTCTGGTGGCAACGGTATTCGGCACGGTCTACGGCGCCATGTCGGGCTTCTTCGGCAACTGGTTCGACTCGCTGCTGATGCGGGTGGTGGACGTCTTCCTCTCCATTCCGGTGCTGTTCCTCCTGATCGCCCTGGTCACCATCTACCACCAGTCCGAGATCCTCCTCATCGTGGTCATCGCCTTCGTCAGCTGGCTGGTGCCGGCCCGGCTCATCCGCGGGGAGACGCTGTCCCTGCGCAACCGCGAGTACGTCCAGGCCGTCCGGGTCATGGGGGGGAGCCGTTCCCGCATCATCGGTCGCCACATCATTCCCAACTCCATCGGGACCATCGTGGTCTTCGCCACGTTCCAGGTGGCCGACTCGATCCTGTTGTTGGCGGCGCTGGGATTTCTGGGGCTCGGCGTGCCCCCGCCCCAGACCGACTGGGGCACCATGCTGTCCAACGGCGTGGACGCAGCCGGCAACGGCTACTGGTGGCAGATCTATCCTGCCGGCATCTGCATCGTATTGGTGGTGGTGGCCTTCAACTACGTGGGTGATGCCCTCCGGGACTCGCTCGAGGTGCGACTCCAACGCCGGTGACGACAGGATCAGGACGATGCGGCGGCGGCCGATCCTGTCACCGAGGGGCCGCCGACCGGGTCGGGGCTGCAGCGGGAAGTGGCAGGCGGCCACATGGCCGTTCCCGAAGTCGGAGAGCGGCGGCTCCACCTCGGCGCAGAGGTCCTGCGCGGCGGGGCAGCGGGTGCGGAACCGGCAGCCCGACGGCGGGTTGATCGATGACGGCAGCTCGCCCTTGACCCTCGTTTCCTGGCGGGCCCGGAGGCGGGCCGAGGCCACGTCGATCACCGGCACCGCCTCCAGCAGCCCCACCGTGTAGTGGTGGGCCGGCCGGGCGTAGATCTCGGCCGCCGGGCCCTGTTCGACCATCTTCCCGAGGTACATGACCCCGATGGTGTCGGCCATGTAGCGGACGACGGCCAGGTCGTGGGAGATCATCACGTAGGTCAGGTCGTGGCGGGCCTGCAGATCCTTCATGAGGTTGAGGATCTGGGCCTGGATCGACACGTCCAGCGCCGACACCGGCTCGTCGGCCACAATGATCTTGGGGTCGAGGGCCAGGGCCCGGGCCAGGCCGATGCGCTGTCGTTGGCCACCGGAGAACTCGTGTGGGTAGCGCTCCACCGAGGTTCTGGACAGACCCACCTCGTCGAGGAGCGATGCCGACCTTGTCGTCCTGTGACGCCCGGTCGCCCACCGCGTTGACCTTCAGCGGCTCCCGGATGATGGTGCCGACGCGCATCCGGGGATCGAGCGACGCGTAGGGGTCCTGGAACATCAGCTGGAGGTCCCGACGGCGGGTGCGGAGTTCCGAGGCGCCCAGCGAGGACAGCTCGACTCCTTCGAAGCGGATGGATCCCGCCGTGGCCCGGTCGAGCGAGACCAGCAGTCGTCCCACCGTGGTCTTCCCGCAGCCCGACTCACCCACCAGGCCGAAGGTCTCGCCCTTCCGGATGTCGAAGGTGAGACCCGACACCGCCTTCACGCTGCCCACCTGATGGCGGAACAGCGTGCCGGACATCACCGGAAACTCCTTGACCAGATCCTGTACTTGGAGAATGCGTTCGGCCGATGCCAGGCTCTCGGCTCTGGCCACCTGGGGCGGCGATACCTCGACGGGCGACCCGGCGGAGGTGGCCGCGGCTTCGGGCCCCCGGCGGTCGGCCGGATCCTGGTCGTCTGGGCTCTCGTCGTCCGGGGCATCGGTCCGGACGGGGTTGTCCAGGCCGACAGGGTGGAAGCAGGCGAACCGGTGGACCGGTCCGGCGCCGTCCCGCCCGTCGACGAGTGGGGGATCCTCGACTCCGGCACTGGTCGGTGGCGTACTGGCAACGGGGGGCGAACCGGCAGTTGGTGATGGTCTGGGACAGGTCCGGTGGCAGGCCCGGGATCGAAGCCAGCCGCTCGTCGCGGCTGCTGGTCCAGTTTGGGTACCGAAGCCAGCAGGGCCTCGGAGTACGGATGGCGGATGCGGTTGAACAGCTCCCCGGTCTCCGCCTCCTCGGCCACCTTGCCGGCATACATGACGACGACCCGGTCGGTGCGTCCGGCGATGACCCCCATGTCGTGGGTGATGAGTACCACCGACATGGCCAGCCGCTGCCGGAGGTCGTCGATGAGGTCGAGGATCTGGGCCTGAATGGTGACGTCGAGCGCGGTGGTGGGCTCGTCGGCGATGAGCAGCTTGGGCTCGCAGGCCAGGGCCATGGCGATCATGACCCGCTGGCGAAGTCCCCCGGAAAGCTCGTGGGGGTACTGGTCCAGCCGCTCGGCCGGCTGGGGCATCTCGACCAGGCGGAGCACCTCGAGGGCCCGCTGCACGAGCCTGTTGGCGGCTCACGTCCCGGTGGAGACGCACCCCCTCGGAGATCTGGCGACCGATGGTCATGGTGGGGTTGAGCGAGGTCATCGGGTCCTGCGGGATGAGGGCCACCTCGTTCCCCCGGACCCGGCGCATGGCCTTCTCGTCCAGGCCGGCCAGGTCCCTCCCCAGCAGGGAGATGGTCCCCCCGGTCACATGGCCGTTGCCCGGGAGCAGCCGCATGATGGACAGCCCGGTGGTGCTCTTCCCGCACCCCGACTCGCCCACCACGCCGACGCACTCTCCCTCGCCCACGTCGAGGGAGACACCGTCGACGGCCACCACCGACGCGGTCCGCATCCGGAACTCCGTGCGCAGGTTCTCCAGCTGCAGGACCGGAGCCATCGACGGAGTGTATCCGGCCCCCGCCGCACCTCAGGGACGTGACCGTGGGGGGAGCCCCGCACACGGTCACACCGTCACACGGTCACGTCGGCCTGCATCCTGTTCGGTGGCCTCCAGGTACTCCTCGACCATGGAGAACACCACGTCCTTGGCCTTCCGCACCGTGGTGGCCCGTCCGATGACCTGGCCGCAGGGGTTGAAGTTGACGTCCTTGGCCTGCTCCGGATAGCGGTGGCCCCGCGACACGGCCTCGATGGCCACCATCATCTGCAGCGGCATGGGCAGCGGGTCCGGCGTGTCCTCGGCCTCCCAGGCATCGGTCCAGTCGTTCTTCAGCATCCGGCACGGCTTACCGGTGAACGAGCGTGAGCGCACCGTGTCGCGGCTGGTGGCGGCCAGGTAGGTCTCCATCTGCTTCGGCGGGATGTCGGCCTCCTCCACCGTCAGCCACAGCGTGCCCGACCACACCCCCTGGGCTCCGAGCGCCAACGCCGCGGCCATCTGGCGGCCACTGCCGACTCCGCCGGCGGCCAGCACCGGTATGGGGGCGACGGCGTCGACGACCTCGGGCCACAGCACGATGCTGCCCACGTCGCCGGTGTGGCCTCCGCCCTCGGACCCCTGGCAGATGATGAAGTCGAGGCCGGCGGCCTTGTGGTTGAGGGCGTGCTTGACCGAACCGGCCAGGGCCCCGATCATGAGGCCTGCACCCTGGACCCGCTCCACCACGTCGGGCGGGGGTGTGCCCAGGGCATTGGCGATCAGCTTGACGTTCGGATGGCGCAGGGCCACGGTCAACAGTCCCGCGGCGTGGGCCGCCGTCCAGCCGATCATCCCGTTGGACTGCCGCTCCTCCTCGGGGATCTCGGGCACACCGTGGTCGGCCAGGATCTTGAGGGCGAACTCCTTGTGCTGGGGCGGCACCAGACCGCGGATCTGGGCCTCGAGCTTGTCGGGATCCATCTCGTCCATGCCCTCGTACTTGGCCGGGATCACGATGTCGACGCCGTAGGGACGGTCCCCTACGTGCTCGTCGATCCAGGTGAGCTCCACCTCCAGCTGCTCCGGGGTGAAGCCGATGGCCCCCAGTACGCCGATGCCGCCGGCATTGGTGACGGCAGCCACCACGTCGCGGCAGTGGGTGAAGGCGAAGATGGGGAACTCGATGCCGAGCTTCCGGCGGATCTCGGTGTTCATGGTGGGGCTCCTGATCTGTTCGGGTCTAGGTGTGTTCGGCTATGGCGTGAGACGTGCCTCGGCCCGGTTGCCGGGGCGTCGGGGGACTGTCGGTGCAGGCCCACCAGGGCGGCCAGGCCGGCCACCGCCAACTGGTCGCTGACCGAGTTCGGATCGAGGCTGCGCTGCATGGCCAGCCCGGTCAGTAGGGCCTTGACCAGAACGGCCAGCTCTTCGGGGCCGACCGGGGGCCGGGCGTCGACCGCCGCGGTCCACCCGGCCAGGCGGCGGGCGTTCTCACGGCGGGCCTCGCCGTCGCGTCGTCGGAGGACCTCGGCCACGGAGGCGTCGCGGGCGGCACGCAGCCACAGCTCGTGTTCGAGCAGCGACCAGCCTCCGGATCCGTCACCGGGGGAGCCGGCCACGTTCTCCCACACCGCGGCGAGCTGGCCCTCGGCCGAGTCGGACACGGCCACCTCGGCCAGTAGCACGGTCAGGAGGGAGTCCTTCCACGAGTCGAGCAGGGCCAGCAGAAGACCCTGCTTGCTGCCGAAGTGGTCGTAGACGGCTCCCGAGGTCCGGCCGGCCGCCTCGGCCACGGCGTCGACCGAGACGGCGTCGATCCCCTGCTCGGCGAAGAGCGTGGACGCCGCGGCCAGGAGGCGCCCCCGGGTTTCGGCCTTGCGGATCTGTTGGGTCTGGGACACGTTCCCCCGTGGCATCGGTTGACGCTCCCGGTGGAGGCCAGCCGCGGGAAAGCGTACATATATTGGAACCGTTATGCAATGCCGGGCCGGCCCAGCCGGCCCGGACGGTTCAGAGCCCCAGCTGGTCGTCGATGAGCCCGAGGTGGATCTGGGCCGCGTCGGTGTAGGTCTTCTCGCCGATGAAGACGTGCTGGGTGCCGGTGTACATGTCGCGGAACGCCCGCTCGAGGCGGCTCCCCTCGCGGATGGCGGACGTGCCGGCGGCCAGGTGGGCCCACTGGACGATCTCGCGGCTGGCCTCGGTGGCATAGGTGGCCGCCACCCGCATGTCGGCCCGCTGCGTGGGCGTGAGGTCCTGCCCGTTCTTGACGGCCTGTTCGACGTCGCCGAAGGTCGTGACCACCAGCAGGCGGGCCGCCTTCCACATGGCCCGGTGGTGGGAGAGGTTCCGTTGGAACGAGGTCCGGTGGGCGATGGACGCCTCGTCCCCCATACGCACCTTGGTCAGGGCCAGCTCCGTCACGTCGTCGAGCATGCTGTCGGACACACCCAGTGCCCACGAGGCATGGCCGGCCGCGGTGATCGGCATGAGACCCATCCGGAACGCCGGCGAACTGCCCCGGATGCGGGGTGCGGCAGAACAGCTCGAACGTGCGGTACCCGGGGACGAAGAGATCGTTCACGTTGTAGTCGTACGAGCCGGTGCCCTTCAGACCCTGTACGTGCCATCCGTCCGTGAACACGATCTCGTCGTGGGGGATGACCGCCACCATCAGGGGTGGTATCCCGTCGTCACCGGCCACCATCTGACCGTCGACGGTCGGGATGAAGCCGGCTGCCACGTACTCGGCGTGGCCCGTTCCGGAGCCGAAATTCCATGCGCCGGTGACGCGGTAGCCGCCCTCGACCGTCTCCCCCGATCCGTTGGGGAAGAACTGTCCGCCCGGCGGTGACCCGGTGGTCGTGACGGGTGAAGACCTCCTCGAACCCGGCCTCGGGGAGGTAGGCGGCACAGGCCGCGGCGGAAGGGAGATTGGCGATGCCGATCCATCCGAGCGAGCCGTCCTGCCAGGCCAGTTCGATCCAGGTGTCGATCATCTCCGGAAAGGAGGGTTCGCACCCGCCGGCCTCGAGCGGATTGCACCACTGCATGAGGCCACTGGCCCAGAGGGCCTCGACCGTCCGCCGGTTGAGGGTGCGGTTGCGCTCGGAGTCGGCGGACTCCTCGGCCACGAGGTGGCGGAGGGAGCGGGCCGCCTCCGGGCCGTTGACGGTCACTGGCATGGGTGGTCTCCTGGTCTGGCGGGGCGGTCCCGGGTCGGCGGGGTCACGGCGTCACATGCCCAGCTGTTCGAGCAGGCCGACCCGGAGCCCGGCGGTGAACCCACCGTCGACCACCAGGGCGTGCCCGGTGATGAACGAGGCATCCTCGGACGCCAGGAATGCCGCGGCGGCGGCGATCTCCGACGGGCGGCCGAACCGGCCGAGCAGGTGTTCCTCGCGCAACGTCTCCTGGTACAGGTTCAGCCCATCGAGGTCGGTGACGGACCGGAGCATGGGTGTGTCGATGCCTCCGGGACAGATGCAGTTGACCCGGATTCCCCGCCGGCCGTAGTCGATGGCCATGGACTTGGTCAGCATGACCACGCCCCCCTTGGAGGCGTTGTAGGCGCTGCCTCCCTCGGTGCCCTCCAGGCCCTCGATGCTGGCGATGTTGATGATGGAGCCGTGGCCCTGGGCCAGCATGTGGACGGAACTGTGCTTGTCCACGATGAAGGTTCCCTTCAGGTTGACGTCCACCACCCGGTCCCACTCGTCCTCGTCGACCAGGTGCACGGGACCGCCCCCGATGACCCCGGCCGCATTGACCACCACGTCCACGTGGCCGTGCTGGTCCACCACCGAGGCGAAGACCGCTCTGACCCCGGGCTCGTCCCGCACGTCGACCCGGTGGTCCACCTCACCGGCGACGTCCAGGGTGGCCACCGTGGCCCCTTCCTCCCGCAGTCGCTCGACGCAGGCGGCACCGATGCCCGATCCGGCTCCGGTCACCACGGCTACCGACCGGTCGAGTCGACGCATTGACTTCCCCCTTCGGTGTGACGACGTGTGCGAACGTAGGGTTCGGGTCCCTCGCCGGTCAAGGCGCGGTGGCGGGGAGCCGTGGCGTTCAGGTCGGCAGGTTGGACAGCATGTGTCGGCTGACGTCGCCGACCAGGTCGATCAGGTAGCGCCGCTCGGTGAAGCGCCAGACCCCGTCTCGGCGCTCGAACCGGTCGTGGTAGCGACCGGCCAGGATGGGCTGGAGGGGCAGGCCCGGCACGGCCTGCAGCACGGTCCAGTAGGTGCGGGCCCCGGCCCGCCCGGCCACCTCGTCGATGTCGAGGATGAGGTTGGTCGTCACGTGCTTGGTCCCCGGGGTCCCGTCGGGATAGAGCCGGGTGGTGGAGGCGAACATCTTCCGGATGGCGTCCCGGCCGGTCAGGAGCGCGGTGCTGTCGCCGTCACCGACGGCCGCGTCTCCCAACAGGTCGGCCATCCCGTCGAAGTCGCCGCTGTCGATGAGCTCGGCGTAGCGGGCGATCAGGTTTCCCACCGCCGTGGTGCTGTCGGTCATGGCATGGCTCCGTGGCTCAGGTCACCGTGAGGTCGGCGGCGTCCCAGTAGGCGTAGACCGAGGTGATGAGACCGTCGTCGTCGAAGGTGAACACCTCGATGCCGCTGATGGTCATGGTCGAACCGCCCGTCTCCACGTCGATGCGGAAATCGATGGCGACCTGGGCGGCGCAGGTGTGTACGGCCTCCGCCGCGAACGTCCAGCCGTCGCTGGCGGCCACGCTCCCCTCGAAGAAGGCGGCAATGGCGGCACGGCCCCGGTTGGGCGGATCCGAGGCCGGGTCGGCCTGCACGGCGTCTTCGGCGAACAGGGCGGCGATGGCGTCCGGGTCCCTCGTGTTGAGGGCATCCACGTAGGCCGCTATCCGGCCCCGGAGGTCGTCGGGGGTCACCCCGGTCACGCCCCCGTGGCGTGCACGCCGCCGTCGACGTGGAGGATCTCGCCGGTGGTCATGGGAAGCAGGTCGGAGAAGAGCGCCACGCAGGCCCGGGCCACCACGTCGGTGTCGAGCACGTCCCAACCGAGCGGGGCCCGCTCGGCCCAGGTCTCCTCGAACCCGTGGAAGCCGGGGATCGACTTGGCCGCCAGGGTCTTCACCGGTCCGGCCGCCACCAGGTTCACGCGGATCCGGTCGGCTCCGACGTCGCGGGCCAGGTAGCGGGTCAGGGACTCGAGCGCCGCCTTGGACACGCCCATCCAGTCGTAGGCGGGCCAGGCCACCGTGGCGTCGAAGTCGAGACCGACCACCGACGCGCCGGCCCGGCCGTCGCCACCGGCCGCGGCCAGCAGCGGCCGGAACGCCTCGACCAGCGCCTTCAGCGAGTAGGCCGACACATGGAGTGCCACCGCCACGTGCTCCCAGTCGGCTTGGAAGATGTCCCCGCCGAGGCACTCCGGGCGGGGCGTAGCCGATGGCGTGCAGCAGGCCGTCCATGTGGTCCCAACGCCCGGACAGCGTGGCGGCCGCCGCGGCCAGCTGGGACGGTTCGGTGACGTCGATCTCGAGCACCTCGGCCTCGACGGGCAGCTTCCGGGCCGTCCGCCGGGTCAGGGAGAGCCCCCGTCCGGCTCCGCTGAGGACCACCTCGGCGCCCTCGCCCTGCGCCGACCGGGCCACGGCGAAGGCCAGCGAGGCGTCGGTCAACACCCCGGTGACGAGAATCCGTTTACCCTCGAGCAGTCCCATCAGCGGGTCAGGTTATCGTCACGGCCCGTCCGAGCCGGAACGGCATGGTGTGGAAGGGTAGGTCGCATGCGCATCGGAATTCTGGGGGGCACGGGGCCGGCCGGCCGGGGGCTGGCCGTGCGGTTGGCCGCGGCCGGTGACGAGGTGGTCATCGGTTCGAGGGATGCCGAACGGGCCCGTACCGTGGCCGACGGGCTGGTGGCGGCCTGGCCCGACCGGCCTCTCCGCGGTCGAGGGGGCCTCGAACGAGGCGGCGGCCGGCGGCGGAGCTGGTCGTGGTGGCCACACCCGTGGGACAGCGCCGTCGCCACCGTCACCGCCCTGGCGGCCCGAGCTGGAGGGCAAGGTGGTGGTGTCCATGGCCAACGCCCTGGTCCGACAGGGCCGTGAGTTCCTGGCCCTCGTCCCGCCTCGGGGATCGGTGGCGGCATCGATCCAGGCCGCCCTGCCCCGTTCACTGGTGTCGGCGTCCTTCCACCATCTTCCGGCCTCGGAGATGGAGAAGCTCGACACCCCGGTGGTGGCCGACGTCCTGGTGTGCTCGGACCATCCGGAGGCCTCCGCGGCCACGGTGGACCTGGTCGACCGCATCGACGGTCTCCGGGGCATCGACGCCGGCCGCCTCGACCAGGCCGCCCCGATCGAGGCGTTCACCGCCGTGCTCATCACCATCAACATCCGACACAAGGTGCACGCCGCCGTGCAGCTGGTCGGGTACGGCGACCGCTGAGCGGGCCGGCGGTCGGTCCCGTGGGTACGAAGCCGCAGATCCAGCTGTACGACACGGCCCGGCAGCAGGTGGCCCCGGTCGAGGCCGGCCCGGTGGTCACCCTCTACTCGTGCGGGATCACCCCCTACGACTCGGCCCACCTCGGGCACGCCCAGGTCTACCTGACGTTCGACATCCTCCAACGCCGACTGCGGGACCTCGGCCACGAGACGCGCTGCGTGCGCAACGTGACCGACGTCGACGACGACATCCTGCGCAAGGCCCGCGAGCTCGGCGTGCACTACCTCGACCTGGCCGCCGAGGAGATCGCCCGGTTCGACGCCGACATGGCCGCACTCGGCCTCATCCCCGCCTGGTCCGAGCCCCGGGCCACCTCGGCCATCGCCGAGATCCTGACCCTCATCGGCTCGGTGCTGGACTCCGGCCACGCCTACCGGCCGGTTCGGCCGTCTACTTCGACGTCACCACCTTCGCCGAGCCTTCGGGTCGGTCAGCCACGCCGACCAGGCCGCCATGCTGGCCATGGCGGCCGAGCACGGTGGGCGTCCCGACGACCCCGACAAGCGGCACCCCCTCGACTTCGTGCTCTGGCAGCCCTCCCTGCCCGACGAGCCCTCCTGGGAGTCCCGTTGGGGCCCCGGGCGCCCCGGTTGGCACATCGAGTGCTCGGCCCTGGCCCTGCGCGAGCTGGGGGAGACCATCGACGTGCACGGTGGCGGACGCGACCTGGTCTTCCCCCACCACGAGTGCGAGACGGCCCAGTCGGAATCGGTGACGGGACGACCGTTCGTCCGGCACTGGCTGCACGTCGGTCTGGTCGGCCTGGACGGGACGAAGATGTCGAAGTCCCTCGGCAACCTGGTCTTCGTCGGGGATCTCCTGAAGGAGTGGGAGCCGGCCGTCGCTCCGGATGGCGCTGCTCGACCACCACTATCGACACGACTGGGAGTGGACGGACGAGGACATGCCCGGCGCGGCCCGGCCGCCTGGCTCGGTGGCGGGCGGCGCCCCGTTCGGACGGGTCGGACGCGGGGAGCGGGCTCCAACGGGTACGGGCCCACCTCGACGACGACCTCGACACGCCCGGGGCCATGGCCGCGCTGGACGACGAGGCCGATGCCGGTCGCCCGGTGGACGAGGGGGCAGGTCTGCTGGGCGTTACCCTGTAGGCGCAGCGGCGAGGCGCGATCGCACCTGCGATCGTCACCCCCGACATCCGTACCCGATGGAGAAAGGCATTCCCATGGCAGCCGTCACCGTGCGACTCCCCGATGGCTCGACCAAGGAGTTCGACGAGGGCACCACGGCCTACCAGTTCGCCGAATCGATCGGCCCGCGACTGGCCCAGGCCGCGGTGGCGGCCACGTTCGACGGCACGGAGGTGGACCTCGACAGCCCGTTGCCCGACGGTGCCCGGGTCAGCATCGTGACCGCCGACTCCGACGCCGGCCGGGCCATTCTGCGCCACTCCACCGCCCACGTCCTGGCCCAGGCGGTCCTCCGGCTGTGGCCCGGGGCCCACTTCGCCATCGGCCCGGTCATCGAGGACGGCTTCTACTACGACTTCGAGCTCCCCGGCGGTGCGCACTTCAGCGATGAGGACCTCGAGCGGATCGAGGCCACCATGCGCGAGATCATGGCCGAGGACCAGCCCTTCATCCGCCACGAGCACACCATCGAAGAAGGCCTCACGCTCTTCGAGGACCAGCCGTTCAAGCGGGAGATCATCGAGGCCGTCGGCGCCGGGCACGACGAGGTCGACGCTCCCGCCGAAGGCGGATCGGCCGCCACCGTGTCGACCTACTGGAACGCGCCGACCTTCACCGACCTGTGCCGGGGGCCCCACGTACCCTCCACCCGTCGGCTCGGCCACTTCGACCTGATGCGGGTGGCCGGCGCCTACTGGCGGGGCGACGAGAAGCGCCAGCAGCTCCAGCGCATCTACGGGACGGCCTGGGAGTCGGACAAGGCTCTGGCCCAGCACCTGCACCGCCTGGCCGAGGCCGAGCGACGTGACCACCGGAAGCTCGGAGCCGAACTGGACCTCTTCTCCTTCCCCGAGGAGATCGGCTCGGGGCTGGCCGTCTTCCATCCCAAGGGCGGGACGGTCCGACGGCTCATGGAGGACTACTCCTACCAGCGCCACCGGGCCGCCGGCTATGAGTTCGTCACCACCCCCCACATCACCAAGGCCGAGCTGTTCGAGACCTCGGGCCACCTCGACTGGTTCGCCGACGGGATGTTCCCGCCCATGGAGCTCGACGGCGGTCAGGCCTACTACCTCAAGCCCATGAACTGCCCGTTCCACGTGTTGATCTTCAAGAGCCGGCAGCGCTCGTACCGCGAGCTCCCCCTCCGCCTCTTCGAGTTCGGCACCGTGTACCGCTACGAGAAGTCGGGCGTGGTCCACGGCCTGACCCGGGTCCGGGGCATGACCCAGGACGACGCCCACATCTTCTGTACCCGCGACCAGATGGCCGGCGAGCTCCACACCACGCTGTCGTTCGTGCTCTCGCTCCTGCGCGACTTCGGCCTGACCGAGTTCTTCCTCGAGCTGTCCACCCGGCCCGAGGGCAAGGCCGTGGGCACGCCGGAGGAGTGGGAGGAGGCCACCGAGGCCCTGCGCACCACGGCGCTGGCCATGGACCTCGAGCTGGTCCTCGACGAGGGGGGCGGGGCCTTCTACGGGCCGAAGATCTCGGTGCAGGCCCGTGACGCCATCGGGCGCACCCACCAGATGTCGACCATCCAGCTGGACTTCCAGACCCCCCAGCGGTTCGACGCCGAGTACATCGGGGCCGACAACGGCCGGCACCGGCCCATCATGATCCACCGGGCCCTGTTCGGCTCGGTGGAGCGGTTCTTCGCCATACTCCTCGAGCACTACGCCGGGGCCCTGCCCACCTGGCTCTCCCCCGAGCAGGTGCGGGTGCTGGCCGTGCGGGACGACCACGAGGAGTACGCCGACAAGGTGGCCGAGCGACTCACGGCCGTCGGGGCCCGGGTGTCGGTGGACCGGGCCGACGAGCCGCTCGGCGCCCGGATCCGCCGGGCCAAGATGTTGAAGATCCCCTACGTCTTGGTGGTGGGCGATGACGATGTCCATGCCGGCACCGTCGGGGTCAACCGCCGCGGGAGCAAGCAGACCGAGCGCGGCGTGGAGGTCACCGTCTTCACCGAGGCCCTCGAACGCGAGATCGCCGAGCGCCGGATCCCCGAGGATCCGTGAGCCTCGAGCACCTGTGGGCCGGGTGGCGGAGCCAGTACGTGACCTCGGCCCGCGCTCCGGACCCGGCGCCGGGCGCCGGGCACGGCGACCGATGACGGGCCGGCGATCCTGCCGACGACGTCGACTGTCTGCGTGTTCTGCCGCATCGCCGCCAGCGGACCCCCCGCGGCCGACAACGGCGTCCTGTGGGTGGGGGAGTGCACCTTCGCCGTGCTCAACGCCTATCCCTACGCCAGCGGTCACCTGATGGTGATGCCCACCCGTCACGTGCGCACCCTGGCCGAGCTGTCCGATGCCGAGAGCACCGAGCTGTGGTCGGCCCTCCGGCCACGCCGTGGCCGCCCTCGAGACGGCCTACGGTCCCGAGGGGATCAACCTGGGCGCCAACCTGGGCCGGGCCGCCGGGGCCGGTATCCCGCGCCACCTGCACCTCCACGCCGTGCCCCGGTGGGTCGGTGACACCAACTTCATGACCACGGTGGCCGGCGGCCCGGGTCCTGCCCGAGGCGCTGACGGTGACCTGGGAGCGGCTGACGGCGGCCTGGCCCGATTGAACGGGGCCCGGCCCGGGCCGGAATCGAACTCTGGTCAGCGGTGTTGTGACCGCGGGCGGACGAGGAGAAGGGAATCGTGGCCATGGAGGTGCGGGAACTCGGGCACCTGGTGCTCTACGTGAAGGATGTCCGACGTTCGGCCGCCTTCTACGGTGACGTCCTCGGATGGAAGGCGGTGTTCCCGGCCGCGCCGGGCGTTCCGGCGGCGGCATTCTCCTCCGGCCGAACCCACCACGAGCTCCTGCTCATCGAGGTGGGGGAGGGGGCGGCGACGCAACCGGCCGGCCGCCGGCTCGGGCTCTACCACTTCGGGCTCAAGGTCGGTGACTCCGACGACGAGCTGCGGGACGCCGTTGGTCCGGCTGGAGGACGGCCGGGGTGACCATCGTCGGCGCCAGCGACCACACGGTGACCCACAGCCTGTACATCCTCGATCCCGACGGCAACGAGGTGGAGCTGTACATCGACGTCCCCGGGGTCGACTGGAGGTCCGACCCGGCCACGGTCATGGCCCCGGTGCGGCCACTCCGCCTCGGCGAGCCCATCGGGTAGCAGCGCTGTTGCGCCTGGTCCGGGCGCCGCTTCGGCGCCGGAGCGGTAGTGCTCACTGCAGCTAGCAGATGGTAGGGTTGGTGGACCGTTTTGGAGGATCCGTATGTTCGATGGGCGATGGCGCGGCGCAGTAGATCGGACCACAGGTCCGGTCGGCCAACGGCTGCGACACCTCGGCGTCACCGCCGACATGCTGACCGCCACCGGATTGATCTCGGCCACGGCCACGGCGGTGGCTGTGGCCACCGGCCACCTCCACCTGGCCATCCTCCTCCTGATCCTGACCGGGCTGCACGACCTGCTCGACGGACCGGTGGCCAAGGCGTCGGGGACCTCGTCCGTGCGGGGCGCCTTCTTCGACTCGGTGACCGACCGCGTGTCCGACGCCGTGATCCTCGGTGGCGTGGCCTGGTATCTGGCCGACACCCACCCCGGCCACCTGGCACTGCTTCCGTTCGCCATCCTCGGAGCCACGTCTCTGGTCTCCTACCAACGGGCCAAGGCCGAATCGCTCGGGATCGCGGCCAAGGGCGGCCTCATGGAGCGGGCCGAACGGATGATCCTCCTCGGGATCGGCTTCTTGTCGCCCTCGTTCCTCGTTCCCGTCCTGTGGGTGATGCTGGCCCTGACCGTGGCCACCGCGTTGGGGCGGTTCGTGCGGGTCTGGCGTCTGGCCGAGGCACCGGCGGCCCTGGCCACGCCCCGACGGCAGCGGCGGGTCCGCAGCGCGGCCCGCACGGGGACCCGCCGGTCGTCGAGCTCTCCGTCGCGGTGGCGGGCCCGGCGCCAGGGTGAACTGTCCAGCCGCTCGGGTCGGACCCGCCGGGCCCGGCAGGCTCGCCAAGGTATCCGGCAGCGCACCGGGCGGCGTCACCTCTGAGTCGGATCGCCGACCATTCGATCGAGGACGAGGGCTCGTGAACAAGGGACAAGCGGCATTTCGCACGTACACCACGCTCGGAGCGTGCCTGGCCGCGCTGCCCGAACCAGTGGCCATGGCCATGGCCAACCGCGTCGGCGACGTGCTGTTCAGGTTACGTCCCGACCAACGGAACATGGTGTCGGCCAATCTCCGACGGGTGCTGGACGCCGGCCCGGCCGACGACGCGCTGGTCCACCGCTGGGCCCACCGGTCGTTCCGGGCCTACGCGCGCTACTGGGTCGAGGGGGCCAGACTGGGTCGGACGGATCCGGCCGAGGTCGAGGAGCGGACCTTCGTCCGCGGTCTGGAGTATCTGGTGGACGGGATGGCGGCCGGAAACGGCGTCATCATGGCGCTGCCCCATGTCGGGAGCTGGGAGTACGGAGGCGCGTTCCTCGCCACTCAGGACCTGCCCATGACGTCGGTGGCCGAGCGCCTCGAGCCGCCCGAGCTCTTCGACTTCTTCGTGGAGCAGCGGGCCGCCATGGGGCTGACGATCGTGCCGCTGGACGCCCATTCGGGTAGCGCCCTCATGTCCACCCTCCGCCGTGGCGGGCTGGTGGGACTGCTCAGCGACCGGGATGTCGCAGGCAACGGGGTCGAGGTCGACTTCTTCGGTGAACGGACCACCATGCCGGCCGGACCGGCCACCCTGGCCCTGCGGACCGGGGCGGTCCTGGTCACCGGAGCCGTCTACAGCGGTCCGGGTTCCGATCACCGCGCCCTCGTGGAACCCCCGCTCGACACCTCCCGGCAGGGCTCACTCCGAGCCGACGTGTCCCGACTCACCCAACAGATCGCCACCCGGTTCGAGGGTCTGATCCGTCGTGCCCCCGAACAGTGGCACGTCTTCCAGCCGCTGTGGCTGGCCGACCGGGACGGCGTGGCGGCATGACCAAGTTCGAGAGCCGACCCGTACCGGGGGACACCGAGTTCGATCCCTTCCCCGGACCCGGGCCCGCCGGCGGAGACGAGGACGGTGGCCGGGCCCCGGACCGGTCCGACGGGTCGAGGAACGGCCATCCCGTCCCGAGCGGAGAGCCCCGGTTCCATTCGACCACGACAGCGCGAGTTCGACGTGGTGGCGGTGCTGAGCGCCGAGGGTCGCTTCGTCTTCGTCAGCGCCTCGGCGGAGCGCATGTTCGGGTACGACATCTCGACGGTCATCGGTCAGGACGCCTTCGGACTCTTCGACGACCAGAGCGTCGAACCGGTCAAGGAGCTCTTCAGGGACCTGGTGGCCCGCCGACGACTCTCGGTCTCGCTCGAGATGCAGACGGCCCGGGCCGACGGGACACCGATCGATCTGGACGTGGTGGCCGTCAACCATCTGGAGGACCCCATCGCCGGGGTCGTGGTCAACGTCCGCGACATCACCGAGCGCACCCAGTTGGAGCATCAGGCCCGCGACGGGGACGGCCGCCAGGCAGCCATCATCGAGTCGTTGGCCGACGGGGTGCTCGTGGTGGACGGGACCGGCACCGTCGTCGGGGTGAACGAGGCCTTCGAGATCATGTTCGAGGCCCCGCGGATCCACCTCGTGGGGAAGCGGCTCGAAGAGGCGCTCCACACCGACCTCGGCGCCGGTGTGGAGGTCGTGGACGCCACCGGTACTCCCGTCACGGCCGGCGATCACCCGGTGATCGCCGGGTTGCGGACCGGGCGGCGGTCGGTCGGGATGGTGTTCGGCCTCCGGCGTCCGGGACGCGACCCGATGTGGATCCGGGCCAACCTCCAACCCATGGCCGGCGCCGATGGGGCCGCCGCCGGCGCCGTGGCCTCGTTCAGCGACATCACCGCCGTCCGCCGGGTGGCCACGGAGCTCCGTCGGGACCAGCAGTTCCTGCAGGTCTTGCTGGACACTCTCGAGGAGGGCATCGTGGCCTGCGACGCCGAAGGACGCATCACGTTCTTCAACCCGTCGGCCCGACGGCTACACGGGCTGTCGGAGGAGTCCGACCCCATCGGGACCATCCCGAGCGATCTGGGCCTTCGCCGGCCCGACGGCTCGCCCATGGATCAACGCGAGAACCCGTTGATCCGGGCCATGTCGGGCGAGCAGCTCCGCGACGTGGAGCTGCTCCTCGAATCGGAGTCGGGCGATCGCCGCAAGGTCAGTGTGAACAGCCAGGCGCTGGTCGACGAGGAGGGGTGGATGCTCGGCGCCGTGGTGGCCATGCACGACGTGACCGAGCAGAAGCTCAACGAGGAGCGACTGGCCGAGCTCGCCCTGCACGATCCCCTGACCGGGCTGGCCAACCGCACCCTACTGGCCGAGCGCCTGCAACAGGCCATCGACGGCCTGGCCCAGGCCGCGGAGGGCCCCGTCGCCGGGGACGGCCAGCGCGGCCTGGCCGTCTTCCTCCTGGACCTCGACGACTTCAAAGAGATCAACGACGTGCTGGGCCACGACGCCGGGGACGACATGCTCATCGCCGTGGCCCGCCGGCTTTCGGCCCTGGTGCGACCGTCCGACACGGTGGCCCGACTCGGTGGCGACGAGTTCGTGGTGGTGTGCGACATCGAGAGTGGCGAGGAAGAGATGCTCCACATCAACGAGCGGATCTCGACGGCCCTGGCCCGTCCCTACCGGATCGACGGCCGGACGGTCAGCGTGCTGGCTTCGGTGGGTGGTGTCTTCGTGGACCGTCCCGACACCGACCCGTCCAAGCTGTTGAGCCGGGCCGACGACGCCATGTACGGCGTCAAGTGGAGCCGGCGGAGGGAACGCCGATCCATGGCCGACTGACTGCCTGGTGGACCCGAAGGACCACACAGCGTCACCGACACTCCGGATCGCTCTGGTCTGCCCGTACAGCTTGTCGCGCCCGGGGGGCGTCCAGGGCCAGGTGCTGGGTCTGGCCCGGGAATTCGGGACGCGGGGCCACCAGGTCACGGTCTTCGCTCCCGCCGACGGTCCGGTCGGTGGGCTCGAGGGGGTCGACCTGTTCGCGGCGGGACGGTCCGTGGCCCTGCCGGCCAACGGATCGGTAGCTCCGGTGAGCCTGTCGGTGACCGCCGCCGTCCGGGCCGTCCGGGCCGTGCGGTCGGGCCGCTTCGACATCGTCCACGTCCACGAACCGTTTACCCCCGGAGTTCCCTACGGGCTCCTGGTGGCACGCGGCCTGCCGCCCCTCGTCGGCACCTTCCACCGGAGTGGGGGGAGTCCCCTCTACACCGCCCTGCGGCCGGTGACCCGTCGGCTGGCCCGGCGTTACGCCGTCCGTTGTGCCGTGTCCGAGGCGGCCTGTGCCACGGCCCACCAGGCGCTGGGTGGCCACTACGAGCTGGCGTTCAACGGCGTGGAGGTGGACCGATACCGGGGCGTGACACCCTGGCCCACCGACCGTCCGGCCGCGCTGTTCCTCGGCCGGCACGAGCAGCGCAAGGGTCTGGCCGTCCTGCTGTCGGCGTTCCAACGGCTCCGGTCGAGCTCGGGTTGGTCCGACCGCGACCGCTCGGCCCCGGTGCTGTGGGTGGCCGGGGACGGCCCCGAAACCGAGGCCCTCCGTCGGCTCCATCCCGGTTCCCCTGACCTCCACTGGCTCGGCGTCATCTCGGAGGAGGAAAAGGTGCGGCGGCTGAGTGCCGCCGACACGCTCTGTGCCCCCTCCCTCGGGGGCGAGTCCTTCGGGATGGTCCTTCTCGAGGCCATGGCGGCACGCACCGCCGTGGTGGCCAGCGACATCCCCGGCTACCGGGCCGCCGCGGGCGGCCACGCCCGCCTGGTACCCCCGGGCGACGACGTGGCCCTGACCGAGGCCCTGGCCCTCGAGTGCCCCCGTCAGCGGGACGGGTCTCCGGCCCGCCCCGAGCGTGCGGTCAGGCTCGAGGCGGCCCACGACTGGGCCTCCCACTGGTCCATGGGCCGGTTGTCGGAGTGGTACGAGTCCGTCTATGCCTCGGCCATGGTGCGCCCCGGGCCCTGAGCGGCCGTACACTGCTCGCAGCATGAGTCCTCCCGAACACGCCGACGACGCCAGCGGATCCTCCAAAGGTGGGCCGTCAACCGGTGGCCGGAACGGCTCCGGTGGTGGCCAGCAGAACAGGAACAGGAATCGCAACAGGAACCGCTCCGGTTCGGGACGTGGCGGCTCGTCCCAGGGCGGCCGGGGGGGGAGGCCAGGGCCGTGGCGCGTCGTCACGGAGTGGATCGAACAGTCGGAAACGTCCCTCGGGAGGTGGTGGGCGAGGAGCCGGTCCGGGCGGAACGGATCGTGCTCGTCAGGGTGCCCGCGTCGACCGGCCCACGCCTCCACCACCGGTCAGCGCGCCGGTCGAGCGGACCTCAGCGATAGGCGAGGAGACCGCGGTCATAGGCGCCAACCGTCGCCGAGCCGCCCGGTTGGCCCTCGTCCCCGGGCTCTTCGTCGGCGTGGTGGTCGGGGTGGTGATGGCGGCGTTGGGCCTGGCCGTGGTGGCGGTGTTGGCGTTCCTGGTGGTGACGGCGCTGGTGGCGCTGTGGTGGTGGCGACGAGCCCCCGGTGCCGTGCTGCGGTCACTGGGAGCACGACCCAGCATGGAGGCAGACCGTCCGCGCCTGCACAACCTCGTCGACGGCCTCTGCGCCACCATGGGGCTGGCTGCGCCCGCCATCAGCGTCGTCGACAGCGAGGTGCCCAACGCCATGGCCGTCGGGCACGACCCGCGCACGGCAACCCTGGTGGTGACCTCGGCGCTCGACCGCTCGCTCAGCCTGGTGGAGCTGGAGGGGGTCCTGGCCCATGAGTTGGTGCACGTGAAGCGGCACGACACCGCCGTCGCCGCCCTGGCCGCCACGACCATGGCTCCGTGGTCGGTCCTGGTGGGAATGGACCGGGCCGCGGCCCGGGTCCACGCCCTCGCCGGTCAGGGCCGTGAGTTCGAGGCCGATCGGCGGGCCGCCGTCGTCGTCCGCTATCCCCCCGGCATCGGCTCCGCCCTGGAGACCATGCTCGAGGGACCCCGGACCGCCGACCCGTGGCCACCGGGCCGCGGCCGCACCGCCACCCTCACCCGCTGGTTGTGGATCGACCCCACGGTCGGTGCCGCCACCGGGACGTCCCCGGCCGGCAACCTCGACGACACCCGGGTGAGAGCCGCTGCCCTCGCCCTGCAGTGAGACGGGCCCACCGGTAGATCAGGACGACCAGATCAGTCGTCGGAACAGACGTCGGTCTCCTCGTGGGTCAGGCTCCACTCGGTGTTGGAACGGTACAGATGGTCCCGCAGCCGGCGTAGGAGTGCGGCCAGGGTCTCCTCCTCGGCCGGCGTGAACACGTCGCTCAGCACCTCGTCGATGTGGCCCATATGGTCCGGAATGGCCCGGTCCATGAGCTGACGCCCGGTCGGTGTGAGCACGGCGAACGAGCCGCGCCGGTCCTCGGGACAGACCCGGCGGACCACCAGTCCCTGCTGCTGGAGCCGGTCCACCGACCGGGTGAGCCCGCTCGGGGTCAGCGAGGTCTGCGCGGCCAACTCACTCATCCGGAGCTCCCTCCCCGGGCTCCGGGCCAGTCGGATGAGCACGTCGAAGGAGTGTGTGGACAGGGACTGGCTCTCCTCCATCCGGCGCTGGAAGATCCGACGGAGGCCGGCGGAGGACTCCATGAGGAGCCCGACGGTGGTGAGCCGCTCGTCGTTGAGTACCCGTGTTTCGTCCATACCTGCAGTGTACAGGATAATCGCGCGACTACTTGCGAACACAAATACTTATGCTATAGTTGTGTATACAAGAGTTGCTGGAGCAAGTGTTGCAGACGCAAGGACCTGTTTCCGCCAACCGACCGCCGGGTACCGATTGTTCGGCGGGTAAACGCAAAGGAGCCGCCATGCCAGCAGAGACCGAAGCAACCAGCGAAGTGACCAGCAGGGTCGTCGACGGGACGGAGTACCCGGCCGTAGGGACCTATGCCATCGACCCGTCCCATACCGAGCTCGGGTTTGCCGTCCGCCATATGGCGGTGTCCAAGGTACGGGGCCGGTTCAGCACCTTCCAGGGCACCCTGGTCCTGGCCGAGGATCCAGCCGACTCCAAGGCATCGGTGACCATCGAGGCTGCCAGTGTCGACACCCGTGACGAGAACCGTGACAACCACCTGAGGACCAACGACTTCTTCGACGTCGAGAACCACCCCACCTGGACGTTCGAGAGCACGTCGATCAAGGCCGAGGGCGGTACCGAGTTCAAGGTCGACGGCGACCTCACCATCCGTGGCGTCACCCGCCCGGTGACCCTCGACGTCACCCTCGAAGGCGTGGTGAAGGACCCCTACGGGAACCACCGCGTGGGGTTCAGCGCATCGACCTCGATCAACCGTGACGATTTCAACGTGTCCTTCGGTGCCGTCATGGAGGCCGGTGGCGTGGTCGTGGCCAAGAAGGTCGACATCCAGATCGAGCTCGAGGCAGTGCTCCAGGTCTAGCTCGACCCGCCTCCCACCGCCTGCCCCCTCCGGCCGCTTCCCTCGGGTGGCGGCCGGAGGCGCGTCAGGGCTGTGAGGGGCCCGGCCGGCGATAGCATGGGGACATGGCCGACTCCCTCCGCGACTCCCGCCCGGACGCCGCCCCCGCCGGCACCACCGGCACCACCGGCACCTTCACGGTCAAGCGCGGCCTGGCCGAGATGCTCCGAGGCGGTGTGATCATGGACGTGGTCGACGCCGAGCAGGCCAAGGTGGCCGAGGACGCCGGCGCGGTGGCCGTCATGGCCCTCGAGCGGGTTCCGGCCGACATCCGCCGGGACGGTGGCGTGGCCCGCATGAGCGACCCGGCCCTGATCGAGGGCATCAAGGCCGCGGTGACTGTCCCGGTCATGGCCAAGGCCCGGATCGGCCACTTCGCCGAGGCCCAGGTGCTGGCGGCCCTGGGCGTGGACTTCATCGACGAGAGCGAGGTCCTCACCCCGGCCGATGAGGCCCATCACATCGACAAGTGGGGTTACGAGATCCCGTTCGTCTGCGGCGCCACCAACCTGGGTGAGGCGTTGCGGAGGATCTCCGAGGGTGCCGCCATGATCCGTTCGAAGGGGGAGGCCGGAACCGGCAACATCGTGGAGGCCGTCCGTCACCTCCGCTCGATCCTCGGGGACATCCGTCGGGTGACCGAGGCCGACTCGGCCGAGCGCTACAGCTGGGCCAAGGAGCTGGCCGCCCCCATCGGACTGGTGCAGGAGATCGCCTCCACCGGACGACTGCCGGTGCCCCTGTTCTGCGCCGGGGGGATCGCCACCCCGGCAGACGCCTCGCTGGTCATGCAGCTCGGCGCCGAGGCCGTGTTCGTGGGTTCGGGCATCTTCAAGAGCGGCAATCCGTCGCGGATGGCCCGTGCCATCGTGGAGGCTACCGCCCACTTCACCGATGCCGACCTGGTGGCCAAGGTGTCGACCGGGCTCGGTGACGCCATGGCCGGGCAGGAGATCGGATCGCTCGGAGTGCACCTGGCCGAGCGTGGTTGGTGAGCGGCCCCACCGCGGGCCCGACCGGGGAGCCCCCGGGTGACGGTCGGGATACTGGCCCTCCAGGGTGACGTCCGTGAGCACATCGCCGTCCTGGACGCCCTGGGCCAGGAGGTGCGCCTGGTCAGAGAGCCCGTCGACCTCGGCGGCCTGGCCGGGCTGATCCTGCCGGGAGGGGAGTCGACCACGCTCTCCTTGCTGCTGCAGACGTCGGGGCTGTTCGAGCCCATGGCGGCGGCCCTCGACGCCGGCCTGCCCGTCCTCGGCACCTGCGCCGGCATGATCCTGCTGGCCCGCGAGGTACTGGACGGACGCCGCGACCAGCGCAGGTTCGGGGTCATCGATCTGACCATCCGGCGGAACGGGTACGGTCGGCAGCGGGCCTCGTTCGAGTGCGACCTCGAGGTGGACGGCCTCGGCCCCGAGCCTCTCCACTCCGTGTTCATCCGGGCCCCGGTGGTGGAGCGGGTGGGGACGGGCGTCTCCGTACTGGCCGGCCTGCCCGCCGGTCCGGGCCCGGCCCGGCCCGTGCTGTGCCGCCAAGGACCGGTCTTGGTCAGCGCCTTCCACCCCGAGCTGACCGGTGACCATAGGCTGCATCAGCTGTTCGTGGAGATGACCAAAGAGGAGAGGAGTTCGTAGATGTCGGGACACTCCAAATGGGCCACGACCAAATACCGCAAAGGTGCACAGGACTCGGCCCGGGCCAAGGTGTTCGCCAAGATCATCCGCCAGGTCGAGGTGGCGGCACGCGAAGGGGGCAGCGACATGACCGCCAACGCCAGCCTCCGGACCATGTACGCCAAGGCCCGCGACGCCTCGGTGCCCATCGACACCATCGAGCGGGCCATCAAGCGGGGGTCGGGTGAACTGGAGGGGGTCCGGTACGAGTCGATCTCCTATGAGGGGTACGCGCCCGACGGGGTGGCGGTGATCGTCGAGTGCCTGTCCGACAACCGCAACCGCACCGGGGCGGAGATCCGCAACCTGTTCAACAAGAACGGCGGCAGCATGGCCGAGCCCGGCGCGGTCAGCTGGCAGTTCGAACGCAAGGGGGTGATCACCGTGCCCCGGACCTTCGACGAGGAACGTGTGCTCGAGGTGGTGATGGAGGCCGGCGCCGAGGACCTGGCCGACGACGGCGACCACTGGCTGGTCACCAGTTCGCCGGCCGATCTGGTGGCGGTGCATGCTGCCCTCGAGGCCGCCGTCCTCGAGCCCGGCCCGTCCGAGCTCTCCATGGTGCCCACCACCACGGTGGAGGTGTCGACCGAGTCGGAGGCCAAGCGGGTCCTCCGGTTGTTGGAGGCCCTCGACGACCACGACGACGTCCAGAACGTCTACGCCAACGCTGACATCCCCGACGCGGTGATGGCCGCCTACGGGGGGTGACCGGAGCTCGGGCCATCCCCCGGGTCCGCGTCGGGGCGAGATAGGATCGAACGCGTGTTCGTCCTCGGGATCGACCCCGGCCTGTCCCGTTGCGGCTACGGCGTGGTGACCCGCCGGGGCGGCGTTCTGGCCGCGGTGGCCGGCGGTGTGATCTCTTCACCTCCGACGGTGCCCCTCCCCGAGCGACTGCGCACCCTGTCCGACGAGCTGCGGGCGCTGGTGGCCGAGTTCCGTCCCGACTCGGTCGTGGTGGAACGGGTCTTCTTCCAGGTGAACGCCCGCACGGCCATGGCCACCGGACAGGCCGCCGGGGTGGCCCTGGTGGCGGCGGCGGAGTCGGGATGTGAGGTGGCCCAGTACACCTCGAACGAAGTGAAGCAGGCCCTGGTGGGCTACGGCTCCGCCACCAAGGAGCAGGTCCAGCGCATGGTGGCCTCGGTGCTCGGCCTGGCCGAACCCCCCCGACCGCCCGACGTGGCCGACGCCCTGGCTCTGGCCGCCTGTCACCTGACCACGTTGCCGCTCCGGCGCGGCGGTGGCCGCGGCCGCGGCCGAGCCCACGTGATCGGCTCGCTGCGGGGCGTGCTCCTCGACCGACCCTCTCCCGGCGAGGTGATCGTCGAGGTGGGTGGCGTGGGCTACCGCGCCTCGGTGACGACGTCCGTACTGGCCGGCCTGGGGACGGCGGGCAGCGAGGTCTTCCTCCACGTCCACACCCATGTGCGGGAGGACGCCATCGTCCTGTTCGGGTTCGCCCATGCCGACGAGCGCCGCTGCTTCGAGGCGGTGCTCGGGGCCCACGGCGTGGGTCCCACCCTGGCCCTGGCCATCCTGTCCTCCCTGTCGCCGGCGGCCCTGTCCACCGCGGTGCTGGAGGACGACGTCGACACCCTGTGCCTGGTGCCCGGGGTGGGGAAGAAGACGGCGGCCCGCCTGCTGCTCGAGCTCAAGGCCCGGCTGGACCTCCCCACCATGGACGGCGGGAACACCATCGGCGATGACGGCACCTCGCCGCGCAGAGAGGTGCGGGCGGCCCTGGTCGAGTTGGGCTACGGACCCGACGAGATCCGTGCCGCCCTCGACTCGGTGACCGAGGACGGACCGGTCGAGGAGCTGGTGCGACTGGCGCTGCGCGAGCTGGCCCGGTCCCGATGACGCCCGACGCCCGACGCGAGGTTCTGGCCGAGGCGTCAGGGGGCCCGCCTGACGACGCCGGGCTTCCCCGACCGGTGGATCCCGAGCTGTCGCCGGCCGAGGAGGCCGAGGACGCCGGGCTCCGGCCCCGCACGCTGGATGAATTCGTCGGTCAGGGCCAACTGACCGAGCACCTCCGGATCGTCATCGAGGCCGCACTCAAGCGGGAGCAGCCCGTCGACCACCTGCTGTTCGCCGGACCGCCGGGCCTGGGCAAGACATCCCTGGCCGGCATCGTCGCCGGCGAGATGGGGGTAGGGCTGCGCATCACCTCGGGACCGGTGCTGGTGCGGGCCGGGGACCTGGCCGCACTGCTCACCGATCTTCAGGAGGGCGACGTCCTCTTCATCGACGAGATCCACCGCCTCCATCGGGCCGTCGAGGAGATCCTCTATCCCGCCATGGAGGACTTCAAACTGGACATCCTGATCGGCAAGGGGCCGACGGCCCGCAGTATCCGGCTCGACCTCCCCCGCTTCACGCTGATCGGGGCCACCACCCGGACCGGGCTGGTGGCCGGTCCACTGCGGGACCGGTTCGGCTTCGTCGGGCGGCTCGACCACTACGACGTGGATGAGCTGCAGGCCATCGTCACCCGCTCGGCCGAGATCCTGTCCGTGCCCATCGACTCCGACGGCGCCAGGCGGATCGCTGAACGATCCCGGGGGACCCCGCGGATCGCCAACCGTCTGTTGCGACGGGTGCGGGACTTCGTCGAGGTCCGGGCCGAAGGCACGATCACCTCGTCGGCCGCCGTGGCCGGGCTGGAGGTGTTCGGCGTGGACGAGCTCGGGCTGGACAAGGTGGACCGCGCCATCCTCGACGTGCTCTGCCGCCGGTTTGCCGGCCGACCCGTCGGGCTGACCACGTTGGCCCAGTGCATCGGCGAGGAGCCGGACACCATCGAGGACGCCTACGAGCCCTATCTGCTCCAACAGGGTCTGGTCCAGCGCACCACACGGGGTCGTGTCGCCGCCCCTCGGGCGTGGGCCCACCTCGGCCTGACCCCGGTCGAAGCCACGCTCCTCTGACCCCCGGGGCCGGTGGGGTGAGTCCTGCCGGTCACCGGTTTCAGGTGAACCAGCCGCCCAGGTTGAAGATGACCTGATAGAGCACGGCCAACACCGTCGAGGCCACGATCGTCACCGTCCAGGCCGTCTCCTTGCCGAACCGAGCCGGCAGGAGATACAGCGGCACCATGCACAGGACGTAGCGGACGTCGGACTCGGGCGAGCGCCCGTTGTTGGAGCCGTTGGCCACCACCACGACCATGGCCACCAGCATCGGGGCCAGCATCCACCACAGGTCGCGCTGGTGGCGGGCCATGGCCATGAGGACGACCAGGCCGGCGACGGCGAACACCACCGAGACATCGTCGAGGAGGTAGTCGGCCCGCAGGTTGCCGGCGGCCGGGCCGGTGAGGTGCGCGCCGAAGACCTGGTTCAGCGACCACACCAGCGGGTGGAAGGGCCAGGTCAGGTGGCGCATCCAGTACTTCTGGACGTAGAACTCCTCGGTCGGGTCCCCGAAGCGGGCCCACAGGAAGATCGAGAAGGCGATGAAGCCGATCTCGCTGATGGCCACGAGCGCCACCGTCCGGAGCCAACGGCGCTCGGGCTGCATGAGGCACCACACGAGGACGGCCAGCCCGATGGCGGCACCGTCGGGCCGGGTCAGCCCGGCCAGGCACGCGGCCCCGGCCGCCCACCACGGTCGCCGTTCGCTGAGGAACACGAGCGTCCAGGCGAACAGCGCGATGTAGGTGCTCTCGGCATAGCCGGCGATGAGGAACACCGAGGCCGGAAAGAAGCAGAGCAACCAGCCGGCCCGGGCCGGCACCGAGGTAGCCGGCAGGACGTTGCGGGCCAGACGGACCACGCCCCACGTGGCCAGGAACAGACAGGCCCAGCTGACGATCAGCGCCGCGGTCTGGTAACCGAGGCCGGTGATGCTCTCGATCCCGCGTCCGAGGGCCGGGTACAGCGGGAAGAACGGCGTCAGCGTCGGTATGCCTTTCGGGTAGCCGACGCTGGCGATCGACTGGTAGTGGGCCGCGTCCCAGGGGAACATCCCGGCCTTGCCCGCCGTGGACGGGTTGGCGGACGACAGTGGGAACCCCCGGCACGGGGAACACCGAGACGGCCAGGCGGCTGACCACCAGTCCCAGCACCACGCGTGCGCCGGTGGCCACGGCGGCGATGGCGAAGGGCGAGTTGGTGAGACGGTGGAACTCCGTCAGGGTGACGTCACGGCCGAGCGGAGCGAGAGGCGCTCGGGACGCGGGTGCGTCGGGGATCGTTGCAGTCTGCGAGTGGCCGGGCACCGGGCGATCTCCTCCGTCACGATTCCCCGGATGGTACCCCGCATCCCGCCGCGATCGGGGTGTTCCTCGGTGATCCCGACCACGGCACACGACCGTCCGTCGGGCCCGCCCCGGGACCGTGCCCCGACCACGGTGCGGCGTGGACGCGGACCAGGTTCTGCCACCATGGTGCCCATGTCCGAACGTGCCGAACGCCACCGTCCGGCCCCGGCCCGGGGGCTTCCGACACCGGACCGGTCCCGGCGCGGCGACGGCGATGGACGCCTATGACTACGGGCTGCCCGAAGAGGCCATCGCCCAACAGCCGGTCGAACCCCGCAGCGCGGCCCGACTGCTCGTGGCCCCGGGCCTGGCCGGCAACGAGGTGGCCGTCCACGCCACCATGGCCGATCTTCCCGACCTGCTCGGCCCGGGCGACGTCGTTGGTCGTCAACGACACCACCGTGCTGCCCGGCTCGCCTCGATCTGGTCAAGACCACCGGAGGGAGGGCCGAGGTCCTCCTGCTCGAACCGGCCGGCCCCGGCGGCGTGGAGTGGGAGGCCCTGGTCCGGCCCGGTCGGCGGCTTCCGGACCCCACGCTCCTGCACGAGACGACGCCGGGGCCTCCGGTGGTCGAGGTGGGTCCCCGGGTCGGGACCGAGGACGGTCGACGCCGGGTCCGGCTGCTCGATCCGTCGGTGGTGGAACGCCACGGCGCCATGCCGCTCCCTCCCTATATCCACCGACCCCTGGCCGAGCCCGGGCGCTACCAGACGGTCTATTCGGCCGGCCGCCCGCTCGAGGACCGCTCCGCCGCCGCGGCCACGGCCGGACTCCACTTCACCCCGGAGCTCCTCGACGCGTGCCGGGCGGCCGGGGCCACCGTGGCCCGACTGGACCTGGCCATCGGACTGGACACCTTCCGGCCCATCACCGCCCCGACGCCCGAGCAGCACGTGATCCACACCGAGCGCTACGACGTCCCGTCCGAGACCATGGAGGCCTGCGCCCGGGCCGGACGGGTGGTGGCCGTGGGCACCACGGTGGTGCGGGCCCTCGAGACCGGCCGCCGCCACCGGAAGGCGGTCCGGCCGGACCGACCTGTTCATCCGCGGTGCGTTCCCGTTCCGGGTGGTGGATGTGCTGGTCACCAACTTCCATCTGCCCCGGTCGAGCCTCCTGTTGTTGGTCGAGGCCTTCTGCGGGCCGCAGTGGCGGGACCTGTACGCCGTGGCCCTGGCCGAGGGCTACCGGTTCCTGTCCTTCGGCGACGCCATGGTGGTGGGCCGCCCACCGGTCGGGCCGGATACGGCGTGAGCGGGGCCGGGCACCGGACCCGGGTGGAGATCGCCGCCACCGACGGTGCGGCGCGGACCGGGACGATGCGGACGGCCCGGGGCACCTACGCCGTCCCGGCCTTCATGCCGGTGGGGACCCGGGGCGCGGTCAAGGCGCTCGACAGCGCCGACCTCGAAGCGCTCGGAGCCGAGGTGGTCCTGGCCAACACCTACCACCTCCTGCTCCGGCCCGGCGCCGACGTCGTGGCCGCCCTGGGCGGCCTGCACCGGTTCACCGGCTGGCAGGGCCACACCCTGACCGACTCCGGCGGCTACCAGGTCCACTCCCTCGGGCCCGACGTCGACGACGACGGCGTGACCTTCGCCTCGGTCTACGACGGCAGCCGGGTCCGCCTCACCCCGGAGTCCGCGGTCGAGGCCCAGGGACTGATCGGGGCCGACATCCAGATGGTCCTCGACGTCTGCTCGAGCCTCCCGGCCACCGCCGAGGTGCTCCGCGTGGCCGTGGACCGCACCGCCGACTGGGCGGCCCGGGCCCGCCGCCATCACGACCGCCTCGAGGCCAAACCGGAGGGCCAGGCCCTGTTCGGCATCGTCCAGGGCGGAACCGACCCCGGCCTCCGGGCCGAGAGCGCCGAGCGCACGGTGGCGCTCGACTTCGACGGCTACGCCATCGGCGGACTGTCGGTGGGTGAGTCGCCGGCGGCCATGCTGGACGCGCTGGCCGTCACCGTGGCCCATCTCCCCGAGGACCGGCCCCGGTACCTGATGGGGGTGGGCGACCCGGTCGGCCTGGTCGAAGCGGTCGCCCTCGGGGTCGACCAGTTCGACTGCGTGGCCCCGACCCGGATGGCCCGCCACGGCTCCATCCTCACCTCGGCCGGACGCATCAACCTCCGCAACGCCGTCCACGCCGACGACGACGCCCCTCTCGACGCCGCCTGCGGGTGCCATACCTGCTCGCGGTGGTCGCGGGGGTATCTGCGACACCTGCTGGGCGTGGGGGAGCCCACCGCGTGGCGGCTCCTGAGCCTCCACAACCTGGCTTTTGTCCTCGGGCTGATGGACGAGGCCCGGGCCGCCATTGCCGAAGGCCGTCTCGACGCGCTCCGATCGGCCACGGCGGAGGTGTGGGGCCGCTGAGGGAGCGGCGTCGGTCCGGAGTGGGGCTGGGCTACAGTCGGACCGCTGTGCGGACCTCGAACCCCTCCCTCCACCGCTCGATGATGGCTGCCCTGACGCTCGCTCGCGCCGCTGATCGGGGCGGCGGCGGCCAAGAAGACCAGCAGCGGGAGCCCGGTCCTCCTGATCTTCGTGGCCATCGCCGCCGCCTTCTACTTCCTCATCTACCGGCCCCAGCAGCGCAAGGCCAAGGCCGCCCGCGAACATGGGCAACGCCTACGAGGTGGGCGACGAGGTCCTCACCGCCGGCGGCATCGTGGGGTACGTCATCGAGATCGACGGCGACCGGGTGACGCTCGAGACCAGTGTCGGCGCCTCCTTCGTGGTCCTGCGCCAGTACGTCCTGCGGAAGATCGAGCCGGTCGTCGACGACGAGGACGACGACGCCGAGCTACGACGACACACGACCACGACGCCCTGGACGAGGACCACGACCGAGGACCACGACCACGGCGCCGACGACGAGCACGACGACGAGCACGAGGATGCGAGCCGGTCCGGACGACGAGGGGCCGGCCGGCGCCCGCGGGGCAAGGCCGGCAGCGTCCGAGGACGGCGAGGACCCGAGTGGCCCGGACGGCCCACCGATCATCTGACCGCCGATGAAGAACAAGCGATCGCTGTGGGTCAGTCTGCTGTCGGTGATCGCCATCGCCGCCATCGCCCTCGGCGCCACCCTGGCCGCCGGATGGTCACCCAAGCTCGGCCTCGACCTCGACGGCGGCCTGTCCGTGGTGTACCAGACCCACCGGCCGGTCAGCCAGGCTCAGCTCGAGCACCATCGTGACCATCCTCAACGACCGGGTCAACGCCGGTACCAGCGGCGCCACCGTGGACAGCCAGGGCAAGAACCAGATCTCGGTGTCCATCCCCGGTGAGAAGAACACCCAACAGGTCCTGGCCACCCTGGGCAATACCGCCCAGCTCTTCTTCCGGGCCGCCGAGTGCTACGCGCCGGCGTTCACCGTGGCCAAGGGCAAGCCGCCGTCGACCGGCCCCTTCCCGACCTGCGCCTCGGGCACCCAGCTGAGCGCCAGGCCAATCTCCAGGTCACGCCGGACTCGAGCAACGTCAACGGGTACACCTAGCAACACCAACATCCAGCCCGACACCCACGTTCGCGACCTACAAGTCGACCCCGCCGCTCAACGACGACAAGAACGACACCGTGCTGCTGCCCGGTTCCGCCCACAACGGGTGCTACCCCCGGTGCCTGCTGGGCCCGGCCGGCATGACCGGCACGGCGGTGAAGTCGGCCAGCGCCCAGCTCAACAACGGGCAGTGGGCGGTGAACCTCAACCTGACCAGCGCCGGGGCCAGCCAGTGGGACACCCTGGCCAAGCAGCAGTTCCACGCCATCATCGGGATCGACCTCGACGGCCAGGTCATCTCGGCTCCGATCACCCAACCCACCCAGCAGGCCTTCACCTCGTTCAACGGGCAGGTGCAGATCTCGGGCGGCTTCACCGAGGACCAGGCCAAGACCCTGGCCACCGACTTCACCTACGGCGCCCTGCCGGTGAAGCTGGACCGGCTGACGGTCCAGACGGTGTCACCGTCCCTCGGCAAGTCCTCGCTCCAGGCCGGGCTGATCTCCGGACTGGCCGGTCTGGCCCTGGTCATGCTCTACATCGTCTTCTACTACCGGCTGCTCGGCCTGGTCGTGCTGGCCGGCCTGGCCGTGACCGCGGCACTGCTGTGGGCCACCATCTCGTTCATGGGCGAGAGCCTGAACACCACCATCGACCTGGCCGGCATCATCGGCCTCATCGTCTCCATCGGGATCACCGTCGACTCCTATATCGTCTATTTCGAACGCCTGAAAGACGAGACCCGTTCCGGCCGGACCATCCGCACCAGCGTGGACCGGGGGTTCGCCAGCGCCTTCCGCACCGTGCTGGCCGCCGACGCCGTCTCGTTGCTGGCCGCGGTGATCCTCTATCTGATCTCGGTGGGTGACGTCAAAGGGTTCGCCCTGTTCCTCGGGATCTCGACCGTCTTCGACATCTTCATCACCTACTTCTTCACCCGGCCGTTCGTCATCCTCCTGGGCCAGGGTCGACGGGGCTCCGAAGTCCGGGGCATGAGCATGGCCAGCGGACTGGGCGTCACCTCGGGGGTGCCGTCGTGAGCCCGCGGAAGCGGGGCGGTGGCCCGCCCGCCGGAGGACACCGAGGACGATCGAGCCCGACGAGCCGAGGAAGCCGCCGCCATACTCGAGGAGGACTTCGAAGAGGAGCTCGAGCTGGCCGAGGAGGAACTGGAGGCCGAGGAGGCGGGAGAGAAGCGCCACAACGTCCTCATCCGCCTGTACCGGGGCGAGACCTCGTTCGACTTCATCGGTCGTCGCAAGGTGTGGTTCGCCGCCTCCGCCATCGTGATCCTGCTCGGGATCGTGTCGCTGAGCACCCGCGGCCTGAACCTGGGCATCGACTTCAAGGGCGGCCAGTCCTGGCTGGTCACCTCGCCCACGCTGACCGTGGCCCAGGCCACCACGGCGGCGGAGTCGGCCGGCGTGACCCAGCCCACCGTGGTCCAGCTCACCGACCAGCTCACCCACACCAAGCAGATCCAGGTGACCGTGGACTTGAACTCCAAGCCGGTCGACCAGCGGACCGCCATCGAGAACAACGTCCAGGACACGCTGGCCAAGGCGGCCCACACCACACCCGACAACGTGAACTTCAACGACGTCGGTCCGACCTGGGGTGGGCAGGTCACCTCGAAGGCCATCGAGGCGCTGATCGTCTTCTTCATCGCCGTGACCCTCTACATCTCTGTCCGGTTCGAGTTCAAGATGGCTGTGGCCGCCATCGTGGCCGTCATCCACGACATCTTGGTCACGGTGGGCATCTACTCGCTGGCCGGATTCCAGGTGACACCGGACACGGTGATCGCCGTCCTCACCGTCCTCGGGTACTCGTTGTACGACACCGTGGTGGTGTTCGACCGAATACGCGACAACTCCAAGGGTCTCGGCGCGTCGGGCCGGATCACGTACTCGGAGATGGTCAACCTGTCGATGAACCAGACCCTGGCCCGGTCGATCAACACCTCGTTGGTGGCCATCATCCCGGTGCTGTCGGTACTCGTGATCGGCTCGTTCCTGTTGGGCGCCACCTCGCTGCAGGACTTCGGTCTGGCCCTGGTCATCGGCCTGACCAGCGGCGCCTACTCCTCGATTTTCATCGCCTCGCCCCTGTTGGCGTGGATGAAGGAACGCGAACCCCGCTACGTCACCATCCGCCAACGCCTCGAGACCCGGGGTGACCGGGCCGGCCTGCTCACCCCGGCCGCGGCCGCGGCCATGGCCGGTGCCGGCGGCGGGAGTGGCCGACCCTCCGGTCGGAGCCGACCGGCCACCACCGGGGTCATCCGCCCCGGTGCGGCCACGGCCTCCCGGCGGAGCAGCACCTCGACGTCACGGGCCTCCGCCACCAGCGGCAACGGCGCCGGGCCGACCACCCCGTCGGGCTCGGGCGGCTCGTCGGGCGGGACCGCCCGTGCGTCGTCAGGATCGACACGGCCGGGTGGGAACCGACCACCGCCCCGACCCCGCAAGGGCAAAGGGAGCAAGGGCGGCAAGAAGAAGCGACGCTGACCCATCGGGCCCGGCGACATCGGTCACCATGCGGCCCGATGGGTACCGATCGGGAGCCCTTCGACAGGTACCGTATAGGGATGGCTCTGGCCACACCTGTCCCTGCTGAGGGGGCCGCGGACACCGGCGGGGAGTACCTCGCCGGCTCGTCCTTGCCCCGGGACGAGGCCGCGCTGCTCTTGCCGGTCATCCAGTCGTTTCTGCGTCGCCACCCCGGCGACGACACCTCGCTCATCGTGCGGGCGGCCGAGACCGCCACCGTGGCCCACGCCGGGCAGCTGCGGCGCTCGGGTGAGCCGTACATCACCCACCCCATCGCCGTGGCCGGCATCGTGGCCGACCTGGGGCTCGACGCCATGACCGTGGCCGCCGCCCTGCTCCATGACGCGGTGGAGGACACCGGGGTCACCACCGAGGTGATCGACCGGGACTTCGGCCCGGCCGTGGCCCTGATCGTTGACGGCGTCACCAAGCTCGACCGGCTCCAGTTCGACTCGAAGGAGGCCCAGCAGGCGGCCACGGTGCGCAAGATGTTGGTGGCCATGGCCAACGACTGGCGCGTCCTCGATCATCAAGTTGGCCGACCGGCTCCACAACATGCGGACCCTGGCCGTCATGCCCGAGTGGAAGCAGCGTCGCTCGGCCCAGGAGACCCTCGACATCTATGCCCCCCTGGCCCACCGCCTGGGCATCCAGGAGGTCCGCTGGCAGCTCGAGGACCTGGCCTTCGCCACCCTCCACCCGAAGCGGTACGCGGAGATCGAGCAGATGGTGGCCAGCCGGGCCCCCCTCCGCGACGAGTTCCTGGCCCGGGTGCTGGTGTCGGTGCGGGAGCGACTGGGCGCTTCGGGCATCAGCGCCGAGGTGACCGGTCGACCCAAGCACCTCTGGAGCATCTACGAGAAGATGGTGGTCCGGGGCAAGGAGTTCGACGACCTCTACGACCTGGTGGGCATCCGGGTCATCGTGGAGTCGGAGAAGGACTGCTGGGCCGCCCTGGGCTCGATCCACGCCATCTGGCCCCCGGTGCAGGGCCGGTTCAAGGACTACATCAACTCGCCCAAGTTCAACCTGTACCAGTCGCTGCACACCACCGTGATCGGCCTCGACGGCAAGCCCATCGAGGTGCAGGTCCGGACCCACGAGATGCACCGGCGGGCCGAGTACGGGATCGCCGCCCACTGGGGGTACAAGGAGAACCCGGGCCGGCCGGACCGGGCCACCGGTCTGGCCAAGGGGGGCAAGGACGCCGCGGGCGGGGCCTCGGGCATCGACCGGTGACCAAGTCGCGGGCAGCGAAGAAGCGGGCGTTGACGCGGCGGTCGCGTGACGTCCGGTACTCGGCAGGCCGGCAAGAAGGAGGAGCAAGCGGGGGCCCTCGATGACCTCGGCCCAACGGGCCGAGCTGGCCGAGCGGGACCGGCGGGCCGAACGGTTGGCCCTGGCCAAGGAGACCTCCTCGACCACGGCCGAGATCGAGTGGATGCAGCGCATCGTCGACTTCCAGAACGAGACCACCGACCCCATCGAGTTCCTCGAGGCGCTCAAGCTCGACCTGGAGGAGGACGAGGTCTACGTCTTCACCCCGAAGGGCAAGGTCATCGCCCTGACGGCCAACGCCACGCCGGTGGACTTCGCCTACGCCATCCACACCGAGGTGGGCCACCGTTGCATCGGGGCCAAGGTCAACGGCCGGCTGGTCCCCCTCGACACCCGGCTCAACTCGGCCGACACCGTCGAGATCTTCACGTCGAAGGCGCCCACGGCCGGCCCGTCCCGTGACTGGTTGGGCATGGTGGCGTCGTCCCGGGCCCGGACCAAGATCCGGCAGTGGTTCTCGAGGGAGCGGCGCGAGGACGCCATCGAGTTCGGTCGCGAGGAGCTGATCAAAGAGCTCCGCCGCGAGGGGCTGCCGGTCCAGAAGCTGGCCTCGGAGCATGCTCTGGCCGAGGTGGCCGCGGCCATGAACTACGCCGACCTCGACGCCCTCCACGCCGCCATCGGGGACAATCGGGTGTCGGCCCGGGCCGTGGCCCAGCGGATCCTCCGGGACCTGCGGGGCGGCGTCTACGAGGAGCAGCTCCCGGTCACCGCCCGCCAGCAGCCCACCGCGCCGCGCCCGGGCCGCGGTTCGGCCGTCGGGGTCTACGTGGAGGGGCTGGACGATCTGATGGTGCGGCTGTCCCGGTGCTGCACGCCGGTGCCGGGGGACGAGATCGTGGGCTTCGTGACCCGGGGCCGCGGGGTGTCGGTGCACCGGGCCGACTGTGCCAACGCCGCCTCGCTGGCCAGCCGGTCGCGCGAGCGCCTCATCGAGGTGGAGTGGGACCACCGGTCCTCGGGGGTGTTCGTGGCCACCATCGAGGTGGTGGCCATCGACCGGTCCCGCCTGCTGACCGACGTGACCAAGGTGGTGTCCGAGCACCACCTCAACATCGTGAGCGCCAACACCCAGACGGACTCGGACCGGATCAGCCGGATGCGCTTCGACGTCGAGCTGGCCGACCCGGCCCATCTCGAGTCGGTGCTGAACCTCATCCGCCACCTCGATGCCGTCTACGACGTCTACCGCATCCTCCCCGGCAAGAAGGACTGAGGCGGTCATGTCCGACGACACCGGGGCGGCGCGCGCCCCGAGCGGTACCCACGACGTCCTGTGGCCCGAGTCGACCCGGTGGGAGACGGTGCTGGCCACCTTCGTCGTCCCAGGTCGAGGCGGCCGGCTACGGGCTGGCCCACACCCCGATCTTCGAGGACGTCCGGGTCTTCCGGCGCGGGATCGGCGAGGGCAGCGACGTGGTGGGGAAGGAGATGTACGAGTTCGAGGACCGGGGCGGCCGCACCCTGGCCCTCCGGCCCGAGGGGACCGCCCCGGTGGTACGGGCCTTCGTCCAGCACCGGCCGCCCCTGCCCTGGAAGGCCTGGTACGCCACCCCGGCGTTCCGGTACGAGCGGCCCCAGGCCGGCCGCTACCGCCAGCACCACCAGCTGGGCGTGGAGGCGCTCGGTCCCGCCGATCCCGACCTCGACGTCGAGGTGATCGTGCTGGCCGACGACTTCTTCCGCTCGCTCGGCCTGGACTCGTTCACCCTGCGGCTCAACTCCATGGGCGACGCGGTGTGCCGCCCCGGCTACCTCGACCTCTTGACGTCGTACCTGGCCGAGCACCGCAACGAGCTGTGCCCCGAGCACGCGGAGCGGATGGAGGACAACCCGCTCCGGGTGCTGGACTGCAAGCGGCCGGCGTGCCGGGCCGTCACGGCCGGCGCCCCCAGCCTGGTCGACCACCTGTGCGAACCGTGCCGCCTCCACTTCGAACGGGTCCGGGCCGGGCTCACGGCGCTGGGCGTTCCCTACGAACTGGACCACCGTCTGGTCCGGGGATTCGACTACTACACCCGGACCACGTTCGAGTTCGCCTCGGCGGCGCTGGAGGCGGCCCAGAACGGTATCGGTGGCGGCGGACGCTACGACGGCCTGGTCGAGATGCTGGGCGGCCCGCCCACGCCGGGGATCGGCTTCGGCATCGGCATCGAGCGGCTCCTGCTGGCCTGCGATGCCGAAGGCGTGTTCCCGGTGGCCCCGGTCCCGCTCGACGCCTTCGTCGTCGACGTGGACGGTGGCGAGTCGGCCCGCGACCTCACCGCCGTCCTGCGCCGGGCCGGCCTGCGGGTCGACCGGGCCTTCGACGGGCGGTCGATCAAGTCCCAGCTCCGGTCGGCCGACCGTTCCGGAGCACGGGTGGCTCTCATCGTGGGCCCAGACGAGGTGTCGGCGGGCACGGTGTCCCTGCGCCCGCTGCGGGGAACGGGGGAGCAGCGCACCGTGGCCCGGTCCTCGGTCGTGGAGGCGGTCCGGGAGGAGTCGGGACGGTGACCACCCGGACTGGCCCTACTGTGTCGTTCGGCCCGTGATCGGGGGCCGCCGCCGAAAGGATCCCGCGTGACCGTCCCCCCGCCGTCCACCGAAGCGACCTCGATGCGTTCCCGACTGTGCGGGACCCTGCGACCCGCAGACGTCGGTTCCACCGTCAGCGTGTGCGGCTGGGTGGCCAAGCGCCGCGAGCACGGCGAGCACCTGGCCTTCGTCGACCTGCGCGACCACACCGGCATCGTCCAGTGCGTGATCCCCGGCACCGTCGACGTGCGCAGCGAGTACGTCCTGTCCATCGAGGGCACCGTCCGGCTGCGGCCGGAGGGCACCGTCAATCCCGACCTTCCCACCGGCCAGGTGGAGCTGGCCGACTGCACGGTGACGGTGCTCAACCGGGCCGAACCGCCGCCGTTCGCCGTGGACGACCGGGTGGAGGTGGACGAGGTCATCCGGCTGAGGCACCGCTACGTCGACCTGCGCCGGCCGCGGATGCAGGCCAACCTGCGCACCCGGGCCGTGGTCAACCGGGCCCTGCGGGCGGCCATGGACCGACAAGGGTTCGTGGAGGTGGAGACGCCCCTGCTGTGGGCCCCGACCCCCGAGGGGGCCCGCGAGTTCGCCGTGCCCAGCCGGCTGAGCCCGGGGAGCTGCTACGTGCTGCCCCAGAGCCCCCAGCTGGCCAAGCAGCTGCTGATGGTGGCCGGGGTGGACCGTTACTACCAGATCGCCCGGTGCCTTCGGGACGAGGACCTTCGGGCCGACCGTCAGTTCGAGTTCTCCCAGTTGGACGTGGAGGCGTCGTTCGTCACCCAGGAGGACGTGTTGGGGTTCGTGTCCGAGGCGGTGCTCGATGCGGCCGAGGCCGTCACCGGGGAGCGGCCGTCGGATGTTCCCCGGATGACCTGGGCCGAGGCCATCGACCGGTTCGGCACCGACAAGCCCGACCTCCGCTTCGGCATGGAGCTGGTCGACCTGTCCCCGGTGTTCGAGGGCACCGGCGTGAAAGCCTTCGGCGCACCGTGTGTCAAGGCCATCGTGGTGGAGGACGGCGCCGGCTTCACCCGGTCACGGCTGGACGGTCTCACCGAACGGGCCAAGGGGCTCGGCGCCAAGGGCCTGGCCTGGTTCCGGGTGACGGGCGGCGCCGACGGGCCGTCCCTCGACTCGCCGCTCGACCGGTTCCTCTCCGACGCCGAGCGGACCGGTCTGTTGGCCGCCACGGGGGCGTCGGAGGGCGACCTGGTCCTGGTGGTGGCCGACGAGTACCGGCTGGCCTGCACGGTCCTCGGACATCTGCGCGTGGAGCTCGGCGGGCGCCCGGTGAGCGAAGGGCCCTACCGTTACGTATGGGTGGTGGACTTCCCCCTGTTCGACGGGGTGGACGACGCCGGACACCCGGTGGCGGCCCACCACCCCTTCACCATGCCGCATCCCGAGGATCTCGACCGGCTGGAGACCGACCCGGCCTCGGTGCGGTCCCAGGCCTACGACCTGGTGCTCAACGGATGGGAGCTCGGCTCGGGCAGCGTGAGGATCCACCGCGGGGACATCCAGAGCCGGGTCTTCTCCGTGCTCGGCATCGACGAGGACGAAGCACAGTCCCGGTTCGGCTTCCTGCTCGGTGCCTTCCGCTACGGGGCTCCGCCCCACGCCGGTTTCGCCGTCGGCATCGACCGGCTGGTGGCCATCTTCGCCGGTGAGGACAGCATCCGTGAGGTGATCGCCTTCCCGAAGACGCAGTCGGGCTCGGATCCCATGACCGGCGCGCCCAAGCCTCTCGCCCTCGGCGTGTTGGCTGACCTCGGGCTCCGGCTCGTGCCACCCCCGGCCTGAGCGGGGACCGTGGCCGACGACGACCTGTTCTCGGGGGCGGCCGAGGAACGCCTGGCCTCGAGGGCGCCGTTGGCGGCGCGCCTCCGCCCGAAGACGCTCGACGAGGTCGTGGGCCAACAGCACCTGGTCGGGCCGGGCGCACCCCTGCGCGCCCTCATCGAGGCCGACCGCCTGACCTCGGCCATCCTCTGGGGACCTCCGGGCACGGGCAAGACCACGCTGGCCTCGGTGGTGGCCACGGCGACGGCCAAGCGGTTCGTCCCGCTGTCGGCGGTGAGCGCCGGGGTGAAGGACGTACGGGAGGTCGTCGAGGGGGCCAGACGGCTCCTCGGGGAGCAGGGCCGGGGCACCATCCTCTTCCTCGACGAGGTCCACCGCTTCAACCGGTCCCAGCAGGATGCCCTGCTGCCCTCGGTCGAAGAGGGCCTGGTGGTGCTCATCGGGGCCACGACCGAGAATCCCTTCTTCGAGGTCAACGCCCCCCTGCTGTCGCGGTCGACGCTCTGGCGCCTCGAACCCCTGTCGCTGGAGGAGCTGGAGGAGGTGGTGACCCGGGGCCTGGCTGCCGAGGGCGCATCGGCCGATGCCGATGCCGTGGCCGCCCTGGTGGGGTTGGCCGACGGGGACGCCCGGGCCGTGCTGACCACACTGGAGGTGGCCATGGCCCTGGCCGGGCCCCGCCCGGTGTCGCTCGACGACGTGGAACGGGCCCGGCACTCGCGCCTGCACCACTACGGCGAGGACGACCACTACGACCAGGTCAGTGCGTTCATCAAGTCCGTCCGTGGCTCCGACCCCGATGCCGGTCTCTACTGGTTGGCCCGCATGCTCGAAGCCGGTGAGGACGCCCGGTTCATCGCCCGACGGCTGGTCATCCTGGCCAGCGAGGACGTCGGCGAAGCCGATCCCCTGGCCCTGGTGGTGGCCGACGCCGCGGCCCGGGCCGTCGAGTTCGTCGGCCTGCCCGAGGCCCAGCTGAACCTGGCCCAGGCCGTGGTCCACCTGGCCTGTGCCCCCAAGTCCAACCGGGTCACGGTGGCACTCGGACGGGCACGCCAGGACGTGCGGGAAGGGCCCCGGGGCGACGTGCCGGCCCATCTGCGTGACGCCCACTACCGGAGTGCGGGGTCCATCGGCCACGGCGAGGGCTACGTCTACCCCCACGACGAGCCGGGCGGCTGGGTCGGCCAGCAGTACCGACCGACCGAGCTCGAGGGTCGCCGGTACTACGAACCCACCGACCGGGGTCACGAGGCGGCCGTGCGCGACCGACTGGCCCGCCGGCGATCGGAGGCCGGGGCCGAGGCCGCCGCGGAGCCGAGTGACGAACGAACCCCGGGGGATTAGGCCAGACTGTCGGCCATGAAACGGCAAGGCCGGGGCCCGCTGGTCGTGCTCGTACTCTCGTGCCTGGTGGTGGGCGTCCTCGTCACGGGCCCGACCACGGACGCCGCGTCCGCCCCTTCCGGCACCGGTCCCTCCGTCCGGTTGGCCGGACCGACACCCTCCCTGCCCACCGGTTCGACCGTGGTCGGACCCTCCGACGCCTCGGCCCAACTCACGGCCGAGGTGGCCCTCGAGCCCCGGGACGAGGCGGCCCTGCATGCGTTCGTGGCCGCGGTGTCCACGCCCGGGTCGCCCCAGTACCACCACTATCTGGCCCCGGGTCAGTTCGCCACCACCTTCGGCCCGACCCCGGACACCATCGCCGCCACCCGGGCCTGGCTGACCTCGTCGGGACTCCGGCCCGGGACGCCCTCGCCCGACGGGCTCCTCATTCCCGTCTCGGGCTCGACGGCCGAGATCGAGCAGGCCCTCGACGTGTCCCTGGTGTCGGCCCGTCTGCCCGACGGCCGGGTGGCCCGGTTCGCCCAGCAGCGTCCGGCCGTACCGTCCACCCTGGCATCGTCGGTGGTGGGAGTGGTCGGTCTCAGTACGGTCGCCGTCCCGCAACCGCAACTGGTCGCGGCCCGGACCGGGGGCTCGACGGCGACGGGTGGTGACCAGCTCCATCCGAACGCCGTGCCCACGCCCCATGCCGGGCCCGGACCGGCCTGCGCCGGAGCGGCCGATATCGCAGCCGAAACCGGCGCCTATACGGCCAACCAGATCGCGTCGGCCTACGGGTTGAGCTCGCTGTACGGGGACGGGTTGACCGGCACCGGGCAGACCATCGGGATCTACGAGCTGGAGCCGTACACCGCCAGTGACATCACGATGTACAAGACGTGCTACGGCCTCTCCAACACGGTGACGAACAACAACGTCGACGGCGGCTCTACCAGCGGACAATCGGGTGAGGCGGCCCTCGACATCGAAGACGCCGTCGGGCTGGCCCCCGGGGCCACCGTCGAGGTGTTCACCGGGCCCCAGACCGGCACCGGTCCCATCGATACCTACGACGCCATGGTGAACGACAGCTCCCTCAAGGTCATCAGCACCAGCTGGGGTCTGTGCGAGCCCCTGATGGCCACGCAGGGCAACCAGCAGGCCGTCGAGTCCACGCTCTTCGCCGAGGCGGCGGCGGACGGCAAGACCGTGGTGGCGGCGTCGGGGGACTCGGGCTCGACCGACTGCTATCCGATGTCACCCGCCACCGCGCTGACCGTGGACGACCCGGCCGACCAGCCCGACGTGACCGGCGTGGGGGGGACGTCGCTGCTGTCGGCCGGCTCCCCGCCCTCCGAAACGGTCTGGAACGACTACTACGGATCGGGCGGTGGCGGTGTGTCCTCGGACTTCGCCCAACCGGCATGGCAGTACGGCCCCGGGGTCGACGCGTCGCCGGCCCTGGCCCAGTGCGCCGCCCTCGGCCGGACCAGCTGCCGCGAGGTGCCCGACGTGTCGGCGTCGGCCGACCCGGCCCACGGCTATGCCATCTACTGGTCCGGACGTGGCGGTTGGACGGTGGTGGGCGGCACCAGCGGGGCCTCACCGGTGTGGGCGGCACTGGTTGCGCTGGCCGACCAACAGCTGTCCACGGCGGCCGGCTTCATCAACCCGGTCCTGTACTCGGCCGGCTCCTGCGCCGGCGCACCGTTCAACGACGTGACCACCGGCTCCAACGCCTACCTGGGATCCAGCCAGGGCGAGTATCCCGCCACCCCCGACTACGACCTGGCCAGCGGATGGGGCACCCCGGTGGCGACCCCGTTCCTGGCCGACCTGACCTCCCCACCCACCTGCCCGGTGGTGACCGGTGTGCTCCCGACCAAGGGCCCGGCCGGGGGCGGGACGACGGTGGCGGTGAGCGGCTACAACTTCACGGACGCCACCTCGGTCCACTTCGGCGGCACCCCGGCGTCGTACTCCGTGACGTCGTCGACCTCGATCGTGGCCCAGGCGCCGGCCGGACCGGCCGGCGGTGCCACCGTCGACGTGTCGGTCTCGAACGCCGACGGCTCGAGCCCGGTGGTGGCCGACGACCGGTACACCTATGCCGTGCCCGGGTACTGGCTGGTGGCCTCGGACGGAGGCATCTTCACCTTCGGGAACGCCGGGTTCTACGGGTCCACCGGGGGCACCCACCTCAACCAGCCCATCGTGGGTGTGGCGGCCACGCCCGACGACGCCGGGTACTGGCTGGTGGCCTCGGACGGCGGCATCTTCACCTTCGGCGATGCCGGGTTCTACGGGTCCACCGGGGGCACCCACCTCAACCGGCCCATCGTGGGTATGGCGGCCACGCCCGACGGCCACGGCTACTGGCTGGTGGCCTCGGACGGAGGCATCTTCACCTTCGGCGACGCCGGGTTCTACGGATCCACCGGCGGTACGCGCCTCAATCAGCCCATCGTGGGTATGGCGGCCACGCCCGACGGCCACGGCTACTGGCTGGTGGCCTCGGACGGAGGCATCTTCACCTTCGGCGACGCCGTCTTCCGCGGCTCCACCGGCGGCACCCACCTGAACCGGCCCATCGTGGGTATGGCGGCCACGCCCGACGGCAACGGCTACTGGCTGGTGGCCTCGGACGGAGGCATCTTCACCTTCGGCGACGCCGTGTTCCACGGTGGGACCGGGGGCATCCGCCTGAACCAGCCCATCGTGGGCATGGGCCTCGACCTGACCGCCGGGGCTACTGGCTGGTGGCCTCGGACGGAGGCATCTTCACCTTCGGCGACGCCGTGTTCTACGGCGGGACCGGGGGTCAACACCTCAACCGGCCCATCGTGGGCATGGCCCCGACGTGAGCCGGGTCGCCGCTGGGCCGCGGTCCGGTCTCCACCGGGGGTCGAACCGTCAGGATCTAGACTGACCTGATCATGTCCGCCGGTCAGATCGCCGTACTCGTGGCCAGCGTGGCCTGTGTGGTGGCGGTGCTGGGACTGCTGGTCGCCACTCGGCTCCCTCCGGCGGGAGGTCCGGACCCTCACGCCGGGTGGCCGACGAACTGCAGCGCCAGGCCGTTCCCCTGGTGGCCGACGCCCAACGGGTGGTCGACCAGGCCGCCACCGAGATGGAGCGGGTCGGGGCGGTCTTGGACACCACCGAGTCGGTGCACGCCACCGTGGATTCGGCGTCCAAACTGGCCTACCGGGCCTTCGCCAATCCGGTGGTCAAGGTCCTGGCCGTGCGGGCCGGGGCGGCCACCGGTATTCGGCGCCTGGCATCGGGGTCGGACGGGAGCTGCGGAGAACGGATCCTCCGGTCGTCGAACGGGGGGTCGCTGACCATGCCCCGACGGACCTTCTGGTTGGTGACCGGGGCCGCGCTCGGAGCCGGCTCCTCGCTGTGGGTGGAACGGCGGGTGCGCCGGACCCTCCAGCAGGCCACCGCCCGCCTCCAGCCCGACGCTGCTGGTCGTCGAGGTGGGGCGCTCGGCGCGTCAGGTCGCCGGCAGCGCCGGCGAACGTTGGCGCGGGGCGTTCTCGTCGGGACGGGACGAGATGCTCCGCCGCGAGGAGGAGCTGTGGGCGGAGTTGGCCGCCCAGGGGGTCGAACCCGCACCGTGGAGCGAGACGGGGACCGTGGTCCCGAGGCGTCCGGCCGGTGTCCGTGGGCCCGACGGTGCCCGAGCCGCGGGGCGCCGGTCGGCGAGGTCGCCTTCTCCGCTGGGCCGGTAGGGTCTGCAGTCGTGACCTCCGGCACGGCGCTTGACGCCGACCACCTGCGCGACGCCTTCATCCGGTTCTTCACCGAGCGGGGTCACGCGCCCGTGCCCTCGGCCAGCCTCATACCCCACGATCCCTCCGTGCTCTTCACCATCGCCGGCATGGTGCCGTTCAAGCCGTTCTTCCTCGGGGACGAGATCCCGCCGTGGCCCCGGGCCACCTCGGTGCAGAAGTGCTTCCGTACCGTCGACATCGACGTGGTCGGCACCACGCAGCGCCACTGCACCTTCTTCGAGATGCTGGGCAACTTCAGTTTCGGCGACTACTTCAAGGCGGACGCCATCCCCTTCGCCTGGGAACTGGTGACCGAGGTGCTGGGCATCGACGGCGAACGGCTGTGGGTCACGGTCTACGAGAGCGACGACGAGGCCGAGCAGATCTGGCGCGACACGGTGGGCGTGCCGACGGCCCGCATCCAGCGGTCTGGGCGACGACAACTTCTGGAAGATGGGCGACACCGGGCCGTGTGGGCCGAGCTCCGAGCTGTTCTTCGACAAGGGGCCGGCCTACGGCGAGGACGGGGGCCCGGCCTTCGGGGGATCGGAGCGGTTCGTCGAGATCTGGAACCTCGTGTTCATGCAGTACAACCGCAGCGAGGACGGCTCGACCGAACCCCTGCCGCGGCCGAGCATCGACACCGGTGCCGGACTGGAGCGGATCCTGCCCGTGCTCCAGGGCGTCGACTCCATCTTCGCCACCGACCTCTTCGTGCCCATGATCGAGACGGCCCAGTCGATCACCGGCCGCACCTACGGAGCCGACGAGGACGCCGACGTCGGGCTGCGCATCCTGGCCGACCACGGTCGGGCCATGTCCATGCTGGTGTCCGACGGCGTGCTGCCGGCCAACGAGGGACGGGGCTACGTCCTCCGCCGGATCATCCGGCGGGCCGTCCGCCGGGCCCGACAGCTCGGGGTCGACGGCGCGGTGACGGCCCGGCTGGTGGACGTCGGCCGTCGACGTGCTCGGAGGGGCCTATCCGGGCCTGGCCGAGCAGCGCCACCTCATCACCGACGTGGTCGGACGCGAGGAGGAGGGCTTCCTGCGCACCCTGGCCACCGGTTCGACCATCCTCGAGGAGCAGCTGGCCTCGGGCGCGGGCACGGTCTCGGCCGACCTGGCCTTCCGGCTGCACGACACCTACGGGTTCCCGGTCGAGCTCACGGTCGAGATCGCCGAGGAGGCCGGCGTGGCCGTCGACCTGGCCGGCTTCGAGGCGGCCATGGACCTCCAGCGGTCCCAGGCCCGGGCCAACGCCCGGGCCGGCAAGACCGTGGCCGGCGAGCCGGCCTACCGGTCGGTGCTCGACACCGAGGGACAGACTGTCTTCGTCGGCCAGCGACCCGGACGGCTACTCGGCCCCGGCCCGGGTGGTGGCCGTGCTGGCCGATCTCGATCCCGACCATCGCCGGCAAGCGCCGAGATCTTCTTGGACCGGACCCCCTTCTACGCCGAGGGTGGCGGCCAGGACGGCGACACCGGCACCATCGTCACCGAGACCGGGACCGCGCTCGTCTACGACACCGTGTCCGCCCTTCCGGGGTTGACCTCCCACCGGGCCACGGTCACCGGCGAGCTCCTCGCCGGCCAGGACGCCTTGGCCACCATCGACGGCGTCCGCCGCGACGCGCTGCGGCGCAATCACACCGGGACCCATCTGCTCCACGCCGCTCTGCGCACCGTGCTCGGCGACCATGTCCGCCAACAGGGCTCGCAGGGTGGCCCCCGACTACCTGCGCTTCGACTTCAGCCACCCCGGGAACGTGGCGCCCGAGGAGCTGGCCGAGGTGGCCCGGCTTCGCCAACGCCGACGTGCTGACCGACGCCGACGTATCGTGGAGGAGACCACCAAGGCCGAGGCCGAGGCCATGGGCGCCCTGGCCTTCTTCGACGACAAGTACGGCGAGCGGGTCCGGGTGGTCCGGGCCGGCCCCCACTCGATCGAGCTGTGCGGCGGAACCCACGTCGGGGCCCTGGGGATGATCGGTCCCATCACCGTCACCTCGGAGTCCTCCATCGGATCCAACGTCCGGCGCCTCTTCGCCGTCACCGGGGCCAGCGCCCTCGAGCGGGTCGTGGCCCGGGAGGGGCTGCTGGCCGAGGCGGCCTCCCTTCTCCGCACCGAGCCCGAGCACGTCCCCGAAGCCATCGACCGGCTGCTCGAGCGCCAGCAGGTGGCCGAACGGTCGCTCGAGCAGGCCCGCAGCCGCGAGCTGCGGGCCGAGGCGGCCTCGCTGGGCGCCGAGGCGGTCGACGGGGTGGTGGTGGCCCGCCGCGACGGACTGGATCCGGACGCCCTCCGCGACCTGGCCCAGGCCGCTGCGGACCTCGGCCGGTCTCCGGGCCGTGGTCCTCGGGGGCAGCCCGGACGGCAGTCAAGGCGTCGCTGGCCGTGTCGGCCGACACGACGGGGCCCGACCCGGTCCACGCCGGTGAACTGGTCAGACAGGTCGCCCCCCTCCTGGGCGGCGGCGGCGGCGGATCTCCGGAGATGGCCGTGGCCGGCGGCCGCGATCCCGGTGGGATCGACCGGGCCCTCGACGAGGCCCGACACGTCCTCCGTGGTGGCTGAGCCGTCATGACCGAGGACCCTCCGATCCGCCGAGGCCGGGCGCTCGGGATCGATCTCGGCACCCGCCGTATCGGCATCGCCGTCACCGACTCGGCCGGGACCATGGCCATGCCCCGCACCACCCTGGTGCGGTCCGGGGACGCGAGCCGCGATCGGCGTCGTCTGGTCGAGCTGGTGCTGGAGGAGGAGGCGGTCGTGGTGGTGGTGGGACTCCCGCTCTCGCTCGACGGTAGCCACGGCCGGGCCGCCACCGAGGCCGCCGCCGAGGCCGAGGCGCTCCGGGCCCTGCTGGCCGAGCACCATGTCGGGGTGGAGCTGTTCGACGAGCGCCTGACCACGGTCTCGGCCCATCAGGCCCTCGCCGCCGGCGGCACCCGGTCGCGTCAGCGTCGGTCCGTCGTCGACCGGGCTGCGGCCACGGTCATGCTGTCGGCCTGGCTGGACGCGTCGGGCCCACCACGGTGAGCATGACCGGCCCCGGCGGCCCGCCCGAGAGTCCCCTCGCCGACGGCGACGTGCCGCCGGTACCCCCGGCCGTCCCCGGGGCGGTGCCGACACCGACCGCGCACGGGCAGCCACCGCCGGCCGCATCGCCGTCGGCGGACGGCGGTCGTGGGCGTGGTGGCGGTGGCTGGTGGTGGTGCTGGTGGCTGGCTTCCTGTGGGTGCAGCACGAGGCCAATCCCTCCGGGCCCCACGGGGCCCAGGTCATCGCCACCGTGCGGTCGGGCACGGGGGCCGATCAGCTGGCCGACACCCTCCAGTCCAAGGGGGTGATCGGCAGTTCGCTGGCCTACCGGATCTGGAGCCAGTTCCACACCGTGCCCGCCGTGCTGCCCGGGTCGTACGCATTCTCGAAGAACAGCAGCTTCACCACGGTGGACCGGGTGATCTCGGCCGGGCCGAACGTGTTCCCCCTCGACATCCCGCCCGGGTTCACCGTGGCCGAGGTGGCCCTGCGGGTGGGTCAGCTGCCCGGCCACACCGAAGCCGGGTTCGCCGCCGTGGCCACCGAGCGGCGCCGTGCGGTCCCCGTGGCAACCGGCCGGCTCCACCAACCTGGACGGGCTGCTCGGGACCGGGGAGTACGTGGTGGTGCCGGGGGAGACCGACACCCAGCTGCTGACGGCCATGGTCGACCGATTCGACCGGCTGGCCGACGACGTCGATCTCAAGGCCGGAGCGGCGCGCCTCGGGCTCACGCCGTACCAGGTCATCATCATGGCCTCCATCGTGGAGAAGGAGGGTGTGATCGCCAAGAACCTCGGCCCGGTGGCCCGGGTCATCCTCAACCGCCTGGCCAACGACATGCCCCTCCAGATGGACTCCACCGTCCTGTACGCCGAAGGGCGGGACGGTGGGACGGTGACCGCCGGGGACCTGGCCGTCCACTCGCCCTACAACACCTACCTGAACAAGGGCCTCACCCCGACGCCGATCTGCTTCCCGTCCCGGGCGTCGCTCGAGGCCGCCCTCGACCCGCCCAGCGGCTCCTGGCTGTACTTCGTCGTGGTCCAGAGCGACGGGACCGAGGCCTTCGCCGACACCTTCGCCGAACAGCAGGCCAACGAGGCGCTGGCCCAGCAGCGGGGCCTGGGCTGATGGCCGAATCGGCCCGGCTGTCCGCCGCCACCTCCGTGGTCGGGGTCATGGGGGACCCGGTGGCCCACTCGCTGTCACCTCTGCTCCACAACACGGCCTTCGCCGAGCTGGGCGTGGACTGGGTGTCGGTGGGGTTCCCGGTGGCGGCCGGCGCGGCCGGGGCCGCTCTGGACGGCGCGCGGGCGTTCGGGATCCGGGGCCTGTCCGTCACCATGCCCCACAAGGACGACGTGGCCGGTCGGGTCGACCGACCTCTCGGCGCTGGCCGGCCGCCTGGGAGCGGTCAACTGCGTGGTGGACGAGGACGGCTCGTGGCGGGGCGAGAACACCGACGGGGCCGGGTTCGTGGACGCCCTGCGGCATCGGGACGGGTTCGACCCCCGTGATCGCAGCTGCCTCGTGGTCGGGGCCGGCGGCGCGGCCCGGGCCGTCATCGCCGCACTGGCCGACGCCGGGGCCGGGGCCGTGATCGTCGTCAACCGGTCGTCGGACCGGGGCCTGGCGGCGGCGGTACTGGCCGGGGCCGTCGGGCCGGACCGGCCGGTCCGAGGACGCCACCCACTGCGATCTGGTGGTCAACGCCACCCCACTGGGCATGGTGGGCCAGGCCGGCGCCTCGTGGCCCGTGGACCCGGTCCTGCTCCACGGCGGACAGATCGTGGTCGATCTGGTGTACCACCCGATGGTGACGCCCTGGCTGGCCGCGGCCCGGTCCCGCGGGGCTTCGGTGTCCAACGGCCTGGGGATGCTGGTCCACCAGGCCGCCTCCAGGTGGCGGCGTGGACGGGGCACGACCCGCCCGTCGGGGCCATGTGGCGGGCGGTGGCCGACCGGTAGCCTCGCGGCAAGGCCGCGCCGGGGTGCGAGTAACCTCTCTGGCCGGAGTGCCCTGGTGAACTACGCCCCCGCCAACGTCGCCGCCCGGCCCCGGGTCCTGAGCGCCCGATTCGACGTGGTCCTGGTGGGCTGCGCCACGCTGCTCGGACTCATCGGCGTGGTGATCATCTACTCCGCCACCAAGGGGAAACTGTCCCTGGCCGGTGAGGATCCGCACTACTTCTTGAAGCGCCAGGCCGTCTTTTTGGTCATCGGCCTGGTGGTGATGGTGGCCCTGGCCCTGTTCGACTATCGCCGCTTCGAGCAGATCAGCACCGTGCTCTACGTGGGGATCCTGTTGGCGCTGGTCCTGGTGCTGGCCACGCCGGCCCGGCAGGGTGCGCAGCGCTGGTTCCCCCTCGGGCCCCTTCCAGCTGCAGCCGTCGGAGTTCGCCACCCTGGTGCTCATCATCGCCATCGCCACCTACTGCTCGAGACGCCCCGAGGGTCTCGAGTTCCGGGACCTGGTCCGCATGGTGCTGATGGCCGGGCTGCCCATCCTGATGGTCTTCAAGCAGCCCGACCTCGGGCACGGCCATCGTCATGTCGGTCATCTTGGTGGTCATGCTGGCCGTGGCCGGCATGCCGGGTCGCTACCTGCTGCCTGCTCCTGGCCAGCGCGGTGCTTCTGGTGCTGTTCGCCATCAACGTCGGCCTGCTCCAGAAGTACCAGATCGACCGGCTCACCAGCTTCATCTCGCCCAACGGCGCCAGCCAGGTGGCGACCTACAACGTCACGCAGGCCAAGGAGGCCATCGCCCACGGAGGGGTGCTGGGCCGGGGACTGTTCGGAGGGACCCTCACCAATCTGGCCTACGTCCCCGAGCAGCAGACCGACTTCATCTTCTCCGCCGTGGGGGAGCAGGTCGGCTTCGTCGGCGCCAGCCTGCTCCTGGCCCTCTACGGGGTGGTGGCGTGGCGGATCCTCCGCACGGCCCAGCTGGCCCGTGACAACTACGGGAGGCTGCTGGCCTCGGGCATCTTCGCCCTGCTCGTCTTCTCGGTCTTCGAGAACGTGGGCATGAACATGGGGATCATGCCGGTGACCGGCATCCCGCTGCCCTTCCTCTCCTACGGCGGCTCGTCCATGGTCGTCTTCTTCGCCGCCATCGGCATGACGATCAGCGTGCACCTCCGGAGTGTGCGGTGACCGAGCCGGCCACGGCACCGGCGGTGCACTCGGACCCGGACGACGCCGGACGGAACCGACGCCGAACCCGACCAGGACGACCCGGCCGCGACCGCCGGTGACCAGGACGACCCGGCCGCGCTGCCACGGCCCGGGCCGGCACCGGTCTCCGATCTCCGGCTGGCCCTGGTGGTCTCGGTCAACGTGGACCTGCCCAACCAGCACCCCACCGTGATCCTGCGCGAGAGCGAGTCTCCGCGGCGCCAGCTCTCCTTCTCGATCGGCCTGCAGGACGCGGTGGTGCTCGCCCACGCCATGCGGCGGATCCCGACGCCCCGGCCGCTGACCCACGAGCTCCTCAGCCAGGTCCTCCAGGGCTTCGACGTCGACGTGGTGGCGGTGCGCCTGGTCGGCCGGCAGGGATCGGTCTACTTCGCCGAGCTCGACCTCCGGGGACGGACCGGGCGGACGGTGTACTCGTGTCGGCCCTCCGATGCCCTGACCGTGGCGCTGCTCCAGCCGGTCAGCGTGCCCATTCTGATCGACGGGCGGCTGTTCGAAGCGGACGGCGACGTGGCTCCCCCGGGCTCGACCTAGGCCCACGGGAAGTCGGCCTAGGCGCTCCACGGGTCATCCGCCGCTCAGGAGCCGCTGCCTCCGCTCCTCGCCCTGCTCGTACTGGGCCTGGTCGGCGGCGTCGACGGCCGCACCACCCTCGTCGGATATCCGCATGAGCAGGGCGATGAGCACGTAGTTGGCGATGAGGGCCGAGCCACCGTAGGACACGAAGGGCAGCGTGATCCCGGTCAGCGGCAGGATCCGGACCACCCCGCCGATGATGAAGAAGGCCTGGAACCCGAGGATCATGGTCAGCCCGACCGCGGTCAGTTTGGCGAACTCCGAACGGGCGGCCTGGGCGATGCGGAGACCCGCCCCGACCAGCAGGAGGAAGGCCACCACCACCATGGTGGACCCGAGCAGGCCCATCTCCTCCCCGATGATGGCGAAGATGAAGTCGGTCTGGGGAATGGGGATCTGGTAGGCGCCGAAGCCCAGGCCGAGCCCGGAACCGCCGATCCCCCCGGTGCCGAGGGAATACCACGACTGCACCAGCTGGCGGCCCGACGTGTTGGCGTACTTGTCCGGGGTCGAGCCATGTCTCCACCCGGATGTGGGTCTGACCGAGGTAGCGGCCGGCCAGGTAGGCGCCGACGGCGAACGAGCGCGATGCCGAGGACCAGGTAGCCGGTGCGGCCCGTGGTGACCCACAGCAACCCGATGAACAGGGTGAAGAGCAGGGCCGAGAAGCCGATGTCGTGCTCGAGGCTCATCACCGCGATGGCGAACGCCCAGGCCAGCAGGATCGGGACCAGGGGCCGGGGGTCGAGGACCAGCCGGTTGCCGAACCGGGCGGTGGGGATGGTCAACAGCTCCCGCTTCTCCGCGAAGTAGGAGGCGAAGAAGATGCACAGCACGATCTTGCCCAGCTCCACCGGTTGGAACTCGAAGGAGCCGATCTTCACCCACAGCCGGGCCCCGTTGATGTTGGCGCCCACATGGGGGACCAGCGGCAGCAGGAGCAGGGCCACGCCGAAGGCCAGCAGCAGGTAGCGGTACCGGTCGAGGTCACGCGACCGGCGCACCACGGCCAGGGTGATCACGTAGGCCGCCACGCCCGCCGGCGGTCCAGGCCGCCTGCAGCGGGGCATAGCTCTCCGCCTTCCCGAGGTCGATGCGGAAGATCATCACGTAGCCGATCCCGTTCAACAGGAAGGCGATGGGCAGGATGACCGGATGGGCGCTGGGTACGAAGATCCGGTTGGCGATGTGGGCCACGCCGCCGAGCAGCAAGCATGGCCAGCATCAGGGGCACCACGTCGGAGGGGAGCTTGGCCGTGTTGCCCAGGATCATCAGGGTGTAGGCGGCCACGATGATGACCGAGGCCGTCACCAGCAGGCCCAGTTCGGTCCGACGGCGGGCCTTGAACGCCCGGTGGGGCCGCTTGGTCGTCGGGGACCGCCTCGGGAGCACCGGCACCCGGGCGAGCCTATCGGTGCGCGGACGAATTTCGGTGGAGCCGGAGGCGACCCCCGGGGGTTACCATGGCCCGGAGATGGGTCACCAACGTGATGGCACAGCCGTGATGGCACAGCCGTGATGGCACAGCCGTGAACGACCGGACCTTCACCCTCCCCACCGGGCCGTGCGCGTGGGTGCGGACGGCGAACGACGGCCCGCGGGCAACGGAGCGCCGCCGGGCGTCGCTGTGGCCGCTACCGGCACTCGGGGGCCGGGCCCGGTGCCCAGGACCTGCCGCCGACCCTCGAGGACTCGCGCCGCTTCATCAACCGCGAGCTCTCGTGGCTCGAGTTCGGGGCCCGGCTGCTGGATCTGGTGGCGGACGACCGGGTGCCCCTCCTCGAACGGGTCAAGTTCATGGCCATCTTCGCCGAAAGCCTCGACGAGTTCTTCCAGGTGCGGGTGGCCGGTCTCGAGGACCAGGTGGCGGCCGGTCTCCGGATCCGCTCGCCCGACGGGATGAGCCCCGGCGAGCAGCTGGCCGCCATCACCACCAGGGCCACCGAGCTGGTGGCCCGGCACAGCGCGGCCTTCCTCGACCAGGTCGGTCCGGAACTGGCCGCGGCCGGGGTGGCGCTGGCCGACTGGCACACGTTGACCGAGGCCGACCGCACTTACCTCGGCGACTTCTTCGTGCGCCGCATCTTCCCCATCCTCACCCCGATGGCGGTCGACCCGGGCCACCCCTTCCCCTACATCTCGAACCTGTCGTTGAACCTGGTGGTGCGGGTCGAGGGACCGGAGTCCGGAGAGGAGCGGATCGCCCGGGTCAAGGTCCCCCCGCTCCTGCCCCGCCTGGTGCCCCTGCCCGATCACCGAGGTTCGTCCTGGTCGAGCAAGTCATCGCCGCCTACCTCGACAGCCTGTTCCCGTCCATGCGGATCGTCGAGCACCAGGTGTTCCGGGTCACCCGCAACGCCGACGTGTCCGTGGACGAGGACGAGGCCCAGGACCTCCTGGCCGCCCTGGAGCTCGAGCTGCACCGGCGGCGGTTCGGTCAGGCCGTACGCCTCGAGGTCTCGTCCGGCATCTCGGCCGATCTGCTCGAGATGCTCATCGCCGAAGATCGACGTGCCCGAGGAGAGCATCTACCTCTTCGACGTCCCCATCGACCTCGGTGGCCTTCGGGATGCTGACCGAGCTGGACCGGTCCGATCTCTGCGCCCCGACCTGGACGCCGGTGATCCCGACGGCCCTGGCCGGCGGGACCAGCGTCTTCGCCCGGCTGGCCGGCCAGGACGTGCTCGTGCACCACCCCTACGAGTCGTTCGGTGGGTCGGTGGAGGCCTTCGTGGCCGCCGCCGCCGCCGATCCCGACGTGCTGGCCATCAAGCAGACCCTGTACCGGACCGAGCAGGACAGCGCCGTGGTGTCCTCCCTCATCCGCGCCTGCCAGGCCGGAAAACAGGTCACCGCGGTGGTGGAGCTCCAGGCCCGTTTCGACGAACAGGCCAACATCGCCTGGGCCCGGGCGCTGGAGGAGGCCGGCGTGCAGGTCATCTACGGGCTGGTGACGCTCAAGACCCACGCCAAGATCTGCCTGGTGGTCCGCCGTGAGGGCGATGACATCCGTCGGTACTGCCACCTCGGCACGGGCAACTACAACGCCCAGACGGCCCGGCGAGTACGAGGATCTGGGGCTGTTCACCGCCGATCCCGACATCGGAGCCGACGTCGGCGAGCTGTTCAACCTGCTTTCCGGATCCGGCGAGCCACCGACCTTTCGGTGCCTGGTGGTCTCGCCCCTCTCCACCCGAGAGCGGTTGCTCGAGTCCATCGAGACCGAGCGCCGGGCCGGTGCGGACGGCCGCATCGTGCTCAAGACCAACGGCCTGACCGATCCGACCGTCATCGACGCCCTCTACCGGGCGTCGCAGGCGGGCGTCTCGGTCGACGTGGTGGTCCGGTGCCGGTGCTGCCTGAGGCCCGGCGTGCCCGGGCTGTCCGAGGGGATCCGGGTGCGTTCCATCGTCGGTCGCTACCTCGAGCACTCCCGGGTGTTCTGTTTCGGCGGCCGGGCCGGACGACCGGTACAGGTGGCCATCGGTTCACCCGACCTCATGGAACGCAACCTCGATCAGCGGGTGGAGGTCGTGGTGCCGATCAACGACCCCGGACTGCAGCGCCGGGTGGCCGGCATCCTCGACTGGTCGCTGCTCGATCAGTCCAACTCGTGGGAGCTCCGGTCCGACGGGAGCTGGATCCGCCTGGGCACCGACCTCCCGCCCCACAGCCTCGGCATCAGCGTGCAGGATCAGTTTCAAACACAGGCGCTCGGATCCCTGCAGTCTCGCCGCGGCGGGACCCGACCGGCACCCGTGGTTCGCCACCCGGAGCCAGTGACCGTTCCCGAGGCGCCGGGGGGACCGCCGGAGGTGTCGGCCCCGGATGGACCGTCGGCGGCGGCGGCGCCGTCAGCGGATCGGCGGTAGCGGAGGCGGCGCTCAGGCCGGGGGTCTGGACACCGGCCCGCCCGCCGGGTTCGGGGTCAACCGTGGGCGTCGGCGTGTGCTTCCGGAGCAGGTGGATGCGGTGACGGACGAACCGGTGGAGCCGCCGGAAGGGCGTCCTCCGCTCGAACTCCAGTGATGCGTAGGCCAGACCCCCGAAGGGGATGGGCAGCCAGAAGTTCACGGCCCGGTAGGCCAGCACGGCGGAGAGGGCCTGACCCGCCGTCGGCCCGAACCCGGTGATCATCGAAACCAGGACGAACTCGACCACGCCGAGGCCGCCCGGGGTGATCGGGATGGCAGCCAGAGATGTTGGCCAGCCCGTAGGCCATCAGCAGGTCGACGGGGGAGACGAAGTGGCTGAAGGCGGCCACGAACACCCACAGCGAGGCCGCGTCGAGCAGCCAGTTGGCCGCGGCCCATCCCACCGCCCGCCGGGTCAGGGACCGGTTCTCCATGAGGACCCGCGAACCGCTCGGCCAACTGCTCGACCAGGGCGGTGGTGCGGTCGGCGTCGAGGAAGCGGATCCGGCCGGCCACACGACGGATGACCCGGCTGGCCTGGTGCTGTCCCCGGGTGAGGAGATAGAAGAGCCCGCCGAAGGCCCCGAGCAGGATCACGCCCACCCCGGCGGCCACGATGACCAGGATCGAGGCCGACTGCGACTGGCCCCCGGAGTGGCTGGCCGGGGCGTGGAACCCGTGCGTGACCAGGAAGGCCACCAGGGAGCACCAGAACATCACGTTGAGCACCACCGCCGAACCGATGCCCTGGGTGCCGAGGGCGAATCCGGCATCGGGACCGCTCACTCCGGACTGGGTGAGGAGCCGGTACCCGAGGGCTGCCCCGGGGGCCGTCCCCCCGGGCGAGACGTGGCTGAGGGCCAACGTGGACAGGTTGATCCGGAAGAGGCGGAGCCGGCGGGGGCCGCCACTCGGGAGGACGGCGTGGGTCAGCTGGGTGTACGCCACCAGTGCGCCGATCTCGAGCAGGACGCCGAGCACCAGGTAGCCGATGTTGATGTGGGCCAGCGAGTTGACCTCGGCCCGGTGGCTGGCCAGCAGGGGGAGGGCGACGTAGAACACGAAGAGGAAGACGAACAGGGTCCCGACGCTGAGGCGCACCTCCCGCCGGACGAACGGCCCCCGGTGCCACCACCGCCGCCGTGACCGGGTCACGGTGTCGTCCTGCTGGACCTCCATCCGCGTCCATGTTGGCACGCCCGACCCCCTTGGACCTGACATGCTGGCCGGGTGACGGAGTCGGCCCCACGGGATACAGAGGCCGCCGAAGCCTCCGGCGGGGGCCCGTGCCCGGGTGCCCGATGCGGCCGATCCGGACCTCGGCCGCGCGGTCGGTGCAGATCACCGCCGGCGCCGCCGACGGCCCGGCCACGGTGATCAACGAGACACCGGTCGAGCGCAGTGACCGCGCAGATCGGCCCGGACGCGTCCCGCCGGGAGCGACTGTTCGCGGCGGCCTCGGCCAAGGGGGTACCGCTCCGGACCATCCTGACCGTCGATGCCGTCGTCATCGCCACCTGGGTGCTCTACCGCCTGCTCGGACGGCTCCGCGAGGTCATCCTCTGGATCCTGATCGCCGCCTTCATCTCCCTGGTGCTGAACCCTGCGGTGAGCTTCCTCCAGCGGCACCGGCCTGCGCCGGGGGAGCTGCGGTCGGGATCGTCCTCGTCGCCGCCCTGGTGTTCTTCGCCGGCCTCCTCGGGCTGCTGGGCTATCCGCTGGTCAACTCCTTGGCCCACGTGGCCGGGCGCCTGCCGACCATGGTGGACCAGGTGCAGAAGGGTCACGGATGGCTGGCCCACACCCTCCGGAGGTTCCACCTCCTGTCGTGGGTGCAGAAGAACGCGCCCAAGCTCAGGACGGTGGCCAACAACCTGGCCCGGCCGGCGCTCAACGCCGGCGAGGCCGCCGCCTCGACCCTGCTGGCCGTCACCACCATCGCCTTCCTCACCCTCTTCATGCTGTTGGAGGCGCCCAAACTCCGCACTGAGCCTGCTGGCAACATGCGTCCCGACCGGCGCCAGGTCGTCGAGGACGTGGCCCACCGGGTGGCCGGCCAGGTCACCGCCTACGTACTGGGCACCATCTCCCTGTCGCTCATGTTCGGGGTGGTGGTCGTGGTCACCCTGTTCATCCTGGGCGTCCCCTTCGCTCTGATCATCGGCCTGTGGGTGGCCCTGGTGGCCATGATCCCCCTGGTCGGCGGATTGATCGCCGGGGTGCCGAGCGTGATCATCGCCGCCCTCCATTCGCCCACGTCCGGCCTGGTCATGCTGATCGTGTTCGTCGGGTTCCAGCTGGTGGAGAACCACTTCCTCTACCCGGTGGTCATGAGCCGCTCGGTGCGGATGAACCCGCTCTGGGTCCTGCTGTCGGTCCTGGTGGGGGCCAATCTGGGTGGTGTCTTCGGATCGGCCCTCGGAGCGCTGACCGGGGCCCTGGTGGCCATCCCGGTCGGGGGCGCCATCCAGGTGATCTTCCGTGAGGTCTGGCAGCGCACCCGGGCCACCGAGCCGCTCTCGGGGGAGCCCCTGCCCGAGGCGGCCCCGGGTCCACCTGCTGGTTCTTCGTGAGGGCGGCCCCGCTGGCCCGGTCGGCGGGGGCCCGTCACCTATCGGTGGGGACCTGTCTCGTAAGCTGGGCCCATGAGCGTGTTGGTGGTCCTGCCCACCTACAACGAGTCCCAGAACATCGACCGGGTGCTCCGGAGGATCCGGACGGCGCTGGCCGATGCCACCGTACTGGTGGTCGACGACGGCAGCCCCGACGGCACGGCCGACCTGGCCGAACAGCTGGGGAAGCAGATCGGGGGCATCGAAGTACTGCGCCGGCACAGCAAGTCGGGGCTCGGGAGCGCCTACCGGGCCGGATTCCGGTGGGGCCTCGAGCGGGGCTTCGACGCCTGCGTCGAGATGGATGCCGACCTGTCGCACGAGCCCGAGGCGCTCCCCGGATTGGTGGCGGCCCTGTCCGACGGGTGCGAGCTGGCCGTGGGTTCGAGGTACGTGCCGGGCGGTGCCATCCCCAACTGGGCCTGGCACCGCCGCCTCTTGTCGAAGGGCGGGAATGTGTACGCCTCCGCGCTCTGCTGGGTCTGGGTGTCGCCGATTCGACGTCGGGGTTCCGGGCCTACTCGGCGTCGGTCCTGCGCCGCATCGAGTTGGACCGCATCCGGGCCGACGGCTACGGGTTCCAGATCGAGATGACCTACGAGGCCAAGCGGGCCGGGGCCGAGGTGGTCGAAGTGCCGATCCGGTTCGTCGACCGTGTGGACGGCGAGTCCAAGATGTCCGCCTTCATCGTGGTCGAGGCCCTGGGCCTCGTGACATGGTGGGGCCTCCTCCGGGCCGTCGAGACCCTCCGGGGCCGCGCTCAGCGCCGCCCAGGACGTGAGCTCGCTCCGATGAACGGGCCCGGGCGGATCCTGGTCGCGGACGACGAGCCGTACATCACCGACGTGGTCACCGCGGCCCTCCGCTTCGAGGGCTTCGCCAGCGAGGAGGCGTCCACCGGGTCCGAAGCCCTGGAGAAGGCCCGCGAGGGGATGTGCGACCTGATCGTTCTCGACGTGATGCTGCCGGACATCGACGGCTTCGAGGTCTGCCGCCGGCTGCGGGACGAGAACGTCCTGACCCCGGTGCTCTTCCTCACCGCCCGGGACGCCACCGCCGACAAGTTGGCCGGACTGGTCCATGGGGACGACTATGTCACCAAGCCGTTCAGCATCGACGAGCTGGTGGCCCGGATCCGGGCCGTCCTGCGGCGCACGGCGCTGGACGACCACGCCGGCGAGGGACGCCTCACCTTCAGCGATCTGGTCATCGATGTGAGCACCCACGAGGTGTGGCGGGCCGACCAGCCCATCGACCTCACCGCCACCGAGTTCAACCTGCTCCACTTCCTGATCCGCAACGCCCGGCAGGTGCTTGTCCAAGGCCCAGATCCTCGACGCCGTGTGGACCGACGGTTTCACCGGCGACTCCAACATCGTGGAGATCTACATCTCCTACCTGCGCAAGAAGATCGACCGCTTCGACCCCCCGTTGATCCACACCATCCGGCGGGTGGGGTACAGCCTCCGTGAGCCGCGTCCGTGAAGCTCCGCCGGCAACTGGTGATCACCATGATCATCCTGGTCGCCGTGGGCCTGGCCGCAGTCAACATCATCACCTTCACCTCGCTCCACTCCTATCTGTACGGCCGGGTCGACGACCAGCTGAACGGGGCCAGCCGGCAGATGGCCGCCTACGTGGCCCGGGCCGACGCAGAAGGGCTTCGAGGTGACGCGAGGCCTCCATCGGGTCCCACGTCAGTCCCGACCTGTACGTGGAGCTGATCGGTCCGAGCGGCCACGTGGCGGTGGCCCGACCCTCCAACACCGAGAACCAGGCCGATCCGGCCCCGCAGCTGCCGGCCCGTCTGGCCGTCAACGGCCCGCCCGGGCAGGTCACCGCCCCGCGTCCCCCGCCTACCGACCGCTGTCACGGCGACATCGACGTGGGCTCGGCCGGGGGCACGGGCCCGTCTACCGGCTGGAGGCCACCTCGTGCCCGGGTACACCCTGGTGGTGGCCACCTCGCTCGCCACGGTCACGGCCACCCTCGACTCCCTGCGGACCATCGAGCTGGCCGTCTCGCTCGGGCTGCTGGCCGCCCTGTTGATCCTCATGACCCTGCTCATCCGCCAGGGGCTCCGGCCGCTCGAGGACATGGCCAAAGAGGCCGACGCCATCGCCGCCGGCGACCTGTCCCGGCGGGTCCAGCCCACCGATGGCGACAGCGAGATCGCCCGGCTTGGGCCGGGCCCTCAACGGGATGCTGGCCCAGATCGAGACGGCCTTCGCCCAGCGGGCCCGCGTCCGAGGAGCGCCTGCGCAGCTTCCTGTCCGACGCCTCCCACGAACTGCGTACTCCGCTGACGTCGATCCGCGGCTATGCCGAGCTGCTGCAGAAGGACGCCCTCGGGGATCGGGCCGCCCGGGACCGGGCCCTGTCCCGCATCGAGAAGGAGGCCGCCCGCATGGGCGTGCTCGTCGGCGACCTCGGCCTGCTGGCCCGCGAGGGCGAGAGCCCCGAGCCGGCCCGCTACCGGGTCGACCTGGCCGCGGTGGCGGCCGAGGTGGTGGCCGACGCCCGGACCATGGATGCCGACCGGTCGATCGAGCTGCACGCCCCCGACGAGGTGCCCGTGGCCGGGTGACGATGCCCGGCTCGAGCAGATGGTCCACAACCTGATCGGGAACGCGCTCGACCCACACCCCGGCCGGCACACCGGTGGAGGTCGATGTGTCCGTGCAGGGGGACCAGGCCGTGCTCCAGGTGCAGGGATCGTGGCCCGGGGATGAGTGAGGAACAGGCCAGCCACGTGTTCGACCGCTTCTACCGGGGTGACGCCGACCGGCTGGACGGGGGCTCCGGTCTCGGCCTGTTCATCGTGGCCACACTGGCCCGGACTTCGGCGGGAGTGCCAGCGTGGAGACGGCCCTGGGCCGGGGATCGACGTTCCAGGTGGTGCTCCCGGCCTTTCCCGGAGACGCTGAACGGGAACGGGAACGGTCGCCGGCACCATGCTGGCATCGATTGACCGGGGCACCGGCCCGGCCGCCCTGTTGCTCCACGGCCAGCCCGGCTCCGGAGCGTCCTGGGACCCGCTGACCGATCGGCTGGCGCCCGAGTTCCGGGTGCTGGCCCCGGACCGCATCGGCTACGGCGCCTCGGCCGGGAGAGGCCCGTGGGCCTCTCGGCCAACGCCGAGCTCTGGCCGGCGTTCCTCCGGGAGCGCCGGGTGCCTCGCCGGCCACCGTGGTGGCCCACAGCTGGTCGGGCGGCGTCGCCGTCTACCTGGCCGCCCGGCACCGCTCCCTGGTCCAGGGCCTGGTGTTGGTCGGCGCGGCCTGTACCGCCGACAGCGTCAACGCCCTCGACCGGTGGCTCACGGTGCCGGTGGTCGGCGACGCCCTGACCTCGGTGGGACTGGTGGGGATCAGCTCGGTCCTGCCCCGGGTGCGGCCGGCTCACCGCCCGATCTGCCGTCCCGCTACCGGGACCAGACCGCCGCCTCCCTGCCCGAGGAGGGGTTCCTCGAGCGCGGACGGGGGTCGCTGGCCCGCCAGCGCCGGACCTTCATGGTCGAACAGCGGGCCCTCAACGACGAGCTGCCCGGCGGTGGTGGCGCTGCTCTCCACCCTGGACCTTCCGGTGGCGGTGGTCTCGGGCCAGTGGGACCTGGTGGTGCCGCCCCGGGCCGCGGTCGAGGCTGGCCCGGGCCATCCCCGGCGCCGAACTGACCCTGCTGCCCCGGGCCGGGCACTTCGTGGCCCGGGACGCCCCCGAGGAGCTGGCCGAGGTGGTCCGGTGGGTCGCAGCGGCAGTCAGCTGACCGCCTCGTGTGACGATGGTCCGCTGACCGCCGCGTGGACGGCGGGCCGGTCGGCGGTGGAGAAGGTGAGGCCAGGGGCCAGGGCGTCGAAGGCGGCGGTCAGCTTGAGCGTGGTCTCGGCCAGCTCGGTCCGGGGCCGGGACCCCTCGACCACGCCGACCCCGGCGGTCAGGCGGGCGCCGGAACCGGCCACGGTCATGGCCCGCAGCCCCAGCATCCACCGACCGTCGCCGCGGCGTCGACGTAGCCGACCGGTCCGGCGTAGTGGCCCCGGGCGTACGGCTCGAGCCGGGCGATGAGGGCCAGGGCCCGGTCCCGCGGCACGCCGCCCACGGCCGGGGTCGGGATGCAGCTCGGCCACCAGCTCGAGGGCGGATGGGGACGGTGCCGTCGGGACGCGGCGGCCAACGTGCCGACCAGCGAGGTCCCGAGGTGGGTGATGTTGTGGAGGTGGACGAGGTCCGGGATGGGAGGGGACGGTGAGGTCGGAGCACAGGCGGCGCCAGGACTTCGCCGATGCCGTCGACCACCAGTCGGTGCTCGGCGTTGTCCTTGGTCGATGCCAGCAGCTCCCGCGGGAGGAGGACCGGCCACGGCCTGGACCCGGTCGGTCGTGCCGGCCAGGGGTCGGCTCAGCACCCGGCGGCCGACCCGCTCCACCAGCAGCTCCGGGCTGGCTCCGACGAACTGGCCCTCCGAGGTGGGGAGGGAGAAGACCGCACAGTTCGGTTCGAGCTCGTGCCATCCCCGGAGCAGCGCCCCGATGTCGATGGATCGTCCCATGCGCACGTCCACCTGCCGGGCCACCACCACCTTGGCCACCTCGCCCGATGGCGATGGCCCGGACCGAATCGGCCACCATGGCCTCGAAGGCCTCGTCGGTGGATCTCGGGGTGATGCTCACGCCCGCCGAACCGGCGCTGTCGCCGCCGCGCGGGCGGACGGGACGCCACCACGTCGAGCAGAGCGGGCCCGGAGCCCGGCCGCCTCGCAGGGGCAGGTCAGTCGCGGTCCGGTGGCCACCACGGTGACCCATTCCCGGCCGTCGGCTTCGAGGCCGTAGACGAGCTCGGGAAGCGATGAGCAGGCCCGGAGCCGGACGCTCGAACGGCAGCGCCCCGAACGCCATCACCCCGGCGCTGTCGGCAGTCGAACCGGTCGTCACAGGCCACCGCGGCCAGCTGCGAGGTGACGGCACCGATGTCCCGGGGTCCGTCGAGGCCGGCGGGGAGACGGAGGCGCAGGGCCTGGCCCAGGCCGACGAGGATGCGGCCGCCGTCCTCGAAGAGGATCCCGGACGGCCCGGCCAGCTCGAAGGGGTCGATGGCGGGCCCCGGACTCGAGGGGATGGCGCACGGCCACCCGTGGGACGGCTGGGCCGGTCACGGGCTCCCCGTCCGGGTCGCGGTCAGCAGCTGGCTCAAGCCGCCCGACAGCAGCCGGCGGTTCACGGTCGAGAAGCCGGCCTGGTTGAGGCATGGCCCGTAGCTCCCCGGTGGTCGGCAGGTAGGCGGTGGACTTCGGGAGGTAGCGGTAGGCGGCGGGGTCGGACAGCAGTCCGCCGAGGCGCGGGACGACGGTCCGGAACCAGATGCGGTAGCCGAACAGCAGGAGCCCGTGGTCGGGCTCGGCCACCTCCAGCAGGCTGATCCGTCCTCCGGGCCGCACCACCCGCCCGAGCTCGCCGAAGACCGCGCCGAGGTCGGTGAAGTTGCGGAGCGCGTAGCCACAGGTCACGCCATCGACGGAGCCGGTGGCCACCGGGCAGCGCCGCCCCGTCGGCCTGCGTCAAGGGCCGCCCGGAGTGGTTGGCGGCCAGCATGCCCCACGAGAGGTCGACGCCCAGCGATCGCAGGCCCGAACCGGACAGGATGGTCAAGAAGTCACCGGTGCCGCAGGCCAGGTCGAGCACGAGCGCACCGGACGGCAGACCGAGGGCGCGGGCCGACCGCTGTCGCCACCGACGGTCGAGCCCGAAGGTCATCAGGCGATTGACCAGGTCGTAGCGCGGGGCGATGGCGTCGAACATCGAGCGCACCAGCACCGTCTTCTCCGGACCCGTGGGGAGGTCGGCGTCGGCCACCCGGTCGACCAGGGTCGGCGAGGCCCGGGTGATCCCTCACCGGGGTGCCGCCGGGACCGGGTCGTGGTCCTGGCCCCGGGGCCCCACGCCCCTCGACACGTCGGCATCGGCCCGGTCCCCGATGGCCTGCCGTTCGGCGTCGGAGCCCACCGCCTCGATGTGGTCGAGGGCCACGGCGACCAGGGTCCGGGTGAAGTGGTGGCCGACCAGCGTGTTGACGGCCGGGAGCAGCTCCGCGTAGGCCTGCAGGAGTCGTTCGATGTGCGGCTCCTCGTCGGGCCCACCGGAGCCGCCGGCCGGACTGGTCCTGTCGCAGCGGGGCCCGGACGTGGGTGGAGAACATGGCCACCGCCTCCCTGGCCACCGCCTCGGTGGCCTCGTGGTGGCGTCGGGCCAGATCCAACAGGGCCGAGAGGGGGATGCCCCACTCCAACAGGAGCAGGCCGGCCCGGGCCGCGGCCACGTCCTCGGCGGTGTAGCGGTCCAGGCCCCGGACCCGGCTGGGGGATCAGCAGTCCCTCGGCCTCGACCGCCTTGAGCAGGGCCAGGGGCACGCCGGTGGCCTCGGCCAACTCCTCGAGGGTCAGCGTGGGGTCCGGCTCGTCACCGGTCGGGCCCGGAGGACGATCCCGGCGGAGTGGAGGTGGCCGGGGCGTCCGTCCACCGGCACCGTCGTGCCATCCGGTGAGCTCGCCGATGAGGGCCTCGTCGGCGGCGTCCAGCTCTCCGGAGACCACCCGGGCGATGGTGGCCAGGGTGAAGCCCCGCTGCTGGAGGGTCCGGATCCGGGCCAACCGGTCGAGGTGGTCCCGGCCGTACCAGGCCACCCGTCCCTCCCGACGCGGCGGGTCGAGCAGCCCCTTGCTCTGGTAGTAGCGGATGGTGTCGACGGATACGTCGGACCGGACCGACAGCTGTTCGACCCGCATCTCCATGGCTCACACTCTAGGAGTAATCGCTCGTACGGTTGGAGCGCGGCCCCGGTGCGTCGGGAGCCCGGGCGCGGGCCCCGTCGGGCCCGGTGCCGGTCAGTGGAAGTAGCGGTACACCACCTGGGCCACACAGCTGGGCTTGGAGGATCCCTCGGTCTCGAAGGTGAGGTCCAGCGCCACCTGCACCCCGCCGGTCACGTCCTCGGCACCGGCCACCGAGACACCGAGACGGAGGTTGCAGTCCACGGGCACCGGGGACGGGAAGCGGACCTTGTTGCAGCCGTAGTTGACCCCCATCGACGTCCCCTGCACCACCAGCACCTCGCCCAGCAGCACCGGGGCCAGCGACAGGGTCAGGTAGCCGTGGGCGATGGCCGTCCCGAAGGGTCCGTCCTTGGCCCGCTCGGGGTCGACGTGGATCCACTGGTGGTCGCCGGTGGCCTCGGCGAACAGGTTGATCTGGTCCTGCCCGATGCGGTGCCAGTCGCTGTAGCCGAGATGCTGTCCGACCAGGTCGTGGAATTTCTCGATGCCCTGCACAGTGGTAGCCATGACGAAGACTGTACGGGACTCGGACCGGACCGGACCACCCGCCCCGAGTGAGGCCGTCCTTCGTCCTTTGGCGTCAGCGCCTCCTTACCGACGGCGGCTCGGTACGCTGCTCGGCGTGGACCGGGGACACGATCATCGGAACCTCCAGGGCGGTGGGGCCCGGGCCGCCGTCTTCGGTGTCAGCGACGGACTGGTCTCCAACGTCGCCCTCATCCTCGGCGTGGCCGGCGCCCACTCCTCGGCCGGTGCGGTGCGACTGGCCGGGCTGGCCGGGCTGGTCGGCGGGGCGTTCTCCATGGCCGCCGGGGAGTACGTCTCCATGCGGGCCCAGTCCGAACTGATGGAGCGGGAACTGGACGTCGAGCGCGAGGCCATCCACCACGATCCCGAGGACGAGCGCCGGGAGCTGGCCGCCATCTACAGGAGTCGCGGCCTCGACCACGACATGGCCGAGGAGCTCTCGGTCAAGATGATGCGCGACCCCGAGCTGGCCCTCGAGACCCACGCCCGCGAGGAGCTGGGCATCAATCCGGCCGAGACCGGAAATCCCTTGCAGGCCGCGGCGTCGTCGTTCGTGGCCTTCGCCGTGGGCGCCTTCATCCCGCTGCTCCCGTGGCTGTTCGCCTCGGGCACCACGGCCACCCTCTGGTCGGTGGTGCTGGGTGCTGTGGCCGCCTTCACCGTCGGCGCCGCACTGGCCATCTTCACCGGTCGATCGTGGTGGTGGTCGGCCGGCCGCCAGCTGCTCATCTCCGGCGTGGCCGCCGGCATCACCTTCGGCATCGGGCACGCGGTGGGGAGCGGCTGAGACCCGATCGGTCGGCGACGGGCCGGCCCGACCGACCCGACCGGCTCGGCTCAGGTTCCCGGGACCGTGCGCACGTAGCTCCGGTCCACATGGTGCTCGACGAACCCCATCGAGCGGTACAGGGACACCGCAGCCACATTGGCGGCGTCGACATAGAGCATGCCCACCTCCAGCCCCTGTGACGGCCAGCCAGTCCAGCCCGGCGCGGGTCAGGGCCCGTCCCCAGCCGCGCCCGTGGAAGTCGGGCTCCACGCTGATGACATAGATCTCCCCCAGGGCGGGGTCGTGGTCGGCGTGGACCTTGGTCCAACACGAGCCGGCGATGCGCCCATCGACCTCGAGCACCCGGAACCCGTCCGGGTCGAACCACGCCTGGCCCTCCCGCTCGAGCAGCGTGGCCAGCTCCCAGTGGCCCTGTTCGGCGTGGGAGGCGAAGGCCCGGTTGTTGGTGGCCAGCCAGGCCTCCTCGTCTGGACCCGGGCCGGAACGGACGGGTGGCCACGACCACCTCGTCGGGCCGCGGCGGCGGGAGCGGTAGCGGGCATCGCATCTGGAGCAGGTCCCGCTCACCCGAAATCCGTGGGCGGCCGCCCTGGCGTCGTCGGCGGGGGAGGCGGCCGGCACCCAGAGCCGGACCGAGCCCCCGCCGAGGGTCGCCACCCGGTCGACGGCGGCCGCCAACAGCGCGTCGGCCACGTCGTCGGCCCGCGCGACCGCCGGGATCGACGATGACCTCCATGGCGTACTCACCGTCGGGTCCGTCCGCGACCACCTGGGCGTAGCCGACCAGACCGGACCGGTCGTCGGCGCGGGCCGTGATGCCGACGGAGCGGCCGGCCTGGTCGTCCCAGGTGTCCCGGGCCAGCTCCATCTGCTTGCGCTCGCCCAGGGCGGGGAGGCCGGTGGAACGCTCGACCCGACGGACCAGGTCGGCCACGGCCTGGCGGAGCCGCGGACCCGGTGCGTCCTCCACGCCGAGTTCGAGGCCCTCCATGGGTCAGCACGCTACCGGTAGTGTCCGACACGTGGCCCGACCCCGTACCCCGGCCGGGCGCGCCCGACGTGCCAACCAGCGACTGGCAGTCCGGTTCCCCGGATCGGCCCGCGACCTCTGCGCGCTCGACTACGGCGATCCGTTCCAACTGCTGGTGGCCACCATCTTGTCGGCCCAGTGCACCGACGCACGCGTCAACCGGACGACGCCGGCGCTGTTCGCGCGGTTCCCCGACGCCGTGGCCCTGGCCGCCGCCGACCTCTCCGAGGTGGAGGGACTGGTTCGCTCGACCGGGTTCTTCCGCTCGAAGGCCCGCAACCTGGTGGCCATGGCCCAGGCCGTGGTGGAGCGCTTCGGCGGGGAGATGCCCTCGGCCATGGCCGATCTGGTCACGCTTGCCCGGGGTGGGGCGCAAGACGGCCAACGTGGTGCGCAGCGTGGCCTTCGGCCTACCCGGGCTCCCCGTGGACACCCACGTGCAACGACTGTCCGCCCGGCTGGGACTGACCACGGAGACCGACCCGGTCCGGATCGAGCGGGACCTCGAGCGCGATGATCCCGGCGGCCGAGCGCGGCGTGTTCAGCCTCAGGCTGATCCTGCACGGTCGGGCCACCTGTCAGGCCCGGACGCCCAGGTGCTCGGCCTGCGTGCTCTCGGACTTCTGCCCGAGCGCCGGATCCATGGGTCGGCCTCCCCCGGGACGCTGACGTCGCTCGGGGAGGACCGGGGGAGGCGTCCGGCCCGGCCAGTGCCGACGCTGCCGCCGACCGGCCCCGAGCGCCGCCGACAGGTGGGGAACCCCTTTCACCAGGGATTTCTGCCGGCGGCGTGTCGCCGGGACCGTGTTCAGATCGAAAATTTTGGCCGGCCCGTGACTGGCATTTGGCGCCGAAACGTGATGATCTAGAGGACGAGGAACCGGTTCCCGCCAACTGGTTCCGTAGAGCGGTGTTCGGGATCCGCCGCCCGACCCGCTCGCGCGAAGGCACCCTTCGGGGTGCCTTCGCCGCGTCCGGACCCATCTCGTCCGCCCAGAGGTCCACCGCTCGGCGGTCGACGCCGGGATGGCGGGGCGTGGGGATCCGAACGCCCTACCGCCGTCCCAGATTGACCGCCAACCGCGCCAGTCGGCGATTGGCACTGCTCAGGGACCGTTCGATGGCGAACAGCTCGCGCGCCGTCTCCTCGTCCTCGGCCACGTCGGCGGCGTCGGCGTGCACGGTGATGCGCCGGCTCAGTTCGTCGAGGGCGGTGGCGAGCGACGAGAGTTCGGCGGAGCTGGTGGCCATGCCTCGATCATGGCACTCCGGGACAGCGCGCCACACGATCGGGAGCCCGGGCCGCGGGTGTCGGAGCCGTCGGGACCGGGCTGCCGCGCCGGTCCGGTCCGGTAGCATCGACTGGCTATGGCTCTCCGTCGCCTGGACTTCCGAGGCTTTACCGGCAACCGCAGGGCCCTGCGGGCCGCGCTGCCGAGCCCACCCGACGAACAGGACCGCTCCTCGGCCTCGGTGGCCGCCATCATCGCCGAGGTGCGGGCCGACGGGGACGACGCCCTCCGGAGGCTGACCCTCGAGTTCGACGGCGTCTCGGTCGATGCACTGCGGGTACCGGAGGACGAGATCCAAGCCGCATTGGGCCGCGTTCCCGAGCCGTTGCAAGAGGCCCTCGACGTGGCGCACGACCGGATCCTGGCCTACCACGCCCACGAGTCGGCGGCCCCGCCGGCGGAGGCGTTCGAGTCGGGTGGCATCACCGTCCGGCATCTGGTCCGCCCGGTCCACCGGGCCGGCTGCTACGCCCCGGGTGGTCGGGCCCGTTACCCGTCGACCGTTCTCATGTGCGCGGTGCCGGCCCAGGTGGCCGGAGTGAAGGAGATCGTGCTCTGCGTCCCGCCCGGTCCCGACGGCCGGATCGACGACGCCTCGTTGGCGGCGGCGGCGGTGGCCGGCATCACCGAGGTCTACCGGGTGGGAGGGGCCCAGGCCATCGCGGCCATGGCCTACGGGACCGAGTCGATCGAGGGTGTCGACGTGATCGTGGGCCCGGGCAACCGATATGTGGCCGAGGCCAAACGACAGGTCTCCGGCCGGGTCGGCGTGGCCTCGGCCTTCGCCGGGCCGTCGGAGGTGGTCGTGATCGCCGGTCCCGGCACCCCGACGGAGCTGGCCGCCATCGATCTGGTCGTCCAGGCCGAGCACGGGCCGGACGGGATGGCCTGGCTCCTGACCTGGTCCGAGGACGTGGCCGATGCCGTCTCGGCCCAGGTCGACCGGTTCGTCCGGGACTCGCCCCGGCGCGCAGGACCTCGAGGCCACCCTGGCCGCGGGCGGCTACGCCGTGCTGGTCGACGGGCCGGAGCAGGCCATGGCCATCGCCGACATCGTGGCCCCCGAGCACCTCGAGATCCTCACGCCCGACGCCGAGGCCCTGCTGCCGCAGGTCGGCTCGGCCGGCGCCGTGTTCGTCGGGGCGTCGTCGCCGGCCAGTGTGGGTGACTATCTGGCCGGTCCCAACCACGTCCTCCCCACCAACCGGACGGCCCGGTTCTCGAGTGCCCTCCGGGTCGACGACTTCCGGCGGCACATCCACGCCGTCACGGTGAGCGACAAGGCGCTGGAGGTTCTCGGTCCCCACGTCGTGACACTGGCCGAGACCGAGGGGCTTCCGGCCCACGCCGAGTCGGTGCGCCTCCGATGGCCCCGCTAGGCCCGGACGAGCCCGGGATCCCGGCCGTGCGTCCCGATCTGGCCGCGCTCGTCGGGCTACCACTCGGCCCAGGTCGACGTGGACGTCCGGCTGAACACCAACGAGTCGCCCCTGGCGCCGCCGGCCGAGTGGCTCGACTCCCTGCGTGCCGGCCTGGGCGCGATCGACTTCAACCGCTATCCCGACCGGGACGCGTCGGCCCTGCGGGTACGGCTGGCCCAGAGCCACTCGGTCCGGACCGAACAGGTCTACTGCGCCAACGGTTCCAACGAGGTCCTGCAGTCACTCCTCCTGGCCTTCGGCGGACCGGACCGGACGGTGGCGTTGTTCGAGCCCACCTACACACTCCACCGCCACATCGCCCGGATCACCGGGACCAAGGTGGCCGTCGGGAGCCGGACCGAGGCGTTCCTGCTGGACCTGGACGAGGTCCGCCGGGTGGTGGACGCCGAACGACCCGCCATCACCTTCCTGTGCTCACCGAACAATCCGACCGGTCGGGCCGAATCGACCGAGCAGATCGAGGCGGTGCTGGCGGTGGCCCCGGGTCTGGTGGTGGTGGACGAGGCCTACGGTCAGTTCGCCCCGTCCTCGGCGCTCGATCTCGTCCGTCGGGACGGGCCCGGGGCCGATCGTCTGGTGGTGGTGCGGACCTTCTCGAAGACGTGGTCGATGGCCGGGGTCCGATTGGGCTACCTGATCGCCGCGCCCGAGGTCGTGGCGGGCTGCGACGTGGTGACGCTGCCGTACCATCTCGACTCGGCCAAACAGCTGGCCGGTCGTCTGGCCCTCGACTACCAGGACCAGATGGAGTCCCGGGTGGCCCTGTTGAAAGAGGAGCGGGGACGCATCGCGGCCGCACTGGCCGACCTCCCGGTGGAGAGCTGGCCGTCGGACGCCAACTTCATCCTGTTCCGGCCCCTGGCCGCCGAGAGCCCGGACGGTCTGGCGGCACCTTCTCGACCGGTCGGTCCTCGTGCGAGACTGTTCCGAGTGGCCCGGCCTCGCCGGATGCCTGCGCGTGACCGTGGGCCTCCCCGAGGAGAACGACCGTTTCCTGGCCGCCCTGGACGAAAGCCTCCGATGACCGCCCCGACCCCCACACCGTCCGTTGCGAGGACCGCCACGGCGAGCCGCGCCACCAAGGAGACCTCGATCGAGGTCGAGGTCGACCTGGACGGGTCCGGCACCACCGAGGTGAGCACCGGCCTCCCCTTCTTCGACCACATGGTGTCCCAGCTCGGGCGGCACGGTGGCTTCGACCTGCGGGTCGTGGCCCACGGCGACCTCGAGGTGGACGCCCACCACACGGTGGAGGACGTCGGGATCACCCTGGGCGAGGTGGTGGCCAACGCCCTCGGGGACAAGGCCGGCATCCGACGGTTCGGTTCGGTGGCCCTGCCGCTCGACGAGGCGCTGGTCGAGGTGGCTCTCGACCTGTCGGGCCGCCCGTTCCTCGTCTACGACGTCGCCTTCCCACCCGGGGCGCGCTCCCTCGGGTCCCCACCGTTCGAGCCCCAGCTGGCCGAGGAGTTCTGGAGGGCCTTCGCCACCGCGGCCGGAATGACCCTCCACCTCCGCACACGCACGGGGAAGAACACCCACCACATCATCGAGGCGTCGTTCAAGGGGGTGGCGCGTGCCCTACGGGACGCCGTGCGGCGTCGAGGGCGGCGGTATCCCCTCCACGAAGGGCACCCTGTGACGGCGGGCCGGGTGGTCGCCGCCCGGATCGCCGTGATCGCCGTACTCGACTACGGCATCGGCAATCTCCGCTCGGCGGAGAAGGCCCTCCAGTACCTGGGCGCCGACGCCCAGCCTGGTCGACGACCCCGACCGGGCCGACGAGGCCGACGGGGTGGTCCTGCCCGGCGTCGGGGCGTTCGGCCGTTGCGCGAGGCGCTCCGCGCCAGCGGTCTGGACCGTGCGGCCCGACGGGCCGTCGAGTCGGACGTGCCGTTCCTCGGGATCTGCGTGGGGTTCCAACTCCTCTACCAGGGATCCGAGGAGAGCCCGATCGGAGCCCGGGCTCGGCATCCTGGACGGGGTGGTCCGGCGCCTGCCCGCCGGGGTCAAGCACCCCCAGATGCAGTGGAACCGACTCGAGCTGACCGGACCCGGTACCGGTCTGTTGGACCAGGTTCCGGAGCCGACCTGGGTCTACTTCGTACACTCCTACGCGCCCGAGCCGACCGGGGCCACCACGTCGGTCTGTCGGTACGGGGGGACGGTGACGGCCTCGGCCGAACAGGGCCGGGTGTGGGGAACCCAGTTCCACCCCGAAAAATCCGGCGCCGTCGGGCTCGGGATCCTGGCCAACTTCGTGCGGACCGTCCATACGCCACGCCCTGATGGACCTCTATCCGGCCATCGACCTCCGTGACGGCGGGGCGGTCCGCCTTACCCAGGGCGACTTCGACCGCCAGCACGACTACGGCGATCCCGTGGCCCTGGCCCGCCGGTTCGTGGCCGGAGGGGCCCGCTGGCTGCACGTGGTCGACCTCGACGCCGCCCGCCTGGGCCGGCCCGCCAACCGGCCGACGGTCCTGTCCATCGCCTCCGCCGTCGACATACCCGTCCAGTCCGGCGGCGGGGTGCGGTCCGGACGCCGACGTCGACGAGCTCCTCTCCGGCGGCATCCATCGGGTGGTGCTCGGCACCGTGGCCCTCGACGACCCGGACCTGGTGCACACCCTGGCCGACCGGTACCCCGGCCGGGTGGCCGTGGGCATCGACTACCGGCGCCATCCCGACGGCCGGACCGAGGTGGCCGTACGGGGCTGGGAGCAGGGGACCGGCCGGTCGGTGACCGAGGCGTTGGAAGGGCCTGACCGGTGCCGGCCCGGCCGCGGTGATCGTGACCGCCATCGACCGGGACGGCACGCTGGGCGGCCCGGACCTCGAGGGCCTGCGGACGGTGCTGGCCGCCACCACCATCCCCGTCATCGCCTCGGGAGGTGTGGGGAACGTGGCCGATGTCGTGGCCCTCTCCGGGCTTGGCCGTGGCATCGGCGTCCGGCCCCGGACTCCTGCACCGCCTGGCCGGTGCCATCACCGGCAAGGCGCTGGTGGACGGGACGATGACGGTGGAGGAGGGGGTGGCGGCGTGCGCAACATCCGGGTGATCCCGTGCCTCGACGTCGACGCCGGCCGGGTGGTGAAAGGAGTGCGGTTCACCGACCTGTTCGACGCCGGCGACCCGGTTGAACTGGCCACCCGCTACGACGCCCAGGGCGCCGACGAACTGGTCTTCCTCGACATCACGGCGTCCTCGGACCGCCGCCGCACCATGGTGGACGTGGTGTCCCGTACCGCCGAGGTGGTGTTCATCCCCTTCACCGTCGGCGGGGGGGTCCGGTCGGTCGAGGACGCCCGGCACCTCCTGCGGGCCGGCGCCGACAAGGTCGGGGTGAACACGGCGGCCGTCGACCGACCCGGCCTCGTGGCCGAGCTGGCCGAGGAGTTCGGCAGCCAGTGCGTGGTCGTGGCCGTGGACGCCCGCCGCCGGCCGGACGCCGGGCCGGGCGGGGAACCGGGGTGGGAGGTGTTCACCCACGGGGGCCGGTCACCCACCGGGCTCGATGCCCTGGCCTGGGCCGAGCGCTGCTCGGACCTCGGGGCCGGCGAGATCCTCCTGACGTCGATGGACCGTGACGGGACCCGGGACGGGTTCGACCTCGAGCTGACCCACCGGGTGGCCGGGCGCTGTCCGGTCCCGGTCATCGCCTCGGGCGGTGTCGGCACTCTGGACCACCTGGTCGAGGGGGCCGTCCGCGGCGGGGCCGACGCCGTGCTGGCCGCGTCCATCTTCCATCTGGGCGAGTTCACCGTGGCCGAGGCCAAAGCGCACCTCCTGGCGGCCGGGGTGGCCGTGCGTCCGCCACGGGACGGTCCGGGCGACTGAGTCCTCCGGCCCCTGCGGTAGCCTCTCCCCGTGGCGACAACGACCTCCGAAGCCCCGGCGACCAGCCCGAATGGCGATGGAACCCCGGCCAAACTGGCCATCACCGTGCTGGCCGACCGGGTGCTGGTCCAGGTCGGACCGGCCGACGGCGAGCGGCGGTCGAGGGCCGGCATCCTGATTCCGGCCACGGCCCAGGTGTCGCGGCGCCTGACGTGGGCCGAGGCGGTGGCGGTGGGGCCGCACGTGCGCTCGGTGAAGGTGGGCGACACGGTGCTCTTCAATCCCGAGGACCGGTTCGAGGTCGAGGTGCAGGGCGACGAGTACGTGATCCTGCGCGAACGGGACATCCACGCCGTGGCCGCCACCCGCATCGACGGGGGCACCGGCCTCTACCTCTGACCGGTCGGGACCGGACGGCCCCAGCCGACCCACGGTCCCGGTCCCACGCACCGGTCGGCCCATCGGAACACTGCACACCAGGGAGCACAGACTCGTGACCACCACCCCGATCACCGACGACTTCGACGCCACACCCATCGGCTTCACCGAGGAGCAGCTCGGACCAGATCGCCTACAACCGGGACGGGTTGGTGGCGGCCATCGTCCAGGACGCGTCCGACCGGGCCGTGCTCATGTTCGCGTGGATGAACGCCGAGTCCCTCCGCCGCACCCTCGAGACCGGCCGGACCTGGTTCTGGAGCCGCAGCCGTCAGGAGTTCTGGTGCAAGGGCGAGACGTCCGGCGACCGGCAGTACGTGCGCAGCGTCCGCTTCGACTGCGACGGCGACGCGCTCCTGGTGGAGGTGGACCAGGCCGGGGCCGGAGCCTGTCACACCGGCAACCGCAGCTGTTTCTTCCGCGCCTTCGGCTCCCCGGCCACGGACCCGTGAGCACGCCCTCCTTCGACGGGTCGGTCGGTCCGGGGGTCGCCGGATTCAGGGCCCTGGCCGCACGCCACCGCATCGTCCCGGTGTGGCGGGAGCTGGTGGCCGACACCCTCACACCGGTGGCTGCCTTCCTCCAGATCGTGGAGGCCGGCGACGACACGGGCTTCCTGTTGGAGTCGGTGGAAGGTGGTGAGCGCTGGGGCCGGTACTCGTTCGTCGGTCGCCGCCCCCTGGCCACCATCACCGCCCGCGGCCGGAGGGTCCGGACCGAGGGCGAGCTCGACCTCGACGCCCACACCGGGGCCCGGGTCAGCGGGGACGGGGGAGTGCTGGCCGCGCTGGAGGCCGTCCTCGATGCCTTCGACTCCCCCGACCTGCCCGGACTGCCCCCCCTCCATGCCGGCCTGGTGGGCTACCTCGGCTACGACGTGGTCCGCGAGGTCGAGCGCCTGCCCCGTGTCCCACCTGACGACCTCGGTTATCCGGACGCCGTCCTGGCCGTCATCGGCCAGATGGCCGCCTTCGACCACTGGCGTCAGCGCGTGGTGCTCATCGACAACGTGGTCATCGATCCGTCCTGGGCCCCCGAGGACCTCGACGCGGCCCACGGCGAGGCCCTCGTGCGGCTCGACGCACTGGCCGCCGACTGCTTCCGGCCCCTCGACGAGGCCCCCCAGCTGCTACCCGAACGGCTCCCGCCCCCGACCTCTGTCGGCCGGACCATGACCGACTCGCTGTACCAGGACGCCGTCCGGGCCGCCAAGGAGCACGTGACGGCCGGGGATGTGTTCCAGGTCGTCCTGTCGCAGCGGTACGACCTCGACGACCTCGGAGCCGAGCCCTTCGACGTCTACCGCGTCCTCCGGCTGGTCAACCCCAGCCCGTACCTCTACTTCCTGCGCTTCCCCGAGGTCACCGTGGTCGGTGCATCGCCCGAGCCCATGGTCCGTCTGCGTGAGGGCACGGTGATCTCGCGGCCCATCGCCGGCTCCCGACCCCGGGGGTCGACGCCCGAGGACGACGCCCGTCTCCAGGGCGAGCTGGTGGAGGACCCGAAGGAGGTGGCCGAGCACGTCATGTTGGTGGACCTGGCCCGCAACGATGTGGGCCGGGTGGTCCGCTTCGGTACCGAGGTGGTCGACGAGATGATGACCGTCGAGCGCTACAGCCACATCATGCACCTCACCTCGCAGGTGTCGGGTCGGCTGGCGCCAGGCCGGGGGCCCATCGACGTGCTGCGGGCCACGCTCCCGGCCGGCACGCTGTCCGGGGCTCCCAAGGTGCGGGCCATGGAGATCATCGACGACCTCGAGCCCACCAAGCGCGGCGTGTACGGAGGCGTCGTGGGCTACCTCGACTTCTCCGGCAATCTCGACACCGCCATCGCCATCCGGACCATGACGGTCGGCCCCGACGGCCGGGCATCGGTGCAGGCCGGTGCCGGCATCGTCGCCGACAGCGATCCGGCGTCGGAGAACGACGAGTGCTTCCACAAGGCGGCCGCCCTCCTGTCGGCCGTGGCCATGGCCCGGGCCGCCCGCGGTGCGGCGTTGGCGCCGTGACCGGCACCGACGGTTCCGGTACCCCGGACCCCGTGGCGTCGGCCTACGACGCCCTCAGGACCGGAGTAGGTGTCCACCCCCTCCGGCGCGATGTGGTGCGGATGACCGGCGCCGACGCCACCTCGTACCTCCAGGGTCAGTGCAGCCAGGACGTCGAGGCCCTCGGACCGGGCCGCTCGGCCGATGCTCTGCTCCTCAGCCCACAGGGAAAGGTCGAGGTGTACCTCCGGGTGACGAGGGTCGACGACAACGAGTTCGTCCTCGACACCGACGAGGGCTTTGGGTCGGTCATGGTGGACCGGCTCGAACGGTTCCGTCTGCGGGTGGCAGTGGCCGTCGAACCGCTGTCCTGGGCCTGCGTGGCGGTTCGGGGACCAGGCGCCACCGAGGCCGTCACCGGCTCCCCGGCACTGGTGGTTCCGGCGGCGTGGCCCGGTCTGACCGGGGTCGACCTCCTCGGACCGTGGCCCGGGGCTGGAGTGGGGGCGTGGGTGGCCGAAGGGGCGGTCCCGTGCCCGGACGAGGCGTGGGAGCCGGCGCGGATCGAGGCCGGGCTGCCGGTCAACGGTCGTGAGCTGGTGGTCGGTACCATCGCCGCCGAGGTCGGACTGGTCGACCGGGCCGTGTCGTTCACGAAGGGCTGCTTCACCGGACAGGAGCTGGTGGCCCGCTTGGACGCCCGGGGTTCGAACGTGGCCCGCCGGCTGTGTGGTGTGGTCATCGAGGGGCCGATCGGTCGGAACGCTCCGGACGCTCCGTCGGCCGCACTGGTCGGGGCCCCGGTGTGGACGGTCGACGGCGAACACGAGGTGGGCCGGCTGTCCTCGGTGGCGTGGTCGCCCGGTCGGCGGGCCGTGGTGGCACTGGCCACCCTGCACCGCCGAGTCACGCCGCCGGAGGCGGTGGACGTGGAACTGCCGGCCGTGCAGGGGGGGTCGAGGGTCCGGGCCGAGGCCGTCGAGCTCCCGTTCGTCACCGCGGCCTGACTCCGGCGGCAGCCAAGTTCCGGACCGCTCTCGGTCGGGCCCAGGTGCTAGACCTTCTCCCTGTTCGACGGCGGAGGGAAGGGGGGAGCACATGGATACGGATGCCCCGGTCGGGCCGGAGACCGCCACCGGCGGGGTGGAGTTGGACGCCGACCACATCACCACGTCCACCCGTGATCCGGCCGAGACGGCCGAGCGCCTCCAGCGGTGGCTGGCCGAGACCCTGGGGGCGGGCAGCCGACCGGAGATCACCGACGTGGCCAGTCCCGAGGGCAACGGCATGTCCTCGGAGACCCTGCTCTTCACGGCGACGTGGACCGCCGACGGTGCCACCGTCGAACGCCGACTGGTGGCGCGCATCGAGCCCCCCGACACCGCCTACCCGGTCTTCACCACCTACGACCTGGCCATGCAGTTCCGTGTCATGCGCCTGGTGCGCGACCACACCGCGGTGCCGGTGCCCGAGACGGCCTGGTACGAACCGGACCCGCACGTCCTCGGCGGACCGTTCTTCGTGATGCGCCGGGTGGAGGGTCTTGTTCCTCCCGACGTGATGCCCTACACGTTCGGGGACAACTGGTTCTTCGACGCCGGCCCGGCCGAGCGGGCCGCCCTCCAGCGATCGGCCGTCGACGCCCTGGCCGGCATCCATTCGATCACCCCTGAGCGGCACGATCTGGAGTTCCTGCGACCCGACGCGCCCGGACCCACGTCGCTGCACCGGCTGTTCAACCACTGGAGGCGGTACGGGGCCTGGGTGGTCAAGGACACCCCGTCCCCGCTGCTCGAGCAGTGCTTCACGTGGCTGGAGGACCACGTTCCGGCCCACGTGGGCGGGGACGCCCTGTCCTGGGGGGACAGCCGGATCGGCAACATGATGTTCGACAGGGACCGGGTGGTGGCCGTGCTCGACTGGGAGATGGCATCGGTGGCGCCACCCGAGGTCGACCTGGGGTGGATGTGCTATCTGCATCTGTTCTTCCAGGATCTGGCCACCGACCTCGGCGTCCCCGGGCTACCGGAGCTGTTCCGCCCGGCCGATGTGGCCGACGCGTACGCCGAGGCATCCGGATACACGCCCGACGACCTCACCTGGTACCTGGTCTTCGCCGCCACCCGTCACGGTGCCATCATGCGCCGGGTGACCGAGCGCGCCATCTTCTTCGGCGAGGCCACCGCGTCCGACGACATCGACGACCTGATCATCCACCGGGCCACGCTCCGGGGCATGATGGACGGCTCCTACTGGGAGCGCATGGCCCGCTGACCGGGGGAGCGGCACGCCGGCCTACCAGAACGAGGAGTCGGCGCTGAGCCCCCGCTCCGGAAACCCTCCGCACATCATCGGTTGGCAATTGCCCCAGCCCTCGGCCCCGGTGTCCAGGTCCCGGACGTGGACCACGGTGTCACGGATCTGGTGGAGCTCCCTGACCAGCACGGGGTCCCGGCAGTCGGCCAGGCGCTCGCCGTCGACATGGAGCTCGCCCCGCCACTCACCATGGTGGTGTCCCTGCCAGCCGAAGTAGAGCCCGGCCCCGAGGTGGAAGCCGGTGTCGCCCGGGACTTCCAGCTCGAACTGGCGGACGGTGCCGTCCTCCATGGTCACCTCCACACGGCCGCCCAGCAGTCGGCGGTTGTCCGGATCGAACTGCAGGTCGGGCCGGATGTCGGCCATCCGGTCGATCCGGCCGTCGACGTGTTCGACGGCTCCGGTGACCGTACGGTGCCGACGTCCGAACCCGCTCAGGTCGACCAGGTGCATGAACAGTCCCCAGTGCGAGCCGTCGGGATCGGTCATCAGTGCCGGGCACCAGATCATCTGGAAGTCCATTTCGGCCACCGGATTGAACGGGTCCATATCGGTGGCCGGAGTGCCCACGTCGTAACGCACGCCCCACGAGTGGTCCCTGGTCGAGACCCACTCCCCGGGGTCGATGGTGTGGCGTTCCCCGTCGATCTCCACCCATCCCGACGCCGTCCCGATCTGGTGGTACCGGACCAGGTCGGCACTGACCCGGTAGCCGAGCGGGGTCCGCTGGTGCGTGCGCTCCTCCGTGGCCGGCGGCAGGACGGCCTGATACTCCCATTCGAAGGCCAAGGGCTGGCAGGAGTTGGCGTCGAGCGAGAACCGGATGCGCTGCATCGGCTCCAGGACCTCGTAGCGGATGGGCCCGACCGCGGTCGTGTCGGGGTCGGGAAAGAGGCGCCGACTGCCCCGTACGGTGATCTGCTCCGCTCCCCGCGACAGTCCGCCGTAGCCGTCGAGCACGTTCCGGTTGGTGTACTTGCCCATGCCGAAGCCGAGCTGGAGCGAACCGTCCCGGCGGGCCGCCATGGCACAGATCTTCTCGGTCCACGACGGGTCGCTGACCCCCACCGTGGCGAAGGTGTCGGGGATCTGGTGGTCGAGCCGTTCGTCCGAGGGTCCCAGCGGACCGAGGGGATTGGCCATGGGCTCCTCCTTGGCCTGTGCACCGGGCGCCCGGTGCGATCAGACGCCGAGACTACCGGCGGCCGCCTTCTCGAAGAGGCGGTAGGGCAGCAGGCGCTTGGCCGTGGTCCCGATCCGCTCGTCGATCCGGCCCGCCGTGATCCGCCGAGGAGGTCGCCGGGCCTCGAGGACCCGTTGCACGACGACGGCCACCCGATCGGGCGGTACCCCGGCCGTCTCGTCTTCGGCCATCTTCTTCACTGCCTTCTCGGTCGCCGCCGCGTAGGCACGGTTACCGGCGGCCGGCGTCACGTCACGGCGGGCGGCGGTGAAGCCCGTGGCCACGTTGCCCGGCTCGACCAGGGTGACCTCGATGCCGAACGGTGCCACCTCATAGGCCAGCGCCTCGCCGTATCCCTCGAGGGCGAACTTGGTGGCGCTGTAGAAGGCCTGATACGGGAGGGCCACGGCGCCGCCGATGGAGCTCATGAGCACGAGGCGCCCCCGGCCCCGGCGCCGCATGGCCGGCAGCACCTGGCGGACCACCCGCACCACACCCCAGAAGTTGGTCTCGAACTGGTCGTGGGCATCGGCCATCGGCGTGTCCTCCACCGCCCCGGCCAGACCCCACCCGGCGCAGGCCACGACGGCGTCGATCCGGCCGTGCCCACCCAGCACGCCGTCGATGGCCGCCCCGACCGAGGCGTCGCGGTCCACGTCCATGACCACCGGGGCCCAGGTACCCGGGGCCACGTCTGTCCGACTGGCACCGACCACGGTCCATCCCCGCTCGTGCAGCCGGTCGGCGCAGGCCCTCCCGATCCCCGAGGACGCGCCGGTGACCAGCACCACGTCACCCATCGGCTCTCCCCGGCGTCGACGGGCTGGGCTTTGCGAGCGACGATACGGCCGGCGACGGTGGGGCCGGTGGTGGCGGTGTCGGGGCCGCCGCCGGGTGGAACCAGAGCAACATGGTGGTCCCGCCCCCTTCACCGGTCGACTCGGCCCGGACGCCCGCCCCCATGGCGGCAGCCAGTTCGGCCACGATGGCCAACCCGAGTCCCGATCCCTTGCGCCTACCTCCGGCCCGGTCCGAACTGAAGTGGCGCTCGAAGACCAGGGGGAGCTCCGCGGCGGCGATCCCAGGCCCGTCGTCGGACACCCACACGGTCGGTGACCCGGCCACCATGCCGGCTCCGACCACGATCCGGCGGCGGGCGAAGGAGAAGGCGTTCTCCACCAGGTTGGCCACCATCTGGGCCAGCCGATCGGGATCGGCCTCCACCCATATCGGGCCCTCGGACCCCGGTGCGGTGTCGAGCCCGATCCCGAGCTGGACACCGTGGGGGCGGAAGCCGTCGGCCACCTGACGGGCCACCGTGGCGGCGTCGATGGTCTGGACGTCGAGGGAGAAGCGGTCGGCATCCAGTCGGGCCAGGTCCAACAGGTCCTGCACCAGCCGCTCCAACCGGTGGGCCTCGCTTCCTATGACCGCGGCGGCGGCCGCGGGGTCCTCGGCCGTGCCGTCCACCACGGCGTCGGCATAGCCACGGATGGAGGTCAGCGGGGTACGCAACTCGTGGGAGACGGACAGGATGAACTGGCGCTCCTGATCCCGCGCTCGCATCAGGTTGGCCCCCATGGTGTTGATCGACTCGGCCAGCTGGACGAACTCGGGGTCCTCCCTCCGTCCCACCGGCACGGTGGCCTCGAGGTCACCCGAGGCGATGCGTTGGGTGGTGGCCACCGCGGCCACCAGGGGACGGGTGAACCGACGGGCCAGTGCCGCGGCCACCAGCGCGGCGATGGCCAGGGCGATCACCCCCACCCAGCCGAAGTACACCAGTCCGTTGGCCGGGTTGTGGATCTGGCGGGTGACGACCAGGACGGGCACGAAGGTCTTGACCGTGTCGAGCGGTGTCGGCACGACCGAGTAGGCCAGCAGCGCCGAGGTGTGACCGGTGACCTGGTCCCCGGCCTGCAGGGCGGTGACGTCGAGCTGGCTGACCGTGATCCCCGAAGGCAGCTGGCCCTGGATGGTCCCGTCCGGGTTGAGCCGGACGAAGTCCACGCCGGCGAAGGCGCCGGCCTTGGCGATGACGCCCAGCTCCCGGCGGAAGGTGGCCCGGCTCCGGAGGGTCTCACCCGAGAACGTGGTGGAGATGGCCCTGGCCTGACCGGCCAGCTCCCGTTGGGTGGTCGAGATGGCGGCCCGACGCACGAAGAAGAAGCTGCCGAGCGTGGTGACCACCACGGTGGCCGCGATCAGCAGGAGGATGGCGATGGTGAGTCGGCGTCTCATCCCATTCGGTAGCCGACTCCCCAGACCGTGGCCAGGGGTAGGTCCTCACCCAGCTTCTTGCGGAGCTGTCTGACATGGACGTCGACGGTGCGCTCGTCGCCGTACCAGTCATCGCCCCACACGCCGTTGAGGAGCTGCCGACGGGACAGGGCCAGGCCGTAATTGGCCACCAGGTAGGCCAGTAGATCGAACTCGCGGGTGGCCAGCGGCACGACGGTGCCGGCACACCGAACCTCCCGTCGTCCCGTGTCGACCTCGATGGAACCCAGCTCCACCACCGTCGGAGCGGTGGCGGCCGGTGGGGCCGTGGAGCGACGGAGGATGGCGCGGACCCGGGCCACCAGCTCCCGGGCCGAGAACGGTTTGGTCACGTAGTCGTCGGCCCCGAGCTCGAGGCCCAGGACCCGGTCCACCTCGTCGTCCCGGGCGCTGAGGATGAGCACCGGTATCCCGCCGGGGGCGCCCGGCGCCGTCCCCGATCCGTGATGCGGGCGGAAGGATTCGCTCCGGAGCCGCCGGCAGACATCGAACCCGTCGAGATCGCCGGGCAGGCCGATGTCCACGATGACCAGCACCGGCTCCTCGCGGTCCACGATGGCCAGTCCGGCCACGCCGTCGTCGGCCTGGAGCACCCGGAACCCGTCCCGTCTCAGGTACATGGCCACCAGATCGGAGATGTGGTGGTCGTCCTCGATCACCACCACCGTCTCCTCGCTCGCCACCATGCCCTCCAGCCTGCCACCATGACCGCCATGGTCGCCCGCCACGGTTAGGGAAGTGTGAGGTGCGAGACCGAGGTCCGGACCCGGGGCGGTCGGGACGAATGCCGTCGAGACCAGCCATTTCACCATGGCTGCGGGGCACCGAAGGGGAGGACCCGACGGGGATCGTTGGTAGGATCGCAGCGCCATGCCGGCGTTCCTCGACACCATTGTTGCCGCCCATCGGGCCGAGGCCGCCGGTGACAGCCGCGACGTCGACGCCGCTCTGGATGAGGCCCGACGGGCCGGGCCCGTGCGCCCGTTCGCCGGGGCCATCGGCCAGGCCGCCGACCGCGACGGGGTGGCGGTCATCGCCGAGATCAAACGGCGATCGCCGTCCAAAGGCGATCTCGACCCCTCGCTCGACCCGGCCTCGGTGGCCCACGAGTACCAGTCCGGAGGGGCCGCCTGCCTCTCGGTCCTCACCGACCGCGACTTCTTCGGCGGCGCGCCCGACGACCTGCGCGCCGCCCGGGGCGCCGTCGCCCTTCCGGTCCTGCGCAAGGACTTCACCGTCAGCGCCCTCGACGTGTGCGACGCCCGGACCATGGGCGCCGACGCCGTCCTCCTGATCGTGGCCGCCCTCACCGATGCCGAGCTCGCGGCGTTCCTGGCCATGGCCCGGCGCTGCTCCCTGGACGCGCTGGTCGAGGTCCACGACGAGCTGGAGCTGAAGCGGGCCCTCGAGGCCGGTGCCGACATGATCGGGGTCAACCAACGGGACCTGCACACCTTCGAGGTCGACCAGCGGCGGGCCCTAGGCCTCGGGGAGTCGATCCCCTCATCGGTGACGGCGGTGGCCGAGTCGGGCATCGGCGGACCCGACGATGTCCGCCGCCTGGCCGACCACGGCTACCGGGCCGTGCTGGTGGGGGAGCACCTGGTCCGCTCGGGAGATCGGAGCGCGGCGGTGGCCGAGCTACTCGGGACCGGCCCGTGACGCCCCCGCTGCTCAGCGGGGGCGACGAACCCGACGACGAGCGGGACGGTCCGTTCGTCAAGATCTGCGGGATCACCTCGGAGGCCGATGCGCTCCTGGCCGTGGGCATGGGGGCGTCGGCGGTGGGCTTCGTGTTCGCCCCCTCGCCCCGGCAGATGGCCCCCGCGGCCGTGGCCGACATCGTGAAGCGGCTGCCGCACGAGATCGTGACCGTCGGTGTCTTCCGCGACGAGGCCCGACAGCGGGTGGTCGACATCGCCAACCAGATCGGCCTGGGCGGGGTCCAGCTGCACGGTGTGGAGTCCATGGAGGACACCCAGTGGATCCGGGCCCGGACCAGCTGGACCATCAAGGCCTTCCCGGCCGGGCACCGCAACATCGAGCGGTTCCCGCAGTTCGGGGCCCAGACCCTGTTGATCGACGGGACCAACCCGGGTTCGGGCGAGCTGTTCGACTGGCGACTGGCCGAGGGAGTGGTCGATCCCCGTCGGCTGATCGTGTCGGGAGGACTGCGACCCGAGAACGTGGGCGCGGCCATCGCCCACCTGAACCCGTGGGGCGTCGACGTGGCCAGCGGGGTCGAGGCGTCCCCGGGGGTCAAGGATCCGGGCAAGCTGCGCGACTTCATCGCTGCGGCCCGCGCCGCGGCGGGTGCGCTGGCCGAGGCCACCGGCCCGGAGCGGGCCCGGACGGGTGGCGACTCTGACGACCGGCGGGCCGATGGCACATCGGGTCCCTTCGACTGGCAGGACCAGTAGTGGCCGCGGCGATCATGGGTGACCCCGGCCCCACCGGCCGGTTCGGCCAGTTCGGCGGCCGGTTCGTCCCCGAGTCGCTGGTGCCGGCCTGCATGGAGTTGGAAGAGGCCTTCCGGTCGGCCTGGGCCGATCCCTCCTTCCACGCCGAGTTCGAGGGCATCCTGCACGACTACGGTGGCCGCCCCACCCCGGTGACCGAGTGCAGCCGACTGTCCGATGAGCTCGGGATCCGGGTGTTGCTCAAACGCGAGGACCTGGCCCACACCGGGTCCCACAAGCTCAACAACGTCGTCGGCCAGGCCCTGCTGGCCCGACGGATGGGGAAGCACCGGCTCATCGCCGAGACCGGGGCCGGCCAGCACGGCGTGGCCAGCGCCACCGCGGCCGCGCTGTTCGGCATGGAGTGCGTGGTCTACATGGGCCAGGTGGACACGCATCGCCAGGAGCTCAACGTCTTCCGGATGGAGCTGTTGGGCGCCGAGGTCCGTCCGGTGCTGAGCGGAAGCCAGACCCTGAAGGACGCCGTGAACGAAGCCCTCCGGGACTGGGTGGCGTCGGTCGAAGGTACCCACTACTGCGTGGGGTCGGTGATGGGGCCCCATCCCTACCCCTGGATGGTCCGGGAGTTCCAGCGCATCATCGGCGACGAGGCCCGGGGTCAGTGTCGTCATCTCCTCGGCGGCGCCGATCCCGATGTCGTGGTGGCCTGCGCCGGGGGCGGCTCCAATGCCGCCGGCATCTTCGCCGGGTTCGCCGACGACACCTCGGCGTCCCTGGTGGCCGTGGAGGCGGCCGGAGGGGCGGCCATGACCACCGGCGCCCCCGGCGTGCTCCACGGGATGAGGAGCGCCCTGATGCAGGACGAGGCCGGCCAGATCCTCGAGGCCCACTCGATCTCGGCCGGCTTGGACTACCCGGGCATCGGCCCCGAGCACGCCCATCTGGGTGCCCTCGGCCGCGCCCGCTACGAGTGCGCCGGCGATCACGAGGTGCTCGAGGCCTTCCAACGCCTGGCCCGCACCGAGGGCATCATTCCCGCTCTCGAGTCGGCCCACGCCCTGGCCTGGGTGATGGCCAGGGCCGGCACCGAGGACCTGCCGTCGGGATCGACCGTACTCGTCAACCTGTCCGGCCGGGGCGACAAGGATGTGGCCCAGGTGCGCGACATCTTCCGGTCATGACGAGGGGTCGATGAGCGCCGCCGGGCGGCTCGACGAGACGGCGCCCGGTCGGCTCGAGACGGCACTGCGGACCCGCCGGAACGCCGGTCACAAGCTCCTCGTCCCCTACGTCACCGGCGGAATGGACGACCAGTGGCTGCTCACGGTGGAGGCCCTGGCCGGGGCCGGAGCGGACGCCATCGAGGTGGGGATCCCCTTCTCCGATCCCATGATCGACGGCGCCATCATCCAGGAGGCCTCGTTGCGGGCCCTCCGACGGGGCACCACTCCCGACGGCATCCTGGCCGACCTCAGCCGCATCGAGGTGGGGGTCCCCCTGGTGGTGATGACGTACTTCAATGTGATCGAACGGGCCGGGCACGAGCGCATGGCCGGGACCATGGCCACCTCCGGCGTGTCGGGGGCCATCGTCCCCGATCTGCCCCTCGAGGAACTCGACGGGTGGGCCGGCGCCGCCGATCGGGCCGGCGTGGCCACCGTGCTGCTGGCAGCCCCCTCGACCCCCGACCAGCGCCTCACCGCCATCTGCCGGCGTTCACGGGGATTTGTCTATGCCGTGGGCCGCATGGGCGTGACCGGCGAGCAGGCCGAACTGGCCGATACGTCCCGCCAGGTGGCGGGCCGGTTGGTGGCCGCCACCAACCTGCCGGTCTGCGTCGGTATCGGGGTGTCCACCCCCGAGCAGGCCGCCGTGGTTTGCCAGGTGGCCGACGGCGTGGTGGTCGGATCCGCACTGGTGCGTCGGCTGCTCGAGGGGGAGGGACCCGAGGGGGCGGCGTCCTTCGTGGCGTCGCTGCGCCTCGCCCTCGACGGAGCCACCTGATGCAGCCGGCTCAGGTCCGTTCGGGACGGACGAGCCGGTAGACGGCCCGCAGGAACGACCGGCGGCCGGGCCGCTCGCTGCGACCCTCGAGCCGGCGGCGGATGAGCTCCCGCCGCTCCTGCAGATCGCGGAAGGTGATGGGGTCGGTGTCGTCGGGGAACCCCATGGCGGCCCGGTACCCGTCGAGGTCGATGGGTGTCTCCAACAGCTCCACGCCCACCTCACGGGCGATCTGCTCCCCGTGACGCTCCGTGAAGTACGTCACCACGGCCATGATCTCCCCGAGGATGTCCACGTCGGGGGCCATGGTGGCCATGGCCCCGTTCAGGAACAGGATGTCCTTCACGAACAGCATGAGCTCCTTGGGCATCCGGGCGCCGTACCCGAGCAAGGCCTTCGTCACGTCACGGAGCTCGGCCACCATCTCGTCGGCGGTGAGGGTGGTGGGGTCGACGGGCGGTCGGTCGAGACCCAGGTCCCGGATCACGGCTTCGATGTCGGAGTCGGCGGGAAGGGCCCCGAGGTCCCGCAAGGCCTCCACCTGAACGGTCACGTTGTTGGCGGTGGCCCCCATCTGCAGACGCAGGAAGGCCAACCGCTTGCGCTCGTCCAGCCGACCGGTGATCCCGAAGTCCAACAGGGCCACCGTTCCGTCCGGCTGCACGAGCAGGTTGCCACCATGGAGGTCACCGTGGAAGACCCCGTGGAGCAGGACGCCTTCGAGGAAGGCGATGAGACTGGACCGCAGGACGGCGGCGGTGTCGATACCGGCCGCCCGCATGCCGGTGGCGTTCCCCCAGGCGAAGCCGTGCAGGTGCTCCATCACCAGCACCCGTCGGGTCACGAGCAACGGATGGGGGCGGGGCACCACGATCGACCGCTGCCCGGTGGAGGCGAACACCGCGGCGATGTCCAGCATGTTCTGGGCCTCGAGGCGGAAGTCCAGCTCCTCCACGATGGTCTCGGCGAACAGCTCGACCAGGGCCGGAGGATTGGTGAGGGTGGCGACGGGGATGCGTCCGACCAGCCAGGGGGCGATCCACGACATGGCGGCGATGTCGAGCCGGACCAAGGAGGCCACCGTGCGGCGCTGGACCTTGACCACGACCCGCTCGCCGGTACGGAGCGTGGCCGCATGGACCTGGGCGATCGACGCCGAGGCGATGGGGACCCGGTCGAACGAGACGAAGACCTCAGCCAGGGGCCGCCCGAGATCCTCCTCCAGCGTCCGGCGGACCTGGTCGAACGGCTCGGGGGGGACACGGTCGCGCAGGAGGCGGAACTCCTCCACCAGCTCCTCGGGGAAGATGCCCTCTCCCGAGGAGATGATCTGGCCCAGCTTGATGTAGGTCGGTCCGAGGCGCTCGAACGCCGGTCGCAACCGACGGGACAGGCCGGCCCGCGACGATGCGGTGCCGCGGTCGCGGAGCCCCCAGGCCAGCAGGGCCCATCCCAAACGCCGGCCCACCGTGAACAGGCGGCCCACCGATGGCAGGTGCTGGGGCCGGACCAGGTGGCGGGCCAGGGCCGCGGCCTGGCGGCGCAGTTCGTCGACGTCGGGGGAGGTGGGCGATCCGAACCGCCAGGCCATGGCGTCCGGATCGATGGTCCAGGGTCCGTGCGGGGTGAAGGCCCCGACGGTCAGGTCGGCCCGTTCCGTTCCGCCCGGGTCGGCCTCACTGTGGCTGACTCGCTCGACCATGGGTACCTGACGTTAGGGGGATTCTGACCGATCCGACCCGATCCAGCGGATCGCCCCATCCGCCATGGCGGACGGGGCCGGCCATCGGGGAGGTCCCTAGGCCGGCGTGATGACCAGGCAGCCGTTGTGGCCGCCGAACCCGAACGAGTTCGACAGGACCGGCCCCGGCTCCCACGGACGCGCCCGCACCGGCCACGATGTCGAGGTGGATCTCGGGGTCGGGCTGCTCGTAGCCCCAGGTCGGAGGGATGGCGGCGTGTTGGATGCTGAGCACCACGCCCACCGCCTCGATGGCACCGCAGGCGCCGAGCCCGTGGCCGGTGATGCCCTTGGTCGAGGTCACCGGAGGCGGGGAGGTGCCGAACACCTTGGCGATGGCATCGGACTCGGCCTTGTCGTTGAGCGGCGTCGAGGTCCCGTGGGCGTTGATGTGCCCGATGTCGCCGGGGACCAGGCCGGCGTCATCCATGGCCAGGCTCATGCAGGCGGCGGCGCCGGAGCCGCCCGGGATGGGTGCCGTGATGTGGTGGGCATCGGCCGTACTGGCCGAGCCGGCCAGCTCACCGTAGATGCGGGCGCCCCGGGCCACGGCGTGGTCCCAGGCCTCGAGGACCAGGGCCCCGGCCCCCTCGGTCATGACGAACCCGTCCCGCCGGATGTCGAAGGGCCTCGACTCCCCGGAGGTCGACAGGGCGGTCATGTTGGTGAAGGCGGCGATGCCCACGCCGGTCATACCGGCTTCGGCCGCGCCGCCGATGGCCACGTCGCACCGGCCCGACGCCACCAGCCGTGCCGCATGACCGATGCTGTGGGCGCCCGCCGCGCAGGCGGTGGTGATGGTCTCCGACGGTCCGTGCCACCCCAGACGGATGGAGACGGCGGCGGCCCCGGCGTTGGACATCATCATCGGGACCAGACGGGGGGAGACCCGACGGGGACCCTTCTCACCGAAGATCAGGATCTGCGTCTCGAGGGTCTCGAGACCGCCGATGCCGGTACCCATGACCACGCCGGACCGGCCCGGATCGGCCCCGAGCTCCCCGGCGTCCTCGATGGCCATGTCCGCGGCCGCCACCGCGAACTGGGCGAACCGGTCGAGCTGGCGTGCCTCTTTGACGGTGAACCACCGCTCGGGATCGAAGTCGGGCACCCGACGGGGCCCCTCGGGAGGGGATCCGTTGAGGCCGGTCCAGAGGGCTTCGGTGCCGATGCCACAGCAGGAGACCACGCCGAGGCCGGTGATGGCCACCCGCCGCCCGGCCACCGGTCCCTCGGGCCCGACGCCGAGCTGCATCAGAGCTTGGCGCTGATCAGGTCGAAGGCCTGACCGATGGTCTCGATGCCCTCGAGCTCCGTCTCGTCCACGGAAACGTCAAAGGTCTCCTCCAGCGCCATGACCAGTTCGACCAGGTCCAGGCTGTCGGCATCGAGGTCCTCGGCGAAGCGCGCCTCCTTGGTCACCTTGTCCGCGGGTACCTGGAGAACCTCCACCGCACACTCCGTGAACTTCTCGAACGCATCATCGTTAGCCACGCACCTGCTCCTTTGTCATCGGTTGATCCCTCTGGTCCTCACGCAGCCAGACTCCATCGCTTGGCACGCTCACAGGCCCATGCCCAACCCTCCGTCCACCGGCAGGACCGCACCGGTCACATAGGCGGCACCATCGGAGGCCAGGAACCCGACCGCCTCGGCGATCTCCTCGGGCCGGGCCACCCTACCCAGTGGGACCTGGGCCTCGAATTCGCCCAGGCGCTCCTCACCGAGTGCCGCGAGCATATTCGTTTCCACCAGGCCCGGGGCAACCACGTTGACCGTGATGGAACGACTGGCGACCTCGCGGGCCATCGAGCGGGCCATCCCGACCAGCCCGGCCTTGGAGGCGGCGTAGTTGGCCTGGCCCGGCGAGCCGATGAAGGCCCCTACCGACGAGACCATGATCACCCGGCCGCGGTGCAGCCGGATCATCTTGGCCAGGGCCCGCTTGGTCACGCGGAACACACCCGACAGGTTGGTGTCGATGACGTCGGACCAGGCCTCGTCGGTCATCCGGAGCACCAGGGTGTCCCGGGTGATTCCGGCATTGGCCACCAGCACCTCGACCGGGGACCAGGCCTCTTCCACGGCGGCGAAGGCCGCTTCCACCTGGGCTGGGTCGGTCACGTCACAGGCCAGGGCCAGCAGGCGCCCTGGCTCGTGTTCGAGGTCGCCCTCCACCACGCCGTCGCGGGAGGTCACCGCCACCCGGTCGCCCCGGGTCAGGAACCACTGTGCGCAGGCCCGACCGATGCCCCGGGTCCCCCCGGTGATCAGCACGACCCTCCCGGGCCCTTCCACCCCGGCGTGGCTCATCCCGCTGTCCCCGGGGAGCGGATCCATGCCACCGGCTGGCCCTCGACCACCCGCTCGCCCCGGACGGCCAGCCACCGGACCAGGATGCCGTCGAAGGGTGTGCGTACGTCGGTCATCCCCACCGTGCCGACCAGGTCGCCCACGGCCAGCACCGAACCCGGCTCCTTGCCCTGTCCGCTGCCCGGGGCCGCGGTGGCCTCGGCCAGGGCCGTGCTCTCCAGGGCGGCCAGCTGCACGTCGGGCTCGAACACGCCCGGGGCCGGGCTCACGATGACCCGCTCCGAGGTGTAGAGATGCTCGCCCTGGTGGACCGGGGACGACGCCGTCCACTCGTCCGTTCCGGCCACGGTGTCCATCAGCTTGTCGAGATCGGCGGGAACGGCCACCGCCACACCGCGGACGTCGGGGATGGTCCGGCGGACCATGCCGGTGAGCACACCACCGGGCCCGAGCTCGGCCAGAACGGTGGCCCCACGGCCGCTCAGCGCCTCGAGAGACTGGCGCCACCGCACCGGGCTACAGAGTTGGGACGAGAGCAGACCGGGCCAGTCGCCGGCGTCGGTGTGCACCCGCGCGTCGACGTTGGCCACCACCGGCACCTCCGGGGCGTGGAACTCGACCGTGTCGAGTACCTGGCGGAGACGGGTGCGGGCCGGAAGCATGAGCTGGGTGTGGAAGGCCCCCGAGACCGGTATCGGCAGGACCTTGCGGGCCCCCAGCTCCTTGGCCCTCTCGGTGGCCGTGGCCACCCCGGCCACCGAGCCGGCGATGACCACCTGCCCGGGCGCGTTGTAGTTGGCCACCCACACCTCGTCCTCGGCCCGCTGGCAGGCGGCCTCGGCGTCGTCGTCGGCGATCCCGATCAGCGCGGCCATGGTGCCGGGTCGCTCGTCCGCGGCCACCTGCATGGCGTCGCCCCGCTCGATCACCAACCGGGTGCCGTCGGTGAGCGAGATGGCCCCCGAAGCCACCAGCGCGGTGTATTCACCCAGGCTGTGTCCGGCGCAGGCGGCCGGAAACAGGCCGACGCGCTCGACGGCGTCGAGCACCACCAGGCTCATCACGAATGTGGCCAACTGGGCGTTGGCCGTCAGGGTGAGCTCCTCCATGGGCGCCTCGAGGAGCAGGCGGTTCAGATCGCGGCCGGCGATGTCGGACGCTTCGGCTGTGACCTCCCACGATGGGTGCTCGACCCAGGCATGGCCCATCCCGGACCGCTGCGATCCCTGTCCTGGGAAGGTAAAGGCCAGCACCTACCGACTCCTCTCGACTGCGTCCGTTCCGCCCGGCCACCGGGTCGGCCAAGTGTTACACGGCGACCGCGGTGGGCGGGATTACCCTCCGGTCACCGGGGCGGGCCGGAGGGTTGGCGGCGGGACGGGCGGGAGTCGATTCGACCGGCCCGGGTCGGCGACAGACCACGTCGTCCTTCGGCCCAGGTCGAGAGCCGCCGGCGTGCGGGCGCCGTCGGTCGGCCGGTCGGGCTGTCCGCAGAGCGGTTCGCACGGGCGCGGGCGCCCCGTCACGCTCCGAGGAGAGCCCGGGGCATCACGGGGCCTGGAGCGGGGTCAGCGCCCCCCGGTCGAGGTCAACGCCCTGCGCCGGCCGGAGAGCGAGATGAGACCGTCGGGGTCTTCGTGGATGATCCGCTCCTCCAACCGGGCCCGCTCGGCCTCGGCGGCCCGGCGTGCATCGGCCTGTTCGAGGCAGCGCTGGCGCCAGTAGTTCCGCTCCATCGCTAGCAGTGACAACTTCTCCTCGAGCGTGATTCGTTCGGCGTGAATGGTCTCGCTGTGCATGTCCATGGTGGTCCAAACAGCTGGTCGAGTGGGCTGTTTGCCTCCTGGTACGAGTATGGCGAACCGGTCGTTGAACGACCTGTGCCTTTCCTTAGGGCCAGCTGTGAATGCGGTCCGCGACTTCGACAACCCTGGTGGCCCGGCCCCTCGACCACCCCGACCCGGCCGGACGCGTTCGGGCCACCTCCGCTTGTAGCCTGCGGAGGATGTGGCGCCGCAAGGTCGAATCGTGGGAGCCCGAGGCGCGGGACGAGTGCGACCGCCTCCACGATGCGCTGTCCCTGCTCGGCCGGCAGGAAGAGGCCTACTACTCGGGCTCGGCCAACGACGAGGAGTTCTTCGGCGCGTTGAGCTCCGCCGGGGACACGAGCGAGTCCGTCCTTCTCTGGTCGGAAGAGTGGCGGGTCCGGACGGCGACGCTGAAGACGTCGAGAGATCTGGCCCTGTCGGTCTACCGGAGCTGCCTGCCACCATTGCTCGATGCCGTCGACCTGTACGCCCAGTCGCTGGTCATCTTGGCCATGTCGCCGGACCTGGCCACCGGAGACGGAAACCTGGCGGCGACGGGGATCGAGGTGGCGAAGGACGTCTCCTCCGTGGCGCTGCGGTTCCTCGGGGAGACCCCGAAACTGCGCGCCATCGATCGGGCCGCGGTCGAGGCCACGCTGAAGGGACTGGATATCCGGGTGAAGCCCATGCTCGCACTGGCCGGACGGATCGGTAGCCGCGCCGCCGAGCTGCGAGGCGACGGAGGGTACTGACGAGCCATCCGGCCATCGGTGCCCGGGGCGGTGCCTGAGTTCATGAGATAAGCCACACCTGCAGGTTCGGATGTGTCAAGACATAAGCGACACCGAGCGGGAGGGTCGCTTCATGGACAAGGGCCGATTTGTGATCGAGACGCACCTGCGGACAGGCCGGCCGATCGCCGAGCTGGCTCGGGCCTACGAGATGGACCGCAGCTGGCTCTACCGGCGCCTGGCCCGTCAGCGACGCGAAGGGGAGGCCGGACTCGAGCCGCGTTCCCGGCGACCCCACCGATCGCCGGGCCGGATCGTCGACCTCTACGAAGAGGAGATCGTGGCCCTGCGGAAGGAGTTGGCCGATGCCGGTTTTGACGCCGGAGCCGACACCATCCGCAGCCATCTGGCCCGCCGCCACCCCGACGTCCCTTCGACCTCGACCATCTGGCGGGTGCTGAAGGCCCGGGGCTTTGTCACACCCCAGCCCCACAAGAGGCCAAAGAGCTCCTATACGCGCTTCTGCGCTGAGCTGCCCAACGAGTGCTGGCAGGCCGACGTCACCCATGTCGAGGTGGCCGACGGGGTGGTCTACGAAGTGCTGAACATCATCGACGACCACTCCCGACTGTGCGTTGCCAGCAGGGTCTTCGTGTCCACCCACTCTTCTGACGTGGTGCGGACTTTGCACAGAGCCGCAGGCCAATGGGGCTATCCGGAGAAGCTCTTGACCGACAACGGAGCCATCTTCACCGCGTCCAAGGGCGGTGGGGTGGGTGACATGGAAGCCGAGCTGCTCTCGCTCGGCATCGCCTCCAAACACGGGCGTCCCTACCATCCCCAGACTCAGGGCAAGGTCGAACGCTTCCATCAGACCATGAAGAAGTACCTAGCCAAACAAGACCCGGCCACCACCAAGAAACAGCTCCAGGGCCAACTCGACCGCTTCGTCACCTCATACAACACCGTGCGCCCGCATCGAGCCATCGGCCGTCGCACGCCGGCCGAGGCGTTCGCGGCGAGGGACAAGAGCCATCCTCTCGGCCCGAAGATCGACAGTGCCGGATACCGGGTCCGCAATGACAAGGTCAACAAGAACGGCACGGTCACGCTCCGCTACCGGGGACGCCTCCACCACATCGGGGTGGGACGGCCCTATGCCGGCTGGCGCGTCGTGCTGTTGGTGGCCGGGCGCGAGGTCAAAGTCCTCGGAGCCGACGGGTCACCGCTCCGAAAACTCACCCTCGATACAAATCAGGACTACCAGCCCATGCCCTGAGCTGGTCGTCTACGATGTCGCGCGACATCGTTGCTTATGTCGCGCGACATCACACGGTGCCCGGGGCGGGATTCGAACCCGCACGCCCTTTCGGACAATGGATTTTGAGTCCACCGCGTCTGCCATTCCGCCACCCGGGCCGGTGGGGGCGCAGCCTACCGTCACGCCCCCACGGCCCAGCGTGCATCGTCGCCCGCCGGCCGGTGCCGAACCCCCCCTGCCGCCCGTAGGCTCGCGCCCCATGACCGGCGCCGACAGCCCGCGCACCCTGCCAGAGCGCTGGGAGGGACTCGGGCACGGATCGCCGGTGGTACTGGATGCCGTCGACCTGTGGACCGTGGACCTGCCCTTCCGGGCCGCCGTGCGAACAGCACTCGGCACCCACCGCGCCCGGCCCCTCGTGCTGGTCCACCTCCTGGGCCGGACCATCCAAGCCGGGGGGACCGATGACGAGCCGGTCGAGGGATGGGGCGAGTGCGCCGCCCTGGCCGACACCACCTTCGACGCCGAGGACGTGGGACGGTCCCTCGCCGTCCTCGAACACCGTCTGGTCCCCGAGTTGGTGGCCCTGGCCGCCGGGCACGAGTTGGCCCTCCCCGGTCCCTCGGGCCTGGGCCCCGTGCGACGGGCCGGGGCCGACGCATCGCTGTCAATCGCATCCCTCGAGATGGCCGTGGCCGACATCCATCTCCGGTCCGGTCGTCGCTCCCTGGCCGAGCTGCTCGGGGTGGAGGGACAATCGGTCGAGCTCGGCGCGGTGTGCGGGCAGGCCTCCTCGGTCGACACGCTCGTGGCCGAGGTGGGGAAGCTGGTCGACCAGGGCTATACACGGGTGAAGCTCAAGATCGGGCCGGGTTGGGACGTCGCCCCGCTCGAGGGGGTGCGCCGGGCCTTTCCGCAGCTGGGCATCCAAGCCGATGCCAATGGCTCCTATGCACCGTCCGACGTAGATCGGCTGTCCGCCCTCGACCGGTTCGGGCTCCTCTGCCTCGAGCAGCCCCTCGACCGCCACGACCTGGACGGTCATACCGCCCTGGCCGCCCGGATGACCACACCGATCTGCCTCGACGAAGGCGTCGATTCGCCGGCACGCGTGTTCGAGGCCCTGGAACTCGGGGCGTGCTCGGTGGTGTGCGTGAAGCCGGCCCGCCTCGGCGGTCTGGGACCGGCTCTCGACGTCGTGGAACGGTGCACGTCCGCCGGCGTTCCCCTCTGGATGGGAGGGATGTTCGAGTCCGGCTACGCCCGGGGTGTCAACGCCGCAGTGGCCGCCCTGCCCGGGTTCTCGTGGCCGGGGGACCTGAGTCCCTCCCGGGCCTACCTCGGGGACGATCTCGTCCCCGAACCCCGACTGTCCCGACCCCGACCCCGCCGGGCCCTGACCGCGGCACTTCCCGGCGGCCCCGGCATGGGGCCACCCCCCGATCCCGCCGTCCTCGAGAGGTTCGGGATACGCCGGCGGCTCTTCGATGCCCTCCGTTCCTGATCGGGACCGGCGCGTGCCGGTCCCCGTCATGCGTAGAATTGAATCTCCATGCATCGGAACACCCTCGAACGCCGGCTGAGTGATGTCCATGACCGCCTGGTGCGGGCGCGGGCCGAGCTGGCAGTCCTCGACGAACAGCTCGTCGTGATCGACGAGATCGCCGACGACACCCGCATGCGGGCCCTCGTATCCGAGACCCCGGGGGCATCCCGGGAGTACGAGGAGGCCCGCCGCCACAGCGTGGCCACGCTCCAGACCCGCGCCGCTCTGGCCGACCAGGTGGCCGAGCTCCAACGCCGTCAGGACGAACTCCTCGACCAGTTGGTGGTGGACCCGGGTTGAGCGCAGCACACGCGACGATGGCGATGAGCACGGTGGTCCCCACATCCCGCCGGGGTGCCGGGCCGGAGGTTTCGACCCGGCCATGACCAGACGCGTGGTCATCGCCGAGGACGAAGCGATCATCCGGCTCGATCTCAAGGAGATCCTGCAGGACGAGGGTTACGACGTGGTGGGGGAGACCGGCCGCGGGGATGAGGCCGTCGAGCTGGTCCGGACCCACCATCCCGACCTGGCCATCCTCGACGTGAAGATGCCGGGTTCGGACGGCCTGGTCGCCGCCCGGGCCATCCGCGACCTCGACGTCAAGGTCGCCGTCCTCATCCTCACCGCGTTCAGTCAGCGCAATCTCATCGACGAGGCCCGCGACGCCGGGGTGGCCGCGTATCTGGTCAAGCCCTTCCAACGGATCGAACTCATCCCGGCCATCGACCAGGCCATGGCCCGGTGCGAGCAGGAGTGGGCCATCGACGCCGAGGCGCGGCGGGCCGTGGCCGACGGTTCCCCCGGCCAGCCGGCCAGCGCCGAGGACAAGCTCGAGACCCGTCGTCTGGTCGACGGAGCCAAGGCCATCCTGATGGAACGGTCGGGCATGACCGAGTCCGAAGCCTTCGGGTACATCCAGAAGACCGCCATGGGAACCCGGTCGCGGATGATCGACGTCGCCCGCCAGGTACTCGAGGGCACGCTCGCTCCGTAGTCCGGGTCGATCCTCCGCCATGGCCGCCACTGCACCCGCCGGAGCAGACCCTCCCCGAAATCCCCTCATCCTCCTCGACGGGATGTCCCTGGCCTTTCGGGCCTACTTCGCCCTCCCTCCCGACCTGAAGACCCGGACCGGCGTGGTCACCAATGCCGTCCACGGGTTCACCTCCATGGTGGTGAACCTGGTGCGGGACCAACGGCCGGTCGGATTGGCGGTGGCCTTCGACCTGCCGGGCGGTACCTTCCGCGACGAGATCGTGCGCGAGTACAAGTCCGGGCGGGCCGACACCCCGCCCGATCTCCCGCCCCAGTTCGACATGATCCGGTCGGTCCTCGGGTCACTGGCCATACCGGTGGTGGACGCCGAGGGGTTCGAGGCCGACGACGTCTTGGCCACCCTGGCCACCGAAGCCCGGGATCGCCAGCACCCGGTCATCATCGTGACCGGCGACCGCGACTCCTACCAGCTGGTCGAGGACCCCTTCGTGCGGGTCCTGTACAACCGACGGGGGGTCAGCGACTACGCCCTCTACGACGAAGCCGGCATCGAGGAGCGCACCGGGGTGCGGCCGAGCCTGTACCCGCTCCTGGCCGCGCTGCGGGGCGACCCGTCCGACAACCTCCCCGGGGTGCCCGGGGTGGGGGAGAAGACGGCGGCCAAACTGGTCAACGAGTACGGCGACCTCGACGCCATCTATGCCCACCTCGACGCCCTCTCGCCCAAGCTGCGCCAGAACCTGGCCGAGCATCTCGAACAGGTCCGGCTCAATGCCGAAGTGATCCCCCTGATCCGCGACGTGCCCCTCGACGTCCATGTCGACCAGCTCACCCTGGGCGGCTGGAACCTCGAAGAGGCCCGGCAGGCCTTCGAGGAACTCGAGCTGCGCACGATCTGGACGCGCCTGTCGACCCTGTTGGACGAGGGGGCACTGGGCCAGCCGGCCGGCGGGACCACGGGGACGAAGCCGTCGGCCCCACCCGCGGCGACGCCCGCCCGCACCGCCGAGGTCGAGGCCGACTGGCTGGCCGACCCCGCCGTGGTGGCCCCGGTCACCGCCGAGTCCGCCACCGAGGCCCTCGACGAGGTCTTCGCCGCCGCCCGGGGCGCCACCGGTGCGGTGGCCCTGTCGGCGCGGTGGGCCGGGGACCCGGGTCGCTCACCACTGACCGGACTGGCCATCGCTCCCGAGATCGACGAGGACGGGACCGACCGGCCCGTGGTGCTGGTCGGAGCCGGGCCGACCCTGCTCGAACACCCCCGGGTCGTGGACGCACTGGCGGCCGGACTCGGGCCCGGGGGTCTGCAGGTCGTGGCCCACGACGCCAAGGAGATCATGCGGTCACTCCTACCCCTGGGTGTGGACGTCACCAACCTGGCCCTCGACACGGCCGTGGGGGCGTACCTGCTCGATCCCTCCACCGACCGTTACCACCTGGGCGATCTGGCCACCCGTTTCCTCGGGGTCGAGATGGACGACGGCTCGGGCGGGCCGGGCCAGGGTGCCTTCGACCTCGAGACCACCGACGAGACCACCGACGAGAGCACTGGTGGGTCGGCGAGCGACGACCCGCGGCGCCGGGAGGAGGCCCGGACGGTGGCGGTGCTGGCCCGCCTGCGGCCCCCGATGATCGCCGCCCTGGTGGCCGCAGGGGAGGACAGGCTGAACTCCAGCATCGAAGAACCTCTGGTACGGGTACTGGCCCGGATGGAGGTGGTGGGCATCCCGGTGGATCGCGACGTGCTCCGCGCCATCGCCTCGGACCTGGCCGAGGAGGTCCGCTCCCTGGAGGCCACCATCCACGACCTGGCCGGAGAGCCGTTCAAGATCAACTCCGTGCCCCAGCTGCGGACCGTGCTCTACGAGCGGCTGGGCCTGACCCCGCTCCGCAAGACCAAGACCGGGTTCTCGACCGACGCCCGCACGTTGGAGCTGCTCCGCGGCCAGCACCCGATCGTCGAGGCCCTTCTCCGCTACCGCGAGGTCGAGAAGCTGCGATCCACCTACGGCGAGAGCCTGGCCGCCGAGGTCGGTGCCGACGGTCGCATCCATGCCACGTTCCGCCAGACGGTGGCCCGCACCGGTCGGCTCTCCTCAGACCGGCCCAACCTCCACAACATCCCGGTCCGGACCGAGGAGGGCCGTCGGTTCCGCCAGGCCTTCGTCCCGTCGCCGGGCCGGCGCCTGCTGGTGGCCGACTACGACCAGGTGGAGCTGCGGGCCATCGCCCATCTTTCCGGGGACCCCGGACTCACCGCGGCCTTCGCCGCCGGTGAGGACATCCACCGGACCGTGGCCGCCCAGGTGTTCGGCGTCGCCCGCGACGAGGTCACCACGGCCCAGCGGTCCACGGCCAAGATGGTCTCCTACGGGCTGGCCTACGGGATGGAGGCCTACGGGCTCTCCCAGCGCCTGGCCGTCCCGGTGGAGGAGGCCCAGCTCATCCTGCAGGCGTTCTTCACCGCCTTCCCGTCCGTGCGCGAGTACATGGAGCGGACCGTGGCCGACGCCCGCACGGCCGGGTACACCGTGACCGCCTTCGGCCGGCGGCGCCCGCTGCCCGACCTCACCTCCACCAACTACCAGGTGCGGCAGGCGGCCGAGCGCCAGGCCATGAACGCCGGTATCCAGGGTCTGGCCGCCGACCTCTTCAAAGTGGCGCTCATCCGGCTCGACTCCGGACTCGAAGAGGGGGGGTTCACCTCCGACCTGGTTCTCCAGGTCCACGACGAGGTGCTGGTGGATGTGGATCCCGACGAGGAGGACGGGGTGGCCGCCCTCACCGAACAGGCCCTGACCGGTGCCGCCGACCTGTCGGTGCCCCTCGAGGTGGCCATGGCCTGGGGCTCGTCGTGGGCGGAGGCCAAAGGGGCCTGACCGCCGACCGGTCGGGACCGTGCCGGCACCACTCCGTTCGCCGTTCGGGCACCGGGGCCGGTGGAGTACCATTGACTCCCGGTCACGACAGTGTGGCCCCCAACCTTCACCGTCGTATCCCCGGATGGGACGCGGCGCCCTGTCCGGAAAGCGAGCTACCTACCACCATGTCTGACACCCACGTCGTGCCCGAGGGCACCGCCCTCCTGTCTCCCGAGGCCATGGGCACGTTCGACGAGAACGGGGTCTACGTCCCCCGGTCCGTCACCGAGGACGATCTCGGCGGTGCGTCCCTGGAGGACGCCATGGCCGGCACCATCGTCGAGTTCGAAGACGGCGATCTGGTGGAGGGCACCGTGGTCAAGATCGATCGGGACGAGGTACTCCTCGACATCGGCTTCAAGTCCGAAGGTGTCATCCCCGTCCGCGAACTGTCCATCCGCAACGACGTGGACCCCTCGGAGATCGTCTCGCTGGGCGAGGCCATCGAGGCGCTGGTGCTGCAGAAGGAGGACAAGGAGGGGCGACTGATCCTCTCGAAGAAGCGGGCTCAGTACGAGCGGGCCTGGGGCACCATCGAGAAGCTCAAGGAGTCGGACGAGGTGGTCACCGGTCCGGTCATCGAGGTGGTCAAGGGCGGCCTCATCGTGGACATCGGGCTGCGGGGCTTCCTCCCGGCGTCACTGGTCGAGCTGCGCCGCGTGCGGGAGCTGCAGCCCTACGTGGGCCGGGTCATCGAGGCCAAGATCATCGAGCTCGACAGGAACCGCAACAACGTGGTGCTGTCCCGTCGGGCCTGGCTGGAGGAGACCCAGAAGGAGCAACGGGGAGAGTTCCTCGTCAACCTCAAGCCCGGCGAGCGCCGACGGGGCGTGGTGTCGTCGGTGGTCAATTTCGGGGCCTTCGTCGACCTGGGTGGAATGGACGGACTGGTGCACGTGTCCGAACTGTCGTGGAAGCACGTCGACCACCCCTCGTCGGTGGTCTCGGTCGGTGACGAGATCGACGTCGAGGTCCTCGACGTCGATCTGTCCAAGGAACGGATCAGCCTGTCCCTCAAGGCCACCCAGACCGATCCCTGGCAGGAGTTCGCCAACTCGCATCAGGTCGGCGAGCTGGTCTACGGCCGGATCACCAAACTGGTGCCCTTCGGCTCCTTCGTGCAGGTCGGGGACGGGATCGAGGGCCTGGTCCATATTTCGGAGATGGCCGGCCACCACGTCGACCTGCCCGAGCAGGTGGTCACGCCGGGCGAGGAGCTGTGGGTGAAGATCATCGACATCGACCTCCAGCGCCGCCGGATCAGTCTCTCCATCAAGCAGGCCGCCGAGGGCGGGGAGGTCTCGGAGGAGTACCGCGAGGCGTTCGGCGAGCATGCCTACGACGCCGAGGGCAACTACGTCGGACCCTTCGAGTTCGCCGAGGCCGAGTTCACCCCCGAGACGGAGGCCCAGGCGGCCTGGGCAGACTACGTGGCCGAGCACGGTCCGGGCGAAGAGGGGGCCGAGGCCCCCGCCGACGTGACCGAAGCACCCGAGGCCCCCGCCGGCGAGGCCGCAGCACCCGAGGCCGCAGCACCCGAGGCCGCATTACCGGTCGAGGCGCCGGCACCGCCGAGGGGCCGGCACCGACCGAGGCCGGCACCGGTTCGGTCGAGGCTCCCGCCGAGGGCTGACCTCGTTGACCCGCCCCTTCCTCCGACAGGAGCTCGAGGGGAGCCGGACCGATCGGGATCCTACGGCGCCGGTGGTGCCGACGCGGCAGGCAGGCTCTTCGGACCGGTCAGCGGGAAGTGGCACGCCACCTGGTGGCCGGGGGCGATCTGGCGCAGGAGGGGCTCCTCGGCCGCGCACCGGTCCTGGGCATAGGGGCACCGGGTCCGGAATCGGCAACCCGACGGGGGATTGAGGGGCGAGGGGATCTCTCCGCTGAGGGCCCGCTGGTCGGTGCCCTGGTCCGGATCGGGCTCGGGGATGGAGGCCATGAGCGCCTCGGTGTAGGGGTGGGCCGCCGAGCGGTACAGATCGTCCGACCCCGCGATCTCGACCAGCTTGCCCAGGTACATCACGGCCACCCGATCGCTCACGTTCTTGACCACGGCCAGGTCGTGGGCGATGAAGACCATGGTCAGGCCGAACCTCGCCTTCAGGTCGGCCAGCAGATTGAGGATCTGGGCCTGCACCGACACGTCGAGGGCCGATACCGGTTCGTCGCAGATCAACAGGTCGGGTTCGGCCATCAGGGCCCGGGCGATGCTGATCCGCTGGCACTGTCCGCCGGAGAACTCCTGGGGTCGGCGATCGCCGGCGGTGTCGGGGTCGATGCCCACCGCCTCCATCATCATCCGTACCTTGGCTTCCCGCTCCGCCTTGGTGCCCCGGCCCCAGATGTCGAGGGGCTCGGCCACGATGTCCTTGACCCTCCGCCGGGGATTGAGGGAGGAGATCGGGTCCTGGAAGATCATCTGGATCTTCGTCCTCACACTTCTGAGCTGCCGGGAGCTGAGCCGGCCCAGGTCCTGCCCCTTGTAGGTCACGCTTCCGGAGGTCGGCCGGCTGCACCTGCACCAGCGCACGGCCGGTGGTCGTCTTGCCGCAACCCGACTCTCCTACGAGGCCGAGGGTCTCCCCGGTCCGCACCGTGAACGTCACGCCGGACACGGCCTGCACGGTCTGTCGACCGCTCCGGAACTCCACGACCAGGCGGTCCACGGAGAGGACCACCTCGTCGGCCGGAGCGGTCGGAGCTGTGGGCGCGGCAGGAGTGGTCGGCGCGGCGGGAGCGGCAGGACCGGCCGGAGGCGCGGGGGCAGCGGGAGCGGGCCGGGCGGCTGGAGCGTCGGGCTTCAGCAGGCTCTCCGCGGTGACGGTGGTGTCCGGCTCGGAGTTCATGACGGCCCACCGGGACCGGGGGCAGGGTGGGCCGAACCGTTCGGTGTCAACACCGGGGCCGGCGCCGACACAGGGGCGGTCGAGACCCCGTTGATCAGAGGGAACCAGCAGGCGAACAGGTGGTCGGGCGAACCGGCCGTGCGGAGGGGCGGGTCGCTCTCCCGACACTTGTCCTGGACGTAGGGGCACCGGGGGGCGAAGCGGCAGCCGGCCGGAGGGTGGATCAGATCCGGCGGGCGCCCGGCGATGGCGAGGAGCCGGGACCCGCTGGCGTCGGCCAGCCGCGGAATGGAGTCCATCAGGGCCTTCGTGTAGGGCATGTGGGTGTCGTGGAACAGCGTATGGGTGGGGGCCTTCTCCACGATGCGACCGGCGTACATCACCACGATGTCGTCGGCCCGGTTGGCCACCACCCCCAGGTCGTGGGTGACGAGGATCACCGCCATGTGCCGCTCCCGCTGCAGCTCGGCCAGCATGTCGAGGATCTGGGCCTGGACGGTGACGTCGAGACCGGTCGTCGGTTCGTCGGCCAGGACCAGACGTGGGGCACAGGCCAGGGCGATGGCGATCATCACCCGCTGGCGCATCCCGCCCGACAGCTGGGACGGGTACCACCGGACCCGTCGCTCGGGTGAGGGGATCCCCACCGCCCGCAACAGCTCGATGGCCGTGGCCTTGGCCTCCTTCCGGTCCATGTCCAAGTGGAGCCGGAGCGACTCGGTGATCTGGCGGCCGATGCGCTTGACCGGGTTGAGGGCGGTCATCGGATCCTGAAAGATCATGCTGAGCTCGGCTCCCCACACCTGGCGGAGCTCGGCCGGCTCCATGGTCGTGAGCTCGTGCCCGGCGAAGTGCACCGTTCCGCTCCGGATCACGTCCTGCAGCGGGAGAAGGCCCATGATGGACCGGGACAGCACCGTCTTTCCCGAACCCGACTCCCCGACGACACCCAGGGTCCGTCCCCGGCCCACCGACAGGGAGACGCCGTCCACGGCCTGCACCGTGCCCCGGCCGGTGCGGAACGCCGTGCGCAGGTCCTTGACCACCAGGAGAGGTTGGTCGGCGTCGGCGACGTCGGCGAACACGAGGGGTGGCGCGCCGCGCCTCGACCAGAACCGACGCTTCACAGCAGGCCCTCGCGGATGTCGAACCGCTGCCGGAGCCGGTCGCCGATCAGGTTGATGGAGACCAGCAGCAGGAACATGGCCAGCACCGGCCACAACATGATGTACGGATTGATACTGAGGTTTCCGTTCGTGGCCCCTTCGTAGATCATGTTCCCCCACGACGCGGTCGGCAGCGGCACCGACAGGCCGAGGAAGGCCAGCGAGCCCTCGATGACGATGACCCCGGCCACGGTGATCAGGCCGAAGGTGACCGCCACCGGTACGACGTTGGGGAGGATCTCGCGGAAGACGATTCTCGACGAGGTGGCCCCGAGGGTCCGGGCTGCGACGACGAAGTCGCGGTTGGCGAAGGAAAGGCTGGAGGCCCGGACCACCCGGAACAGCAGGGGGATGGTCACCACGCCGATGATCAGGGTGATCTTGAGGAGGGACTGACCCCAGAAGGCCACGATGCCGATGACGGCCACGATGGCCGGAAAGGCCAACAGGACGAAGGCGCCGGCGTTGAGGCTGACGTCCAACCAGCCGCTCTTGTAGCCCGACACGAGGCCCAGCGTCCCGCCCACCGTCATCCCGATGGTCACCGCCCCGAAGCCGACCACCAGGGACACCCGGGCCCCGAAGATCAGCCGGCTCAGCAGGTCCCGGCCCAGGTCGTCGGTGCCGAGGAGGTGATGGATGCTCGGGGAGGCGTTGATGGCGGCGTAGTTCTGGAAGTTCGGCTTGGGCAGGGGGAGCAGGTTGGCGAAGACGGCCAGGACGACGATCAGGCCGACCCAGCCGATGGCCAGCCAGAACAGCAGGCCCAGGGGCCTGCGCACCAGGATGTCGTCCGAGTCGAGGGTCTCGCTCTGGCGCGAGACCACGAGCTCGTCGGTGGCGGCCGTCCCGGGCAGGCGGTTCGACAGCAGCTGGCTGGCGGCCCGGGTGTCGTCCAGTTCGCGGTCGTCAGGCATCGGTCACTCCCGCGTCACTCTCGGATCGACCACGGTGAACAAGAAGTCGATGAGGAACTGGAGTATCACGTAGGCGATGGCGATGACCAGGGTGATCCCCTGCACCACCAGATAGTCCCGTTGGTTCACCGCCACCACCAACGAGTAGCCCAGACCGTCGAGGGCGAACAGGTACTCGACGATGAACGTGCCGGCGATGAGGGCGCCGATGTTGACGCCCGCCGCGGCCAACAGGGAGGTCGACGACGGCCGGAAGGCGTGGCGCCACATGATCCAGCGAGCCGACAGGCCCTTGGACCGGGCCATGGTGATGAAGTCCTCCTGCAGCGTGGCGATCAGGTCGGAGCGGAAGAGCCGGTAGTAGACGGCCACGGAGCCGGCCGTGATGGCCAGCGAGGGGAGGATCATGTCGTGGAGGTTCGTGCCCGGGTCCTGGGTGAAGGGCACGGTGCCGGTGGCCGGAAACCAGTGCAGGCCGACGGCGAATACGGCCACCAGGATGGGGGCGATGACGAACGGAGGCAGGGCCAGCATCCCGAAGGTGCCGGTGGTGGCGATGTTGTCGAGGGGCCGGTTCGGTCGGCGGGACGTGACGAGGGCCAGGGGGATGGACACGGCGAAGGCGATCACCTGGGAGATGATGATCAGCTCCAGGTCGATGGGCCACCCGGTCGAGATGATGGACCCCACGGACTCATGGGTGAGGTACGACTGCCCCAGGTTGCCGTGGAACACGGCGGTGAGCCAGGTCGTGTACTGCTGGATGAGCGGCTTGTTGAGCCCCAGCTGCCGGTAGAGCGCGGCCCGGTTCTGCGGTGTGTCGCTGCTCCCGAGGATGATGGTGGCCGGATCCCCCGGCAGCAGATGGACCAGCAGGAACACCAGCACCGAAATGATGAACGCGACGACGACCAGTTGGATGAGGCGACGGAGGAAGTACTTGGTCATGGAGTGCTGTGGTGCGGGGCCGGCGGTCCGACCCGCTAGCTCCGCAACCAGATCTGGGTCGGCACGAGGATCCCTTCGTCGAAGGCGTACTGGGGGCCGCCGTCCGGCAGGGTGGGGTTGGCGAAGTTCTGGACCCGCTCGTCGGCCACCTCGGAGAACACATACTGCTCGATCCACAGGTACGGCAGCTGCTTGGCCAACTGCTCGTTGACCACCTTGTACGCCGCCGCCCGGGTGGCCTGGTTGGTGGTGTGCCGGCCGAGGAGCATGGCCGCCTCGAGGGTCGGGTCGTCGAGCCGGGTGAAGTTGAGGCCGATCTTGCCGATGGGCGAGAGGGTGGTGGTGCTCCACCACACGTAGTTGAGATCGGGGGAGACCGCTCCGAACTGGTAGGACGTCACCGCCTGGAACTTGCCGAACACGAAGTCGTCGATGATGGAGGCCTGCTCCACCTCGGAGATGGTCACGTCGAAGCCGACCAGCTGCCACATCTGCTGGATGGCCGAGACCACCTTGATCTCGAGGGGGGTGGGGATGGTGAGCAGATTGAGGGTCGGCGTGCCGTGCTGTGCCTTGTAGGCCGACACCAGCTCCCTGGCCGCAGACGGGTTGTACGTCGGGTAGGAGGTCTTGCTGTAGTACGGCGAACCGGGGAGGAAGATGCCGTCGGCCGGCTTGGACGGGGGACCGCCGATGACCTTTTGCACTTCGGCCTGGTTCATACCCATGGCCAGGGCCCGGCGGATGTTGAGGTCGTCGGTGGGCGGCGTGACGGTGTTCAACATGATGAAGGCGAAGGACGGCTGGCCGATCACGCCGGTGCTGGTGTCGACGAGTTGGAACCCCGAGCCGCCCGAGCCGGAGAAGTTGGTGATGGTGGTGGGGTCCACGGATTCGATCATGTCCACCCCACCGGTCCGCAGGGTGGACTCGCGCTGGCTGCTGTCGGGGATGGGCTTGAACGTGATCGAGTCCAGGTACGGGAGCCCCTTGCGCCAGTAGTTCGGGTTGCGGGTGGCGGTGAAATGGTCGTTGGGCTGCCACTCGGAGTAGATGAACGGGCCGGTGCCGATGGGCTTCGGGGCCGTGTTCGGCGCGGCGATGGCCTCCAGGATCATGGCCTCGCCCACCACGTAGCCCACCTGCGTGGTCAGGCCGGCCGGGAAGGTGGGGTTCGGACCGGTCAGGGTGTACACGACGGTCATGTCGTCCGGACCGGTCACCGACGCCACCTGGTCGAGGGCCACCCCAGTCAGGGGGGACGCCTTCAGAGCCCGGAAATTGGCCAGCACCACGCCCGAGGTGAGCGCCGACCCGTCGTTGAAGGTGACGCCGGGCCTCAGCTTCATGGTCCACACGTCGAAGGTGGAGTTGGGGGTCATGGACTGCGCCAGGTACGGCTGGGTGCTTCCGTCGGCCGCCGTGGCCATCAGGGGGTCGTAGACGGCGTTGGCGTAGCAGAACCCGTTGACGTCCCAGTGGGCCGTGCCCGGGTAGAAGCCGTCGATCTCGGCGGTGAGCCCCACCGTGAGCGACCCGCCCCGCACCGGGGAGCCGGTGCCGATCCCGGCCTTGGAACCGGTGCTCGAGTCGGTGGTGGAGGAGCTGGAGGATCCCGAGGAGCAGCCGGCCAGGGCGGTGGCGCCGGTGGCGCCCAGCATGATCAGTCCACCCGTGGCCGCACCCCGGGACAGGAACGACCGCCGGCTGAACTCAGGGCCTCGTGTCACACCATTCCCCCATCTCATTCCCCCTGCCCACTGGCGGCCTCCGGTACCCCGTCGGTCCGCAGCAGCCTCCCACAGCCACAGCAGCTCGTGGGAGCAGGTTACCGCCGCGTAGCCCCGCTGGTCCACGATCGGGCCGGGGACACCACCCGGGCGTAGAGCCTGGGTACCATGCGGTCCATGGACGCCCCTCCCGCTCGATCCGTCCCGGGGGTCGCGCCCGAGGCACCGGCGGTTCCGGCCCGGACGGTGACGGATCCGACCACGGTGGCCCCGGCCGTGTCCACGCCCGCACAGCGGGCGGGCGGCCCCGCGGTCGACGAGGACCCCGAGGGACCGCTTTTCGGTAGGGTCACCACCACGGCCATCACGGTGGGACTCGGGCTGGTCGTGGTGTCGGCCCTCGTGCTCCGGTTCTGGACCGTCTCGGACCTCTGGCTCGACGAGGCCCTCACGGTAAACATCGCCCGCCTCCCCCTGCATCAGATCCCGTCGTTCCTGCGCCGCGACGGCGCGCCGCCTCTCTACTACGTCCTCCTGCACTTCTGGATGGGCTGGTTCGGCACCTCGGACGAGGCCGTCCGCTCCCTCTCCGGCCTGTTCGGCGTGGTGACCGTCCCGCTGGCCTGGGTGGCCGGCAAGCGCCTCGGCGGCCGAAGGGTGGGCTGGGCCGCCATGCTGCTGGTGGCCACGTCGCCGTTCGCCACCCGGTACGACACCGAGACCCGCATGTACTCGTTGGTGGTGCTCCTCACGGTGCTGGGATTTCTGGCCCTGGACCGGTCGCTGGCCCACCCGCGCCCCGGCAACCTGATCGCCGTCGGTGCCGTGACCGGGCTGCTGCTGTACACCCACTACTGGTCGATCTACCTGATCGGCGTCACCCTTCTCTGGCTGCTGTTTCAGGCCTGGCGGGGTCGCCCCGACTGGCGCCGGGGGGCCCGGGCCTCGCTCGTGGCCGCGGTGGTGGGCTGTCTCACCTTCCTCCCGTGGCTCCCGACCTTCCTCTTCCAGTCCAGGCACACGGGCACGCCCTGGGCCACCCCGGCCACCTTCGCCGCCATGGTCAACGCCGTGGCGTCGTTCGCCGGCGGGAGCAGCAGCCCGGGCCGGGCCCTGGGCCTGATCTTCTTCGCCCTGGCCGGACTGGGCCTGTTCGGGGTGGCGGTCGACCGGCGCCACATCGACGTCGACATCCGGACGCGGCCCCTGGGCCGACCGGTGGCCATCGCCGTGGTCGGCACCCTGGCCGCGGCCATCGCCGGTGGGCTCCTGACCACGAGCGCCTTCGACGCCCGCTACGCCTCGGTGGTGTTCATCCCGCTCATCCTGCTGGTGGGGCTGGGCCTGGCCACCTTCCGCGACCGGCGGATCAGGAGCATCATCCTCACCGTGGCCGTCGTGGCCGGGCTGGTCGGGTCGATACCCAACATCACCACCAACCGGACCCAGGCCGGTGAGGTGGCGGCCGCCATCGCCCGTACCGGCCACGCCGGTGACATCGTGGCCTACTGCCCCGATCAGCTCGGTCCGGCCGTCGACCGTCTGCTGCCCGTCGGTCGGTACCAGCAGACCACCTTCCCCCGCGGCACCGGTCCGGCCTTCGTCGACTGGGTCGACTATGCCGCCGCTTCGGCCGCGGCGTCACCGCTGGCGTTCGCCGAGCGGCTGGAGTCGACGGGCGGCCCGTTCGGGACGGCAGATCTATCTGGTGTGGGCGCCCGGGTACCAGACGTTCGGCGTCAAGTGCGAGGGGATCGTCCAGACCCTGCAGGCCGACCCGGCCTATCGGGTCCAGGCGCTGGTGGTGGCCAATACCATCAGCTTCTACCAGCCCATGTACCTGGTGCGGTTCACCCCCGTCTCGCCCTGAGTCACGTCTTGCAGGGCAGGAACCCGTACCACCAGGGCTGCGACTGCGGCGCCAGGGGCGTGCGGGTCAGCGACGAGGGGAGATCCGAGTGGGTCCGGCCCAACGCCACCAGCTGCGGGAGGAGCCGGGCGCCCACCCACTCGCCGCCGGGCACGGTCAGGTGGACGCCGTCTCCGCACCGGGCCTGGACGCCGTCCACCGTCTTGTCGAACTGGTTTCCCGGAGACAGGAGCGAGCCCAGCGGGAACAGCGAGGTGGTCCGTCGGTTGACCTTGGCCGCCATGGCCAGCAACTGGTTGTCCGTCGACCACCCGCGCCGGCTGGTTCTCGGGCCAGGGCGTGCCGTCGGACTGGTCGCCGGTGTCGAAGTAGGGCGAGGTCATCAGCACCACGTGGGCACCGTGGGAGCTGAGGGCGGTGATGGCCTGGTCGAAGCGGGCCTCCACCCAGAAGTCGAACGTCGGATCGCCCAGGTGCTGCCACGTCCCGTCGAGCTCGGTGTCGAGCGTCTCGCTGCGGGCCAGGTAGACCACGACGTCGGGGTCGTACTTCCGCACCAGGGCGCGGTAGCTGTTGATGACCTGATCGGGATCGCCGGGCTGGCAGGGGACGCCGGGGGCCTGGGTGTACCACAGCACCTTGACCTGGTCCCCGACGCCCACCGAGCAGCCCGGGATCCCCTCGTTGACGATCTGGGCCCCGTACCTGGCGGCCTCGGCTGACAGGCCCACCCCGAGCGAGCCGACCATCGAGTCGCCGACCAACAGGATCCGCACCGGCGGGGTGGCCAGGGGGGGCACGGCGCCGTCGCTGGCGAGATGGGGGAGGTCGGCGGCGGACTCGACCGGAGGGATGTCGGCCGCCGCCGACGGAACCATCAGGGGCAGCAGGGAGACGACCAGCGCGGCCACCGGCACCACGACCAGCGAGCGCCATCCGGCCAGCCAACCGCGGTGGAACGGTGTCTCGACGAAGTGGAAGGAGGCGGCGGCGATGGCCACGATGACCGCCATCCGGGCCCCCAGCAGGGCCACCCCTTGGAGGTGGGTCCGCGAGCTGGTCATGACCAGCAGCACCGGCCAGTACCAGAGGTACATGCCGTAGGAGATCTTGCCCAGGTAGGGGAGGGGCCGGACGGCCAGCAGCCCGGCCACGGGGTGGCGGGCCAACAGCGTCACACAGGCGATCACCGCCGCCGTGGCCACGGCCAGTAGGGCGAAGCCACCGTGGAAGGTGAGGGCCGACGACTCGGGCACCTGGCGCCACATCACGACGACGGCCACCGCCCCGATCAGGCCGAGCACACCGACGACCCGCCGACCGGCGGCCGTGCGGACCGGACCCCACCACAGGCACAGGGCGGCCAGCGCCGCCCCCACCAGCAGACCCTGGGCCCGGGTGTCGCTCCCGTAGTACGCCCGGTTCACCGAAGCGGTGCCGACCGGGGTCAGGTACGCCATGAGGAGGGCCGAGGCCGCCGCGCCCACCACGGCCACCACGGCCACCACCACCAGCCGATGCCGCACCCGCGACGCCGAGGGCCGGTGTCGGAGGCGTCGGACGCTTCCGACCAGGACCAACAGGACGAGCGGCCAGACCAGATAGAACTGCTCCTCGATGGCCAGGGTCCAGGTGTGCTGGAGCGGCGACGGGTTGGCCGACGCGGCGAAGTAGTCGGTGTGGGCGGCCAGGAAGTGCCAGTTGGCCACGTAGCCCACCGTGGCCAGCGTGTCCCCGAGGAGACCGGGCGAGCCGAGAACCCGGGGGAACAGACACGGCGACGGCGCCGACCACGGCCAGCATCAGGAACAGGGCGGGAAGGAGCCGGCGGGCCCGACGACCCCAGAAGGCCCGAAGCACGACGCCGCCCGTGCTCCGCCACTCGCTCAACAGGAGGGTGGTGATCAGGTAGCCCGACAGCACGAAGAACACGTCCACGCCGAAATATCCGCCCACTGCCCAGCTGGGATTGGCGTGGTACAGGATGACGGCGGTGACGGCCAGGGCCCGCATGCCGTCCAGGGGGGCGACCCGGGTGCCGTCCAGGGGAGTGGGCGCGGTGTAGATCTCGGGGAGCGGTCGGGGTCCGGGACTGCCGTCGGGAAGGGCAGGCGGCTGCAGCGGGGGCGGCGTGGCACGACCGAGGTCCACCGGCGCTAGATCCCAGGCTTCGATGAGCCCTGTCGCTGTCAGCACGTTCCTGTTGCCCCCCGCGGGGATCGACGTGGTGTCGCCCCCCGGCCCTCACTGCCCGACACTGCACCGGCGTCACGACGGAGTCCCGTCCCGACCGACCGAACGGACCGCTGGACATGCGAGTTCCGGACGCGACGCCCCCGACACCACAGCATAGAGTGACGACCAATGTTCGGCAGGGGGAGACACGCCGTCCGATCGTGGTGGCCGTGGCTGGGCCTGTGGACCGCGGTCGGTCTCGGCATCCGCGTGGCCTCCCTCTTCGGCCCTGGACGAACCCATCGAACACCAGGCGGCGACGCCTACTACTACCACAATGCCGCCAATCTCCTCGTGGCCGGAAAGGGCTTCGTCAACCCGTTCGTGTACTACTCGAGCGGCCTGCACCATCAAGTGCAGACCGCGGCTTGGCCGCCACTCTTCGTGATGGTTCTGGCCGTTCCCTCGGTCGTCGGGCCTGAAATCGTTCTTCGCCCACCGGGTGTGGTGCTGCATCATCGGAGCCGCCGGCATCGTGCTCTGCGGTTACACCGGTCGGGAGATCGCCGGGCGCCGGGTGGGCCTCCTCGCCGCCTTTCTCGTCGCCGTCTACCCGAACATCTGGATGAGCGACGAGCTGGGCCTGTCCGAGGCCCTCTCTCCGGTGCTGGTGGCACTGGTGCTGTGGACCGCCTACCGCTTCTGGAAGCGGCCCGGGCTCGGCCGCGTGGCCGCGCTGGCGGCGTCCATCGGCGTGGCCGCCCTGGCCCGGGACGAGCTCACCCTGCTGGTGGTGTTCATCATGGTTCCGCTGGCGCTGACGGCCGCCACCGTCGGCCTGGCGCCGGCGGTTGGGGCTGCTGGTCGTCGGGGTAGTGACCACCGTGGCGGTGATCGGTCCCTGGGTCGGGTACAACATGAGCCGCTTCGACGACCCCGTCTTCATCAGCTCGGGCTTCGGGGTCACGCTGGCCTCGGCCAACTGCAACCAGGTGTACCAGGGGGCCGAAGAGGGCTACTGGTCACTCGAGTGCGCGGTGCTGGCCAAGGACAAGGCCGCCGACCCGCGGGCCGACGAGTCGGTGCAGGGAGCCGAGGTCGAGGCGTACGCCATGCGGATCATCCGGGCCCACGAGAACCGGATCGTCCCGGTGGAGGCGGCCCGGCTCGGCCGGGCCTTCGCCCTCTTCCACCCCCTGGAACAGGTCCGGCTGGACGCCACGGTGGAGACGCGACCCTACCGCTGGGCCCTGGTCGGCCTCGGGATGTACTACGCCCTGGCCGTGCTCTCCGTCGGAGGACTGGTGATCCTCCGTCGGCGGCGGGTCCCGGTCCTGCCATTGGTGGCCGTGGGACTGGACGTGGCCGTCTCGGTGGCACTGACCTTCGGTCAGACGCGGTACCGCAGCACGTTCGAGATCTCCCTGGTGCTTCTGGCCTCGGTCCAGATCGACTGGCTGTGGCAACGGATGGGCGGGCGGGCCGGATCGGGCGGTACCGGCCGGGAGTCGCCCGGGGACCCGGCCCGGGGCATCGCCGGAGAGGATGCCGCCGACGGTGAGCCGTCCGGGACGGGCATTCGACGATTCGAGGAAGCCAGCCGCTAACCTGCGGGACGTTGCGTGACCGGGCGGGCGGGCACGAGGAGGACGGCGCCGCCACCGCACGAGTGGCCGGGTGCCAGCGGTGTGGACGGTCCAGGTCGAACGGTCCCCATCATCCGGACCGGACGAACCGACAGGACTGCACGGAGATGACAGAGCCCAGGCCATGACAGAGCCCAGCGAGACAACCGGACCGACCGGTGGCGACCAGGCCGCGGGTCGGACGGAACCGGTGTTCCGGCCCGTACTGGTGATCGGCGCCGGTCCCGCCGGCCTGACCGCCGCCCACGAGCTGGTGGACCGGGGAGACCCGGTGGTCGTGGTCGAGGCCGACTCGGTGGTGGGCGGGATCAGCCGGACGGTCGAGCGCGACGGGTGGCGCTTCGACATCGGGGGGCACCGGTTCTTCACCAAGGTCAAGCCGGTCGAGGAGTTCTGGCACAAGATCCTCCCTCCCGAGGACTTCCTGCTGCGGCCCCGCATGAGTCGCATCTACTACGGCGGCAAGTTCTACGACTACCCGATCAAATTGGGCAACGCCCTCTCCAATCTCGGAGTGGTGGAGGCGTTCCGCTGTGGCCTCTCGTTCCTGTGGGTCAGGATCCGTCCGCCCAAGGACCGCACTACCCTCGAGGGCTACATCGTCTCGAACTACGGGTGGCGCCTGTACGACCACTTCTTTAAGACCTACAACGAGAAGGTCTGGGCCGTGTCCGCCTCCGAGATCTCCGCCGACTGGGGGGCGCAGCGGATCAAGGGGATGTCCCTGTGGAACGCGGTGTGGGAACCCATCCGCTCGTCACTGGCCGGTAAGCGCCGCGACAAGTCCAAGCAGGTCACGAGCCTGATCGAGGAGTTCCAGTACCCGAAGTACGGACCCGGCATGATGTGGGAGCGGTGCACCGAACAGGTGGTGGCCTCGGGGGCGTCGGTGCGCTTGCAGACCGCGGCCATCGCCGTCCACGTCGAGAACGGGGCGGCCGTCGCCGTCTCGGTCTCGTCGGGCGGCACCGAGGAGCGGGTCGACGTGTCCCACGTGATCTCGTCCATGCCCCTCACGTCCCTGGCCCGCATCGTCGACCCTCCGGTGCCCGACCACGTGGCCCGGGCCGCCGACGACCTGCGCTACCGCGACTTCATCACCATTGCCCTGGTGGTTCCCGTGGACCGCGGCTTTCCGGACAGCTGGATCTACATCCATGCTCCCGACGTCAAGGTGGGTCGCATCCAGAACTTCGGGGCCTGGTCCCCGTTCCTGGTCAAGGACGGGCGGACCTGCCTCGGCATGGAGTACTTCGTGTTCGAGGGCGACGAGCTGTGGCGCTGCAGCGACGACGAACTGGTGGCCCTGGGCACCAAGGAGCTGGCCACCATCGGGCTGGTCGAGCCCTCCGACGTCGAAGCCGGGTATGTGGTCCGGATGCCCAAGGCCTACCCGGTCTACGACGACGTCTATGCCGACAACGTGGCGATCATCCGTACCTGGTTCGAGCAGAACGCCCCAAACGTGCACCCCGTGGGCAGGAACGGCATGCACAAGTACAACAACCAGGACCACTCCATGTACACGGCCATGCTCACCGTCGAGAACATCCACGGCGCCCACCACGACATCTGGTCGATCAACGTCGAAGAGGAGTACCACGAGGAGGACGACGGCGGCGAGGACGCCCCGTCGACCGGCCGCACCGGGGGCACCGGTCGGGACGCGCCGATCCTGCCCCGCCCGGCGCCGGGCTGAACGGCCCGGGCCCGGGCCGGCTCACCTGCTCTCGAGTGTCCGGTCGTCGAGGTCCTTGCGCAGCAGGGCCACCTCCTCGGCCAGGAGCCGCGACCGGTCCTCGAGGCGTCCCACCTCCCAGCTGAGCCGCACGCACACCGTGAGCAGGAACAGGGCGGCCAACACCGTCAGCAGGTCGGGCGGGCTCTTGACCCCGAAGGAGTGGGCCATCGAGTTGAACAGGCCCGGGAAGACGGCGAAGAGGGCGATGGCAACGGCCACCACCAGCCAGACGATGGCGTACTTCTCGTGCAGGTGGCGTCGCCGCGACAGCTCGATGATGACGGTGAGCGTGACCAGCGCGCTCACCAGGGCGATGATGTGGACTCCGGTCACAGGGCCTCCTTGGTTCGTTTCCATCCGGGGTTGGAGTGGCGACGGAACACCGAGAGGATCAGGACCGCCACCACCCGGAGCAGGTAGATCGCGGCCCGGACGGGCGACTGGCTGGGGGACCCGGCCAGTCGTGGTCGCATGGTCACCGGCACCTGGTGGACCCGGCCGCCGGCGTCGGCCACGATGATCAGGGACTCCACCGTGTCGGACAGGTAGTCGGCCGGATAGTTCCGGGCGAACAGCTCGATGCCGGCGCGGTTGTGGGCCCGGAATCCCGACGTCACGTCGGTCAGTCTGGTGGCCGTGACCCGGGACAGGTAGCGGGCCAGCAGGCGCATGGCCATCCGACGGGCCCGGGGCACGGCGATGTCCCCCAGCCCGGCGAAGCGGGCCCCGATCACCACCTGGGGTCCCGGCTCGTCGTCGAAGGCCGCCACCAGGGTCCCGATGTCACGGGCGTCGTGCTGGCCGTCGGCGTCGACCTGCACCAGGACGTCGCAACCCGTGGGCCAGGGCCCACCGGAAGCCCACCCGCATGGCCCCGCCGACCCCCAGGTTGAACGGGTTGGACACCACCTGGGCGCCGGCCTCGACCGCCTGGGCCGCGGTGTCGTCCACCGATCCGTCGTCGACCACGAGGATCGTGCACCCGGGCACCGCCGTGCGGACCTCTTTGATCACGATCCCGACCGAACGCTCCTCGTTGAGGGCCGGCAGCACCACGAGCATCTTCGAGTCGTTGGGCATCGGGTTCACGTGGTCCTACCTGCTGATGACCGGTTGGTCCGGCTGGCCGGCAGGCACCGGTTCGGCCATGGTCTCCGGCGGAACGGGCCCTGCGCCCGGTTCCTCTGCCGGCTCCGGCCCGGAGTCGCCGCCCCGCCGCAGCCGGGACCACATCCATTCGAGCTGGACGGCGGCCAATAGTACCAGCGAGACCTCGAAGGTGGTCCGGTACCGGGTCTGGCCGAAGGTCAACGCCACCGAGCACACCACGTTGAGACCGATGGCCCACAGCGGGAAGGACGGGATCCGGCGGCGCCGCAGGATCACCGTGCCGCCGACGGACAGGGCCAACAGCACGTAGTACATGACGAGACCGGTGACCGCCCACCGGTAGGGCCGGGTCTCGACGTAGGAGTCGAGGTAGACCTGCTGCATCGGATGGAAGAACCCGAAGGCCCGACCGACCTTGGCCAGGGTCACCGGCACCAGCCGATCGGTCGTGGGCCCGGACGTAGTCGAGGGCCAGGTGCTGGAGCTCGGAGGACTCCACCGAGTCGTCGGCGTGAACGTTGACCGAGGGGCTGCGGGCGTAGGCCAGCGCGCACGGCATCGACCAGTAGCCCTCGAACTGGCCCGAGTAGGTGGTGGCGCAGTCGGCCGAGGCCAGGGTCACCCCGAGGCCGCTGCTGATGAAGACCGGCTTCTGGAACCGGCTCAGGTTGTACCCCACCCAGGGCGCCACCACCAGGGCCACACTGACCAGACCGATCCCGAGCGTGGCCAGGCGGCGCTTCCACGAGAGGGCCCGGGCCAGCAGGACCATGGGAACCAGGATGAAGACCACCAGCAGGGTGAGCTCGTCCCGACCCAGCATGGCCACGCCGATGACCACGCCCAGCACGACGGCCCGGCCCGTGGTGGGACGCTTCCAGAAGCGGTAGGTGCACCAGAGCACCCCGGCCACCAGCAAGGGGGCGATGGTCTCGGACAGCGCCAGTTCGTCGGTCATCCAGATGTTCGGGTACACGGCGACCAGGAAGGCGGCGATGAGGCCGACCCGGCGGCCGCCGATCTCCCGTCCGGCTAGGCCGCACACCACGATGGCGGCCGCACCCAGGATGCAGCACCAGATCCGTTCGGCCAGGAAGGTCTTCAGACCGAGAGCCGAGGGTATGGCTACGAGGAAGATGAACAGTGGAGGGAACGATGCCGACTGGACCACGTGGTGTTCGCCATGGGGGACGTACAGGTACGGGTTGATGAAGCCGTGCCCGCTGACCAGCAGATTGGCTGCGTAGTGGTAGTAGTAGGCGTCGCCGCCCGGCGCCCGGTGCGTGCGCCCGGGGCCGAACAGGGAGGCCACGCGGATGCCCAGGCCGACCAGCGTCCAGAGTCCCAGCCACACCCACCAGCGTGGCGGGGAGTGCCTCTGGGGACGCATGACCGGTCAGCCTAGGTCGGCGGGGTAACCAGGAGAGATGATCGTCCGGCCCGAATGCGCCATATATATACATCATATATATATGGGCGGAAATTTGATTCGGACGAGCTCGCGGCCGATATACGAGCGTGACCTCGGACGTGCAACGATCGACTGCCGTGGCCACCGTGGATCTCATCGCCGAGGAGCAGCTGGTGGTGCCTCCGGTCGAGGTCGACCTGGGCACGCCGGCTCCGGCGCCGCGGTCGGAGCCCCATGTGGCCGGGCTCGACGGCATCCGTGCGGTGGCCGTCATCGGCGTGCTCGGGTTCCATGCCGGGGTGCCGTGGTTCGGCGGCGGTCTGCTCGGGGTGGACATCTTCTTCGTGCTGTCGGGGTACCTGATCACGTCGCTGCTGGTGCAGGAGTGGTCGGGCTCCGGCACGGTGGCCTTCCTGCGCTTCTACGAGCGACGAGCCCGACGTCTGCTTCCCGGACTGTTCCTCCTGATGCTGTTGGTGGCGGCCTATGCCCGATGGTTCGCCGAGCCCAGCACACTGTCCACCCTCCGAGGGGACGCCTTCTCGACGCTGGCGTACGTGGCCAACTGGCGGTTCATCTTCTCGGGCCAGAGCTACTTCGTCCGCTACGGGCCACCCTCGCCGCTCCTGCACACCTGGTCGCTGGCCGTGGAGGAGCAGTTCTACGTGGTCTGGCCGGCGTTGGCCCTGTTCGTCCTCCGCCACCGCGGGTCGGCGGGGCCTGGCCGCCGTGGCGTCGGCGGGGATCGTGGCCTCGGCGGCCCTGACCGTGGTGCTGTTCAACCACGGCGTGGACATCTCGCGCCTGTACTACGGAACGGACACCCGGATCCAGGAGATCATGACCGGCGCCGTTCTGGCCGTGGCCATGCCCCACATCCGACGCCGGGTGGCAAGGGCCAGGGGGACGGCGGGCTCTGGTCGCCCGGCGCCGCGGTGGCGCTCGTGGGAGGCGTCGGCGCCGTGGCCCTGCTGTGGCTCCTGCACACCATGAGCGGTCAGGCCGATTTCCTCTACGACGGTGGGTTCCTGGCCGTGGCCACGGCCACCGCCGCCGTCATCCTCGTGGTGGTGATCCGGCCCCGGGCCCTCGTGTCCCGGATCCTCGCCGTCGGCGTGCTCGGCTACATCGGTCGGATCTCCTACGGGCTGTACCTCTACCACTTCCCCCTGTTCCTCATGATCGACAACCAGCGCACCGGGCTCTCGGGCCCGACCCTGCTGGCCGCCCGCCTGGCCGCCACCACCGCCGCCGCCGTGGTCTCCTACCACCTGGTCGAGATGCCGGTCCGGAACCGTCGGGCCCTGCCCGGATGGCACCTGGTGGCGGCCATCCCCATCGGACTGGCCGTGGTCCTGGTGGCCGTGATCACCGCCACGGTGGCCCCGGCCCCGGCCCCGGCGGCCGTGCCCCGCCGGACGGGAACCACCGGCCTGTTCGCCCTGCCGCCGGCGCCGCCGCCGGGCCTGTCCGCCGGCCAGCGGGTCAAGGTGCTCCTCCTCGGCGACTCCATGGCCGAGACCCTGGGCGCGGGGCTGTCGGTCCAGGCCGGGGCCTGGGGCGCCGCCCTCGACAACCAGGGGACCGTGGGCTGCGACCTCGACCCCGACAGCACGGTGAACATCGAAGGATCGATCGGCCCCGCCGCCCCGGGGTGTACGGGCTGGCAGGCAGAAGTGGCGCGCCGAGGTCGACCGGATCTCGACCCCGACGTCGTGGCCGTGGAGCTCGGCCGCTGGGAGGTCTCCGACCGCATCGTCGACGGCCACTGGACCCAGATCGGACAACCGGCCTGGGACCACCTCTACGCCTCGGAGCTCGGCACGGCCATCCAGCATCCTGTCGTCGAGGGGGGCCCACGTCGTCATCTTCACCCTGCCCTACATCCAACAGACCACCGAGGCCCCCGACGGGACCCCCTGGGACATCAACCAGCCCATCCGCACCAACGAGTACAACGCCCTGGTGAGGGCCGTGGTGTCCCGCCATCCCGAAGGTGGCCTCGGTGATCGACCTCAACCGGCTGCTCGACCCGTCCGGGTCCTACACGGCACGCTCCACGGGGTCGACGTGCGGGACGACGACCAGGAGCACATCTCGGTGTACGGGGGGATGTTGCTCCGGCCGATGATCCTTCCGGCCCTGGTGCGGCTCGGGCTACACCACGAGCAGACCGCCGCGGCCCAAGCCAAGGCCTGGGCCTCGGCCGTGAAGGCCGCCAGAGCCCGGACGGCGCCGTCCGGCGTACCCGCCGGCGCCGGCGGCTGACCGAGGGCCGGCTCCGATCGACCACCGCTCCTCCCTTCACCGGGTTGGGGGCGAGGTATCCTGTGCGCTCGTCCCGACCGGGATGGCCATCGGGACGTTCCCCGGCCGGTGAAGCCCGGCGGCCCGAGGGAGAGGGAATCCGATGGCAGGTCCGGGCAGAGCGGGGGCGAAGGCCGGCGCCGTCCTGACCCAGGGTTCGGACCACCGCGACCCGGAGCGCGACCGGGAGGCCACCGGGGACCGCACCCGTGACGGCCTGGCGACGCCACAACTCCCGAAGCGACCGGCCCCGGCCCGACCCGTCGAGCGGGTCCGACGACGGACCGGAGGGTGCCCCGACCCGCGGCCCGTCCCCGGCGCACCGGTGCCCGAGGACCTGTTGGTGGCCGAGGAGTCCCTCGTCGACACCGTGGCGCTGACGCCCTCGGGTGGCCTGATGCCCGACCCCTTCGCCGAGGGAGGCAAGCCCCGCCGCTGGTCCGACCCGGGCGACGAACCGGACGCGTGCCGACGGCACGGGACGGCCCGCGCCCCGTCCTTCGTGAGCGGGATTTTCCAAGCCGGTCCGCTGGCCGTCGGCGGCCTGGTGGCCAACGGGCTCAACATCGTCGCCACCGTACTGATCGCTCGGCTGCTGACGCCACGGCAGTACGGGGGGGTGGCCCAGCTCCTCGGACTGTTCTTCGTGCTGTCCATGCCGGGGTCGGCACTGCTGGTCGGCGTGGTCAGACGCATCGCCGCCGGAACGGCCCAGGGCCGCCAGGACCAGGTCCACCGGTGGACCACCCGTCTGGCCCGCCGGTGCCTGGTCGGACTGGCGGTGTGGGTGGTGTTTTCGGTGGCGATCGAGGAGCCCCTGGCCTCGGCCCTGCGCCTCCCGAGCTCCGGCGGGGTGGCGGCCGTGCTCATCGCCGGCGGGGTGTGGCTCCTGCTCTGCATCGACCGGGCCGTGCTCCAGGGCCATCGTCGCTACTCGGGGCTCGGCCTCAACCTCATCGTCGAGATCGGGATCCGTACGGTGTTCGTCCTGAGCTTCGCCGCGGCCGGCTTCGGCATCGCCGGATACGGTATCGGCCTCCTGCTCGGGGAGATCGTGGCCACCGTCCACGCCCGCCTGCTGTCCGGCCGGGCCTGGAACTATCCGGCCGCCCCGTCGCTGGCCCCGGACCTCGTAGCCAAGGACCGGACGCTCACTATCGACCTGTCGGTGGCCTTCGTCGGCTTCGTGCTCCTCGGGATCCTCCAGAATGCCGACATCATCCTCGTCGGCCGGCTCGACCCGTCCAGCGCCGGTCCGTACGCGGCCATCTCGGTGGCCAGCAAGTCACTGGTCTTCGGCGCCATCCTCCTCGGCAGCTACGTGCTGCCCGAGGCCGCCCTGCGCTGGCACCAGGGACAGCACGCCCTGCGCCAATTGGCGGTGACCCTGCTCTTCTTGCTGGTGCCGTCGCGGTGCTCTTGGCCGTGGCCCTGGTGGCACCGGAACAGTTCCTGACGGCGTTCTTCTCGGCCCAGCTCAACGGGGCGGCGCCGGCCTTCGCCACGCTTGGTCGGCGCCATGGCCTGCCTCGGCCTCGTCGTGGTGATGACCAACTACCTCTTCGGGGCGGCGCGTCGGTGGATCGTGGTTCTGTTGGCCGTCGGCGTGGTCGTGCTGATCATCCTGATCCATGCCGCCCACGGCGCCATCGTGCCGACGGCCCGGGCCGAACTGGCCGTGCAGGGCGGCCTGGCCCTGGCCGTCGCCGTGGCCTTCGCGGTCGTGCACCTGCGCTGGTGGCACCACACGACCTCTACTGGTCCCGACAACGGGATCAGTAGTATTGGCCGACGCGACCTCGGGGGATCAGTGTGAGCAGTGGCATCGAAGGAGGGGCGCTCGTCCCGGAAGCGGCGGCCCGGGTCGGTGCCACCGATGGGCTGGGGGCCGACGATGTCCAAGGTGACGAGCTCCACCGCCTCCGGGCCGAGAGTCGCCACCGCCTGAACCGGACGGCCGAGGAGGTCGGACTGCGGCGGATCGACGTCGTGGCCTGGCGGGACCTCGACGATGCCGAGGCCGGCGGATCGGAGCTCCACGCCCACGAGATCCTGACCCGGTGGGCCGACGCCGGCATCGACGTCCGCCTGTGGACCTCCAGGGTCGACGGGGCGGCCCGGGCCATCCGCCGCAACGGCTATGCCGTCAACCGTCGTGCCGGCCGGTATGCCGTCTTCCCCCGCACCGCCGTGGCCGGGTTCCGGCACAAGATCGGGACGGGTGACGGCCTCGTCGAGATCTGGAACGGGATGCCGTTCTTCTCGCCGATCTGGAGCCGCTGCCCGCGCGTGGTGTTCCTGCACCACGTCCACGCCGAAATGTGGGACATGGCCCTGTCTCCCACGCTGGCCAAGGTGGGGTACACCGTCGAGCACCGGCTGGCCCCGCCGTTCTACCGACGGAGTCAGATCGTCACCCTGTCCGACTCGGCCCGTGACGACCTGGTCCGAACGGCTCCACCTCTCCCGTGACCGGGTGACGGTGGTACCACCGGGGATCGACCCGCGGTTCTCGCCGGGCGGCACCCTCGATCCCGACCCCTTCGTCGTGGCGGTGGGCCGGCTGGTGCCGGTCAAGCGGTTCGCCTGGTTCGTCGAGGCCATGGTGGCGCTCAAGGAGCGCCAGCCCCGGCTCCGGGCCATGATCGTCGGTGAGGGATACGAACGGCCCGAGCTCGAGGCCCGCATCGCCGATGCCGGCGCCGGGGAGTGGTTCTCCCTCCCCGGCCGGGTGACGACGCCGAGCTGGTCGAGCTGTACCGACGGGCCTGGCTGGTGGGCTCGACATCGGTGCGCGAGGGGTGGGGCATGACCATCACCGAGGCGGCCGCCTGCGGGACCCCGGCCGTGGCCACCCGCATCGCCGGCCACGAAGACGCCGTGATCGACGGCGAGTCGGGCCTGCTCGCCACCTCGGTACCCGAGCTGGTCGAGGCGAGCGAGTCGATTCTGGCCAACCCCATGCTCCGCCGGCGACTGAGCCAGGGCGCACTGCGCCGGACCGAGCGCATGACCTGGGAACGGACCGCCGAGGTGGCGCTGCAGACGCTGGCCGCCCAGGTCACCCGCCGCCGATGACCTCGGTACCGGTCGGCTCCACGACCGGTCCCGATCCACCGTCGCCCTCGTCCGGCCGCGCCCCCTGACCCGCCCCGGGCCCGGCCGGACCGGACCGGGCACGGCGGCACACCGGGTCACGGGCACCGGCGGGACCACCGGGACCCGACCCGATCGCTTTCCGGCCGAGCTGGCCGCGGTGGCGGCCGTGGCCGCCGGGATCCAACTCCTCTTCATCCATGCCGTGGCCCGCGGCACGACGCTGTCGGCGGCCGCCTCCTACGACACCGCCCAGGCCCGGCTGCTGCTGCGGGGGGACTGGTTCGTCGACCCGGGCCGGGGCGCTGTCGGCCTCCCGGCACCTCGTCCCGACGGCCGCCCACCCACCGCTGCCCACGCTGCTGCTGGGTGTCGCCGACGTGGCCGGTGCCACCGGTCCCACCGCCCACCGGCTCCTCCTGGGCGGTCTGTTCGTGGCCACGGTGGTGCTGGCCGGCGTGGCCGTCCGGGATCTGGTCGGGGACCGGGCCGGCATCCTGGCCGCCCTCTGTGTGGCCACCTTCCCGCCGCTCTGGGTCAACCCGGCCACGCTGGGCCCCGAAACCACCGTCGTCGTCGTCACCGCCCTGATCCTGTTCGCCGCCGTCCGCTTCTGGAACCGAGCCAGGCACGGCCCACGCCGCCCTGGTGGGGTTCGCCGTGGGCCTGGGCGCCCTGACCCGCGCCGATCTCGTGGCCCTGGTGGTGCTGGTGGCCCTGCCCCTGGGCCTGGCCGTCCGCAACGTGACCTGGGGGGTGCGCCTCCGGTCCCTCGCCGTCATGGCCGTCCTCGTGGTGGTGGTGGTGGGACCCTGGGTGGCCCGCAACCTGACGGTGGTCAGCGGGGCCCCGCTGCTGACGACGGAGTACGGGCCGGCCCTGGCCGGTGCCGACTGTCCGGCGGCCTGGCGCGGCCCGCTCGAGGGGTGGTGGAGCCGGACCTGCCCCGGCGCCGTGCCCGGTTCCGACACCGGCGGCCACCCACGGAGCGGTCGGTGGCCCGGGCCTACGTCTCGGACCACCTGGGGGCGGCCCCGGGGGTGGCGGCCGTGCGGCTGGGCCGGGTGTGGAACCTCTGGCGCCCGCTGCAGGGGACGGAACTGGAGACGGCCACGGGGCGGCCGGCGTGGGTGTCCCGCCTGGGCCTGTGGTACTTCTACGTGATGGTGCCGGTGGCGGTGGTCGGAGCCCTGGTGCTCCGTCGCCGGAGGCTGCTGCTGTTCCCCTTCGTGGCCATGGTCCTGCTCACGTCGGTCACCGCCGTGGTGGCCTTCGGCGACGCCCGCTTCGCCGTCGAGGCCGACGTGGCGCTGGCCATGCTGGCCGGGGTGGGCCTCGACGCCGGGACACGCGGGTGGTCCGGCGATGGTGGACGGGCACCGGCCGTCACGCCGTCGGGCGGGCCGGGGTTCCGGCGTGAGCTCTCGCACTGGCCGAGTCGGTGGAGGTGCCGCCGACCGGGTCCCGGTGATCGGCCCCGGCCCGGAGTCGCCGGTACCGCGGCGGCCGCCCCGGTTTCCGGCCTTCGACGGACTCCGGGCCATCGCCGCCGTCACCGTGGTGGCGGTGCACGTGTCGTTCGTGTCCGGCCTCACGCCCAAGAACCCCTCCGGCGTGGGGATGTACACCGCCCGCCTCGAGATCGGTGTCTCGGTCTTCTTCCTCATCTCCGGATTCCTGCTCTACCGGCCCTTCGTGGTGGCCCACCTGGCCGCGGCCCCGAAGCCCCGGACCGGCGCGTTCTGGCTGCGGAGGCTGCTGCGCATCGTGCCCGCCTACTGGCTGGTGCTGTTCATCTCCACGTCGTTGTTCCACACCGGCGTGGGGATCGGCCCGGGCGGATGGAAGGCCTACGCCTCGCACTACCTCTTCCTCCAGATCTACTTCCCGTCCCAGGACCTGAAGGGGATCTCGGCGGCGTGGAGCCTGTGCGTCGAGATGACCTTCTACCTCTTCATCCCGCTCTACGCCGCGCTCCTGGGACGGGGCCGGGCGCGCCGGAGCGAAGCCCGGACGTTCCGGCTCGAGCTCATCGGCCTCGGGGTCCTGATGGCCATCAGTTTCGTCTGGCGGTTCACCGTGCTCCAGTTCCAGGACCACCACTCGCCGTACTTCCGGCTGGCCACCATCTGGCTGCCGGCCTACCTCGACCTGTTCGCCCTGGGCATGGGGCTGGCCGTGGTCAGCGCCTGGATGCACCACCGGGGCCGCGAGACACCGTGGCTCGGTGACCTGGTGGTTCCCCTGGGTCTCGTGGGCCGCCGCGCTGGCCTGCTTCTGGGGCGTGTCCCACATCGGCTCCCCGATCCTGCCCGGTCTACTTCGAGTCCGACCTCGACCTGGCCCGCCAGACCCTCTACGGCGTGTTCGCCTTCTTCCTGCTGCTGCCGGCGGTCTTCGGCCCCCAGGGACGGGGGCTGATCCGGCGGTTCCTGCAGTGGTGGCCGATGGCGTCCCTCGGGGTCATCTCCTACGGCATCTACCTCTGGCACGAGACGTGGATCTACCAGATCCTCGGCCCGGACACAACGCCGCTTCCACGACTTCGACCTCGAGTTCTGGGCCTTCTTCCTCGCCGTGCTCGGCCTCTCGATCATCTCGTCCAGCCTGAGCTACTTCGTCGTGGAGAAGCCGGCCCTCCGCCTGAAGAACTCCATCGCCTGGTGGCGCCGCTCCGGGGGCGGGACCGAGCCGGACCGGGCGGCCCCCCGGCCGGTGCCGTCGTCCCCGTCGTCCCCGTCGTCCCCGTCGGCCCCGTCCTGACGCAGCTCACTCCGGCCGGTCGGGTGACTCGGTGCCGCCCGGTGCCGGTGGCGCACCCACTGGACCAGCCCGTCCGCCCCGAGCAGGCAGAGCGCCACCCACACCAGCGAGTTGGCCCAGCCCATGTGGGAGGGCCAGTTGATGTCGGACAGGAACCCGTTGCGGCGCTGGTGCAGGGCCACGTAGCCGGCCGTGGCCACCAGCAGGCCCACCGTGCCCGCCACCACCACGATCCGGCTGCGGTCGACCCGGAGCTCGAGGAGCACCACGGCGGCCAGGACCACACCGGCGGCCGGAGCCACGATGAGGCCGGCCACCAGCTCCGCCCACGAGGGCCAGACACCACGACGTGGCCCAGCCCGGGGTCGTGCCGCCGCTCCGGAGCACCGACGTCAGCACCGGCCGCGACCGGGTCGCCCTCGGGCTCCACAGTCCGGTCGGATCCGCCCGACGTCGGGAGCTGCCGGCGGCACCGGGGCCGGGGGCGTCCGGCCGGCAGCCCCGGACCGGCCGTGCCGACGACGCCGGCGGCGACGCGACGCCACGAGACCCGGCGGCAGGGCGATGAGGACCACGCTGACCACCAGCGTGACGCCCGAGACGACCAGGGCCACGTTGACGACCCGCTGCGGGGTCCAGGTCAGGGTGAAGGTGGTCGGTCCCGCGGGTCAGCGAGGCCGGCAGGTACCAGCCGTTGGCGTACCCGTCGATGAGGGTCGACGAACCCGAGGTCGATCCCGGTGGAGGTGGTGGCCTTCCAGCCCGGGCTCTGACTCTGGCCCAGCACCAGCCAGGTCGGCTGCCCGTCCCCGTGCACCGTGACCGTCAACGACGTCCGGCCCTGGTGGACCACGGTGACCGGGGCGGTCGGATGGGCCGGCGGCGCCGGGAGGAGACCGTCCGGGGTGAGCGGCTGCGGCCGCCCCTCCGGCCGCCGAGCCCAGGCTCAGGGCGTCCACGTCGAGGCCGGTGGACCGCCGCCGTGCTGGTGGTCAGGACGTGGGTGCCGGCCGACAGGGTGACCCCCTGGGCGGCGTTGCCGCAGCCGCGGATGGTCAGGCCCCCGTTGGCCAGGGCGGTGGCTGGTCGAGCCGGTGATCTCGATGTCGACCGGTCGACCGTCCACCGCCACCAGGTCGGGGTAGCAGGTGGCGGGTACCGCCGCCGGCGTCGTGACCGGGGCCACGCCGGGGATGCCCACCTCGGCCAGGGCCACCGGGTCGGTGTTGGCGCTGTTCGAGAGGTAGTCGAGGAACTGGTGGGGTTCGCACGGCGTCGATGGTGATCTTCACGTCCGACCCGGTCAGGGCCGGGAAGCTGACCGGCACCGGGGTCACCGAGCCCTGCGTGCGGCCCGTCCCCGGGGCGATGGCGGGGAGGGCGACGGTCCGGCTGGCCGTCGGCGTCGTCACGGTGATGGCGGTGGGGATGGAGTGCTTGCCGTCGGCCACCACCTGCAGGTCGAGGTGGTCGAAGGTGACCGGTTGGTCGAGCCGGTACTCGACCCAGTTGCCCACCTGGTCGCCGAGCCCCGGACTCCACGAGGTGGCCGGGTTCGCCGTCGACGGCCGACGTGGCCGCCGGCGTCGAGATCCCCGGGAGTCGGCCCGACGAGTTGGCGCCGACCACCGTGGCCTGGCCGTCGGCCGGCTGGAACTCGTGGCCCGCGCCCGTGCGTGCCGGCCCACCAGGCTGTCGACGGTGGGGTCGGGATCGAGGGTCGAGATGCGGGCGGTGCCGCCGATCGAGAAGGTCCGGGCCGTGGGCAGTGTGAACTGGCGGGCCATGGACGCCTCGGGGTCGGAGCGCGGCGGGGTGACCTGGGTCCGGATCCGGTTGACGAGGATGTCGAGCGGGTGGGACAGCGAGGACGCTCCCGGCCGCGGCGAGCAGGTCGGTGGGGAGCCGGAGCACCTCGGTGGCCGGGGCCACCCCGGGGATGGTGACCTCGGCGAAGCCCACCGCGCTCTGGCTCCGGTAGTCCTTGCGCACGCCGGCGCTGGTGGCGTTGATGGTCACGGTCAGGGTGGAGAAGGTGCGCGTCGGGAACGAGACCACCTGCCCCGGCTGGGCGTCGGAGGCCGCGCCCAGCGAGGCGGTGACCGGGGAGCCGCCGTCGAAGGTCAGGGTGACGTTCGTGACCGTCCGGTTGCGGGGCCCGGTCTGGGGCTGGAGCAGGGTGACGTGGTCCGCGGTCACCGGGTGGACCAGCTTGACCTGGATGGCCTCGTCGGTGGCCGGGCTGAACGCCCCCTCGGTCCAGGCCGTGTCGGGATTCCCGTCGACGGCGTTGAGCGGGCTGGTTCTCGGCGGTGTTGGTGATCGGGTTGGAGTAGGCGGTGGCCCGCACCGAGGCCACCCCGGTCGACCACGGCCACGGTCTGGGTCCCGCTGCCGGCGTCGGGGAAGACCGGCAGCGACGCCTCGGCCGGATTGTCGACCAGGGGGGTCTCGTTGGCCTGCTCCACGTAGCCGTAGTTGTCGACGACCGTCCCCCAGGTCGACAGCTGCTTGCGGTTGGTGTCGGTGAGCACCAGGACGGCGCCGTGGCCGAGTTGGCGGGACAGGCCGGCCGGGTCGTGGGCGAAGGTGGCCGAGTAGAAGATGGTCGGATTGGAGGCCAGCAGGCCGGCCGCGGCCGCCTCGACCAGTCCCTGGCCGTCTCCGGCCACCAGCAGCGGGTCGGACGGCGACTCGGTCCGGGCGATGGGCCGGGCGTCGGGCACGGGGAAGACGGCCACCGGCGGGGGGATCGAGGCGCCGGTCGGGACGGCCAGCTGCGTCTCGTCGGTCAGGGGGTACTCGATGGTGGGGTAGAGGCGGGGTGTGCCGAAGGTGGTGGGGGTGCCGAGGCCGGCGGCCGGCGAGTTGAGCATCAGCCAGAACGGCTGGGGGCGGGCGGTGCCGAACCGCTCGAACTGGACGTCGGACTCGTAGAGGATGTCGCCGGCGCTCAGCAGCCCGGCGATGGGAGCCGAGCGTGGAAGGGACGGCCACGCCGTCCTGGATCGACTCGTCCAGGGCCTGGAGGAGGTTGACGCTGCCGGCCTCGCCCACCGGTACCGCCGACCGGATCAGATAGGGCCGGGTCATGAGCCCGGGCCAGACCGGGTCCGAGGTCACGCCCCACCGGTAGTAGGCGAAGTCCTGGCCGGGCAGCTGCGAGCACCCGGGTGTCGTGGCCCTGGCGCGTCCATGTAGGCGGCCGCCCGGTGGATGTAGGCGGGGATGGCGGTGGGGCGGTCGAGGTTGCCGGCCACCAGGCCCCCGGTCCACAGGGGCGGGAGATCGGCGGCGATCAGTGCCGCGCACAGCGCCAGCAGTACCAGTCCGACCCACCTCACCCGGGCCACCACGGCGGTGATCCCCGCGCCCAGCAGCAGGGCCAGCCCCAACAGGACCAGGGGGACGATCCGGTTGGTGGAGCGCAGGGCCAGACCCACCGTCGAGTCCGAACCGGCCGCCTTGATCAGGGCGCCGAACGGGGTCGGGTCGGTGAAGGGGTAGGTGCCGACGGCCAGGACCACCCCGACCACCACCAGGGCGATGGCGAAGACCCGGTACCGCCAGCGGGCCACCATGCCGGCGGCGATGCAGACCGTCGGCACGAGGAAGCTGACGGCGATGAGCCACGTCCACTGGAGGTAGCCGAGCGACGCCGCCGTCCACGGGCCCAGCTTGTCCTGCCCGTAGAAGTACCAGTAGCCGAGGCCCCGCAGCACCTCCGAGGACAGCGAGGTGGACGACACCGTGGGCAGGGTCTCGGTGTACTTCAGCACGTTGATGCCGTAGGCCCCCTCGGCCCAGAGGCCGGCCATCCACCACAGCGAGACCCCGAGCCCCAGCACGCCGATGCGGACCACCGCTGTGGCCGCGGCCCGCCACGGTGACCTCGCGGGTGCCCCACACGGCGTAGAGCACCCACAGGAGGGGGGCCAGCCCGACCAGCAGGATGGACGTGGCGTTCACCCCACCGACCAGGGCGATGACCACGGCGAAGAGGGCCGGGTACCGCCAGCCCCCCCTCCGGACGGCCAGCACGGTGAGGGCCAGCATCCACCCCAGGGCGGCCCAGGGCATCACGATGGCCGAGATCCGGGCGATGTAGTCGAGGACGTAGGGCGTCAGCATGTAGGCCAGGGCCGCGGCCAACTGGCCGGCCCGCGACAGGCCGAGCAGGCGGCCGAGGAACCAGACGCCGGTCCCGGCGGCGAAGAACAGCGATCCCATCCAGAAGCGCTGCCCGATCCAGATCGGGATGTGGGCCTCGGTGACCAGCCAGTAGTAGGGCCCCATCGGGAAGAGGAAGCCGATGTTCTGGTGGGTGACGGTCCCCGCACCGACGTCGGGGTCCCACATCGAGATGGCGCTCTGGATCAGCCGGCCCGGGTCGAGGTAGAGGTACTGCTTGGTGTCGGCGGCGATCTTGCCCGGCTGGGTGAGGAACGACGGGAGGTAGCTGATCACGGCCAGGCCGGCCCAGACGGCCACGTCCACCGGGGCCGGACGCCGCCTCCGGCGTCGGTGGGCGTCGTGGGACGCGGGGCGGCGACGGGCGGAATGACGGGGGAGGGTGCGCGCATGGGTCGGCCGGTCCCGCAGGATAGCGGGGATCGATTCTGGCCAGGGGTCCATCACGACGGGGTACTCTCTCGTCCATGCTGGCAGTGGGGCTCACCGGCGGCATCGGGGCGGGCAAGTCCACCGTGGCCGAGCTGCTGGTCGGCCACGGGGCCGAGCTGGTCGACGCCGACCTGATCGCCCGAGAGGTGGTGGCCCCGGGCGGGCCGGCCTACCAGCCCCTGATCGACCGTTTCGGGCCCGAGATCGTGGACGGCGACGGAGCCATCGACCGTCCCAAGGTGGCGGCGCTGGTCTTCGGCCATCCCGACGCCCTGGCCGACCTGAACGCCATCACCCACCCGGCCATCGGCACCGAGATGATCGCCCGACGCGACCGTCACGCCGGCACCGACGACATCGTGGTGCTGGACATCCCGCTGCTCCGGGCCGTCCACCGCGAGATGCTCGATCTGGCCGCGGTGGTGGTGGTGGACACGCCCACCGAGCTCGCCCTCGAGCGCCTGGTCACCCTGCGGGGCATGACGAGGGAGGACGCCCGGGCCCGGATCGAGTCCCAGCCCGACCGCCAGACCCGCCTGGACGGCGCCGACTTCGTGGTCGACAACTCCGGCGACCAGGACCACCTCCGACGAGGTCGAGCGGGTGTGGCAGGCTGCTGGTGGCCATAGGACCACGGGGCCGACGGCGAGGCCTCGGCCTGACCGGTTTCCCGCCGACCGGGGCCCGGTACCATCGACGACGTGCCCGGCTTCGAGGTGGTCTCCCCCTTCCGTCCCGCCGGCGACCAGCCCCAGGCCATCGCCGGCCTGGTCGAAGGGTTGGGCCGCGGCGACCGCTACCAGACCCTGCTGGGCATCACCGGCTCGGGCAAGACGGCCACCATCGCCTGGACCATCGAGGCGGTCCAGCGGCCCACCCTGATCATCGAGCCCAACAAGTCCCTGGCCGCCCAGCTGGCCGCCGAGCTGAAGGAGTTCTTCCCGCGCAACCGCGTGGAGTACTTCGTCTCGTACTACGACTACTACCAGCCCGAGGCGTACGTGCCCTCGTCGGACACCTACATCGAGAAGGACTCGTCGATCAACGACGAGATCGACCGCCTGCGGCACGCCTGCACCTCGTCGCTGCTGTTGCGGCCGGACACCATCGTGGTGGCCTCGGTCTCCTGCATCTACGGGCTGGGCTCGCCCGACGAGTACCGCGACCGGATCGTGGCCCTCCGGCCCGGCGAGGTCCACGACCAACGGTCCCTCCTCCGCCGGCTGGTCGAGCTGCAGTACTCCCGCAACGACGCCACCCTGTCCCGGGGCCAGTTCCGGGCCCGCGGGGACACCGTCGAGATCCACGCCGCCTACGAGAGCCAGGCCGTGCGGATCGAGTTCTTCGGCGACACGGTGGAGCGGATTCGGCCCTTCGACGTGATGACCGGCGAGATCGGCGACGAGCTCGAGGAGCTGGTGGTGTTCGCCAACACCCACTACGGCACCGGGGACGAGCGGCTGCGCAAGGCCGTCCTCGGCATCGAGGACGAGCTGCGCGGCCGGCTGGACGAGCTGACCGGATCGGGGAAGCTGCTCGAGGCCCAGCGCCTCCGGATGCGCACCGAGTACGACCTCGAGATGCTGGCCGAGACCGGGGTGTGCAGCGGCATCGAGAACTACAGCCGCCACCTCGACGGCCGGGCCCCGGGGGAGGCGCCGTTCACCCTGCTCGACTTCTTCCCCAAGGACTACCTGGTGGTCGTGGACGAGAGCCACGTGGCCGTCCCCCAGCTCCGGGGCCAGTACGCCGGGGACCGCTCCCGCAAGGAGACCCTGGTCGACCACGGGTTCCGGCTGCCTTCGGCCGTCGACAACCGCCCGCTGCGGTTCGAGGAGTTCATCGACCGCACCGGCCAGGTCATCCTGCTGTCGGCCACCCCGGGCCCGTGGGAGCTCGAGCACAGCGCCAACGTGGTGGAGCAGGTCATCCGGCCGACCGGTCTGGTCGATCCCGAAGTGGACATCCGCCCGACCACCGGGCAGATCGACGACCTGCGCGAGCGCATCGACAGGACGGTGGCCGACGGCCACCGGGTGCTGGTCACCACCCTGACCAAGAAGATGGCCGAGGACCTCACCGACTACCTCGCCGAGCAGGGGGTCCGGGTCCAGTACCTCCACTCGGACGTGGACACCATGGCCCGCATCGAGATCCTCCGGGACCTGCGTCTCGGGGCCTTCGACGTCCTGGTGGGGATCAACCTCCTGCGGGAGGGCCTGGACCTGCCCGAGGTGGCCCTGGTGGCCATCCTGGACGCCGACAAGGAGGGGTTCCTCCGGTCGGAGTCGTCCCTGATCCAGACCATGGGCCGGGCCGCCCGCAACGTCAACGGACGGGTGGTGATGTACGCCGACACCATCACCAACTCCATGACCGCGGCCATCGGCGAGACCCAGCGCCGCCGGGCCCGCCAGATCGCCTACAACGAGGCCCACGGCATCGACCCCCGCACCATCTCCAAGTCGGTCACCGACATCCTCGAGCGGGTGCGGGGCGACGGCGGGGGCTCGGCCGCCATCACCTCGGGGGCCAACGAGCGCACCGTCCGGGCGGTCGGGGCCGGAAGGGCCGCCCCGGCGGCGTGGACCCGCGGGCCGTGGCGGCCGAGATGGCCCAGGCACTGGGTCCCGACGCCGACGAGCTGTCCAGCCTGATCCACCGGCTCGACGCCGAGATGAACCGGGCCGCCGAGGAGCTCCGGTTCGAGGAGGCCGCCCTCCTGCGAGACGAGATCGCCGAGCTCCGCTCCCTGCTGGTCCGGGACCCGGTGGACGGTTCGCCGGTGCTCAGCGGGGACACCGCCGACGTCGAGGCCCTGGCCGAACCCTGACGGGCGGGACCACCTCCCCACCCCGGTATCCTCACCCAATGGCCGATCGACTGGTGGTGCGGGGCGCGCGCGAGCACAACCTCCAGGACGTCTCGCTCGACCTGCCCCGCGACCGGCTCATCGTGTTCACCGGGCTGTCCGGCTCGGGCAAGTCGTCGCTGGCCTTCGACACCATCTACGCCGAGGGCCAGCGTCGGTACGTGGAGTCGCTGTCCGCCTACGCCCGGCAGTTCCTGGGCCAGATGGACAAGCCCGACGTCGACTTCATCGAGGGGCTCTCGCCGGCCATCTCCATCGACCAGAAGTCGTCCTCCCGGAACCCGCGGTCGACGGTGGGCACGGTCACCGAGGTCTACGACTACCTGCGCCTCCTCTACGCCCGGATCGGGAAGCCCCACTGCCCCAACTGCGGCCGACCGGTGGCCCGCCAGAGCCCACAGCAGATCGTCGACCGGATCCTGGCCATGGAGGAGGGGACCCGGTTCATGGTCCTGGCCCCGGTGGTGCGGGGCCGGAAGGGCGAGTACGGCGCCCTCCTCGACGACCTGGCCAAGCAGGGGTTCGCCCGGGCCCGGGTGGACGGCGCCATGGTGGAGCTGGCCGACCGCGGCCGACCTCGACCTGGCCCGCTACGAGCAGCACACCATCGAGGTGGTCGTCGACCGTCTGGTGCGCCGGGACGACATCCGGCGCCGGCTGACCGAGTCCCTCGAGACCGCCCTGTCCCTGGCCGAGGGGGTGGCCGAGGTGGTGGTGGTCGACGCCGACGGCACCGAGGAGGAGGCCATCACCTTCAGCCAGCACCTGGCCTGCACCTTCTGCGGGTTGAGCTTCGAGGACCCCTCGCCCCGGAACTTCTCCTTCAACTCGCCCTACGGGGCCTGTCCGGCCTGCACCGGCCTCGGCACGCGGTTCGAGGTCGACCCGGACCTGGTCGTGCCGGACCCCACCAAGTCCCTGGCCGAGGGGGCCCTGGCCCCGTGGTCCGGGGCCCGGGGCGAGTACTTCAACCGTATGGCGGCGGCCGTGGCCGAACTCGGGCGGGTTCTCGCTCGACACCCCGTGGGAGAAGCTGAAGAAGGCGGACAAGAAGCTGGTCCTCTACGGGACGGGTGGGAAGCAGGTCCATCTCAAGTACCGCAACCGCTACGGCCGCCAGCGCTCCTTCCACACCACCTACGAGGGCATCGTCCCGTGGCTCCAGCGCCGGCACACCGAGGCCGACTCCGAATTCCAGCGGGACAACCTCGAGGGCTACCTGCGCGAGGTGCCCTGCCCCGAGTGCGGCGGGGCCCGCCTGCGTCCCGAGTCCCTGGCCGTCACCGTGGGGGGCTACAACATCTTCGCCCTGTGCTCGCTGTCCATCGGCCGGGCCGTCGACGTGGTGGCCTCGCTCGACCTGTCCGACCGCGACCATCTCATCGCCGACCGGGTCTTCCGCGAGGTGCGGGAGACGGATGCAGTTCCTGTTGGACGTGGGCCTCGACTACCTGACCCTGGCCCGGTCGGCCGCCACCCTGTCGGGGGGTGAGGCCCAGCGGATCCGACTGGCCAGCCAGATCGGCAGCGGCCTGGTGGGCGTGCTCTACGTGCTCGACGAGCCGTCCATCGGCCTCCACCAGCGGGACAACAAGCGCCTCATCGGGACGCTCAAGCGCCTCCGCGACCTCGGCAACACGGTGATCGTGGTGGAGCACGACGAGGAGACCATCCGGGTGGCCGACCACGTGGTCGACGTGGGGCCGGGGGCGGGGGAGCACGGCGGGCGGATCGTCCACTCGGGACCGGTGACCGGGCCGGGCGGTCTCGAGTCCAATCCCGACTCGCTGACCGGGCAGTACCTCTCGGGGGCCAAGTCCATCCCGGTCCCGGCCGTCCGGCGGCCCGGGCAGCGGCGACTCCCTGATCGTCGAGGGGGCCCGCGAGCACAACCTGCACGACGTCGACGCCGAGTTCCCCCTGGGCCGCCTGGTCGCGGTCACCGGCGTCTCCGGTTCGGGGAAGTCGACCCTGGTCAACGACATCCTGCTCCGCTCGCTGGCCAAGCAGGTCCACCGGGCCAAGATCCCTGCCCGGCGTCCACCGGACCATCCGGGGCGTGTCCCACGTGGACAAGGTGGTGGAGGTGGACCAGGCCCCGATCGGCCGGACGCCGCGGTCCAACCCGGCCACCTACACCGGTGTGTTCGACCACATCCGCAGGCTGTTCAGCCAGACCCAGGAGGCCAAGGTCCGGGGCTATCAGCCGGGCCGGTTCTCCTTCAACGTGAAGGGCGGCCGGTGCGAGGCCTGTTCCGGCGACGGCACCATCCGCATCGAGATGCACTTCCTGCCCGGACATCTACGTACCGTGCGAGGTGTGCCAGGGGGCCCGGTACAACCGCGACACGCTCGAGGTCACCTTCCGGGGCAAGACCATCGCCGACGTGCTCGAGCTGTCGTGCGAGGAGGCGCTCGGCTTCTTCGCCCACCAGCCGCCCATCGCCCGCCACCTCCAGACCCTGGTCGACGTGGGCCTGGGCTACATCCGACTCGGCCAGCCGGCCCCCACCCTGTCGGGTGGCGAGGCCCAGCGGGTCAAGTTGGCCTCCGAGCTCAGCCGGCGATCGACCGGGCACACCCTCTACGTGTTGGACGAGCCGACCACCGGCCTCCACTTCGACGACGTCCGCAAACTGCTCGACGTGCTCAGCCGACTGGTCGACCAGGGCAACACCGTCATCGTCATCGAGCACAACCTGGACGTGATCAAGAGTGCCGACTGGATCATCGACCTCGGACCCGAAGGCGGGGACCGGGGCGGGTCCATCGTGGCGGTGGGCACCCCCGAGGAGGTGGCTGCGGCGCCCGGCAGCTACACCGGCGAGGTGCTGGCCCCGCTGCTCGGCATCAAACGGCCCCGGGCGGCCGCGCCGGGACGGGCCAAGGCGGCGTCGGCCCGGTCCAAGGCCGCACCAATCGCGGTCCAAGGCCGCCACCGCCCCGGTCCAAGGCCGCGTCGTCCCGGTCCAAGGCCGCACCATCGCGGTCCAAGGCCGCCACCACTGTGAAGGCGGTGGGCGCACGAAGGACGGGACGGCACGGAAGGTCCCGTCGGCCAACGGGGCCGGCGCCACCAATCCACCCGCCGCGCCGCGGTGGGTGCGGCCCCCTGACGTCACCTATCCCAAGGGCTGCCGGCACACGCGACCCGGCCGGTGCGAGAGAGTGATCAGGTGGTGGCCAACATCCTCTCGAGGGCCACCCGGGCCCAGGCCGCGGTGTCCTCGTCCACGGTGATCCGGTTGCGGACCTCGCCGTCCACCAGACCCTCGAGCACCCAGGCCAGATGGGCGGCGTCGATGCGGAACATGGTCGAGCACGGACAGACCAGCGGGTCCAGCGAGACCACGGTCTTGTCCGGCGTCTCGTCGTCGAGCCGCTTGACCAGATGGATCTCCGTCCCCACCCCGAGGACCGAGCCGGCCGGCGCCTCGTCCACGGCCCGGATGATGAAGTCCGTGGACCCCACCAGATCGGCCGCCGTCGACCACCTCGTGGGCGCACTCGGGATGGACCACCACGATGCCGTCGGGGTGATCGGCCCGGAAGGAGTCGATCTGGCCGGTCGTGAACCGCTGGTGGACCGAGCAGTGCCCCTTCCACAGCAGGAGGGTGGCGGTCTTGAGCGTGGCGTCGTCCAGCCCGCCCCGATCCAGCCTCGGGTTCCACACCGCCATGTCGGCGGCCGTGTAGCCCAGCTCGAACCCGGTGTTGCGGCCCAGGTGCTGGTCCGGGAAGAACAGGACCTGGTCGCCGCGGCTCCGACCGTCTCGTCGGGCCCGAGGGCCCAGGTCAGCACGGCCCGGGCGTTCGACGACGTGCAGACCACCCCGCCGTGGCGGCCCACGAAGGCCTTGAGGGAGGCGGCGGAGTTCATGTAGGTGACCGGGATCACCCGGCTGACGTCGGTCACCGCGGCCAGGGACTCCCAGGCCTCCTCGACCGAGTCGATGTCGGCCATGTCGGCCATCGAGCACCCGGCGTTGAGGTCGGGGAGGATGACCTGTTGATGGTCCCCGGTCAGGATGTCCGCCGACTCGGCCATGAAGTGGACGCCGCAGAACACCACGAACTCCGCTTCGGTCTGGTCGGCGGCGATGCGTGAGAGCCCGAAGGAGTCACCCCGTGCGTCGGCCCACGCCATCACCTCGTCCCGTTGGTAGTGGTGGCCGAGGACCACCAGGCGGGGACCGAGCTCGGCCTTGGCCTGTTCGATCCACGCGGCCAGTTCAGCCGGTTCCGCTGTCGTGTAGCGGTCGGGAAGTGCCGTCTGTAGCCGGAGCATGTTGGGTATGACCCCCTTGTGGAGGCGCTCCGGTGTGGCCGGCGGGGACAGCCTGGTCGCCCATCCGCGGGGTTGTCGGCCCCGGAGCGGTAGATGTCGCCGGAAACCAGGCCGGCGTGGAGTCATTCTAGGCCGGGGCCGGCCCCACGGTGCGGTGCATGGACACCGGACCGGGCACGGCACACTGGAGGGGTGGTGACCCGACCCCTCCCAGGCACGATCCCCGACGCCCCCGGCTCGTACCAGTTCGTCGACCGGGACGGCCGGGTGCTGTACGTCGGGAAGGCCAAATCGCTGCGCCAACGCCTCCACTCGTACTTTCAGGACCCGGCCGGTCTGGCTCCCCGCACGGCCCAGATGGTCGATCAGGCCGACCACGTCGAGTGGATGGTGGTGGACTCGGAGTCCGAGGCCCTCCTGCTCGAGCACAACCTGATCAAACAGTTCCAACCCCGGTACAACGTCCGGCTGAAGGACGACAAGAGCTATCCGTGGCTGGCCGTGACCGTCAACGACGAGTGGCCGCGTCCGGCCGTGGTCCGGGGGCGCAAACGCACCGGTGTGCGGTACTTCGGGCCCTACCCCAACGTGGGGGCGATCCGCGAGACCCTCGACCTCCTCCTGCGGTCGTTTCCGGTCCGGACCTGCTCGGACAACAAGCTCCGGCGCCACCAGCGGCTCGGTCGGCCCGTGCCTCCTCTTCCACATCGAACGTTGTTCGGGTCCCTGCGTGGGGCGAGGTCGAGCGGGAGGAGTACGACCGGTTGGTGGCCGACCTCATCTCCTTCCTGGGCGGGGACACCGGGCCGCTGGAGCGGGGCCTCGAACAGGCCATGCTCGAGGCCTCACGGGCGCTCGAGTTCGAGCGGGCCTCGACACTCCGCGACAAGCTCGAGGCGGTGCGGGCCGCCGACGCGGTCCGCCAGATGGAGATGGCCAGCCGCGAGGACCTCGACGTCGTCGGCCTGGCCCAGGACGAGCTGGAGGCGGCCGTCCAGATCTTCCACGTCCGGTCCGGCAAGGTGGTGGGGCGCCTGGCCATGTTCGTCGACAAGGTCGAGGACCTCACCGACGGCCAGCTCATGGAACGGATCCTGGTCGACGTCTATGCCGACGCCGCGTCCGGGGTGCCGCGCCAGGTGCTGGTCCCGACCATGCCCGAGGACATCGAGGCGGTGACCGAGTACCTGACCGACGCCGGAGCGGGCCGGTGGCGGTCCGGGTTCCCCTCCGGGGATCGAAGCGAGCCCTGCTCCAGACGGTGGAGCAGAACGCCCGGGAGTCCTTCGTCCGCCACCGGCTCCACCGGACATCGGACCACAACAGCCGGGCCCGGGCCCTCGAGTCATTGCAGAAGGAGTTGGGGCTCCCCGAGGCCCCGCTGCGCATCGAGTGCTACGACATGAGCCACCTGCAGGGCACCGACTACGTGGGATCGATGGTGGTGTTCGAGGACGGACTCCCGAAGAAGAGCGAGTACCGGCACTTCCGGGTGGCCACCGTGCCCGGCAACGACGACTACGCCGCCATGGAGGAGGTCCTCACCCGTCGCCTGACGTCCCTGCTCTCCGAGGAGTCGGGCCGGAGCCGGAGACCCGGACGGGGCGCCCGCAGTCACCAAGCGCCGGTTCGCCTACCCTCCGCAACTGCTCCTGCTCGACGGAGGACTGGGTCAGCTCAATGTGGGGGTCGAGGTGCTGGAGCGGTTGGAGCTGGGCGGGCGGATCCCCATCGCCTCCCTGGCCAAGAGCTTCGAGGAGATCTACCGGCCCGGCAGCTCCGAGCCCATCCGCCTGCCCCGGCAGTCCGACGGCCTGTACCTGCTCCAACGGCTCCGCGACGAGGCCCACCGCTTCGCCATCTCGTACCACCGCACGCTCCGGGGCAAACGCATGACCATGGGGGTCCTCGACGGCGTGGACGGGCTCGGCCCGAAGCGCCGGGAACGCCTGTTGGAGCAGTTCGGAGGCCTGGCCGCCCTGCGGGACCTATCCCGCGAGGAGCTCATGGGCCTATCGTGGTTACCGGCTGACGTGGGTGCATCGGTATTCGAGCGCCTGCACACGCCGCAGGCCCGGCAGCGGGCCGACCGACCGGCAGGCGGAGGTGAGACGATGAGCGAATACCTGGTGGTGACCGGCATGTCCGGCGCGGGCCGGTCCACGGCCGGGGCCACGCTCGAGGACCTGGGCTGGTTCGTGATCGACAACATGCCGTCGGCCCTGATCTCCAAGGTGTCCGAGCTCGTCGACGGCACGGGCTCGGAGCTGGAGCGGGTGGCGCTCGTGGTCGGTCGGGGCGGAGGTGATCTCGATGACGTGCTGCCGGCGGTCGACGCTCTCGAGGCGGGCCGGAACCGGGTCCGGATCCTGTTCCTGGACGCGGCCGACGACGTGCTGATCCGACGGTTCGAAGGCACCCGGCGGCGTCACCCGCAGGCCGCCCGGGGCGTCATGGACTCCATCGCCGACGAGCGGCACCTGCTCAGCGGACTGCGTGATCGGGCCGACCTGGTCATCGACACCGGCGAGCTCAACAGCAACCAGCTGCGGACACGGCTGATGGAGGTGTTCGGCGAAGGAGAAGCCGGAAGCACGATGCAGACCTCCATCGTCTCGTTCGGGTTCAAGCACGGAGCTCCCCGTGACGTCGACTTGATGTTCGACTGCCGGTTCCTGCCCAACCCCTACTGGGACGAGGCGCTGCGCAGCCACAGCGGCCTCGAGCCCGAGGTGCGGAAGTTCGTCCTCGACCGGCCCGAGACGACCCAGTTCCTGACCAAGTTGGACGAGCTCCTCACCATGCTGATCCCGGCCTACATCCGCGAGGGCAAGTCCTATCTGACGGTGGCCATGGGGTGCACCGGCGGACGCCACCGGTCGGTGGTGCTGGCCGAGGAGCTGGCCCGCCGGCTCGACGATCACGGCATGCCCGACCACCGTCTTCCACCGGGACGTCGACCGTTGAGCCAGCGTCGGCGAGGGGACGGCGGTGGAGGCGGTGCCAGCCGTGGTGGCCATCGGGGGCGGGCACGGCCTGGCCGCCACGCTGCGGGCCGTGGGCACCTACACCGACCGGACCACGGCCATCGTGTCGGTAGCCGACGACGGGGGGTCGTCGGGCCGGCTCCGCGAGCTCTTGCCCATCATTCCGCCGGGCGATCTCCGCAAGTGCCTGGTGGCCATGGCCGAACCGGGATCCCTTCTGGCCGCGGCCTTCGAGTACCGGTTCGGCGAAGAGGAGTTGGCCGGACACGCGCTCGGGAATCTCATTCTGGCCGGTCTGTTCGACGGCACCAACGACTCGGTGGCGGCATTGGACGAGGCGTGTCGCCTGCTCGGAATCCGGGGCCGGGTGCTTCCGGCCACCACCGATCCGGTGGTGTTGAAAGCCGAGGCCGACGGGGGCCCGGTGGCCGGTCAGGTGGCCGTCATGGCCACCGACAACATCCGCCGGGTGTCGCTGGTGCCTTCCGATCCGCCGGCGCCGGACGCCGCCATCGAGGCCCTGGAGCACGCCGACCAGATCATCCTGGGCCCGGGCTCGCTGTTCACGAGCGTACTGGCTGCCATCGCCGTCCCCCAGGTCCGTGAGGGGATCAGGCGGTCCGGAGCGACGGAAGATCTACGTGTGCAACCTCCGTCCCCAGGTACCCGAAACCGAGGGTTTCGACGTGAGCATGCACGTCGCGGCCCTGGTCGCCCACGGTATCTCGGTCGACCTGACCGTCTGCGACACGACCTCGATGGCCCTGGGTGACGCCCCCGGACAGGTCGTGGACACGCCGCTGGCCAGGCCGAACGGACTCGCCCACGACCCGGCAAAACTGGCGTCAACCCTCTCCGATCTGCTCGGATGACGACCACAGCCACCGCGATGTCCTAGCCTAGGCGCCGTTCTCCGTTCGTTGGAGGGGCAGCAGTCGGACAAGAAGCGTGCGGTGGCAACGCACGGAACAGTGAAGAGCGAGGCACACAGGCAATGACCGTACGGATCGGTATCAACGGTTTCGGGCGCATCGGCCGCAACTATCTGCGGGCGGCCCGGAGTTTGGGGGCGGACGTCGAGGTCGTGGCCATCAACGATCTCACCTCGGCCGAGACCTTGGCCCACCTGTTGCGCTACGACTCCACCCATGGCCGGTTCGACAGCGACATCGCCGTGCGAGGATTCGACCATCTGCTGGACTCCGGGCCCATTGCCGTGCTGGCCGAACGGGACCCCAAGGCGCTGCCGTGGGACAAGCTCGGCGTCGAGGTGGTGGTGGAGTCGACCGGACTGTTCACCACCAGAGCCACCGCCAGCGCGCACCTCGAGGCCGGCGCGGGCCGCGTCATCGTCTCCACCGCGGCGGCCGACGTCGACGCCACGTTCGTCATCGGCGTGAACGACCAGGAGTTCGATCCGGCCAAGGACTTCGTCGTCTCCAATGCCTCCTGCACCACCAATTGCTTCGTCCCCATGGTCAAGGTCCTCGATGATGCCTTCGGCATTGAGAGCGGGATGATGACCACCGTGCACGCCTTCACCAACGACCAGAACCTTCTGGACCTCCCGCACAAGGACCTCCGCCGGGCCCGATCCGCCGCCATCAACATCGTCCCGGCGTCCACCGGTGCGGCTCGGGCCACCGGTCTGGTCCTGCCGTCGATGAAGGGCCGACTGGACGGGAGTGCGCTGCGGGTTCCGGTACCGGACGGTTCGATCACCGACTTCACCGCGGTGATCCCCGGATCCGTCTCGACCGAAGCAGTCAATGCGGCCTTCGCTGCGGCAGCCTCGACCGGGCCGCTGTCGAAGGTACTCGTGTACACCGAAGACCCCATCGTGTCGTCCGACATCGTCGGGAGCCCGGCATCGTGCACGTTCGACGCCGGTTTGACCATGGTCATGCCGTCGGCATCGGGGATCACCCTGGTCAAGGTCCATGGCTGGTACGACAACGAGTGGGGGTATGCCAATCGACTGGTGGACCTGTCCCTGGTCGTCGGCGGATCAGGCCGCTGACGGGGCGAGATGACATCATGGGTGGTACGAGGGGAGATACGGGGATGACCAGCAAGGAAGCGAACCCACTACTGGAAGGTCTACCGCTGCTCGGAGACCTTCCCGATCTCGACGGGGCCAGCGTTCTGGTTCGGGTTGATTTCAACGTGCCGCTCCGCTCCTGTGCCGGGGAGCCGACCGTGGTGACCGACGACTTCCGCATCCGGGCCGCTTTGCCCACCTTGGAGTACCTGCTGGACCAAGGGGCCAGTGTTACCGCCTGCACGCATCTCGGACGACCCTCGGGTGCACCTGACACGCGGTTCGAACTGGGCCCGGTGCGGGAGGAGCTGTCGCGACTGGCACCCCAGGTGGAGTTGATGGAGAACCTCCGATTCGACCCGGGCGAGAAGGCCAACGATCCGACGTTCGTCGAGAAGTTGATCAACGGACACGACGCCTACGTGAACGACGCCTTCGGGGTGTCGCATCGAAAGCACGCTTCGGTGGTGGGTCCACCCAGCCGACTGCCCAGTGCCGCCGGGTTCCTCCTTCAGCGCGAGATCGAGGCCCTGGGAGAGCTCCTCGGCACTCCGGAGCGTCCCTTCGTAGCCGTCGTCGGAGGAGCCAAGGTGGCCGATAAGCTCGGCGTACTGAAGTCCCTCCTGGGTCGGGTGGACGCGCTCATCGTGGGTGGGGGCATGGCGTTCACGTTTCTGGCCGCGGCCGGACACGCGGTGGGCGCTTCGCTGGTCGACCGGGACCGAGTCGATGAGTGCGCCGCCCTTCTCCGCATGGGCAAGCCCATCCTCCTACCGACCGACATCGTGGTCCTCGAACCGGGCGCCGACTTCGGGTGCGACTGCACAGGGGGAGAGGTCCGCACCGTGGGCGATGAGGTGCCCGATGGCTGGCAGGGTCTCGACATCGGGCCGGACACCGTGGCTACGTATGTCGAAGCGATCGCCTCGGCCGGCACCGTGCTGTGGAACGGCCCGATGGGCGCCTTCGAAGACAGCCGCTTCAGCGCCGGTACGGCCGGGGTGGCCCACGCCATGGCCGAGTGCAAGGGATTCACCGTGGTCGGGGGCGGCGACAGTGCGGCCGCCGTCGACGCGCTGGGTCTGGCCGAAGAGATCAGTTTCATCTCCACCGGCGGCGGTGCCTCACTCGAACTCCTCGAGTACGGCGACCTGCCCGGCCTGGCCGCCCTCCGGGCCGCGCCCAACGCTCCCGGTGCCAGGGGCCGACCTCCGCGGAGCGCAACCCCCCGGTGAGAGGAACCGGGTCCGGACGCCGCCCGCTCATCAGCGGCAATTGGAAGATGAACCTCGACCATCACGAGGCCCTGCATGCGGTACGCGACCTCGGGCTCCGCCTGCAGCCCGGCGATGTCAGCCAACTCGAGATCTCGATCCACCCCCCGTTCACCGATCTGCGCACGGTGCAGTCGGTCATCGAGCCGGAAGGCATTCCGGTGGCGCTCGGGGCCCAGAACACCGCGGTGGAGGACTCCGGGGCCTTCACCGGTGAGGTGAGCCCTCTGATGTTGGCCAAGCTGCACGTGCAGTACGTGATCGTCGGCCACTCCGAGCGGCGACGCCTGTTCGGTGAGACCGATGACGTGGTGCGAGCCAAGACCAGGGCGGTGATGCGCAACGGCATGACGCCGATCTGCTGCGTGGGGGAGACCACCGAAGAACGACAGACGGGCTTGACCAAGGATCGCCTCACCGGTCAGGTGACCGCGGTTCTGGAGGGGATGGCCCCCGAGGCGGTCGGGGGACTGGTCCTCGCTTACGAGCCCCTCTGGGCCATCGGAACGGGTGAGGCGGCCACGCCTGAGGACGCCCAAGAGGCGTGCCAGTGGATCCGTGAGGTGGTCGGAAACTGTTCCAACGCCGAGGCCGCGGCCCAGATTCGCATCCAGTACGGGGGATCGGTGAACGAGGAGAACAGCGAAGATCTCCTGCGCGGCACGGACATCGACGGCGCCCTGGTCGGTGGCGCCAGCCTGGAGGCAGGTACGTTCCTCGGCGTGATCCGGGCCGCGGCACGCTCCCTCGGTTGAGTTTGGTAGCGTCTCCGACGATCTCGGAGGAAAGGAGGAAGGGTCCGTGCTGACCGCAATAATCGTCGTACTGCAGATTCTGGCCAGTCTGGCGCTGATCTTCCTCATCCTCATGCACAGCGGCAAGGGTGGCGGCCTGTCCGACATGTTCGGTGGATCGGTGGGCACGGCCGCGGCCGGATCGACCGTGGTGGAGAAGAATCTCGACCGCATCACCGTCACGGTGGCCGTGATCTTCGCTTTCACCAACCTCATACTCATCCTTCGTCTGCAGTGACTCCGCACGGCGCCGAGCACGTCGCGCGCCGTCCCCGGATCGCTTCGCTGTGGCGACGGCACCGCGCCCGGTGGACCCTTCCCCTGGTGATCATCGTGATCATCGGCCTGGTGGCCATCGTCGACCATGTGGGATCGCACCGGATCAGCCAGGTCGACGCGCAGAACACATCACCGTTGGTGCCGGGCACCGGGGGTGCGACCACGGTCGAGTTCGACCGGTCATGGTCGGGATTCAACCCCAACACTCCGGCGGGGGCGGCTTCGACCACGCCGGCATTGTTGACCTCGGTGCTCCCCAGTGCGTACATCATCAACCCCAAGTTGGTCCCTCAGGTCAACACCGACCTGTTGGTGAGCGTGGAGGCCACATCGACGACTCCGCTCATCATCCAGTACGTCATCAATCCCCACGCCGTGTGGTCCGACGGCGTCCCGGTGAGTGCCGACGACTTCATCTACGCATGGCTGTCACAACGCGGCGACGGCGTCGACGTCAACGGCCAGCCCGACCAGGTAGCGTCGACCCTGGGCTACCGGGACGTGTCCTCGGTGGTGCCCAGTGACGGCGGCAAGACCGTCACGGTGACCTTCGCCACCCCCTATACGGACTGGCGCCTCCTGTTCGACCACATGGTGCCGGCCCACATCGCCCGACAGGTGGGGTGGAACCATGGATTCGATGCCTTCAACCCGGCCGTGGATCTGTCCGCCGGACCGATGATCGTACGATCCGTCTCACCGTTCGGAAGTGCGGTATTGGTACGAAACCCCCGATGGTGGGGGACGCCGGCCGTGCTGGATCGGGTGACGGTCAACGTGGCGCCGTCGTCCTCCGTTTGGACGTCCACACTGGCCGCGGGCAACCATGCGGCCGCCCAACCAACGGACTTCGATCTCACGTCGTTGGGTGCGGTCACGTCCAAGCCCAACACCCAGAGCACGGTCCGGCCGTCGCTGCGGCTGCTGGACCTCGACTTCAACGTGACGTCGCCGGTGATGGACCGGACGGCAGCCCGGCAGGCCATCGCCCACGCCATCGATCGCACGGATCTTCTGGCCCGGACGTTCGGTTCGATCGAACCCGACCTGGTGGTGAACCAGGACCATCTGGCCACACCGGCCCTGACCCAGTACACCGAGTCGTCGGCCGCCGGCGAGTACAGCGCCAGGGATCTGGACACCACCGACCGCCTGCTCCGATCGATCGGGTTCCACGAGAACCTGGCCGGTGATGTACGTCGACTCCACCGGCGACCCGCTGTCCCTGCGCATGGCCGTCGAGACCGGCGACCCGTGGATCATGGGGGTGGCGGATGAGATCACCGCCCAACTCCGCGCCGTGGGGATAGCGGTGACCATCATTCCCGAGGACGGCCCGACCGCCCTGGCCGCCGCAGCGGCCAAGAACTCCTACGACATGGCCCTGGTCACCAGGGTGTCCAGCCCCTTCCTGACCGAGACCGACGCCTGGTACTCGGACGCCCAGGGTCCAGCCGGCTCGGCCGGCACCGAAGACTGGAGCAACTTTGACGACCCCCAGGTGGACCAGCTGTTCGTGCAGGCGGCCCAGGCATTGAACCCCGTGACCGGTGGAGCCATCTACGGGCAGATCGACGACCAGCTGTGGGACCAGATGGTGGGTCTGCCCCTCTTCGCCGAGCCGGGTCTCGAGGCCAACGGGGTCCAGGTGGCCAACGTGACGTACAACCCGTCGGTCGACGGGATCATGTGGAACGTGGGTCTCTGGACCACATTGAAGCCGGGGCCGACCAACCGGCAGTCCTAGGGACGCCGACGGAGAGGTACCGAGGGTGGGTCGAGGTCGCGCTACCATGCCAGGCGCCCCGGTCGCGAGACCGGAGCCACTTCGTCGGAGTGGCGGAATAGGCAGACGCGCTAGCTTGAGGGGCTAGTGCCCGCAAGGGCGTGGGGGTTCAAGTCCCCCCTCCGACACTCTCCTTAGTACACGCAGTCGGTCGAGACTCGATCTCGACCGTTCTGCGCTCAGGATGGAACGTCAGACGCAGACCCAGTTCCTGATAGACGGCCCTCCTGGCCTTCGCATCGGCCTCGCTGAGGCCGGTCAGGCTCTTCCTGACCAGAGAGACGAGAGAGCGGATCTCCGCCTCGCTGAGAGGCTCCTCGGAGACCGTCTCGGACAGCTCCATCTGGGCTGTGAGCCGCTCCGCCTCGGACTCCTTGATCCAGCCAGCGACGATCGCCGGGTCGGCTCCGGCCTCGAGGGCGCTCCGGTACTTCCGAAGCCGTTCGTCGCACTCCTTGAGCTTCCGCCTCGCCGCCTCCGCGCGGGCTGCTCCGGCGTTGTCCGGCTCCTGAGCGGCCGCCATCGCCTCGACGGCCGCCTCGACGTTCTCCGGGTCGAAGTGCCGGAGGAGCCACTCGTCGAGCGCCGCCGTGACCTCCGCTTCCTTCAGGTAAACCCAGCTCGGATGCTTCCCGGTCGCTCCGGCGTACTCGGCCGACCAGCCGCACCGGTAGTGGGCCTGGTTGTGGTTCCACGACCCAGACATCCGCCGATTGCAGATCCCGCACCGGACCAGCGACGTCAGCGCGTAGGTGTGCCGTCTCCGGGGCTTGACGACAGTCCGGCGGTGCTCGCCGACAGAGCGCTGCGACGAGACCTCGGTGAATAGCTCGGGCGTGATGATCGCCTCGTGGGTCGGTTCGGCGGACCAGATCCAGTCGGCCCGGTCGTTCCAGCGCATCTTGCTCTGATGGCCGAGAGCGACGTCGTCAACGTCGAGGAGCTCCTCCGACCGCCTCTGGCGGTTCCAGACCTGCTTCCCGGTGTACTTCGGATTGCCGAGGATCGCTCTGACGGCCGACTTTCCCCAGGCGCCGTTCGCTCCGGCTCGGTGGCGGTTCCTCGCCGGGTCGTGGCCGGAGGGGGAGGGGATGCCGTCGCGGTTCAGGCCCTCGGCGATCGAGCCGATCCCGGCACCGGAGACGTACTCCGAGAAGATCCGCTTGACGATCGGAGCGGCGACCGGGTCGACCGCGAGCCGGTGGAGACGTTTGCCGTCGGCCGCCTTCGCCGGGTTCGGGTGCGCGCCGGCATCGGCCAGCGTGAACCCGTACGGGGGCCTCCCTCCCTGGAAGCGGCCCTCGGTCGCCACCTGGCTCGCCATCGCGCTCCGGACCCGGACCTTGATCCGGTTCCGCTCGCCCTTCGAGAGGCCGCCGAAGAGACCCATCATCAGCTCGTGAGCGTCGCTGCCGGGGTCGACCTTCCCGCCGATCTCGGGCACCCATAGCTCGACCTGATAGTGGATGAACAGAGGGAACGTCAGGCCGAACTGGTTACCGCAGAACGCTCGGGCCGGTTCGCCGACGCAGACGGCGTCGAAGCCGCGATCGGGACGTTTCAGAGCGGCGAGAAGCCTCGCCGCCTCGGGCCGTCGCTTCCATGGAAGGGACCGGCTCTGGCCGACGTCGAAGAACTCCGTAACGACCGAGCCGCCGTGGGGCTCGATCAGGCTCGTCGCCCGGCTCAATTGCCACTGCTTGCTCGACGTCGGGTCCTGCTGGTCTTCGGTGCTGACCCTGCCGTAGAAGGCGAACCGCATCGTGTCTTTCTTGCCCATCGTCATCCTGCCTTTCCTGCTTTGGCGGCCGCGAGGCCGGTGCTCCCTGGTCGATCCTTCTCTCGCTTCCTCGCTTCGCGGATCCACCGGTGGACGGTCGTCACTTCGATGAACTGGTCCTTGTTCGCTTCCCAGATCTCCTGGGCTGGCTTGCGGCTGCCGTTCCGCGTCAGGCGCTTGTAGAGGTCGGCAACGCGCCGATAGAACGTGTTCGGGGTATTCGTTCGGGTCGTCCGGGATCCTCAGCCGAAGCTCCCTCTTCGGAACCTTCCTGATCTTCATCATGTCCTCCGGGCTGAACTTGACCGGGCCCGGATCTCGGACACCGTTGCCTAAGGTGCGCAGCCATTGCTCGGTCGCCCTTTCCATCCCAGGACCCTCGTCTGCGATGTCCTCGACCAGTTCGGCCCGGCGAGTGTCGTTCACGATCCCCTCCATCGCTCCGAGGGAGATGCTCCGGACCTTCCTGCCGGTGAGCGTGACGTCGGGGGAGACCCCCTCGACGTACATCGCGACCGGTTCGAGTCGGCCGTTCTCTCGCTCGACGAAGCGGACCCGGACGTAGAGGTCTTGGGCGACGTCGTAATAGAGCTGCCAGCCTCCGGCGAGTGGTTGGGAAAAGGTAGCCATAACTCGGACTCTAGCGTGGACGTATAAGCGGATCCACTTATCTGGCCACTTCGACGAAGACGTATTCTTACCGGAATCGTCCCGTACTTTCGGAGCGTGGACGCCGACCAGGACAGGTTCTCCGATCTCGTCGAGAAGATCCGCTCGGCGCGCCTGCCGTCTCCCGCAATCTGCCGAGAGATCCGAGAAGGGGCCGCGATCTCCATCCGAGAGAGCGCCGACGAGCTTGGCGTCGCTCCGATGACGCTGATCAGATGGGAGCGGGGCGACGTACGGCCGCGTCCAGAGAACGCTCGGCTCTACCGACAGTTCCTCGAAGCTCTCCAGGAAGCCACAGCGTGACGGCCCCGGCCGAGAGACCGGAGGTCGGCGTCGAGCTGCCTGAGCGGCTTCCTGAGCCGTCTCCGGCTGGCTGGCGGGCCCTTCTCGGTGTTCTCGTCGATCGAGCGGAGTCGGAGCTGGGTCCGGACTGGCGATCTCGCCTCTCGGAGACGGAGGACGTCGCGTGAAGCGATGGACGAGAGTCGATCCGTACGCCACGAGTGCCATCGGCCGGGAGAGCCGACTCTCCGCTGTCGAGACCTGGACTCTGCACCTGATGGCCATCCAGGCGGAGTGGCGGTCGAGCGAATGGACCGGGACGCTCACGGATCTTGCTTCCGACACCCGCTTCAGCCGTAAGGCGGTCCACAGAGCGATCGAAGGCCTGTACCTCAAGGGGCGCCTCCGAGAGATCGAGCCGTTCCGCCAAGGGACCGAAGGCCGGGTCCTCATCGTCGATCACGATCGCATCGTGAACCTCGAACGGCGGAAGAAGATCGAGTCGAACGACCCAAACTCCGTCGGCTCAGATCCGAACCGGAACGAGACAGGTTTGGGTGCGGAACGCGATCGGAAAGAGTCGATCGACTCAATCGGCCAGGCGAAACAGGGGAGTCGCGAGGTAAAGCGGCACCGAGGGAGAGAGGTATCTGACGAGAAGCTGGACGACGGTCCGAGATGCGGGACCTGCCAGGAGCTGATCGCAGGCCATCCGTTCACTGAGTGCGAACCCGAACCCTCGATCATCACTTCACACTTCCCCGACGCCGTCGACGTCACGAAGGGCGAGTACGAGCTTCGCCGAGAGACGGAGCGGCCATGAACGCCGAGGAGCTTCTCGACCACGCCAGACGGAGCGGCCTGACCGTGCTCGTCGAAGACGGCGACCTCGTCGTCCGCGGCTCCGGCCTTAGACCCGCCGATCTGATCGACAGCCTCTTCGATCGGACCGACGAGCTGGTCGAGCTACTTCGGTGCGTGCACTGCGGAGCGACCGGCTCTGACCTCGTCGAGGCCTACTGGGGTTCGAGGTACTGCCCGGAGTGCCGCGCCGCCGTCGTCGTGAGACTCGATGCGACCGAAGCATGGCCGCCGGTCTGCTGGGAGTGCGATGAGATCTAGCCAGCTAGTCCACCCTGCGCCGTGTCGTTACTGCGGATCGCAGTCGTGGCTGGCCGACGATCGAGGCCCGGCCCACCCTTGCTGCCGATTCGCCTTCGAGGACCAGGGCCGGACCTACTGCGAGGGGTGCCGATCGCGAGCGATCCGCCGGAGGAGCGCTACCCCCAGATCAACGGCTCGGCCGCCCAGTCCGTGTGGGCCGGGTGGTCGTCGGTGATCACGGAGATCTCCGCAGGGAGAGCGCGGAGGAACATGTCGTCCGGTGACAGGCCGGGAGGCCTGACGAAGCCGAATCGGAACCGCCGACCAAGGATGTCGGAGCACAGCAGGACGACCGTGACTATGTCGGCATCGAAGGTACTGGCATACCCCTCGTACGGTGCGTGGAGACCCCCACCCTTCTTCCAGAAGCTCACCTGCCGCCGCTCCTTGTCACCAGGCCGGAGGTCACCGTGCCGCCCGATGTACCAAGTGCCGACGTTCTCGATCCGCCGGCCGAGTGCGACCACCTGGACGGCCGGACCGGCCCCCGAGTTGCGAACCTCCCAGGAGAAGTTGCCCTCCCACTCGTTCCACTGGGTCAGCTCCAGCTGTGGCTGCCATGCAAGCTGTCGGTCGGTCCTGGACTCGATCGCCAGTGCTTCTGTCGCCGCCGCCTCTCGGGTCGACGCCTCGATGAGACCACCGGTCTTCTTGGCGACGTCGTGGGTCCGCTTCGCCATCACAGCGGTGACACCAGCAAGAACGACCGTGGCGATCGCCGCCGCGATCTGTGCGACGCCGCCGAGCTGCACCCATCCTGAGACCGCCATGACCGAAAGCCTGGCACGACCAGAGCGCGAACCGGCGGCTTTGCTCGCACCGTCGCTGAACTGGCGAAACGATGCGGATAGATCGTGTACGAGGGTCCAATCGGAGTCCCGAGTTGGCCGAGAGCGTCGAGTACACCGTGGTTTCTGAGGCTCGCGGCTACGCCTGGCCGCCGTTCGAGCGTGGCAACCGTGCCGCCGTCAAGCACGGCGTCTTCGCCGCAGACCGGTCCGAGACCATCGCCAAGGAGGTCGAGACGGTCGCCGAGCGGGTAGCGGCCGACTACCCGTGGACAGGCGCCTACGGCGACGAGAGACGGGCCTACGCACGAGCCCTGGCCGACGAGCGAGCCGTCCGGGCCTATCTCGACGAGGTCGGCCATCTCGACGAGAACCACCAGGAGCGCCCGGCCGTCCGGGTCTTGGAACGCTTCTCCGCCCGAGCCGCCCGCTGCCGGTCCGCTCTCGGTCTCTCGCCGACCGCCCACGCTCGGCTCCTGGTCATGGTTGCCGAGGTCGTCCGTCTCCACCCAGGTCGGACCGGTCCGCTCGAGGACTCGCTCGACTCGCTGCTCGCCGAGGGCCGAGCCGCTCTCGAACGGGGTCAGGAGCGATGACCGTCGCCTACGACCTGCTCGGCGCTCTCCCGGTCGGACCCGGACGCTGGGGGGAGTCCGCGGCCGAGTTTCAGAAGACCGACGCCAGAGCGGTCTTCGATCCGGACGGCCCCAGGCTCCACTACGTCACCCGCCCCCGAGGCGGTCGAAAGACGGCCGACGCCGCTGGCTACGCAGTCGCCCTCCACCTGACCGAAGCCCCGATCAGTGCGACCTCGTTCGTCGTCGCCTCCGACGCCGACCAGGCCGGTCTGATCCTCGACTCGGTCCGTGGCTTCATCCTCCGTGCTCCAGCGCTCCGGTCAAGGATCAAAGTGGAAGCTCGCCGTGTCGTCTTCCTCCAGGACGGCGAGCGGATCTCGACGGTCCAGGTCGTCCCCGCCGACGAGGCGAGCAGCTTCGGTCTCCGTCCCTGGCTGGTGATCGTCGACGAGCTGGCCGTTTGGCCCGAGACCCCGAACGCTCGCGGGGTCTGGACTGCGATCGTCTCGGCCCTCCCCAAGGTCGAGGACTCCAGGCTCGTCGTCCTCACTTCGGCCGGGTCGCCCTCCCATTGGTCGCACAAGGTCCTCGAGCAGGCAAAGACGTCCGGACAGTGGCGCGTCTCCGAGACACCGGGACCGCTCCCGTGGGTCTCCGAGGATGTCCTCGCTGAGCAGCGATCGCTCTTGACGGAAAGCCAGTTCGCCCGTCTTCACGAGAACCGTTGGGTGGCGGGGGAGGACAGGCTCACGACCCCAGAGCAGGTCCGTGCCTGCGTCGGTCACAGTGGCCCGATCGAGCCTCGGCGGGGGACCCGGTACGTCCACGGTCTCGATGTCGGGCTGGTCAACGACCGGACCGTGCTGACCATCGCCCACAGCGAACGCCGACCCGAGGGCGTCGTGGTCGTCGTCGACCATCAGCAGGTCTGGCAGGGCTCGAAGGCGAAGCCGGTCGACCTCGGTGACGTCGAGACCTACTGCCGGGAGGCCGTCCGCCAGTACCGGGGCAAACTCATCGTCGATCCGTGGCAGAGCGTCCACGTCAGCCAGCGTCTCCGCTCGCACGGGATCCGAGTCGAGCCCTTCACGTTCTCGTCGGCCAGCGTTGGGCGGCTCGCACTGACGCTCTACCGACTGCTCCGCGACCGGCTCCTCGACCTGCCCGACGACGCCGACCTCGTCGACGAACTGTCGAGCGTCATCCTCCGGGAGACGCAGCCGGGCAATTACCGGATCGACCACGCCTCCGGCTCCCACGACGACCGGGTGATCTCGCTCGCTCTTGTTGCCCAGAGCCTCGCATCGAAGGCGACCGGGAGGACCGTGCTCCACGTCGCCGAGGGCGAGCTGCCGCCGATGCGCCTGACGCACCGTTCGAAGCCGTCCCCGAAAGACATCCCCCCGCGAATTGTGACTGACGGGAGGCGACCGGTGCCGCCACACGGATACCGCAAGCGCGTCGGGCCTTTCGTCATCGACAGTCGCTTCTACACGCCCCCTCGTTCACGGTGACGAACGCCGCCTCGGATTCGGAAACACCAGCGACGAGGTTCTTACGGCTCTTCGACCGAGCTGCCTGGATGGCCGATGCCGCGTGCCGGGGCGCAGGCGCCGAGATGTTCTACCCCGAGCGTGGGAGTCCACCATCGACGCGAAGAAGGCATGTCGGGGTTGCGTCGTTCGCGAGCACTGCCTGGAACATGTGGTCGTTACCCACGACAAGTTCGGGATCTGGGGCGGTAAGTCCGAGCGCGAGCGTCGCCTCATGCGTCGATCGAGGAAGGCGGCTCGCTGATGAGCCGCGGGCTCGGTCCGACGCAGCTCCGCGCCCTCGCGATCCTCGAAGAGCGGTCGACGGGCCTGGCTCACGCCGAGCTCGCCCCGATGCTCGGACTGAAGGAGCGGTGGTGCCGGAAGGTGGTCGCTTCGATGGTCGAGCGAGACCTCGTGGTGGTCGTCAAGGAGCGCCGCGGTCCGCTGGTCGTCTGGCACGTCGATCGCCTCGGCTACCACCGTCAATGGATGCTCGCGATCGCTCGACTCGAACTACGCCGCGAATTCCAGCTCGCGGAGGTCGAGCGGTGGGCGGACCGCCAGGAGGGCAGATGCGTGTGCTGTCATCAGGTGCTCCCCGATGTCTAAACGGGCCGAAACTTTCCGAGGAATCCGCCGTCGGCCCGTTGGACCGGGCCGTCGCGTCCCGGATAATGGGACCAGGACAGCGAGTGGCATAGACCGCCTGTCCAGGCGTCGGGGTCTTAGCGCCCGGTCGAGTTCCGTGACCGAGACCTGGGAGACCCCATGACCCCTACCCCTGAACAGTCGGAAAGTCGCCGACTCCTCGCCGACGCCTTGAAGACGATCGAGGAGATCGACGCTCACCTGGCCGCCAAAGAGGACGCCGTGACAGCCTCCTCCGCCCCTCGTGGCGCAACCGGCGGGATGGTCTCCCGGATGGCCGCCATGTCAGGTCGAGCGCAGGCGAGCCCGTCGGCGGGGGTCCCGTCGGCCTCGCCGGTGGCCATCACCGCGGCGGTCTCGGGCGGCAACACGGTTGCCGGCGCTCCGCTGGAATCAACCGAGCAGCTCGGCGAGCTGATGGCCGACACGCTTGCGAAAGCTCGGCCCCGGGCGGATCGCCGGATGCGCGAGTTCAGCCCATTGCTCCAGGCACGGTGGCAGCTACCCCGAGGAGAGGCGAGCTCGACCCGACTGACACCCTGACGAACACTCGAAAGCTCGACGCGGTGTGCGGTCTGAACGCTTCGGGCGTTACGACGCCAGCGGCGCGCTCGTCGCAACCGGTGGCGATCTGCCTACCCGTGAACGTGGACTACGCCGTGCCGACCTGGTCGACCGCCGACCGGCCGCTGCGCGACGGACTGCCGGCGTTCCAGGCAGACCCGAGGTGGCGTCCGCTTCGTCACGCCCCCCGACATCGGTGTGCCCGAGCCTCCAGGGAACGGCGACCGGTGCCGGGTACGTCGGTCGGCATCTGGACGGAGGCCACCGACGCCAACCCCGCCGGGGCCACGAAGCCCGTCTGGGTCGTGGCCTGTGGGGCCGAGCAGCTCGTCTACGTCAACGCCATCCCGACCCGGGTGCAGTTCGGCAACATGGAGAGCCGGTTCGCCCCCGAGCAGGTGGCGGCGAACACTCAGCAGGCCATCGCCGTGTCCGCACGGGAGGCCGAACTGGAGCTGCTGACGACCGATCGCCGGCAACTCGAAGCAGGTCGTGCCGGCGCAGTACCTCGGGGCAACCAGGGACATCCTGGCCAGCGTCGACCTGCTCAGGGCGCAGTACCTCTACAGCCATCGGATCCCCAAGAACGCCAGCTTCACGGCGATCTTCCCGGACTGGGCGCGAGGACGTCATCCGTGCCGACCTGGCTCGGGAGGCCGCCCACGACAACGCCGGGCTCGACCGAACGTGCTTCGCCATCACCGACGCACAGATCGACGAGTGGTTCAAGGTCCGCAACATCAACGTCATCTGGACGCTGGACGGCCTGAAGGCCGGAACCTACGGGACGGGCGGAACAGGCGATCCCGAATCAGTTCTTCCCGGTGCTGACCGGGACGCGGGAGCCCCCCGACAGTGGCCCGGCGGGCAGACCACGGGCACCTCGGCCTTCACCTGGTCTGGTTCCTGTACGTCGAAGGGACCTTCCAGTTCCTCGACGGCGGTCGGCTCGACCTGGGCGTGGTGCGGGACTCGCTGCTCGACGCAACAAACGACTATGAGACGTTCGTGGAAGTGTTCGAGAACGTGGCCTTCCGGGGCCTCGAGTGCTACCAGGTCCAGAGCACCATCAAGCCGTCCGGCGGCTCGGCCGGCACGGTGGCAGCGACGTCGTATGTCGAATAGCAATCTCGGGCCGGGTCGCTCCCGTTTGTTAGCGCGGCGAGGGCGACTCCGGTTCGGATCTACAGAAGGGACCAGACCATGACGAGTGAAGCAAGCGACCTCTCCGAGTTCTGGGGACTCCAGTGGCTCATCGACCGGGGTGTCGAAGGAGCCAGGGAGCGCCAGGACGCCCTCCTGGACCGGAGGGCCACCGAGAGCGTCACTGAGCGGGCCGCCTTCGAGAGCGCCTTCGAGGATGCGCCGGTCTGGCCCACGCCCATCGCCGTACCTGGTCCTTCGGCGGTCCGTGCGGCCTACGAGGCGGCTCCGGTGATCCTGGTCGATACGAGGTCCGGCCAGATCACCGGGGTCCGCCACGTGGGGCCACCTGAAGAGAGGCGCTGAGCAGCCCTGCGGAGCTGGCTCAGATTCGGTATCCGACTCCGACGGGCGGAAGGCCGTTCGCCACCCTGTCCGAGATGAGGTAGCCGGACTCGACTCGCCCGTGCTGGGCGTGCCGGTCGCGAACAGGCGTCGCAGACCGGGATCGTCATCAGCTGCCCGTCGCGGGTCTCGACGAGATAGCCGTCGCCGAACAGGCGATCGTCACCACAGGTGAAACAGGTGGGAAGCATAGGAGTCTCCTTGGGATGAAGACCGCTCCCAATGAGATCCCGGCGCCCAGCAGAGCGGTCCACGCTGACGACGCCGCCCTGCCAGGGTACCAAGCTCTCGTCTGCGTCGCGAAACGTTCACCCAGACGTAGCCTTCCGTTCAGCGGCCGTCTAGAAGGATTACGGCCTGGAGCGGGAGGCGGAGGAGTCAGTTGCGTTCGACTCGTTGGAAGGGGTGGCGACTGGCGACTGCGCTGATTCTGGCTCCGCCTATCACGGCCGTCGGCTCGATCGCTTATCACAGGGACACCCGTAGGTGCCGAATCCCCACCGTGCGGTACGAACGGCACGTTGGTTTCCCCCTCGGAGTGCTCCTACACCAACCCGGGAGATGACACATTCTCCGTCCCGGATGGGGTGACCAGCATCCACGTGATCGCAGCCGGATCCTCAGGCACCTCAGTGCCTCGCAGTCAGCCCGCCGGAATGGGCGCTCAGGTCACGGCTGATGTTCCGACTACCCCTGGCGACACGGAGTACGTCGAGGTTGCCATCGGCGGTGGCGCCGGGGAAGCAGGACTCGAGAACCCCGGCGGAGACGGCGGGGGTTTGTCCGGTCTCTTCGACCTGCTCCGAAGGTGGCGCGACTTCGAGCTGTGCACGGATCGTCGGAGGAGGCGGAGGAGGCGGCGGCGGGGCCTACGGCGGTGGCGGCAACGCTGGAGTCAACGGAGGTAGCTGCAGCCCCGGAGTGACTGGTACCGGTGGGAACACACCCCTTGGCTACCCCTACGGCGGATGGGGTGGCGGCGGAGGCGAGTGCAACGGCGGCGGTGCGGGGGGGCCATTCGGTGTTGGAAGCGGCACCTCCGGGAGTGGTGGGTCCTACATCATCGGCGGCGGAGGAGGCTGTTGTGACAACGATCCCAGCGGAGGGGGCGGTGGTGGGGGCGGTGCCGGCTACTACGGCGGCGGAGGAGGGGGTGACGGAGGCTACGGCGGCGGAGGAGGGGGTGGTGGCTCCAGCTTCGTGGAGCCCGACGCCATCAACGTTTCGATGGTGAGCATCTCCAGTAGCCCGTCGGTGACTATCTCGTGGACCGTACCCTCCTCCCCAGACACCCGAGGGTACCGTCCGTGCCGCTCCTGGGTTTGGCGGCCGTGTCGGTGGTCGGCGGAGTCGTTTGGTTCAAGCGACGGGCGCGAGCGGCTTGACTCCCATAGCGGCCCGCAAGATCACCTGGGAACACGAGGGCCTCGAGTACGTCGCCCAGGTGGGCAAGCCGATGCGATGGCGTAAGGCGGCGGACGATCGGCGACACACCAAAGCGGGAGCGTGGGTTGAAGGCATGTCGGTGATCGAGATCATCCCCGGCCCGACCGTGTTGGCAGGTCCTCCGGAAGCCCGGGAGAGATGGTCGGATGAACCCGATGATGTGCACCCATCAGTGCGTGGTCGAGTTTGAAGACGGCACCGAGGAGGAGTACTTCTAAGAAGCCATGCTCGAACACCTTGAAAACGAGATTAACGCCGTGTGTGCGGTGGGGCCTGGACCCTGGCCGTTATGGGTGCCCTAACTATCCGGACACATGCGGAGTCCTTCGAGAGCCAACGGCTGGTGTGGGGGAGCGCTACAGGCACTGGTATGACGACTACGCGGCCGAGGCCTTCGACACGGGCAACCCTGCGACGAGTCTCTCGGCCGAAGACTGCTACCAGCTTCGGTGCGGTCTGCTGCACGAAAACACGCAAGTGTTCCGCAAGGTCACTGGAGCGGCGACTCGGATCATCTTTACCGCCCCGGGCGGCGGTCTCGTCCTGAATCAGTGCCTGAATGGAGGATGCCCTGGCGCTCCACATTCCGACATTCTGCGGGAGCATCCTCTTGCCCTGCGCCTGCCTGGGAAACTGCCGAGGGCGGTGACCCCGCTGTCGTGGCGAACTCGGCCAACGTGGTCCGCCTGCACCCGGGAGGTATCCCGCCTTACGTCGGCGGCTACCCGATGCTGGGCTGACCGGTGTCACATCGTCTTTGTAGAGTCCGCGACAGAACCAATGCTAGGAGACCGCTGTGACGGAGAAACTGCTTCACGTTCCGATGCCAACACAGACCTTCGTGGTTGAGAGTGGAGAGAACGGGGCGACCCTCGTGATCATCGACGGGCTTCTCCCGATTGCCAGTCGGCGCCACCCTCCAGATCGACAACCCCGCTGGCGAACGGCAGGTTCCGCTCGACGAGGAACGGTTCCCTACAGGCAAGGTCGACGCCACGGTCGTGTCGGTCGAGGTGTGCAACACGGTCAGCGACTCGGCGTTTCTGCGCCTGGAGGTTACGCTCCGGGGTCGATGGGAAGACGCCGTTCGCCATCGTCCGTGAGATCTACGCAGCCGAAGCAGGACTTCACCACGGAGAATAGGCGGTGATGGCGGGGTGAACGCCCCTCCGACACTGCTCTTGAAAACGGCAGTCCGCACTGCCGGTTCACGGGGGCCCATCAGAAGCTGCTGTTGGTCTGTTCGTAGTTGCGAACGACCTGTCCCTCACGGACCGATCAGCCACAACGGATATCCGACCCGTTCTGTGCGATCGGGGACACCGCCAGGGCTGATCACTAGCATCTACTTGTGAGACGATGCCGTGGAGTCCGAGACGTGCTGGATAGACGAAACCATGCGCCTGTTGTACCTGGACATCGACACCCTTCGCGCCGACCATCTCGGCTGCTACGGATACGATCGCGTCACAACACCGAACATCGACGCTGTGGCAGCCGATGGGGTGCGGTTCGCAAGGGTCTACGCCTCCGACGTCCCGTGTCTACCGAGCCGTGCCGCTTTGATGACGGGGACGTTCGGGATACGCAATGGTGTGGTGAATCACGGCGGGAGCGGTGCCGAACTCCGCAGCGAGGGAGCGGGTCGTGGCTTTCTCGATCGATATGCGCTCGATTCGTGGGCCGGCACGTTCTACTGGAACGGCTGGCAGACGGCGTCGATCTCGAGCTTTCCGTTCAGGCACTCGGCGACCTGGTGGAACCACGGGTTCATGGAAGCAATGAACCTCGTGCGTGGCATGGGCGCGGAGCGCGCCGATCAGGTCGTGCCTGTGGCGCTCGACTGGCTGGAACGTTGTGGGAGGACAGACGACTGGTTCCTCCACGTTCACCTCTGGGATCCGCATACCCCGTACAACGTGCCGGACGAATACGGCAATCCGTTCGCCAATGACGCGGTGCCGGTCTGGCATACCGAAGAGGTGCGAGCCGGCAACTGGCAACTGGCAGGGCCCCATTCGGCACAGGAACCCTGGGGATTCACACCTGACGAGTGGGGGCCACCCCCTCCTCGCCAACCGTGGGACGCCAGTTCTATGGACGCGGTCAAAGCCATCTTCGACGGCTACGACGTTGGCGTGCGCTACGCGGACGATGCACTCGGTGTACTGATGAACAAACTCGACGATCTGGGTGTCCTCGAGGAGACTGCGGTACTGATCAGCACCGACCACGGCGAGGCGTTCGGCGAACTCGGCGTGTATGCCGATCACCAGGCGGCTGACGAGGCAACTTGTCACATCCCTTCTATCCTCCGTTGGCCTGGCGTAGGACCACGAGTCCATTCCGGACTTCACTACCACCTAGATGTCGCTGCGACCGTCCTCGACCTTGCTGGGTTCCGCGTCCCGAGGAGCTGGGAGGGTGTGCCGATTGAGTTGGGCGGTGACGTGGGCCGGGAGCATCTTGTGCTGTCACAGGGCGCGTGGTCCTGCCAACGAGGTGTTCGATTCGCTGACCACCTTTACCTCCGCACCTGGCACGACGGCTACCACGGGCATTGGTCTGACGAGATGCTGTTCGATGTGGCTCGTGACCCGCATGAGACAGCAGACTTATGGGTCGAGGGCGAGCAGATGTCAACACTGGGTTCATCGCTCCTTGAGGATTGGACATCGGACCAACTCAACCACACCGGACTGAACGATCCCATGGACGTGGTGCGGGCGGAGGGTGGACCTTTTCATGTGCGTGGCCACTTGGGGCCATACGTTGAGCGACTCCGTGCCACGGGGCGGGGTGGCTGGGCACGGACCCTCCAGGAGCGGCACTCCAACGAGATGTAGCTGAGTAGGTCATTTGAGAAGTGGGGACACGGCTGGACTTGTGTAGTTGGGACCAACTGCCGCACAGAAGGTTGGTCCAGAGCGTGACGCCGCGGCGAACGTTTTGAACTGCGCCGCTACGGGATCGTCTTCGCTCCTATTCGTACGGCTTCACAGTCTGATCTCCGGATAGAGGCGGTGGTGGGCGAGTAGATCGGCGCACCGGGCCCGGCAGGCCTGGGCAACGACAGGATCGATCTCGTACTTCGCCTTGGCGGTGGACGTAGCGGGGGTCGTGGCTCGTAGCGCATTCACCAGGATGTCAGCGACCTCGTCGAGCTCGTCTGTCCCGAATCCGAGTGTGGTCAATGCCGGTGTGCCGAGTCGGATCCCGGAGGTGTACCAGGCTCCGTTGGCGTCACCTGGTACCGAGTTGCGATTAGTGACTACGCCCGCTTCAAGCAGAGCGGCCTCGGCCTGACGACCGGTGAGGCCGAAGCCGGTGGCAACGTCGATGAGGACAAGGTGGTTGTCGGTGCCACCGGTGACCAGTTCTGCTCCTCTACGTACCAACCCTTCAGCAAGCGCCCGGGCATTTACCACGATCTGGGCCGCATACGCGGCGAATGAAGGCCGACGGGCCTCGGACAAGGCGACGGCCTTGGCTGCCATTACGTGGGGTAGCGGCCCGCCTAGGACCATTGGACACCCCCTGTCTACGTACGGTGCGTACTCCTTGGTGCAGAGCACCAGCCCACCTCGAGGTCCGCGCAGTGACTTGTGGGTGGTGGAGGTCACCACATCGGCATAAGGAACCGGATCGAGGTCGCCGGTGAGGACCTTTCCGGCCACCAGACCAGCGAAGTGGGCCATGTCGACCATGAACGTGGCTCCGACGTCGTGGGCGATCTCGGCCAAGGTGGCGAAACTAGGGTTCCGGGGGTAAGCGGAGTACCCCGCTACCAGCACCAAGGGACGGAACTCCCTGGCCTGAGCAGCGATGGCGTCGTAGTCGAGGAGCCCGGAGGTGGGATCGACCCCGTAGCTGGTCTGGTCGAAGAGCTTCCCGGAGATGTTGGGTCGGAATCCATGGGTGAGATGGCCACCGGCGTCGAGAGCCATGCCCATCATGCGCTGGGAGTGCAGGTCATTGCGCAGCTTGTCCCAGGTCACGGCTTCGAGGTCGTTTACATGAACCACTCCAGCATCAACGAGAACAGGCTGTTCGATTCGGTGGGCAAGGACGGCCCAGTAGGCGACCAGGTTTGCGTCGATACCCGAATGGGGTTGGACGTAGGCGTGCTCGGCGCCAAAGAGCGCCTTGGCGTGGTCGTTAGCCAACGTCTCGATGCGGTCAACCATCGCACATCCGGCATAGAAACGATGGCCTGGAGTGCCTTCGGCGTACTTGTCTGACAGCCAGTTGCCCATGGCGAGCAGCACGGCTGGAGAGGCGTAGTTCTCTGAAGCGATGAGCTTCAATTGACGCCGTTGGGACTCCAGCTCACCGACGATGGCCCCGGCCACATCTGGTTCGGCGGCGGCGATGACCTCCATCGCCGATCGATAGGCGATGGACACGGGCGAGTCGGGCATCATGCGCTCCTTGGGACGACTTCGACTGTTCGCCCAGGCGCACGGCATTCTCCGGCCTACTGCCGACGGGTCGGTCCCCGGTGGTGCTCCACCCAGACGCCAGTAACGACCCCGCCCCAATCGTAGCGTTGCCGAGCTACGAATGGGTAGGGCGACCGGTCGACGCCCGACTCTGAGACGACCGGCGATGGATCGACTTGCGGACCGACACTTAGGGCTCTGGAAGTGCCCCAATGCTCGACGTCGGGGAGGCCAGGGGTCGCCTCGGAGTGCCGTTCGAGGTCAGTTAACAGCGGGCAGGCAGAACCCGGTCAATAACCGCCGCCGACTCGGCGTTGATGGTCGGCTCCGATGGTTCCTGGTGTCCTTGACCGGAAGCGGCTCCTGACGACGATGAACGGGTAACCCGTACATCGCGCTCCTCACCTGTCGCGCCCATCCCGGCAACGAGCTAGGGGAACCTCTTCAGTCTCCGAGCCCACCGAACGGCGACTCGCGGCGCCTAATCGCTTGACGCAACCTACTGGTTGCCATACTATAGCAACCAGACGGTTGCAATCCTCACTTCTACTCAGGAGGCCCTCATGACCACCAGCACCGACTACCGCATCAGTGTCCGGATTAACGCCCCAGCTGGCGTCGTCTTCGACGTTGTCACCACGACCGAGGCGCTCGCCGCCTGGTGGAGCCGGGTGACGGGGTCGGGCATGGCCGACGGCGATCTGCGATTCCCAATGGTGGCGGATCAGCGGCCGCTCCTCATCCACGTTGAGGAGGCAACCCGCCCGACGATCGTCCGCTGGACCGTGACCGAGTGCACGTTCATGGAGGACTGGGTGGGCACCCAGCCCACCTTCACCATCACGCCGATCAACGACGATTCCTGCCAGCTCATCTTCGAGCACCGCGGCCTGGACGAGCGGCTCGAGTGCAAGGAGATGTGCAGCCGCAGCTGGGATCATTTTGTCGGTACCAGCCTGCGCGAGCTGGCCGAGGGAGGCACGGGCGCTCCCAACCGCAGTCCGCGTGACCTCGCCCGCCGAGCCGCCGAAGAGAACAGCTGATCCCGGTCACCCCGGGGAACTGTCACTCGTAACGGTCCCTGGGTTGGCGACCCGATGTTCGACATAGTCCGTAATCACTGCCAAAGGAGGAAGTCATGGCGTTCCCCGACCGCATCGAACGGACGGTGACCTTGAATCGCACGCCAAGCGAAGTGTGGAAGGCGCTCACCACCTCCGGGGGTCTGAGCGCGTGGTTCGGCGAGCGGGCCACCATCGATCTCCGCCCCGGAGGGGCGGCCACAATGAGCTTCGCTGGGGGCATGACGGTTGACATCCGCGTCGAGCGTGTCGAGGAGCCGACAGTGTTCGCCTACACGTGGCGTCTGCCCGACCTACCTGAGGCCGACCCCCGTCGCACTTACGTCGAGTTCACCCTTGAACCTGACGGCGACGGCACCCAACTGCGCCTGGTCGAGTCGGGATTCGCGCAGCTTCCCGTCGACACCCGGCGCGACACCTACGACTCCCACGGTGAAGGCTGGTCGCGCGAGCTGGCTGAGCTGGCGGAGCACCTCGATGGCACCTGACATCGAGGCTGTCGCTGAGCAGGTCTTCGTCGCGCTCGCCGACCCGACACGCCGGACCATCCTCGCCGCTCTCGCCACCGACGGTCCGTCCACAGCGACCGATCTTGCCGCTCGGCTCCCGATCACCCGACAAGCCATCGCTAAGCACCTCGCCATCATGGCCGACGCGGGCCTCATCACGTCTGAGCCAGGCGAACGCCGCCGGGTGCGCTACCGACTGAGGTCCGCACCCGTGCAGGTAGCCCAGCAGTATCTCGCCGCTCTCGCCCATGCTTGGGACGACCGTCTCGACGCCTTGCAGCACTACCTGACGGTGCCGTGACACCGCCAGCGATACCGCCACCGATCGGGACCTTCGACGATGAAGTTTGTGCCATTCGCAGCCTTGGCTGAACTCCATGGCATGAGATCGGTCTGTCGACACGTGGAACTCGCTCCGTTGGAACCCCGTTCGTTCGCTATTCCATGGGCACGGAGAACTCGCCATCGCCCACCAAGGCCGATGGGCCCGAAGGGGCGACAACGCCCCAGTCCACGGTTGGAGGGTCCAGATACCTGCGTGGCTGAAGTGCCGGTCGAGCTCTCTCGAGCGACCTGGTCACCCAATCCCGGTGGTGGGGGCCACGTCCCCGATTCGGCGGCCCGACGGGAAGTGACATGCGGTGGGGATTGCGACGGTCATCGGAGCGCACTCGACTCAGCCCAGTCCGACCGCTGAGCGCGTCCGCGCTCATCGTTCCGGATACTTGACGCGGGACCAGATTGGGTATCCAATCACCTTGGGGCGAAGCTGAGATGGGGGAGTCTGTCGATGAGGGTCTTCAAGGTCGCAGCAGTTCCCATGCTGATGCTGTGCCTGGTGACGGCCTCACTGGCGAGCTGGGCCGTATCCGCCGGTGCATCCGAACCGCCGCCGGTCATCGTGCGCAACCCTCGCCCACTTGTCCACCTTGCCCCAGGAGAGTCCTTCACCTTCAGGGCATCAGCCAAGGACGCCGAGACGGTTCTGTGGGTCGTGAAGTCTCCTGGCGGATCCGGCCAAACGACGTACAGCGGGGACAACACCATGACGAAGAACGGCGTGCTGAAGTCCAGTTTCACCTTCGGGCCGTTCAACGCCTCGGAGAATAGCTGGGAGGTGGGGGCGGGGTTCGTCAACGATCCAACCGGCGTACCTTCTGGGATTCAGGTGTCGAGCACCAGCTTTGGCGTTGTCATGACGAAGAGGACGCCCAAGGGGTAGGGGTCCTGCTGGGACAAGGGAGGGATGTGACAGCCCCCAAGTGCCGGCGCTTCAGAGTGGCCCGAGATGGCGACCCACCGACGATCACGGTCTCCAACCCGAGCATTCGGCTCTCGGACCTACCCCTCCATAGCCCGTCGCAAGGGTTGGAAATGTGCTTGGAAGGGCGCAGCGTCAACTCATGCGAAGGGCGGGGCCGAAGCCCCGCCCTTCGTCATCTGTCGCAACTCGGTGAATTCGGTGGACTCAGGCACTGGCGTCCAGCGATCCGTCACTGGTCACAATCTCCTTCAGTCCCTTCGGTGCTTTGAAAGTGGCCGAGGTGGCGACGCCATTCTTCACCTTGACCTTCAACGTGGGTTCACAGCCAAGGGAGGTGTACGTGCCCGCCTCAGCCTGAGCACCGGTCTCCTGAGGCTGGAGAAGCTCAGCAATCAGAGCCGCGCTGGCTGGACTGACGGAACTGAAGGTACCTCCGGCGAATGAACCGGTCGCCGTGCCTCCTGTGAACTCGAATCCGAAGCCGTCCTGGACGAGCGACGAGTCGGTAATAGTGGTGTCGGCGATCTTGTCGCCGTTGCCACTGGTCCACTCGATGGTCGTGATGAACTCAGCGGTGCTTCCGCCGGCGAGAAGCGAGGCGCAGGTGGCCTCATCCGTGGTGCCCGGGTGGGCAGGATCGGTCACAACGGTGAGTTTCTTGATTCCGACGATGGGCGCGGTGTTGATGCCATCAGTGGCCGTCCCCGTGCAGGTAGCGGTCCCCTTGGCGGAGGTGACAACCGGTCCGGGCGAGGCGAACTGCGTGTTGGGCAGAGCGGCGACCACGGGCACGGAATCACTAGGCGAGGCAACCCAGTCGTTCTTCAGCGACGGAGCTAGTTTGGCCGTGGCATTGGTCGTGCATGCGGCGGTGCTTCCCGGCCCTGCGACGATGGTGGTTGCCGCAGAAGCAGGTCCTGCGGCTAGCACGATCATCCCTCCTACGGTCAACGATGCGACGACAGCGGATCTGACGATGGATTTGATCATGGGACCCCCCCAAGATTGGAATTTGGACATTCCCACCCCTCATGCAACAACGCTAACACTTCAAGACCGCGTTTCCACTCGAGATCTGCTGCCACGATTCCGAATTCCAGCGTCGTGACTGTGACTGCCGCCGATCCGGACACCTGGGGCGGAGGGCGGGTCTTTCGATGCGGCCGCTCGTCCAATCGACAGGGGTCGGCGTCTTGGACTCCGCTTCGGCGATGGCCGCTGCAACTGTCGTGAATTCCTGCGAATCAACCCACGCCGGGTCGGACCTCTCTCCGGCATTCCGAACATGCACGTCGGAGGGCAGGCCAGCGTTGGCCAGGCGATTGAGGCTCGTCTCCTTCGTCATTTCGTCCATCTGCGCCGCTGGTGCAGCAGTCCACGTTCGCCCTGTTCTCCAACGCAGTTCGGAGCCGCGCCTTCTGGGGCACCCCGACTCCCTTCCTCTACTATTCAGGTTGTTCAGGATCCCTTGGGGAGGACGCCTTGGGCGCGGCAACGACGATCGTGAACGCGAAGGTATTCGACGGGACGAAGTCGCAGGACTGGACTTCGGTCCGGTTCGCTGACGGCCTGATCACCAAGTGCTCGGTCGCCTCGGCCGCCCAAGAAGGCGACGAAGTGATCGACGCGGGCGGCGGGACGGTGCTTCCCGGTCTGATCGACGCGCACGTGCACCTCGTTCCCGGCGCTCTCGCCCAATCGTTGACCTTCGGCGTTACCACCGTTCTCGACATGTTCAGCAAACCCGACCTGGTGGCCAGCGCCAAGGAGCAGGCCGGCTCCCGTCCGGACGTGGCCGACGTGCGTTCCTCGGGTGTCGGTGCCACCGCGCCCGGCGGGCACCCGTCGATGATGTACGCCCCGTTCCCGACGTTGACCGCCGCTGACCAGGCCGAGCAATTCGTGGCGGAACGGATCGCGGCGGGCTCGGACTATCTGAAGATCATCTCCGGCACCGGGGGTCTATGGCCCTCGCTGGACCCCGAAACCATCCAGGCACTGGTCATTGCCGCGCACACCCGCGGCTTAGTCGTCGTCGCTCACGTGAGCTCGACGGCCGGTGTCGAGGAGGTCGTGTCCGCCGGTGTCGATGTGGTGGCCCACGTCCCTGCGAACGCCGAGCTGGACAAGGCCCTGGTCGAACGCATGGCCGAAGCCGGAATCGTGGTCGGTCCGACGCTGGCCACCATCGAGAACACCCTCGGCGAACCGGGTGGCGCGGCAGTTGTGGGGGACCCACGGCTCGCTGAAGCGCTCGGCGACGCCTGGGCACGCCGGTTGACGTCGGATGCCTCGGGATGGCAGGGCCGGCACAATGCCGCCCTACTCTCGGGCCGAGGACAACGTGCGACGACTGGCCGATGCGGGGGTCGCTCTGCTGGCGGGCACGGATGCCCCGAACCCGGGGACCGTGTTCGGAGCAAGCCTGCACCGCGAGCTCGAGCTCCTTGTCCGGTGCGGCATCAGCCCGGCGCAGGCCCTGGCCGCTGCCACGGCTGAACCGGCACGAGTGTTCGGCCTCGCCGACCGAGGACGTGTCGCCGCCGGGCAGCGCGCCGACCTGGTCCTCGTGTCCGGTGACCCGTTGACGGACATCACCGCCACGCGCGCCATTGAGCGGATATGGCGCGGGGGCATAGCCTGCGATCGGCACGCCTTCGTCGCCAGCGCTGCCGAAGCTGAGCAGCTTGACGCTTTCGACGCTCAGCTCGCCAAGGTCGTGGCGGCCGTGCGCGAACGCTGGTCCAACTGATCCGACGCAGGGACAGGTTTGTGCTGGTGAAGCTCGGGGTAGGACCATCAATCGTGGAGTTGTTAGGAGAGATATTGGTGGTCGTGGCTCTGTGTGGAGCGGTCGTCGTGGGCGCACGCTTGAACGGACGGCCCAGCCGGTAAGTGGCAATTCCCACTACCTGGCCCAACGCCAGGCCTTCAATTCCCACCACGGGCGATGCCGTCGAGGCGCACAGCTATCACGATTGCCGACCAGTCACAGTTCGGGTTGGCCTTTTTCCGCGGCGGATTGAAGACGCCCGTGCACACTGCCACCCGGTCATAGCTCGCTCTTCACCGTGTCGATTGCCACACGTGGAGACCCATGCAAGAGTGATGGGCAGGTGGAGTGCGAAATGGGGAAGGGGATGCTTTCAGCTGGGCGGAACAGCAGATTTGGTCGCAAACAGGTCGCTACACGTCGCACCGTCCTCATCGTGGCCATGTTGCTCGGTGCTGTCACAGTGCTGCCCGGTGTAGCCGGCGCCGGCCCGCTGGTAAGGCTGACAAAACCTCAAACAAAGATTTTGGCGCTGTCCGCCATTCCCATCTCGCTGACAGCTGCAGGTGGGGTTGTCAACCTTTCAGGCGTCGTACGCGCAGCCACCTCCTGCACGTTCTCCGATATCGTCCTTCCCAGGCAAGGATCACCAGCTACCGGCCTTCCCGCTACCGTCCCGTGCAGCAACGGAACCGTGAGCACGACCGTCACTGTCACCGGCAATGCGTGCTGTACCCAGCTGAACTACCGCTTCCGCCTGAGTGTCAGCGGGACACATACGAGAACTGCCGTCATGGTGATTGCTGTTCCACCCGCCTCGGTCACTGACTGCAGCAATCCCCAACCGTATGCAGATCTCAAGGGCTGTGACTTCTCCAACCAGGACCTTCAGGGTGGGAACTATCAGTTCGCGGACTTCAATTCGGCCAACCTCACCGATACCAACATGTCGGTCAGCGAAATCAGCGTTTCCAACTTCGGGTCTGTGAACGCAACCGGGGCTCAGTTCGTCCACTCCGACCTCACCGGAGCCGAGTTCTATTCCGCAACACTGACCAATACGAACTTTGCCGAAGCGAACTTGACCGACGCGGTACTCCCATCGGATCTCTCAAGTGTTGTTTGGGGGGATACCACCTGCCCGGACGGCACCAACAGCAATAGCGACGGCTACACCTGCGTGGGTCACCTCGGCTTCTGAAGCCCGGGGGCGACGCACCAGAACATCATCGTGCATGACCGGCCACGTTCTTGGGGCGACGCCGTCCAAAAGAGCCTCTGTTCAGCTGGGCCGGTTCGGTCCTACCGGCGAACCGCCAAACAGTTCGTCGTAGTCACGGAGCCTGCCGGCCAGAGCCTTCATGATACCCAGGGCGAAGGTAGGCGACTCGTGGACCAGAAAGAGGAACAGTCGACGATCGATCTCTGCCAGCATCGTCTCGCTCGTGGCAACGGCCGTCAGGTTTCGAGGAAGGCGATCGATGAGGGCGCGCTCGCCGAAGACGTCATCGGGCCCGAGGGACGCAACCACAACCGCTCCCTTGTGAAGAGTGACGGACCCTGAAACGATGCCGAACATGTGAGCTCCCTCATCACCTTCGGCATAGATGACCTCGCCCGAACCTACGGCCCGGTGGACAGGGGCATTGAGGAACAGGCTGTCAGTGGCCATGACGCTCATCCAGGACCGAGGGCCCCGTTCCGGTAGGCACTTATCAGATCCTACTGCTCACGATGTCGTGTCACGTCTCCGAATTCCGTGTCGGGCCAAGGACTCCGTGACGAGGTCCGGTCTGGACACAGGCGAGTGACTACGGTGGGCCAATGACCTCCTCGATCCTGCTGTGCACCGATGGTTCCGACCAGGCCCTGAAGGCACTGACCGCTGGTCTCGATCTGCTCGGTCGCGATCGCACGTTTGTTCTGGTCACCGTCATGGACACACCCGACGAAGGATCCCTGGTCGGCTCCGGGCACGCTGGACCTGAGCTCACTCCGGAGGAGTACGACAAGCGGGTTGCACGGGCCGGTAACACCTCGAAGTCCGCAATTGAAGAAGCTCGGCGCGGTCTCGAACTCAGTGATGCGGAGGTCCACATCCTCCGGGGCGACCCTGGCGCCGCCATCTGTCAGCTGGCAACTGAGCTGTCCGCCAGCGCCATCGTGGTCGGCTCTCGAGGCCGAGGGGGATTGAAGCGCGCCTTACTGGGTTCAGTTTCCGATCACGTTGCACGCAATGCGCCGTGCAGCGTGATCGTGACCAGGTCCTAGCCGCCCACGTGTCCCGCTCATCCTGAGGAGCGTTCACTGTGCGCGCTGTGGCCAGACGCCGGCGGATCGGACCGACGGCAGCGCGGCGAATACCACGTGGCCCTTCTGATGCCGTAGGTCGTGCCGACGTGGCGCCAGTTTGGCGTCGATCGCACCCACCATCTCGTCGTCGATGAACCCAATGAGACCAATTCTGTCGACGCCGTTCGCTCTGGCCCTGGCGACAGCGTCGTCGGTGGTCAGCCCGATCAGGTCGTTGAGGTCCAGACGGGGATACGGGTTTCGGTCATCGCTGACCACGCCCCTAGTCTGACACCCACCCGGAGGGGCGGGATCACCGAGCCGCGCCCTGGGGGAGAGGTCGGCCTCGAAGAATTCTCAGTGGTAGTAGTGATCCTGCGCGAGATCCTCGAGAAGACTGGGCCCGATCGGCTCCCAGGAGAGCAGGTCCCGGGTCACGACGGCGGTGGCGGGGCTGTCCATGGCCACGAAGTGGCCCAGGTGGGCGAAGCGGTCGACGGCGTCGGCCGCGGACACCGACTCGGTAGGGATGCCGAGGTGACGGCCCGTGGCTTCGGCGATCTCCCGGAAGGAGACACCCTCGTCGCCGACGGCGTGCAGGACCGAACCGGCGGGGGCAGCCTCGACAGCCAGACGGGCCAGACGGGCGGCATCGGAGCGGTGCACGGCCGGCCAGCGGTTGCCGCCGTCACCTACATATCCGGCTGCACCCCGCTGCCGGGCGATGCCGACGAGGGTGGCCATGAACCCGTGGTCGCCGTCGCCATGGACGGTCGGCGGAAGGCGCAGCACCGACGACCGGACGCCGATGCCCCTCAGGGACAGCGCCAGCAGGCCGGTGGCCGATCGGCGCCCCGCCGGGGTGGCCCGGATGGCGGGACTGGGTACCAGCCCATCGTCCTCGGTCGCCGGCCGACCGGCAGTCACCCCGAGCAAGCCCGAAGCCAGTACGAAGGGTCGGTCGGAGTCGGCCAGGGCCGCGCCCATGGCCGCCACGGCCCGTCGGTCGGCCGCGGCGGCGGCGACGAAGTCGCCGCCGAAGGCCACCTCGTGCTGAAACGCCAGGTGGATCACCCCGTCGGAGTCGTCCGCCGCCTTGGCCAGGCCTTCAGGGTCGTCGAGGTCCCCCTGCTGAACACTGGCGCCGGCCGCTTCGAGGCGCTGTGCCGATGCCTCGGACCGAGCGAGGCCGAGCACCTCGTGGCCGGCTCCGATCAACTCGGGTACGACGGCCGAACCGATCCAGCCGGATGCACCAGTGACGAAGATTCTCATGATCGCTCCTCCCGGGACTCTTGGGGATGTCAGTAACTGTCATCAACCATATGTGGGATGTCAGTGACTGTCAAGGTCTAGGATGGCCGGCATGGGCCGCTGGCAACCGGATAGTCGCGGAAGACTGCAGGAAGCGGCTCTGGACCTGTACTCGGAGCGGGGGTTCGACCAGACCACGGCGGCGCAGATCGCCGCTCGAGCCGGTCTGACCGAGCGAACCTTCTTCCGGCACTTCGCCGACAAGCGAGAGGTGCTCTTCGGCGGTTCCGCCCAGCTCCAAGAGCGGATCGTGGCCGGCGTGGCCGGGGCGCCCCCGGAAGCCGGGCCCCTCGACGCCGTTGCCTGTGGACTGGCGGCCGGCGCTGCCATGCTCGGCGAATTCCGAAGGGACCTGTCCCGCCAGCGACAGGCCGTGATCGCCGCCAACCCCGAGCTGCGGGAGCGGGAGCTGGCGAAACTAGCCGACTACGCCGCCACGGTGGCGACTGCTCTTCACCACAGAGAGGTGGGTGACCCCCAAGCCAGCCTGGCGGCCGAGGCCGGCATGACGGTGTTCCGCGTCGCCATCGAACGGTGGTCGAGCGGGGGCGACGACCGGGATCTCGTCGACGTCATGCGTGACTCCATGGCCGAGCTCCGAGCGGTGGCCGGCGGCGGCTGAACAGCCGACCGCCCCAAAGACCCCGGGGTCACTGGTGGGAGGCGGCGATTCCGTGGATGCCGGTAGCGCATCCTCGCTACGCTGCGGAAGTGTCGATGACCAGGGAAGAAACCATGGGATGGCTTCGATCCCTGGTTGGCGTGACGCTGATCGTGGCCCCGGGAGCGCCCATGCGCCTGTCAGGTGGCGAGCGACCCACAGCCGTCTCTCTCTTGCTCATGAGGACCATCGGCATCCGGGACCTCGTGCTGGGCGTCGGCACTGTCGTGGCGGCAAGATCCGGGGAGACCACCGATCTGGATCGGTGGAACTCGGCCGCACTGGCGAGCGACTCGCTCGACACGGTCGTCAGCCTTGCCAGCGTTCGGTCGATCGGCCGACGTGACGCTTGGGCGGCGGCCGCTCTGGCCTTTGCCTTCGCCTGTGGGGACGTACGGGCCCTTCGACGACCTCCCAGCCGGACGTCGGCTCCTTGACGGAGACGTCGGCAGTGCTGTCACCTACCAGTGGCGCCGTCGATCAACTCACGCAGGACATCCGCATGGCCTGCGTGGCGAGCCGTCTCCTCCAGAAGGTGCATCAGGATCCAGCGAAGGTTGACGGGTCCTTCATCGCCACCGTTTCGGCAAGGTTCAGCAAGGCTCGGAGCGGCGGCCACCACAGCGTCCGTGCGTTGCCAGGTCGACCGATAGGTGGCGACAGCCGACTGAACGGTGTCGTCCGGGTGGACCTTGTCATCGCCGGACACGGCGGCCTGTCCGGCAAAGCGGTGGAGGATCCACAACGACTCTGCCCGGGCCATGTGCTTCATGAGCCAGAGGAGTGTGGTCCCGCTGGCCACCGGTGACCTGCGGGCATCTACTTCACTGAGTCCGCTGATCTTCCTGACGAGCGACTCTCGCTGGTACTGCAGCAGCGCCTGCAGCACTTCCCGTTCATCTCCGGTCAGCCGTGGCGGCTTGCGATCAGCCACAACGGGATTCTACGTTCGGAAACGTACTGGTGGCTCGGCGATCGGGGAGAGGATGACGCCGTTCCGAGCCTGGAGGCGGAGTCGACGGGGGACCGCCGGGGCCAGATGGCGGGTAGCCCAGATTGCCGGCCCGCTGCGAGTACTCGTCCCCGTTGATGTCGCCCCGCGCGTAACGGATTCGCACCGACAGTCCCGGTCATCCCCGTCGGGATCCTCGCAGGCGACGGGCCTTGCCATGCCTTCGGTGTGGGACGATCATCAAGGCCATCTGTCCAAGGAGGTCCACCGTTGATCCCTCGCGTCATTGGCCCAGGCCAGGGAGCGAAGTGCTACACCGCCCGAGGCAGCGTCATGTACTTCAAGGCGCTGGCCGAACAGGACGACGGAGACTTCTCGCTCATGGAGCGCACACTGCCTCCAGCGGGACGTCGCCCACTGCCACATCGCCACACGAACTGTTCCGAGGCCTACTTCGTCCTGACCGGACGAGTATCGGTGATGGTGGAGGGAGAGGAGTTGATCGTCGGGCCGGAGGGATTCGTCCTGGTGCCTCGAGGAACGGCCCATACCTTCGGAAATGCGGGCGAAGAAGAAGCCCGGTTGCTCGTCATCCACGCCCCGGCCATGGATGCCTACTTCGCTGCGCTGCATGATCTGTGGAGCCGAGAAGAGGCACCCTCAGCTGACGAGGAACGGGCTCTGATGAGTCGGTTCGGGATGGAACCGACATGAGGCCAAGGGCAGCTCGCCCGAGCCTCGTGGCCGGATCCCCTCTCGCCTCAAACTGTGGGCCGAGCCGCTCAGTCGTCGAACACCTGGTCGGGAGGTGAGTACGCAACCTCCAGCTCCGCGCCATCCGGATCTCGGAAGAAGACGGAACGGAGCCCTCCTCCGAACTGGGTTACCTCGCCGGGAGACGCTCCGATGGCGACCAGACGATCACGGACCTCCAACAACTGGTCCTCGGACTTCACGGCCAGGGCGAAGTGGTCGATCGGGCCCCGGCCACCCATCGTGCTCCGATCGCCGACAATGGAGTCGGCCGGTACCTCGAACACGTTGAGGACGCTGTCGCCACCCATGTTCACGATCGCCATCCGTGGATGATCCCCTTCGGCGTCCATGATGTGGATCACCTCGGCGCCGAACATGTCTCCGTAGAAGGCCAGATAGCGGTCCAGGTTCGGTGTCATCGTGGCCACGTGGTTGAAGCCGACAGTCGTCGGTTGGTCTGACATGCGACACCTCTGATCGTGGGTACGTCGTGTCGAAGCGACGATACCGCCAGTCCGGCTGCCTCGGCCACGACCCAGGTGCGCACCAAACTTGCGCGCCGCCGTCGGTGAGCGAGGGCCGCCGGTCGAGTAGCCCACGACCCGGTGCACGGCGCTATCGTCACGTCATGAGCAAGGCGATTCCCTTTGATGATCTTCCACCCGAGGAAATGATCGAATTGCTCAACAGGGCGCGGGAGCTGTATCCCCAGGTGAATCCGCTGGGCCCCGACTTCGAATCGTCCAGTCCGAGGGCCGCCATTCCCTGGGGTTGCGAAAGCTGTGGGAGCAGATTCTCGGTCGATGAGGTGCTCGTCGTAGAGGGCGAGCCCCAGTGCTCACACTGCGACCGCGTGGGGTGGGACGCGGTCCATCCCCGGGCGTCGGATTGACTGCTGGTTAGCAACTACCGAGCCTCGGCCAGCCCCCGGCCGGGCCCCGTCGAGCAACACCTCCCACCGCCGCCCGTCGCTCCGGGCCCGGCCGTTCGTGGCCATCCGGCTCCCGCGTATGACTCCATGGTGTGCTTTTCCCATGGTCACGTCTGTCGCCCCGGCGACATTCAGAGAGAATTTGTTGGAGGTCCGACCCCCTGCGCCTCGTCAACGCCTGCCGGCGTGAGCCGGGGACCCGCCGGATCAGCCCAGACCCGAAAGGGCGGCGGCGGCGCGACGCTCCACCGTGCCGAATCCACGTTCGGCCGCGTCGGATCGAACCGCGGTGAGGATGGCCCGAGCCCGGTCGTGGTCGCCCGCGGCATCCCGATCGGCCAGCATTCTGCCCCGCAGCCAGCTCCGTCCGCGCCGTCGCGAACGTCGCCCCGGCCCGCACGTTGAACTCGGAGGCATCGTCGAGGTATGGCTCGACGATGTCGTAGCGGCCCAGCACGGAGGCCAACGCTCCCAGGTACATGGCGACCGGCTCATGGGGTATGAGACCGTTGTAGGCGATCTGATCGTGATAGGGAGCCAGCAGGTCGAACAGCAGCCGCGACGGTTCCGAGGCGCGCAGCTCGATCGCCACCTCGGTGAAGGCGATGATGCCGTCGAGCCACCCGATACCCATCCGCAGGGATCGGAACCCGTCATCGGCGCTGTCGTCGAGGAGCTCCAGCGCCCGCCGTTGTTCACCCGAATCCAGATAGACGGCGGCCAACGCACCGTTGTAGTAGCTGGACATGCCGGTCTCGGACGCCACCGCCTCGATGGTGGGCACCAACTCGCCCAGCCGACCCTGCTGATGACGCACGATCAACAGCTGGGTACCGTAGAAGGAGACGGCGTCGGGCTGCCCGCACTCCGTGCCGATCGCCAGCGCCTCGGTGGCCAGCACCTCGGCCCGCTCGTGATCTCCCGACAACAGCGCCTGCGCCCCTTCGTGGAACGTGGTGATCCAGTCCAGGATCGGTTGCCGGAGCTTGTCGCTCAGAGATCGCATGACGGCCAGACATGCGGCCGGAGTCTCGACATCTCCGGCGTTCAAGGTGTCGATCCGTCGGTAGACCGCGGCGAAGAACTGCAAGGACGGGTCTCCGAGCGACTCCGCCAGCACCAGGGCCTGGGCCGTGTCGGCCAGGCGCTCCTGCAGGGTCGGCGGAGCCTCGAGCGGCTGCCCCACCAGGTTCAGCACCTGAACGATGGTGGCCGGCTGGTCCAGTCTCCGCGCCATGTCCTTGGCGCTGTGGGCCAGTACGCGCCGCTCCTCGAGCGGGCGGCCGTGGGTGAGCTCGTTGCACAGGGTGGCGAGGAGCAGAGCCCGTTCGTTGCTGTCTTCGTCCGCCATAGTGTCGAGGACCGTTTCCAACAGCGCCACCTTTTCGTCGTCCACCACGCCCAGCGAGCTGAACAGCCCGCGGTTGTTGGCCAGTGCGGCAGCCACCAGACGGTCGGTTTCCCCCAGGGCGGCCGCCTGACGCCCGGCAGCGAGGAGGGTCTCCCGGTAGGCCGGCTGGCCGGTGAGACGCTGGGCCGTCCCCAGCCCGATGGCCAGATCGAGGCCCAGGTCCGGGTCCGGGTCGGACACCTGGGGATAGAGATCGAGGGCCTGGGCGTAGTAGCGGAGGGCGTCGGCCGGGGCCAGTGCTTCGAGGGCGGCGTCGCCGGCCTGGCGCGAGTAGGTGATGGCCTTGGTCAGGTCGATGGGTTGGGTGGCTGCGATCCAGTGCCGGGCCAGTTCACCGACCCGGTTGCCGGGCCGGTCCCGGCACAGGTCCTCGAGGGCCAGCGCCACGTCCCGGTGGGCCCGGGTCCTGCGGTTCGGGCCGAGGTCCTCATACAGCGTGTGCTGGATGAGGGCGTGGGCGAACGTGAAGCGACCGGTATCGGCCATCTCGCGGACCAGCGCCACCGCCGCGGCTTCATCGAGGATGTCGAGCAGCTCGTCCTCCGTGGTGGCGGAGGACAGGGCCAACAGGTCGAGATCGAAATCCCGGCCGATCACCGCTGCCATCGAGAGGATGCGGGCGGCCTGCTTTCCGAGCCGTGCCACCCGTCCGCCGATGACTTCGCGCACACTGTCGGGCAGGGCGATCTGCTCCAACGAGTCCGCCGCCACCCATTTCCCGCTGGCGTCCTGGTGGATGGCTCCGGTATCGGCCAGGTGGCGCAGCACCTCGCCCACGAAGAACGGGTTGCCGTCGGTCTCGCGGTAGACGGCATGGGCCAGGCCCACCCCGGCATCGTCGAGGACCTGACCGGCGGCCGATTCCAGGAACGAGATCACGCCGTGGTCGTCGAGTCCCGACAACTCGATTCGGTCCACTCCGCTCTGGCGGCGGAGCACTCCCAGCGCGTCCCGAAGCGCGTCGGTGTGGGCCAGTTCGCTGTCCCGGTAGATACCGAGGACGAGCAGTCGCATGTCCTGTTCGGAGGCGGCCAGGTGGCGTAGGAGCGCCAGGCTCCCCTCGTCCGCCCACTGGAGGTCGTCGAGGGTCAGGACGACCAGCTGGTCCCGAGAGATGGTGGCCAACAGCCCCACCACGGCCGCAAAGAACAGGAACCGTTCGGTATCGGCGTCGGTGGCCTTGGGCGCCGGAAGGTCGGGCAGGCGGCTCGAGAGTGCGGGCACCAGACGGGCCAGCTCGGATCCGTGGGCCGAGACATGGGCCAGCAGCATCTCTTCGGGCGCATGGGTGACGTAGTGGCCGAGCGCCTCGGTGAAGAGCTGGTAGGGGGTGGCCAGTTCCTCCTCGGCGTGGCCCAGCAGTACGCAGGCGCCGTCGGCGTGGGCCGACCTGGCCGCCTCCGCCACCACCGTGGACTTGCCCAGACCCGGTTCACCCGAGACGAGTAACAGGGCTCGTCCCTCGCCGGCGGCCGCCCGCTTGGCCGTGGCGGCAATGGCCGCCAACTCGCTCTCACGCCCGACGACGCCGACCGCCGGTCGTACGGCCAGACGCCGGGGAGCGGGACGGCCGAGGCCGGACCCGTGTCCCTGAGAGGTTCCCACAACACCTCGATGGTCTCGACCGAATAGGGGAGGCCCTTCAGCGCCAGGTCTCCGACCGACCGCCACTCGTGCCGGCTGCGCCGACCGGCCATGGCCCGCACGACGTCGGCGGCCAGGACCTGGCCCCCCCGGCACGCCGCGCAGAGCCGGGCCGCCTCCACCACCGGGTCCCCGAAGTAGTCGTCGTCCTCCCGGGTGACCTCACCTCCGCTCACTCCTACCCGCAGTCCCATGGCGTCGTCACGGTCCCGGTTGTCCCGCTCGACGCCCTGCTGCATGGCCACCCCGCAGGCCAGGGCGGCGGACGCCGAACCGAAGACCACCATCACACCGTCGCCGAGGTTCTTGACCTCGGTGCCGCCGGCCTCGGTGATGGCCTGACGGAGGGTGGAGAAGTGCGCCCTCCGGACATCGTCGGCACCGTCAGGCGTGAAGGCGCTGGGAGAGCGCGGTCGAATCCACGATGTCCGTGAACAGGACCGCCACGTTCTCCGTCGTCACCCGAGCACCCGTTCCGCCCGCACGCCCATAAGGCTAGCGACCAGCGGTTCTACATGCCCGACGCCGGTGACCACCAGGGCGCGGCAGGGCACGGCGGATCGAGGTGGTGGGGCCGGTCCGAGCGCCCGGGTTCCCCGCCGTGCGGTGGCCGACGGCTAGCCCTAGCCAGTGCCACTCCCTATGCTTGACGCATGAGTGCGGAGCCATTTCACCTCGAAGAGGGTCTCATCGCGATCGTGACCGACCTGGCCGATCGGGCCGCAGCCACGGACAAGCAGATGAAACGCGCCGTCGACCGTTTCGTGGCCATCGACGAACAGCTCGACGACATGACGTCGGAAATGGCAGATATGGCTGCGGAGCTGGCCGAACTTCGTCGTAGGATCAAGAAGCTCACGAAGGCGAAGAAGGGTCGGTCCGTCGTAGGGACTCGGGAGCGCCCGGTGGTCTTCCGTCGGGAGAGACCCGATCGAAGCGGCGGATGTGCATCGCCCGAGCGGCAACTTCCGCATCGTTCGGCTCGTTCCCGCATGTGCGTTCGCGCACCGGAATAGACCGCGGAGTCACCACCCAGCGTGGCGATTCTGACGAGAAGGGTGAACGGTGAATTCCTCTGCGGGGACAGGGCGAACCCGGCCCGTGACCGAGGCTTGTCAGATCGGCGCCACCGTGTTAAGGATTGCAGTGCGTAATTGAAGCACGATGGCTAGAGCGTTGAGGGGCGGCTCCGGCGGGAAGCGGGACAGTAGTGCCGAAAAGGACCCTTGCAGCAGCGCGGCGTCTTACGTCCGCCAGTCTCGTCACGATCATTGCCATGGCCGCGGTGTCGGGTTTCACCTTGACCGCACTCTCACCGAGCGTGGCCGGAGCGGCGGGGAACCACGCCGCGGCGAAAGCCGCCCGGGCCGCGGCGGCGACGGCCAAGGCCGCGGCCAAGTCGTCGGCCAAGTCCGACGCCACCAAGGCCGGTACCACCTCGCAGTTCCAAGTGTGCAACGTGGCCGGTTCCTCCAACCTCGACGGAGTTTCGTTCCCCTACGTGGAGGGCACCTGGTCCGGGTCCTTCTACACCACCTACGCGCTCACTGCGGAACCCACGCCGGGCACGTGCGGACCCAAGCATTCGGCGGCGGTGGGTTCGACGATCCTGGTTGAACAGGCGTCATCCCCGGGGTCTCCCGTGGCCGGGTACTCGCCCACCTTCTCCGTGTCCGGTGGCACGCTGGACGGTGTCGTTGCGCCCATCGACTTCGCCATGGTCACGGTCGGTTCGGGTCTGACCACGCTGACCGTCACCAATGTGCCCACACCGCCGACGCAGACCGGAACGTTGGAGCTGTGCAAGTACGGATCCGACCAGTACGTCCAGGGTTCGTTCAACTTCAACATCACGGCCCCCGGTTTCACCAACACCCAGACCGTGCCGACCGGCCAGTGCAACGACGTCACCGTCCCGGCCACCAACCTCACCATCACGGAGCCGGTGGTGTTCCCGTACGCATTGGCCAGTGTGTCCGCCATGCCCAAGTCAACCCTGGTCAGTTCTGACCTGGACACACAGAGTGCCGTGGTGTCGGTGTCACCCGACGGCCTGAGTACCGTCTCGTTCACCAACTCCACGCTCACCGCCTACGCCAAGGTCTGCAAGACCCTGGACCGTTCTCAGGACAACGTGCTCTCCGGCCAGACGTTCACGTATGACGTCTCGGCCGCAGACCCCCTGGGGCGGAACGGTGTCGGGGCTTCCGCCCACGGTGACGGTGACGGCCACGCCGTTCGGGACCACGACCTGCTCATTCGTCGCCAACAAGAAGGGCACCCCCATCCCCTTGCCGCTCGGGACGCTGGTCACCTTCACGGAAGACCTGAGCTCGTATCCCTTCGTCCAGTCCGTGAACACCACGGTGAGCCCGGCGAATCTCAACGCCGGGAGCGGGGGCACCACTGCCTCCCTGTACGTCGGCAACCAACCGCCGCCGGACAACGTCGGCAACCTCGGGGCCGACTCGGTGACCCAGGCCACGTTCACCAACGAGGCCTTCGGCAACATCGAGATCTGCAAGTCGTCGAAGTCGATCGAGACGGGTGAGCCGTTCAACTTCACCATCGCCGGAGTGGCCGGGGCTCAGCAGGTGAAAGTCGGCTACTGCTCGAGTGCCTACACGCTCCCGGTGGGGACCGTCGCCGTCAGCGAGCTACCGCAGGAAGACATCAATCTCACCGGAATATCGTCAACTCTCTCCGGCGGGGCCACACTGTCGGGCAATACGGCCACGGTCACCGTTCCCTACGCCGCCGACAATTCTGTGACCTTCAACAATGAGATCAAGCAGGGGTACTTCAAGATCTGCATGGCCCAGTCGTCGCCCGATGCCGACCTCGAGAACACGCCGTTCCCTGTCAGCTACTCGTACAGCGTCAACGGCACGCCGTACTCTGCTTCGGACATCTTGTTGTACCCGGGCCAGTGCACACTCCCGGTGTACGCAGCGATCCTGAACCAGGACCTCTCGACGGTCAAGATCTCCGTCACCGAGGAGACGACCCCGGTGGCGGATGTCGAGCTGAGCGCGGGACCGCCCCCGGGTACTCGGTGGTGCCGGCCAGCGCCTCCGTACGACCCGCCATCGCTTCCCCATCTCCTCAGTTCACCGGGAGGCGGCACACCGGCAACGGGTGTCATCACCATCGACGGCGTGACCGGCACCACCACGGTGACGTTCACGAACTCCAGGACCGCCACCTAACCGAGGGCGGGACAGTCAGTCGTACAAGTGCGGACCCTCGAACAGGGGGTCCGCACTTGCCTCTGCGGGGTCGACGCGCAACGCTGGGGCGGCTGGCCGGCCAGGCGGACCGGGTCGACCCGGGGGAGGGGCACGAGGCGATGAGGAGAGGGGACGAGGTGGCAGACGGCGTCGGCAACCGTTCACTCCGTCCGTTCGTCCGGACCGCCATGGTGCTGGCGTCCGTGGCCCTGGCCGCCACCGCGTGCTCGTCCGGCTCGGCCGTCACGTCCTCCACGGCCACCGGGCCGTCCTCCGCCGCCAGCGGAGGTATCGGCGGCGGCGGTACCGGCAGCGGGAGCGGCTCGGGCTCGTCCGGCTCCGGTACCGCCAGCGGCAGCCGCGGCTCGAACACCACCGGACCGTCGGGCACCGCCACGACGACCACCGGCGTGAACCACACGCAACACCGCCGGCGCCGCCGGGGCGGGCAAGAAGTCGAAGGCGGGGAAGGGCGGAACGTCCGCCCCGACCACCACCATCGGGATCCCCCCCTCAAACAACAGTTCACCGCCGACGACACCACGTTCCGGTCGGCGATGTCGAGTGCCCAGGCCGGGATCGTCCGGCTGCCGGCCACGACCACGCCCCAACAGGTGGCCGGCAAGCTGCTGCCGCTCCTGGTGGCCGCCAACGCCTATCAGAGCCAGATGGTGAACCTCCCGTGGTCGAGCTCGGTCAAGCCCCTGGCCCAATCGCTCACCCAGAACGTCGGGCAGCTGACCGCGGTCCTCGAGCAGGTGCAGCACCCGGGGGTCTTCTTCTCCGTCCGTCAGCTCCGTACCGCACTGTCCGAGGCCATCTCGTCGGTCCTGGCGGCCTCCAGTGCCGTTCGGGCCCAGCTCTGACCGTCCCGAGCCTCCTCTCCGACCGGGTCCGGCCTGCCCTCACCTCCGACCGGTCCGGGCACCACCCGTGGGCTCCGGGCCTGCTCGCCCCGGCCACGGCGGCGTGCTAGAACGCCGCCATGGCCACCGAGACCGAAGCGGTGTTCGCGGAGCTGTTGGAGGAGCTCGGAACACAGCATCGACGCCTGGTCGATCAGCTGTCCGGCCCGGGTGACGAGCAGAGCCTGCTCGAAGCCCACCAGTGGCTGCTGTCCATCCTCCAGGTGGCCACCGACACGCAGGTCTGGGCCGATCCGGCCCGCCCCCGCTTCGTCGAGATCGTCGGTCCCTACAAGAAGTGGGGGGGCGACAATGCCGATGCCTTCTACTGCTTCGCGCCGGTCGATCCGACCCGGACGTACCACGTGGAGGTACGGGTCGGCGACGCCGTGTACCTCTCGCTCAGCGTGTACGGCGGACCCGACGACGGCCACTACTCCGAACGCATCGTCGGCAGCCTCAACCTCCACGAGGCCCCGGCCGGTCCCGACGGCATCGTCCGCATGGTCCTGTCGCCGGAGGACCCCGGCCCGGACACGCCCTGGATCCGGCTGGAGCCCGACGCCGTGGCCATGGTGACCCGCGACTACCTGGCCCATCCCGCCACCGACCGGAGGGCCGAGTGGTCGATCGAGGCCGACGACCCGCCGGCCACGTTCCGCCTCGACGATGCCGATCTGGCCCGGCGGTTCCGGGCCGCGCTGACCTGGGTGCGGGACCAGTCGGCCATGGTGCCCCTGACCATGGGCCAGCCCAACGCCATGGACCCGCCCTACCCCGTGCCCACCACCACCTTCGGCTGGGCCGCCGGGAGATGCCGCCTACGCCATGGGCACCTACGAGCTCCGAGGACGACCAGGCCCTCGTCCTCCGGGGCCGGTCGCCGGCGTGCGTCTTTTGGAACATCTGCCTCTGGAACCCGTTCCTCCACACCTACAACTACGACTACGAGCGGGTCACCCTCAACGGCGCCGAGGCCCAGTACGAGGCCGGACGGCTCCTGGGTCATCGTCGATCTCGCCGACCGATCCCGGCCACCCGAACTGGGTCTCGACCGCCGGGCACCACCGGGGATGGATCTGGTTCCGGTGGTTCCTGCCCGAGAGGACACCGGAGCCGATCTCGGCCGACGTGGTGCCTGTGACCTCGCTGGCATGAACGAAGCCGGAGCGACCTCCGCCGGTCGCCATCGACGACCTGGCCGAGCCCCGCTTCACCGCCGAGGTGCGGACCGTGCTGGACCTGATGGCGGAGGCAGGTGCCACCGTGTCCCTCGAGCCCGAGGCCCTCATCGCCGCGGCCGTCGAGGAGACCGGCCTCGATGACGTCGGCCCGGACGACTTCCTCGAACGTCTGGACGTCCTGTGCCGATCGCTCCGCCACGAGGCCCGGCTCAACGCCGCCGGCTGCCTGGCCCAGTCCCTGCTCCTCACCGGGCTGCTCCGCAACCGGCTGCTGCTCGAGGACCTGGTGGCGCGCCATCCGGAGATCCTGGCCGTGGAGATCTCGCGCCCGATCATCATCTGCGGGCTGCCCCGGACCGGCACCACCCATCTGCACAACCTGCTGTCGGCCGACCCGGCCCTGCGCTCGCCTTCCCTACTGGGAGAGCCTCGAGCCCGTCCTGGCCGAGGCCGAGCGGCCTGCGCCGGGTCGACCCGATCCGCGCGTGTCCCGGACCGAGAGCGGCCCTCGACTTCGTGAACTCGGCCATGCCCGAGTTCAAGAGGATGCACGAGATGACGGCCGACCACGTCCACGAGGAGATCCAACTGCTGGCCGTGGACATCTCCTCCATGCTGTTCGAGACCATTGCCCCCATCCCGACCTGGCGCGACCACTACCTGGCCCGCGACCAACGGCCGAGCTACGCCTATCTGAAGAAGATCCTCCAGGCCCTCCAGTGGCTGCGGGGCGGATCGCGATGGGTGCTCAAATCGCCCCAGCACCTCGAGCAGTTCCCGGCCCTCCTCCACACCTTCCCCGATGCCACCTTCGTCGTCACCCACCGTGATCCGGTGTCGGTGACGGCTTCCATGGTCACGATGCTGGCCTACTCGGCCCGGTTGGGCCAGGACCGCGTCGACGCCCCGTGGATCGGCGCGTACTGGGCCGATCGACTGGAGCGGATGCTGCACACCTGCGTCGACCAGCGCCACCTCCTGCCCGACGGCCAGACCATCGACGTGCGCTTCGACGAGTTCATGGACGACGACCTGGCCATGGTCCGACGCATCTACGGACTGTCCGGACAGCCCGCTCACCGACGAGGGCGTGCGCGGCCATGGACGGCCTTCATCGCCGAACATCCCTCGCGGCCGCTACGGGGGCGTGCGCTACGACCTGGCCCAGTTCGGGATCGACCGGACCCGCCTGCGGCGACTCCCTGGACTTCTACGTCGACCGGTTCGCCGTCACCGGCGAGGGCTGAGGCCCACGGCCGTGCCGGCCGTCAGCTCGGATCCGGTCGGTCCCCGGCCGGTCGAGGACAGGGCCGCGATGGCTTCGTCGGCAGCCCGCTCCGTGGCCAGCTTGGCCCCTCGGGCCATGCGGGCCATGGTCGGTATGCGGCCCGGGTGCTTGACCAGGAACGCCGCCACGGCCCGACCGTTGGGCGTACCGTCCTGGTTGCTGAGACGGAAGATCTCGTCGTCGACGCCGTCTACCGGTGCGGTCGCTCACGGCCCGGACCACCGACCAGGGGATGCCGCGGCGCTGGCAGACAGCGGCGACGGCCGCCGTCTCCATGTCCACGCCACCACTCCCTGGGCCCGCAGACCGGCCAGCGCGTCGGCGTCGGTGATCAGCGAGTCGGACGTCCACATCGTTCCGACCGGGAGGGCGCGGGCCGAGCGGCTGCCGGCAGGAATCGGGCCCCGGTGGCTCCCGTCGACGACCACCTCGGGCCGGACCAGCGAGCCGATCGGCGTGGCGTCGTCGACGGCCCCCGTGATGCCGACCACCACCACCCGGTCGACCGCGGTGGCGGCCAGCAGCCGTTCGGTCCCCCGGGTGGCCAGTGCCGTGCCCATGCCGGTGACCGTGGCCACCACCGGTCGGTCGACCGAGCGACCCCTCGTAGACGTCGAGGCCGGCCGGCGATGCCGCTTGCGCAGCGAGAGCTTCCGCCGGAGGGGTACCAGCTCCATCGGCATGGCGCAGACAGGGCGACCGACCGGACACGGTCTCCTCTCCCTACCGGGTTCCGGGGCCGGTCGGCCAGGAAGCTGAGGGTGATCAGGGCCGTCGCCACCAACAGGTCGTCCTGACCCAGGTCGGTGACCCGGACGTCGACCACACACTGCTGGCCGACCCACCCGGAGCGGCTCGGCCGCGGCCCGTAGGGGTCCCACGGTGGCGCCGGCCAGATAGCTCAACGCCACGTGGAGGTGACCACGCTCCGACCGCCGGCCTGCACGGCGGCGAAGGCCCCGGCCCGGTCCACCAGGCTGGCGACGAGGCCGCCGTGGACGGCGCCGGACGGCCCCCGGATCCCGTCGGTGATGTCGAGCTCGACCACGTGGGACGAGCCGTCGTCGTAGGAGCGGTGGGGAAGCGGGTCGAGCAGGGGGCAGCCCATGGACATGGCGGACATGGTAGAGGCGGCGGGGCCCGGGGCCGGGGTCCACCGGCGGATCTCCCTCGCTCGGGACGCCCGACGGTTGAGTAACGTCGTCGGTCGGCGCCCGGACCACCACGGCCGGCCGGCCCGAACGACAGCGAGACGGCACGTCGTCAGCGACAAGGGGAGGACGCACAGGATGGGACTACTGGACGGTCAACGGGCAGTCGTCACCGGCGGTGCCTCGGGCATCGGGCGGGCCACGGCGCGGCGGATGGCCGAGGAGGGGGCGTCGGTGGCCGTCGTGGACATCAACGGCGACGCCGCGGGGGAGTGCGCCAGGTCCGATCGGGGGACCGCCCATGTGGCCGATGTCACCGATCCCCAGGGGATGCGCGACGCCTTCGATGCCGCCGCCTAGGCCATGGGCGGCATCACCACGGTGTTCAACAACGCCGGGGTCGGCGGTCTGTCCCCGCTCCACGACTGGGAGCCCGAGGAGTGGAACCGGCTGGTGGCCGTCAACCTGACCGGCGTGTACCTCGGGTTCCGGGCCGCCGTCCCCCATCTCCGGGCCGCCGGCGGTGGCAGCGTCGTGTCCACCGCTTCGATCAGCGGGACCCGTCCGGCCGCGGGCGAGGCCCCCTATGCCGCGGCCAAGGCCGGCGTGGCCGCCATCACGGCGTCGGCCGCCCTCGAGTACGCCCCGTCCATCCGGGTCAACTCGGTCTCCCCGGGGATGATCGCCACGGCCCTCACCGAGCCGCTGCTGCAGTTCTTCCCCGACGAGAAGGAGCGCTACGAGCGGACCACGCCGGTCGGTCGGATCGGTGAGCCCGAGGACATCGCCGACGTCGTCGTCTTCCTGTGCTCGGACATGGCCCGCTTCATCACCGGCCAGAACCTTGTCGTCGACGGCGGGATGACGCTGCACGGATCGGGGATCGACGGGATCCTCGACCACGTGTTCCCGCGGTAGGGATGGCGGCTCAGCCGTACATGAGCGAGCCCGGGGTGGTGAGCAGCTCGCCGGTCTCCAGCCACGTCTTCAGTCCTGACAGGATCATCGGCCAGCCACCGAAGAGCTCGGGGTTGGCACCGTCCCGCAGCTGGTCGTGGAGCACCGTCAGGCGACACGAGTCGCCGATCGGCTCGATCTCCCAGGTGACCCGCGACGTCCCCTCCTGCTTCACGTCGTCACTCCACAGGGCCGTCATGGTGTGCACCAGCCGGCGGGGCGGGTCGACCTCGAGCACCTCGCCCTCCCCGAGCAACAGGTCGGTGGCCGGTACGCCCATCTGGTAGCGGGCGCCCGGGGTCCACTCCGATACCACCCGGGCGCCGAAGTTGTACTTGGCCCGGATGTCGGGATCGGTGATGGCCTCCCACAGACGCTCCGGGGTGGTCCGGATGTAGATCTCGAAAACCTTCTCCATGGTGTTCTCCAATCGTTGTTTGATGTCGCTGAGCGCTTCGGCCCAAGGCTCCGTGTACTTGTCGATCCACCGGTCGTGGACCAGGCGAATGGGCATGGGATTGAGGAAATGCAGCTTCTCCCGACCCGAGCGCCGAGTGACGACGAGGCCGGCTTCCTCCAACTGCCGGAGGTGCTTCATGACGCCGAACCGGGTCATGTCCACGGCCGACTCGAGTTCGGTGAGGGACTGGCCCCCGCGGAGGAACAGCGCGTCGAGCAGGTGGCGCCGGGTCGGGTCGGCCAGGGCCTTGAAGATCCGGTCGTCGTCGGTCACCGCTCCATTATATGTGACTCTTTGCGGCAACTATCCCTTGACTGTATAAGCCCAGTTCTCTAGAATGAGAGCTATGGCACCCGGTAACCGCAAAGCCCCCCAGCGAGCACTCTCGTCGGATTCGACGTACACGCTGGTGGAGTTCATGGCGGACTTTCCTGACGATGAGACCTGCCTGAACTGGCTGTGGCGGACCCGCTACGCCCCTGACGGCGAACACGCCTTCTGCTCCCGTTGCGAGGCTGAGAGGCCGTTTAAGCGGTACGTGGCGAAGCAGCAGCGGCAGGACTGGACCTGCACGGCCTGTGGTCTTCACGTGCACCCGACAGCGGGGACGATCTTCCACAAGTCGTCCACGTCGCTGGCGCTGTGGTTCTACGCCATGTACCTCATGACGAGCACTCGGTGTGGCATTTCTGCCAAGCAACTTGAGCGAGAACTGGGCGTGACCTACAAGACGGCGTGGAGGATGTTCAACTTGATCCGCAACCAGCTCATGGAGCAGGACCCCGACCAAAAGCTGGTCAAGCGAGTGGAGATGGACGAGACCTACGTGGGTGGGAAGCCGCGTGCCTCCGACCGGGCCAAGTGGGACAAGCCAAGCAGGACGAAGCAGTCCCAGGCCGTCGAGTGGGCCGCTGACAAGAAAACCCCCATCTTCGGCATGGTGGAGCGCAACGACAAGGTGTGGATGGATGGCAAGGCCAAGCCCGTCATCATCAAGCACGGCAAGATCGTCGCCCATGTGGTGCCCAAGAAGAATGCAGTCGGACATCATCCGCCTCATGGACGGCCAGATCAAAGACGGCGCTCGGATCTACACCGACGATTCCCGTCTCTACGACTGGATGGACAAAAGCGGGTGGCAGCACGACAAGGTGCGCCATAGCAGGGGTTCCTACGTGCGGGACTACCACATCCACACTCAGCAGATCGAAGGGTTCTGGTCGCTGGTGAAGCGTGGCATTCACGGCACCCACCACGCCGTTTCCCCGAAGTGGCTACAGGGGTACGTGAATGAGTACGTCTGGCGGTACAACCACCGAGACAATGGCCGAGAGATGTTCTCGGCGCTACTCCTCCGGTCCGCCTTCCCCGTCGTCAGTTGAGTCTTCGGGCAGGGGTTGAGATGCCTTGTCCAGATCACGGAAGAACTGCTCCCGTGTCGGAATCGGTATCTCGGCTCCTGCCGGAGTCTCCTGTGTCGGCTTGTCGCCGTTCTTCTTTGACATCTTCCTCCAAGGGTAGCCCGTGAGCGAAAAGAAGCGCCCGGGTCGCAAGTGCATGTGGTGCGGGGCGAAGCGGGTCAACCAAGAGGACGTGTTCGCGCGCTGGATTGGGCGCACGCTGCGCGACGTAGTCCCAGAAGGTCAGCCCATCCATTCCACCGAACGCATGAGCAATCCGCAGGGGGATGTTCTTCACCAGCATCGCAAACCCCTTGGCATGCCTTCTGGCCCACGTAAACCAGTCGTATGCATTGAATGCAACGGGGGATGGATGTCTCGGATTGAGAATGCCGTCAAACCGTCCATGGGCCCCATGATGCTTGGCCGGATTCCCGAGGCCGGTGTGCTGCTTAGCTCGGACGACATGAACGCCATCGCTACTTGGGCAACCAAGACAGCCTTAGTCATTGACTTTGCGTCCTTTGGCTACACCGTGGCTGGTCAACCAGTAAGAGACGAGTTCTACCGGACCAAACAGCCGCTTCCAACAAGTCGGGTTTGGTTGGCGTCCTTCGTCCCCGAGTGGGGCGACTTGTCCTTTTGGTACAAGACACCTCTCGGTCTCACTGATGGAGGACTCCCCGGTTCCGAGCAGATGGTATTGGTAACCATCGGAGTCGGTTATTTCGTAGCCCAGGTTCTCTTGGATGTTCGACTCGACTCGGGAGGACCACCAAACCGCCGACCCGATCTCACCGACCTGTTCTTCGAAGTCTGGCCGCGTCAGATGGGTACTACCTGGCCTCCCGCCAAGGCGATGGGCAGAGAGTGGATCGTCCACTTTGCCCGTACGGGTGTGCCGGTCGAATAGCCCCCTCATCGGGCGTCACCGCCCACATAGAAAGGTCGAACGGTCAATCCGTCGTGAGTGGGTCCCCGGTGACAATCGTGTTGTCTGGCGTGGTTCCCGCTTGCACGTTCAAGACGTAATTCTGTGCCTTCGCAAGCTCCACGTGCAGGTCGTCTGCTCGACGCCTTGAATCCCGAAGATCGTCTTCTAGTTTCTCCACCGACTGCTCCAGATCCGTCACCCTGCCTGCCGTTGACTGCGCTAGTGCTCGTTCCTTTCGCCACATGTCGATCGAAGCGATGAATAGGAAAAGAAACGAGATCGTGATGAGCCAAGGGGCCAAACCGTGGTGGTGGTGCATCGCATCGCGAATGGCCGTCACGACGCCCACCACCCCAAAAATCCCGCCTACCACCCACGCCATTGTCCGACTGAAAATGCCGCCGAGGAAGGCTCTGAGGGTGCTCTTGGGCGTCCTCGGAGCCGTCAGTGGAAGCTTCTGGACCACGGGCCGACGCGGCGGGTCTACTCCCAAGAACTCGCGCCAGCCCATGCCAAGTCCACCTTCCGTCTGGTGACCTGGGGTAGTTCCCCGTCATTAGGGTAACCTCCTTATACAGCGAAGGGATAGTTGCCCTCTTTGGTCACATGTAAAGACCCGGTGGGGTCTGGCGCCGGTGTCGTCTGCTAGACACCGGGCATGCCGGCGGGACAGAGGCGACGGGCCATGGTCACCGGGGCCACCCGGGGCATCGGCAAGGCCACCGCCGTGGCCCTGGCCGGAGCCGGCTGGGACGTGGCCGTCACCGGGCGCACCGTCCGCCAGGGCGAGGGGCGGGACCACTCCGACACCGGCCAGGGGCGACCGCTGCCCGGGAGCCTCGAGGAGACGGGGGCGCTGGTGCGCTGGCCGTGGCGTCAGAGCGCTCGAGCTGGTGGCCGACCTGCACGACCGGCACGCCCTCCGCGGTGCCGTGGCGCGGGTGGTCGAGGCGTGGGGCGGCGTGGACCTGCTGGTCAACAACGCCGTGGACACCGGCCCGGGCAGCATGGTGTCGATGTGGACCTGACCGTGGCCCAGTTGGAGGCCAAGCTCGAGGCCAACGTGGTGGCGCCGTTCATGTCTGGTGCAGGCGGTGCTCCCCGGGATGCTCGAGACCGGTGGGGGCACCGTCGTGAACGTCACCTCGCACACGGCCACCGCCGACCCGCCCGGGCCGGTGGGCGCCGGCGGGTGGGGCCTGGGCTATGCCGCCTCCAAGGCCGCCATCCACCGGATGGCGCCGCTGCTGGCCGTGGAGCTCGGTGATCGGGGGATCCGGGCCTTCAACGTCGACCCGGGCTACGTCGAGACGGAGCGCCAGCAGGTCAACGCCGCCGCACTCGGTCTGGTCGGCCGGTACACGGGTGCGCCGCCCTCGGTTCCCGGTGTCGCCATCGCCTGGCTGGCAGATCACCCCGACGAGGTGGAGAACGGCCAGACGGTCCGGGCCCAGAAGATGGCCCTGACCCTCGACCTCCATCCGGACTGGCGGCCGGGCCGGTAGGCGCGGGCCTCACCGGCCGGAGCCTGCCGCTCCCGTTCCGGCTACCGCACCAGGGTGGCGGGTTCCGGATCGGCGGGGACCCCGCCGAGATACCGGATCGACCGGTGCCGTACTGCCGGTACGCGGGGACCGTGGAGCACACCTCCGGTCAGGTTGAGCGGATCGGCCCCGGCCACCGCCAGCTCGGCGCCACGCTCCGGATGGCGCCGCACCTCGGCCAACAGCGAGGCCGCCTCGGGCAGGGCGTACTGTTCGCCCGAGATCCCGGCGACGAACCGACCGCCCATGGCCTGGCCCCGGGCCTCGAGCCGGCGCAGCGCCCGGACCACCTCGCGCCAGGGGACCCGGTAGGACTCGCGGGGCCACAGGTCCCAGGCCACGACGCCCCAGCGGGCCAGGAGCTGCCACGCCACCGCCTCGGCCAGCTCCTCGCCCGGGGGCCCTCCCGCCGTCGCCGGTGGCGGCGACGTCGGGCTCGGGCAGGAGGGACCAGCGACCTTCGCCCACCCCGCTTCCCACCGAGGCGCGCTGCCGGCCCAGCGCGGCCCGTCGCGTGGCGGCCCGACCGCATCCCCGGCCGCGGGCGCCGACGGGCCGAGAGCAGGGACCGGACCGCCGAGAAGGCATCGGCGGTGACGATGCCGCGGGCCACCAGGTCCCAGAGCCCCTCGTCCACCTCGGCCTCCAGCCGGCCCGGCCGCCGCGGCCAGATCGGAGCGGAAGCTGGCCCCGCCGGCCCGGAGCACGGCCAGGACGTCCGCCGACGCCCCGACGTCGGGCTCCGCCACGCTCGCGGTCCGTGCGCACCGCGGCCAGCATCCAGGTCAGGTCGGGCCGGGTCACGATGGCCAACGGGGTGGCCGAGGACGGGGTGGCCGAGCCCCGACGCCCGCCCCGGGGCACGCTCACCGCTCGATGCCGGGCCCGTCCGCCGGCCCGGTCACCGTCGGGGCCGGGTCACCTCGGGGCGCGGCGTGAGCCGGCCCCAGGCCACCTCGCCGGCCAGGCACAGCTCGTCGAGCCACCGGGGGTCGTAGCCGGCGACCCGGGCCGGCAGGACCGTCCGTTCCCACTCGCCGGCCGCCACCTCCAGCCCCTGGAGCTGCTCGATGACCGACAACAGCCCCGAGCGCCCCTCGGCCTGGGTCCCCGGGGCCGCATGCTGCCAGCAGGCCGCGAACCGGACGAAGTCGGCGATGCTGGCCGGCTCCACGTGGCGGCGGCGGCGGCCACGGCTGGCGGCGTGGAGCCGCACGAGCAGGTGACGGGCGCACCAGCGACCGTCGGGCAGGGCGATGGCCGAACCGGCGCCCTCCAGGCGGGCCAGACCGGTCCGGACCCGGGCCAGGGTCAACGGCGCCCCCCGGACCGAGCCGGTGGGGAGCGGCGCGTCCGTCCACCAGCGCCTCGGCGCTGACCGGGCCGGCCACGGCCAGGTGACCGCCCACGCACTCGGCCAGGGCGTCGTCGTCGGCGAACAGCGGGATCGGTGAGCGACCGGTGGACGGCCTCGGCCATGGCCCGACGCTCCGTGGGCGCCCAGGCCCCCGAGACCCATCCGGCCCGCCCGTCGGCCTCGAGGGCCTCGAACCACTCGAGCCAGTCCGGGACCGGGTCGGCACAGGACCAGGGACAGGAGCAGGTCGTGGAGCTCGTCGGGATCGCGGGGCCGCGGGCGCACCTGGTCCAGCACCTCGGCCGTGGCAGTCGGGTCCAACGGCCCGAGCTCCGACGGGTCCACCGGCAGGCCGGCCGGGAGTCCGCCGGGCCCGAGGGGGCCGAGGCCCCGGGGCACCGGTACGGCCCGGGTCCGGCGTTCCTCGAGCGGGGCGCCGTCGAGGAACGTGAAGGGACGCCCGGTCAGGATGCCGTGGGCCAGCGGGGAGGGCTCCGCCGACTCGACCAGGTGGACGTCGATCCGACCGGTCTCCACCCCCTCGAGCAGGGCGACCAGGCCCTCGGCATCGAGGGGCTCGGTCAGGCAGTCGGTCGACCGTCTGGCGCACCAGGACGTGGTCGGGCAGGGGCACCGGTCCGGGGGCGGCGTTCTCCTGGCAGGCGGCCAGGGCCGGCCAGCTGGCCGCCAGCAGATCCTCGGCCTCCATGCGCTGGAGGTGGATGGGTCGCCGTCGACCGGCTCGGGCCCGGGGGACCACCAGTGCCCGGTTCAGGTTCCAGCGCCAGCGCGCCGCCAGCATCGGGTGGGGCAGGACGGCCTGGGTGAGAACCTCGGTGACGGTGGCGCTGTTCAACATGGTGGCCACGTGGGAGAGCGGGAAGCTGTGCTGCGGCCCGAGGGAGAGCACCACGGTGTCGTCGTCGGCCGCAGCCTGGAGCTCGAAGTCGAAGGAGACACAGAATCGCTTGCGCAGGGCCAGTCCGAGGGCGCGGTTGATGCGACCGCCGAAGGGGGCGTGCACGATGAGCTGGGTCCCCTCGGCGTCGTCGAAGACCCGCTCGACGACCAGGCGCTCCGTGGTCGGGAGGGCCCCCAGCGCGGCCAGGCCGGCCCCCAGGTACACCACGACCTGGTCGGCCACCTCCGACGAGACCCCGGCGCGGTTCCGGACGGCACGCCGGGCCTCCTCCCCGTCGCCCCGGGCCAGCAGCGGCTCGAGCTCGGCCCGCAGCGCTCCGACCTCTTCGGACAGCTCCGCCGTGCGGGCCGGGGCCTCGCCCAGCCAGAACGGGATGGTGGGCGGGAGGTCCCCGGCATCGACGACCCGCACCGTGCCCGTCTCCACCTTGACCACCCGCCACGAGTGGGTTCCGAGCAGGAAGATGTCACCGGCCGTGGCCTCCACGGCGAAGTCCTCGTGTACCGAGCCCACCGTGACGCCGTCCGGGTCGAGGACGACGCGGTAGTCGCCGGTCTCGGGGATGGCGCCCCCGCTGGTGAGCGCGGCCAGGCGGGCCCCGCGCCGGGCCCTCAGGCGGCCGTTGACCGCATCGTGGTGGAGGTGGGCGCCCCTCCGGCCCCGACCGGTCGGGATTCCCCACGACACGAGGTCGATCACCTGGTCGTAGGTGTCCCGCGACAGATCGGCGTAGGGCGCGGCCCGGCGGGCGAGGTCGAAGAGCGGTTCGACCTCCCACTCCTCGGCCGCCGCCACCTCGGCCACCAGCTGCTGGGCCAGTACGTCGACGGGGGCCACCGGCGGATGGAGCACGTCGAGGTGGCCCGACCGCACCCCGGCCAGAAGGGCGGTGCACTCGACCAGCTCGTCTCGGGTCATGGGGTACAGGCGCCCGGCCGGAGTGCCCTCGAGCTGGTGGTTGGCCCGGCCGACGCGCTGCAGGAAGGTCCCGATGGCCCGGGGTGAGCCGATCTGGCAGACCAGCTCCACGGGACCCACGTCGATGCCCAGCTCGAGTGATGCCGTGGCCACGAGGGCCCGGAGGTCCCCGGCCCGGAGCCGTTGCTCGACCATCCGCCGGCGGGCCGCCGACAGACTGCCGTGGTGGGACGCCACTTGCAGGGCGGCATCGATCGGGTCGGCCGGGTCGCCGCCGGCCGGGGCCGGCCCGGATGCCCCGTCGGGGCCCGGTCCGAGGCGGAGGGCCAGCTGGTGGGCCACGCGCTCGGCCATCTTGCGGGTGTTGACGAAGACCAGGGTGGTGCGATGCTCGAGGACGTGGGCGGCGATCCGGTCGAGCACGTCCGAGAGCTGGGCGCCGCTGGCCACCGCTTCGAGCTCGCTGGCGGGGAGCTCGATGGCCACGTCGAGGTCGCGCCGGTGCCCGCAGTCGACGACACGTGTGGGGGAGCGGGCCGGGTCGACGCCGGACAGCAGGCGCGCCACCACGTCCAGCGGTCGCTGGGTGGCCGAGAGCCCGATGCGCTGAAGCCGGCCCCCCTGGGACGAGACCAGGTGGTCCAGACGCTCGAGGGACAGGGCCAGGTGGGCGCCGCGCTTGTCACGGGCCAGGGTGTGCACCTCGTCGACGATCACCGTGTGGACGTCCCCGAGCACCGCCCTCGAGGACGGCGCCGTCAGCAGCAGATAGAGGGACTCCGGGGTGGTGACCAACAGGTCGGGGGGCGAGCGCCGCATGGCCGCTCGCTCGGCGGCCGGGGTGTCGCCGGTTCGGACGGCGACCGAGAGCGACGGGGCCGAGAGTCTCCGTCGGGCCGCCTCCTCGGCGATGCCGGCCAACGGCACCTGCAGGTTCTCGTGCACGTCGGTGGCGAGGGCCCGCAGCGGTGACACGTAGACGACCCCGGGTCCCCGGGTCGGGCGCACCGCTCCGCCCTCGGTGGCCTGGGCCCGGTAGGCGGAGTCGATGGCCACCAGGAACCCGGTCAGCGTCTTGCCGGTGCCGGTCGGGGAGGCCACCAGGACGTCTCCCCCCTCGGCGATCAACGGCCAGGCGGCTCGCTGGGGCTGGGTGGGGCCGGCCGGGAACCGCCGGAGGAACCATCCGGCCACGGCCGGATGGAACGATCGGAGAATCGAATCGGCGGGGAGACCGGTGAGGTCGTCGGGCGCGCCGGCGGGGGTGGGCAGGAGGGGCTCGGCTTCAGCCCGATCAGGTCGGATGGAGGTGGCCACGTCTGTAGTTCACCCTAGGGGTGTCACAGCGGCGGCGCGCCGCCCCGGGTCCACCGGGTCCGCGCCCGGGACCGCCCCGTTGCCCTTCAGCCGATGACGTCGACGATATCCACGATCAGCAGAACCAGCACCATGGTCCCCACCACCGCGTAGAGCGCGGTGAAGGCCCACCGCTGCCGGTGGTCGGCCAGCCAGAAGCGCCGGATTCCGAGCCCGTCGAAGGTGAGCGCCAAGAGTCCGATGGGGATGCCGATGGCCGGGCCGACGCCCCGGGCCAGCCCGATGGCGGGGAGGACGAAGGGCAGGACGATGTAGCTCAACAGGCACCGTAGGGCGGACAAGAAGATGGAGGCGCTGAAGATGCGGTGGGTCTCGGACTCGTCGATGGGTGCCTTGTCGTCGGGGACCCGAAGGAGACGGCGCATGGTCTGATCGGCCTTCGACCGCGGCGGCGGGGTGGCGGCCCCGGTCGGGGCCAAGGCCAGCTGGTCCATGTGGCCATGGTAGGCCGACGAGGCGGCCGCCCACCAACCACCCCATTCCCCCCGGGCCGGGGCGTGCGCCCGGCCCGCCGACCGGGCCGTCGAGGCGATCCCAGACGGCGTCGGCCAGCCGGTAGCGTTCCTGGCCATGGGATCGATCCGGTGAGCCCGGAGGAAGCTACGCCGAGCGAGCGGGACCAGGGGATCTCCATGTGGACGGTCCGACGCCCGGACGGCATGGTGGCCACCGGGTGGACGCTCTTGCCCTTGCGCCTCTTTCTGGGGGTGACCTTCCTCTACGCCGGGCTGCAGAAGCTGGCCAATCCGAACTTCTTCCGTCAGTCCAGTCCGATCTCCATCCACGCCCAACTGGTCGGCGCCACGCACTCGAGCCCGATCCACGGCCTGATCGCCCACCTGGTCCCGGTGGCCACGACCGTGGGCGCCGTCATCGCCATCGGCGAGGTGGCCATCGGTCTGGGCGTGCTGGTCGGCCTGTGGGTCCGGGTGGCCGCCGTGGCCGGCATGGCCCTCTCGCTCGGACTGTTCCTCACCGTCAGCTTCCACTCGTCGCCGTACTTCACCGGCTCCGACATCGTCTTCCTCTTCGCCTGGACGCCGCTGGCCCTGGCCGGGGCGGCGGGAGCTCCGGCCCTCGACACCTGGCTGGCCCGAGCGCCGGCCGTCGATGCGGCGCGGCCCGGAGAGATGGGGCGCCGCGAGGTGGTGACCAAGGGCATGGCCACCGGTCTGGTGGCCGGAGCCGTCGTGGTCGTGGGCGGGATCGCCGCCTCCGCCGGACGCGTCGCCGGCGGTACCAGATCGGCCCAGGGGACCCCGAGTCTGTCGGGTGGGGGCTCCGGTTCCGCCACCACATCGCCACCCGCGACCACCGGGTCCGGTTCCGGGTCCGGGTCCTTGGGTACCTCGGTCGGTTCGGCGGCCGACGTACCGGTCGGGGGATCGGCCAGCTTCACCGATCCCACCACCGGTGATCCGGCACTGGTCATCCAGTCCAAGGCCGGGGAGTTCGTGGCCTTCGACGCCGTGTGCCCGCACGCCGGCTGTACCGTGGCCTACCAGAGCGCAGCCAAGATCATCGCCTGTCCCTGCCACGGTTCGGAGTTCGATCCCCAGACCGGCGCCGTGATCCGGGGTCCGGCCCCCACCGGTCTCATCTCCATCCACGTGACCGAGGGTTTCAACGGCAAGCTCTACGTCCCCGAGTGACGCATCGGGTACGATGACGGTTCTGTCGTCGCTGAGCGACAGCCCCATCCCATGAGTGACGCCGCTCCTGTGCCGAACGGCACCTTGACACCCGAGACGGCGCCGCAGTCCGCCGACAGGACCGACTGGGTGGCGGCCATTCCGTTCTTCGCCGTCCACCTCCTTCCCCTGGCGGCCTTCGCCGTGGTGGTCACGTGGGAGGACTGGGTGCTCTGCGCCGTGCTCTACGTGACCCGGATGTTCTTCATCACCGCCGGCTACCACCGCTACTTCTCCCACCGGAGCTACCGCATGGGCCGGGTGGCCCAGTTCCTGATGGCCTTCGGCGGCACCACCGCCGTCCAGAAGGGCCCCTTGTGGTGGGCCGGCCACCATCGCATCCACCACCGTTACACCGACTCCGACGACGATGTGCACTCTCCTCGGGACGGCTTCTGGTGGAGTCACGTGGGTTGGATCCTCTCGACCAGGTACAAGGCGGTCGACCTCACGACCATCAAGGACTTCGCCTCCTATCCCGAGTTGCGATTCATCGAGCGGAGGTCGTGGATCGGCCCCTGGCTGCTCGGAGCGGCCTGCTTCCTCGTGGGCGGTTGGGGCGGTCTCCTGATCGGCTTCTTCCTCTCCACCGTGCTGCTGTGGCACGGCACCTTCCTCGTCAACTCGATGGCGCATCTCGTGGGCCGGCGCCGCTACGCCACTCCCGACACCAGCCGGAACTCGATGTTCATCGCCCTCGTCACCGGCGGGGAGGGATGGCACAACAACCACCACTACCTGCCGGCCTCGGCCCGCCAGGGGTTCACGTGGTGGGAGATCGACCCGACCTGGTACGCACTCAAGGCGCTAGCGGCGCTCCACGTCGTCCGCGACCTGAAGGATCCCCCGACCCGGCTGCTCGACCAGGCGCGGGTGCACGACGGGGCCTTCGACATCGGGATGTTCCGCTCCTACTGGGAACGGGCCGCCCGGGTGACGGGCGGAAGGATCGCCGACCTCAGTGCCCGGCCCATGGCGTCCCTCGACCGACTCCACCGAACCCACGCCGGTGCCGCGGGACCGTCGGCCGTCGCCCGGGGAAGCGGCCGGCGAGCATCCGGAGGCGCCGGTCGAAGCGCTCTCGCATCTGTCGGGACTGATCTCCCGGGTGCTGGAATCGGCCGACCAGCTGGCCGACTCCACCCGCCGGACCCGGCGGGGGGCCAAGGTGCCAGCGGCGGAGACGGGGCCCGGCGACCGCACGGCGGAATGACCGGGCCGGCACCGGCCCCGCCGTCGGAGGCGTTCGCCTCGGCCGCATTGTGGATCGTCGACCTCGACGGGGTGGTCTGGTTGACCGGCCAGGCCATCGGCAACGTGGCCGATGCCGTCGGCGTGCTCCGTTCCCACGGGGTCCGGGTGGTGTTCGCCACCAACAACTCGGCGCCCGACCACGCGCCAACTGCTGGACCGCCTGCAGCGGATCGGCATCGAGGCCGACGAGCGACGACCTGGCCACGTCGGCCGCGGCGGCGGCCTCCCTGGTGGAGCCGGGGCAGTCGGTCCGGGTCCTGGCCGAGGGGGGTGTCCTCGAGAGCCTGGCCGAACGCGGCGTGGCCGTGGCCAGGTGATGGGGAGCACGGTCGACGCCGCCGTCGTCGGCTGGAGCCGCTCCTTCGACTTCGACTCACTGGCCGCCACGGCCGGCGCTGCCCGGAGCCTCGGGCCGGCTCATCGCCACCAACGAGGATCCCACCCACCCGACTCCGGACGGTCTCGTACCCGGATCGGGGGCGCTGCTGGCCGCGGTGGCCACCGCCTCGGGTGTCACGCCGGAGATCGCCGGCAAGCCGCACGGCCCGATGGCCGACGCTCATGCGGGATCGCTTCGGCTTCGCCGACGGCGACGCCTCGGTGGTGCTGATCGGGGACCAGCCGGCCACCGATGGTCGCCTGGCCGAACGTCTGGGGGTCCCGTTCGGGTTGGTGGACTCGGGGGTTACGCCGGCCGGACTCGACCACTTCGACGTGCCGGTCGGGTTCCGTGCCCCGGACTTCGTCTCCCTGGTGCACGACTGCCTGGGCGGCTGCGTCCCCTACCCGTGCGGCCCGGAGCGACCACGCCACCTAGAGTGGTGGGATGGTGGCCAATGACGGATTCCAGAAGTATCTCGACGCCGGCATCGCCTTCACCAACCTGACCCGGGCCAAAGCCGAGGAGCTGGTGCACGAGCTGGTCAAGAGCGGCGAGTTCCAGAGTGGCGACGCCAAGGCCAAGGTCGAAGAGCTCATCGAGCGCAGCCGCAAGGGCCGCGAGGCGCTCGTGGCCCAGGTCCGCCACGAGGTCAGCCGGCAGCTGGAGGGCATGGGCATCACCAGTCTCGAGGACCTGGCCCAGCAGGTGGCCCCGTCATCGGCAGGACGGCCGATGCCGGCCGGGCCGCCTCGTCGGGATCCAAGGCTGCGGCCAAGAGGGCCCGGCGAAGAAGACCGCGGCGAGGAAGACGGCGGCAAAGAAGGCTCCGGCCAAGAAGACCGCGGCGAGGAAGGCGGCGGCCAAGAAGAAGGCTCCGGTCAAGAAGACCGCGGCGAAGAAGGCTCCGGCCAGCAGCCTGCGGCGACCGACCGAGCCCCCGGCCGAAGCTCCGCACACCGGGTCGGCGGACTGACCAACTCACCCCGGCTGCGTCTCGACCGGGCCCTCGTGGCCCGGGGCCTGGCCGACAGCCGGCCGCGGGCCGAGGCCCTCATCGGACAGGGCCACGTGCTGGTGTCGGGATCGGTGGCCCTCAAGCCCGGGCGCATGGTGGCCGCGGCCGAACCCATCGAGGTACTCGGCAGTCGACCCCGGTTCGTGAGCAGGGGCGGCGAGAAACTCGATGCCGCACTCGACCCGATTCGGCATCGACGTCACTGGTCGAAGGGCCCTCGACGCCGGATCCTCGACGGGCGGCTTCACCGACTGCCTCCTCCAGTCCGGGGCCGATACGGTCTTCGCCGTGGATGTGGGTCACGGCCAGCTCCATGCCCGGCTGCGCCACGACGCCCGGGTGGTGAGCCTCGAGCGCACCGACATCCGCCAGGTCACCCTGGCCACCGTGGGAGGGACCCCGGTGGACGTGGTCACGGCCGACCTCTCGTTCATCTCCGTTCGCGGGCCGTGCCGGTGCTGGTGGGGGAGGTGGCCGCGCCCGGGGCGGACTCTGGTGGTCCTGGTCAAGCCCCAGTTCGAGGCGGGCCGGGTCGAGGCCTCGAAGGGCCGCGGCGTCATCCGCGACCCCGAGGTCCACCGCCGGGTGCTGGTCGAGGTGGCCGGAGCGCTCGCCGCGGCCGGGGCGGACATCATGGGGTTCATGCCCTCGCCGATCACCGGGGCCGGCCGGCAACATCGAGTTCCTGCTCCACGCCCGCGCCCCGATCGGGCACCGGCGCTGGACGCCGAGGGACGATCCGGCGCCGCCCATCGCCGCCGCCGACCTCCCGTCCCGGCTGGAGCGGGTGGTCGCCGAGGCCCAGGCCCAAAAGGCGTCAGGATAGGGGTCATGGCCGTCATCGCCTTCTACACGAACCCGCACCGGCCCGAAGCGGCCGCACTGGCCGAGCGGGCGGGGCGTTGGCTGTCCGAGCAGGGTCACCGGTCCGTCCCCGCCGTGCTGCCGGACGGCACGGCCAGCTGCCGAGGGTGCCGATCTCCTGGTCAGTCTGGGGGGAGACGGCACGCTGCTGCGCGCCGTGGAGACAGCGCTGGTCGGGGGCGTCCCCGTTCTCGGCGTCAACATCGGCCGACTGGGCTACCTCACCCAGATCGAACCGAACGGACTCGAGGAAGCGCTGGCCGGCTTCCTGTCCGGCACCCATCAGGTCGAGGAGCGGATGACCCTGTCGGTGACGGTGCTCGACCCCGACGGCAAGGAGGTGGCCCACCGCACCGCACTCAACGAGGCCACGGTGGAGAAGACCGTCCCCGGGCACACGGTGCGCATTCGGGCCAGCATCGACGGGCGGCCCTTCGTCACCTACGCCGCCGACGGGCTCCTGGTGGCCACGCCCACCGGTTCCACGGCCTACAACCTCTCGGCCCGGGGGCCCGTGCTCTCCCCGCGCCTGCGGGCCATCGTCGTCACGCCGGTCTCGCCTCACATGCTCTTCGACCGTCCCCTGGTGCTGGAGCCGACCGAGCGACTCCGACTGGACGTGTTGGAGCCGCGCTCGGCCGTTCTGGTGGTGGACGGGGTCACGGTCCGGAACATCGACCCCGGAGCCACGGTGGAGTGCCGCGAAGGTGACCAGCCGGCCCGTCTGGTCACCTTCCGTTCCACGGACTTCCACTCCATCCTCCGGGCCAAGTTCCACCTGGCCGACCGGTAGGCGCCGCCGACGTGGCCTCCCGACTGGTAGAGCTCCGGGTACGCAACCTCGGCGTCATCGACGACGTCACCGTGGACCTGGGACCGGGCATGACCGCGCTCACCGGCGAGACCGGGGCCGGCAAGACACTGCTGGTCGAAGCGCTCGGCCTGCTGCTGGGCGGCCGGGCCGACCCGTCGGTGGTGCGGGCCGGGGCCGACGAGGCCACCGTGGAGGGGCGCTTCGTCGTGACCCCGGGGCCGTCCTCCGGAAGCTCCCGGACGACGGGGTCGAGGTCACCCTGGCCCGGGCGGTGGTCAGCGGCGGCCGGTCCCGGGCCTGGATCGACGGACGCATGGCCACCGTCGGGGCCCTGTCCGAGACGGCCGGAACCCTGATCGAGCTGCACGGCCAGCACCAACACCACACCTTGAGCCGGACCGCGGCCCAGCGCCAGGTCCTCGACGCCTTCGGCGGGATCGATCTGTCCGGGTGGGACTGGAGGCCCGTCAGGCGGTTGCACCGGCTCGACCGACGAGTCCGCCGCGCTGGGCGGTGACGCCCGCGAGCGGGCCCGCGAGGTCGACCTCCTCCGCTACCAGATCGCCGAGATCGAAGAGGCCGGCATCGAGGACGACGGCGAGGAGGAGCGGCTCGAGGCAGAAGAGGACCGTCTGGCCGACTGCGGCCGCCCACCGGATGGCCGCCACCGCCGCGCTCGAGGCCGTGGCCGGCCACGAGGGCGGTCCCGGACGGGGTCGGCGCCCTCGACCGGCTGGCCGACGCGGCCGGGTCCCTCGGCGGCCGGGCCCCGCTGGCCGCGCTCGACGCCCGGGTCCGCTCGGCCATGGCCGACCTCGCCGACCTGGCCACCGAGCTGCGTTCGGTGGTCGAGACCTGGGAGGACGACCCCGAGCGGCTCGAGGCGGTCCGGACCCGCCGCGAGCTGTTCCACCAGCTCCGGCGAAAGTACGGGAGCACCCTCGGCGAGGTGGTGGCCTTCGCCGCCGAGGCCCGGGACCGGCTGGACGTGATCGAGGCCGAGGAGGAGCGGGCCGTGGCCCTCGACGCCGAGATGGCCGCGGCCCGGGACCGTCTGGACGAGTGCGCCGCCGCCGTGGCCCGAGCGCGGCGCCGGGCCGCCCCCCGCCTGGCGTCGCGGATCGAGTCCACCCTGCACGACCTGGCCATGCCTTCGGCCCGGTTCGCCATCGAGGTCGACGGGGACGGCGCCGCCGACCAGGTCACCTTCCTGCTCGGCGCCAACCGGGGCGAGCCGCTGCTGCCCCTGGCCAAGGCGGCGTCCGGCGGCGAGCTGTCCCGGACCATGCTGGCCATCCGTCTGGCCGTGGCCGATGCCCCCGGGGTCACCGTGTTCGACGAGGTCGACGCCGGGGTGGGAGGAGCCGCGGCCACCGCCGTCGGCGCCGCACTGGCCGACCTCGGGCGGCACGGACAGGTACTGGTCGTCACGCATCTGGCCCAGGTGGCGGCCCAGGCCGATCGGCAGTTGGCGGTGCGGAAGTCCGAGGAGTCGCGGTCGCACCCGGTCGGAGGTCACCGCGCTCGACGACGAGGGTCGGGTGGTCGAGCTGAGCCGGATGCTCTCGGGCCACCCGGACAGCGAGTCGGCTCAGCGCCATGCCCGCGAGCTCCTGGAGGGCCAGTCCCTGGGCGTCCGCCGCCGGTCGACGACGGGCCGGTGAGACGGGGTCCACACGGGGGTCGGCCCGGTTCCGCTAGCCTCGTCAGGTGCCCGACATGGACGGCCCGCGACAACCCTCCGGGGGAGAGTCGACGGTCGGCCCACCCCTCGGGGCCCCGACCGCGGGCCGTCGAGTCGGCCCCGGTGAGATCGGACACCAAGTTCGTCTTCTTCACCGGCGGCGTGTCCTCATCGCTGGGCAAGGGGCTCACCGCATCGTCGCTCGGCCGGCTCCTCAAGTGCCGGGGACTGCGGGTCACGATGTGCAAGCTGGACCCGTACATCAACGTCGACCCCGGCACGATGAACCCCTTCGAGCACGGGGAGGTCTTCGTCACCGAGGACGGCGGGCGAGACCGACCTCGACCTCGGGCACTACGAGCGGTTCATCGACGAGAACCTGCACAAGAACTCCAACGCCACCACCGGCCGCATCTACTCGTCGGTCATCGCCAAGGAGCGAAGGGGCGACTACCTGGGCAAGACGGTCCAGGTCATCCCCCACGTCACCGACGAGATCAAGAAGCGGGTCAACGAGCTCGGCTCCGAGGACGTCGACGTGGTCATCGTCGAGATCGGAGGCACGGTCGGCGACATCGAGATCGTCCCCTTCATCGAGGCCATCCGCCAGTTCCGCCGCGACGTGGGACGGGACAACGTGGCCTACGTCCATCTGACCCTGGTTCCCTACCTCGGCCCGTCGGGCGAACAGAAGACCAAGCCCACCCAGCACTCCGTGACCGAGCTCCGCAGCCGGGGCATCCAGCCCGACGTCATCGTGTGCCGTTCCGACCGCATGATCTCCGAGGACCTGAAGCGCAAGATCTCCCTGCAGTGCGACGTGCCCATCGAGGCGGTGGTCTCAGCCGTCGATGCCGACAACATCTACCAGATCCCGCTGGTCCTGCACGAGGAAGGACTCGACCGCTACATCCTCGGACTGCTGCGGTTCGACGAGCAGACCCACCCCATCGACCTGTCGGCCTGGACCGGAGCTGGTCGGACCAGGTCGACGCGGCCACCCGTCCGGTGCGGATCGGGATCATCGGCAAGTACGTCGATCTCCCCGACGCCTACCTCTCGGTGGTCGAGTCGCTCCACCACGCCGGGTTCCACCACGGGGCCAAGGTCGAGATCGAGTGGATCCAGGCGGCCACCGTCCCCGACCTGCTGGAGCACGACGGCCTGCGCGGCTTCGACGGCCTGGTCATCCCCGGCGGCTTCGGCGAGCGCGGCGTGGAGGGCAAGATCGCCGCCGCCCACTACGCCCGCGAGCACGAGCTGCCGCTCCTCGGCCTGTGCCTCGGCCTGCAGGTCATGATCATCGAGGTCTCCCGTTCGCTGGCCGGCCTGGCCGACGCCAACTCGCGTGAGTTCGACCCGGCCACCCCCCACCCGGTCGTGGACCTGATGGACGATCAGAACGACGTGGTGGACAAGGGCGGGACCATGCGGCTGGGCTCCTACCAGCGCCCAGCTCCAGGCCGGATCGCAGGTGGCCAAGGCCTACGGCACCGAGCTCGGTGTCGGAACGGCACCGCCACCGCTACGAGGTCAACCCGCGCTACCGGACCAAGCTCGAAGAGGTCGGACTGGTCTGCTCGGGCATGTCCCCCGACCACCGGCTGGTCGAGTTCATCGAGCTGCCCGGCCATCCGTTCTGGGTCGGCACCCAGGCCCACCCGGAGTTCAAGAGCCGCCCCGACCGGCCCCATCCGCTCTTCCGCGAGCTGGTCTACGCCGCCCTGACCCGCGCCGAGGGACGGGACCCCCGCCTGCCCGACATCGGTGACGTCGGCTGAGGCCAGCGGGACCGAAGGCCGACCCGTCCCGGATCCGGGACGACCTGCCCCGGTTCCGGCCCACGGGCGAGGAGGTGGTCCACCGGGGCCGGATCATCACGCTGACCCGGGCCGCCTTCGTGGATCCCGAGGGCGTGGCCTTCGAACGCGACGTGGTCCGCCATCCCGGGGCGGTGGCGGTGGTGGCGATCACCGACGAGGAGGCGGTGGTCCTGGTGCGCCAGTACCGACCGGCCATCGACCAGTGGACCCTCGAGATACCGGCCGGCACCTGCGACGTCGACGGGGAGCCGCCCGGCCGAGACGGCCCGGCGGGAGCTGGCCGAAGAGGCGGGGTACGCCGCCGCCGAGCTGACCCTGCTGACCCGGTGCGCCATCACCCCCGGGTTCTGCGACGAGTTCTCGTGGGTCTATCCTGGCCACCGGGCTGACCGTCGGTCGACGTCGACCGGCAGGGGGTCGAGGAGCACTACATGCAGGTCGAGCTGGTGCCGTTGGCCCGGTTCGACGACCTGGTGGACGACGGCACCATCATCGACGCCACCACCATCCTGGGCGTGGGTCTGGCCCGGCGACGGTGGCCGGAGTGGACGGTGAGCCAGCCGCTGTCCACCGGGGCCGAGGAGTACCTGTCGTGGCTGGCCGTGGAGAAGGGGCGGTCGCGCAACACCCTGGCCGCCTACCGGCGGGACATCGCCGTGTGGGAGCGGTGGGCGGCCGAGGCCGGCGTGGAACCCGAGGACGCCGACACCGGCGCCATCGAGCGCCATCTGGCCGAGCTGCGGGACGGGGGCCGCAACCCGGCCTCGATGGCCCGTTCGACCACGGCCCTCCGGGGCCTGTTCCGCTTCCTGGTCAGCGAGGGGGATCTGGCCGGTGATCCCACCGCCGACCTCCGGTCGCCCCGCATCCCCCGTCGGCTGCCCAAGGCCCTCGACGAGGACCAGGTCCTGATGCTGCTGGACTCGGTGAGCGGCGACGAACCGTCCGACCGGCGTGACCGGGCCCTGCTCGAGGTGCTCTACGGCACCGGCGCCCGTATCTCCGAGGTGGTCGGCCTGTCCCTCATGGACCTCCAGGGCGACGACGGCCTGCTCCGGGTGTTCGGCAAGGGGTCCAAGGAGCGACTGGTCCCGCTGGGCGGACCGGCCCGGCTGGCCCTGGATCGCTGGCTGGCCCCGGCCGGCCGGCCCCGGCTGGCGCCCGACCGCTGGGCCCGCCGCAGCGACGCCGAGGCGGTCTTCATCAACCGCCGGGGCGGTCGGCTCAGCCGGCAGGGGGCCTGGGCCGTCGTCCACCACCACGCCGGACGGGTCGGGCTCGGCGACCTGGTGAGCCCGCATGTGCTCCGGCACTCGTGCGCCAGCCACATGCTGGCCCACGGCGCCGACATCCGGGTCGTACAGGAGCTGCTCGGCCACGTCTCGATCGCCACCACGCAGATCTACACCCGTCTGAGCCAGGACCACCTGCGCCGGTCGTACGAACTGGCCCACCCGCGGGCCACTGCGGTCCAGCTCAAGTAGTATCTCTTCGTGCCGAGCGACGCCCCCACCATCGACTACCGCCAACTTCTCGAGAACGAGAGGCGCCAGCTGCAGTCCGAGCTGGCCGAGCTCGGCTTCGGCGAGGGCGGGAGCCTCGACTACGACCCCAACTTCGCCGACACCAGCCAGGTCACCGCCGAGCGGGGTGAAGCCGAGGTGCTGGCCGGCCAACTGCAGGAGACGCTGGACGAGGTGGCACTGGCCATCGGGCGCCTCGAGGACGGGAGCTACGGGCGGTGCGAGGTGTGCGGCGTGGCCATCGAGCCGGCCCGCCTCGAAGCCATGCCCGCCACCCGATTCTGCATCAACCACGCCAGCCGGCCCTGATCGGGCCGCGCTGATGGCCTTCGGAGGCTATGGAGGAGGGGCCGGCGGCTCCGGGCGGCGGCCGAGCCGCCGGTTCCAACCCGACCAGCGGACCATCATCATCGTGGTGGTGGCGGTGGCCCTCATCCTCATCCTGCTCCGGACCCACCGCATCACCAGCACCGAGATCATCTACTTCCTCGTCCTCGTCCCGTCGATCATCCTCCACGAGCTGTCCCACGGCGTGGTGGCCCTGGCCTTCGGCGACGACACGGCCCGCCGGGCCGGGCGCCTGACCCTCAACCCGGTCAAGCACGTCGATCCGGTCGGGACCCTGCTGGTGCCGGCCGTCCTCTCCCTGTCGGGCATCGGTGCCTACGGTTGGGCCAAGCCGGTGCCGGTGTCGACCAACCGCCTCCGGAGCCCCCGCAACCACACCGTGGTGGTGTCCCTGGTCGGGCCCACTCACCAACTTCGTCCTGGCCGCCCTCATGGGCGTGGCCTACGTGCTGGTCACCCCCCTGGCCACCCGACAGGGGCTACGCCTACCCCGGCCTCATCAGCCAGATCTTCTTCCTGGCCGGGATCGCCAACATCGTGCTGGGCGTGTTCAACTGCATCCCCTGCCCGCCGCTGGACGGCGCCGCGGTGCTGGAGCGATTCCTGCCGGCCCGCATGCTCCCCAACTACTACAACCTCCAGCCCTTCCTCATGTTCCTCCCCTTCCTCCTCATCCTGTTCTTCCACAACCAGTGGGCCGAACTGATCAACCACGTCATCAGCTGGTGGTCGGGCCTGCTGGTGTGACCGGGGGCACGACCGGCCTATCCGCCCGCCGGTGGGGACCGTCGCGCCGGCGCCGTGGTGGGCGGACCGGTGCCCATGGCCACCCGGGCCGCCCGGCGACCCGCCCGCCCGGACCGGCCCCGACGGGGGCCATGGTCGAGGGGATCCCGGCCGCCTCCGCCCCATGAGCCCCCCTGACGATCGACCGGCGCCGACGGTGCCGCTGAACCCGGGGTACCGCGGCCGCCGCGGCCGCCCGGGCCGGCCCCGGTCCCTGGTGTGGGCCCGGGCCCACCCCGGCATGGTGGTCGCCCTGGTGGTGCCCTTCGCGGTGTTCTTCATCCCGTTGCTGTTCGGGTTGGTCTATCTGTCGGGGGACAACCTGATCCAGAACCTCCCCATGCGGGCACTGGTGGGCCGGGACCTGGCCCACGGCAGCCTGCCGCTGTGGAACCCGTACCTGTTCAGTGGGACGCCGCTGCTCGGGGGCTTCAACGCCGGGGCCGCCTACCCGACCACCTGGCTGACGGCCGTGCTCCCGCTCTTCCCGGCCTGGACCCTCATGCTGGCCGTCACCTACGACGTGGCCCTGGGCGGGATGTACGTCTTCCTCCGACGCCAGGCCGTCTCGTCCACGGCGGCCACGTTCGGTGCGGTGACGTTCGCCTTCGCCGGCTACATGACCGCCCAGATCGTGCACGTCGACCTCATCACCGGAGCGGCGTGGCTGCCCTGGATGCTGGTGGCGGTGCACGGGCTCACCGAGCGTCGCCCCACCGGCCCGGTACCGCGGCGGGACGCCCGGTGGCCCGGCGACGTCGTACCCGGGTCTGGGTCCTCATACTGGGGCGTGTCCCTCGGACTGACCCTGTTGGCCGGCGCGGCCGAGTCGATCATCGACAGCGTCGTCCTGGTGTCCTGATCTACGGCGTCTGGCGGCTGGTGTCGATGGGGCACGTCCGCCGGGGGAACGGGCGGGCGCTCGTCGCCACCCTGGGCACCGTGGGCGCCGGCCTGGTCGCGGGGGTGGCGCTGGGCACGGCCCAATGGCTCCCCGGCCTCGTCTTCCTGTCCCAGTCCCAGCGGGCGTCCACCAGCTACACCTTCTTCTCCAGCGGGTCACTCGACAACCGGCTGCTGGCCCTCGTGGCCTCGCCGTTCGCCCTCGGTACCAACCAGGACTGGCCGGCCGCCTACGCCGGGACCTACAACTTCGCCGAAGTCACCAGCTACGTGGGCATCCTGGCCCTGATCGCCGCCTTCTCCTTGTTCCTGCGTGGCTGGCGGACCCGGCCGGAGGCGGCCCGGTGGCGGGTCTGGTACGCCATTCTGGCCGTCGGGGTGCTGTCCTCCCTGGGTGGTCAGACACCGTTCGCCCGGTTGATGTACCTGATCCCGGGCGTGCGGAGCGAGCGACTGCTCAACCGGAACCTGCTCCTGGTCGATGTGGCCCTGGCCGTCCTGATGGCCTGGTGGGTACACCTGGTCCTCGATCGTCGGCACCCCGAGGGGAGCTCGTCGGCCGAACCCGCCACCGTCCGCGAGCCGGTGGCGGGCCGTCGGCCGGGCCGACGTCATCGTCACCGGTATCCCCTTCGCCTTCGTCGCGGTCGTGGGCGTGCTGGCCTGGGCGGCCGGGCCGTTCCTCGATCACCTCCTGGAGATCCAGAGCCCCTTGGACACCGGGGCCCGGCTCCGGGTGGCGGGACTGGTCACCGCAGAAGTGGCCATTGCCGGAGCGGCCACCTGGATCGTGCTGGTTCGTGGTCGCTTCGTCGTACCGCACCCTGCGGCGGCTGCTGGCCGCGGTGCTGGTGGTCGACCTGGCCCTGTTCAACGTCTTCGTCATCAACGCGCCCATCACCGAGGCCGCCGCCCAGGCCAACGGACCGGCGCCGGCCGCGCTGGCCGCCCGGGTCGGCGACGGTCGGTTCATCGTCTACGACCCGGACCGGTTCGACACGGACCAGCTCCAGGACCTCGGGCAGACCGATCTGAACATCTACCACCGGCTGCCGAGCGCCCAGGGGTACACGGCCCTGACCGACGGCGGGTACTACGACGCCACCGGGGCCCACTACCAGGAGGACCTCGACCCGAAGACCCTGGCCGGAACGGTCTGGGACCAGCTCAACACCACCACGCTGCTGTCGTTGCCCAGCTACTTCCTCCGGCCGGCGCCGGGCGCCGGCCCACCCCTCGATCCCGTACCCGGTCGCACGTCGCGCCGTCTCGGTCCCGAGCTACCCCGGCAAGACCTCGAGCCCCGGGCGACGTCGACCACGGCGCTGGACAGGGGACAGGCCCGGACCTGGTACTTCGGTGGGGTGCTGACCGTGTCCCGGTGGCCGGTGCCCATCCAGGCCGAGGCAGGCCGGACCGACCTGCGGCGTCGGACTGGTCACGCCCACCGGCACCGACCGATGGCTGCCCGCCGCCGATGCCGCCGTGGCCGGGTCCGGGAGCCGGCGCTCCTTGGTGGTGTCAGGCTGCCCCGGCCGGTGGCGGCCGGCGGCGTGGTGGTGCGGTCGGTCGGGCCCGGGCCGTCGTCGGCACTCCCGACGGCGGAGACGGCCGAGACCGGGGCGGTGGAGCTGGACGGTGCCATGCAGTACGGGGTGGTCCCGCCCCACTGGGTCTTCGCCGGGACCTGGGCTCCTTCGGGGTCTTCCGGAACACCCAGGCCAAGGGATGGGCCTGGTTGGAGCGCCCGGAAGGGCGGTGCGGACGGCAGGCCGAGCCGGTCGGCACGAGCCACGGTCGCCGCCCCGGAGGACGGACGGGAGCCAGCTGATCACCGTGCGCGCCGTAGCGGCCGTGGCCCTGGTGCGGAGCGAGTCGTGGAGCCCGGGCTGGCACGCCACCATCCAGGCCCTGGGAACCGGCGGGCGGCCCGGCACGGGTGCGGAGCGACCGGTGGCCGTCGGCCCGAGGGGCACGGTCCAACAGGTGGCGATACCGGGGCCGGGGGAGTACCTGGTGCGCTTCACCTACCGGACCGGTCCTGGGTCCCGGTGGCGACTGACGGTCTCGGCCGTGGCCGGGGTGGGCCTGGGGGTGTGGGCGGTGATGGAGGTGGTGGCGTCCCGACGCCGCCGTCGGGCCAGCCGCGCCGCCGGGTCAACCCGGGCTCAGCCCGGGCTGAGGAGCCCGACGGCGTCGGCGGCCCGTCGGTAGGTGGCCGAGGCCACGGCGCGGGCCTTCTCGGCCCCTGTGGCCAGGATGGCCGGTACCGCGCCCGGGTCGGCGGCCAGGGCGGCCCGTCGCTCGCGCACCGGGCGGAGCAGTTCGACCAGGGCCTCGGCCATATCGGTCTTCAGGTCCCCGTAGCGCTGGTAGGAGCCGGGCCACCTCGAGCCGGAGTGCGGTCCGTGGCCACGGCCAGCAGCTCGATCAGGTTCGACAGGCCGGGCTGGGAGTCGGGGGCGTAGCGGACCTCACCCTCGGTGTCGGTGACGGCCCGTTTGACCTTGCGCTCGATCTCCGCCGGCGGGTCCATGAGCAGGATGGTCCCGAGGGGGGAGTTGACCGACTTGGACATCTTGTTCTCCGGATGCTGGAGGTCCATGACCCGGGCCCCGGCCGCCGGGAAGGCGGCCTCGGGGACGACCAGGGTGGGCCCGTAGCGGAAGTTGAAGCGGTGGGCCAGCTCCCGGGCCAGCTCGAGGTGCTGGCGCTGGTCGTCGCCGACGGGGACCCGTTCGGCCTCGTACAGCAGGATGTCAGCCGACTGCAGGACCGGGTAGGTGAACAGTCCCGACCCGCACCGAGTCCTTGCCGGCGCTCTTCTCTTTGAACTGGGTCATACGACTTGAGCTCGCCCATGGTGGCCGTGCACTCCAGCAACCACGCCAACTGGACGTGGGCGGTGACGTGGCTCTGGACGAAGAGGGTGCACCGGTCGGGGTCGAGCCCGGCCGCCAACAGGTCGAGGGCCGTCTCCGCCGTCCGCGACCGGAGCTCGTCCGGGCTGATGTCGAGGGTCAGGGCATGCAGGTCGACAATGCCGTAGAAGCAGTCGTAGCGGTCCTGGTCGGCGACCCAGTTCCTGACGGCGCCCAGGTAGTTCCCCAGATGGAGGTCGCCGCTGGGCTGAAGACCGGACAGAACTCGGGACATGGGGGGTCATCGTAGGCCGGGCCCGAAGGTGCGCGGAATGAACCACGCCAGACGATAGGGTCGATGGCCGTGGTCGCCACTGTCTCCACCCCGGCGTTCGAGGGCCCGATCGAGCTGCTCCTGCAGCTGGTCAACAGCCACGACGTGGAGCTCTACGACATCCCTCTGACCGCGGTGGTGGACGCCTTCGTGGCCGAGGTGGCCGGCTGGGAGTCGGTGGACCTCCAGACCCTCTCGGAGTTCCTGATGGTGGCGGCCGTGCTCATCGAGCTCAAGTCCCGTCGCCTCCTGCCCGGCAACGACGACATCGAACCCGACGAGGAGTTGGTGGGATGGGAGGAGCGCGACCTGCTCCTGGCCCGACTGCTCGAGTGCCAGGCCTATGCCGCCGCGGCCGACGGGTTCGCCCTCCTCCTCGAGCAGGCGGCCCGGTCGGTGCCGCGGACCGCCGGCCTCGACCCCGATGTCGTCGATCAACGCGCCCGACCTGCTCGAGGGCGTCACCGTCGACCAGCTGGCCGAGGCGTTCCTCCGGGCCACGGCCGAGCGGCCGGTGCCGGTGGTGGACCTGTACCACGTCACCGTGGACACGGTGACCGTGGCCGACGCCGTAGCCGACCTGGCCCAGCGTCTTCCGGCTCTCGGTCGGTCGACCTTCCGGACCCTGACCCGCCACCTCACCACCCGCATGGAGATCATCGTGCGCTTCCTGGCCCTGCTCGAACTGTGCAAGCAGGGCCGGGTCGACCTCGACCAGGGCCACACCTTCGGGGACCTCGAGGTGGCGTGGGTCGGCGACGCACGCCAACCGGTGGGGGTGGGCTCGGGGCTCTACGACGAGTACGAGGGATGACCGAACCGCTCTCGGCCGAGGCGCGGGCCATCGAGGCGGTGCTCATCGTGGCCGTGGAGCCGGTGCCGGCCGGCCTGCTGGCCGAGCTGCTCGAGCTCCCGGTGGAGCAGATCGACCCGCTCTGCGACGAGCTGGCCGAGTCCTGCCGCACCGGGAGGCGCGGCTTCGACGTGGTCCGGATCGCCGGCGGGTTCCGGATCCAGAGCCATCCCGATCTGGCCCCGTACGTGGAGCGCTTCGCCAACGTCGGCGTGTCGTCGCGGCTGTCGGCGGCGGCGCTGGAGACCCTGGCCATCGTGGCCTACAAGCAGCCCGTGTCGCGGGCCCAGATCGCCGCGCTACGGGGCGTGAACGTGGACGGAGTGGTGCGGCTGCTCGAACACCGCGGCTACATCGCCGCGGTGGGACGGGCGCCGGGCCCGGGCCAGGCCGTGCTGTACGCCACCACCGAGGCCTTCCTGGAGCGACTGGGACTCGACCGTCTGGACCAGCTTCCCCCGGTCGAGGACCTCCTGCCCGGACCGGAGGCCCTGGCCGATCTGGAGGAGCAGATGCGCCCGTCCATCGATGGCTGAGGGGGACGACGGCCCGTCCCCGCCCCTGTCCACCGGTGATCGTCTGCAGAAGGTCATGGCCCGGATCGGTGTCGGCTCCCGCCGGGTGTGCGAGGAGCTCATCGCCGACGGGCGGGTCACCGTCAACGGCGAGGTGCCCGTGCTGGGCCGACGGGTCGACCCGTCGGTGGACCGGGTGGAGCTCGACGGGGTCCCCCTGCCGGTCCGGCCCGGTCTGGTCCACTACCTGGTGAACAAGCCGTTGGGCGTGGTCAGTACGGCCGAGGACACCCACGGGCGTCCCACCGTGGTGTCCCTCGTACCCGACGACACCAGGGTCTACCCGGTCGGACGGCTGGACATGGACTCGGAGGGGCTGGTGATCCTCACCAACGACGGCGAGCTGACCCATCGCCTCACCCACCCGTCCTTCGGCGTGCCCAAGGAGTACCTGGTCGAGGTCGCGGGCCAGCCCTCGGCCGGGGCTGTGCGACGACTGCGGGAAGGGGTGGACCTCGACGACGGCCCGACGGCCCCGGCCCGGGTGTCGGTGGTCGCCCCCACGCTGCTGCGGGTGGTCATCCACGAGGGTCGCAACCGGCAGGTCCGCCGCATGTGCGAGGCGGTGGGCCATCCGGTGGTGCGTCTGGTCCGGACCCGCATCGGTCCGTTGGCCGACCCCTCCCTGGGGCCGGGGTCGTTCCGGCCCCTCAGCTTCGACGAGGTCCGCAGCCTGGCCGCCGCCGCCGCTCCGGTCGGCCCCGGGGAGGAGACGGCGCTCCCTGAGTAACATGCCTGGCTGATGCCCATGTCCGTCCGAGCCGTCCGCGGCGCCACCACCGTCGACACCGACACGCCCGAGGCCATCACCGAACGGGTGGTGGACCTGTTGCAGCAGATCCTCGACCGCAACGGGCTGGTCGAGGACGCCATCATCTCCATCCTCTTCACCGCCACCGAGGACATCACCTCGACGTTCCCCGCCACCGCGGCCCGGTCCATGGGACTGGGCGCCGTGCCGTTGATCTGTGCGCGCGAACTCTCCATCACCGGTTCGGTGCACCACTGCATCCGGGTCATGCTGCACGTCACCACGGAGCGGCCCCGGAACGAGATCCACCATGTCTACCTCGAGGGCGCCCAGGGGCTCCGTGACGACCTCCCCGACTGACGGGTCCGACCCCGACGGGACCCCGATCGTGGAGCCGGGGCGCCGGCTGACCCGTCGGGCCATGGTGTTCGGGACCGGCCTCATCGGGGGCTCGGTGGGCATGGCGCTGCGCGAGCGGGGCTGGCACGTGAGCGGCGTGGACATCGCCGACGGCGTGGCCGCCCGGGCCGTGGAGCTCGGTGCCCTGACCGTCGAGGGTGTCGACCGACAGGCCGACCTGGTCATGGTGGCCACGCCGGTCCGAGCTGCCGCCGCGGTGATCAGCGAGACGCTGGCCTCGGGGGAGTGGAGCCCCGAGGTGGTCGTGACCGATGTCGGCAGCGTGAAGGGACCGCTGGTGACGGCCGTCGACCACCCCCGATTCGTGGGGGGCCACCCCATGGCCGGTTCGGAGCAGGTGGGGGTGGAGGGCGCATCGGGCGACCTCTTCGTCGGCGCCACCTGGGTCCTCACGCCGACGGCCACCACCGACCCGGACGCCTACGCCCTGGTGCGCAACGTGCTGGCCGACCTCGGGGCCGCGGTGGTGGCGCTGGCCCCGGCCCAGCACGACGCCCTGGTGGCGGTGGTGTCCCACGTCCCCCACCTCACCGCAGCCACCCTCATGGACCTGGCCGCGGGCCTGGGCCAGGAGCACGCCGCCCTCCTGCAGCTGGCCGCCGGGGGTTTCCGCGACATGACCAGGATCGCGGCGGGCCAGCCCTCCATCTGGCCCGACATCTGCGAGGACAACGCCGAGGCCATCGTGGCCACCTTGGACCTGCTCATCGAGGCGCTCGACGCCATGCGCCGCCGGGTGGCCGACCACGACCATGACTCGCTGCTCGAGATCCTGAGCCGGGCCGCCGATGCCCGTCGGGTCCTCAGCGACCGCGGGCCGCTGCCCGAGGAGTTGGTGGAGGTGCGGATCCCGCTGCTCGACCGGACCGGGGCCCTGGCCGAGGTCACCGTGCTCGCCGCTGAGCTGGGCATCAACATCCTCGACCTCGAGATCGCCCACTCCGTGGCCGGCAACCGAGGGGTGCTGGTGCTGGTGGTGGACACCCTGTCGGCCCCGACCCTGCTGGCCACCCTCGTCGACCGCGGCTACCGGGCCTCGGGCTCACCGGTCGGGACCACCCGGTGAGCGCCGCACCGCCACCGGGGACGGCCCCGGGGCCCGACATCCAGGTGGTTCGGGGCGGGACGCCGCTCACCGGGTCGGTGCAGGTGCCCGGGGACAAGTCCATCTCCCACCGGGCCCTGCTGTTGGCGGCGCTGGCCGAGGGGGTCTCGACCATCACCGGCCTGTCCGGCGGCGACGACGTGGCCCGGACGCTGGCGGCGGTCTCGTCCCTCGGAGCCGGAGTGTCCTCTGACGCGGACACGGTCACCGTGGTCGGGGGCCGGTCGCGGCTGGCTCCACCCGGGAACCCCGTCGACCTCGGCAACTCGGGTACCGCCATGCGCCTGCTGGCCGGTGTGGCGGCCACGCTGGTCGGGACGACCACCCTGACCGGCGACGACTCGCTCCGCGGCCGGCCCATGGACCGGGTGGCGGAGCCGCTGACCCGAATGGGGGCGGAGGTGACGGGCCTCGGCGAGCGCTCCCTGCCACCGCTGACCGTCACCGGCGGTCCGCTCACGGGCATCACCTACTCACCACCCATGGCCAGCGCCCAGGTGAAGGGGGCCGTCCTCCTGGCCGGGATCGCCGCCGACGGCGAGACCGTGGTCCACGAGCCCGTGGCCACCCGGGCCCACACCGAGGAGATGCTGGCTGCGGCCGGGGCCGACATCAGCTTCGAACGGGTCGGGGCCGGCCGGGTCGTCCGTGTCCGCAGATCTTCGCTCAGCCCCGGGGCCTTCACCGTCCCGGGCGATCCCTCACAGGCCGCCTTCTGGCTGGTGGGCGGGATCATCGTCCCGGGCAGCCTGGTCACCGTGGCCGGCATCCACCTCGGCGTCGAGCGCCTCGGCTTCCTCGGGGTGCTGCGGCGGATGGGCGCCACCATCGAGGTGGCCGAGGCCGGCAACCAGGTCGGCTCGGTCACCAGCTATTCCTGTGCGCTCCACGGCACGGTGGTGGAGGCATCCGAGATCCCCTCGCTGGACGAGGTCCCGGTCCTGGCCGTGGCGGCGGCCACGGCCCACGGCACCACCCGGTTCCGCGACGTGGGGGAGCTCCGGGTCAAAGAGTCCGATCGGCTCGCCGGCATCGTGGAGATGATCCGGGCCTTCGGGGGCTCGGCTGCCACCGAGGCCGACGATCTGGTGGTGGTGGGGACCGGGCAGCCGCTGCGGCCCGCCCATGTGGACGCACACGGCGATCACCGCATGGCCATGGCCGCCGCCGTGGCCGGGGCGGCCTGTCCCGCGTCGTCAGGGGAGACCGTCGTGTCCGGATGGGACACCGTGGCCACCAGCTATCCCGGCTTCGCCGACGAGCTCGCCCGGCTGGCCCCGCCCGGATCGGCGGCGTGGTGACCGGGCCGGCCACCGAGGTCCGGCCGCATCCGGTCATCGCCATCGACGGACCGGCCGGTTCGGGCAAGTCCACCGTGTCACGCGCCCTGGCGGCACGACTCGGTATCGACCGCCTGGACACCGGGGCCATGTACCGGGCCGTGGCATGGGCCGTCCTCGACCGCGGCATCCCACCTGCCGATCGGGAGGCGGTGGCCGAAGTGGCCCGGACGGCACACATCGCCGTGGGCGAGCTAGTGACCGTGGACGGGACCGATGTCACCGAGGCCATCCGGGGACCCGAAGTCAGCGCGGCGGTCTCGGCCGTGGCCGCCAATCCCGAGGTCCGGACGGTGATGGTCCGGCACCAGCGGACCTGGGCCGCCGAGCGGGGCGGGGGAGTCATCGAGGGACGGGATATTGGATCGGTGGTCTTCCCTCGGGCCGACCTCAAGATCTACCTTACCGCCTCGGCCGCCGAGCGCGCCCGGCGCCGTCCCGAGGAAGGGGCCGACGCCCTGTGGCGACGGGACCGGATCGACAGCACACGGCCGGTGTCCCCCCTCGGGGTGGCCGACGGGGCCCGGGTCATCGACACCACCGACCGTCCGGTGGACGAGATCGTGGACGAGGTCGTGGCATGGCTGTGACGGGGACGGGGTCGGGGTCGGGGTCTCGGGGGAGAGCGGGACAGGGGAGGCCGGGGGCGCCATCGGGCCGGCCATGCGCGTCGACACCAGCTTCACCCGCATCTACCGGTTCCTCCGGGTCCTGGTCCACGGGCTGAACCGCCTGCTCTTCCGGACCACGGTCGACGGCGCCGACCAGGTGCCTTCCACGGGCCCGGTCATCATCGCCCCGGTCCACCGGTCCTTCATCGACTTCTTCGTGGCCTCCGAGGTCACGTCGCGCAAGCTCCACTACATGGCCAAGGACAGCCTGTGGCAGAACCGGTGGTTGGCCCGGATCCTTCCCTCGGTGGGGGCCTTCCCCGTCCACCGCGAGTCGGCCGACCGCGAGGCCCTGCGTCGGGCCCAACAGGTCCTCGAGGCCGGCGAGGTCCTCATCTTGTTCCCCGAAGGGGAACGCCGGGCCGGGCCGGTGGTCGAGGATCTCCACGAGGGCGTGGCGTTCCTGGCTGCCCGCACCGGGGCCACAGTGGTGCCGGTGGGCATCGGGGGCTCGGCGTCGGTGATGCCCAAGGGGAAGCGGATCCCCAGACCGCGGCACATCCATCTCGTGGTGGGCCGACCCATCGCCCCTCCGGCCCGCACCGGCGGCGGCCGCATCTCGCGCAGCGCCACCCACGGGCTCACCGAGGACCTCAAGACCGAGCTGCAGGACCTCTACGACCGATCCGTGGGGATCGTCGGCCGCTACTGACGCCCCGGACGCCGGAGCATCCCCGGGTCTCCGTCAGGTGCGACCGGACACGCCGCGACCCCGGCCCAGGCGCACCCGGTACCAGGTGGTGGCGATGACCCGGGCGTACTGGAGCCCGAAGAACAGGTTCCCGCCCTTCTTCGACGTACCCGAGGTCCGGGGGTGCCAGACCGTCGGACGCTCGGTGATCCGCCACCCGTGGCTCGCCGACGTGATCACCACCTCGGACGTCTGGTACTGGTCCTGGACCAGGTGCGGGGTGATGTCGTCGAGGAGCTCGATCCGGAAGGCCCGGTAGCCACTGGAGGAGTCGGTCAGGTGCTGGCCCATGATCGTGTTGAGGACGGAGGCATAGACCTTGACCCCGGCCCGGCGGAATCGGTCGGTGGTCTGGTCGACGCCCAGCCGGCGCGAGCCGATCACGAAGTCGGCGGTGTCGTCGAGGAGGGGTTGCACCATGGCGCCCATCTCCTCCGGGTCGTTCTGCCCGTCGGCGTCGAGGGTGACCACGTACCGGGCCCCGTGGCCGGCCGCCAGCTCGTAGCCCAGGCGGAGTGCTGCGCCCTGGCCCAGATTGACCGGCAGCACGCAGGTGGTGATCCCGGCATCGAGGGACACCCGGGCCGTGCCGTCGGTGCCACCGTCCACCACCACCAGCGTCGTGACCTCGAGGTCACCGATGAAGGCCGGCATGGCCTTCAGCACATCGCCGATGTTCTGCTCCTCCTCGTAGGCGGCGACGAGGGCGACCACCGGTCCGAACCGGGCCTGCGGGTACCGGGCCTCGAAGTCCGCCCGGGCCCGGTCGGTGACGAAGCGCGTCAACTCGGCGGTGCGACGCCGTTCCCGACTGTCGGGGAGCGTGAGCCAGCGATGGTGCTGGGTCGGCGCCATCAGAGGATGTGGGGGTTGCCGAAGACGGCCCGCACTTTCGGCTCGAAGTGGGACAGGGGCTCGGTCGGGTAGTCGGGGTCGAAGCTGACCTGGTCCCACTCGTCGGCGAACCGCTCGGCCAACTCGAACCACGGCTCGTCGCGGTAACGGTCCCGCATGTTCGGGTCCATGTCGAAGTGGTGGTAGTAGTGCCGACCTTGGAAGTCCTGATGGGCGAGGATGGCCGACGTCACCTCGGGGCGGACGTAGGGGCGTAGGATCTCGGCCGCGATCCGCGGATGGTTGGGCACCGACACCGCCTTGCCGATGTCGTGGCACAGGGACGCCACCACCAGCTCGTCGTCGGCTCCGGCCCGCTCGGCCCTGGTGGCCGTCTGGAGGCAGTGGGTCAACTGGTCCACGGCGAACCCGTCCACGACGTCCGACAGCGACTCCAACAGGGACAGGACACGGTCGGCCACGCGGTCCTGATGCTTCATCGTTTCGGCACCGATGACCGCCCACTGCTCGCCGGTCGAGACATCCATACTGGTGAACGAGGTCGTCATGACCTCTATTCTCGCACCAAAACCCCTGGCTCGGCGCCTCGGCTACCCGGTGAGACGCTCGAGGACGTCGGCGGCCACCGTGGTCCGGTCGCCCGCCAGGACCAGGGACGCCGGCTCCGGCCCCGCCGGGGCCGGGGCCCCGTTGAGTACGGCCAAGGCGACTTCGAGGCCGCGGAGCAGTTCCCGCAGCTCGGGCGGGGGAGGGAAGTACTCCTCTTCCACCGTGACCGGGCAGTGGTCGACCCCGTGGAGCGGGTCCAGACGGGTCACCACCGCCTGAACCAACGCCTCAGGTGCCGAGGCACCGGCAGTGACCCCGACCGTCCCCGACAGGTCGTCGGGGAGCTCGGAGGCGTCGTTGACCCTGATGACCCGTGGGCAGCCGAACGAGCGCGCCACCTGCTCGAGGGCCACGGTGTTCGACGAGTTCTCCGAGCCGATGACCACGACGGCGTCGGCGTCGCCGGCCAGCGCCTTGAGGGCCGCCTGCCGGTTGGTGGTGGCGAAGCAGAGGTCGCTCCGGTTGGGCATCCACAGCGCGGGGAACCGCTGTTTCGCCCGTTCGACGATGCCGGCCCACTCGTCGTGGCTGAGCGTGGTCTGGGCCAACAGGGCCACCGGGGGTTCCTGGCCCTCGAGCCCGAGCTCACCGATCAGGTCCACGTCCTCGACCCGCTCCAGCAGGCGGACCGAGTCGGGGGCCACGGCCATGGTCCCCACCGCCTCCTCGTGGCCGTGATGACCGACGTAGAGCACCGTGTAGCCCTTGTTGGCCCGGACCCGCAGCTCGTGGTGGACCTTGGTCACGAGGGGGCAGACCGCATCGACCACGACCCGGCCACGGGCCCGGGCCGAGGTGACAACCTCGGGTGCCGATCCGTGGGCCGAGAGCATGAGTGGGGCCCCGGGTGGAACATCGTCGATGTCGTCCACGAAGACGACGCCCTGGGCCTCGAACTGATCGACGACGTGCCGGTTGTGCACGATCTCGTGGTAGCAGTACACAGGAGGTTCGAAGACGCGCACCATCCAGGCCAGCGCCTTGATGGCCTTCTCCACCCCGGCACAGAAACCTCTCGGCTCGGCCAGGAGCACTCGGTCGACGGTCACGGAGCCAGGCTAGTGGGGCATGCCCCCCGGGCCCGGCCGCGCGCCGTCGGCGGAGCCGGGGGGACCGGGTAGCCTGGTGGCATGTCGGCGCCCCGAGTGACGACGGCACCGAGGGTCGTCGCCGTCACCGAATCGTCCCCGGCCCATCTGTCCGGCCTGCAGCCCGGGGACGAGATCCTCACCCTGAACGGCCGGTCGCCACGGGACGTCATCGAGTACAGCCTGTTGGTCGACGAGCCCGTTCTCGACCTGGAGGTCCAGCGGCGCGGCCGGCCCGGGCCGCTGGTACTGCGGGTGGACAAGGAACCGGGGGAGCCGTTCGGCGCCGAGGTGTCCTCGGCTCTCTTCGACCGGGTGCGCACCTGTGACAACCACTGCGAGTTCTGCTTCATCCACCAGCTCCCGAAGGGCATGAGGCGGAGCCTGTCCCTGAAGGACGACGACTACCGCCTCTCCTTCCTCTACGGCAATTTCACGACGCTGACCCGGTTCACCGAAATGGACCTCGAGCGGGTGCTGACCGAGCGTCTGAGCCCCTTGTTCGTGTCCATCCACGCCACCGACCCCGACGTCAGGGCCGACATGCTGCGCAACCGCCGTGGCGCCACCAGCCTCCGGTGGTTGGGAGCCCTGCTCGACGGCGGCATCGAGGTACACGGGCAGGTGGTGGTCTGTCCGGGCCAGAACGACGGCGGCGTACTGGAGGACACCCTGGCCGGCGTGCTCGACCGCTATCCGGCCCTGGCCACGGTGGCGTGCGTCCCGCTCGGGGTGAGCCGGTTCTCCCACGAGAGTGCCATGCGGCCCCATTCACGCCGCGAGGCCGCGGCAGTGTGCGACACCGTCGAGCGGTGGCAGGAGACGTTCCTGGTCGCCCTGGGTCGTCGGCTGGTGTTCGCCGCCGACGAGTACTACCTGATGGCCGACCGGCCCTTCCCCCCCGCCCACACCTACGAGGGATTCCCCCAGCACGAGAACGGCCTGGGCATGGCCCGCGCCTTCGAGGCCGCCTTCGGGGGGGACGAACGGGCCGCCCTCGGCGTCCGCCCCGGCTTCTTCGCCGCCGTCGACGGTGCGCCGGCCTCGGGCTACCGGGCCCGGCGGGGGAGTGGCGACCCCGAGCCGCTGCGCCCGGGAGCGCCGATCGCCATCCTGACCGGCGAGTACGGTGCCCGGGTGCTGGGCCCTCTGGTCGGGTCGCTCGGGCGCGACGACATCCGGTTGGTGCCGGTGGTCAACCACTTCTTCGGCGGCAACATCGGGGTGTCGGGCCTCATGACCGGGGCCGACCTGTCCGAGGTGCTCGGAGCCCAGCCCGAAGGGCACCGCTATCTGCTGCCGGACTCTTGTTTGTCCGAGGGTCGGTTCCTCGACGATCTCCGGCCCGCCGATCTGCCCCGCCCCGTCGAGGTGGTCCCCACCGACGGCCTCTCCCTCCGCCGGGCCCTCGAGAGCGGACGTCCGGCTGATCCCGGGCGCGTGCCGGTGACGCTCGGGGCATCCCGATGACGCCCGACGAGGGCGGCACGGCCCTCGTCGACCCGGCCCACGGTGGTCATCGCCGGACGCCCCAACGTCGGAAAGTCCACCCTGGTCAACCGCATCGTGGGACGACGCGCTGCGGTGGTGGAGGAACGGCCGGGCGTGACCCGGGACCGCAAGGAGCTCGAGGCCGAGTGGTGCGGTCGGGCCTTCACCGTGATCGACACCGGCGGCTGGCTGGACTCCGACGACCCGCTCGACGCCCAGGTCAGCGCCCAGGCCGAGCGGGCCATGACCCAGGCCGACGTGGTCTTGCTGGTGGTGGACGTCACCGTGGGTCTGACCGACCAGGACCTGGCCGTGGCCCGTGTGCTCAAGCGCTCGGGCCGGCCCGTGCGGGTGGTGGTCAACAAAGTGGACTCCTCCGAGCGCGAAGCCGACGCCTGGGACGCCATGGCTCTGGGGCTCGGTACGCCCTGGCCGATCAGCGCCCTCCACGGCCGGGGGACCGGGGATCTCCTCGACGATGTGGTCGGGCTCCTCCCTGACACCGAGGATGGCGCACGGGTGGCGGTCCCTGAGCCCGACGGTGGAGACGACCTGCCCGACCTGGTGGCGGGGGCGCAGCCCGAAGCCGGTATCCCCCGGGTGGCGCTGGTGGGCCGGCCCAACGTCGGCAAGTCGACACTGTTCAACCGACTGGTCGGGGACGAGCGGTCGGTGACCCACGACGCACCGGGCACGACCAGGGACGCCGTGGACACAGTGGTGGAGACACCCGAGGGAACCGTGTGCTTCGTCGACACCGCCGGTATGCGCCGCAAGTCGCGCACCGAGCGCGGCACCGAGTACTTCTCGGTCCTCCGGGCTCTCGACGCCCTCGACCGTTCCGACATCGCCCTGCTGGTCATCGACGCCACCGCCGGGCATCACCCATCAGGACCAGCGCCTGGCCGAGCGGGTGGGTGCGGCCGGATGTCCGACCGTGGTGGTCCTGAACAAGTGGGAGCTCATCCCGGCCGAGGACCGCAAGGACATCCTGGCCGACGTGGGCGACCGGCTGGCCTTCTTCGGTGACGCGCCGGTGCTGCGGATCAGCGCCCTCTCGGGCCTCGGTGTCCACCACATCCTTCCGGCCGTGGCTGCGGCCGAGGAGGCCTACCACTCGAGGGTCCCCACCGGGGAGTTGAACCGTGCCCTCAAGTCGATCCAGATGGCCCATCCGCCGGTCGGCGCGAAGATCCAGTACGCCGTGCAGGGGGCCAACGATCCCCCCACCTTCACCCTGTTCACCAACGGCCGGCTCCAACCCACCTATCTCCGCTACGTCGAGCGGGGCCTGCGGGAGCGGTTCGAGCTCGGCCCGACGCCGATCAAGCTACGGGTCCGGGCCAAGGGCGCGCACGGGAGTGGGGGCCGCAAGCGGTGAGGCCGGAACCGAGCCGGCAGGGCGGGCAGGGAGGGATCGGGTGAGCGGTGCCGTGGTGTGAGCAGTGCGACCACCGGGTCGAGACGGACGAGCTGGCCGCCGACGGGACCTGTCCCGAGTGCGGCACCGTCCCGCTGGAGCACCGGAAGTCGCCCTGGTACTTCAAGTTCATGCTGGTGGCCAGTATCATCTACCTCGGCTATCGGGCCTTTCAGGGCGTGACCTGGGTCGTCCACCACATCTAGACCGGGGACCCGGAGTTACGGGCGCTACGCTTTGCTGACGTGGCGGACCCGGAGTTGGATCCCTTCAGCCCGGCCGGAACGGTCGAGCGTTTCGGCGAGTTCTCCCGTGGTCTGGGCAGGCGTCGGTGGGGCAAATTGGCCGTTTGGATCGTTCTTGGCGTGTTCGTGCTGATCCCTGCGGCGTCGTACCTGGTCGTCTTCTTCATCGGCCACCACTAGCGAGCCCCCTGCGCAAGCGAAGGTCGGGGGATGAGTAGGCTCTCGCTCGGTCGTCTGAAAACCTCTTGTTGACAAGCCTTGTTGGCAAGGCGTTGGGAGATGACCATTCTCGGCCGGGGAGTTGTCCACAGGACAGGTCCCTGACCAGGAGCGGGCTGTGGCGCAGCTTGGTTAGCGCGCTTGACTGGGGGTCAAGAGGTCCCGGGTTCAAATCCCGGCAGCCCGACCGCAAAGGCACCTCCGCACGACGGCTCCGGAGGTGCCTCGCGTCGGCGCCCCTACCGTCAGTCAGGCACCTCCGCATGACTGCTGCGGAGGTGCCTGACCACCACGGTCGGAGCCGTGTCTCCTCGTCCCCCTACGAAGCGTCGAAGACAGGCGTCGTCACCCCGAAGAAGCGGTTGGAATTCAGCCCGACCGCACTGACGGTGCTCGGAGTCAGCCAGACGCCGTACGTGTTGTCGAAGATCGTGTTCTTCGCCACCACTTCGCTGTACGGCGTGGCGTCGGACCAGATCAGGATGCCCGTCGTCTCATTGCTGATCGGCGTGGTGTCGGTGCCGTCGGCCAGGTCCACGTTGTTCTTACCGATGGTGTTGTAGATGAACACGTTGCCGTTGACGTAGGCATTGGCCGCATGGCTGTGCACGGAGATACCGGCGAGCCCGTTTCCTTCGATGTAGTTACCGGCGATGACATTGTCGTAGGACGCGGTGTAGCTCTCGGGAGCGAATACTCCGATGCCGGCTCCGTAGCCCTCGACGCCGTTGTCGATGGACTTGTTGTCGAGGATCCAGTTGTTGTAGACGCCACCGAACGAAGGATCGAGCTGACCGGTCGTCGGATTCAGGCCGAGGTTGTGGCTGGGGATGGTGATCCCGCAGTCCTTGGTGTTGCCCTCGACGTCGTTGCCCTGCACCAGGTTGTCGTGGTTGGGGCCGAACTCGTCGGTCATGAGGATCCCACCAGCGTTGCCGACGGACTGATTGTCGATCACCGATGAGTACGCCACGCTCAGGAGATGGATGCCTTCGCCGCAGTCGGATCCTCCGGTGGGCGTGCAGAACCTGTAGGGCGACGTGGCAAGGCCGAAGCCGAGGTCGTTGCCCTTGACGTCGTTGTCCTCGATCGTGACGTGGGTGATGGGCGTGCCGGTGTAGAGCTGCATGCCCTGCACCACGGGACCGGTCACCGGGTTCGGGTTGATGGCCAGAATGCCTTCACCCTCCGCACCTTCCACCGTGAATCCCTTCACCGTGACGTTCGAGGACTCGATGGTGACGCCGTTGTAGGGGGCCTGACCGAGGATGGAACCGATGGGCGCACCCGGCAGCCCGGTGGCGTTGATGGTTGCGCCCTGCCCGATCAGGGTGACGGGCTTGGTGATCACGGCATCCTCGGTGTAGGTCCCCGGGCACACGATGACTGTGGCACCGGGGCTGGCGGCCGCCAGGGCCGCGCCGATGGTCGAGTACTGAGCGTTTCCGCAGCCCCAGCCACCACCCTGGCCGTAGGGGGTGGCGGCGGCGTGTGGTTGATTGGACACCACCAGGGTCTGCATGGGGGGACCCCATCCCCCTGCACCTGCCGTGGCCACGCCTGCGCCGCCGGTCAGAACCCCGCCGACAAGGGCTACAGCGGCCGCGATTTGGACGATACGAGATTTGAGGGGCATACCTTCTCCTTGGGTTTCCATCGCCAAACCTTGGCGCGGTTGCTCCGCCTGACCTGCCCCTCGGGAGATCATGGACGAAGTTATCGGATTTAGCAACGACCCTCTCATTGAGCGACCGGGTAGGCACGTTGAGTGATGCCCGTCACAGCCCCACACCACTTGACCCGAACGATGAATGTTGGCCGGGGTCTCCAGTGATCCCGCCCCGGACCTGTCTTCCATTGACCGACCTCCCGGTATGGGTGGTGGGGGATCAACGCGGGGCGTAACGGTGGCGCTGCCACACAAACACTGTTTGTCACTGTTTTTGTCAACGTGTTTTTCAGACCGACGACGAGTCGGCCAGCTGGACTTTGGGCCGGCTTGCGGCCCGGAGCCGTCCCCGGTCGATGTCGAGTCCGGTCACCTCCGGGCCACGGCCAACCCCCCGTCCCGATGGGCCGGCGACCGATCGTCCACTGTCTCGGTGGGTGGTCCCGACGGTGACACCAGCGGGCCCTCGGGCCAGGCCAACCAACCGAGCACCACCAGTTGTCCGATGAGGAGGAGCCAGAGCGACCATCTGGCCTGTACGGCCACATGGAGCCACCAATTCAGCCACACGGCCAAGGCTCCGGTGGCCAGCAGCCGCCACCACGGCCGACGAGCAGCGCTGATCGGGACCAGGGCCAGGGTCGGAGCCAGAAAGTACGGCACCAGTTCGGGCTCGGCCACCCGCAGGGCGAAGAGCGCGGCCAGGGTCCACAGCACCAAATTGGCCATGGCCCGGTGGCCCCGGGGCAGGTAACGGACCACGACCAGGGCGGCGGGGATGGCGGCCAGGGCGATGGCGATCCTGACGAAGCTGGCCACACCGGGGTCGAGGTTCCACGTGGGACTGATGTACCCGAGGTCGTCGTAGACCTTCTGGTGGAGCAATTGACGGATCGTGGCCGCCGGTTCGGCAGTCAGCGGCACGACAAGGAAACTCAGCGGTACGACGGCCATGGGGACGATGGCCGTGAGCCATCGTCGTGGTTTGATCAGGATGAGGGCGAGGGGTACCGCCAGAAAGGCGAAAAACTGAAAGGCCAGGCCGACTCCGAGCCACCACCCGGTGGCGCGGACTCTGCCCTCGAGGGCGGCTGACAGCCCATAGAGCATGGCCCCCAGCGCCACGAGATCCTCGGAGTGGCCGAACAGGGCGATCGGGGGCAGGGTGACCGCCATCACACCCAGCACGACGAGCCGCCGCCCGAGGTCCGTTACGCCCAGAAGCTCCAGCCAGCGGTCGCCGGCGCAGATGGGCAGCACCATGGCCCCGAGGAAGAGGGGTCCGGCCAGCCAGAAGGCCTTTGGGTAGTAGACCACGCTCGGATCGGGAAACGGGAGGTGGAAGCCGAGGCGGGCCACTGGCGCTATCAGCACCTGCCAGGCCGGCGCAGTCTCGAGGGTCCGGTCGAGCAGGTAGAGGTGGCCGAAGCCCCCCGAAAACGTCACAAATGCTCCGTCAGACCAGTTGCGCCAGAAGTCGTTGAACGAGGACTCGTACCACTGTCCGGCACCGTGCAGCAGCGACGCGTCGAGCATGGCGAACGCCATGCCGCCGACCACGCCCACCAGGGTGACGGCAAAGGCCAGGCGTCGTCGCCGGAACGCCTCGGCCACGGCCTCGACCGGACCACGCCAGGTACCCCGTCTGCGGGCCGAGGCCACCACGCAGCCCGCCAGCACCGCCACCACAAGGAGCCAGAAGATGAGGAGTTCGATGTCCAGCCCGTGGGAGACCAGCACGCCACCAGGGGGAAGGGCCGAGTACTGCTGCTGGGCGGCGATGGCTGTCGTGCGCGGATCGATCGGGGAGCCCGACTTGGAGGTGATCTGCATCAGGACGGCCACGTTGCCCCGGTCGAAGGCCACGAGGGTGGCCCCTTGGGCCTGGGAGTGCGACGGGAAGGCACACAGCCCCGACACCGAATGGGGGATGCCGGCGATCGCCACCAGCTGGCTCCGGGGCGCACCCGCGAGGCCGCGCACAGATCCCCCGCATTGCGTGACGGATCAGCTAGGTTCAACCGGTCGAGCGAAGGCGACGACACGACGACGATGAGCAGCTCGTAGTCGTGGTTGGCCCACAGCCACCGCGCCGCGGCCACGTTGACGTCGGTGCCGTTGTGCCCACTACGGCTGAGATTGTGCCGCAGTGAGGTCACGTAGGACTGGACCTCGTCGGCCGGAAGGGCGAACCATCCCGGTCCCGGGTTGACGGTCACGTAGGGGACGAGCAACGCGTCTCCCGCGGCCACGAACCCGCACTCAGGGGGACATGGAGGGGCCTGTACGGTGGCGGCTCCAGCCGGTGTCTCGCCCAGCCCGAGCACCGGCGCGGCCATGGCCATCACCAGGCAGGCGGCCACTGCCAGCCCGAGGGCCAGGCGGGCACGGGGCCTCGCCGGGCGGGCCCGAGGTCTGCCGTCCACCCCGCGCTGGCCTGTAGCGCATCCGCTCTCGTTGATCGCGCCGGAGGACCGGTCGAAGGACGTTCGCCGAGTCGAGGTCATAGCTCCACTTCACGGTCAGTTGTCACGGGCTGAAGGTCTGGGATCCGGTGGCCGCAGACACTAGGAGCGTCGACGAGATCCCGCAACGGTCGGCGTGAGCACGTGCTGTCCCATCGAGGACAACCGTCACACGACGGTTGTCCGTGTGACGGCAAATGGGGACCCCTTCCGACCGAAATTCTCTCCTCGGGCGCGAGTCCACTGGGCTGAGTCTGACGATCCTGGCCGAAGTCCCATCGGGACAACGCCAGGCCACAAAGTAATGGAGTGATGAGAGTGCCCCTCAACAGGCAAAAAGAAATGAACAAACACAGAGAGTGGTCGCACTTTGGTTTGGAAATGATTTCCACGCATCTGTGTCAAGGATTTATCCACTATGTGTGTGCATATTGGTGGCCAATCAAATTCTCATTGGGAATGGTCCGGAACTTTGGCTATCTTTTGGCCATGTCGGATCTTCTGGACCCCATCGCCGACTTCGTCGATCTCACGTCGGACCTGGACCCTGTCCTTGGCCTGATTCGTCGGCACGACGCAGAGATCGCTGATGCCGAGGCCCGGCTCGCCGCGCTCAACCTGCAGGTGGCGACGGCCAAGCGATTGCTGGCCGATCTCAACCGGGAGCGGTCCGCCCTCGAGACCATGGCCCGCAGGAGCGGCGTCCAGCCACCTCGGGGACGGGCCTCGGAGTCCGACGAGCCGAGCTGGGTGGAGATGCCGCGGGTACTGGCCGTCCAGCAGGTCCTCGACGACGCCTCTGGTCCCCTCCACCTGGTGGAGATCGAGTCGGCACTGCAAAGCCACGGTCGGTGCAACGATGACGTGGCCCTCATCAGTGCCACCCTGGCTTACCTGAAGCGCCGCCGGGGAACCGTCACGTCGTTGGGGAGCGGTCGCTGGAAGACCAGTGTCGAGCCCGTACCGCAGCCTTCGGCGACCACCGTCACCCCGCGTCCGGTGCCCTCGCTCTCCGATCTCTGACGGCACCCCGGCACCGTCATGGCGACGGCACCACCACACTCGTTGCCGCCGCCATGCCGATGGCGCGTTTGGCCTGATGACGTGCATCACGAGCACCTGCGACGGTGACATTCAACGATCCAGCAACCACTAACCACGCGCCGTTTGGTCCGTCGCAGCCCCGTCATACGCCGTCAAACAATCGTTTGAATTTCCTCCGTTTTGGGGTTGATTCTCGAATCTCAATTTCGTAAGGTGCCCTTGCCAACGCGCAAGGAGACGACGCCGTTCCGGGTCGGCGCGAAGGTGCGGGCCGTGTTAATCAGGCGGCTCGCTGGCGGTTTCAGGATGGGGGATACATGACTGCTGGTGACGCGCAAGACCTGAGTTTCGGTCGCGGGGGAACGCCAAGAGCAGTGAGGCAAACTCGGCGGGTAGGCCGACTCGGGCTGGCGCTGTTGCTGTTGTTGAGCGTGTTCGGTGCGCTGACCCTCGCCGTCACCGGCGCCACCCCGGCCTTCGCCGCCGGAACCTACACGTGCACCGCTCCGGCGGCGGGAGGTACGGCGACCTCGTTCGACGAGAACGTGACCAACACGTACTCGGTGGCCTGCTACGGCGTGAGCGGCGTGAGCGGAACCACGGCCTACCCGGCCTCCATCACCCTGGCCAGCGGCTCACTCCCGGCCGGCTCCACCGAGGCCACCTCTACCTCGAGCAGCCCGGCCTGTGCGACCAGCCACTCGGGCACCGGGGCCAGCGAGGAGTACATCCTCACCTGCGCCATCTCTGACGATCCCACCCCGGCTCAGGCTGGCGCCTATCCGGCGACCTTCAGTGTCACCCCGGGAACCGACGGGGGGACCGGCATCACGTCGGGCACACTCACCATCAACGTGGTCAATGGTGCGGCCACCGCCTGTTCGGCACCGGCGTCGGGTGGCACGTCGACGACGTTCACCGTCGGTTCGGCCGACTCGTACTCGGTGGCCTGTTACGGCACCACCGGTGCCTCGTACCCACCCTCCATCACCATCGCCAGCGGCACCCTGCCGGCCGATGCCAGCTTCCCGACCACGGTGGGCCAAGGGTGCACCCAGAGCACCTCAGGCTCAGGGGCCTCAACCGAGTACATCCTGACCTGCAAGATCACCGAGACCCCGACGGCCGGGGACGAGGGGACGTACCCGCTCACCTTCAGCGCCACCGGAGCAGGCGGACCGACCATCACGTCGGGCACCCTGACCCTCAAGGTCTCCCAGACCGCGCCGAGTTGGGCCACGTCCGGGTCGAACGACGGCACGTACTTCTCGGCCATCAAGGGCGTGCCCTTCTGCGATGACATCGTCATCACCAACCCCACGGTGGCGCTGCCACTGACGAGCCTGACCGCGGGTACGACACCGTCGGGAATCGCCAACTATTCGATCCAGAACGTGAACCTGGCCACCGGAACCGCTCAGCTGTGCGGCACCGACAACAACACGCCGGCCACCTCGGGGACCCCGCCGATCATGGCCCCCGTCGCCACCAACACGGGGGGGAGTGCTACCGACAGCATCCCCATCGGCTCGCAGAACGAGTGCACATGGACGGCGAGCACCGGCACGGTCAGCATGTTCGATTCCAACCAGGATCTCGAGCAGGCCGGTTCGCAGTCCGCCTTCGGGCAGCCCATCAGCAACGGTGAGACCGCCGGCACCACCACCAACTACCCCACCTGCAGCGGCGACGTCATGGTGGCGGAATCGGGCGGGTTGGGTGACGCCTGGACGGTCAACACCGCCAACCCACTGCCGACACCCACCGACTCCAATCCGTCGGCGGCCACGGGAGACCTCCCGTCGTCCAACCTCGAGCTGAACAAGGGCTGCTACGGAGGCACCAACATCCTCTCGTCGTACAGCTACACCAGCTTCGGCACGGTGGCCAAGCTGACGGTCCCGAGCCCGTGGGTCAACGGCGGCGACTGCAGCTATGGCGGACTCGGGAGCAACTCGGCCGGTGGGAACACCGACGCCACCAATGCCAACTGCCCGCCGTCCCAGGCCGACGTCAACGCCGGCTACGTGAGCTGCAGCATCACCGTCTCATCCGGCAACGACGAGAACGGGTCGGTCAACTACAGCAACATGGATCTGTTCTTCACCGGACAGCCGGTTCCCCAACAGTCCACCGCGACCCTGTCCGCAGCGGGCGCCGATGCGGGTGGAACGCTCTCTGTCACCGGCGGGACCAACTGGTGGGGGAGTTCCGGCGGCGCACCGAATACCGGCCCCTACGGCGACGACCAGGCCGGGGCCATGTACGCGGTGAGCGCACCGGGTGTGTTCATCGGGACGTCCCGCGGCACTGCGGTGCCGGTGGTGGGATCCACCGTGAAGATCGGGGCCAACAGCTACGCCTGTACCGGCGCCGAGAGCACCACCGTCGGACCGAACCCGTGCACCCTGACCGTGGGACAGCCGTCCGGGTCGTTCCAGCTGCCCGCAGGTCTGTCGCCGGGTTCGTACAACCTCTACATCGACGAGACCAACACCACGCCACTGCCCGGCAACGGTCCCAACGACGCCTACCAGACGGCACGTGGCACCAGCCTGGGCACGGCCGAGTCCGTGACCCCGATCTACGTCGGCCCACCGACGTTCACCTCGTCGACCTCGACCACCTTCGCCGAGGCGACGCCCGGCACCTTCGCTGTCACGGCCAACGGAGACGGTCCGATCACCTACACCGAGTCGGGGCCGTTGCCCTCGGGCGTGACCCTGGCCACCAACGGCACCCTTTCGGGCACGCCGGCCTCGGGTACCGCCGGTTCCTACCCGATCACCATCACCGCCACCGATGCCAAGTCGGATACGACGACCCAGTCGTTCACGCTGACCGTCGGTGAGACAGCTCCGGTGTTCACCTCGGGCACGTCGACCTCGTTCACCGAGAACAGTGCCGGCACCTTTGCCGTGACGGCCACCGGGGACACTCCGATCACCTTCACCGAGTCCGGCCCGCTGCCCTCGGGCGTGACCCTGGCCTCTGACGGCACGCTGTCGGGCACCCCGGCCCTCGGGACGGCCGGTTCCTACCCGATCACCATCACCGCCACCGACACCAACTCCAACACCACCACCCAGTCCTTCACCCTGACGGTGGAGCCCGCGGCTCCGGTGTTCACCTCGGGTACCTCGACCTCGTTCACGGAGAACAGCGCCGGAACCTTCGCCGTGACGGCCACCGGGTACACCCCGATCACCTTCACCGAGTCCGGGCCGCTGCCCTCGGGCGTGACCCTGGCCACCAACGGCACGCTGTCGGGCACCCCGGCCTTCGGCACCGCCGGTTCCTACCCGATCACCATCACCGCCACCGACACCAACACCAACACCTCCACCCAGTCCTTCACCCTGACGGTGACGGCCGGTGGACCGGTGTTCACCTCGGGCACCTCGACCTCCTTCGCCGAGAACAGTGCCGGGACCTTCGCTGTGACGGCCAGCGGGGACACTCCGATCACGTACACCGAGTCCGGTCCGCTGCCGAGCGGCGTGACCCTGGCCTCTGACGGCACCCTGTCGGGCACCCCGGCCTTCGGTAGTGCCGGCGCAGCTACCCGATCACCATCACCGCCACCGACACCAACTCCAACACCACCACCCAGTCCTTCACCCTGACGGTGACGGCCGGTGGACCGGTCTTCACCTCGGGCACCTCGACCTCCTTCGCCGAGAACAGTGCCGGCACCTTCGCCGTCACGGCCACCGGGGACACCCCGATCACCTACACCGAGTCCGGACCGCTGCCCTCGGGCGTGACCCTGGCCTCGGACGGCACCCTGTCGGGCACCCCGGCCTTCGGCACCGCCGGCTCCTACCCGATCACCATCACCGCCACCGACGCCAACTCCAACACCTCCACCCAGTCCTTCACCCTGACGGTGACGGCCGGTGGACCGGTCTTCACCTCGGGCACCTCGACCTCCTTCGCCGAGAACAGTGCCGGCACCTTCGCCGTCACGGCCACCGGGGACACCCCGATCACCTACACCGAGTCCGGGCCGCTGCCCTCGGGCGTGACCCTGGCCTCGGACGGCACCCTGTCGGGCACCCCGGCCTTCGGCACCGCCGGCTCCTACCCGATCACCATCACCGCCACCGACGCCAACACCAACACCTCCACCCAGTCCTTCACCCTGACGGTGACGGCCGGTGGACCGGTCTTCACCTCGGGCACCTCGACCTCCTTCGCCGAGAACAGTGCCGGCACCTTCGCCGTCACGGCCAGCGGGGACACCCCGATCACCTTCACCGAGTCCGGGCCGCTGCCCTCGGGCGTGACCCTGGCCTCGGACGGCACCCTGTCGGGCACCCCGGCCTTCGGCACCGCCGGCTCCTACCCGATCACCATCACCGCCACCGACGCCAACACCGAACACCTCCACCCAGTCCTTCACCCTGACGGTGACGGCCGGTGGACCGGTCTTCACCTCGGGCACCTCGACCTCCTTCGCCGAGAACAGTGCCGGCACCTTCGCCGTGACGGCCACCGGGGACACCCCGATCACCTACACCGAGTCCGGTCCGCTGCCCTCGGGCGTGACCCTGGCCTCGGACGGCACCCTGTCGGGCACCCCGGCCTTCGGTAGCGCCGGCTGCTACCCGATCACCATCACCGCCACCGATACCAACACCAACACCTCCACCCAGTCCTTCACCCTGACGGTGACGGCCGGTGGACCGGTGTTCACCTCGGGCACCTCGACCTCCTTCGCCGAGAACGGTGCCGGCACCTTCGCCGTGACGGCCACCGGGGACACCCCGATCACCTACACCGAGTCCGGTCCGCTGCCGATCGGGCGTGACCCTGGCCTCGGACGGCACCCTGTCGGGCACCCCGGCCTTCGGTAGTGCGGGCAGCTACCCGATCACCATCACCGCCACCGATACCAACTCCAACACCGCCACCCAGTCGTTCACCCTCACGGTGACGGCCGGTGGACCGGTCTTCACCTCGGGCACCTCGACCTCCTTCGCCGAGAACGGTGCCGGCACCTTTGCCGTGACGGCCACCGGGGACACCCCGATCACCTTCACCGAGTCCGGTCCGCTGCCGACGCGGCGTGACCCTGGCCTCTGACGGCACCCTGTCGGGCACCCCGGCCTTCGGCACCGCCGGCTCCTACCCGATCACCATCACCGCCACCGACGCCAACACCGACACCTCCACCCAGTCCTTCACCTTGACGGTGACGGACACGGCCCCGGTGTTCACCTCGGGCACCTCGACCACCTTTAGCGAGAACGATCCCGGCACCTTCGCCGTAACGGCCACCGGGGACACCCCGATCGCCTTCACCGAGTCCGGTCCGCTGCCCTCGGGCGTGACCCTGGCGTCAAACGGCACCCTGTCGGGCACCCCGGCCTTCGGCACCGCCGGCTCCTACCCGATCACCATCACCGCCACCGACGCCAACTCGAACACGTCCACCCAGTCCTTCACCTTGACGGTGAACAGCGGCGTGCTTGTCTTCACCTCGGGCAGCTCGACCACCTTCGCCGAGAACCACACCGGCACCTTCGCCGTAACGGCCAGCGGGGACACCCCGATCACCTTCACCGAGTCCGGTCCGCTGCCGAGCGGCGTGACCCTGGCCTCTGACGGCACCCTGTCGGGCACCCCGGCCTTCGGAACGGCGGGCAGCTACCCGATCACCATCACCGCCACCGATGCCAACGCCAACACCACCAACCAGTCCTTCACCTTGACGGTGACGGCCACGGCTCCGGTGTTCACCTCGGGCACCTCGACCACCTTCGCCGAGAACAGTGCTGGCACCTTCTCCGTCACCGCCACCGGGGACACCCCGATCACCTTCACCGAGTCCGGTCCGCTTCCGAGCGGCCTGACCCTGACCTCCAACGGCACCCTGTCGGGCACCCCGGCCTTCGGCAACGGCGGGCAGCTACCCGATCACCATCACCGCCACCGATGCCAACGCCAACACCACCAACCAGTCCTTCACCTTGACGGTGACGGCCACGGCCCCGGTGTTCACCTCGGGCACCTCGACCACCTTCGCCGAGAACAGTGCCGGCACCTTCGCCGTCACCGCCACCGGGGACACCCCGATCACCTTCACCGAGTCCGGTCCGCTGCCCTCGGGCGTGACCCTGGCCTCCAACGGCACCCTGTCGGGCACCCCGGCCTTCGGTAGTGCGGGCAGCTACCCGATCACCATCACCGCCACCGACGCCAACGCGAACACCTCCACCCAGTCGTTCACCCTGACGGTGACGGCCGGCGGCACCGGTGTTCACCTCGGGCACCTCGACCACCTTCGCCGAGAACCATGCCGGCACCTTCGCCGTCACGGCCACCGGGGACACCCCGATCACCTACACCGAGTCCGGGCCGCTGCCGAGCGGCGTGACCCTGGCCTCGGACGGCACCCTGTCGGGCACCCCGGCCTTCGGTAGTGCCGGCAGCTACCCGATCACCATCACCGCCACCGACGCCAACTCGAACACGTCCACCCAGTCGTTCACCCTCACGGTGACGGCCGTCGGCCCCGGTGTTCACCTCGGGCACCTCGACCACCTTCGCCGAGAACCACGCCGGCACCTTCGCCGTCACCGCCAGCGGGGACACCCCGATCACGTACACCGAGTCCGGGCCGCTGCCGAGCGGCGTGACCCTGGCCTCCAACGGCACGCTGTCGGGCACCCCGGCCTTCGGCACCGCCGGCTCCTACCCGATCACCATCACCGCCACCGACGCCAACTCGAACACGTCCACCCAGTCCTTCACCCTCACGGTGACGGCCTCGGCCCCGGTGTTCACCTCGGGCTCCTCGACCACCTTCGCCGAGAACCACGCCGGCACCTTCGCCGTCACCGCCAGCGGGGACACCCCGATCACGTACACCGAGTCCGGGCCGCTGCCGAGCGGCGTGACCCTGGCCTCCAACGGCACGCTGTCGGGCACCCCGGCCTCGGGCAGTGCGGGCAGCTACCCGATCACCATCACGGCCAAGGACACCCACTCCAACACCACCACCCAGTCCTTCACCCTCACGGTGACGGCCTCGGCCCCGGTGTTCACCTCGGGCTCCTCGACCAGCTTCGCCGAGAACCATGCCGGCACCTTCGCCGTCACCGCCACCGGGGACACCCCGATCACCTTCACCGAGTCCGGTCCGCTGCCGAGCGGCGTGACCCTGGCCTCCAACGGCACCCTGTCGGGCACCCCGGCCTTCGGAACGGCGGGCAGCTACCCGATCACCATCACGGCCAAGGACACCCACTCGAACACGGCGACCCAGTCCTTCGCCCTGACGGTGACGTCCTCGGCCCCGGTGTTCACCTCGGGCTCCTCGACCACCTTTACGGCTACGAATGCCAAGACGTTCTCGGTGACGGCCACCGGGGACACTCCGATCACCTTCACCGAGTCCGGTCCGCTGCCGAGCGGCGTGACCCTGGCCACCAACGGCACGCTGTCGGGCACCCCGGCCTCGGGTAGTACGGGCAGCTACCCGATCACCATCACCGCCACCGACACCCACTCGAACACGGCGACCCAGTCGTTCACCCTGACGGTGGCTCCCGCCCCGGCCACGGCCATCACCGTGCCGACCACCGGTACGGATGAGCGGGGCACCAGCGTCACCCTCGACGCCAGTGCCTCCAGCAGCAACGGCATCAGCAACGTGCAGTACGAGATCACCGGTGGGACCTATAACAAGACGGTGATCGGCACGGCCACGGCCACCATCTACGGCTATGTCCTGGTCTGGAACAGCACCACCGTTCCCGACGGCACCTACACGGTGCAGAGCGTGGCCACCGACACCCTCGGCAACACCGGTACCAGCGCAGGCATCACGATCGTGGTCGACAACACGCCGCCCACCACCGCCGTGACCCTGCCGAGCAGCGGCTCCGCCGTGCACGGGAGCGTCGGGCTCGACGCCAGTGCCTCGGACAACGTGTCGGTGAGCTCGGTGCAGTTCGTGCTCACCGGTGGGACGTACAACAAGACGGTGATCGGCACGGCCACGGCCTCCATCTACGGCTGGGTGTACGTCTGGAACAGCACCACCGTCCCCGGCGGCACCTACACGCTGCAGAGTCTGGCCACCGACGAAGCGGGCAATACGACCTACAGCGCCGGCGTCACGATCCTGGTGGACAACACACCACCCACCACCGCCGTGACCCTGCCGTCCGCCGGCGCCACCGAGACCGGCAGTGTGGGGCTCGACGCCAGTGCCTCGGACAACGTGTCGGTGAGCTCGGTGCAGTTCGTGCTCACCGGTGGGACGTACAACAAGACGGTGATCGGCACGGCCACGGCCTCCATCTACGGCTGGGTGTACGTCTGGAACACGACCAGTGTTCCCAACGGGACCTACACGCTGCAGAGTCTGGCAACGGACGAAGCGGGCAATACGACCTACAGCGCGGGGATCAGCATCAAGGTCCACAACTAGCTGAGCCCACCCCGCTCCAACGTCGGTTTCTCGGCCCGCTCGATTGGGGCTATCCTCCCGCCGTCCAAACGAACCAACCGCGGAGGGATCCCCGTGCGCTACGTGAGACTGGCAGCCGCTGTGGGCTGCGCCATGTTGCTGGCGAGTTGTGGGGGTACGTCATCGCCCTCGTCGTCGACGGCGCCGCTGTCGGGCGTTTCAGCCAGCCGAGCCGTCCATGACGTCGCCGTCCTCGACGCTGTGTCCTGCGCCACGGCGACCCACTGTCTGGCCGTGGGCGCGACCTCGGTGGACGGCACCGGGGTGGTTGTCCCGATCACCAACGGAGTGCCAGGGTCACCCGTGACGGTCGACGGCAGCAAGAGCCTCGACGCCGTTTCGTGCCCGACGGCGGCATTCTGCGAAGCCGTAGGGGCCGGCGACGGCTTCGGCATCGCCGTGCCCGTCAGCAGTGGATCCCCGGGCCAACTGTTGCGAGTGGCCGGTACGACGGCATTGAACGGCGTCTCGTGCCCCACCGGACCGCTTTGTGAGGCGGGCGGTCGGTCCGCCACCCAAGGCCTCGTGGTCACCATCACCAGCCCGAGCGATGCCCTGCCCGTGAGCCCGGTGGCCGGAACCACCTCTGTCAACGACATCGACTGCGTGAGCAACTCACTGTGCCAGGTGGTGGCCTCGACCTCCAACGGCAGCTACAACGATGTGGTGGCGACGGTCGCCTCGGGCACCCCCCAGGCGTTCCGGGTCGTCCCGCCGGGCACGTCGACCTTCTCCGGCATAGCGTGCTCGAGCACCGTCACCTGCGTGGCCGTCGGCAACGGCGTCCATCTGGTCAACGCCCGGAACATCCCGGAGGGAGTAGTCGTGAGCACGGTGAACGGCACACCGGGCAAGCTGGTCGGCCTGCCGGCCACACCGACCGTCCACCTCGAAGCGGTGTCGTGCGGTGGGCCGAGCCGCTGCGTGGCGGTGGGTACCAACGGACTGGTCTCGAACGGGACGAGCAAGGGGCACGGTGTGTACGTGACCATCGCCAACGGTGCCCCGAGCCAGCCGAACACCATTCCGGGTTCGAAACTCCTACTCGACGGGGTCTCCTGTCCGACGTCGTCGTCGTGCGTGGCGGTGGGCACCAACGGGACCGCGCAGGTGGTGACCCTGCCGGTGTCCTAATCAGGGACGCCGGCGTCGCGGCGTTTCCTGAACGACCTGCGTCGAAATTCCGGTTTGTCGGAGTCGCCATTCGGCGCGAGCATGGCACCGTTGACGCAACGCCGACCTGTTCAGCATCGGTGTAGTACTCACGAGCAGTCTGATCCAGTGACCGTCTCGGGTGATGCTCGACAAGGTAGATCAGGGAGGTCGCCATGGCCCACAGTGCGCCCAGACTCGCCGTACTCGGACTCGGCACGATGGGCCGGGCCATGGCAGGCTCGGCTCTGCGGGACGGCATCCCGACCGTCGTGTGGAATCGGAACCCCGACGGGGCCCGTGGTCTGGCCGATCAGGGAGCGGACCGTGCCTCATCGGTCACCGATGCCGTCGCTGGAGCGGACGTCGTGATCACCATGGTCACCGACACAGCCGCCGTGACCTCCATCGCCGTCGACCTCGGCATGCTCGAGGCACTTCCGTCGGGCGCGGTGTGGGCCCAGATGAGCACCATCGGAGTCGACGGAACAGCCACCCTCAGCTCGATGGCCCAGAGCCGGCGTCCCGATGTCCACTTCCTCGACGCCCCGGTGTCGGGCAGCAAGGTCCCGGCAGAACAGGGGAGACTGACCATCTTCGCCTCGGGGTCGGAACAGGCGCGGCCCACCGTCGATCCTGTCTTCGACGCCGTGGGTCAACGCACCGTATGGCTCGGGCCGGTCGGGGCGGGCTCGCGGATGAAGCTCGTCAACAACACACTGCTCGCCTTAAGCGCCGAAGGGGTGGCCACGGCACTCGCCCTGGCCAACCAGCTCGGACTCCAGGTTCACCAGGTGCGGGATGCCTTCGAAGGCGGTCCGCTCGTGTCTCCCTGGATGGCCGGCAAACTGTCCCGCATCGAGGACGGCGACTATTCGCCGGAGTTCCCTCTGGATCTGGCGCTGAAGGATGTCCGTCTCGCCCTCGAACAAGCCGATCCCCAGCGGTTCGGAGTGCTCGCCTCTCTTGCTCGGGAGTGGGACTTGGTCGTGGAGGAGGGCCTCGGCGGGCAGGACGTGACGGTGGTCACCCGCTCCCTCGAGGCCTAGGGCAGTCGGTTCGAGGCGGATTCCGCCTGGCGTCGAACCACTTCCAAGGGGGGCTCACTCCTTTCACACAGCGGGGAGCAGTTGCCGCTAGACCGATTCCACCCGGTCGACGAAGCGCTCCACCTCCTCGACCACGAGATCCGGGGCTGCATCGACAGCCTGGTGCCCGAGATCGGGCAGGGTAGTGATGTGGGAACCGGACATGGCCTTCGCCGCGTCCTGGGTGATCTGTTGGGCCCACTGGGGGCTTCTCTCCCCGAGCAGAAACAGGCCCGGACAGGCCACCCTCGAGGCCAGCGTGGACAGATCGACACCCAGGAGGGCCCGTCCCTCTCGCGGCAGGGTCGCCGACAGGACAGCCAGGATGTCGTACCTGGGCGGGGCGTTCTTGAGGTCGTCCACCTCCTCACGGGTGAGCCCGACGAGTCCATGAGGAAGCTGACCATGGACCTTCCGGCTCTGCCCTCGTCGACCAGCTCGCCGAGCCGGTCGACGAACTCCGGCGAGACGGTCTCTCGGGCCGGTGGTTCGTAGAGCACCATCCGCCGGAACGGTGCCGCTCGACTTCCGGCGCCGATCGTGCACGTCGCACCATAACTGTGGGCGAAGACGTCGATGGGCCGACCGGCCTCATCGGACAGTGCCGCAGCCACAGCGGCAACGTCCCCGAACTCGTCATCGATGGAATAGCCCTGACCGTCCCCGCTTGATCCGCGTCCCCGACGGTCCATGGCCGTGACGCGCCATCGGGCCGCCAGCCGGTCCCACACCGGCTGCCATGCCTCGGTCTGACCGGCTCCACCGTGCACGAGGAGCAGGGGCGAACCCGAGCCGGCGGACAGGAGCCCGATCTCGACATCATCTGAACCGCGGACGACGTGCCGCACCCCTTCCATAGTTGCTCCATCCGTCGAACCGGTCAGGTGGGACCGACTCTACGTGAGGGTGACCACGCGGGCAGGAACAGACTGGTCTGGTAACCCTAAGCTCTGCTCGTGGACGATTACCTGGGCGTGCGACGAGGTGAGCGTGAGACCCTCGAAGGGTTCCTCGACTGGTACAGAGCCGTGGTCGAACGAAAAGTCGATGGTCTGAGCCTCGATGACGCCACGCGGGTCATGACACCGACCGGCATGTCCGCTCTCGGGATCCTCAAGCACCTGGGCTGGGTCGAGCGGGGCTGGTTTCGCGAGACCTTTGCCGGCGAGGACGTCGAGGCCATCGACGTGGACGGCGACAACTCGGCCGAATTCGCCATCGACCACGAGGACACGGTGGCATCGGTGGTGGCGTTCTACCGGGCCGAGGTCGAACAGTCGAGGCGAGTCGTCCACGACACGCCCTCCCTCGACGCCGTGAGTGCCACCGAGACCAATTACGGGGAGTACGTCAGTCTTCGGTGGATCGTCGTGCACATGCTGGAGGAAACGGCCCGCCATGCCGGTCATCTCGATCTGATACGCGAGCGGATCGACGGCCAGGTCGGAGACTAGGTCCCTCGCCGGCTCGTCAGGCCCTGCCGGCCGGCGCTGGGCCCTCTGGTTCTCAGGCACCGGCGAGCGCGGTCACAGTCGATCCCAAGGATCGATTCCTACAGTGACCGGTGCCGAGTCCGTGGAGCCAGGTTCCGCCGCCTGCGCTCCGGACCCGGCGCTACTGATCCCGACGCAGCAGCTGCCTCGCCGCGCCGGTGGGCCGGTGTCAAGACGGCCCGTCGCCGTGCCGATGAATTCGAAATGCCCAAGTTCGAGGACATCCGGCCTAGTCAGAAGGCATTGTTCCTGTCCGAGGCGCGCCAGCGCCATCCCGGTGTTCACCCGATCGGCCTGGCGGACCGCCCCAGCGCGTTTCATGCCTCGCCGGGGTGGGGCTGCAGCGATTGCGGGCACGAGTTCAAGTTGGAGGACGTGGTGGTGGAGAACCGCGGACCGGTGTGCCCGGTCTGCGATGCCTCGGGCTGGGAGTCGGTCTTCCCATTGGGGATTTCGACCCGCAGCGTCTAGCGCGCCATGAGCACGCCGGCGACCAGCATTTCCCTGACGTCGGCCCTTGGCTAGGATCTCGACCATGGTCCGTATGTGGGTGCTGTTCGGGATCCTCACCGCCGCCGTCGTGCTCTTTCTCGCCGGATACGCCACCTCGGAGAGGACCCCCACACACCCCGCCACCGGTGCGGTGAGCCATACCCTCGTCGGCCTCTCCATCCTCGGCTACGCGGTGTTCATCGCCCTCGGAATCATCACCCAGGTCCGGGCCAGGCGGTCTCGGGAGGGCTGAGCACCGTCTGACGCCTACGCCGCGGCTCCCTGCAGGGCAGCGGTGATGTCGTCGATGGCCGCCTGCTCGGCCTCGCTCACGTCGACGCCGTGTTCGCGGTGTGCAGCCGCAACCTTGTGGGCCAAGGTGACGATGAACCGTCGGTACTCGTCCACCTCGGCCGGCGTGGCCTTGCGCTCGAGGAGGGCGATCGAGTCCCGAAGGTGCTGGAGTCCGGCCTCTTTCAGCTCCTCGGGGGAATGGAAGTGGGTATGGTCCCGCTCCGGTTTGGCCGCCACGATCTCGTCCAACAGCTCACTCTCGCCGTGCTGGCGACGGGCTTCGACGTAGGCCTTGGCGATGGCGATGGACTCACGGAACGAACCACCCCGCTGGGCGGTGACCACGATCATGCCGGCACTCGGCGGTGCCTCCAGGATCAGCAGCCACTCTTCGGCCGAGAAATCGGACTTCGTGGTCATCGGCGGTCTCCGTTCGCGAGGCATGGCAACATTCGTTGGTCGCCCCCACCGTAGCGACCCGGGTGCCCGGAGGTCGCCGCCGTGGCCGCCGGAACCACCGGATCGGCCACCGGGATCGTGTCCCACGTTGCCCGGCCCGGCCACAGGAACCGCAGGTGGCGGCGGTTTCGCCACCCCAGGTGATTCCTGGTTGACCATCGACTTCCCACGTGCAACGGTACGAGGCTGCTCTGGTGGGCCTGCCGGCTCGGATGGACGAGTGCCCACACCTTGCGGAGCGGGGGGAAGACAGAGCTCGAGGAGGTCGGGATGACGTTTCGTCGTCATAGCGGAGCGATGGCCGGGTTGGTGCTGATGACCGTTCTGTGGCTCGTGCCCACGAGTTCGGCGGGAGCGGCACCGAACCCGGTCCGGCTCGGTGGGGTGCCCCGGCCGGAGCCGGGGGCCGTGAAGCTGACCCCACTGGCCCGCACCGCCCCGCTCCGGGTCGACGTGACCCTTCAGCCGAGCCATCCGGCCGCGCTGGCCGACTATGCGCAGGCCGTCTCCACCCCTGGATCCAGCCTCTACCGGCACTATCTGGCTCCGGGGCAGTTCGTCGACCAGTTCGGTCCCACCCCCCAGGCGATCCAGTCCGTGGACCAGGCGTTGCGGGCGGCCGGACTGCATCCGGGGCCGATCAGCGGGAACCACCTGAGCATTCCCGTACGGGCCAACGCGGCCCAGCTGTCGGCGGCGTTCTCGACCGGCTTCCAGCAGTACCAGCTGAGCGGTGGACGGGTGGCCTACGCCAACACCGCCGCACCACTCATCGCCGCCGCCGCCGCTCCCTACGTCCAAGGAGTGGTCGGGCTGGACGACCTGCATCTGCCGACCACCTCGGCGGTGCGCGGCCGGTCGGTGGACGCCCCCAGGGCTCTTCCCACCTCGGGTCCCCGCTCGGATGGACCCGAGCCCTGTCGGACGGCGGTGACGGACGGCCAGAACGGTGATTCGTATACGACGGACCAGCTGGCCACGGCCTACGGATTTCCCAGCCTGTACTCGTCCGGGGACCTCGGTGCGGGACAGGCCGTCGCCCTGTTGGAGTTCCAGGGTTACAGCGCATCGGACATCGCCACGTATCAGTCCTGCTACGGGACGGACACTTCCATCACCGCCATCGACACCGACGGTGGGCCGACCAAGGGCTCCGGCGTCGGCGAGGCCGACGGTGACATCGAGAACATTGTCGGGCTGGCCCCGGCCACCGACATCTTGGTGTACCAGGCACCCAACACCGACACCTCGTGGATCGACGACTGGAACGCCGCCGTATCGCAGGACAAGGCCAAGGTCATCTCCATCTCGTGGGGGATCTGCGAGCAGCTCGACAGCACATCGCCCCAGTCGGAGAACACCATCCTCGAAGAAGCCGCCGCCCAGGGTCAGACGTTTCTGGCCTCCGCCGGTGATTCCGGCTCCGAGGATTGTCTCGGGCCCGGCGACCAGAACGACTACCTGGCCGTGGACGACCCCGGTTCGCAGCCCTACATGACCGATGTGGGGGGAACGCAATGGACCGCGGTGGCCACGCCTCCCGCCGAAACGGCCTGGAACGACGGCGTCGTGGAGTGCGGGGGAGTGGCCGACTGCTACGGGGGTGGCGGCGGCGGCATCTCGCAGAACTGGACGATGCCCTCCTACCAGACGGACGCCGCGCCGAGCGTCGGCGTCATCGGCAGCGAGTCCTCCGGCGCGCCGTGCGGTGCCGGCGGTGGTGCCTACTGCCGCCAGATTCCCGATGTGTCCGCCCTGGCCGGCGAGTTCCCCTACCTCCTCTACATCGACGGCAGCTGGGACGACTGGGGAGGGACCAGCTTCGCCGCACCCCTGTGGGCCTCCCTCGTCTCCCTGACCAACGCCTCCAGCGCCTGCCGCGGTACGTCGGTCGGATTCGCCAACCCCACGCTGTACGGCGTGGCCGCTTCGGATCCGGGAGCCTTCAACGACATCACCTCGGGCGACAACGACATCACTGGTGGCAACGGGGACCTGTACCCGGCCGGCACCGGCTACGACATGGCCACCGGTCTCGGCTCCCCGAACGGCGCCGTCCTTCCCTCCGCACTGTGCGCCGGGGGAACGCCCGATCCGGTCACCGTCACCAATCCCGGGCCCCGGACCTCCTATGTCGGCCAGTCGGCCACGCTCCAGATAGCGGCCAGGGACGCCGACAGCGGCCGGACACTCGGGTATACCGCTCTCGGTCTCCCCGCCGGTCTGTCGATCGGTACCACCTCCGGCCTCATCACCGGACAGCCCACCACCCCGGGGACCTCCACCGTGCTGGTCACCGTGGAGGATTCGGCCGGGGCCAGCGATTCCATCAGCTTCACCTGGTCGATCCCGCCCTCCATCTCCTCGGTCAAACCGGCGTACGGTCCCGCAGCAGGGGACACCACGGTGACCATCAAGGGCATCGGGTTCCACGGCGTCACCGCGGTCCGGTTCGGATCGGTCTCCGACACCGACATCTCCGTCAACAAACCCGGCACGAGCATCACGGCCCAGTCGCCGGCCGGGCACGGCCCGGTCGAACTGACCGTCACCGGTCCCTCGGGCACCAGTCTCGGCACCCCCTTCGACTTCGGGCCGGCCGTCACGGCGGTGAGCCCCTCATCGGGGCCACCGGGCAAGAAGGTGACGATCAAGGGCACCAACCTGACCGGTGCCACCGTGAGCTTCTCCTCCGGCGTCACCGCGTCCGTCATCTCCGAATCCGCCACCAAGATCACCGTCGACGTACCTTCGGGAGCGAGCAGCGGACCGATCTCGGTGACCACATCGGGAGGGTCGGCCACCAGCCCGGCCTTCGACGTGACGTGAGCGGACCGTCGGCGCCGTAGGGGGCACGGCTCAGGTCTCGGATTCGCCCCGCTCGAGATCGTCGGCCAGCTTCTCGATCCTCCGTCGCAGTTCGGCCAGTTCGGCCCGGACGTCCGCCGGCCCTTCGGTTCGGGCCGGAGCGGTCCCGTCGATCCTGGCCGCCAGGGCGTCGATGTACCGGGCCAGGATGGTGAGACCGGCCATGGCGGTGACCCCGGCGAAGTCCCCCCGTTTGTCCTTTTCCACCTTCCGGAGCTCGTCGTCGGCCCTGCGGATGAGTGCGTCGATGTCCTCGGCGGCGGTCATTGGCAGAGCGTATGAGACTTTGCCGTGCCCCGCTGGTGCCGGTGGCCCCTCCGGTCGGCCCCTGCCGGCCCGACTCCCACCCCGTGACCGTCAGGTGGGGCGCAGGGTCATCAGCTCGACGGCGTTTTCGTGGAGGATGAGGCGCCGTTCGTCCGGCGGGAAGTTCTTGAGCTCGGCCAGATAGTCGAGAGGCTCGGGGAGCGCTTCGATGTGCGGCCAGTCGGAGCCGAACAGGACGCGGTCGGCACCCATGCACTCGGCCACCTGATAGACATCGTCCTCCCAGAACGGGTTGATCCACACCTGACGCCGGAGCGTCTCGACGGGGTCGTGCTTCCAGTAGCCGGGCATCTTGTTGGCCGTCGAGCGGATCTTCTTGATCACTTCGGGGAGGTACTCGGCCCCGTTCTCGATCGAGGCGATCCTCAGGTTCGGGAATCGCTCGAGGTGGTTGTCGAAGATCAGGGTGAGGAGGTACTCGCGAATGGCCTGCTCGATGGCGAAGGACTTGATGGACGGCTTCCATCCCCCGGAGAAGGTGGCACCGAAGCCGTCTTCGGCGTACCCGTTGGAGGAGACTCCGCTGTCGGCGGCGTGGACCACCACGGCGATGCCCGACTCGTTGGCCAGGCCCCAGAAGCCGTCGAAGAGGGGGTCGAACGGGCTGCGGCGTCCGAGGGCCGTGGTCGGCGCCGACGGCCGCATGACCACGGTCCGGGCCCCGTGGTCGAGGGCCCAGGCCAGCTCCTCGGCGGCCCAGGCCGGGTCGGCCAGCGTGATGTACGGAGCGGCGAAGATGCGGTCGCGGAAGTTGAAGGTCCAGTCCTCCAGCAGCCAGCGGTTGAAGGCCCGGAATAGGTGACACACCGCCCCGGGGTCGTGCGCCAGTGGCTCCTCGTAGATCATCCCGAGGGTGGGGAACAACCAGGCATGCGGCCAGTCCCTGCTGGTCGAGTGTGGCCAGGCGGGCGTCGGGCCGGCGATAGGCCGGCGCGGACCGGTTCCCGACGGGCCAGGAACTCGAGGGGGTTCCGGTGGTCGGGGTTACCCCGAAAGTAGTCGTACATGGCCCCTGGCAGGGCCACCGGGTCGAACGTCGGGTTGGTCACGGCATGACTGACCCGACCCCCGATGACGTGGTAGCGGCGTCCGTCGATCTCGCTCCACTGGATGACCCGGCCGCCCAGCGTGGGGTCGAGGTGTCGGGTGAAGGCGTCCAGGGCCTCGTAGTAGTGGTTGTCGGCGTCGACCACCGGGTGGTCGAGCTCCCGGGGTTCGTACATGGTGTGCCTCCTCACGGCCGCCCCTCCGGGCTGGCCCATACTACGGGCGGCAGAGGCGGCCGGAGGACGGTCCGGGCGCCCGGCCGGCCTAGCGCGGCCTTGCCCAGGCGCCAGAGCTGCAGCGGCGTGGTGCTCAGGGCCTCGGGAGAGCTGGTGTACGCCGCCACCAGCCAGTACGAGCCGTGGGTGGGGGCGCCGGCATACACCGGCGGGAGCAGTGTGACCACGGCCGAGTCGTGGGGGCTCAGCACCACGGGGCGACCGGAGGCGGTGTGCCAGAAGCCGTCGGGATGGGAGCTGCCGATGGTCACCATGAAGTGGGGGACGACGGTCTGGCCCGTGGAGTTGTGCACCTCGACGGTCACGGCGTCGAGCGAAGTGGCGGCCTGGGAGGAGACGAACGACCGCACGTCGAGTTGGAGGGGCGGCGAGGCGAAGGCCAGCACCGCCATCGCCACCGCCACTACCGCCGGCACCACGGCGGCCAGGCCGACGGGGACGCGGCACCGACCGGCCCTGGTGGCGCCATCCGGCCGTGATGCCCGAGACGGAGACGGTGCCGGTGCCACCGTGGCCGCGGCCACGATGGCGGCCGGCAGGAGGTCGAGCAGGTAGCTCAACAGACTGCGGGGGGCGACGAAGAACACCAGTGGCAGCACCAGGAGCCAGATCCGCTTCATGACCGGGTACCACGCCGCCAGCGCGCCCAGCAGGGCCAGGTAGACCAGCCCGCGGCCACGCTGAGCCACGGGAGGGACACCCCGCGCGCCACGCCGTGGAGGGCCAGGGTGACCAGGCCCTGTCCGTCGGCCACCAGCGGCTGCCGGATGGGCAGCAGGGTCCCCCGGGCCCAGGCCGTGGGCTGCCAGACGATGAAGGGCAGATTGACCGCGGTGAACACCGTCGCCACGATGGCCAGGTACCCCACCACCAGCCGCACCGCTGGCCGTCCGGACGCGCGGGCTTCGATGAACAGCCCCATGGCGATGAAGGCCACGCAGAACCACGGTGTCTGCTTCATCGAGCAGGCCAAGCCCAGCGCCACCGGCCCCATCCATCGCGCCAGGCCGGCGCCCCGGGCCTGACCGAAGCGGTCCCAGCGCCAGACGGCCAGGACCAGGAAGGGCAGGAACGACGGCGTCGGTCCCGCCCGAGCTGAAGACGTCGGCATAGAGCGGCGTGGCCACCAACAGCGGAGCCAGCCAGCGTATCGACGTCGGTAACAGCACGAAGACGAGCGCGCCGGTGACCAGCCACGCCAGCAGGTCCACCCAGTCGACGATCTGGTGGTGGAAGCCGAGCAGGAGGGCCGGCACCTCCAACAGGAACGACCCGGCCGGATAGGAGACGGCCGTCACGTGACCACCGGAACGGTGTAGGTCCAGTAGTCGGAGGGTGTGTGGAGGAGCTGGGTGGCGGAGGCCATCGTGGACGTGTAGGGATCGTGCCCGTGCTGCGAGCAGGCGGGCCGCGACCTGGTTGAACGCTCCCGAATCGGTGGCGTAGTACTGGCGGACATGGATGCCGACGCCCTCGGCGCCGAGGGTCGAGGCCAGGGTCGAGACCAGGGCGGCCAGCGGCATGGCCGGCGACCGGGGGTCGGCCACCACCCACGTCCAGGCCACGCCGGCGATCCCGATGAGCATGACCAGCGGGGCCAGGTAGCCCCCCGGGGGCCACGACGACCATGACGCCCCACAGGTCGAGGCCACCGATCATCACCCCGAACCAGACCAGGCTCCAGGCGCAGCGCTCCCCGACCCGGTGGAGGGAGCCGGCGCCCGGCGCTGCCCGTTCTCCGGCTCCGTCGGGCCCACGGTGGGTCCGCGGTCTTCTCCGCCGCCCCGGGCTGGGCAGGGCTCCGGTGTCCGGTGCTCGTACGATGCTCATCCCCCTGATGCTGCCGGCCGTGGCTCGAGCCCGCCTCCGTCACGAGCACGGGACGGGCAGTCGCCGTCCCGGGCCGGGACGAGCCACGGCGACGATGGTAGGTGGCATCGGTGCCCCGGTACAGGCATGATGCTCGGCCGCGCTCCCACGTCCGCGCTACGGGAAGATCCGGTAGGAGGACACCTCGAACGCCGTCATGGCGGCCAGCAGGACCGCGGATACCCACACCGCCAGACGAAGGCCCGTGGGCGTAGCCAGGTGGCCACGGCGATGATCAGCGGAAAGGCCAGGAAGATGAAGCGCGGCCGCAGCCCGATCGGCGCCGAGATCATGCCCAGGACCGGCCGCGGCCAGACCGTAGAGGACTACGGGCCTGGGCATGGAGGACCGGATGGCCACGACGGAGGCGAACACCACGACGGCGGTGCAGACGAAGAGGAGGTCGTCGGTCTGGTTGGTGGCGATCGGATCCTTGACGAAGACCACCACGGTATGGACGGCGTACACCAGCGAGGGGTAGCTCTTCCATCCGCCCCGCTCGGTCAGTCTCCAGGCGTTGAGGTGGCCGGTGTGCTGCCAGAGCCAGAGCTGGTAGCCCACGAATCCCAGCGGGGCCAGGATCGGAGCGGCCAGGGACCGCCAGTTCCGATCGGGGACGAGCTCGCGGTAGGCGCACCACAGACAGCTCACTTCGAAGCCCAGTGCCACCGGGGTGGTGGCACTGGCCAACAGCCCGAGGAGACCGGCCAGCAACCACCGGCGCCGCAGGAGCGCCACCAGCCCGAAGGCCAAGAACGTCAGTGCGAAGCCCTCGGAGTACGCCATGCTCAGCACGAACGATCGCCGGAAACAGGGCCACCAGCAACGTGCTCCTGTCGGCGGCCTGCCGGTCGGCGTAGTGGCGGACCAGGACCCACACACCGACCATGCCCGCCAGTCCGGTGACCGTGGTGATGGTGATACCGGCGGCCAACGGAGTCAACCCGGTGAGGTGCGAGAGCCAGCGGATGCTCAAGGGATAGAGCGGGTAGAAGGCGATGGTGCTCCGGGCCACGTGGCCGTCGTGGTAGGGGAGATGCTGCGGCCAACCCAGCACGGCGGCGCGGAGGAACCACCGGCTGTCCCATCGGTCGACCTCTTCGAGGATACCCGTGTGGGTGAAGAGGGTGGTGACGGCGATCGTGGCCCACGTGATGGCCCTCGAGACCAGGTAGATGGCGGCCGGGCGCACCAGCCAGTCGGGCCATCGGCGACCGGTTCCGCTCGCCAGACGACGACGCCCGGTCGGGGAGGTCCGGTGCGACGGTACTGTCTCCGGACCACGGTCGCCCCGGAGACGCCGATATCGGGTGCGGCGGTGGACTCAGGCGGCATGTCCGGTCGACCACCTCCTTCCAACGCCGGCCCCGTACCAGCCACCCGCACCCTGCCAGCGTCCCCAGGGAGACGACGAGGTACCAGCTGCCACCGAGCAGGGGATGGCCGCTGGGACCGACGACCAGCATGGCCAGGCCGGCCACGACGGCCAGCACGTTGGACCGCTGCGCCGTGGTGGCCGCCAGCAGCACCAGGCCCCACATCAGATACCAGGGCCATACCGTCGGGCTGCCCACCACGATCAGGATGAGCGCCAGGGCGGTCGAACGGACCACCTCGTGCCGGCGGACGGTGGCCAGAAGCCACACGATGGCCACCACGGTGGCCAGGGCCACCAGGTCCTGGGTGACGGTGACCACCGCCGAGCCGGTCACGGGGATGCCGAGCGGGTGGAGCAGGTGGAAGAACAGCACGCCCAGCGAGACCGAGGGGGTCGACTGGACGCGGAGCTCGGTGGGGATGTGGAGTGCGGTGGGACCGAGCCAGGTCCATCCGTCTCCGCAGACCACCGTCACGCCGACGAACACCACCGCCAGCACGGCCACGGCCTCTCCGAGCACTCTCCACCGCCGGCCCCTGGTCTCCGAGCCGGCCCGGTCCACAGCCAGGAAGACCACCGCGGCCGCGGCCGGGAGCTTGGCCGTGGCCGCCAGCGCGCACAGCACCAGGCCGGGCAGCATCCGGCCGGTGACGGCGACGGTGACGCCGGCCACCAACAGGCCGACCATGAGGGCGTCGTTGTGCCCGGACGCCACGAAGCTGAACAGGGCCAGGGGACTGAGGGCGCCGAGCCACAGGGCCATCCCCGGATCGGTGCCGAGGTGGCGGGCCAACCGGGGCAGCGACACCATGACGAGGACGACGCCGATGAGCTCGAAGGCCCGGAAGGCCAACACCTGCACCACGAGCGAACCTCCGGCCAGCGCCGCGATCACCTTGCTCGGGGCCACGAAGAGCGGGCCGTAGGGCGACGTGGTGTGCCTCCAGACACTGGCGATGGAGTTCAGGATGGGGCCGGGGCCAAGGACGGACGGGGCCTCGGTGTAGGGGTTCATGCCGCGGTGGGCCACCAGGCCCTGACCCGACGTAGCTGTAGAGGTCCTGGCTGAACAGCGGCGGCCCGAGGAGGAAGGGGAGTCCCCACACCGCCAGCACCACCCAGGCCCTCCCCACGGTCAGGCCTCCGGAGCGGGCCTCACGGCCCACGCCGACCCAACCGGCCAGCAGCAGCGCCAGCGAGCAGTAGAAGACCACCGAGTCCAGCGGCGATCTGGTGCTCGGGACGGTGAACCACCACAGCAGCTGGTGGGGATCGGGGACGGCTCCGATCCGGGTTCCCGTCAGTACCATCCCCATGGCCCCACACCATCCGAGGGCGATCCACAGCGGGAACGAGCGCGCCGCTCCCGCTCCACCGACCCATGGCTGCCTCGGGCTTCGTGCACGGCGGTGGGCGCTCCCACGTGTCTCCCTCCCGTCGACCCGCAGTACCCAGGCCACCGGCGAACGATGTCGCGCCAGAGGTTACTCCGCATGATCGTAACGGAACTGTCACGTAGGCGTCGTGGCCGGCCCGGGGCCGACCCCGATCCGAGCGTGCCATAGGGTCGGCCCATGGCCATCTACCGACTCGAAGACCTCGTCCCCGCCATCGACCCGCAGGCGTACGTCCACCCCGACGCCGTGATCATCGGGGACGTCGCCATCGGCCCCGAGTCGACCGTGTGGCCCCACGCCGTCCTGCGGGGAGATTACGGGACCATCACCGTCGGGGCCCGCACCTCCGTACAGGACGGCACGGTCATCCACGCCGGCCCCGGGTTCCCCACCGTCGTCGGCAACGGTTGCGTCATCGGCCACCTGGCCCACCTCGAAGGGTGCACCCTCGAGGACGACACGCTGGTCGGATCGGGATCGGTGGTGCTCCATCACGCCGTCGTCGGCTCCGGCGCCACCGTCGGAGCCAACGCCGTCGTCCCCAACGACATGGAGATCCCCCCAGGAGCCCTGGCTCTCGGGGTGCCGGCCACGGTACGGCCGGACCGTTCCAACCTGGTGATGATCCAGATGTCGGCATCGGAGTACGTCGCCAACGGCCACCGCTACCGCCGGTCCCTCACCCGGATCGACTGAGCAGGTCCTCGACGGGCGGTGCGGCCACCGGCGGTGCCATCCCTGTCGTCGGCGGGTCACGGCGTCAGAATCGAGGGATGGACGGAACCCTCACCTCCGCCGGAACCACCGCCCCGGCCACCAGGGCCGCCGTCGAGCAGTACCTGGCGGGCAGCCAGTTCTTCTGGCTCGATCTCGACGGCGTGGACGACGAGGCACACGACCTGCTGCTCAACGACTTCCACGTCCACCAGCTGGCCGTCGAAGACGTCGAGCACTTCGGCCAACGACCCAAGCTCGACAACTACGACGACTTCACCTACATGGTGGTCCACGGCGCCTCAGCCGACGGGACCTCCACCGACGAGGTCCACTTCATCTTCGCCGACCACTTCGTGATCACGGTGCACCACGGCCAGTGCCAGGCCCTGGTCGATGTCGGGCAGCGGATCGCGCACCGGCGGCCGACCGACCAGGTACCACTCCAGATCGCCATCATCTACCTGGTCATCGACCGTCTGGTCGACAGCTTCTTTCCCATGCTGGACCGGTTCGACAGCCAGATCGACGAGCTGGAGGACGCCATCCTGATCAAACCGACGGACGCGCAGCTCGGTCAGCTGTTCACCATGAAGCGGTCGCTCATCGTCGTACGCAAGGTCATCACCCCCCAACGCGACATGTTCGCCAGCATGATCTCGGGCGTGACCGAACTGCCCGGCGTGACCGACGAGGGCCAACGGTACCTACGCGACGTCTACGACCACCTGATCCGGATCAGCGACCTGGTCGACGGCTACCGCGACCTGCTGAGCGGGGTCATGGACACCCATCTGTCGACTGTCTCCAACCGGTTGAACGTGGTCATGAAGCAGCTCACCATCATCGCCACGGTCTTCCTGCCGCTGAGCTTCCTGACCGGGTTCTTCGGCCAGAACTTCTCGTACCTGGTCAACCACATCACAGGAAGATGGCCCTTCTACACCTTCGCCATCGGCCTCGAGCTGGTGTCCGCGGCCGGCGTTGCTGTACCTCTTCCGCAAGCGCGGGTGGTTGGGAGGACCGACCAACTGACCAGGACGGTTTCGGTGTGATGGCCGGATCACGAGCGTCCCGAGCTCATGGTGGCCCGAATCGAACGAAAGGACATGACCGAGATCACCGAGGCGCACGAGAGGAGGGAGACCAGGCTCAAGAAGCTGCCCACCGAGCCGACGGAGAGCGCCGACCCGACCGAGCCCACCGATCCGAAGCTGCCCACCGATCCGACCGACAGGACCGAACCCCTCGAGTTGATGCTGAGGATGGAGTTGGTGGAGTTGATCGACCACAGGGATCGTCGGTCCGACCGGCGGCCATGTCCGCCAGTCTGCCTCGTCGGCCGGTCGGTCCGGCCCTCCGGCGACTTGGTGATGACGGCGTTCCCGGCCGGGTCGAGCACATACCACAGGCCACCGGCGTTGGTCAGGCCCTGGCCGGTGGCCGTACCCGGCGTCCGGTCGGGGGGCCAGAAGTACAGCGGCCAGCCGTTGTAGCTGATCTGGGTCGTGCCGTCGGTCCGTGGTGCCGTGCCGAGCAGTCGGGGGTCGACGCCCGGGCCCGCCACCGGCCTGGACACGCCCGTCGGGAGGGTGTCCGGGGGCCACTGCACCGAACAGATGCCGTAGCAACGGGACGGGCGAGCCCCGGCGGTCGGTCTGGTACAGGTAGAGGGCGATGCCCTGGCCGTCGACCAACACCGGGCCGAGGCCGGCTGATGTTCTTCACCTTGACCTCGTAGGTGGGCCCGTGCTCCAAGGCCGGCTGGATGAGGTGAACGGGGTGGACACGGCTGTACCCGCACTCGTGCAGGCGGTCAGCACGAGGGCCACGGCTGACACGGCCACGGCCGGCACCGGCCGCCCGGCGTGACGGCGGCGTCCGGACGTCGGAGCACCGCACCGTCACGTCACCGTGCCGCGTCGCCTCGAAGGTCTCGGCCGCCGGTGCCGGGTAGGGCCCGACCCCGGGCCTCCAGCCGGCCGCCAACTTGCGGTCGGCGACGCCACCCTCGGCCCAGACATGGCACGAGTTGCGGGCCCAGGGACTGCCCGCTCCACTCAGGAGGTCCTCGGACTCGCCCCGGCTCACCGCCAGCGCCCGTCGGGACGTCACCGCCTGGACGACCACCGGACCCAGGGAGCGGGCCAACTGCTCCAGATGGGTGCAGCCCTTCGGCCCTCCGAAGCGGTCCTGGACCTGACGGGTGTAGCCCCGGGTCGATCGACAGACCGACGAGCGATGCGAAGGACTGCCACGATGCCGGGGCACTCGGTGTGGGGGAAGGTGCGCATGTCGGCGGGGCCTCGGTGATGGTCAGGTCGTCGACCCGGACGGTCACACGAAGCTCCATGTCGTGCACGATGGCGATGGAGCGGGTGCCGTCGGCCCAAGGTCGACTGTCCTGCAGTCGCCCGACCACGACCATGGTCCCACCTCCGTCGAAGGCCTCGTACTCGATGGAACGACGGTGGAGCGGAACCGCCGTCGGCGGCGCCGCGGCCGGGCGGCCGGACCCGAAGTCGTCGGATCGGCCATCACTCGGGAGGGGGGAGGTCGACGATGTCGTACGACCACAGCTCGCTGTGGGCCCCGACCGGCTGGCTGTCTCACCGGTCGGGGTCCGTGGATCCGCCGGCATCGGGCGGCCGGTGCCGGCTCTCGCCCCGGTGGCCGTGGGCGAAGGCGGGGGAGGCCACCCAGGCCTCGAAGGACGCCTCGTCCCGCCAGCGGGTGACGACCAGCCACACACCGCGCTCGTCCGTGGGCCGGAAGAGCTCGAAGCCCTCGAACCCCTCGGCGTCGTCCACGGCTCCCGAGCGCTTGGCGAAGCGACGGGCCAGCTCGTCGCCCGAACCCTCGCGGACGGTGATGGCGTTGATCTTGACCACGGTCATGGTCCGATCATGGCCCGCGGCGACGGCGAGACCAAATCAGGCCCGCGGTCGCGGCTGTCCGGCCGGTCCGTCTGGCTCACATCCACGTAGTTACGGCTGTGTGATACCCTTGAGACCGCAGGTTGACCGTCAGGTAGGGGTTGACGGTGAACCTCCGATCGAGGTGGAGGACGTGGAGTGACCGATAAGAAGGCCGCCGGTAGCACCGGCGGCGCAGTTCAACACGGCTCCGGCAGCAACCCGACGACGGGTTCCGGGGCGCCCAGGTGTGCTCCATCGTCGGCATCACGTACCGGCAGTTGGACTACTGGGCCCGCACGGGACTGCTGCGACCGTCGATCGCCGACGCCACCGGAAGCGGGAGCCAACGTCGGTACTCCTACGGCGACGTGCTGGAACTGAAGGTCATCAAGCGGCTGCTGGACGCCGGACTCAAACTGCAGCAGGCCCGCCAGGCTGTCGAGTGCCTCCGGGGTGACCTGGGGGCCGACCTCGCCTCCTCGCAGCTGGTGTTGGCCGGAACGCGGTCGGTGCTGGCCCAGACCGACGGCGAGGTGGTCGACCTGTTGGCCGGAGGTCAGGGTGTCTTCAACATCCTGCCGCTCTCCGGGGTGGTCTCCGAGCTGGAGGCGGCCATCGTCGGGATCCGTGCCGGGCCGACGGAGGGCCGAGCGGCCCACGTCGACCCGACCCGGGCGGTCACCCGGCCGCCGACTACCTGGCCGAGGCCGAGGCGGCCGAGCGTTGAGTCCTGACGTCCCGGGGCGTGAACCGAGTCCCTTCGCCCCGGTGAAGCGGTTCGCCCACGAGTCCGAGGAGCGGTTCGCCCGCATCCTCGATTTCTACGGGGTCGTATGGGAGTACGAGCCGGTCGAGTTCGCCCTCGAATGGGATGCCGCCGGTCGGCCCACCGGCGGGTTCCGACCCGACTTCTGGCTGCCCGGAGCCGGGCCTCTACGTCGAGCTGACCACCCTCAACCAACGCTTGGTGACGAAGAAGAACAGCAAGGTGCGACGCCTCGGTCAGCTCTATCCCGACATCAGGGTCACGATCCTGTACCAGCGCGACACACTGGCCCTGCTGGCCAAGTACGGGCTGGCCGGCGACGGCCTGGTGCCGTCGGCCGTCGCCCGCATCGCCTGACAAGCGGCGCCGATATCCTTTCGATGTGGGCGACACCTCGGAGGCACGCGAGCGAGTTGTCCGGGGATGGGTCTGCGGGGTCACTCCGGCACACCGCGCTGATCGACGCCCATCGCCAGCTCGGAGCCAAGCTGGTCGGTTTCGGCGGATGGGAGATGCCGCTGGCCTACGGGCGGGGCACCATCGCCGAGCACCGGGCCTGCCGGCAAGACTCGGTCGTCTTCGATGTCAGTCACCTGGGTACGGTGCGGGTGGCCGGGCCCGGACGCGCTCGACCTGGGCTCCAGGCCGCTCTCTCCAACGACCTCCGGCGGGTGGGGCCGGGGCGGGCCCAGTACACCCACCTGCTCGACGACGCCGACGGATCGGTGGTCGACGACATCATCGTCTGGTGGCTGTCCGACGACACCTTCGACGTCATGCCCAACGCCTCGAACACCGACCGGGTGGTGGACGCCATCGGGGGCGAGGACACCACCTGCGTCGCGCTGCGTCCTGGCCGTACAGGGCCCGCACGCCCGGACCCGCCTGGCCACGGTGGCCCCGGACGCTGCGAGCCGTGGCCCGGTTTCGGGTCGCCCCCTTCGTGTGGGAGGGCGTGGCCTGCGTGGCCGCCGGGACCGGGTACACCGGCGAGGACGGGGTCGAGCTGTGCGTCCCGGCCGATGCCGCCGACGCCCTGTGGACGGCACTGCTGGCCACGGGCATCGAGCCGGCCGGCCTGGGGGCCCGGGACACGCTCCGGCTGGAGGCGGCCCTGCCGTTGCACGGTCACGAGCTCGGCCCGGGCATCACGCCCCTGCAGGCCGGGCTGGGTTGGGTCGTCGGGTGGGACAAGGGTCCGGTTCCGGGGTCGGGCCGCCCTCGAGGCCGAGCGCACCCGGGGGGTGGCCCGTCGTCTGGTCGGGTTGGCCACCGAGGGTCGCCAACCACCGAGGGAGGGGGCCGGGCTGACGCGGGACGGCCGGACCGTCGGCAGCGTCACCAGCGGCAACTTCTCGCCCATGCTCGGCCACGGGATCGCCCTCGGGCTTCCTCGACAGCAGCGAGGAGTCCGGACCGGCCACGCCCGTAGCCGTCGAACAGCGGGGACGGGCTCCTGTCGGCCTCCGTGGTCGAGACCCCCTTCGTCCGTGCCGGACAGTGGGCGGCGACCGAGTGACCGCCGGCGGGGCGGGACCTGGCCGCCGGCTCGTCCCGTCGAGTAGACACCTGAGCACCGAGACCGTGAGGAGCTGAGCCCGATGGGCACCTACATCCCCCATACCGATGACGAGGTGCAGAGCATGCTGGCCTTCCTCGGGCTCTCCTCGGTCGACGACCTGTTCGCGGTGGTGCCCGAGGCCCTGCGGGTCCAACGGGGCCTGGCGTTGGCCGACGGGGTGGGCGAACCCGACGTGCTGGCCATCATGGAGGGCTTCGCCGGACAGAACCGGGCCCGCTCCGACCAGCTGGTCTGCTTCGCCGGGGGAGGGGCCTACGACCACGAGATCCCCTCGGTGACCCGGGCCCTGGCCGGACGGTCGGAGTTCGTGACGTCGTACACCCCGTACCAACCCGAAGTGGCCCAGGGCGTGCTGCAGGCCATCTTCGAGTACCAGACCATGGTGGCCCGCCTGGCCGGGCTGCCGGTGGCCAACGCCTCCCTCTACGACGGGGGCAGCGCCGCCGTCGAGGCCGTCAACCTGGGCGTGGCGGCGTCGGGTCGGTCCACGGTGTGGCTCTCGGCCGGGGTCCATCCCCACTGGCGACAGATGCTGGCCACGGCCGCGGCCGGCACCGGCCACCAGCTCCGGACCATCCCGCTGGTGGAGGGGGTGACCCGATGGCCCGAGGGCGACGGATCGGACGGCGACCCGCCCGGGGTGGTCCTGGTGGCCTATCCGAACTACCTCGGCTGCATCGAGGACCTGGCCCGGGCCCGCGCCCTCTGCGACCGGACCGGGGCCCTCCTGGTGGTCGGCATCGACCCGGTGGCGGCCGGCCTGCTCAAGTCGGCAGGGGAGTGGGGGGCGGACGTGGTGGTCGGCGAGGGCCAGGCCTTCGGGACCGCGCTCGGCTTCGGCGGCCCGTACCTCGGGCTGTTCGCCTGCACCGAGGCCCACCTGCGGCGGCTCCCCGGGCGGCTGGTGGGGGAGACGGTCGACGTCGAGGGCAGGCGGGCCTACGTCACCACGCTGCGGGCCCGGGAGCAGGACATCCGGAGGGAGAAGGCCACCTCGAACGTGTGCACCAACCAGACCCTGATGGCGGTGACCGCGGCCATCCAACTCGGCTGGCTGGGCACGTCGGGACTGGTGGAGGTGGCCCGCCGTTGCGCCCAGGCCACCCACTACCTGCGCCAGGCCCTGCTCTCCCTCGACCGGGTCGAGCCCTTCGCCCCGGCCGACGTGGTCCGGGAGTTCGCCGTGCGGCTCCCGATCCCGGCCTCGGTGGTGGTCGAGCGGATGGCCGACGCCGGGTTCCTGGCCGGCATCCCCCTGGGCGAGGAGTTCGGGGGAGGCGACCAGGGACTGCTCATCTCGGTCACCGAGCGGCGGACCCGGGACGAGATCGATGCCTACGTCACTGCGTTGGCCAAGGCGGTGGCGTGATGGCCGGGACCGCGACCGAGCCGGTGAGCGCCGGGAGCGCCCGGGGGCAAGGCCACCGAGCGCGCCCCTCCTGGGCCGGGACGCTGAGCCCACCCTCTTCGAACTGTCCCATCCGGGCCGGCGCGCCTGGTCGTTCCGGACGTCGGGGATCCCGGAGATGACCATCGACGAGCTGGTGCCCGAGGAGCACCGTCGGGACGAGCCCGGTGCCCCTGGCCGAGGTGTCCGAACGCGATCTGGTCGCCCACTTCACCCGGCTCTCCCACCGGCAGTTCTCCGTCGATCTCGGGCGCCTATCCCCTCGGGTCCTGCTCCATGAAGTACAACCCCAAGGTCTGCGACACCGTCGCCGCCCTGCCCGGTCTGGCCGGGGTACACCCCGCTGCCCCGGCCTCGCTGACCCAGGGCTGGCTGGCCCTCCTGGTCGAGCTCGAAGAGGCCCTGTGCGAGATCACCGGCATGGCCGGGGCGACGCTGCAGCCCGCCGCCGGCGCGGCGGGCGAGCTGACCGGGCTGCTGCTCATGCGGGCCTGGCACGAGGCCCAGGGCTCGACCGCGCACCAAGGTGATCATCCCCGACTCCGCCCACGGCACCAACCCGGCGTCGGTGACGCTGGGCGGCTACCAGGTGGTCACGGTCCCGAGTGACGCCCGGGGTTGCGTCGACATGGAGGCGCTGGCCACCGTCCTCGACGAGGACGTGGCCGGCATCATGTTGACCAACCCGAACACCCTCGGGCTGTTCGAGGAGGACATCGCCGCCATCGCCGCCGCCGTGCACGGCGTCGGGGGGCTCCTCTACTACGACGGGGCCAATCTCAACGCCATCCTGGGCGTGGTGCGGCCCGGCGACATGGGGTTCGACATCGTCCACATGAACCTCCACAAGACCTTCGCCACGCCCCACGGGGGAGGGGGCCCCGGTGCCGGACCGGTCGCCGTCTCCGAGCGCCTGCTGCCGTTCCTGCCCGGTCCGCGACCGGTTCGTGTGGCGTCGGACGAGCAGAATCCCGTCTACGCCTGGTCCACGCCTCCCCGGTCGATCGGTCGGGTGCACACGTGGCACGGGAACGCCCTGGTGTTGGCCCGGGCGCTGGCCTACATCCTGGCCAACGGAGGCGACGGCCTCCACCGGATCGCGGAGGCCGCCGTCCTCAACGCCAACTGGATCCGACAGCGCCTGTCCGGCACCTACGACGTGCCCTTCGACCGACCGTGCATGCATGAGGTGGTGCTCTCCACCCGCACCCTCAAACAGGAACACGGGGTCCGGGCCCTCGACGTGGCCAAGCGGCTGCTGGAGGAGGGCTTCCACTCGCCCACGGTGTACTTCCCGCTCATCGTGGAAGAGGCCCTCATGATCGAGCCCACCGAAACCGAGAGCCCCCAGACCCTCGAGGCGCTGGCGGAGTCCCTCGAGCGGATCGCCTACGAGGCCGTCACCGGTCCCGAAGGTGCGCTGTCCGACTATCCCCTGCACACACCGGTCCGGCGGGTGGACGAGGCCCGGGCGGCCCGCTCGCTCATCCCCACCTACGACGCCAGGCCCTGACGCGGGCGGCAGGCATGGACGGCGGCGTCTTCACCACACGGTTCGTCAGTCCGTACCTGCGCTTCCACGCCTACGTCTACGAGGCCACCGACGGTCGCTGTCGGCAAGCACAGCAACCGGGTGCCGGCCCTCCTCCTCACCACCACCGGCCGGAAGTCCGGCCTGCCTCGCACCCATGGACTCACCTACTGCCGCGACCGCGGCGACTTCATCGTGGTGGCCTCCAACGGGGGGAGCGACCGACCGCCGGCCTGGTTGCTCAACCTTCAGGCCGATCCCAAGGTCAAGGTACGCGTGGGCCGACAGGTGATGGATGCCATCGCCCGGGTGGCCGACGCCGAAGAGCAGTCCCAGCTCTGGCCCCTCGTCAACCGGACCAACCGGGGCATGTCCCGTCTGTTCCACCCCGGGGTGACCGGGCGGCTACGACGTCTACCAGCGCCACACCACGCGGACCATCCCCGTGGTCATCATCTCTCCATCACGACCGCCGGTCGGAGGCATCGGACGGCCACGGCACCCCATCGACCTGAGGCGGGCGGATACGGGCTCGTGACTCCGCCCGCGGTCAGTCGAGAAGGTCCGGCTCCAACCGCACGATCCGGTCGAAGAGGGGCTGGAAGCTGAACCAGCCGGCCAGGTGGGAACCGACCTGATCATGGGTCGTACGGGCCATCTCCGAGTCGATGAGGACGGGCGTGCCAGCCGACGAGGCCAGCAGCTGGGCCTGGCACGACCGCTCCATGGTGATGAACCACCACACCGCTTCGTCCACCGAGTGGCCGACGGTCAACAACCCGTGGTTCCGTCAGGATGGCAGCCTTGTTGTCGCCCACGGCATGGGCGATCCGCTTGCCCTCCTCGAGGTCCAGCACCACTCCGGTGTAGTCGTCGAACACCGCATGGTCCTCGTAGAAGGCGCACACGTCCTGGGTGATCGGGTCCAACAGGCGCCCGAACGCCGACCACGACTTCCCGTAGATCGAATGGGAGTGGGCGGCCGCCACCACGTCCGGGCGGGCCGCGTGGACCTGCGAGTGGATGACGAAGGCCGCCGTGTTCACCGGCTGGTCACCTTCGACCACCTCGCCCTGGTGGTTGACCAGAATGAGGTCGGACACCTTGATGTGGCCGAAGTGCATGGCGAACGGGTTGACCCAGAAGTGATCGGCCAACTCCGGGTCCCGAGCGGTGATGTGTCCGGCCACGCCCTCGTCGAATCCGAACTTGGAGAAGAGCCTGAACGAGGCGGCCAGCCGCTGCTTCCGGTACAGCCGCTCCACCTCGTGGCGAATCGAACTCCATGTTGGGTGGACAAGGCACGATCTCGGGCATCGGTTCCTCCTCTGTTCGGCGGCGAGCCGACAACCCTCTGCCGGCCGGCCAGAACCGTCACCCATCCCCGGGTGACCCCTCCCATACTACGCCGCGACCACGTTTCCTGTGTCTGCTGCGGCTGCCCCTGAGCGCGCCTCAGACCGAACCGGCAGGCCGGACGCCGTCACGGGGGGATGCCTCCGAAACCTGGTGCCGGTCACCGTCGCCACCGGACAGCCCGAGGCGCCGGCGGACACAGTTCCGAGCCACCCGGACACGTTCGGAGTCGCTCGGGATTCACACCGTCGGGGCGCTCCGGTGTGCGCCCGTGAACCAGGCGGCGACGGGCCCTGTCGTGTGTCGACGGATCGTCGCCGTCAGCCCGCTGCCGTCACCGCCCCGACGGCGCCACCGGAACCCGAAGGCAACCGGCTGGGGGAGGGATTCGGGACAAGCCGGGCGGATCGCTCCACGCCCACGCCCACCCCTGCCTGCCTGCGCTCCCGTTTTACTTGACATAATATACATTATCGGCGTTCTTGGGGGGAGGCTGAGGATCGCCGATGAGCATCGGTGTTACTGCCTGACCGCCTCCACGACCACCCCGACCAGGTCTTTGGCCGCCTCGTACAGATGGTCGAAGGCGGCGCGATACGCCTTCGGACCCGGGTCGCCGGCCAGGTCGGCGTCGACATCCTCGATGGCCGACTCGAGGAGGTACAGGCGATCGTGCACCTTCTGGAGGTCGTCCTCGGAGACGATGACCTGACCGTTCGGGAGACGAAATGACTCGGCCCGTCGTCGGGCCTCGTACGACCGCTGCCGGTGGGAGGGGCTGCAGAACCGGCGGGGCCGACCGGCTCCGGACAATTGCGGTAGTGGACGGTGGCACCAGCCGCACCTGGGTGTGTCGGTGGATTTCGTCACGGTGACGATATTAGTCACCGGGCGACGGGAGGCATGCCGCCACGCCGTCGGGATCTAGTCGTCGAAGCAGAGGGGCAGGTCGTTCAGACCGTCCTCGGTGATGGGACCCGCGTACGACGGCACCACGCGGACCGATGACTTCCCGCACACGCAGACGAAGGGCTCGACCCACGCGATCCCCTCCCCCTCGTAGGTGAAGCAGCCGAACGTCTTGTTCTCCAAGAAGGGGCGGAGGTTCTTGATCTTCCAGAGCTTGGTCGGGAAGAGATCCTGTCTCCGTCACCGGCTCCTTCGGATCGCTGTCCACCGTGCCCACCTGCTTGATGCAGCCGCGTTCGCACTTCCGCCGGGCCGTGCAGATGATCTGGAAGGTCTCCATGACCAGGAAGCCTCAGCGACGGTCGAGGGCCACGACCGGGATGACCCGGTCGGTCTTGGCCTCGTACTCGGCAAACCCAGGGTAGTCGGCCGCCTGGGCGGCGTAGATCCGGTCGCGTTCGGACCGGTCGACCACCGTGGCATGGACCCCGAACCGCTCCTTCCCCACCTCCACCGTCACATCCGGATGGGCCACCAGGTTGTGGTACCAATCCGGGTTGGTGGGCGCTCCAGCCTTGGAGGCGAAGACGTACATCCGCTCGCCCTCGGCCCGGTACATCATCGGGGCCACACGGGGCTGACCCGACTTGGCTCCGGTGGTGGTCAGCAACAGCAGCGGAGCACCTTCGAACTGGCCGCCGACGACACCGTCGTTGGCCCGAAACTCCTCGATGATCTGGGTGTTGAAATCGCTCATCTCGGTCACTGGTCCTCCGGTCCTCCCGAATCGTCATCGACGCACGTCAAGGGCCCGAGGCCCTCGGGCCGGACCACTCGACGGCGTCATACTAGGCCCGAGCGGCCAGACAATGGGGCGGAGCCTCGGAACCCGTCGTCGGACGGTATCCTCGTGGTCGGAGCCCATCATGGAAGACGATCCCCACGAGCTGTTCTTCGACGATCTCTACGAGGACGAGGCCTTCTTCCGGACGTGTGGCAGGTGCGGTGCCCGCACTGCACCCCGGTGGTCCGAATCGGCCAGCCTGGAGGAGGCTCGGCGCTACGGCTGGCGCCGCGTCGCCGCCTCGGATCGTCCGGGCGCCCGCCGCATGGATCTGTGCGGCAACTGTGCCGAGGAGGCCGGTTTCGGCCCTCCCCTGGCCCGGTGGGGGTAGTGCCCGCATCGGCCGGTGATGTCGACTACGCCCGCTTCGGCGTCGGGTACTCGCGGCGTCGTCAGGCCGACCCGGCCGTCGCCGCACGCATCCATCGGGCACTCGGGCCGGCCCGAGTGGTAGTGAACGTTGGGGCCGGCGCCGGGTCCTACGAGCCCACGGACCGGGGCGTCGTCGCCGTCGAGCCCTCGGAGGCCATGGTGGCCCAGCGGCCCCACCACCTCTCCCCCGCCGTCAGGGCCGTGGCCGCCGCCCTTCCCCTGGCCGACGGCGCAGTCGGTGCCGCCATGGCCACGGTCACCATCCACCAGTGGCCGGAGGTCCGGGCCGGCCTGGCGGAGATGCGGCGGGTGTCGCTCGGGCCGGTGGTGCTCCTCACGTTCGATCCCGCCGCCCTCGACCGACTGTGGTTGGCCGAATACTCGCCCGAGCTCTACCAGGCCGAGTCGGCCCGGTACCCGAGCATCGACGAGCTGACGACGGTGTTGGGTCCGGACACCGTGGTAACCCCGGTCCCCGTGCCCCTGGACTGCCGGGACGGATTCACCGAAGCCTTCTACGGCCGTCCCGAGGCCTTCCTCCAACCGGAGGTGCGGCGTTGCCAGTCAGCATGGACCTTCGTCGAACCCGACGCCGAGGCGCGGGCTGTCGACCGCCTGGCCGCCGACCTGTCCTCGGGACGGTGGGACGAGCGACACGGCCGATTGCGCACCCAACCCGAGTTCGTCGGGGCCCTGCGCCTGCTGGTGGCCCCCGGTCCGGCGCGCCCCGAAGAGACGTGACACCCTGCCACCTCCTTCCGGTTCCGGCCTGATCCTCGACTTCGACGGCACCATCCTCGACACGGAGGACTCCATCTTTCGGTCGTGGGCCGAGCTCTGGGACGATCACGGCCATCGGCTGGACCGATCCGATTGGCAGCGGAACATCGGGACCGAGGACTCGTTCGATCCCTGGGTCGAGCTCGAGGCTCGCCTCGGTCTCTCCCTCGATCCGGACCTGGCCCACCGCCGCCGGCTCCGACGCGATGAGCTGCAGGCGACCCGGCCCCGCGCCGGAATCCTCTCGTGGCTGGACCAGGCCGCCGATGCCAGGATCCCCGTGGGCATCGCCTCCTCGTCCCCGAGCGAGTGGGTGGAGGGCCACCTGGAACGGCTCGGTATCCGGCATCGCTTCTCCGGCGTGGTGTGCCGCAGCGATACCGTCCCGGCCAAGCCCGATCCGGAGTGCTACCGACTGGCCTGTGCGTACCTGGCCGTCGATCCGAACCGTTCGGTGGCCGTCGAGGACTCGCCCCACGGGGTGGCTGCAGCGGTGGGGGCCGGACTGTTCACTGTGGCGGTCCCGCACCCGCTGACCGGTGATCTCGACCTGTCCGCCGCCGACCTGGTGGTCGAGTCGCTCGACCAGGTCGAGCTGATCGACACGTTGGAGCTGGCTCGACGTCGGCCGCCCAGGTGAGGACGCGCCCGGCGGAACGGGCGGAGCGGGCGGGGCCGGGCCTCAGTCGCCGATCACGGTGACGAGACCGTCGAGTCCGGTGGCCTCCGGCTCTCCGGACTTCTTCCGCGACGGTTCGCCCGGCGACCCGAGATTGACCCATCCGAGGAGCTTCTCGTGAGGGGCCAGGCCGAACAGCTCCCGTACCGGGTCGGTGTCCAACACCGCGGCGCTCTTCCACACCGCGCCCAGACCGAGCGCAGTGGCGCCCAGCACCATGGCGTACCCGGTGCACGAGGCCGAGGCCACCTGCTCCCACTCGGGGACATTGGAGTCGAGCTGGGGAGAGGCGATCATCACGACGGCACAGGGCGCGGCGAAGGCCTTTCCCCGCATCTTCGTCAGCGCCGCCTCGGGGACCCCCTCTCCCCTGGTCCGGATCAGGCCGGCCACCAGAGCCTGGCCGAACCGGTCCCGACCACTCCCCCGGACCACCGCGAAGCGCCAGGGACGAAGGCCCCCGTGATCGGGGACGGTGGTAGCCACTTCGAGCACGCGGCGCAGTGCCGCATCGTCGGGCGGTGTCCCCGGGCGCGCCGGCTCCACCCGTCGGGCCACCAGGGCCTCGATCGAGAGTCCACCACGTCCCGCACCGTTGGCGGTCATGGCAACCCGCGAGCGGGTCGGAGGTCAGCGGGCGTCATCATCCATAAACCGTAGGGGAAACCCGCGGCCCCCGGCGCGCTGCCGGTGTCACGTCGACCCCCGGTCGACCGGCTGGAGGACTCAGCCGCCCGTCTGCTGCGGGCCGTCGGTGCCCAGGGTGGCCGTCACGGTCAGTCGATCCGAACCGCGGTAGAGGCCGATCCTGACCTTCTGGCCCGGTTTGTCGGCCTGAATGGCCGTCGCCAGCTGGTCGGCACTGGTGACCGGCTGGCCTTGGAAGGACGTGATCACATCCCCCTGCTGGAGCCCGGCCGCATCGGCGGGCGAGCCGGCCACCACCTGCAGCACCACTGCCCCCCGGGTGGGAACGAAGTTGTACTCGCTGCGCAGCTGGGACGTGAGGGTCAGGAGGGACACACCGAGGAAGGCCGTACCCGCGCTGGACTGGCTGCTGATGGACTTGGACCGCAGGCCCGGCAACAGCTTCTCGATCTTGTTGGACGGAATGGCGAAGCCGATGTTCTGGGCCTGGGAGGTCCCGTCGGCGCTCGAGGCCACGGCGGTGTTCATGCCGATGACCTTCCCCGAGCTGTCCACCAGAGGTCCACCCGAATTCCCCGGGTTGATGGCGGCGTCCGTCTGGAACATGTTGGTCAGCGTCTCGGTGGAGTTCCCCGCCGCGTCGCTGGCCTCGACCGTGCGCCCCTTGGCCGAGATGATCCCCTGGGTGACGGTCGGAGTGCCCGCCGACAGGCCGAGGGCGTTGCCGATGGCCACCACCGCGTCGCCCACCTGCACGTTGTCGGAGTCTCCGTAGGACACGGTGGGGAGGTCGGACTGACCGGTGATCTGGAGCAGGGCCACGTCGTCGACGGGATCGGTGTCGACCAGGGTGGCGGGAAGGGCCTTCAGGCTGCCGTACAGGGTCACCGTGATGGTGGTGGCTCCGGCGATGACGTGGTTGTTGGTGACGACCTCACCGTTCGAGGTGATGATCATGCCCGTGCCCTGGTCCTCTTGGACCCCGCTGGACCCGCTGCCGAGGATGGACGCCGTCGAGGGCGAGGAGGACTTGGCGTCGATGGACACGATGGCGGGCAGCACCTTGTCGATCACCGCCTCGATGTTCGTGACCCCGTTGAGGAGGGCCGGGCCCGCCGAGATCTCCTTGACCGTGGCGGCGTTGTCGTTGTGGGTGGTGGCCGCCACGATGCCTCCCCCGATCACTGCGCCGACCAGCGCGGCAACCGCGGCCAAGACGACCCAGGTCCACCCCGGACGGTGCGTCCCGACGGCCTCCGGAGCAGCACCCGGCGCCGGCCCGTCGGCCGGCTGCGGTAGCACCGGTCCCCACACCGGCACCACCGGGGTGACGACCGGCTGAAGGCCCCCCGGCGGCGCTACAGGAGTGACAGGATCGGTGGGGTCGGAGATGCCGGGACCGAGGGGCCTGGCTGCGCCCGGAGCCGGCAGCGCCGCCCCGTCGGACGGGGCCACACCGTCGGACGGGGCCACACCGGGGGTGGAGTCCTCGGGCCCGGCCGGGGCCTGACCACCTCCGTCGGACTGATCCACCACGTGCCTCCTCGAACCACGGACGACGGCCGGCTGCCGCCTACGTCGCAGGGGACGACGGTCCGGATCCCGTCGGCCATCGTACGGCCGGAGCCCACCGTGGGGCCGGTATTTGCCGGGGTTCTTACCTCCTTCTTAGTGCCCGTTCCGGGGCGGCGGCCCGGCGTGCCCGGCTTCGGCAGTAGCCTGTCGCCCGGTATGGCCCATCGCATCGACGTCGAACTCACCAGCCAGTCGGGCGACACCACGTGGACGTGGCGCGCCGCCGGCGCCAAGCAGCCCCGGGGTACGGTCGACGCAACGCTCGTTCCCGAGGGATCGGGCGTGGGCTCGGTGCTCCGGGCCGAGGTCGAGGTGACCCTGGACGGCACCACGGTGACCGCGCTGCTCCCCCCGAAGGGCAAGAGCACGGTGCGATCCACCGACCGGATCGAGATCCTCGGCACTCCCCGAGCGCGGCCCGGACGTCAACGTGGTGCTGGCCTCGCGGTCCAAGCGCCGCCGGGACGACCGTTCCGAGGGTGGCCGCGACCGCGACGGCGGGAGACGTCCGTCCGAGCGCGGCGCCAGGTCAGAGGGAGGTGACCGCCGGCCACGGGGCGAATCCCGCGGCCGTACGCGGGGCGAGGCCGGGGCGTCGGGCGACGAGGGTGGATCGTCCCGCAAGCGATCCGGCCCGGCCCGGCCCGGCAGTCGTGAGTCGGGCGGGCGCGACCACCGCCGGCTGACGCCGTCGAACACGTACCGGAACGCGGCCTTGGCCACACTCCCACCCGAACAGCTCCCCGTGGCCGAACAGCTCATGAAGGGCGGCATTCCCGCCGTCCGGCAGGCCATCGAGGAGCAGAACGCCCGGGCCCGGGCCGAGCACCGTCCCGAGGTGACCCCGGGCCCGCTCCTGACCCTGGCCGAGGAGCTGCTCCCGGTGATCACGCTGGCCTCGTGGAAGGACCGTGCCTCGGCGGCCCGCGCCGCGGGCAAGGACGTCCCGCTCCGCGAGCTGCGTTCCATCGTGGCCTCGGCCTCGACGGTCACCCTCGACGACGAGGGCACCGAGATGGCATCGGCGATCCGCTCGTCCCTCGACCAACGCGTCACCGCACTCCGGGAGCGGTGGGTGGAACGGATCACCTCGGCCCTCGACGAGGGCAAGGTGGCCGACGCGGTACGGGCGTCGATCCGTCCGCCCGAACCGGCCGCCCGGCTCTCCTCCGAGTTGGCCGTGCGCCTGGCCGGAGCCGCCGGCGAGGCCATGTCGGCCGAGACCACGCCCGAAGCGTGGCTGGCTCTCCTCGAAGTCGTGGTGGAGTCCCCGGTCCGCCGGACGGTCAAGCCCCAGGGACTTCCGACCGGAGCCGACGAGACCGTTCTGGCCGCGGCGCGCCAGGCCTCCGGCTACGTGCCCGAGCTGGCCCGTCTGATGGGTATCCCCATCCCTCCCCCACCGGGACCCCGCCGTCCCGTGCCGGCCCGCACGTCGCCGGGCCGTCGGTCCAGCTGAGCACGCTCGCCTTCGGACGGGCTCCGGCCGTCGTCAGCCCAGATGGCGGTGCATGACGAGCATCCGGGCCCTGAACCCGGCCGTCTCGTAGAAGCTCTTGGCCGCCCGGTCGCCGGGTAGGGCGGTGCCGTCCACCCCCTCGCACCCCTGCTGCTCGAACCACGACATCGATCGGTCGAGCAGGAGGCGTCCCACCCCGACGCCCCGGGCCGCAGGTTCCACGTAGCAGGCCCCAAAGGTGCCGCGGCGGCCGTGGCCGGGGATCTCTTCGATCACCGATACGGCGAAGCCCACCACGGCCGAGTCGAGCGTGCCCACCAGCACCAGGCTGTCGGAACGGTCCAGCAGGAGGCCCAGGCGACCGGCCAGGGCCGTACCGCTGGGCTCGTCCAGGGCCGGATCGATCAGGAGCCGGCCGCCACGCTGGGAGGTGACCCCGGCCACGAGCTCGGCGCACAACTGGACCAGCCGGGAGTCGTCGTGGCGGCTGGCCACCCGAACCGACTCCATGGGGCTACCTCCCGTCCCCGAGCCCGGTCCGGACTCAGGACCGCTCGTCGAGCAGCTGGTCCACTCGGCTCAGGATGGTCCGACGACCCCTGGTCGACGACTCGTAGGCCCGGACCGACACCAGCTCGGCCCGGTTCAGCCCGTCCAACCGCTGGACCACCTGGGAGGCGGACAGGGCGTCGAAGCCGGGGATCGAGAGGGCCGACACCGGTGGGATATGCGCGTCCAGAGGTGATCCTCGGCCGCCCGTGGTGGTCCGGACCGGCGACCCGGCCACGGGGGGCCCGCCACCGGTCCCCGCCGTGCGGTCACGACGTCCCCCGAACATGGGTCGAGGCGGGCGGGCACCCGGTCGGCCGCCGGGCCGACGGAGCCATCCCTCGGACCGGCGCCGGACGACATCGGACCCGGCCTTCACCGCGAACTCCCCCACCGCCCGTGCCGACGACACCTGTACCCCGAGTCGCTGCCGGCCTCTGGCTGCCAGCTTCGGCACCTCCTCGGCCACCGACACGGCCAAGCCGGTCGGCACGAACACGAACAGGTCGAGCAGGCGCTCGTTCAGTCCGGCCTCTGCGGGCCCCTCGTCGTGATCGGCAGCCATGGTCGGTACCCGATCAGACGCAGTCGCGGCAGAGCATCTTCTTCCGGTCCGCCAACTGGTTGGGATGCTTGACCAGAAAGCACGAACGACAGACGAACTCACCGGGCTGCTTGGGCAGTACACGCTCGACACCGTCACCGGTACGGTCCTCGGGCTCGGGTGTGTCCTCGTCGTCCTCGGGCTCCTCGACGACCAAGCGCTCCTTCAGAATGGTGTCCAGGCTGGCCTCGACGTCCTCGTCGTCGGGTTCTTCTTCTTCCTCTTCGTCCGACTCCTCGCCGGTCCCGGGCTTGGTGGCGGTCTTGGCCGCGACCTCGGGCACCACCGCCACGTCCTCGTCCAACTCCACGGCGACGATCTCGACGTCCTCGTCATCGTCGTCCTCGGCGATGACCAGTCCGTCTTCGGCGATGAGGTCGTCGTCGTCGGCTAACTCATCGAGGTCTCCCTCGATGAGTTCATCCGGTCCTTCGACTTCGTCGAGTTCTTGTGACATCTCGGTCTTTCCCTGGTGAGTTGGCCGGGAGCATAGACGCTTCAGTGGCCCGTTCGTTCACACCCGGTCGTGGGTCGCCACCGGTCGGGCTCTCCCCTGTGCCTGCCGTGCGTGTGCCTGCGGTCCCGTCCATCCGGTCCGGCACGCTGCGCCGGTGGCCGAGGCCGGCTCTCCTGGTCGTCCGGCGGTTCGTTCGAGGCGATGCCGCTGGTCGTGCTCGGGCGGTCGGACCGTCCGCCCCGGCAGGACGACAGGCGGTCGGACCCAGGGGTCTTTGGCACCATTTCCCCGCTACCGTCGGTTCACACCAGCGGTCTCGGGGGAATGTTTTCTACTCGATCCCCTGGGCCTCCCTCCGCCTCTCACAGCATCCCCCCCTCGAGCCGCTCCGTCCGAGAACGTAGGTGGCGCCTTCCGGGGCGAGTGGGACTGGGCGAACGATACGTCACGGACACCGCTGGTCGTCAAATGGGAGCCACCCCTTCCCACCAGGCTGTTCGTGCAACCCCCCAGGTCAGCGGTTTACGCGATTTCCCGACGCCGACAACGAGTTCCGCTTGGCCTCGGCCCGCCGCTCGGACTCGAGGCGCTCGAGCTCCGGCGAGTCGAAATCGACGTGCGACATCGACTCGGCCAGGAGCCGGTGACCGGCCTGCCCGGCGATGAGCCGGTGCATCTCCTGGGCCACCCAGCGGTAGCTGGCATGTCCCTGCGGTCCGGACCGCAGCTCGAGCAGGTGCATGGCCTCACGGGCGTTCATCTGCATCGAGTACCGGACGCGGTAGGCCAGGGCCACGGCGTAGGCGCGCCTCCACCGGAAAGGTCGGGGCCAGGTCGTCGGCCAGCTGGCGCGACCGCTCCAACGAGAGCACGTAGCGGTCGGCCAGGCCGGCCTCTTCCACCACCTCGGGAATGTCATAGCCCAGGGTGGTCCCGAGCGGCTGCCACTCGATGGTCAGCATCCGGTGGCGTTGCAGGTCGCGGAACGCCCCGTAGTCGGTGACCACGTCGAACCGGTAGCCGGTGCGCTCGAAGGCCCGGCCCGGGCGGTGGCGGCGATTGTCACGGTCGCCCACATAGGCCCGGAGCACGGTGCGCTTCTCCTCGGCACCGAGCCGGCGCACCCGCTCGATCACCTCGGCCTCGGGGCGGTCCGTGAGGGGGGCACAGATGGCGGCGATGACCTTGTCCTCGCCCTCGGGATCGAAATCGAGGAGGGTGACCGACGGCTGACCCGAAGGTCCGCCCACCGGGTGCTCGGCCGGTGCCACCAGATCGGGGAAGAGCTCCTCGACCAGCGCCGCCGTCTGGCGCCGGGTCCGGTCCAGGTACGCCGACCACGCCCCTCCCCGGTCGGGCCGGTCCACCCGCTCCAGGAACGAGGGGATGACCTTGCGCAACTCCTCGAGGATGAGGTCGGCATAGGCCCGCGCCTCGGGCAGGGGGTGCGACCGCATCCGCAGCAGCAGCATCTCGTAGGACTGCCCGGTCCCGTAGATGCCGACGTTCGACAGCGAGGCCGCCGGGAGCAGCCCCCGGAGGGCGTCGAGAGCCTTGGCCCGCACCGCCTGGCGGTGGACGAAGTCCGAGTCGCCGGCCCGGCGGGGATGCCGCGGCCGCCAGCCACTCCTGGGCCTCTTTGAGGAGCTCGCCGTAGGTGTCGAACATGCGGTCCATCTCGCCGACGTAGCGGGCGCCGAGGGGCGAGACCAGCAGGCCCGGGTCGCGGTAGTACCGGTAGTGGCCGGTGGTGAGCCGTTGGTTGTACGCGATGTAGCGGGTCGACTGCTCGAGGTAGGCCATGAGCCGGCCCCACTCCAGCACCTTGGTCAGTACGTTGGACGCCTGTTCGCAGGCCAGGTGGACCCCGCCCAGCTGGGCCACCGAGTCGTCGCCGTACTCGAAGAAGACCTTTTCGTAGAGCTCCTCGGCCCGCTTCAGCCCGACGGTGGCGTCCACCGAGGCATCGCCCGAGATGTCCAGCTCGCCCACGAACTCGTCGAGGAACAGCCGTCGCAGGCTCTTCGGCGACCGGGAGTAGCGGGCGAACAGCGCCCCCTTGACCACCTCTGGCAGGTTGACCAGGGCAAAGACCGGCCGGTCGAGGTTCGTGACGTAGCGACGGAGAACGTCTTCCTCGTCGGCGGTGTACGACTCAACGGCATAAGGAAACATTGCCCAGATCACACTAGGACCGAGGCCACTGGTCAGGCGCGGACCCCACGCCCACCGGATCGTCGGCCCCGACCACTCCCCTGGTCAGCAGGGCCACGGCCAGCCTGGGCCGCCGCCCGCGTATCGGGATCAGGAGCCACCTGGCCCAGCTGGCGGACCAGGTCGATGAGCTGGCGGATGTTCCGGACGAAGTCGCCCGGCGCCACCGCCGTCTCGGTCAGGATCGACTCCAGCGTGGCCCCCCGGCCCAGGCCACCACGGCCCGCACCAGTCCCCCGTCGGGCCGCCGGGTCCTCCGTAGTCCCACCCGGCGCTCGTCGGAGCGCAGGCCGGCCGTCAGTGCGTCCAGGTCCTCGAGCCGCTCGACCACGACCCTCTGGCGGGGGTCGCGCCACGTCGTCATCGACCCGGCGGGCTTCGAAGGTGAAGCGCCGACACCACGCCGGCCAGGTTGGCCGGTTCGAGCCCGTCGAACAGGCCCCGCCGGAGGGCCTCGGTCACCAGCAGGTCGGACTCGTGGTACACGGCGGCCAGGATCCGGCCGGACTCGGTGACCTGCCAACCCTCGATGCAACCCCGCTCCTCCAAGAATGGCCAGTCGCCGGTCGAGCTGGGCGGCCAACGACTCCGAACCCGGAGGCGCCTGCCACTGGCCGTAGGAGGCGGCCAACAGCCCGTGGGCCTTCGGACCGTGTCCACCGCCGGACCAGGTTGACGGCCAGGTTGTAGGTGGGGTGGAACGACGAGACCAGGTCGGGTGGCGGAGCGATGGCGGTGCGGGCCACCAGTGCGAACGGGGTGCCGGCCGACCACAGGGTGAGGGCGTGGCCCACGGTGTCGATGCCGCGCCGGCCCGCCCGGCCGGTCAGCTGCTGGTACTCCCCCGATGTCAGCGCCGAGGTGTCGGCACCCCGGAACTTGGCGAACCGCTCGACCACCACCGTCCGGGCCGGCATGTTGATGCCGAGGGCCAACGTTTCGGTGGCGAACACCACCTTCAACAGGCCCTCGGAGAAGCACTGCTCGACGGCCTGGCGGAAGGCGGGGACGAGCCCGGCGTGATGGGGTGCGATGCCGGCCTCGAGGGCTGCCGACCACGGCCCGTATCCCAGGGTGCGGAGGTCCTGGTCCCCGAGCCGTTCCACCGCCGCCTCCACCAGCTGGCGGATCCGCACTCGTTCCTCGCCCGTCGTCAGCCGGATGCCGTCCTGCAGGCACTGGCGGGTGGCGTCGTCGCAGGCGGCCCGGGAGAAGATGAAGGTGATGGCCGGCAGCATGCCCGAGGCCGCCAGGTACTCGACCACCTCGGTCCTGCGGGGTGCCCGGTAACGGTGCCGTGGGTTCCGGCGCCGCCGATCGTCGATGACGAGGCCGTCGGGATTGGCCTTCCCGTCCCGCAGCAGCGGGAGGACGGTCAGGCGGTCCCGCCCCCGCTCGGCGATGGCGTAGTGGTGGTGGAGCGTGACCGGGCGACGGGTCTCGACGATCACGCGTCGTGGTCCCCCGGACCGACGTCAACCACCGGCCGAAGTCGGCGGCATTGCTCACCGTGGCCGACAGGCTCACGAAGGACACATCGGCCGGGGTCAGCACCAAGATCTCCTCCCACACCGAGCCCCGGTAGGGATCCTGGAGGTAGTGCACCTCGTCCAGCACGACGACCTCGAGGCCGTCGAGGACCGACGAGCGGGCGAACAGCATGTTGCGCAGCACTTCGGTCGTCATCACCACGATGGGCGCCTGGGCCTGGTGGGAGACGTCGCCGGTCAGGAGTCCGACCCGGTGGTCCCCGTACCGGCGGGACAGCTCGGCGAACTTCTGGTTGGACAGAGCCTTGATCGGGGTGGTGTAGAAGGCCTTCCCCCCACCTTCGAGGGCCCGCGCCGCGGCGTAGTCGGCGATGAGCGTCTTGCCCGAGCCCGTGGGCGCCGATACCAGCACGGACTCTCCCCGGTCGATGGCGTCCATGGCCCGTTGCTGGAACGGGTCCAGCGGGAAGTCGAGCGACTGCGCGAACCGCCCCCGCAGGCCGTCGGCCGGATCACCGGCGCGCCGGGTCGGCTCCCCGGCACGCCCCGGGGTCATCGTCGGACGATCTTGCCGACGATGATGGACAGCTCGTAGAAGATGTACAGAGGGACGGCCATGGCCAACATCGAGAACGGGTCGGAACTCGGGGTCACCACGCCGGCCACCACCACGATCACGATGATGGCCCACCGGCGCCACGATGAGAGCTGCTTGGGTGACAACACCCCGGCGATCTCGAGGGACACCAACAGGACGGGAAACTCGAAGGTGAGCCCGAATACCGTCATCAACAGCACGATCAGGCTCAGGTACTTGGAGGGGTCGAGGATTTCGGTCAGGCTCGGCCCACCGATGTGGTCGAGCCAGTTGAGGGCGTGGGGGAAGGTGAGGTAGGCCACCACACAACCCAGGGAGAACAGCAGGATGGAGGCCACGATGAAGGGGATGGCGTACTTCTTCTCGTTCCGCTTCAGCCCGGGCGTGATGAAGCGCCACAGCTCCCACAACAGGATCGGCGAGGCCAGGAACAACCCGCCGTAGGCGGCGATCTTGACCCGGAGGGCCAAGCCGTCCAGCGGACCGGTGATGTAGAACCCGCACCGGTGGGGAGCCACCTGGCAGTAGGGGTGCTTGAGGAAGCCCAGGATCGGGTTGTAGAGCAGGAACGCCACCGTGGCGGCCACGACGAAGGCCAGGGCGCAGATCAACACCCGGCGGCGGAGCTCGGACAGGTGCTCGACCAGGGTCATCGAGTCCGGCTTCGGGCGAGCCTCGGACTTTCGCTTCAGGGAGAGGGCCATCGTGCTCGCTCTGTGTCCGACCGGTGGCCTGCCCGACCTCCGGACGGGGTCAGTTCATCCCCGGGTCGTCGGGGATGGCCCTCCCGTTCGAGCGGACCTGATGGACGATGCCGCCGGGGTCGACGATCAGCACCTCGGGGATGACCGGGGTCTCCTCGAATGCCTGGACCGTCCCGGCCGGCCGGTTGGCCCCGGCGGACGGCTGTACCGAGTCTCCCTGCACATCAGGTGGTTCGGAGCCGGTGCCGGCTCCGGATGTCGAGCCGTTCTCCGCACTGTGGGTGTCGGCCAGGGTGTCGAGGAACGAGAGGGGCGACCGCACCGCCTGGGTGATGGACTCGGTCGAAGGGAGGTCGGGGAACGTCCCCCGCACCTCGGACTCGAGCCGCTCGCGGAACTTCTGGAAGTCGCCCCACAGGCCCCCGATCTGCCTGGCCACCTTGGGCAGCTTGTCGGGGCCGAGGACGAGCAGGGCCACCACCAAGATCACCAGCAGCTTGGCCGGGCTGAGGAAGAACACGTCCTGCAGTGTACCGGCGGGACGAGCCGAGGGGCGCCCCGCCGGTCAGGAGGTGCCGGGCACCGGTGGTCCGCGGAGATGGGCACCTCGGCTCGGACGGGTCGCCGCCGGATCCCGGAGGGCCACCATGGCGATGGCCACCACCAGGGCCACGGCCAGGACGACCAGGACCGCCAGCCAACCGTTGTCGTCGAGGGGCCACACCACCATGACCAACTTGCCGACGATCAGGTTCTTCGGGATGGGCCCGAAGTACCGGCTGTCCTCGGAGTCGGTTCGGTTGTCCCCCATCACGAAGTACTCGCCGGCGGGGACGGTGTAGGGATGGTTGAGGCTGAACCCGTTGGGAAGCGGGCTCGGGGTTGTGGCCGGCTCGGGCGTCGGGAGCCACGGCTCGCTCAGCGGCTGTCCGTCGATGTAGACCCTTCCGCCCACGCTGGAGATGGTGTCGCCGGGCAGTCCGATAACCCGTTTGACCAGATCGGAGTAGTCGGCCTGCTCGAGGGGAGGTCGACGGAAGACCACGATGTCGCCACGGTCGACGCCGTGCAGGTGGTAGCTCAGCTTGTCCACGATGATGCGATCGCCGATCTGGAGCGTGGGGAGCATCGAACCCGACGGGATGAAGAACATCTGCGCCACCCAGGTGCGCACGCCCACGGCCAGCAACAAGGCCACCACGACCACGGCCACCCACTCGAGGACCCACCGCCCGTTGTGGGTCGGCCCGAAGCCCGGGCCACCCGCACCGTCTCCGACCGCGGCGGGGTCACCGGGGCGCGCGTACAGGCTGGGCACCGCGATGGGACGGCCGGGCGGAGCGGAGAGCCCGACGGTGCTGCTGTGAAGGTCGGTTTCCACCAGGGAGCGAGGCTACCTCACCGTTCTCGACAGGCGACTGACACCGGCACGGAACAGCCTCGGGCCGGCCGTCGAGCCGGTCAGAGTCCCTTGACGTGGGAGACGGGCCAGATGACGGCCATGGCCCGGCCGACGATCAGCGACTTCGGGATGGGACCGAAGAACCGGCTGTCCTCGGAGTCGGTGCGGTTGTCCCCCATCACGAAGTACTCGCCGGGAGGGATCTTGACCGGCCCGGGGAGATCGAACTGTGGGTGGGGGTCGTCCCCGGACAGGGCTCCCGTGTAGCTGGTCGGACCGGGCGGGAGCCAGGGCTCGTTCAGCTTCTTGCCGTTGATGTAGACGGAACCGTCTTTGGACGAGATGGTCTCGCCGGGCAGTCCGATCACCCGCTTCGACCAGGTCGGAGTACTCCTGGTCCTCGAGCGGGGGCCGGGCGAAGACCACGATGTCGCCCCGGTGGACATCGTGCAGGCGGTAGCTCAGCTTGTCCACGATGATGCGGTCGCCGATCTGGAGCGTGGGCAGCATCGAGCCGGACGGGATGTAGAAGGACTGGACCACGTAGGTCCGGAGCACCACCGTGCACAGCAGCACGGCCATGAGGATGACGACCCACTCCACCACGACCCGGTAGGAGCGGCCCGAGACCGGTCGGCCCGCGCCCGCCATCCCACCATCCCGCCGGTCACGCGTCCCCGCCTCCCCGCCGTTCCCATCAGGGTCCAGGACGGTTGCCGGCGGCACTGGGCCAGATGGTTGACTCGCCACAATCAGGGGACGCTACAGCACCGGGGGCGCTGGGTTACGTCGTGGTGGTCCGGCGTGGCCACGCGGCCAGAGGCGGGCCTCATAGGCCGGCGATCAGCTTCTCTACCCGCTCGTCCTTGGACTTGAAGGGGTCCTTCAGGAGCACGGTGCGCTGGGCCTGGTCGTTGAGCTTCAGGTGCACCCAGTCCACGGTGAAGTCACGGCGACGCTCCTTGGCCTTCTTCACGAACTCGCCCCGGAGCCGGGCCCGGGTGGTCTGGGGCGGCACCGACATGGCCGAGGCGATGGCGGCATCGTCGCAGATCCGGTCGAGCTGGTCGTGACGTTGGAGTCGGTAGTAGAGCCCGCGGGTGCGGTCGACATCGTGGTATTGGAGGTCCAGCAGCGACACCGTCGGGATTGTGGAGGGTGAGGGCGTGTCGCTCGCGGTAGGCCTCGATGAGACGGTACTTGGCCACCCAGTCGCACTCGCGGTGGAGGGACAGGGGGTCGGACTCCAGTCCCTTCAGACAGTGCTCCCACATGTCGAGGGCCCGATCCTCCTGTGGGGAGAGCCCTTGGCGGTCGCGGTAACGGATGGCCCGCTGGAGGTACTCGCCCTGGATGTCGAGTGCGCTCATCTCCCGGCCGTTGGCCAACCGGACCGGTCGACGGCAGGTGACGTCATGGCTGATCTCCCGGATGGCCCGGATGGGGTTCTCCAAGGTGAGGTCCCGCATCACCGTCGACGGATCCTCCAGCATCCGGAGGACGATGCTGGTGGCGCCGACCTTCAAGAAGGTGGCGTACTCGCTCATGTTCGAGTCGCCCACGATCACGTGGAGCCGGCGGTACTTCTCGGCGTCGGCATGGGGCTCGTCCCTGGTGTTGATGATGGGACGGCTCCGGGTGGTGGCCGAGGACACCCCCTCCCAGATGTGCTCGGCCCGCTGGCTCAGGCAGAACACCGCACCCCGGGCCGTCTGCAGGATCTTTCCGGCACCGGCGTAGGCCTGCCGGCTGACCAGGAACGGGATCAGCACCTCGGTGTAGTGGGCGAAGTCGTCCCGACGGCTGGTCAGGTAGTTCTCGTGGCAGCCGTAGGAGTTGCCGGCCGAGTCGGTGTTGTTCTTGAACAGGTAGATGTCGCCCCGGATGCCCTCTTCCCGCAGCCGCGCCTCGGCCCCCTCCACGAGCGACGAGAGGATCCACTCGCCGGCCTTGTCGTGCGTGACCAGCTCGGCGATGTCGTCGCACTCGGGGGTGGCGTACTCGGGGTGGCTGCCCACGTCGAGGTAGAGACGGGCACCGTTCTCGAGGAACACGTTGGACGACCGGCCCCAGCTGACCACCCTCCGGAAGAGGTAGCGGGCCACCTCGTCGGGGCTCAGCCGGCGCTGCCCGCGCAGCGTACAGGTCACCCCGTACTCGTTCTCCAAGCCGTAGATCCGCTTGTCCATTACCTTCACGGTACCGTGCAGCGGAGCCGGTTGCAGCGAACCGGCCGGTCGGGGCCCGGACTCGGCGGGTCGTCGGCACCCTGCCGCCGGCCGGTGACGGGCGGTCTGCGGCCCACGCCGTCCGGCGGGCCTGGCCTCAGCCCAACAGGGCGTCGAGCTCGGAGTCCACCAGGCGCCGGAAGGCCCGTCGGCCGTTGCCCTCGGCCAGCACGGCGACCTCGAGGTCACTGCCGGCCAGCGTCCGGTCCGGGCCGGCCAGGGCCGCCACCGCGGCCCGGAGCGCATCGGTCAGTGACCACCCCTCGGTCCACGACTCCTCCAGCCGTTCGGCGATGGTCTCGGTCTCGCCGCCGAGGACCGCGTACCGGTCTTCGTCGGTGATCGTCCCCTCGTAGGCGATGTGGTACAGCTGCGGGGGATGGCACGCCGGTGCCCAACTCGGCCACCAGGATCTCGACCTCGAGCGGCTTCATCTCGTGGGTGAAGACCTGGCCGAGGTACTGGGCGTACAGGTTGGCCAGTGACCGGGCGTCCACGTCCTCGCGGCTGTAGGCGTAGCCCTTGGTGTCGGCGTGGCGGATGCCCGACACCCGCAGCTGGTCGAACTCGTTGTACTTCCCCACGCCGGCGAAGGCGATGCGATCGTAGATCTCGCTGATCTTGTGCAGCGAACGGGACGGGTTGTCGGCCACGATGACGATGCCGGCGTCATAGGTGGTGGCGATCAGCGACCGTCCGCGGGCGATGCCCTTCTGGGCGTACTCGGCCCGGTCCTTCATGACCTGTTCGGGGGCCACGTAGTACGGCATGGTCATGGTTGGCGACCCTCCGCCCGGCGTCGTTCGATGAGCGAGGCGAACCGCTCGGCCACCTCGTCCTCGGTCACCGACTCGAAGCCGTCGGCGGTGACCGTGGCCACGAGCGGATAGATGCCACGGATGAGGTCGGGGCCGCCCGTGGCCGAGTCCTCGTCGGCCGCCTCGTACAGCGCCTCGACCGCCAGCTCGACCGCCTCCTCCCGGGCCATGCCCGACCGGTAGCCGAGTTTGATGGTGGTCCGAGCGTCCCGACCGCCGGACCCGGTGGCGTTGTGCTCGGTTTCCTCGTAGTGACCGCCGGTCACGTCGTAGGTGAAGATACGGCCGGTGCCGCGGGCCAGGTCGTAGCCGGCGAACAACGGGACCACGGCCAGACCCTGCATGGCCATGGGCAGGTGCTCGCGGACCATCTGGCCCAACTGGTTGGCCTTGCCCTCGAGGCTCAGGACCACGCCCTCGACCTTCTCGTAGTGCTCGAGCTGGGTCTGGAACAGCCGGACCATCTCGACCGCCGGGCCGGCCGCACCGGCGATGGCCACGGCCGAGTAGCGGTCGGCCGGAAACACCTTCTCCATGGACCGGTGGGCGATGGCGTGGCCCTCGGTGGCCCGCCGGTCCCCCGCCATCACGATGCCGTCGGCGAAGCGCAGGGCCACCACGGTGGTCCCGTGGCGGAACTCGGTGGGACCCGCCGGCCGTGCCGGACGGCAGCGGCTCCGCCGGACACGGTGGGGTGCACCGGAACCTGCAGGCGCCGAATCAGTCCGGCGAAGTCGGGCCCGGGATCTTCTGTGGTCGAAAAGAGCGGCAGCGTCACCGGGTCTACTCGCCGCCCTTTTGGACGTAGTTCCGGACGAACTCCTCGGCGTTGTCCTCGAGCACCTCATCGATCTCGTCCAGAAGGTCGTCGAGCTCGGCCTTCAGCTTCTCGCCGCTGGCCGAGGTCGGCGGAACCTCCTCCACCGCCTCGTCGGCCCGCTCCGTGGTGGTCGACTTCTTCTTCTGTTCTCGTTCAGCCATCTCGTTCAGCCATCCCCTACTCTCCCTAGCTGCTCAGTCGCTCCAAGAGCTCGGACGGGCTCGCGCACGCCTCCAGCAGTTGCTCGACGTGCTCGGCCGTACCCTTCAGGGGATCCATCATAGGGACGCGCCGGAGGGGGTCGGTGCCGAGGTCGAACACCAGCGAGTCCCAGTTGGCCGTGACGACCGCCGAGGGCCACTTCTTCAGGCACTCCCCCCGGAACCACGCCCGGGTCCCCCGGGGGGGCACGGAGACCGCCGCCACCACCGACTCCTCGTCGACCAGGCGCTCGGTGTCGAGGCGGGCGAACAACGAACGGCTCGGCCGCAGATCGTGGTACTGGAGGTCCAGCGCGGCCAGCCGGTGGTCGCTCCAGTCGCAGCCGTGCCGGTCGCGGTAGGCCTCGATCAGCTGGAGCTTGGCCACCCAGTCCAACTGGCGGGCCAGCGACATCGGGTCGGTCTCCAGGCCGTTGAGGACCTGCTCCCAACGGCGCAGCACCTGCTCGCCGATCTCGTCGTCACCCATGCACTCGAGGCCCTCGTCGTCGGCGTACTTGCGGGCCAGGGAGAAGAGCTCCCACTGGATGGCCAGCGCGGTGGCGGTCGAGCCGTCGGCCATCTGGAGCGGGTCGCGTGAACGTCCGGTCCAGCGCCACCTGGTGCATGGCCGCCACCGGGTCGGCCAGGGTCAGGCTCCGACTGCCCGAGATGTCGTCCTCGATCATGGCCAGCACCAACGAGGTGGTCCCGACCTTCAGGAAGGTGGCCACCTCGGCCAGGTTGGCGTCGCCGACGATGACGTGCAGCCTCCGGTACCGGTGCGGGATCGGCGTGGGGCTCGTCCCTGGTGTTCACGATGGGACGCTTCAGGGTGGTCTCGAGGCCCACCTGCTCCTCGAAGAACTCGGCCCGTTGGGACAGCTGGAACTCCACGTTGGTGCCGTCGTGGGTGGCCGTCTCCGATCCCACCTTGCCGGCCCCGGCGAAGATCTGGCGGGTCACGAAGTGCGGCGTCACCCCGGCCACGATCCGGTTGAACGGCGCCGCCCTGTCCATCAGGTAGTTCTCGTGGGCCCCGTACGAGTTCCCCTTGCCGTCCGAGTTGTTCTTGTAGATGACCAGACGCGAGCCGTCGTGGGCGGCCAGGTCGGCCGCTTCCATCGAGCGGATCAGGATCAGCTCGCCGGCCCGGTCGTAGCGCAGGCACTCCAGGGCGTCCCGACACTCGGGCGTGGAGAACTCGGGGTGGGCGTGGTCGACGTAGTAGCGGGCGCCGTTGGTGAGCACGGTGTTGACGAGGTGGGTCTCCACCTGGGGAGGCATCGAGCCCTCGCGGGCGAAACCACGGGCATCGTTGCCGGGCGCCTCGTCCTCGAAGTCCCAGCCGGTCTGCTGACGGGCCACGTCGTGGGCGTAGGCGTTGATGAGCACCGAGGAGGCGGCGATGGGGTTCGGGTCGCCGTTCAGCACCTGGATGCCGTACTCGGTCTCGATACCGCAGACCTTGGGGATGGCCACCAGTCGACCCTATCCCGACCGGTGGTCAGAGATACTGACCGGTTCCCACCCGCTCGATCGAACGGCCACCCGTGGTCTCGTCCCGGTCACTGATGAGCGTGCGGATGTACACGATCCGCTCACCCTTCTTGCCGGAGATCTTGGCCCAGTCGTCGGGATTGGTGGTGTTCGGAAGATCCTCATTCTCCTTGTACTCCTGACGGATCGACTCGAGCAGGTCGTCGGTGCGGATGCCCCGGGTCTCCTCGGCGATGGCCCGCTTGATGGCCAGCTTCTTGGCCCGGCGGACGATGTTCTCGATCATGGCCCCCGAGGAGAAGTCGCGGTAGTAGAGGACCTCCTTGTCGCCGTTCTGGTAGGTGACCTCGAGGAACCGGTTCTCGTCGTCGTTCCGGTACATCTCGGCCACCGTGGACTCGATCATGGCCTGGGTGGCCTTGGCCGGGTCTCCCCCGCCCAGGGACTGGACCTCGGAGGCGTCGAGGGGCAGGTCCGGGGTCAGGTACCGGGAGAAGATCTGGGCCGCGGCCACCTCGTTGGGACGCTCGATGCGGATCTTCACATCGAGCCGTCCCGGTCGCAGGATGGCCGGATCGATCAGGTCCTCGCGGTTGGAGGCCCCGATCACGATCACGTCCTTCAGGGTCTCCACCCCGTCGATCTCGGCCAGCAGCTGCGGGAACGATGGTCGACTCCATGTCGGAGCTGATGCCCGTGCCGCGGGTCCGGAACAGCGAGTCCATCTCGTCGAAGAAGACGATCACCGGCACGCCCTCCTCGGACTTCTCCCTCGCCCTCTGGAAGACCAGCCGGATCTGCCGCTCGGTCTCCCCCACGTACTTGTTCAGGAGCTCCGGGCCCTTGATGTTGAGGAAGTAGCTGCGGGCGTTGGTATTGCCGGTGACCTCGGCCACCTTCTTGGCCAGCGAGTTGGCCACGGCCTTGGCGATCAGGGTCTTCCCGCAGCCCGGCGGACCGTAGAGCAGGATGCCCTTCGGCGCGGGCAGCTTGTGCTCGGTGTACAGCTCCCGGTAGAGGTACGGGAGCTCGACGGCATCGGTGATGGCCTCGATCTGGTCGTCGAGCCCCCCGACGTCGGCGTAGGTGACGTCGGGGACCTCCTCGAGCACCAGCTCCTCGACCTCGGGACGGGCCAGCTTCTCGATCAGCAGTCCCGGTGCGGGACTCCATCAGCACGGTGTCGCCGGCCCGCAGCTTGACCCCGATCAGGGCGTCGGAGAGCTCGGCCACCCGCTCCTCGTCGGCCCGGCCGAAGACCAGCGCCCGGGTGCCGTCCTCGAGCACCTCCTTCAGGACCACCACCTCGCCCGAGAGCTCTCCCTCGTCGGGCCAGGATCACGTTGAGGGACTCGTTGAGCACGACTTCGTTGCCCCGCTGGAGCTCGTCGATCTCGATGTCGGGGTGGAGCGACACCCGCATCTTCCGTCCTCCGGAGAAGACGTCCACGGTGCCGTCCTCGTTGGCCCCGAGGAAGGTTCCGTAGGCCGCCGGCGGCTGGGTCAGCTTCTCGACCTCCTCCCGCAGGTTGGCCACGTGCTCCTTGGCCGTCTGCAGGGTGAAGGTCAGCTTCTCGTTCTGGGAGATGGCCTGAGCCAGCTGTCCCTTGGTCTCGAGCAGCTTCTCCTCGAGCGTCTGGACCCGCCGGGGGCTCTCCTGCAGACGGCGCCGGAGCAGGGTGACCTCCTCTTCGGCCGCCTCCGCCCGCACCCGCAAGGTCTCGAGGTCCTCGTCACCCTCGGCGGTCGACCGCCAGTCGCCGGGCTCGTCATCGAAATCAACCGTGGGGATCACCTCACTCGCGTTTGCTCACCTGGGGCGACCCTACACCGGGGGCCGCCGACTCCAATGCACGCCGGGAGCCCTACCGGAGCCCGGAGAATCCCGAGGCGCGACGGCGATCTGACGGGCCGTCAGCCACAGTGCCCACCGTTCCGGATAGCATTGTGGGCAAGGGCAGCGGGTCCTTGGGCCCGGTGGCGGGCTCCGGGGTCCGCTGGTCCCTGGCAGTCTCAGGCCATAGGATGCCGGCCGCCTGGCCGATCGCACTCGAGTGCACCCGTCGATGTCTAGGAGTGACGCAACTGATGAAGGTCTGGATCGACCAGGATCTCTGCACCGGCGACGGTCTCTGCGAGGAGATCGCGCCCGCGGTGTTCACCTTGCTCGACGACGGGCTGGCCTACGTGAAGGAAGGTGCCGACGTCAAGAACGAGCCGGGCGGCTCCGGCCGGAATGGCGGCCGTCCCGGCCGAGCTCGAAGATGCCGTGGTCGAGGCGTCCGAGGAGTGCCCCGGGGAGTGCATCTTCATCGAGCAGAGCTGAACCCCGGCCGCCGCCGGCACCCGGTGCATCAATCGCCGCTGGTCAGCGGCCCGGTCGGCTCCTCGACCGGGCACAGCAGGCGGGCCGAGGTCAAAAAGCCGGTGTGGCCCACCATCCGGTGGTCGGGCCGCACCGACCGGTCCTCGATGTGCCAGGTCCGGTGCAGGACCTCGAGGGTCGAGGCCATTCCGAACAGGCTGCGGTCGAGTTCGGACCGGAGCTGGGCTGTCTGGTTGATGCGAGGGCAGGTAGACGAGCAGGATCCCCCCGGGCCGCAGCGCCTCCTCGGCGTGGGGCACGACCCGCCAGGGTTCGGGCAGGTCGAGGAGGATCCGGTCGAGACCCCGCTCCTCGATCCCCTCGTAGACGTCGCGCTGCTCCACCCGGTAGTGGGCTCCGAGCTCCGAGCATGGCCTCCACATTGGCCCGGGCCTGGTCGGCGAAGTCGGAACGGAGCTCGTAGCCCACCACGTCGGCGCCGACCCGGAGGAGAGCCATGGAGAGGGCGCCCGAGCCCACGCCGGCCTCCAGCACCCGTACGCCCGGGGGAGATGTCCGCTTCGATCAAGATGGCCCCGAGGTCCTTGGGGTAGATCACCTGGGCTCCTCTCGGCATCTTGAGGACGGCGTCCGAAAGCGTGGGCCGCACCACCACGAAGCGGCGGCCGGTGCTGCCGAGGACCGTCGATCCCTCGGGCGAGCCGATCAGGGAGTCGTGGTGGACGATCCCCACGTGGGTGTGGAACGAGGCCCCGGGGCGCAGGGTGATCAGGTACCGCCGCTGCTTGGCGTCGAGCAACAGCACCCGCTCGCCGGCGCCGAGGATGCTCCGATCCTCGCCGGGATCCATGGTGCTCAGGAGCCGGCAGACCTGGACGAGGACGGCTTGCTGGTCCTGATCACGAGCTGCTCACCCGGCTTGAGCTTGGTGCGGTAGATGACGTCGTTCTGGTTGCGGGCCCGGTTGATCATCCACACGGCCGCACCGACCACCAGCCAGGCGGTGTGATAGCCGCGGAAGCCCCGGCCGAACGCCTTGACCTGGATGTACCGCAAGAAGGTGTCCACGGTCTCAGATCCGACGGACCTCGACGACGGCCGACCGGCGGCGGCCGTTGCGACGGCCGATCAGGAAGACCACCGCCACCAGGGCCACCCCGACGGCCAGGCCCACCGTCAGCACCTGCGACCGGGTGGACTCGACCTCGTCGGAGACCTCCCCGGTCAACTCCCGGAACTTGGCCTCGATGTCGTCCCGGGTGATCCGTTCGGGCGGCGTGGTCATGGCCTCTCCTTCCCACTGGCGGACGAGCTCGGGCCCTGGCCCCGGGTCACGGCCCTGACGGCGAGGGCCGCCACGCCCACCACGGCCACCGTGCAGATCAGGTAGGGCGCCCACGACCAGTCCCCGGTGAACGTGGTCCCGGTCTCGCCCTGGAGGAGGCGGAGGAAGGCCACGGACAGGATCACCAGGCCGATGGCCAGCGCCACCGAACCGGCCACGCCGAACATGATGTAGCGGCCCAGGCCCCGGAGCGGCGTGAGGGTCTCCTGCTTGATGTAGGCGATGACGAGCTGGACCGCCTCGTTGCCGGAGGTGCGGAGCCCCCCCAGTCCCTTGCCTGTTCCCTTCCGACCTTTCGCCACTGCGCTCCTCGTTCGGCTGGCCGTGCGTAGTCCGAGGACGCGCCGCCGGCTCGGCGATCGTCCAACTCTAGCCAGCGGCGGTACCCGGGCCGGCCCGACCGGCGCAGAGCGGCTCGCTGGGCCCGATCAGTCCCGGTCGGTGAACAGGTAGGTGGAGCTGGAACGGGCCACCACCGTTCCCCGGTCGTCGACCGTCTCGGCCTCGGCGAACGCCACCCGCGCCCCTCCCGAGACCACCGTGGCCGTGCACTCGAGCACCGCCCCCACCCGCACCGGGGCCAGGAAACTGGTCTTCATCTCGACGTTCGAGGAGAACACCTTCCGGCCGCGGCTCCGTGGCGAAGGTCACGGTGGCCGAGCCCATGGCCGAGTCGGCCATGGCGCCGAGGAACCCGCCCTGGACGATGCCGGCCGGATTGGCGAAGCGCTCGTCGGCCCGCATCCTCCAGACCGTCCTGCCCGGGATCGGCCTTGTCCACGCAGGTCATCCCCAGGGTCAGTTCGCAGTTGGGGGGGACCTGAATCCGTCGATCGACCACCCCGTGACGCTATCGCCGTCCCGGTCGTCGATACTGGAGGCATGGCCAATCGATCCGTCGAGCGACCAGGACCAGTGGTACTGGTGGGGTCGGCCGCCGAGGACTGGACCGGGGACGCCGTCTTCTACGAGTACTCCACGGCCGCCGATCCCCAGGCCACCGGGGCCATCGGCCCCGTGCCCGTCCACCGCTTCTCGCCCAGCCTGCACGCCGGGGGGCCGTCGCGGATCGTCCCGTTGGACCTCGCCGACGAGCTCGGCGTGGACCGGCCGGCCACGAGCCCGGGGCTGCTGGCCTCGTTCATGGTCCTGCGGTCGGCGAGACAGCTGGTCACCGAGCCCGACGCCACCAGCGAGCTCTACTACTGCCTCCGGGGCCGGGGGGCCAGCGAGTTCGAGCGGCGCGGTCCCGACGGACCGGCCGGCTCGGGGCGGATGGCCTGGCGTGCCGGGGACTTCTGGACCCTGCCGGCCGGCTGCACCACGGTCCACGTCGGGTCGGGGCCAGAGGGGCCAGAAGGGCCAGAGGGGCCGATGGAGCAGGAGCCGGACGAGGAGTCCTCGCGCCCTCCTGTACCGGGTGACCGATGCCCCCCTTCTCCGCTATCTCGGCGTGACACCGTCCAGTCCCCGCTTCGAGCCCACCCGGTTCGACGGAGCCGAGGCCCGGGCCCGGCTGGCCGAGGTCGAACGGGATCCGGCCGCCGCCGGTCGGAGCCGGGTGAGCATCCTGCTCGGCAACACCGCCACCCCGCAGACACTGACGGCCACCCACACCTTGTGGGCCATGCTCGGGATCCTGCCGGCGGGTGCGGTCCAGCGGACCTCACCGCCACCAGAGCGTGGCTCTCGACCTCATCACCGAGTGCTCTCCGGGGTGCTTCTCCCTGATCGGCAGTCGGCTCGGTCCCGACGGCACCATCCTCGACCCGGTGCGGGTCGAGTGGGAGACGGCGGGGGCCTTCGTGACCCCTCCGGGCCTGTGGCACAGCCACCACAACGAGTCGGGCCGGCCGGCGTATCTCGTGCCGGTCCAAGACGCCGGGCTCCACACCTACCTCCGCTCCCTCGACATCCGGTTCGGCACCGCAGCGCGCTAGCCTCCGTGCCGTTCGCCAGCGCCCTGTCCGAGCATCCGGTGGCCTCGGCGGCCACCGGCGAGGTTTCGGGTGCTGTCCTGGAGCGTCTCGGCGAGCGGCCCGACCTGGTGGTGATCACCACGACCCGCTCCCACGCCGGAGCGCTGGAGGACATCGCCGGCCACCGTGTCATCGGTGCTCCACCCCTTGGCCGTCGTGGGAGGCGCGGCGGAGTCGGTGATCGGCACCGGACGGGAGGCGGAGGAGACCCCGGCCATCAGCCTGTGGGCCGGGTGGGTCGGACCGCTGGCCCCGGTGCAGTTGGGTGCCTCCCGATTGGCCGACGACTCGTGGCACTTCGCCGGTTGGCCCGAGCCGCTGGCGTTCGAACCGAACGTCCTGATCCTGATGGCCGACCCGTTCACCTTTCCTGCCGACGAGTTCCTCCGGTGGCTGGAGGAGCGCCACCCCGGCCTCCCCGTCGTCGGCGGGAACGTGTCGGGGAGCCGCGGGCCGGGCGGCAGTCGACTGGTGGTCGGGGACCGGGTGGTGACTTCTGGGCGCCACCGGGGTGCTCATCGGTGGCGGTGTCGACATGGAGACCGTCGTCTCCCCGGGATCCCAGCCCTACGGGGAGACGCTCACCGTGACCCGGTCGGACCGGAACGTCATCTACGAGGTGGCCGGGATGCCGGCCATGGAGTGCATGGTCGACCAGATCACCCGGTATCTGGGACCGGCCGAGCTGGCCGCCATCCGCTCCGACGGGCTGTTCGTGGGTCGGCTCATCGACGAACGGATCGAGCGCCCGGCCCCGTCGGACTTCCTGGTGCGCAACGTGGTGGGTGTCGACCGGTCCACCGGGGCCGTGGCCGTGGACGACCAGGTTCCGCTCGGGAGCACCGTCCGGTTCCACCGGCGCGACGGGGAGACCGCCCACCACCAGCTGGGCTACCAGCTCGAGGGGCGATCGGCCGACGCCGCCCTCGTGTTCACCGGCAACGACCGGGGCACCCGACTGTTCTCCGGCGCCCATCACGACGCCCGGATGCTCCAACGTTCGGTCGGACCCGTTCCCACCGGCGGTCTCTTTGCCGCCGGTGAGTTCGGTCCGGTGGGTGGCCGCAATTTCGTGCACGCCTTCTCGGCCTCGATGGCCCTGTTCCGCGCCCGCTAGACCCTCTCCCACGCATTGCCGGTGCCTCGCCCGGGCCGGCCCGACCGATAGGGTTGCCGGGGATGAACGACAGCCCGCGTCAGCTTGCCGACCACGCCGGTCTCGACGAACTCGAGCAGCTCGGCGTCAACGTCATCCGGGGTCTGGCCATGGACGTGCCACGGGCGGCCAACTCCGGGCATCCGGGCACGGCCATGGCCCTCGCCCCCCTGGCCCACGTGCTGTTCACCCGGGTCATGCGGCACGACCCGGCCGAGCCGCACTGGCCCGACCGGGACCGGTTCGTCCTCTCCAACGGGCACGCCTCGATCCTCTTGTACTCGATGCTCTACCTGACCGGATACGGACTGACCCTCGACGACCTGCGGGCGTTCCGTGAGTTCGGCAGTCGGACCCCGGGCCACCCCGAGCACAACCACACACCGGGCGTCGAGGTGACCACCGGGCCACTCGGCCAGGGGGTGGCCGACGGCGTGGGCATGGGCATCGCCGAACGATGGCTGCGTAACAACTTCTCGCCGGAGATCTGCGATCACCACACCTACGTCATCGCCGGTGACGGCTGCTTCGAAGAGGGCATCTCCCACGAGGCGGCCTCGTTGGCCGGCCATCTCCAACTCGGCCGGCTGGTCTACATCTACGACGACAACCACATCACCATCGACGGCCCCACCGAGCTGTCCTACACCGACGACGTCGGCGAGCGGTTCGCAGCCTATGGATGGTCCGTGGACAACATCGGCGAGGTGGCCAACGACGCCGGCGCCATCGAGGCCGCCCTGCTGCGGGCCAAGGCCGAGGAGGACCGACCGTCCCTGATCATCCTCCGGAGCCACATCGGCTATCCCTCGCCCCATCTCACCGACACGGCCAAGGCCCACGGCGATCCCTTCTCGGTCGAGGAGATCAAGCTGACCAAGGAGATCCTGGGCCTGCCTCCGGAGGAGAGCTTCTGGGTCCCCGAGGACGTGCTCGAGCTGTACCGGCGCTGCATCCCCCGTGGCGAGGCCTTCCGTTCGGCCTGGGAGAAGCGAGTTGCGGCGTGGGACGGAGACAAGGCCCGCTGGGATGCGGCCCAGACCGGTCACGGCATACCCGGTTGGGAGTCGACACCTGCCGACGTTCTCCCCCGACGACGGGCCGATGGCCACCCGGAAGGCAATCAAAGCGTGCTCGACGCCACCGGCGGCTCCATACCCGGTCTCATCCCCGGCAGCGCCGATCTGACCGGAAACACCGGGATGGCCTGGGAGGGTGCCGAGGCTCAGGAACCGGCCGAGCCCGGGGGCAGCCTGATCCACTACGGCATCCGCGAGCACGGGATGGGCGGCATCATGAACGGCATGGCCGCCCACCGTGGCGTGCTGCCCGTCGGCGGGACCTTCTTCGTCTTCAGCGACTACATGCGCGGGGCCGTGCGGATCGCCGCCCTCTCCGACGTCCACGTCATCTACTCGTGGACCCATGACTCCATCGGCCTGGGACAGGACGGACCCACCCATCAGCCCGTCGAGCAGCTGGCGGCGATGCGGGCCATGCCGAACCTGCGGGTGATCCGGCCGGCCGATGCCAACGAGACGGCGCAGGCATGGCGTATCGCCGTCGAGGGCAGCGGACCCACGGCCCTGATCCTGTCCCGTCAGGAGCTCCCCGTGCTGGCCGAGACGTCCGGTGCCGCCGCCTCCGGTGTGGAGCACGGCGCCTACGTCCTGCGGGAGGCGCCGGGCGGCTCGGCCCAGATGGTGCTGGTCGGCACCGGCAGCGAGGTCCAGCTCTGCCTGGCCGCCGCCGACCTGCTGGCCGGCGAAGGGATCCGAGCCCGGGTGGTGTCGTTCCCCTCCTGGGACCTGTTTGCCACCCAGACCGACGGGTATCGGTCCGAAGTGCTACCCCCCGGCGTCCCCCGCCTGGCCGTAGAGGCGGCCAGCTCGTTCGGATGGGAGCGCTACGCCGACGCCACCGTGTGCATCGATCACTTCGGGGCGTCGGCACCGGGTGAGGTAGCCATGGAGGAGTTCGGCTTCACCCCGAGACACGTCGCCGACGAGGCCACCGCGCTGGTGGCACGGTGGCCGGCGACATGACGGCTCCCCACTGACCTGAAAGGACGCCCCCATGACCACGCTGCACGACCTCTACACCGAACAGGGCCAGAGTCCCTGGCTCGACAATCTCCGGCGGGACTGGCTCGAGGACGGCACCCTGGCCGGACTGGTCGACAAGGGAATCCGCGGCGTCACCTCCAACCCGACCATCTTCGCCAAGGCCATCGAGGGACAGGACACCTACGACGAGCAGTTCGGGTCCCTCATCCGCACCAAGTCGGTCGAGGACGCCTACTGGGATCTGGTCGTCGACGACATCAACGGTGCACTGGTCGTGCTCCGGCCGGTCTATGACGGCTCGGACGGCCGGGACGGCTTCGTCTCCGTGGAGGTGGCGCCGTCGCTGGCCCACGACACCGAGGGCACCATCGCCGCGGCCCGCTCGCTCCACTGCCGTATCGACCAGCCCAACGTGCTGGTGAAGATCCCGGCCACCCCGGAGTGCGTTCCCTCCATCCGACAGATGATCAGTGAGGGGCGCAGCATCAACGTCACGCTGATCTTCTCCATCGACCGGTACGGCGAGGTCATCGAGGCGTACCTCTCCGGCCTCGAGGCCCTGGTGGCCTCGGGGGTCGAGGACCTCTCCCACGTGGCCAGCGTGGCCTCGTTCTTCATCAGCCGGGTCGACACCGAGGTCGACCGCCGGATCGAGGCCGCGGCAGAGGGTGCCGCCGATGCGGACGGCCTGCTGGCGCTCCGGGGCCGGGCCGCCGTGGCTCAGGCCAAACTGGCCTACGCGCTGTTCACCGATCGCTTCGCCGGACCCCGCTGGGAGGCTCTGGCCGCCAAGGGGGCCCGGGTCCAGCGTCCGCTGTGGGCGTCGACCTCGACCAAGAACCCGAACTATCCCGATCTGGCCTACGTGGACACCCTGATCGGGCCGGACACCGTCAACACCATGCCGGACGGGACGGTGGACGACTACTTGGACCACGGGACCGTGGCCCGGACGGTGGACGTCGGAGTCGACGGGGCGCGCCAGCTCATCGGCCAGCTGGGCGCGGCCGGCATCGACATGGAGGACGTGTCCCGTGTCCTCGAGTCCGAGGGCGTGGCCTCGTTCGCCAAGTCGTTCGACGAGCTGATGCAGTCACTCAGCGACAAGGCCAATTCGCTGGGCGGCGGATCGTAGGGCGTCGGCGTTGAGCACGGCGGGCTCCGCACTGGGGGTGACACCTGGCGCCACCGGGCCGGCGGCCGGGGCCGGAGCGACCTTCCGTGCTGCACCGGCTACGTTCCGGGCACGGACTCCGTTCCCTTTCGACACCGACTGCGTTCCCGACACCGACTGCGTTCCCGATACCGACTGCGTTCCCGATACCGACCACCTTCCCGATACCGACTGCGTTCCCGGCGCCGACCACCTTCCCGGCACCCAAGACATCAAGGAGAGCACCATGAAGATTGCCATGATCGGCCTGGGCAAGATGGGGGCCAACATGACCCAGCGCCTCATCGAGCACGGCCACCAGGTCGTCGCGTTCGATCTCTCGGACCAGGCCCGCTCGGCGGCCTCGGCCTTCGGCGCCGAGACTGCGACGACGCTGGAGGAGGTGGCCTCCAAGCTCTCGGCCCCGCGGGTGGCCTGGGTCATGGTGCCCGCCGGCGACGCCACGAACACCACCATCACCACGCTGGCCGGTCTGTTCGAGGCCGGGGACGTGATCATCGACGGTGGCAACTCCAACTACAGGGAGACGGCCCCGCTGGTCGACCAGCTGGCCACCCAGGGCATCGCCCTGGTCGACGCCGGAACCTCGGGGGGGATCTGGGGCCTGAAGGAGGGGTACTGCCTGATGGTGGGCGGTACGGACGAGGCCGTGGCCGTGGCCGAACCGGCGTTCCTGGCCCTGGCGCCTGAGGGCGGCTACGCCCATGTTGGGCCACCGGGGGCCGGCCACTTCGTCAAGATGGTCCACAACGGCATCGAGTACGGGCTCATGCAGGCCTACGCCGAAGGGTTCGAGATCATGTCGGAGGCCCCCGAGTTCGACCTCGACCTCCACGAGATCTCGGCCATCTGGCGTTACGGTTCGGTGGTACGGAGCTGGCTCCTCGAGTTGGCCGAACGTGCGCTCCGGCCCGAGTCGGGATTCGATCAGATCGAAGGCGTCGTGGTCGACTCCGGCGAGGGTCGTTGGACGGTGGAGGAGGCCATCGACCGAGGGGTTTCGGCGCCGGTCATCTCCTCGGCCCTGTTCGCCCGATTCGCCTCACAGAAGAAGGACGCCTTCGGCCTGCGTCTCGTATCGGCCCTGCGAAACCAGTTCGGAGGGCACGCCTTCACCACCAGCGACGGATCGCAGGGCGGCGAGACCTTCACGCCCAAATGAGCGAGGACCAGAACACGTCGGAGGCCGCTCCCAACGGCAAGAAGCGCTCCCTCCCGCCGGTGCTGTCCAAGGCCCCTCCGGTGGCCATGGTCATCTTCGGTGCCTCCGGTGATCTGACGGCCCGCAAGATCCTTCCGGCCCTGGCCCGCCTGGCCGACCGGGGTGTTCTCGACGACGGCTTCACCGTCATCGGCGTGGCCCGGACCGAATGGACCGACGAGGAGTTCCGGGAGCACGTGGCCGAGGCCACACCGGACAGCGGTCCCAAGTGGAGGGCCCTCACCGAGCGGTTCAAGTACATCTCCGGCGAATACGACCACCCGGACACCTTCGACCGGCTCAAATCCCACCTCGACGAGGCGGACAAGATCGACGGCACCAAGGGAAACCGGCTCTACTACCTGGCCACCATCCCCAGCGTGTTCGGCCTGGTGGCCGGAGCTCTGGCCACCCACGCCTGTATCACCCCGGACGACGACGACCACTTCATGCGGGTGGTGGTGGAGAAGCCCTACGGTCGCGACCTCGAAAGTGCCCTCGCCCTCGATGAACAGATGCACGCCGCCTTCGAGGAACGGCAGATCTACCGGATCGACCACTACATGGGAAAAGAGACCGTGCAGAACGTTCTCGCCCTCCGATTCGCCAACGCCATCTTCGAACCCATCTGGAACCGCCGCTATGTCGAGCAGGTCCAGGTCACCGTGGCCGAATCACTGGGCGTCGAACATCGGGGCGGGTTCTACGAGACCGCCGGAGCCCTTCGTGACATCGTCCAGAACCACGTCATGCAGGTGCTGGCCCTGACGCTCATGGAGTCGCCCACCAGCACCGATGCCGACCGCATCCGCGACGAGAAGGTCAAGCTGCTCCAGGCCATCGACATCCCCACCCCGGACGAAGCAGTCGACAAAGCGGTTCGGGCCCAGTACGTGGCCGGGACCATCGACGGTGAGAAGGTGATCGGGTACCGGCAGGAGCCCGACGTCTCCCCCGACAGCCAGACCGAGACCTATCTGGCCCTGCGCCTCCGGGTCGAGAATTGGCGCTGGGCCGGGGTTCCGATCTACGTACGGACCGGAAAGCGGCTCCCGGCCCGGGTCACCGAGGTGGCCCTGACCTTCCGGCAGGTACCGTTCCTTCTCTTCGACCACCGCACCAGCCGGGACCTGAGGCCGAACACGCTGATCCTCCGCATCCAGCCCGACGAGGGGATCAGCCTCGAATTCGGAGCCAAGGTGCCCGGCGAGAAGTTCCACATCCGCTCCGTGGCCATGGACTTCTCCTACGAGGAAGCCTTCGCCGGCACCGAGGCCGCCGACGGGTACGAGCGTCTGATCCACGACGCCATGGTCGGGGACGCCACCCTGTTCATCCGGTCGGACGAGGTCCGCCAGGCATGGAAGATCGTCGATCCCTACCTGCAGGCCTGGTCGCAGCCGGGCGGCGCCATGCAGCGCTACGCCGCCGGTACCTGGGGGCCCCACATGGCCGATCTTCTTACGGAGAGATCCGGTGACGAGTGGCGCAATCCCGTCATCGACCTGGAACTGAGTGGCGGCCGCCTCACCGAGCTGCCCCAGTGACCCCGGCGCTCGAGTCGGAACGGTCGGTCCGGCGGGGTCAGTCTGTCCGGTCGGAACGGTCGGGTCAGTCTGTCCGGTCGGAACGGTGAACGGCCGGATCGAGCGGGTCCCCTCGGTCCCCGACGCCTTCGCCCGGACCGTCACGACGGCGGTGACCGAGTCGCGGCAGGACCGGTTCTCGCTCTTCTTGTCCGGGGGCTCGACGGCCCAACAGTGCTACGAGCGCCTGGCCCGGACAGGCGGATCCGACAGCGGTATCCGCTGGGACACCGTGGACGTCTACCTGGGTGACGAGCGATGTGTGCCGCCTGACGACCCCGACTCCAATTACCGGATGATCCGCGAGACCCTGCTCGAACCGGTCGGGCCGTTCGGCTCCGACCACCCGATGTACGTCAGCGGCACCCCGTCGGCGGCGGCCGTGGACTATCAGGCCGTGATCGGGTCGCTGCCCGCCTTCGACCTGATCCACCTGGGCCTGGGCCCCGACGGCCACACCGCCTCGCTGTTTCCGGGGTCGGCGGCACTCGAGATCGTCGATCCCGACGTGTTGGTGGCGGCCAACCAGGACCCCCGGGCCAACAATCCCCACGACCGGGTCACGCTGACCCTCTCCGGTATCGCCCGCGCCCGACTGGTGGTGTTCACCGTCTCGGGATCGTCGAAGCGCGAGGCGTTCACGGCCATCGAGGCCGGCGCCGATCTGCCTGCCGGGCGGGTCGTGGCCGACGACGTCGTCTGGTTGGTGGACGACGACGCCCTGGGTGCCGGTCCCCCCGGATAGGGCGGAGCGGCTTGGAACGCTATCGTGCGGCTCCTTCCGGTCGCCCGGCGGCACGCCTCCGGTAAGGTGTCGCCGATGCCCGCCGACCCCGGCTCTACGCCGTCGCCCGCCGAGGCGGCACCGACGCGGCAGGTCCGGTCGGCATCTGTCGACGCACTGGGCCCCGACTTCGAGCCGTTGATCGGTGCACCGTTGGATCGAATTGCAGGAACAGGCCCGTCGGGTCCGCGACGAGGCCCACGGAAACCGCATCACGTTCTCTCCCAAGGTGTTCATCCCCCTCACCATGCTGTGCCGGGATCGCTGCGGCTACTGCACCTTCGCCAAGGCACCGGCCCATCTGGAGTCTCCCTACCTGAGCCTCGAACAGGTGCTGGACATCGCCCGGGCGGGCCGGGCCGCCGGCTGCCACGAGGCTCTCTTCACCCTGGGTGAGGCCCCCGAAGAGCGCTATCCATCGGCCCGGGCCTGGCTCGACGACCACGGCTGGACCTCCACCGTCGACTACCTGGTGGCTGCATGCCGAGCCGTGGTCGAAGAGACGGGCATGCTCCCCCACGCCAACGCCGGAGCACTCGACGCCGACGAATTGGCCCGCCTGCGTGCCGTCACGGCCAGCCAGGGGATGATGATCGAATCGGTCAATCCCGATCTCGAAGCCCATCGTTCGGCGCCGGACAAGACGCCGGCGCGTCGGCTGGCCACCCTGGAGGCCGCCGGCCGGGCCGCCATCCCGTTCACCACCGGACTGCTGGTGGGGATCGGCGAGTCCCGCGCCGACCGTCTGGCCACGCTCGAGGCCATCGCCGCCAGCCATCGCCGCCATGGCCACGTGCAGGAGGTCATCGTCCAGAACTTCCTGCCCAAGGCCGGCACCTCCATGCACCGGTCCCCGCCGTGCCCCACCGACGAGTTCCTCTGGACCGTCGCCGCGGCCCGACTCGTCCTCCCGACCGACATCCACCTGCAGGCCCCACCCAATCTCTCCGACGACCTCACCCCCCTGATCGACTCCGGCATCGACGACTGGGGTGGCGTCTCCCCCGTCACAGCCGACCATGTGAATCCCGAACGGGCCTGGCCGGCCCTCGGCATCCTGCGGGACACGACCGAATCGGCGGGATGCACGCTGGCCCCCCGCCTGACCCTCTACCCCACGTTCGCCCTCGCCCCCGACCGGTGGCTCGACCCGTCGATGCGGTTCGCCGTGCTCGACGCCTCCGACGCCGAGGGACTGGGCCGCGACCATCCCTGGTGTTCGGGGGGCGAAGCACCGCCCCCCGAACTGCTCGGACCCGTGGACTCCGTCCGGCGCCCCACGTTCGACGACACCGGCGCCCGGGACGGCTCCGACGGTCCGGGCAGTTCCGATGCACGGGACGGGACCGTCCCCGAAGGGAATCCGGCGGCGGGACGACCGCCGGTGGCCCCCCTGGCCTCGGCCGGGAGTGCCGTGGGCGAGGTGCTGGCCGGGGTGCTGGCCGGGCAGTCGGTGGACGAGGACGAGATCGTCACCCTGTTCGGAGCCCGGGGACCCGAGGTTCGGGCCGTTGCCGCTGTGGCCGACCAGCTTCGCCACGAGGCCGTGGGCGACGAGGTCACGTTCGTCCACAACCGGAACATCAACTACACCAACGTCTGCACCTTCAAGTGCAAGTTCTGCGCCTTCTCCAAGGGACCGCTCTCATTGAACCTGCGCGGCAGCCCCTACCTGTTGGAGCTCAGCGAGATCTCCGACCGGGTGCGCCAGGCCGAAGAGCTGGGGGCCACCGAGGTCTGTCTGCAGGGTGGCATCCACCCCGACTTCGACGGCGAGTACTACCTCCACGTGATCCGGGCCGTCCGCGAGGCTTCGGCCACCATCCACATCCACGGGTTCACGGCCCTCGAGGTCACCGAGGGGGCTCGCCGCTCCGAACTGCCGCTGGCCGACTACCTGGTGCTGCTGCGCGACGCCGGCCTCAAGACCCTGCCCGGTACGGCTGCCGAGATCCTCGACGACCCGGTACGGGCCGTCCTGTGCCCCGACAAGATCACACCGAGGAGTGGCTCTTCGCCCACCGCACCGCCCACCAGGTCGGGTTGCGCTCCAACGTGACCATCATGTTCGGGGCCGTCGAGCAACCCCGCTCGTGGGCCCGGCACCTGGTACGTACCCGCCAGCTCCAGCTCGAGACGGGTGGCTTCACCGAGTTCGTCCCCCTCCCCTTCGTGCACATGGCCACGCCGATCTACCTCCAGCACCGGTCCCGGCGCGGACCGACCTTCCGTGAGACGCTGCTGATGCACGCGGTGGGACGGATCGCCTACCGCCACGCCATCGAGAATATCCAGGTCAGCTGGGTGAAGATGGGCGCTGACGGTGTCCGCCAGATCCTGCGGGCCGGGGTCAACGACCTCGGTGGAACCCTCATGGACGAGAACATCTCGCGAGCGGCGGGAGCGAGCCATGGACAGATGATGGATGCCGAGCGCTTCGCCGCCATCGTGCATCCGCTGGGTCGGAGCCTGGCCCAACGCACCACCCTCTACGGGCGGGTCGAGGGACCGGGGCACCCAGACCGAGATCCTGGCCGCCGCCAGCGGATGACCCCGGCATCTCCGTCGGGCCGGCCAGAACAGGAGGCCGGATCGGGCCGGACCGAGGCCGTCGATCGTCTGATGGAGGTCCTCCTTCCCCCGGATGCCTCGTCGTCGCAACGCCGCCTCTACCGATCGATGCTGGACACGGTGGCCACCCTGGCCGCGGCCGGAACCGAGGTCATCGACCTCAAGGTGGCCGACTCGGCACTGGCCGAGATGGCCGAGGCATTCGCCGTGTTCCGGCCGTTCCGGAAGGAACGCAAGGTGACCATCTTCGGGTCGGCCCGGACCGAGCCCGACCACCCCGCCTACCACTCCACCCGCGAGCTGGCCGCCACCATGGCCGGCGCGGACTGGATGGTCGTGACCGGCGCCGGGCCCGGCATCATGGCCGCCGGCATGGAGGGGGCCGGTCGCGACAAGTCGATCGGCGTGAACATCCGCCTCCCGTTCGAACAGGGCGCCAACGCCTTCATCGCCCAGGATCCGAAGCTCGTCGAGATGCGGTACTTCTTCACCCGGAAGCTCATGCTCATCAAGGAGTCCGACGGGTACGTCGTCCTGCCGGGCGGCTTCGGCACACTGGATGAGGGGTTCGAACTGCTTACCCTGCTCCAGACGGGCAAGGCCGAGCCGGCCCCGGTGGTCATGCTCGACGTACCCGGAGGAACCTACTGGCAGGGGTGGGACGAGTTCATTCGCCACAAGGTGGAGCCCCGCGGGCTGGTGTCGCCCGAGGACCGCGCGCTGTTCACCATCACGGACGATGTGCGAGCAGGCGGCCCGGACCATCCTGGGCTTCTACCGGAACTACCAGTCGTGCCGGTGGGTCGGCGATCTCTTGGTCATGCGGATGCTGGTCGCTCCGGACCGGGCCCAGCTGGACCGCCTCAACCAGGAGTTCGCCGACATCGTGGCCAGCGGCACCATGCGCTTGTCGAAGCCCCTTCCTCCCGAGCGGTCGGACCTCGACCATCTCGACCAGGAACGGCTGGTGTTCCGATTCGACAAGATCCACTACGGACGCTGCGAGCGCTGATCGACGCCCTCAACCGGCTCGGTCGGAACGCCGACGGAGCCGACGGAGCGGCGGCCTAGGGCTCAGGGTCCCTCCCCGGGCTGCGCGCCCCGAACGGACGGCCCGGCCAGCAGCAGGGCCGCCTTCTCCACCGAGCGACGGGCCCGGGTGATGCGCTTCTCCTCGGCCACCAGCTGCCGGGTCCGGATCACGACCCGACCGCACGGCGTCGGACGCCTGGTACAGGCGATCCAGGGCCAGGTCGGCTAGCTCCTCGGCGATGCCGGACAGCCGCTCGGCGATGTCGGCCGGGTCGCTTCCCATCGACGCTCAGCGAGCGGCCTGGATCTCGACGTCCACGACCTCGAGCCCCCCGTCGGCGTATCGGGCCCGAAGCGACTTCTTGTCGAACTTGCCCACGCTGGTCTTCGGCACCTCCTCGATGAAGGCCCAGCGCTCCGGCAGCCACCAGCGGCTCACCCGGTCCGTGAGGAATGCCACCAACTCGTCGGCCGTCGCCGGCGAGTCGTCCTCGAGCACCACCACCACCAGAGGTCGTTCACTCCACCGCTCGTCGGGCACGGCGATCACGGCCGCCTCGACCACGCCCGGGTGGGCCATGACCTCGTTCTCCAGCTCGACCGAGGAGATCCACTCGCCCCCGGACTTGATGACGTCCTTGGTGCGGTCGCTGATCTGCATGTAGCCCGACGGTCGAGCGATCCGATGTCGCCGGTCCGGAGCCACCCGTCGTGGAACCGCTCCGGCGTCGGCTCCCGGTAGTACGAGCCGGTGATCCACGGTCCCCGAACCTCGAACTCGCCGACGGATTCGCCGTCATCGGGCAGGACGGACCCGTCCTCGGCCACCACCCGGACCTCGACGCCGATGACCACCCGGCCGGTCTTGGACCGCCAGACGATCTCTTCGTCCTCCGGCACGCCCCGCGGGGGCAGGGCCAGGGAGCAGATCGGGACTGGTCTCGGTCATGCCCCACCCCTGGACCAGCTGCACCCCGAGCTCGTCGCGGAACTGTTCGATGAGCTGTCGGGGCACGGCGGCCCCACCGGCGGTGATCATCCGGAGCGACGACATGTCGACGTGGATGGGTCCGCGAGTAGCGGAGCAGATCGCTCCAGATGGTGGGAACCCCGGCCGAGAGCGTCGGGCGGTGCCGGGCGATGATGGCCGTCAACGGGGCCGCCTGGAGGAACTGCTGGGGCATGATCAGATCGGCCCCGGTCATGAAGGCCGCGTACGGGGTACCCCAGGCGTTGGCATGGAACATGGGCACGATGGAGAGCACGCGATCCTGCTCGTTGACGCCGAGGGTCGAACCGGAGGTGACCGCGAACGCAGTGCAGGTACGTCGACCGGTGGCTGTAGACCACGCCCTTGGGGTTGCCGGTGGTGCCCGAGGTGTAGCACATGGCGGCGGCCTGGCGTTCGTCGAAGATGGGCCAGTCGTAGCCGGGCTCCTCGGCCGCCAGCAGCTCCTCGTACGAGTGGGTCGCCCCGAGTGCGCTGGCGTCGCCGTCACCGGCCACCACGATGTGCTTCACCGTGGTGAGCTGGTCGAGGACCCGGGCCAGCAGCGGGATCAGTATGGCGTCGACGATGATGACCTGGTCCTCGGCGTGGTTGATCACGTAGGAGAGCTGCTCGGGGAAGAGCCGGAGGTTGAGGGTGTGGAGGACCGCACCCATCCCGGGGACGGCCAGGTAGGCCTCTTGGTGGGTCTGGTTGTTCCACAAGATCGTCCCCACCCGGTCGCCGTCTCCCACGCCCAGCCGTCCGAGCGCCTTGGCCAGCTGTTCGGAGCGCTCGGCCACCTCGGCGAACGACGCCTCCGAGGCCTCGCCGTCGGGGCCGGTGACGGTGATCACCCGGCTGTCCCCGTAGACATTCTGGCCATGACGGAGAATGCCGCTCACCAACAACGGGGCATCCTGCATGGTACTGAGCACGGTCGGTCCTCCCTGTGCCAACTCCGGATTCCCGGTGGACCGAGCATACCGATCCCAGGTCGCACCTACCGATGGGTTCGGGCCGGTCCGGGCCGGTCCGGGCCGGCTGGGGTGGCCGGGTGGTCCCTGCCTGTTCGCCGGAGCAAGGCGCGGGGTTGCCACCGAGGGCTCACCGGTGCTGGACTGGTCGCGGCCCGGTGTACGTCATCGGATCCTCTGAGTGCCGCCTTCGCTCACCTTGTACGCCCGGACTTCGACGGTTCGGAGGCAGCCGTGGGCAAGGTCATCACCGCCGTGGCCACCGTCATGGCACTGGTCGTCGCTTTGGCCCTGGTGGCGGCCATAGCCGCAGGCACGACGTCGGCCGGGTCCGGTGGGGCCACAGCGGCCTCGGGCAGCACCGGCGGACCCGATGGCGGCGGCGCCACGTCATCACCGGCCGTCCCCGACGACTGGCAGAGCCTCTATCAGCGGGCCGCCGCCACGTGTCCCGGTCTCCCGTGGTCGGTTCTGGCCGCGGTGGGCACGGTGGAATCGGGCAGCGGACAGTCTGACGCCCCGGGGGTCAGGTCCGGTGCCAACAGCGCCGGGGCAGAGGGACCGATGCAGTTCGAGCCGGCCACGTTCCACGCCTACGCCACCGTGGGACCCGACGGAGCCCGTCCTCCGTCGCCGTACGACCCCGTGGACGCGGTCTACACCGCCTCGGCGCTGTTGTGCGCCGACGGAGCCGGCTCGCCCAGCTCGCTGCGGGCCGCCATCACCGACTACAACCACTCCGTCCCCTACGTGGACACCGTACTGACCCTGTCGTTGGCCTTGGCCGCAGCACCCTCCCTGTCCGGGACCATCGTCACCGCACTCACGTTCGCAGCCGAGCAGCTCGGCACCCCCTACGTCTGGGGCGGGACCGGGAACGGGGGTTTCGACTGCTCCGGATTGGTCCAGGCCTCGTACCGGGCCGCCGGCGTCACCCTGCCCCGGGTGGCCCAGAGTCAGTACGACGCAGGCCCGCCGGTCCCGGTTGACGCCACCGTCCTACCCGGTGATCTGGTCTTCTTCGGCAGCGGGCCGTCGGGGGTCGAACACGTTGGCCTGTATGTGGGGGGCGGGGAGATGATCGATGCCCCCCACACGGGGGCCCTGGTCCGCCTGGACGGGGCCGCCCAGTCCGACCTGGTGGGAGCCACTCGCCCCGGATAGATCGGGTCCCTCCCCACGGCCGCCGGCCGCCGGCTGCCAGCCGTTTTTTTGCGCATCCGGCGAGCGCCTGTCAGTGTTGTCGTCGCACGCGAGAGGCGTCGCCACATCACGATTTATGCAGCTAGATCGGGATTTAGCATGACTCCAGAGCACTCAGAGCCGGAGCCCGCCGGCCCTGAGCTCGCCGGCCCTGAGCTCGCCGGCCAGCAGGTCGCCGCGGCGTCACGGACGCGCCGCGCCCTCAGCCCACGGGCCGTCACCATCCTCGTCGTGGCGGTCGGCCTGGTGATCACCGGGGCGCTCAGCTGGACAGCCTGGACGCTCAACGAGCACAACGAGCATCGGCTGCTCGAGGTGCAGACCCGTCAGGCCGGGGCCGTCCTGGCCTCCACCATCCTCACCCTTCGCGGCCCGCTGGCCACCGCGGTCCAGGTGGCGACGGTGTCCGACGGGAATGCCCAGCTGTTCGGCCACTACATGGCCGGATACCTGCAGCCCGCGTACGGGTTCGTCTCGGCCACACTGTGGAAGCGGAACGGGGCGGGGACCTATCAACCGGTAGCGTCGGTCGGGGTGGAGCCGGCGCTCTCGCCCACGTCGCCGGCGGCCCAAGCGCTCGTGGCCCGCGCCGCCCACAGCCAGACCTTCCTCGTCACCTCCATCCGCACAGCCGGAACGCCGCGCATCGAGTACGCCATCGCCGATCCCAAGGATCCGACGTACGTCGTCACCGCCGAGCGGGCCATTCCGGCCAACCGACGGGTGCCGGTGGAGAGCAACTCCGCGTTCGCCGATCTCGACTTCGCCACCTACATCGGGCCACCCGATACTGCCGACCTGGCCACCACCGACCTGCCCTCGTCCCGACTCCCGCTGACGGGGGACACGGCGACGGCGGTCGTTCCTTTCGGGGACAGTTCGCTCACTCTGGTGGCCTCACCCAGAGGACAGTTGGGAGGGACCCTCGGGGCAGCACTCCCCTGGGTACTCCTCGTCGGCGGCCTGCTCTTGACCGGCTCTACGGCCTTCGTCGCCGAAAAGCTCGTGAAACGACGCCGGGACGCCGAGGACGACGCCTCCACCATCGCCGGACTCTACGGGCGGCTGGACAGCCTGTACGCCGATCAACGGTCCATCGCCGAAACCCTGCAACGGGCGCTTCTCCCCCAGTACAACCCCGAAATCCCGAACCTGGAGATCGCCACGCGCTACGTGGCCGGAGCAGCCGGTGTCGACATCGGCGGCGACTGGTACAGCATGGTGGCTCTCGACGAGCACCACTTCGGGTTCGTGGTCGGCGACGTCTCCGGACGGGGTGTCGAAGCGGCGGTGATCATGGCTCGGCTCCGTTTCACCATCCGGGCCTACCTGGTCGAGGGCCACCCGGCGGCACGCATCCTCGAGATGTGCTCCCACCAGCTGGATGTCAACCGTGACGGGCATTTCGCCACCGTCCTGGTGGGCATCGGGACCATCGAAAGCAGGGAGATCACCCTGGCCAACGCCGGTCACCTCAATCCGCTCATCATCACCCCCGAGGGCTCGTGGTTCGTCCCCACCAGGCTCGGACCCCCTCTGGGCACCAAGCCGGTCCCCTACGAACCGACGACGCTGATCGTCCCCCCCGGGTGCACATTCGTGGCGTTCACCGACGGTCTCGTGGAACGACGCCACGAGCATCTCGATGTGGGTCTGGACCGTTTGGCCGGTGCCGTCGGAGCTCCGGCCACCGGACTCGAGAGCCTGCTGTCCCGATTGACCGATGACGCCACCGGCAGTGCGTCGGAGGACGACATCGCCATACTGGCCTTCCGCTGGCGAGACGTGGGTAGTGACGAGCTCGAGGAGTCCACCGAGGACAGTCTGGTAGGACCCTGACCCCGCCGTCCGCAGCCTGACCCCACCGTCCGGAGCCGTGACCGACCGGCCGGGCCGTGACCGAGACGACACGTCATCCGGCGACCGATGCCGGATCGATCCGCCCTGCACACCACTCGGTCGGACAGACTCCTCCCACCAGGGTTATCCCCCCGGTGGCACCCCGGCCAGGGACCGAGGAACCAGATAGTGGGACCTTCGGCCCTTTACGGTCACCGGCCAAAGGCGGATCATCGAAGCAGACAAGGCGGTGAGAAGCCATGAATCGGACCCAGGCCGATGAGAAGATCCTCGAAGCCCAGCGAGAGGCGGACCGCCTTGACCGGCTGGAGGGCATTTTGGAGGTACTGGAGGCTGCCACCGAAGTTCCCTTCGACTTCTACGGCCATGAGCACCCCGAGCTGCACAGGCAGTAGCGAGACCTGAGTTGTCGATCCGAGTCCGAGCGGGCTCAGATCGCCTGGGCTCGCCTGGCATCGCCTCGCCTCGCCTGGCCTCGCCAGGGTCCGGGAGGGTGTCAGGGTGCGGGAGGACCTGCCCCCCGTTTCTCAGCGGAGGGCCAACTGCCCGGGCACGATCGGGGCCGGTAGGGCCGTTCGGCCCATGAGGTACCGGTCGACCGACGCCGCAGCTGACCGGCCCTCGGCGATGGCCCAGACGATCAGGCTCTGGCCCCGGGTCATGTCCCCGCAGACGAACACGCCGTCGACCGAGGTCGACCAGGACTGGTCGGCGGCCACGCTCCCTCGGGCGTTCACGTCCAACCCCAACTCGGCCACGACACCGTTGCGCTCGGTACCGAGGAAGCCCATGGCCAACAGAACCACTTCACACGGCAGTTCGAACATCGAACCCTCGACCGGGCGGAACTCGGGTCGGCCCTCATCACCGTAGACCACCTCGACCTCCTCGCCCCGCAGGGCCCGCACGTGTCCGGAACCGTCGTCCAGGAACTCGGCGGTGGTCACCGAAAAGATGCGCTCGCCACCTTCCTCCAGGGCTGCGGAGGTCCGCAGGATCAGCGGCCAGGTGGGCCAGGGATTGTCCTGGGTCCTCTCGGTCGGGGGTTCGGGCATGATCTCCAGCTGGTGCACACTGAGGGCCCGCTGACGGTGGACGGTTCCGAGGCAGTCCGCCCCGGTGTCGCCGCCGCCGATGATCACCACGTGCTTGCCCTCGGCCGAGATCGGCGACTGGGCCAACAGGCCTTCCTGCACCAGGTTCGACGGCTTCAGGTAGTCCATGGCCAGGTGGATCCCGTCCAACTGGCGGCCGGGCACGGGGAGGTCGCGGGGCAGGGTGGCCCCGCCGGCCAACAGCACGCTGTCGAACTCGTCGACCAGCGATCGGGCACTGACGACGGTGGCGTCGGGCGCCAGGGCCGCACGGACCTCGGGGGCGGGCTGGCCCACCGAGACACGGCACCGGAACTCGACCCCCTCGGCCACCATCTGATCGAGCCGTCGGTCGAGGACGGCCTTCTCCATCTTGAACTCGGGGATGCCGAACCGGAGCAGTCCCCCCGGCTTCTCCGCACGCTCGAACACCACCACCCGGTGGCCGGCCCGGGCCAACTGCTGGGCCGCCGCCAGTCCGGCGGGCCCCGAGCCCACCACGGCCACCTGCTGGCCGCTGGAGACGGTGGGCGGCATGGCCGGCACCCATCCTTCGGACCAGGCCCGCTCGATGATCTCGTACTCGATCCGTTCGATGGTCACCGGGTCGTCGTTGATACCCAGGACGCACGATCCCTCGCAGGGGGCAGGGCACAGACGGCCGGTGAACTCGGGGAAGTTGTTGGTGGCGTGCAGCCGTTCGACGGCGTCGGACCAGTCGTCCCGGTAGACCAGGTCGTTCCACTCGGGGATCAGATTGCCGAGGGGACAGCCTTCGTGGCAGAAGGGGATCCCGCAGTCCATGCAACGGGCCCCCTGCTGCTGGGCCGCCTGGACCGAAAAGGGCTCGTAGACCTCTTTCCAGTCGCGCAGCCGCACCGGGACCGGACGGCGCACCGGAAGCTGGCGCGGGAATTTGAGAAAGCCGGAGATGTCACCCATGGGACGCCTCCATGACGGCTTCCTCCACCGAGCGCCCTTCGGCCACGGCCCGCTCGGTGGCCTCGAGCACTCGCCGGTAGTCCTGGGGCATCACGGTGACGAACTGCTCGGAGGCACTGATCCAATCGGCCAGTATGGCCCGGGCCACCTCGGAGCCGGTCTCGACGTGGTGCATGGTGATCCGGTCCTTCAACCAGACACGGTCGTCGGCCGACAGAGGCTCCAGGTCCACCAGCTCCCTGTTGTAGGAACGGACCAGCACGCCGTAGGGGTCGTAGACGAAGGCCTTGCCCCCGGACATGCCGGCGGCGAAGTTCCGGCCGGTGGGACCGAGGACCACGACCCGGCCGCCGGTCATGTACTCGCAGCCGTGGTCGCCCACTCCCTCGACCACGGCGATGGCTCCCGAGTTGCGAACGCAGAACCGCTCCCCCACCTGGCCCCGGAGGAAGACCTCACCGGCGGTGGCACCGTAGAGGATCACGTTGCCGGCCACGATGTTGTCCTCCGCCGCGAACGTGGATTCGACCGGCGGGCGCACGGTGATACGGCCGCCGGAGAGCCCCTTGCCCAGGTAGTCGTTGGTGTCGCCCAGCAGGCGCATGGTCACACCCTTCGGCAGGAACGCCCCGAAGCTCTGCCCGGCCGAGCCCCGGAAGGTGAGGTCGATGCTGCCTTCGGGCAGGCCGGCCCCGCCGTGCCGCCGGGTGATCTCGTAGCCCAGCAGGGTGCCCACGGTGCGGTTGACGTTGGTCACCTCGATCTCGGCCCTGACCGGCACCCCACCCTCGATGGCCGGTCGGCACAGCTCCAGGAACTGATGGTCGAGAGCCCGGTCCAGACCGTGGTCCTGTTCGGTGATGCAGTAGCGCACCGCCCCCTCGGGCAGCGGCGGCGTGACGAGGATGGGGGCCAGATCGAGACCACGCGCCTTCCAGTGGTCGACCGCGGCCGAAGCGTCGATCAGGTCGACCCGGCCGATGGCCTCCTCCAGCGTCCGCAGGCCCAGCTCGGCCAACAGTTCGCGGACCTCCTCGGCGACGTACTCGAAGAAGGTCTCGACGAACTCCGGACGGCCCGTGAAGCGGGCCCGCAGCGCGGGGTTCTGGGTGGCGATCCCCACCGGACAGGTGTCGAGGTGGCAGACCCTCATCATGATGCAGCCCGACACCACCAACGGGGCCGTGGCGAAGCCGAACTCCTCGGCGCCGAGCAGCGCGCCGATCACCACGTCCCGCCCCGTCTTCAGTTGACCGTCCACCTGCACCACGATCCGGTCCCGGAGGTCGTTGGACAACAGGGTCTGCTGGGTCTCGGCCAGGCCCAGCTCCCAGGGGATGCCGGCGTGCTTCTGCGACGTGAGCGGGGTCGCCCCGGTTCCTCCGTCGTGGCCCGAGATCAACACCACGTCGGAGTGGGCCTTGGCCACCCCGGCGGCCACGGTCCCCACGCCGACCTCGGCCACCAGTTTGACGTGCACACGGGCCCTGGGGTTGGCCGACTTCAGGTCGTGGATGAGTTGGGCGATGTCCTCGATGGAGTAGATGTCGTGATGTGGCGGCGGGGAGATGAGGCCCACGCCGGGCGTCGAGTACCGGGTTTTGGCGATCGACGGGGACACCTTGTGGCCCGGGAGCTGACCGCCCTCCCCCGGCTTGGCCCCCTGGGCGATCTTGATCTGGATGTCGTCGGCGTTGACCAGGTACTCCGAGGTCACTCCGAAGCGGCCCGAGGCCACCTGCTTGATGGCGCTGCGGCGGAGATCCCCGTTGGCGTCCGGGGTGAAACGGTCGGGGTCCTCGCCGCCCTCCCCGGTGTTGGACTTCCCGCCGATGCGGTTCATGGCGATGGCCAGCGTCTCGTGGGCCTCGGCCGAGATCGAGCCGTAGGACATGGCCCCGGTGGAGAACCGGGCCAGGATGGACTCCACCGGCTCCACCTCCTCCAGCGGGATCGACGGCCGTTCGCCGGTCCGGAGGTGCATCAGTCCCCGCAACGTGGCCAGGTGGGCCGACTGCTCGTCGACCGCCTGGGTGTACTCCTTGAACACCTCGTAGCGCTTCGACCGGGTGGCGTGCTGGAGCTTGAACACCGTCTTGGGATTGAACAGGTGGATCTCCCCCTCGCGGCGCCACTGGTACTCACCCCCGACCTCCCGCTCCCGGTGGGCCAGCTCGGTCGGTCGGTCCAGGTGGGAGAGGCGGTGGCGCTGGGCCACCTCGTCGGCCAGTACGTCGAGGCCCACTCCGCCGATGCGGGAGACGGTTCCGGTGAAGTACTCGTCGATGACGTCGGGGGCCAGCCCCACGACTTCGAAGACCTGGGCCCCGGTGTAGGACGCCACCGTCGAGATGCCCATCTTCGACATCACCTTGATGATCCCTTTGGACGCGGCCTTGATGTAGTTCTTCTGCGCCTGTCTGGGCGTCACCCCCGTCAGGATGCCCGAGGCGATCATGTCGTCGAGGGTCTCGAAGGCCAGATAGGGATTGATGGCCGCCGCCCCGAACCCCTTGAGCAGCGCCATGTGGTGGACCTCACGGGCGTCGCCGGACTCCACCACCAGTCCCACCTGGGTGCGCGTCTTCTCCCGCACCAGGTGATGGTGGACGGCGGACACCAGCAACAGCGAGGGGATCGGGGCCAGCTCGCCGGTGGAGTTGCGGTCGGAGAGCACGATGACGTCGGCGCCGTCGGCGATGGCCGCGCTGACCTTGGACCGCACGTCCTCGATGGCCGACCGCAGGGCCTCGCCGCCACCGGAGACCTCGAAGAGCCCGTCGATGGCGAAGGCCCGGAATCCGGGGGTGCTGCCGTCCTCGTTGACGTAGAGCAGCTTGGCCAGGTCGTCGTTGTCGATGACCGGCATCGGCAGCACGATCTGTCGGCACGACGCCGCCGTGGGCTCGAGGACGTTGGCTTCGGGACCGAGGGTGGACAGCAGCGAGGTCACCAGCTCCTCGCGGATGGCGTCGAGGGGCGGGTTGGTGACCTGGGCGAACAGCTGGGTGAAGTAGTCGTAGAGGAGCCGTGGGCGGTCCGACAGCACGGCGATGGCCGTGTCGGTGCCCATGGAGCCGATCGGCTCGGTTCCCGACCGTGCCATCGGCTGCAGGATCAGTCGCAGCTCCTCGTTGGTGTAGCCGAAGAGCCGTTGGCGTCCCACCACCGAGGCGTGCTGGGGGGTCAGCATCAGCCGCGGAGGAAGGTCCTCGAGCTCGATCTGACCGTCGTCCAGCCACTCGGCGTAGGGATGCTCCCTCGACAGCGCGTCCTTGATCTCGTCGTCATCGACGATTCGTCCGGCCTTGGTGTCCACCAGGAACATCCGGCCGGGTTGCAGGCGTCCCTTGCGGACCACCTTGTCTGCCGGTACGTCGATCACCCCGACCTCACTGGCCAGCACCACCATGCCGTCGTCGATGACCCAGTATCGGGCCGGGCGGAGGCCGTTCCGGTCGAGGACGGCACCGATCACCGTGCCGTCGGTGAACGCCACCGCCGCCGGACCGTCCCAAGGCTCCATCAGTGAGGCGTGGAAGCGGTAGAACGCCCTCCGGGCCGGGTCCATGGTCCGGTGGTTCTCCCACGCCTCGGGAATCATCATCAAGACGGCGTGGTGCAGGGGCCGGCCACCCAGATGGAGGAGCTCCAGCACCTCGTCGAACGAGGCCGAGTCGCTGGCGCCGGGGGTGACGATAGGGAAGGCCCGCTCGAGCCCGGGGATCAGCGGCGACCGGCAGAGGGCCTCCCGGGCCCGCATCCAGTTGCGGTTGCCGGCCAGGGTGTTGATCTCGCCGTTGTGGGCCAGGTACCGGTAGGGGTGGGCCAGCGGCCACGACGGAAAGGTGTTGGTGGAGAAACGCGAGTGCACCAGGGCCAGACCACTGATGACCCGCTCATCGGAGAGGTCCGGGAAGAACTCCACGAGCTGATGGGACGTCAACATCCCCTTGTAGGTGATGGTCCGGGCCGACAGCGACACCAGGTAGCAGTCGTCGATCTCGTGTTCGGCCCTCTTGCGCAACACGAAGGCCAGCCGGTCGATGGCCAAGGTCGGGTCGTCCCCGATCAGGTCCGTGCCCGGCGACGGGGCCACGAAGAGCTGATGCATGGAGGGCATGGCCGCCTCGGAGATCGATCCCAGGGTGGTGTCGTCAATCGGCATCTCCCTCCACCCGATGACCTGGAGACCCTCCTCGTCGGCCAACTTGGCCAGTGTCGAGCGCGCCGACTTGGCCTCGTTCGGGTGGCGCGACAAAAAAGCGATCCCGGTGGCGTACCGGCCACGGCCCGGAAGGTCGAAGTCGACGACGTCGGCGTAGAAGTCGTGCGGGACCTGGATGAGGATGCCGGCGCCGTCCCCGCTGTCCTCCTCGCTCCCGGTGGCTCCGCGATGGGCCAGATGCTCGAGGGCAGACAGGGCCTGCCGGACCAGGGTGTGGGTGGGCCGGCCCTGCAGATCGGCCACGAGGGCCACACCGCAGGCGTCGTGCTCGGACCGCGGATCGTACAGTCCGGCACGGGGGACCTCGGGTGGACCCGAGCGGGTCACGGGCCGGTCCGCCTGCGGACTCGTCGGCCCGGGACGGCCGTGCCCCGCCGACGCGGTGCGCGTCATCGAGACAGGGGTGCCGACGGGTGCTACATGGGGGCCTGCTCGGGTCGTCATCGGGCTGCTCCAACGAGAGAAGTGGATTCACCCGCCGGGACGACGTTGGCCCGTGCGTGGTCCGAAGAGTGTACACGCCCGAAAGCCCATATCGTCGTGCACCGACCCTGGCCTGCAGGCGTCGGCCGGGGGCCGGACACGGCCACCGCGGCGGGAGGGCCGCCCGTAGCATGGGGTGATGTCCCTTCCGGCGCCTCGTGACGTGGTGGTCATCGGCGGTGGCGTGATCGGCCTGGCCGTGGCCTGGAGGATCGGGGCCACCGGCCTGGGCGTCACCGTGGTCGATCCGGCGCCCGGACGTGGGGCCAGCTGGGCCGCGGCCGGCATGCTGGCCCCGGTCGGCGAGGCCCATTTCGGGGAAGATGCGCTGACCGAGCTCAACCTCGAGGCCTCCCGGGCGTGGCCCGACTTCGCCCGCCAGCTCGAGGAGGCGTCGGGTCGCCCGGTCCACCTCCGGCGGGACGGAACCCTGTTGGTGGCCGGGGACGCCTCCGACCGCGCCGCCACCGACGACATCCTCCGGTACCGCCAGGCCCTGGGCCTCGACGCCGCCCGCCTGACGGCCCGCCAGTGTCGCGACCTCGAGCCCTTACTGGCCCCGGGCATCAGCGGTGGGGCCGAGCTGGCCGAAGACCACCAGGTGGACAACAGGCTGGTGGTCGAAGCCCTCGAAACCGCCTGCCTCGTCAACGGGGTCTCGTTCGTCGGCGACGAGGTGTCCCAGGTGTTGATCGACGGTGGCCGCGTGGTCGGCGTGGCCCTCGGCCACGGGGGCTCGCGGTCGGCCGGCGCGGTGGTGGTGGCGGCCGGGTGCCGGTCCGGACAGCTGGGCGGACTCCCGGGCTCGGTCCTACCGCCGGTGCGCCCGGTGAAGGGGCTGACCCTACGCCTGCGGGCGCCCGACAACGCCCCCCGACTCCGCCGAACGGTCCGGGGTCTGGTCCACGGGCGGAGCTGCTACCTGGTGCCGCGGTCCGACGGGACCGTGGTGGTCGGGGCCAGCGTCGAGGAAGCCGGCTTCGACATGTCGGTGCAGGTGCGAGTGGTGGCCGAGTTGCTCGACGACGCCCGCCGCCTGGTCCCGGCCGTGGACGAGTACGCCATCGTCGACACCACGGTCGGGCTCCGGCCCGGCTCCCCCGACAACGCCCCCATCGTCGGCCCCACCGACGGTGGACGGCCTGGTGGTGGCCACGGGTCACTACCGCAACGGGATCCTCCTCGCCCCCATCACCGCCCACGAGATCACCAGGATGGTGACGGCCTGTCGGGCCGGGCCGTCACCATCCCCGGTCGCCACCGGTTACGGCGGCACCGGTTCGACGCGCCCCTTCGACAGGTTCGGCCCGGGCCGGTTCGCCGCCGAGGGCCGACTCTTCCACCCTGCCGATGGCTCACAGCCCGCGGTGGTCCGGTGAGCTCCATGGGCACCATGACGGTCAACGGTTCGCCCTGGGAGGGCCCGGCGGGAATCACCGTGGCCGAGTTGGTCTCGATCTGGTGCCCGTCGCCACGGGGTATCGCCGTGGCTCGCAACGGCGACGTGGTGCCGAAGAGTGCCTGGCATGTCACCACGCTGGGCGCAGGCGACACGATCGAGATCGTCACCGCAGCGGCCGGCGGGTAGCCGTCCGGGGTCGGCCCACCCGGCGGTGGCCGGGTCGGGTCGGGTCGCTCACGGCGGTACCGTGGGATGCGATGGACGATCGATCCACGGCCAACCGTCAGGACGCACTGCCTCAGCCGGTGGGTGCCGGCGCGGCCGGCAACCGGGACTGGGCCGGATCCGGCCGATCGGCCGGTGCCGACGGCGGCGCCGCCGATCCGAGCGCGGTCGAGACGACGGTCGACGCCGACGAGCTGTCCATCGCTGGCCGGACGATCCCTTCCCGGCTGCTCCTCGGCACCGGCGGAATGTCCAGTCCGGAGTCCCTCCGATCGGCGCTGGTGGCCTCCGGGACGAGCCTGGCCACAGTGGCCGTGCGCCGGGTCGATCCGACCACGCGGCACTCCCTCGTCGATCTGCTGGCCGAGTTGGGGATCCGCATCCTGCCCAACACGGCCGGCTGCTTTACGGCATCGGATGCCGTTCTGACGGCCAAACTGGCCCGCGAGGCCTTCGAGACCGACTGGGTCAAGCTGGAGGTGATCGGAGACGAACGGACCCTGCTTCCGGACACCGTGGAGCTCGTGACCGCGGCCGAGGAATTGGTGGACGACGGGTTCGTGGTGCTCCCCTACTGCACCGACGATCCTGTCGCCGCCCGGCGGCTGGAGCAGGCCGGCTGCGCCGCCGTCATGCCCCTGGGTTCGCCCATCGGGAGCGGGCTCGGCATCCGCAATCCCCACAACATCTCCCTCATCGTCGAACAGTCGGGCGTCCCTGTGGTGCTGGACGCCGGTGTCGGCACGGCCTCGGACGCCTGTCTGGCCATGGAGCTGGGCTGCGACGCCGTGTTGGTGGCCTCGGCCATCACTCGGGCCCGCCATCCCGAACGGATGGCCGAGGCCATGCGGGACGCGGTGCGCTCGGGTCGGGCCGCCCGTCAGGCGGGGCGGATCACGCGGCGGTACCACGCCGAGGCCTCGAGCGACTGGGAGGGAATGGTCGAGTGGTGATCCCCGGCTGAGCCGGTGGTGGCCATGACCATCGCCGGTTCCGATTCCGGGGCCGGGGCCGGCCTGCAGGCCGACATCAAGGCCATGGGGGCCCTCGGCGTCTTCGGCACGACGGCTGGTCACTGCAGTCACTGCGCAGAACACCGCTGCCGTCCGGGACGTCCACCACCTACCGCCCGCCGTGGTCGATGCCCAGATCTCCGCCGTCCTGGACGACCTGCCGGTGCGGGCGGTCAAGACCGGGCTGCTCGGCACTCCCGACATCATCGAGGTCGTTGGTCGGCGCGCCGCGGCGGGTGATCTGCCCCAGCTGGTGGTGGACCCGGTGATGGTGGCCTCGACCGGTCGGATCTTCCTGGGTGAGGACGGCATCGAGTGCTACCGGCGCCACCTGGTGCCCCATGCCCTCATCGTCACACCCAACCTGTGGGAAGCGGCCCTGCTGGCCGACCGGGCCCCTACCGGCGAGGAGGATGTAGAGGCTATGGCCGACATGGCCCGGCAGATCCACCGGCTCGGTCCGGATTGGGTGTTGGTCAAAGGCGGCCACCTCCCCGGGGTGGCGTACCGGGCCGGCCGGCCAACCGACCAGGTGGCCGACGTGCTCTTCGACGGGACCACGGTCACCGTGCTCACCGGGCGACGTGTCGACACCCCGAACACCCATGGGACCGGTTGCTCGCTCTCCGCGGCCATCGCCGCCCAGCTGGCCCTCGGGGCGGACGTACCGACGGCCGTCTCGGGGGCCAAGGAGTTCGTCCTCAGCGCCCTCCGGGGCGGGGCCCGGTGGCGACTCGGCGGGGGCCACGGCCCCTTGGATCACTTCGGGTGGACGGGTGATCCCCCGCCCGGTGTGGCCACACCGGTGTGATCCGGGTCGAACCGGACGGTATACGGCGACCGGGAGCGACCTGGAGCGCAGGACGGCGGAGCGCAGCGCGGAGCGCAGGACGAGCACAGGACGGCGGAGCACAGGACGGCGGAGCGCAGAGCACAGAAGCACAAGAAAACGGCCGGGCCTCTCGGCCCGGCCGCTCCCCCCCATCTCACAGGATCTTCCGATCGAGCTGGATCGGGTTCCCCTCCTCGGCACGAGCCACCGCCAATCTGCGTCCCTGGCTCACACGTGCCTTGGCATTCTGAACGATCGTCCGTCAAAAGTAAACAAGAGGTGAAGTGCATGTTTCACATAAAGCGTTCACCTGACTACGTGCAGTGATATCAGAAGGTTTCGGACCGATCCGGGTGTCCGGTCCCGCCCTCACCCCGGTCGATCTCCGCCCCCGGCAAGCCCCGCCGACCCTGATCGACCGACCACTCGCCGCCGACCGCCGGCCGCTGACGGGGAATCCGTGGCCCGCGGCAGGCCCTAGGTTGGCAGCCATGGATTCCGACCTGGCCCGACGATTTGCCCACCTCGTGGCCTGGGGTCGGGTCGGCATCGGGGTGACGGCCATCACCGCTCCCACTCTGATGGCCCGGCCGTGGATCGGACCATCGGCAGAGGGCGCGGCCGCTCGACTGTTGGCCCGGACCATGGGTGGCCGGGACCTTGCCCTCGGATTCGGTGCGCTACGGGCACTGGCCCGCTCCGACCAGGAGGCCCGACCGTGGGTGGCACTGGGCGGCATGGCTGACGCCGTCGACGCGCTGGCCTCGCTGGTGGCGTTCCGTACTCTGCCCCGGGTCACCAGGTGGGGCATCCTGGCCTCCACGGTGGGTGCGGCGCTGGTCTCCTTCGGCGTGGCCGCCTCCCTCGACGGGGCCGAACAGGACGAGCGGACCGAACCGCTCGTACCGTCGACCTGACCGGGACGTCGGCCGACCTGCGGACACGGCGCGCCCGCCAACGGGAGAGCGAGCCGGGGCCGGTAGCATGACCGTGCCATGTCCAGCGTCGATCCGGAGCCCGAGCCCTCCTCGGAAGAGGCCGTGGCCGTCGATCCTGATCAACGGGTCTTCCAGCCCATGTCCCTCCGGGGCCCGGCGATGGTCGTGCTCGGCATCGCCGTCTTCATCCTGGTGGCCGGCGTCCTGGCCTCGGCCTTCGCCTCCGGGACCGATCCGACGCTCTCCATCCACCAGGTCTCCCTTCCCGACGGCACCACCGTCCGAGCTCACACCTGCCACCACCGCCATGCGATCCATCATCAGTGCCGGACAGCCCCCCGCGGACATCCTCGGCAACATGGCGGTCCCGGCCCACAGCACGGTGATCCGGACGGTCAACACCGACCAGGGGGCCACCCAGTTCGACCGCACCGTCTACTTCGAGACCGGCCTGACCTCCGACCAGGTCGTGGACCTCTACCACGCCCTCCTGCCCCGGCTGGGTTGGTCGTTGCTCTACTCCGGTAGCGGACTCCAGCGAGGCGGCTCGGGTACCGGGGTCCTGGCCAAGAAGGGAAGCGGCGACAGCTTCTACTGGGAGGTCGGGGTGGTGGTATCGCCCACGACCTCCGCCGGCACCACGTCGTTCTCCGTCGAACTGTTCGAGCTGCCCGACGACAACTGACCCGACGACAGGTGGCCCGCACCGACCCCCGACCTCGGAAGCCGTTGAGTCCGCCGCGGCATCGTCGAGCTCGGCGATAGGTGGGACTTCGGCCTGGCTGAGCATCCACGACCACACGAAGAGGTTGATCGGGTAGAGCAGATAGCCGACGCGGGTGGCGGGCGCCAACATGATGGCCACCACCATGACCCATCCGGTGACCCGGGCCGCCTGCGACGCGTTCCGGGGTGGCCAGTTCCGCAGGTACCACACCAGGACCGTCGCCCCGACCAGTGCCAGGGCGACGACGTAGGCACGGTGGATACCGGGTAGGGCCGACACCAGCATGTGTCCGGGTAGAGCGCTGGCCGCAGGCGAAGAGACACCGGCCAGTCCGAGGGGGAACCGAATGACATTGTCCACGAACGCCGTCGGGTTCCAGAGGGCGAAGGGCAGCACCACAGGGCCCATCACCGCCACTACGCCGAGGACGTAGCGTCCAGCGGCCCGTCGCCCGTGCCGGTCGAACGCGGCAAAGAGCACGAGCAGGGCCAGGGGCCAGGCGGTGAACTTGAGCGAGGACGCCGCTCCCAGAGCCAGTCCGGCCAGTACGGGCCTCCGGCGCTGCAGGGCCACCAGGCCGAGCAGCATCAGCGCGGCCACAGGCATGTCGTCACCCCCGGTGGCCAGCGGGAGGGCGGCAGTGGGCAGGACGGTGAGGACCTCGAGGGCCCGCAGCCGGGCGTCGGTGGGGGGCCGGATGCGGCTCAGTGCGAACAGGGTCACCAGAGCGGTGAAGACCAGAAACTGGATCCGGGCGTCGGTCAGGCCGGGCTCGGCTCTGGTCCCGGTGGAGAAGCCGAAGATCACCATCCCCGGTAGGTAGGGGTAGTACAGCTCGTAGATCGGCTCGGTGTGCTCGTGGATGAGGATGTGGCCGTCGCGGTCCACCACCTGGTACGGATCCTTTCCGTGGGCGGCGCGGGCGCCGGCCTGTTCCACCACGACCCCCTCGGGCTGGATGTGGAGGGGGGCGTTTCCCTCCGACCGCCAGATGACCTCCAGGGTCAGCGGGACGATGGTGGCACCGAAGAGGACGATCAGGAAGGCCGCCACCCTGACCACCTGCCAGCGTCGTGGTGTGCCCGGGTGGCGGCGCGGGGAGGACGTTGCGTCCGAACCACCACCGGCACCGACGTCGGGCATCGGCCCGTCCGGCGCCGTCCGAGCGCGTCGGCGACGGACGGTGGCCAACCGCCATGAGGCCTGCCGCCACCACATAGGGGCCGACGGCCATGCGGCCCCACACGCGGTAGAGCGGGATCCCCCCGACGACCGCGGTCACACCGGCGAACACTGCCGAACAGGCGTAGAGGAACGAGTCCCGCCCTTCCGGGGACAGGGCCCGGAGGGCCTCGACGGGGCGCTCGACCCAGGCCGGCCACGAGGACCACCGGGCCGACCGGGGGGTAGTTGTGGCGCTCCGGTCCCTCCGCAGACGGTCGCTTACCACGATCGAGGGTACCACCGGGGGTCCGGACCGAACCGGCGTCGGCGGGAGGCCATCAGCTCGCCCTGGGCCGACGATCGGGTGAGCAGGAACCGTCCATCGGCCCTCAGGACTCAGGTCCCGACGGCGGTACCGACCACGGAACAGCGAAGACGTGCCGGTAGAATTCGAGCTCCGCCGTCAAGCTGGCCTCGATGGTGCCGGCCATCCTGAATCCGTGCGACTCGCCTGCGAACACGACCAGTCGACATGCCACACCATGCTCGGACAGCATGGCCGCGAAACGCTCGGACTGGTCGGGGGGGACGACCGGATCGTCGGAGCCCTGCAGTAGCAGCACCGATCCCGCCACGCTGTCAGCATGGTGGATCGGCGATCGGGCGCGGTAGGTGTCGGCGGACTCGGGCCAGGGACCGATCAGCGAGTCGACATAGCGTGACTCGAAGTCGTGGGTGTCGGCGGCGAGGGCCTCGAGGTCGGTCACTCCGTACCATGCGGCGGCTCCGGCAAACCGGCGGGACCGGATCAGGGCGCCGAGGGCGGTGAGACCTCCCGCACTCGTGCCCCGGATGGCCATGCGACGGCCGTCGACCAGTCCTGCCTCCGCCAGCGCCGAGGCGTAGTGGACGCAGTCGTCGATGTCGGCTTCTCCCCAGAGCCCGTCGAGCTGCTGACGGAACGCCCGGCCGAAGCCGCTGCTGCCGCGGTAGTTCACCGCGGCCACAGCCAGGCCCCGACTGGTGAAGAACTGGACGACCGGATCGAAGCCCCCGTCGGAGGAGGAGGTCGGCCCCCCGTGACAGAACACCACGAGGGGCGGTGGGCCTATGGGACGGTCACCGGAGCCGTCGGCCGGGCCGCCGGTCAGTCCCCCGAACGGCGAGTAGAACAGTCCGGGGATCGGCCCGACCTCGGTGTCGGCCACGAACGGCCGGGCCACAGCCACATCAGCGGGCGGGAGTCCCGTCGACGGGGCGGCGGAGAGCCTTCTCATGGTCACCGTCCTCATGGTCCCCGCCCTGCTGCCCTGTCTCGCCCGCCCCGGCTGGGCATCCCGGCCCCGAACCTCCGCGACCCTCCAGGGCACCTCGAAGACCCCTTGGGCCTCGCCGGCCGTCGAGCCCAGTACGAAGAGCCGCTCCCCCGTCCCCGGCGGTCCGGCGGCAGCCAGGCCGGCGACGGACACACACTCCTGGTCGAGAGCCTCGATCGACCAGGGGGGTCGGCCCGACTCGGCCGGCACCAGGCGCACCACCTCGTCCCGGCCTGAGCGGTGCATCCGGCAGGCGACGGAGCCGTCGGTGAGCACGGCGATGGTGGACTGGCCCAGGACCCAGTCCGGTGCGTGGCACTCGGCGGCCACGTCGATCAGGGCCTCCGGGTCGCCTGAACCGGTGTCCCGATCGTCGGGGTGCCACCGGTACGGGTTCCACCAGCCGCTCCGATCATCGACGAACAGCAGACTCCCGTCGGGGCACCAACGCGGCTGGCCGACCGATGATCCACTACCGGCCACGCGGTGCGGGTCGTGGATCCCGATGGCGGCGGGAGAATCCTCCAGCCGGGCCACCCACAGCTCCGAACGGTCCCAGGGCATGAAGGGATGGTCCCAGGTGATCCAGGCCAACCACCGACCGTCCGGCGACGGACGGGGCGCGGCCACGAAGTGGCGCCCGTCGGCGAGAGAGACCACGGAGGAACCCCCGTCGAGAGGGACCGCCACCAGGCGGTGTCGGGTCCGGTCCTCCTCGATCCGCTCTTCGACCGAGAGCAGCCACGATCCTGACGGGGTCACGCTTCCGTCGGCATGTCGAGGGCTTGAGATGCCGTCCGGGGCCGGCTGGGTCAGGGCCTGCGGCCCGGGTCCGTCGGCAACGCCGGCTCTGGTCCGGTACCACTGCTGATCGGACTGGTCCACGTAGAACAGCTCGCCGTCCCGCACCACTGCCGCCGCCCCTCCGTACTCGTGCACCCGGCTGCGGACGCTGACCCCGGCAGGGGAGACGTCTTCGGGTGACCCGTCGGGGTGGCACCGGACCACCACCTGTCGCCCACCTTCGTCGGGGCGGCTCTCGGACCAGTACAGCCACTCCCCGTCGGCCTGCAGTCCGCTGCGGCTGACCTTGCCGGCCGCCACCGCCGACGCCGAGAGCGGCGAGGGCCACCACCCGAAGGTCACCGCCGTCCGCGGCGCTGTCCGCGTCTCCGTCCGCGTCTCGGGCGACCCGGGCGACCCCGGCGACCCCGGCGATCCGGGCCCAGCGGGGCTCCGGTGGCTCCGGTCGTGGTGCTGGTACGGGTGCTCAGGGCCCATGGAATCGGTACGGTACCCGCAATGACTCCTCCCGCCGCGCCGGTCCCCACCGCGCCAGGACCTCGACGCCCGGTCCGGGTCCCCGGGGTCCTTCGCCGCCTTCGTCGTCACCCGCCAAGCCGACGGAGTCGAGACCGGGGTGCGGACCCTCACCTCGGACGACCTGGGCCCCGGGGAAGTCGACGTTGCCGTCGAGTGGTCGGCCGTCAACTACAAGGACGGCATGGTGGCCCAACCCGGCAACCGGGTGGCCCGCATCTCTCCCCTGATCCCCGGGGTGGACCTGGTGGGCTCGGTCCTGGCCTCCACCGAGCCGTCCGTGGTAGCCGGCGACCAGGTCATCGTGCACGGCTACGACCTCGGTGTGGCCCGCCACGGTGGTTTCTCTGAGCGGGCCCGGGTGCCGGCCGAGTGGATCGTGCCCCTCCCGGCCGGGCTGAGCCCCCGGCGAGCGGCCGCCATCGGCACCGCCGGCTTCACCGCCGCGCTGTCGCTCCTTCGGCTCGAATCCCAGGGGCTCCGGGCCGGCCAGGGCCGCGTCCTGGTGACCGGGGCCTCCGGAGGCGTGGGCTCCATGGCGGTAGCCCTGCTGGCCTCGCGTGGCTACGACGTCGTGGCCAGCACGGGAAAGTCCGCTGAGGCCCCCTACCTCACCGGTCTTGGAGCCTCGGAGGTCATCGGCCGCGACCAACTGCTGGCCGATCCGGAGCGGGTGCTCGGACCCGAGCGGTGGGCAGGCGCGGTCGACTGCGTGGGGGGACCGACCCTGACCGCCGTCCTCCGGACCCTTCGTTACGGTGCCGCCGTGGCCGCCAGCGGCCTGACCGGGGGGAACACCATCGAGTCGTCCGTCTATCCCTTCATCGTGCGTGCCGCCTCGCTCATCGGTATCGACACCGTCCTGACCCCCATAGCCGAGCGCCGGGCCGTCTGGGACGAGCTGGCCACCGCCTTCCCTTCACGCGTGGTCGACGACATGGTCCGCGACGAGGTGGGCCTCGACCAACTCCTCCCGGCCCTCGATCGGATCGTGGCCGGCGGCGCCAGAGGGCGGACGTTGGTTCGGCCGGGTCGCTGAACGGGGCCGGTCCGACACCCGCTCGGGATCAGCCGGTGGCGGGGGCGGTGGTCTGGCTGTTGGCCCCGTTGGCCAGGAACACCGGAGAGACCACCATGGTCCCGCCGCCACACGGGGACAGCGACGCCGCCACGGCCAGGTGGTCGTAGTCGTTGGGGGGCGTGATCTCCATCGAAGCCGAGGTGGGACAGGTCGTTTCGGTGCCGACCGGCACATCCGAGTAACCGATGTTGAAGAAGGCCGACTGCCCGGGGGCCACGAGCACGGTCGTCGGGCTCATCGCCGTGAAGCTGTACGTCCCCTTCCGCACCACGTTGGTGGGGAGCGATGCCCCCGAGGACGAGAGGAGTTGCAGCCCGGGGTAGCCGCTGAGCACGCAGAGGGTCTGCGCCGTGCTCTTGAGGGCCACCGTGGTCTCGATGGTCCCGGCCGCACCGCTGCTCCCGGCGATCGAACCCGACAGCGCCGTCGAGGCGCAGCGGGACGAACCGGCCGTGGTGCTCGTGCCCGCACCGGACGTGGAGGTGGAGGTGGATCTCGTCGTCGTGGTCGTCGATCTACCCGTCGACGGCGGGGCGGCGGTAGATGCCGGGGGCGACGAACTCGACGAGCAGGCACTCAGCAGGACCCCTCCCGCCACCGACGACCGCCACGGAGGCGGCCAATACGCCGGCCGCTCTCGACGATCTCTTGGGCATCGGCGATCCTTCTCGACTGTTTCCGGGGGCCCGGACCCCATTGGACCGGACGACCCCGCCAGTATGACCTCCACGGAGCTACGAGTCCCGGACCGGTCCGGGGCCGAGGGGCCGGCACGGGGGCGCGGGGCCGAGGGGCCGGCACCGGAGCCGGATGGTCAGGAGGAGAAGTCCTCCGGGCGGATGGAGTCGAGAAAAGTACGGAACTCGCCGACCAGCTCGTCGGGGTTGGACCCGTCCTCTTCCTCGTCGGCCTCGCCGTCCTCCTCGTCCACCGCCAGCATGATGCCCTCGCTGTCCATCAGGTCGTCGGCGACGAACAGAGGGGCCCCGGTCCTCACCGCCACGGCCACGGCGTCCGAGGGCCGGGAGGAGACCGGGATCTCGCGGCCCCCGTGGCGCAGGACGATTTCGGCGAAGTATGTGGCCGTCTTCAATTCGGTGATGACCACACGGATCACGTCGGCACCCATGGCCTCGAGGAGGTCGCGGATGAGGTCGTGGGTCATGGGACGAGGCGTGTCCATCCCCTGCAGGGCGAAGGCGATGGCAGTGGCCTCGGGCGCCCCGATGAAGATGGGCAGGGTCCGCCCCAGGCCCTCGGACTCTTGCAGGAGCAGTACGGGCGTGTTCGACTGCAGGTCCACACGCACCGCCCGAAGCCGTACCTCGACCATGGGCGCAAACTTACTCGCCGTCGACGAATTGTGCGATCGGGGCAGGTCGGAGGGGGGATCCTGACCGGCCGACGCCGGTCAGCCGTCCAGCAGGGTGCCGAGGGCCGACCGCAGCAGCGAGCTTCTGAGCTGTTGGCCCAGTTGCGTCAACTCCTCGGCCGTCTCGTGGGCCCGGGCCCGGGCCTCCGGGTTCCGCTGTCTGACCAACGGGAGCACGACCTGCTCCACGAACCCGGCCTCGCGGTCGGCGGCGTTCTTGTAGAGGCGAAGATGACGCGGCTCGATCCCGAAACGGGTCAGTCGGGCCGCCACCGTGGCCACGATCATGGCCTCTTCGTTGAAGTGCTCCACTCCGGCGACGGTGCTCGAGGCCACCAGACCGAATTCCTGCAGCTGGCGGAGGATCTCCACGTCGAGACCCGAGGCGGCACAGAGCTCCTCGGCCGAGAAGCTCTGACCGGCGGGACGGCTCGAGGCGCCGGTGGCGACGGGCGGTTCCGACCCCCTCTCGGCCGACCGGCCGGTGGCTTTGGCCGGCGAGCCCGTCCGCGCCGACGGAGTGACCGGACCACGATCGGAGGGTTCCGGGCCCGGGGTTTCCCCGGCTGCCTCGCCGGGGGTGCCGGGCGTGCCGGCCCCCGCGGCGGGCGAAGCGGAGCGCGAGCGGCGCGCCGCCGATCCTGTCGAGGAGGTGCTGGTCGAGGCCACGCCGGCCATGGTCGGCCCGGCTGCAGTCGGGCCGGTGGCGGCCGGCCCGGTGGCCATTACTCCGAGCGGGGGTTCCCTTCTCCCGTTGGCCGGATCCTTGGCCGCACCGCGGCCGCGGCCACCGAGCCGTCGTCGACCAACTCCAGTACCGGGGATCGTTCCGATGCACGGCGGTGGGACGTCGACGTTGCCCGGGTCGGGGCGTTGGACGGAGCCCCGCTGCCGCGGCGTCGCCGACGCCATCTGGTCGTCGGACTCCGGCGGCACGTCCACAGGCCCCATACCGGGCAGACCCGTGCCTTCGCCCACGAGGCTCAGGGACGGATCACCCGCGGGGTGCGCGGGCACCGGTTCGTTCCGGACCTCCGATCGGGCCCGCGGCCCGACCAGCACGGGATCATCGTGGTGGTCGCCGGCGGCCGGCGTGGAGGCGGCCGGCTCGGCTTCGGCGGCCTTGCCCGCGCTTCGTTTTCGCTGCGGTCGACCCACCGGCATCGGCGTTCGCACCGGCATCGGCATCCCTATCCGCATCCGCATCCGACATCGACATCGACATCGACATCGACGGTGCCGTCATCGAGGCGATCCTTGATCACCTTGAGCGGGAGGAAATGCTCGCGCTGCTGACGGAGCACCCACCGCAGCCGTTCCACGTCGTGTTCGTAGAACTTGCGATACCCCGAGGGTGTGCGCTCGGGGTTCACGAGACCCTGGCTCTCCAAGAACCGGATCTTCGAGATGGTGATGTCGGGGAACTCCTGTCGGAGCAGGGTGAGCACGTCCCCGATGGACAGGTACGAACGCGCACTCATGGGCGCTGACCGAATCGGGTGGTCCGTCGGGTCGACGTCGTCATTCGCCGCTGGCCCGAAGGTACAAGAGCTTGAACTTGCCGATCTGCACCTCGTCTCCGCTGGACAGGCGGGCCTCCTCGATCCGGGCTCGATTGACATAGGTCCCGTTCGTGGAGCCCACGTCGCGCACCGTGGTCACCTGGTCCCGAGTCACGAATTCGGCGTGACGCCGCGACACCGTGATGTCGTCCAGGAAGATCGAGCTCTCCGGATGGCGACCTGCCTGCACGATCGCTGATTCGAGCGGGAACCGGACACCTTCGTCCGAGCCGCGGGTCACCACCAACATGCCCACCCCTCGAGGGAGTTCGAGCAGCCCGACCTCGGCGTCCGGTCGACCGGTCTCGCCCGTGGCGTCGATGGGACCGACCGATACCGACGTGTCGGGAACAACGGACACCAACGACGCTCCGCACGACGAGCAGAAGTTGACACCGGTCGGATTGCGATGGCCGCAACTCGGACAGAACACGCCCACCACGGTAGTCGCTCCCACCACTGTGCTCCCAAGGGTCGTTGGGCTGGAAAGAGACAGTCAATCGTCGATGAGTTGCCGGTAGCCGTTCGCATCGAGCAGACCGTCCACGGCCGACGCGTCCGAGGGTGTGATCTCGCAGATCCAGCCTTCCCCATAGGGGTCGGAGTTGAGGGTCTCGGGGGCATCCGACAACTGCGTGTTCACCGCCACCACCTGACCGGCCACCGGGGCATAGATCTCCGAGACGGACTTGGTCGATTCCACTTCTCCGAGCAGGCCCCCGGCCTCCACGGTACTGCCCTCGGCGGGCAGGTCCACGAAGACCACGTCGCCCAGTGCGTCCTGAGCGAAGTCGGTGATGCCGACCCGGATCCGATCACCATCGGTTCGGGCCCACTCATGATCCTTCGAGTACCGCAGTTCGTCGGGCACGTCCATAGGTGCGGACGATACCTGACCGGGCCGCTCGGTGCCGGTCCGAGGGAGCGGGCGAAGCGTCAGCGGAGGAGCTGCTCGAGCCGCACCACATACTCGTTGGCCCTGGTCTCGGCCTGTGCGTCACTGGCCGCCTCGGCCCAGACGTGGGTCAACGGCTCCTCGGGGTCCGGCAGGATTAGGGCCCATCCGTCGTCCTCGAGGATCTTGACCCCGTCCACGAGGACGAGGTCCCGTCCCTCGGACCGCTCCACCAAGGTGCGCATGACCATCCCCTTCTGGTCCCAGGGGGTGTGCACCTCCTGGTGGGCGATGTGCACCTTGGGAAGGTCGGCCACCAGGTCGGAGAGCTTCCTCCCTCCCGCAGTGAGAAGGGCCAGCAGATTCACCAGGGTGGCAGCGGCGTCGTAGGCGGGCAGGAAGCGGGGGAAGATGAAGCCGCCCGACTGACTGGCGGCCAGCGTCACGTGCTCGGTCCGGGCCACCTCCATCAGGTGCGGAGCCGAGAGCTTGGTCCAGATGATCTCGGCACCGGCCTTCCGGCAGATGTCCTCGGCGACCACGCTGGCAGCCACCGGTAGGGCCACCCGCGCCGAGGGGTGGGCCTCGGTGACCAGGGTCAGCAGAACCAACAGCGCCTCGTCGTCGGTCAGGGCGTGCCCCAGGTCGTCGACAAAGGCCACGTGCTCACCACCGGGATCGAGGACCGCACCCAGTTGGGCGCCCGATGCTCGCACGAGCTCGGAGACCCGGGCTGCGCTGGCCTGGCGGTCGAAGGTGAGGACGCCGGCGGTGTTGGCGTAGGGGTTGACCACCAGCACCTCGGCTTCGAGCTTGGCCAACAGGTTGGGCATCACGAAGCTGGCCGTTCCGAACGAGTAGTCCAACACCAGCTTCAGGTCGGCCTCGCGGGCGCTCGACAGGTCGACCGAATCGATCAGGGCCGCGGTGTAGTACTCGAGGGAACGGGGCGGGAAGTCGATGTCCCCGATCTCGCGGGCCAGGACCCTCCGGAAGTCCTCACGATGGTAGAGGCGCTCGATCTTCCGCTGGGTGGCCTCGTCGACGTCGATGCCCTCCTTGTCGAAGAACCGCAGCACCACGGACTGGGGGTCGTCGGGCGACAGGCGGACCGTGACCCCGGCCATGCTGTCAGACGAGGTGACCTGAAACCGGGTGACCGGGACGGTGGCAGCTTCGAGGTCGTCCACGTTGATGCCGGCGGCGTTGCAGCCGACCATGATGGCCCGCTTGAGCACCCGAGCGGCGCGGCTCGTATCACGGGACGTGGTGACCGTGGCCCCCTTCTCGAACGTCGAGGCCCATGCCATGGACAAGCGGACGGCCAGCTCGGGACTGATGTCGACATTGGCCAGGCCCTGGACGCCGTCGCGGCCGAACAGGGAACGCGCCCCCATCGACTCCCACACGATGGACGAGTTGACCGTGGCCCCGGCCTCGACCGTCTTGAACGGGTAGATCTTGACCCCCGCCTTGATCTCTGCCTGGGCGCCCACGAAGCACTGGTCGCCGAGGATCACCCCCTCCTCGCAGCGGACGCCTTGGCGCAGGTCGGAGCCCCGCCCGAGCACGCTGCCGTCGATGCGCACGCTCGAGCCCAGGTAGGTGTTGTCGTGGACCACCGACCGTTGGAGCACGGCATTGTCCCCGATGCGCACGTTGCGGCCGAGCGTGCAGTACTGGCCCAGCCGGGCCCCGGGACCGACGACACAGTTGTCACCGATGATGGCCGGACCGTCGATGATGACCGTGGGGTCAATCTCGGCACCCTTCCCGAGCCAGACCCGGGGACGCAGCTCGAACCCGTTGAGGTCCACCTGGACCCGCTGGTCGAGAATGTCCTGGTGGGACTGGAGGTAGGCCTCGAGCGTGCCCACGTCCTCCCAGTACCCGTCGGCGACGTAGCCGTACAGCGATTTTCCGGCCGCCAGGGCATCGGGGAACGACTCGCCGGAGAAGTCCACTGCTTGGCCCTCGGGGATGAAGTCGAAGATCTCGGGTTCGAGTACGTAGATGCCGGTGTTGATGGTGTCGCTGAACACCTGGCCCCAGGTGGGCTTCTCGAGGAACCGCTCGATGACTCCATCCTCGTCGGTGATGACGATCCCGAATTCCAGAGGATTGTCCACCGCCTTGAGCGCCAGGGTGGCCAGTCCGCCGCGCTTTTGGTGGAACGACACCACCTGGCTGAGGTCGATATCGGTCAGGACGTCACCGGAGATCACGAGGAACGATTCGTCGAGCTCGTCCCGGGCGTTGCGCACGGAGCCGGCCGTGCCCAGCGGGGTTGACTCCGTGGCGTAGACCATGCGGACACCGAATTCGGATCCGTCACCGAAGTAGGTCCGGATGGCGTTGGCCATGAACGCCACGGTGACCACGATGTCTTCGAACCCGTGCTGCCGCAGCAGGTTGACCACGTGTTCCATCATCGGGATGTTGGCCATGGGGAGCATGGGCTTGGGCTGATTGGAGGTGAGCGGCCGTAGCCTGGTCCCCTCACCGCCCGCCATGATGACTGCCTTCATGATCTGTGTGCCTGACGTCGTCCCGGTCGCCGATCCGGTGGATGGTTCTGTGGATGGTTCTGTACCCGATCCTGTCGCCGATCCCGTCGCCGCGCCGGCTGGTCCGGCCACGCGGGCCCGGCGACCGTCGGCCAACGCCCGGCGGGCCACCGGGACGTAGGAGCCGGCTGCCACCCAGGCCAACGTCAGTCCGATGATCCCGGTGACCCAGGCCACGACGTGGATAGGACCCTGCCACGCCGCGGTGCCGTAGCTCAGCAGGAACGCGGGGTACGAGAACATCAGCGCGAACGTGCCGGCCTTGCCCACCCAGAGGACATCGATCCGGGTGGCACCGAGCGACGCCAACAGGAGCACGGCACCCGACACCACGACCTCGCGGGCCAGCGTGGCGACCCCGAACCAGACCGGCACCGCCCCGTAGACGGTGATGGCGATCACGGCCGTGGCCACCAGCACCCGGTCGGCCACCGGGTCGAGCACCTTCCCCACCGTCGACACCTGGCCGTAACGGCGGGCGACGAACCCGTCGATCCAGTCGGTGGCGCCGAGTACCGCCAGCAGCACGGCCGCCGCCGTCTGCCGGTCGGTCCCGAAGAGGAGCCAGACGAACAGGGGAATGCAGGCCAGCCGCACCAGGGTGATCCCATTGGGAACAGTCAGGATCCGGTCGAGACCGGGCTCGACCGGGCTGTCACCACTCACCGGTAGGCCCACCGCCACTTCCGCCACGGCGTCGCCGGGGGCTCCGGCTCGGTCCTTCGCCCCGTCGTCGAGCCACTGGCCCGACTCCCTGTGGTCTTCTCGCCGGCGACCTTCACAGTACCGAGTCTACGAGCAGGGTCGTGGTCCTCGGAACCACTCTTGGCCACCGCCTGCGGGCCTGCACCCGAAGCCTCCTCCCCGACGCCTGCGGCGATGGCGGGGCGGCCCCCGGTGGCTCGGCCCGACCAGATCGGCGAGACCATCGGCGGGCCGGTCCGCCCCGACACCATCGTGAGCAGGGCAAACTGGTGGGGATGGTTAAGGTCACTCGAGCCGACCGCACCATCGGCATCGTGCTTGTGGCCGTGCTGGTGGCTCTCGTAGGGCTGGGCCTGGCCCAACGGGGCGGCGCGGACCGGTTCGAGGGACGGATGACCACGGCCACCTCGACCGTGGCCACGAGGGCGTCGGGCCCGACCTCGACGGCGACGCCGTCCTCCCTCCCGTCCCTACCTTCCGGAACCTCCGCCGTGACCCTGTCGACGGCCCCACTCCCGACCACGACGACGCCCACGACCACGACCACGACTCCGGCCCAGATGGCCGGGCCCGTCACGGCTGTGGGTGACTCGATCATGATCGACATCCAGCCCTATCTGCAGGCCGACGTCCCGGGCGTGCAGGTGGACGGCATGGTCAGTCGGCAGTTCGAGACCGGGATCAGCGTGGTCCAGGCCGATCGGGCGGCCGGAACCCTGGGCGCGGTGCTGGTGGTGGAGCTGGGTACGAACGGGACGGTGACGGCATCGGACTTCGACGCCATGATGCAGGCGGCGGCCGGGGTCAAGCGGGTGGTGTTCGTCAACATCGACGTGCCCCGCCCCTGGGAGGCCCCGGACAATGCCGTACTGGCCGCCGGCGTGGCCCGCTACCCGGGCGTCGCTGTCCTAGCCGACTGGTACACCCTGTCGACCCCCCATCCCGAGTGGTTCACCCCGGACCAGGTGCACCTCGAGCCGGTCGGAGCCCAAGCCCTGGCCGGGCTGGTGGCACGGTATAGCTGACCGCTCCGTCCGGCGGTTCCACGAACCGATCGGCCACCACCGGTGTGCTACGCAAGGACAGTGCCTCGATTCGAACCGTTCGCCGGGCTCCGGTACGACGTCGCCCGGGTCGGGCTGTCCAGCGTGGTCGCCCCTCCCTACGATGTCATCGGCCCCGAGGAGCGGGGGCGGCTGGCTGCGCAACACAGCGCCAACGCCGTCAACGTCGAGTTGCCCGAGCCGGACCATCGGGCCGGCCTGGACCGCTATGCCAACGCCGCCAGTCAGTTCCGACGCTGGCAGGAGGAGGGCATCCTGGTCCGTGATCCGGCTCCGGCGCTCTACGCCTACCGCATGACCTCGGACGCCGGGCACGCCACCAGCGGCGTCATCGGGGCCCTCGGGATCGACGACGAGAGCGCCGAATCGATCCTCCTGCACGAGGAGACCCTGCCCAAGGCCAAATCCGACCGGCTGGAGCTGCTGGCCGCCACCCGGGCCAACCTCTCCCCCGTCTGGGGCCTGTCGCTCAACCCCGGGCTGACCAAGGCCGCCGAGCCCACCGGGCAGCCACAGGCCGAGGCCGTGGACACCGGGGGCGTCACCCACCGACTCTGGGTCATCGAGGACGCGGAAGTCATCGCCGCGGTACGGGACTCCGTGGGTTCGTCCCCGGTGGTCATGGCCGACGGGCACCACCGGTACGAGACCGCTCGAACCTACCGACGCCTGCGCCAGGCCGAGGTAGGCCCCGACGGACGCGACCCGGGGGCCGACCTGGTCATGGCGCTCATCGTCGAGATGACCGAGGACCAGGTCGAGGTGGGTCCCATTCACCGTGCCCTGTCGGGGCTGCCCGACGGGCTGGATCTGGTGGACGCGTGCTCGTCGTGGTTCGACCTGACACGGGTCGGGGACTTCGACCTGCGCACCACCAGTGCCCTCGGAGCGTCGGGCGCACTGGCCCTGGTCATGGCGTCGGGGACGTGGATCCTGTCACCCAAGGACGGCACGCCCGAAGCGGCCGGCTCCGCCCTCGACTCATCGATGGTGGCCCTGGTCATCGCCGAACTCCCCGACCACGAGCTCGAGTACGTCAACTCGTGGGAGGACGCGGTCCTCGCCGTGGCCGACGGGCGGGCCCAGGCCGTGATGTTGCTGCGCCCGGTGACGGTGGACCAGATCACCGAGTGGGCCCTGGCCGGGCACCGCATGCCGCCGAAGACCACGTACTTCCACCCCAAGCCGGCAACCGGGATGGTCTTCCGGACCCTCGACGCTCCGCAGTAGCAGCGGTGCACCTCCGCGGAGCGGTCGACCGTCGTAGCGCCGGAGGATTCCCACCCCTGGCCGGTGGAGCCGGCCGACGCGGACAGTGACGCACCGCCGGGCAGTATCCTCAGGGGCCGAGACCGCGGACGGACGGGGCGTACCGACGTGAGGGACCTGGTGGAGCCGAAGCGGGTGGCCTCGTCGATCGGTGTCGTCGTCATGATGATGGTGGCGTGTTCCTGCTCGTCATCGTCGTCGGCGTCGCCGACGAGGTCCCACCGGTCGGCGCTCCGTTCGGTCTCCGTGGCCTCGACGACCTCGACCACCTCGACGACGACGACCACCCCGTCGGCCACACCGACCACCATCCCTGCGCCGGTCGTGCCGGCCCCGGGTTGGTCGGCGCCGCTCACCACGCTCCCACCCGGGGGCGGGTTCTCCTCGCTCTCGTGCCTCTCCGACACCTTCTGCGTGGCGTCCGGTGGGGGGACCGACGGGGGCGGAACGGCCACGACGACCGGGTCGGGAGTAACCCAGTCGTGGGACGGAGCGGCCTGGTCCGATCCGTCCGTGTACTTTCCGGCACCGGCCGCAGGACCGGTAGCGGCCCCGGTCCTGCCCGTCGTGGTCTGCACCTCAGGACCGCTGTGCGTCATCGTGGACGGTTCCGACCATGTGAGCACCGGCGACGGCACCACCTGGTCGACACCGGCCCCTCTGGGGCCCGCCCCGGCTCTGCCGACCAATCCGTCCGACCCGGGGACGGGGCACCCCGGCTCACGCACCGCCGCGGTGTCGTGTCCCACCCCGTTCCTCTGTGCCGTCGTGGACAACACCGGCCACACCTTCACCATGCAGAACGGGAGATGGCTGCCGGCCCAGGCGTTCGGTGGACCTCAGGCGCTCGCCCCTTCCGCTGGGACGGTCTCGCTGTACCAGTCGGGCCGCGTCGGCGTCTCCTGCCCGACCACCACCTCCTGCACCGCCGTGGTCGGATCGTCGGTGCTCGACTGGAACGGCGACACCTGGTCGGAGGAAGCCGCACCGTGGACCGCATCGCTGGCGCCGGGCGCGGCGGTGCCGGTGGCCATATCCTGCCCGACCACCTCACTCTGCGCCGTCGTCAACGGGGACGACATCGTCGTCAGGGGTGCGGACCACACCTGGACCTCCCGCCAGACACTGGATCCGGGCCGTCAGCTGGACGCCGTCTCCTGCCCCTCCGCCTCGTTCTGCGTCGCCGTCGACGACAGCGGTGCGGTCATGGTGTGGAACGGGAAGACGTGGTCAGGGCCGACCCGGGTGATTCCGGCCGCCACCGAGTACCCCGGCGTCGGGCTCTCGGTTTCGTGTCCCAGCGCCCAGTTCTGCATGGTCATGAACGCCGACGGTGACTACGCCACGTACACGGGACCGGGCCAGTACACCGCTCCCTGACGAAGCCATCGGTTGCCGTGCCTGGCCGCCCGCTCCGTCCCGTCCCGTCCCGCCCCGATCCGATCCGCCCCGGCCCGTCCCGTCCCGCCTACTCGTCCGGGCGCCTCCGGCCGGCCCGGGACACCAGATCGGCCAGCGCCGTCACCGTCCGCCAGTTGCGGGTCGTCGCCGTCACGCTTCAGTCGGCGCTCGAAGAAGGAGTTGTTGAGCTTGGTCTCGCCGTAGCCACCGGGACAGTGGAGATAGACGGCGTCACCGGCGATCTCGAAGCGGTCGAGGCCGAACGTGCTGCCCGACGCCCCCGACTCGGCCACCTCGGCCAGGCGCCGGATCCGTTCGGGTGGAGGGGATTCGGCCAGGAAGGTCACGTGCAGGGTGGTGGGATCGAGATCCGGACGGACATAGGGGCTCCCGGCCAGGACCCGGGTGAACTGGGCCCTGCTCCGCACGATGACCGGGACGTCCAGGCCGAACTCGGCCGTGATCCCCTGTTCGATGGTCCGGCCGGTAGCGGCCGGAGACCCGGTCCCAGTAAAGACCAGATTGCCGCTCTGCAGGTAGGTGGCCACCCGGCCGAACCCGAGCGACGTGACCAGCTGCTCGAGATCACGCATGGCAATGCGATTACGGCCGCCCACGTTGATGCTCCGCAGCATGGCCACGTAGGTGCTCATGGGGCTGACCTTCGGCGAACCGGCTCGGCCGCAGGGCCTGGTCAGGCCGGTCTTACTCGACGGTCCACGACGAGCCCGAACGCAGCAGGGCCCGAACGTCCCCCGGGCCCGCGCCGCTCGGTGGCCTCGTCGATCTGGCGGGCCATCTCCGATCCGTAGTCGGGTCGGTCCACGTCCCGAAAGATCCCGATGGGAGTGGGTTCATAGGGCCCTCGCGACAGCCGGCTGAGTTGGAAGGCCAGGCCCGGGTTGTCCCGGTGCTCGTCGTGGACCAGCAGGGCCGACTCGCCGACCTCGGCCACATCGACCACCTCCACGGATCCGTCCGGGTGGTTGACCACGCCGAACTGGCCCTCGGCACCGAACCGGATCGGCTCGCCGTGGACCAACGGGATGAGCATGTCGGAACGGTGCTCCTTGCCGGTGATCTGTTCGAAGGCACCATCGTTGAACACGTTGCAGTTCTGGTAGATCTCGACGAAGGACGCCCCCTTGTGGGCGTGGGCCCGACGGAAGGTCTCCATCATGTGCTTGCGGTCCATGTCGTGGGTCCGGGCCACGAACCCGGCCTCGGCCCCCAGGGCCAGGCTGAGGGGGTTGAAGGGCTGTTCGAGCGAGCCGAACGGCGTCGACTTGGTGACCTTGGCCACCTCCGATGTCGGTGAGTACTGCCCCTTGGTCAGTCCGTAGATCTGGTTGTTGAACAGCAGGATGGTGATGTTCACGTTGCGGCGGAGCGCGTGGATGAGGTGATTGCCGCCGATGGACAGGGCATCTCCGTCACCGGTCACCACCCACACGTCCAGATCCGGTCGGGTGGTGGCCAGGCCGGTGGCGATGGCCGGCGCCCGGCCGTGGATGGAGTGCATTCCGTAGGTGTCCATGTAGTACGGAAAGCGGGCGGCACAGCCGATCCCGGAGAGGAACACCGTGGACTCGCGGCGGACGCCGAGGTCGGGCATGAGCATCTGCACCGCGGCCAGTATCGAATAGTCCCCGCAGCCGGGGCACCAGCGGACCTCCTGGTCCGAGGACCAGTCCTTGCGGGTGGTCACCGGAACGGCCTCCGGTACGGCCACCGGAGCTGTGGGGGCCCCGGCGGAGCTGTTCTGTGCATCGACCAGGTCGGTCATCGATCGGACACCTTTCCGTTTCCTGTGGACCGGGCCTGGTCCACGCCGTCCCCATCGGGTTCACCGGCGGCAATGGCGCCGGCATCACGCTCGGCCGTCCCGTCGATCTGTTGGAGGATGGCCGCCTCCATGGCCGCGGCCCGGAACGGGATGCCCTGGACCTGGGTGAACGAGATGGCGTCCACCAGGTACTCGGCCCGGATCAGGCGGCTCAGCTGGCCCAGGTTCACCTCGGGGACCAGCACCCGCTTGTAGCGGCTCAGGACGTCCCCGAGGTCGGCCGGGAAGGGGTTCAGGTGGACCAGGTGGGCCTGTGCCACCTTGTGCCCGCGGGCACGGACCCGCTGCACTCCGGCGGCGATGGCGCCGTAGGTGGATCCCCAGCCGATCACCAGTACCTCGGCCCCGTCCTCGTCGTCGACGTCGGTCGGGGGGATGTCGTGGGCGATCCCGGCGATCTTGGCCGCTCGTAGCCTGGTCATCCGCTCGTGGTTCGGGCCGTCGTAGGCCACGTTGCCGGAGCCGTCGGCCTTCTCCAACCCGCCGATGCGGTGCTCCAGGCCCGGTACCCCGGGTGGGGCCCACGGCCGCGCCAGTGTCTCGGTGTCACGGATGTAGGGCCAGAACACCTCATGGCCGTCGGCATCGACGTGGTTCGTCGCCTCGGCGAAGCCCGGGTCGATGTCGGGCAGGTCGTCGAGGTCGGGCAGCCGCCACGGCTCGGTGCCGTTGGCCAGATAGCCGTCCGAGAGCAGGATCACCGGCGTGCGGTACTTGACGGCCAGCCTGACCGCTTCGACCGTGGCCTCGAAGCAGTGGGACGGGGTCTTCGCCGCCACGATGGGGAGCGGTGACTCGCCGTGCCGACCGTACATGGCATGGAGCAGGTCGGCCTGTTCGGTCTTGGTCGGCAGGCCGGTGGAGGGTCCGCCCCGCTGGATGTCGATGATCAACAGCGGAAGCTCGAGGCTGACGGCCAGGCCCATGGTCTCCGACTTCAGGTCCACCCCCGGGCCCGAGGTGGTGGTGACACCGAGAGAGCCTCCGAAGGCGGCGCCCAGCGCGGCGCCTATGCCGGAGATCTCGTCCTCGGCCTGGAACGTGCGCACACCGAACTGCTTGTGTTTCGACAGTTCGTGGAGGATGTCCGAGGCCGGGGTGATCGGATAGGTGCCGAGGAACAGGGGGAGGCCGGCCCGGGTGGCAGCGGCGATGAGGCCCCAGGCGGTGGCGGTGTTGCCCGTGACGTTCACGTACTCGCCCGGGTCGAGGGCGGCCGGTCTGACCTCGTAGGAGGACTCGAAGAGCTCCGCCGTCTCCCCGAAGTGGAAACCGGCCTTCACGGCCCGGAGGTTGGCTTCCATGACCAGGGGCTTGCCTGCGTACTTCTGCTGGATCCACTCCTCGGTGGCTTCGATGGGGCGGGTGTACAGCCAGCTGATCAGACCCAGGGCGAAGAAGTTCTTCGACCGCTCTGCGTCCCGTGGCTTGACGCCGGCCTCCTTGGACACCTCGGTGGTGATGGAGGTCATGGGGACCTCGTAGACGGTGTAGGCCGACAGGGATCCGTCGCTCAACGGGCTGGCCTCGTACCCGGCCTTGGCCAGGTTCCGCTCCTCGAAGGCGTCCACGTTCACGATCACCGTGGCCCCCTTGGGGAGGGAATCGATGTTGGCCCGCAGGGCGGCCGGGTTCATGGCCACCAGGACGTTGGGCGAGTCTCCCGGGGTCGAGATGTTGTGGTCGGAGATGTGGACCTGAAAGGCCGACACCCCGGCCAGCGTCCCGGCCGGCGCCCGGATCTCGGCCGGGAAGTCGGGGAACGTGGCCAGGTCGTTGCCGAGCAGCGCCGATGTGGTGGTGAACCGGTCGCCGGCGAGCTGCATGCCGTCGCCGGAGTCACCGGCGAACCGGATGACCACGCGGTCGACCAGGTGGGGGGATTTCGGGTCGGTGGTGGTGTCGGACACCGTGCTCCTCTTCGTACTGCTCATCGTGCTGATGCACCGCGCTCAGTCGCCGGACACGTACTCGGCGCTGCTGGATTTCTGGTTTGCGTCGGTGTTCGCCCGGTACAACACCCAAGGCCCCGGTTTCGGTGCCGGAGACGAGTCTAACGCCGGTGCCCCCGGTCGGAGCGATCTACCGGGCCGACAGGACGGGCTTCGGTCCCTTTCGTCGATCGAACACCCGCCCCGCCCCGCCCTCTGATCCGTCGAATCCCCTCGAATCACGTCGGAACGGGGTGCTACTACGACGGATTGCCGCAGGCTGGCCCCCTTGGCGCCAGGCCCCGGCAGCCCAATAATGACCTCACCGGCAGGAACGGCGGAAAACGGCGAGAGCGGCGAGGAGGGCGTGGTGGGAGTTGTGCGATTCGCATTTCGTGCCCAGCTCCGGTCCCGATGGCGCACATGGCTGGTCATGGCCGCGCTGGTCAGCGTGGTGGGAGGCTTCGTGTTGGCGGCCTCGGCCGCCGGGCGTCGTACCGAAGCAGCGTTTCCCACCTTCGTCGCCGCCCACGGCTACGACGCCATCGTCTACGCCAGCCAGCCCGTCCCGAAGGTGTCCACCCTGCCCGGAGTGGTCTCCGCCACCGAGATGGTCATCCCCGATACGGGCACGCCGACCTGCTCGTGCCACGTCTCGATCAATCCCAACGGTTTCGGGGTGGCGGTCACCCCTCCCGCCGGTCCGACACCCTTCAAGCTCATCTCGGGCCACCTTCCCGACCCATCCGTCCCCGACCAGGTGCTGGCGTCGTTCACCCTGCAACAGGACGACGGGGTACACGTCGGATCGGTGGTCAGTGTCCCGTTCGAGGCACCATCCGAGGGAGCGGCCTACAACAATCCCAACGTGGGCCTACCCCCTCCGACCGGACCGGAGGTGGCCTTCCATGTGGTCGGGATCGAGGCCAGCGAGTTCGAGTTTCCCTCCGGATCAGCGCCGGTCTACCTGCTCTACACCGACCAGGCCTTTGCCCGCAGGGTGCTGCCCCGGACCGCCTTCGACTACCAGTACCTGGTCCGGCTTCGGCGAGGTACCGCGGATCTGTCCCGATTCGACAACGATGTCGACGCCTTGAACCTAGGTACCGGATCGGTGGGGGCCTCCAACCAGGTGGGGCTGGCCACGTCGGTCGAGAACTCCATTCACCCCCAGGGCATCGGGTGGTGGGTCCTTGCCGCCCTGGCCGGACTGGTCGGACTGGCCGTCATCGGACAGGCCCTCTCCCGCCAGACCAGCCTGGAGAGCGAGGACTTTCCGACGCTGGCAGCCATGGGCGCCGACCACCGCCAGTTGCAGGCGCTGGGGACGGCCCGAAACCTGCTCGTAGGCGTAGTGGGGGCCTGCGGGGCCGTACTCGTGGCCGTGGCCCTCTCCCCGCTCGCACCGCTGGGAGAGGCACGCATCGCCGAGGTCTCCACCGGTTTCACGTTCGACGCTCTCGTGCTCCCCCTCGGGGCGCTCGCCATCGTGGTGGCGGTCCTGGCGCTCGGGGTGTGGCCGACGATGCGGTCGGCGCGCGCACCGCGGGTGGACAACCGGTCCACCTCCTCGCGCCCCTCGGCCACGGTGACGAAAGTGGCGGCCCTGGGTGCTCCGCCCAGCGCGGTGATCGGGGTGCGGAACGCCGTCGAGCGGAGATCGGGCCGGACCACGGTTCCGCTCGGGTCCGCCCTGCTCGGAGTGGTGCTGGCCGTCGTCGCCCTCTGCGGGACGGGAGTCTTTGGGGCCAGCCTCGGCCATCTCACCGCCACGCCTCGGCTGTGGGGCGACCCGGAGCAGCTGAGCTTCCAAACGACGAGCCCGGGCCTCCTCGCCAGCCTGGGGCGCGACCATGCGGTGGTCGGGATCACCACGGGGGTGGGAGCCGGTGAGATCTCCGTCGACCATCGCGACGTCGGGTCCATTGTCGGAACGGTGGTGCGAGGATCTCTGCTCTTCTCGACCATCGATGGCCATCCTCCCACCGGTGACGACGAGATCGGACTGGGCGGCACGACCATGCGCTCGATCGGCGCACACCTCGGCTCCGTGGTCCCTGTCACCGTGACCCTCCACTCGGGCCATCAACGAACCGTGCCCTACGTCGTGGTGTCGCAGATCTCCTTCCCCGAACTGGGGGGTTCGTCAGCCTAGGCACCGGGGCCCTGTTGAACACGGCCGGGCTTGTACACGCGTTGTGTCCGCCTGGGCCCCAACAGTCGTTGTGCCAGCAGGCGGTCTCCGACAAGCAGAGCAACGGGGTCCGGGTCAGCTTCGTCTCCGGGCCCCAGGGCCAGGCGGCGATCCGTCACTACCTGGCCGCCTACCAGTACAACGCCACCGTGCCTGTCACACCCACCTCGCTGGTCAACTTCGGCGAAGCGGTCAACTTCCCACTCATCTTCGGAATCATGCTGGCCGTGTTCGGCGCCGCCACCCTGACGCATCTCCTCGTGGTGAGCGTGTCCCGTCGCCGGCGCGAGGTCGGACTCTTGAAGGTCCTCGGATTCGTGAACCGTCAGGTCATCTCGACGGTGTCCTGGCAGGCCACCGCCGTGGCCCTGGTGGGCACGGTCATCGGGCTCCCACTGGGCGTCGTGCTCGGGCGGGGCCACTTGGAACCTGTTCGCCGGCAACCTGGGTGTGGTGCCGGTGGCCGTCGTGCCACTGTGGTTCGTCGGTGACCTGGCCTGCGGCGTCCTTGTGATGGCCAATCTCCTGGCCATCCCCCCCGCCGTGGCGGCCACTCGGTTCACCCCGGGCCGGCTCCTCCGGGAGCCCTGACAGGTCTGAGCGCCCGACCCTCTGCCCGGCTGGCCGGTCGGGTCGGTCGGGTCGGTCGGGTCGGCGGTCGTCGGGTCGGCGGTCAGGCAACGGCTAGGCGATGGTCACGGCCCGATCCAGATAGACGTCCTGGATGGCGTGGATGAGCGCCGCACCTTCCTCGGTGGGCCGCTGGAAGGCCTTGCGGCCCACGATGAGCCCCGCTCCCCCGGCCCGCTTGTTGATGACTGCGGTGCGTACCGCCTGGGCCAGGTCGTCGGCCCCCTTGGACTCGCCGCCGGAGTTGATGAGGGGAATCCGGCCGGCATAGCAGTTGACCACTTGCCAGCGGGTCAGGTCGATGGGGTGGTCGGTGGTGAGCTGGCTGTACACCAGGGGGTCGGTCTTCCCGAAGGACAGGGCGTTGTACCCGCCGTTGTTCTCGGGTTGCTTCTGTTTGATGATGTCGGCCTCGATGGTGACCCCGAGGTGGTTGGCCTGGCCGGTGAGATCGGCCGAGAGGTGGTAGTCGGTGTCGCCCTGCTTGAAGGCCGAGTTCCGCAGGTAGCACCACAGCACCGTGAACATCCCGAGCCGGTGGGCCTCGGCGAAGGCCTTCGACACCTCGACGATCTGGCGGTCGGCGCCCTCGGAGCCGAAGTAGATGGTCGCACCGACCCCGACGGCCCCGAGATCGGAGGCCTGGCCCACGCCCGAGAACATCACCTGGTCGTAGGTGTTCGGATAGTTGAGGAAGTCGTTGTGGTTGAGCTTCACGATGAAGGGGATCTTGTGGACGTACCGGCGGGACACGATGCCCAGTCCCCCGAGCGTGGTGGCGATGGCGTTGCAGTCCGCGGCCAGGGCGAGATCGCAGAGCCGGGCCGGATCGAAGTAGGCCGGGAACTTGGCGAAGCTGGCCGCGGCCGAGTGCTCGATGCCCTGGTCGACGGGCAGGATCGAGAGGTAGCCGGTACCGCCCAGGCGGCCGTGGCTGTAGACCGAACCCAGGTTCCGCAGGACGGTGGCGGGCCGGTCCGAGTCGATGAAGATCTCGTCGAAGTGGTCGGGCCCGGGCAACGAAAGGTGTTCGGCCGGAAAGGCTTTGGCCACGTGGTTGAGCAGCGAATCGGCCTCGTTACCGAGGAGTTGTTCGAGATTCATGGGGCCAAGCTTAATGGGCGCCGCGTGGCCGGTTCTTCGTACGTTTGGGTGCGGTGGGGCTTCGCCGAGGTGTGGTCGGGGTCCGGCGGGCCCGGGTGGGCGGACCCAGCGACTCGAGTCGCTCGGCCACGTCGTAGGCGTCGGGGTCGACGGAGCTGATGCGCAGGAACAGCTCGCGGGCCTTGGGAAGCTCTCCGGACCGCTCCATCAGGTCCCCGAGCACGTACCACTGGCGGAGGTGCCGTTCGGCCGGGTTGCGGACCAGCCGGCCGGCCCCGGCTTCCACCAGCAGCGTCACCGCTCCGGTGAGATCGCCCCCGTCGGCCCTCGTCCCGGCCAGCACCAGTCGGCCCTCGGAGAGGACCTCGGGGTCCGGCGATCCTTGGCGCAGCTCGGTGAAGAGCGCCTCGACCCTCTTGGGCCGTCCGAGGGCCCGGTGACAGTCCATGCGCACCGGGTGTTGGTCGACGGAGCCCGTCAGCGCGGCGAAGGCCTCCAGGTTCGGGAGGGCCGCCTTCCAGTAGCCCTGGTGGTACTGGCTGAGCCCCAGCAACTCCCGCGCCGAGGGTGCCGTGGGTACGGCGTCCACCACGGTCCGCAGGATCCGAGACGCATCGCGGTAGCGCTCGCGCTCGTAGGCACCGATGCCGGCCGCCATCCGCTCGGTGATCCGGTCCCGGAGGTGGTTCCAGTCCGGTCCGGCCGCCGAGGCCAGCTCGTTGGCGATGTCGGGGGGCAGCGCGGCCGGAGGCGCCACCGAGCGGTGCGCCGGGGGCCTCAATGCGGCCGCCCGGACCGCGTCACCTGTTGACCGGCGATCGGTGCGCACCCACTGCTCGGGGACGAACTCGTCGGTGCGGGTCCGGGCCCGGCGTCGTCCCTCGGGGGTGTCCTGGTCGGGCCCGTGGTCGGCAGTGCCGTCTCGGACGGTGCTGGCACCCCGGCGGGCCACGCTCCCCCAGCCTTTGCGACTCACCGGCGATCGAGACGTCCGATTCGGCCCGGAGGACTCGGGCCATCGCGGCCCGCTGCTGCTGCCACGCCCGCTGCTGCTGCCACTGCCGCTGCTGCTGCCACTGCCGCTGCTGCTGGCGGTCCGACGGCTGTTCCCGCTGTTGTCACCGCTCCGTTGGTCCCTCCGTTGGTTGGTCCTCCGGTTGGCCGGCTTGGTGGTGTCGGTGGAGTTCCGGCGGTCTCCGGTACTGGTGGACCCGGCGGGATTGGCGGGCTTCCGGCCCGGGGCCCTTTCCCGACTCGGCCCGCCGCGGCCCGGGGCTGCCCGACCCGTCGGCGCCGAGGGTCCTGATGACGAGGAACCTCGGGGCGAGGTGGCCGGGTTGCCGGTCCGGCCGCGACCTGCAGCACTCCGGTCGGCCCCCGAGTTACCTCCGCCGGTGCCCCGCCCGGCCCCGGAGCGGCCCGGAGGCCGCCCCTTGCCGGATCCCGATCCTCGCGGGCGCGGCGAACCAGAGGGAGTGCCCGTTGCCATGGCCCGAGTGTACCGGCACCGTGCCCTGGCCCCGGGACCCTATCCGCCCCCTTCCGGGCCCTGCCATGGCCCTCGAGTCGGTGGGGCGCCGTCCGGGCCGGCGACCGGTCCCCTACCCTTGGCCCCCATCGTGAGACCAACGTCGGACGCTTTGGGAATCCCGCGCTCCTTCCCGCGCTCCTTCCTGCACCCGTCGGTACCCGGACCCGTCGCCACTCGGACCCGCCGATACCCGGACATCGGTCCGCTGGTCCCGGCGGCCGGGTCGGAGGGATGGTGGTGAACCTCACCCGGATTCGACGGCCGCCGACGGCCCTGGCGACGGCGACGGTTGCGTTGGCCGCGGTTTCCGTCCTGGTGGCGGCCTGCACCCCGACGTCTCAGGCCCGCCCGTCATTGAACCCTTCCTCGTCCACGGCCCGCCTGACCAACTCGGACCACTCCCTGGCCGGAACGGAACGTTCACTGGCCCGAGCGGCCTCGGCTGCGTACCGGACCACCATCGGCATCGACGCCGGCTCCCTGGTGGCCGATGTCGACCGCCTCCGGGGAGACCTCTCGTCGGATGACATCCCCGCGGCTCGGACCGACGAACTGTCGGCCCAGGCCGCCTACGACGGGATCCGGATGTTGTTGGAGTCCGCTGACCCGGTCATCGCCGACACGCTGGACGAACAGCCCTCGATGGTGGCCCCCGGCCAGACCCTGGCCGGCCTCCACGCCGTCGAAGGCGCCCTGTGGTCGACGCTACCCACCGATGCGCAAACCGACATGACCGGGGTGGTGGCTCAGGCCCGGGTGGCCGACTACCTGCTGTCACGGGAGGTGCTGGCCCCAGTAGTCATCGGAACCACCGCCGTCGGCGAGCTGGGCTGGGTCGATGTCGTGGCCATCCCCGGCCACGAGGAGGTCTCCTCTCACCTGGACGCCGTGGACATCGCCGCCACCGTCGAAGCCGCCCAGACCGCCTATGCGGCCATCCAGCCTCTGGCCCGCCGAGTCTCCCCGTCGCTGGCCGCCTCGGTGGGCCAGGACTTCGCCACCCTGACCGCAGAGGTAACCGCTCTCGGGCCCCCCGACCAGAAGGCGGACGGCACCATTCCCGAGCTCACCCTGCGATCGCTGTCCCGGACGGTCAACGCCACGGCCTCTTCCCTCTCTGAGCTGGCCGCCGCCCTGGTGCCGTTCGGTACGTTCGGGGCGTCGTACTGACGTCCGGGCCGGGGTTGCTCGGACGCAACAGCCACGAGATCTCGGACGCCCGATGTCCCCCGGATGTCCCCCGCCACGCGACAATGCCCACCGTCGAACGGTGGGCATTGTCTGGAGAAATCCCGGCGGCGTCCTACTCTCCCAGGGGGCTACCCCCCAAGTACCATCGGCGCTGGCGGGCTTAACTGCCGTGTTCGGAATGGGAACGGGTGTCTCTCCGCCGCCATGGCCACCGGAAACTGTGCGCTCTCCGGGGCCCGACGAGGCCGGCCCGGCGGGGTCGACATCCGAGCCCGGCGTGACCGAGACCGGTCAGCCCTGAGCGTTCCATAGCGAGCACGAGCAAGTTCCCAAGCCCTCGGCCGATTAGTACCGGTCAGCTGAATGCGTTACCGCACGTACACTTCCGGCCTATCAACGTGGTCGTCTGGCCACGGGCCTTACCAGGTTAACCCTGTGGGAGATTTCATCTTGGAACGAGCTTCGCGCTTAGATGCTTTCAGCGCTTATCCCACCCGAAGGTCGCAAATCAGCAGTGCCCTTGGCAGGACAACTGACACACGAGAGCTTCGTCCATCCCGGTCCTCTCGTACTAGGGATAGCCTTCCTCAAATCTCCTACGGCTGCATCGGATAGGGACCGAACTGTCTCACGACGTTCTAAACCCAGCTCGCGTACCGCTTTAATGGGCGAACAGCCCAACCCTTGGGACCGGCTTCAGCCCCAGGATGCGACGAGCCGACATCGAGGTGCCAAACCTTCCCGTCGATATGGACTCTTGGGGAAGATGAGCCTGTTATCCCCGGGGTACCTTTTATCCGTTGAGCAACGGCGCTTCCACAAGCAACCGCTGGATCACTATGCCCTGCTTTCGCACCTGCTCGACTTGTAGGTCTCGCAGTCAAGCTCCCTTGTGCCATTGCACTCGACGGCTGATTGCCAACCAGCCTGAGGGAACCTTTGGGCGCCTCCGTTACACTTTAGGAGGCGACCGCCCCAGTCAAACTACCCACCTGACGCTGTCCCTGATCCGGATAACGGACCGAGGTTAGGGTTCCGGCACATAAAGGGTGGTATTTCAAGGTTGACTCCACACTGGCTGGCGCCAATGCTTCAAAGTCTCCCACCTATCCTACACAATATGTACTAAAACTCAACAGCAAGCTGTAGTAAAGGTCCACGGGGTCTTTCCGTCCTGATGCAGCTAACGAGCATCTTTACTCGTACTTCAATTTCGCCGGGTCTGTGGTTGAGACAGTAGGAAAGTCGTTACGCCATTCGTGCAGGTCGGAACTTACCCGACAAGGAATTTCGCTCTAGGAACTCCCCATGTCGCCATGAGGCTAGGACCATATCTTCTTCTCAGTTGTCGTACTGAGAAGGCTGGCGTATGGCCTCTGAGGATTCCAGAAACCGCGACGGCTTTCGACGATTCATTGTTTGAGAAATCGCAGCAATCTGCGACAGGCCATCCACCGAAAGATGAATGCCCTGCTCCATCATGCGTACGACCTCCGCAAACTTTGCAAAGTCGATTTGCTTCGCCGTTACCAGTGGATTCACTTCGAAAAACGGAATGATGCATTTTGACAAATCGGAACGCTTAACTCTGAAAAAGTAGAGATCCTCCCGATGGTTGTCTTGCCGCTTATTGCGACCGACAACACCACATCCGAAGTACCGCTCCAATGAGTGCATTGCACTCAAGCTTCGAGCTGACTGAACCACCGTGAAGCTCGGTTGAGCTTGCCAACCGAGGCGATACGTGTGATTCCGAAAGATCGGAACACTGAAGCAGCCTTCGCCGTCGACAAAGCCGACAACCCACTGCGCGGTTACTGGCCTTTCCTGCTGATTGTCCGCACCGAACGGATTTTCACTTTTCACGTCACGACCCTACGAAGAGGTTGTGACATGACTTAGTACCGTCGGATACTCGGAGTTTCCAGCATATAGCCAGCTGCACTATGCGAGATCGCTCTCGCTAGGGGCAGACCCCGGCACGATCCGGGGCGTCTACCTTAGGACCGTTATAGTTACGGCCGCCGTTTACCGGGGCTTAGGTTCAGAGCTTCGCCCGAGGGCTAACCCTTCCCCGTAACCTTCCGGCACCGGGCAGGCGTCAGAGCGTATACATCGTCTTACGACTTCGCACGCTCCTGTGTTTTTAGTAAACAGTCGCTTTCCCCTATTCTCTGCGGCCTCTTCAGACTCGGAACGCGAAGTTCTTCATCCTAGTGAGGCCCTCCTTCTCCCGAAGTTACGGAGGTATTTTGCCGAGTTCCTTAACCACAGTTCTCCCGATCGCCTTGGTATTCTCTACCCGCCCACCTGTGTCGGTTTGGGGTACGGGTTCCGTGCCAGCTCGCTAGAAGCTTTTCTCGGCAGCATGGGATTAGTGACTTCACCTGGTGTGGCTCGGCATCGCGTCTCAGGATTGATGAGGTCCGGATTTGCCTAGACCTCTCCCTACACGCTTACCCCAGGACAACCAACGCCTGGGCTCACCTACCCTCCTGCGTCCCTCCTTCGCTATCCGCCTCCGGGTCGGTCGGTTCGCCCCGAAGGACAGCCCCTTAGGACACCGGTATTGGATTGGGCGCGGACACGGAAGTACTGGAATATCAACCAGTTGTGCATCGACTACGCCTCTCGGCCTCGCCTTAGCTCCCGACTTACCCTGGGAGGATTAGCCTTCCCCAGGAACCCTTGGGCTTACGGCGGAGGGGTTTCTCACCCCTCTCTCGCTACTCATACCAACATTCTCACTCGACCTCGCTCCACGACGGTTTCCACCGCCGCTTCTCAGCAGGATCGACGCTCCCCTACCACTCCCACCCCGTGACTCCCGAGCGATTATCGACACTGTCCGCGGCGAACCGCATTCGGCATCGAAACTCGGGCGGAATGGAAATCCGCAGCTTCGGCTATTGACTTGAGCCCCGTTACATTGTCCGCGCAGGACCACTCGACCAGTGAGCTATTACGCACTCTTTTAAGGATGGCTGCTTCTGAGCCAACCTCCTGGCTGTCTTCGCGTTCCCACATCGTTTTCCACTTAGTCAATAATTAGGGGCCTTAGCTGGCGGTCTGGGCTGTTTCCCTCTCGACTAACGAAGCTCATCCCTCGTAGTCTCACTGCCAGGCTCTAAAGCATCGGCATTCGGAGTTTGATTGGGGTCAGTAAGCTTGTAGGCCCCCTTGCCCATTCAGTGCTCTACCTCCGATGCTGAACGCCCGACGCTGCACCTAAATGCATTTCGGGGAGAACCAGCTATCACCGAGTTTGATTGGCCTTTCACCCCTAACCACAGGTCATCCCCCCTGTTTTCAACCAGGGTGGGTTCGGCCCTCCACGGGGTCTTACCCCCGCTTCAGCCTGCCCATGGCTAGCTCACTCGGCTTCGGGTCTACAGCATGCGACTAATTCGCCCTATTAAGACTCGCTTTCGCTTCGGCTCCCCATCGCTGGTTAACCTCGCCACACACCGTAACTCGTTGGCTCATTCTTCAAAAGGCACGCCATCACGGCCAGCACATAGTGCTGACGACGCTCTGACTGATTGTAAGTCAACGGTTTCAGGTACTATTTCACTCCCCTCCCGGGGTACTTTTCACCTTTCCCTCACGGTACTAGTTCACTATCGGTCGCCTGTGAGTACTTAGCCTTACGAGGTGGTCCTCGCAGATTCACGCCGGCTTTCCCGGATCCGGCGCTACTCGGGAAATCCAATCGGAGACCAAGGCTTTTCGTGTACGGGGCTGTTACCCTCTGCGGCGCA